>NZ_CANMDS010000001.1 GCF_947496725.1 uncultured Dokdonia sp.
TCAAAGCTTGCAAACTCATCGATATCACTACCGCTTTCTATATCATCACAGAGCTCGTATTCGGCAGGTTGGATAGGGGTTGGTAATGGGTTTACAATAAGTTCTAAAGGAGCAATATTGCTACAGAAGGTCATTGTTGTGGTCATCTGTGCAGTGTCGGTTACTAGGGCATATACGGTAGCGGTATTGCTCGTATAAGCATTAGGGGTTGCAATGGTAGGAGTACCAGCTTCCGCGGAAGCGAGAGAAGAAAACCACTCCACCGTATGCGTTGTAGGGTCTAAGCCGCCTAGAATATTAGCTTCTTGCGTACTTAAATCAAATATTTGAAGCCCATCTGTATCATCATCACACAGTGCGTATGGAGTTGCATTTTGGTTAGGCATTGGGGTGTTGAGCACACGCAGGGTAAGCGGTGTGGTGCTATAGCAACCGGCATCGTTAAAGACACGGGCATACACAATTTGCTCAAAAGGCTCATTGTTGATATACATCATATTGTCAAGCTCCTGACCCACCGGTGCATTATCTGCATCTGCTTGTGTAAGATAGTAGGCTACAGTAAGGGTCGGGTCGCCAGCGGTGATTTCGGCGTCTCTAGAGGAAAGCACGAAGAAGTCAAAAACTCCGTCGTTATCGTCATCACACTCCTCATAATCTGCAGGGGTTACGGGTACTGGCACTGGGAAGCTGCGCACACTAAGGTTGACCGTTGCATAACAAGCTGTGGTATTATCGGTCACACGAGCCACTACAATCTGAGGATTGGTGGTCATTGTAAACATTGTTTTGTCTGGAATACTTGCATCACCAGCATCGGCCCCAGCCTGGTCTAGGTGGTAGGTGATGGTAAGGTTTGCATCAAATCCGCCCGTAATCTCTATGTCTTTTGAAGAGAGGTCTACTGTGGTAAGTCCATCTATCACACCATCATCATCACAAACTTGAAGCTCGGTAGGTGTGGTGAGTACAGGGTTTTGGTTTACGATGAGCTCAAAGTTCATTGCCAGGTTGACAAAATCAAACGTAGTACAGCCCGTAGTGGCATTCTCCAGACTGTAATAAATAGTCTGAGGGTTGCTGCTGTTTGAAAAAGCAGTAGGGTTAGCAATATCATTCATTGCCGTGTAATTCCCTACATTCTCATAATAAGTAACTAGAATATTAGAATCACCGCCAGTAATCTGAGCATCTTGCTCTGTAAGGTCAAATTGGGCTGCGTTTGCGATAGGTGAACATTCTTCAAGTGAAGAGATGTTGGGTAAAAAGGTGGGGTTAGCTTCCACATTGAGTAATACGTGTATCCCTAGACCACGACAGTCGTTTGCGGTATCGCCATCTACACGTACCCATATGCCTTGCTGTCCATTTGTATCTGTATAGGTGAGGTTATTTGTATAGGCATCAATAGTTGCCGTGATAGGATTGGTCTCTGTTTCTGCTTCTTGCTGGGTTTCGTAGTAGCTTACAGTGAGCATTTGCCCCGCAGGGAATAAAGCTAGCACTTGTGCTGTAGCATCAGAAAAATCAAATACTGACTGACCATCACTATCTGTATCACACTCAAAATATTCTAATTGAAAAGTATCAGGAATCTCTGAAGTATCTACTTCAAGATCGATTTGAGCCTGACGTGTACATCCATTTATAGTAGAAATAGTAACGCTTATGGATTCGTTGTTTGCGGTTTGATTTACATAAGACGTTGGGTCTATAATAGGAGATCCTCCTGAATCAAAATAAAGAAACGTTTCATTGTTAGCATCTGCACTTAATAAGGTTTGAGCTTCAGTTAAATTAATAAAAGCAAAACCGTCTTGATCTGTATCACACTGTGATAATAGTACAGGATTATTTAAAAGAACTGGAAGCTCTGCCACATCTAGCGTAATCTCTCTAATTGCAAAGCAATTTACATCTCCATTATTTTCAACACGGACCCATATCATATCATCTGCACTCGTGTAGGCAAGTGCTAGCGACATATCGTTGTTAGTAGCATCTATAGCACTGGAATGATAAGAAACACTAAATAAAGTAGGGTCTTGCGTGCCAAGAATAGAATTATTTAAAGACGAGAGATCGAAAACAGTTATCCCATTTGTATCACTACCATCAGATGCATCATCGCATACTGTAAACACACCTGGATCATTTGCTATAGTCTGACTATTTACGGAAATCATAAATGAACCAACTTCAAAACAATCTGGACTTAAATCTGTTTCGACACGGACCCATATTTCTTGAGAAGACATCGTATTTGAATAAGCATCAGGGTTCGGTATCTGATTAATATTCATTTCGGCGTCTGATGGGTTTTCATAAAAAGTAACACTAACAACCGAAGGATCTTGCGTATCTAAAATATCTGATGTCTGATCAGTTAAATCAAAAACTTCTACACCATCACCAGAAATATCATCGCACACTGTTAAATCCATAGGGTCGTTATACATAGGATTTGCAAACTCGATAGTAGCAGTGTCTTCTCCAAGACATCCTGTACCTGCATCCACAAGGACACGATAAGTAGCAGCAACAGTCACATCTATAGTAGGAGTTGTTACCGGTACTCCCATACCATCAAGCAAAGGAACAAATCCAGTCCCATTATCTACTTCCCAAGTATAGCTTATAGCCCCATCAAACGTAGCATCTAATGTTAAAGTTTCACCCTCACAAGCAGCGTTAAATTCTGATCCTATTCTATCACCACCAATATCAACTCCAAGATTGAAACTCCCCGCCTCTAGAAAAACAGCAATATCTCTTACGGAATCACTTTGATCTGCAACAACCAATTTTATGGTATAGGGATTACCCACAACTACCGTTCCCATAGCTGTAAGGGAAACTGTTTGCCCCTGGAAGTTTATAGCAGAATTTGCTTCTGGATTAAATGGAGCAAAATTATAGCGGTCAAAAAATTCCTCATTTACTGCTGCACAGTTACCAGGAACTTCTGGACGAATATTTGTAACCTCGATTGGAATATTAGTTCCGGGAAGAACTGCCAAATTTTGAACAACACCGGTAGTGAGATCAGTGAGGATAAAGGCGAATGCGTCAGAGAAGGTACATTCAAATCCTTGATTATATTCTTCTGAGGCCATTATAAAATTAAAATTTAACTCATCTACGAATGGAGTAAAATCAAATTGTATAAAACTAGCGTCATTAGTATTTGTTGCTGTTGTATTTGCCTCAAGGTCTGTGTCACCTCCCCAGCCCCCTCCACTGGGTATACCATCTACTTCTGGACCCGGAACATTATTTACATTACCAGAGACTAAGACTATACCCGCTTCATAGGGAAAATCTGCTCCATTAGATTCAAAAGAGCCTATACCATTTATACCTGCACCTTCGTCAATACCTGTAGATTTTGAAACATTACTTATTTCTGCACAATCACTAGAACTACCTATAAGGATATCTGTAATTAATGTCTCAACATCTGCAACCGTGGTGGCACTGCCATCTACCGTTATTGCTTGTGCATTAATATGTACTGTAAAGAATAAAAATAAGACGGATATAAGTACTAAAGATGATCTCATAATGGGTATGGATTAAAGGGAGATTTCTTACTATTTCGTTTGGTTTTAATTAAACTGAGTAAAACCTAGCGAAAGATATGAAAAAACGTACTCAAACACTGAGTACGAACGCTTTGTAATATAACAAGCTTGTTAACATTTGTCCTAAGATTTGTTATAACTTATTCATACCGCTTTATCAATATTTAATTTTTAACGAGACTGAAGGTTAATGTATAGTAGTAATGGATTATCATATAATTTGCAGAGCAGTAAAACTAATTATGATAAACAAAAAAACCACATCTATAATAGATGTGGTTTAATGAATGTTGTGAGCCCTGAAGGATTCGAACCTTCGACCGCCTCCTTAGAAGGGAGGTGCTCTATCCAGCTGAGCTAAGAGCCCTAATCAACAAAAAGTCGGGGTAGCAAGATTCGAACTTGCGACCTCCTCGTCCCAAACGAGGCGCGATAACCGGGCTACGCTATACCCCGAGACCTGCACTAAGTGCATAATCTCATACATCAAAAAAAATCTATAAAACATATAGATTTTTTTGACAATTGCGGAGAGACAGGGATTCGAACCCTGGGTAAGTGTTTCCACCTACGACGATTTAGCAAACCGCTCCTTTCGGCCACTCAGGCACCTCTCCTTTCACTAATAAATGAACTTGCTTGTTATAAGCGGATGCAAATGTACATCAAGAAATACAAGAAAACAAGAATAAAATGAGGATTAATTTATAAACTTTACCTTAAAAATTAATTTCTAATGGTAATGCTCTCAAAATCAATAATAAATTAATTTAACTGATGATAAAATAAATTTATTTTTTCGCGAAAGCGTACCTATTCTATTGTCGTCTTAATGCAAAATAGCCCGTAAAGATTACGTTAGACGCTGTATTTGCTTTATACCAAAACCCACTGTCTAGTAATTCTCTGCCTTGATATGTTCCATCCCAACCTGAACCATATGGCAAAATGGTCTTTAATCGCTTACCGTAACGGTCATAAATCTCTATACTAGTAACTGTCTCTCCATTTACCTCTACTCCCCTCACCTGCCAGGTGTCATTTATACCGTCACCATTAGGCGTGAAATATTTTGGGAAGCCTGGGTCAGGTTTTATAGTTCTACTATCTGAACCACAACCTATGCGGTCTCTTACGAATACTTGAATATCAAGCGGATTTATATTCTGTAAAAAGGAGCTAGATTGATAAGGTCCGTTTACACCCGTACTGGAGTATTCAAAATCTCCTTCTTCTTCTAACTCTACAATAACGGAAACAAAACTACCTTCATTATTTATAATCAAATTACTTATGACAGGAGATTGAGAAACCGTGACATTAAACAAATGTGTAGCAGTACAAGTCACAAATCCTGCTTCTATCATTGCCTCTTCATTAACCTCGAGTAGATACGTACCAGTCTCTGCTATAGCCACATTAGGGTTTGTAGATATGAGTTGCTGTTGCCCCTCTACTATTTTGTGCCAAGATATTGTATCATAACCTTCTGAATAACTCAATTCTAATGGAGTCTCTTCATCACAAATTTCATAACTATCTTCTAGTGTGATTACGGGGTTTAAATCTACCATCTCTCCAGTAATGCCATCTGTGTATGGACCGCAGCCTAGTGTTGTAGTAAAACTAGTTTGTGTACAGTTTTGAGCTTGTCCAGCAGCATTAAAGGGTGTTATGGTCACGTAGTACGTGACACCTTCTTCAAAGTCTATTACAGGAGTTGATGTTGCTTGACCTATATTAGTATTTGCAAGTACATCATCACCTCCTGGTGTTGATCCTATTTTTATCAAATACCCCTCAACATTATCTACAGGAAACCATTCAAGCAATGGCGTGAGTGCAACTTCTATCGCTCCATCCATAGGACTAAAAAGTTGTGTACACTCTGGCACTTCTGAGGCTACTACCTCTGTTGTAAAACTGGTTTCTGCACAGGTGGAATTCTGTCCATTTTCATTATAAGGTGTTACCGTTACATAATAGGTAGTGTCTGAATCAAAATTAAAAGCTGGAGTAAATGTGAGTATATTACCTACATCTTGAGCATTAATTACATCTACTCCTCCAGGCGATGTACCTATACTTATTAAATAACCTGTGGCACGTGAAGCATACGCCCACGATATACTTGTGTTTACCGGTACATCTATCGCTCCATTAGACGGAAAAGCAACTTCTGTACATTCGGGTGGGAGTATATTATCTTCTGTAGTAAAAAATTGAGAATCACAGCTTACAGTACTTCCACTTGGAAAGAACCCTCTTATGGTGATATAAATCAATGTGCTTTCTGGAAAACCCTGAGGAGCCGTAAACTGAGCGTTACTTCCCGTATTGAAATTATCAAGAATATCTATCCCCCCTGGTGTAGTGCCTAAATCTACAAAGTAGCTCACTGCTCCAGGTATACTTTCAAAAAATATAGTTTCGGTGATGGAAACATCTATTGCTCCCTGCACTGGTGATGTAAGTAATGCGCAGGGGTCGTAGGTGGTATACGCTTTCGCGAAAGCGGAATTAAAAACACACAACACTATAAAAATAGTTTTTAAGTTGATATGTTTTATTAACTCCATCATAATATCACCGCACCAAGTATGTCTAGCTTAGTAAATATACTGGAAACTAACATATTTACAATAACCATTAGACATATCTAATATATGTCTAATGGTTATTGTAAATGTGATTTAAAACAATGTGGTTTGCCCTTCGCCATCATCTACATCATCTGAAGGCTTTGAGTTATTGTCTTTGCCAGATGGTAGTTCTGTACTAGGGCTGTTTGAAACCTCTTGCTCGTCTACTACCTCTATTTGCTCCTTTTCTACTTCTTTTGGCACTTCATACGGCAGTGGTTCAATCCAGTCGAGACCTTTAAGTTTTTCGGTAAAGAACGTATTACCCATTGCCGAAATACCCTTTATAGCGATAAAGTCTTCCATAGAGACTGTTTCATTCTCACGCTGGTCTTTACCACGTTGCTTATAAAAAACCATCTCTGCAACAGGCCTCCAGTCTGTAGATACAAGCTCTAGCTGGCTATTACTGTGGTCTGATATAAAGGTTTCTTCCTTATCTGGACTATCTATTAAAAAGCGCTTACCGTAGTAACGTTCCTTTTCCCCGTCCCAATAAATGGCTGTAATAGGCTTTTTAGGCTCCCACTTTTCAAGAACAATCATATCATCATCAAAGTGATGTGTTACCTCAGGTATAATAGTACGTACATTACCGTGCTGGTTAATGATAAGTAATCTATCATCTGGTCTAAATTCTCCCAGAAGATCACCACGCTCATCAAGATTAAGTCTTTGCACAGTCTCGTCAAACCATATTTTACGAGGCTTAAGGGTAGAAAGGCCTTTCTCTTTGAGCTCTACAGATTTTACAGCATTTTTTGAAACGATGTTACCCTTAGACGATCTGCCTTTTATAAGCACATCTGCAAAGTCTATCTCTAGCCTAAGTTTTTTAACTGATGCTACAGCTCGTAAATAGACCGTCACAAGTTCTGCCTCTCCGTTAGGGTTTGCGCTAAAATAGAGTACTTGAGCTCCCTTTTTATCACCAGCAAGCTGGTAATCATTATTACGTGTGACAGAGGTAACATTAAAACGTTTAACATATGTAGGTAATCCACTACCTGCTCTATAAATCATATTATAGGTAGTGCGCTTATCTTTTTTCTTAAATATAGCAACGTGTATGATGTCTTTACCTATAAAGGTTTTAGACTCCACCTTAACCACCATCATAGATCCAGACTTTGTAAATACAATAATATCATCTATGTCTGAACAATCTGTAACATACTCGTCCCTTTTAAGAGAGGTACCCACAAAGCCCTCTGCTCTGTTTACATAAAGTTTTGTATTTCTTAAGACAACCTTAGCTGCTTGAATATCGTCAAAAACACGGATCTCAGTTTTACGTTCTTTTCCTTTTCCGTAATCTTTTTTGAGACGCGTAAAGTAGTCTATCGCATACTGTGTGAGATTATCTAGATGATACTTTACTTGGGCTATTTGATCCTCAAGAGCATCTATCTTCTGCTGTGCTTTATCTATATCAAACTTAGAAATACGTTTAATACGTATCTCGGTAAGACGTGTGATATCCTCTACAGTCACAGCGCGCTTTAAGTGACCTATGTGAGGTTTTAAACCTTCATCTATAGCTTTAATTACGCCATCCCAAGTCTCTTGTTCTTCAATATCACGATAAATTCTATTCTCAATAAAAATACGTTCTAGTGAAGCATAATGCCATTGGTTTTCAAATTCTCCAAGCTGGATTTCCAACTCAGACTTAAGAAGTGCTTTTGTACGATCCGTAGATCTGCGTAACATTTCTGACACTCCCACAAAAAGTGGCTTGTTATCTTCAATAACACAACCTAGTGGTGATATAGATGTCTCACAATTTGTAAATGCATACAATGCATCTATGGTTTTATCTGGAGAAATACCACTAGGCAAGTGCACAAGAATCTCAACATTTGCAGAGGTATTATCTTCTATCTTTTTTATCTTGATTTTACCCTTATCATTTGCTTTAAGAATAGAATCTATGAGCGATGTAGTAGTCTGTCCAAAAGGCAGCTCAGTAATTACTAGCGTGTTTTTATCCTGCTGGCTCATACGAGCACGACAGCGTATTTTCCCGCCTCTTAAACCATCTTTATAATCTGTAAAATCTGCAATACCAGCGGTAGGAAAATCTGGATAAATGGTAAATCGTTTTCCTTTAAGGTGTTTTATAGAAGCATCAATAAGTTCTATAAAGTTGTGAGGCATTACCTTAGTACTTAAGCCTACGGCAATTCCCTCTGCACCTTGAGCGAGTAATAAAGGAAACATTACCGGTAAGTTTATAGGCTCTTTTTTACGACCATCATAAGAGGCCTGCCAGTCTGTAATCTTTGGGTTATAAACAACGTCTAGTGCAAATTTTGAGAGGCGTGCCTCGATATATCTAGATGCCGCCGCGCGGTCTCCGGTTAAAATATTACCCCAGTTACCCTGTGTATCAATAAGTAAGTCTTTCTGACCTATTTGCACCATTGCATCACCTATACTCGCATCACCGTGAGGGTGATATTGCATTGTGTGCCCTACTACATTTGCTACTTTATTATAACGGCCATCATCTAGCTCCTTAAGTGCGTGCATAATACGTCGCTGCACAGGCTTAAAGCCATCCTCTATTGCAGGTACAGCACGCTCAAGTATTACATAAGATGCATAGTCTAAAAACCAATCTTCAAACATTCCAGAGACACGAGTAATCGTCTCCCCACTTCCTTCTCCAGTTTGAGATGGAAGCATATCTGAGTTTAATTCTTCGTCTTGGTTATGGTCGTTTATTTCTTCGCTCATTAATTGGTTGTAATAACACTTACTTTTCTAATAGTTCCACCGTCTCTTGCTGCGGCGTTACAAATACATTTATAAATCTACTATCGCCGTAGGTTTGAACTCGCACTTCACTTTGAAGTTCATTTTCTTTAAAACTCGCAATAAAATTATAATTCATAGTGTCTGAGGTTGAACCTTTGACATTTTTAAGTTTTAATGCTTTTAAAGTACCCGCCTCTTTCTTAATTGAGTTGAAATAGGTAACTCCTTCCTCACTCTTCAAATATTCCTTTAAATCACTAGACACAGAAAATTTTCTGAAATCAATTGCTTCATCACTCATTACAGCTTTAGCAAAACGTTTTGCCTCCCCTGTGTTAATCTTCATCACCGTATTTATCACTGCAGAGGCACATCCCATTAATAAAATACTTAGGGTTGCAATAATTGTAAATCTTTTAATCATCTTCACTTATTTTAAGGTTCTTACTATAACTATAGACGCTTAAAAACTTATAATGGTTGCCTCAATCTTTTTTTTTACGCTTTCGCGAAAGCGTTATTCTTTTACTCCTCTACTACTCTATCTAGTTCTACCTTTAGATTCTCAATAATGAACTTCTGTCTATCTGGGGTGTTTTTACCCATATAGAAAGAGAGAAGATCTTCTATCATAAGTGCTTTGTCAAGCATTACTGGTGCTAGCCTAATATCTTCTCCTATAAAAAACTGAAACTCATCTGGCGATATCTCACCAAGTCCCTTAAATCGTGTAATCTCTGGCTTTGCGCCTAGCTTTGCCATCGCATCTGCCTTTTCTTGATCACTGTAGCAGTATATCGTTTCTTTCTTATTACGTACTCTAAAAAGTGGCGTCTCTAGTATATACAGATGTCCTTCTTTAATTACTTCAGGAAAAAACTGAAGAAAAAATGTAATTAGTAACAGGCGTATGTGCATACCATCTACATCGGCATCGGTAGCGATTACAATGTTGTTGTAGCGCAAATCTTCAATAGACTCTTCTATATTGAGTGCCGCTTGTAATAGGTTAAACTCTTCGTTTTCGTAAACAATCTTTTTAGAAAGACCGTAGCTGTTAAGAGGCTTCCCCTTAAGACTAAAAACCGCTTGTGTGTTTACATCTCTTGACTTTGTTATAGATCCAGATGCAGAGTCTCCCTCTGTGATAAACAGTGTAGTCTCTAGGTTTCGGGCTTTCTTACTATCTGTAAGGTGTATACGGCAATCTCTTAATTTCTTGTTGTGTAAACTCGCTTTTTTTGCTCTCTCCTTTGCAAGTTTTCTTATACCAGAGAGGTCTTTACGCTCGCGCTCTGCTTGCAAAATCTTGCGTTGCAAAGCATCTGCCACTGGAGGATTTTTGTGTAAGAAGTTATCAAGGGCGGTTTTTAAGAAATCATTTATGTAGGTTCTTACTGTAGGTAGATCTCCTCCCATATCTGTAGAACCTAGTTTGGTCTTTGTCTGCGACTCAAAAACAGGCTCCATCACCTTGATGCTTATAGCGGAAACAATGGACTTTCTAATATCTGAAGCTTCATAGTTTTTACCATAGAACTCTCGTATCGTACGCACGATACTCTCTCTAAATGCCGCTTGGTGTGTACCTCCTTGAGTGGTATGCTGCCCGTTTACAAAAGAGTGATACTCTTCTGAGTACTGCGTTTTACTGTGTGTGATAGCAACCTCAATATCTTCACCTTTAAGATGGATAATATCATAAAGTCTATCCCCCTCTGCTATAGACTCAGATAGTAAATCTTTTAATCCATTTTCAGAAAAGAACTTCTCACCATTAAAAACAATGGTAAGACCCGGATTAAGGTATACATAGTTCTTTATAAGGCGCTCCACATACTCAGAACGAAACTTAAAGTTCTTAAATATCTCACTATCTGGCACAAACGAAACCTTGGTCCCGCGCCTACGTGAAGTCTCATCTAGCAAGTCTTGATTTGTAAGCTCTCCACGCTCAAACTCTGCACTTGCAGACTTACCATCTCGGGTAGACTCTACTCTAAAATAATTTGAAAGTGCATTTACCGCCTTTGTACCTACACCGTTAAGTCCTACAGATTTCTTAAATGCACGCGAGTCATACTTACCACCCGTGTTCATTTTTGAAACCACATCAACCACTTTTCCTAGCGGAATCCCACGGCCGTAATCGCGTACGATTACTTTTTCGCCCTGTATAGAAATCTCAATGGTCTTACCCGCACCCATTACAAATTCATCTATACAGTTATCAAGCACCTCTTTTACAAGGATATAGATACCGTCATCTGCACTTGAGCCGTCGCCTAGTTTACCTATATACATCCCGGGACGCATACGGATATGCTCCTTCCAGTCGAGGGAGCGTATATTATCTTCGTTGTATTGTGTTTCTTGAGCCATAAAATGTCGTGGAGTCGCTAATATAAGGACTTGCGATGGGTTAAGTAAGCACAAAAAAAAGAAGTAATTAACAATTTTAAAATCTCTTTGTTGATTGCTATATTTTTTACGCTTTCGCGAAAAATCACACCCTTATCATCACAATAATTTACACTTATAAATGTGTGCTATATTGTATATTGTGGGTTTAAATATCACAATTTATGGCTGTATTAAAAGGTTTACAAGGAAGACTCGTACTTATTGCTATCGCTGGTGGCATCGCAGTATTATTATTTTTTTTATTTAGGACCAACACAGCTTCTACACCAGAAGTAATGACTGGAAATACATTATTACAAAAAATAATGAGCTCCAGTGGCGGAAAGGAAAATTACGAGAGTATAAAATCACTCTCTTTTGAGAAAGCATTCAAACTTTATGATAAAGATAGTACTACCGAAATAAATCGTCTCGAAAAACATACCTATGATTTTACAAATGGAGCGATGAGATCCATCACCTGGAAAGATAGCCTACACACCTATAAACTCATACAAAAGGATACTGCTATACTACAGTTTAAAGATGGAATACGTGATACATCTATAAGTAAAACTGCTCTACAAAACAAACTATACGCCGCGACTTTTGTGCTAGGCCTCCCTTACACGCTTGACACAGGTAGCTCGGTAAAAACATACTTAGGTATTACAGATTTTCAAGGTACACCAGCACACGAGCTTAAAGTGACTTTTCAAGATGGCACAGACACTTGGTATCTTTATTATGATGAGTCTACATTAGACTGGCTGGGGTACTGGGTACAAACTTCAGATCATTATAGCCTAGTTATTAATGAGGAAATGATTAACGAAAAAGGGTTTACGCTTTCGCGAAAGCGTAAAAGCTACCGCACAGACGCACAAAAAAATCGACTCTACTTGAGAGCCGATTATGAATATTCCAACTATTTAATACAATGATCAACTCACACTTTCTAGTTTTAAAAACTGTGTAGGTGTAAGGTCACAAAACCTTTTAAAAGACTTATTAAAAGTCACTTTATTATTATAACCCACCTCGTAGGCAATATCTATGATATTGAGGTTTTCTGGGTTGTTTTTTAATCGCTCCATTGCTTCTTCTACTCGATACTTATTAATAAGCTCAAAAAAGTTAAGCCCAAAGTGTTCGTTTATAACCTGGGATGCGTTGTGACGGGTAGTTCCTAAACGCTCTGCTACATACTCCAGTTTAAGAGTACTTTCTCTGTACAGTTTATCTTCTTCTAGTAACTTGACAAGTTGTTCTTTAAGCTCTGTAGAGAAGCTTTGAGTAAGACCAGAGTTTTGATATTTGGTAGCTGCCTTTTTGACTTTTTTGACACTACCTATGAGTGCTAGTGGATTTGAGTACGCGACATAACCTACATATAACACAAGACTTGTCATTGCCAAGAGCTGAATATGCAATAGGCTACTACCAAAACTATATTGCACTATAATAAAAGCATACAGTGCATAAAATACAGCATAGACGCTATGCACGATAACTATATTACGACGTAATCTCAATTGCTTAAGATCTGTTGATTTTTCCTTTTTACTATCTAAATATAATTTGATAGTAAAGAAACCATAAACTACTAGTGATGTAAATTTCAGTATGGTTGCTGGTACTAGATATGGTAATGTAGAGTAAGACCCTTCCCCTAGCATAATTTCTAATTTACCCTCTGCAGACATTGCAAAGACAGGGATGAGTAATATTAAAAATATAACCGTAGGGATTAAATGGAGAGCATCTTTCTTTTTAAACTCATAATTTTTGGTAATTCGCTTAAAATAAAAATAAAGTACAGGACCATATAAAAATGAAAACGGTGCAGACATAGATAATGTGTGCGGCTCGTAATACACATAGTTTGATAAATAAAGCGCTACGTGTATTAAGAAAAATGAGTGCATAAATACAAAAAGGCTTATGAGCCCATTTGCAATCTTATCTTGTTTCTTTCTAGCATTTAATATAAGTGCTATAAATATGCCTATTAAACCTACATATAGATAAAAGAAAGTACCCATATTAAATTTAACTAGGTATTTATCCTTTAGAGCAATAAAACCTTCATTGCGCTTTAAACTCTCATAAGAACTATTTTCTAAGATTGAAAAATCACCAGTTTCAAGTATGTAGGCATCTAGTGCTGCTACGGCTTTATCTGTATCACCTTTTTTGGTAAATGCAATAGCCTGTCGTTCTAAAGCACTGGCTGCGTCTATATAAAGACCTTCTTGAGTTTGTAGTATAGGATTTTCACCTGGATCTAATGTAGGATTTGAAAAAGCGACTAGCGGGATGCTAAGTAAAACAAGCAATGCAATGAGTGATGATTTCATAAGTGTTCGTTTGGTTGATGTCTGTAAGGTACAAAAACATCGTATAAACCATTGATTATAAGTACACGCCGATAAAAGTTTACTTATACACTAAAATTACAAATTATATTAATCATAAACCCTGATAAATATAAAATGCTGTAAATCAATATTTTAAAAAGTAAGTTTTTATCGGTTAGTATAAAAAATAGAGTAAATATACTTCGGAATAAAAATGCGTAATTTTTAACAAAGAAATGTACTACAAATAAAAAAGCCCCCTATCGGGAGCTTTTTTTATAACTTATTTTACTTCAAAAAGTCTTATAAAACCTTTGCTTCTATAATTTCTATAGCAGATTTTACAGTTTCCATCTTTTCTATCTCATCATCCTCTATGGTAATGTCAAAATGATCTTCTACATCTAAAACGATGTCTACCAGATTTGCAGAATTTATATTAAGCTCTTGAGTGAGATGACTGGTAGGTTTAATGTCATCTACAGAGACATCTTCTGGAAGATAGATTTTAATAATGTTTTTTAACTCGTCGTAATGCTTTGTGTTCATATCTTTAAATGTGTGATGAGATTTTTACTCATCAGGTTACTATCATATTTATATTAGGCTGTAAGTTTTTTAAATATCATACAGCAATTTACATCTCCAAAGCCAAAACTAGCCTTGGCCGCTATACAAATTGTTTTATTTACGGTATGACTAGGCACACAGCTATCATCTATTATACCCTTTATATCTGGGTGTAAATTACCCGTATTTATATTGCCAAAGACCTTATTATTCTTGAGTTCTAATATGGTTGCCACAGTCTCAATGCTACCAGCGGCAGCAAGGCAATGACCAGTCATACTCTTGAGAGAATTTATATAAGGAAAATCTTTACCTCTTAACTCTAACGCTTCACTCCAATTTTTTATCTCTGTAGGGCACATTCCTGTAGATGTAAGGTGACCATTTATGGTATCTATATCTTGACTATCTATATGACTATTTCTTACAGCAGTACGTATACAGTGCTGCACAGCTTCACTGTTAGGTGCTGTCATTGTGCCTCCCATACGCTGTCCGCCACTATTTACGGCTCCTCCTAATACTTCTGCATAAATGCGAGCTCCCCGTGACAGTGCACTATCTAAAGATTCTAGCACAAGTGCTCCTGCCCCACTGCCCGGTACAAAACCATTTGCATCTTCTTGCATAGGCCTACTTCCAGCCGTAGGGTTCTCATTATATTTTTTAGTAAGTACACGCATAGCATCAAAACCACCCCATATGTAAGGACCACTGTCGTTACAGCTCCCTACTAGCATACGTACCGCATCACCATTGCGCACGCGTTCATATCCCATTAAGACACTCTCAAGACCTGTAGTACAGGCACTACTATTTGTTGTAACTTGATTCCCACAACCTATGTAACCACCTAAGTAGGCACTTATCCCGCTTGCCATTGTTTGGATTACTGTAGTGCTTCCTAAGCGACGCACTTTACCCTCATCAGTTTGGTAAATAGCGCTTCTAAATTTTTCTGCACCCAGAAGCGAAACGCCAAAAATTATCCCACTATCATAGTCTACGGCATCCTTATCCATAATATTGAGACCAGCATCTTTCCAAGCGTCTACACCTGCTATCATACCATACTCAATACCTGAACTTTGTAAATCACGTAACTGCAAGGGAGTAAAGTATTTTTTTAAAAGCTCAGGAGTAACATCAGGCTGTCCCGCAATCTGACAGCCAAAATTCAAATCTGCTAGCTGTTGATGAAAAGTAACACCACTTTTACCCGAAAATATAGCATCAGAGAATTGTGCTAACCCTATTCCGTTAGGAGCACAAACACCCATACCTGTAATCACTACTCTATTCTTCATCTTTTGTACTAAAAATTCCTGCTAGCTCACCTTGAGCGCAAATATCACCTCCTTCATTATATAACTTTACGGTACACTTTAATTTATTAAACCTAAAATACTTTTGTACAGCTTTTACTACAACTCGTTCTCCTGGTAATACAGGTTTTAAAAACTCCGTTTGTGCATTTGTGAAAGCTACTTGTAATTGAGATAGGTCCTTATCTTGCATTTTATAAATACCTAAGCTTACAAGACCTATTTGTGCCATACACTCTGTAAGGATAACTCCAGGAGTAACAGGTAAATCTTTAAAATGGCCTTTGTAAAAAAAAGCCTCAGGTTTAAAGGTATAACTACCGTGTATCTCCTCTTTTGTCACCATATCTATAGTATCTACAAATATAAAGGGCTCGCCATATGGTAGTGCTGCAATGATTTCTTCTCCGCTCATTATCTTATGTGTTCACCACCATCTACTGGTATTGTTATACCGTTAATCCACGAGGCTTCGTCTCTTGTTAAAAGATACACTGCATTTGCCACATCATTAGGAAGTGTAAGTCGTTGGTATGGATTTCTCTTAACCGCCATTTCTTTCATCTTATCACTACCCGGTATGAGGCGTAAGCTTTCGGTATCTGTAATGCCGGCTTGTATGCAGTTAGACGTTATGCCCAGCGGTGCAAACTCAAGGGCAATTCCGCGAGAGATACTCTCTAGGGCAGCTTTTGCCGCCGCAACTGCTGCATATTGTGGCCACGCACGACTACTACCCTCACTCGTAAACGCAATGGCTCTTGCAGATGGGGTAAATAATTCTGCTTTCGCGAAAGCGGAAACCCAATCATAATAACTCACTGCCATTGCATCCAGCGTGCCCTTGAAATCTTCATTAGAAAGTGTATTCCCGCCTTCTGCATCATACAACGGTTTTAGATTACCGCGCGCAATACTATGTAAGATTAATTTAATGACACCTTTACCAAGTTTTGCTAAAATATCATCTACAGTCTCTTGCCTTTTCTTAGGGTTAAGTGCATCTGTGTTATAAGATATAATCTCACAGCCAGAGACCTCCATCTCCCGCACAGCATCTTCAAAAGCTGCGACAACGCTACGTCTTGACCTGTGTATGATAATAATATTCATACCCTCGTGGGCAAGCTTCTTTGCTGTGGCAAGGCCTAATCCAGCACTTCCACCCAGTATAACAGCATATTTATTTTTATAGCTTTGACTCATCTCTTATTACCATTTTAAAAGTACGCGTTGTGCCGAAAAACCTGGACCAAAACTCAACATTATCCCTAGATCCCCCGGAGCACACTGTCGGTCTAGAAAACGTTCTAAAACATACAAAACAGTGGCGCTACTCATATTACCATACAACTTTAGAACCTCTTTTGTATCATCTATATTTTTACCTAGTTTACCAAAAAGGTCTTCTACCGTCTCGACAATTTTACGGCCTCCTGGATGAAATATAAGGTGGTTTACATCTTCTATACTAAATCCATTTTGTGCAAGAAACGGATGTATAATATCTGGAAACTTATCTGCTATTTGTTGTGGTACTTGCTGGTCTAGTATCATTTGTAAACCTGTATTTACCAGCTTAAAACCCATCATCTCTTGTGCATTGTAAAAGTGATACATTGCGGTATCTACTATCTCTGGTCCCTTATCTTCTTCTCTACTCGATAATAAAACACAGGCAGCTCCATCACCAAAAATTGCCGCACTCACCACATTTACCATAGAGTAATCATCGTGCTGAAAGGTAGCCGTAGGACTCTCTATAGCAATCACCGCCGCTCTCTTGCCAGGATTTGCCTTAAGAAACTCATTTGCATAAACGGTACCACTTACACCAGCTGCACATCCCATCTCTGTTACTGGAAGGCGTACAATGTCTTGTCTTAAATTTAAAGCATTTATTAAATAGGCATCTAGTGACGGTATCATAATACCTGTACAGCTCACTGTTATTATAAAATCTAGCGATTGCCCTTCCCACGCAGCTTTATCAAGTGCTTTTGAGAGCACTTGCTCTCCTAGTTTTACAACCTCTCTCGTGTAGATATCGTTTTTTTCTTGAAAACTAGTAGCAGTAAATACCTCCTCTGGTGCCATAATACTGTAGCGCTTATCTACAGCGGCATTGCCAAAAATCTTTTTTACCTTCCTCTTAAAGCGATCTTCTTGCCCGTCTAACCATATGTCTAAAAAAGGTAAGATTTCCTCTGTGGTGCGAGAGTATTGTGGCAACTGCTTTGCTACCGTTGTGATTTTTACGCTCATATTGTTTTTATAACCCACAAGTATCTAAATGCCCATTTCCAATTTATGGAATAACTATCTAGTGCGAGTTGTTTTGAATAGGTTTCTAATTCTTCTTTTTTAAAGGCTCTAGCTATACTCACCTTACCATCATACTTAGCAATCTTACTTTTCATAAATATACCGCTAAAAAGCTGAAACAAACGATATGCAATCTTACTGCGCTGCAAATCATTTATAATCACTCCTGTACTTGCAAGCTGCACAAAGGTTTTAATAAAGGTAAAGATTTGCTGGTCTGTAAAGTGGTGCATTGTCAAGGTGCATAATATAATATCGCACCCTGCTGTAGCAGCGTCTAGCGTAAGTATATTTTGAGTACTAAACGCGAGATGTGAGATACCTTCTGACTTCTTTATTGCTCTGGCAATGCTCTTCTCATTTATATCAAGCCCTATAAAATCTATCTTATAATCTAGGTTTTCAAAATGTCTTGCAATCTGTCTTAAAACCTCTCCATCTCCACAACCTACATCTATCACTCTCCAATGTTTTTTATCGGGTTGTGAGGTAATCATATCCTGAAGGGCATTGATTGTTATCTTGTTACCGCCTAAGTATTTGTTTACCACAGCTAGATCTTTGAGAGCGAGACGTAGGTCTGCTTCTGGCAACTCTGGGTCATCCATTAATTCTGGAGCAGTACTACGTTTATCAATATTCATTACAAAAGGTTTTTGCCGTGAGTAGATGTTATAATCTTAGTGAGTAATCTAGGTGATTGCTGTAAAACTCTCACACCTACTTTAGTGATAGTATCGCTTTGCAAGCCTCGCTGTATGATAGCACCGTTGCGCATTCTGGTTGTAAATGCAGCCTTCCACTGCTTGGTATAATTTTGCTCTAGAAGCATTCTGCTTTTTGGATATGACAGATACTCTAATAAACACTCACTAGCAATCTTAGCACTATGTATCGCCATCGCCATACCATTACCACATAACGGGTGTATAAGACCTGCACTATCACCTATCATAAGTATGTGATTCTCCACAGTCTGCTTGTTTTGAAAGGATATCTGACTTATGGTGAGTGGTTTATTAAACAAGGGTTTCGCTTTCGCGAAAAATGACTTCAGCTCTTTATTCTTTTCTAATACTTCAACTCGATAGGTATCTAAATCTTTATATTTTTTAAATGATGCAACATCTGCCAGATAACAAACATTTACAGCATCTGTCTCTACTTTAGATAGACCACAATACCCGCCTTTAAAGTTATGCAAGGCAACTTCATCTTCTGGAAAATCTGCTTGATAATGTGCCTTCACACCGAGCCAAGGAGAACGGGTGGAAATAAATTTTCGCGAAAGCGTAATATCTAGCGTACTTCGCTTTCCGTAGGCCCCTATTACGTGTGGTGTTCTATAACTTTTACCAGCTATGGCAACTTCAAAAATATGATCATCATACGTTATGTCTAATACGCTTGCTCTCTCAACGGTGACGCCATTTTCAATAAGCTTATTGTACATCATATAATCTAGTTCATACCTACTTATACCAAAACCTCCTAGTGGTAAATCTACGCGAAGAACCTTACCGCTTAAACCTGAGAAAGAAAATTTTGTAATCTCCTTTGCTCCGTGAGCGATGGGATCTATACCTAAACGTTTGAGATATGGCAATACCTCATTTGAGACATACTCACCACAGACCTTATGTTTTGGGTACTCATTTTTTTCTATAAGAAGAATGCTATGAGCAGATTGGGATAAATGGAGAGCTGCGGTTAGTCCCGCAAGGCCACCTCCTACAATAATGATGTCATAATCTTGTCTCACATTGTGAAGTTACAAACCACGAGACAATAAAAAATCCTTAAAACTAAAGTTTTAAGGATTTTATGAATTCTGTTGAGGCTGGTTCTTAATTACCTCCGTTCGCTTGATTTATTGCATCTTCTTTCATTTGCTCATTAGGCACTATGGCAAGTTGCACTCTTCTATTTTGAGCTCTCCCCTCTGCTGTATCATTACTAGCCGCTGGTTGCGCCTCTCCATACCATACGGTTGTAAAACGCCCTGCAGAGAGCCCTGTACCTATCATATAATTTGTGACTGCATTTGCTCTGTTTTGAGATAAGGTGAGGTTGCTTGCATCAGATCCTACACTATCTGTATGACCAGCTACAATAACATTAGTCTGATTGTACTCTTTCATAATATTAGAAAGCTTGTTGAGCATAGTCTGGCTATTTGCGTTAATGTTATACTTGGCTGTATCAAAATACACACCAGAGTTCTCATCAAATGTTACGACTATACCATCATCTACACGCTCTACACTTGCACCTGGTATTTCTTGCTCTATCTGTTGTGCCTGCTTATCCATTTTATTTCCTATGAGAACACCGGCACCGCCGCCTACTACACCACCTATAACTGCACCTAGCTCACCATTACCACCTTTACCGGCATTGTTACCTATAATGGCTCCAAGTATGGCTCCTCCAGTAGCACCTATTACGGCACCTTTTTGTTTATTATTTGCATTTTTTGTCGCTTCACAGCTAGTAAAACCTGTAAGCATTGCAGCACCAAGGGCTACTACCGTTATATTTCTTAATATATTTTTCATTTTTATGATTTTTTGATGTGTAATAATTACTCTGCGTTTTTAGTAAAATTCATTGTGATTTTAAAAGGAGATCCTTCTACATTAACAGTTTGCGTCATTTGCAACTGATTATCAGACAGGTAAGAAAGCGATATTCTAAAACCAGTATTAGTCTCAGATTTCATTTTTGAATCTGTAGGCTTTAGTAAGATGTCATAATTCATCTCATCACCTTCGTTATTAGGTATAGACCATACAAAGTATCTTGTTTCGGTATCGCAGCTTGCGCCCGAAAGTTCATAGTTTCCAAAATTATTATTAGGTATAAATCTCCAAGTACTACCTTCCATACACTCCTCAGAAGCATCGTTCAAAAGGTTTATATTATAAGTGCCTGCACGGTCATAACTCACATCGTTAAGTGTCCAGGTTCCTTTAAGTGTTTTTTTTGATTCTTTAATAACAGATGTGGAACCACAACTTGTAATCACAGCTAGTACTACAACTAGCATTGACATTTTTAAATATTTCATAATAGTTAGGTTTTTAATGAAAAATGGCAATCTCTCACTAATGGAAAGATTGCCAAATATGGTTTATAGCCAAGTCTTATCTCTTAAATAAACGACTTACTAATGATAGTACAAATAATACAATGAAGATAAAGAATAAGATCTTTGCAATACTCTCAGCTCCAGAGGCTATACCACCAAATCCAAAGATTGCAGCGATAATTGCGATAATAATAAATATGATTGTGTAACGTAACATAATGTGATTGTTTTATTGATTAGTATGGTGTAAAAGTATCGCCATTTGTTGCGTTTTTTTTAGACTTTAGCAGCCTTTAACGGCTAAATGTTAATCGATAGCCAAGATTCCCCCTTTTAACTCATTTTTACTTAAAACATTAACATTTTCAACCCCATAAAAAAGGGCTTCATATATGAAGCCCTTTTTAAATAATAATCTAGTGTAAATTCTTAATAGTCTATGAGCTCTTGAAGCTCACTTTCTAGACGCTCTAAAGGTAAGTATTGCTGCTCTAGATTTGCATCAAAAGGAATAGGAGTATCTAAGCTTGTCACACGTTTTACCGGTGCGTCTAGCTTCTCAAAACAAGATTCCATTATAAGGGCCGAAATATCTGACATAATAGACCCAAAGCCAGAATCTTCTGTAAGTAATAATGCCTTTCCCGTTTTACAAACAGATGCGATGATGCTCTCCTTATCTAGTGGTTGTAGTGTTCTCAAGTCTATAAGATCTACAGATAGCTCTGTCCTTTTATTTAATAAGTCAAGCGCCCAGTGTACCCCTGCTCCGTAGGTGACGATGGTAAGTTGTGACCCTTCTCGTACTAGTGCAGCCTTACCTAACGGGATTGTGTAATAATCTGTAGGCACTTCTTGTCTTATACTTCTGTATAGCTTTTTATGCTCAAAGAACAGCACGGGATTTGGATCTTCTATAGCCGTTGCAAGTAATCCCTTTGCATCTGCCGGAAAAGCAGGAAAAACCACCTTAAGACCTGGTGTATGTGTAAACCAGGCTTCATTAGTTTGAGAGTGAAAAGGTCCAGCAGCCACGCCTGCACCACAAGGCATACGTACCACCACATCTGCCGGTTGTGACCATCTGTAATGTGACTTAGCCAGGTAGTTTACAATAGGATTAAAACCCGAGGTTGCAAAATCAGAAAACTGCATTTCCATCATTGCTTTTTTTCCATTTATAGCAAGACCCATTGCTGTCTCAACAATGGCGCTCTCACAAATAGGTGTATTGCGCACACGTTCTTTACCAAACTGCGCTACAAAGCCTTCGGTTATTTTAAAAACACCACCATACTCTGCCACATCTTGCCCCATTATCACAAGGTCATCATACTTCTCCATAGACTGACGCAAGCCTTGAGAGATAGCATCTATTAGTCTTAGCTCTTCTGTAGTGTTACTGGGTACGCTTTCGCGAAAGCGGAAAGGTGCATACACATCTTCCATCTCTGTGTTGAGATCTGGAGTGATTTGCTCCTCTTGATACGACTTTTCTAGGTGTTCATTTATTTCATTCTTAATCTCAACGGCATAGCGTTCTTTTACCGTAGCCGAAAGTATACCTTCTTGCTCCAGATAGGCCTCATAATTACTAAGCGGATCCTTCTTTGCCCACATATCCATAAGCTCCTGAGGTACGTATTTTGTACCACTAGCTTCCTCGTGACCGCGCATTCTAAAGGTTTTAAACTCTATAAGTACTGGTCGCGGGTTATTACGTATATCCTCTGTTATTTTTGAGATTTGTGTGTAGACTTCAAGTATGTTATTACCATCTATAATGTGTGACTCCATCCCGTAGCCCTGCGCTCTGTGAGCAAGATGCTCACAATTATACTGCTCGCTAGTAGGTGTTGAGAGTCCGTAGCCGTTATTCTCTATGCAAAAAAGTACTGGCAGCTGCCATACAGACGCTACATTGAGCGCCTCGTGAAAATCTCCTTCACTCGTACCACCTTCTCCTGTAAAAACGGCCGTTACGGCTTTTTCTTCTCTTAATTTATGAGCAAGAGCAATCCCATCTGCCACACCAAGTTGTGGACCCAGATGTGATATCATTCCCACAATATTGTATTCTTGAGTACCAAAATGAAAACTACGATCTCTTCCTTTTGTAAAACCACTCATTTTACCCTGCCATTGTGTAAACAATCTATACAACGGTATCTCTCTCGTGGTAAACACGCCTAGATTACGGTGCATAGGCAAGATATACTCTTCATCGCGCATTGCAGATGTAACTCCTACAGAAATGGCTTCTTGACCTATACCAGAAAACCATTTTGAGATTTTTCCTTGTCTAAGCAAGATGAGCATTTTCTCCTCAATCATACGAGGTTTGAGCATCGCTCTGTACAATTGCAAGAGTACTTTCTCATCAAGAGTACCTCGATTATAATTAAATGAGAGTGTGGTTTTTGTATGCGTAGCCATTAGGTTGTGTTTGATATAACCAAATGTAATCATTATTGCCTAACGATTACCTGCAGTAAAATCTTGATGTTATATACTGACTAATAAGCACCTCTATTCAAAAAAAAAAGCTAGTAACTCATATGTAATACATACGAGTTACTAGCTTCTCATAAAATCTGTAAATAGCTTTTAAAAAGCAGTGATTATGCCTCCTCTACTGCTACTTTATTTAAGGCGTCTGCTATGAGCGTATCTCCTTTTATAATTTCAAAAGTTTCTCTATTTGCTACATCATCATTAAGAGAGCGTACCAGCGTTTGAGCTACATCATTACGACTTATCTCTCCGTGCTTTCCTAGCTTTTCTTGTAGCTCAATTTTATTTGTGAGCTCATCATTTGTTAAGCTTCCTGGGCGCACTATTGCATAGTTAAGACCGCTTTCTTTAAGGTACACATCTGCATTATGTTTTGCTTTTAAGTAATCCTGCAAGTCTTCTGCCTCTTCTGGATTATCTGCTCCCATAGAGCTTAGCATTACAAATTTCTTGATGTTATTTTGTTTTGAAGCATCAATCATCTTCTTTGCTCCTTCTTGGTCTACAGCAACTACTTTTTTACCACCAGATCCGGCTGCAAAAAGTACTTTATCATAAGGCTGGTTAAATACTCGAGTTACATCTTCTTCAAGATCTCCCATTACGGTTGCTATACCCTTAGATGCAAAGAAAGATTTTTGCTCCTCCTTACGCACCATTGCTATAGGTGTGAAGTATTGTGATTCATTTAAAAGGTTTACTATTTTTTTTCCTGTGGTACCGTGGGCACCTGCTACTAATATCTTTTCCATAACCTCAAGATAGAAAGATACTGGCGGCAAACCATAGATTACTAATCGGTTTAACTTCGATTTAGTATGAAAGTATCATTTTGAGAATCAATTACTAATGAAATTAACATAAAGTAATTGTTAATGTGTTGCAATACGCTTTCGCGAAAGCGTACAAAAAGTTACTAACAATTTGAGGCTCCAAAATGTGAAAAACGCTGTTAAGCCCCTAAAAATGCTTACCTTCGTCACACAACAGTAAAGATTACAAGATGAATAATATACCAAGTGTAAACCTTGCAGATTTTTTGAGCGATGATCCTGCAACTAAGGATAAGTTTGTTCAAGAAATAGGTAAGGCATATGAAGAAATAGGATTTGTATCCCTTAAGAACCATTTTCTAGATGATGAGCTTGTAGATGATTTATATAAGAATGTAAAGGACTTTTTTGCACTTCCAGAGGCTACAAAAAAGAAGTATGAAATAGAAGGTGGCGGTGGCCAGCGTGGTTATATTTCTTTTGGCAAAGAACACGCAAAAGGAAAGAAAGAAGGTGACTTAAAGGAGTTTTGGCATTTTGGACAAGAGGCAGATGAAGATGCAAATCTTATCGAGGAGTATCCAGAAAATGTGATTGTAAACGAGGTTCCAGCGTTTAATGAAAAAGGTATGGAAGCATACCGTATGCTAGAAAAAACAGGAATCTATGTATTACGTGCACTAGCACTTTATGTAGGTCTTGATGAGTTTTATTTTGACCACTGGGCAAGAAACGGAAACAGCATCTTAAGACCTATACACTACCCTCCTATTACCGAAGAGCCTAAAGGTGCCGTACGTGCAGGTGCTCACGGTGATATAAACCTCATAACTTTACTTATGGGAGCCTCTGCCGGAGGATTACAAGTACTACGTAAAGATGGCGAGTGGATAGATGCTATACCTAATGAAGATGAGCTTGTAATAAATGTAGGTGATATGCTAGAGCGTCATACTAATAATAAATTGCGTTCTACTATACACCGTGTGGTAAACCCTCCAAAAGAGCAATGGGGAACGGCTCGCTACAGTATTCCTTTCTTTATGCACCCTAGATCAGATATGAAACTTAACTGTCTTGACGAGTGTGTAGATGAAAACCACCCAAAGGCTTTTGAAGATATTACAGCGGGTGACTTTTTACACCAGCGTCTTGTAGAAATAGGGTTGATTAAAGAATAAGTATGGACTTAAGTGATCAATTAAAGAATCTTTTTCCGGATCACACTCCGGAAAAAGATGCTACAGAAAATCTTGACATAGAAGATACACTCTGGATACAAGATGATCCTCTCATTTGTAAATACGAGAAACGTAAAGGAAAACCTATCACGATTATAGAGGGGTATACCGGCGCTACTTCAGACTTTAAAATTCTTGCAAAAGAGATTAAAGTTTTACTAGGTGTAGGTGGTAGTTTTAAAAATGAAAGTATCATTATACAAGGTGATTATAGAGATCGCATTATGTCTTTTTTAAAAGATAAAGGTTTTAAAACTAAACGTGTAGGCGGATAAACGTATCTTAACCCCAAGTAAATACACCATCCCTATGTCACAACTCTTACACGTTACAAACGGCGATAGCCTTAATGATAGATTACTTGCAATGCAAGTAAAAGGAGATTATGCGGTATGGCGAGAGATGCTGTGTGAAGGTAAGACAGTGGCAAACCTAGCCAGTGAAGAGTTTAGAGCGGCACGTATATCTTTTTTTAAATCAAATTACCCGGAGCACGCTGGATCTTATGATGATAAATTTGGGAGTCAGCTAGCTATTATTGCAGACGCCCATTTATATGAAGAAGTCGTCTTATGGTTTGAATATGATCTCTTTTGTCACATTAATATGCTTGCCTGTATAAGTTTTTTACGTGCTATAAATTACAAGGGTATTGTCTCACTTGTGTGTAGCGGTCGTGTAACTGGCGAAAAAGAGCTTAAAGGCCTCTCGCAACTATCTGACCAGCAACTACTGGCTCATTATAAAGACAAGACTACGCTTACAAACCACGATATCTTTCTTGCAGATGATTTATGGAGGCTATATTGTGGCAATGACCACTTAAAGCTTAAGCCACAGCGTGCAAAAGATACTAGCTTCACCTATTTATCTAACTGTATAAGTGCACACAAAGAGCGATTTCCGCACGTGCAGAGTGGACTTAACACACTGGAAACAAATATGCTTAGACTCATACGCAAGTATGAAATTAAATCAGAAAAACAACTATGTGGTTATATGCTCAATTACCAAGGTTACTATGGGTATGGAGATATACAACTATTTAAAATGATTGAAAGAATGCGACCTTTTTTTACAATCCAGAATGATGTACTTATACTCACAGAAGAGTCTAGTAGCATTCTAGACACCGGTAAAAATGTATTTCAAAAAATCGCTTATTCTTGCAACCTAGGTGGTGTGTCAAAGTATGATTACACCTATGATGAAAATAACCACCAGCTTACAAAATTATAATATGGCCATAGCCTCTTCAGAACTTATACTTAACCCAGACGGGAGTATCTATCATCTTAATATTAAACCGCAAGATATTGCTACAACAATTATCACCGTAGGTGATCCAGATCGTGTAGATACGGTTACAAAATACTTTGATAGTGTACGATTTACAACACAAAAACGTGAGTTTAAAACAAGCACAGGAACTTATAAAGGAAAAGAGATTACCGTCATATCAACTGGTATAGGTACAGATAATATTGACATTGTCCTTAATGAACTAGATGCGCTTGTAAATATAGATCTAGAGACTAGAGCTGTAAAAGATACGCACACAACACTTGATATTATACGCATTGGGACCAGTGGGGCTATACAAAAAGACATCCCTGTAGACTCATTTTTAATAAGTCGTTACGCAATGGGACTTGATGCGCTGTTACATTTTTACGATAGTAAGCACATACAGCACTTTGAGGTACAAGAAGCGTTTATAAAACATATGGACTGGGCTCAAGAAAAGAGTGCTCCTTACATAGTGTCTTGTGATGAAACGCTAGCCTCAAAATTTAATGAGCCAGATTTTCACCAAGGTTTTACTGCTACAAACATAGGTTTTTATGCGCCTCAAGGTAGAATGCTTAGACTTAAAACGAGCGACGTTGAGATGAATGATAAATTGGGTTCTTTTAGCTTTCGCGAAAGCGGACTCAACCTGCGTGTCACAAATCTAGAAATGGAAACTTCTGGCATCTATGGCCTTGCAAAATTATTAGGGCATAGAGCAATTTCTTTAAACTGTATCCTCGCAAATAGAGTAAACAAAACCTTTAGCACAACACCTACAGAGCAAACAGAAAAACTTATACAAGAAGTTTTAGAAAGGCTTTAAAACTCATAAAACAAAGAGGTAATGGTTCCGTTTATCATTTAACAGATAATTAAAACTGTAGGGAGTACGCTTTTGTACATTTGAGAAAAACTCCCTATGATTAAACTAGACGAGACTAATTTTAAGCATCGCGATATAAACTGGCTAGCTTTTAATGAGCGCGTATTACAAGAGGCAGAAGATGTAGAAAATAATCCGCTTTATGAGCGTATAAAGTTTCTTGCCATATACTCTACAAATCTTGATGAGTTTTTTCGTGTGCGCGTGTCACAGCTGCGTCAACTTAAAAGAGTTAAGAAGAAGATACGTAAAGAACTCTCACTAAGGCCTAATAAGATTGTTAAGGAGATAAAGAAAACTGTACATACTCAGCAGGAGCGTTTTGGCAAGGTCTTTAGACTACATATTATACCAGAGCTTAAGGCAAATGGTATACATCTTCTTACCTCCAAATTATATACAGAAAAGCACGATGCTATTATTGATGCTTACTATGAAGAAAAATTAAAACCTCTTCTAGAAGTAACTGTAGTAAATGTAAAACAAGGTGATATCTTCTTGCAGGATCAAGCGCTATATTTTTATGTGCTATTTAAGGATACTCAAAAGGTAGGATTTGTAAATATTCCTTCAGATAAAATAAATCGTTTTCTAGAGCTATATGAAGAAAATGGAGCACATTATCTCACGTTTATAGATGATATCATTCATCATAAAATGCAAGATATTTTTCCTGCCGAAACTATTAGAGGAATTTACGAGGTAAAAATATCAAGAGATGCAGAGTTATATCTGGATGATGAGGTAGATGGTATACTCGCAGAGCGTATTTATGAATCTTTAAAACGAAGACACCAAGGACAACCTACGCGGCTACTCTATGACGCGTCTATGGACAAGGAAGATGCAAAACGCTTAAGAAAATTACTCAATGTGGGTAAGGTAGATATGATGCCAGGAGGTCGTTATCATAACTTTAATGATTTTTTTAGTTTTCCCGATCCTACAGATAACCCAAAACTGCATTATCAAGAACAACCCTCCATACCACACAGCACACTAGCCCATACAGACGATTATTTTACAGCATTAAAAGAGCGCGATCATCTGGTGCATTTTCCTTTTATGTCTTTTAACTATGTTGAGCGCTTTATAGAACAAGCCTCTGTAGACCCCACAGTTACCGAAATTAAAATATCCCTTTACCGTGTTGCAGATGAGTCACCACTTACCTCTGCCCTACTTAAAGCTTTAGATAACGGTAAGAAGGTATTTATTTTTATAGAAGCCAAAGCACGCTTTGACGAAGAGAACAATATAAAATGGGGAAGAAAATTTGAAGAAAAAGGTGCTGTAGTTATTTACAGTTACCCAAGAATAAAAGTACATTCTAAAATTTTACTCGTTAAGCGTAAAGAAGAAGGTAAAAATAGAAGATACGTCTACATAGGCACTGGTAACTTTAATGCAAAAACCTCAAAAGTATATGCAGATCACGGCTTCTTCTCTGCAAATAAGAAGTTAAGTAAAGAACTCGATAGGGTATTTAAAGTATTACAGGGAGACCTCATTGTACCGCGCAACAAACACTTACTAGTAAGTCCGTTTACCACGCGTCGCACTTTTGAAAAACTTATATATGATGAGATAGAATATGCTCAAGCAGGACAAAAGGCAGAAATTAAAATAAAAATTAACAGCCTCGAGGATAAAGAAATGATTCAGTTGCTGTATAAAGCTAGTCAGGCAGGAGTAAAAATACGTATGCTGGTACGAGGTTTTAGCTCTCTTGTACCTGGTATAAAAGGGCTTAGTGACAATATCTATATGACTTCTATACTAGATAGATACTTAGAGCACGGTCGCATCTATTATTTTTATCACGGTGGTGAAGAGCAAGTGTATATGGGAAGTGCAGACCTTATGACGCGTAACTTAGATAGACGTATAGAAGTACTTGTACCTATCACACAGCCTGACTGTAAAAAGGAATTACTAGATATATTAACCCTACAACTTGAAGATACGGTTAAAGCCCGCATACAAGATGCTGTGGCTTCAAATACATATGTGAGACAGCAGGATGAAAATAAAACGGCTATTAGGTCACAATATGCTATTTTTGACTACTTAAAGAATAAGCATACCTAATATATGATTAAAATACGCATAGGCGGAGTACCAGAACACTTTAACCTCCCTTGGCATCTTGCTATAGAGGATGGAATGTTTGCTCATCACGGCATAGATCTAGAGTGGATAATGTTTCCAGAAGGAACTGGAGCAATGAATAAGGCACTGCGCAACAAAGAGATTGATCTTGCTGTTATCCTCACGGGAGGAATAATAAAAGACATAGCAAATGGCAATCCTTCAAAAATATTGCAGGTCTACGTATCATCTCCTTTACAATGGGGAGTACACGTAGGTGCAAAAAGTGAATTTACATCTATAGAAGAACTTGAGAACGCGACCTGTGCCATAAGCCGTTATGGGTCTGGCTCTCACGTTATGGCACACGTACAAGCAGAACAGCGCGGCTGGGATACTAGTGCTCTTAAGTTTAATGTGATTAACACCTTAGACGGGGCTATAGAAGCACTCACTGAAGGTACTGCAGACTATTTTATGTGGGAACATTTTACCACAAAACCCATTGTAGATAATGGAGTCTTTAGACGTCTAGGTGACTTTCCTACACCTTGGAGTTGTTTTGTAATTGCAGGTAGAGAGTCGTTTATAGAGGAACATAAGGCATCAATAGAGATTGTGCTAGATGTAATTAATACCGTTACAGCAGATTTTAAGAAAATACCATCTATAGACCGTACCCTAGCAAATAGATACGAGCAACAACTAGAAGACATACAGCAATGGCTTTCTATGACCACTTGGTCTCAAAAACAGATTACAGACGAAGAATTAACACGTGTGCAGTCAAAAATATTTGATTTAAAAATGATTGATAATCAGATAGATATAAATAAATTTAAGATTAATTTATAATTTTTTTGATTTTATACGCAACCATTCCTATTTCTATGCATCTATAGCACAACAACCAACCTTCAATACCCTAGATGACGACGTTTTTTATTGTTATAGGAATTCTAGTCGCTGTAAATTTTTTACTGCTACAGTTTTCTTGCAACAAAGGGTCAGAAGTAGAAACCGAGGAAGAAGAGTAAGCTAATTATATATTAAGTTAAGAACGGCGCTGAAAGCTAATTCAAATTTTCGGCGTCGTTTTTTTTATGTCCTGTTTTACCAGTTTATTGGTGCTTCTCCTTTACTCAATAAAATCTCATTTACCTTACTAAAATGCTTGTTACCAAACCAGTACCCACGGTTTGCGCTTAGTGGTGATGGATGCCCAGAGAGTAGGATAAAATGTTTTGACGCATCTATCTTTCTACCTTTCTTTTTGGCAAATCCTCCCCAGAGTAAGAAAATGATGTTTTCACGCTTTCGCGAAAGCGTATCTATCACCACATCTGTAAACTGCTCCCAGCCTTGCTTTTGATGAGATCCTGCCTCGCCTGCTCTTACTGTAAGCGTTGCATTGAGAAGTAACACTCCTTGTGCTGCCCATCTATCTAGATTGCCAGATACTGGTGTAGGTAGTCCCATATCTGTCTCTAGCTCCTTAAAGATATTTTTAAGTGATGGAGGATGAGCTACGCCATCTTGCACAGAAAAGCAAAGTCCGTTAGCCTGTCCAGCACCGTGGTAAGGATCTTGACCTATAATCACGACTTTTACCTTATCAAAAGGGCAATGATCAAAGGCATAAAAAATCTCCCCAGCCGGCGGATAGCAAGTGTGTGTAGCATACTCCTCCTTTACAAATGTGGTAAGCGATTTAAAATAAGGCTTCTCAAATTGGGTAGTGAGTTCTTGCTTCCAGCTGTCTTCTATATTTACGTGCATAATCCGTATTTTTGTATAAGAGTTTGTCATTGCTATTAGACAACTCAAAGCTAGAGAAAAAAGAAATAATTACAGAGCCGTTGTGGTTCTATTACGCTTTCGCGAAAGCGAGATCCCTATGATAAAAATCAATAAAAAGACACTTCAAGACTTAGAATTTGATATTGTTTGTGAGCAGGTTTCTGAGCGTTGTACGACAGAAAAAGGTAAAGCAAAAGCGCTCACCATAGAGCCCTACCCTACACCTAAGCAAGCGCTTTTTGGCCTTCATCAGACTAATGAGTATCTGTCTTCTAGAACGGCAGATAGTGCAATACCTAATCACGGCTTTGATAGTCTTGACCACGAGTTAAAATACCTAGCCATAGAAGATAGTACCCTTGAGAAAGGGAGTTTTAAAAAACTATCTAGCATCTCTGAGACGGTAAATATTCACCTCAAGTTTTTTAAAAAGTTTGAAGAACTCTACCCTACGCTTTATAATACTGTAAGGGAAACGGAGTATACCACAGGGATTATAGACGCTGTCACAAGAATAATAGATAAGTATGGTGAGGTGCGCGATGATGCAACACCTACCCTAGGCACCTTACGCCGAGCGATTAACCAAACTAAAGGTCGTATAAACTCAAGCTTCTCTAGCGCATTAGGGCAGTATGCTGGTTATGGCTATCTAGATGACATACGCGAGACAATAGTAGATAATGTGCGTGTACTTGCTGTAACTGCGATGCATAGACGTAAGGTAAAAGGTTCTATTATGGGTAGCTCAAAGACGGGGAGCATCACTTATATACAACCAGAAGCGACGCTACAGGCGCAGCGCGAACTCAACAATCTTATTTTTGAGGAAGATGAGGAGGTAAAACGTATTCTTAAAGAACTTACTAATGCGATGCGTCCTTTCATCCCGCTATTTGAGGAGTATCAAGAGCTACTGAGCGACATAGATGTAATAGCCGCAAAAATGAAGTATGCCGAAAAGCTTAATGGCCTACTTCCTAAAATTACTACAGATAGGGAACTTACCATAAAAGATGCCTATCACCCACTACTTCTTCTTAATAACAATGCAAAAAATGAGAAGACGTATCCGCAAGATATACACCTAGATCAAGGGAGTCGCATTATTGTGATTTCTGGACCTAATGCCGGCGGTAAGAGTATCACTTTAAAAACCGTAGGGCTGCTGCAAGTAATGCTACAAAGTGGTATGCTTATACCGGTACACGAGTATTCTAGAATGTGCCTGTTTAATAAGATTCTTACAGATATAGGTGATAACCAGAGTATAGAAAATCACTTAAGTACCTACAGCTACCGCCTTAAGAATATGAACTACTTCCTTAAGAAGTGTGATAAAAACACGCTTATTCTTATAGATGAGTTTGGTACAGGGTCAGATCCTGAGCTGGGTGGTGCGCTGGCAGAGACGTTTCTTGAGGTTTTTCACGAGCGTGAGGCCTTTGGTATTATCACGACGCACTATGCAAATCTCAAGATGATGGCAAACGAGACGCCAGAGATTGTAAATGCAAATATGCTCTTTGACGCACGTACACTAGAGCCACTTTTTAAGCTACATATGGGAGAAGCGGGAAGCTCCTTTACCTTTGAGGTAGCACAAAAAAATGGCATCCCCTACTCGCTTATAAACCGTTCTAAGAAAAAGGTAGAGCGTGGCAAAATACGTTTTGACAAGAGTATCGCAAACCTACAAAAGGAGCGCAGTAAACTCTCAAAAACTACTAGTTCGCTTAAAGCGAAAGAACAACAAGCCGCAAAAGAAAAAGCCCAACTCGCCGAAATAAACGAGAAGGTACAAAGCAAGCTAGAGGCTTATCAAGAACTGTATGACAGCAACCAGCGCTTGATTTACTTAGGTACAAAGCTAGATGGCATAAGCAAGAAATTCTATCACGATAAGAAAAAACGCGAACTCGTAGCTGAGTTTATGAAAATCGTACAGATAGAAAATAGTAAGCGTAAAAAACAAAGTGCAAAGCAAGCCAAAGCAGAAAAAGCCAAAGCAATCGCCACAAAAAAAGAAGCCGAAAAGCACGTAAAAGTAATACGTGAGAAAAAGAAAGAGGCTAAGAAAACAGCACCTGAGGTTGTAAAACCAAAGGTGATTTTAAGAGAAGGAGATCGCGTGCGTATGTTTGACGGTAAGGCTGTGGGAGTGATAGATAGTATAGAAAAAGGCAAAGCCACCGTAGATTACGGGATGTTTACCACAAACGTCTCCCTAGAACAACTAGAGCTCGTACAACGCAAAAAGAAGAATGCTAAGTAATAGCGTATCATTAGTATGACTAAAAAAATCATCCTTTTTGACGGAGTTTGCAACTTGTGCAATGGTGCCATCACCTTTATCATACAGCGTGATAAGAAGGATATATTTAGATATGCGCCTTTGCAAAGCGAGATAGGTAAAGAACTTGCTGCAAAACATCATATAGACCTTGATAAGGTAGACTCTATCATTTTAGTGACTGAAGATAAAGCCTATTCAAAATCTACGGCGGCGCTTCGCATTGCAAAGCAACTCTCTGCGGGCTGGCCTTTGCTTGCTGTGTTTTTAATTCTTCCGAGATTCTTGCGTGATGCGGTATATGACTTTATTGCCCGTAATCGCTATAAATGGTTTGGCAAAAAAGAAGCCTGTATGATTCCTACTCCAGAACTTAAGAGTAAGTTTCTGGACACTACACCTATGTAGAAAAAATCATTATTAAAAAGTAAGCGTTATTTATATCATTAAATAGCGCTTTTTTAATTTCTAAGACTCATATCGAGTACATTTTCGCGAAAGCGTTAACACCTATAAACACTGTACGTAACAAGGTTTTTCTATTTATGGCACGCTGATTGCAAACTAACTAGCAAGCGTACACCGAAAGACGGTAACGTATCAACCCTAATACTTTTATATTATGAAAAAGCTATTAATCGCAGTATTGTTTCTAGGAGGAATGACTGCACAAGCAAACACAGTGACAGATCTCGATCACACTACAGAAAGAGGGCCACGTTACAATGTACCACAGTCTATCACATTTACTGAGAGAGGTATCACCTTTGAGGTATATACAAATGGACAGTTTGATTTTACACAACGTGGTAATAGATATCAAACTCGCACAGAAGGTCGCAGAGGTTTCAATCAAGGTACTCCAGGACACGCCTACGGTGTAACATATCCTTATAGAAATAACACTTTTGTTAAATATAACCGTCAAGGTGAAATTTATAAAGTAGGTCGCAATCTCATAGATTACAACCGCCGTGGTAAAGTAAGACAGATAGGTTCTGTTGCCTTGAGATATACAAATGGTCGTCTAGATCGTGTAGGAGATATGAAGGTGATTTATAATAGAAGAGGTCGTATTGTTGATCTTGTAGATTATAACTACCGCACACAAAGGGCACAGCGTGCAAACGGTAGAAATATAAAGATTAAGAAGAATAAAAATATACGTGTACGAGGATAAATGTTAATCCTCATATACTAACGATAACTTTGGTTGGTTTGTTAAAGCCTCGATTTACAATTGTAAATCGGGGTTTTTCTATGTTATTAAGCAATGTTTTTATCTTTTAAACAAAGTACCAAGCACGCTATCGATCGCGTTATTAATATCTAAAGAAAGTTTAAGCTTATAAGAAAGTATGAGGTATATACTTCCCAACATAGTGCCTTTTACAACAATTGCCACTAGCGGATTAAAAGAAAAATCCCAAAAGTAAAACCCACAAAACAAGGTAGCAATCACTCCAAAGGTTAATAGCGACTTTTTAGAAAATGGTTGCATTTTAAATTTGGCTTGTACCACAAGTAATTTGGCAAGCGAGTAGCCTACCGTTGCGATAAGCGTTGCCACTCCAGCACCATTTATCCCCAGTGTGGGAATCAACACCATATTTAAAATTACTGCTACAATTACCGCCACAACTCCTATTACCAGTACAATGCGATAATAATCACTATTAAATACAATAGCATTATTTATACCCAGACAGTTATCTAAAAGTTTTGAAGCACTTATACAAAGCACTACATAAAGTGCCGTCGCATAGGCTGGACCTACAATGAGATAAAGGCTTTTAATGTTGCAGCATATCAGTAAAAATAACAAGCCAGAAATTACTAATAAACTCAGGCTACTTTTCTTATAAAGTATGCGCATTTCCTCCCACTGTTTATTATTGAGCATACCTGCCACCATCGGGTATGTAATCTGGTGCATTGCCCTCGCAGGCACACCTATCACCGTTGCGATGTAGATAGCAACTGCATAGTAAGCTACATTTTCTATCGCCACATATTTACCTATCATAAACTTGTCTATATCGATAAGCAAAGTTGCCACAGAACCCGCGATTATGATAAGCGTTGAGTACTTTATAATAGCGGTGCGCTGTCTATCAAGTTTTGAGGGATTACGCTTTCGCGAAAGCGTAAAAACAGGCTTTCGTTGTCCAAAGGCATAGAGTAGCATCACAATCATTCTCACTACATAAATGGCAACCGTAAGCACTAAAAAAGTATCCACATTTATGATAGAAAAAGCCAGTAACACAAGAAGTAAGGTCACGCCCAAACGATGAAAAACCTCCTTTAAAAAATTACCGAACGTACTTTTGAGCTGCACTTTAGACCAAGAGAAAAATATCTCAAAATAAGCCGACGACAAGGCGATAATGAAGATATACCACACGTAGCCAGAAACAATCTCATTTTTTGACGAAAGGAAATCTGCAATTTGCTGATGTAAGAAATACGTGATTGCAGTAATGGGAATAATTAAAAATAGTGGTAAAACCAGCATCCAACTTAAAAACCGATCTTGATCTTCTCCGTCAAAAGATGAGTAAAACTTGACTATCGTATTTTGAACCCCAAAGGCTAGAAAAGGCACTAAAATAAAAGCCGTAGACAGAATAAAGCTTACCAAGCCATAATACGTATCGCTCATAAAGTTTACGTACAAAAACAGTGTGTTTACGGCACCTAAACCAAAACCTAAGTAGGTTGTGATAAGATTCTGAAAAGATTGTTTTAATACGATTCCCACAGTTTTCTTTTATAGTTGCGCTATTAAATTACTCAGTTGTGCTGTGAGCTCTCTCCTATGATATTTGGCTACTTCGGTTGTATTACTTTCATACTTGTAGTCACCTGTAAATAACGCTTCAATCACTGATTTCAAGTTTTTCTCTTGACTGTAATCTACAAAACTACCTGTTGCTGTTTTTTCAATAATAGCTCCGATGTCTGCACCCTTAGGACCTATAGCGACTATAGGTCGCTGTGCGCTTAGGTATTCAAAGATTTTTCCAGCTATGATGCCTTTTGTCTTTTCGGCGTTAATTTCTATGAGGAGCAAGGCATTTGCTTGTTCTTGTAATCGCTGTGCTTCTTGGTGGCTTACATAACCTACAAGGTTCAATTGTGACTCTAGACCGGCTGCCGTTATTGCGTCAATGATTTCTTGACTTACTTTCCCTACAAGCTGTATTTCTAGCGCTTTAGAAAAGGCTGGTAACTCATCACATAATGCTCTCAACACCTTCCACAACAACTGCGGATTGCGGTCTGAGAGTAAAGAACCTATGTGAGATAATACAAACCGCTCTGTAGGTTGATGCGGAGTGATTACTCTATCGTCAAACCCATTTGTGATAACGGTAATAGGTCTTTTGGTAATTGCTTGAAATTCTCTTTTTGTTCCTGGGCTGGTTACAATTATATGATCTGCAGTGGTGAGAACTTGTTTTTCTAACTGCTTGTGGCGCGCTTTTGTTTTGGCGGTCATTAGGAGTTTATCGTGATACCCAATAGTCGTCCACGGATCTCTAAAATCGGCTAACCAATTAAGGTTGGGTTTCCAGTTTTTGAGTTGGTTGCCTATGAGATGTAAGCTGTGCGGTGGTCCTGTAGTGATGATTTTTTCAATATCGTTTTCTTCGACGTACTTTTTCAAGTACTCCACAGAAGGTGCTACCCACCCTACTCTTGCGTCTGGCACAAAGAAGTTTCCACGTACGTAGAGCATCGCTTTTTGTAACAAGCTCTGCTTTCCTTCATTTGGTAAAATGCCCGATGAGATGGTTTTAGTTTGCTTTCGCGAAAGCGTACTCGCCAACCCATACGGCTCTTTAATAGGTTGTTTAATCACAGTCACCTTACTTGAAACCTCAGCAACCAAAGAATCATCTACGATAGGATAACTAGGATTTTCTGGAACGTAAACAATAGGTTCTATGCTAAATTCTGGTAGGTACTTTGTAAACTTGAGCCATCGTTGCACACCGGGACCACCAGCGGGTGGCCAATAATATGCGATGATGAGTACCTTGTTATTCATTAAGCCTGTGTTTCTGAATCACGGTTTTTTACCGTGTAGAATATCCCTCCCGCAACTAGTAAGAAAAGTAATAAACTACTGCCTAGCATAATCATCCCTCCGGTTTTTACCACTTGTGGCTCAAAAGTCATCACCACTTCGTGAGCGCCTGCAGGTACTTTAATACCTCTCAAGGCATAGTTTACTGGTAAAATGGTAGTTTCTACACCATCTACAGTGGCAATCCATCCATTTTTATAATAGTTCTCTGCAAAAACCATAAAGCCATCGCTTCCATTTTCTACTTGGTACACGAGTTTGTTAGGCTGTACCTCTTTAGTTTCTACCACAGCCGTGGTATCACGTTGCGGCTGGAAGTTTCCTAGTTCCTCACGATATTCTTCACGGATGAGTACTGTGTTTTTTGTGTCTACTTTTGTGAGACCATCAAACTCTGCATTATAATCTGGTACGTACTGTATCTCATTTACAAACCACGCTGGACCGTTTGCTTCTGGGTTTTTGCTTATCCCCATACCCTGCTCACTATCTTGAAGGATGTATTTTACATTGTACATATTAAGCACCTCAGCATTACCCTGAGCAATCTGCTGATTGTATAAATCATCAATCGTACGCGGTTGTACAGCAGAATAACCGTTAAGCGAATTGAAATAGTACGAAGTATGGCTATTATTAAATCCTCGAGCCAGATCAATCACGCGGAAATAGCTATCATCCTTAAGCATCTCCTCATCTGCTGGAGTAATCTGGAAGTTTTGATCATATTGTCGCTGGGTGATGAAGTTTTCTTCATTTACAGAACGTCTATCTACCCCTACAAGGTCAAAAACTATGAGCGCACCAATGGTGATTATTGCAATGTTTTCTGAAATCTTTTTCTTGAGCGTTAACCACAGAGCGGTTCCTATAAAAAGCACAAATAGTAAAGACCTCAACACATCACTTTTTAATACAGCGAGGCGATCTTCTTTTATGGCATTTAATATTTCTGGTTGCTCGATGGCCATCTGTCCTTCGGCGGCAGAGCGTAGGTTAAATAAGCTTCCGCTAAAAAGGTAGAGTATCACAAAAAGACCTGCTAGCGAACCTATAGCGATGAGTAATTTCTTTTGCTTTTCGGCTTGATCAACTCGGTCGTTTAAAAATCTGTGTAAACCTACCATTGCAGCGATAGGTAACAGTAACTCTAAAATCACCTGTATACTCGTAACCGCCCTAAACTTATTGTATAACGGAATGTAGTCAATAAAGAAACGTGTAATTCCTTCTACGTTCTTTCCCCAACTTAATACGAGTGACACAATCATACCTGCTAGTAACCACCAGCGCAATCTTCCATTTACTAGAAACAGTCCTAATATTGCAAGTGCAAAAACAGTTATTCCAAGGTATGGAGGAGCTTCTACAAACGGTTGTTCTCCCCAGTACAATCTTGTTCCTTGCGCGTAATAGCTTACTTCATTAGGAGGCACTCCTAACTCGCTTAACTTTTTCGCGAAAGCGGAATCACGACCCAAATCGGCAGCGGTACCGGTTCCCATAAAATCTGATGCAATGAGATTGAGGGATTCTAGCTTTCCATAACTCCACTGCGTTATGTAATCAAAGCCAAGACCGTCTTCTACGGCGTCTTTGGCTAGGTCATCTTTTAATAATTGCTCGCCACGTATACTTGTCTCTGCATACTCTGCAGTAGCAAGTAAGGTGGTTGCGTTTGTAGCGAGACCTAATAGTACGGCAATTACTAATATTCCCGAAGCTTTAAAGAAATGTGGAAGTTGTTTTTTCTTGATAGCATCTATGAGGTATGCAATCCCTAAAATCACACAAAGCAACCCTAGATAATAGGTCATCTGGTAGTGATTTGCTTGTATTTCTAGCCCCATTGCAACGGCAGTGAGTAAAAATCCCCAGAGATATCGTTTCTGATACGTAAGTATAATACCCGCAAGTACGAGCGGAAAATAACCTATGGCGTGCACCTTTGAGTTATGCCCTACGCCTATAATGATAATGAGATACGTAGACAGGCCAAAAGCTAGCGCACCAACTACGGCAAGCTTCCAAGGGACGCGCATCACGAGCATTAATGCATAAAAAGAAATAAAATATAGAAAAAGATAATCTGCTGGGCGTGGTAAAAAGCGAATCACACGATCCAGCTTATCCATCATATCATACTCAAACCTCGCTCCCATCTGGTAGGTAGGCATCCCTCCAAAGGCACTATTAGTCCAGTAGGTCTCCTCACCCGTTTCTGCTCTAAAGTCACGATGTTGCTTTGCCATCCCTTCATAGAGCTTGATATCATTTTGATAAATGCGCTTTCCAGATAACACCGGATTGAAGTAAACCAGCGCCACGACTATAAAGCCAAGTACAACTAGAATATGCGGAAGGAGTTTTTTAAAATCGATGTTCATAGGTGTTATGTCAATAGTCGTTAGTCACCGAGCTTCCCGTTCTTGAAGGATGGCTCTGTTTTAAATTCTCAACGAGCTTTCCCCGTCCCTGAAGGGTGGCTCGGTTTATTCATTATATTTTTTCTCCCTTTAGGGCTGGAGAAAATAAAAATTTATTTCAAAGCTGCTACTAGTTCATCTATGCTTACAGTCTCTTGTGAGCCTTCTGCCATATTTTTGAGCGTATATTGTTTTGCTTCCATCTCTTCTTTTCCAGCTAGTACTAAATAAGGAATATTGCGACGGTTTGCATAGGTCATTTGCTTTTTCATTTGCTTATTGCTCGTCACGGCATCTGGATATAACTCGGCTGAGATTCCGGATTGGCGTAGCTTGCTTATCGCTTGCATTGCATAACTTGCTTCTTGATCTCCAAAGTTTACAAAAAACACTTTAACGCCTTCTGTCGCCTCTTCTGGAAATAAGCCTAACTCTTCTATCACAAGGTAAATACGATCTAGACCAAAAGAGATCCCTACACCACTCATATCTTTAAGTCCAAAAATACCTGTAAGATCTGCATAGCGACCACCGCCACCTATGCTTCCCATCTGTACACCTTCTGGAGCGCTTACTTCAAAAATAGCTCCCGTGTAATAGTTGAGTCCGCGGGCTAGGGTTACGTCTAGTTGTAGTGTTGCGGTTTGTAAACCTAAGTTTTCTATAGCATCATTGATAAAAAGCAGTTCGTTAATTCCTTCCATTCCTGTCTCAGAATCTGCAAGTAGAGTTTTAAGCGTCCCTAGCTGATCACCAAACGTTCCAGATAATGTAAACAACGGTGCTACCTTATCTATCGCCTCTTGAGTAATGCCTTTGGCAAGCATTTCTTTAGTCACGCCCTCTTCTCCTATTTTATCAAGCTTATCTAGCGCTACGGTAAAATCTATGAGTTTATCACTCGCGCCTATCACCTCTGCAATACCAGAAAGTACCTTGCGGTTGTTCATTTTGATAATCACTCCTTCTAGCTTTAATGCGCTAAAAACAGCATCATATAACTGTACAAACTCTACTTCTTGCCATAGAGAATCACTTCCTACCACATCTGCATCACACTGATAAAACTCGCGAAAACGTCCTTTCTGTGGGCGGTCTGCTCTCCATACGGGTTGCATCTGGAAACGCTTAAATGGGAATACAATATCATTCTGATGTTGTACTACGTATCTCGCAAAAGGTACCGTAAGATCGTAACGAAGTGCTTTCTCTGAGATTTGTGGTGTGAGTGCTGTTGAGTCCGCTTTCGCGAAAGCGTCATCCTTCACCTTGCGTAAATAGTCACCACTATTAAGAATTTTAAATATCAAGCGATCACCTTCTTCTCCGTATTTACCCATCAAGGTGCTGCTGTTTTCAAAACTAGGCGTCTCGATAGGCTGAAAACCAAAACGCTGAAACTGCGTGCGTATGGTGTTCATAATATAGCTGCGCTTTGCAACTTCTTCTGGTGAAAAATCTCTGGTTCCTTTAGGTATTGAAGGTTTTGTACTCATATGTTACAGTCGTATTCTTTAAGGTACTTCCTATCAAAATAATTAAAAGGAAAGACTACCTGTGTTCTTTTTATACTTTCGCGAAAGCGTATATCTCTTTTTCACAATGTGATTTACCACAAAATTTGCGGTTGTGGCATATTTAAAATGCACTCGCAAATATCTTAAAAATTGAAGCCACGAGAGAATTATTTGAAAAGTTTGGTAACTTTTTGACGAGTTAATAGTCTTATCGTACATTGTGTACAGAGACAATCGTGTTTCTGAAATGCTTAATTCATACTTGAACCTATGTTTTCACTATTTCGCGAGAATTTAAGAATCGCCTTTGACAGTATTAAAAGTCAGCTGTTGCGTACTATTTTAACAGTATTTATCATTGCCATAGGTATCACGGCTCTGGTAGGGATTTTAAGTCTTGTAAAGGCGCTTGAGAATACGATAAGCTCAGACTTTGCAAGTATGGGAAGTAACACCTTTAATGTGCAACGTTATGAGTTTACCTCACGTCGCTCTAATGAAAAACAGGTTATTAACCCCGTTATAGGTTATCGTCAGGTAAAGGAATTTACAGAACAATACAATTACCCTACCGCCCGTACTGCTATCTCTTTTCAAGGAACACGAAGTGCAGAAGTGAAGTATGAAAATGAAAAGACAGATCCAGAAGCAAGCGTAGTAGGTGTAAATGAAAACTTCTTAAACAACTCCGGCCTCAAGCTAGAAAAGGGAAGAAACTTCACCTCTTTTGATATAAATAATAACACACGAGTTTGTGTATTAGGAAGTGACTTTTATAAAAATATATTTAAGGATGATAACCCTATAGGGAAAACCATAAGTATACGTGGTACCAAGTTTAACGTAATAGGCATTCTTGAAGAAAAGGGTGCCACCTTTGGCAACAATCAAGACTTGCGAGTTCTCATACCGATACAAGTAGCGAGAACGATGTTTACCCAACCTAACATAAACTACAACGTGAGTGTAATGGTAGAAGACGCAGAACTTCTAGACAGCGCCGAAGAACAAGCGATACTCACCTTTAGGAACATACGTGGGCTTACGCCTGTAGAAGAAAATAACTTTGGTATAGGACGCAGTGACGACCTTATTAATCAAATAGCCGAAATAACGGGTGTGCTTAATGTGGCCGCCTGGGTAATAAGTATCATTACGATTTTTGGATCTTGCATCGCACTTATGAATATAATGCTTGTCTCTGTAACAGAGCGTACACGAGAGATAGGCGTACGTAAGGCGCTAGGAGCAAAAAAATCTACCATTGCAGCACAATTCTTATACGAGGCAATCATCGTGGGGCAACTAGGAGGTCTTACAGGGATTGTACTAGGTATAAGTATAGGTGCACTTATAGCCTCTATTGCAGACTTTGTATTTACCACTCCTTGGGGAGCAATTATTGCAGCAACTATAATCACATTTGCAATTGCAATATTATCTGGTTTATTTCCAGCTATAAAAGCGGCAAAGCTTGACCCTGTAGAGTCTTTACGTTACGAGTAAGAGAAGCACTGTATAGAGAAATCTTAACTGCACAATCTGCAATCATTTATCAAAAGAGTATATTCGTATTCTTAATATAATTGATATGCAGCCCTTACATATATTACTTCTTATTGCTGGTTACTTTGGTGTGCTTATGCTCATAAGCTACTTAACAAGCAAGGGAGATTCTAACACAGATTTTTTTAAAGCAGGCAAGCAATCTCCTTGGTATCTTGTTGCTTTTGGGATGATAGGAGCTTCACTATCTGGAGTTACCTTTATATCTGTCCCTGGATGGATTGAGGCATCAAGCTTTAGCTATTTTCAAGTCGTCCTTGGTTATACTGTGGGTTATGCGGTAATAGGTCTCGTACTGCTCCCACTCTACTATAAATTGAACCTTACTTCAATCTACACCTATCTTGAAGGGAGATTTGGTACCTATTCTTATAAGACTGGAGCATCTTTCTTTTTACTAAGCAGAATTATAGGTGCGAGTTTTAGATTATACCTTGTTGCAAACGTATTACAGCTACTCGTTTTTGATGAGATGGGTGTACCATTTTTTGTAACAGTAACCCTTACCATCATACTTATCTGGCTCTATACCTTTAAAGCTGGTATAAAAACCATTGTATGGACAGATACCTTACAGACACTCTTTATGCTCATCGCGGTGGGTGTGGCTATCTACTTTGTGAGTGACGAGATGGGTCTCAATGCAGGAGCGGCTTTAGATCTCATTTCTAATAGCGATATGAGTCAGATTTTCTTTTTTGACGACTGGAAAAGCGGTGACTTCTTTGTAAAGCAATTTTTATCTGGAGCCTTTATATCTATTGTGATGACTGGGCTAGATCAAGATATGATGCAAAAAAACCTTACTTGTCGTAATCTAGGTGATGCCCAAAAAAATATGTTTTGGTTTACCATCGTGCTTACCATTGTAAATCTTGTATTCTTAGCACTGGGATTATTACTCACTGTATATGCATCACAAAACGGTATAGACGCACACAAAGATGAACTCTTCCCTACCATTGCTGTAAATAGCGGCTTAGGTATTGGGCTGGCTATTGTTTTCTTACTGGGACTAATCGCAGCAGCATACTCAAGTGCAGATAGCGCCCTTACATCACTTACCACTTCTTTTAGTATAGACATACTAGACATCGAAAAAAAATATGATGCCGTAAAGCAAGTAGCAGTGCGCAAACGCATCCACATTGTAATGTCGCTTGTACTCATTGCCGTTATCATCATATTTAAATACGTAATTGCAGATGCTACAGTAATCGCAAAACTATTTACGTTTGCTGGCTATACTTATGGACCTCTCTTAGGCCTTTATGCATATGGACTCTTTACAAAGTGGAATGTAAAAGACAAGTTTGTCCCAGTAGTTGCCATTGCATCGCCTATTCTTGCATACATCATAAGTACGCTTTCGGCAGGAGTGGGATTTGAGTTCGGGTTCTTTATATTAATCTTAAACGGTGCGTTGACCTTTTTAGGATTATTATTTATAAAAAAGTAGTTTATTACGCTTTCGCGAAAGCGTACTTATAAAATCTAGAAAATTTTAATACTGATCTGTCCCCAGTAAAACAAGTGTACACGCAACATCAACTTCGATATTGTGCGCTTGTAACTTTTTATAAAGAACAGGATTTTCTGTTCCTGGGTTAAAGATGACACGCTTAGGAGCCAGGTTAATTATGAAATCATAATAAGCCTCTTGCCGCTGCGGATTAAGATATAATGTGATGGTATCTAAATCTTCTTTAAGCTCATCTACGGTCTCGATGGCTTGATCAAAAGTGATGATTTCTATATCACCTACCTTTCCTCCTCTTAATCCAACGGCAATCACGGGATGATTTTGTGCATTAAGACGTATGATTGCTCTATGTGAATATCGCTGAGGTTTTAAGGATGCCCCGATAACCATTGTGGTTTTTAACATAACGTAAAGTTAAAAAATTATTACGGTGTAACAGACCGCTATTTTAAACGTCTCTATAATAAGTTAACTTACTTGTTAGGTACGTTTTTAATTCGTTTTGATGGTTAGTGTTAATTTTAAACGTTACCTGACAAAAAATCCCGAGATATCGAGTCTCGGGATTTTGTTATTTACGACCTAATCTACTGATACTACGGTTAAATAATTGTTAATTGCCCTAATCAAATGAAACATTGAGCACCTTTTTACGTCTTATAAGTAAGTAATAGTCTCAACTGAATACTCAAATCAGGATTTTAAATTATTTGAATTAGCCTTTATAATATTTTAAACCTATTTTCTAAAGAGTCTATTAGGTTTCTTAAGGTCTCTGCTCACGCAGGGACCTTTTGTTTTTTAAGAATAATCTTTTCTATACACACTAGGCAAACTCCACTCCTTTACTACTGCCAGCGTTCTAACTAAAATAATAATACATCCTGCAACGAGCATTGCTATAGATTGTGGAAGTCCAGCCGTAGTAGATGCTAGATATACACTCCCACCTAATATACATACTGTGGCATATATCTCTTTATGAAATATTATAGGGATCTCATTGCATAGTATATCTCTAAGCACACCTCCAAAACACGCCGAGATTGTACCAAGCACCACACAAACTACAGGGTGTAAACCTGCTGCAGTAGCAATCTGAACTCCAGCAATGGTATACAAGGCAATACCTATAGTGTCAAACAAGAAGAGAGATCTCCTCACGTATTTTAAATAGCTTCTAAAAATAATTGCCACTAGTGTTGCTCCAAAAATCACGTAAACAAAGGTCATATTAAGCATCCAGCTTACGGGTGTCTTCCCTATGAGTATATCTCGAAGTGTACCACCACCTACTGAGGTAACCAATGCGATGATTAATATCCCAAAGACGTCAAGCTTTTTACGCATAGCGGTAAGTGCTCCAGATATGGCAAACGAGACCGTACCTAGTATGTCTATAATTGTGGTAATCTCCATTTACTGCTGTGTGTAATAATTATAGTCTGCAAGCACGCGCTCTACAAAAGCTACATTAGTCTCTTCTGGAGTGACATCCATTTTTTCTTTAAGTCTATCTGCTAGTTTTATAATCACGTTGTGATTTCCATTACGCTTAGCATCTTTAAAGAGCGTTTTAATAAGTTGTACATCCTTATCGTTAAAAACGGTAACCTGAGGATAAGTAGGCATATAGTTTTCTGGTATGTCTACAATAAGACTGTCTGATAGACGTGCTCGCTTTTTTTCTGTAATGACTGTTGTACCTGCTGCCATATCACCTAGTCTTTGCCCTTTCTCACTCATAAGGATACTTACTACAGCAATCCCTCCAGAAGAGCCAGCTATATCTATAATACGCATAAGCCATCTTACAAAGTAACTCCCAAAACCTGGTTTTGAGCCATCTAGTTTTACCACTCTTATTTTCATAACAGCCTTACCCGGTGTTTTACCATCCCAGAAGGTCTCAAAAAGTATGTAGTATAAGAATATAGGCAACCCTAATACAAGGTAGTATGCCCAGATATCACCCATTGCTTGAGAGTCTAACCCAAACTGCGCTATGATAAAAATGGAAACAACCCAGTAAGCAATAATTATAAGCAAATCGACAATGTATGCTAGTATACGATCTCCTATGCTTGCAACATTCTGATAAATGCTCACATTTTGAGCGGTTTCTATTTGAAAGTTATCCATATATTCTTTTTCTTTACCTGTATAATTAAGTGTATATGCGTGAAGCTGCTTTTGTTAAGCAAAATAAGGATAAATGGTTAACATTTGAAAGTGTTCTGGTAAACAAAGACCAGATTCACCCAGATGAGCTATCTAGCCTGTATATGGAAGTTACAGACCACTTAAGTTATGCACAAACGTTTTACCCTCATAGTAAGACCTTAGAGTATCTCAATCACCTTGCTTCACAATCACACCAGATTATTTATAAAACAAAGCGCGAGTCTAGTAAGCGCTTCATCACCTTCTTTACAGAAGAGTTTCCGCTTGTAATGTATCAATACCAGCGACAGCTACTCATTGCGTTTTTAGTCTTTCTATTATTTAGCATTATAGGTGCTTATAGCGCTGCCAGTGATGGTGCCTTTGTAAGAAGTATTATGGGTGATGGCTATGTAAATATGACCTTAGATAATATAGAAAAAGGCGACCCTATGGGCGTTTATAAGAAGCAGGGAGAAATAAATATGTTTTTAGGTATTACCATAAACAATATCAAGGTAGCGCTATTTGCTTTTATCTATGGAATATTCTTTACGGTAGGTTCACTGTATATAATAATGCGCAATGCCGTAATGTTAGGTAGTTTTCAGTACTTCTTTTTTGAGCAAGGTGTAGGCTGGGAGTCTGTTCGTACTATATGGATTCACGGTACTATTGAAATTTCTGTTATTATAATTGCGGGATGTGCAGGTATGGTACTAGGTAACTCTATCCTCTTTCCTAAAACCTATACACGCCTAGAATCTTTTAAGAGAGGAATGAAAAACGGACTTAAGATTGTAGTGAGCACCATACCACTGTTTGTTATTGCAGGTTTTCTAGAAGGGTTTGTAACGCGACACACAGAGATGCCAGACTGGCTAGCAATTACGATTATAAGTTGCTCACTTGCCTTAATCATATTCTATTACGTCTATTACCCTATAAAAAAACATAAAGAAGAGAAAGCTCGTCTAGCTGCGCTTCCCACATGATAAAAATTATAAGAATGAGTATAAAAAAATACGTTGAGTTTAGAAAAAAACGTGAACTAGGTGATGTTATAAGTGACACATTTAAGTTCTTAAGGACTAATGCAAAACCCCTTTTTAAAGTACTTGTACGCACTTGTATTATTCCGTTTATTCTACTCATCGTAGCAATAGGTTTTTATACAAACGAGTCTTCTGGGGCAAACTTGATAGCAGCACTAAGTACTGAGAGTGATATAATAGGTTTTGTTCTAGCCGGTTGTGGTCTTGCTATTGCTGGTATTATCTACAACTCTATGTTATATGGCAGTACTTCTGAATATATAAAAGCATATGTTGCAAGTGGTGAGGCACCTGAGACAGATGCTATCGTAGAGACTATAAAAAAGAAAACCGGAAACTTTCTTGCTCTAGGTTTTGTAAACCTCATTATCGTACTTGGAGTTGCACTTATTCCTGCAGGTATTGGAGGATTTTTAATCGCCTCTGGATCTAATGCAATGGGCGTTATCTTATTATTACTTTTGTTTTTCCCACTGTTATATATTTATACAAAGCTTATGGTTATTTTTCCTGCAATGGTAAATAAAGAGCTTACCGTTGTGGCCTCATTAAAAGAAAGCTGGAGACTTGTAAAAGATGAGTGGTGGATGACATTTATCACCGTTATTATAATGGCATTTTTAATAGGTATTATAGGTTTTGTCTTTCAGATACCTGTATTAATTTATACCATTATCAAAACATTTGCGGCTGTAGATGCTGGATCTATGAGTGACCCCGCTGCTTTATATGACACCGTCTCTATAACCCTACAAACCCTTGCATCTGCTATGAATTATATATTATACGTAATCCTTGCTATTGCTATAAACCTGATTTACTTTAACCTTAATGAGCGCAAAGACCAGTCTGGAAGCTTAGATCAAATAGACAGTATAGGTCGCACTAATGCATAGACAGCTCTTTCTTATTACCTTTTTCTTTATTTCGCTTTGCGCGGAAGCAACCGTCGTACAACAAAATGAAGATGAGACAACCGCCGAAGAAATAGCTATAGAAGAAATAAATAGACCAGAGCAAGTTTATAATGACCCTAGAGGCGTCATAATCTATGATGAAGAAAAAGTTACATCCTTTACCATAGATGAAGCTACACTAAGGGACTATCAAAACGACGATGAGTTTAATTACAAAGAAGCCATTCCAGAAGATACCTGGTGGACTCGCTTTAAACAAAAACTCAATGATATTTATAGCAGCTTTATAAGATGGCTCACTGGTGGTGATGAAGCATCTGGAGTATGGAGGTTTGTGGTAGAGATACTTCCCTACTTACTTATGGCAGGGTTTCTAGCATTATTTGTCTATATATTTATGAAGATAGATAGTGGTTCTCTATTAATGGAAAATGTAAAAGCTCCCGAAGCCTTAATCTCAGATGATGAAGAACTCATACAGCGCCAAGACCTAAATGAGCTTATAGACGAAGCCATAAAAGATGGTAATTACAGACTCGCCGTACGATTTTATTACTTATTTATCCTTCAGCAATTGAGTACAAAAGACCTTATAGACTGGCAAGTTCAAAAGACTAACCACGACTATATCTTTGAGATTCAAAACACGCAGCTTCAGGGTGATTTTAGAAAAGTCACAGATATTTACGATTATATCTGGTACGGTAATTTTGAGGTAGATAAGACCGCTTTCGCGAAAGCGGAAACCCATTTTAAATCTATAAAAAATCAGATATGAGTAATAAATATAAGGTCTTAGCCGGTGTGCTGCTCCTTGCTCTTGCTCTGGTGATTTATATGGAGTCTGGGGAGAAAGATGAAGTAAACTGGTTTCAGAGTTATTCTAAAACAGACAAAATACCTTACGGTACGTATGTACTGCACGACCTGCTCTCAAACAGTCGTACCCAAGATAATTTTAAGGAGGTGAGACAACCACCTTATGAGTTTCTTGATGATAGTACGACGGTCTCTGGTACCTATTTATTTATAAATCAATACATACTCTTTGACGAAGCCGAGTCAAAAAAACTACTCTCGTGGGTAAGTAAAGGTAACACGCTATTTATAGGCTCAAGAGGTATAGGCGAGACTATACTAGATACACTTAATTTAAGCACAGATTTATTTTATGATCTGGATAATCTACAACGTAAGCCTCTTGTAAACTTAGTTAATCCTGCACTACATCGCAAGCGCCCATTTTACCTAGATAGAGAAACTACAGCAGGTTACTTTGACCAAGTAGATACACTCGCTACAGTAGCCTTAGGAGAGTTTAGCCTTATGGTAGATAAAGACACGCTGCATATGGAGGAGCCTCGAGTAAATTTTGTCAAGCAGTCCTTTGGCGATGGTGAGATTCTCATACACTTAATGCCAGAAGTATTTACAAATTACTTTGTTTTAAAAGAAAACAATTATAAATACACTCAGAATGTACTTTCATACATAGATCAAGAGAAAGATCTTTTATGGGATAATCACCATAAAAATGGTAAGACCGTTTACTCTAGTCCGTTGTATATTTTCTTAAGAAATAGATATTTAAAATGGGCATACTACATCCTACTTATCGGTACGGTGCTCTGGGTAATCTTTGAAGGAAGACGCAAGCAACGTGCAATACCTATTGTAAAACCATTACCTAACCAGACGCTTACTTTTACAAAAACTATTGCTGGTATGTACTTTGATAAAAAAGACCATAAGAGCATAGCCCTTCATCAAATTAATCACTTTCTAGAATTTGCACGAAGCGCCTATAATCTAGATACCAATTTTATAAACGATGAGTTTATAAAAAAACTGGCTCTGAAGAGTGATAATACTCTTGAAGAAACGAGATTACTCATTAATTACATAGTATCCTTACGCTCTAGACAAGCACTTACTCAAGAGGAACTTTTAGAACTCAACAAACGCATTGAAGCATTTAAAAAACAAAACTAATGGACGATATCACACCACAAGATTCTGAGCACACTACAGATGGACTTCCACAAGAAAACGTACCACAAGATGAAGGTATGGCTTTTGAGAATCGTATACCGCTAGAAGAATTACGCACTGCTGTAGAGGCAATACGAGCAGAGCTAGGTAAAATTATTATAGGTCAGCACGAGTTTATAGAGCTTCTTATTGTGGCATTGCTTAGTGATGGTCACGTGCTCATAGAAGGTGTTCCTGGTATTGCAAAAACGGTAACAGCAAAGCTATTTGCCAGAACACTTGATACCGCCTTTGGCCGTATACAATTTACACCAGATCTTATGCCTAGTGATGTACTAGGTACCTCTATACTTAATATGAAAACTAGTGAGTTTGAGTTTAAGCAAGGGCCTATATTTTCAAATATTGTACTTATAGATGAGATTAACCGTGCTCCTGCAAAAACGCAAGCAGCCCTCTTTGAGGTGATGGAAGAGCGCCAGGTTACTATAGATGGTACAAAGTATAAGATGGACCCACCATTTATGGTACTAGCAACACAAAACCCTGTTGAGCAAGAAGGGACGTATGCGCTTCCAGAAGCACAACTAGATCGTTTCTTATTTAAAATAAAAGTAGACTACCCTACCCTTGAGCAAGAGGTTGCCATCTTACAGAGTCATCACGACCGTAAGGGAGGTGCACCACAAGCTGCTATTGCATCTGTACTTGATCCTGCAAAACTTGCAGCCTTTAGAAAACAAGCACAAGAGGTGATCATAGAAGAGAAGATTCTTAACTATGTGGCAGAGATTGTTGTAAAATCACGTACACATCCTCATTTATACTTAGGTGGTTCTCCTAGAGCATCACTAGCTATTATGAATGCGTCAAAAGCATTTGCTGCAATCGCTGGACGAGACTTTGTTATTCCAGAAGATGTAAAACGTGCTGTAGTACCAGTAATGAGACACCGTCTTATTATGGCTCCTGAGCGTGAGATGGAGGGAATGACTACAGAGCAAGTGATAGATATGATTGTACAATCTGTTGAAATACCTCGATAGTATTGGCCATTATTAGATTCATAAAGGGATTATTTTTACACCAGCGCTTATTTTATGGGCTGGCAGTACTAGCTTTGCTATACCTTCTCTCCTACTGGTTTAACGGCCTTTTTGGAATTACAAACATTTTATTATTGGTGTTTTTGCTTGTGGTATTTATAGATACCCTAGTCCTCTTTCGCGGAAGCGGAAAAATTAAAGCAACACGTGCGCTTCCAGAAAAGTTTTCTAATAGTGACGTTAATGAACTTAAGGTCACACTAGAAAATAAATATCCATTTTCCGTATCTCTTGATATTATAGATGAGATCCCAGTGCAGTTTCAAAAGCGAGACTTTAGTAAGCATATTAAGATACCAGCCAGGGAGTCTAGTTCATTTAGCTATACATTACGACCTACAGAGCGTGGAGAGTACGTTTTTGGACATCTTAATTTATACGCTAGCACAAAACTAAAATTAGTAAGAAGACGTTACCGTTTCGAGAAAGACCAGATGGTAAAAGTATATCCCTCTTTTATCCAGATGAAGAAATATGCCTTTCTCGCACTAGACAATAGACTCACCTTACACGGTATGAAAAAAATACGCCGTATAGGTCACACTATGGAGTTTGAGCAGATTAAAGATTACGTACCTGGTGATGACGCTCGTACTATAAACTGGAAGGCAACTGCAAAAAGAGGTAGCCTTATGGTCAATCAGTTTCAAGATGAAAAGTCACAACCCGTTTATGCATTAATAGACGCCAGCCGGGTGATGAAAATGCCTTTTAAAGGACTTACGCTACTAGATTATGCCATAAACAGTACGCTTGCGTTTTCTAACATTGCGCTTAAAAAGAAGGACAAGGTAGGTATGCTCACCTTTGCCGAAGAGGTGAAAAATCACCTCCCTGCTAGTAGCAAGAAAACCCATCTACAAACCATACTAGAGGTGCTTTATAATATAAACACTAAGTTTTTAGATAGTGACTATGGTGGTTTATACAATCAAGTAAAACGTAAGATCACACAGCGTAGTTTATTATTACTGTACACTAATTTTGAACATATTACTGCGCTAGAGCGACAGTTACCTTATTTAAAAGCGCTTTCGCGAAAGCATATTCTCGTCGTTATTTTCTTTCAGAATACAGAGTTAGATCAACTTATTACAAAACCCGCAACCTCCTTACCTGATGTCTATCATAAGACCATTGCTCAAAAAGCAGATTATGATAAAAAAGTAATGGTAGCACGACTAGAACAATATGGAATACAAACTATATTAACAAAACCAGATGATCTCACCGTAAATACGATTAATAAATATCTAGAGATTAAAGCACGAGGTATATTATAATACTGTGATTTATCTCTCATAATTCGTTCAGACAAAGTCTAATTTTTATATTTGTCCCTTAACTAAACCCACAACAAATGTCGTTGTCACCACTTCAAGCCATCTCACCTATAGATGGTAGATATGCTTCAAAAACTGAAGCCTTAGTTCCCTTCTTTTCTGAAGCTGCTTTAATAAAATATAGAGTAAAAGTAGAGATAGAGTATTTTATAGCTCTTTGTGAGTTACCACTACCGCAACTTACCGGTGTAAATAAAAACATCTTTACAGACTTACGTGATATCTACCAGAACTTTACAATAGAAGATGCGCAAGCTATAAAGGATATAGAGAAGATAACAAACCACGATGTAAAAGCGGTTGAGTACTTTATAAAAGAAAAATTTGACGCTCTTGAGCTGTCAGAGTTTAAAGAGTTTATACACTTTGGACTTACTTCTCAAGATATAAACAACACTGCAATTCCTTTATCACTTAAGGATGCGATGAACCAATCTTACATCCCACAACTACTGGAAGTTGTAGATCATTTACGCCAGCTAGTAGATGAGTGGGAGAATGTACCACTACTGGCGCGCACGCACGGGCAACCAGCGTCTCCTACTCGCTTAGGGAAAGAAATACAAGTCTTTGTAGTACGTATAGAAGAGCAACTTAACTTACTTAATGATATCCCGAGTGCAGCAAAATTTGGTGGAGCTACAGGTAACTTTAATGCACACAAAGTAGCATACCCACATATAGACTGGAAAGCTTTTGGACAATCTTTTGTGCACGATACACTTAAGATGCAACACTCATTCCCTACTACTCAAATTGAGCACTACGACCATATGGCGGCACTCTTTGATGGTTTAAAGCGTATTAACACCATTCTAATAGACCTTGACCGTGACTTCTGGACATATGTCTCTATGGATTACTTCAAGCAAAAAATTAAAGCCGGTGAGGTAGGATCTAGTGCAATGCCACACAAAGTAAACCCTATTGATTTTGAAAACAGTGAGGGTAACTTAGGCATTGCAAATGCAATCTTTGAACACCTTTCGGCAAAGTTACCTATCTCTAGATTACAACGTGATCTTACTGATAGTACGGTTTTACGTAATATAGGTGTACCATTAGGACACACGCTTATAGGTTTACAGTCTACGGTAAAAGGTTTAAATAAGCTCCTTATAAACGAAGCAAAAATCGCTGCAGATCTTGAAAACAACTGGGCAGTTGTTGCAGAGGCAATACAGACCATTTTAAGACGTGAGGGCTACCCTAATCCTTATGAGGCGCTTAAAGAACTTACACGTGTAAACAGTAAGATTACACAACAGTCTATGGCAGAGTTTGTAGATACCCTTGATGTAAGTTTAGATATCAAGAATGAGCTTAAAGCTATTACACCTCAAAATTATACAGGTATATAGTTTAAGAACGCTTTCGCGAAAGCGTGACATATATTAAAAAAAAGGCTAGGTTTATCCCTAGCCTTTTGTTTTTAATTTATAATCACTTTATTATTTGATTCTTTTTAAAAGATCTAGGCTTTTTTAATTTTAGCCTTTGAGTAATTTCTTCATTCTCTTGGCTAATATCTATTGTCCATAAATCATTGTTGTTATTTACAAATATTTCTCCCTGACTATTATTTGTAATCGTATTATTGTTTAGCGTCATTTGACTTGTGTAAACGCCGTAACTGCCACCAATTATTATTTTATCTCTTCCAGCTAGCTTATTATTTATAAAACTCCAACTTCCATTTCCATAAGCATTTACTGTAGTCTCTAAACGTTCGTCAAAAGTGCAGTTTTGGATAGTAATAGTATTATTATCTAATCTAGTTACCTTGCTACTTGCTGTAAGAGCATTACCTATTGGTTTTATAGAAGGATTAGAATCATCTATAATAAAAGAACAATTATCATAAGCAATGTTATTCTTTATATTACCTAATGTTTTCAAATAAGAGTTATTGATTGATTTAATTTTATTTGTTTCTAAATCGTAAGGCAATAAAAATCTACAATTCCTAAAACTTCCATCTACTGAATTAATTAGATTTTTAACAGATAACGTACTATTAGTTACAGAGAACCGAATAGATCTCACTAAAAAATTTGATGAAACCAAACTATCAACCGTAAGCGAACTATATAATGGATTGCCATTATCACTTTCTGTGTAATCTAAAGTTTGAATAATACTGTTCTTAATAGTCACGTGCCGTTCTCTTCCCTTAATCGCAGACATAGACCTAACGGGCTCTATTTGGATATACCGTAAATCTAACTCTTTCATTGTTATACTAGGGCTAAAACAACTGATCTCTAAGTCTCCTCTCTGTCCATAATTAATAGCTCCTTTTATGGAGCCGTTAAAATTTCGTTCTGTAATATTCTGAATTATAACATCATTTACTAAGACATTTGATGATGAGAAATTAATACCTGCGCCTATTTTGTCTATAATTTCTAAGTCTCTCAAAATTATTGCATTAATTTTACTTGACACATTTTTACTAGCCGCCCAAGACCATCCGTGTGCCTGCTCCCAAGTGTATAATGTAGCAGGACTTTTAGTCAGTGATCTACCATTTTTGTCGATAGAAAAGTTTGATAATTCTATTTCATTAATATTATTGGAATTATTTAAGTAGTGATAAAATATCTTAGTATATCTACCTAGACGTTGCGTTTTACCATCTATTTCTCTAAAAATGGTTTTATTCTTACCAGCACCTACTAGTCTAAAGCTCTGGTTATTTTTATTCATATTAATTCGTAGAGAAGTATTTCCAGTGATGCTATTACGATCACCTATTAGATAAATTCCTCCATCTACATATAGAGTTTTATCGAGGTTAATAGCCGCATCTATAGCCTTTTGTAGATACTTAATATTATCTGTACCATAACTGCCTAAAACATTTACCACATCTTTGGACGCCTTATCCGCAATTTTAACCTTATTATTATCAATTACCGAAATTATCGTACTGACTAAATGTTCCGCATTTTTTCCTGCAAATGCGATACTTACAGATTTACCTATATCTAAATTTGTAAAACTTGCTGTAGGTGAAGATAAGATATCACCTTTTAAAGAAAAATCTGAAAGTTGTAACGCATCCCCTTTGGCTCCGTAATTTTTAGCCATTATGTACGACTGTGATTTGTCATCATTACCAATTACTGAAATTGGCCTATTATTCCCGACTTTATTCACGTCAACACTCAGTAATTGCGTGTTTCCACAAGAATTAAAAATTAAACAAAACAAAATTATTATCATTCTAATCATAAGTAAGGTATTATACTATAAACCAAAGCACTGTAGACACCACAAGCCCAACTATAGCAATAAGTGAGGTCATTACCGTCCACGACTTAAAGGTTTCTTTTTCTGTAAGGCCAAGGTACTGTTTTACAAGCCAGAAGCCGCTATCATTTACGTGAGAAAAGATACTCGCACCAGAAGCTATGGCTATTACAAGCACAGCTAGTTGTGGTGCACTAGTCTCAGAGAGACCTAACAGTGGCGCGGTTATACCGGCAGCGGTAATCATTGCAACGGTGGCACTCCCTTGTAAAACACGGACAATAGCTGCGACTATAAACCCAAAAATTACAGGAGGAAAGATATCACTGCTCAAACTTTCTGCTATCATTTTACCGGCTCCAGTATCTATTAATATCTGTTTAAAAGCACCGCCGGCACCCGTAAGTAATATAATAACTCCTGCTGGGTACAGTGATTTTGTAGATATATCTAATAATTCACTTTTAGAAAATCCTTTCTTTATTCCTAAAAAGTACCAAGCAACTAGATTTGCAATAATAAGCGCAACAAATGGGTGTCCCAGAAGATCTGCCCCATATATAAGCCAAGCTGGTAACTCCCCTTCTGCAAATAACGGACTATTAAGTACCGTGTTACATACTATTAAAAATATAGGGATTGCTATGATGAGTAATATGGTTCCAGCACTAGGAGCGTTATCTGGGACTTTCATCTCAGAAACCATATCTTCTGGTGTCTCGATATGCATTCTTTTTGATAAATACTTTGCAAGCATAGGCCCAGCAATTATAGCAGAAGGTATACCGGCTATAAAACCAAAAATAATTACATAACCTAAATCTGCCTCTAAAATTTCGGCGACGGCTATGGGGCCAGGCGTAGGTGGTATAAATGTATGTGTGATGGCAAGTCCTGCAAGTAAGGGTATAGCATACAACAGTAATGACTTCCCTGTTTTCTTTTGTAATGCATAGATGATGGGGATAAGTATAATAAATGCCACATCAAAAAACACAGGTATCGCCACAAAGAAACCTGTAAGCATTACTGCCCAAGGAGATTTTTCTACTCCAAACTTATTCAACAAAGATGCTGCGAGCCTTTGAGCACCACCAGAACGTTCTAGTATGGACCCAAATAAAGCCCCTAGACCTACCACAGTGGCAACAAAACCAAGGGTTCCGCCCATTCCATTCTTTACAGAATCTAGTATAGACGATGGTTGCATTCCAGCAATAACTCCTACGGCAATACAAGTGATAAGCAATGCAAGGAAGGCTTGCATTTTTAATTTTAAAATAAGAAATAGTAATATTGAGATGCCTATTATAACAGCAAAGAGTAGTTGGTAATCCATAAATTATGCTTCTATTTCTTTTAAAATGTCTGTAAGTATTTGATCTGTACTTTGGGCAACAGATACTTTTACGCCGTATGACGGAACTTCAAGTGTGTCATATTGTGATTGTAATAATGAGGGATTAAAAAAGTGATTTTGCCTTGATGCAAGTCGCTTACTTATAGTCTCAAAACTCGCATCAAGATAGACAAAGTTTTGCTTTGCTTTCGCGAAAGCGTTATCACTATACAACCGCTCCCTATACACCTCCTTGAGAGCAGAGCACGCTAGAACTGCACCTTCTGCCTGTGACCAAGTATTTATTTTAATTGCTAGCACATCCAGCCACGGCCACCTATCACTATCTTGTAAAGGTTTTCCAGAAGCCATTTTATCAATATTTGCTTGTGGGTGAAAATCGTCGGCATCATAAAATGGTAGGTCTAGAGTCGCCGCAAGCTTTTTACCAATGGTGGTTTTACCACACCCAGAAACGCCCATAACTATATATACTACACTCATTAAAAAAGGGTATTTGTCGTACTACTTGCACTTTGTGGTACGCGTAGATTAATCCCTAATGCAGGGTTGAGTCGCTCTATAAAATAGGCAGATAGTAAGGTGGACTCTTGCTCGATGTTTTGATGTATAAAAAAATGAATTTTACGTAAGCCAAGACTCACCCAGTACGTAAGCCGCTCTACCCAGGCATCTAGTCGTGCATAATCACTAGGATGGTTTGCCCCTACATAACGTATAAAGGCTTCTCCATTTGTTAATCTCATATGCATAATATCACGCCTTCCAGCAGTGTCTACCAGAACATTTGCCATATTATGCTCTTCTAGAAGGGAATATAATCGCTCTGCAGTATCTGGGTTATTAAACCAGTCTGTATGCCTAAACTCTAACGCGATGGGAAGCGCTTCTGGCCAGTGGTTTACAAAATTATCTACACGGTCAAAATCTTTGGGTTGAAAGTTATTGTGCATCTGTAAGAACACGGTACCTAGCTTTTCTTTGAGCATCGCCACGTGATCTACATACTCTGGGATAAAATCTTGAGCATCTATAAGTCTTTTACGGTGACTTATCATATTTGTGATTTTCGGGAAGAATTTAAATCCCTCTGGCGCTTTATTATACCACTTTTCAAATTGCTCTTTTGGGAACAGCCTGTAAAATGTAGCGTTGAGCTCTATACTATTAAACTGCTTTGCATAATACGAAAGTTCGTCTTTAGTTCCTCTGGGGTAAAAACCTTTGAGCTCTGCTTTATTCCATTTTGCACAACCTACATAGACTTCTAGATTTTTGTTTTGCGCTTTCGCGAAAGCGTCCTCAATCACACCTCTAGTTGCAGGGTGATCTGGAGGTAAGGTGAAATCAATTAACTCTGGTTGCTCTACTGCGCCAAATTTCATACTCTTAAATCTTTATAATATGTTCTTCACAATGATTAAAAATTTATCATATCTAAAGAACTACGGGTTTAAAGATAACGTAAGTACACAAAAGATGATATTTTATTAAATAACTTGTAACATTATCCCGTCTTAATAGTCTTATGTGCAAACAAGAATCATTAACACAACATCATATGAAAACTATCAAATTATTACTAGTTGCCGTAATTGTAAGCTTCACAACAATGGCACAGGCACAAACAGCCGAAGAAATCATTGCAAACTATTTTGAAAACACAGGCGGGATGGATGCCTGGAATTCTCTGGAAGCTCTAAAATTTGAAGGAGCGATAAAAGTTCAAGGTATGGAATTACCGATGACTATGATACAAACTAAAGCTGGAAAGCAGTTATCTGTTGCAGAGTTTCAAGGTATGAAGTTTTACCAAGGCGTTTTTGATGGAGAAACAATGTGGGGTACAAACCAGATGACAATGGCTGCTGAAAAGAGTGATGCGGAGACTACTGCAAATGCAAAGCTAGAGATGAATGACTTTGGTGATCCATTTTTAAACTATGCAGATAAAGGGTATACTGTAGAACTTTTAGGTAACGAGACTATTGAAGGGACAGAAACTTATAAAATAAAACTTACAAAAGAACCTACAATGGTAGATGGTGCAGAAGTACCTACCGTAGCATACTATTATTTTGATATGGACAACTTTGTACCTATTGTAATAGAACAAGATCTAGTTTCTGGTCCTGGTAAAGGAATGACAGGACAGACTAAGTTAAGTGACTATCAAGAAGCTGGCGGAATATATTTTCCTTTCTCTATTGTAGCTGGTGCAAAAGGGCAACCTGGTGGACAAGAGATTGTAATTAAATCTGTTGAAATTAATCCCGAAGTATCTGATGAGATGTTTGCTTTTCCAGAAGGAAAATAAAAAACACATATAACATAATCCCCAAGACTACTTGGGGATTTTTTTAGCGCATATTTTAAGAAAATATCAATCCAAACCAACCCATATGAAAACTAAACACATCCTCCTAGGTCTATGTATTGCTGCACTAAGCATACCTACCCAGGCACAAGAAATTGCCCTCAAGGGTAAAGAACTCTTTGGCGACATTACCGCTAGACAGATAGGACCCGCGCTTATGTCTGGTCGTATTATAGATATGGAAGTTCACCCTACTAATGCTCAAATAATATACACCGGTACCGCAGGTGGTGGTGTATGGAAATCTCAAGATGGAGGTGCTAGCTACGCTCCTATTTTTGATGATCAAATACAATCTATAGGTCAAGTGGCTATAGACCCTACAGATCCAGATCAAACGGTATGGGTAGGTACAGGAGAAATATGGACTCGTAACTCAGTCTCTGTAGGAGATGGATTATACCGTACAAAAGATGGGGGTAGCAACTGGCAAAAAATACCAGGTTTTGATAACAGTGAGCGCATCTCTGGCATTGAGATAGATCCTAATGATGGAAATACAGTGTATGTAGGTGTAATGGGTGCTTTATGGAGCGATAGTGATGATCGTGGTGTTTACAAAACAACAGATGGCGGTAAGACTTGGGAAAAAGTTCTTTACATAAATAATACTACAGGTGTTGCAGATCTTATTATGGATCCTAGCAACTCAAACATACTCTATGCATCTATGTGGGAGTTTAGACGTACGGCTTGGGATTTTAACTCTGGCGGTGTTAACTCTGGCCTGCATAAATCTACAGATGGAGGTAAGACCTGGAAAAAAATACACAATGGTTTTCCAGAAGGTAAATTGGGACGCATAGGCGTTGCTGTATCACCTAGTGAGCCTAGCATTGTTTATGCTGTAATCGAGTCAGAACAAGAAAAAGATAAAGGATTATACAGATCTGAAGATGGCGGAGCAAACTGGAAACGTACTAATGGAGACTTCTCACTTACTGTGCGCCCGTTTTACTTTTCAAGAATAGTAGTAGATCCAAAAAATCCTGATGTAGTAGTAAAAGGTGGTCTTAGTGGTTCAATATCTCGTGATGGTGGTAATACCTTTAAACCTCTGGGCAATATGCACTCAGACATACACGATATTGTTTTTGACATAAACAATTCTGATATGATGCACGTGGGTACAGATGGTGGCGTATATCGCTCTTGGAATGGTGGTACAACAATGGAAATAGTATCTAACCTTCCTTTATCTCAATTTTATCACATCTCTGTAGATAATGCAGAGCCTTATAATATTTACGGTGGTTTACAAGACAATGGTTCTTGGTACGGTCCATCTTCTTCTCCAGGTGGGATTGAAGCTAGAGACTGGACACGTGTAGGCGTAGGTGATGGTTTTAGAGTACTACCCCACCCTACCAAGGACATCTTATATTCTGAGATGCAAGGTGCAGATAATGTGTGGCGTTATGATATGAAGCGTAACTACACAAAAAATGTAAAACCACTACCAGCAAAGGGAAGCGCAGATCTACGCTTTAACTGGAACCCTCCTATGGCAACAAGTACACACCAGCCAGATCGCTTTTATATGGGGAGCCAGTTCTTGCACGTGAGTGAAGATATGGGTGACACCTGGAAGGTAATCTCTCCAGATCTTACCACAAACGACCCAAAGAAACAAGAAAAAAACTCTGGCGGACTCTCTGCAGATAACTCGGGAGCAGAAACACACACCACGATATTTACCATTGCAGAATCACCTATAAATGAAAAAGTTATATGGGTAGGTACAGATGATGGTAATGTGCAAATAACACGCGACGGTGGTGCAAACTGGACTAATGTAGTTGCAAATGTACCAGGCCTACCGGCAAATACTTGGGTATACCACATAGAAGCTTCTGTACACGGTGCCGGAAGTGCATATGCAGTTTTTGAAGGACACGCAAGAGGTGATATGAAACCTTATGTGTATAAAACCACAGATTATGGTAAAAGCTGGAAAAGTATCACAACAGATGATATTACAATGTTTGCCCGCAACATTCAAGAAGATTATGAAAATGAAAATTTACTCTTTTTGGGAGCAGAAAACGGTCTATATATTACTGTAGATGGAGGTCTTAATTGGTCAAAATTTACAAATAACTTTCCAGCAACCGCTGTTCACTTTCTTGATTTACAAAAACAGACTAATGACCTTGTTGCTGGTACTCACGGGCGTGGTGTTATTATCATAGATGATATAAGTATCTTAAGAGATATAAAGCCAGAAATACTAGACAAGAATGTACACTTTTTTGATACTAAGCCAGGTACAATGGTAGAAGAAGGCGGTTTTGGCGGCGGAAGCACAGAACTAGAGTTTGTAGGCCCTAACCCTGGAAATGCTCTCAAAATCAAATACTATCTAAAGAAGAGACACACCTTTGGTAAAATGACGCTTGCCATACAAGATATGGAGGGCAATGAGATAACAACGCTTGCGCCAGGTAAATCAAAAGGAATAAACATTGTCTCTTGGAACTATGCAAGCAAGTCACCTAAGCTTGCCGCGGCAAAGACATTTGCCTTTGGAGGGTTTACTCCAGTAAGAGTACAAGCAGGAATGTATAAAGCGGTCCTTAAAAAAGGTAAGGACACGTATGAAACAACCTTTGAAGTAAAGAATGACCCAAAATCATTTATTACAGCACCAGAAAGAAAGGAGCAATATAAAACTTCAAAACAACTTTTTGATATTCAAGAAGACCTAGCCTATATGGTGTATCAAACTAACTTGATGGTAAACAGTGCTCAAGATGCCATAGAGGCAAATGCAAAAGCAACAAAGGTTGCACAACCACTCATAGATGATCTCAATGAGCTTAAAAACACACTCGTAGTTACAACGGGTGATAACTACGTAGGTACTGCCCCACCACAACTTAGAGAAAAGCTAAGCACACTGTACAGTGATGTTGCTTCAAACTATGAGGCACCTAGTGCTGCTCAAAAGGAGAATATAAACTTACTACTAGAACGATTTAATACTGCAAAAGCAGACTTTGAAAAGATTAAATCAAAACGCCTAGTGAAGTTTGAAAAATACTTAGAAAAGCAAGAAATGAAGCCTATTACCTTTGATACTAAAGAAGTCTTTTTGGATAGCAAAGAGTAAACAATAATCACTCTTAAAAAATCCCGATGTGCAACTGCATATCGGGATTTTTTATTTTTACGCTTTCGCGAAAGCGGATACCTATTTTATATAAACCGTTTTTTTATTTACAAACTCTTGTATACCATCTAGCGATAGCTCCCTACCATAACCTGAAATCTTAGTCCCACCAAAAGGTAAGTTAGGATTACTCTTAACCATATCATTTACAAATACAGCACCATCGTCAAAAAGTGGTATAAGCTTCTCTATGCGCGCCTTATCTTGAGTAAAAATTGAGACTCCTAACCCAAAATCTGACTGGTTTACAAGAACTACAGCTTCCTGATCATTTGTAAAGCGCGTCACTCCTATCACAGGCCCAAAGGTTTCTTCTTTAAAAATACTCATCTCTGGCGTTACTCCGATAACAATCGTAGGCTCAAAATATGCTTTCTGTCTATGACCTCCTACGAGCACTTTGGCACCAGCATCTACCGTAGCTTTGAGTTGCTCTTCAAGTTCTATAGCGAGGTCTTCACGTGCCATTACTCCTATGTAGGTATCTTTATCAAGAGGGTTACCAGACTTTAGTTGTGTTACCGCTTTCGCGAAAGCGTCCATAAATTTATCATATACCTTATCGTGTAGCAAGAGTCTTTTACCAGCAATACAGCTCTGCCCCGTGTTTTGAAAACGTGCCTGAACACAAGTGGTCACTGTTTGCTCAAAATCACAATCATCAAAAACCACTAAGGCATTACTGCCTCCTAACTCAAGTACAGATTTCTTAATCTCACTAGCTGCTGTACTAGCCACGGCAGCACCAGCCGGTTTACTCCCCGTAAGAGTGATTGCCTTTATACGAGCATCACGCACAATATTTTCTATACGGTCACTACCCACGGGCATATTTTGAAAAACACCTTTAGGTAAACCTGCTCGCTCAAAAACTCTCTGGATATTCTGGGCGCTTTGCATCACATTACTTGCGTGCTTAAGTACTCCTATATTACCCGCCATAAGCGCAGGCGCTATGAATCTAAAAACCTGCCAGAAAGGATAGTTCCAAGGCATTACGGCTAGCACAACTCCTATAGGCTCATAACGTACATAACTTTTTGTAGCGTCTGTTTCTATTGTTTTTGGTGCGAGGTGATCTGGAGCATTATCTGCATAGTATCTACATACCCAAGCACATTTTTCAACCTCGGCGATGGCTTGAGATATAGGCTTACCCATCTCAAGCGTCATTGTTTTTGCATACTCCTCCTTATTTTTCTCTAGCTCTAGTGCGACATTATGTAAATTTTCTGCTCGTTCTGTAAAGCTTGTGGTACGCCATTGTAAAAAAGTCTCTTGCGCAAGTGAAAGTGTATCTTCTATCTCATTTAGATTAAAAGCCTTAATTGTTGCAACTTCTTCGTTATTATATGGGTTTGTTGAGGTAATATTCATAGCCTATTTTTTTATAAAGTTACATAGCCCATAAGGGTTGAGCATTATGGTTAAGAGCATTTTAACGGTAAGTAGGTAAAAGGTCTTAACAAAATGTGAATTGGTTTTGTTTTAAGAAAGTTTGCAAAGCTGAGACGTAATTTTAGAAAACCATCTAAATTTATGAATATAACCCAACAAACTGAAACCACTACGATACCTGAAGCATTTAAAAATGCAGCAGATAATTTTATAGAGCAGTTACCGCAAATTACAACAGGAATCCTCATAATAGTTATAGGAGTTCTTATAGCGGGCTGGATAGGTCGTTTTGCAAGAAAGAGAATTTCTGAAAGAACCGATGACCCTTTAATGAGCAAATTTTTGGGCACCGCTATTAAGTATCTTGTAATAGTAATTACTATAATGCTGGCCTTGAGAGCAGCCGGACTAGGTGGTGTAGCAACTGGAATACTTACTGCTGCTGGTGCAAGTGCTGTAGTACTAGGGTTTGCATTTAAGGATATAGGAGAAAACTTTATTGCAGGTATCATACTTGCTTTTAATAGGCCCTTTGATGTAGATGATACGGTAATGGTTGGGTCTAACATTGGAAAAGTAAAGACGCTTGATTTAAGGTATACAAAGCTCAAAACTTTTGACGGTAAAGATGTTTATATCCCAAACAGTGATGTACTCACAGAGCCCGTAACAAATTATACAGAAGATGGTTTTTACAGATGGGATTTTGTAATAGGTATCGCTTATGAAGATAATATAGAAGGTGCAAAGGAAACGGTACTAAGGGCTCTTGAAGATGAGCCAAATGTAATAAATGATGATGTACACGAAAATTTTGTCATAGAAGACGAGCTAGCTACCAGCACTGTAAACTTAAAAGTTTTCTTTTGGGTAGATACTAAGGACTTTAGAAAACAAGCTATGATTACAAAGGGTAATGTGGTACGCAAAGTAAAAGAAGCATTAGAAGATAATGGGTATTATATGCCTGCAGATATACAAGAAATTAAGCTATATGGTGGAGTAAAAGAATTTCCACTTAGCTTTAATAAGAATACTAATTAAATTAAAACAGATAACTATGGAAATAATATTTGAATATCACGACGTAACTGCAAGTGCAGAGTTAGAAGCTTTCGCGAAAGCGCAATTAGAAAAACTTGCAGATAAATATCAATTTATACACAGAGCAGATGTATTTTTTAAACTAGAAAATACGTCAAGTGATGAGACAGGAAAAATCTCTGGTGTGCGCATAAGTATGCCTGGCCCAAGATTATTTGCCGAACATAGCTCTGACGACTTTTACCCTTCTTTAAAACAAGCTATTAAAGAAGTAGAAGTACAGTTGAGAAAAAAGAAAGAAAAAATGCAAGAACATCATTAAAAATCAAAAGTATGCCAACCGATATGACACTAGCAATAGATAATAACGAGCTCATTGTGATTTACTCACAAGAGTCAAGTATAGGAAAACAAGTAATAGGCTATGCAAAAAGCAGCGAAGCTAAAGTAAATCTGATTAACATATCAGAAGCTGGACTTACAGGCACGCAGTGGAGTGAGGTGGCAGATATGCTTGGAGCAAGTATAGACGAACTTATATCAAAAAATCATCCAGATGTAGATAATTTTGCAAAAGATGCTACTTTAAGTGATGATGATTGGATTCACTTTATACAGAATAATAGTAACGCTATACAGAAGCCTATACTTATAAAAGGTACTAAGGCTATCCAGATAGAAACCCCTTCTGAAGCATTGCGATTTATAGGGGTAGATTCGGCTGGGTTAGAAAAGCACCCTGTAGGTGATGAGCCAGAAATAACATCTAATACTGATGATGAACAACAAGTATAAAATGTAAATTTCATCTCATAAAAAAAGGAGCCACTTTAATAAAGTGGCTCCTTTTTGTTACAATAGCTTAAAACTATTTCTCAAAAAGTTCCCCATTAAAATCTCCATTAAAAGTAAAAGAATGTTGAGATTTTCTTGATCTTAATTTTGTCTCTTCTTTTTGAAGGTCATCAGATAGTTTATCTAAGTCACCTCCATAATAACCTATAGCCGTTGCTGTAGCAATATGATAATTATCTGGCAAAGAAAACTCTTGCATTGCTTTCTTATAATTTACTCCTGCCATCTGGTGCAGAGCTATGCCTAATTGCTGTGCTTGAAGCGAGACATTACCCATAAATAATCCCAAGTCGTGTAAGGCGTGAAAATTATCTTTACCATCTGGAGTAGTCTTTTTATAACCTCCTAATATAATAGCTTGTGCATTACTTGCCCACGACTGGTTAAACTCATCAAGACAAGAAAATATACGGTCATAAGCGTCTGTCCCTTTAACACCCCATATGATAACCCAGGGCTGGTGATTATTAGAACTTGGTGCCCACCTTCCCGCTTCAAATAGTACTCTTAGCTGTTCTTCAGAAATGGCTTCTGTTCCAAAAACTCTTGGACTCCATCTATTCTCTATAAGTGGATTAATCATATACTCTGTTGTAGTTTCCTTTTTCATATTCTTTTTTTATAAAAGTATTTTTATAGCACTAAATGGAGCGGTTTATTAATAATAATTAACGCGTGTTCCCTCGGTATTTTAACTATTCTTTATAATATGTGAAATTATGTGTCATATTTGTAAATACTAGTACAAATTTATGACGGTATTTTAGCCAATTATCTACGTGTTAAGAATATGGTAAATCTGAGTTAATAAATGCGAATAACCTTGTTTAAGCAGTTTTTAAGATTAATTTTGCGGCTGAATTTGAACTAACAATAACATTTATGAAAAAGATTACACTTGCTATAATCGCATTAGTAGGAATGCAATTAGCAACAAATGCACAAGAAAGTACTGAGACTATGTCTACTGACTTTAACAAGTGGTCTGTAGAACTTACAGGAGGGGTTAACAAGCCAGTACGTCCATTTTCTGGATCGTACTCAAACACTCCATCACTTTATACCGTAACAGGTGGCGCACGCTATATGTTTAACGAGAAAGTAGGTCTTAAAGGAGGTATTGCTTACAATAGTTTTGAAAATAACGACAATGCGAGTGAATTTAACACTGCACTTTACAACTTCTCTTTAGAAGGAGTAATTAACGCTGGTAACATTCTTGGTTTTAGAGAGTGGACTAACACTTTTAACGTACTTGTGCACGGTGGTATGGGATATTCTGCATTAACTACAGATGCTCCTGCTGTTGAGAGAGATTTTGGAGAGGCAGATCAGATGCTTAGCTTTATGGTGGGTGTAACTCCACAAGTAAGAATATCTAATAGAATTTCTTTAGTAGCAGATCTTACTGCAGTAGGTAATGTACGCCAGGATTTAACTTTTGATGGACGCCAAGCTGGTGGAACAAGAGGTTTTGATGGTTTTTATGTAAACGCAACAGCAGGTATAAACATATACTTAGGAAAAGCTGAGAAGCACGCAGACTGGTACTCAAGTAAAAACGTTGCTGAGGAGCAAATCGCAGACTTACAGAACCGTCTAGCTAAAGTGGAGACTGATCTTATAGATACAGATCAAGATGGTGTTGCAGATTACTTAGATCGTGAGCCTAACACAATTTCTGGTGTAGCAGTAAATACTAAAGGTGTTGCAGTAGATAAAAACAAAAACGGAGTGCCAGACGAATTAGAGTCTACACTAGATAATCGTTATGCTAAGAAGGGTGATATCCCTACTTCTACTCCAGCTATCGCTTCAGGAGATGACGTAATCAAAAAATTAATCGAAGATGGATACGTAAACGTATACTTCCAGTTTAATAGCACTAAGCCTGAAACTTACAGCCTTGAGTCTATCAACTACCTTATTAAGTATATGACTGAGAACTCTGGTGCATCTGCTCAACTAGTAGGCTATGCAGATGAGATTGGAAACCCATCTACTAATCAACGTCTTTCTGAGAGAAGAGCTCAAAAAGTAAAAGACATTATGGTAGCAGCAGGAATCTCTGCTAGCCGTCTTACAGCTACTGGAAACGGTGAAGATGCTTCTGTAGATAAAAACTCTGCTCCTGCTCGTCAGTTAGTAAGAAGAGTAACTTTTAAACTTAACTAATCAATTATAGATTACTTTAAGTGTTAATTGCAAAGCCTCCGATTTTTTCGGGGGCTTTGCTCGTTAATAAGGTGTTGAGAAGTATTAGGTACGCTTTCGCGAAAGCGCAAAACGTTTACCTAACTTTAAAGAAAACACAGGAGTTATGAATGATAGACCTAATGATATTAAGAGAATACGTCCAGAAATTCCAAAAGCACGTATTAACGATCAAATGAGTGATGAGGAGCGATTTCAAAACACAACACTAAGACCCGTTGTAAAACTGCAAAACCCTCTTCTTATTGAGATGTTTAGAAACTATATCACAAAAAGAAAAAATGTGTTCTACAACCTATCTCTCGAAAAACGTCTTACTTATATCGAAAACGCAGTTAATAAGGATATGAAATTCCGTAACAGCCTTAAGGGAATGATAATAGGCCAGTTTACTGTAGAGGAGTATCTCATCTATATACAAAACTCATCTGCTCTTAATAAAAGAATGGCAAATCTCTTAAGAGAACGCCTCATAAGCCAAGTGCAACTCTTTGATAACCCAAATGAAGTACTTATTAAAGCTAGTTAATGCAAATACCTACAGACATACCAAAACCGCAAAATAATAGCCCTATAGACCCCTCATCACCTCTAGAGCTCATTATCTTTATTGTGTTACCCATACTACTTATTGTAGTGTACTTTGTAAACAGAAAACGTGTGAGGGATAAAAGGAAAAAGAAGTAATTTATAATATGGACTCGCCATTGAGATCTGTTGTGAGCACGTCACTCATATAATCAAAGTATGGTCGTAATAGTTTATAATGAGATACAACCGTCTCACTAAAATCACTTTGCATTACTTCCCTATCTGTATACTCCCTGCGCACCACAAAGCTTTTGAGTTTTATAAGGTCAATGTTTGGATCATTCTTATCAAAATCTCGTGGGGCAGTTTTTACAGCATTTGTGGTTTCAAATCCATTAGGAAACGCTTTCGCGAAAGCGGAATCATTAAGTATATCCCTTATCTCACTAGCATCAAGATGAAATTCTGTGCGTATGCGCTTTAAATCTGCAGTTTCTGGATTAAAGAAACCACCGGCTATAACAGATTTGTCTCCCGGTTCAATACGAAGATAATAACCGCCACGCCTGTGCGCTCCTGCCCTACTAAAACTTGCAGACCTATGCACATTATAAGGCGTCTTGTCCTTACTAAATCGTATATCACGATTGATACGAAAGATTTTGAGTTTCTCTATTTCATCGGTTTCATTAAGTCCCGCTTTAATAGTAGCATAGAGGTCTTTCAAAACCTTCTCACTATCTTGATATCTAGATTTGTGGTCTGCCATCCACTCACGTGTATTATTCTTTTTAAGATCTTTAAGAAATGCGAGGGAAGCCCTAGGTACAGCTGTAATCATATAATGTCTTTAGGTTGTCTAAGTTACTTATATAAATAAAAATAGCCACCACAAAATGTGGTGGCTATTTCAATCATCAATCAAATCAAACTTGAATTACGCGTGTTGTAATTCGTGCTTTCCTTCATTTACTTCTTCAATGAGCTTAGCATTAAAAGCTTCTAGATCTCCAGGGTTACGACTTGTTACGAGCGCCTCATCTACTACTACTTCTTTATCTACCCATAATGCTCCCGCATTTTTAAGGTCGGTCTTAATACTGTTAAACGATGTCATTGTTCTCCCATTTACTACATCTGCCTCGATGAGTAATTGCGGTGCGTGGCATATTGCTGCTACTGGTTTGCTTTGCTTAAAAAAGTCTCTAATAAATATAAGCGCGTCATCATTACGTCTTAATTTATCTGGGTTAATAACTCCTCCAGGTAGCATTAGTGCATTATAATCTTTTGCACTTACGTTATCTACTGTGTCTGTTACATCATACTCACCAGACCAGTTACCGTCTGCCCATCCTTTTATTGTTCCTGTTTTTTCACTTATTATATCTACGGTGAAGCCTTCATTTTTCATCGCCTCAAGTGGTGATTTTAATTCACTCTCTTCAAATCCGTCTGTTGCTAATATTGCTACTCTCTTTGTCATAATCTTTCTTCTTTTTAGTTAAACAATTAATTATGAAACAAAGATACTGGGAGGCTCTTACCCTCGCCGTTAAAGAGATGATAAGATAAACTGGCTCAGGGTTAAACCTTTATTAAATGACTCGTAAAGCTGTTAAGAATGTTAAATCTGGACGTCCTGCAACAATAAACCGCTCGCCTGTGCAATGCGTGTGAGCTTAATATCATTACTAGCATCTAGTGTCTTTTTAAAAAACTCAAGATCAATATTGCCTTGTCCTAGATCAAAAAGAGCACCCATCATAAGACGTATCTGGTGGCGTTTAAAACCTTTACCGCTTACGCGAAAAGCATAACTCTCCTCCGGAAAGAAGCTAGCGGTATACAGATCATTAATCTCAATTGTAGATGATAGGACGTGACCAATAGTTTTAGTCTGAGGATTAGGCTTATAAGCATACGATCTAAAATCGTGCTCACCCTCAAAAAGACTTGCAGCCTCTTTCATAAGTTCTAGATCGAGCTCACCCGCTATATTAATCATATAAGGTGCGGCAAATGGATGATTCTTTTCTCCATAAGAAAAGAGATACACATATTCCTTTGCGATGGGAGCATCCATCACATTAAATTTTTTATCTACCTGAGTAATTTCAAGACAGCGTATGTCTTGCGGTAAGTTATCATTAAGTAACGTAAGAAAACCTTCTTCTGGTAGTGGGCTATCATTTAAAAACAACTCAACATAAGCCACATTTGCAGAGACCTTTGCATCTGTTCTGCCAGAAGCTAATAGTTTAAAATTTTTGCGATCTAGCACATAGGCAAAGGTACGCTCCATCATACGCTCTACAGTGAGAACATCTGGCTGCTTCTGCCAGCCGTGGTATCTAAAACCTAAGTATTGAATCTTTAAAAGATAGTAGTATCGCTTATCAAACATCTTTCAAAAATAGTTGCCTCATTTTAATTTTAGATTGATAATTAAAAAATAATTGTAAATTAAAACTCAAATAACTTAAACCAATTATTATGACGACTACACAAAAACCTTCTACACTTTTCTGGATTATTGGTATTGTGCTCCTCCTCTGGAATTTAATGGGTGCTAGTGCCTTTATAGTAGACAACTTCTTTACAGATATGATTGCAAGCGCTTATAATGAAGAGCAAATGGCTGCTATAAACGCAACGCCATTATGGTCTAAGATACTATATGGTATCTCAACCTTAGGTGGTCTCCTTGCTGCCATATTGTTACTAGCTAGAAAAATAGGTGCTGTGCGCGTTTATGCAATATCACTTATTGCAATTATTATACATACGGTATATAATATAGGTTTTGCAAATGCGATGGAACTCTTTGGTGTGGGAGCTGGCCTTATATTCCCTCTTATTATAATACTCCTCGCTATTTTTGAATACTGGTGGAGTAAATATTGTGCGTCAAAAGGATGGCTCAACTAAGTAAAAAAATGTAACGTTCAAAAGGCTACTTTATATACAGAGTAGCTTTTTTTATGTAGCATTACAATGACTACTTTTAGACTATGAAACAAATTGAAGGTTTTCTCAATACACCACCACTATGGACGGGCACGCAATTCTCCCTTACTCAATTTGAAATACCACCTATAGACCTATCGACATTCATTGCTACTACTATACCACCTCATTTAAGATTAGGCCACCAGGTAGAATATATCTTCAAACAACTACTAGATCATTCTGAAAGATATACCGTGCTGGCTCACAACATCCAGATTAAAAGAAAAAAAATAACACTAGGTGAACTTGATTTTGTGGTAGAAGACCGCTTTCGCGAAAGCGTAAAAATACACATTGAGCTTACCTATAAATTCTACATTATAGACACTGCAGTTACTAGCCCCATACACCAACTTATGGGACCCAACCGAAAAGATCACTTCTACCTAAAAATGCAAAAAACAAGAGATAGGCAACTACCTCTTGCCTACTCTGCAGAAGGACTTGAGGCACTACAGTCTATAAATGTTAACCCACAACAACTAGAACAACGCACACTTTTTATGGGTCAACTTTTTACGCCATTTAATAAAAACGTAATACTCCCAGAGGAAATAGATCCTCGCGCCATAATAGGTTACTGGATACAACTAGATAGCTTTTGCACCGCACGCTTTCTAGATTATAGATACTATATAACGACCAAGCCAGAATGGTTGCACAAGCCACATACTGAAGTAAACTGGCTCAATCACAAAGAGGCACTAGTTATTATAAAAGAAAAACATACACTCAAGAGAGCACCGCTTGTATGGATACAAAAAGATGACTCCACAGTTGATAAAGCCTTTGTAGTATGGTGGTAAAATTTACAGGACACTTGACTGGTAATGATGTACTTCATAAATTGAAGCAAAATTAAAGTCTTGCAAAAATATCCATTTGACCAAAAATTTAGTAGCTATCTATTTACTGCACTAGGGCTGGCTATTTGGGTATTTGCATTTCTCTTTCTCACAGAACCGCTTGATGTAAATCAATTTAAAACAAGCGAAAAACTCATTTATCTCCCGCTATATGGTATGCTTGCCGCGATATGTTATCTAGGTATTTATCCTATGCAAAAGCGTCTCTACAGGCATAAAAATAAACAATGGACACTATTAAGCGAGCTGCTGTTTTTCTCAATGTTTATAACGATTACATTTATCGTGATGCGGTGCTTTTACCTATATGTTGTGGTTTTTAATGAGCCTAACCCATACTCTCTAGGCTATTACTTTACCTCAATATTTTTACCAGCCGTACTAGTCATATTTCCTATAGTAGCTATCGCTAGATATGCCTTAGGTAAGTATGCAAGTAAGAAGGTAGAAAATTCTAAACTTTTTATATCTGGTGATGGTAATTATGAGGGTATAAGACTTCTAGAGTCTGATTTGATCTTACTAGAAGCATCAGATAATTATGTGGAAGTCCATTATCAAAGCCAAGGTGTTTTAAAAAAACAACTGGTACGTGCTAGGTTATCACGACTAGAAAAAGAACATACGCAACTACTACGCACACATAGATCATATCTCATAAACAGAGCCCACTTCACCTCTCTAAAAACACAAAATAACAAGCTAGGAGTTATACTTACACACGATATTTTTGTTCCAGTTTCAAAAACCTATATCTCACAGGTAAAAGAGGCGTTTAGTTTCGCCACAAACTAAGGGTATTTCGCCCCAAGACCTATTATATAAAGAGATTTAAACATATTCAAGTTTAGATTTGTTGCATCAAATAATTGTTCAACTTCTTTAAATAATGCGTTATGAAAATCTCAATTTCCTACTTTCTTTTATTATTCTTTGTCTTTTTTGCTTTCGCGAAAGCGCAATCACAACAAACCTGTAATTGTAAAGATGAGCTTGTTTTTATAGATTCTCACATTACAGAAATGACTTCTTTTAAAAAGCAAATGAAAGGAGACCTCAAAGAAGCCTATGAGCAAACTTTAAACGAATTAAGTAAAGAACTAACAACGAGTATGCCTATTGCAGAGTGCTATAGAACTCTTAATATATTACTCTCTCAAGTAAAGGATAAACACGCACATATCAAACATATAAAACCGAGTATACTTGCTAGCACCTTACTAACAGATAAAGATATAAACCAATACCGTAAGAGTAAATCGTTTGCAAATCATCCTAAGTATGATGAATCGCTCACTTCTCTTGAAAAGGAGCTTAAAAAAGTACCGTACAGAAGTGTAGAAGGCGTTTACCAGAAGGAAGGTGTATTTACCATAGGTGTTGTAAAGAATGGAAACCTTTATAGCGGTGTGGTACTCGCCTCACAATCGCCTTTATGGATACCTGGTCAAATTGCTTACACAATTATTCCCATTGGAGAGGTTATGTATGATGTTATGACTAGTGATATACCGGGAGGAACACTGAGATTTATAAGGGCTTTATACTTACACAATGGTACACTATGGCATCTCAAAAAAGAAAATACAAGTCCATATGCGGCGGTGAGCAAAGAAAGCGGAAATTGGTATTTTAAACAAATCTCACCTAATACACAGTACCTATATATGGGCTCGTTTTCTAATAGTGAAGAAAATGTAGCAGCTTTTACTTCATTTTACAACTCACATAAATCAAAAATTACGGCTCAAAACATAATTATAGATTTACGCAACAATGGAGGTGGTAACTCAAAATATTCTGATCCATTTTATAAAATACTTAAAAAGAGTAAAGCAAATGTCTATGTCATTACCAACTTCTGGTCTGCCAGTAATAGCGAGCAATTTACCCTCAAATTAAAGAGTTTAAAAAACACAACTCACTTAGGTATGCGCACCTATGGTGCGATAGCTTATGGATCTAATTATGGTAAGCTCTTAGAAAGCCCCTCTGGTCTATTTGCCATTTACCCCACAGATATGAACTTTCATAAATATATAGATTATGAATATGTAGGGATACAACCAGACATTGTACTAGATTATAATGAAGATTGGATTAAGCAAACGCTAGATTATATTAAAAAACAAGATGCTGAATATTGAGAAAATCCTTTTTAAAGAACACACATTCTAATCCAAAAAAAAGCATCAATAATAATTGATGCTTTTTTTTCAAGATTAAACTATATAGAATCTTAGAGGGCTTTCTTATCTACAAGATAGCCAGCGATTTCCTTATATAATTTTGATTTATTTTCTTCTTTGAGCCACGTATGTTTTATTCTACCTAGTTTCCACTTATATCTATGTACTCTTAGCTCTGTAAAACCAAGCTCTGCTGTTGCTACTCTCCCGCCCTTATTATTATAGAAGAAAACAATAGGATCTCCTGTTTTACCTGGTTTTTGACCTGGTTGAGAAGTGAGTGCTTGTTTAAAACGAGTGATCATTTTACCTATAACAACATCACCTTGTTTAATATCATATGTATCTAATATATAGTTGTTATTAGAAATCATATTAATATATGGTATAGTCTCTCTAGAGCTATTTTTAAAAACTAGATATGGCTTAGCGGTCATATCTCTTTCTTCTATAAAATCAAGATCGTTCATTTCCTCAAGTTCTTGATTATACATCGCTGTAATCTCAAGAGGAATTTCTGGTACAGTTTCATAATAAGATTGTGCAGCTTGTTTATTAAGAGAGCCATCTTTATTGAGAATTCCTTTTTCTATAAAATAAGGAACGACTTTCTTTCTAGTCTGAGAGTATTCATTCTTTATATCTAGACCAGCAACTATGTTAAGCGATGGTATAGTAACTTCATTATAAGCATAAACTTCTTCCTCTCCCTCTATTGGTGAGTGCAAGGTTTCATACTTATAGATGACTAGAGGGTTTCCATCTACATCAGAGTAAGTAAAAAGTTTATTTTTTAAAGAATCCTTTGTTTTGACAATAGTTCCTACAAGAACTTTATCAATGTAGACATCATCTTTTTTTACTTTAACTTTTTGAGCTGTTAGTAATACTGGAAATAATACAAAAGCTAGAATGATTTTTTTCATTTAAATGATTTAGGTTTTAAGCCCTAAATGTAATAAATTACTTACAATCTATGCTTATTTATGTCGAGCAATAAGTGTTTTTTCTATATCACGCAGGTGAAACCCTTTTGCCTGTAATAAAACCATATAGTGAAACAATAAATCTGCGCTTTCATTAAGGAATAGATGATCGTTATCATCTTTTGCTTCAATAACCACCTCTACAGCCTCTTCTCCTACTTTTTGAGCTACTTTATTAATCCCACTTCTAAAGAGTGACGCAACATAAGAGTCTGCAGTATCTTTAGTATTCCAGCGATCTTCTATTATTTCTTCTAGATGTGATAAAAAGCCAAAGTTTGTTTTGTTACTATTACCCCAGCAGGTATCTGTCCCTTTATGACAAGTAGGCCCTTGAGGAGTCACTTGTACTAGCAAAGTATCATTATCACAATCTACCTCAATAGTTTCTAAATGTAAATAGTTTTTTGTCTCTTCTCCCTTAGTCCATAGTCTACCTTTAGAACGGCTAAAGAAAGTTACCTTTTTTGAAGCAAGTGTTTTCTCATAGGCTTCAAGATTCATAAAGCCTAGCATTAAAACATTTTTGGTTCTTATGTCTTGTATTATTGCTGGAACAAGACCATTCTCATACTTATCAAAATCTATTCTCATTACTTGTAATATCTAGTAAAAGTTATAATCTCATCGCAATACCTTGCGTGGTTAACTCTTGTTTTAAATCTGTTATTTCTATTTCCTTAAAGTGAAAAACACTTGCTGCAAGAGCTGCATCTGCCTTACCCTCTGTAAAAGCATCTGCAAAGTGTTGCATATTTCCAGCTCCACCACTTGCAATTATTGGGATATTTAGACTTTCAGAAAGTCTAGCTAGTGCCTCGTTTGCAAAACCATCTTTTGTACCATCATTGTCCATAGAAGTAAAAAGGATCTCACCAGCACCTCGCTCTTCTACTTCTTTTGCCCAGTCAAAGAGATTATGCTCTGTAGGTACTTTACCTCCCACTAAATGTACAATCCACTCTCCTTCTATATACTTTGCATCTATAGCGACAACAATACATTGTGAGCCAAATTTTGCTACAAGCTCATTTATGAGTTCTGGTCTTTTTACAGCACTAGAGTTTATAGAAACTTTATCTGCACCATTTTGTAATAAGATATCTACATCTTCTACAGAAGATATTCCTCCGCCTACTGTAAATGGTATGTTTACCTGTGAAGCAACTCTTAATACTAGATCTGCAAGGGTCTTACGACGTTCTTCTGTTGCAGATATATCTAAAAAAACTAGCTCATCTGCTCCTGTATTAGAGTATAGCTTTGCTAGCTCCACTGGATCTCCAGCATCACGCAAGTTTACAAAGTTAGTTCCTTTTACGGTTCTACCATTTTTAATATCGAGACAAGGGATAATTCTTTTTGTAATCACGTGGCGCGTATAAAAGATTAGTTTTAAGGATGCAAATTTATACAAAAGTGCCGCTACTACCCCACAAAATGAAAACTGCTTTTCTTAAAGACTGCCAAAATATAACTCACATTCATAAACTCCTATTAAAACTGTGGTAATGTGCTGTTAAGTAGCAAAGCTTCACTCCGCCAATCAATTACTTTTATATTCCAAATAATAAAAACAATTAAGTTATGATTAAGATTATAGGAGTAATAGCGCTTGTTGCAGGAGCTATAATGCTAGTGCTCGGAGTTATGGGGATCTTTGGAAGTTTAAGTACTGGTATGAGTCCGTGGGCATTTACAATACTTGGTGTAATATTTTTCTTTGCGGGCATCTCATTGCTTAAACATAGAAAAGATACAGATGCAATTGCATCTGATAAATAAATAACCTAAAAAAATGGTGTAAATTAGTACTTCAAAACATCAATTATGACAGTACGACCATTTCATCTTGCTATTCCCGTAGATGACGTTGAGAAAGCAAGAGTTTTTTATAGAGATATTTTAAATCTACCTGAAGGCCGCAGCAGCGACCACTGGGTAGATTTTAACTTTTTTGGACACCAGCTAGTGATTCATTACAAGGAAAAATCTACTGTAGATGAAGTGCATAATGAAGTAGATGGTAAAGCGGTCCCTGTCCCTCACTTTGGAGTTGTACTCGCTTGGGAAGATTTTGAAGCATTTGCCGAAAAAATAGCACCACACGTAGATTTTGTAATAGAACCTTATGTACGCTTTAAAGGTCTAACTGGAGAGCAAACTACAATGTTCTTTTATGACCCTTGTGGTAACGCGCTTGAGTTTAAAGCCTTTAGAAACGACTCTCAAATATTTGCCAAATAATATATGCAAACACTCAAACCTAACCTTTTACGACAATTCTTTATCATCTTTTTAATCATTCTATTTGGGTGGTTAATATTTAAGGAGATGGCAACCTATCTATCAGGTATACTAGGTGCGATTACACTCTTTGTTTTACTACGTAAATGGCAAGAATATCTGGTAAAAAAAAGAAAATGGAACTCTAGCGTTTCCGCTTGCGTTCTTATGGCAGGGTCATTTCTTGTAATACTAGTACCTATTGCTGGACTTGTATTAATGCTCACCTCAAAAATTAGTAAAGCGGTAGAAAATAGTGGCAAAGTCATAAACATTGTAAAAACAGAAATGGCAGATATAGAGTCTCGCTTTGGTCTCGATATCGCAAGCTCCATAGACACCAGTTCTGTAACAGACTGGATAAGTAGTAACCTTCAAGGGCTAGCCGGTGGGACCTTTAATGTATTTATCGCCATAGGTCTTATGTATTTTATGCTGTACTATATGCTTACTAATAGAAGGACTTTTAGAGAGTCTATGCTCGAGTATATACCCCTAAGTGAGAAAAACTTAAAACTCATAGGTAAAGATAGCCAGGAGCTTGTAAAGTCAAATGCCATAGGTATACCACTAGTAGCATTACTACAGGGACTTGTGGCACTTATAGGCTTTTTAATACTTGGCGTAGAAGATCCCTTTTTCTGGTTTGCAATTGTCACCGTTGGCTCTATGATACCATTTGTAGGTACCGCCTTAGGTATCGTACCAGTGTGCATCATTCTATACGCTGCTGGTGACATCTGGCAAGCCATCGTGATGATTATCTATGGTACGGTCGTAGTGGGCTCTACAGATAATCTTTTTAGACTTGTGATTCAAAAGCGACTGGCAGACGTTCACCCACTTATTACCATTATAGGGGTTATTGTAGGGGTACCTTTATTTGGATTTATAGGTCTCATTTTTGGACCTATTGTAGTGAGTATTTTTCTACTTATTGTAAAAATTTACAAACAAGAATATGGTAAAGAAAAACCTTCAGAACAAGAAGAGGTACTCTAAGTATCTGATTCTATAAGGTTACGCTTTCGCGAAAGCGGACTCACCCACCCTACTTCTATATTATTCAAAAATTCCTATCTTTCGCCACACAAAAACCATCATAGATGAAGATATTAGGTATCGACATAGGCGGAACGGGAATAAAAGGTGTCCCTGTAGATCTGGAAACAGAAGAGTACATAGGTGAACGTTTTAGAATAGAAACCCCGCGCCCTGCAAAACCTAAGGCTGTAGCAGATTGTGTACAGCAACTCGTAGATCACTTTAACTGGACAGGACCTATAGGAATAGGCTTTCCTACCGTTATCGTAGATGGTAAAGCTATGGCATATGGTAATATGCACAAGAGCTGGATGGGTGTACAGATAGATGAACTTTTTTCTAAAAAAACTGGTTTACCTTGCTCTGTTATAAACGATGCAGATGCCGCAAGCCTCGCCGAAGTTAGATACGGAGCCGGAAAAGATTTAAAAGGTCTGGTTGCTGTGATTACAGTAGGCACAGGTATAGGCTCTGGACTTTGCTATAACGGTAAACTCATCCCAAATTTTGAATTTGGTCGTATTCCATATAAGAAAAAGCCTATTGAAAAGTATGCCGCAAACTCTGTAAGAAAGGAAGAAAAACTCACTTTTAAAGAGTGGGCAGAGCGCTTTAATTTCTTTCTTAAAAATGTAGAGTTAATATGTACACCTAACCATTACATAATAGGTGGTGGTATAAGTAAACATATGGCAGAATTTGAAAGATATCTTACCACAGATATTCCTATTGTTGCGGCAAAAACTAAGAATCACGCTGGCATTATAGGAGCTGCTTGCGGCTATCTAGATAAACTAGAACGCTAGTCTTGTGTTCATACCCAATACAACTCCATATTTTAGTTAACAATTGTTACGTGCAGGCGTTACTTCTTTTGCTTATTTTTAGAGTCTAACAACTTAAAAAATAGCTTATAGAATGCGCTTATTACTCGTACTTACTACCCTAGTATTAAGTAGCATATCTACACTCGCACAAAGCGGAAAGGTAGATATGGATTACTATTTACCTACAGATGTCACTTACAATCCAAATATCCCTACACCAGAAAGTGTTTTAGGCTACACACCTGGAGAGTGGCACGTAAGTCACGACAAGTTATCAGAATATATGCGCACGCTTGCAGCAGCAAGTGATCGTATGACTATAGAAAGTCGAGGGACTACCTTTGAGGGAAGGCCTATTTTATTACTAACGGTCACCTCACCTAGTAATCACTCCAATATTGAAAACATACGTAAAGAACACGTAAAACTGGTAGAAGATGGCAGTGCTAGCTTGAGCACAAGCAGTATGCCTATTGTAGTATACCAAGGGATGTCTATACACGGTAATGAACCTTCTGGCGCAAATGCAGGACTCATAGCTGCATACTATCTCGCTGCCGCTCAAGGACCTAAAATAGATGCACTACTAGATAATACCATTATACTTTTTGACCCATCATTTAATCCAGATGGTTTACAGCGTTTTGCTTACTGGGCAAATACAAATAAGAGTATAAACGTAAATGCAGACCCTCAAGACCGCGAGTATGACGAGGTCTGGCCAGGTGGTCGTACTAACCACTACTGGTTTGATATGAATAGAGACTGGCTTCCAGTACAACTACCAGAGTCAAGAGCGCGTATTAAGACATTTCATAACTGGTATCCTAACATTCTTACAGACCATCACGAGATGGGATCTAACAGTAGCTTTTTCTTTCAGCCAGGTATACAATCTCGTACACACCCACTCACACCTGCGCTTAACCAAGAACTCACAAAGCAAATAGGAAACTACCACGCGGCAGCACTAGATAAAATAGGTAGCTTTTACTATACAGAAGAGAGTTTTGATGATTTTTACTACGGTAAAGGATCTACCTTTCCAGACATTAATGGTGGTATAGGTATTCTCTTTGAGCAAGGAAGTAGCCGTGGCCACGCTCAAGAAACAGAAAACGGTTTACTTGAGTTTCCGTTTACGATACGCAACCAGTTTACAGCTATATTATCTACCCTTGAGGCTGCACAAGGTATGCGCAAGCAATTACTAGACTATCAACGTGACTTTTTTAAGAACGCTCGAGGCGAAAAAGGAAGTGGCGCATATGCCTTTGGTAGTGAGAAAGATGCAGGTAGCGCATATCACCTAGCAGAGGTGCTTAAAAGACATCAAATAAAAGTACACGAGGTAGCACAAGACTTCTCGCAAGATGGAGCAAACTTTAAAAAAGGAATGAGCTACATCGTCCCAAAAAACCAAAGACAGAGCCGCCTCATCAAAGCGATGTTTGAAAAGCGTACTACCTTTCAAGATAGTTTGTTTTATGATATAAGTGCTTGGTCTTTTCCACTCTCTTTTGGTGTAGATTTTACAGAAAATGCATCTTTAAGCAAAGCTGGCAACGAGATACAAGATTTAAAAAGAAAACCTACCCCAGCTGTAGGTACTAGTACCTATGCATACCTTATGGAGTGGCACGATTACTACACCCCTAAGGCGCTCAACACCATACTTAATAAAGGCATAAGAGCAAAGGTGGGTATGCAAAAATTTAGCGTAGAAGGTATCTCTTATGACTATGGTACCATTATGATACCTGTGCAAAATCAATCGCTTAATAAGCAAGAACTAGCGAGTTTTATAAACGAAGTGGTACAAGATGCAAACGTAACCATCAAGGCAGTAAGTACTGGCCTCACAGAAGGTATAGATCTTGGTAGTAACCAGTTTAGAGCATTAGAGCCTGCTCGCGTGGCAATGATAGTAGGTGAAGGTATCAACCCGTATGATGCGGGAGAGATGTGGCACCTATTTGACACACGTTACAATATGCGTATCACAAAAATTGATACTAAAGATTTAGGTCGCGCAGACTTGTCTAGATATACAGATATTATATTACCTAATTTATGGGGTAATGCCATAAATAAAGGCAACACAGATAAGATAAAACAATGGGTGCGATCTGGTGGAACTCTTATAGGTTATAAAAACGTAGCAAACTGGTTTGAAAGAAATAAGATGCTAGACATAGATTTTGTAAAAACTAAAAACCCTGCAAAAAACGTGAGCTTTGAGCAACGTAGAGATTTTACAGGAGCACAAGTAATAGGAGGTGCAATTTTTGAAGCAAAGCAAGATCGCTCACACCCTATTAACTTTGGATATACGGGTGATAAAGTATCTCTTTTTAGAAACACTACGCTATTTATAAAAGCAGACTCTACAAGCTACAAGAACCCTATACAGTATACTAAGTCACCGCTACAAGCTGGTTACATCTCTAAGATTAATCTTAAGGCTATCCCAGAGACAAGACCTTTTGTACATCAGAGTGCGGGTCGTGGTGAGGTTATCTTATTTACAGATAACACAAACTTTAGAGCGTTCTGGTATGGAACTAACAAACTGCTTATGAACGCTATCTTCTTCGGGAGCGAGATGTAATATTTATTTAAAAAAACTCAATTTCAGATAATGAAAATAGATTATTCAACAAAAACCACGGCACAACTGCTCTCTAACTTAAATATGATTAAGGTGCTCATTGTTGCTCTACTCATCATCTTATCATTTCTTATAGGTATATCTATTTATGGTATGCTCACAAAGGACGATAATGCCACATTTATAGCAACCCTAGCGGTAGGCTTATGCTGTTCGGCAACATTACCTATGCAGTTTATGTCTAAAAAAGCAATCAAGGCAGAATTAATAAAGAGAGAAGAGACATTATAAATAGAAACGTATTACGCTTTCGCGAAAGCGTACTCAACTCAATTATTTTTATAACTTTACACCACATTATGAATGTAGTCACAACATATAAACTTACCTCGTGCACACTGCTGCGCCAGACTTGATATGTTGTCACTATATGATTATAAGAAGTAACGATATTAAAGAGTCCGGCCACCACGCTGGACTCTTTATATTTATGGGCAAGCGTAGGTCTTAACAAGCTAACCAACCAACTGTATGAAAACACTACTGCGCAATTACCTTAAAACCTTTGATGGCCTATCAAGAGAGATCTGGTGGCTGTCACTCATCACGCTCATTAATAGATCTGGGGCGATGGTTATCCCGTTCTTGTCTATTTACCTCAATAAGAGTTTACACTTTAGCTTACAAGACGTCGCCTGGATAATGACTTCGTACGGTCTAGGTTCTTTTGCTGGTGCTTGGATAGGCGGTAAACTAAGTGATGTAATAGGGTATTATAAAGTCATCTTATTAAGCCTGTTACTCACTGGTATTAACTTTTTATGGGTAATGCACGTAGAGAGTTTCTGGATGATGTGTATTTCATTTTTTGTTCTTATTGCAGTGGCAGATATGGGACGCCCTGCTTTTTTTGTAGCACTAAGCGCCTACTCAAAACCAGAAAATAAAACGCGGTCATTAACACTCATTAGGCTCGCAATTAATCTAGGGTTTTCTGTGGGACCAGCTATAGGTGGTTTTCTTATAGCACTCGCTGGCTATAAGACATTGTTTTATGTAGACGGCATCACCTGCTTGCTTGCGGGTGTACTTATGATGCAAGTACTCAACCCTAAAAAGACTAAAGAGTTAGATAAAGAAGTAGTTGTTCAGAATCCTGTAAAACCTCTTAAGGATACGCCTTATGTATTATTCTTAATAGCACTTGCGCTTTTTGGGATCATATTTGTACAATATTTTTCTACTGTACCGCTTTATTACAAGGATGCCTATAAACTTGATGAAGACGCCATAGGTCTCATACTAGCGCTTAATGGCGCACTCATTGTTGTGTTTGAAATGCCACTCATAGCCTGGATGGAAAAAAAAGAACTTACTAATGTGCAAAGCACCATTGTAGGTTTGCTTATGACGGGCGCAAGTTTTCTATTACTGCTGTGGGAGACTTGGGTAGGTGTTGTTGTGATAGGTATGGTAATCGCAACCTTTGGAGAGATGATTTCCTTCCCTTTTAGCAACAAATTTGCGTTAGACAGATCTAAGCTAGGGAGACAAGGAGCATATATGGGTGTTTACAGTATGTCATTTTCTGTAGCTCATATTTTTGGTCACAACAGCGGGATGCAAATTACTGCATATTATGGCTTTCAGACCACTTGGATATTTTTAATAGGGCTCACACTTATTGCCTGGCTCCTACTCTACATTGTAAAGAGAATGCTTGCCAAAGAAACCCTATGAGAACTCGTATCTTTATCATTATAAAGAGAACCTAATGAAATACTATATACTACTACTTACAACGCTTATATTAATAGGTTGCAATACAGAACCTAAAACTATAGAACAGCCCGCTGTTACTAATGAGGTTGATAACGCTTTCGCGAAAGCAAAACCAGTACTAGACTCAACGCGTTACAACGTAGCCTTCTTAATTATGGATGGCACTTTTAACACAGAGCTTACGGCACCTTTTGACATTTTTCAGCATACTATTTATCGAGAGAATATAAAAGCGATGAATGTTTTTACAGTAGCAAATACCCTACAACCCGTGCGTACCTTTGAGGGGATATATCTCCTACCAGACTTTGACTATACAAGCGAAGACCTACCTAAAATAGATATACTAGTTGTACCAAGTGCAGAGCATCACCTAGATACAGATCTGGAGGATGAAGCGCTCATTAACTTTGTAAAAAAAGTAGATAAAGAAGCTATGTATGTAACCTCACATTGCGATGGTGCTTTTGTACTAGCAAAGGCAGGTTTACTAGACAACAGTGTCTCAACAACCTTCCCGAGTGACATCGATAAGATGCGTGAGACGTTTCCTAATCTTGATATTAGAAAAGATGTATTATTTGTGCACGATGGGAAGTATATCACCTCTGCTGGAGGTGCTAAAAGTTTTGAAGCCGCTCTCTATCTCACCGAACTTCTTTACGGCGCAGAAATTGCAAGATCACTAGCTGGAGGATTAGTGATAGACTGGAAACTAGATGATGTACCGCACCTCATAACAAAGTAATAATATGGAAAATTCAAAAATCACTACCGTCATATTTGACTTAGGAGGCGTTCTCATAGACTGGAGCCCCGAGTATGTATATCTCAAAGAATTTAGAGGCGATCGAGAGAAAATGGACTGGTTTTTAGAACACGTTTGTGCTTGGGACTGGAATGTAAATCAAGATGCAGGCTATCCATTAGAAAAAGCAACCCAAGAGCGCATAGCGATGTTTCCAGAATATGAAGAGCTCATAAAAATGTATTACGGTCGCTGGGAGGAGATGCTCGGTTTTACACACCTAGACACGCTCAAAATATTAAAAGAACTAGTAGATAATCCGGACTATAGAGTGCTAGCATTAACAAACTGGAGCGGAGAAACCTTTCCTGTTGCGCTAGAAAAGTTTCCTTGGCTGCAGTGGTTTGAAGGAATTCTAGTCTCTGGTGATGAAGGTACACGCAAACCTTTTAAAGAAATTTATGACCTTATGCTAGACAGGTATAATATTAATCCTGCAGAGGCTGTTTTTATAGATGACAGTCTTAACAATGTTGAGGGCTGTAAACGCTCTGGCATAGCCGGAATTCATTTTAAAAATGCAAAAACACTAGCTGTACAACTTAGAACACAAGGTGTACACGTAACTTTACAATAATTATATAATGATTAAAATATATCACAATCCTCGTTGTACAAAAAGTAGACAAGGTCTTGCTGTCGTAGAGGCATCTGGAAAAGAATTTGAAGTAATCAAGTATCTTGATACTTCTCTTAGTACAGAGGAACTTAATGAGATTATAAACATACTTGATATTGAACCCATAGAGCTTGTTAGAAAAAATGAAGCCATCTGGAAAAGTGATTATAAAGGAAAAGACCTCACAGATGCTCAAATAGTGGCTGCGATGAGTAAAAATCCAAAATTAATTGAGCGTCCCATTGTAATTCTCGATAAAAATGGCGTTATTGGTAGACCAACAGAGTTAATTAATGAACTCTTAGAGAAATAAATAACTACAATTTTAAGACATTATGAAATCAATAGTCACTCTAGCCATCGTTGCTTTTCTTGGTATGACAACCGTACAAGCACAAAAAGTTGCAAATGCGCCAGTACAAAAAGAACAAGTAAGCCAGATTGATATGCTTGCTCAAAAATTAAACCTTACAGCAGAGCAAAAGGCAAATGTTGCAAAGACTCTTACAGGTTTTAAAGCTACAGAAGATAGACTTAAAGCTAGTAATATGAATGCGACAGACAAGCAAGCAGCACTAGACAAAGTGGCAAGTCGTAAAAACGGAAACTTAAAGACATACCTCACAGATGAGCAGTATGCTATGTATGTGAAGCTTACACAACTTTAAGAATAAAACAACATAATTTAAAAGACCAAACTTAATTCAGTTTGGTCTTTTTTTATGTAATAATTCTAATACGTAGCATATCAAGATAATCTACCTAACAAAAAAAGCCACTCGTACGAGTGGCTTTTTTATTATAAGTATCATAATACTCTATGCATCTTTATGCATAAAGGCTTGCTTTGCAAGTAAAACTTCATCTGTCTCTACGTGATCATCATCAGGTACACAGCAATCTACTGGACATACGGCAGCACACTGTGGCTCTTCGTGAAAACCTTTACACTCAGTACACTTATCTGGTATGATATAGTAAATCTCATCGCTCACTGGCTCTTGCGCCTCGTTTGCATCTACTTCCTTACCGTTAGGTAGTACTACATTTCCTTCCAGATCTGTACCATCTGCATAGCGCCAGTCATCTGCTCCTTCATATATTGCCGTATTAGGACATTCTGGCTCGCAGGCACCGCAGTTTATACATTCGTCTGTTATGATAATTGCCATAGGTTTCTTTTTGGGTAACTTTGCACAAAAATAATGCCTAGCCATCGATTTGCCAAAACACTATGACGCTTCAACAAAGAATTAACGCTTTTAGTAAACTCGGGACTTTCTTGAGTCAGTTTTCACGCACTAATATTGCTCAAAAAGAGGGAGTTGCACACAATGACCTATTTTTTGACGGAATGAAACATCAGTTTAAACTCGCGCGAGAAAACAATGGGTGGTTTACGCAAGAAAATATTCTTTTTGCACTTGAGGGATGGGCAGCACTCCTTACCGAAGAAAAACTTAGCGAGTGGATGAGCGGTTATAATGACGCTTTCGCGAAAGCGCAATCCCAAAAAACCTTTGCTATCATTATGGCAGGTAATATACCGCTAGTAGGTTTTCACGACTTTTTATGTGTACTTATTGCAGGTCAAAAAGTTGCAATAAAACAATCTTCAAACGATAAGCACCTACTACCCTACCTAGCCAAATATCTGGAATATGTAGCACCAGACTTTAAAGGTCGTATCTCATTTACAGAAGAAAAACTACCTGCACACGATGCTGTGATTGCTACGGGAAGTGATAATACGGCAAGATATTTTGAATATTACTTTGGTAAGAAGCCTAACATTATAAGAAAAAACAGAAACTCTGTGGCCATACTTACGGGTGATGAGAGTGAAGAGCAACTTAAAGCGCTAGGTGAAGATATATTTAGATACTACGGTCTAGGCTGTCGCAATGTTTCTAAATTACTGGTGCCAGAAGGGTATAACTTTGATGCATTTTTTAAAGCTATCTACTCGTGGAGCGATGTAATGAATGACGCAAAGTATGCAAACAACTATGACTATAATAAGGCAGTATACCTTATGAGTCTTTTTGACCTACTAGAAAATGGGTTTTTAATGCTTAAGGAAGATGAAAGTTACGGCTCTCCTATTGCAACGTTATTTTATGAAAAATATGAGTCAAAAGAATCTCTTGATTTAAAACTTTCTCAAGATGCAGATAAAATACAGTGCATTGTAGGTGATGATAAAAATCTACAAGGTTTTACATCACTTATACCATTTGGAAAGACTCAAAAACCGAATCTTCAAGATTATGCTGATGGAGTTGATACTATTGCATTTTTAGTATCGATTTTGCCATAATTTTATCATTTTATCTATAATATTCTATGTGGTTTTGAGCATCTTTGCATTTCAAAATTAGCATAAAATGAAGAAGCACAACTTTAGCGCAGGACCTTGTATTTTACCTCAAGATGTTTTTAAAGAAGCATCACAAGCCATATTAGATTTTAACGATTCTGGTTTATCCATACTGGAGATTTCTCACAGAAGTAAAGACTTTGTAGATGTAATGGATGAGGCTAGGCAACTGGCTTTAGAGCTACTAGGCCTAGAAGGTAAAGGGTATAAAGCCCTCTTCCTACAAGGAGGTGCAAGTACACAATTCTTAATGACTGCATATAACTTATTGCAATCTAAGGCTGGTTATATAAATACCGGTACTTGGAGTGATAAAGCAATAAAGGAAGCTAAGCTTTTTGGGGAGATTGTAGAGGTTGCATCTAGTAAAGAAGCAAACTTTAATTACATACCTAAAGGATACTCAATTCCAGAAGGACTAGATTATTTACACCTTACAAGTAACAATACCATCTTCGGAACACAGATAAAGGATTTTCCTGAAGTAGACTGTCCTCTTATATGTGATATGAGTAGTGACATCTTCTCTAGAGAGATAGATTTTGGACAATTTGATCTTATCTACGCAGGTGCTCAAAAAAATATGGGACCAGCAGGAACAACACTTGTTGTTATACGGGAGGATATCTTAGGTAAAGTGACACGTCAAATACCTTCTATGCTCAATTATGAAACGCATATAAGCAAAGGAAGTATGTTTAACACACCTGCAGTCTATGCAGTATATGTCTCTATGCTTACAATGAGATGGCTTAAAAACCTAGGAGGTGTAAAAGCTATTGAGGAGATTAATGATCGCAAAGCAACCTTACTCTATAGTGAGATTGAGCTTAACCCATTATTTAAAGGATTTGCTGCCAAAGAAGATAGATCTACAATGAATGCTACTTTCTCACTAACAGATGGAGATCTTAAAGATGCCTTTGATACAATGTGGAAAGAAGCCGGTATAAACGGTCTTAATGGACACAGAAGTGTAGGAGGCTACAGAGCATCTATGTATAACGCACTCTCTATGGATAGCGTAGGTGTCCTAGTAGACGTGATGAGCGAGCTAGAAAGAAAAGCATAATTAAAAAAAACGCATACAACACTATATACTATGAAAGTATTAGCAAACGACGGAATATCACAAACAGGAGTTGACGCGCTTACCGCAGGAGGCTTTGAAGTAATTACTACAAACGTAGCTCAAGATCAACTTGAGAACTACATTAACACAAATGAAATAGATGTTATACTTGTGCGTAGTGCAACCACAGTGCGTAAAGAGTTAATAGACGCTTGCCCATCTATAAAAGTTATAGGCCGTGGTGGTGTAGGTATGGATAACATTGATGTACAATATGCACGTGATAAAGGACTTCACGTGATCAATACACCAGCAGCATCTTCGGCATCTGTTGCAGAGCTTGTTTTTGCTCACCTTTACAATGGTGTACGTTTTCTGTTTGACTCAAACCGAAATATGCCTCTAGATGGTGATACAAAATTTAAAGGTTTAAAGAAAGCTTACGCGAAAGGAACCGAACTTCGTGGTAAAACTCTTGGTGTTATCGGTTTTGGACGTATAGGTCAAGAGACTGCAAAAATTGCATTAGGTGTAGGGATGAAAGTAATCTTTCACGATCCATTTACAGAAGAGGCTACTGTTGAAGTTCCATTCTTTGATGGACAGTCAGTTTCATTTACAATAAAATCTTCTTCAAAGGAAGAGGTATTAAAATCTGCAGATTTTGTGACTCTTCACGTTCCTGCACAAAAAGACTATGTAATAGGTAAGCCAGAGTTTGAGCTTATGAAAGATGGCGCAGCAATTGTAAATGCTGCTCGTGGTGGAGTTATTGATGAAGTAGCTCTTATCGCAGCTTTAGACAGTGGTAAATTATCATTTGCAGGTTTAGACGTTTTTGAGAATGAACCTACTCCAGCGGTACAAGTACTTATGAATCCTAAAGTAAGCCTTACACCACACATAGGTGCGGCAACTGGTGGAGCTCAAGATCGCATAGGTACAGAGCTAGCAGACCAGATTATGAGTATTTTAAAATAATGCAGCGAGATCAAACATTTGATTTCTAACTTAACATTATTTGCCTTTTATCGATAATATTAATCAAAACACCCTCTTGGGTGTTTTTTTTATACTTGTTTGTAAAACCAGTTATATTAATTCGTAAATTGAAATCTCATAATTAAAACTAAAAATAATATGTCAGGATTACTAGATCTACTTAATGGACCAATAGGAAAAACACTTATACAAGGAGCTAGCGCAAAAGCTGGACAATCTGAAGGAGATACTGCAAACGTATTAAGTATGGCTTTGCCAGTACTTATGGGTGCAATGAAAAAAAATGTACAAACTCCAGAAGGTGCTGCTGGATTAATGGGAGCTTTAAGTGGAAAACATAGTGGTGGTATTCTTGACCAACTAGGAGACCTTATGGGTAATGGAGGACCTAGTGATGACGTATTACAAGATGGTGCAGGTATTCTAGGTCACCTACTAGGTGGTAACCAGCCACAAGTAGAAAACGCATTAAGTAGCAAAACAGGTGTGGATGCTGGATCTATCGCACAAATACTTAAAGTTGCTGCCCCAGTACTTATGGGTGTGTTAGGAAAACAAACACAGCAAAATAACGTAAGCGATGGTAGTGGTATGAATGCACTTCTAGGAAGTATGCTAGGAGGACAACCAAAAGAAAACCAAAGCCTTATAACAACACTACTAGACTCAGATGGAGATGGAAGCATCCTTGATGATGTAGCTGGTATGGTATTAGGAAGCAGTAAAGGAAAAGGTGGTATAGGTGGATTACTGGGTGGTCTTTTTGGAAAATAAGACACAAACTACTTTTCAATATATTACAAAGGGTACCACACGGTACCCTTTTTTTAGTTACCTCATTGTAAAGGCCCTTTTACTCAATGGTACTTTAAGACTGTGCAATCTATGAGTAGTTTTATGGTGTACAATTAGTCAAGGCGTTAAGAACTTACTAATTACAACATAGATTATATGTAAAACCATTAACTTTAATATTATGAAAAATCTTTTCTACACTTTATTACTCGCCGGAATTATAATAGGTTGTGCTAGCACGACAAAAACACAAGACATTACAAATAGCTCAGAAGCTATGTCTGACACCGTGCGCATCGCAAACGACAGTCTTGAATACGAAATTATAATCATAGAACCAGGCTTTAATCAATGGCTAGTTACACAACCACAAAGAGGTTATTATGAACAGTTCTGGCTAGAGAACAGAAACATATTTTATGTCACAGAGTATAACAACCGTGTGATAAACACCATCCAGTATGACCCAAATCTTTACTTACAACAAATAGACTACCAGCGTGGAGTAGATTATGGATATGAAGTAAACTATCTTTTATATAACTGGTTTGAATATTTTCAACAACGTAACAATCAGAAACTGCGATAATCGTATTTTTGCAGCGCTATGGAAAAATTCAAATCGCGCTGGGAAATCACAAAAGACTGGCAATTTATTCACGTTATACTGGGATTAATTGCCACTTTCATTTCGGCATTTTTGCTTGCAAAGGCTATTATTTCAAAATTTATAGAAGCAACTTCTACTACGTATCTAGTACTTCTTGTACTAGGAACACTTCTTCTCTCCTATCTCATCATTAAAATCACCCTGTGGTTATTTGCAAAATTATATGATAGATGGGGAGTAACATATCGCTGGGAACTTATTGCAATATTTCTTGCTTTTGCCGTAACTGGCTCAACAGCAGGCAGGTTATCAAATCCGTTAATGGATTTGATAGGCTTAGGAAGAGATGTCACAAGCGGCTGGATCTATTGGCCTGTTAGAATCTTGTTAATTTTTCCTATTTATCAAGTGCTTTTAGTGATATTTGGTTGGTTATTTGGTCAGTATACATTCTTTAAGGCATTTGCTACAAAGATGGTTTCGAGAATGGGATTAGGCTTTATATTCTCAAAGTAGATTTTGAAAGAACATAAATTACATACTTTTTATCGCGCAGCTGCATTACTTGTAATGTTTGCATTTATGCTGCCTGCGATTGTTTCTTTCATTCATAGTACAGAAAATCACACTCATTACGACACCTGTTCCTTTGGTAATAAAACTCACGTACACGAGAAGAGCCTTGATTGTGATCTAGGCGATCTTCATATTGTTAAAGTAGGAGTTTACGCTTTCGCGAAAGCGTATAAAACAATCACATTACCCAACTTAAAGGAAGTAGATGTTTTACCTAAAACATTTTACAAAAACATTGTCCTAAGTTCCTCAGACCGTGGACCACCGTTTTGTTAAGCATTGAATAACATTCAATAATTCGCAAAACAAATTTTATGAAATTTTATTTATGGCTTAGCATTGCCTTGCTGAGCATTACGGCTACAGCACAAGAGTGCTCGTACACTTTATCTGGATACATTATAGATTTACACGATAATGAAGTGCTTCAAGAAGCAACCATTATTATAGTAGGTTCTGAGCGATCTGTGACAACAGATGCTCAAGGAAAATATGTGATTACAGATCTTTGTGAGGACCAGTATACACTACAGGTATCTCATCCTGCGTGTGAGACACAGCTTGTAAAAGTAACTGTAAGCGGTAATACAACTCGTACTATTAATATGGAGCATCACCTAGAGTCTCTAGGCGATGTAGAGGTTGTTGCACACGCTCATAAAAGTAAAAGCCGTACAGCAACAGAAAGTGTGGTAGACCACAACCTCTTAGAAAATAACAGCGCAGCATCACTAGGTGATGCGCTTAAAAACCTAAGTGGTGTTACCTCATTAAACACGGGTAACTCTGTTGTAAAGCCTGTGATACAGGGACTACACTCTAGTAGAGTAGTACTTATTACAGAAGGTACGAGATTACAAGATCAAGAATGGGGTGTAGAACACGCACCTAATATAGATGTAAATGCGGCTGGTGAAGTCACAGTTATTAAAGGAGCAGCAGGATTGCAATATGGTGGTGATGCTATAGGAGGCACCATTATCATAGAGCCAGAGCGGGTACCTGTAAAGGATACCCTTTTTGGAAGAACAATTATAACCGGAGCGACCAATGGTCGTGGAGGTTCTCTGACTACTTCTTTAATAAAATCATATAATAACGGCTGGTATGGAGGCATAAATGGAACTTTAAAACGCTTTGGGGATTTTGAAGCGCCAGATTATGTACTAAGTAACACAGCTCTGTATGAGAGAGACCTTTCTGTACGTATAGGAGTTAATAAATATCGTTACGGTGTAGAGGCTAGCTACTCGATTTTTGACAAAGAATCTGGTATTTTACGCTCATCGCACGTAGGTAATGCTGCAGACCTCTCGGTTGCTATAAACAGCCAAGAGCCCTTTGTAGTGGAGCCATTTACGTATGATATTAATGCCCCTAGACAGGAAGTAAAACATCAGATTGCAAAACTAAAGTCATTTTATCGCTTTGATAACTTTGGGAAGTTAAGTGCTCAGGTAGATTACCAGCGCAATAACAGACTAGAGTTTGACATACGTCGCGATAGCGATGACTTAAGACCATCTATTGATCTACAACTTGAAACTATAGGAGGAAAAATAGATTTTGACTACACGGCAGATAATACCATTACCGCAAAGGTGGGTATTTCTGGAAGGTACCAAGATCACTTTCCCGACCCCGTTACCGGAGTGAGGAGACTAATACCAGATTACCAAGGTTATGATTTTGGTATTTATGCGTTAGGTTCTAAAGACTTTGGAAAGTGGACTATAGAGGCAGGTGCAAGATATGATTACAACCGCATCAATGCAGAGAAGTTTTACATCACTAGCCTTTGGGAAGCCAGGGAATATGATGTAAACTTTGCTCAATTTGTAGTTGAAGAATTTGAAAATCAAATATTTGTAAAACCAGAATTTGAGTATCACAATTTTTCGGCTACTGCAGGAGCCTCTTATGAGGTAAATGATGCGACTACGGTTTCCTTAAACTATGCAATGGCATCACGCTCGCCTAATGTATCAGAATTATTTTCTGATGGATTACACCAGAGTGCTGCCCGTCTAGAGCTAGGTGACCTAAGTTTTAATCAAGAAGTCGCAAATAAAATTTCATTAAATTTTACAAGATCTACAGACACTTGGAGTTTTACTATTGCTCCGTTTGCAAACTTTATAAAGGATTTTATCCTTATAGAGCCTACAGGCGTACAGCAAACCTTAAGAGGTAGTTTTCCTGTATGGGAGTATAGACAGACACAAGCTAGACTGTTAGGTTTTGACATAGATAACAACGTTCAAGTAACAGATCGTTTTGAATTTTCTAACCAGTTTTCACTGGTAAAAGGAAAGGATGTAACCTTTGACAGAGCTTTAATTAATGTGCCTTCGGCAAGTACGCGTAACAGTGTTACGTATACAATGCCGTCTGTAAATAACTTGAAGCTGTCACTTGAGAGTAACTATGTATTTCGTCAAAATGAGTTTCCAGACACAAACTTTGACGTTTTTCTACCTGAGACTAACACAACAGAGTTAGTAGATATAAGCACACCTCCCGATGCGTATCATCTTCTCAACTTTAGAAGCTCTATTGATTTTGCAATAAATGATAAGAGCAATCTTAACGTAGGTCTTATGGTAAACAATCTATTTGACACCTCTTACAGGGAGTACTTAAATCGCCAGCGCTATTTTGCAGACGATCTAGGTAGAAATGTTTTATTACAACTTAAAATTAATTATTAAAATCACGCTTTCGCGAAAGCGTAATAACACACAAACAATGAAAAACTTTAGAAATTACACACTTATCGCCCTTACTGCCATTAGCCTTGCAGCTTGTTCTAGTGATGATGATGGAGATATTCCAGAAATAATCAATGAAGAAGAGGTAATAACAACCTTAAATCTTACACTACAGTCTGGCGCAGAAACGATTGTTCTTACATCACAAGATCTTGATGGAGATGGTCCTAACGCACCTACAATTACAGTCTCTGGCAACTTAGATGTAAGCACTGTTTATAACGGTACTGTAGAGTTTCTTAACGAAACAGAAAGCCCAGCAGAAGATATTACCGAAGAGGTAGAAGAAGAGGCAGATGAGCACCAAGTATTTTATACTCCAAGTGCAGGAGTAGATGCAGCGATTGCATACGGTAACTTTGATAGTGATAATAACCCACTTGGTACTGTGGTAACACTTACTACCGGAGCAACTGCTGGTACAGGTACACTTACAGTTACCCTACGTCACGAGCCTACTAAGCCTAACGATGGAACGTTAAGTGATGCTGGTGGAGAAACAGATATTCAAGTTACTTTTCCTGTTACTGTTGAGTAATGTAAAGTAAGTATACTTTTAATAATAAAAGGGATAGCGCTAGTGCGCTATCCCTTTTATTATTTTATGATGTATGTCCTACTGTTGTGGTGGTGCCTGTGCTCCTTCTTGTTCTGGTTTTTCAAAAAGACTCATTACTGCTCTTCCTAAAAACTCTGTCACATCACCTGCTATCAGACCTTCTATTCCATATTGATTTACAGCAACATCTGCTGCTAGACCGTGAAAGTATACTCCCATCATCGCTGCCTCCATAGGGTGGTATCCTTGTGCTAGATGCCCTGTAATAACTCCTGTAAGCACATCTCCTGTTCCTGCTGTAGATAGACCTGGATTACCTGTAGTGTTAATATAAAGCTGCATATCATACACTGTGATCGTATGTGCTCCTTTAATAACTATGATAACATTGTGATTTTTTGCAAACTTTGCTGTTTTCTCTAGCTTATCAAAATCATCATCCCACTTCCCTACTAGTCTTTCTAACTCTCCTGGATGAGGTGTAAAAATTGATAATGGTGGTACCTGCTTCATAAGTGCAGGTCGTTTTGCTATTATATTTATAGCATCTGCATCAATAACTAAGGGTGCTTTTTGTGATTTTAAGAACGACTCCATTGCAGCAACAGTTTTCTCATCTGTTCCCATACCTGGGCCTATAGCAATAGCATTTGCCTCTGTCTGAAAATCTATTTCTTCAAAAACTTTTCCATTAAAATTATCTGTCTCTACCATTACTTCTGGAAGTGCAGTTTGTAATATAGGCACTCCTATTTGTGGTATATAAGCCGTTACAAGGCCACTTCCCGCTCTTAACGCTGCCTTACTGGCAAGCTGTACTGCCCCCATTTTACCAAAACTTCCACCTATAATTAAACTATGCCCAAACATTCCTTTATGAGTATACTGCGAGCGACCTTTATACATTTGCTGTATTTCAGGTTTACTTATAAGCTTCACATCTGTAGGTGTGGTTGCTAGATACTCTGGGTCTAGACCTATATCAATAGTATCCCACATATTTATATACTTCCCTGTTTCTGGTAAAAAGAAAGCAAGCTTAGGAGACATAAAACTTAGTACAAAGGTAGAGTGCACAACAATATCATCCTTATCGAGACCTCTATCTCCATACATACCAGATGGTATATCTATAGATAAGGTATAGGCTTTAGACTCATTAATTTTTACAAAGAGTGCTTTTACCCAATCTTCTGGACATCTATTGAGTCCTATTCCAAAAATTCCATCTACCACAATATCTTGCGGACTTATCTCTGGGAAGTTTTCTACTCCCTTAATAATTTCTGGCCATTTTTTTACCTCATTTTTAAGAGCCTCATATGCCTTTAAAAAATCTGTAGATCGTTTATCACTACAATCTACTATGTACGTATCTACGTTATAGCCATTTTTAAGTAGCAACCTTGCTATAACTAAGGCATCTCCTCCATTATTACCTATACCACAAAAGACTTTTATAGGTACTGGTTGTCCTTGCAATCGTTTATGCATCCACTCATATACGTAACCGCCTGCACGTTCCATTAGGTTATAAGAAGGAATTCCCTCCTTCTCTATCGTTGCCTTATCTGCTTCATATATTTGCTTAGGACTAAAAATCTTCATAAGTATAGGTGTTAGTGAGTTTCTTTACTCACAATCATTAATATTAACAAGTCTATTATTGAAACAATGACAAGATGCTTAATCTATCACTAAATAGTTGTAAAAATCCTTTAGAAATTATCACATCTATAATAAAGTAGAGATAGCTTATGGTTATTTATGATATCCGTAAAACTAATATCGCATCATTGCTCGTTTAGGTAAAAGTAATACATTTACTTCATCACAAACAAGATGAACGAAGCACAAAACATAGCTACTTTTTACACTACCATTATTACTAATGGTACTATTACCCCTATGGGGTATTAATCTATATATCGTTTATCATATATTCCAGTTTCTTGGAATACTCTTCACACACACAATTTAATAGTAATCATCACTCTTTAGCCTTATAAGGAGGACAAAGCATTTACATATGCGTGTATTAAAATTTGGAGGCACTTCTGTAGGAAGTGTAGAAAACATAGAAAAAACAATTGCCATCGTGGCAAACCAGGCAGCTACAAGTCCTGTTGCTGTAGTGGTATCTGCCCTAGGTGGTGTTACAGACTTGCTACTTAAAGCCGGAGCACTAGCAGCGAGAAAAGAAGAGAGCTATAAAGATATTTTTAAAGAAATCTCTCAAAAGCATTTGTCATTTACTGAGATGCTTACTGGTGGTAACCAAGAGGCTCTCAAAGCGATTACTTTACAAATGTCACACCTAGAGGACTTACTTAAAGGTATCTATCTCATAAATGAACTCTCTCCAAAAACCTTAGATAAACTAGCCGCTTATGGCGAACTTACAAGTAGCTACATCATAGCCGCTGCGTTTGAGCATAAAAGTATAGAGGCAAATCTCAAAGATAGCAGAGAGCTTATTATAACAGATGCAAACCACACAAAGGCGAGTGTGCTTTATGAGGTTACAAACCAAAACATCACTACTCATTTTGCAGAAAAGAAAGCACAAATCACTGTTCTAGGCGGATTTATCGCACGTACAGAGGCAGGTGACACAAGCACACTAGGTCGTGGAGGATCAGACTTTACTGCAGCAATTATAGCAGCAGCCCTAGATGTAGAGCAACTAGAAATCTGGACAGATGTAAGCGGTATGTTTTCGGCAAATCCAAAGCTGGTAAAACAGGCAAAACCCATACAAGAAATCTCGTACCACGAGGCTATGGAGTTATCACATTTTGGGGCAAAAGTACTCTACCCTCCTACTATTGTACCCGTATTGAGTAAAAACATACCTATCTATATTAAAAATACAATGGCTCCAGAAGAGCCCGGTACACGTATAGGTAATCAAGACATCGCACACCACAACCCGATTAAAGGAATATCACACATAAGTGATGTAGCTTTATTAACTCTTGAGGGAGCAGGTATGGTAGGAATATCTGGTATCTCAAAACGTCTGTTTGAGGTACTATCGCAACAGCAAGTTAATATCATACTCATCACTCAAGCTTCTAGTGAGCACAGTATCTGTATAGGTGTGATGGAGGCAGATGCCTTACGTGCAAAAACAGCGATAGAAACAGAGTTTGCTTACGAACTATCTTTGCATAAAATTGACCCGGTAATTGTTGAGACGTCTCTAGCAATTATCGCGCTTGTGGGTGAATCTATGAAAAGTCATCAAGGCATCTCAGGAAAAATGTTTTCTACCCTAGGTAGAAACAACGTAAACATACGCGCCATTGCACAAGGAGCAAGTGAGAAAAACATCTCTGCCGTAATTGCCGAGAAAGATGTAAAAAAAGCCTTAAACAGTTTGCACGAAGTGTTTTTTGAAGGTAACCGTAAGCAAATAAACCTATTTATAACGGGTGTAGGTAACGTAGGTGCAAAGCTTCTTGAGCAAATTAACAATCAAAAGCAATACCTTAAAGAGCACCTCAACCTCAACATAAGAGTGCTAGGACTTTCTAACAGTCGCAAGATGCTCGTATCGCAAGATCCTATAGATCTCAATAACTGGGAAGCACAACTAGATGGAGGAGAAAAAGCAGATATTTTACACTTTCGCGAAAGCGTAATAAACCTCAACCAGCGCAACTCAGTTTTTGTAGACATCACCGCAAATGAACCTGTGGCAATGGCATATGAGGAATACTTAAGAAATAGCATTGCCGTGGTTGCTTGTAACAAAATAGCCGCCGCAGGTAAGCAAGAGTATTATGCAAATCTCAAAAGACTTAGCCGCAAGTACAACGCTCCATTTAAGTTTGAGACTAATGTGGGCGCAGGACTGCCTATAATAGACACCTTACAAAACCTTATTGCCTCTGGTGATAGAATTACTAAGGTGCAGGCTGTACTCTCGGGAAGCTTAAACTTTGTTTTTAACAACTTTAAAAGTGGTGGTAGCTTTTATGATGTGGTACAACAAGCCAAAGAAGAAGGTTATACAGAGCCAGACCCACGTATAGATTTAAGCGGTGTAGATGTAGCACGTAAAATTCTTATACTAGCTAGAGAAAGCGGTCTTGAGCTAGAGCTAGAAGATATTGTAAACGCACCTTTTTTAACCAAAAACAATCTCGAAAGCACAGACGTTCCTCACTTCTTTGAAACACTTAAAGAAGATGCAGCACACTTTGAAAAACTAGTTGCCGATGCTACAGCAGCAGGCAAACGCCTTAAGTATGTAGCCCAGCTAGATAATGGTAAAGCAAGTGTAGGCTTACAGTCTGTAGGTCCAGACAGTCCATTTTACAACCTCGAGGGGTCAGATAATATTGTACTTTTTTACACAGCACGTTATCCAGAGCAACCGCTTATTGTAAAAGGTGCAGGTGCAGGAGGAGATGTTACTGCCAGCGGACTCTTCAGCGATATCATAAGACTTAGATAATTTTAATATGTCTCAACAAACACATAAAGAAAGCTCTAAAACTCGTGATGAGGTACGCATTTTTTGCCCCGCAACTGTTGCAAACGTAAACTGCGGTTTTGATTCGCTAGGTTTTGCCCTTGAGGGCATAGGTGATGAGATGGTGTTTAAAAAAACTATCAGTAAGGGCGTTACTATCACAAAAATTACGGGTGATGATTTACCTATGGAGGCGCATAATAATGTAGCCGGCGTGGCAGGTAATGCAATGCTAGAAGCCATACAAGCAGATTTTGGCGTAGCTATAGAAATTCATAAAAAAATACGATGTGGTTCTGGTATAGGCAGCAGCAGTGCAAGCGCGGCTGGTGCTGTTTACGGCATTAATCAATTACTTGATGAGCCATTATCTAATCTTGAACTCACTCGCTATGCAATGAAGGGTGAAGCACTTGCAAGTGGTAATGAACACGCAGATAATGTGGCTCCTTGTATTTATGGAGGTACAACGCTGGTTACCGGCTACTCTCCTCTTAAAATTATAGCGCTCCCACCTATGGAAACGGTATACGTAGGTATACTACACCCGCATATAACTATAAAAACCAAAGAAGCAAGGGAGATTTTACCCAAAACGGTACCTCTTACAGATGCCATTAAGCAATCGCAACATCTAGCCGGTTTTGTCGCTTCACTATATGAATGGGATAAAGAACTTTTTACAGAGAGTATACAAGATGTGCTTGTAGAGCCCCACCGCAAGCAATTGATTCCGCATTTTGATGAGATACGCACTATTTCTAAAGAGAACCAATGCATTGCCTTTGGCATATCTGGTAGTGGGCCTAGTATGTTTTGTCTCGCTTTCGCGAAAGCGCATATAGACTCATATCTAGCTAAGAGTGTAGCCTTGTATCAAGAAAACAGTCTCCAAGTAGACAGCTACTCCAGCCGAATTTCTGGCACGGGTTGCCATATCATATAATACAATAAAAAATGCCGAGCAATTGCCCGGCATTTTTCTTTGGTTGGATTGTGAAGGTAATTAATTATTCATTCTGACCATACTTCTCTGCATATCGCTTTGCAAGCTTAGTCTGGTGTGATTCTAAACTAATATCACGACCTTGTATAAAGGCTCTAGATAGATTGTTACCTCTCATATCTAACGCATTGCCATCACTTATAAAAAGTGTCGCATCTTTACCAGGCGCTAGCGTACCAGTTGTAGAAGCTATCCCCATAATCTTAGCAGGATTTAAAGTTATCATTTTAAGCGCGTCTTCATCGCTTAACCCAAATTGTGTTACTTGACCTGCATAAAATGGCAGGTTACGCACTTGCCAGTACTCTGCATCATAGCCTAAGGCTACAGTGACACCTGCATCTGTAAGTAACTTTGGTAATTTATAAGGTAGGTCATAATCGTGATCTTCCATAGATGGTAGTCCTTGTACACGTTGTAGTATCACAGGTATGTTTGCCTTAGCTAGTTCTTCTGCTACTTTATAAGATTGATATCCTCCTACAAGCACTACATTAGTAAGTTGCATCTCTTTGGCAAATGCTATCACATCAAGAATTTGCTTTTGGTCATTTGCACTTATATATACTTTTTGAGTACCGTTAAAGACATTCTTCATCGCATCAAAAGGTAAGTTTTTAGTTCCCTTAGCTTTACTGTAAGCTCTTGAGTTGTTAAAAAACACTTTAATCTTATTTATATCCTCTTTATACGACTTGTTAGGCTTATAACCAGGCTCCTCACCTAGCCACCATCTACCGCGACGCATTGTACGAGGCCAGTCCATAAAGATACCTTCATCTGTTTTATAAGCTGCATCTTCCCAGTTCCAAGCATCTAGCTGCACTACAGAAGAGGCTCCAGAGATGGTTCCTCCTACAGGTCTAATTTGTGCCATAAGCACTCCGTTAGGACGCATAGACTCTACAACCTTAGACTCTGCATTATAAGCAATGATACCACGTACGTGTGGGATCATCTCTCCTATCTCATCATCATCATTAGATTGTCTTACTGCGCCTACCTCTACAAGGCCTAGCGTTGTATTTGTTGCTATAAAACCTGGGTATACGTGTTTACCTGTGGCATTTATCACTGTTCCCTTTGTGGCGCTACCACCACTTTGAATTGTAGATATTTTACCATTTTCAAAAACGATAGTGGCATTATCTATTACGGTCCCATCACCTACGTGCGCTGTAGCTCCCGTTATTGTATAAGCAGTTGCTTGAGCTGGTGCAGGTGTTTGTTGTGCATTTGTTGTTGCTCCTAAAAGGAAAACAACGGCTACTAGTAATTGTTGTAGTGTTTTCATCTTAGTAAATTGTTTGTTCTGTATCACAATGCATACGTTGTTTTTCTTTCTTTCTTGCCGGTTGTGTTTTTAAGCCTTTGTTCTTTTCTGCAAGCATCATTGCAGTAAGTTGTGCTTTTTCTTTTTGTACCGTTGCGCGTAGTTCCTTATCCTTTTCTATATCAAAGAATACTTTTCCTTCTATTATAGTTTTCTCTGCTCTAGCTTTTATACTAAGTGGGTGATCTGACCATATAACGACATCTCCATCCTTACCAGGTTTAAGACTTCCTGCACGATCATCCATATGTAAAAGCTTTGCTGGATTTAATGTGACCATTTTCCAAGCGTCCTCTTCTTCAATACCTCCGTACTTATAGATTTTTGCAGCTTCTTGATTAAGACGTCTCGACATCTCCCCATCATCTGAGTTAATAGCTACTGTAACTCCTGCTCTGTGCATAATAGCAGCATTATAAGGAATCGCATCGTTTACCTCATATTTATAAGCCCACCAGTCTGAGAAGGTAGATCCTCCTACGCCGTGTTCTGCCATTTTATCTGCAACCTTATAACCTTCTAGTATGTGTGTAAAGGTGTTTACATTAAAACCAAACTGCTCTGCCACCTTCATTGTCATATTGATCTCGCTCTGTACATATGAGTGACAAGAGATAAGACGCTCCATATTAAGAATGTCAACTATAGTTTCCATTTCCTCATCTACACGATACGGTTGTCCACTATTCTTCTTTGCCTCATATTCTTTACCTCTTGTAAAGTAGTCTACAAAAACCTGCTCTACTCCCATCCTTGTTTGAGGAAATCTTGAGTAGCTATTCCAGTTTGCTTGTTTTACGTTTTCACCTAAGGCAAACTTGATAAACTTCTTGTCCTTAATTACCATTTCATCTATAGGTGCTCCCCATTTAAGCTTCATCACTGCGCTCTGTCCACCTATTGGGTTTGCAGATCCGTGTAGTAACTGGATGGCCGTTACTCCACCAGCTAGGTTACGATAAATATCAGAATCATCTGGATTAACCACATCACTCATACGCACCTCTGCTGTAGAGTTATGACCAGACTCGTTTATTGCAAAAGCAGCAATATGCGAGTGCTCATCTATGATACCAGAAGTAACGTGCTTACCTGTACCATCTACTACCATCGCTCCTCGCGCTGATAGATTTTTTCCAACTGCACTTATTTTTCCATCTTTTATTAAGACATCTGCATTCTCAAGAATACCCTCTGTCTCATTTGTCCAGACTGTTGCGTTTGTAATTAAAATATCTTGTTGCTTAGGACGTGTCTCATAACCAAAAGCCATATTAGGATATGTAAGTGGCATAACATCTAGGGCTTTATCACCACCTTTTTTATCATCCTTAGCTTCACTTGCCTCTAAAGCTGTCTTTCTAGAGGTAAAGTTCTTTTCTGTTCCATCTGCAAGAATTGCTTTACCATTAAGACCATTTGCATCTGCTCTAGCAACGAGTCTTATAAACTTACCTTCGGCTTCTTTAAAAGTAACTGTAGCCCAGTCTTGTTTATAAGCAAACTCGCTCTTTACTTCTTCTCCTCCTTTTTTAAGAGTTCCTTTTGCCTTTTCGGTTGAGTTTTTTACTTCTAGATTATAAGTCGCACCGTTAAGGTTAATTGCATAGTTGCCATCTATGTTTACTGTAGTCATATCTTTAACTACATTTTTATTACCCTGAATCCAGTGCTCAAATAATTTTGTGTCTTTTTCAAACACCTCTCCAGAAGTAATCATAAAGTTTGCCCACGCTCCATTTTTAAGAACACCTATCTCACCGCTCTTACCTACCATTTGCGCTGGTATCGTAGTAAGTGCTTCTAGCGCACGCTCTTTAGAAAGACCATAGGTAATGGCCTTCATAAGGTGCTTTTTAAAATCCTTTGGTGATTTATGTTTAAATGTAGTTAGTGCAAATGTCACTCCAGCATCTTGTAATGCTTTAGGGTTTGTAGGCGCTTGGTTCCAGTGTTTCATATCAGACAGCGCTACATATTCGGCTGCATATGGATCTTCCATATCATAAGCGTCTGGAAATTTAAGTGGCAAGATCATTTTACGATTCATTGCTTGCACCTCACCTATACGCTTATACTCGTCTCCGCCTGCAACTATTACGTAGTCTATCCCAAATTGATCTCCTAGCTTATCTATACGTAAGTCGTCATAAAGCCCATCACCTTCAAAAAATTGCGGTAAGGTTTTATTTCGCGTAAGCGCTTCAAGAGACATATCTTTTGTATCTACATTTCCTTTCTCATACCAGTCTAGGTCGTGTTGTACTTGACGTAGTAAGGCTGTAGCTCCCATTTTTGAAGAAGGGTATGCTTGTCGAGAAGTAACGCTCTTGTCAAAAGAAAAATATTGAGCGAGACGCTCCTCCATCACTCGGTTTGCCGTATTACCATCATTGTTAAGAGCAATAAGTGCTCCCGTACCACGAGCGATACCATCGTGTTGTAAGGTTGCTACTACGCCAAAACCTGCGTTTATATATTCGGTAGCCTTCTTTTTATCATACTCAAAGTCGTCATAGCCATTTTGTTCTGAGAGAATATGATCGTTCCAGTATCCTCCTTCTCTTGAGTTATCATATTGAGAAGCACGACCAGAACCTCCAGCCCTCTTAGGCTTTGCAATACCAAAGTTTGTATAGATATCTACAAAAGATGGATAGATGTGCTTACCACCTAGATCAACCACAACAGCATTTGCCGGGTACTTAGATGACTTACCTACAGACACCACTCTACCATTTTGTACCACTAGGGTACCTTTCTTAATGGTTTCGCTTGGTGAACTGTGTATTGTGGCGTTTGTAAACACCGTGTAGTTTTCATTTTTGGACTTAACTCCAGCATTTGCCGGAAAGTAATCTTGCGCATACATTGTAAATGAGCAAGTTACCAGCCCTAAGACAAGTAGTTTTTTAAAGAACATATTTAGATTGTAAATTATTTAGTTCTTAAAGATAACTACCTTGTTAAGCAAGCGTTAAGGTTTAATAAATATTTAAGAGACTTTTAACATCAAAAAGTCTCTGGGAACTGCTTGTCATAGTTCACCAGTAATGCAACCATATAACTGTAACTTTCTAAACCACCCGGCTGGTTATTTGCCTTAAGGTAGTTACTATAAAAGAGATCAAATAAGGGCTCAAGCGGGTTATCCATCTCATCCCAAAAATCTCTAGACATTTGATATTGGGCAAGTATACCAGGATGTACCTTACTTTTTAATAAATCGCCTAGCTCTTTGTCTCGGCGGTACACATCATTTAAACAATACCTAAGTGCAAAAATACTTCCCGAGTATTGAAAATGTATGTCCTCATTATTAAGCGTAGCCATAACTGCCATAAAGTTTGCTTCATTTTCTTTTGCAAACCCTAGCTGGTGGGCTTGCTCGTGACAAGATATAACAGGCCACCTGTGAGCGGGTACCATCCCATTTATTTGCGCCTCATTTGTGATGGGGTTGAGATAACCACTATATCCCATTACAGATAATGGATATCGCAATAATGAGTTTTTTATACTTTTAGGAGGGTATTGCAAGGAAGGAAACTTCTGTTGTAAAGCTTCATAGCCGTTGAGGGTTTGATTAAATATTTCCGCTTTCGCGAAAGCGTAATCAACCACCGCACTATCATTTACGGCAAGTGTCGTGTGTAATCTATTGCTATTATTAAGAAGTTTTTCTGTAAGTGATACAAGCTCTTGTGTGGTATACTCATTATCTATTGACAAGGATTTGTGTAGTGGTAAGCGGTAATAATTCATCCCCCAAAGCAGGTGAAAAGCAAAATATACAATAGAAAGCATCGCAAGGGTACGTAGTAAGAACGACTTGATGGTCTTAAATCTATTTCTTACCAAGATTACAATCTCACGTACCGCAAGCACGATTAAAACCGCATACATAATATCTCCAAAGGAAAACGGTAACCACCCAAAAGCATATCTAAAACCTTTTGAAATCACAGGGTATATCCCATTACTGTACCACTGCTCTACAGCTTGTGGATATAAAGCTAGCAGTCGTACAACGAGCATTTGTACAAATAATAGTAATCCAATTATGAGCGTTATGCGATTCTTTTTCAAGCGATATGATTTAAATTACGACACAATTTACAATGTGTGTTTAACAAAGTTGACTTAAAAATTACAATTCAAATTGTTTCTAGTCGTATTTTAGTAAAAAAATTATAGTTAATGGATTCTATTTTATCGTTCTTAGGTGCTATTTCTTGGTGGATGTGGCTCATACTCGTTGTACTACTTGTAGCTATTTATGACACCTTTATACAGAAGAAGCATATCATTTTAAAAAACTTCCCTGTAGTAGGCCACTTTAGATATATGTTAGAAAGTATAGGTCCAGAGCTACGCCAGTATATTGTGGCAAATAATCGTGAGGAACTACCCTTTAACCGTATAGAACGCGGGTGGATTTATGCCTCCGCAAAAAATGAAAATAACTACGAAGGTTTCGGTACAGACCGTGATATTAACCAGTCTCATTACATTTTTATAAACAATGCGATGATGCCTTACAAGGTAGAAAAGGATCATCCCAATGCAAAAGATCCATACTTCCTAGCGTGTGCAAAAGTAATGGGCGCAGGAAGAAGAGCCCGTCCTTACAGACCTGGCTCTATTATAAATGTGAGTGCAATGAGTTTTGGTAGTCTTTCGGCAAAAGCTATAGAGTCTCTTAATCGAGGTTGTGCAAAGGCTTATGCATATCATAATACTGGTGAGGGTGGACTGTCGCCATATCACAAAAAAGGCGGTGATGTTGTCTTTCACTTTGGTACAGGCTATTTTGGAGTGAGAAGTGAAGAAGGTGGTTTCTCAATGCCTAAAATGAAGAAACTAGTTTCAGAAAATCCGCAGGTGCGTGCCATAGAGGTAAAACTCTCTCAAGGTGCAAAACCAGGAAAAGGAGGCGTTTTACCAGGATCTAAAATCACAAAAGAGATTGCAGAGATACGCGGGGTAAAACAAGGCGAAGACGTTTTATCACCTCCTAATCATAAAGCATTCTCAAACGTACCAGAACTAATAGATTTTGTAGAAGATATCGCTGCAGAGACTGGATTACCAGTAGGTATTAAAGCTGCAATAGGTAAACTAGATGCTTGGAGAGAGCTTGCTCAAATTATGGCAAGCACTGGCAAGGGACCAGACTTTATCACTGTAGACGGTGGTGAAGGTGGTACGGGAGCTGCACCACCTAGTTTTGCAGACCACGTGGCACTGCCTTGGGTATATGGTTTTTCTGATATTTATAAGATTTTTAAAGAATATAAACTCACAGATCGTGTCGTTTTTATAGGTTCTGGTAAGCTAGGCTTCCCAGCAAAGGCTGCAATGGCATTTGCTATGGGCGTAGATTGTATAAACGTAGCACGCGAGGCAATGCTTGCTGTGGGTTGTATACAAGCTAAGGTATGTCACAACAACACCTGTCCTACTGGCGTTGCTACACAAAACAAGTGGCTGCAGCGTGGTATTAACATAGAAGATAAAGCAGAGCGCACACACTACTACTTTAAAAACTTTAAAAAGGAATTACTAGAGATTACTCGTGCCTGTGGTTATGAGCACCCAGCCCAACTCACAATGGATGATGTAGATATCAACCTAGGTGATAAAAACTTAACACAAACCCTAGCAGATGTTTATGGTTACAATAAAGTAGCTGTTCCTTTTAAAAGTACAAAAGCACTTATGAAGTGTCCAGACCTAGGTGGAAACTACAATAAAAAAGAAGTAGCCAAAGAAATAGATATGGATGACGTGCGTTATTAACGTCTCTCTATAAATTGTACATACTAAAAATAGTATACCCTAGTTATAAAGATAACCAGCTTTAAACCCAATACAACCAATGACTCAAGACCTAACAAACCTTGCTTTTAACCTTCTTCCAGCCATAGTTGTAGCGCTACTAGCCTACTACTTCTTTAACCAGTTTACAAAAGAACAAGAAGGGCGTCGTCGTTTTTTATTACATAAGGACAATCAGGCAAACGCGCTACCACAAAAACTACAAGCCTACGAGCGTCTTACACTATTTTTAGAGCGTATCTCTCCTGGCAAACTAGTTACACGTGTAAAACCGTATAATGATGATCCTAACGATTATGAAGCCTTGTTATTACGCACGATTAATGAAGAGTTTGAGCATAACTTATCACAACAAATCTATGTTACTCAAGAATGTTGGAACGTGGTACGCACTTCAAAAAGTAGTACCGCTGCCATCATACGTAAAACCAATATGAGTAATAAAGTAGAAACAAGCGACCAACTGCGTGAGACCTTACTGCGCGACCTTATGGACAATGTATCACCTAGCGAGACAGCCCTACAATTTATAAAGCAAGAGGTACGTGAGATAATTTAATTATAGTACTTCTATTCGTTTGAGATAAGCTATTTCCTTTTCGGTAAGATAGCTGGCAAGCTCTTTTACAACAGCAAGATTTTTAGGGTTTTTAAGCTGCTCTTTGAGTAGTTTTCTTGCGCTTTCGCGAAAGCGCCATACGTGATGCACACTCGCCTCTACAAGTGATTGTAAGCTTTCCTTTTCAAAAGAGTCTAGCTGGCGCAGGTAGTTAAAGGCGTTTTGTCGCAACTGGTAAGCTTGTTCTGGTTGTGTGTAGCTTATGAGTTCTTGATATCGCCCAAAAGATTGTGACGGCTTATACTCTGGTGTTGCAAGTGATAGTGCAAGCCACAAGGTACGTAAGTTCCCGTCTTGAAACCCAAACTGCTCATCCATCATATCAAGCACCTTGCGTTGCGATGCAGGATCATTGCGCTGCTGGTGGTACACCCATAATTTAATCATTGCCTGCTCGCGGGTAACATAGCTATCATCTTTAAGCAACTTGTAAAAATCTGTAGCAAGTGATTGGGGTACATTTTCTAGCGATGTAGCTACAGCCTGACGTATAAAGACGTTATCAGAACTTATAGCTTGTTTAAACACAGGCAGTGTCGCGTTTATAGATTCTTGAGCCGCTTGGTATATCGCCTCTTGCCCTAGGTAGTCGTTACCAGAGGCTACAGCATCCATAAGTTGTGTAAACTTATTTGATAACGGAGCTTCTCTACCTGACTGTAATCTAAAGTACTGTTGCATAAATTTGCTCTTTTTAAGCGACTGTAAGGCATCTTCTGCTTGAAAAGCCGACTGGTATAGCCAGTTCTTCTTAAAGTCTGTGAGATCTACGGTAGCTAGCGCCTCAACCTCAATCATAAATTCTTCTGTAGTTACATTTTTATATGCATACTTTTTAAGATAATTCTGCACAGCGAGATCAAAGGTGTTTACCCCTACTCGCTCTCGTAATATGTGTATTGCCCAAGCACCTTTTTGATAGTAGGTAAGACTACTTCCTCCAGAAGCAACAAGCTTTTGCCCCTTGCCTTGATCGCTTAAAGCTCGTAACTGCTCTGCAGTTTCAAAGAGTTTAAAGTAAAAATAGTCCTCTCCAAAGATCTCTCGTTCGGCGAGAAGTGCATAGTAGGTAGCAAATCCCTCTTGTAGCCAGTGGTGCTCACTTTTAGTCTCTGTCACAAGATCTCCAAACCACTGGTGTGCAAGCTCGTGTGCATTTACATTTACATAATTACGATCTGTAAAGCCTATTGCATCTACCATAAAATCGTCAGAAAAGATGGTGCAACTCGCATTCTCCATACCTGCATACAAGAAGTCTTTTACAGGTACTTGCTTATACACCTTAAAAGGAAACGGCACGCCTACTTTACGTTCTAAAAAGTCAAAAACCTCCTTGGAGTATCTGTAAGTAGCTTCTACCTGCAAAGAGTCTTCTGGATAATAGTAATACTCTAAAGGTACACCAGACGAAGCCGTAGCTGTTTTTACATCATAATTTCCCACCACAAGCGCCACCAGATAGCTTGCTATAGGCTTTTCCATATCAAATTCTGAAATTAGCACGTTATAATCCTTTAATGTTTTTGCAGCTACGCCATTTGCAACAACTGTATGCCTATTGTGTCCCGTCACCTTAAGATCAAATATGATTTTATCATTCATATCATCTATACTAGGCAACCAGTGTGAGGTATACTTACCTTGACCTTGCGTCCAGAACTGCTCACTCCCGTTATTATTTACAAAATATGCGGCCTGTGTAGGCTGCACTGAGTAGTCAAAAGTGGCTTTATAGGTCACCCCAGCCTTAAACGTCCCATTAAAGACTATGGTGGTATCTGTTGCACTTATGGCAAATGTGGGTGTTTTATCTACGAGCTGCATCGCCTTTCCATCCATCACAACTTGATTTACGTCTTGTAATGCGGTAAAGGTTGTAGTAACTTTTCCTAAAACAGAATTTGTGTCAAAATCAAGCGATAAGGAAGCGGTAACTTGCTTAAAATCTATGGTTTTGGTTTGAGTAGATATTTCTTGGGTATACGCTTTCGCGAAAGCGGACAACGATATAATAGCGAGCAATAGGTATTTCATATACTCAAAATAACAACTTTTGAGCCAGTATCTTTTATACAGGCATTCGAAAATTTGAGTTAAAGGCTTATTTTTACTTTTAATGAATCCCACATTTTTACAAACTCCCATAGATTACCTTAAAGGCGTAGGTCCTAACAGAGCAGACTTATTGCGTTCTGAGCTGGGTATACACACCTTTCAGGACCTAATGCATCTTTTCCCGCACAGGTATATTGATAAAACGCGTTATTATAAAATAAGCGAGCTTGAGCGTAGCAATGCAGAGGTGCAGATTATAGGGAAGTTTACCAGTATGAAGATGATAGAGGGTAAAGGTCGCAGGCTTGTGGCAACCTTTAGAGATGATGGTGGGCAGATGGAGCTAGTATGGTTTAGAGGTCATAAATGGATCAAGGAGGGTATCAAGATGAATACGCCTTATGTAATTTTTGGAAAATGTAATTATTACAACGGTAAATTCTCGATGCCACATCCAGAGATGGAACTGCTTTCTGAGCACGAAAAAAGTATACGATCTGCAATGCAACCCGTGTACCCATCTACCGAAAAATTATCTAATCGTGGCATCACAAATAAGGTGGTAAATGGAGTGATGCAAACCCTCTTTATGGAGGCAAAAAATCACCTCTTTGAGAGCCTCTCAAAACCCCTTGTTACAGAGCTCAAATTAATGCCAAAAAGAGAGGCACTTTTAAACGTTCATTTTCCGCAATCTCAAGAGCATCTTGCACGTGCTCAATACCGATTAAAATTTGAAGAATTTTTTTATATCCAGCTACAACTTGCCTTTAAAAATGTAAACCATAAGACCAAAATAAAGGGGTACCCCTTTGAGAAAGTTGGTCCCATTTTTACAGAGTTTTATAATGACCATTTACCATTTGAGTTGACTGGTGCACAAAAACGTGTTCTTAAAGAAATACGTCACGACCTAGGTACAAATGCACAAATGAACAGGCTTTTACAGGGAGATGTGGGTTCTGGCAAGACCATAGTAGCGCTTATGTCAATGTTAATGGCACTTGACAACGGTTTTCAGGCTTGTTTAATGGCACCTACTGCCATCCTGGCAGTGCAACACTATCAAAGATTGTTAGAATTATGTAAAGAACTGAATACCAGTATTTCATTACTTCAAGGTTCAACCAAAGCTTCAGAACGTAAAATCATACACGAGCAACTAGAAAATGGTGAGCTAGACATCCTTATAGGTACACACGCTCTACTAGAAGACAAGGTAAAATTTAAGAATCTTGGGCTCGCAGTGATAGATGAGCAACACCGTTTTGGGGTAAAGCAACGCAGCAAGTTATGGCACAAAAATGAGTACCCACCACACGTACTTGTGATGACCGCCACCCCTATCCCCCGCACCCTGGCGATGACTGTTTATGGTGATCTAGATGTGAGTGTAATTGACGAGTTACCACCAGGCAGAAAAGCCATAAAAACGGTGCATAGATATGACGCAAATAGACTCAAAGTTTTTAAGTTTATTAGGGACGAAATTGCCCTAGGTAGACAAGTCTATATTGTGTACCCATTAATACAAGAATCTGAGGCGATGGATTACAAAGATTTGATGGATGGCTACGAGAGTATTTCTCGCGAATTTCCGATGCCAGAATATCAGATTTCTATCGTGCACGGAAAGATGAAACCAGACGATAAAGAGATTGAAATGAATCGCTTTATAAAAGGTGAAACTCAAATTATGGTCGCCACAACCGTAATAGAAGTTGGCGTAAATGTTCCTAACGCTTCTGTGATGATTATTGAGAGTGCAGAGCGTTTTGGGTTAAGCCAGTTACACCAGCTGCGTGGTCGTGTAGGTCGAGGTGCAGAGCAAAGCTATTGCATCCTTATGACCAGTCACAAACTCTCTAGCGATAGTAAAGTGCGCCTAGAGACAATGACACGCACTAATGATGGCTTTGAAATAGCAGAGGTAGATCTCAAGCTGCGAGGCCCAGGCGACATTACAGGAACCCAGCAAAGTGGCGCGCTCAACCTTAAAATAGCAGATATTATACGTGACAATGACATTCTAAAGGTAGCCAGAAGCTATGCTTGGCAACTGGTAAAAGACGATCCTAAGTTTGAGAAAGAAGAAAACCAGATCATACGCTTTATGTATGCCCAGATGATGAAGTTTAAAAATATCTGGAGTTATATCTCTTAATTGTCCAAACATAACAATCGCTTAACACACTGTAGCGCAACCTTATGCTCATCACTTCATCTTAATTAAAAGATATCCTTATGAACATTAGATTCACCCTTACGCTTTACACAATAATCGCAATATTACTGGTAAGCTGCTCTACAGATGACAGCGTTAACACAGAAGAAGACAATCGTATTTTTATAAATAACACTACACTAGAGTATAAACATTACAAAATTACCGCTACTGCTCTTGATAACGGACTCTTTAATCTAGTGCGTCCTGAAGATGAAGAAGACTTTTTTATACTTTACGGAGGCGTAAATGGCTTCATACCAGAATTAGGCACAAATTATACGATAGCTGTGGCAAAATATTCAGTTCCAAACCCGCCTGCAGATGCAGGTAGCACAGAGTATGACTTTTTAAGGATTATTGAGCAATCTGAAGGGTCTACAACAGAAACTTTTGACCTAAGATTGATTACTCAATACAGCGATGTACAAGATACTTTTATCACATCAGACAGCAGTAGTAATTATGCACTACTTAATGATATAGCTATAGATTGTAATACCGTATGCGAGCAGCTTGAACCTACACTAAATGAATTTGAAACCCTTTATGGTACCTTCTCAAGAAACAGCGATAATAGTTACAAGCTGCTAGACACTTATATACAGTAGCTTAGCCGTCACAGCACTCCAGGCATACTGTTTCTAGGCACACACCACTATATCACACCTCAAACTTTAATAAACACCTACCTCTTTTCCAGTCAAACGATTATCTTACAACTCAGTAACAACAACTTTAAAAAAGACGTGACAATCACTTTATTAAGTTAAGTACAAAATATGCGATTATAAGTAGTAAAATGGGGATATATACGCTTTCGCGAAAGCGTAAAAAACTACACAGATACTCTCTCTTCTCCTTTGCCTACTTGCTTACTTATCCTATATTTGCCTACTTCAAAAAGCTCCATTTTTATGAAAATTTCTTACAACTGGTTAAAGCAGTTTATTGATATAGATTGGGATGCCGAAAAAACTGGCGAACTCCTAACAGACCTAGGTCTAGAGATAGAAGGTATAGATACTTACCAAAGTGTAAAAGGCGGTCTAGAAGGGATTGTAATAGGTCACGTGCTCACCTGCGAGCAACACAGCAATGCAGACAAGCTTAAAGTAACTACGGTAGACATAGGTGCTGAGGCTCCTGTACAGATAGTGTGTGGCGCGCCAAATGTAGCTGCAGGTCAAAAAGTACCAGTCGCAACTATAGGCACTACGCTATACACAGAAGAAGGTGAAGCGTGGAAAATTAAGAAAGGAAAAATACGTGGTGAGGAATCTCACGGTATGATCTGTGCAGAAGATGAGCTAGGCCTAGGTAAGAGTCACGACGGTATTATGATACTAGACGAGGCACTTGTACCAGGAACACCAGCTGCTCAAGTTTTTGAAATAGAAAATGATCAAGTTTTTGAAATAGGCCTTACGCCTAACCGTGCAGATGCTATGAGTCACTGGGGTGTTGCCCGTGATCTTAAAGCTGGATTGTTACAGAAAGAGATAAACAAAGGACTTATCACTCCATCTACCTCTTCTTTTAAAATAGAAAAGCGTGTACACAAAATAGATGTAGATGTACTAGACTCAGAAAAAGCACCACGCTACGCGGGAGTTGTGATAAGCGGTCTTAAAGTAGAAGACTCGCCAGAGTGGTTACAACACAGGCTTAAAGCTATAGGCCTCTCGCCTATTAATAATATTGTAGATGCGACTAATTATGTACTTCACGAGCTAGGGCAGCCGCTACACGCCTTTGACCTTAGTAAAATCACTGGAGAAAAGATTGAAGTACGCACACTAGAAGCTGGAACAAAGTTTACGACACTAGATGGTGTAGAACGTGAACTACACGAAGATGATCTTATGATCTGTGATGCAGAGAAACCTATGTGTATTGCTGGAGTTTTTGGCGGTTTACATAGTGGCGTTTCAGAAAATACAAATGCCATCTTTTTAGAAAGCGCTTACTTTAACCCTGTGGCTGTGCGTAAAACAGCAAAGCGCCACGGGCTTAATACAGACGCATCTTTTCGTTTTGAGAGAGGTATAGATCCTAATATTACTGAGTATGCACTTACAAGAGCTGCTATACTTATTATGGAGATTGCCGGTGGAGAGATTACAAGCGAGATAGTAGATATCTACCCTAAAAAGATAGAAGACCAGCAGGTGTTCTTAAACTTTGATAATACTACAAAACTTATAGGCCAAGAATTACCTCGTGAGGTGATTAAAGAAATTTTAATGTCACTAGATATTAAAATTAACAATGTGACAGAAAGCGGGATAGGTATGACCATACCAGCTTTTAGAAATGATGTAACTAGAGAGGCAGATGTTATAGAAGAGATACTACGTGTATACGGTTATAACAACATCTCTTTTGGCAACAAGCTTAATGCTACCGTATCATCTACCTCAAAATTTGATGATCACAGAGTAAGTGATGTAGTGGGTAATCAACTCGCGGCACAAGGCTTCTATGAGATGATGGCAAACAGCCTTACCACTCCAGCCTATACAACACTTTCTGAAAATCTTAAAGATGCATACAATGTAGAGATGCTTAACCCGCTAGGTAAAGAACTTAGTGTAATGAGACAGTCTATGCTGTTTTCTGGACTTGAAGCAATCTCGTACAATGTAAATCGCCGTCGTAGTGATATAAAGCTCTTTGAGTTTGGAAAAACGTATCACAATTACCCAGGTGAGCGCAAGGAAGATAAGCACCTTGCATTATTTGTAACAGGTAATCGCAACAGTGAGTCGTGGACGGGTACTAGCACTCCTACTAACTTCTTTTACTTAAAAGGTGTTGTGACATCAGTACTAGAAAAACTTAATATTACCAGAGTACGTCCTTCGAGTGTGAAAAATGATTTATTTTCTGAAGCTGTAGGTTTATCTCTTGGAAAACAAGAAGTGGTAACCTACGGTATTGTAAAGAAAAGTGTTTTAAAGAAATTTGACATTTCTCAAGACGTATACTTTGCAGATTTTAACTGGGACGCGATTTTAGAGATTGCTGCTCGTAATAAAGTACGCTTTAAAGATATTCCAAAGTATCCATCTGTGCGCAGAGACTTTGCCTTATTACTTGACACAAAGGTCCAGTTTGAAGAGGTTGCAACGCTTGCAAAACAAACGGAAAAGCAATTACTCAAAGAAGTAAACCTTTTTGATGTATATGAAGGTAAAAACTTGCCAGAAGGAAAGAAAAGTTATGCTGTGAGTTTCTTATTACAAGATGAAAACAAAACACTTACAGATAAGAATATTGACAAAGTGATGAATAAACTGCAACAACGTTTTGAAAAAGAACTAGGAGCAACGCTTAGATAATCATTTTAACAAATTACTTTAAGCCCCAAATTTTCAAGAAAATTTGGGGCTTTTTTATTGTCTACAATCGAGGCATCTTACAATTAGATAAGCACAACTTACTGCTCTTAAGACCTTAACATATTTGTTTAATAGTTTCAATAATTTTATACAGTATGACTGTTGCATTGACATTGCGGCTTTTGTATTGTATATTTAGTAGAAAAAAAGAGATGCTATTAACCAGAACAAACATTCACAACAAATTATTACGTGAGCGCAGCAAGAGTGAGCAAGAGCAAGATATTCTGGCTCAAGTAGAAGCTATTTTTACACAAGACCGCTTTCGCGAAAGCGGAATCTTAAAAACCCTTAATAGTCCTTCTGGCTCAGGTTACAATGAGTTTAACATAGACCTACTGGCTGCCGAAAATATATTCCACATTAAACAAATAGAAAAGATTTGTATAGATTACAGACTTCGTTTTCTAGACACAAAGTACTTTAAAGGTAAATATCCACAGCAAGCGCTAGACAATATTAAATATCTTGAAAACACGCACAATACAGAGCTAGATGGTTTTAAAATCATAGCTCCGTCAAAAATGTTTGTACTAGAAAAAGCAGACGACCCTTTACTTTTTGCCCCTATGGGTAATGGCTATTACTACCTCATACATAAATGGGGAAATGACCTTAACCCCTTTAGAAAGCAGTGGGCTTGGTCTTTTAAATCTTTTGAAAACCTTATCGTAACCACACTTTTAATAAGCCTAATAGCCACTATGCTTATACCAGATGGTCTTTTTACAAAGAATCAAGATTTAAGTCAAGATGTTATGGTCTTTTTCTTTATGTTTAAGTCCATCGCAGCGATTGTGTTATTTTATGCCTTTGCACTAGGTAAAAATTTCAACAAAGCGATATGGAATAGCACTTACGATAAAACAAGATAACTATATGAGTATACTACCAGATTCCCGTTATGAGAAGATCCACACTGGATCTGCCATTGAGACAAAACGTTTACAGATCATTCTAGAAGAACAAGGAATCCCTAGTATACTGAGAGATGATAATGAGAGTGCAAAGCTAGCTGGTTATGCACTGGGCTCTCCAGATCAATCAAGACTACTGGTTGACAAGGAACATCTAGTAAAAGCAAAACACGTCGTAGCAGCGACCCTAGAGGATTTTAAAACTAATGCCCTTACAGATGATGAGCTTAACTCGCTCTCACAAGAAGAATCGCAAAGTGAACCTCTAAAAACGATCTCTAAAAGTACTACAGAAAAGAAAAAGCCAGGAGTATCTCCTGGCCGTCTTATCTTTTATGTACTCTTCTTATTATACTCCTTATGGCGTTTATCACCTTTATTAAGAGGTGAGGAATTACCATTACTTCGCATTATAATAAGCGGCGCGTTAAGCATATTCTGTATTTATATGCTCATCTCTTACTTCACTAATAAAAAGTAAGGGAGTAGCCTACTCGTACATCGCCATACGCTGCTCCTTGATGCTCTTATCACTCATATACTCATCAAAGTTCATAAAGCGATCTATAACTCCTTTAGGAGTAAGCTCTATTACACGGTTACCTACTGTGCTTGCAAACTCGTGATCGTGTGTAGTAAGCATTACAGTACCTTTAAAGTTTTTAAGCGCATTGTTAAACGCTGTAATAGACTCAAGGTCTAAGTGGTTTGTAGGCTCATCTACCATTAAGATGTTTGCACGCTTCATCATCATTTTTGAAATCATACAGCGCACTTTTTCTCCTCCAGATAATACGTCTGACATCTTAAGTGCTTCTTCACCAGAAAAAATCATTTTTCCTAAGAAACCTCTTAAGAAAACCTCTTCCCTCTCCTCTTCTGTTTGTGCATACTGGCGTAACCAGTCTACAAGGTTGAGCGTTCCGTCTTGAAAGTACGATGAGTTATCTAGCGGTAAATATGACTGTGTTGTTGTTACCCCAAAATCAAAACTACCGCTATCTGGAGTTTGATTACCATTTATAATCTCGTAAAATGCTGTAGTAGCACGACTATCACGAGAAAACAATACTGCTTTATCTCCTTTATTTAAGTTTATATCTACGCCCTTAAATAGTGTATCTCCATCTAGACTTGCAGTAAGACCAGCACAATTAAAAATCTGATCTCCTGCCTCACGATCCCTGTCAAATATAATACCTGGGTAACGACGGCTAGAAGGCTTAATTTCTTCTATATTAAGTTTATCTATCATCTTTTTACGAGATGTAGCTTGCTTAGATTTTGCAACGTTTGCAGAGAATCTAGCGATAAACTCTTGTAACTCTTTTTTCTTCTCTTCTGCTTTTTTGTTTTGCTGTGCTCTCTGTCGCGCTGCTAGTTGAGATGACTCATACCAGAAGGTATAGTTACCACTATAATGAGTAATCTTACCGTGATCTATATCTGATATGTGTGTACATACCGCATCAAGAAAGTGACGGTCGTGAGAGACTACAATCACACAATTCTCATAGTTTGCTAAGAAGTTTTCTAACCAAGCAATCGTCTCATAATCCAGGTCGTTTGTAGGCTCATCCATAATAAGCACATCTGGATTACCAAAAAGTGCCTGTGCAATTAAGACACGTACACGTTGCTTACCATCTAGATCTGCCATAGATGTGTGATGAAGCTCCTCTTTTATACCAAGGTTAGATAGCATTGTAGCTGCGTCACTATCTGCATTCCAGCCATTCATCTCTTCAAACTGTACTTGAAGCTCTCCTATACGGTCTGCATTCTCATCTGAGTAGTCTGCATATAATGCATCAATCTCAGATTTGATTTTATATAATGGCTTATTACCCATTACCACAGTCTCAAGTACGGCAAACTCATCATAAGCATAGTGATTTTGCTCTAGTACAGACATACGCTTACCTGGCTCTAGGTGAACGTGACCAGAAGTAGGGTCTTGCTGTCCCGTTAATATTTTAAGGAAAGTAGACTTTCCTGCACCATTTGCACCTATAATACCGTAGCAATTGCCATTAAGAAACGAAGTGTTTACCTCGTCAAATAAAACGCGTTTACCAAATTGAACCGAAAGATTAGAAACTGATAACATAAAATTGTCTGTTTAGAGCCTGCAAAAATACCCATAATTAAAGAAATTTTAAACATAAGTATAGTTAAATGCTTTTAACGTGGCTTTAACAACTTCAATACACCTTTAAACTTATTTTTGAGAACAATGCGCTATGCTTGCTTTTCAAGCATAAATTAATACCCTATATGAAATATCACATCGCCCTTCTCTCGTTACTTGTAGTATGTACAAGCAGTTGCATCTCTGAAGACAAAGACAAGGCAGACGGAACCTACATAGGCGGTGAGATTATTAACCCTGTACAGAGCTATGTGCTTTTGCGCAAAGGTGAAAACGTTACAGATAGTATACCCCTAGATAGACGTAATAGATTTTTACATAAACTAGAAAATTTTGAAAGCGGCCTTTACCGCTTTGAGCACGGAGAACACCAGATTGTTCATATAGAGGAAGGTGACAGTATACTATTGCGTGTTAATACAAAAGAGTTTGATGAGTCTTTAAGCTTCTCTGGCTACGGTTCAGAAAAAAGTACTTTTCTTATAGATATGTACTTGCACTGGGAGTCTGAAAACAACAACATAAAAAGAAAGTATCAGAAAAATCCTCAAAACTTTCAAAAGACATTAGACTCAATGTCTATTATACATCAAGAAGAATTAAGCGATTTCTTAAATAATCCCGAAGCCACCTACTCAGATGATTTTATAGATATTGCCCGAGCGGTTTCAAAACTGGATAACTATCAACGCAAGGAGCTTTACCCCTTTGCTCATTATGGGAAAGATAAACTTAACTTCATTAAAACACTGCCAGGTGACTTTTACCGCTTTCGCGAAAGCGTAGATATAAATAATCCTAACCTTGATGAGTTATACGGTTTTAGAAGATATCTGGGATCATACATAAACCATCTAAGTTTTTTAAGATATGGTGACCAGTCTAAGTACGACCGTATGTCTTACGTGCATAATCACCACCAGATTGCTGTTATAGATAGTATTATTACAAATGAGCCGCTCAAGGAAAGACTTCTCAACCAGATGGCACGTATTTTTATTGCAAACAGCAATAACTCTCAAGAGGTTGCCACCCTGTTTGATGAGATAAAGGCCGTTTCTTCATCTCAAGAAACCATTGAAAACATAGATGCATTGTACTCTAACAATGAGAGTATGCAGGCCGGAAACACGATACCAGATGTTCTTATTGTAGATACTAACCTTGCAATGAGCACACTATCAAGCCGTATTACAAAGCCTACTGTGCTATACTTCTGGTCTTACTCGAGAAAGTCACATATGAACAACTCGCACCAAAAAGCAAAAGATTTACAAAGGAAATACCCAGAGTTTAACTTTATAGCGATTAATGTAAATAAAGAACAAGATAAGTGGATACGTCATCTAGATAACAAGAATTACAACTCCCTTATGGAATACCAACTTGCAAAGCCTGCTCTGGGCAGAAAGCAACTAGTGCTCAATGATATTAACAAGACAATAGTGCTAGATAAAAAAGGTGTGATTCTTAATAGCCACGCAAACATACACAGCTCAAAATTTGAGAATGAGCTCCTTGCCTATTTAAATCAATAGACCACATATAATCACATAAAAAAGCCTCCTTAATAAGGAGGCTTTTTTATGCTTAGTATTTGATGAGGATTATTTGTTACCCTTCTCATAGTCTGCTAGAAACTTAGCAAGACCACTATCTGTAAGCGGGTGTCTTAATAATCCCTCTATAGAAGATAAAGGACCTGTCATAACATCTGCCCCTATTTTTGCACAATCTATTACGTGCATTGTGTGCCTTACTGAGGCTGCTAGAATTTGTGTGTCAAACATATAGTTATCATATATGTGACGTATCTCTGTAATAAGGTTAAGTCCATCTGTAGAGATATCATCTAGTCTCCCTATAAATGGAGATACATATGTTGCACCAGCCTTTGCAGCAAGTAATGCTTGCCCGCAAGAAAACACGAGTGTACAGTTAGTACGTATCCCTTTATCAGAAAAATATTTTATAGCCTTTATACCATCCTTGATCATAGGCACCTTTACGACAATTTGCTCGTGTAATGCAGCAAGTTCCTCCCCTTCTTTAATCATCTCATCATACGTAGTAGAGATTACCTCTGCACTCACATCTCCTGTAGCAATAGCACAGATATCCTTATAGTGTTGTAAGATATTCTCACGGCCTGTGATACCTTCTTTTGCCATAAGTGATGGGTTTGTAGTTACCCCGTCAAGAACACCAAGGTCTTGCGCTTCTCTAATCTGGTCTAAGTTTGCGGTGTCTATAAAAAATTTCATAGGTTTTTCTTTTGTTGATTATACACAAATGTAGCTAAAAGTGATAAGTCGTTTCCCTTACAAGGATTAATTGTTTGTTAACTACAAGCCGTAATGGTTGAGCAACAGTTTTTCATACCAAGTATCTGGCAGCATACGCTTAAGTGCTATACTAAAACGTTGCATAAAGAACCCAACTCGATAATGCACTTTTGGATTTTTTGATTCCATAACGCGTTTTATGACTTTTGCCATAATAGCGGTGTCCATTCCTTTATCTACGTGCTCATCCATAAGAGCTAGCGTGTTCTTATAGTTATCTTTATAAGGTGAGTTATCTAGTACGGGGGCGTGATATCTACCTGCAGCAATATTGGTTGCAAAATCTCCTGGTGCAACGGTAGTCATCTTCACATTAAACTCTTTAAGTTCCATACGGTATGCCTCTGTAGTGATACCTAGTGCACCTTTTGTAGCTGAGTAAATACCACGATACGGTAACCCCATATATCCAGCTATAGATGTAATATTTATAACCATACCAGAGCGCTGTGCTCGCATAGTAGGTAATACTGCTTTAATCACTTCTAGCGCGCCAAAGTAATTTGTTTCAAAAACACGTCTCGTCTCTGTATCTGGAGTTTCTTCAAGAGGTCCGGTTATACCCATACCTGCATTATTTATAAGGTAGTCTATTTTACCTTCGGCTTTGAGAAGTGTGGCTACTGCTGCCATTATGGTTTCTGGCTTTGTTACATCAAGTGCGAGCATATGTACACCATTTTCTACACTATTTTTAGGATTACGGCTTGTACCATAGACGGTGTATGAATGATTTACTAAAAACTGCGCGATGGCTTGCCCTATACCAGAAGAGGCACCGGTGATTAAAACTACTTTTGACATATGTTATTTTAGAGTGGGGCAAAGATAAGAAGATATGACCTTTACAGATACCTTCGTTTCAAATTACTAAGGAAGAGTTGATGTGTTGTTATTACGCTTTCGCGAAAGCGTAAAAAAAAGCGCCCAATTACTTGAACGCTTTTGAAATAATTTCTTTGAACCGTTATTATAAGCGACGTGCTTTATCAAAAAACGCGTAGTACGGTGCTGTATCTCGTAGCATACTGTATCCAGACACTTCGTCTTTTCTTCTTCCGTTTGCATCTAGTAGTAGTACGGTAGGGAAAGACTTGTCTCTATTATACTCGTCTTGCAGCTTCATATTTTTCTTTTTCTGCTCTGGTGTGATGATATCTTCTCTAAAAGGGATATCTATCTCTAGTAGCACAAAGTCGTCTGCCTGCTGGATAAATTTATCTGTTTGCCAAAGATCTTTTTTAAGCATTTTGCACGGGCCACACCAGTCACTACCTGTAAAATACATTAAGATAGGCTTACCTTGACGCTGTGCTACTTTCTTTGCTTTATCAAAATCTGTGTACCATTTTGCCTGCTGCGCTTGCATAGTCGCTGCCGAAATGAGTAGTAAAAAGACGATGAATTTTTTCATTATAATTGTTTTAGGGCTATTGCAAATTTAAAAACTTCTAGAAATAAACAACAATCTTGCCACAAAATTGTAATTGCCTACAATTTACAAAACTTACTATAATTCTAAAACTGCATTTGCAATAGGTTTTCTCACCTTCTTTAAGGAAGAAAACATATCATCTTCTGCCCTATGACCTACAGGCATAACCAGTACTGGTTGTATACCGTGTTTATCTAGGTTAAGGGCCTCGCTGTAACCTTCTGGAGAAAAACCTTCCATAGGGCAGGCGTCTATCTCTTCTAACGCACAAACGGTAAGTAAATTACCCATAGCGAGATATGCTTGCTTTGTCGCCCAGAGATGATTATCTGCAACACTTACGTTTTTAAAATGGTCTAATAGATAATCTTTAAAAGGTTTTAGAACCTCGTCTGGTGTGTTGCGTATAGCCTTAACGTTATTAAAGTAATCTTCTACATAGATACCATCTACGTTTTTTTCTATACAAAATACAAGTACGTGAGAAGCATCTGCCACCTGTTGCTGGTTCATTGTTACAGGTACTAAAGCCTCTTGCTGCTTTTTATCACTTATAATTACAAGTCGCACGGGCTGTAACCCAAAACTTGTGGCCGTAAGATTAAAGGCATTTTTTAAAATATCTATTTGAGCGGTAGAGAGCATACGCTTGTTATCAAACTTTTTAGTCGCATACCTCCATTTTAAAGCTTCTATTACTTGTAGCATTTGTTCTGTTTTTAGACCTTGCAAAGATACAGACACAAGGCTGCATATCTAGTATGTTATGCAGTAAGAATTACTAAGTCACATCTACCTATGCTTACAGTACAACAACGTATTAAAGAAAGTGAGACACGCATTTTTAAAGCGGTTTTTCCTAATACGACTAATCATTATGATACCCTTTTTGGGGGTACCGCATTACATATGATGGATGAGGCTGCTTTTATATGTGCAACACGTTTTAGCCGTAAGAAAGTAGTAACTATATCTACAGATAAAATAGATTTTACAAAGGCAATTCCAGAAGGTACCATTGTAGAACTTATTGCTCGGGTGGAAACTGTGGGCAATACAAGCTGTGTGGTACGCGTTGAGATTTACAAAGAAGATATGTATAGCTATGATCGCGAGCTAGCCGTGGCGGGTAAATTTACCTTTGTCGCTATAAATGATGACAAGAAACCTATTAATATTATTGATAAGGCCTAGTGAGAAAAATTATTAAGAAAATAACCATCCTACTTTTTGCTTTTTTGGCACTCCTTGCCTGTGGGATATTTATACTCTCTGGCCACGTTAAATCTAGCACTAAAGATCAAACTTATAATAACATTACCGAGGTACCTCAAGCTTATACAGTTATTGTACTAGGTGCTAGTGTGCGATCTAACGGTGATCTATCTACTATGCTAGAAGATAGGGTCTCGAGCGCGCTCTCCCTTTATCGCGCGGGTAAAGTGTCTAGATTTTTACTCTCTGGAGATAATGGTACAAAATCTTATAATGAGCCTAAGGCTATGCAACAGTACCTTATTAACCAAGGAGTGCCAGAAGAAGATATATTTTTAGATTACGCAGGTTTTGACACCTATGATAGTATGTATCGAGCAAGCTCTGTTTTTAATGTAAAGGAAGCCATTGTAGTAACTCAAAAATTTCACCTACCTCGAGCACTTTTTATCGCAAATAGATTAGGTCTTGACTATTACGGCTTTATAGGAGATAAACATATCTACCAGCGTGAGAATGCTAATAAGCGCAGAGAACTTCTAGCAAATGTAAAAGCATACTTAGAGTTAGGCATAAGTAAAGAGCCTACCTATCTAGGGGCAAAAATCCCAATAGATGGCCCTCCTCAATCTACATACTCAGATTAAATTGTATTTCAAAAATTAAAAAATCTACTGTAGTTTTACTCAAAAAAAGCAACCCATTGTACGCAATATTAAAAAAGGAAATCACCACATTTTTCTCCTCACCTATAGGCTACTTAGTCGTAGGGTTATTTCTAGTGGTCACAGGATTATTTTTATGGGTTTTTGAAGGAGAATTTAATATTCCTAACTCAGGCTTTGCAGACCTTGCTCCATTTTTTCTTATTGCCCCGTGGATGTTTACTTTCCTTATACCTGCGGTAACTATGCGCAGTTTTAGTGAAGAAAAAAAAGCAGGAACCTTAGAGCTATTACTCACAAAACCCATTACTACGTTACAACTTACGCTAGGTAAATATCTAGGTGCTTACAGCCTCATACTTATTGCTATTATACCTACGTTAATGTATGTGCTCGCTATATATATGCTAGGTAACCCCCTAGGTAATCTCGACGTAGGTGTAACCATAGGGTCATATGCTGGACTTATACTGCTTGCTAGTATCTATACGGCATTAGGAATATTTATATCTGCCTGTACTAGTAATCAAATTGTTGCCTTTATTGCATCAGTAGGGCTTTGCTTTTTTCTCTATTTTGGAATTGAGGGTGTCGTAGCTTACAGCAGCCTAGAGGGTAGCAAAACCTTCTTATCAAGCTTAAGTATTAAATCACATTATGAAAGTATAAGCAGAGGAGTTATAGACACGAGAGACCTTATCTACTTTATAAGTGTAACTGCGTTTTTTATCATACTCACGGTATGGAGATTGCAAAAAAATCAACACACTTACGTGAAAATAATCTCTAACATAACCCAACCGCTACTCTTGTTTATAGGGTTACTACTCATAAACTATACAGGTTCATTTGCGCATAAACGTTATGACCTAACTCAAGATGGTAGGTATACCATAAGCACGCCTACTAAGGAATTATTAGACCAAATTAAAAGTCCGCTTATCATAGATGTTTTTCTTGAAGGAGACTTTCCTGCAGAATTTAAAAAGCTTCAGAACGAGACCCGCTACCTTCTTGAAGAAATGCAGGCTCACAATCCTAATATTTACTTTGAGTTTTCAAACCCAGTAGAGGCAGGTGAAACGACCGCTCAAGTAGCAGGGCAGTTTAACGAGTTTGGAATGACCACTATCCCGCTTAAAGTAAAACAAGACGGCAAGGAGACTACACAAACTATTTTCCCCTGGGCTACGATTAATTTTAATGGTAAAGCCATTCCTGTTTCTTTAGTAAAAAATGTGGTAGGATCGTCACCAGAACAGCTGGTTTATGCCTCAATTCAAAATCTTGAGTATGCCTTTGCAGAGGGGCTTAACATCTCTTTAAATGCAAAGACTAAGCGCATAGCAGTACTACGAGATAATGGTGAGTTACCAGATGCAAAAATTGCAGATATGTTCCGTAAGCTGGGCGATACTTATAATATTGCCCCCTTCCCAATGGAGGTGGCAAACCAAGACCCAGAAAAAGCACTAAAAGCCTTACAAAACACCTTTGACCTCGTAGTTATCGCAAAGCCTACAAAGGCATTTACAGAGCAACAAAAATATGTGATAGATCAATATATTATAAACGGCGGCAACAGTCTCTGGATGCTCGATGCTGTGGCAATAGAAGATGATAGTCTGCGTAATGATGCAGGTAAAACAGTTGCATTTCCTAGAGATCTCAATCTGGACGATCAACTCTTTAAGTATGGTGTACGCATAAATCCCTCACTAGTGGTAGACCTCTACTCTGCCCCGCTAAGTGTAGCATCTGGAGAAGGAAGTGAGTCACAATACATACAACTACCGTGGTTATACAGACCACAGGTACCTAGCCTTAACACCCACCCTATAAATACTAATATTGAAAAACCGGTACGCTTTAACTACGCAAACCCTATAGAACTTCTTGAGTCTAATAATGAACTCTCAAAAACAGTATTATTACAATCTAGTATCTATACAAAGCTAGAAGCAACTCCTAGAGAAATTGCACTTGCACAAGTAGATATAGAACCTCAGGAGGCAGATTTTCAAGCAGGACAACAACCACTAGCTGTTTTAGTAGAAGGTGCATTTTCTTCGGCATTTACAAATCGTGTGTTACCAGATGGAAGTGATAAAGAACGCTTTCGCGAAAGCGCAACAAACCCCTCAAAACTCATACTCATATCTGACGGTGACATTATAGCAAACGAACTAGATAGCCGCGGGCAGCCACTAGAATTAGGCTTTGACTACTACACAAGAACCAGCTATGGTAACAAAGAGTTTTTGCTTAATGCGGTTAATTACCTGCTCGATGATAATGGTCTTATTAACATAAGAAGTAAAGAAATTGCCCTTCCATTTATAGACACCCAGAAGGTTTCAAAAGAGATCACCACGTGGCAAGTCTTGACCATTGGGCTTCCGCTTGTGATACTACTTATTTTTGGCGTCATATATACCGCAATAAGAAAGCGTCGTTACGCCCGCTAGATGTTGATAAGTTAATTTCTAAAGCCGTCGCATTTCAAATATATTTGTAAGTAGTGTGCAGGTAATTTATTGCATCACTTTATATTCAATTTTCTTGCATAGCAAAACCTAATAATACTATGAAATTTATAGTCTCTAGCTCTTACCTTCTCAAACAACTACAAGTGTTGGGAGGGGTGATTAATAATAGCAACACATTACCTATACTAGATAATTTTCTTTTTGAACTTGATGGTAACGCCCTTACGGTTTCCGCATCAGATTTAGAAACTACAATGACTTCAAAACTTGATGTAGAGTCTAGTGATAATGGAGCTATTGCATTACCAGCGCGTTTGTTACTAGACACGCTTAAAACATTTCCTGAGCAACCCCTAACTTTTACTCAGCACGAAAATAACACCATAGAGATAAGCTCTAACCACGGTAAATATGCACTAGCATATGCAGATGGTGCAGAGTTTCCTAACGCCGTATCACTAGAAGATCCTAGTGTGGTAAAAATACCAGGAAGCGTGCTTGCTACGGCTATAAGCAACACCATATTTGCAACAGGTAATGACGATTTACGCCCAGTGATGAGCGGCGTTTTCTTTCAGTTTGCGACAGATGGTTTAACCTTTGTAGCAACAGATGCTCATAAGCTTGTAAAGTATGGTCGTACAGATGTTGTAGCATCACAGGCAGCAGAGTTTATTATGCCTAAAAAGCCACTTAACTTACTTAAAGGAATCCTCTCTACGTCTGACGATGAGATCTCTGTAGAGTACAACGAGAGCAATGCAAAATTTACTTTTGATAACGTAGAGCTAGTATGTAGACTTATAGATGGTAAATACCCTAACTATGAGGCCGTAATACCTAAGGAAAACCCAAATAGACTTACTATAGACCGCAACCAGTTTTTAAACTCTGTGCGTCGTGTATCTATTTTCTCAAATAAAACAACACACCAGATACGTCTTAAAATTGCTGGAGCAGAACTTAACATCTCTGCCGAAGATATAGATTACAGCAACAAGGCAGAAGAGAGACTTACTTGTGATTACCAAGGTGATGATATGCAAATAGGTTTTAACTCAAGATTCTTAACAGAGATGCTTAATAATATGAATGCAAATGATGTTTCTCTAGAGATGTCACTTCCTAATAGAGCAGGTATCTTAACTCCAGTAGATGGTCTTGATGAAGGTGAGCAAGTAACAATGCTTGTAATGCCAGTAATGCTTAACAACTAAGGGACTTACACCTCATAAAGTAATACCATAATGCCACTCTTAACTAGAGTGGCATTTTTTATGCAGTTTCTTTACGCTTTCGCGAAAGCGTACTAACAGGCTTTACAGCACTCTCCTATTTTATTCGGTTGAATTCTGTACTTTTAGCAATCTTAAAATAAATTTGAATGAAAAAATATTTTGCGCTTTTAGGTTTAAGCCTTGTAGCATTATCTTGTAATGAATCAAAAAAAGCAGTCGCTCCTACCCAAGCAGCAGACCCTGTAATAATAGATGTTACCGCTTTAGAAAGTGACGAGACAGACGTGCGTAAGTACACAAACACAATCACCGAAGGAGAACTCAAAGAAATGCTCTACGTGTATGCCAGTGATGAATTTGAAGGGCGTAACACAGGAGACCCAGGTCAAAAAAAGGCAGCAGCATACCTTGTAAACTATTACAAAGAGCTAAACGTACAACCAGGTAATAATGGTGATTACTATCAAATCGTTCCTAATACATTTTTTAGAAAAGGAAGCGGACTTAATGATTCTGAAAATGTTCTTGCTTTTATAAAAGGATCAGAAAAGCCAGAAGAGGTTCTTGTGCTCTCTGCACACCTAGATCACGTAGGTATGGATGCAAAAGGAAATGTATATAACGGTGCAGACGATGATGGCTCTGGAACAGTAGCTTTACTTGAGATTGCAGAGGCTTTTAAACAAGCTGTTAAAGATGGCAAGGGACCTAAACGCTCTATCCTATTTTTACACGTTACAGGTGAAGAAAAAGGTCTTTATGGATCAAGATATTATTCAGAAAATCCAGTATACCCACTTGCAAATACCATTGCAGATCTTAACATTGATATGATAGGCCGTAATGATGACGCGCACAAAGAAGATAACAACTATGTATACCTCATAGGCTCTGATAAGCTTAGTACAGATTTACACAATATCTCATCTGCAGTAAATGCAAAGTACTTTGACATCAACCTAGACTACCGTTATAATGTAGAAAATGAGCCTAACAGATTTTACTACCGCTCAGACCACTATAACTTTGCAAAGCACAATGTGCCAGTAATCTTCTACTTTAATGGAACGCACGATGATTATCATAAAATAAGTGATACTCCAGATAAGATTAACTATCCTTTACTTGAGAAGCGCACAAAGCTCGTTTTTGCAACAGCGTGGGAACTTGCAAACAGAAAGGAAAAACCGGTAGTAGATAAAGCCGAAAAAGAGTAAAACAGAAATAACTCATTATCAGAATTATAAAAAATGGAGCAAAAAAAATGCTCCATTTTTTTTGATAAAAGGTTGTACATCTATTAATATTAATTATCTTTGCACTCGCAATTAAAATGGTGGTTGTAGCTCAGCTGGTTAGAGCGCTGGTTTGTGGTACCAGAGGTCGCCGGTTCGAAACCGGTCTTCCACCCTTAAAAAAAGCTATCCTTCTGGATAGCTTTTTTGTTTTTATATGCCTTGTGTGTTGTGAGCTCTTATATTAAGTCAAATAGGCTATTTACAGCTGCATATCGCTCTACAGTAAAACCTTCACCATACTCTGTACCTATAAGCCTACCTAGGTCTCTTGCTCTATAGTTTATGCTATCTTTAAAAGTCTTACTAGATATAGGCGTGTCTCCTTCCTTATTATTTGGATCGTGAAACTGTGATGTGTAAGCAAACACAGACTCACATTTTCTATCTATAAAGCCTGTAACATCTACCACTACATCTGGCTCTATATTTTGCCACTGTATATAGTGATACACAGTTTTGGGACGCCATTTTTCTTGAGGCTTTCCTTCTACTATAGTTTCTATTTTTTTAAGACCGCTTAAAAAGCAAGCATCACTGGCCAGTTTACTCCCTTTACCGTGATCTATGTGCCTATCTGTAATAGCATTACAGAGTACCATTTCTGGTTGATATTTACGTATGATTTCTATAATCTTGAGCTGGCTCTCTCTATCATTTACAAAGAATCCATCTGCAAGTGCGATATTTTCTCGTACGCTCACGCCTAATATCTCTGCTGCATTTGCTGCCTCTACATCACGTATCTCTGCAGATCCTCTTGTCCCTAACTCTCCCCTTGTAAGATCAAGAATACCTACTTTCTTTCCGTTTGCTATTTCCTTTGCTATCGTTGCACCACAGCCCAACTCTACGTCGTCTGGATGCGCTCCTATAGCTAGTATGTCTAATTTCATTTTTTTATCTTTAGTTAGTAATCTTTGGAGATGGCAATAGGTTAATAAAAAAAATCTCTACAAATCTCACTATAAACTTTTCCTTTCTTTGGAGATGTAGAATATATCTTTCTTTGAACAATCCAGTTTCCATATAAATCATATTCATACTCGTTTCTAAAGAATCGTGATGACAATAAACTAGTATCTGAAATTGAATTTAACGGTTTTATGTAAGTATTTATGGGAACCATTATTAAGCTATCTGGTTGTAACTGATTTTGTAAATAAACACGATTTTTAGTTACAATTTGATTATTAATTGTGTCATATTTATATACGCTTACTGATCTAGCATCTCTGTGAATACTATCTCCAATTAAATTAACTTTAAAAGAAGACACACTCTTTAATAGATTACCTTTATTATTATACTTGACTATTTGCCCTACATAAAATGTATCGACATTAATCATTCGTAAATGTTTTAAAAATGAGTCATCAATTTTTTTGTCAAAATAAATATATTTTTCAATAAATATACCTCCTTGCTCATCTACTGTAGTATGAACCTCTAATTCATTGTCTTTAAAATTATATGAGTGATAAGAATATCCTAAATTTTTATCAAGATTATTATAAGCTTCTTGATAAAATGAAGTCACAACTTTTTTAGGATTATTGTATAAAGTGTCATTAAACAAAATTGTGTATTTACTTTTATTTGTAGTATTTTCTGATATTAATGAGTCTAAAGAACTATCAAATATTTCAAGAGCTTTTTCTACACTATCATTATTCCGAGCAGTACAAGCGCTGATTATAATAGAAATAAAAAATAGGAATTTAGCTTTCATTATTATAAAACTCTAGTCTGCTACTATTGTTGCTTTTTTAAGTACAACTTCAAGCGCTTGGTCAATATCTGCCATAAGATCTTTTTTCTCTTCTATACCTACAGAAAAGCGTATCAAGCCATCTGCAATCCCTTGTTTTGCACGCTCTTCTTCTCCTAGTAGGAAGTGAGAGGTTTGCGCTGGGCAAAGCATTGTACTCTCTACACCTGCAAGACTCATAGAAGGTTTTATGAGTTTAAGCGCTTTTTGAAACTCCTCTGCATCAATGTGTGGTGCTAACTCGAAGGACATCATACCGCCAAAACCGCTCATTTGCTTTTTTGCAAGAGCATAGTCAGGATGCGACTTGAGACCTGGATAATACACCTTATCTATTTCCTCCTTTTTATCGAGCCATTTGGCAAGTTTCTTTGCATTTCTATTTTGAGCTTTAACACGTAGCGCCATTGTCTTGATACTACGCTCGAGCATCCAGACCATAAGATCACTTAAGCTTCCTCCTAGATTTTTACCTAGGTTCCAGATACGGTCTATATGCTCTTGACTTGCTGCAACGGCTCCTGCACAGATATCACTATGACCACCCATATATTTTGTTGCCGAGTGTATCATTATATCTATCCCAAAATCTTTTGGATTTTGATTTACAGGTGATGCAAAGGTGTTATCTATCATCGTTACAATGCCGTGCTTTTTGGCTAGTGCAGAGACCATTTCCATATCTGTCACTTTCATAAGCGGGTTAGACGGTGTCTCTATGTAGATAACTTTGGTTTGTGGGGTTATCGCTTTCGCGAAAGCGGCCTCACTAAGATCTTCTGTAAACGTATAGGTGATACCATATTTATCAAACTCCTCTACCACAAGGTTATAAGTCCCTCCGTATAAAGTTTCTTGTAATACAATGTGATCTCCACTTCTTAAAAACGCAAGTAACGTTGTGCTCACTGCAGCCATACCACTGCCAAAAATCATTCCCGCCTCAGTTTTTTCTAAAGCTGCAATTTTCTTGCTTAGACCTTCTTGGTTAGGTGTATTAAAATAACGTGGGTAGCGCTTTACATCTACATCCATAAAGGCATATGAAGATGACATAAATATAGGAGAAACAGCTCCTTGAAACTGCTCGTCTTTTACTTCTCCCGTGTGAGTACAAATGGTATTGAGACCCTGGTTTGACTTTGACATAACTTTACTTTTTTTAATGTTCTAAAAATACAAAAAACACCTAGAGCACCTCTCTCATTATTAAAGAATAAAATAGTGCACTCTGGGCCAATGGCTTAGCACAGTTTTAGACATTCTCTTAAAAATGTTAATGCAATAGTCGTATAAAGTTGCTACCTTTAAAAGGATGAAATTGATTACTAACATATATCAGCTTTTAGTAACTGGAGAATATGATAAGCCTCTTTGTGGCAAGGAGATGGGCACTATGCCGTATATTGAGAATGCGTATCTCGTAATAGATGAAGATCGCATTTATGAGTATGGTAGTATGGATGATTTACATCCCATCGCTGTAGATGAAGTTATAGACGCAACAGGCCAAATAGTATTACCTATGTGGTGTGACTCTCACACGCATCTAGTATTTGCTACAACTCGTGAAGATGAGTTTGTAGATCGCATAAAAGGCTTGAGTTATCAAGAGATTGCTGCCAGAGGTGGTGGAATTTTGAACAGCGCTCGCAAGTTACAGGCAATGAGCGAAGATGAACTTTATGAAGATGCATTAGAGCGCTTATTACAATGTATTAAAACGGGTACTGGGGCTATAGAGATTAAAACAGGTTATGGCCTTACAGTAGCGTCAGAACTTAAGATGCTGCGCGTTATTAAAAGACTCAGTACTGCCGTAGATATCCCTGTAAAAGCAACGCTACTAGCTGCTCACGCTATACCAGAGCGACACAAACAAAATAGAGAAGCTTATATAGATGAGATTGTAAATGAGATGATACCAGCATTTACAAAGGAGTCATTAGTAGATTTTATAGACATATTTTGTGAGACAGGATACTTTACGGTGTCAGAAATGGATACCATAGTAAACGCAGGAAAGGCGCACGGCTTAAAACCTAAGGTACACGTAAACCAGTTTACAAGTATAGGTGGTATACAGAAAGCTATAGAGCTTGAAGCGCTCACTGTAGATCATCTAGAAGAACTTACCGAAAAAGATATAGATGCATTAAAAACATCAAATACGATACCGGTAGCCTTACCAGGCTGTTCTTTCTTCTTAAATATACCATATACACCCGCACGCAAGATTATAGATGCAGGCCTATCTCTTGCTGTGGCAACAGACTATAATCCAGGATCATCACCTAGCAGCTCTATGAATTTTATAGTATCACAGGCGTGCATCAATCTTAAAATGACCCCTGCAGAGGCAATTGTTGCAGCTACTATAAACGGTGCATTTGCAATGGATGTCGCAAAAGAAACTGGAAGTATTACAAAAGGAAAAAAAGCAAATTTAATAATTACTAAACCCCTACCCTCTTACAATGCAATTCCCTATCACTTTGGACAACACCAGATTGATAAGGTAATTGTAAATGGAGAAGTCTTATGATTATACCTAATTTTTTTATCGTACCGGGAAGCCCGGTAAGTGACACATTTATTGAACACGGAGTTACTACTTTTTATGACGCGATACGCAAAGTGCATCATCTTCCTTATGGGAGAGTAGAAAACCCGTTAGAGTTTGGAAACATTATTACAAATGGTCGAGGCACTTGTAGTACAAAACACGCCACATTAAAAACACTCACAGATGAGCACGCAATTTATGGCTTACAACTAGAACTTGCTATTTATGCTATGAATGAAGAGAACACCCCAGGTGTGGGAGCGACTCTTGATAAATACAACCTGCCATATATGCTAGAAGCACACACGTTTTTATGTTATGATGACGAAGTATATGATTACACATTTGCTCAGTCTAAAAACCTTAAGTGGAAAGATGCAATACTAATGCAAACCACAATAGATACAGACCAGATAGGTGAGTATAAAAAGAACTATCACAAATCTGTACTCGCAGACTGGATAAAAAGAGATAACCTACCATATACGCTAGACGAACTTTACATTATAAGAGAGCAATGTATAGAAGCGCTCTCAGACGCGATAACGCATTGATATGATACAGCTACACATTGCAACAGAAAGTGACATTAAACCATTCACACATCTTCGAGCTGGTGAGACCAAGCTAGGAGAAACCTTGCAACTATGTGATAGCCTAGATGACATTGTAAATAATAATTGCACCTATGTTCTTTTTGGAATTTGTGAGGATATTGGTATTCGTGCAAACTACGGTAAGCCCGGGGCAATAAAAGCTTGGGGAAGTTTTGTAAAAGCTTTTGTAAACGTTCAAGACAATCAATTTAATAATGGTAACGATATCCTACTATTAGGTCATATAGCTGTATCGCCAGATATAGACGATATAGATAAAGAGAATCCAGAAACCTTAGGTAGTATTGTAGCAAGAATAGATAGTAAAGTAGCAACCGTGGTAAACCGCATAGTAAGTGCGGGCAAAATACCTATAGTTATAGGAGGCGGTCATAATAACGCCTACGGAAATATAAAAGGTACTGCAACGGCTTTGCAAAAAGCTATAAATGTCATCAATTTTGATGCTCATACAGATTTAAGAAAAGCAGAGTATAGACATAGTGGTAATGGCTTTACATATGCGCTAGAAAGTGAGAACTCATACCTCAAGACCTATTGTATCTTCGGGTTACATAAAAACTACACACCACAGTATATTTACAATATGATAGCTACTAGCAATCATATCACCGCTTTTGATATGGAGGATATGCTTCTCGAAAGTAAACAGGTGGAAAATTTTAAAACTGCTATCTCCCAGTTAAGTGACAATACATTAGGTATTGAGGTAGATGTAGATAGTATTGCCAATTTCTCAAGTAGTGCACAAACGCCTTCTGGATTTAACTTAGAGATGATGCGTTATTTTTTAGGACAGCTTGCGCGAAATAATAAATGTGGTTATTTACATATTTGTGAGGCCGCTCCAACAAAGAAAAATTATCAACAAGTAGGTAAAGCATTATCTTACCTCGTTACGGACTTTATAAGAAATCATCGTGAATATTATACCCTATAACACAAAACATAAAGACGCCTTCAAGCATCTTAATATAGAATGGCTAGAGACCTATTTTTATGTAGAACCTTATGACTTAGAAGTATTAAGTAAGCCAGAAACTTACATTATAAATAAAGGAGGATACATATTTTTTGCCCAGCACAATGATGAGATTGTAGGCACCGTGGCGCTTATGCCCACACAAATAAACGGTGTATTAGAACTTACAAAAATGGCAGTATCTCCACAGGCTAGAGGTCTAGGCATAGGTCAAAAATTAATGGAGCATTGTATCGCTTTCGCGAAAGCGGAAAACCTTTCAAAACTCATACTTTATTCAAACACCGTTTTAGAAAACGCTATTCATATTTATAAAAAATGGGGTTTTATTGAGATTCCCGTAGAAGAAAATGCATCATACGAGCGAGCAAACATAAAAATGGAAAAAATAATTAACCATAAATAACAGAAAATGAAATTACTCAACATTATACTCTTAGCCGCCCTTACCATAGGTATTACAAGCTGTAAAGAAAACACACCAAACGAAACCAAAACAACTACAGAGGTTGTAAAAGAGGAGAAAGCAAAGAAAAGTAACTTTGAGATTTACCCAGTATCGCACGCTACTATGGTTTTAAAATGGGATGATAATGCTATTTATATTGATCCCGTAGGAGGTCCAGAAAATTTTGACCTTTATGATGCGCCAGATCTTATCTTGATTACAGATATACACGGTGATCACTTAAACGTAAACACTGTACAAGGTATTCTAACAGAATCTACAAAGATTATTGCACCACAAGCAGTAGTAGATAAACTCCCAGAAGATTTACAAAAAATCACAACCGTACTTAGTAATGATAATTCCTTAATGAAAAATGATTTTAACATCACTGCGATCCCTATGTACAACCTTAGAGAGGAAGCACTTAAATTTCACTCAAAAGGCAGAGGAAATGGCTATGTAATTGAAAAAGATGATAAACGAGTTTACATCTCTGGAGATACAGAAGACATACCAGAAATGCGCAATCTAGCAAATATAGATATAGCTTTTGTATGTATGAACTTGCCATACACAATGACGGTAGAGAGCGCTGCGAGTGCGGTATTAGACTTTAAGCCAGAGACCGTATTTCCATATCATTACAGAGGTACAGAAGGTCTAAGCGACGTTTCAAAATTTAAAGAACTAGTAAATAAAGGCGATAGTAGTATTAATGTTGCCCAGCTAGACTGGTACCCTACAGTAGAATAAAAAAACACCGCTTTAAGATGGATATCTTAGAGCGGTGTAATATGCTTTTAAATATGGTCTCTTTTACTTTAGACTAAAAGAAGTTTGAGCAAGAAGCGCCCCTTTATCATACACAAAGACTTTGTAAGTTCCTTCTGGAAAAAACTTTGTGGTCTTCCCTATATTCTCACAAATATCTAGCGCTGTATTCTCATAATAAAACTTAGAGATTGTACTGTATGTAACCACTGTCCCGTCAAAGGCTACTTGCTTGTTATCACCTAGCGTGTTTCCTTCTGGGTCTACAACCTGTACATAAAGCATACGGTCACCAGCTTCGGCAAGACGATTTTGTGGTACTGTATAACACGCACGTAGCTTATCTACACGTCTATTATTTGAGTTCTCTATAAGCTTACCAGAAGAGCGTTCTATCACTCCAGTGGCACTAAGCTTATTTGCCGCCAGTGCAGATCCTAAAGTTACACGCTCTGCTAGTGCTTGATTTTCTAGTGATAGAGAATCTCCTACACCTCTTTGTACCTCTAGCTCATACGTTGTACTGTCTACGCGCATCGCGAGCATCTGGTTACTACCGCGTAGGGAGTCATTTTGAGCAAATAAGAAATCACGCTCGTTACGTAGTTTAAACACTTCTGCTCTATACTTCCCAAGACTCGCTATGGTGGCATCTTTTGCATTTATGTCAGATATAAGACCTTGTATTCTATCACGAGCTTCGTTAAGCTCTGTGTCTTTAAGGTTATTTTCTTCTATAACTACATCATACTTACTCACCATTTCCTTAAGATCTGCAAGCACTACATTCTTCTCTTTTGTAAGTTGGCTTTTTGTATCTTTTTCTTGGTTATACAGTTTTACTGCAAAGGCACCGGCAACGACTAAAAGTACTGCAAGAATCCCTGCAATGATCTTAATACCGTTTCCACTTTTTCCGTTGTCCATAATATTTAGTTTAATTTTATTGGTTATACGTCTAATGCAAAGAATTGGATTTTATTTTAATTGCTTCTGCTAAAATATTCTTTTTACCATACAATTAACGCCCGATATTAAAAATTGTTAAAATTAGATATTCACATCATCCAAAGAGCGACAACATACGTAGTAAAGATGCTGATATACAATCGTATAACAAGACATAGCCATCCAGAGCAAGCACATTGATTTGAGCAAGAAAATTACATTGCAATTGGTAATAAACAAGGTGAAAATTTTAATCACGCTTTCGCGAAAGCGTAAAAACAACCCTTAACAGCTGTTAACGTAGTTCTAAAAGCAATGCTATCCTTAAGTTTTTTACGGAAATTGTAACTTATGAATAGACTGTACACAAAACTTGAGCTTTTATACAGCCGTATTACTGGTAATGTAGCCTTCTACCCTAGCCTCATTGCCTTTATGGGACTCGGGTTAGGGTTCTTAATGTCTTATGCAGAGCAGCAAGGAATCTCAAAGTATCTTATAGACGTTGTACCAGCGCTTGTAATTAATGATGCAGATACGGCTCGTACGCTACTCAGCACCTTTATAGGCGGTATTTTTAGTCTAATGGTTTTTAGCTTTTCTATGGTTATGCTCATACTTAACCAGGCATCTAGTAATTATTCACCACGCATATTACCAGGACTTATTGCAAATAAACGTCACCAGGTGGTACTAGGCTTTTATATTGCTGTCATCATTTACTGTATCATTATCTTACTTAGTATTGAGCCAGAACAGTCTAAAACACAACTACCAGGCTTTGCTGTACTTGTAGGGATTGTATTGAGCATACACGTGCTTGCAGCTTTTATATACTTTATACACTCTATATCTCAAGCCATACAGATTAATAATATTATAGATCGTATTTACAAAGTATCAAGAGATCGCATCCAGCAACTTATAGACACAGAGAGTGACCCCACTGGAGTAGCCGTTTTTAAGGACAGTAACTCTTGGCAAAGCTATACCACAAAATTCTCTGGACATCTTAATGATATAGCACTAGACTCTCTTGTAGATTTTTGTAATGAGCACTCTTGTAAGGTATCACTACTAATTCCTAAAGGATCATTTGTACTAGATAGTACAAAAATAGTAAGTGTAAATAAGGATCTTAACGAGGATGCTATTGAAGCGCTACGCTCTTGTTTTGGCTTTTCTAGATCTGAGATTGTAAAAAATAATTATATACTCGGTTTTAAACAGCTTACAGAGATTGCTGTAAAAGCAATGAGCCCAGGTATAAATGATCCCGGAACGGCAATTACCTGTCTAGACTACCTTACCGAGCTATTTGTATTACGTATGCAAAAGAGAGATAACAGCTTTGTGACAGATAAAGATGGTAATGCCCTCGTATCACTACGCACTATAAACTTTGAAGAAGTCCTCTATTTTATTTTTGCATCCCTAAGACAGTATTGCAAAGAAGACTTTATTATGCTACACAAAATGTTGCAAAGCTTGAGATACCTAAGTACATCTGATGCGTTAAAGGACGAGTATACAGAGGCTATTATCAACCAAGTACAACTCATCATAGATGATGCAAACCAATTTATTAAAAACGAGTCAGATCTTGCTATTTTAAACAAGGTGGCTAGTGAAGTGCAAACAAGCTAGATGATATTATTACCACCAGATAAGGTTTTTTGACTGGTTTTCTTTTTCTTTATACACATTACATAATGCGTGCTGCATTACTTAAAACTACATTTACTTTTATGAAAAATTTGCTTCTTATTGCTTTATGTTTCGCTTTCGCGAAAGCGTACTCACAACAACCCTCATCACAACCTGGTAACGTCATCAAAGATTTTGGAAAAACCTTTGACGTACCAGAACCAGATTTTAAAACCGATACTGAAGCCCAATTTTATATTGTTTTTGATGTGGCAAAAGCCCCAGAAGACCCTAGTGTAAGAAACCCATACATAGAGACGATGGCTCGCTTTTTAAATATGCACGATAAAGCAGGTGTGCCTAAGGAGAATATGCACATACGTGCAGCTATACACGGCAAGGCGGCATATGGCGTACTTACAAATGAACTTTATAAAGAAAAATATGGGGTAGATAATCCCAATATTGCACTTCTAGAAGCACTAAACGATGCAGGAGTAGAACTTATACTCTGCGGGCAAACGGCGGGATCACGCAACATTACTTCGGCACGAAGATTGGAAATGATAGATGTAGCTCTCTCTGCAATGACCGTTTTAAGCCAGTCACAAATGAGTGGATACTCGCTTATTGCATTTTAAAAAACCGTTACAAGCATACCTTACACAATAAATTAAACCAGATTAATGCGTTACCTATTTTTACTGGGCTTTATACTCACGAGCCTATCTTCATACTCTCAAAAAATAACTCGTCAAGACAGTTTACGTGGTAGCATCACACCACAAAGAGCGTGGTGGGACCTTGTACATTATGACCTTTCTGTAGAGGTGATGCCAGAGTCAAAGACAATTATAGGGACTAATGTGATGACCTACAAAGTGCTTAATGAAGGCACTAATGAGTTACAAATAGATCTACAAGCACCTATGGAGCTTACCGCTGTAATGCAAGATGGTCACTCGCTGGATGTACGGTCAGAAGGTAATGCCCATTTTATACAACTTGAAGATCCACAGAGTGAGGGTGAGCTAAGGAAGATTTCGCTAAGTTTTGAAGGTAAACCTAGAATTGCAAAAAACCCGCCGTGGGATGGTGGTATCACCTGGAAAAAAGATAGCAACGGGAAACACTTTATCGCTAGTTCAAATCAAGGCATAGGCTCTAGTGTATGGTGGCCTAACAGAGATCACCCGGCAGACGAGGTAGACAGTCTTGATATGCACGTTACCGTACCTAAAGATCTCATAGACGTGTCAAACGGAAGACTTGTACACATAGATACAGACGCAACTACAAAAACATACCACTGGACAGTAAAAAACCCAATAAATAACTACGGTGTGAACTTAAATATAGGGGATTATGTAAACTTCTCTGAAGTTTATAAAGGAGAGAAAGGCCCTCTAGATATGAGCTACTGGGTGCTCAAGGAGGATGAAGAGAAGGCTCGAGAGCAGTTTAAACAAGCCCCTATGATGATGGAGGCTTTTGAGCACTGGTTTGGTCCGTACCCGTTTTATGAGGATAGTTTTAAACTCGTGCAAGCACCTTATCTTGGGATGGAACATCAAAGCTCTGTAACCTATGGCAATAGATTTAAAAATGGATACCTAGGTAGAGATCTCTCTGGTACAGGTGAGGGATTAAAATTTGATTTTATCATCATTCACGAGGCTGGTCACGAGTGGTTTGCAAATAATATTACAAATAAAGACGTAGCAGATATGTGGATACACGAAGGCTTTACCTCATATTCTGAAAATCTATATCTCGATTACCACTTTGGAAAAGAAACTGCAGCAACTTATACCATAGGTACTCGTGATAAAATACGTAATGATAGACCCATAATAGGCACCTATAATGTAGATAAGGAAGGAAGTGGTGATATGTATTACAAAGGTGCAAACATACTACTCACCTTACGTACCATAGCGCAAGATGATGATTTATGGCGAGCAACACTGCGAGGCTTAAGCAAAGAATTTTATCACCAAACTACAACAACCGCTGCTGTAGAAAATTATATTGCAAATGCGCTAAATCTAGACTTAACGCCCTTCTTTAATCAATATCTCAGAGAAAAAGATATCCCAACATTTGAGTATAAAATCAATAAAAAAGAAATGCACTATCGATTTAATAATACCATACAAGGTTTTACAATGCCCTTACGTATTAAGATTAATGAGGAGTACATATGGCTTGATCCTACAGATATATGGCAGTGCCTAGATGTAGCTAAAGGAACTAGCACCGTACAAATAGATCGTAATATGTATGTAGATATAAGAAAGATGTAGGTACTACCTACTCAAATCTTATAGCTCTAACGGGGCTAATTTTTGTGATGATATAAGATGGTATAAGGAGTACAAGTACACATATAGTAAAAACTCCCAAGTTAAGAGATACAATATGCCACACGTTTATGAGTACAGGCGCCTCACTTACATAATAAGTAGATGGATCTAGTTTTATAAACCCAAAATACTTCTGAGCAAATAAAATTCCTAGTCCTATAAGGTTACCCCAGAAGAGTCCCAGACCTATAAGATACATTGCATTGTAGATAAATATCTTACGCACATTCCAGTCTGTGCTGCCCAGTGCTTTAAGAATACCTATCATACGTGTGCGCTCAAGTACAAGTACAAGAAGTGCCACAGCGATATTTATACCTGCTATAAGAATCATCACAATGATAATGAGCATTATATTAAAGTCAAATAACTTGATCCACTCAAAGATATTATAGTTGCGCTGTATGATAGATATGGATCTAAGCATAGAGCCAGAGTTTTCATACACTTCATTATTAACTCGCTCTATATTATCAAAATCATCTACAAAAACCTCAAACGCTCCTACCTCGTCCTTTTCCCATTTATTTATAAAAGTAAGATGGCGGCGGTCTCCTATGATGTAAATCTTATCAAACTCTTGATAAGCGCTTTCATAAAGACCTACAATATCAAGTGATCGTGATCTAAAGCGTGTGTTTTCTTTATTTACAAAGTGCATTACAGCTTTATCCCCTACCGTAAAACCCAAACGCTTTGCAAGATAGGTACTCATTAAAATTTCATTATTGAGGTCACCTGTAAGCTCTGGCTTGCGGCCTTCTATGATATAATCTTCTATGCGAGACCAGTCATAATCATCACCCACACCTTTGTAAACCACACCCTCAAAGGTCTCTGCAGTGCGTATCATTCCTGCCTTAGTCGTGATTGCCTGTACGTGTGTTACTTCTGGTACAGCATCAAAGTTTGGGTAAAAGTCTTGATTAATGGTAATAGGGTTTACGGTCTCCTCACTATTATTTCCATCAAAGTTTGAGACAAGTATATCACCAGAAAAGGCAGACACCTTCTGTCTAATCTCACGTTGCAGCCCTACACCGGTAGCTATAGAAATAAGCATCATCACCATACCTATTGCGATTGCTGCAATCGCAATTTTAATTATCGTACTGGAAGCACTACTTTTATACGATGTCCCGCCATTTAGGCGTTTGGCTATAAAATACTCTAGATTCAAATGCGTCTCATTTTATTCAAAAATACCCTTTTTTTAACGCTCACACTCTTAATTTCTTGTGCAAATACGGGTGGGGATAAGACCGCTTTCGCGAAAGCGGAATCCAAACAACCCACGACAAGTAACGTAGTAGTCATAGATTCTAGCATTACTGTGGGTGCAAATAGAACAGAGCTGTACCTCCCATTACTAGTAAATAAAAATGTAGGAGTAGTTACAAACAAAAGTGGACTCATCTTTACCGAGACACTGCATACGGAAGCGCAAAGTACTCACCTGGTAGACTCCTTACTAAGTATGGGAGTTACGATAAAGAAGGTTTTCTCGCCAGAGCACGGCTTTAGAGGAAATGTAGATGCCGGCGAAAAGGTAAAGGACGGTAAGGACCCAAAAACGGGTCTCAACATTATCTCTCTTTACGGAAAGAATAAAAAACCCACAGCACAACAATTAGAAGGGGTTGATGTCTTACTCTTTGACATACAAGATGTGGGCGTGCGTTTTTACACCTACATATCTACCCTCACCTATGTTATGGAAGCAGCCGCCGAAAGTGGGATTCCTGTCATAGTGCTAGACAGACCTAATCCTAATGCACATTACATAGACGGTCCTACACTAGAAAAAGAACACACTAGCTTTTTAGGTATGCACGAGATACCACTTGTATATGGTATGACGATAGGCGAATATGCAAAAATGGTAAATGGAGAAGGCTGGCTAAAAGATAAGATCACAGTAGATCTTACGGTAATACCGCTTGAAAACTGGTCATACCAGAAAAAGTATGCACTCCCTACAAGACCATCGCCTAACTTGCCTAATGATAAGAGTATCAATTTATATCCTAGCTTAGGTTTTTTTGAAGGAACTACGGTAAATGCTGGTCGCGGGACAGAGATGCAGTTTCAAATCTTTGGCGCACCAGATTTTCCTAAAGAGCACTTTTCATTCTTATACACGCCACAACCTAATTTTGGATCAAAATCACCAAAACATAAGGGAGTCACCTGTAACGGTAAAGACCTACGTGATGAGGCCTATATGAACAGGGTAAATCTTGAATGGCTCATAGAAGCCTATGCTGCTAGTAGCAAGAAGGATGCTTTCTTTAAAACAGCCAGTTTTACACTTCACGCAGGTTCAACACAATTACAGCAAGACATTGAGGCGGGCTACACCTTTAAGGAGATTAAAAGAAAATGGTTGCCAGGTATAGAACGATTTAAAAAGATACGCTCAAAATATCTAATGTATGAGTAGGGATGCGTTTTTGCTTTCGCTTAAAGCGAAAATTGAAACCCTATTTACCACCTACACAAAGCTTCTTCATACACAAGAACAGCAAGACATTATACGTAATGGCTTTGTATTCTCTAAGATAGATCCTACGGCAAACGTGCTGGTTATGGGTATAAATCCATCGTTACGCACAGATTTTATAAGTGATGATATGTGTAGCTATGATTATAGTAAATTGCACGAGGATAGGTACTTTAAAAAATTTTACAACTTACTATCAGCTTTTGAATCTCAAGGAATTACCTATTGCGATTTATTCTATCAACGACATACCGAGCAAAAACAAATAGCAAACTTTCTTAACAATGAGCTAGGTAAACAGTTTCTCAGAGATCAACTTGAGATTACTAAGGAGGTCATTACCTATGTCGCTCCTAAGCTTATCTTACTTTTTAATAGACAAGGCGCTCAGTTTTTTTCTTCAGAGTGGATGGATATTAGTCTAGATCTAGATAAAAAACTGTCTACACATAATAAACTTGCTTATAGTCACAAACTTGAATCTTACATTTACTTTGCCCCCTTCTTAGGGTATAGAACACCAAAAACCGCGTTTGAGCAACTAGATCACGATTTACCGCTGTTAGCAAAGCTTGTTAATTAATTTCAAAACTTTAAGGCAGACAATGTAATTGTAGTGACTTTTTTACGTTTAACTATATTTGATACTAGATTACGATATACTCCCTTAATATTAACCCTATGAAAAAGATTACCCTACTCCTACTCGTCTTTACAATGCTCTTTTTTTCTTGTAATGACGATCTTGATGATATTATAAGACCAGCGACTACAGTAGAGCTCTCTGACTTTGTTTACAGAGGTCTCAATTACTGGTCATTATATAAAGACCAAGTGCCAGAGCTAGCAAATGATTTTTTTAGTAATGATGGAGAAAAATTTGACTACTTATCGCAGTTTGCTTCTGTAGAGGATGCTTTTGATGCACTTACGGCGCCTGTAGACCGTTTCAGTATATTACGAGATGATTATACAGAATTAGAAAACTCGCTAGCGGGAATTCGCACCGCCTCTGGTATGAATATCTCCCTGCTTATTATACCTAACGACCCTACTAGAGCCTTTGGTATTGTGAGATATGTGGTAAATGATAGTCCGGCAGCTATTGCGGGTGTACAGCGAGGTATGATTTTTACACTTGTAGACGGGCAACCATTACAAGATACGACTGGACAACCTATAGATGGTAACACAAGTTTTTCTAGCTTTTTTAGTGCAGAAAGCTATACCATAAGTACAGCAACCTTTAATGGTACAGACTTTGACCTTACGGGAGAAGAAATCGTTATAAATAAAATACAGCTCGTTATAAACCCTGTACATACCGTAAATGTTTTAAGTGTAGGTGGTAATGATATAGGGTACTTACATTATACCGGCTTTACAAATGAGTTTGATAGTGATCTTAATAATGCTTTTGCAGAGTTTCAGGCAGCTGGTATTACAGATCTTGTGCTTGATTTACGCTATAATGGTGGTGGCTCTATAGAGACGGCAAACGACCTCTCATCTATGATTACTGGTCAGTTTGAGGGACAAACATTTATCACTCAAGAGTATAACTCAGATCGCAATCCAGAGAATCAATTTACACGTACTTTCAATAATAATCTAGGAAGTGGCAATGATGGAGCAACTATAAACAGCTTAGGTCTTTCTAGAGTATTCATACTCACTACGGGAAGAACAGCAAGTGCCAGCGAACTTATACTAAGTGGTCTAGATCCATATATTGAGATTATACAGATAGGTACAAACACTGTAGGAAAATTTGAAGGATCCTTCTTATTATATGATGCGCCAGCTCCAGGTTTTAGAAGATCTGAGGCAAATCCAAATCACAGATATGTAATGCTACCACTTGTACTTAAGTCTGTAAATGCAAATGGTCTTACAGACTATTTTGACGGCTTTACACCAGATATTGAAATAGCCGAAGATTTTACAAACTATGGCCAGCTAGGTGAGCAAGGCGAGCCACTTCTAGACGCAGCCATAGATGTTATTCTTAACGGAAGAAGCAACGCACTATATAACACGACGATACAACCCTCATATTATGACACAGAGCAACAAGACCCGCTCGACCAGCGTATGATAGTTGATCAACTTGATATAAACTAGCACAAAAAAAGGGGTGACAATTATGTCACCCCTTTTTAATTAACTATTAGAATAACCTAGTTAATCTCGTAAACGTTACCTGGTACAATACCTACATTAAGCGTATTTAATAAAGTACCCGTAGTAGTATCATAAAGCTCTACAGTTCCATTACTAGCAAAGTCTGCAGCGTTACATCCTGCAAGTGTACCGTCGCTAAGTATGGTCATATTATAGAAAAATGATCCAGATATAATTGCAGTACTAGTCGTTGTAAAATCTGCTATTGTTGTTTTATAAACTGCTCCACCTAGATAATAAAACACATCATCACCTACTACATTTAAGAAGCTAGGATGTTCGGTATCTGTAAATAAAACTGTTTCTACAGCAGTATTTGTATCTGTATCTATAATAGTAAATTGTCCTCCTGTCTCATTACCTGTAAATGCTGGAGCGCCACTAGCTAGAACTACAAGGCGTCCCGCTGTATCAAACTGTAATGAGTTAGGTACATCACCAACCTCTATTGTAGTAACAACATTTTCTTGCTCACTAGAGATTACAGATACAATATTATTTACTCCAAAACCTCCTTTGTGTGCTACATAAATAGCATCTCCTTTTGCTACGATTTGCTCTGGCCCTTCTGCCACAGCAATTGTACTTACTATCTCATTTGTATTTAAATCTAAAACAGCCACATAATCATCCGTAGCAACAGCTGGATCTCCCCAGTTAGTCACATAACCGTTATCCCCTATTATTACCATATTACGTGGGTTATTAAGTCCTTCTGTAATCTGGATTATTTCTTCAAAGGTATCTTTTTCTACTACCGTGATACGTGAGCTTACGTTTGTAACTACATAAACATTATCATCTGTCATAGTTAGTGATTGCACGATGTTACCCAGATTATCACCATTTACAGCTTGATATATAGATGATGTCACCGTAGTAAGGCTTTCATCTATATGATCTACCGTTCCAAAACCATTTGAAAAAGGTCCTTCATTTGTTACTAAAAATCCAGTAGCATATGGTCCTTCAACCTCTGGGGTAACTGGTATAAAAATATCATCATCTGTATTACAAGAAAATAATAAGAGTGTTGCAATACAAAATGTGTAAAAAGAATGTTTCATAAGTGTGTTTAAAAAGTAATTGTTGTTTGTAATAAAAAGTTTCTTCCAGGGTTAGGTCTAAAAGCAACCGTCTGGTAGTTCGTATTAAATAAGTTATTGACTCTCGCCATTACTTGGAGCTTAGTACCTTGCTTGTGTAAGATGTCATAGCTTGTCCCTATGTGAGCAATCGCATAGCCGTCTACCTGCGCCGAGTTATCTGTAGTTGTAAAAACACGATCTACAAAGGTAGTTTGCACATAACTACTCAGCCTGCCATAGTTATGCGCGATACCTAGTGTCGCTTTATGAGCTGGTACATAGATAAGCTGTTTGCCTCTGGCTACATCTTCGGCCTGTGTATAGGCATACTGAGCAGTGGTTGTAACTTTATGGCTACCCATAATAGCCGTATAATCAAGTGCTCCCTCAATACCATAATGCTCAGAATCTGCTATGTTTATAGGTGACCAGATACCGCTCAGATTAGGCTGCCATTGTATCAAATCATCTGTGTTTATGTAAAATCCTCTCAGTCCTAAAGTGAGGTTTTTACGTGTTCTTTTTAAGCCTATTTCGGCTTGTATGCTTGTTTCAGGTTTTAAATCTGGGTTACCTACAGCACCTGGTCCAGACCAGTAAGCATCGTTAAATGTGGGGATTCTATAATTTTTTGACGCGTTAAATGTGAGTGTATACGCTTTCGCGAAAGCGTAATCAAAACCAGCTCCCAAAAGAAATGGGCTATCAAAACCTTCTACCAGCTCTTGTCTAGCCTGAATCTCATAGGTAAATTGATTAGTAAGTTGCTGTTTCCACAAGGCGACTATAGATCCTTGATTTCTAGTAGTCGAAACGATAGACGCACCAGCTGCCGAAATATGGTTTACCTCACCTATTACGGTAAGTTCCTTTTTACGATCCAGCTTATAAGTTGCCTCGTAGTTTGCGAGGTAGCGTATAGATTTACCTAGATCATTATCGTCAGTTTGGTTATTTGCAAAATATCGAAACTGTTCAAAAATATGAGCCGCACGTAACTTGCCATTAAATCTTGTACCCAGGTTTTCCCATATGGCGAGTGTTCTTGTATTTCTGTCTTCATACCCATCATTAGACGGTGCCGTGAGTGTGCCAGAAAAGTTACGATTACCTACATAGGTATTGTGGTGCAGTTTTAATAAATGTGTACGATCACCCTTATTTTTAAGGAGATAACCCATATTAAAAATGGCGTTAAGATTATCATATTGACCATTTTCATTAAACTGATTATTTGTATCGAGATAGTCAAAATCATTTTCAGAACGTTGGTAATCTAGGCCGGCATCTATGTAAAAATTAGTATTTGAAAATTGCGTTTTGGCCGTTGCGATTTGAGTATCAAAACTTCCGTAACCTGGGGTTACTGTCGTGCTCAGTCCTTTATTAAATCTAATATCATTACCTAGATGAACACTACCACCTACTGCTCCAGAGCCATATATAATGCTCCCGCCGCCCGCTCTCACATCGAGCTGATCATAATTTTTTGACGATAAGGTATTAAAATCAGACTGGCCAGTGAGTTGGCTATTTATGTTTATACCGTTCCACACGACGGCTGTCTGTGCCGCGTTAGTCCCTCTAAAAGAGGCAGAGGCTACGCCGCCTGGCCCATTTTCTCTAAAGTATATGGTGCTATTTGCTCGCAACACCTCTGTAAGAGCCGTGCGCGAGCGCTGTATGGTGCTATCACTTATCTTCTCAAGAGCTATACCTACACTGTGGTTTTTTAACTTTGAGTCACTAAGTATCACTTCAGGTAAAACTTGAAGTGTATCTATTTGTGCGGCGGTTGTAAGTGCGCATAGCACGACAACAATAAAAAGGAATCTATGTTTCATCTATCTACCAACTTTTTACCCGAAAGTTGCTTGATTTTAATTATGAATAGTGGCAGGTCTCCTGGCTTGCTTTTGTTACACCTTCCCATCATAACACCTTATGACAGTGGCTTTGTAGTAGTAACAAACCCTTTATGGGCTTAGCTTACAGTTGCGGGAACAGCTTCCGATTTATACGGAATTCCCTTTTAATTTTCTGCACCCGTGTGATGCATCAAAACCAAAATTCGTCGCAAATATACATAACATTACTACCATACCTAGCAGTAAATCAAAAAGAAGAAAGCCCTCTTGCGGCATTGGATATTTTAATACTACTTTTGGCAAATGAAGTACTTACACCTTTTAGTCTGTCTTATACTTCTGGTAACATCTTGTAAAAATGAACCAGAAGTCACGACTGTTACTCCCACAATGAGTGCATCACAGGCAGTAACCTATGCAGATGGTTTTACCATTACAAAGTATGAAAACTACACATTGCTATCGGTTACAGAAGCATTCCCAAATGCAGATAAAACCTTTACCTACGCCCTTGTGCCAGAAGGAGGGTTGCAAGCTTCTATAGAAGAAGAAAACAGTAAAAGCCTCACCGAGTTACTTACTAATCGAGGTGTAGATGCCATTATAAAAACGCCTATAAAAAATGTAGTCGTTACCTCTACTACGCACATCCCCTCGTTAGAAATGCTTGGGGTTATTGAAACTCTAAAAGGTTTTCCTAATCTTGATTATGTGTCGAGTCCGCTTTCGCGAAAGCGTATTGAAAACAATCTCATTACAGAGCTAGGTCAAAACGAATCGCTTAACACAGAACTTGCAATAAATCTCAATCCAGATGCGGTTATCACCTTTGGTGTAGAAGGAGAAAACAAATCTGTAAACACGCTACAACGTGCAGGAATCCCTGTGCTTTACAACGGCGACTGGGTAGAAAAAGAACCGCTAGGCAAAGCAGAGTGGATCAAATTCTTTGGCGCTCTGTACGGCAAAGAAAAAGAGGCAGATAGCATTTTTACAAACATAAAAAATCAATATCTAGCCACTAAGAAACAACTTGCATCTGTAACGTCAAGTCCTACTATTTTAAGTGGTGCGATGTATAAAGACGTTTGGTATTTACCTAAGGGTGATAGCTGGCAGGCTAAAGTTCTAGAAGATGCCGGAGGCTCATACCTATGGGCAGATACCGAGGGAGTGGGAAGTATTGCCTTGAGTATAGAATCTGTGCTGGAAAAAGGACAGCAAGCAGACTTCTGGATTGCACCTGGGCAGTATACATCATATTCAAAACTACTAAGTGACAACCCTGCCTACGGACAGTTTGATGCATTTAAAAATAAGAAGGTCTATACCTTTGCAAAGAGTAAGGGAGCAACGGGTGGTTTATTATATTATGAACTTGCGCCTAACAGGCCAGACCTTGTCTTAAGAGATCTTACCAAAATCTTACACCCAGAGCTTATTACAGAAGAGTTTACATTTTTTGCACCGCTAGATGAGTAATAAAAGTTACATCATACCCTTTTGCATATTAGTTTTCATACTAGTGTTGTGCTTTATTGTAAACATAAGTTTAGGCTCCGTAAACATTCCTTTTACAGAGGTTATCTCTGGGTTACTGGGTGGTGATGTGTCTAAAACATCTTGGTTATATATTATCGTAGATTATAGATTACCTAAGGCTATTACAGCAATTATTGCTGGTGCAGGTCTTGCGGTTTCTGGCTTGTTAATGCAAACGCTTTTTCGCAATCCGCTGGCGGGGCCATTTGTATTAGGTATAAGTAGTGGTGCTAGTCTAGGCGTCGCTTTATACATCTTAGGGGGTACGGCACTGGGGCTATCTTCTACCCTATTATCTGGTAAATGGGGGCTCATCATATCGGCTAGTGTAGGAAGTTTTTTAGTCTTACTTATGGTGCTAGGTGTAGCTACGCGTATAAAAGATACAATGGCGCTCCTTATCATAGGTTTAATGGTAGGAAGCCTTACAAGTGCCGTAGTAAGTGTGCTAGCCTATTTTAGTAAAGCAGAAGAGTTACAACGATTTGTATTTTGGTCCTTTGGGAGTCTTGGTGACGTCTCTTGGCGTGGCGTGGGAATCCTTTCTATTTGTTTTGTCATTGGGATTATGGGCGCTGTTTTTTGTCTCAAATCACTTAACAGCCTTCTTTTAGGAGATGCATATGCACGTACGATAGGTACAAAATTTAGTCAGTCACGTCTACTCATTATTATTGCGACAAGTTTGCTAGCGGGCAGTATCACTGCTTTTGCAGGTCCCATTGCCTTTATAGGGCTTGCAGTACCACATTTAGTACGCCAGCTTATACCTACGGCAAATCATCGCATACTATTACCAGCTGTTATTATAGGAGGGGCAATCCTTATGCTCGTTTGTGATACAATAGCACAGGTACCGTATAGTGAGTATACATTACCTATAAACGCTATCTCTGCAATGGTGGGTGCTCCTGTAGTGATATGGCTATTAGTTCGTAAAAAGAAACTTCTTTTTTAATGCAATCTATAAACAATCATATCACCCTCCGCACAAAAGATCTTGTTATAGGCTATAACAATAATCGTGAGGAAACACCTATTGCAAAAAATCTCAATATAGATTGTAAAAAAGGAGAACTCATTGCGCTAGTAGGGATAAACGGGTCTGGTAAATCTACATTGCTTAGAACACTCACAGGACTTCAAGAACCGCTTGCTGGTGCTGTCTATATTAATGATAAAGAGATTACCAAAGTAACTCCAGCATTACTCGCACAGCAACTTAGTGTTGTATTAACTAATCAAGCTATTTCAAAAAATCTTACGGTAGCAGAGCTAGTAGCACTGGGCAGACAGCCTTATACAAACTGGCTAGGCACGCTCACAGAGGTAGATAAGGATATTATAATAACAGCTTTAAAACGTACCGAAACCTATATACTCAAAGACAAGAAGTGTTACGAGCTTAGTGACGGGCAACTGCAGCGTGTCCTCATAGCAAGAGCACTTGCTCAAGACACTCCTATAATTATGCTAGATGAACCTATGACACATCTAGACCTACATCACAAAGCCTCTGTTTTAAACCTGCTAGCTAGAATCGCAACAGAAGAGCATAAAACCATCATTTTTAGTACACACGAGATAGATTATGCCATTACCCGTTGTGATAAAATGATTGTGATGAAAGAGCGACAAGCCTTATACGACACTCCAGAAGCACTTATTGCTCAGGGAGTTTTTGATGTACTCTTTCCTTCTCACAATGTGGGGTTTGACCGTAAAAACCGTATCTTTTTTCTCAAAAAGTAAGACGATGCGTTTTCTTCAATTATTTCTAGCAGCTATGGTGCTCGCTAGCTGTTCTGCCCACTCTATTAAGGGTAAAGAAGAACGCTTTCGCGAAAGCGTAAAAACATCCATCCCAACTGCTACAGAGGCAGTTTATAAGGTTATAGACACATCAAAAATTTATAAGCTCGTGGCGAGTTATTATAAATATGATACCAATCAAACCAATGTAGTAGCTGAATATAATTACAAGAAATATCTAAAATTTTACAAAGATGGAAAGCTAGCGGTTTTTGATGATTTTGACCTCACAAGCATTGATACGCTTAAAGCGAAAGTAACCGACCACGGTTATTACGATTATACATACAACACCTTATATACAAGGCATCACCTCACAAATAAGAGTGGAAAACAATTTTACAACCCACAAGTGCACCAGCCTAACGGTGACACCTTATCACTCTACTCTCAAAGCACAAAAAGCGTAAGTCATTACCTAGCCATAGCTATTCCGGCAAACGTGGTTATTGCCGAGGCGGAGTGGTAATGAGTTTTGAAAACTTTGTACAATTTTGAATACCCTCCACTCACAATTTACTCCTAACATCATCTTTTAAAATACGTATTGCACTATCTTCTTTATATCTTTACCATATGAATGATACTTTATTACTTTTTCTTATTGCTTTCATATGCTTAGTGGGCGGTACGCTCTTAGGGATATTTATCTCAAATCTTAAAAAGAAGGGAGAACTTAGTGGTTTACAAGAGCGCTTGCGTCAAGAAGAACTTAAGCTAGAAGAGGCTAGAAACACAAGCCTTAAAGTAGAGACACAAATGCAGCAACTTCGCGCAGAAAACAATGAGCAACTCCAGCTGCTACGAGCAGATAGTGAGAAACAACTTAGCTACCTTAGAGAAGAAAAAGATCAGTTTCAAAACGAACTTACCGCTCGTAACGTAGCCTTTGAAGGCTTAGAGAAACGTATGGAAGAAAAAACTGCAGAGCTAGAACAGCTGCAAGAAAAGTTTACCAAAGATTTTGAACTCATCGCTAGTAAAATTCTTGATGAAAAGTCTAATAAGTTCACCTTACAAAACAAACAAAACCTTGATATCATCTTAAAACCGCTTCAAGAAAAAATTCAAAACTTTGAGAAGCGTGTAGAAGAAACTAATAAAGAGGCAATAGATAGAACCTCTGCCCTTAGAGAGCAAATAAAAGGTCTTACAGCGCTTAACGAGCAAATGACAAAGGAAGCCAGTAACCTTACTAAAGCGCTCAAAGGAGATAGTAAGATGCAGGGTAACTGGGGCGAGCTTGTACTAGAGCGTGTGCTAGAAAAATCTGGGCTAGAAAAAGACCGCGAGTATTTTATACAACAAAGCTTTACTACAGAAGAGGGTAAACGTGTACTTCCAGATGTGGTGATACACTTACCGGCAAATAAGAAGATGATTGTAGATAGTAAAGTATCCCTACGTGCCTACGAGCGCTTTGTAAATGAAGAAGACCCACATCTTAGAGATGCCCACTTAAAGCAGCACGTAAATGATTTAAAGCGCCACGTACAACAGCTTAGTGATAAAAACTATCAAGATATCTACCAGATAGAAAGCCCAGATTTTGTACTGCTATTTATACCTATCGAGCCAGCTTTTGCCATTGCCATAAATGCCGAAAATGAACTCTATAATAAAGCTTTTGAGCAAAATATTGTTATCGTCACACCTTCTACCCTACTTGCCACACTGCGCACTATAGACTCAATGTGGAATAATGAGAAGCAACAACAAAATGCGCTAGAGATCGCAAAACAGGCTGGAGGACTTTATGATAAATTTCACGGGCTAGTAACAGATCTTACGGCCGTAGGTAAAAAGATGGATGATGCAAAAAGTGGGTACTCTGCCGCTATGAATAAACTTGTAGAAGGTAATGGTAACCTAATCACAAGAGTAGAACGCCTTAAAAAAATGGGTGCCAAAGCAAAAAAAGCACTTCCAGAAGCTATCATTAAGCGTGCAAATGCAGATGATGACCTAACTTTACTAGACTAAATAATTATGAAAAAAATACTATTTGTAGTCCTTACTACCATCTTTTTACTGGCAGCAGCTTGGTTTGCCTTCATTTACTACGTCCCTTATAGTAAAGGAACACGCGCCGGCGAACTTATAAAATTCTCTAGCAAAGGAGTAATTTTTAAAACTTGGGAAGGTGAGATAAGCCAGGGTATAAGTGGAGCACAAATCTTTAGCTTTTCGGTATTAGATCAAGAAGAGGAGGCTATTGAGGCGCTTAATAAATATCAAGGTCAATATGTAAAGGTTGAGTATATAGAGCGCTTTGGGACCTTCTCTTTCTGGGGAGATACTAAGTACTTTATTACAAGTGTAGTACCAGAGCAATCACCACATTTTAATAGACAATAGAGAGCATTAAGAGTGTTTATTACGCTTTCGCGAAAGCGTACTCAAAACCCCATAAACTTAAAAAGGTCTACTCATTGAGTAGACCTTTTTTAATACTGTAATTTGAGTAGTTAAATTAGTTACTCAAGTACATCTTTCTTCTTGCGTATAAATCGTAAAAAGCATCATCACGAAGGTTATCTATAAATAAGATACTCTCTCCTGTACTCTTCATCTCTGGTCCTAAGTTCTTATTTACATTTGGAAACTTATTAAAAGAGAATACTGGTTGCTTGATTGCATATCCTTCTAGCTGTGGGTTGAAGTTAAAGTCTTTTACCTTCTTCTCACCTAGCATCACCTTAGTTGCATAGTTTACATATGGCTCTTTGTAAGCTTTTGCTATAAATGGAACCGTACGAGATGCTCTTGGGTTTGCCTCAATGATGTATACTTTATCATCTTTTACAGCAAACTGTATGTTTATAAGACCTACTGTATCAAGTGCTAGTGCAATTTTTCTAGTGTGATCTTTAATTTGCTCTAGTATAAGGTCTCCAAGGTTAAATGGAGGTAATGTTGCATTACTATCACCAGAGTGTATACCACAAGGCTCAATGTGCTCCATAATACCTATAATGTATACATCTTCTCCATCACAAATAGCATCTGCCTCTGCCTCTATCGCTCCGTCTAGGTAGTGATCTAGTAGGAGTTTGTTATTAGGTATCTTACGTAGTAAGTCTACAACGTGCTCTTCTAGCTCGTCGTCGTTTATTACAATCTTCATTCCTTGTCCTCCTAGTACATAAGATGGTCTTACAAGGATAGGGTAATCTAGTTTTTGTGCTACTGCAAGCGCCTCGTCTGCCGTCTCTGCTGTATCAAATTCTGGATAAGGAATATCAAGATTTTTTAATAATGTAGAGAAGCTTCCTCTGTCTTCGGCAAGATCTAGTGCTTGGTAACTTGTACCTAAAATTTTGATCCCGTAACGGTCAAGCTTTTCGGCAAGTTTAAGTGCTGTTTGTCCTCCTAGTTGTACGATTACACCTTCTGGCTTTTCGTGACGTATAATGTCATAAATATGCTCCCAGAATACAGGCTCAAAGTATAACTTATCTGCCGTGTCAAAATCTGTAGATACAGTCTCAGGGTTACAGTTTATCATTATAGTTTCATAACCACACTCTGCAGCGGCAAGTACACCGTGTACACAGCAGTAATCAAACTCGATACCTTGCCCTATACGGTTAGGTCCTGAACCTAGTACTACTATCTTTTTCTTGTCTGAAACTACACTTTCGTTTTGAGCAAATCGAGTTCCGTCAGGAAGCTCCATTTCATTTTCAAAAGTTGAGTAAAAGTATGGCGTTTGTGCTACAAACTCTGCCGCACACGTATCTACCAGTTTATAAACTCTATTAATTTTTAATTCATCTCGCTTGCTTGTTACTGCACTTTCGAGACATCCTAGCATATGTGCTATTTGTCTATCTGCAAAACCTCTTTGTTTTGCCTCGAGTAATAAATTTCGCGGAAGCGTATCTACCTTAAAAGTAGATATCTCTTTTTCCATTGCATATAGCTCCTCATATTGTTTAAGGAACCACATATCTATTTTTGTAATCTCGTGTATACGTTTAAGCGGGATACCCATCTGGATAGCATCATAAATCACAAATACACGGTCCCAGCTTGCGTGGGTAAGCTTGTCTATAATCTGGTCGTAACTCTTATACCCTTTACCATCTGCTCCTAGACCATTACGTTTAATCTCTAGTGACTGTGTTGCTTTGTGTAAGGCTTCTTGAAAAGAGCGTCCTATACCCATTACTTCTCCTACAGATTTCATCTGTAAGCCTAGGGTGCGGTCACTTCCTTCAAATTTATCAAAGTTCCAACGCGGTATTTTTACAATCACGTAATCTAATGTAGGCTCAAAAAGCGCCGATGTAGATTTTGTAATTTGGTTATCTAGTTCATCAAGGTTATATCCTATCGCTAGTTTTGTAGCGATTTTTGCAATAGGGTATCCCGTTGCTTTTGATGCCAGCGCAGATGATCTAGATACACGTGGGTTAATCTCAATAGCGATAATTTCTTCTTCATTATCTGGGTTTACCGCAAACTGTACGTTACACCCTCCAGCAAAGTCACCTATACTGCGCATCATATGGATAGCCATATCACGCATTTTTTGGTAAGTAACATCAGATAATGTCATTGCAGGTGCCACAGTAATAGAGTCTCCTGTGTGGATACCCATAGGATCCATATTTTCTATAGCACAGATAATAACCACATTATCATTTGCATCACGTAGTAACTCTAGCTCATACTCTTTCCAACCTAGTAAGGCTTTATCTATCATCACCTCGTGTACTGGTGATACTTCTAGACCGTGAGATAGGAGTCTATCAAAATCTTCTTCTTCAAAAACGAAAGATGCTCCCGCTCCTCCTAGTGTAAAAGAAGAACGTATTACTAATGGAAAACCAAACTCTTGAGCAATCTCTTTTCCTTTTAAGAATGAGTTTGCACTTGCCTGTGGTGCCATAGGTATACCTATCTCTCCCATAAGTGTTTTAAACTGATCGCGATCTTCTGTAATATTAATAGCCGCGATATCTACACCTATAAGCTCTACGTCAAAATCTTTCCAGATACCCTTCTCATCTGCCTCAATACAAAGGTTAAGCGCAGTCTGCCCTCCCATAGTAGGAAGCACTGCATCTATATTAGGATGCTTTTTGAGTATCTCTACAATAGACTTTGTAGTAAGTGGCAATAAATAGACGTGATCTGCCATAGAGGGATCTGTCATAATCGTTGCCGGGTTAGAATTGATTAGAATAGTCTCAATTCCATCCTCTCTTAATGATCTTAATGATTGTGATCCTGCGTAATCAAATTCACACGCTTGACCAATAACAATAGGTCCAGAACCTATGAGTAGAATCGATTTTAAGTCTTTATTTTTAGGCATTTACTGTGGTTTTTCTAGAATTATCTAAAATTATGAACTGATAGGGTATAAAAAAAGGTGTTACTTAAAAAAAGTAACACCTATATATTTACATCAACGAGATGCATTATTTTTTGTGACGAAGCTCAGAAGATACACTTATTTTCTTTCTTCCTTTAGCACGACGACGTGCTAAAACTTTACGACCGTTTACAGAAGCCATACGCTCTCTAAAACCGTGTTTGTTTCTTCTTTTTCTTTTTGATGGCTGAAACGTTCTCTTGCTCATTTTGTATCTTCTTTAATGTCTTGTTAGGACCGCCTTATAATTTCTTTTATTTACAGCTTTCTAAGCTGGGCGCAAATATACGAGAAGTTTTTACTTCTACAAATGGAAAAATAAATTTTTTTTATCTCCTTTTATATACCTTTGCTCCCGCCTGTATATAGGGCAAAAATAAGAAAACAAACGGTCTAAATATAATCTATGTTTAATAAAAACATCAAACTCGTTCTAGCTATAGCAACTCTTGCAGCAGCAATATGGCAATTTACAGAGAATGAAATAGGTAATGGTATAATGCTACTCTTACTTATGGGAATCTTTATATTCTTATATTTTAAAAACGAAATTATCTTACTTGCCTTTTTACGTTTACGTAAGCAAGACTTCCCTGGAGCTCAAAAGTGGCTTTCAAAAATTAAAAACCCAAGCAGTGCTCTAGTTACAAAACAAGAAGGATACTATAACTACCTACAAGGACTTATGGTATCACAGACTAATATGACCCAGGCAGAAAAATATTTTAAGAAAGCCATAAGCCTAGGTCTCTCTATGGATGCAGATCTTGCAATGGCAAAATTAAGTCTTGCAGGTATTGCAATGAGTAAAAATAGAAGACGTGAGGCACAAACCCTTATGAAAGAGGCAGAAGCTCACGATAAGCACGGTATGCTAGGAGAGCAACTCAAGACTATGAAGGCAAACTTCAAGGCCGCTGGTAATCAACCAAAACACCAGTACGGTAGACCTACATCTGCCAGAGCTGGGAGAAGACAGCGATAGTATACTTTTTACTACACAATGAAAGCTGACTTTCTAACATACCAAGCACAAACCACTCCTCACCCACTAGCGATGGAGGTAGCAAAGGCAGAAGGCAGTTACATATATAATACAGAGGGCAAGAAGTTTTTAGATTTTGTAGCAGGCGTCTCTGCCTGTAGCTTAGGACATCAACATCCTAGAGTGAAAGCTGCAATTATCAATCAGCTAGATAAGTATGCTCACGTGATGGTGTATGGAGAATATGCACAGTCTCCAGCCGTACAGCTCACAAAGCTCCTTGCAGCGCACTTACCTCCATCTTTACAGAGTACATACCTTGTAAACAGTGGTACAGAAGCTATAGATGGCGCTATAAAACTCGCTCGTAGAGCGACGGGTCGCACAGAGATTATCGCCGCCGTAGATGCCTATCACGGTAATAGCTATGGAGCACTAAGCCTTATGAGTAATGAAGAGCGCACCGCGCCCTTTAAACCTATGATAGGTGATGTCTCTTTTATAAAATTTAATTGTGACCGCTATCTTGAACGCATCACAGAACATACAGCCGGAGTTGTATTAGAAACCATACAAGGCGGTGCAGGTTTTATAGAGCCTACTAATGACTTTCTATCTAAGGTAAAACAACGATGTAAAGACGTAGGCGCTCTACTCATACTTGATGAGATACAACCAGGTATGGGGCGCACAGGTAAACTTTTTGGTTTTGAGCACTACGATGTAGTTCCAGATATTCTTGTAACAGGTAAAGGGCTAGGCGGCGGTATGCCTATAGGTGCATTTACTGCATCACGAGACACAATGGCGTTACTATCAGATAATCCTAAGCTTGGACATATTACCACCTTTGGCGGGCATCCAGTGATTGCTGCGGCGGCGCTAGCCACACTACAAGAAATCACAGAGACCACTCTTATAGAAGACACCTTAGTAAAAGAACAACTCATACGCGAGCAACTCGTACACCCATATATTACAGAAATAAGAGGGCGCGGCCTTATGCTTGCAGCACTCACCCCTTCGGCAGCAATTACTTCTGAGGTAATACTTGCTTGTCAAGATGCGGGTCTTATATTGTTTTGGCTACTTTTTGAAGATCGCGCCATACGCATTACTCCACCACTTACCATCACAACAGAAGAAATCATAGAAGGATGCGCTATTCTTCTAGCTGCCTTAGACCAAGCACTAGAGAAGCACGGTAGCTTAACATAATTAAAATACTTTATAACAATTCATTGGGATAGTTACGCTTTCGCGAAAGCGTAAAAACTCGTAATTTTATAAAAAAAGCTGCTCTTGAAATTTAAACTACAATCTGACTTTAAACCTACTGGTGATCAACCCTCTGCAATCAAACAACTAGTAGACGGTATCAATAAAAATGAAACCTACCAGACACTACTAGGTGTTACCGGAAGTGGTAAAACATTTACGGTCGCAAATGTGATACAAGAGACAGAAAAGCCCACACTCATACTCGCTCATAACAAAACACTCGCAGCTCAATTATACAGCGAGTTTAAAGCATTTTTTCCAGATAATGCGGTAGAGTATTTTGTATCATACTATGACTATTACCAGCCGGAGGCCTTTATTCCTTCTTCTGGGGTGTATATAGAGAAAGATCTTTCTATCAATGAAGAGATAGAAAAAATGCGACTAAGCACCACCACTTCCCTACTCTCTGGGCGTCGCGATGTGATTGTGGTTGCATCTGTATCGTGCTTATACGGTATAGGTAACCCCGCCGAGTTTGAGAAAAACATAACAGAAATTAAGCAAGACCAAGTTATGGCACGCACGATGTTTCTTAAAAAACTCGTACAAGGCCTCTACTCACGTACAGAGGGAGAATTTAATCGTGGTAATTTTAGAATAAAGGGAGACACGGTAGAGGTGTTCCCGGGATATGCAGATATGGCTTTTAGAGTTCACTTTTTTGGTGATGAGATAGAAGAGATAGAGGCTTTTGACCCAGCATCTGCAGAGGTGATTGAGAAGTATTCTCGCTTGCGCATCTATCCTGCAAATATGTTTGTAACCTCTCAAGATGTACTACAAGGAGCCATAAATCAAATAGGTGAAGATCTTACTAAACAGGTAAGCTTTTTTGAAGAAGTAGGTAAACATCTAGAAGCAAAAAGGCTAGATGAACGCACAAATTTTGACTTAGAAATGATACGAGAGCTAGGCTATTGCTCAGGTATTGAAAATTACTCAAGATATCTAGACGGTCGCGAGCCAGGTACAAGACCTTTCTGTCTACTAGATTTCTTTCCAGATGACTACTTGATGGTAGTAGATGAGAGTCACGTGACGGTCTCGCAAGTAAGTGCGATGTATGGAGGTGATAGAAGTCGTAAGGAAAACCTAGTAGAATATGGTTTTAGGCTACCCGCGGCGATGGATAATCGCCCGCTTAAATTTGAAGAGTGGGAAATGATGCAAAATCAAGTTATATATGTTTCGGCTACCCCAGCAGACTATGAATTGCAAAAGTCTGAAGGAACTTATGTTGAGCAAATTATACGTCCTACAGGTCTTTTAGACCCTATAGTAGAAGTACGCCCATCTCTCAACCAGATAGATGATCTTATAGAAGAAATAAACAAAGTCACAGAGCGCAATGAGCGCGTGCTTGTCACCACGCTTACTAAGCGTATGGCAGAAGAGCTTACAAAATACCTCACCCGTATAGACATACGTACCCGCTACATACACTCTGATGTAGATACACTTGAGCGTGTAGAAATAATGCAAGATTTACGTAAAGGTGTTTATGATGTACTTGTGGGTGTTAACCTACTTAGAGAAGGTCTAGATTTACCAGAGGTATCTCTAGTAGCTATACTTGATGCAGATAAGGAAGGTTTTTTACGTAGTAACAGATCACTTACCCAAACTATAGGACGTGCCGCACGTAACGTAAATGGGAAGGCTATTATGTATGCAGATAAGATTACAAAGTCTATGCAAGAAACCATAGATGATAGTAACTACCGTCGCCAGAAGCAAATAGACTATAATACTAAAAATGGCTTTACCCCTATGGCTATTAAAAAGAGTCTTGATAATGCGCTTACGCGAAAGGAAACCTATAAGATTGAAGCCGAAGAGCTCGTAAATCTCGCCGCCGAAGATGCAGAAGAGTATCTTACTAAGCCACAAATAGAAAAGAAAATACGAAGCACTAGAAAGGCAATGGAAGCTGCTGCCAAAGAACTAGACTTTATGCAGGCTGCAAAGCTTAGAGACCAGATTAAAGTATACCAAGAGCAAATTAAGGAACTAGCATAAATAAAGAAAGGGCTCCCTTGCGGGAACCCAATCTCAAACTAACCAACCAAATTTATTATTGTATCTCAATTAACCTTGAAGGTTGCACTTGAGCCTCTTCACGCTTAGGTAAAGAAACCGCAAGAACACCATCTGTATAACTTGCTGTAATTTTTGCCGTATCTACAGATTCTGGTAAATTAAATGAGCGTTTAAAAGAAGCATAGTTAAACTCTCTACGAGTAAACTTTGCTGTCTCTTTTATTTCTTCCTCGTTCTTAATTTCTGAGGAGATTGTAAGTAAGTCATTGTCAAGATTTATATTAAAATCTTCTTTCTTTAAGCCCGGAGCGGCTACGTGAAGCTCAAACGCATCATCTTTTTCTATAATGTTTACAGAAGGTGTTGCGTTTGTAAATGTGTTTGTTCTTCCACCTAGCCAGTCTGTGTTAAGTAATTCTTCAAAAACAGATGGTAAGTATGGAGCTGTATTTTTTCTAACTAATGTCATAACTATAATTTTTAAATTGTTTTCAAACTTGTACAGCTATAGACAAATTCAGTTCCAATAATAAAATTATGACATTATGGCAGATTTTAAAATTTATATAGTGACTTTTTGTCGTTTTTTATTAATTATAGAATCTTTTAAAGATTTCTACAAGTCGTTCTGACGGTATAAGTTTACCATCATAATTACCCATCTCCCCTAGTATTTGTTCTACCGCTTCTGGTCGTATACCCAGCTTGAGACCATAATTTCTCAGCGCATCAATCTCTACAAAATGTGTTTGCTCATCTACATTCATTACTAGCAATAGTCTATGAAACTGTGTGATGCGCTGTAACTCTGTACTAAAAACCATTTCCTGCAGCGGATTTTTAATAAGCTCATCTACCGCTTCCTTAGATATCTCAAGACGCTTTGCAACCTCGAGTATAAAATGATATTCACGCTCGTGTAAGTGGCTATCTGCTTTTGCCATAGCAATCATATCTGATATAATTTGTAGATTTTCGGTAGTCATTTATAATGGTTTAATGGCGCAATGTAACTTATATTTTGGAGTCATAAAAATGTTTTGGTTGCTGTATAATTTGTAGTTTTAGGGGATTAATTACGCTTTCGCGAAAGCGTAACTCACCTAGTATCTAGACCTATTATATGAATCTATCTGTACGCTCTTACTATTTAATTGCTTTTGTAAGTCTTAGTATTCTAAACGCTTGTCAAGAGCATACTTTTCAAAATACATATGACCTTGCTATAAAGAACATCACGATTATAAATGAGAAAGGTATAAGCGATGGCGATCTTTACACAGTTTATATTAAAGATGGATTAATAGCCGAAATTGATCCTCTAGACACTTCAAAATCCTTATTTGCCACAAAGGAAATAGATGGAAGTGGCAAGTATATTTTACCTGGATTTTGGGATAATCACACACATTTTAGAGGAGGGCCTGAACTGGTTACTCAAAACGAACTTTTTTTAAAGCAGTTTATAAAGTACGGTATCACTACTGTAAGAGATGCAGGTGGTGACCTCACACCGCAAGTACAGCAGTGGAACAAAGAGATACAAAATGGCACACGCATAGGTCCTACAATTTATACCTCTGGACCTAAGCTAGATGGTAAAAATGCACGCTGGGCAGGCTCTATAGGTGTTTCTAACAGTGATGAAATAAGCAAAGCACTAGACTCATTACAATCTATAAATGTAGATTATGTAAAGCTTTATGATAGTACACTATCTGGAGAGCAGTACCTAGAGATTATAAAACAAGCAGAGTCTCGCGGTATGATAACTTCTGGACATATGCCATTTACCGTCACCCTTGATGAAACTATAGATGCGGGAATAGACAACATTGAACATCTTTACTACATCTTAAAGGGTTGCTCATCTCAAGAAAAAGAAATCACAGCACAAATAAAAGAAGGTAAACTAGGCTTTTGGGGAAGTATGGCACAACTTATAGAAACCTATGATGAAGATACCGCGCAGCGCACTTTTAAAAAACTCAAAGACAATAATGTATATGTCACTCCTACCCTTTTTATAGGTGACATTCTGAGCTATATGGACGAGGTAGACCATAATAAGGACTCATACTTAGCACTACTAGAAGAAGATTTTATCGCGACCTACGAGGGTAGAGTAAACAGTGCATTAAATGCTAGTGATGAAGCAAAACAAAATAGAAAGGACTTACAAGAATTCTTTTTACAGTTAGTAAAAAAACTAGATGACGCAGGTGTTACCCTACTATCTGGATCTGATAGTGGAGCTTATAATGCTTATACATATCCTGGCCCATCACTACACGGCGAACTAAGAGAGATGACCAGAGCGGGTATATCTACGAGCACCGCACTAAGTAGTATGTATGATGGTGCTCATTTCTTAAATAAATCATTATATCAATTCTCAAAAGGAGGTATAGCAGACCTTGTTATTTTAAATAGTAATCCGCTTAGAGACATTAAAGCGACTGAGGATATCTGGCTTGTTATTAAAAACGGAGCAATTATACATAGCAATGATTAATCTATAAGTCAAAACACTTATAAATACAACTTATAAGTAAATACACTTATAAAACAATAATATAAGTAAATATGCTTATATTTGAATTATATAAACTATCTAAGTGAAAGACAAACAACATATAGTTATCTCTGGAGACTTTATTGCTTATACAAGTTTAAGTACAGATGAAAAGAAAATTCTTGAGCAATCACTGTACAAACTGTTTGACCAGCTTCAAGAAAAATTTGACACCTTCTCTAGACTCATAAAGGGTGACTACTTAGAGTGTGTAGTGCCAGATCCTGCAAATGGACTATCTGTAATGCTTGCTATAAAGACTTTTATTAAGTCACTAGAGATAGAAGATAAACCAGAAAATAATAGATCAAAAGTATTCCAGACGTACAGCATACGCCTGGCAATGGGTCTAGGTACTTTAGATCGTTTTGACATTGCAAATAATATCATAGATGGCGACGCCATTTATAGAAGTGGTCGCGCTATAAGCGACGAGAGTACGCACAACAAGGAGCGTATGGTTATAAAAAACACATTATTCTTTAGCTCAGATAACGAGGAGCTCACTTTTAATATAGAAACCATACTCGCACTACTAGATCACCTGCTCGCCAGAGCTACAAGTAGACAAAATGAAGTGTTGTTTTTAAAAATTATGGGTAACAGTGAGAAGACCATTGCAAAGCAGTTATCTGTGAGCCAGTCATCTATAAACCAGCACTCAACCGCCTCTGGGTGGAACGGTATGGATAAATCCATTCGTTATTTTTCTCATCTTTTAAGCACTCTTAATTAATGGAAATAGCAACCTTAATCGCCCTACAGACTATAGCTCACTTACTAGGAGACTATACCTTTCAATCTAAGAAAACAGCAAAATCTAAGGCAAAAAAAGGGTTTAAAAGCAAACACCTCAAGTGGCATATATTAATAGTTTTTGTGTGTTCTTACCTTCTCTCTTTTGATTATAGATTTCTTCCTGCAGCTATACTCATAGGTGCATTACACTGGGTGATAGACGGTTTTAAACCTCAAATACTAGCTAGCAAAAGACTACATAAAGGAGCCTTTTTTATAGATCAGTTATTGCACATTCTCATATACGCGCTAGTGAGTACTACTTTTATAAAACTTATAGGATGGCAACCTATATTTATAGACACTACACACTTTACATACACCTGTCTTATTGCGGTATTTTTATTATGTACAAAGCCGGCAAATATCCTTATTAAAGAAATTTTTACGCTCTTCTCTGTATCGTTTACAGAGAAGTCACAAGACTTACCTAATGCAGGTAGACTCATAGGTATCACAGAGCGCTGGCTCGTGCTTGTACTTATCATAATAGGCCAGTTTAGTGCTGTAGGCTTTTTAATTACCGCAAAATCTATCTTAAGATTTAAAGATGGTGATTACCTTAAAACCGAATATGTTTTAATAGGTACAATGCTCAGTTTTGCCATTGCAATTGCTTGTGCACTGGTCATAACACTCTTTGTACTTCCCATTTCGGGACGTTAAAAATTTCCCAATTTTGAAATAATAAAATGTCAGTTGGTATTTTAGGAGTCACAACCAAAATATCCAACCTATGTATTTCAAACACCTACTCACTGGGCTGCTTGTTGTTTCCGCTTTCGCGAAAGCGTATTCTCAAAAAATCCCAGTACCTGTAGACACTACAATTGTCACAAAACACACCACCACCATAAAAGGAAAAACCATTCCTTATACGGCAACCGCTGGGTTTCAACCCGTTTTTAACCAAGAAGGAACACCAGTAGCTAGTCTACTTTACACCTATTACAAAAGATCTGACATAAAAGATGATCAAGAGAGACCACTAGTAATCTCCTTTAATGGAGGACCAGGCTCTGCCTCTGTTTGGATGCACATTGCATACACAGGGCCACGCATCTTAAAGATAGATAATGAGGGCTACCCTGTACAACCCTACGGTATAAAAAGCAATCCTAACTCGATACTTGACGTGGCAGACATTGTTTTTGTAAACCCTGTAAACACAGGATACAGTAGAATGTTACCTAATGAAAAAGGAGAAATGCCAGACAAGAAACAATTTTTTGGCGTTAATGCAGATATTAAATATCTAGCAGACTGGGTAAACACTTTTGTTACAAGAAATAACCGCTGGAGATCACCTAAGTTTCTTATAGGAGAAAGCTACGGTACAACAAGAGTTTCTGGACTTGCCGCAGCGCTTCAAGACAGTAAATGGATGTTTATAAATGGAGTGATACTTGTATCGCCTACAGAAATAGGTTTTGACTTTGACGGTCCTGTAGAAGTAGCAAACAGGCTTCCTTACTTTACTGCGGCTGCTTGGTACCACAATATGCTACCACCAGCATTACAACAAAAAGACCTTACAGAAGCACTAGCTGAAAGTGAAGACTATGCAGTAAATGAGCTCCTACCACTTATTGTAAAGTCTGGTTACCTAGATGCATCAAAAAAGGAGGCTGCTATCAAAAAAATGGCATATTATTCTGGCCTTTCTGAAAAAACAATACGTCAAAACAATCTAGAAGTACCCTTTAACTACTTCTGGAAAGATCTCTTAAGAGATCGTGACGGCCTTACTATAGGTAGACTAGACTCCCGCTATAAGGGAATGGATGTAAAAGAATCTGGAGATCGACCAGATTACAATAGTGAGCTTACCTCGTGGTTACACTCATTTACACCAGCGATAAATTACTACTTTAGTCAAGAGCTAGGATTAAAGACAGATCTATCTTATAATATGTTTGGCCCAGTACGACCTTGGGACAGATCAAATAATAATGCAGGACCAAGTCTGCGCAGAGCGATGGGTGTGAACCCTAACCTTAATGTAATGATACAGAGCGGTTATTATGACGGCGCTACAACTTACTTTAATGCAAAGTATGTAATGTGGCAGCTTAACGCCAGCGGTAAACTAGCAGATAGATTAAGCTTTAAAGGTTATAGATCTGGACATATGATGTACTTACGTAATGAGGATTTAATCAAGGCAAATGATGATATACGTGAGTTTATCAAAAAATCATCTGTTGGGATTGAGAAAGGTGCAATGCATAAATAATAGATTACAAAATAGGTGAGAATTACGCTTTCGCGAAAGCGCATAATAAACGCTCTCACAATCTATAAAATTAAAAACGCCCTATCCAGATGGATAGGGCGTTTACTTACTAGCTAGTAATCTTTGTAAACCTCAATTCTTAGTACATAGCTCGCAATGCGGTAATATCATTATTGCTAAACTCTCCATCCTCATTATTTGAGAAACAAGCTTGCATTATTGAGTCAAAATCTCTTGTAGGTGTACCTGGTAATTGTACTGCTCCAGTAGATCCTGCAGACTCTCCACCTCCACTACCACAACTCTGGCGGTCATAGTAATCTGAGTGACGGAAACCTATAGAGTGACCTATCTCGTGTGTAATTACGTGCTCATTTACATTTGTACTAGAACCTTCAAGGTTGTAAATCTGTACAAATTTATTAGGACGTCCTTGTGCATCTGGAAAACCTGCTACACCTCCAGAACCAGAGTTATTTGCAGAGTTATCATAAACAACCATATCGCTGTTTGAGAAGTTTGTTCCAAATGTAAGTCTAAAACGTAGTGCAGATCCTGAGATACGGTTAAAGTTATTTACCGCCCACTGTAAAGCTGTTCTACCTTTATTAGTAAGACCAAAGTTATCATTACCTGTGTAACCTATAATGTCTATTGTTCTGTTTGCTCCAGTTACTAGGTTAAACGTTCTAAACTGGCGCTGGTCATTGACCTGCATTTCCTGTAAGTCCTTTGCAGTTGTTACAATGTCATCACCTATGTAGATACGCTGCTCTACAGTACCATCTGGAAGGTGAAAATCTCCTTTTGTGATCGCAGCTATATCTATAGCCATACCACGCACTTGATCAATAATAGCTTGATCTGTAACCTCAACACGATTGTTTTCGACTACTAGTTCTACATTTGCTTGATCATCTTGAATGGCATCTGCTTCTTCTTTTTCACAAGAAGTAAAAGATACTGCTACTAGCGCTAGTGCCATCGCACTAAATTTGAATTTGTTTTTCATTTTGGGTTGCATATTTTAGGATTAATATTAGTTTCAAAATTAACTCTTTTTAACACTTATATTAATCTATTATCACCACTACAACGTTTTCGCTAGTATTTTTATCATATTATTAAATAATTTACTGATTAATCTATAATGCAATAAAGGAAATCCTTTAAATAAAAACAACTTACTGATTAACAGATATTTCTAGAAGATTATTCACCACAAAGTCTAGTAATTTACTAGGATAAATACATACTTAGGCCAATAAATACGTTTGAATATGAAAAAAGGTAGCACTAAGTTTTATCTGATAAATTATCATTTTTGAGAATTTGATAATTTTACAGCTATTTTGTTATAATCTTAAATAATATGCAACAAAAATCTACTCAAGCTTATAATCCTTGAAGTCTAATGGGTCAAAGTTTTTAAAATGACCATTGAGCTTTATGAGCTCTTTGGTACGGTTTACAGACTTTAAGGTAGGTATTGCAGCTTGTAAATGCGCTATGAGATATACAAAACAGTCCATCTCTGAAGAAATCTGAAGTAGCTCATACTGCTGCTCGATATTAAGTCCCATTTTATGAGCAAACCTAAACGCACTTACGGTTTGTATAGCAACCTCTGGTGTCTTTACATCAAGAAGGTTATAAAATATAGTAAGCAGGCTTACAAATTCTTCCTTTATCTGTAAGGAAGCATCATTTTGCGAAATTTGAAAAACCACTTCTCCCCCGGCATATAATCGTTCTCCTAGTGTGTTATAAAAATCTACTAGTTTAAAGACACGTTCTCCTCTACATATAATATCTGCCGCACCAGAGGGATATCTTTTCACCACTTCTACAACACGCATTTCTGTGCCATAAGATAAGGTGTTATTTATATAGGTTGGGATACCAAAGGTTATATTACCCTCCTCACAATCCTTAAGTAATTGTTGATATCGCTCCTCAAATATATGTAGAGAAAGTAGCTCTCCTGGGTATGCCACCATCTCAAGAGGAAACATAGGTAACACGGCTGTAGTCATCTGTTTTTATATGAAATTTACAAAAGCCTCTTGAGGCTGTTATATAATGAACATTTTTTAACCTTATTGTTCAACATTTATAACAAAAGTATTCTGTCTATTTATAGAAGTCTTTTAATTTTACTTTAAATATAAAGTAATGACCAATAAAGACCTCTTAAACGTAGTAAAAAACTACGGTAGCCCTGTTTACGTCTATGATGCAGACACTATTACCGCTCAATATAATAGACTTACAAACGCTTTTAAAAGTGTAAAACAGCTACGCCTTAACTATGCAGTAAAGGCGCTAAGCAATTTATCTGTTCTTCAACACTTAAAAGGCTTAGGTTCTGGTCTTGATACCGTATCTATACAAGAAGTACAACTTGGTCTTAAGGCTGGCTTTACTCCAGATCGTATCATTTTTACACCTAACGGTGTCTCGCTAGGAGAAATAGAAGAAGTTGCAGCAATGGGCGTGCAAATCAATATAGATAACCTATCTATATTAGAGCAGTTTGGCACAAAACACCCAGAGACACCTGTTTGTATACGTATTAATCCACACGTGATGGCAGGAGGAAATACAAATATCTCTGTAGGACATATAGATAGTAAATTTGGGATTAGTATCCACCAGTTACCACACGTACTGCGCATAGTAGAAAACACGGGTATGAATATAAACGGTATACATATGCATACCGGTAGTGATATACTAGATATAGATGTCTTTGTGTATGCTACAGAAATCCTTTTTGAGACGGCAAAACAGTTCAGCGACCTTACTTTTATCGATTTTGGAAGTGGTTTTAAGGTACCTTATAAAGAGGGAGATATAGAAACTAATATTGAGGAACTAGGAGAAAAACTAGGGAAACGTTTTAACGCTTTCGCGAAAGCGTATAAAAAACCATTAACACTCACCTTTGAGCCAGGTAAGTTTCTGGTAAGTGAGTCTGGTAAATTTCTGGTACAAGTAAACGTAGTAAAACAAACTACCTCAACAGTATTTGCCCAAGTAGACAGTGGTTTTAACCATCTTATACGACCTATGCTATACGGTAGCCAGCACGAGATACATAACATAAGCAATCCTAACGGAAGAGAGCGTTTTTATAGCGTAGTAGGCTACATCTGTGAGACAGATACCTTTGCAAATAATAGACGCATCGCCGAAATTTCTGAAGGAGACATACTCGCTTTTGATAATGCGGGTGCCTACTGCTTTACAATGGCAAGTAATTACAATAGCCGTTACAGACCTGCAGAGGTACTCATAAAAGGCGGTAAAGCTCACCTTATACGCAAGCGAGAGACCTTTGATGATCTTATTGCAAATCAAGTTCTCATAGAAGAATAGTAATGATATATTTTATAAAAAGACCAGTCCTAAGCTGGTCTTTTTTATGAATACTAACTACATTTATAATATGAGATATGTACTTATATTATGTTTATTTATGGCAAGCTGCTCTACACCCATAGAGAAAGCCCTTAACTCATCTAGCCCGCTTATCACAAGGGTTACAGATGGTATAGACAAATACGAAGTCCAGATTCTTTTTACTCAGATTGACTCCACAGATAGTGGTGAAGTTCAGTTTACAGATTACAGTTACGGACTCAATGAACAGAATTACTTTTACCCAGCAAGCACTGTAAAACTTCCAGTTGCTGTACTCGCCGCAGAATATACAGATGCTAGAGAAGATATAACCCTAGATACACCTTACATCATAGACGGTGATGAGGAGTTGCACAGCATAAGTAATGACCTACGACAGATTTTTGCCGTAAGCGATAATAAAGCGTATAACCGTCTTTATGAATTACTAGGTAGAGATTATATAAACTCCCGCTTACGCGAAAAAGGCTACACACAAACTACCATACAACATAGACTAGCTACACCTGAAGCAGCAGTTAATGCTAGAAAAACAATTCAATTTTTCCCAAGCTATACAGCCGAAAGTGTTATTATCACAAATAAAGAAGACAAAGACCTCATTCCTAACAATGTGGTAGGTAATAAAAAAGGACAGGGCTATATTGAAAATGGAAAACTTGTAAATGAGCCTATGGATTTTGGTTTAAAAAATCACTTCCCATTACAAGAGCAACATCATTTTGTAAAAAGTCTGGTATTTCCAAACTCTTTTGAAACCTCAAAAAGATTAGAACTATCTGAAACATCTAGACAAAGAGTACTTAAGGCTATGAAAACGCTCCCACGTGATGCAAAGTATAATCAAGAAGAATACTACGACAGCTATGTAAAATTCTTTATGTATGGAGATGTAACAACACCCATCCCAGATAATATACATATCTATAACAAAGTAGGGTTTGCATACGGCACGCTTACAGAAACCGCCTATATTGAGGATACTCAAAATGATTTACGCTTTATACTCTCTGCCACCATACTTGTTAATGAGAATCAAATTTTTAATGACGACACTTATGAGTATGAGCAAATAGGTATTCCCTTTCTCGCTCAATTAGGACGTGAATTTTACGAGCAAGAAAAAGAGCGAAAGGAATAACTAGCTTACGGCTAAATTTTGTTTCTTCGCGCTATTACCCTACATATTCTTTTTATCAATAAAAACTAATTGCCGTGAGCTTAAGAGAACTTAATAAACGTACCATCATTTGTGAACTTTGTAGTAATGAGTATGACCTCTCCCCTTTTATAGTAGTTCCTAAAGAAGAAGATATACTCGCTTGCAAGACTTGTATTACTCAGATAGAAAATCCTGAGGAGGTAGATGTAAATCACTGGCGCTGTCTTAATGATAGTATGTGGAGTACTGTACCAGCTGTACAAGTCGTGGCGTGGCGTATGCTTACTAAACTTCGTAAAGAAGGCTGGCCACAAGATCTTCTTGATATGATGTATTTAGAAGAAGAAACCTTAGAGTGGGCAAAAGCTACAGGTGAGCATATAGAAGAAGATGAGAATACAGTAATACACAAAGACGCAAATGGTACACGCCTAGCAAATGGTGATAGCGTCGTGCTCATAAAGGATCTTGATGTAAAAGGAGCAAACTTTACAGCAAAGCGTGGAGAGTTTATGAGAAACATAAGTCTAGTACACGATAATGCAGAGCATATAGAAGGTAGAATACAAGGGCAACAAGTTGTTATTGTAACAAAATATGTAAAGAAGAGCAACTAGTAAATAACAAGATTCATACATCTCAAAGGTGTTTATAAATTGAATAAAAAAGACCAACTATCACATTAGATAGTTGGTCTTTTTTTAATCTATAATAGTAGTATTACCAGTTATCAAAATTGAGTAATGCATTTTTTGCCTCCGTATACTCAGCTATCATATCGCTTACTATAGTTGCAGCAGGTTTTATGTCATTTATAAGTCCAGATATTTGTCCTATTTCAAGTTCTCCTTGTTCTAGGTCTCCCTCAAACATCCCTTTTTTTGCTCTTGCACGACCTAATAATTGAACTAATTGCTCTTTAGTAGGTGCTGTAGTATATAAGGCTGCTACCTCTTCATAAAATTTATTTTTTATAAGTCTTACAGGTGCCAGTTCTTTAAGAGTTAATACCGTATCTCCCTCTTGCGTATCTATAATGGCTTGTTTAAATAATTGATGCGCGCTAGACTCATCACTTGCTGCAAACCTACTTCCTACCTGCACACCGTCTGCTCCTAGTGTCATTGCGGCAAGCATACCTCTACCTGTAGCAATACCTCCAGCTGCAATAAGAGGTACATCTATCTTATCTTTTACCATAGGGATGAGTGTAAAAGTTGTTGTTTCCTCACGACCATTATGACCACCCGCTTCAAAACCTTCGGCTACAACGGCATCTACACCAGCTTCTTGAGCCTTTAGTGCAAACTTCACACTACTTACTACGTGTACAACTTTAATACCGTGCTTCTTTAATTCTTTAGTCCAAAGCTTTGGATTACCTGCGCTTGTAAAAACAATAGGCACCTTATAATCTACCACAGTCTTCATATGCTCTTCTATGTTAGGGTACAACATAGGTATGTTAACCCCAAAAGGTTTATCTGTAGCTTTCTTGCACTTCTCAACGTGCTCTACAAGCACATCTGGATACATAGAAGCAGCACCTATGATACCAAGACCGCCAGCGTTACTTACAGCACTAGCAAGACGCCATCCAGAGTTCCAAATCATTCCTCCCTGTATAAGAGGATATTTTATTTTAAATAACGAAGTAATTCTATTCATTAGGACTTTATAAATTTTTGTGTGATAAGCGTGGTACCATCATTTATCTGTATGAGATACACTCCTTTTTTTAGATTTGATACAGGTAGATAACTTGCCTGAGACTCTACTGTTTTTGTCGCTACGAGTTTTCCAAGAATATCATAGATATGTACATCTACTTTGCTTACATCTTGAGGAAATACTATCATAGCAATCTCCGAGGCAGGATTAGGCACGATTTGGTACGTGCTCTTATTATTATAATCTTCTAGAGTTAATAAATCATCTAGTGCTGCGCCAAAATCTGGTATTCCGTACCCAAGCTGTGCCGTAGGGTTTGTATATAGAGAAGCAGACTCCCTCACTATTTGCATAACATCTGCATTAGTACGTTGCGGGTTTGCTTGCCAAAAGCTTGTAATAGCACCAGCCATTATAGGTGAACTAAAGCTCGTACCATTGTTTGTAGTTATGTTATTATTTTGATCTATCACAGCACTACCAGCACCCTTTGCAACCACATCTGGTTTGATACGACCATCACTAGAAGGACCTATACTACTAAAACTCGCATAATCGCCGTTTTCATCTACAGCTCCTACCGTAAAAGATCCAAAAGCATCTGCTGGGGCACTTATCATCCCATTACCACTGTTGCCAGCACTAGTTACGACAAGCATTCCTTTCTCAAAAGCGAGATTTGCACCGCGCGATATAAAGGTAGTCTGGCCATCCATATCTGCATATGTATAGTCATAATCTGGATTGTCAAAAGTGCGATAGCCTAGTGAGGTATTTATAACATCTACACCCAGACTATCTGCTCGCTCTGCTGCTTCTACCCAGTAAGACTCCTCTACAGGATTTTCACTAGCTACATCTTCTGTACGGAAACAATAAACAGCAGCATCTGGAGCTGTTCCCACAAACTCATCTTCTATAAAACCTACAATATCGCTCAACACACGTGTACCGTGACTGCTATTTGAAAATGCAAACTCATTATCTTCTCTACTTACAAAATCATAACCATCTAGTAACTTTCCTGCATCTCTTAATCGTGCAAAACCTTCATTTTCATCTACTCCAGGAAAACCAGAATCCATAACGGCTACAACCATCCCCTCGCCTGTATAATCTTGCAAATGCAACTCATCTACCGATAGCATAGTAACTTGATTATCTGTCACCCCATAATTAAAAACTACTCTACTTTGAGATTGTAAAGGATCTTCTTTAGAAAAAAGTATTGGTGTCGCAGCTCTAGTAATATTCTTATTTGCATACTCAATAGCGCTAACAAATGATAGGCTTTCTAGTGTTGCTATCTGGGTTTCTGTACCACGTACGTGTACACAGTTCATCCATTTTGATTTTGCAAGCACTGTAATACCTGTTTGTGATTTTATCTCAGTAATGTAACTTTCATTTACAGGGACATCACGCTCATCTATAATAACACCGTGTAGTTCTTTACGATCAAGTGCTTCTTGTGAGAGTATCGTTATGGGATTTTCTAGGCTCTGGGTGACATTTTCTTTATCTACAAAATAAACCCAGGCATCTTGTGCGTCTTGAGCATTTGTGTAAAAGGATACAAACAGTAGACTTAAAAATAATAGGGATCTCATAGCGACATAGTTTATGAGCCAAGGCTCGTAGGATTTCGTACGTAAGTTACGAAATAACCCCAGAACCAAGACACTCCTCACCGTGATGCCAGGCTACAAATTGCCCCTCGGCTATGGCTGTTTGTGGGTTGTCAAATATGACATACATACCCCCATCTACTCTATATAAAGTGGCTTTCTCAAGAGGTTGACGGTAACGTATGCGTGCCTCTACCTGCATTGTCTCATCTACCGCAAGTGTAAGATCTTCTCGTATCCAGTGTATCTCTTCTTCCTTTACAAAAAGTCCTTTACGGTATAAACCTCTATGGTTTTTACCTTGACCGGTGTATATCACATTATCCTTTACATCTGTATCTATTACAAAGAGTGGCTCTACCGTTCCTCCTACGCCTAGTCCTTTGCGCTGGCCTATGGTAAAATAATGAGCCCCTTGATGCTTCCCTACTACTTTTCCTTCGGCTACGGTATATGATGGTTTTTTTACAAGGTTTTCTAATTCCGCTTTCGCGAAAGCGTTACTAGCCTTCTCCCCACCCGCAACTTCAGGTATAACGGTCTCTGGCACCTCAACGATAACACCTTCCTTAGGTTTAAGCTGCTGCTGAAGAAAATCTGGCAGACGTACCTTCCCTATAAAACAAAGTCCTTGAGAATCTTTCTTACCTGCAGTAACGAGTTCTTGTTGTAGTGCAATGTCACGTACCTCTGGCTTTTGTAAATGGCCTATAGGAAACAACGTTTTTGCCAGTTGCTCCTGCGATAGCTGACATAAAAAGTAAGATTGATCTTTATTATTATCTGCCCCAGCGATAAGTTGGTATACTGTCTTACCATCTACCTCTATAGATGATTTCTGACAGTAATGTCCCGTTGCGACGTAGTCTGCACCCAGTGAAAGTGCAATTTTCATAAACACGTCAAATTTAATCTCGCGATTACATAAAACATCTGGATTAGGCGTGCGCCCCATCTCATACTCTCTAAACATATAATCTACAATACGTTCTTGGTACTGCTCACTAAGATCTACCGTTTGAAAAGGGATTCCTAACTTTTCGGCAACAAGCATCGCATCGTTACTATCATCTAGCCACGGGCACTCATCAGAGATTGTTACAGAGTCATCGTGCCAGTTTTTCATAAAAAGGCCTATCACATTGTATCCCTGCTCCTTAAGCAAGTATGCTGTAACACTACTATCTACTCCTCCACTTAGACCTACTACTACCGTTTTCATAACTTTTACTTAGATATTGTATACTCAATAGTCTCTTTTGAGACTCGCATAAAGTGTCTAGAAACACTTAAAAAAATTGTGGCGCAAAATTACAAAATAACAAGCCATTATAAGAATGGCAAAATGTTACTTATATACCCACTATATAACTACATATTTATACTAGTCTATTGTAGTAGTAACTGGTAAGATATCCTTACAGTACTATTGTACGCCTATTTTATTGCGAGGATACTTAATCTCCTTGTCTACTTGACCATTTTTGAAATACTTCCAGAGGCCGTGTTTTCTATTATTCTTATAATTACCCTCTACCTCTTTCTGTCCATAACCGTTATAGAAGATGGCTGGTCCTTCTAGTTTATCTTGTTTATAGGTTACACTTTTAAGCACCTTTCCCTCTTCTGTATATGTGAGAGCCTTTCCTTCTTTGTTTCCATCTACATACTGCTCGACTAGTGCTGGAAGTCCGCTTATAAAAAAGACATTGCGCTGTCCTTCAAGAAGACCATTACTATAAGCTTCTTTTATCATCACAGTTACACCATCTTGATGATAAGACAGCCACTCACCTCGTCTTTTACGGTCCTTCATCTTACCTGAGCTTACTTTCTTTCCTTCTGTGGTATAAAAAGTAACGTCTACAAAGGGTGTATCTGTCGTATATTCTTTTATAGCCGTGGGGTGACCACCACTAGAATCAAAAAATTTAAATACTCCTACTTCTTTACCGTGGTTAAAAGATCCGGTATATCTTAGTTGTTTTGAGCTGTCATAAAACTTTTGCCAGCTACCGTGACGCTTACCTTGAGCGTCATATTCATTGAGAGCTTGCGCAGATGCTGTAAGGTTAATATGGGCAGTTATTAAGAAAAAAAGGATTGTTAATTTTGACATTTTAACTTTCTGTTGGGATTATTTTTTGTTTATCTATTCTAGTTTTACATTAAACAAAAACTACAAACTATGAAAAATCTATTTAATTTTACAAAACTAGCGTTTCTTGCATTAACGCTATTAGTCTCAGTATCGTGTGATGATGATGATGATAATGGAAATATTATTGAAGGTGAAAGCAATACCATCGCAGATTTTGTGGCCGGTAATGATGATTACAGTTCGCTACTAGCTGCGCTACAAGAGACAGATCTAGATGCAACACTTGCAGGTAGTGGTACTTTTACAGTATTTGCTCCTAACAATGCGGCTTTTGAAACATTTCTAGATGGAGCAGCCCTAGAAGACGTAGATACAGATGTATTACGTGAGGTATTACTAAATCACGTTCTTAACACGACACTTACATCTACAGACCTAACAACTGGTTATGTAACAAACCTCGCAACAGAACCTTCTTCTAATGCAAACATTAGTCTCTATGTAGACACAACAGATGGTGTTGTTCTTAATGGACAGTCTACTGTAACAACACCAGATATTGAAACTGATAATGGTGTCATACACGCTGTAGATACGGTTATAGCCCTACCTACCATAGCAACATTTGCCACAACAAACCCTGCACTTACCTCACTAGTTGCAGCACTAACAGATGAGGGAAACACAACGTTTACAACACTACTAAGCGACACAGAACAAGACTTTACAGTATTTGCTCCTACTAATGATGCTTTTGCAGCTTTTCTTGATGGTGCAGCGCTAGAGGATGTAGATAATGATGTACTAGCACAGGTATTATCTAACCACGTGGTTCCAGGTGCAGTTGCCATCTCTGGAACACTTACTAATAGTTATGTAAATACTGCAGCTACCTTTAATGGTGAGGTAGATGCTCCTTTAAGTTTATATATTAATACAGATAACGGTGTCACTCTTAACGGTGGGTCTGATGTAATCATCGCCGATATTGTTGCGGTAAATGGTGTCGTACACGTAGTAGATACAGTAATAGGGTTGCCAGATGTAACAACATTTGCTACGGCAGATCCTAACTTTTCTACACTAGTTGCAGCGCTTACAGCAGATGCATCATTTGGATACGTAGGTGCTTTACAAACTCCTAATGGAACAGATCCTGCGCCATTTACTGTGCTTGCTCCCGTAAACACGGCTTTTGAAAATTTACTTACTGATCTTGGCGTAGATTCTCTAGATGATATTGATACTGCTACACTCGCTGCTACACTAGAACTACACGTTATTGCTGGAGCAAATGTAAGAGCAGAAGATCTTGCTGGTCTTGATGGAATGATGGTAGAAACACTAGGCGGTACAAATATTACTATCCAGGCAGATCCTGCTGCGGCAATTGATCCAGATAATGGTGAAAACCCAATAGTTGCTACAAATGTACAGGCTACAAATGGCGTTATACACGCTGTGAGCAGAGTATTAAGAGACTTATAATTTTCCCCCGAAATTTGTTTAGATAAGCTCCATTGTCCTTCTCAGACAGTGGAGCTTTTGTTTACTTAGATTTCTATTGATAAAAAAGGCTCTCTTTCAATGTTGAAAGAGAGCCTTTTTACTTTTCGCGAAAGCGCTATCCTATTTTAGTGAGCCATACTTAGATGCATACTCTAGCATTTGTGACTCAAAGCTTTCTGGTTGCTGTATAGAAAAACCAGTGATCTCCTCACCATCCATAGTAGGTACAATAGCTGGGTTTACAAAACCGCTGTAAGGTGCACTTTTAAACTGGCTGTTACGGTCAAGCACTTCTTTGTGAATGTCTTGATCTACTTGTACTCCATAATCTTCTACAAGATTTTTTGCAGCTTCATAATCTCCTTCAGAAGTAATGCGTTGTGTTTCTCTAAGAAGTTCTCCAAAAATCTCACGCAGCTTTACATAGTCATTTATGTTATAGTATGTCTTACCATCTCTAGTAACTTTTTCTATCACATTATCTTCTAGGCCACGCTCGTAAGACCAAGCACTCACCCACTGGCGGTTTACCATATGTGCTTCTTCTACCATATCACCAAGTTCTAATCGTATAAGTTGCGTCATAAGACCGTTACGTATGTAACCGTCATAGGCCGCCTTACCAGTTTTCTCCCAGTCTTCTACAAGACCTAGTTCTTGAAGTTTTGGATCCATAAGATAGTACAGCCCAAAAAGATCTGCTCTACCCTCTTCTATGGTAGACTTATAACGTTTAAGCGTTTCCTTAGGTGTACCTACTCCTTTATTAATTTGACCAGAGGCGTGACCTACTACTTCGTGTAGCGCTGTGTGAAGTTTATCTCCTAGTTGACCATATTGCTCCTCTAGTGCAACCTCTTCTTCATCGTGTGCAAATTCTTTAAGACGTCCAGAACCTCCCGCATTGTTATATGCGTTTATAATATTACCTAGCGATACAGACTTACTACCGTGCGTCTGGCGTATCCAGTTATTGTTAGGTAAGTTTACTCCTATAGGTGTAGAAGGTGATGCATCTCCAGCCTCACCAGCAACAATTACTGTTTTATAAGAAACACCTTTTACAGTTTCCTTTTTATGCTCTGGCATAAGTGGTGAGTTATCTTCAAACCATTGTGCCTCTGTAGAGAGTACAGCCATCTTTTTTGACATATCAAAATCTTTGATTTGTACGATGGTTTCATAAGACCCCTTATATCCCTTAGGGTCATTATATACTTCTATAAAACCGTTTATCCAGTCTATATTTCCCTCGGTAGAAGTTGCCCAGGCGATACAGTAATCATCCCACGTGTCTAGACTTCCCGTCTGGTAGTACTCGATAAGTAATCCTAAGGCTTTTTCTTGTTGCTCATTTTCGGCAACAGTTTTTGCCTTTTCTAGCCATCCTATGATATTATCTATCGCCTCTCCATAAAGACCTCCGCTCTTATAGACTTGCTCTACAAGTTTTCCGTTTTCTTTTACTAGACGTGTATTAAGTCCTTTTTCTATAGGCTCATTTGCATCTACTTTTATGGCGTCATAAAACTGCTCTGCCTCTGCTGTGGTAACATCTGGACCATAAAAATTTATCGCACTCTCAAGTACAATATCTGCATCTTTAGAAAGGTTTACTTTCTTGCTGTCTTTATCATTAAAAAGTACATCAAAAGCCTCACCTTCTAGCGTAGCACCGCTCTCTACAAGTACTTTTTTAAGATACTCTGGTGAGAACGCAGGTTTCATCTTTGCATTGCTATAATGGTGGTGTATCCCGTTTGCAAACCAGATTCTCTTTAGGTATGTTTCAAACTGTGCCCACTCTTCGCCTGTTTTTTCAACCTTATCTGATGTATATACAGTCTCAAGAGCCTCTCTAATAGTAAGATTATGTCTGTAGTTTTGTGCCCACATAATATCACGACCAGCAAGACCAGCCTGTGTCATATAGTACACTAGTTTTTGCTCTTTTAGTGTAAGATCTTCAAATCCTGGTATTTGATAACGTAGTATTTTAATATCTGCAAACTGACCTACTGTAAAATCAAAGTCTGTTGTGGCGGTTTTTTCCGCTTTCGCGAAAGCGTTATCACCCTTCTTTTCTTCTGCACATCCTACTGCTACCATAGCGGCAATGGCAAGTGCGTATACTCCTTTATATTTCATATGTTTTGTGTAAATAATGGTCGTAAATATAACGAAATTCCACACGATGAATTTTATTATCTTTACCCATAAACCAAACCACCACCAATGAAATTTTTAAAATTCTTCCTTTTTCTTATCCTTATCGTAGTTATAGGAGGTGCTATTTATTTTGGTACGCAAGACGGTACCTATAAAATAGAATCTACTCGTACTATAAATGCACCAAAAGAGGTGATTTATGATATAGTAAATGAGTATAAAACTTGGGAAGACTGGGGACCTTGGAAAAAAGAAGAACCTACAATGGTTTTTAATTATGCAGATAAAACATCTGGCGAGGGAGCTTCATATAGCTGGCAAGGTGAGATGGATGGTAGTATGACTACTACAGAAGCTGTACCACACACTTCTATAAAACAAAATATGACTTTACAAACTCCTGGAGGAGAGCGCAAGCCAGAGGTTTACTGGACTTTTGAAACAACACCAGAACTAGCAACCATTGTTACCTGGGGTATACAGGGAGAGCATACACTTATGGATAAAGTATATTATGCTATCACAGGGATGGACTTTGACGGTGATATGATGGCAATGTATGAAGAAGGACTTACTGGTCTTGAAACGGCTGCAAGAAAAGAAATCTCAAAATACACGATAAATGTAGATGGTATCACGCAATACAGTGGTGGCTTCTACCTCTATAGAACTACCTCTGCAAAGGCTAGTAAAGTCTCTCAAATAATGGGCGAGAACTATGGTGGCATAACGTCATTTATGAGTGAGAATAACATTGCAATAACTGGAATGCCATTTACAATTTATAACGAGACACTTGAGAATGGAGATGTTATTATGACTAATGCACTTCCAGTAAGAGAAAAAATAATCGTTGCAGGTGATGCAAACGTCTTTAGCGGTTATATGCCTACCGTAACAGCTGTAAAAGCAACTTTAAAAGGCAATTATGTAAAACTAGGAGAAGCCTGGGCAACTGCAATGCAATATGTACAAGATCAAGGATACACCTTATCAAGCGAAAAACCGTTTGAGGTGTATGTGACAGATCCTCAAAATCACCCTAATCCTGCAAACTGGGTTACAGAGATTTATGTACCTATAGAAGATATAAAATAAGCTATTTTGAAATCGCTCTTACTCGTTTTTATAGGTGGTGGTACTGGTAGTGTAGCCAGATATTTATTAGGTAAATATCTTAACAGCACGACAACGGGAATACCCTATGGTACCTTTGCAGCAAACGTACTGGGTAGTTTGCTTATAGGTATCATCTTAGGGTGGGCGCTTAAAAACAATTCTCTTTCTAGTAATACTGCTCTGTTGCTCGCTACAGGTTTTTGTGGTGGCTTTACGACCTTCTCAACCTTTGCTTATGAGAACCACGTGTTTCTTAAATCTGGAGATTTTATGACCTTTGCCCTCTATGCAATTGCTAGCTTTGCGCTAGGGATACTTGCCGTTTTTGGCGGTATGGAAATTGCCAAAGCTTTATAAATAAGAAGCACGCACTACAACATTGTTATAGTTTAATACGCTTTTTCATTTCTTCTACTATATTAAAAGCAGCTGGGCACATTTTTACATTTTGTAATGTAAGCTTAGAGATTTGTTGAAATTTCTTTCTATCCGTATGCGGAAACTCTCTGCAAGCCTTAGGACGCACATCATATATAGAACAGTAATTATCTGTACCTAGAAACGTACACGGCGTTTCTTGCAGTACATAGTCCTTATCTTCATCTATTCTAAGGTATGCGTTTATAAAATCAAATTCCTTCATTCTAAAATGTTTAGAAATACGTTTTATATCCTTATCTGTAAATAAAGGTCCCGTGGTTTTACAACAGTTTGCACACGTAAGGCAGTCTGTCCTTTCAAACTCCTCTTCGTGCAATTCTTGCATTATGTAGTCAAGCTTTTTTGGCGGTTTATTACGCAACTTTGCAAAGAACTTTTTGTTCTCATTCTGCTTATCTTTGGCCAGCTGTGGGAGGCTTTTTAATACTTCTTCCATCGCGCAAAGGTAATAATAAAGGTATGGGTACAAAGGCAGATATTTTTGGGGCAGCGCTTCTTGATTTTATAAATGATGAGTATACAGAAGATATTCTGGTACACTCTTCTATAGCCGAAGATGATGTAATACCTGTTCCTTACCTATTCAGAGATTTTAAAGAAATGCCTCTGCTTGAACAGAAAGCCTTATCCCTTTCTAAAGGAAAAACACTTGATATAGGGAGTGGTGCCGGTAGCCATAGCCTTTGGTTACAAGAGCAAGGTCTTGATGTTACTGGCATTGATATAAGTGAGGGTGCTGTTACGCTTTCGCGAAAGCGTGGTCTTAAAAATTCTATACACGGTACTATACTTGATCACAAGGGCACTTATGACACGCTACTATTACTTATGAACGGCACGGGAATATTTGAAAAAGTGCAAAAAATAGATAGCTACTTAAAACATCTCAAATCACTCTTATCGCCGGAAGGGCAAATTCTCATAGATGGGTCTGATATTGCCTATATGTTTGAAGACGAAGATGGTGGTTTCTGGGTAGATACACATCGTGATTATTATGGTGAAGTTACTTACAGTATGAGCTACAAGGGTGAGCAGGGAGACACTTTTGACTGGTTATATCTAGATTATGCAAAGCTTGAGTGGTATGCAAAAAAAAATGAGCTCAAGTGTGAGCTCATTTTTGAAGGTGATCATTATGATTATCTTGCAAGGCTATCGCTTACATAGAGTATCCCTTTTCGGCAAGTTTATCTACCATAGAGCGATATAAATCTCTACTCCATATTTGAGAAATCTCTCCTATATTTTGTGCTATATCTGGCTCTGCCATTAATATTTTTTGTCCTGTAGGTGTGTTGTAAAATACAGATGCTTCTTTTTGCTGTTCATAATCTAGCGCTGTTCTATCTGCAAGTAACTGGCGACCTGTACCTGTTTCATAAAAGGCAAGCATATTCTGTATATCCTCGTGACTATATGTCCCTCTGTAAGCAGAAACTAGCATATTTAATACACGCTCTACCTGTTTTGGAGAGTCTGCTTTAAGCTCTGTCCATACAGATTCTGGCACATTTTGACTTTCATATTGCTTTTTAAGTAAATCAAATAATCCGTCTGTTGCATTACTGTACTGAGCGGCGGTTCCATTTACTTTAAAATAAGCAAGTACATCTTCGTGATAACTAGTATCTTGAGCCTGAATAGTCAGAGAAGAAATAAAAAATATGGCTAAAAGTAATTTTTTCATCATTTTTACGATTAAATTATAGCGATAAATATAGAACATATTACATATGAAATCCTCACAATGGCTCACATTTTTATTTGTATTCCTTACTATCACTTTAGGTTGTAGTGACGATGATACAACAACCGTTCCAGAAACAAATGAAAATGCAGCAAACCAACAACCTCTAGGTAGCTCTGCTGCAGAATTACTCTCAAGCGAAGACTTCACGAGCTTACGTGTAGAGGTAGCTTACCCGCAAGGCTTTAGACCTACACAGCAAACTCTAGATTTATTGATTCCGTTTTTAGAAGAAAGACTAGATAAACCAGACGGTATTACAATGGTGGAATCTATAATAACAACAGATGAAACAGGACCTTATGATATAAACGAGATAGTAGCTATTGAGGATGCTAATAGGACGGTGTTTAACAATGGTGATGAACTAGGCGTGTGGCTTTTCTTTTCTGACGAGCGTAGCGAGGGAGACAGTGGCAACTCTGTGGTACTAGGCTCTGCTTATAGAAACACATCTATGGTTATTTATGAGAAAACTTTTATTGATATAGCAAATAACTCAACTACACCTGTTAATAGAACACTTATAGAGACCTCTACCATACGTCACGAGTTTGGACATATATTTGGCCTTGTGAATGTGGGAACTCCAGATCTATCTGCTCACGAAGATTTAGATAACCCTAGACATTGTAATGTAGAAGATTGTCTTATGTATTTCCAGACGGTAACAAACTCTTTTAATACAAGTTCATTAGAAAGTATACCAGACTTTGATGATTTATGTATTCAAGATTTACAAGCAAATGGTGGGCTATAACGCACACTAACTTGAATAAAAAAGGGCGATTGATTACTCAATCGCCCTTTTTTGTTATCTAATAAGATAAAGGTTTAATCTTCTACCTCTGTAAAAAGTACTTCTTCTAGTTGTAAACCATCTGTGTACTTTAGTAAGTACACTGCCTGATTAGAAAAACCACCTGCCCCTCTTCTATCGTACTTAAATTTATTCTCTATATAATCTGTCTCTACTCCAGAAGAAGCTGCACTATATAAATCTTGTGCATATGCTAGACGTAATAACGTATCATACATAAGGTCATACCCACGTATTGCATACTCACTAGGACTTACATTATATCTACTCTCATAGCTGTCTACAAAAGCTTTTACATCTTTATACTTATACTCTTTCTCTACAGATGGAAAATGAAAAGAAAGATTTTTTAAATGCTCGTGTTGTATCTCATCGCTGTCATAAGCACTACCTCTGTTTGTAGTAAATAATATAACCTTACGAGCTCCTACTTGCGCATTAAGATTAGTCGTTACATTACTTATTAATGGGACATCATTAGACTCTATAAACACCCAGTTTTCTAACTCGTCAGAAAGTTGATTAGGTATATCATCTGGATATAAATAGTATCCATTATCACCAGAACGTGGTGTTACAGTTTTTGCGCTAGGAAAAAGTGCTTTTATTTTTGATTTTGTAGTTCCATTTTTTGCATCTGCAATAATCACTACGTTTTTACCTTGCCCATTAAGTTTAAGGTAAGAAAGCATTTTATCTCTTAACAACCCGTCTGCAGGTCTTGATACAAAAATATTGCTTCTACCATTAACCTTATTAGACATAGGTGATATTACGGGTACATTTTGAGAAGCCAATAATGATGAAGCTCGGTCTATATTACTACCTAAAAGAGGTCCTATTACAGCATTTACACCATTAAAATCATTAGACTGTATCACAGTCTCAACTTTTCTAGCATTTACTGCCTTACCGTCTTTACGGTTATATGCTGTATCATAAGTATCTAGTTGTACAGATATTCCTAGCTTTTTTGCATCTTCTGCAGCCATAAGGATACCGCTATATAAATCTAATGACAAACGTAGGATACGATCATTTTTAAGCAAATCTTCATTAGTCTCTACATTATCACTAGAAACACGGTTTACACCAAAGGGCAACATAACCGCAACTCGCTTTGTAGAAAAATCTGTTAGACTAGTAGCTAGGCTACCTTTTTTACCCTGTGCTATAATCACTTCTGTTTGTGTAGAGGTCTCGCCGTATGCTGGCGTAGGGTTATCTGAACCTGGACTTCCTTTAGGTACTTTAAGTATCATCCCCTCCTTAAGTCCTTCGTCTAGTGCAGGGTTAAGGGTTAAAAGTTCGTCTGCCTCAAGGTTTAAAGAACGTAATAAACTATACATTGTATTACCTTTCTTAACTTCATAAAAAGCATACTTGTCATTATTAATAATTGTACTCTCTGCAAAGTTTGCTTTAGGTACATTTATAACATCTCCTATCTTAAGCCCACCTTTTACTTGTGGATTTGCCTGCTCGAGCTCTGCTATTGTGATACCATACTTTCTGGCAATACCGTACTTGGTCTCTTTTGCAATTACCTTATGAGTGGTTTGCTCAAGAGTAGTTTGAGGCTCAGGAAGTGTTACAACAGACTCCGTAACTATTTCTGGTTTATAGTTAGTCGGGATACGAAGTTTATCACCCTTTCTAAGAGTCTCACTGTATAAACGCTTATTGTATCTCTTAATCACATCTTGAGGCACTCCATAACGCTTAGATAAACTATACAATGTCTCCTTGCGTTTTACTTTATGCGTCTTAAATTTAAGATTATCTTGTTCTACAACTTGTGCACTTCCTTGTGAAGAAGCTGGTAAGATGAGTACTAGACCATCATAGATTTCCTTTTTGGCATCTGGATTAAGCTTAGTGATCTCTTTCTCACTAATACCGTACTTTTTTGCAATATCCTTTACAGTCTCACCGCCTTTTACTTGGTGAGATATAAACTTTTGAAAAAAGGTGCTAGATGCTTTTGAGACTGCTGTGGTTGGGTTCGCTTTCGCGAAAGCGAAACAAAAAACAACCGCTATTACTGCAATATATTTAGTCATATTCATATTTTATTCCCACTCAATAGTGGCTGGTGGCTTAGAGCTTATATCATATACTACTCTATTAACGCCTTTTACCTTATTAATTATATCGTTAGACACTTTTTGTAAAAATTCATAAGGAAGATTTACCCAGTCTGCCGTCATACCATCAGTACTCTCTACTGCTCTTAACGCTACACACTTCTCATAGGTGCGCTCGTCTCCCATAACTCCTACAGAGTTTACCGGGAGAAGCATTGCTCCTGCTTGCCATACCTTATCATATAATCCCCACTCACGAAGACCACTTATAAATATATGATCTACCTCTTGTAGTATGCGTACTTTCTCTGCCGTAATATCACCTAGTATTCTAATAGCTAGACCAGGCCCTGGAAAAGGGTGTCTACCTAAAAGCTCTTGTGATAACCCCATACTCGCTCCTACTCTACGTACCTCGTCTTTAAATAACATTCTAAGTGGTTCTACCACCTTAAGTGTCATATAATCTGGTAATCCACCCACGTTGTGGTGAGATTTTATTGTTGCACTAGGACCTCCGGTTGCACTTACAGATTCTATCACATCTGGATAAATAGTTCCTTGACCAAGCCACTTTGCATTTTCTACGAGCTTGCTCTCATCATCAAAAACCTCTACAAAAACGCGACCTATAGCTTTACGCTTAGTCTCTGGATCACTTTCACCTTCAAGAGCATCCAAGAAGCGTGCCGAAGCATCTACTCCTTTTACATTAAGTCCCATACCTTCATACTGCTTAAGTACTTGTGTGTACTCATCTTTGCGCAGTAAACCGTTGTTTACAAAGATGCAGTATAAGTTTCTTCCTATTGCTTTATGTAGTAATGTAGCTGCAACTGTGCTATCTACACCTCCAGAAAGACCGAGTATCACACGATCTTCTCCTAGTTTTTCTTTTAAATCTGCCACAGTGGTATCTACAAAGGCATCTGGCGTCCAAGTTTGTGCTATACCAGCAATTTTTACTAAGAAATTTTCTAAAATTTTCTTACCATCTGTAGAGTGATATACCTCAGGGTGAAACTGTATACCATAAGTATCTTCACCTTCTATTTTATACCCTGCATTTTCTACATCGTGGGTAGAGGCTATGCGCTTTGCTCCTGCTGGTAATTTTTTTATGGTATCACTGTGACTCATCCATACTTGACTACCAGTAGATACACCTTCTAAAAATGTTTCTCCCTCTTCTACCATAGATAGATTTGCACGACCATACTCACGTGTGTTAGACTGCCCTACTTCTCCATCAAAAAATTGTGCTAAGTATTGCGCTCCATAACATACGCCCAGTAAGGGTTTTTTTCCTTTTATTTCAGAAAGGTCAGGATGTGGTGCATCTTCACTACGTACAGAGTGTGGAGACCCAGATAAGATTACAGCCTTGTAAGAAGACAGATCTTTAGGTTGATTGTTAAATGGTTTAATCTCGCAGTAGATATTTAACTCACGCACACGTCGTGCTATTAACTGCGTATATTGAGACCCGAAGTCTAAGATGAGAACGTTATTTTGCATAGACAAAAATAGTATAATTATATAAAGTTATAAGGCATATAATTAGACAAAAAATAACGGAGTTTTTAACAGTATATATCTGCTCCGTATTTTGTCTCATAGCCGTTATTTAAAAGTCTTTTTTTCTGCATTATGACTTCTTGTACTATGTAGCAATACGTACACTTAGTTTTTATAATTGAAAAACGCATCCCCTTGTCGAGTCTTTCTCTCTAGTTATCGAAAAGTGAGCTACATACGTCTATTTAAGAATAATACAATCTAAATAAACTGTACATTTATAAGAAACCAATAGGCTTTAAAAGGCTCACTGCTTTAACTATACCAACTTTACTACCCAATTATGATAAATGACGAAGATGAGCGTTTTAATAGTGAACTAGACGAGTGGCGTAAACTTCCTGTTTTTAAACAAGGTCTCGTTATTCTCCATCTTATAGAGCATATTATAGAGAGTATACACTTAGATGATCCACATCCAAGCACTCATTATAAACTTAAATTATACGAGCGCTATACGAGACAAATGATGGAAAATGCACTGCTCATCCCTTCAGAAATAGCCACTGCAGACTCTACAGACCTTTATGATCATAAAATGGAGAATGCAACTATGATACGTAAAGCAGCAAAAGAAATTCTAGTAGATAGTAAAGGCTTACAAGCCTCTGGATACAAAGAAACAGAGTACTTAGAGCTACTTTATGATGCCGTAGAAGAATTTAGACCACTCTTTGCAGAGTGGGTGCAATCTTTTGATACAAAAAACTTTATCATAGATCGCTGGGGGCTATTTAATCCTCCAGGAATCGCATATGATGACCCTATAGATAGTTTGAGCTTTGACTCCTCTGCATTTTTAAGAGACTTAGAAGATGACTGGGATGATGGAGATGATGACGACCTTATTTAACAATAGGATTATAAGACACTACGTGTGACAATACAATCTGGGTTTTAGACTCACCATAGGTAATAACCCTGTCTATAAGCTCTTCCAGATGCTTCTGGTTACGGAGTACAACTTCCATAACAATATTCTCATTACCGGTAATACGATAACAGTTTACTACCTCCTCCCATTTTTTTACATTTTCTAAAAATGGTTTTAATTTACCCATAAAAGCACGTATTGTTATAATTGCCTTGAGTTGATATCCCATTGCCTCGGGGTTAACTATTGCTTTATACCCTTGTAAAATACCTGCATCTTCCATTTTACGTATACGCTCACCTACTGCCGGAGAGCTCACGCCTACCTTTTTTGCAATAGCAGTATTAGACTGCCTAGCATCTTCTTGTAAACATTGTAAAATGCGATTATTTAATGAATCAATCATAATTTTTAAAGTTATTACTTAAAAATACATTTATTCATAAGCAAAACAAATTTTTTACTTAAAAATCTAAATAGAGTTATCAACTCAAGCTTGTATTTTTACCTTACTGATGGTAACTTTTAAAGACATACAACTTGCAAACACTAAGGATGTTTCTAGATGCACGCTATATGCAGATGCAGTAGCATTTTTTACGCTTTCGCGAAAGCTGTCTAAAAATCATTTATCATCAAGCGCTTGGCGCTGCTTAAAACAAAGGAATATAGCTTCAAACCTAAGTCAAGATATTTCTACAAGCGCACTAACACTACCTATGACAATAGCCGAAGCATCTGTTACTGCAGATTATGGCAAGAAACTATTTTTTAAAGAAACTCTAGAACAACGTGTAGAAAAGATTCTCACACTATGTGTTACTCTACAAAACGTATATCAGCCACAAGACAAAAGAGCAAAGCAATTGTATAAAGCTGCAAATAAACTACAAGCCGGACTCAAAAAATGGTCTCTCCATTTAACATCTCAAAATTAAAAACTGTAACGCCCATAGGCTCTTAAAGAGCTAAGGCAATATTTACTTTAAGACTTTGTTGTTAAATATCGTTAAGCCATACTGAGCTACATAAAAACCAATGTACTTTTAATGTATGATGATTAATATCAACTATATACCAATAAGGTGATATTAATTATTTAAAAACAATTAACCATTAAAATCAAACATTATGACAAAGAGATTTTTAACACTAGTAGCTGTAGCCATATTTACACTTTCATTCTCTAGCTGTAGAGAAAAAACAACAGGAGAAAAAGTAGGTAACGCAGTAGAAAACGCTGTAGATGATGTTGAGAATGCCGTAGATTAATCATCAATACATATAAACAAGAAGCCTTTCTATAACAAGAAAGGCTTTTTTTTGTGATCTAAAATTAAAAAAGGTCTTAACACTGTAGCGTTAAGACCTTTTATTATCCAGAGGAGGGTATAGATAACGATGGCTATTTATTAATCTATTGTAAACGAAACCTTATACGCTCAAATAGTCAATACAATTTATATACGTCAAAACAAGAATTATGGATCTCTAGAGAAAAAAATATTGCGCAAAAAACACTCACAGCAAGCACGTTACCATAAATATCCTAAGCTATGGAAACAAATTTTGTAAGTGCCTGTATAATGCTACGTCAAAGAACTCATAACAATCATACAGTCTCTAAAATAGAAACTGAAATAAAAAAATCAAATAAAGAAAAAATTGCTATGAAAAAATTAATCTCAATGTTCGTTTTACTTTTATCTGTAACATTTGCAGCACAAGCGCAAGATAAAATGATGAAAGATGCTCCTACAAAAGTTATTGCCTTAGAGCAAACTAAAGGTGAGTTCACTCAAAAACAAATCGTTGTAAATGAAGGAACTTACACCTTCTCTATTGCAAATAACAACGTAGGTACAGATGTAGGGTTTGTTTTAGTGCCAAAAGGTAAAGACATTTCAAATCCAGAAAATCACATTAAAACGGCTTATGTAACTGCCGTTGTACCTAACAATACGACAGGTAGCTCAAACGCAACTACACTTAAAAAAGGTGAGTACGTATACTTCTGCCCGCTTAACAAAACAACTACAGATAACGTTCTTATAGTACAATAAGATACACTACTGTTATCAAAGCCCCATACATAAGGTATGGGGCTTTTTTTTGGTTATTTTTGAACCAGAAAACTATCACTATGAAAAAATACATCGCATTACTATCTCTTTTTGCCATAACGATAAGTTGTAATGAAAATTCAAAAACAGCAACTCAAGATGAAGCAGAAGTAGCATTTACTCCCACTACCGAAGCCGAAAAAATTGCTTATGCAAACGGTATAGAAAACTGGGATAAGGTAACACAGCTAGACTTCACCTTTAATGTAGATCGCGGGGGTAATACCGTCGCAAAACGTTCTTGGTCTTGGAAACCAAAACAAAATGAAGTCACAATGACCGCTGCCAGCGATACCGTTACTTACAATCGTGCAAGCGTAGACAGTACATCTATGGCGGCAGACCAAGGTTTTATAAATGATAAATACTGGCTACTTGCACCTTACCAGATATTATGGGATGAAGGAACAACAGTAACTGTAAATGATAGTGTTATGAGTCCGCTTTCGCGAAAGCGTAGTCATAAACTTACCTTACTTTATGGAGATGAAGGTGGTTATACACCAGGAGATGCTTATGATTTTTATTACGGTAATGATTATCGTATCACAGAGTGGGTTTTTAGAAAGGCAAATGCTAGCGAGCCGTCTATGATTACCACTTTTGAGGGTTATGAAGATATAAATGGCTTACAGATTGCTACAGATCATAAAAGTGAAGATGGCAGTTTTAGGCTCTATTTTACAGATGTAAAAGCATACAATTAATATGAGTTTTAGTCAAAAAAGCAAAAGCCCAAAGTGGAATTTAATCACCTTGGGCTTTTTTATATTTCTAAGTTCCTTAATGCTATCATACAGCGATTATGGAACGCTACAGAAGTCTTCACAGTCTATTGTATACATACCTGTCATTATAGGCATTGCAAGCATTATTGTTTATGCGCTATCTAGGCTGTTTACAAAGCGTTACAACTGGATTGTAACGCTACTGGGCATTGCTATTATGCTTATGATTGCTATCCCCATTTTTTTTGGGGCAGCAAAGCATAATTAATTATTTACCCTTAGACATTGCTCTGTGACGCTCTCTTGCTAGTAATGTGTTTTTAAGTAACATAGCAATAGTCATAGGCCCTACTCCACCAGGTACTGGGGTAATAAAACTAGCTTTCTTACTTACAGCATCAAAATCTACATCACCCGTGATGTAATACCCTCTCTCTCTAGACTCGTCTGGGACACGTGTGATACCTACATCTATAATTACTGCATCATCTTTTACCATCTCTGCCTTAAGGAAACCAGGGACACCTAATGCGGTAATAATAATATCTGCTTGCGAGGTAATCTGCGTTATATTTTTTGTGTGACTGTGAGTTAATGTCACCGTAGAGTTTCCTGGAAAACCTTTACGTCCCATAAGGATACTCATAGGTCTTCCTACTATATGACTACGACCTATTACAACAGTATGTTTACCCTTAGTCTCTACACCATAACGATCCATAAGTTCTAATATACCAAATGGTGTTGCAGGTATAAACGTACTCATATCTAGTGACATCTTTCCAAAGTTTGTAGGGTGAAAACCATCTACATCTTTATCTGGATTTACTGCTAGTAGTACCTTTTGAGTATTTATTTGTGGTGGTAATGGTAACTGTACGATAAAGCCATCTATATCATCATTATCATTAAGTTCCTCAATCTTATCTAGCAACTCTATCTCACTAGTGGTATTAGGCATACGTACCATAGTAGACTCAAAGCCTACACGCTCACAAGCGCGCACTTTGCTACCTACATAAGTAAGAGAAGCACCATCATTACCTACAATTACTGCAGCAAGGTGAGGCACCTTCTCGTTATTTGCCTTCATCTTATCAACGTCGGCTTTGATTTCGTTTTTAATGTCGTTTGAGGTTTTTTTACCGTCGAGAATTACCATAAGTGACTCCTTATTATTTTGATTAGTTAGGTATATAAAAGAGCAAAGGCATCCTTTTAGAATGCCTTTGTATATAATTTATTTCATTTGATTCATCATCTGCATCATCTTTCGGCCACCGCCGCCTTGCATCATTTTCATCATTTTGCTCATTTGGTTAAACTGCTTGAGCAACTGGTTTACTTGTTGTACAGAGGTGCCAGATCCTTTTCCTATGCGCTTTTTACGACTTGCGTTTATAGTAGAAGGGTTTTCACGTTCTCCTGGTGTCATAGAGTGTATGATTGCTTCTATATGTTTAAAAGCGTCGTCATCTATATCTACATCCTTGAGCATTTTTCCGGCACCTGGGATCATCCCCATTAGGTCCTTCATATTACCCATTTTCTTTACTTGCTGAATTTGCTTTAAGAAATCGTCAAAACCAAACTGGTTCTTTGCTATCTTCTTTTGAAGCTTTCTAGCTTCTTCCTCATCAAACTGCTCTTGTGCTCTCTCTACTAGTGAGACAACATCTCCCATACCTAAGATACGGTCTGCCATACGAGAAGGATAAAAGACATCTATAGCCTCCATCTTTTCTCCAGTACCTATAAACTTAATAGGTTTATCTACTACAGATTTTATTGAGATTGCTGCTCCACCTCGTGTATCACCATCTAACTTTGTAAGTATAACTCCATCAAAGTTAAGAATATCATTAAAGGCTTTTGCTGTGTTTACAGCATCTTGACCTGTCATTGAGTCTACTACAAAGAGTGTCTCTTGTGGTTGTATAGCAGTGTGTACATCTGCTATTTCTTTCATCATTGCTTCATCTACTGCTAGACGACCTGCGGTATCAATGATTACTACGTTGTGACCGTTTGCTTTCGCGAAAGCGATACCATCTTGAGCAATTTTTACAGGATTCTTCTCATCACGGTCTGAGTATACATCTACCTTAATCTGGTCTCCCACTACGTGTAGCTGGTCTATTGCCGCTGGACGATATACATCACAGGCTACTAGAAGTGGTTTTTTAGTTTTCTTAGTTTTAAGAAAGTTTGCCAGTTTACCAGAGAATGTTGTTTTACCAGAACCTTGCAATCCAGACATAAGGATAATAGACGGAGTTGCAGAAAGGTTTATGCCTGCAGCATCACCTCCCATAAGTTCTGTAAGCTCATCCTTTACTATCTTAACCATTAATTGACCCGGTTGAAGAGTCGTTAACACGTCAGATCCTAGTGCCTTTTGTTTTACACGATTTGTAAATTCTTTGGCAGTTTTAAAGTTAACATCGGCATCTATAAGCGCACGACGTACTTCCTTAAGAGTTTCGGCTACATTTACTTCTGTAATGCTTCCGTGTCCTTTTAAGACGTGGAGGGCTTTATCTAACTTATCACTTAAATTATCAAACATAGTTTTCTGGTAGTATGTAAAGGTTGCAAATTTAAGAATTTGAAGCGGTTTTGCATAGATTAACAGATGTAGATTCTATAAAAAAGAACCAAAAAAATATGGCTACCTATAAAGATAGCCATATCATATATGTCGCTTACTCAGTACTGCGATTGCCTCACCTACTCACAATCTTCTGGAATTAAGTTTATAGCAGCAACTGTATACTCAAGTGTATCTGGGTTTTCAATACGGGCATAAACTACTTGAGTTCCCGCTGTAGCACTTATAATATATTGATCTACAAGTACATTTATTGCAGCATCTGCATCACTTTGAGAAGCATAGTAGGTAATACCCCACTCTACTAGTGGTGATACTTCACCCGTGACCTCATCTACTTCTTGTTGTGGTGCCGCGATAATTACAACACAATCATCATAATCTGATAATGTAAATGAAGCTTCTCCATCTATAATACAACTCTCAAAGTCTAAAGTTTTACAATAGTCTGCCTCATCACATTCTTTATTGAGCACAAAAGAAACACCCTCATCATTTTCAATAGTAAAACTATTATTGTTGTCTACAATTAACTTCCAATCAAAATTCCAATCTGATTGTACATCTCCATCTCCCTGTAGATTAATATTAACGTGTACCTCTCCTTCTATTGCAAAAACAATCCAAGTCCCATTATAAGACTCTCCTCTATAATAAAACTCTGTGAGGCCTTCATTACCGTTGTCAAAAACGGCATTTGTATAGGTGTTAAAAACCTCATCTTCTGGTAACATCACTTCCCAAACACATTCAAGAAGCAACTCTGTTCCCGATTCTATGAGTTGTTGCTCTTCCTCGGCCCTACAAGCAATTATTGCTTCCTCAAGCTCTTCTTTATTTGCTACTTCAAAAGTAGTTCCATCTTCTAGCTGACTAGTTATAGGAAAACTTACATTTATAAAGTGATTTTCTTCTATGCTACTTAGTAGAGACGCAAACTCACTATCATTTGAAACGGTTTGAGATGAAATAATCTGTAAATCTTCATTATACTCAATAACAACAAAGGAATACACAAAGTCTATACAAGTAACTTCTCGAGCATCTGGATCATCTGTAACAATACGATCTATTAAATTAAAAAGGTTAGACTCTTCGGCAATAAGGTCTGCTGTTGTGATTTGACTTAAATCGTCTACATCTTCATTATCGCAACTAGCAAAAACTAGAAGTGCAAAAATTGAGAGGATTATGTGTGATAGTTTCATAGATAAAATTTAATTGATGATTATTGAATATCTGTTTATACCTATAAGACTACTATCTACGTATAGGTTGCGTTATTTTTACTATTATCTATAGAAAAATATTATTGTGCTGAATATGATAATTTTTTGCACAAAAAAAGCCTCCTTGAATAAGGAGGCTTTTTATAAATTAAAGTATAAGAATTACTTCTTAAACTTAGCGTATTTGTTTTTGAACTTGTCAATACGTCCAGCTGTATCTACTAGCTTAGCTTTACCAGTATAGAATGGGTGTGACGTTCTTGAGATTTCAAGTTTGATTAAAGGATACTCAGTTCCTTCTATCTCAATTGTTTCTTTTGTATCTGCAGCAGACTTAGTTAAGAACACCTCATCGTTAGACATATCCTTAAATGCTACTACTCTAAAATTTTCTGGGTGTATTCCTGCTTTCATCTTAATTCAGTGCTTTAATATTCGATTTTTCGAGGTGCAAATTTACATAATTTTTAAAAAACTACAACTATTATTTAAAATAATTCTCACCTATTGTACGAAGTTACGATTTTTATAGGCTCGATGTAACGATATTGTATCTTTGTGTACTAACTAGCCATAACCAAACCATCATACTATTATGAAAATTGAAACTACAAACACGACCACTATCAAAGATGTAATGATTAAATTCGGTGTCGTACTTGGTGTAATGTCTATACTCTTCAATGTTGTACTTTATGCAACAGATAATTTTCTTGCACCACACTGGTCACTAGGGGTTTTAAACTTTGTGATTACAATCATTATAATTATAATGGCTCTAAAAGCTTTTAAACAAGGCAATGGCGGGTTTATGAAGCTTGGTCAAGCGATAAAAATTGGACTAGGCGTATCACTTATAGCAGCACTACTAGGAGGTATATGGCTTCTTATACTCACCCAAGTGCTAGAGCCTAATTATTCTGAACTTGCACTAGATGCGGCTCGTAATCAAATAATCGAGATGTACCCAGATATGAGTGATGCACAGTTAGACCAATCTATTTCTTTTCAAGAGCCTTTCACAAAGATTAGCTTTATGTTACCAGTAGCTATAATGATGTCTCTGTTTTTTGGTTTTATCATATCGCTTATAGGTGGATTAATATTAAAGAAAGAGAACCCGCACGCAGACGCTTAGAAAATACATATGCAAATATCTGTTGTTATCCCTCTACTTAACGAGGAAGAATCACTAAATGAATTACACCATTGGATTTCAGAAACCCTGGATTCCAATGGTTTTTCTTATGAAATCATATTTGTAGATGATGGTAGTACAGATGGCTCTTGGGAGGTGATAAGTACGCTTTCGCGAAAGCGTAACAACATAAAAGCGATACGTTTTAATCGCAATTTTGGAAAATCACAAGCGCTACACGCTGGTTTTAAAGCTGCCGAAGGTGATGTAATTATCACAATGGATGCAGACCTTCAAGACAATCCCGAAGAGATCCCTGAGCTCTATAAAATGATTACAGAACAAAATTTTGATCTTGTCTCTGGCTGGAAAAAGAAGCGCTACGACTCTGTAATTGCAAAAAACTTACCTTCAAAACTCTTTAACGCCGCCGCTCGTAAAACGAGTGGTCTTAAACTACACGACTTTAACTGCGGTCTTAAGGCTTATAAAAATGAAGTTATAAAAACAGTCGATGTTTATGGCGAGATGCACAGATACATCCCTGTACTGGCAAAAAATGCTGGTTTTTCTAACATAGGTGAGAAGGTTGTACAGCATCAAGCTCGTAAGTATGGGGAGACTAAGTTTGGGATGGAACGTTTTTTAAACGGTTTTCTTGATCTATTGACTATTTGGTTTTTAGGAAGTTTTGGTAAGCGACCTATGCACCTTTTTGGGGCACTGGGCGTGGTGATGTTTATAGTAGGTTTTGGCTTTGCGGCATATTTAGGTATTGATAAGCTATTCTTAAATAAAGCCGGGAGGCTCATTACACAAAGACCACAGTTTTATATCTCTCTTGTATCTATGCTCATAGGTATACAACTATTTATAGCTGGTTTTATAGGAGAACTCATCTTACGTACAAAGAGAGAAAAGCAACGATACCACATTAAGGAAACATTATAAATCACCTCTTGTTATTAAAGTAAAGAAACCATATGTAGTTCTTTCTTCATAAGTGATTTTATACCAGTATGTATTAGTTGCTAGTTTTCTACCGTTGTGGGTACCATCCCATCCTGGTGAGTTACTTGTGAGTGAGGTCATTTGTTTTCCAAATCTATCAAATACCTCTACGGTCAATCCTGGATAATTTTGAGCATTTATAACGTGCCAGGTGTCATTGTAACCATCGCTGTTAGGTGTAAAGAACTTGGGCGCACCCCTTACTTCTACCTCTCTCGTAATATAATTGCAACCCACTTCATCTCTCACAGCGATATTATAGATGCCAGGAGATAAGTCCTCAAACACATTTGATGTACCAAAAGTCGCTCCTCCATCTATACTGTAATAAATAGTCCCTTCTGCAAGGTAGGCATCTACAATAATCGTGTTACTCTGTAAAAAATCCTCTACTTCTACCTCTACTTGTAATTCTAGCCCTGCTACAACTTCATAATATAGTGAACCACTACAACCTGCAAATAAAGTAACATCTAGTGTATATACTCCTGCCTCTGTTATGAGCAAGTCTTTTGTAGTTTCTCCAGTACTCCACTCATACTCCATAAAGCCTTCTGGACCTTCTAAGACGGTGCCCTCTTCTGTAAAACAAATAACGAGTTCTTGATTTTCTAAGTCTAGAGGTTCACCTAGCGTTATCGATGCTAAACCCACGCCAATACAATCATCTGGCTCACCTAGTCTGTAGTATAACGAAGTGGGTTGAGAAAAATCAAATAGGATTGAACCCTGGATTTCATTGGTCTGTAAACCCGCAAACTCAATAGATTCATATAGACGTATTAAAACGTCAGGATAAATATCTTGCAGAGCATCAATAATGTTTTCTACTTGTACTACTGATGAGTTCTCCCCTTCTACTGATGGGCATATAAGCAACTCGATATCTTCAAAAGGTTGTCCAAGATCGACACTTAGAATAATCTCGGTCGCTCTTCTACAATCTAAAGATGATTGAACACTGGCGTACACCGTTTGTCCATTATTCAAATTAGTATAACTCTCCGGATTAATAATTTGATTTTGGTCTAATAGCGCATCAATTTCAGTTTCATAAAACTGAAGGTTAACTCCACCTACAAGCGTGCCATCTTCAATAAAAAGTACATCAAGCGCGTCATATAGATTAAATTGAGAAATACCATCGAGATTTCCATCTACATCACATTGATATAAAAAAGCAGGTATAATTATTGGCGCTAAGACATTTTTTACAAGCACACTGTAAACCTCTACTAATCCAGACAAATATGTAACCTGTGCAGTAACTGTATATGTACCTACTCCAGAAAAAATATGTGATGGTGCAAGCTGAACACTTTGATTTGAGACTCCAGAATCTGGGTCTCCAAAATCCCAAACAACACTAGTTATCGCATCTTGAGTATTTAAGCTAAATAAAGTTTCATCACCGCTACATAAATTTTCATACTCTATAATGTTTCTATAGTTATCTTCATTTGTTATCGGTAAACCTAAAGAAGAAGTATTATTTCCTAATCCTACCGCTCTAAATTCAAAATTACAATCTACTCCTAGTCTATTAGGCAAGGTTATTACAGATAGTGTAGCACCTCCAAAACTATGATACAGTTTACCATCAATAGAAAGTTGTAATAAGCCTGCAAGGTTAATAAATGGACTTGATAGATAATCTGCTAGCTGTATTCTTGACCCAGGTATATCTGCTACTTGCAGGTTATATTGAAATACTCTAGAATTACCTGTGTCTTGCCCTCCTACAATGGGCACCTTTCCAGAAGCATAAAGCACTTGAGAGTTTGGAGAAAAAGAAGCTCCATAATAAACAACATCATCACCAAGTAATTGCTCATTACTCAAAACGCCAGTACTCATATTGAAATCATATAAATACAATTCACCAGCAAGTGCTGGTTCAAAATAAGAGTGACAGATGGCAACCTTAGAGCCGTCTGGAGAAAATTTTATAGCTCCTCTTATGTTTCTAAAATCGGAAATATTAGGTCCTATTGTAGTTATAACAGGAGTACCTACTCCAGCCGCTGTAACAGGATATGCATAAAAACTATCTTCATACTGAGTTAAAACCCAATAACCATTTGCGTTCCTTACAGCTGTTAGCTTTTCTGAACCTTGATTTAAAATATTTATATTTTTTTCTACCACAGCACCATTACCACCCGCAGCGTTCATATCTACGACAGAATAATTAATACCGTTACCCTGAGCGCTAGACTGGTAATGCTGTACCGCATCTGCAGTAAAAATGTAATATCTAGTAAGGCTGCCAGGTTCTGGTATTATGAGTGTACCATTCGTAGATGAAAGTTCTCCTAGAAGTCCGGTGCCATTTTCCATCACTTCATTATCTGCTGTATAAACTGTAAGTCCATCACTATAAAAAAGAAGAGCTCCAAATGAACTACATATAGCACCACTACTTTCAATAGTGTTGATAACACTTCCATCAAATGGCATTGGGCAACCCTCAGAAAAATCTAACCCTGCCCCATTACCAAAATACCACTTACTCGCTTCGAGCTGACCAAAGCTAACTGTGCTGCATAATAGTAAAAGAAGCGAGAGATTTTTAATTGACATACGTCAAATATCAAATCTATTTATGAGAAATTGGTATTTCCCGATAAAAATTAACACAAAACCGTACTTTTGTTACTCTAACAAATAGAATATTATGGTATACCACGATCCTGCAATTTTAGAAAAGGCAAATGCCTGGCTTACTGACACTTTTGATGCACAGACACAACAAAGCATTAAAAATAACATAGCTCATAACCCAGATGAGCTCGCAGATAGTTTTTATAAAAATCTAGAATTTGGTACAGGAGGTATGCGCGGTGTTATGGGCGCAGGAACCAATAGAATTAATAAATATACCCTAGGTAAAAACACTCAGGGACTCTCAGACTATTTATATACTCAGTTTACAGATGAGCAAATAAGTGTCGCCATAGCTTATGACTGTCGTCACAATAGTAAAGAACTAGCACAAGTTGTAGCAGATGTATTTTCGGCAAATGGCATTAAGGTTTTCTTATTTTCAGACCTAAGACCTACACCAGAGCTTAGCTTTGCTGTGAGACACTTAAACTGTCACTGTGGCATTGTACTCACTGCGAGTCATAACCCACCAGAGTATAACGGTTATAAAGTATACTGGCAAGATGGAGGACAACTAGTGCCACCACAAGATGCTGCAATAATTAAAACCATAGATGCACTAGACTTTAGTGATATAAAGTTTAAGGGTAATGATGATCTCATAGAGCGTATAGACACCACAGTAGATAAAGCTTTTATAGACGCAAGTGTTGCAAAGGTATCTTTTGGTCTTGACAATAAAACCAAAGAAGATTTAGGTATCGTTTTTACTTCTTTACACGGGACTTCTATAACTTTAGTGCCAGACACTTTGAAGCAGGCTGGTTTTACAAACCTATCTATTGTAAAAGAACAAGAAGTACCAGATGGTAACTTCCCTACCGTGGTATCTCCTAACCCAGAAGAGACTGCTGCTCTTAAAATGGCTTTAGAGCTAGGAGAAAAAGAAGGAGCAGATATAGTGATAGGTACAGATCCAGATTGTGATCGCCTAGGTATAGCCGTGAGAGGTGATAATGGTAAACTTACCATACTCAACGGTAACCAGACTATGATCTTAATGACAGATTATTTATTAGAACGCTTTCGCGAAAGCGCAAACCAGCACCCACAACCATTTGTAGGGAGTACAATCGTATCTACACCTATGATGGACGTACTTGCTGCCTCTTACGATGTAGAGTGTAAAACTGGACTTACTGGCTTTAAGTGGATAGCAAAAATGATTGAAGACTACCCACAGCAACACTTTATAGGTGGTGGTGAAGAAAGCTTTGGCTTTATGGTAGGTGATTTTGTGAGAGATAAAGACGCCGTAACCGCTACCCTACTCGCTTGTACCATCGCAGCAGAAGCAAAGAAAAATGGACAAACACTATTTGAAAAACTAAAAGCGCTTTACCTAAAGCACGGATATTATCAAGAGTCTCTAATCTCACTTGTTAAAAAAGGACAATCTGGCGCAGCCGAAATAAAACAAATGCTCAAAGATTTACGTGAGAACCCTATGCAAGAAATAAATGGTAGCAAGGTGACTCGTGTAGAAGATTATCAAGCATCTACTTCTCTTGACCTAGCCACCGGAAACACTACTACCATTGACATTCCAAAATCTAACGTGCTTATTTATTATACAGAAGATGGTAGTAAAGTAGCCGCTAGACCAAGTGGTACAGAGCCAAAAATTAAGTTTTACATAAGCGTTAATGCACCACTTTCATCTCTTGAGGAGTATGACAGTATTACTGCAAATCTAGAAAATCGCATTGCTGGTATAAAAACTGCATTAGGGGTATAAACTTTTTTAGCTTTCGCGAAAGCGCACACATACTTTATGGAATATTTTAAGAAGATTATTTCTTACGCAATGCCTTACAAGGGATATGGGATTCTCAATATCATTTGTAATGTCTTTTATGCATTGTTTAGCACATTAGGTTTTGTAGCACTTATACCTATGCTACAGGTCCTTTTTGATAAAACAAAAACAGTTACCGAAAAACCAGAGTGGAACGGCCTCCTCAAAGCAAAAGACTTTATGGAAGACTCTCTGGGATATTATGTTACAGAAATTGCTAGAGATGATAAAGTGCAAGCCCTCACGCTAATGATAGGATTTGTAATTGCGGTATTCTTACTCAAAAACCTTTTCGGTTATCTAGCGATGTACTTCATTACCTTTTTAAGAAATGGAGTCTTGATGGATATTAGAAATGCAATGTATGAGAAAATTGTCTCACTACCTGTGGCTTACTTTACAGAAAAACGCAAGGGTGACACCATTGCTCGTGTCACATCAGACGTGCAGGAGGTACAGCATTCATTTTTAAGCATCCTTGAGCTCATTGTAAGAGAACCTCTTACCATCATATTTGCACTGGGAACTATGTTTTTACTCAGCCCGCAGCTGGCAGTATTTGTGCTTACATTTATACCTATAATGGGATTTGTAATATCACTCATAGGCAAGCGTCTTAAAAAGAAGTCTGACCGTGTACAACGTGAGCAAGGAGAGATTTTATCAAAACTAGAAGAAACTCTAGGCGGACTTAAAATCATAAAAAGTTTTAATGCCGAAGACCGTTTTCAAGATAGCTTTAACACGAGCACAAAACGCTTTAATGATTATGCAAACAGCTTGATGCAACGCCAGGCTCTTGCCTCTCCTACTAGTGAGTTTTTAGGTATTGTAGTGATAGGTGTTTTACTTTGGTTTGGTGGTAATATGGTGCTTACAGAAGGAACTCTAGATGGCCCTACATTTATCGCATTTATGGGACTCGCTTATGGGATATTAACCCCGGCTAAAGCATTTTCTAAAGCTAGTTACAGTGTAAAACGTGGTAATGCCTCTGCTCAACGTATTCTAGAAATTCTTGAAACAGAAAATACGATTACAAATAAAGATATCACAACACCAGTAGAAGGCTTTGCAAAGGCTATTGCGATTAATAATATTTCATTTAAGTATGAAGAACAACTAGTACTTAAGAATTTCACACTTAACGTCCCAAAAGGCAAAACAGTTGCACTAGTAGGCCAGTCTGGTTCTGGTAAGAGTACCATTGCAAACCTACTTACCCGTTTTTATGATGTCGTTTCTGGTGATATTACAGTAGATGGGGTAGACATACGCGATATGTCTCTTAAAGACTTAAGAAAAAATATAGGTATTGTAACGCAAGATGCTATTCTATTTAACGATTCCCTACGCAATAATATGATTGTAGGTAAAGCAAATGCAACAGACCAAGAGATTATAGAATCACTTAAAATTGCAAATGCTTGGGAGTTTGTAAAAGAGCTTCCAGAAGGTCTTGATACTAATATAGGTGATAGTGGTAATAAGCTAAGTGGTGGACAAAAGCAGCGACTGTCTATCGCGAGAGCAGTGCTTAAAAACCCGCCTATTATGATACTTGATGAAGCTACCTCTGCTCTTGATACAGAGAGTGAGCGTCTCGTGCAAAAGGCCCTAGAAAATATGATGAAAAATCGTACCTCTATTGTGATTGCTCACAGACTCTCAACTATTCAAAATGCAGATGAGATTGTGGTTATGCAAAAAGGTGAAATTGTAGAACAAGGAAAACATCAAGAATTAATAGATCAGAAAGGAATGTACCACAAACTGGTATCTATGCAATCTTTTGAGGAGTAGACTACTCTTCTTTTACAATAATAACGGTAGCGGTAAATCCAGAAGCAAGAAACCAAGAGTTTGACGAGATGACCTGTCGCTCATCATCATACATAACAAACTGTGCAGTATTTGCTCCTACAGAGCCTTGATTTAAGGCCTTTACTTCTATTTTATTAAAACCTTTTACAAGATCAAGATAAAAACCTTGAAACTCTCCTTCTAAAAAGATACGAGGGTGAATTACTGTACCATTAACGCTTACACTCACGAGGTCACCATCTACAGTACCGTGATCACGATACGTAAAGTTTACAAACTTAGAGCCACTTTTAAAATCTCCTAGATATTGATCTCTATAATATTCTGGCTTTAATTTTTCTTTATCCTTTGCGTTAGAGTTATTCATTTTATTCTCAAGAGCGCTAAAGTCTTTTTTTGCAAAATCGTCTCCTTTTATGAGATTGATTTCGCGCTTTTCCTTTGCGGCAAAAGGGTCGCTTAACTTTATCTTACTCTTAAATATGAGTGATCCAGACTGTATCGTGTTATCCTTTTTTGGAGCTGTAGGTGATACAAAAACTTCTGTAGGCACCTCATTAGGTTGTTCTCCCTTTATTTCTATAGAAGCTCTAGGTGCATCTATCTGCGCATTTACTGTACCTGCAAAGCATACCACTACACCCAGTGTAATGAGCCATAACGTTATGGGAGAAATAGTTTTCAAGGGGTCAATTCGTTTTTTTAAAAATGTGACATTATGTAATAAGGGTGTTACACAAAGTATGCCAATAGTGGATTTTAGTACGCTTTCGCGAAAGCGTTATCTCATTAATCTACATTCAAATATAAAATAATTACAACTCTTAACGTATTTAATAGGTAGTGAAAAAATAGAATCCATTACAATTACAAAGAAATAAATACAAAAGTAAGGCGTTCTTTAGTCAACAATCTCAAATGACTAATTATGAAATTATACATATTAATTTTTACCCTTGTAAGTATTTCAATTTTCACCTCTTGTAGCTCAAGAGACGATGATGGAGGTGGTGATGATAGCATTGCTTGTCTTAACTTAGGTACCCAAGAATTAAATATTACCATACAAGAATCATACACAACCTTACCATCTAAGGTTTCTGTATTTTTTAAAGTAAATGGTACAGATGGAAGCCCTGTGGCCGGGTTAACTCCTTCCAGCTTTACCATTTTTGAACAAGGTCGCAATGATGACTGTTATAATGAAATCTCTAGCTCAGAAGCATCTGCCGCGATATCTCCAAATGCTCAAATTTTTTCAAACAACACCCTCCTTGTACTTGATTTGAGTAATAGCGTGTTGAGTTCAAGTCTACAAGAATTAAAACAAGCCTCTACCAGTTTTATTACTAATGTGATGCCAGCCGTACCTACAGAATCTTTTAAAATGGCTATTTATTGGTTTGATGGAGAAGATGTACTGCACGAGTTACAACCACTTACTACGAGCGCAACTCAACTTCAAGAGGCTATAGATGGTATTACAGATGACATAAGTAATGACCCCTCTACAGACTTGTATGGAGCTGTAATCAAAGCAGCTACGAATGCCGAAAATATAGTAGACACCTTAGAAAATGAAGATTTATTTGCAGCTGCATCTGTCGTAATATTTACAGATGGGAAAGATCAAGCTGCTAGATATAGTGAGCAAGAAGCACTAGACGCTGTAAGTAATGCCGGAGAAGATATAAGTTTTTTTACCATAGGTTTAGGCTCAGAAATAGATGAGGAGGTTCTCACAGCAATAGGTAAAACAGGTAGCGCTTTTGCCGAAAATAGTAACGAACTGGAAACTGTTTTTAATGACATATCAAACGGAGTCGCTGGGCAGGCAAATAGTTTCTATCTTTTTGAATATTGTAGCCCAAAACGTGATGGTAGTGGTGATAATGATCTTATTATACAAGTCATAACTGGTGACAGAGATGGTATTGTTCAAACCTCTTTTGATGCAACAGGGTTCACTAGTGGCTGTGAATAACACAATATTTTACTCATTTACAGTACTTTATCGATAACTTTAAACCTATTATCTATTGACATACTCACTTAAAATCTTTAAATTTAAGATTATTACTAAAGATTTAATTTTGACATATGTTAGTATCCGAATCAAATCTTAATTACGAATTACAAGACATCTACATTCTTGATAATGGCACTTTTTACTTCTTTGATAATTTTATTATCTCAGAAATAAAAGAAGGTGTGTTATTTGACTGGGAGATGGCTCAAGAAATTATAACTATCGCAGAGTCTTACTATGGTGTAGGTCAAAAGGTAGCTTACATTTCTAACAGAGTACATCCATACTCACTTGTTCCTCAAGACTGGCTAAAGTTTTTTAAAGCTAGAAACTCTATTAGCGCTTTTGCTGTGGTATCATACAGCCAGCAAGAACGATCTAATATTTTACTAGAACGTTTATTTTTTAAATCAAAAATTAAAAAATTCTTTGATTTAGAAGAAGCAGTAAAATGGGCTATAAGTGAGCAACTAAAGTATGATGATCGTAGAACTACTGCTTAAGTGAAGAATGAATGAGTGGAGATGTATAAAAATTTATACCTAGTATCTCCATTCTAGAATAGTGTTTTTGTAATCTCCCTCTGTAATTATCCCAATTATAATTTGCTGGATTACTCCAGCCTAATTCTGCGTGCCCTATAACTCTAGGGAAAGCCAGATACTCAATATCTTCTGATGTTTGTATTGTCTCTGCCCATAATGGTGATTCTAAACCTAGTAATTGCGAGGTATCTATATCCTTAAATATAGAAGACGGCTGCCAGATATAAGCACTATCTACCTCTACCATACCCGCCCAAGTAAGACCTATGGGAGACTGTTTTGTGTATTTCATATCTAAGTACATCTTCTTAGCCGGTGAGAGAATCACTTTTGCCCCTTTATCTATTCCTTTTTGAGCGGTAGCTTCTTTTTGCCAGTGCTGTATTACATAGGTACTATCTATATCTGCACTTTGTATTTCTTCCCAGCCCACAACACTTTTACCATACTTTTTTACAATAGGAAAAACCTTATTTAAAAATATATTATAGTCCGTTTTTGAAGTAACGTGAGATTCATCACCACCTAGATGCATATACTCTCCAGGAGTTATTGCTGCTACTTCTCTTATTACATCGTCTATAAATTTATACGTGATATCTTTATCTACACATAGCGTACTAAAACCTACACGCATACCTCTATAAAGTTTTGTTGCTTTACCATTGCAATTAAGCTCTGGGTATGATGCAAGAGCTGCATTAGTATGACCTGGCATATCTATTTCGGGAATTACCGTAATATATTTACTTTGTGCATAAGCCACAATTTCCTTGTATTCTTCTTGTGTGTAAAAGCCTGGACTCTCATCACGTACAGATGAGCTTCCTCCTATCTCTGTAAGTTTGGGCCAAGATTTAATTTCAATACGCCATCCTTGATCATCTGTAAGGTGCAAGTGTAGCTTGTTGAGCTTATAAGACGCCATTTGATCTATGACACGCTTTATTTGGTTTACGGTAAAAAAATGTCTGGCTACATCAAGCATCATCCCTCTGTATGCAAATCTAGGCTCATCTATTATACGTATACCTGGTATAACAAGACTATCCAAACGCTTAGCTGCTATTAGACTGTCTGGAAGTAGCTGGGTCAATGTTTGCACACCTTTAAAAAGTCCCGCTTCTGTAGATCCTGCAAGGGCAATTTTATGATGCGTTATGTCTAGCACATAACCCTCTTCAGATTGAATACTATCTGGAGAGACCAGAGAAAATGAGATAACATTTTCTTCTTTCTGGGTGGTTTGTACGGCTTCTTTTAAAAATGGTGTTACCTTAAAGTACTTTTTAAAATCACTAGCCACATTTCTAACTTCTGTGAGCGTGTCACTTACTATAACTGTTTCTATATCAAAAAGAAAACCATATGAGTGCGCTTTTACCTCATTAGGTATAGGGATAAAATTTACATCTTCTATAGTGGTTTCTACAAGCGGTTTTTCTTCTTTACAAGAAAGTATAGCTATCGATATAAAAAGAACCAGTAGGCAACGCATATGTTTATTTTTAGTATAATTAATTAAGCCTGTAATACCCACATTTGAGATAAGCACCTTCTGGAAAACCTATAGGGTGATCTATGTCGTGGTAGGTTTTATCTTCTACATTAAAGGTTCTATTAGACTTTCTTATATGTGCCTCACATATATCAAAAAAGACCTGAGCCTCCACTCTAGAAGAGCAAGACGCTAGTACCAGTAACCCATTTCTCTTAGTGAGCTGCGCTCCCAGTTGTGCCAGTCTTGCATAACTATTTCTAGCAGTAGGCACTTCTCTTGCACTTTTTGCAAAACTAGGTGGGTCTATTACCACAATATCAAACTGCTGTTGCTCATCTATAAGTTGCTGTAATCCCACAAAAGCATCTATAGCCATCGTTCTATGTGTACCCTTATGCGGGTTTAACTTTCCGTTTTGTACGGCCACTTCTAGAGCCTGTGCGCTTATGTCAAGACTCACTACCTCTTTTGCCCCACCAGCAAGCGCGTGTACAGAAAATCCTCCGGCATAACTAAAAACGTCTAGTACGCTCTTTCCTCTAGAAAGTTCTCCCACACGCTTACGGTTGTTGCGATGATCTAAAAAGTAACCTGTTTTATGACCATAAATCACATTTGCCGAAAATTTTACACCGTGCTCCACAAAAGTGACAACGTCGTTTTTAAGTACGCCGTGTATCACCTGTCCATCTGCAAGACCGTAAGTATTGCCTTTACCCACGTTACGACTCAACCTCAACACCATAGTCTCAGTATGAGAAACAGCTAATAAATGTGGTAATACCATCTCTAAGTATGGAAACCAGATAGCACTATATACTTTTACTACAATCACGCTATCGTACACATCGGCAATGAGCCCAGGAAAACCATCATTCTCACCAAAAAGAAGTCGATAACTATTAGTATCTGTACGTAAGAGTTTAGCTCTTTTTTTAAAAGCTACTTGAATTTTATCCCTAAAAAATACTTCGTTTGCAGTAGCTGGGGTACTACTTAGTACCTTAAGACGTATGGGTGAATCTGGATCATAAAGAGCGATACCATACACCTTATCTGCCCTGTTATCAAAAAGAATAGCAAGATCTCCAGCTTGACCTTCCTTATTGAGTTTTGCAATACTATTATCAAAAACCCAAGGGTGCCCTTGTTTAACAAGCTTTTCAGCTCTAGCAGTGAGCTTTACAGCAAGACGTTTGGTTTCAATTTTAGGTAAATCAATCATTAAGGAGCGTTGTATTATTAAAATTACGCTTTCGCGAAAGCGTAAAAAACCAAATTAATCGTAATTTTCCAGTATGAAGATATATCGCACGTTTTTTTTAGTACTATCAGCACTTTTTTTTCTTGCAATGCAAAGCGATCAAGAAAGTCCGCTGGTGAATATAGCCGAATTTGATTCAAAATTTTCATATGATGTACGCTATGCTACAGATGATAATTTTCTAGAACAAACCGTTTACGACTGTGTGCAATGTCTCCTTATACCAGAGGTTGCAGAGGCGCTCGTTGAGGCAAATAATTACTTTTGCGAGTTAGGGTATATGATACAGCTTTATGATTGCTATCGCCCACTCTCTGTACAAAAAAAGATGTGGGAGATTTACCCTAACCCTGGCTACGTGGGCAATCCTTACGGTAGTGGGTCTATACACAACCGTGGTGCTGCAATAGATATGACCATTGTAAAGCTGGATGGCACACCGCTAGATATGGGTAGTGACTATGACTTTTTTGGAAAAGAAGCTCATATAGACCACCCACATAACGATACCATTACGGCAAATAGAAAACAGCTGTGGTCTGTGATGAAAAAATTTGGCTTTTCACCCATACGTACCGAATGGTGGCACTTTAACTATGACGCAAAAAATTACGGGTTAAAAGTGCTCGACATAGACTTTGACTGTGAGTAATTATTTTGGATCTAGTAATTGATTTATACGTGCAATTGCATCTTCATAATGGTACTTAGTCATTGTATCTACACTTGCATTGCGTGCTGACCTTAATGTCTTTTTAAGTTTTTGTAACTCTCCACGTACTAGGGGTCTTACATCTGATGCGCTTATATCATAACGTAAAGCTCCCTCAAAACCTGGTCTTCCAGATCTTGATTTTGGCCCTTCATCTGTCATTAAAAATGCCATACGATCTAAGTATGATCGCTGTAAGTTACGACGATAGATATCTACAGAAGCACCTTTTCTTGTCTCAGACCAGATACCAGACCTCAGGTCTGAAAGCATCTCTAGAGCGCTATAATATTCTGTCTGTGTAGTCTCTGCATCTATTAATCTCCCTAGTCTATCAAAACTTAAAAGTCTATTTAAGTATCTAGATTGTGTTCTTCTTATTTTTTCTGCATAACCGGCGTGGTCTATATTTTGTAAAATAGCAGGGTCTACAAGCCAGGTAGGTGTTTCAAAAAGGTTATTCTGTAACCATTGCATAGATTCCTTTTGTGATGCTTCATCTAGGTGCGTGTACACCACGCCGCCCTGTGCAGGAGTTTTGATATTTTCATATACGCCACCTACGTTAGTCACCACGTGACCTACAAATCTACTATACACCCCTATGAGTTCTCCATAGAGTTCTTCTAGGTCTTGGTAATCGTTTGTTTTGCTAGATGTCCACGACGGTAAGTTTTTCGCTACGTAGCGTAGGTTTTTAATACCATATGTACTTGCCTTTACAGGATCATTACCTATAGCCTCCGTTTGTGATTGTGGGTCAAAGCTACTAGACTGTCTCCCAAATTTATAGATTGGATCTCCTGCTTTTTCCTGAATCCATTGGTTAAGGGTTGCTTTCTCCATTAGTGGTGAGGTAGCATCTGGTATCCATCTATAACCCCAGTTTGTAGCATAGTGATCATAAGGTCCCATCTGTCTCACAAAGCGAATGTTTGTATCTCCTGGCTGTGCGATATAGTTATAACGAGCATAATCCATAAGACTCGCTGCGATACCATTTTTTTGAGTAAATGCCCCATCACGGTATGACGCTACATTATATGCATAACTTGCCGCCATATTGTGAGGAAAACCAAGTGCGTGGCCTACCTCGTGAGCTATCACCATACGCATCATCTCCCCTATCTCCTCTTCTGGAGTATCTAGTGTGCGTGCGCTTGGATTTGCCGCTCCAGTCTCTAGTAAATAACGGTTTCTATAACTTCTTAAGTGATTATGATACCAGATAATGTCACTTTCTATAATCTCCCCGCTACGTGGGTCAGACACGCTAGGGCCCACGGCATTACGAGTTGTACTGGCTACGTAACGCACTACAGAGTAACGTATATCTTCTGGACTAAACTCTGGATCTTCTTCTTGTGTAGGAGCATCTTTTGCTATAATGGCATTTTTAAAACCTGCTGTTTCAAACGGTTTTTGCCAGTCCTCTATACCTTGTTTTATATACTCCTTAAGTGACTCTGGCGTACCAGGGTCTAAATAATATACAATAGGTTTTACAGGGTCTACAAGTTCTCCTCGCTTATATGCTTCTACATCACTAGGCTCTAGTCTCCAGCGGCGTATGTATGTTTTTTGATCTGCCTTGAGCGCCTCACTACCGTAATCATATTGCTTTACTGTAAAGAAGCCTACTCTTGGGTCATACAATCTAGGTTGCATAGGTTGCTCTGGCAGTAATATCATAGACTGGTTTACCTGAAGGCTTATACTCTCTGCAGCCCTCTCTGTAGGTGGCTCTGCCGCATCATATGTAAAGTCTTGTTTTACCTCTATATTTTCTGGAAAACTCTTAACACTGTTTATAAAACTACGATTAGCATCTAGTTTTTTTACTTTATACTGTTTACGTATACGACCAGATAGTGCACTTATACCCTTTACATCAGACGAGAATAGCTTTGTTACATTAATAACAGCTGCTGTAGAGTCTTTATCAAAAGTCTTGATATCAAAGGCGTAGAGTGTAGGCTCATAATTATTTACACGTACAGAATTACTTATCGCCTTTGTACTATCTGCTACACTGGCATATGATTTAATTTTAATAAGTATTTTATCTTGAAAACGCTCCCACTGCACTACTTGCTCATTGGTCTTTGAGCCAGCATTTATATAACCTCCTCCTAATCCATTAGGAATTTGAGCAATACGGGTTACCCACAGCATATCTTTATTAAGCTGTGAGAAAGGAATCTCATAAAAGAACTCATCCTTAACTTTATGTACTTGAAATAATCCAGAATCTGTAACCGCTTCTTTTGTGATTACTTTATTGTACGGTTTAAAACCACTCTTATCTGGCTTTTCTTCTGGAGCTTTCTTCTCAGTCTTATTTTTAGATTTTTTGCGGCGTGTTTTTTTGCCTTGTGCAAAGGAATCTTGTGTTGTAAAAAAAGTAGCTAATAAACAAAGGAGTAGTATTCTTTTCATCGATAGTGTATTTCTACTCGAAAATAAGAATTGACTGCTGGGAGTTAATTTAATTTAGATAATATTAACAATTGGGTATTACGCTTTCGCGAAAGCATAAATATATCATTGCTTTGTAAATCTATAAGTAAACTCTCTCTCGTTATTTCCTAACTGTCCATCCCAGCCCTCATAACCTATCACGATAGTCATATCAAATACGGTATCATCTATTAAGTTTACTTGTCCAAAGGACGTATCACTTGGCCCTGTAAGAATATGAAAAGTAGAGTCTCTACAAAAGCCGTTATATGATCCATAAATTTTTGGATAAATAGATGTTCCAGCAATAGTTAATTCTAACGCATCTGTATATAATGGCATAGTGCGTACATTAGGCATAGTCGTACTAGATATTGTAATAAAACCTTGTTTAGGAACTCCATCGGCATCATCTCCACCTATTATTTCATAAAAATAGGTGCCTGTAAAATCTGCATCAGGGATGGGTTCTATCACATTAATCACATAACGATATGGGGATTTAAAAAAACAAAAATCTGTAAGTATAGAAGCAGAGCCACTATCATTACTATAACTACGACCGTCTGTTAAGAAAACCTCTAGCCTTACCTCAAACTGATCTCCAGGCTCTATATTATCCAGATCTAAACTATGTGCATTTATCATCTCCTCATAGCTTACCTCAATGATATCTCTAGGCAAACCAAAGGGTCCAGCAGTAAAACTCGACGCTTCAATATCTGACAGTATAACCTCTGCTGTACTATCGTTGCCATTAGACAAATCTCGGTCTATAAACTTCGTGTATACACGCACAAAATCTAATAGAGCTCCGTCTTCTTCATCTTGCTCCTCTACCTCTACCGCAAATGTGCTGGTAAGATCTCCATCTACAAAATTCTTTTCTATACGATTGATGTTTCTCAACACAGCACCACGTTCTATTCCCTCAGTAACAACCTCTATCGCTTTTTCATCATCACTACAAGCTGTTAAAATGCCTACTAAGATTATAAAATATATTTTTTTCATAATTTATTGTTTTGTAAATCTATATCTAGATGGTGCGGTGTTAAATCCACAACCTCCATCAAAGTTAAGGTAGCCCTCAACAAACCAGAGTTCAAAAACAGTATCATCTACAATATCTGCACTCCCATTTTCTATATCAGGTCCTAGCAAAATAGGCGCCGTAGAGGTACAATACCCTTCTGGTGAAGACAGCTGGTTTTTACCAAAAACAATCTCATCTCCCACTACATTAAACTCCCATCTTCGTTTTTGCTCTATTCCTCTATGATACCTCCAGTGCCAGGCATAAAATTGTCTTGTGGTATTAGACCGCCCTTTTGTAATTTCTACCGTATAGCAATCTACAAAGGTTTCTCCATCTGGACCGGGTCCATCCATTATAGACTCTACGGCATACACCCCCGTATATGCCGTGTCATCTATGGGTGATACTACATTAATAGTATAAAGAAATGGGGAACTATAGAACGTATCATAAGCGATTATTATAGAGCTAGAAGTGCCCGTGGTAAAATTTCTACCATCGGTAAGTTTTAAATTAAGCCTGTATATAAATTGATCTTTTACAGCAACATCGCTAAGCTGTAAGTCTACAAAGGAAAGTGCCTCTTGAAATGATATATTAAGTTCATATCGAGGTAAACCAAATTCGCCTTCATAAAAATCTGAAGCCGGTATGACATCATATAATACCTCTTGTGTAGAAAGTGCCTCTGTGACCGAAGTACTACCTATATACTGTATATAAACCTCAACCTCATCTAGCAAGTCTCCATCTTCAAGATCTTGCTCTTCAATTACAACGTGAAAATCACTTTGTACATCTGTAATTAAGTAGTCATTATTTATGTACTCCTGCGTTCTTAAAACAGCCCCTCTTGTAATCTCCTCTGCAATAGTTTCGGTAGAGACGATATCTCCCTCATCACAAGATGTGATAATAATAAGTAATACAAGTAGTAATAGTTTTTTCATTTAGTAAAGCATTATTTTGATACTATAAAACTAAACGTAAAATATTCATTTATAGGTGCAACCGATAAGAGTTAACCCATTCTTAAGAAGAATTACCCTCTCTACTCTGTAGATGCGCCCAGTCTATTTTTTACATACTCTATTTCTGTCTTACCGTGTGGTTGGGGCTTACCTTCTTCATCTAGCCCTACCATAACAATACGTTCTATAGTAATAATAGTCTCTCGTGTCATTTTATTTCTCACCTCACACTTAAGAGTAACAGATGCTGTCCCAAACTTAGTAGCCTCAAGACCTATCTCAATAATGTCACCTTTTTTTGCGCTTGCGCGAAAATCTATCTCACTCATATACTTTGTGACAGATCGAGGGTTTTCTATCTGAATTATAGTATATAATGCAGCTTCTTCATCTATCCACTCTAACAACCTTCCTCCAAACAAAGTTCCATTTGGGTTTAAGTCTTCTGGTTTAATCCATTTGCGTGTGTGAAAATTCATAGGTTTTTCTTTTTATATTTTAATCTACTCGTATAAAACTAAGATAAAATGGAACTTAAAGACCTAGCATCTTCAAGACTTTTAAAACGCTCGTGAGACACTTCTATATCTACCTGCTCGTGAGCCCAAGTAGTATGAAAAGGAATATGCACCGCATAACTACCTACCTCAAGCACTGGCAACACATCAGACTTTAAAGAGTTCCCCACCATTAGAAATGAAGTAGGGTCTATATCTAGATGTTTTATAAGCTTTAGATAATTTGCCGGTTGTTTATCAGACATTACCTCTATGTGGTGAAAATATTTTGACAGACCAGATTTCTCGAGCTTACGTTCTTGATCTAGTAAATCACCTTTAGTAGCAACTACAAGCTTGTAATGCTTTGATAGCTCCTCTAGCACCTCTTCTATATGCGGTAGTAAGGTAACAGGCGCGTTGAGCATATCCTTACCTAGATCTATAATATCGCCTATAATGGCATTAGAAACTTTTCCATCAGACACCTCTTGCGCACATTCTATTAGTGATAATGTAAAAGGCTTGATACCATAACCATATAGTGCTAGGTTGCGCATCTCCATTTCAAAAAGACGCTTCTGGCAATTATCGTAGTCTATATAATCACTTAACAGTTCACAAAAAGTATGTTCTGCATCTCTAAAGAAAGTTTCGTTTACCCATAGAGTATCGTCTGCATCAAAAGCAATAGTCTTTATATTCTTCATTATATTACAATCATCTTAGTGACTATAAAAGTACAGAATACAAGGAGAAAATCTCCTAAAACTACAATACTAGACTCGCAAAAAACGACGCAATAAACCTTCTTAAATTATGATATTGATAATGACAAATAAAAGCTAGCGCTTCTATCCCTTGTAGTTGTCATCCCAGTCTTTAACCTTAGGATCACCTAGTTTATCTACAGACTTTGCAACTACCATAGATACCGCAGCATCTCCAGTCACATTTACTACTGTACGACACATATCAAGAGGTCTATCTACCGCAAAAATAAGTGCAAGTCCTGCCTCAGGTATTCCTGCATAACCTAGCACACCCACAAGCATTACCATACCCGCACCAGGTACTGCAGCACTACCTATAGAAGCTAGTGTTGCTGTTGCAATAATACCCAGTTGTGTACCCAGTGTAAGATCCATACCAAAAGCTTGTGCTATAAATACTGCCGCTACTGCTTGATATAAACTGGTACCATCCATATTGATAGTCGCTCCTACAGGTAAGACAAAACTAGCCACCTCTTCCTCTACACCTAGGTGTTCGGTAACTCGCTCCATTGTTACTGGTAATGTAGCAGCACTAGAACTTGTTGAGAATGCTAATAATTGTGCTGGAGAAATACCATTAAGAAATGATGCTGGACTTCTTTTTGTAAAGATGATAACGATGAGCATATAAACACCTATCATACACAATAGACCAAGTACAACCGTAAATGCATACCAGCCCAGGGCTTTAAAAAGATCTGCATTAGGCGACTCTACCACAAGGGCTGCAAGAAGTGCAAACACACCGTAGGGTGCTGCGAGCATAATGAGATCTACCATTTTAAGTATCACTTCATTTACACCATCAAAAAAACTTTTTACCGTCTTACTCTTTTCTTCTGGTATTAAAATAAGCCCTATACCAAAGAACACTGCAAAAAAGATTACCTGTAGCATATTACGATTACTAGTCGCTGCCGAAAATATATTTTGTGGTACAAGGTCTTCAAGAGCCTGCAATGGTCCTGTTTCTTTTTGTGCCTTTGCAGTTTCTTTGTATTTATTTGTGCTATCTGTATAACCATCTACAAGCTCTGTACGCGTCTCGTCTGAGATAGATTTACCAGGAGATACAATATTTACTAAAACAAGCCCTATAGACACTGCAATAACCGTAGTGACAACATACGTCCCTATGGTACGTCCTCCCATCTGTGAGAGCTTAGATATATCTTTAAGATCTGACACTCCTTTGATGAGTGCGGCAAGTATTAATGGTATTGCAATTAACTTTAAAGAGTTAATAAAGATGGTTCCAAAGGGTTTTATCCAGTCACTTACAAAGTCTTTTCCCCACTCAAAATTTGTCATAATGAGAGCAAAAACAACTCCTAAAACCATTCCTATTAATATTCTCCAGTGTAACGCAAGTTTTTTCATAAAGGTCTTAATATTTACTAGGCACGACGTAAAGCCACGCTATATCGATATAGTTTATACAAAAGCCTACTTTTTAGTAAGTGAGCTTTTTATTGAATAAATAAATTATGCTACAATCTAACAGATTTATCTCGTAGTACAAAATCTGCAATCACAAGTGCTGCCATTGCTTCTACTATAGGCACCGCTCTAGGGACTACACAAGGATCGTGACGCCCTTTACCTTGCATCTCTACAGTTTCTCCGGCGGCATTAATCGTTTCTTGCTTTTGCATCACCGTTGCTACCGGCTTAAACGCTACTTTAAAGTAAATATCCATCCCGTTTGAGATACCGCCTTGCACGCCACCACTAAGATTGGTCTTTGTAGTACCGTCATTATTAAAATGGTCGTTATGATCTGAGCCCTTCATCTTTGCTCCCTCAAAACCGCTTCCATACTCAAAGCCTTTTACAGCATTTATAGAAAGCATAGCCTTACCTAACTCTGCGTGTAGTTTATCAAACACAGGCTCTCCTAACCCTATAGGTACGTTTTGTATCACACAGGTTATAACACCTCCTATGGTATCACCTTGCTTTTTTATTACTTTAATTTTTTCTTCACACGCTTTCGCGAAAGCGGGATCAGCACATCTTACATCATTTTTTTCAATCTCATTAAAGTCAAGTTCTTGATATGGAGTATCCATAGATAAATCTCCTACCGCACTTGTAAATGCGTGAAAGGTAATGCCTTGTAAAAATTGCTTTGCAATCGCCCCAGCTACTACTCTACTCGCAGTCTCTCTAGCCGAAGATCTTCCACCACCACGATAATCGCGATTACCATACTTTTTATCATACGTATAGTCTGCGTGGCTTGGTCTATAGGTGTCTTTTATATGCCCGTAATCTTTAGACTTCTGATTTGTGTTTACAATTTGAAAACCTATAGGAGTCCCTGTAGTCTTTTCTTCAAAAATACCAGATAAAAAGTCTACCGTATCCGGTTCCTTACGCTGGGTTACAATTTTAGATTGTCCTGGTTTACGACGATCTAGATCTCTCTGTATTGCATCAAAATCTATCTCAAGACCTGCAGGACATCCATCTATGATTCCTCCTATTGCCTTACCGTGAGACTCGCCAAAAGTGGTGAGTTTAAATATCGTTCCGTAGGTATTACCAGCCATTGTACTTGTTTTCAACAAATGTAAATTGAAAAGCTCATAATCAAAAACTAATAACTCACTTAATGATTAATTAAAGTAGCTCTCAAATCATAACAAAAACTTTTAAACCACTTAACCCCTAATTAACCAACACAAAATGTTTTATAACAAACTTGCAATCAAAACGATACATTGAAGAGACCTGTAGAAATAGTTGTACTTTCAGACATACATTTAGGCACTTACGGCTGTCACGCTACAGAGGTTTTTCAATATCTAAACTCAATAAAACCAGAAATTCTTATCCTTAACGGTGATATTGTAGACATCTGGCAGTTTAGAAAACGGTTTTTCCCAAAAGAGCATCTTAAGGTTATTAAAAAAATCATCACACTCGCCTCAAAGGGTACACAGGTGTACTACATTACGGGTAATCACGATGAGATGCTTCGTAAATTTAGCGATGCTGTGATGGGTAATATCCATCTCATAGACAAGTTAGTACTTAACCTAGATGGTAAAAAAGCGTGGTTTTTTCACGGAGATGTTTTTGATGTCTCCATACAGCACACCAAGTGGATTGCAAAACTAGGCGGATGGGGTTACGACTTTTTAATACTCTTTAATAGGCTACTTAATAAATGGCTTGTAAAAATGGGAAGAGAGAAATACTCGCTCTCTAAAAAAATAAAGAATAGTGTAAAAGGAGCTGTTAAGTTTATAAATGATTTTGAAAACACAGCTACAGATCTGGCTATAGAAAACAAGTTTGATTATGTAATATGTGGTCACATACACCAGCCTGCTATACGTAAGGTTAAAAATCATAAAGGAAGTACCTTATACCTAAATAGTGGAGACTGGATTGAAAACCTTACATACCTTGAATATCACGATAAAGAGTGGAGTCTCAAAAACTATAGAGCTGAGTTTGATAAAACCTCTTACATTGAAGAAACCTTAGACCCTATGTATGATCTTAGCGCGTTGTTGCCTAATGTCTTAAAATAGCAGCAAGGCTTTGTTTACTATATTTGTTTTAAAGCAAATAAGTACATTATGAAATTTTACACACTACTCGCCTTATCCCTTTTTATAACCTTAGCAAGTTGCAGTGACTCAGATGAGGATACTCAGAGCACTACAGATATGAGTGAGAGTGAGGACCAGATGGAAGATGCTCCGGTTTATAGCTACTACTCTTTAACCACTGGAGATAACTGGCAGTATGACGTTACCACAGATGATATGGACACTACACAAGACAATCTTGAGGTAATAGGACTTACCGAAATTAATGGAACAAGCTTTACAGATTTTGAGTCAAATGTAGATAGCGCAGGCTTTATTACAAATCTTATCGCTGCTGGTGGACTTGTAGAAAGTGAAGGTACCTTACGTTACTCTGGAGAAGTGACTATACCTCTAGATGAGACTAATAATATCTCGCTGCTTATACCAGTAATAAAATTATATGATCAATCCATTACGACAGCAGGCACGCAAGTAGATCAGATTACACAAACTATTACTCAAGAAATAGAAGGAATCCCTGTTACTATAGATGCACTTGTTACATCTACTAGTGGTAATACAATAGAAAATAGTAGTATAAATGGAGAGACATTCCCGCGTGTTCTGACAGCAACACTTACTATTAATGCTACTATAAGCGCATCTATACTAGGTGTACAAGTAACGCTTCTTGAGTCACAAGATGTTATCGTAACTACTAACACCTATGCTCAAAATATTGGTCTTGTAAATTCTGATCTAGATTTTCAATATGAATTTGAGGACTTAAGCAGCTTTGGTGTAACGCTCCCATTCCCTGAGAGTGCTTCTAGTTTTACTAATCAAGTGATTACTACCTATGATGTCGCTGGTGATGATTAAATAAGCGCTTGTCTTAAAACTGTAACAGGATGTAAAGCTACACGTTGTGTACCATCCTTTATTTGGTGTCTACAGCTAGTCCCGTTTGCAACTATAACAGTGTCGTTACTTGCCCTACGCACTGCGGGAAATAAGGTTTGCTCACCTACCTTCATACTCACTTCATAATGCTCCTTCTCATACCCGAAGCTGCCCGCCATACCGCAGCAGCCAGATGGTATAATGGTAGGCACATAGTTTACCGGTAAATTAAGTATTGCAAATGTGTGTGATACAGATGAGAGTGCCTTTTGATGGCAATGCCCGTGTATTTTGAGTTTTTTCGCTTTCGCGGAAAACTGCTCTGCGGTAATTACTCCTTTTTTAATTTCATTATGTAAAAACTCTTCTATAAGAAAAGCCTTTGCAGCTATTTGTTTTGCTATCTCTACGTCATCTGCCAGTCGAATATATTCATCTCTAAACGTAAGCAACGCCGAAGGTTCTATACCCACTATGACAGTTTGATCCCCAATATCTTTAAACGCCGCAATATTTTTATTTGCCAAAACTTTTGCTTCATCTAAGAATCCCTTTGAGATGTAAGAACGACCACTATCGTGGTTTGTAATTACCTGCAAGTCGTATCCAAGATTAGTTAAAAGTACAACTGCATCTTGCGCTATTGATCCATCTAGATATTGAGAGAATTCATCTATATAAAGAACAACTTTAGTTTTGGATATAGCTGGAGTACTTAAATTAGTGTAGCTAGCTACATTACTTTCTTGAGGATTTAAAAATACCTCAAGTTTAGGCAAACTACGCTTTTTTGCTATACCTAAAGTGGCTTTTGCAATACCACCAGTTACCGCTAGCATTGTATTATAAAACCTAGGAGCTGCAGCTCCTAACTTATTAATTTTTGTGTTATGCGCAAATAATTTGGTGCGTAAACTACTCCCATTAGATTTTTGATATTGATACTCAAACTCTGCTTTGAGCGTAGCAACATCTACATTACTTGGACACTCACTTGCACACGCTTTGCAACTAAGGCATAAGTCAAAAACATCCTTAAGTTCCTTGTGATTATACTTATTTGCCTTTTCTGAAGTTGTTAAAAACTCACGTAAGGTATTGGCCCTCGCTCTAGTTGTATCTTTCTCATCACGAGTCGCACGATAACTAGGGCACATAGCACCTCCAGCGCTAGGCATCTTTCTACAATCACCACTACCATTACATTTTTCGGCTAGGCGTAGTATTCCTTGATTGTCATTAAAATTTAATAGCGTCTCTACCTCTGGTTCTTGACGACCAACTTCATAGCGTAAATTTTGATCCATAGGGAAAGCATCTATTATCTTTCCGGCATTAAAAATATGATGAGGGTCAAAAGCACTCTTAACTGCTTTCATCATCTCATAATTTTTTTTACCCACCATAAGTGGTATGAACTCTGCACGTACAATACCATCACCGTGCTCACCACTCATTGAGCCATTATATTTTTTAACCAGATGCGCTACATCTGTAGTAATCTGTCTAAAGAGCGATACATCTTCCTTTTTCTTTAAATCAAGTATAGGTCGTAAATGCAACTCTCCAGCGCCCGCGTGTGCATAATACACAGCATCTTGCTCATAACGGTCCATAATAGCTGTAAACTCGTCTATATAAGCCGCAAGATCCTCTAGAGCCACTGCCGTGTCTTCTATGCAAGCTACTGCCTTCTTATCTCCTATTATATTTCCTAAGAGACCCAGGCCTGCTTTGCGCAACTCCATAGCTTGAGCTATTTCTGCTCCTTCCAGTATTGGAAAGGCATAACCTATTTGCTCCTTTTGTAAATCTGTAATAACAGCACTTGCTTGTGCTCTTGCACCTTCTAGTGTATGGTCACAAACTTCTAGCATTAATATTGCTGCCGGATCACCGTCTACAAAAAATCTATTTTTGAGCTGATCACGATTGTTTTTTGTGCAGTCTAAAATCACTTTATCCATCATCTCACAGGTAAAGAGATTATGACGCATAGCCGGCACAACAGCTTTAAGACAACTAGTTAAATCCTCAAAATGCGCGGCTACAAGTACATTATATGCTGGAGGTAACTCGTCAAGTTGTAAAGTGATTTCTGTAGTAAAAGCAAGCGTACCCTCACTTCCTGCGAGTAAACTACACATATTAAAATCTTTTCCACTTACGTGAAAAGGGTTCATTTGTGCCAAGTAATCTAGGGCATAGCCCGTATTTCTTCTATGTATCTCTGGTTTTGGAAAATGCGCTACTATTTCAGCTCTTGATTCCTCGTCTTTTAGTGATGTATAAATTGTGTTGTATATACTCCCTTCTAAGGTGTTATGTGTTAACTTTTCGCGAAAGCGTACTTCATCTAAATTTTCAAAAGTAGCCTCACTACCATCAGATAAAATCGTTTTAAGTTTTACCGTCTTATCTCTGGTCACACCGTACTGAATACTAGTGGTTCCGGAAGAGTTATTACCCACCATACCCCCTATCATACAGCGGTTTGCAGTAGATGTATTAGGTCCAAAAAACAAGCCGTGAGGCTTTAAAAATAAATTAAGCTCATCGCGTATCACTCCGGGCTGTACAACAACCTGTTTTTTTTCTTTATCAAAAGAGATGATGTTTGTAAAGTGTTTTGACACATCTACCACAATCCCATCTCCCACACACTGTCCCGCTAGGGATGTTCCTGCGGTGCGCGGTATGAGTGTGATGTTATTTTGTAAAGCAAACTCACATAAAACTTTAATATCCTGCCCTGTTTTAGGAAGAGCAACAGCTAGCGGAATTTTACGATATACAGATGCATCTGTCGCATAAATAGTTTTATGTAGATTATCGTAGTGAAGTTCTCCTTCTAATTGAGTCTGTAATTTTTTTAATAATATTTTCACGGGGATAAAAATAGATAAAATTTTATGCAGTCGTTAACGTTATAGAGGTGGTGTTCTTAATAATTTTACACTTAAAATAAATAACTATGAAACATACAATATATACCCTACTTCTCTTTATAGGAATTAGCGTAACGGCTATAGGGCAAGAAATCTCTCCAAATGCTATAGGTTTAAGACTAGGCGATAATAATGGTTTTAGCACAGAAGTAAATTACCAGCGAGCACTAAGTGAGAATAATAGACTAGAGTTAGGCCTCTCGTGGAGAACGGGTAATAACTTTGATGCTATAAAAGGTACAGGTATTTATCAGTGGGTATGGAATATAGATGGTGGCTTAAACTGGTATGCCGGAGCAGGTGCATCTGTAGGGTCTTTTGATGTAGATGAAGATTTTCCTGGATTTGATAATAACGACAGTGAGTTTTTTCTCAATGCAGCTGGTGATATCGGGATTGAATATAGGTTTGACTTCCCACTACTACTCTCTCTAGATTTTAGACCAGAGATAGCAATACTTAATGACTTTGATGATAGTCTTGAGTTTGATGTAGCACTAGGTATAAGATACCTTTTTTAAGAGGAATCTAAGCTTTTACTAAAGCTCTTTCATATAACTCCTCATAAAGCGGTACAATGTTTTGAATATCAAACTTGGCCGCTTCTTTTTTGGCATTAGTTTTAAATTCTTCAAGAATCTTATCGTCCTCAAGTATGCGTATAGCATTTTGAGCCATATCTGCAATGTTCCCTACGTTACTTAAATAACCTGTTACACCATCTACATTTACTTCTGGTATACCACCGGCATTACTTGATATAACTGGTACACGGTTTACCATAGCCTCTAGCGCTGCAAGCCCAAAACTCTCTGCCTCAGAAGGCAGTAAGAAGAGATCAGAAAAGCAAAGTATTTTATCTATCTCATTACTATTACCTAAAAATCGTACTTTCTCCTCTATACCTAGTTCTCTCACGCGCTGCTCTGCCGCTTCACGTTCTGGCCCCTCACCTACCATAAGAAGCTTAGAAGGAATCTCAAGTTGTAATCGATAAAACACCTCAATAACATCAGAGATACGTTTTACCTTTCTAAAGTTACTTATGTGAGTTACTATGCGCTCATCTTCATTTGCCATAAGGCTGCGCTGGCAGTCTGTAAATGTATCATCTACAGCAGTGTAGTCTATAAAGTTAGGTACTACATCTATTTCTTTTGTGATATCAAATAAGCGTAGCGTATCCTGCTTTAAACTTTCTGAAACAGAGGTAACAACATCACTATTATTAATACTAAAACTTACTGCTGGTCTATAAAAAGGGTGACTCCCCACAAGAGTTATATCTGTACCGTGAAGTGTGGTTACCATAGGCACTTCTATTCCCTCTTGCTTGAGCATTTCTTTTGCCATATAACCGGCATATGCGTGTGGTATTGCATAGTGCACGTGTAAGATATCAATGCTCTCTTTTTTTATAATACGTACTAGCTTACTAGACAAAGCAAGCTCGTAAGGTTGATAATGAAATAGCGCATAGTCTGGTACATTTACCTCGTGAAAATGAATATTGTCATTAAGCAATGCAAGTCTCACTGGCTGCTTGTAAGTAACAAAGTGTACCTCGTGACCTCTTTTTGACAAAGCGATTCCAAGTTCGGTTGCTACTACACCACTTCCTCCAAAGGTTGGGTAACAGACAATTGCAATTTTCATAGTACGGTTTTTTGGGTTGTTTCTTTTACGCTTTCGCGAAAGCGGACTCATACACTTTATAAGTAGTACAAGTAGCTCATAGCCTTACAAATTTAATCAATTAAAGATTGATAAATCACCTCTTGAATGGTGGTTCTCAATCCTGATTTTATAAGTGCTCTATTGTCCATAGTAGGAAATGTTCTGTTAGATAAGAACACGTAAACTAACTCATTTTCTGGGTCTGCCCAAGTGTAAGTCCCTGTAAAACCGCTATGTCCAAAACTCGTCATAGGCACACAACCGCAAGTAGGGCCTCCACCACTAAGTTGTGGTTTATCAAAGCCTACACCTCTGCGCACTTTATTATCACAATAATTACAGGTGTTAAAGCGGTCCATTGTTTCTTTTGAGAAATAGCGTTTGCCTCCATAATAACCATCTTGAAGATACATTTGCATTAACTTGGCAACATCATTTGAGTTTGAAAACAACCCGGCGTGGCCACCCATATTGCTTTGCATCGCTGCTCCCATATCGTGTACATATCCTTGTACTTTCTGGTTGCGCCAGTAGGTATCATTTTCTGAGGGTACAATCATTTCTTTTTTAAACTTTCTAAGGGGTCTGTAGCCGGTGTAATTTGCACCAAGCGCATTATAAAAATGACTGCTTGTAATTGCATCAAGATTTTGCCCATAGTAATCTTCTAGAAATTTTTTCATCAGATAATAAGGCAAGTCGCTATACTTATAAGATAAGCGAGAGCGCAAGTCACTGTCTGCTATTTTCTTTATGATGGTATCTGTATATCCAGTGCGCAGATACATCTTCTCTGCCACCTTAATGTTATAATTAGGCGAGTATGAGGTACTGTAGTAATCATCTAGCGGTTTTTTTGTAACCGAGTCTAGCGTGCTCACGTAAAACGGAATCCACGCCTTGAATCTACCATAATGAGAAAGGGCCTTCTTAAGTGTTATGTTTGCTTTATTACTACCCTTTAGTTCTGGTATAAGCGTACCTAACTTATCTTCTAGATCGATACTTCCCTCGCTCTCAAGCTCCATTAACAGCGGTAATGAGGCAAGAATTTTTGTCATAGAGGCGATGTCATACATACTCTCTGGACGTACAGGTTGTTTTTTATTATAGGTGTGATAACCAAAACTTTTATCATATATCACCTTTCCCCTGCGCGCTACAAGTACCTGTGCTCCAGGCATCATTGCTCTTTTAATACCTAGATTAACAAGAGAGTCTATCTTAATATTGAGCGTGTCTGAGTCTACACCTACCTCTTCTGGTATACCGTAAGACATTCTTCTTAAGGTTCCAGACTGTAAGCCTGTGCGTATAGGTGTCTCACCTAGCGATACGGGTAATCTTCCTTTACTGGGGATTGCTCCAAAAATGAGCTGTGCACTTTTTTCTTGTGCTAGTTTACTGTTCTGGTAACTATGTATTATCGCTTCTATATCTTGTGTGTCTTGCAAGTCTAGCATTGCATACGGACGCACAAAAAGATCTAGTACTACCGTTTTAGTTTTGGCTATCTCCTTAATCCAGCGTATGTTTTCTTTTGTAAACTTATAGGACTTCCAAGGGTTTACATTAGATCTGTGGAAACCAATAATCACATAGTTGAAATCGGCTAGTTTTTCTTGAGTTGCCTCTAGGGTTTTTGTAGTAATATTTTCAATAGAAGCATACTTACGTAGTTGCTGTTTAAAAGCCGAACCGTCATCATCACCAAGACCTACATAAGCTATCTTTTTCTGATCAATATTTGTAACTGGGATAACGTTATTATTGTTTTTTGTAACAGTAATTGCATTTTCGATTGCCTCGCTATATACGATATCGTCGTATCTAGAATTCAGGTCATTTACTAGATTTTTAGTTGAGACAGGCTTATGGTTGTGTAAGCCTACTTTGTATTTGGCATATAGTATCTTCTTAACAGAATGGGCTAACCGCTCTTCTGTAATCTCACCTTGTTGTAATGCATTTAAAATTTTGGCGGAAGCCGAAGGAACATTTTCACTTATGAGTAAGATATCATTACCTGCCTTAAAGGCTGCAAGATCAATATCTCCAGGTTCTTTAAAGTTTGCAGCGCCTTTCATATTAAGGGCATCTGTAAATATTAAACCGTGAAAGAGGTAATCTTCCTTGAGCATTTTTGTAACCACCGTAGGTGATATACTTGTGGGTACACCTTCTTCTGGCACAAGTGCTGGTACATTGAGGTGTGCTACCATAATGCTGGCAATACCATTTTCTATAATAGGTTTATAGGGATACATCTCTACACTCTGAAGTCGCTCTTTTGTAAAATTGAGAGTAGGGAGCGTTTTATGACTGTCTTTATCTGTATCTCCGTGACCAGGAAAATGCTTTGCACTGCCTAAGACACCCGCCTCTTGCATTCCTTCCATAAAGGCAATTGCCTTTTCTGTAACATTTATTTTATCTTCTCCAAAAGAGCGGTTACCTATAATAGGATTTGCAGGGTTGATATTTATATCTACTACAGGAGCAAAGTTAATGTGTACACCAAGACGCTTTGAGTGCTCGCCTATGCGTCTCCCCACCTTCTTTACAATATTATTATTTTGTATGGCACCTAGTGTCATATTCCAAGGGAAAGCATATGTGCTATCTAGTCGCATTGCAAGTCCCCACTCTGCATCCATACCCACGAGGAGTTTTGTTTTTGACATTGCTTGAAACTCATTATTGAGTTTTGCCTGTCGCATAGGGCCACCTTTAGAGAATATGAGACCGCCTATGTGCTCTTCTTTAATGAGCTTTTTGATTTTATCTATCTTGACCTGAGGGTCACTTGAGAATATGTCAACCATAAATAGTTGACCTATGCGCTCCTTTGGAGTCATTTGTTGATAAACAGAATCAACCCAAGCGCGCTGTGCCACAATATCCTTTGCATATAAAGGATATTGCTCTTGACCGTAAGCAAAAGTCGTAATTAAAAGAAATAATAGTATGGTGAGATTGCGTGTAAACGCCATATAGTCTAAGTTTTTAAGTTGTCGTGTAGAAATCAAAAATAACGCCAAGGAGTGCTTTCTAATTACTAATATAAAAATAGGAGGTTTATTGTAACCCTGTTCTTAAAAATTAGAAATCTTAACAACATCTTATGAACTAAGAGAGACTAGCTATTTTCCTTTTTTAAGAAAGCGAGAATGCCAGCTATCTTTTGCAGCAATCTCCCAGTTTACTTTATACTCACCTACAGTAGCTACTAGATTATTAAACACTATAGTGTTCTTGCCTACTGCACCGTCTTTGATCATTTTTTTAAAATCAAGAAGTGTTTTATAATGTATGCGATCATTTTGATAATAAGTCACATTCATTTTATCAAGAAGATCTACACCTAGCTCCTCTTGTAATGATATAATAAATCGCACCTGGCTATCTATAGAGCATCCACTAGCGGCAGCTTCTGTTTGATCAAGGCCTATGGCTATAAAACGATTATATTTTATTTCAAAACCTGCCTTAAGACTTGCTCCGTGAGCTGTCCAGCCGGTTAAAAAAGTACTCAAATCTTTTTCTAGTTGAGCTACTTGCTCATCTGTAAATTTTTGATCAGACTGGTATAACCAGATTCTTGATGTGTCTGAAAGTGAATTAAAATCTACAAGCATATATTCTATTTTAAAAGTAAAAAAAAGCGGATGTTACATCCGCTTAAAATAAACTAAAACTATCGTACTTAAGGTATCGATATGTGAGTCTAACAATGATTATAAGGAGTAAAATACTACCAGGTGTCGATATGATATGAATGACTTTATCAAACAAATTTACCTTCTGACCAGGCTTATCCTTATCACCCATAGTCTCTACAATTCTTCTGCAGAGGCAATCATCTCTGCAACATCCATTACCTCGATGCTACCTTCCTTTTCTTTATTCTTAACACCATCTGTCATCATTGTGTTACAAAAAGGACATCCTGCTGCTATCACGTCTGGCTTCACCTCTAGTGCTTGCTCTGTACGCTCTATGTTTACATCTTTATTACCTGGTTCTGGCTCTTTGAACATTTGTGCTCCACCAGCTCCACAACATAAACCATTAGTCTTACACTTGCGCATTTCTACAAGCTCTACATCAAGTTTACGTAGTAATTCTCTAGGAGCTTCGTACACACCATTTGCACGTCCTAAATAGCAAGGATCGTGGAAGGTGATACGCTTTCCTTTAAACTTACCTCCCTCTACTGTAAGACGACCGTCATCAAGTAGTGATTTTAAGAATTGTGTATGATGTACCACTTCATAGTTTCCTCCTAGTGATGGATACTCATTTTTAAGTGTATTAAAACAGTGCGGGCAAGCCGTTACTATTTTTTTTACTTCATAACCATTAAGCACTTCAATATTTGTAACTGCCTGCATCTGGAACAAGAATTCATTTCCTGCTCTTTTTGCTGGATCTCCAGTACAACTTTCTTCTGCGCCTAAAACTGCAAAATCTACGTTTGCTTTATTTAATATACGAGCAAATGCTTTTGTAATTTTCTTTGCTCTGTCATCAAAACTCCCTGCACAACCTACCCAAAAGAGTACTTCTGGCTGCTTTCCTTGCGCCAGATATTCGGCCATTGTGGGTACTTTAAGTGTCTCACTCATATGCGTATATTACTATGTAATCTAATTATAATTTAATCTTCAAAGACCTCTATGGTCACATTCTTTTCTACTAGGTCTGTAAATTTACCTTTGTAGCGTGTTGCTTTTACTAGGTGATTATCTACCCAGTGATAATTTCCTCCTCTAGGTTTCCCCATTAAAAGGCTATGAAATTTAAACCCGTGACGGTTTAACCATTCTGTTGTTACATCTCTATGCTCTTCTGTTCTTGAAGTAAAGAAACAGATTATGTGCCCCTCATCATACCACTTGTTAAGCGTTTTTAATGCATCTGGAAAAGGCTCACAAGTACCCATACGCTCTGGCTCCTCATTTGGAACATCTTCTGTAATTGTACCATCTATATCTATAAGATAATTTTTAACACCTTCTGGAAGTACTGGACTTACGTGCTCTCCATCTTCTAACTTCTCGCTTAATAGCTTGTCTACGTCTTCTTTATTCATTGGTATCGTTTAGGTTTTTAAAATCTTCTTTACTAAATCTTACGTAGAGCGCCAGTCTATGCTCTCCAGGTTTTTTATATCTAGGGTTGTGACGCTCTATCATAGATTGTCGCATTGCCTCATCTCTTAATACTTGCATCTGGGGTTTTGTACACCAATCACAAAATATTTTTCTTACTGTAATGCTATCTATTTGTAACTGTGGCCCTACGAAGAGACGTGTGTACATTTTAAATTGTAAACTATCAATTTTATAATTTTTTGTAGGGGTTTGCGCTTTCGCGAAAGCGAAAAACAACAATCCTACTATTATAAAAATGTTACCCCTCATTAATCCAGTTACCTCTGTCTAATTGATTAAACGGCCACGGTGCTCCGTTATTTTCTATATTAGACATTGCATTATTTAAATCTGTAGGTGCTGCACTTTCTTCCATCACCATATAACGTCTCATATCTACAATGATACTCAATGGATCAATACCTATAGGACAAGCCTCAACACAAGCATTACACGTAGTACAGGCCCAAAGCTCCTCTTTTGTGATATAATCATCTAGCAATTGCTTGTTATCTGGTACAAATACACCGTTATTGCTGTCTATATTTTTACCAACTTCTTCAAGACGATCACGAGTATCCATCATAATCTTACGAGGGCTTAGTTTTTTTCCTGTTTGGTTTGCAGGGCACTCACTCGTACAACGTCCACACTCTGTACAACTGTAAGAGTTCATAAGTTGTACCCAGTTAAGATCTGTCACATCACTTGCTCCAAATTTTCCTACCTCTGCCTCTTCTGCTCCTTCTGGTGGTGCGGCAAATGGGTCTGCATTAGGATCCATCATAAGCATTACCTCATCTGTAACAGCTTGTAGATTATTAAACTCACCTTGTGGTTTAAGCTTTGCATACCAAGTGTTTGGGAATGCAAGTAAGATGTGTAAGTGTTTTGAGTAGTATAGGTAATTTAAGAAAACTAATATTCCTAAGATGTGTATCCACCAGGCAGCGCGCTCTACGATTATAAGAGCACTCTCAGACATTCCTTCAAAAAGTGGTGTTATGAAACTACTTATAGGGAAAGAGCCCATTATACTACCATCTGCAGATGCATAGTGAGCAGCTCCCATAGTTTGTAATTGTAAGTCGGCAGCATTCATTGTGAGGAAAAGCCCCATTAATACTACTTCAAAATAGAGTATGATATTACCATCAGACTTAGGCCATCCCTTCATCTCTGGTTTTAAGAATCGCTGTATTTTAATCACATTACGACGTAACCAGAAAATGATTACAGCTACAAGTACTAAAAATGCAAGAATCTCAAAGCTACCTATAAGAAAATCATATAACCCTCCTAAGAAGCTAAATACTCTGTGTGTACCAAAAAGACCATCTATAATGATCTCAAGGACTTCTATGTTTATAATGATAAAACCTACGTAAACAACAACGTGTAGAATACCAGATACTGGTCTTTTTACCATCTTGTACTGGCCTAAGGCAATCTTTGCCATATTCTTCCAGCGCTGTGGCTTGTTATCAGAACGATCTACATCTTTTCCCAGATTTATATTACGGGAAAGCTTTTTAATGTTTTTTACAAAGAAACCAACCCCAAGAACTAGGGCTACAAGGAAAATAAAATTTTGAATGTATTGCATAAAATTCGTTAGTTAAGCTCGCGCCTACTGTAACGAATCTTTAGGCGGAGTGTACGCTCCCGGTTTTTTACCAAAAAGCGAAAAATGAACATATCTCTTAGGGTTGAGCTTCATATCCTGAAGTAAGTCCCCCATCTGATTTGCTGTACGATCCAAATTTAAGTAAAGTTGCTCATCATTCAAAAGTTTACCTACGGTTCCTTCTGGAGAATTTAACTTATTAGAGATTTCTTGAAAATCTGCTATAGTCTTTTCTAAATCTGCAACCATTGTCCCCATTTGTATCTGCGACAACGAATCTGATAATGTTGCAAAATTACCACTCATTTTGTCAAGATTTGCTATGGTACGGTCTAATTTTACTTGGTTTTCTGATAATAAGGCATTTACAGACCCAGATATTCCTTTAAGCTCTCTAGAAGCTGTTGTAAAGTTTGCAATCGCGTCTCTTAAGTTTGCTCTTGTATCTCTATCTAGTACAGAATTTACGTTTACCAGAAGAGAATCTGTGTCACCTATTACCTTCTCAACTTGATTTTGTAATGGCGTAAGGCGCTCGTTTACTAGCTCCATAATACCCTCACCCATCTCACCTGGTAATGTATCTCCAGTTTTTGCATTTTGACCCTTCTCATAATTAGGAACTATCGCTAGTGACTTACCTCCTATTAATCCTCCACCGTAGACTCTAGCAAGACTCTGGTTTGAAAACTCAAAATCTTTCTCAACCACAAACTTTACGACAAGCTTACCAGAACTGTCTGCAAAGTCTATAGATAGTACTCTACCTACTGGCAACCCATTAATAGTCACCTGTGATGAAGGTGCAAGACCTTCTACGTTATCATATTTTGCGTAGAGAATTTTACTCTTATCTAGTAGATTATTTCCTTTAAGATAATTGTAGCCAAAAATAAGTAACAGCAATGCTGCAATTACTAGTATGGCGGTTTTGATTTCTTTAGACATTAATTGAGATGATGGTTATAAAAACAAATGTAGGTGAATTGTTAAAGGTCTACCTTACAGATAAGACTAATTTAACACTTGCTTAAGCTGTAACTTGTTGTCACTTTTATCAAAAGGTACAATAAAAGCTTCCTTATACCCCTTTGCTTTTGCATCTTTTAAAAATCTTCTAGCCAGTGTATAATCTGAGGTTGCTTCATAAAAATATTTATAAAGCCTCCCATCTTTAATTCGGCTCACATTCTTAAGTCCCTTAAAATTGTAAGATTTAGTCTCAAGCTTGCGCTTACTTGCCGCTAGCTGTACTTTAAAAGTAACATCTATATAAACCTTAGATTTTTCAACACGCACAGGTTCATTAACCACAGGTGCATCTGCCGCTACGGTAATACTTTCTGTCGCTTGTATAGCCTTCTTATAATTAGTCACCGCGGTACTTATGGCCTTTGCCATCTTGACTCTCCCCGCGTTTGAGTTTAAAAATCTTCCCTCTTCATTGTTAGTAAGAAAGCCAGTCTCTACAAGTACGCTAGGCATTACAGACCTGTGCAGTACCCAGAAAGGGCCTTGCTTTACACCTCTACTACTTCTTCTCACGGCACTTGTAAATTCTTTTTCTATAAAACTCGCTAGATTTAAACTCTGGTCAAGATACTCCTCTTGCATAAGCTCTAGCCCTATCATTGTTTCTGGTTTATTAGGATCAAAGCCAGCATAGCGCTCTTCATAATTATCTTCAAGAAGGATTACCGCATTTTCCTTTTTGGCAATGCGCATATTTTTTTCATTCTTATCGATACCCATTACAAACGTCTCTGTACCCTTTGCCTGGCTAGAGTGCGAGTTACAGTGTACACTTATAAAGAGATCTGCATTTGCTTCGTTTGCGATATCTGCTCTGGTTGCTAGTGGTATAAAGACATCCTTCTTTCTAGTATAGATAACTTCTACGTCTTTTTGCTTTTCAAGTTCGGCACCTACGGCTAATACAATGTCTAGCGCAATATTTTTTTCATAATACCCGTTTCCACGGTTTCCGCTATCGTCACCACCGTGACCGGCATCAAGCACGACCTTAAATTTCTTACTGGTTGAGGATGATTGCGCTTTCGCGAAAGCGCCATTAAGACAACTCCACACGAGTAGCCCAATTGTTAAATAAATCTTAAATGTGTCTTTTTTACGCATCCTTTGTATCAAATCTTACTCTTTTAAGCGTTAGGTATAAAATTAAACTCGTTTACTGATGTAACGTGCTGAATACGGGTGTTATTTTCAAAAAATATTTTCTAAGGCAAAAGCCGAAAAAAATATACGTAATTTTGGCACTTTAATTGATTGATATTCGCACAAAAATAGGCTAATCCCATTGCAAACAAAAACTGGACTCCTTCTTATTATCTGCTCACTTTGCTTGCTGCCGCTTCTTACAGTAAATGCTCAGGACGTTCCATCCAAGAATGATGCCAGACGTGTACCGCCTCAAGACACCACGCTTATGCAGAGTGCTACAGAAGGCTTTAAGACGCTAAAAGCTCCTGTAGACACATTAACTACAAAAAACATTAGCGTAGAGGAGCTACTTATAAAACCTCAAGACTCTGTAAAGAAAAAACCAGAAACACTTACAGATAAGGTAACCTATAAAGCTACAGACTACCAGCGCATCTCACAGCGCAAAAAGAAAATATACCTATATAACGAGGCAGAGATTCTTTATGAGGATATGAAAATTAATGCCGGAGAGATCATACTTGACTATGAGTCTAACACGGTGTTTGCAAAAGGTATTAAAGACTCTGCTGGTAATTATTCTCAAATACCGGTCTTTATACAAGGCGTAAATGAGGTACAACCAGACTCTATAAAATTTAATTTTGACACACAGCGCGCCCTCATCTATGGCTCACGCGTAGAAGGTGCTGGAGGGCAACAAATAAACCTCAAAGCCGAACGTAGTAAACGTGTAAACGACTCTGTGGTGTTTATGAGTAATGTAAAGATCACCACCTCAGAAGATCTAGACAATCCAGAATATTACTTTTATGCTAGGCGTGTAAAGTTTGTACCTGGTAAAAAGCTAGTTGCGGGTCTTACTAATATGTACATCGCAGATGTGCCTACACCCATCGGGATTCCTTTTGCTTTTTTCCCTATGGAAAAAGAGCGTAGTGTGTCTGGCTTTATTGTACCTGGTGTGGGTGAGAGTAATGAGCGTGGCTACTCTGTAACAGATGGTGGTTACTACTTCTCACTAAGCGATTATTTTAATCTTGCGCTTACAGGAGATTATTATACTAATGGTAGTTATGCCATACGAGCAGATACAGAATATAAACTGCGTTATAAATTTAACGGTCGTTTTAGTTTTAGCTCTGAGCGCATCCTTTTTAGTGAGCGAGGCTTACCAGACTTTTCTGAAACAAACACCTATAACATACGCTGGAACCACTCTCAAGACACAAAATCTAGTCCTAACAGTAGGTTTTCTGCCTCTGTAAACTTAGGTAGTAGTAACTTTTATAGACAATCGTTAAGTCAGGCAAACACGGGTAACTTTTTAAATAACAACTTTAGTTCTTCTGTGTCTTACTCACGTACCTTCCCAGGTACGGTACCTGTAAACCTTACGGTAGCAGCAACACACTCTCAAAACTCACAGACAGAGCAAATTACGATGTCGCTACCTACCACACAGCTTAACGTAGATAGAATCTACCCCTTTGCAGGTAAGTCTGGGTCCAAAAAAGGGCTTATTAAAAATGTAAATCTGAGCTATGCCCTACGAGCAGATAACCGTTTTAACACTACAGATGATGAATTTTTCACCTCAGAGATGTTTGAGAGCGCTCAGACAGGTATAAGACACAGCATCCCAATCTCTACTAACTTTAAACTCTTTAACTACATAAGTGCCTCAGTAAATGGTAACTTTGAAGAGAGCTGGGTTTTTAAAACTATAGATCAGAGTTTTGATCAAGACACAAAAACAGTGGTACGCGATACCGTAAATGGTTTTGATGCCTACCGTACTTATAGAGGTGGTGTAAGCCTAGGGACAACTGTATATGGTACTTTTAACTTTAAAGAAGGTAGTAAAATACAAACCATACGCCACGTGGTACGTCCTTCTATAGGGTGGTCATACACTCCTGCCTTTAGCCAGTTTTATGACACCTATGAGCGCAATGACCCTAACGACCCATTGAGTGACGTTTTTGATGAGACTGTTGAGTACTCACGTTTTGATGGAGGTTTTTTTGGAGCACCTAGTAACCAGGTGTCTAACTCACTTTCTTTTAGTCTAGCAAATACACTTGAGGCTAAAGTGAGAAGCAAAGACAGCACAGCTACAGAGCCCCGTAAAATCAATCTTATAAACAACCTTAACATAAGGACCTCTTATAATTTTGCCGCAGAAAGTCTCAGGCTTTCTCCTATAAATGTTAATGGCTCTATACCTATTATACAAGACAAGCTAGATATCAACTTTGGTGGAAATCTAGATATCTATGCGCTTAACAGTTCTAATCAAAGAATAGATAAGCTCAACATAAATAATGGTGGTAGCCTTTTTAGACTTACTTCTGGGCAAGCGAGTTTTGGTTACAGTTTTTCAAGTAGAGACTTTGAGAAAGGTGGTAAAAAAGATCCCGGTCGCAATACAGATCGTACAGAAAACTCAACCTTTGCTGGTGGTGGCCGTCCAGATGACTTACTGGGTCAAGGAGTAGATATTACCGGAAATAGAAATGCCGGAAGAGATGAACCAGATGAAGATGAGGAAGAAAAAGAAGTAGAATTCTACACCTTTAAAGTGCCGTGGAATTTACGTTTTGGCTATCAAGTAGGTTATGCAAATAATGCTAGACAAGACCAGATAAGCACCCACTCTATTGTAATAAGTGGTGATATAAAACTAGGCAACCGCTGGACCGTAGGAGGATCTACTGGGTATGACCTTGCAAACCCTGGTATTACATACACCTCACTTAACTTTGCAAGAGATCTTGAGAGTTGGAATATGCGCTTTAGCTGGGTACCACCTGTAAATAATGACCTGAGTAGAACCTCGTGGAATTTCTTTATTGGGATTACCGGTAACCTGCTTAGTGATATAAAATATGACAAACGCCGTACCCCAGACCAGCAATTATAATAGAGATAGTAGTAATTACGCTTTCGCGAAAGCATACTAAAAACCATACTAATGAAAAAAATAATCACAACTTCAAACGCCCCAGCACCTATAGGACCGTACAATCAAGCAACCCTTGTAAACGGAATGTTATATACTAGCGGACAGATTGCCATCATACCAGCAACTGGCGAATTTTTTAAAGGAAGTATAGAAGAGGAAACTGAGCTTGTAATGCAAAGTGTAAAAGCGATTCTTACCGAAGCGGGAATGACTTTTGAAAATGTGGTAAAGACTTCCATCTTTATAAGTGATATGGAAAACTTTGGGAAGATAAACAGTGTGTATGGTAAGTACTTTAACGAGGCAACAGCTCCTGCTAGAGAAACCGTAGAAGTGGCAAACCTACCTAAATACGTAAATGTAGAAATAAGCGTAATCGCCGCCGAATAATAGGTGTCTAGTCCTTAGTTCATAATCTTTACGAGCAGTTCTTTGAGTAAATCATTACTTGCAAAGGCACTTGCTCCTACTCCTTTACTTTTTACATCTACCTCTCTTATGAGGGCGATACAGGCGCTCACCTTTTTCATAGGGTAGTTACGAGCGGCGGTGATGTACTCACCTACAAAAAAGGGAGATACTCCTAGCGTTTTTGCCACTGTAGCTTTATCCTTTTGCGGTAAGCCGTGATATTTTAGTATACTTGAGAAAAGGCTAAAAAGTTGCCCCACGGTAAGTACTAGCGGGTTATCTTTTGGGTTTTGTGTAAAGTACTGTGCGATGCGCTGTGCTTTTACGACATCTTTTTCTGAGATAGCTTTACGAAGCTCAAAAATATTAAAGTCCTTACTTATACCTATGTTCTCCTCTATAGCCTTTGGGGTAATCTCACTCCCTTTAGGTAAAATAAGCATCAGTTTATTGAGCTCATTTACTACTTTACTTAAATCATTACCTAGGTAATCTACTAGCATTTGTGCTGCCTTAGGCTGTATGTGGTAGCCTTCATCTATTAGTACACGGCGCAGCCAGTCACCTACTTGGTTTTCATAAAGCTTCTTGCTTTCATAATGCACTCCGTGCGTTTTAAGTGCTTTTGAGAGTCCTTTGCGCTTGTCTAGTTTCTTATACTTATAAGCCACTACCAGCACTGTAGTAGGCTGCGGATTTTTTACATAATCTGCAAGCTTTTCTATTGTACGAGAGAGGTCTTGTGCTTCTTTTACAATCACCACCTGTCGCTCTGCCATCATAGGGTATCGCTTTGCATTGCTCACAATATCTTCTATAGAGACATCACGACCATAAAGTACTACTTGATTAAATCCTTTTTCGGCTTCATCAAGGAGGTTATGCTCTATGTAATCTGTGATTTGATCTATAAAATAGGGTTCCTCTCCACTTAAAAAATAGATAGGTTTTATGATCCCATTTTTAATATCGTCTACTATGTTTTTTGCGTGCTTCACCTTTGGCTTTTCCCGTAGAACTCGTACTATTGTGGTATGCAACAGCTCTCTTTTCCTGCATACTCCTTTAGGCTCAAAAATAGCGAAAACAAACCGTATATATTTGACCTCATACGCAAAAAATTCTTGGTATTAACTCCAGAAGAATGGGTGCGACAGCACGTACTACAATGGTTAACAAACGATAAGGGATATCCCATAAGTCTCATTAATGTAGAAAAAGAGATACGCGTAGGAAATACCCGTAAACGCTATGACATTGTGGTTTTTAAACCAGATGGATCTCTGTATATTATAGTAGAGTGCAAAGCGCCAAAGGTGCAAATCACTCAAGCTACTTTTGACCAGATAGCCAGGTATAATCTGGAGTTGCAAGCAGACCTGCTTATGGTTACAAATGGTCTCTCACATTACTATTGTAAAGTAGATGCTACCGCAGAGCGTTATGACTTTTTAAGAGAACTACCAGATTATAAATAACATAATGGACTTTATTGCGCTTTCGCGAAAGCGTATTAACATAAAAAAGCTTTTATTTGCACCGTGAAAATTGCAATCGTCATCCTCAACTGGAATGGTAAATCGCTACTAGAACGATTTTTACCTTCTGTAGTATCCCATAGTCCAAACGCTGAAATATATGTCGCAGATAATGCGAGTACAGATACTTCTGTTGCTTATGTTCAAGAGCAATTTAAGGAGGTTAAGATTATACAAAACTCAGAAAATGGTGGCTATGCAAAAGGCTATAATGATGCATTAAAGCATATTATGGCAGACATCTATGTACTGCTTAACAGCGACGTACAAGTTACCGAAGGCTGGCTAGAACCTGTGATTGCATTATTTGATAATCCGCTAGTAGGTGCTGTACAACCTAAAATAAAAGACCTTAAGAAACCTACACACTTTGAGTATGCTGGTGCGGCCGGAGGCTATCTAGATGCTTTTGGTTATCCATTTTGTCGCGGGCGTATTTTTGATACCTGTGAAGAAGATACGGGTCAATATAATGACACAAGGGAGGTACAGTGGGCAAGCGGAGCTTGTCTTTTTGTAAGAGCACCCTACTTCTGGCAAGTAGGAGCGCTAGACGAAACTTTTTTTGCACATCAAGAAGAGATAGATCTTTGCTGGCGTTTACGTAATATGGGATATCAAGTACTAGCGAGTGGTGCTAGTGAAGTATTGCATCTAGGTGGCGCTACACTTCCATCAGAAAATCCTAAGAAGACATTTTATAATTTTAGGAATACCTTGTTTAATGTGATGAAGAATGTAAAGGGAATAAGAGCTTTCTTTATCGTCTTTGCACGACTTATACTTGACGGTATTGCTGGTCTTAAATACCTTTTTGCAGGAAAGCCCAAGCATTTACTTGCCATTGTAAAAGCGCACTTTAATTTTTATTACCACTTACCATCATTACTGGTTAACCGCATGACACTCAAGCATCCTACTCCCTACGCGCAGACCTTCTCAATAGTATGGAAGTACTTTGTTCAAAAAAAGCAGTACTTTAAGGACCTGTAAGAAATCTATAAATATGTGTTAACGATGATCCACAAGCAAGTGGGTTTCGTACATTTATAAACATTTTAAAGTTAAACAACCTATGAAACGATTATTGATTGCTGGTATAGCTAGCACTTTACTCTTAACTTCTTGCGTTTCTAAAAAAGAATATGCTGCGCTAGAAGCGAGACAGCAAGAAACTCAAGACCTTTTAAACTCTGCTACGGTTAAGCTCAACGCTTGCCTTGAAGAAAAAGCAAGTGCAACCACTCGTGTAAAATCACTTGAGGAGCGAGTTGCCGAAATGAGAAATGACAAGAATGAACTTATACAAAGTTCTAAAGACCTTACGGTTCTTACTAAGCAGGGCGCTGTAAATCTTGAGAAGTCACTTGAGAGCCTTAAAGAAAAGGATCTTAAAATTAATAGACTACAAGATGCCCTTACTAAAAAGGATAGTGTAACTCTTGCTCTAGTAACTAGTCTTAAACGTGAGGTAGGTATCAATGATCAAGATATTGAGATTAATGTAGAGAAAGGTGTGGTATTTATATCACTATCTGATAAAGTACTCTTTAAGAGTGGTAGTTACCAGATTACTTCTAGAGCAGAAGAGATACTAGGTAAAGTTGCTACTGTTATAAATGGTAAGCCAGACTTTGAAGCGCTAGTAGAAGGTCATACAGATGATGTACCTTATAATAGAGGTGTCCTCATAGATAACTGGGATCTAAGTGCAAAAAGAGCAACTGCTATTGTACGTAAGCTTGTTGAGCTAGGTGCAAACCCTGCACAACTTATTGCAGCTGGACGAAGTGAGTTTGTACCACTTGTACCTAATGACACTCCAGAAAATAAATCTACAAACAGAAGAACGAAGATTTATGTACTTCCTAAGATTGATCAATTTTATAATATGATTGAGCAGGAAATGAAAAATATGTCTGAAGAAGAAGGGAACTAATCCCAATCTATTTTAACAAGATTTGACTAAAGGTTACCGTTTAACGGTAACCTTTTTTCGTTCATATACACAATTCTGACTCGACGAAAGACACGCCGAACTACCAAAACACCGATTAAATACACAAATTACACGATTAAATGTTAAAAAATCGTGTATTTCGTCGATAATCGAGAAAATAGTGTTGTTTACCGATTAAATGCTCTTACATTTGAATAACCCAATCATAAACAAGAGAACTATGAAATCAATTACACTAACTATCCTTTGCTTCTTTTTTACAGCTTTTGCTATCGCAGAAATTACTCCTGCTCAAAAACAAGCCCTTGTAGATTTATACAACAGCACAAACGGTAATGAGTGGACAAACTCTTGGGATCTTAACGATTCTCCAGAAAACTGGAAAGGTGTAACTATCTTTAGAGATCAAGTTCTTGCAGTAAGTTTAAGAGACAATAACTTAACGGGTACATTACCTGCTTCTTTAAGTAACTTAACTTCTCTTAAAGTACTTAATTTACACAACAACAAACTAGAAGGAACAATACCAGCAAGTCTTGCTACTATAAAAGGGTTAAAAACAATTAACTTATCTCTTAATAGACTAGAAGGAACAATACCTACAAATATTCTTGCAATGGGTTCGCTTGAGTATTTAGATCTTTTCTTTAACCGTCTTGAAGGTTCTTTACCGACAGATCTTTCTGGATTAAAGAAACTTAAAAGATTAAGCATTTACAGTAATGACTTAGAAGGTGAGTTACCTAGCTCAATCACAAGTCTTACTAACTTAAAAGAATTACAACTTAACAGTAATAAATTTACTGGAGAGTTACCAGAAGGAATCGCAATGTTACCATCTTTAAAGAAACTAAGTGTTTTTGATAATGATTTTAGCGGTGAGTTTCCAAACAGCATCAACACATTAAGCTTAGATGAGTTAGTTTACCACGATAACAACTTCTCTACAGTAGCATCAGACGCCCTTGCAGGCGGAGAATAAGTTACTAGTTTCATAGCTAGTAAGCCCCCCAAATCTTTTTATTAGATTTAGTTAAGAGCCTCTTCCTTTGAAGAGGTTTTTCTATTTATAGCTCTGGACTTCCTTTTCCTTCTCTTATAAGAATAGGCTCATCACCTGTAAGATCAATTACGGTAGAAGGTACATTGCCTCCATAACCTCCATCTACTATTACGTCTACCCTATTTTGCCATTTCTCAAAGATGAGCTCTGGATCTGTGGTATATTCTATCACCTCATCTTCATCATAAATAGAGGTAGATACAATAGGATTTCCTAGTGCACGTACAATGGCTCTTGTAATCTCATTATCTGGTACACGTATACCCACTTCCTTCTTTTTCTTAAAAGAGCTAGGCAAGTTATTATTACCAGGTAATATAAAGGTGTACGGTCCCGGCAGGGCACGTTTTAATATTTTAAAGGTCTTTGTATCTATCTGTCGCACATAATCTGAGAGATTGCTTAAATCTTCACACACAAAGGAAAAGTTTGCCTTAGCAAGCTTTACGCCCTTTATCTGCGCCACCTTTTCTAGTGCCTTTGCATTTGTAATATCACAGCCCAGTGCATATACAGTATCACTTGGGTAAATAATAAGACCACCAGCTTTTAAGATCTTTACAATTTGCTTGAGATCTTTAGGGTTTGGGTTTTCTTCGTAGAGTTTTATAAACTGTGACATAGCATAACATTTAGATAGGTTAAAATTACAAAGAATAACAGCGCCATAAAGACGCTGTGTATAATTAGGAGGTATTATGCGTCTGCGCGCTCTACTTCACTTTCTAGCTTGAGTACATTTGTACCGTCTTCTTGCTCTATGTAGAGGGCTTTGTTTCCTTCTTCGCCATCGCGGGTAACTTCGTTTCCTTTTATGGTACGGGTGACACTCTTTGTAAATGTAGACTGTACTTTACCCTCTGCTGTGCCATTTCCCCAGCTCCATTTTACTTTTGTTCCTTCTTTAATCATCTTGTTTTTTATTTAAAGTTAGGGAGTTTGCCACAAACTCCATAAAAAACTAACGCAACCTTAACATAAAAAGCACATCTACACGTTAGTACTTAAAACTATCTTAATGAGACCGCTACACACACTCCTACTTGCTGTATTACTATCATTCTTAACAATAAACTGTTCTGATAGCGAGGAGCTAGTACCAGAAGTTATCACAGATGATGTTGTTGCAACAGATGACGGCCCTACAGAAGAAGCAGACCTAGAAGCCTTAGTACTTACAGATGTATCATATGGTGACGACCCGTTACAGGTGTATGACATCTACCTCCCTGCTGGTCGTAAGGCAACCAGGACTAAAACCATTATCCTCATACACGGTGGTGGCTGGGTAGAAGGAGATAAGGAAGATGTTACTGCTTTTATAGACCTCGTGCAATCGCTACACCCAGACCACGCAGTGGTAAATATGAATTATGTACTGGCAGACCCTCCTAGTGTGCCTGCGTTTCCTAACCAGTTTCTAGATGTGCAGGCGGTAATAGATCAACTAGACGACACCCACGAGGAGCTAAGCTTTCTTAACGAGTATGGGTTTGTAGGTCTTAGTGCTGGGGCACATCTGGCTATGATGTATGATTATACCTATGATACACAAGACCAAATAAAATTTGTAGCAAACATAGTGGGACCAGCAGATTTTACAGATCCTTTTTATGCAGATGAGCCTGGTTTTGAGCAATATCTAGATGCACTTACAGATGAGAGCGCATACCCGGCAAATACAAACCTTGCCGAAGCATTAAGCCCTGCCATTGTAGCAAATGTAGATAGCAGCCCTACCCTACAGTTTTATGGTAATGAAGACCCGCTGGTACCCCTCACAAACGGGCAGCGACTAGACACGGCATTATCTAACAATAATGTACCTCACATCTTTACAGTATATGATGGTGGTCACGGTAACTGGGACGAGACAAGTTACCTAGACGTACGTACCAAGATAGGGCAATACATAGATCTCTACCTTGCGATAGAAGAATAAACAACTGTGTTGCGAGTAAGATGTAATGAGGCTGTTTACGCTTTCGCGAAAGCGCAACAAAAACCCTTATCACTCCTCACCTACTACTCTACAATCTTAAGTTTTGCAAAGCGCAGAAGCAATTTTTTAAGTCCGCCGTTTTCAAAATTGATTTCAGCTTTTTGGTCTTGACCTTTGCCTTCTATACCGGCTACAATTCCTTTTCCAAAACGTATGTGCTCTACAACAGTACCTGGCTCTAGACTACCTGCCAGTGATGGCGTAGCACTATCTCCTGCGGCTGGACGTATCTTTCTAAGTTTACGTAGTTGGTCTTGTGTAGGTGTTCCTACCTTAGGTGGTGTGCCACTTACCGGCTTCTTGAGACGCAGTTTACTCTTATCTACATCGCCAAAGATATCTGCATCTATAAGCGGTTTATAGCGATAACTCTCCATAGGTGTCTGGTAGTCCAGATACTTATCATCTATCTCCTCTATAAAGCGGCTAGGCTCTGCATCTACCAGTTTACCCCAGCGATAGCGAGACTCTGTGTAGGTGAGATATGCCTGCTTCTCTGCTCTAGTGAGTGCTACATAAAAGAGACGTCGCTCCTCCTCTAGCTCACTACGTGTACTCATACTCATACCAGAAGGAAAGAGATCTTCTTCCATCCCCACGATGTATACAAATGGAAACTCCAGCCCCTTTGCAAGGTGTATAGTCATAAGTGCCACACGGTCATCATCACCCGTATCATTATCTAGTGTGGTAGCCAGCGCTACATCTTCTAGAAACTCTGCCAGCGAGCCAGTGGCATCTGCCAGCTCTTTTTGCTCTTCTACAAAGTCGCGCATACCGTTAAGGAGCTCCTCTATATTTTCTATACGAGCAATTCCCTCTGGCGTACCGTCTTTTTTAAGTTCTTGTAATAGGCCTGTCTTTCTTGCAACCGTCTCTGCTACGGTAAAGGCGTCACTCTCTTCATTAAGAATCTGGAAACTCTTAATCATCGTGACAAAATTCTTAAGCTTGGTCTGTGTACCGCGATTTATATTCATCGAGGGACCTAGCTGTTCTATTTTATCCATCACCTCAAACATAGAGCGGCCATAATGCTTTGCCGCCACCGTAAGTTTGTCTAAGGTGGTACCGCCTATACCACGGGCAGGGTAGTTTACCACACGCTTGAGTGCTTCCTCATCTTTTGGGTTAACCAGTACACGCAGGTAGCCCAGTACATCCTTTATCTCCTTGCGCTGGTAAAAGGAAAGTCCACCATAAATACGGTATGGGATGTCACGCTTGCGCAGGGCATCCTCCATTGCACGAGACTGTGCATTTGTTCTGTACAGTATCGCAAAGTCACCATTGTTAAGCTGGTGGTTCATTCTATTTTCAAAAATGGAGCTTGCCACATAGCGTCCCTCCTCACCATCTGTAGGCGAGCGGTGCACGATAATCTGGCCTCCATCTTCGTTTGCCGTCCATACGGTTTTATCAAGACGGGTTTTATTTTTTTCTATCACGCTGTTTGCCGCCTCCACAATATTTTTTGACGAGCGATAGTTTTGCTCCAGGCGGTACATTGCCACATTCTCATAATCCTTCTGGAAGTTAAGAATGTTATTAATGTTTGCCCCTCTAAAGGCATATATACTCTGCGAGTCATCACCCACCACACAGATATTTTGAAACTTATCTGAGAGTGCCTTTACAATAAGGTACTGGCTATGGTTTGTATCTTGATACTCATCTACCAGTATGTATTTAAAACGGTTTTGGTATTTATTAAGCACCTCTGGAAAGCGGTTGAGCAGCTCATTTGTGCGTAGCAGTAAATCGTCAAAATCCATCGCGCCGGCTTTAAAACAGCGATCTACATACTCTGCATAGATCTCTCCCATACGTGGGCGTTTTGCCATCGCATCTGCCTCTACCAGCTCTGGATTATTTGCATAGGCACGCACGGTAATCAAGCTATTTTTAAAAGAAGAGATACGGTTTTGTACCTGCTTGTACTTGTAGATATCCTTATCTAGCTGCATCTCCTTGATAATAGCACTTATAAGACGTTGTGAGTCTTGGGTATCATAAATAGTAAAGTTAGACGGGTAACCTAGCTTATCTGCCTCGATACGCAAGATTTTGGCAAATATGGAGTGAAAGGTTCCCATCCATAGGTTTTTTGCCTCATTGTTACCCACAATACCGGCAATACGTTTTTTCATCTCACGTGCCGCCTTATTTGTAAAGGTGAGCGATAAGATATTAAAGGCATCTACCCCTTGTGACATCAAGTATGCGATGCGCATTGTGAGCACACGTGTTTTACCAGAGCCCGCGCCCGCAATCACAATAAGGGCACCATCTTTATGTAGTGTAGGTGCACGCTGGGCATCATTTAAGCCCTCAATATATACTTCTAATTTTGAATCCATAGCAGGGATCTAAATTACGGACTCCACCCGTGAATTAAAACCCAAAAAGAGACTTTTATAGCCATTTTTTTAACAATGGATATGGGTACGCTTTCGCGAAAGCGTAACACCACACAACCCCACCTACCCCGAGACAGGTAGCCGCACCACCGGCTTGCCTGTACCCAAAAAAATGATGATCTTTAAACCTCACAATCATCACCTATGCATACATTTACCTTTAACCATATAGCGCTCTCTGTGACAGATGTGGCGGGGGCTGTCGCTTTTTACCAAAACGTTTTTGGCTTTACCGAGATAGAAAACACCGCCTCTGTCTCCCCCACTCGCTGGCTCGCGATGGGCAATGGCAAACAACTACACCTCATACCGCGCCCAGATGCCATCATAAAAACTAATAAAGCCGTACACTTTGCCCTAGCCACAGATAACCTGGGCGGTTTTATCACACACCTCAAAACCCTCGCCATAGACTACTCAGACTGGCGCGGCACGCCTACTAAAGATTATGTGCGCAACGACGGCATACAGCAGGTATACTTTCAAGATCCAGATGGCTACTGGGTGGAGGTAAATGATGATGTGTAGCCTCTCCGTTTTTTACTAGTACTTATTTTAAGAAAATATTAAGACCTGCTTTACGGAAATCCGTAACAATGAGAGGGTTGTATGGGGTATATTAGCAATAGTGTTTATAGACTAGTTATGAGTAAGCTAAAGTAACGATAGTAAAAAAATAAAAATATATGAAATTAGAGAAGATTCTGGATAAACTCGGTTCGATAGAAAAGAACTCTTTCATTAAGATAATTGATAACATAATATCTAAAAGTCCAAAAAACGCAAAACAAATTGACAAGATTTTAAGCTCGTCAGATAAAGGTCTAAAATCTGTTGACAATCAAAATATTTCGAAAATTTTTGCTCTAACAGCAGGCGAATTTCAAGAACATATAAAATGTGAGTTTCAGGAAATCACATCACAACTAGACATTTTAATTGACATCATAATTCGCGATGGAAATTGCATAATGAAACAGGATTGGTTTTCTCGTTTATATGAAACCGAAATCAAGCATATAAAAAGTAGAATAAAAACATTAAATGCAGATTTTGAAAATGACAAATCAGAGTTAAGTGCTTCTAGGAAAAGAGACTATAAAATTTACAAAGCGTGTTTACACACTGCTTATCACAATGATGTCGAGAACAATAGAGATGCTAAAATAACTTCAGATGAATTATCAATAATACTTACACTTTCTAAACAATTAAGTCTCTCACAAGAAGAAGTAAAGTTGATTAATTATTCCATTTTACCTATTAAAAAGCTTGATATTCAAGATGTAATTAAGGGACTAAAAAATATTGGCGTTATTTTTTATTCAAATAAAGAAAATACAATCTATGTAGCTGATGAAATGGTTAGAATGCTACGAAGAGTTAGACAAAAAGAAGTAGCTGAAAAATTCTACCGTAGAACGTTAAAACTTCTTAGAGCACCAATTATTAACCAAATTGCACGCGAACATAACATTGACAGAAAATTAACCTATTCTCAAAAAAATGAAGAAATAATAAAAGAAGGTGTTTCATTTACAAGTTTACTTTCAGAAGATATTTATAAGCCAGAAAGTACGTTAACTGAAAAGAAAAAAACACTGAACGAATTGTGCGAAAAAGGCTTGAATATTCAAAATCTAAAAGGAAGTGTTCTCGAAGAAAAAATCAGCAGTCTAATTGAACATTTTGAAAGTGTTGAACGAGACGAAAAAGTTGGTATTTCCTTAGATGGATTTGAAAAACTTCTTACAGAATTAAATCAGTCGTTGCCAAAACTTAATAAACAGATAAGAGAGCAATTTGAACTTCAAGACGAATTTGTTTTAAAAGCGGATTTCTTGCTTGATTACAATATTAAACCAAGAGATATCTTAGATCTAATCGTTAAACAAGATTTAACCAAATTCATCAAAGACAATGGAATTAAACAACGTGGTGATGATATTTTAAATATACTAGAGCATTATAAAGATGTTGAGAATTTATATTTAGAGAATTATGAAAACGTTGCTTACAGGAATTTAAACCTTTTAAAGGAAAATGGAATAACTGTAAAAGAAAGTGAACTCGGTTTAAAATTTGAAGAATTGACAAAGACTATTTTTAGTGGTTTAGGTTTTAATGTAGACGAAATCTTAAAAAACAAACTAAATACTAAAAAGGATATGATGGATATTCTTTTAAACTTAGAAAACAATGAAATAATAATTGTTGAGTGTAAAACAAGTAAAGAAAGAGGTTACAACAAGTTTAGTTCTGTCTCAAGACAATTAAAATCTTACCAAAACGTAGCTTTAAAAAATGATTTACGAATTGTAAAAATTCTACTTGTTGCACCGGAGTTTAGTGATGATTTTGTTACAGATTGTGAGATGGATACAGAAATGAATTTATCACTTATAACTGCATCTACACTTTCAAACATTTCAGAGGCTTTTAAATCATCAAAGTATTCTGAATTTCCACACGTTTTATTTCGCGATATTGTGATTAATGAAGAACGAATTATAAAAGCGCTGAGTAAATAAAAAAACTAATTCCTAAAAGAGAGCTAAGTATAAACTACCTTATATTAAATGGAAAAATCTGAATCTGGCGCACCAATATATCGTTATACGGCATCCAAAAAGAATGATTTTGAGATAGCTACTGGAGGAAATTCTATACAAGAAATATCAGATCATATCGAAAAACATATTGGAGAAATTCATATGGTATTTCACGAAATCATATCAGATCAAGTTCATATAGATATACACTGGGTAAAGCCTACAAAAGAAAAACCATTTCATACGTTAGTAACATCCGGTATGAGTGATAAGCCAATGAATACACCAGATGATGTCATAAATTGTGATTATACAGAAATAAGTATTTGCTTACCTCCAGAATGGAAAATATCTCAAGAGGACTTTAAAGATGAAAGTAATTATTGGCCTATTAGATGGTTAAAGTACTTAGCGAGGTTTCCTCACGAATATAATACTTGGCTTGGTTATGGACATACAATTCCAAATGGCGACCCAGCTGAACCTTTTGCTTCTAATACAAAGCTCAATACAGTGGTACTCTTACCTACAATTATTTTTAGTGAAGATTTTCATACTTTGGAATTACCGAATAAAAATATTGACTTTTATTCATTAATACCTCTTTATAGCAAAGAAGTAGAATTAAAAATGAAAAAAGGTGTAGAAGCACTTTTTGATGGTTTCGACAAATTTTCTGTAACTGATATATTAGATATTCACAGACCAAATACTGTAAAGAGGAAAAAACTTTTTGGATTATTTTAAGGAAGATAAGTGAGTTAAGAAATGTTCTGGAAAAAGAAGAAAAACAAATCGACTAAATTCGACTGTTCTAAATGTGGCAAGGCCCATTCAGAATGGCCTGCATTGGGTTACATATCACCAGATAATTATCACAACCTTATTGAAAAAGAAAAGGCAGAGTTAGCAATATTAAATAGTGACTTTTGCGAAATTCATTATGAAGACCAAATTGACCGCTTTATAAGGGTTACTCTAACACAAAAAGTAAATAGTAGTTGTCAAAATCTAGATTATGGACTTTGGGTTTCTCTTAGCGAAAAAAGTTATTCAGATTACAAAGAAAATTTTAATAACACCCATCACGAAACTGGTTATTTTGGCTGGTTATGTAGTAACATAGCTTCATATGAAAGCACTTCATCAATCCCTTGTGACGTAATTACAAAGGGCGGAAATGAAAGACCTGAGATTTTACCGCACAAAGACTTTGAACATCCCTTTGTACAAGATTATTATAACGGAATTTCCAAAATGGAAGCAGAAAGTAGAATAAGGGATATGTTAAAGAAAGCAGGGTGATTAAGAACTAAACCAATAAAATGACACATATAGCATTAACAGCTCAGAGCATCTCACTACGGCTTATAGAACTCTCAGACCTGGCAGCTATACACGCACTGCATTCTATTCCCGAGACAGATAGATACAACACGCTAGGCATCCCAAAAGATCTAGAGGAGACCAAGCATATTATCACCAGCTGGGTAGCAGCTCATAGTGCGACACCTATCACAACTTACACCTTTGCCATACTGCGTGCTACAGATCAAGAGTTCGTTGGGCTTATCGGTTTAAAGTTATGGCCTCAAAAACATCGTAGAGGTGAGATATGGTATAAGATCCATCCAGACCACTGGCGCAAAGGCTATGCCACTCAGTCTGTAAACTTGATCTTAGATTTTGGTTTTGACACGCTCAAACTACACAGAATACAAGCAGGCTGTGCCGTAGCAAATACCGGCTCTATAAAAGTGCTAGAAAAAGTAGGAATGATACGAGAAGGCCGCGGCCGCAAGGTCTTACCTCTTAAAACCGGCTGGTCAGATAATTTTGAATACTCCATTCTAGATACCGATGCGCGTGGGGAGTGAGGGTGTGAATTTTTGAGTTGAATAATATATGGCAGGTTTACTTTTCTTTTTTATTGTACTTCCACTTTCTATTATACTATTCTTATTATGGTGTTTTAGTCAGAAAAAGTACTTTGTGCAACTTTTAATTGGGCTTTGGGTTGGCATTATTATACTCTTTATTATCTCAACCATTGCAAAACCATTCTACACCAAAAAAGTACTTGATAAAGAAGATTTTTATGGTGAATATGTTATCGACAGAAATTATTTCTCTGGAAAACAAGCAGACTGGCAATACAACAACTTCCGATTTGAAATTAAGGATAATGACTCTATCTACTTTTATACAACAGAAGGAGAAACGATACATAAAACTTTTAAAGGTACTATTACAACCCCTAGTCCATATCAATCTGCAAGACTGTCAATTCATATGGAGCAACCTATACATCATATACTAAACTCAGACCCGACCATTTATCGTGAAGTATGGGGGTTTTTCTTAGTTTTTAATTCACCTGAGTTCAACAATATGTACTTTCGAAAAGGTAAGTGGAAAGAAATTAAGTAGTCCAAAAAAATAGACCGACTTTAAAATTGAAAACAATTTAATAGCGATGCAAATATTTATAAAAATTGTAAAATGGATAACGTTATTGTTTTTAATACTTGTAATTCTATCATTTACAATTTTTCAGAATACACCTATAGAAATTGCCAATATGCACTGGCAACAGTACTACTATCGCTTCCTATTAGAAGGTTTACCTATAATGGTAATCTTAACCCTTATATGGACTTTGAAAAAAAGTAACTCTAGAAAACAAAACCTTCTTATTGTAATTTTAACTATTGCGATGACAATTGCAATTTCATTTTACTCATTATTTTTAACCTTTCGATTTGGTTTTGGCACTTGGATAGATTACAATATTGCATATGAGAATAAATCAAATCCCACTCAAACTATTAATGAACAAATTTATGATGTGGGCGCCTTCGGTTACGGTGGAAAAAGAACTGTTAAACTCACTCCTTTTTTAAAATATTGGAACAAAGTAAAACACGTTGATACCTTGAGTATTGATCACAAAAAATGGAAGCGAGTAGATAAAGAAGGTGATATAAAGTTCCCCTGATAATGAAAATCAATTTTTCTAATAGTACCAGATTGACAGCAATATAGATATGTATTTAAATCAAAAACACCACAAGGAAACCCTATATTTTGCAATTTCTACAATGCTAGAAAGAGCATCATACTACGGTTTACGTGCACTAGTTATTCTTTATATGGTAGGAGAAATACTTAAAATGGAGCGTGCTGATGCATTTTCTATTTATGGAATTTTTACTGGTTCTATAGTTTTTTCTAAAATTATAGGTGCCGTTATAGGAGATATTATAATTGGAAATAAAAAAGCTATAATTGCTGGCGGTATTATTCAAGCGCTAGGAGCATTTTGTTTATGTATACCGAGCACAATAGGCTTATATCTAGGTCTTTTCCTTACTGTTTTAGGCAGTGGTTTATTTACTCCTAACATCATTTCGAATTTTGGCAAATCCTATCTAATGAAAACCAAATTACTAGATGCTGGGTTTACCATATTCTATCTAGCTTTAAATCTAGGTTCATTTTTAGGGATTCTAGCGATTGGTTATATCGGAGAAATGTATAGTTATACTATTGGTTTTATAATCGCGGGGACTCTAATGTTACTTGCCTTAATTCCATTATATTATACTAAAGCAGTTAATTATCAAAAAATAGAGGTGATTAAATCCTCACCTTCAAAAAGGTTAATATCCATACTAAGTGCTTTACTGCTAGTGGGGTTATTCTGGGGTTTTTATGAATTATCTGGCAACCGAATTTACGACTTGCAGCTACAATTAATGGAGAAATCTACTTTAGCCATTCCAAAGCATTTATGGCAATCTTTAAATGCCATTTTCATTTTACCGATAAGTATTATTGCTATTGTAATTTGGTCCTACTTCTTCAGTAGTCAATCCTTTAAGCTAATGATTGGTTTTATTTCAGGAGCCATATCCTTTGGCATATTACTATTAGTGCCAGAAACAGCAACAGATAGTCATACGATGACTTACTTAATCTCTCTTGTATTTCTTGTAATTTCAGAAATACACATCGCACCAATTGTTTATTCCATTTTGACAAAATTTGCGAACCCAAAATATTTGGCAATCTTAGTGAGCTTGGTTTTTTTACCTACGCGATTAATCTCTCTAATTTTTGGACTATACAGAGACAGGCTGTATGATTATCCAATGTTAGGACTCAAAATAGGACTTATTGGAATGGCTATTATAGGAGTATTGCGGGGGATTTATCAATTGTTTCGCAAAAAAGTAACTTGGAGCCGTAAACTCGATTAACATATCCATAAACCACTCTACATTTACTAACTTTATAAAATGCACAACAAACCATCTTTAGTACCACTTGCCATCTACGGCATCACAGCGTTTCTGGCACTTGTGACGCTCCTAGACTTTGCGTTGCCAGGTACGGTATATACAGAAGAGGTGACTCGTGTACAAAAAAAGAAACAGCGGTACTATAACGCGGGTGGCAACTCACACAACTCTTATGAAGTTGTGACGCCAAAACACCAATTTTCGGTAGAAGAGGATATTGCAAAGTCTGCAGAAGGTAAATCTATGAGCTATACCGTCTCTTTACTATGTAAAGAAGTTAATAGCTATAGCATACTCCCCTCGCAAGATCGCAGCATTTACTCGTTTAGGCTTGTCTCTGGGTTTGTGCTTCCGCTGCTGTTGTTGCTAGCCATTGGTATTAAATTTCGCTTTAAGAAGGACCTCAGCATCTTGCTTTTTGTGCTTCAGCTGCTTGTGGTGGGTAATTTTATATGGTTACTCTTCTGGTAAATGAGTTTTAAGGGTGTGAATCCTGCTTTCGCGAAAGCGTCATATCCCCAATTATACAGCTTGTAAACGGCACTTAGCCTCGCCACCCAAATACGATTTATTAAAAAAAACACTATCTTACATATTAATATACAGACTTTTAGCGTTTGTATATGAGGTAACATCCCTATGTACTACAATTTTTATCCAAACATCTAAGTTGTAGTTAGTAATACCGAGATCTATACCAAGGGTCAATCAAACAAATATGTCCATTTAAAATGTGCGCACTGCTACGGCAACTGCGACGGGCTATTAGTTTGTAATCTTTAAAAACCCTTATATATGAAAACTTCACAAATCAAAGTGTTAGCGATCTTGCTATTTCTCTTTCTGTATGCCTGTGCAGATGATGATGACAACACCACAACGACCACCACTACCCCAGCCGATGATGATCCCATAGCCCTTACAGATCAAACCGCCCAGCTCATTACAGAGTGGAGCGACCTCTGGGTGAGCATAGACCAGTTTACTAATAATATGCGCCCTAACACCATCACACGCTCCCTAGCATACATACACCTTACGGGCTACGAGACCGCCGTGCCTTTTATGGATAGCTATACCTCAAATAATGAGAGACTAGACGAACTCGATGTAGATATTAATGAGCTTGAGGATAATGTAAATCTAGATCTTGCACTTAACCGAGCATATGCTATTGCGTTTGATCACTTTATGTTTAGCATATCGCCAGAGGCACGTGGTGACGTCTTTAGATTTAGAAATAACAAAGAAGAAGAGCTGGAGCAAGGCCTTAGTGAAGATGTGATAGACAACTCTAGAAGATGGGGAAGACACGTGGCAAGACGTGTTATTGCATACAGCGAGACAGATGAGGCTGGTGAAGAGCAAGTGCGAGATCAAACTCCGGCAGACTATGTAGCTCCCGTAGGTGATGGCCTCTGGGCGGCTAGTGATGATGAGGATGCGTGGTTTCCTTACTGGAGAGAGGTGCGCGCCTTTGTGATAGAACCAGAAGAAACGAGTAGTACAGACTTTAGCTCCTTACTTACTTATAGTGAAGACGCAACAAGTGACTACTATATGAGTATGAGTTCTGTAAATACCATTGCCACCGCCGCTGCAAATGGTGATGATGAAAACCTATGGATTGCCGAGTTTTGGGCAGATGATGTAGAGGGTATTATGATAAGCCCACCTGGAAGACAGTTTTCTATCGCAAACCAACTTATAGAGCAATATGACCTTGATTTTGATCAAACTCTGGAGTTATTATTGCGTCTTAGTTTTGCTATAAATGACGCAGCCGTGTCTGCTTGGGATGATAAGTACACGTATAACACGCAGCGACCTAGCACTTACATTAATGAGTTTATAGATGAAGACTTTACGACTAATCTTGCGAGATTTGTGGTGGCGCCTAATCCGGCTTTCCCTAGTTATCCTTCTGGCCACGCAACATTTGCAGGAGCAGCTGGAGGGGTTTTTATAGACTTTTTTGGCACAGATGCTATAGACTTTACAGACAACACCTACCTAGGTTTTGATTACATTATAGATTTTATAGGTACGCCACGTAGTTATACCTCGTTCAGCGAGATGGCTTCAGAAAATGCTTTTTCTAGAGTACCGCTGGGAGTACATATACAAGAGGACTCAACAGAGGGATTACGTCTAGGCTATGAAATCGCAGATGCTGTAAATGCACTAGATCTTTCTAATTAAAAAACAGCCGCTGGCTTAGCACTATATCAAACTACAACCACTGTGATGTACTATTGCAGTGGTTTTTTTACGCTTTCGCGAAAGCGGACACCTACACAATGCTAAAAAAATGCTAAACTCCCTTTAAAGCAACCTCACCACTACACCGGCTATTACATTTGCGCCTTATAATCACAGCAAACAACAACCTTATGACTTTAAAAACGACGCTAGGCATTCTTATTGCCCTTATATGCATATCGTGTAATAACACAACACAGCAAACCCCAACAACAACAACCGAAAATGTTGTAAAAGAAGAAACACCCACTTTTACAAATAAAGGCCACGAACTTGTATACACAATGATGCAAGAAGTAGGCGACTATGCTACGCTAGCTGCAAAAAATGATGTTGTTTACACCTACACGTATCAAACTCCAGACGGGCAAAAGGACGTCTCTACAGAGAAGTACATCTTTGACGGTGAGTACTCTTTTGGATTATATAACACCCACCAGCGCACACTTCCAGAACTAGAAGGCACCATAGAGCAAGGGTATGATGGTAAGGAATACTGGCTTAAAAATGAAGGAACCATAATTACAGATGAGGCTGCGCTTAAGCGTGTAGGCTTTAACAGACCTACTAACTACTACTGGTTTACAATGATGCAAAAACTAGGAGATCCAGGTCTTGTGTATGAATATGTAAAACAACAAACGGTAAACAACATTAACTACGATGTGGTAAAAGTAAGTTTTGAAAGCACTGGAGATAAACCTCAAGATATCTACCAACTGTACATCAACCCTGAGACAAAACGTGTAGATCAATTTTTATTTACAGTAATAGACTTTGGCGTGACAGACCCTTACCTTATGGAGGTAAGCTATATAGAAGTAGATGGTTTACAAATCCCTACAAAGCGTCGTTACAAAAAATCAAATTGGGACGCTACGGTTACAGATGCACCGTGGATCACAGTAGACTGGACAGATATTACCTTTGATAATGGTCTAGAAAAGAGCTTATTTGTAAAATAATAGATAAGCAGTCAACTAAGATTTGACACTTTTTTGACAGTTGCAAGAGCGCATTGTTTAAAGTTTGACTTACATTTAATGTAAATCTCTTTAAATGATGCGCTTTTCTATTTACCTACTCATAACCTCACTAGCCGTACTAAGCTATAGCTGTACCTCTCAAAATAAACAAAGAGATATACAAGATGAAACACCATCTCAAAAAACTAGCCGTATCTCAACACAAGCTCCTGCAAAAGATTATAACTTTAATTTGAGTCCGCCGCCATTAAGCCAATTCATACGTAGGATCTTTCAAGATTCTCAAGGTAGCTTATGGATGGGAACTAATGGTGATGGCGTGATACGATATAATGGAACGAGCGTAGACTACTTTTCTATAGACGAAGGTTTTAATGGCGAGGCAGTGCGAGCAATTCTGGAGGATAAAGATGGTACACTTTGGTTTGGGACCAATCGAGGTCTTGTAAGCTATGATTTGAATGCGACGACATCTCGCAGTAAACCCACTTTTAAAAACTACGCAGAAGCGCAAGGACTCACTGCAAATAATATCTGGAGTATCTTACTAGATTCAGAAGGAACCTTATGGATAGGCGCTGTGAGTGGCATAAACACCTATGACGGAACAATTTTTACTCCTTTCCCACTACCAGAAACCACAGTAGATAATTCTCGTGGTGTCTCAAGTACGACCATTGTGCATAGCATAATGGAGGATACAAAAGGACAGCTTTGGTTTGCCTCAAACGGTGGTGCTTTTATATGGGATGGCAATACGCTAGATACCTTAAGCTCCAAAGACGGTCTCGCAGGTAATAATGTGAATGATATGCTAGAAGACCGCACAGGTAATATCTGGTTTGCAACACACCATAAAGGCGTGAGCCGCTATGATGGAACAAAGTTTACAAACTTTACTACAGACGGAGTGATTACAGGAGAAGAAGTGTGGAGTCTCTTTGAAGATTCAAAAGGAAATATCTGGTTTCCTGCCGAAAATGCTGGGGTATACAAATACGATGGAAATAGCTTTACCAACTATAATGAAGACGATGGCTTACAAAGCAATGCTATCCAAACCATTTATGAGGATAATACTGGCATCATCTGGCTAGGTGGATATCAAGGGCTTTCTAGGTTAAAAGGTGATAAGATCATACCCGTCACGGAAAGTGGCCCGTGGAAGGATTGAGCAGATCATAGATTACTTAAAAACAAAAAAGGCGACCATACGGTCGCCTTTTTAAATAACTATCATCCCGTAGTATTACATATTACGTCTGTACTGCCCTCCTACTTCAAAGAGCGCACTTGTGATTTGTCCTAGTGAGCAAACCTTAGTTGCTTCCATAAGTTCTTCAAAAATGTTGCGGTTATTAATCGCTGCATCTTGAATTTTTGCAAGCTCTGCTTCTATCTTATCTGCTTTTTCCTTGTGGAGGTTTTCTAGCATTTCGATTTGATATTGCTTCTCCTCTTCGGTAGCTCTAATTACTTCGGCTGGGCGTACTGTTGGACTTCCTTTTGAACTTAAGAAGGTGTTTACTCCGATTATTGGGAATTCACCGTTATGCTTAAGCGTTTCATAATACAAGCTTTCTTCTTGTATTTTAGAACGCTGGTACATCGTCTCCATCGCTCCTAGTACACCACCACGCTCTGTGATTCTGTCAAATTCTAGTAAGACTGCCTCTTCTACAAGCTCTGTAAGTTCTTCTATAATAAATGATCCCTGTATTGGGTTTTCGTTTTTAGTAAGTCCTAGCTCTTTATTGATAATAAGCTGTATTGCCATTGCACGACGTACACTCTCTTCTGTAGGCGTTGTGATTGCTTCATCATAAGCATTTGTATGTAGCGAGTTACAGTTATCATAAATCGCATACAAGGCTTGCAAGGTTGTACGTATGTCGTTAAAGTCAATCTCTTGTGCGTGTAAGCTACGCCCAGATGTCTGGATGTGATACTTAAGCATCTGTGCACGTGAGTTTGCTTTATACTTTTCCTTCATTGCTTTTGCCCAAATCTTACGTGCAACACGACCTATAACCGCATATTCTGGATCGATTCCGTTTGAGAAAAAGAACGATAAGTTAGGACCAAATTTATTGATATCCATCCCACGACTTAGGTAGTACTCTACATACGTAAATCCGTTAGATAATGTAAGTGCAAGTTGTGTAATAGGGTTTGCTCCTGCCTCTGCAATGTGATATCCAGAGATAGACACACTGTAGAAGTTACGCACTTTTTGTTCGATAAAATACTCTTGTACATCACCCATTAAGCGCAGTGCAAACTCTGTAGAGAAGATACACGTATTCTGCGCTTGATCTTCTTTAAGAATATCTGCTTGTACCGTACCACGCACTTGTGTAAGCGTCTCTACTTTTATGCGGTTATACACATCTGCTGGGAGTACTTGGTCACCTGTTACGCCAAGTAACATTAACCCTAGACCATCATTTCCTTCTGGAAGATCACCTTGGTATGCTGGACGTGTTTTTCCTTTATAGATAGCTGCAATCTTTGCTTCTACCTCTGCTTCTAGTCCGTTTTCTTTTATGTACTTCTCACAGTTTTGATCTATAGCGGCATTCATAAAGAAACCTAGCAACATAGGCGCAGGTCCGTTTATGGTCATACTTACAGAGGTCATTGCGTGACTCAAGTCAAAACCAGAGTACAATTTCTTTGCATCATCAAGACAACAAATACTCACTCCCGCGTTACCTATCTTACCATAAATATCTGGACGGTGACCTGGATCGTTACCATATAAAGTTACCGAGTCAAAAGCGGTACTTAATCGCTTAGCCGGCATTCCTAAACTCACGTAGTGAAAACGCTTGTTTGTGCGCTCTGGTCCTCCTTCTCCTGCAAACATACGTGTAGGATCTTCTCCCGTACGTTTAAAAGGATAGAGTCCCGCAGTGTATGGGAATTCTCCCGGTACATTTTCTTGTAAACACCAGATTAAGATATCTCCCCAAGCTTGATACTTTGGCAAGGCTACCTTAGGTATTTCTGTATGTGATAATGACGCACTGTGCGTAGGGATTTTAATCTCCTTGTCTCTTACCTTAAAGGTATACACAGGCGCTTTGTATCTATTTACTTTCTCGTCCCAACCGGTAATAATCTCCCAGTTATACGGATCAAGATCCATTTTTTTACGGTCAAACTGTGCCAGCAACAACTTGACAAGATCTTTATCTTCTTCGGTAGTTTCGGCGGCAAAGTCTGTGATTTGTAAACCTGCTTTGTCAAGTGCTGGAGTAACTCCTGCTATGGTCTCAATGGTTTTAAATATTCCGTAGAGACGTTGTGCTGTTTCTTGTTGCGCTTTCGCGAAAGCGTCATACCCTCTATTACTCTCTGCAATCTCGCTCAGGTAACGTGTACGCGCTGGAGGTATTACAAAGATCTTCTCACTCATCTCCTGGCTTATCTCAAAAGTACTCGTAAGATCTGCCTCGTTTACCGTGTTTACCTTTTCCATTATACGCTTGTAAAGCGTGTTCATCCCTGGGTCGTTAAATTGGCTTGCAATGGTTCCAAAAACTGGCAACTCATCTTGCGGTGTATCCCACAAGTTATTGTTGCGCATATATTGTTTCTTAACATCACGTAGCGCATCTAGCGATCCACGCTTGTCAAATTTGTTTATTGCAACAAGATCTGCAAAGTCTAGCATATCTATTTTCTCGAGCTGCGTAGCTGCACCAAATTCTGGTGTCATCACATAAAGCGACACATCGCTATGCTCTAGTATCTCTGTATCTGACTGCCCAATACCTGATGTCTCAAGGATGATTAAGTCATACTCAGCTGCTTTAAGTACTTCTATGGCTTCGCCTACATACTTAGATAGTGCGAGGTTACTCTGTCTCGTAGCCAGCGAGCGCATATACACACGCTCATTGTTAATCGCATTCATACGGATACGGTCACCTAGTAAGGCTCCGCCCGTTTTACGCTTAGAAGGATCTACAGAAATAAGACCAATAGTCTTCTCTGGAAAATCGATAAGAAATCTACGTACCAGCTCATCTACTAGTGACGATTTACCTGCACCTCCAGTACCAGTAATACCAAGTACGGGTGTAAGTGAAGATTCATTCTTTTTATGAATCGCATCAAGCGTATCTTTTGCAACCTCTGGAAAGTTTTCGGCAGCAGAGATTACTCTGGCTATAGCCGTAGGTACTTTATCGCTAAGTTGAGAAGCTTGGTTATCTAGCTTATCTCCTATGGCATAATCAGACTGCTGTACAAGGTCATTAATCATCCCTTGTAATCCCATCGCACGGCCATCATCTGGAGAGTAGATACGAGTAATCCCGTAATCCATAAGCTCTTTAATTTCTTCTGGAAGTATCACACCACCTCCTCCACCGAAGATTTTAATATGCCCCGCACCTTTCTCTTTAAGAAGGTCGTACATATATTTAAAATACTCATTGTGCCCTCCTTGATAAGAGGTCATTGCAATGGCATTTGCATCTTCTTGTATGGCCGTATTTACTACTTCTTCTACACTGCGGTCGTGACCTAAATGTATTACCTCTACACCGGTACTTTGTATAATACGGCGCATAATATTTATCGCGGCATCGTGTCCGTCAAAAAGGGAAGCAGCAGTTACTATTCTAACTTTATGCTTAGGAGTATAAGGAGTGGCTTGTTCCATTTGTAATTTTAAGTATGTATAACGATGTAAATTTACGTAATATTCAATAATAAAGCGAGTTGAATATGAATTACACAAAAAAGAAAGTTTATATGTGATTTGCGTTATAATATGTGCAATTTAGAGGTAAGAAAATCAAGCGTATGGCACATCTTACCTTACTTATACACTGCAAAGATCAAAAGGGAATTATCGCCTCGGTGACCAATTTCATTTTAGAAAACGAAGGAAACACCACCTATATAGATCAGCACGTAGATGCGGTGGCAAATGTATTTTTTATGCGCCTTGAGTGTGTATTTACAAATACTTCCTTTAACACTGCACAGTTTAAAACGGCTTTTAAAGAAAAGCTTGCAACTCCCTTTGAGATGCAATGGCAACTTTATCCCGCTACGCAAAAACTCAAAATGGCCATTTTTGTGTCAAAATATGATCACTGCCTTTATGATATACTAGGCCGCTACAACGCTGGCGAGCTTAACGTAGACATTCCTTTTATCATAAGTAACCATAGTGATCTCGCACATATTGCGGCTAATTTTGACATCCCGTTTTATCACATCCCAGTGACAAAAGACACCAAAGCTGCTGCAGAGCAAGAACAGCTTAAACTACTCAAAGCACATCAAGTAGACTTTATTGTACTAGCTCGCTATATGCAAATCGTAACGCCTACGGTAATAAATGAATTTCCACATCGCATTATAAACATACACCACTCTTTCTTACCTGCCTTTGTAGGTGCAAAACCTTATCACGCGGCCTTTGCTCGCGGTGTAAAAATTATAGGCACCACCAGTCACTACGTCACAGAAGAACTAGACGCAGGTCCCATCATCGAGCAAGACACCATACGTGTAACCCACAGCCACACCATTCCAGACCTCATTGCAAAAGGTAGGGACCTAGAGAAAATCGTACTCTCAAGAGCGATAAAATTACACGCACAGCATAAATGCTTTGTGTATGGCAATAAGACGATAATTTTTACATAAAAGAAATGAATAAGCAGGGTTACGCTTTCGCGAAAGCGTAATTATCAATTATATTTACCACAATACTTAAATGACATTATTATGAAAAAGATCATCGCTGCACTCGTTTTATTTTCACTCGTTTCTTGTGCCGAATTACAAGGCGTTATAGATAGTTTACCTACAGAAACTGGAACTTCTGGAATAAGCAACCAGATGATAGGTAGTGGTCTCAAGCAAGCGTTAGACTTTGGAATTGATAAACAGGTAACAAAGCTTACCTCTACAGATGGTTTTTATAAAAATGAATTGGTAAAAATCTTATTACCAGAGGAGTTACAAAAAGTTGATAAAACACTAAGAGCAATAGGCTTAGGAAGTCTTGCAGATGAAGGTATAAAAGCCCTAAACCGCGCTGCCGAAGATGCGGTAAGTGAGGCTACACCTATCTTTGTAGACGCGGTGAAGCAAATTACCTTTAACGATGTACGCACCATTTTACTGGGAACAGATAATGCGGCAACTCAATATCTAGAAGGAAAAACAAACACGGCATTGTATAATAAATTCAACCCTGTAATTAAAAATAGCTTTGCAAAAGTAGGCGCAGATCAAATCTGGACTAACCTCATCACAAAGTATAATGACTTACCTCTTACAAATAATGTAAATCCAGACCTTACAGATTATGTAACGCAACAAGCGCTACAAGGTGTCTACACAATGATCGCTGTTGAGGAAAAAGAAATAAGAACAAAAACACAAAGTAGAACTACAGATTTACTTAAGCGTGTGTTTGCATTACAAGATTAACAAGATTAATCTTACATTAATTGCTTGATTTTTATATAGTTATAACATTTTGGTTGAAATATTTTTTTTACATTTAATGTATAAAAGGAATCCCCAAAAACTAATTAATCAAGTATGAATACTGTTGCCTCAAAACATAAGCGTCTCAAATCTTTTATGCAACGCAAACATCAAAAACTTGTAGAAGAGTCTTATAACCTTATGTATACAGATCACGCTAAGAGCGATGTGCTTACCTATGAAGCTCTACAGCTTGATAAAAAGATGAAGTTCTTAAAGTTTTAAATCTCTACACAGGCTGGCAAAATATGGAAAGGCTTTTATGAGCCTACTGCCGTACCAAGAGAAAAACTCGCCATCTACAAGTATTACCTGTGCTGTTGTATTTTTTTGAAAATCCTCTATGTGCTTTTCTGAGAAAGGAAATGGCTCCGAAGACAAGAATACATAATCTAAGTCTTTGAGATCTTCTTCGGTAACTGTAGGATACCTTCCTTCGTTATTTTTAAACGCATTTATAAAACCTAGCTCCACGATAAGGTGATGTATAAAGGTATCATCACCTACAACCATAAGTGGCTCTTTCCATATAAAATAGCCAACTTTACGGGTGTTAATGGGTTTTGTTATGCTTTCGCGAAAGCGTTCTTGTTCTTCTTTAATGCGAGTTGTGATTGTTGTAGCACGTTGAGTCACATTAAAAATAGTACCAAATTGTATGATAAGATTGTGAGCATCTTGAAGCGTCTTAACATCAGATAGGTGTACGGTTGCAATATCTTGCAGTATACGAACCATCTCCTCTGTATTTTCTTCTTTATTACAGAGTATGATATCAGGTTGTAGTGCCTTAACCTTATCAAAATGTACTTGCTTTGTACCTCCCACAACGCTTACTTCATTGCGTAAAGTCACTGGGTGAACACAAAATTTTGTAATACCTACAAGTGAAGATTGTAAACCTAGATCTACCAACAGCTCTGTCTGGCTAGGCACTAATGAGACTATGCGCACAGGCGTATGATCAAAAGTAAGGGATCGCCCCATCTGATCTACTATGTGCATCTCTAGCTGTTTTGAACTAAAATCTCTTGCATTTCTGACTGCATTTGCTGGGCAACATTACGTGCTGCAATGGCAAAATCTTCTCCTTGAGAATTATAGATAATACCTCTTGAAGAATTAACTAGAAGACCAATATCTTCTGTCATACCATATTTACATACTTCACGTAAGCTACCTCCTTGTGCTCCTACACCCGGTACAAGTAAAAACGCTTCTGGTATGATGGCTCTTATATCTGTAAGATACTCTGCCTTTGTCGCACCTACTACATACATAAGCTGGTCACTATTTTCATAGCTCTTAGAAGTCTCAAGTACGTGTTTATATAGCTCTTGCCCATTAATAGTCTGGGTCTGAAAGTCAAAAGCACCTTGGTTAGACGTAAGGGCTAGCATTATGGTATGCTTATCTTTAAAAGCGAGAAAAGGCTCTACAGAGTCTTTACCCATATATGGCGCTACGGTAACTGAGTCAAAATTGAGATCTTCAAAAAAGGCTTTTGCATATCGTGTAGACGTATTACCTATATCGCCACGTTTTGCATCTGCTATGGTAAATTGCTCTGGGTATGTTTCATTAATATAATTAATGGTTTTCTCCAGCGCCTTCCAGCCCTTAAGACCATAAGCCTCATAAAATGCCGTGTTAGGTTTATAACCTACACAAAGGTCTTGAGTCGCATCTATAATGGCTTTATTAAAAGCAAAGATGGGATCTTCTTCTTTTAATAAGTGCTTAGGTATTTTATCAAGATCTGTATCTAGACCTACAATAAGAAAAGATTGTTTCTTTTTAATCTGCGAGATAAGATCTTCTGTCTTCATTGTGTGCTTATAATTCTCCTTCGGTGAACTTGAGTTTTTCTGTATTTTCTACAAGTCTTAACTCTTCTAGTATTTTTTGAATATCTCCATTTATAATGTTTTGGAGATCGTATAAAGTAAGTCCTATACGGTGGTCTGTCACACGTCCTTGTGGATAGTTGTAGGTACGTATTTTTGCACTACGGTCACCACTACTTACTTGAGAGTTACGCTTTGCAGCATCTTCTTCTTGCTTTTTTGCAAGTTCAAGATCATATAGACGTGAGCGTAGTACCTTAAAGGCTTTCTCTTTGTTTTTGTGTTGTGATTTTTGATCTTGACACTGTGCTACAAGTCCTGTAGGGATGTGTGTTAATCGTACTGCAGAGTAGGTTGTATTTACAGACTGCCCTCCTGGCCCTGATGAACAGAAAAAGTCTACACGTACATCTTTAGGCTCTATTTGTACATCAAACTCTTCGGCTTCTGGAAGTACCATTACGGTAGCAGCACTGGTGTGTACACGACCTTGAGTTTCTGTCTGAGGTACACGTTGTACACGGTGCACTCCAGCCTCAAACTTCATTGTACCGTACACATCTTGACCTGTAATCTCAAACTGGATTTCTTTAAATCCTCCAGAGGTACCCTCTGAGTAATCTACCGTACTGTGTTTCCACCCAGGCACACTATCTACATACTTAGTGTACATTCTGTAAAGATCTCCTGCAAAGATACTTGCCTCGTCACCACCGGTTCCCGCACGTATTTCTACTACGACGTTTTTGGCATCTTCTGGATCTTTTGGGATAAGCATCATTCTGATTTTTTCCTCAAGTTCAGGAATACCAGATTTTGCTTCTTCATATTGCATTTTTGCCATTTCAACCATCTCGGCATCGCTACCGTCTGCTATGATTTCTTCGGCTTCTTTAAAATTATCTGTAAGCTCAATATATTCTTCACGCACATCCATTAGTGCCTTTAAGTCACTATACTCCTTGTTAAGAGAGACATAACGTTTTTGATCTGATATAATATCTGGCTGTATGATAAGGTCACTTACCTCATCAAAACGCTGCTTTACTATCTGTAATTTTTCTAACATCTACTTTCTATAATAAGTAGCGAATTTACGATAATTTAAGCGAGGAATGAAAGAGAAATACGGTTGTATGCTTTCGCGAAAGCGAGAAAACAAGACTTCTATATAATTAAGAATAGTTTGTTAATTCCCCCTGTTCTTCTTCTTGTGATGAATTATCTAGTACTGTGTACAAGAAAAAAGTTAAACCAAACACAAAAAAGATATGATATAAGTAATAGAAGTGATTGATACCAAAATAGTAAGCTAGAAGTGATGACACATCTGAAAAAATAAAACAGAAGACAAAAAACATAAATGCAAGCGACCTATTATTATTAGCCACTCTATTATACAAAATCGCCGTAGCTCCTAAAAATGTAATAATAATCCCGAATAGAAAAACAAATCCCGACTGAAAACTGCCTTGGTAACTCTCCTTTACTTGAGATATTAATTCATTAAGTATAAAAACGTTAAGCGCCATAAAGATAAAAGTGTACAATATGGCTGCCTTATCTTTTATGAAAGTACTAAATAGGTCCAAACGTTTTATGCATATAAGGCCATATGAGACGCAGCCCAATAAAATGTATGCTATTTGCCCAGAGCTTTTATTAAAATAAAAAACAGAAATCTCTCTCAAAACTAGCATAATGAGTATCCCAATAATGAGATATCTTATACGGCTTGCTCTTAGAATGTAATAGATAAGATAAACAACTACAGTAAACAGTGGCGTGAACCTAAAAAAATTATAGTCAGCCCTTAAGTATATAGAAAGTACATTGAGTACAATCAAGATTACGGTAACTAATGGTAAATATTTACATACCTTCCCTAGCGAAAATCTCATTACTTCGTTGTTAGTTGAGGATTCTTAAAATTCTTATTACTTTTTTACAAGTAAAAGAATCTAAGGTAAGTATTTTTTTGTAAGAATTCTAGTAAAAAAAATAATTAATAGTAACGTAATTTACTTACAAACAATTGATTACCTATTTCTAGTAAGTAAAATCACCGTTAGCACTACTTATACTTAGTTTTTTACCAGAAGGTGAATCTTCTACCCTACCTACTATTTGTGCATCTACATTATAAGATTTTGATATCGCAATAAGATCATCTGCCACCTCTTGAGGGCAATAAATCTCCATACGGTGCCCCATATTAAAGACTTGATACATTTCTTTCCAGTCTGTGCCACTCTCCTCTTGAATTAATTTAAACAAAGGTGGTGTCTCAAAAAGGTTATCTTTTATAATGTGTAGATTTTCTACAAAGTGTAAAATTTTAGTTTGTGCTCCTCCACTACAGTGTACCATACCGTGTATACTGTCTGACTTATATTTAGATAATATATCTTTTATAATAGGTGCATAGGTTCTAGTAGGTGATAATACGAGTTTACCAGCATCTATAGGACTATCTGTAACTGCGTCTGTAAGTTTTTTTGAACCACTGTACACTAGATCTTCAGGTACTGCTGCGTCAAAGCTTTCTGGATATTTTTGAGCTAGGTAGTTATCAAAAACGTCGTGACGAGCAGAGGTAAGACCATTACTTCCCATCCCACCGTTATAAGAGGTCTCATAACTAGCTTGACCAAAAGATGCTAGACCTACAATTACATCACCAGGAGTGATATTTGCATTATCTATCACATCACTACGCTTCATTCTTGCCGTTACTGTAGAGTCTACAATAATCGTGCGCACAAGATCACCCACATCTGCGGTTTCTCCACCGGTACTGTGTATGGTTACTCCGTATGACTTAAGCTCTTCTAGTAACTCTTCAGATCCATTAATAATAGCCGAAATTACTTCGCCCGGTATGAGGTTCTTATTACGCCCTATGGTAGAAGATAACATTATATGATCTGTAGCACCTACACATAGTAGGTCGTCTATATTCATAATGAGCGCATCTTGAGCGATACCCTTCCATACAGAGATGTCTCCCGTTTCTTTCCAATACATATATGCCAGAGCAGATTTTGTCCCTGCGCCATCTGCGTGCATTACAAGACAATAATCATCATCTCCTGTAAGTGCATCTGGTACGATTTTACAAAATGCTTTGGGAAACAAGCCCTTGTCTACATTTTTAATCGCGTTGTGTACATCTTCTTTACCAGCAGATACTCCGCGTTGTGCATATCGTTTAGAAATTTCTTGGCTCATTAGGTAGATTTTATGGCGCAAAAATAGGGATTAATTAATGAGAGGTAAAATAGACTAGCCTGCAGTTATAAACTATTTGTAAAATGTGGCGGGTTGTTGTTATTACGCTTTCGCGAAAGCGTAAAATAGACGCTAAAAATCAGTTTTTTCTTACATCAATATTTTACCAAACTCTCTTCATTCCAGTAATTTATGCCTTAGTCTATTTGAGTTTTTTCTTTGCTTATTTATGTCTACTTTCAAGGTTCATTAACCATTCTATTTATTAAATCTTATACACCTTGAACAACTTTCTTTTTAATAAAAGTTACTACATATTACATATCGCCCTCCTTTTAAGCTCACTCTCTGCGATGAGCCAAGATGATGGACTCAAACGACAAGATGTTTTGGGTCACGGCTTCGATGTGCGCTATGTAGATGCCCTAGACTGGGGCACATCTTCAAAGGGCAAACTGCTTTTTAAGGGTGGCTCCTCTACAAGTAAGATTTCCTCATCACCTGCTGTATCTTATCATTTTGTCACCACCCCTTATGAGTATGAGAAGGAACTCTTACGCACAGACTCTCTAGACAGCCCTTTTCAGTCTATTAATAGTCACGCATATTATGAGGCCTTTGAGGCAGACGGCAGCGACAAGCTACTCTTTGTATATACTCAAAAGAGAAAACCTATAGAACGTAAATCTCTACGCACAAGCTCTACAAAAACATTAGATAGTGCGATGGTGGCAGATTTTTCAAGACTGGGGCGTGATATTACACCAGAAGGTTTTATACACAGATACGGGACTCATTATGCAGACCAAGTTGTATACGGTGGTATATTTTTAAAAAGAAACCTCATTAAAAACACAGATTATATTTACTCACCATACGAGAAAGATGAGTTTCAACAACAGGTTGTAAAAGATATTATTGCAACTCATACAGGAGCTAGTGATCCAGATCTTTATATAAATGCTGGGCAAAGCAACACCTATACCATAGGAGGAACAAAAGATGCGCAGTGGTTTACAGACTGGGAAGGTAACGTATCTCAAAATAGTAAGCCCATAGAGGTCACATTGCAAACGTTTTCAGAACTCTTTAGAACGGTATCTATGCCAGAGGTTGAAGACAAGGCAAAAAAAGTAAGAATGCTAGATAGTGTTATAGAAGTCGCAACTGCCTATGCTCAAAAGGCCGTACAGCGACCAGTAACAAGTAAATATTATAAAAAGTACTCCCTACGCTTTAAGCAAGATCTCACTAAGATTATTAAAAAAAATATGGGAGGTGAGGATGCAACGAGCACAGACTACACGGGAGATATATTTTTTGGTGGCTTTTCAAAAGACGATGCTATACTTGATATAAAACCGCTTATTGAGTTGGGTGGACTCCGTCTTGAAACCCTTATTACAGACGAAGAAGTATTTCTAGATAGAAACGTTATAATCACCATAAAAGCCGAAGACCTTAAAAGAGGCTACCTAAGTGTATGGGATGATGCAAAAAAACTAGTAAAAGGAGGCGGCAGGACGCGCTTGCGAGTTTCTGGTACAGAAGACGCAAAGACCTATTACAAAGACATATTAAAGCAAAAAGTAGAAAAAACCATCGAGCTAGAAACGATTGATAAGGACATCTATGATATCACCTACACTGCAGAGATTATTAAAGACGAGGGCCTTATTGAGAACATCACAACTACTTATAATTATGTACTAGATACAGAGCTTGTTGCTGCTGCTGCGACCGGTAATATCCCGTTATTAAAAGACTTATTTAAAAAAAATGGAAACGTAGGTGCAAATGGATTACTACAAGCCATCATTACTAATAAACAAGATAACGATGTTCTTAACTTTGTACTAGATAATGGCGTGATACCTAATACCGAAGATCTGGATGTAGCTTTTGAACCTAAAAATTTTGAGAGAGAAAAAGCACTCATTCTTTTAGAACGAGGAGCAAAGCCTAAAAATAATATGATTTATAAAGCGGTGGCTTATAAAGAGGCAGATGTAATTTATGCACTCTTTAGAGAAGGAGCCATACCTAGAAATAATGATTTAGCTTATGCGCTTGAGCTCTACCACTACCCTACTGTAAAAGCGTTAATGAGTGAAGAGTTTGAAGAATTTGTAGCTGGTAAAAACGAACTACTTCTCGCTGCCGAAAATAATGACGAAGATCTTGCTCAAAAATTTGTTAAGCTAGGCTCTACCGCAGATGCCTACATTCTAGACAGAGCAACCCAGCACGATAATATGGCTCTACGTAATGTTATTGTACCTGTTACCGAAGCAAGCGGAGAAACACTTGAGGTCGTAGCAAAACTAAATGATACAGATCTCTTTAATTATTTTGTTAAGAAAGAGGCAAAACTTGATTCTAATCTTGCAGCAGAGGTCGCGGTAGATAACAGTAACACCGCCATACTTGATATGGCACTTAAGAGTGGAGCTCAAGCCACAGAGATACTCACCTATGCCATTGAGAAAGATAACAAACCAGCAATAGAAGTATCATTAAAAAACAAAGCCGTTGCAGATGAGGTTTTCTCATATGCCGCAAAGTCTCAAGACACACAACTCTTTAATGATGCCCTTAATACGTACAACGGCACTCCTGCTGTAGCGCTAGAGGCTGCCGTACAAGAAGACCGTGTGATGCTGGCGCAATCTGTGATAAGTACAAAAAGTGCCTCTATAGATGCCACTCAAACATTAGACCTTGCCGTCTCAAAGGAAAATCTTGAGATGGTTGAGCTACTTGTGCAAAACGACGCAGACCCATCTCAAGGTATTAAAACGGCCGTATCTAGAGAAAATGAATCTATTACCGCTTTCCTGGTGACCAAGGGAGCAGCTACGGCAGACCCGGCGCTATTACAAGAAGCTGTAAAAAAAGAAAATCTCGCCATATCAAAAATCCTTATAGAACAAGGACAGGCTAATGTAAGCGAGGCTATTGTAGATGCTACAGAAACCGGTAATAAGGAAATTACTGGCTATTTACTAGAGAAAGGTGCAGTTACAGAAGAGGCTCTTAACGCTGCTATGGAAACTAAGGACGAAGATATTATTCTTCTCATCTTAGCAAAAACAGAACATATCGACCCGTCGTTTATCTCTACTGCTGCCAGAAAAGGAAATCTCAAAGTTGTACAAGAACTTATAGAACGAGGTTTAAGTACAAGTATCGCTCTAGAAGACGCGATGCGTTACAAACAACTAGATGTTGCAAAATTACTCATAGAGAATGGTGCAAAACCTACACAGTACGACCTAGAGCTCTCTCTTAAATTTAACTTTATAGAAGGAACAAAACTTGTACTCGAGCAAGGTGTAACACCTACGGAAGCATTTGAAAATGGTTATTACCCCCTACATCTAGTTACAGAGACGTATGAAACTACAGATAGTGATTTGATAAAACTTCTAATATCTTATGGAGCAGATGTAAACGCACAAAACAAAAGAGATGAGACTCCATTACACCTAGCTGCTAGTGGCAACGAGAATGCACTTCCCACTGTAACAGCTTTACTTGAGGCAGATGCAAATGCACTACTCACAAATAAGAACAATCTTACTGCTTTGGATTACACCACTAACAAGGCGCTAAAAAACATCATTAAAAAAGCACAAAAAGAAGCACGCAAAAAATCCTAAGGTGAAATTACATTTCTAAAGTTTATAGGTACGCTTTCGCGAAAGCGTAATTATATATAGTTATTCCGAATCGCACTTGACCTTTGATAGATCTATGAAAAAAAACGTAAGTTTATCGCTCAGTCAAATCTTGAAAATGCAACTCTTATTTTAATTTTTGATTTGTATTAACACCTATGAAAAAATTAGATTACGATATCATACCATTAATAATCTCCGTTGTACTGATTTTGGTATCATTGTTTGTAGTATTCACTTCAAAATATGTCTTTGATATAAAACATTATCTTGGACTTACTAGTGTTATAATTTCGGCTTATTTCTATTATAAGAATAGAATGACTTACTATTTAGTTTTTGGAATGTCACTATTGGTTGGGATTTTTGGATTAGTTGGTTTTTACTACTCAACTTTTAAAGTTGGTTTTGGAAGTTTTGGTATTAATCCAATTATGATGGGGCTGTTAGTTTTACATATCTCTTTAATATTTCAGATGGTAGATAAATTGGACTCAAACAAATAGTTTCATAAAAAAAGCAATAATTTAAATATGTGATTTAGTGTATGTACGCTTTCGCGAAAGCGTAATTATATTGATAATATAAAACACCGCAAGATTTGGATAGTGAAAACACCATAAGAGAGCTAAACAATCAAAAAGAAACTCTTTGATTTTACTTGAACAAAAAAAGCTCCTTTATATAACTATAAAGGAGCTTTTAGTATAAGTATATATATAGCCTATTGCCAGTCTGGCATAGCGCCATCTTCTACTAGTGTAGTCCTAGAATCATCACCTAGTTGAGAAGACACTATGTCTCTTACAGAGACCTCATCATTAGGTGTATTTGTAAAAATAATAGATGCATTAGTAGGTGAAAAACGTGGGTCTAAATCATTTGTTCCGGCAGGTTTACTACCAGACTCATCTACTGGAGTATTGCCCGTGCCTAACTCGTAGGTAAATACACGTGTGTCTAGTTGTAGATAGTTAGGGTTTTCAAACTCTGAGACATCTCTAGTAAACACGATGGTGGCACCTGTGATAGAAATGTCAAGACCTCCTAACGCTCCTTGAAAACCTGTTACAGCCGTCTCTATAAGGTTACCATCTAGATCTAGCACAAGAATCTCTGCCGCATAACCAGATACATTATTAGTTTTTATAACGAAAAAGTCGTCAAATCTTGCTCTTTCTACTTCTGTGATAAAACTACCGTCTGGCGTGGTATAAACGAGCTCTAAGCCCCCTCCATCTGTATTTATAGAAAATAATTTATCAAAACTAGGGAAGTATAATTTCTCTCCAGTAGGTTCCCAAGCAAAGTCTACTTCTTCTAGATTAAAACCATTTACAGGTTGTGATGCTGTTACTTGAAAAACGTCACTCCCATCCTCATTCATTGTAAATAGTTGTGTCTCTCCTCCTACGGTACGTAAGAAAGCGATTTTATTTACTTCTGTATTACGTCTAGGTCTAAAACTATTAGACGATTGCGAGGTAAGAGCAAGGGGACCTAATCCAGTTTCAGAACCGTCATCTGTAGAATAGATTACATTATTACCGTTACTCTCTTTACGTACAAATACTAATCTATTATTAGGCTCATCAATGGTATTAAAAGAACTAAACTCACTATTTACATCTGGGTTTATACCATCATTTACTGTTACTTGCCAGAAGTACTTTGTAGAAAAGGCAAGATTATTTACAGATAAAAAAGTATCTGTTACGTTCTGAAAATTAAGAATCTCATTAGTCATATCATTACGTAACTCTACTTGATATACTAGTTCATCAAAAGGATCTGGATCTGTTACTGTCCAAGTAAAGAGTACGTCTTGAGCCACATCTTCTGCCTCATCTGCCGGAGTGACTAATATTGGTATACTAGGTGCTACATTATTTGCTGTTTCTGGTTGTAATTCAAAAATGACATTTGTAGTACTACCCTCTGTAACCGTTGCAGGCTCAAAAGCTGTTATAAAATCGGCCTTTTCGGCCTGTACGGAGTAATCACCTACTAAGACTTCACCTAAATCAAAACTTCCATCTTCTCCTGTAAAAACAGTATTTGATGGTGGGTTTGTAGATATTTTTACATTTGCCTGTGGTGTATTATCACCTTCAAAAACAACAACACCCGTAATATTACCGATACCTGATTCTCCTAATGTGTCTTCACTACAACTTACTAATAAGCTAAGTGTGCAACATAAAAAGAATATATATAAACCTGTTTTCATTTTGATTAATTTAATGGGATTACCTCGTCTTCTACCTCTTCGTTTTTATCTTTTAAAATGCTATACCTCAGCCCGAAACCAAAATTGAAGTAGAAATCATTTCTTCTACCATTTACGGCAAAATCTACATCATCTACAAAAGTCAAATTTTGTTCGGCAAATAACTTGAGTCCTACTCTATCACTTACTTTGTAGAGCACACCTCCGCCATACTGAACCTTAGGAGCGCTTACATCGTTATCACCAAAGAGGTAGCCGCCTCCTGCATAGATAAAAGGTGTGAAGTTATCTGTAGGTAATATTTCATAATTGAGGTTGAGGTTAAGGCTAGTATAGGCTTGCTCAAACTCAGTCCCGGCTTTAAATCTTTGATACCTTCCGTTAAAATGTAAACCAAAAGTAGAGCCTAGCGCTGTCTGGTAACCAAGCTGTACAAACTCACCAAATTTCTTATCTGCAAGGTCTCCATCAAAGAGGTTTGCTCCTAAAGCAAAGTCAAAGTGTGAGTTTGCTACATTAGGTTTATATACTCTATCATATAATCGCGTAGACTCTTCTAGTTCCTTTTCTTTATAATATTGTGCTACTACTTTTTCATTGAGTTCTCTACCCTTACTAGTAGACCATAAATTATCTTCTATACCTTCTATAATAAGACCCCTTACAGATTTTTCTATGGCTTCCTTTATTGCTAGTTGTACAGGCTCATTACGTGTAAAACCAGTCTCCACCTCTAGCAGTCGCTGAAAGTTTACATATTTAAACAAACTAGCATCAAGTGACTGTGACAATATGGTTTTTGAGACATAAATAGTTTTTAAAATCTCACCACTTTGAGTGTTAATGGCACGTAAATAAACAGTAACTCTATCTTGACGGTATTGTGTAGAACCACTTATACCAAAGTATCTTGCGCCTAGTCCTCCAGTTACAATATTTGTATCATAAGAGACGATACCTCCTTCAAGTAAGATACCCGCAAATAAAAGACCTGGTAACCTAGGTTCGTTTGGGTTTGTGGTTTTTCTAGCTTCATCTCTAGTTTGCTTTATAATATTACGCTCTTGTAATAAATTACCTAGGTTCTCTCTCTCTAGAGTTCTAAACCACTTAGAATCCTCAAGTGCTTTTAACAAGATAGCGGTAGATCCTTGTGTTACCGCTGTACTAAATGTACTCGCAGTAGCACTAGCCTTAAATTGACCAGTGAGGTCTCTAAAGTTATATACTCCCACGTCAATTCTTCTTGATGTAGGTGGCAATGCCAGAAGGGAATCTGTAGTTGCAAGCTTTTCTCCAGTTCTAGCTTCTTCAGGTCCTAATGGCTGGTTAAAATAAGTACCGCAACTAGATAGCGTGCTAAGTATTAAAACTAAAAGGCCTATTTGTAAAATATACTTCATAATCACTATTAGTTAGGAACAATGACCTGTGTGGTCTCCCCAGTATTTATATCTAATATATTAATTACAAGCCCCTCTGCAGTTTGAAAAGCTTCAACCTCAAGACTCCCAAATGTAAATGTACCTTCTTGTAACTCTCCATCTTCTCCAAATAAAGACCTTGTAATACTATTACTTATATTATTAAGCAGCGTTCTATTTATATCTTCTGTAAAGCGCTCAAGATCGGTTTGTTGTGCAAATGGATCTACCGCATTAGGATCTGTAAATGAGTTTTGAGCATCTGCAGATGATTGTAGCCAGGCATAGTTAAACGAGCTTCCTCCAAAATTTGGGTTTTTAGGAGTGTACACAAGTTGCTGTGAGAAGCAACCACCTGTGACAAACAATCCTGCGATAAGTATAAAACTTTTCATAAGTAGTCTGGAATTAATATGATGTTAAGAGTTGTTTTGTTTTTGCTAGTTGATTAAAGTGACCTTGTACTTTGCGTATACACTCCTCTGACGCTTTCCTTAAAAACTCGTCTCTAGGTTGTGCATTAAATTGTACGATAGTAGTAGTACCTTCTATTATTTTTAAAACAGTACTCCTACCAAGTCCAAAATCCTCTTTTATTATAATATCTTTAGACCATTTTATATTATTGATATTACATTTCTGAAAGAAATATCTATAAAAATCACGCCCAGCTTTTGTTTTTGTATCTTCTATAATCAAACCTGTAAGCCCTATAGATTCTCCCGTTTGGAGCGCTTGGCTTAGTATATTACTTTGTCCTACTTTAGGTATTTGATCTATAATCTCTGCGACTATAACACGATCTTTACCTATCAAATTATCACCATCATAAATGAGTAGTAAGATAAGTGCATCTTTACTTTTTTCTATAAGCATAGCATAGTCATTGAGTATGACTTTTTGAGAGGGCTCTATTACAGACCTTCCTTCTGCTTCTTCTTTTTTGGGGTTATTTGTTCCGTCTCGTTCTATTATTGAGAACTTGTACCGGATACTTCTATTTAGATCTGTGACATTAGAAGCATTTGCTGTTATTAAGTAAAGTCCATTAGACTCAACTATCTCAATCTTTGCAGCAATTTCTGTATTGTAGAATTTTTGCGCCTGCATCTTGTTTGTCAAGATTATGAGCGCAGTAAGTAGTATGTATGTACTATAGCGTAACATCATTAAAGTATGCTATTATGAAGCTAAGTAATAAAATTAGTTAAACTGACGAACTATAACAGCTTGACCAGATCCGTTACCTGTCTGAGTTACTTTTATAGGCCCAGAAGAACGGCTAGTTCCATACCTTTCTAGTTCTAAATTATTTCCTTTTTGTATCACCTGCATACCAGATCCAGATGCATTGCTTCTAGAAACATCTATTACAGAATTTCCATTTCCTAATTGATACACACTCTCTGAAATGTTATTACCTCTTAAGGCAATTGCAACATCATTACTATTACCATTTTGAGAAACTGTAACAGAAGAGCTAGACGATACTATATTAACGTAAGATGCATTAGCTTGACCTACCTGCTGTATGAGCACACTATTATTAGGCAAATTATTATTTACTCTAGGTAACTGCTCTGTAGCTACTAGATTAACAAGATTAGAACGACTTATAGTTTCTGGTGCAGCCTCATTAGTCTGAGCAGCTAGTGATGCACTAAAAAGAAATGCAAAAATTAATAAACTATAGATTTTCATAATATTTTATATAAAGAAAAGGGTGTGTGAGAATTAATGATCACAACACCCTTTTCAGGTTATTTTTAATCACACTTAAATGTAGTGATTATTTGTGTCTTTAGAACTATAATTCCTTAGAATCCAGCTTGAAGTGTAATAGATCCATTTCCTGCACCTAATTGTGTTGTAGTTGCAGTATGACCGTTACCTAATTGCCCAGTTACCTGACCATTTAAAAGTCCATCTTGATCAACAGTTGAAGTGTTTCCACCTCCTAGTTGTCCAACTGCAGACCCGTTACCGATACCGTTTTGATCTACTATAGATGTGTTAAATGCACCTGCTTGACCTACTAATGATCCGTTAAGTGATCCTACTTGATTTACTACAGACCCATTTGCAGTACCTAACTGTCCTACTATAGAACCGTTACCAAATCCTGTTTGAGTAACTGTAGAACCGTTACCAGTACCAGCTTGAGCTACTAGAGAACCGTTACCAATACCTGCTTGCGCCACTAGTGATCCATTAAGACTTCCTACTTGACTTACTGTTGAGTTGTTAAGAGCTCCTGCCTGTAAAACTGCAGATGCGTTACCGCTACCATCTTGTGATACCGTAGAACTGTTTAAAGCTCCTAGTTGTGCTACAAAAGATCCATTAGAAGTTCCTACTTGATCAACATCAGAATTATTTGCAACTCCTAATTGTAATACTAAAGATCCATTTGTTGTTCCATCCTGCTTTACATCAGAAACGTTTCCTAATCCAGCTTGTGCTACAAAAGAAGCGTTGCCTGTACCATCCTGCTCTACATCAGAATCATTTGCAGTACCTAACTGAGCTGTGATTGCACTGTTACCAGTACCATCTTGATCAATACTACTATCATTAAAAGTTCCTGTTTGTGTAGTAGATGCAACGTTAGAATCACCCTTCTGTGCGTGATCTGTCATATTATCATCTCCTAACTGTACGTTTGTTGAAACATTAAAATCTCCATCTTGATCTTCTAGAGAAGTGTTACGATTACCTGTTTGAGTACTAGTTGCAATGTTTGCATCTCCAGTTTGAGTCTGTGTAGCGTCATTACGGTTTCCATCTTGAGTAATAAATGCAGCATTTGCCTCTCCTCTTTGTGTTTGAGATGCCATATTACGGTTACCATCCTGATCAATATCTGCAAAGTTTCCTGGAGCATTCTCACTCATACTAGACTGATCTTGCATAGCTGTATTACGATTACCAGTAGAGTTTATGAATGCCTGGTTGTTGTCATAACGTTGCTTTTGTGAAGCAGTGTTTCTGTTTCCTAACTGGACTGTAGAAGCAACATTGTCTTCTGCATATCCAACTCCTTGGTCTATCGTAGCACCGTTACGGTTACCTACTTGTAAAACACCAGCTGTATTACGATCACCCTGTGAAGATACATCTGATGCGTTACGGTTTCCTAACTGTACTACAAGAGCACTGTTAGAATCTCCACCAGCCGCGTTGTTTCTACCATCTTGATCTACTACAGAGGTGTTGTTTCCTCCTACTTGTAGAACTCCAGATGTGTTAAGTGTTCCTCTCTGATCTACATCACTGTCATTGTTTTGTGCAAAACCAACAGTGCAAAACGCAAGCGCCGCAGCACTTAATAATAATTTTTTCATAATAAAAAAGGTTTAATTAATAAATATATAAATGGTTAATAAATACAGTTTAAAAATGGTCACACGCGTCAACAGCATCATCTATAATGTGCGCTATACCAATACTTTTATTACGGGGGAGATATATTACGAGGGGGAGGATTGTTTTTGTAATACATTGCTAAATTATGCAAATTGTACCCTTAGTCAACATCGAAACGAAAGTTTTCGATAAAGGGAGAGCTTCCTCTGCCTTTAAAACTCTCAACACCCCATAATTACTAGTACTCACGAGCGAGGGGTAAATGCCCTTTAATAAAGAAGGGTTATTGAGATTAAGATAATTCTTACATCTAAAGGTCTAGTTTTCAATCTATATATCAATAAGTTACAAGTTAAAAACTACGTACCCGATAGCAAGGTTTTAATAGATTTAAAAATAGTAGGTGTTAAGGGGTACGCTTTCGCGAAAGCGTAATCACAAAATGAATAATCTGTATAATTTGAAGTAAATACTCTTAATAATGTAACGAAAAAAGCACCGCTAGGGCGGTGCTTTATCCATTCATATAATTACTATGAAATAATTATGTTATCGGGTACGGAGATACTAAGTGTATACTACGCATACCCACGCAGCATACAATTAAAGGTTATTAAAATCCTGCCTGCAGTGTTACAGAACCGTTACCTACACCTACCTGAGTAGTTGAAGCAGTGTTACCTGTTCCCGCTTGTCCAGTAATCTGTAAGTTAAGAACTCCCGTCTGACTAACAGTAGAAGTGTTACCCATACCTAACTGCCCAACTAGTGAAGCGTTTGCACTCCCGTTTTGTGTTACTGTAGATGTATTGTTCATACCATCTTGTAATGTGATAGACGCATTACCAAGACCTAAAAATACTCCAGTAGATGTCTGACTAACGGTAGAAGAGTTTCCTGTACCTACTTGACCTGCATAAGAGAAGTTTACATCACCAGACTGATCTATATCTGCCAAATTTGATGTACCATCTTGTGCTACTTGAGAAAAGTTTAAGTTACCTACTTGGTCTACATTTGTAAGGTTTGCATCTCCATCTTGATCTACATCAGAAACGTTATCGTCACCAGTTTGTACAATGTACGCTTGGTTACCATCTCCCATTCTTTGTAAAACATCAGAATCATTATTATCTCCTGTTTGACTAACTGTAGCAGTATGATCATCTCTAAACTGACGTACCACTGAGTTGTTATCATCTCCGGTTTGGTTCACATCTGCAGTGTTATCATCTCCAAAACCAGCTCCCTGAATAATTCTTGAATCGTTGTTATCACCTATTTGATCAGTACTCGCAATATTATCATTTCCTCTCTGACGAGTATAAGCCATATTATTATCGGCATTGCCATCAGAAAAATCATATTGAAAAGATTGTGCAAAATTACCATTACCTTCTTGAATCACCTCAGATTCGTTAGAATCGCCTAACTGGAATGTTGCCGCGAAGTTACTATCTCCTGTTGTTGTCGTTGTTGCCAAGTTAGAATCTCCTAATTGTCTTGAAAATCCTAGGTTATTATTTCCTGTTTGGCGAATTTCTGAATCATTGTCATTACCAGGAGTACCAAATATATAGAAACCAGTAGCATCTCCTTGATCAGTTTCTGCATAGTTTCCATCCCCATTTTGGTCGGTAACAGCTCTATTTCTGTCTCCAAGTTGATTAACATCTGCTGTGTTAAAATCCCCTCTTTGACGTGTCCAAGAATAATTATTATCTCCATCTTGGGTTGTAATAGACCCATTACTATTTCCTTTTTGAATAGCTACTGCTTTGTTGCTAAAACCATTTTGATCTACACTCGCAATGTTCATATCACCATCTTGATCTACACGAGATTCATTCTCGTCTCCCATCTGGTCAACATCACTATCATTTCCATCACCTACCTGAAGTACATCACTATCATTACGATCACCTGTCTGGTTTTCTGTACTTGTGTTATCATCTCCAAATTGTACAAGAGTTGCTAAGTTTTCTTCACCTCTTTGTACTTGTGTACCCGTATTATCATCACCATCTTGATCTATAGTAGCAGTACTACCCATAGCTCCGTTTGTTAATGTAGACTGGTCTTGTGTTGCCGTGTTATCATCTCCTACTTGAAGAATTCCTGCAGTATTGTTATCATAACGTTGCTTTTGTGAAGCTGTATTACCGTTTCCTATCTGTAGTGTTCCCGCAACGTTATCTTCGGCATAACCTACACCTTGATCAATATTTGCACTGTTACCTAACCCAAACTGAGCAACCCCAGCTAGGTTACGATCTCCTAGTTGAGATATAGTAGATGTACTAGCTCCTACCTGCAGTACTCCTGCAATGTTACTATCTCCTCCAGCCGTAGGTCCAGAGTTCAATCCATCTTGTGTGATTGTAGAGGTGTTACTTCCTAATTGTAAGGTAAGTTGTCCATTTGTTGTTCCTGTCTGGCTTACTGTACTAGTATTCTGTCCAAAAGCAACAGAACAAATAGCTAGTGCAGCAGCGCTCATTAGTAATTTTTTCATAATAAAAAAGTTATTGATTAATATATAAATGGTTAATAAAAACACGTCAATATAGGCCAACAACAGAAACGTCATCATCATCAAAAATGTGAAAGCCAAAACTTGATATTACGGGGGAAAAATACTCTAAGGAGGAAATTATAATCGAGTATAGGTGCAAGTTAACTTGCTTAAAATGATTTTACACTATCACAAACACAGTTTTCGACAAAGTGTAAAATACTCATAATCAGAGCACACAGAAACCCTAGTAAAAAGGAGGTGTCACAAAAAGACAACTACCTATTACCGAATAATAAATCTAAAATAGATTTGAAAAATCTTACAGAAAACTGTAATTAATTTACAAAAAGAAGCTCTCTATATTTTGGCAAAGGCCATAAATCGTCTTCTACAAGTAATTCTAACTTATCACATTGTTTCCTTATAAGTTCAAAATAAGGCTTTACTTTATCTGCATAATCACCTGCTTTTTTCTCTAATTCAAGACCATTAGATTTTTTACGTACATCTATCATTTCTGTGATAAGTGTATTAATACTAGCGATGTGATTTGATAAGGATTTTATGATGGTTGTTTGCGCTTTCGCGAAAGCGGTATAATCATCACCATAAATATCTTTTAGGCCTCGCACATTATCTATAAGTACATTTTGATATCGTAAGGCTGTAGGGATGATATGATTACGAGCAACATCTCCAAGAACACGGCTCTCTATCTGTATACGTTTTACATACTCCTCGAGCTCTATCTCATAACGTGCCTGTATCTCTACAGTATTCATAATCTGTAATGAGTCAAAAAGCGCTACACTAGCTTTACTTACTCTAGCCTTTAGAGCCTCTACTGTTGTTCTGTTATTACTAAGCTTACGTTTTTTTGCTTCTTTTTCCCAAGAGTCACCATATCCATCACCTTCAAATCGTATATTCTTGCTGTCCTTAATATACTCTCGCAGTACGTTAAAGATGGCATCATCCTTTTTCATATCCTTGGTATCCACTAGCGTGTCTACTTCTTTCTTAAAGGCTATGAGTTGCTGGGCAACAATGGCGTTAAGAACGGTCATAGGGTTTGCACAGTTTGCAGTAGCTCCTACTGCTCTAAACTCAAACTTATTACCAGTGAAGGCAAAGGGTGATGTACGGTTGCGATCAGTATTATCAAGTAAAATCTCTGGTATTTTACCTATAACATTGAGCTTAAGGTCTGTTTTTTCTTGTGGTGACAGCTTTCCATCTGTTACCTTCTCAAGTTCATCTAGTACTCTAGTAAGCTGTGATCCTATAAAGACAGAGATGATTGCTGGTGGTGCCTCGTTTGCTCCCAGTCTATAATCATTACCCGCACTAGCAATAGATGCTCGTAGTAGTGCCTCGTGCTCATAAACAGCTTTTATGGTATTTACAAAGAAGGTTAAAAACTGTAAATTCTTCATAGGTGTGCTACCTGGGCTTAATAGGTTGACACCTGTATCTGTAGCTAGCGACCAGTTATTATGTTTACCACTACCGTTTATACCATCAAAAGGCTTCTCGTGAAAGAGCACCTTAAAATGGTGACGCTGGGCGACCTTTTGCATAATATCCATAAGTAGGGCATTATGATCTACCGCAAGATTTGCCTCTTCATATACTGGAGCCATCTCAAACTGATTTGGCGCTACCTCATTATGTCTTGTTTTTACCGGTATCCCTAGCAAGAGACATTCTTGCTCTAGCTCTTTTAAGTATGCTAGCACACGAATAGGAATAGAACCAAAGTAATGATCATCCAGCTGTTGTCCTTTTGCCGCAGCGTGACCTAAAAGCGTTCTCCCTGTAAGTGTTAAGTCTGGTCTCGCAGCAGCGAGTGATGCATCTACAAGAAAAAACTCTTGCTCCCACCCTAATGTTGCAGTTACCTTATTTACATTTTTATTAAAATAGCGAGCAACATCTGTCGCGGCCTCATCTATTACATTAAGCGCTTTGAGTAGCGGAGTCTTAAAGTCAAGAGCCTCTCCAGTATAAGCTACAAAAACTGTAGGTATACAAAGTGTGTTATCATATATAAATGCAGGCGACGTAGGGTCCCAGGCGGTATAACCACGTGCTTCAAAAGTATTACGTATCCCTCCGTGAGGAAAACTTGAAGCATCTGGTTCTTGTTGTGCGAGCTGTGCGCCGTCAAATTTATCTATGACGTGACCCTCTGGTGTAACTTCAAAAAAAGCATCGTGCTTCTCTGCAGTAGCACCAGTAAGTGGTTGAAACCAGTGTGTGTAATGGGTTGCTCCTTTTTCTAGCGCCCAAGATTTCATACCTGTCGCTATAGCATCTGCAGTGATGCGATCTATATTATCACCTTTACGTATGGCCGTTTGCACACTATCAAACGTAGATTTTGACAAATACTGTCGCATAGCTTGCTCCCCAAAGACACTAGACTTATATAAAGACGATGGTCGTCCTAGTGATTCAAAAGTAACTGCAGGTCTATGTTGCACATCGTGCAGTGCTTGAAAACGTAATTTTGACATAAATATAGAATGCTGTATGATAGTGACTCTCTTGATAACAGCGCACTATCGTGTTTGATATAATCTTCTTTTGCGATAAGGAAACTCCTTATACATAGTAAAGGTGTTTATTAATTTCTTTATTTCTCACCTTATATACATTGCAAATATAAGAGATTTACAAAAAAATGTCACATTTTTTACACACCCCCTAAATTTTGAGGGGTTGTTAATAAGATGATATAATTTTTAATAAATCAACCCCATAATTGATACTGCATTTCAAAATTATTTTATCTTTGCCCTCGTTAACTAAAAACATAAATGCTATTATGAGCAAGTCAAAATTAGAATACATTTGGTTAGACGGGTATACACCGACGCAAAATATGAGAAGTAAAACTAAGGTTGTAAACGACTTTAGTGGTAAACTAGAAGACTGTCCAGTATGGTCTTTTGATGGTTCTTCTACAAAGCAAGCTTCTGGTGGAGCTTCAGACTGTCTTTTAAAGCCAGTTGCTATCTACCCAGATCCACAACGTGCAAATGGATTTTTAGTAATGACTGAGGTTTTAAGTGCAGATGGTACTCCGCACGAGTCAAACCATAGAGCAAAAATAGATGATAATGATAATGACTTCTGGTTCGGTTTTGAGCAAGAGTATTTCATTATGGATACAGAAACACAACTACCATTAGGATTCCCAATAGGTGGATACCCTGGACCACAAGGTATGTATTACTGTTCTGTAGGTGGTAAAAACACACACGGTCGTGACTTTGTAGAAGAGCACGCAGATCTTTGTATAGAAGCTGGTCTTAACTTTGAAGGAATTAACCAAGAGGTTGCTTCTGGACAGTGGGAATTCCAACTTTTTGCAAAAGGAGCAAAGAAAGCAGGAGATGAGATCTGGATTGCTCGTTACCTACTAGATCGTCTTACTGAGCAGTACGGATGGTACATAGATTATCACCCAAAACCAATAAAAGGAGACTGGAACGGTTCTGGAATGCACGCAAACTTCTCAAACACAACATTGAGAACGTGTGGATCTGAAGAGACTTACAATACAATATGTGAGGCTTTCCGTCCATTTACAAAAGAACACATCAAAGCATACGGAGCCCACAACGAACTACGTCTTACAGGAGATCACGAGACTGCATCTATAAATGACTTCTCTTACGGAGTATCAGATAGAGGAGCATCTATACGTATCCCTATTATCACTGTAGAGCAAGGATGGAAAGGATGGTTAGAAGACCGTCGTCCAGCTTCAAACGCAGATCCATACAGAGTAGCAGGTCGTATTATCGAGACTGTAAAAACAGCAAAGGTTTAATTCTGATTTAATTATATTGTGAAAAATGCTCAACTTAGGTTGGGCATTTTTTTTGCGCTTTCGCGAAAGCGTAAACACGTCTCATATAATAAAACAATTAATTTCATCATATCTATAGACAGTATTCGATGACTTAAAATTGCCTATAGAAGACAACATACATTCCTTGCAATTAAATAATTGAGAAGACTAGATATTTATTTTATAAACGAAGTCAAGAAATTAAGCCGAAAATGCAAGCGCAATAAATAAGATATAGGCACCTACAAGAAATAAGCCCTTAAAACGACCTATCTGCAATGTTTTTGGTATAAATGCTAGTGGTAAGAGTACAATAGCAAAGCCTAGCATCCAGTAAATATTAGTCCCTAAAATAGCATCATCTACAACGTTTATATCCTTTATAAGCGATGTAAAGCCTAGCACAGAGGCAATATTAAAAATATTAGAACCTATAAGATTACCTAGTGAGATCGCTTTTTCCTTTTTGAGCGCAGCGATGACAGAAGCCGCAAGTTCTGGCACACTCGTACCTATGGCAATTACTGTAACAGAGATTGCATACTCACTTATACCTACTGCTGTAGCAAGATCTTTTGCTCCAGAGACTAGCCATTCTGACCCAAAATATAGCGCAAGTGCACCTATAAATAACCATATAAATATTTTAAAATAAGAGGCTTGTCCTAGCCCCTCATCTACACCATCTGCATCTTCTTCTTCTCTACTTTTACGAGCGCGACGTATCAAGAAAAACAAGTACACACCCAGCGCCGCAAGTAGACCACCACCCTCTACTGCTGTAAGCTTACCATCGTTAGAAAGTAAGAAGTAAAGTGCAAGTGAGAATAGTACCATCACCGGCCAGTTAAATCTGTAAAAGTCTCGGTCTATGGCCAGGGCAGATATTACTGCCGTTATACCTAACACAAGCCCTATGTTTGCAATATTAGACCCTATTACATTACCAAGTGCAATGTCTGAGCTCCCATCTAGCGCTGCCTGCACGCTTACCAGTAGTTCTGGAGCAGAGGTTGCAAAAGATACAACTGTAAGTCCTATCACCATTTTAGACAGGTTGAGTTTAAAAGATAACCCCACAGATGCTCGTACCAAAAACTCCCCTCCTACTACTAACAGTACTAATCCAACTAGGATAAAAAATATGCTCATATAATGTTTTTTATTACGGCGAAGATAATAATTATACTCGCTCAGTATGCTGTCATTTATAAGTAGGTGATGTGGTATTATTGTTACGCTTTCGCGAAAGCGTAAAAAAGAAACTTTAATAGAATTCTCTATTTATAGACATTTTCTAAAACAGCTTAAGATGTCTTAAAAATATGTTGTTCATAAAGTAGAATTTGGTACATTTAATATATCATATGGAGTTAACCGCAGAATTTATAGAAGCAGAAAATAAAGAGCTGACAAGACAGTACAAAAAGCTCTTGCGCATAAGTTATCAAACCTTGACCGATGAGGACAAGAAGATGATAAGAAAAGCGTTTGAGGTTGCGGTAGATGCGCATAAATCGCAACGTCGCAAGTCTGGGGAGGCTTACATCTTCCACCCTCTTGCTGTGGCTCAAATAGTTGCAAGTGAGATAGGACTTGATGCTACCTCTATAGCGAGTGCATTACTACACGATGTGGTAGAAGACACAGAGTATACCCTTGCAGATCTTGAACAAATGTTTGGCGAGACGGTTGCCCGTATAGTAGATGGACTTACAAAAATATCAAGTCTAAAAAAGGACAGAGACGTATCGCTGCAAGCAGAAAACTTTAGAAAAATGCTCCTCACTATTAATGATGACCCACGTGTGATCATCATTAAGATAGCAGATAGATTGCACAATATGCAAACTATGGATGCTATGCGTGCAGATAAGCAGTCTAAAATTGCCAGCGAGACACTCTACATCTACGCTCCACTTGCTCACAGAATGGGCTTGTACAACATTAAGACTGAACTAGAAGATCTTAGCCTTAAATATACAGAGCCAGATGTATATAAAGATATCTCTAGTAAGATTACAGAGAGTAAAGCCCAGCAAGATCAATATATAAAGGACTTTAAGAAGGTAATAGAAGACTCACTAGATGAAGAAGGACTTACTTATGAGATAAAAGGTAGACCAAAATCTATATACAGCATACGACGCAAAATTCTTGCTCAGGGTGTCACCTTTGACGAGGTGTATGACAAGTTTGCCATACGTATCATCTATAAAAGTGATAAGGCAAATGAAAAATTCCTCGCCTGGAAAATTTATTCTATCGTAACAGATCACTTTAGACCTAACCCTACGAGACTACGCGACTGGATTTCTTCACCAAAATCTACGGGATATGAGGCCTTACACATTACTGTAATGGGGCTTAAAGGCAGATGGGTTGAAGTACAGATACGCTCTGACCGTATGAATGAAATTGCCGAAAAAGGATATGCGGCTCACTATAAATACAAGGAAGGTAAAGAAGGAGAATCTAGCCTTGATGAGTGGATAAACAGACTACAAGAAGCACTAGAAAATCCAGACCAGAATGCGGTAGACTTTGTAGAAAACTTTAAACTCAACTTATATAATAAAGAGATATTTGTCTTTACACCTCAGGGAGAGCTTAAATCGCTACCTAAGGGTGCAACACCGCTTGATTTTGCATTTAGCGTGCATACGGAGGTTGGTTTGCATACGCGTGGCTCTAGAGTAAATGGTAAACTTGTACCTCTTAGCCACACGCTCAAAAGTGGTGATCAAGTTGAGATTATCACCTCTGAGTCTGCACACCCTACAAATAACTGGTTAGACTATGCGACTACAGCACGTGCAAGAGCCAAAATAAAATCTTCACTCAAAGACGAGAAAAAAGAACTAGCAGATGATGGTAAGGCAATACTCGCCAGAAAACTGAAATCGCAGAAAATACCGCTTAATGAAAAAACGATAAACGAGCTTGTATCTTATTTTAAACTCAACACAAGCTTAGACCTCTTTTACCGTGTGGGTAATGGAACGATTGATAATAAAATGATAAAGGAATTTGCCGCACAACGCAGCAATGCCTTAATGAGTTTTATTAAAAGTAAGATTAGAAAACCTAACAGTCCGCCAGATATACATAAGGACGAGATTACAAATAATTTTGACTCCCTTGTTTTTGGTCCTGAAGATCAAAAGCTAGATTACACCTTTGCAAAATGTTGTAGCCCTATACCGGGTGATGCTGTTTTTGGGTTTACAACCATAAAAGACGGTATAAAAGTTCACAAAAATAATTGCCCTAATGCCATTGCTATGCGTAGCAACTACGCCTACAGAATTATTAAAGCAAAGTGGGTAGATTCCTCAGACACAGGATATCAAACAGACATTAAACTTACAGGAATTGATAACTTAGGTCTTGTAAACACGGTAACAGCAGAGATATCAAACCATCTTAATGTAGATATAAAAGGACTGAGTTTTACCACTCAAGGAGGGATTTTTAAAGGCAACATAACCGTTGTGGTAAGAAACAATGCATTGTTGAAAACCTTAATAGAAAATCTCAAAAAAATAGATGGTATCGACCAAGTGACTCGAGTTTAAATCCGTAAATTCGTCCTTTATTATAAACGATGCCACTAAAAGCTACTATCAATAAGGATCAAGACGTTGTAAAAGGCGTTTTTACAGCCTATCTAGAAGAAAAAGGCCACCGCAAGACGCCAGAGCGCTTTGCTATACTACACGAAATATACAGCAATGAAGAGCACTTTGATATAGAAGCGCTTTACATTAGTATGAAAAATAAGAACTATCGTGTAAGCCGTGCAACACTATACAACACAATAGAACTTTTATTAGAATGTGGACTCGTGCGTAAGCACCAGTTTGGTAACAACCAAGCGCAGTATGAGAAATCATATTTTGACAAGCAGCACGATCACGTAATTCTTACAGATACTGGAGAGGTTATAGAATTTTGTGACCCCCGCATACAGTCTATAAAAAAAACCATAGAAGAGGTTTTTGATATTACTATAGACAAGCACTCCCTATACTTTTACGGAAAGAAAAACACGACTAACTAATATAACAATGGCAGTAGATTTACTACTAGGCCTCCAATGGGGCGACGAAGGAAAAGGAAAAATTGTAGATGTCCTTACAAAAGACTACGATATCATTGCACGTTTTCAAGGAGGACCTAACGCTGGTCACACACTTGAGTTTGATGGTATAAAACACGTACTACATACGATTCCTTCTGGAATTTTTCACGACAATGCTATGAATGTCATAGGTAATGGTGTGGTGATAGATCCAGTGATTTTTAAGAAAGAGCTACAAAACTTAGACAAGTTTGAAGGTCTTGACTATAAAGCAAAAATGGTAATCTCGCGTAAAGCTCACCTTATACTTCCTACCCACCGCTTACTTGATGCTGCCTCTGAAGCTTCAAAAGGAAAAGCAAAAATAGGATCTACTCTTAAAGGAATAGGACCTACTTATATGGATAAAACAGGTCGTAACGGTATACGTGTAGGTGATCTAGAGCTTGCAGACTGGAAAGATCGTTATGCAACTCTTAGAGATAAGCATATCTCTATGATAGACTTTTATGATGCAAAAATTGAGTACGACCTAGAAGAACTAGAATCAGAATTTTTTGCAGCAATAAAGACGCTTAAGACCTTACAATTTATAGACTCAGAAGAGTACCTATACCAAGCTCAAAAAGGCGGTAAATCTATACTTGCAGAGGGAGCACAAGGATCACTTCTAGATATTGATTTTGGCACGTATCCTTTTGTAACTTCTTCAAACACGACTGCGGCTGGTGCTTGTACTGGTCTTGGAGTTCCTCCTAATCAAATAGGTGAAGTATTTGGGATATTTAAAGCATACACAACACGTGTAGGCTCTGGACCATTTCCTACAGAACTTTTTGATGAGGATGGTGAGACTATGGGACGTGTAGGTAACGAGTTTGGAGCAACTACGGGTAGAGCGCGTCGTTGTGGATGGCTCGATCTAGTAGCACTCAAGTATGCTGTGCGCGTTAATGGTGTAACACAACTTATGATGATGAAGGGTGATGTACTTTCTGGTTTTAAAACCTTAAAAGTATGTACGGCTTATAAATATAAAGGAGAGACTATTGAGCACCTTCCATATAACATAGAGCCAGAAAACGTAGAAGTTGTATATAAAGATATGCCAGGATGGTCTGAAGACCTTACAGGTATGACTAAGGCAGAGCAACTACCTAAAGAGCTTAACGACTACATAGACTATCTAGAAAAAGAGCTAGAGACTCCTATCAAGATAGTATCTGTAGGTCCAGATAGAACACAAACTATCCTTAGATAGTAAGTATCTACAATACGTAAAGAGCCTTCAGACACAAGTCTGAAGGCTCTTTTTATATATAGACACATCGCTACATACGCTTTGGCATATAGCAACGTTTTAGTGTTTACAAACTATATTTTGATAATGCGCTAACGGTTAAGGCTAGCAATTTGATTATTTTTGAAATTAATGAACTACAAGTACTACATCTTACTAGCTGGGATTATATTTTTTTCCGCTTTCGCGAAAGCGCAAGAACAACCCTCAAAGCTCATCTATATAGAATCTCCCATAGAGCGTATAAATGAAGAGGAGTTTCCTGGAGCAATCCTTTTACAGAAAAACAATAACGAGCAAGTTTACATAGAGCACGAAGGTGCAGAGATGTGGTGTGATCTTGCCTTTTTTTACAAAGAAGAAAACTTTGTAAAAGCTTACCGAAATGTAAGACTCAAACAAGGCGACTCTGTCTCTATGCGTAGTAAATACATCGAGTATAATGGTAAAACAAAGTTTGCCTATGCCGCTGGTGACGTATTTCTAAAAAAGGATACGACCACCGTCACTACAGATACAATGTATTTTAACCGTACCACACAGCAGGCTTATTACAGAACTGGTGGTGTTGTAACCTCTCCTAATAGTAAGATTACAAGCCGTGTGGGGCGTTATTATATAGAGCAAGATAAAATCTCATTTATAAGTGATGTGGTGGTAAAAAACCCTGAGTACACTATAAACAGTGAGCAATTAGATTTTTATAGTGTGCCAGAACACGCTTATCTATACGGCCCAACAACGATTACAAGTAAGACTTCTAAGGTGTATTGTGAACGTGGGTTTTATGATACCGCAAATGATTATGGCTATTTTGTAAAAAATTCTCGTATAGATTATGATAACAGGCAAGTGTATGGGGATAGTCTTTATTTTGATAGAAATCGCAATTTTGCAAGCGCTACTAATAATATAAAAGTACTTGACACCCTTAATAGAAGTCTAGTAAAAGGGCATTATGCAGAGGTTTATAGAGCAAAAGACTCCGTACTTATAACGCAAAGAGCCGTTGCTATTACTGTAGAAGATAATGACTCTGTATATGTACACGGAGATAAATTAATGCTAACTGGTAAGCCAGAGAATCGTATAATGCGTGCTTATAAAAACGTAAAGCTCTACAAGAGTAATATGAGTGGTAAGAGTGACTCACTACACAGTAACCAGCGCACAGGTCTTACACAGATGATATACAAGCCCATTTTATGGAGTGAAGAAAGCCAGATCACGGGTGATAGCATACACCTCATAAGCAATACAGAGACAGAAAAAATAGATTCGCTCAAAGTTTTTAATAATGCTTTTATCGCTCAAAAGGATACCATCTCTGGGTTTAACCAGATTAAGGGTCAAAAGCTGTATGGTTTTTTTGATGATAATAATGCGCTTAAGCAAGTAAACATTATAAACAATGCCGAGACCATAATGTATATGCGAGAAGATAATGGAGATCTCACCGGCATAGATAGGGGCAAATCTGCAAGAATAGAGATTACATTTTTTGAGAACACTATAGATGAGATTAATAAAATAAAGAGCCCTGGAGGTAATATTTTTCCTGAGTCTCAATTTCTAGAGGAGCCACAAACCTTTGAAGGGTTTAACTGGCGTGGTGATGAGCGACTACTAAGCAAAGAAGATATTTTTAAAGGTGAGGCACCTTTTACACTTACAAAAATACAGGGAATACCTCTTCCAGAAATAGATGAAGGTTTCTTCAGCACACCAGATGATGGTGAGAAACCTCCACTTTCAGAAAACTCAGATATAAGTGAGGGCACGTTACAAAATAGAGAAGAAAATAAACCACAATACGGTACTGAATCTTCTGATGATGAAAGCACAAAACAAAGAGAGTCATTAATTGAACGTAATGAAAAAGCCGCTCAACAGAGAGCTACTGCACCTACATCAATCCCCACTAAACCAAAAGTAATCCCAGTTATTAAAAAAAGTGGAAATAACTAAGGATACTTATAAATATCATATTCTTAATAAAAATAGATTTTACAAGATATTTGTTATAAATAAGGGTGATAAAATGCCTAAAACGAGCATTTTGACCTAATTTTCAAGTGCTTGGACGAAAAAATTTCTTTTTTAGATCTTACTCGCATACCTTGTTAGTATAAAGGTATGATTATGGGAAGATTATTACTTACACTCCTTCTTACTGCACACATTACACTATCGGCTCAAAACTCTCAACTGTTTTTTTCTGATGTGCTAGACACGCACCTACCTGCCTATCTTTTACAAGCTGAAGACGCTATTAGAAATTTAGAACAAGATAAAGTCAAAGTACTTTTTGATAATCTTGTCGAAGATAAAATCACAGGGTCTCTAATGGACAATTTTACGGTGACTAAACTTTCTAAAAAAGCGGTAGCACTTAATGAGTATACAAAACCAGTAATGCTACTCACCTACTCTAGCTGGCGTATAAATTGTAAAGGAGAACAAGCGGCTCTTAATGAACTAGCAGCCCAGTATGGAGATGACGTATCTATTATATTACTGCACTGGGGAAACAATAAGGAAGTAAAAAAACTAGCAAAAGGATATCATCGTAATATTGATGTGCTTTACGTAGATGACTCAGATAACAAGTACACACAGATTATTAAAAATCTTAAGCACTCCTTAGGTCTACCTCTTGCTTATACCATAACATCAGACAAGACAATTATTAATATAAAAAGAAGACTCTCAAATAAAATGGCAAAAGATGAAAAAGATGCCGCCCTTGAGAATTATGATCTTTATAAAAATTTACTCACAGAGCTTCTTTTTAAACAAGAAACATTGAGCGAGGCCCCCATCGTGATAAACAAATAATACCTTCATTATATCTTGAATAATAGAAAAAGCCTGACAGTAATACTTCTGTCAGGCTTTTCATTTACAACGATGTGTTGTTACATTATTATCTTCCTAAAGAGTATGCTCCTTGTTTAGGTATCTCTATATAATATTTCTTTCTTGAGCTGTTATTGAGCTTAGGCTCTCTCAACCAAGGGTTATGTATTTTTAAAATCTTATAATTAATCCCAAAACGCTCAGCAAATTTTACAAAATCTGTAACTGCTGTATCAACTTCTACCTTGTATGTAGGTACAGCGGTATACAAGTCTTCTGTTCTATAATTAAATCCATACTTTTTTGGGTTATTAAGAATCTCTTTAAGCGCGATAATTCTAAAGACATATCTCCCAGTCTCTTCACCTAGAAGTAGGTCATAATAATCATTTACATTTTGCTCTTCAAAGCGACGTGAGACACCATAGTTACCTGCATTATATGCAGCAGCAGCAGCCGTCCAGTTTCCAAAACGTTCTTTAGATTTCTTTAAGTACTGGCAAGCAGCCCTTGTAGACTTCTCTATGTGGTAACGCTCATCTACATTGCTGTTTACTTCTAGACCGTACTCTTTACCCGTTTCTTTCATAATTTGCCAGAAACCTGTGGCTCTTGCAGGTGATACCGCCTGTGTAAGACCACTCTCAATAACGGCAAGGTATTTAAGATCATCTGGCACGCCCTCTTCTGCAAGTATGGGCTCTATGATGGGAAAGTATTTATGCGCTCTTTTAAAAAGTAATAACGCATTAGACTGCCAGTAGGTATTTACCAGAAGTTCGCGATCCATACGTTCCTTAATATCTGGATTTTGTACAGGCACTTCCTCTCCAGCAAAGTTGAGTCCATCTGGCATAGGGATGGCATATACATTATAGTCATTTATAAGCTTTTCGGTTTGTACTTTTTCATCTTGCACGGGTACTTGTTCTTCCTCTTGCTCTTGTGGAGCCTTTGCAGAGTTTATAACAAGACCGGCAACTGCGACTATCGCCACACCTGCAAAAATTTTCTTCATCATTATCATAGTCTTTTCAATTTTAAATCAATTTACTCATTTCCAATGAGTTTTGGCAAATGTTCATTAAACCATTTTGCTCGAGTTATCACCATTATATGTGTTCCATCTTGAACCTCTATACAGTTTTTTATATACTTGACTGGAAACACCTTATCTGCCGTACCGTGTATATGTATCGCATTTTCTGTAGGGGTTTCTTGATCCCAGCACACCATTTCTTTTACCGCCCACTTCATATATCTTCTATCATTCATAGATAGATATTTCTGGTACAAATCTACGCGGTTTTTTATGGTTTCTCCAAAGGCATATTTTGCAAGTTTATCAACATCTTCTATAAGACTGGCTGGAAGTGCTTTGTAGAGTTTTAGCTTTCGCGAAAGCTTCATTCTCCTGGGTAATTCATACTTACTTTTTACAGTGCTTACTAGTATGAGCTTGCGTACCTTGATATGCTTTGCCATCTCTTGTACGAGCACACCACCAAAGCTCACACCTAGCAACACAATATCATCGTGCTTTATAAACTGTGTCATACGTAGGGCATACTGTGACAGTGACTCGCCAGGTTCTGGCAGCTGCCACTCTAGTAAGTGCGTAGTGTAAGAAGCACTCGGTAAGCTTATGTTTTCAAATATAGAAGGATTTGCAGCCATACCAGGCATCAAATACACGTGTATCATCTTACTTAGGAATAAGGGTTTAACATAGAAGCTGTGGCCTATTTCGGGAATTTTTTGTAAATTTGCAACACTTTCTTATTAAGAAATTCATATGTTTTAAAAATATTCTCAAATACTAGCGTTTACAGCGCATAAAACTAAAGAGTGATTTCTTATTACGTGTTAATTATATTACAAATACTAAATATTTTTCAAAATTTATGGAGGCTACAACAGCAATTGAATTGACAGACAATGAGTTTCTAAGACAATTCGAAACTACCTTTGACGGAAAGCTTGCAAAAATGGAATATTCCTTACAAGAACGTAAGATCTTCCTCACTAAAATATTTATGCCAGAAGGCACAGAAGACCATATGAACGAGTTTATAGTTGCCGTTTTTAAGGAAGTAGCAGATAGAGAGATTAACCTCGTCCCTACAAGCCCAGAAATTGCAAAATTTATGCGCTCTAACCGCCGTAAGTACAAAAAGCTACTACCAGTAGGTATTAACATATAAATTGCTCTCAAAGCAATCTAAAACCACTCTATCGAGTGGTTTTTTTTATGTCTTATTACTAACAAGATTCTACAAGCTTTTCTACTTTTATCACCTATGGAAGAAAATAGTATAACCTACACGCATACTAATACGTATACCACACTTAATGATGTAACCTCACAGACTAAAAATGTATGGGTAGCACTACACGGTATGGGGTATTTATCAAAATATTTTATCAAGTACTTTAAGGCTCTAGATACTACCGAAAATTATATCATAGCACCACAGGCGCCTAGTAAGTACTATCAAGATAAACGTTTTAAATACATAGGTGCAAGCTGGCTCACTAGAGAAAATATAGAAACCGAGAAAGAAAATCTCTTTGCCTATCTAGATGCAATGTGGAGCAAAGAACTTGAGAAAATAGGAAATCAAGAAGTACGCTTTATCTTTATGGGTTACTCGCAAGGAGTCTCTATACTCACCCGCTGGATGGCACACAGAGCGCTATCTTGTGATTATCTACTGCTACACTCTGGTGCGATACCTCAAGAACTCGAAGCAACAGACTTTAATTATTTACCACAAAGCACTACAGTTACTTATCTCTATGGAGATGAGGATGAGTACATCACAGAAGCCCGTAAGACAGAGCAACAGCTCAAAGGTTCGGCGTTGTTTGGAGAAAGGTTAAATGTGCAGGTGTTTAAAGGAAAGCACGAGGTGCACGTTCCGTTTATAAATGAGATAAGTACTCAACTTATGTAAGTACTGGTTATGAGTACGCTTTCGCGAAAGCGTAAACCCAAAAAAAAAGCAACATAGACTGTTGCTTTTTTTATGAATGATTATATCTCTAGTAACCTGTTATCTCAAACTCACTACGCCTGTTGAGCTGGTGTTCCTCTTCTGTACATCGTCCAGCTGGACAATATACTACTGGCTGGCTGTTACCATAACCTTGATACTGTATGCGAGTAGGGTCTATTCCTTTTTCTACAAGATAATCAAAGGTAGCTTTTGCTCTGTTTTGTGATAACGGAACATTATATGCCTCTGGCCCACGACTATCTGTATGAGATTGTATTTTCATTTTGATACGTTTATACTTTATAAGCTTTGCAGCAAGCTCATCGAGTACAACTTGAGAATCTTCTCTTATACTGTATAAATCAAAATCAAAGTAAATAGGAGCTACATCTATAAATAGCTTACCTTCTTTTTCTACCACTTGTGGCGACTGTGTGTCTGTGAGTAACTCAAAGCGACTAGGGTCCTTATCTTTAAGATCTTTTGCAAGATTCTTTTGTTTCATCATCGTGAGTTCGGACTCGGTAAATATGCGATTTACTTTAATCACATAAGGAGCTTCTTGCACGCCTCTTATCTGGAAGTCTAAGCTACCTTGCTCGTGGTTATCTCCAGAACCTATAAATGTATAATCATCTACAGTAAGTGGCACGGTAAAAGTGTCCGTAGCGGCTTGTGTCTTGCTGTAAATTTCTTTTCCTTGATATCCTATAATCTTTATAGTTGCATCACTTATTAACTCATTTGTCACAGCATCTCTTATTTCAAATCGTGAGTTAAACTTTCTAGTAATAAGCTCACCTGTCTGGACAAAACTATAAATATCATCATCTTTTCCACTTCTGCTTGTTGCAAAAAGACCTTCGTTTTGAGAGTAGTATGTGAGACTAAAGTCATCATAAGACGAGTTTACAGGTGCACCTAGATTAATAGGTTCTGTAAACCCTTTTACGGTAAGTGGGGCTACAAAGATGTCTAATAATCCTAGTCCTAATCTTCCGTCTGTAGCAAAGTATAAGTCCCCACTGTCTGACACATAAGGAAATTGCTCTCTGTGAACTGTATTTATAGTAGGTCCTAAATTTACGGGTGTACCATAAGAGCCATCAAGGTGTACCGTGACATAATAAATATCATAACCACCTAGACCGCCATCCATATCTGAAGCAAAGTAAAGACGCTTACCATCTTTAGAAAGTGTAGGGTGCATATATGAAAATTCCTCCTTTACAAAAGGTAATCGCTCTGCCTCTCTCCAAACCTCATCTATGCGCACACTTTTATATAAGTGAACACGGTTAGTCCCTTCTTCATCAAAAATTCTTTTTGAATCACTTTTTTCATAAGCGCTACGTGAGATGTACATCTCATCACCTGCAGCGTTAAAGCTTATGTTACCATCGTGCAATGAAGAATTTACACCTTGACCCAAACGAACGGCTTCACCAGCTAGTTCATTTTTATCATTAACTCGTACTCCATAAATATCGAGAAATGGTCTTTGCGTAGACTTAAAACGTTTTGCAAATAAAGTTCTAAAAACCTCATCATTGAGACGGTCTGAGGTAAAGAATACACTATCACCTACACGTACAGGTCCAAAATCATCTGCCTCTGAGCTTATGTTACTCTTTGTAGCATCAAATTTAGGATTACTGCTAGATAAGGCTTTGACTGTTTCTAGCGCTTTAGTTTTATCAAAATCTTCTCCTTTGTTTTTATAATAAGCTTCAAGATAGTTTAATGCCTCTGCGCCCTCACCGGTGACCGTTAGTGCGTGGTACATTTTAAAATTAAATTCATTATCAAACGCTCTATCTTGATCATTAAAACGCTCATTTACAAGTTGATTAAGATATAAGGCTGCACTTTTATAATCTTGACCTAAGTAGTATGCATCTATTACTTTACTTAAGTTTTCTTTAGAGTTATTATCCTTAAGTGCTTGCTCATAATAATGTGCAGCACCTATATAATCTCCTCTCTTAAAGAACCGATCTCCTTTTTTAGATTGTGCAATGACTGTTGTACTCAGGCACAGTATTGCTAGTAGTAGGTATATATTTTTCATCTTAATAAAATCTAGGTGAGATGTATCTTTTCTGTAAGCCTAATATGTCAAAAGTGTATAACAATACAATCTCGTGACTCCCATTATTAAAGCTGTTAAGATCACTTACATTAAAATCGTAGCTATAACCTAATTTGAGACTGTTTGTGATATTAAAGCCGGCAAGAGCTGCGATAGCATCTTGATGTCTATATGAGACACCTAGCTCAAATTTATCATCATAAAGTGCGTTTACAGAGAGGTCAAAAGTAAGTGGTGCACCACTCACCCACTTTGCTACACCAGAAGGCTTGATCTTGAGCATATCTGTCACCTCATAAACATATCCAGCCATTAAGTAAGCAGTAGGATCCTTTTTATAAAGTACAGAGCTTCCTCCATCTTCAAATCTATTTTCTATTTTATAAGGAATCACACTAGGAGAACTTAAGCCTACGTAATAATTTTCTTTAAAGAGAAATACCCCAGCACCTACATTAAGAGATGTTGTCTGGCCATTTTGAAAGGCTTGGTCACTTGTAATATTTTGCCCCGTAAAATCAAGACTCTGGTTATCTACCCCTAGTTTTAACCCAAATGATAGATTAGTACTTTCTGCTACATTAATTCTGTAAGCAAAGTTTACATTAAAATTATTTGTAGTAAGTACATCTCCTATCTGGTCATTTACATAATTAACACCTATCTCTACTCGCTCGTTGAGTGGGATGTTTGCAAAAACGTTTGCTGTGGTAGGAGCTCCTTCAAGACCTACCCATTGCGATCTGTATAGACTCCCTATGCGTATGAGTCCTGGCTCATTAATCATATATGCAGGGTTTACCACACCCTGATTGTACATATACTGCGTGTACTGTGGTTCTTGTTGTGCGAGCGTAGATAAACTACAAAATGCCGCTAGTATGAATAATCTAAATTTCATAATATGCTTTTTATTTTATCTACTTAAGTAAAAGTTACCGTCTATAGGTTCTGTCTCCGAGTCGTTTGGATAAAGGATATAGAAATACACACCCGTAGGTAATTGATCTCCTAGTCCTGAGCCCGTGTTTGCACTTCCGTCAAAGGCTGGAGTATTTTTATTTCCTCTATACACGATCGTTCCGTATCTATTAAAGATTTGAATATCAAAATTTGGATATAAATCTGGGTACGTTCCTAAGTCTAGAAAATCGTTTTGACCATCACCATTGTCAGACACCCCGTCAGATATCTCTTGTTGGCAGCTACCATCTGTAAGTGGTAAGATATCGGCTAGGTATGAAACTCTTTCAGACTCACAACCATTTTCATCTATGGCAGCCACATAATACGTGACATTATTTTCTAGCAATGTGGATAATGGTAAGGGGGAGCCCGCTTCCGCGAAAGCGTACCAATTATAAACTGCCGCTCCAGTAACTAAAATATCTCCCAAAGTCTGATCATCATTAATACAAAACGTCTCTGGATTTGCTACCGAAGGTGTATCTATCGCAGTTATAGTAAAATTGATAGTCGCATCATCATCACCACAGTTGTCATTTTCTACGAGGTACATATATGAGAATGTCCCAGGTTCAAAATCACCTATAGACAGTAATCCATCCTCTATAGTAAGCGATGTATCTAGATTAATAAACTGTCCCGTTACATCTGCCCCATCGCTCAAAAAGTCAAAAAGCGAGAGTATATAATCACCAGGACAAATAAAGGTGTCTAGATCTTCTCCTGCATTTGCGATTCCGTTTACAGTGACATTTACCCAAGCAAAGGCCTCTGGACACACATCTGTAGCAGCAATGGTATAAATATAATCTCCATCTAGAGCGGTCATAGGGTCTATTATCGCTTCGCTTGAAGAAGAAACATAACCACCAGGACCTGTCCAAGTTCCTGTTGTATCTGGAGTACCAGACAGTGATAAAAATAAATCAAGTGGCGCATCATCTTGACACAGTACAATACTTGAGGTAATACCCGGATCTTCTTGCTCAAAGACTGTAAAGTCTAGTGTAGCTTGGGCATCACAACCATTTTCTGTAGTGGTCGCATATATAAAACTAAAATCCTGCTCACCATCTATCTCCGGAAAGAAAAAGAAGTTATCTACCACTTCACCTGTTACCGCATCTGTAAACTCACCTAGAGGTCCAGAATAAATAACCTCAACACCGTTTGTTTCTAACAATGAGATAAGACTCACAAATCCAGCCTCGTCACAAATAGTAACACCAGCAGTATCTTCTCCAGGATAATTATTTTCAAAAAATGAAACTGTAACTGTTGCACTTAATGCTTCGCAAACACCGTTTGCTGGTGCCGTATATATATAGTTACCTTCGGCATTTATTGTAGGGTCAAAAATTGCTTCATTATCTGTAGTTATATATCCATCAGGACCTGTCCAAGTTCCCGTTGTAGCAGGAGTACCTTCTAAAAAGTCAAATAAGTTTACAACATCATCTACAGCACAGGTCTCATAAATTGCGTCTACACCTGCACTTACACTTTCAAATATGGTAAACTCTAGTGTCGCACTATCTATACAACCGTCATCTGAAGTTGTCGTATAAGTAAAATTAAAGGTCGCTTGCCCATCTATCTCTGCATATAAAAATGGATTTGCAACTTCCTCGCCACTTACCGTATCTGTCCACACTCCTTGTGTTCCTTCATAAATAGTATCTGTATCATTTGTATCTAATAAATTGATAAGATCAATAGGAGACTCTGCATCTACATCACATATCTCTACGCCTGCGGTATCTTCTCCTGCATACAGAAACTCAAGTAGCGTTATACTTAATGTTGCCATATCTTCATCACAACTTTCATTGCTAGGCACGGTGTATACATAATCTCCTGCGGCATTAGTCGCTGGATCATAATTTGCTACATTATCTGTAGTAGTGTATCCATCTGGACCCGTCCAAGTACCATTAGTATCTGGACTTCCTTCTAGTAGCGTAAAAAGATCTACCTCTTCACTGTTTCCGCAAATGTCTACCAGAGTATCATCTCCGGCTTCATATTGCTCATAAATAGTAAAGCTCAATGTAGCACTATCTGTACAGTCACTAGCGCTAGTTGTTGTGTTGTATACAAAATCAAAGGTTTGTGAACCTCCAGTAATTTCTGGAATGACAAAGTTATTATCTACCACAGTAGATGTTGCTGTGTCTGTCCATACACCATCTGGCCCTACATATACTGTTTGTACACCATCTGTCTCTAGTAAATCTGTAAGTGTAAGTGTTTCTTCATTCTCACAAAATTCAAGATCTGCAGTATCTTCTCCTGCATAGTTTGGGTTTGTAATGATTAGGGTAATTTGAGTAGTTTGAGTATCACAGGGATGATCCTCATTAATTTCTGAAGAACACCCGTAAGGTATTTCAAAAATTTGTTCTTCTATTGCCTCTGCATTATACTCCTCATCTACAGTAAACTCAAAAACATATGTTCCAGCAGCTGTGAGAGGATCGAGGTTTGATAAATCTATAGTACCTTGACTTGTATACTCTGGATCTTCTGTCGTTGTAGCGATATCACCTGTGTTAGAAACTAATCCTAAATCTGAAGGTCCAGAAACCAATGTCCAGTTAGTGTAATCATTATTAGGATAATCATACAGCACTCCATTTTCTGTAGTAAATTCTACATAATCATATAGATTTAAACTTCCCAGCGTTTCATCTGTAGTACAAAATGTTGCTTCATTTTCATTTTGACTAAAAGGTCTTACCGATTCATAAAATGTAAAACCTATGGTACTTGTCGCATCATTACAAACGGTAGACCTACTTTCTACAAAATATTGGTACTCGTAAGTTCGTGATCCAAACCTGGGGTTACTCATTACTAGATCTGCATAAACTTGAGCAAGATTAATTACAGAATCTGCTGGACCCGTGATTTGACCAGTAGGATCTGTCGCATCTAGCCATATTCCTTCTATATTTTCGTTTACTAAAAACTCATCTTCTAATAAATCAATATCTCCATCATAATTACCAGCTATAAGTTCTGTATCACAGATATTAAATTGATTTGCAAATCCAGCAAAAGGTTCTCTTACCACAGATACTGTGACGGTTGTAGACTGCTCTGCATCACAAGGTGTTATACCTGGCACTGTATAAACTAGCTCAAATGTCTCTTCATCTACAAGCGGCGGACCCTCTTGATATGGAATATTTACATTAAGAAAACGATTACCAGATATAGATGCAAAATTAGGGCTCGACCCAGTATATGTCCAGACGCCATTACTATGCGGACTAGGATTAGAAAGCATAGTTTGAAACAAGTCAATCTCTGTAAACTGCATACACTCTGCTGGTGGTGCAGGCTGGCATACCTGTAGATTTATTGCCCCATCCATCGTGTTTGCAACAGTACCAGAATAAGGACCTAGTACTATATTAAATAAGTATTGCACATCTTCTGGACAGCCAGATGTACCGCTCAAAAATTCAAATTGATAGTCTGTATCTAGTTCTGAAGAGTTATCAAGATCCCATAAATAGAGATCACCAGTAACCACATCAAGTGCAAAATTAAAGTTTGGGTCAAACCACATACCATCTGCAGCAGTAATCGTTGTACCACTCAGCGCAGAGAACTCGTCATATAGATTTATGATTCCATCTGGAGTACCGTTGTTATCACCGTCTACAACAGTCATATCACAGACAGTAAAAGTCTCTGTGTCACCACATTGTGCAAATGTTGTTGTAGCTACGGTTACAAAAAAGATAAGAAACAGGTATAATTTCCCCATAATTAGACTGGTTTAGTGTCGCAAATATAGGTGAGACCTCTATAAAAAACTCGTTATAGTGCTTATTTGTATAGTTGTACTACATAATTGTATGATTAATACTACAAAAAAGCTATGCGTTATCTTCTATAAATTAGATTTTGTAGTGATGCGTTTAATACCGCTTTCGCGAAAGCGCAAAAAAAAATCCCCTTAACTTTACGTTAAAGGGATTTTCATATATATAGTGTCTCAGTAAATTATTGATTTTTATTAAGCAAATATTTCACTTCTTCAAAAATCTATACTTCGACTACGCTTAGTAAATATTACTTAACTTCTTCGAAGTCTACGTCTTCTACATCACTAGCAGTATCTCCGCCAGCATCTGGTCCAGCTTGTGCATCTGGTCCTGGTTGCCCAGCAGCATCTGCTTGTGCTTTGTACATCTCTTCAGATGCAACTTTCCAAGCTTCGTTGATTTTATCTAGTGCTGGAGTAATCGCGTCTACAGACTTAGTCTCGTAAGCTGCTTTAAGCTCTGCAAGTGCATCTTCGATAGGCTTCTTCTTATCGTCAGATAATTTATCACCAAACTCAGTAAGTTGTTTTTCCGTTTGGAAAATCATACCATCTGCCTCGTTTATTTTATCTGCAGTTTCTTTTGCTTTTTTATCAGACTCTGCATTTGCTTCTGCCTCTGCTTTCATCTTTGCAATTTCTTCTTCAGATAGTCCAGAAGATGCCTCGATACGAATATCTTGAGATTTTCCAGTTGCTTTATCTACTGCACTTACTTTGATGATACCATTTGCATCAATATCAAAAGCTACCTCAATTTGTGGTACACCTCTTTGTGCTGGTGGGATATCAGTTAACTGGAAACGACCTATCGTTTTGTTATCTGCCGCCATAGGGCGCTCACCTTGTAGTACGTGTATATCTACACTAGGCTGATTATCTGCCGCTGTAGAGAATACTTGTGACTTCTTAGTAGGTATTGTAGTGTTTGCTTCTATAAGTTTTGTAAATACATTACCCATAGTCTCAATACCTAATGAAAGTGGTGTTACGTCTAGTAGTAATACATCTTTTACATCTCCAGTAAGTACTCCTCCTTGTATTGCTGCTCCTACGGCAACAACCTCATCTGGGTTTACTCCTTTTGACGGTGCTTTACCAAAGAACTTCTCTACCGCTGCCTGTACTGCAGGGATACGAGTAGATCCTCCTACAAGAATAATCTCATCGATATCTCCTGTACTTAATCCAGCAGATTTAAGTGCTGTCTGGCAAGGCTCTATTGTTCTTTTTACTAGGTCGTCTATTAACGCTTCAAATTTTGCACGGCTCAATGTACGTACTAAGTGCTTAGGCCCAGAAGCCGTTGCAGTTACATAAGGAAGGTTAATTTCTGTCTGTGTAGAAGAAGAAAGCTCAATCTTAGCCTTTTCTGCAGCTTCTTTAAGACGTTGTAAAGCCATTGGGTCTTTACGTAGGTCCATATCCTCATCTGCAATAAACTCTTCTGCTAGCCAGTTTATGATTTTTTGATCTACGTCATCACCACCTAAGTGTGTATCACCATCTGTAGATAATACTTCAAAAACGCCATCTCCTAGTTCTAATATAGATACATCGTGTGTTCCTCCTCCAAAGTCAAAAACAACGATTTTTTGATCTGTATCTTTTTTATCAAGACCATAAGCAAGTGCTGCTGCTGTAGGCTCATTTATGATACGCTCTACTTTAAGACCTGCAATCTCTCCAGCTTCTTTTGTAGCCTGACGTTGAGAATCGTTAAAGTATGCTGGAACTGTAATTACAGCTCTTGTTACATCTTGTCCTAAGTAATCTTCTGCCGTTTTCTTCATTTTTTGAAGCGTCATTGCAGATAATTCTTGAGGTGTATATAAACGGCCATCTATGTCTACACGTGGTGTATCATTGTCACCTTTTACTACTTTATATGCTGCACGCTCTGCCTCTTTGCTAGATTCAGAAAACTTGTTACCCATAAAACGCTTTACAGAAGCGATAGTCTTTGTAGGGTTTGTTACAGCTTGTCTTTTTGCAGGGTCTCCTACTTTAATCTCACCACCTTCTACAAAGGCAATGACAGATGGAGTAGTTCTCTTACCTTCTGCATTAGGGATTACCGTAGGCTCGTTACCTTCCATTACAGCAACGCACGAGTTGGTAGTACCCAAGTCAATTCCTATTATTTTACTCATTATATATGTATTTAAGTGTTATTTAATTTTTTCAACACTCACAAATAGACAAGGAGTATGCCATCGGTCAAAGTATGACAAGGTGTCATTATTAAATAATAAAGGTTTTAATTACGCTTTCGCGAAAGCGTAAAACCACATAGCACCACTCACTACTCTAATCAACCAACTATTAACCATCGCAAAGCAAACATCTTACAAGCAACTACAAAAAGGGATTTCATATAATTTGAAATAATTTTAACGTAACTTTTGTTTAATAGTATTGTTGCAAGGTTAAACATAATGTATCTTTACATCAAACAACGAATATTATGGCAACTGTAAAGAAAACGACTAAAAAGACTACTGCCAAGAAGAAGACAGTAAATGCACAAGTGCTCATTACAGCATATATGGAGTATGTGCTAGAGCACGGAGAAGAACCAAAAACGATTTACAAGTTCTGTAAAGAGCACAATATAGAAGAAGCAGAGTTTTATAAATTCTTTGGCTCTTTTCAAAATCTTAAAGCAGGTATATGGAATGCTTTCCACACAAATACCGTAGGTGTGCTTCACAAAAACAGTGATTTTGAATTGTACACCAATAAAGATAAAATGCTCTCATACTTTTTTACAATGTTTGAGATGCTTACTGCAAACAGAAGTTACGTGCTTGTAGCACTAGACCAGCATAAAAATATGCTCAAAAATATGAGCCAGCTCAAGGAGTTGAGAGGTCACCTTACCTCTTTTGCAGCAGACCTTATAGAGGCTGGTAATGATGAGAAGAATTATAAGATTACAAAAAATCCTGTACGCCTTTTTAAAGAAGGAGCTTGGGTACAGTTTTTATTCTTACTTAAATACTGGATGGAAGATAACTCTCCTGCCTTCGAAAAAACAGATGTGGCTATTGAAAAGTCTGTAAATGCAATTTTTGACATTTTTGAAACCACACCGCTAGAAAGCATTATAGACTTTGGAAAATTTTTATTCAAAGAAAATTTTACAATGGCAAAGTAGTACTATAAGTACGCACGAGGTTTTACCTCAACTCAATAAAATAACAGCCCCTATGGGCATCATTATATGAAAACAATAGACCACATACCTACTAATAAACTCCAGAGAGCCTCAAAGCTTGTAAAGACTGGCGTAAAGGTGGGTGCAAACTATGCAAAATATTACGGTAAGAAGGTCGTTAATCCATCGCTCACAAAAGAGCAACTTAATGAAGATAATGCTGAAGATATTTATGATGGCTTAAAAAGTCTAAAAGGTAGCGCACTCAAGGTGGCGCAAATGCTTAGTATGGAGAAAAACATTATGCCTAAGGCATATGTAGAAAAGTTTTCTCTATCACAGTTTAGCGTTCCTCCCCTATCTCCACCCTTAGTGCGTAAAACCTTTAAAAAATATCTGGGTAAATACCCAGAAGATCTCTATGATACGTTTGCGGCTCAGAGTGTTAACGCGGCCAGTATAGGTCAAGTGCACCAAGCGACATTAAATGGGAAAAAACTTGCTGTGAAAATCCAATATCCAGGAGTCGCAGACAGTATCAGTAGTGATCTTGCCCTTGTAAAACCTATTGCAAAGAAGATGTTTAATCTTCAAGGCGAGGGTAAAGAAAAATTTTTTAAAGAGGTAGAAGATAAACTGCTTGAAGAGACAGATTACAATCTAGAGCTAGCACAAAGTATCGCAATGACAGAAGACTGTGCTACCATACCTAATCTTGTATTCCCAACTTACTATCCAGACCTATCTAGTGAGCGCATACTTACTATGGACTGGATGGATGGGGAACACTTAAGTGAGTTTGTAGCACATAATACAGATCAAGAAGCGGCAAATAAGCTGGGACAAGCACTATGGGATTTTTATATGTACCAGATGCATATTTTAAAGCGCATACACGCAGACCCTCACCCTGGTAACTTTATGGTAGATAAAGACCATAATCTTATTGCCATAGACTTTGGTTGCATCAAGCACGTACCGCAAGATTTTTACATACCTTACTTTGACCTTGCAGAACCGTCAAATATAAATGACCCTAATATTTTTAAGCAAAAATTATATGAGCTAGAAATATTACGAGATGATGATGATGCAGAGACAGTAAAGTTCTTCTCGGCACTATTTCACGAGATGCTCAGCCTCTTCACACAGCCTATGCATCAAGAAGAATTTGATTTTAGAGACAGTACGTTTTTTGATCAAATTGCCGTGCTAAGCGAGAAGTATAGTAAGGATACAGAAATACGTAAGATGAATGGTAACAGAGGTAGTAAACACTTCTTATATATAAACAGAACATTTTTTGGACTTTATAACTTGATGCACGATCTCAAAGCACAAATAAAGGTCAATAATTTTAAGAACTATGTACCCACAGACTCTGTGGCATAAAGGTTAATAATTGTGTTACTTTTTGTGACATGTTATTGGTTAGGTTGTTTTTTGAAAAGAGCGCTTTTAGTCGGGCGCTCTTTTTGTGTTTATAAGTCATTCATACTATGCGTGCATACTAAAATTATTATAGACACTTTATCTAGCCCTTAAGATAAAGTATATTTACACGCTGGGAGTTTTTACGCTTTCGCGAAAGCGTAATTACCCTCAAACAATTTTCAAACACAGCTTATGTATAATTCCAAAATTACCGGACTAGGTAAATACGTCCCAGAAAATGTGGTGACAAATGATGATCTATCAAAACTGATGGATACTAATGATGAGTGGATACAAGAACGCACCGGAATAAAAGAGCGTAGACATATCAAAAAAGGAGATGGTAACTCTACCGCAAAGATGGGTGTAAAAGCTGCAACCATTGCTATAGAGCGTGCTGGACTTACTAATAAGGATATAGATATGATAGTCTTTGCGACACTCAGCCCAGACTATTACTTCCCTGGCTGTGGTGTGCAAGTACAGCACTTAATGGGTATGGAAACCGTCCCTGCGCTAGATGTAAGAAACCAGTGTTCTGGATTTATCTACGCACTTGCAACGGCAGACCAGTTTATAAAATCTGGTATGTATAAAAATGTACTGGTAATAGGATCTGAAAATCATAGTGGAGGTCTAGATTTTACCACTAGAGGACGTAGTGTGTCTGTAATATTTGGTGATGGTGCAGGTGCTGCAGTACTTTCTAGAGAAGAAGATACGACTAAAGGTGTATTATCATCTCACCTACACAGTGAGGGAGAGCACGCACTAGAGCTATCTCTTAAAGGACCAAGCACAGAGCAATGGGTACCAGAACTTATAGAGACTAACCCGCAAGAAGATATCCCTTACTACCCATATATGAATGGGCAGTTTGTATTTAAAAATGCCGTGGTACGCTTTTCTGAGGTGATTATGGAAGGTTTACAGAAAAACAAACTTGATGTAACAGATATCGATATGCTTATACCGCATCAAGCTAACTTACGTATCTCGCAGTTTGTGCAGAAAAAGTTTAAGCTTAGTGATGATAAGGTGTATAATAACATCCAGAAGTACGGAAACACAACGGCTGCTTCTATCCCTATCGCCCTAACAGAAGCTTGGGAGAATGGAAAGATAAAAGAAGGAGATACTGTAGTGCTAGCTGCCTTTGGTAGTGGGTTTACTTGGGCCAGCTCTATTATAAAGTGGTAGTATAACCTCGTATTGAGATTTTAATAAAAAAAGTCCGCAGTAGTATCATACTACTGCGGACTTTCTTTTTGTGCTAGGTCTATAATTATTTCCAGCCTTTCTCTTTCACTAGGTTTGCAATGTGCATATAGTGATGCATACTGTGCCAGGCATATTGCCCTACATTTTGTTTCAAGTTATAGGTTTTATCACCTGCAGGGTGAATAAATGTTTTAGACAGTTGCTCATCTGTGAGCGTTCTTAATAATCGTACAAGTTTATAATGTACCACCTCAAGGTGACGTAGTGACCACTCTACTGGCATACCTTCTAGATCTGGGAGTGCCGTCCACGCATTTTCATCGTAGGGTTTTATAACTGGGTTTTCTTCTGTGAGTGCCCATTTAAAACGCGTATAGCTGTTGTGATGACTATCTGCTAGATGATGTACTACTTGTCTCACGTTCCATCCTTCTGGTCTGTAAGGCGTGTTTAACTGCTCATCACTCATCTCGCTTGTCATATCTCGTAACTGAGCTGGCATTACTTCTAGAATGTTAATCCACTCTGTAAGCTTCTCGTTTGAGATATCTGTGGGCATCGAATATTTTCCTATTGGGTATCTTAACTTTTCCATAGTCTCAAAAATAGAAAAGTCTCTGCGCCTTTACACATAATTGTTATCACACCTTATTAACAACCACGAGACTATGTGCTTACAGAACCTATTAAAAACAAAAAAAGGTCTGGCATAACACCAGACCCTTTAAAACTATATAATTGTACTCCTTACTTTACAGCAACAAGCTCTACATCAAATACGAGTGTAGCGTTAGGTGGTATTACACCACCAGCTCCTGCACTACCGTAAGCAAGATCTGAAGGGATTACTAAACGTGCTTTATCTCCTACATTTAATAAAGCGATACCTTCATCCCATCCTGGGATTACTTGACCTACTCCTAGTTGAAAATCTATAGGTTGGTTTCTTTTAAAAGAACTATCAAAAACAGTTCCGTCAGGAAGTGCTCCTTTATAGTGTACAGAAACTGTTTTACCTTTTTCTGCTTTTACACCATCTCCTTTTTGAATAATTTGGTAGCGTAGTCCGCTATCAGTAGTATCAAATCCTGTTGCTAGTGCTTCTATCTCTGCTGCTTGTGCTGCTCTCTCTTCTTCTATACGCTTAGCTCTAGATCCTTCGAAGGTTCTAAATGCTTCTACCGCGTTCCAAGCCTCTGCCTCTGCTCCTACACGTATGATTTCGATTTTTTCCATCTCATCACCTTGTGCTACGCTATTTACTACGTCTTGCCCTTCTACTACGTTTCCAAAAACAGTGTGCTTACCGTCTAACCAGTCTGTAGGGATGTGTGTTATAAAGAACTGAGTTCCATTTGTTCCTGGTCCAGCATTTGCCATAGATAATTTACCTGGAGCATCGTGCTTAAGATCTGGATGAATCTCATCGTCAAATTTGTATCCTCCATCACCAGTTCCAGTTCCCAGTGGGCAACCTCCTTGGATCATAAAATCAGGAATGACACGGTGAAATTTTAATCCGTCATAGTAAGGTGTTCCTTGAGGTTTTTGAGAGTTCTCTAGGTTTCCTTCTGCTAGGGCAACAAAGTTTCCTACTGTTCCAGGAGTTTTCTCGTGCTCAAGCTTAAGTGTTATTTCGCCCTTTGGCGTATGAATTTTTGCGTAAATACCGTCTTGCATTATCCTTGTTTTTAATGAGGTGCAAAGATACTATTTACCTTTGGGAAGGCAAATGAGCAGGTTTAAAAATATACTAAGTTTAATATAATCTTAGCACTTACCTTAAAGACTGGTACTCTTATAATTACCTAGCAACCTCTATTACTTCAAGATTCTCGATGCGACCCTCGTGTATGGTAAACCTGAGCATTGTGCGCACTTTATGAAAACCGTGCTTCCCTATTGCACCCGGATTCATATGTAATAGTCCCAGTTTTTTATCTGGCATCACCTTTAAGATATGACTATGCCCGCATATAAACAGTTTAGGCGGTCGTGCATAAATTTCTTCTCTTATAGCAGGCGAGTATCTTCCAGGGTAGCCTCCTATATGAGTAATTAATACTTCTACGCCTTCACATATAAAACGATTGTTAAGCGGGAATTCTTGTCGTGCTTCTGTGGTATCTATATTACCATAAACGGCTCGTAGCGGCTTTAATTTTTTAAGCGTGTCTGTTACTTTTAGATCACCTATGTCACCTGCGTGCCAGACCTCATCTGCCCATTTTACGTGGCCTAGAATGTGGTCATCTATATAACTATGTGTATCGCTAAGGAGGAGGATTTTTTTCATTTGAGTGCGCTTTCGCGAAAGCGTATATTTGCTACAAAAATACAACACGGTGCGCTATTTTATTGAGCTTTCTTATTTTGGAAAAGACTACCACGGCTGGCAGCGGCAACCTAATGCTGTTACCGTGCAAGAAACCATAGAAAAAGCACTGAGTACCATCTTAAGAAAACCTGTACTCATAATGGGTGCAGGACGTACAGATGCCGGGGTGCACGCTACACAGATGTATGCCCACTTTGACTGGGATGATGATTTAAGTCTTGATAATAAATTAAAAAATCTTACCTATAAACTCAATAGGTTTTTGCCTCCAGACATTGCCATAGATCGCATTTTTAATGTGAGTGATGAGGCTCATACACGTTTTGACGCGACATCGAGATCTTATCTATATCGCATTGCAAAACGTAAAAATCCTTTTAGTACAGAGCAAGCACACGCTATAGTATATGATATAGATCTAAGCCTTATGAATGAAGCAGCGGCAGCGTTACTAGATTATTCAGATTTTGAATGTTTTTCTAAATCAAAGACAGAGGTCAACACGTATCTTTGTGATATTACTAGAGCGCAGTGGCTAGAAACCGAAGATGAGTACCACTTCCATATTACGGCAAATCGATTTTTGCGCAATATGGTACGTGCCATTGTAGGCACATTACTAGAGATAGGGCAAGGCAAAAAACCTGTCTCGTGGATACACGAAGTAGTAAAAGGAAAGAGTAGATCACAAGCAGGGTCTTCTGTACCGGGACACGGCTTATATTTAACAGAGATTATATATCCAGAAACAATTTATATAAACAATGGGAGAGACTAAAGGAAAAGCTTTTGACACACAGTTGTTCAAACGACTACTTGCCTTTACGAAACCTTATCGTAGCAGGCTTTACATAGCCGCAGCGGGAGCGATTATCTTATCTGTTTGTGCAGCGCTACGCCCTTATTTTTTAAAGAACGCCATAGATCTAGGGATCTCACAACGCTCTGCCACAGACTTATTTTTTTACTTACGCCTTATGGCGGTTGTACTGGTAGGTGAGGTCGTTTTCCAGCTTATGTTTATCTACTTCTCAAACTGGATAGGCCAGCAGGTTATAAAAGATATACGTGTTAAACTCTTTGACCATATGCTTGGGTTCAAAATGCAATATTTTGACAAGTCTGCAGTGGGTCGTCTAGTGACTAGAGCTGTAGGTGATATAGAGACAATCTCTAGCATATTCTCTCAAGGGCTGTTTATGATTATTGCAGACCTACTTAAAATGAGTGTCGTTTTAGGTTTTATGTTTTATGAGAGCTGGAGACTCACACTTATTGTACTTGCTGTATTCCCGATTATATTATACGCTACCCGAGTTTTTCAGCGAGCGATGAAGCTTGCCTTTGAAGAAGTGCGCACACAGGTTTCTAACCTCAACACCTTTGTACAAGAGCGTGTGACAGGTATGAAAATTGTACAAATTTTTAATAGAGAAGCCATAGAGCATAAAAAATTTAATGCTATAAATAACAAGCACAGAGATGCCTGGAATAAGACTGTGTGGTATAACTCTATTTTCTTCCCTATTGCAGAGATTTGTACAGCGGTGACTATAGGTCTTATTGTGTGGTATGGCGGTCTTAAAGCAGCACAAAGCGACATTGTAACGATAGGTTTAATTACTGCCTTTATAAGTTACATACAGATGCTTTTTACACCACTACGCCAGATAGCAGATAAGTTCAACACCTTACAAATGGGTATGGTGGCCGCAAATAGAGTATTTACCATACTAGATACAGAGTCTTCTATTACAAATACAGGTACTCTAGAATTAAACGATGTAAAAGGTGTTATAGATTTTAAGGATGTACACTTCTCGTATGTACCCGGTGAAGAAGTACTTAAAGGAATATCGCTAGAAGCTGCTGCTGGAGAAACCATTGCTATTGTGGGCTCTACTGGTGCAGGTAAATCTACCATTATCAATCTACTAAGTAGATTTTATGAGATAGATAGGGGGCAGATATTACTAGACGGCACAGATATAAAAGACATAAAGCTTACAGATTTACGTAAGGAAATTGCTGTGGTATTGCAAGATGTATTCTTATTTGCAGATACTATACTCAATAACATCACGCTACAAGACCCATCTATCACAGAAGAGGAGGTTATAGAAAGTGCTAAGGCTATAGGCGTACATAAATTTATATCTAGCCTACCAGATGGATACCACTATAACGTAAAGGAGCGTGGCTCTATGCTCTCTAGCGGCCAGCGACAGCTTATTGCTTTCTTAAGAGCTTATGTAAGTAATCCTTCTATACTTGTGCTAGATGAGGCTACCTCATCTGTAGATTCACATAGTGAGCAGCTTATACAGAAAGCTATTAAGAAAATAACAAAAGGACGTACCTCTATCGTTATTGCACACCGCCTAGCAACCATCAAAAAGGCTGACCAAATTATCGTGATGGAGAAAGGAAAAATCATCGAGCAAGGCACACATAAAGAGCTACTTAAAAAAGAAAATGGTCATTACCGTAATCTTTACGAAGTACAGTTTATGCAGGCTGAGGCAAGTTAAACCGTCCTGAATAATGTTATTGTGAAGGGTAACATATTACTTTGCAGATACATCCCTGTCAAATGTCACAAGCGACACTTGCTCAGACTTACCTTTGAGAAGTTCATCTCCTACTTTTACCACTCTTGTGTTTCTAGGTAGTTTTTTAAGCAAATCTGCAAAGGCTTTAGACGCTAGCACATCTACACCTTTATCATTACACATTCCTTGTATACGCGCCGTTGTATTGAGTACGTCTCCAGAAAATGCAATGTCACGTTTTATTTTACCCAGCTCACCTACCATTACTTGACCATAGTGAAAACCTACCTTAAAATCTGGTAAGGCATTATAACGTTTATAATAGCGCACAGATTTTTTATAGATAATATTTTTCATACGGTAATAGCAACGTAGCGCATTTGCGTTTTTAACACCGTTTTTCATCTTCCAGGTGATAACTACCTCATCACCCACATACTGATACACTTCTCCCTTAGTTTGCATTATAGCAGGAGCGATATCATTAAAAAAATCTTTAAGAAAGTTAAAATACTCTTGCTCGCCTAGCTTTTCTGCAATGCGTGTTGCATCTCTTATATCTGCAAACATAAAGATGCGGGTTTCATTTTTTGGCAAGAAGTAACGCCCCATCAAGTAGTCTGGAAAAACGCCCGGCCCATACTTATCATTTATCATTAAAATTATGAGTGTGAGCAGTACGATAAACAACCATATTACAAAGTTCTTTATAAATATGTGCTCTGTATAAAACTGTAATACCCTATCTAAAAGCTCTTGACTACCTATGGCTAGACCTAGCGAGTCACTATAAAAATAATAAGCCCCTATGGTACCCACTACCATAGCAATCACAACATAGAGAAGGGTTATAAAAATAAGCGCCTTCCAGAAGGCATACTTACGTAGCCAGAGCTCCATTATATTTACCGTAAAAATACCGCCAAAAAGCCCAGCAACGATAGACACAAGTAAGTTAGCCTTAAACGACACCTCCATATCAAAATTAGACGTAAGCGCATTTGCAGAAACTAGTGTTGCATAATCATACAAGAAAATAATATTTGATATGAGCGTCCACGCAAGCAAGATCCACAGTGCTCTACGCACATAAAATATGATCTCATTTCTGGTCAACTCATTTCTAAAAATCTTCATACTATAATATCTGGTATCAATATAGGTATACTCCTATCAGAAAGATGTACTTATTAAGAGAGATTTATGAGGTTTTAATAACGCTTTCGCGAAAGCGTACTCCTACTGCGGTCTATTTTTAATCATATCTGGAGTAATCTCTAGTATATCTTCAAGTCGCTTTACACTGTCTTGCTTTATGGAGTCTTTGATTTTCTTTTCCCTAGCAATTTCCTCTCCTTTCTTCTTACCTTGCTCAAAGGACTCTCGCATAATTTTTACAAATGACGATTCATTTTCTGCCGGTTTTCCATCATTTTTGAGAAGATTAAAAATAAGCACCCCACAGAAAATTCCACCTACCACTGCGGTGATTGCGGTTAATACTACTCCAAACAATGCCGTTTTAAGTATAATCCCAGCAGCATCTAATTTAAAGAGTCTTTTAAGTACATAACCTATGTAAAGAACAGCAAGTGGCATCCCAGCAAAACCTATAATTTGAAAAGCAGTCTCACTCCACATAAAACATATGTATAATACTGAGGTTATCATAGCTGTATGTGAGTAGGCATATAAATAGATGACCAGATGCTCAACAAAATTATACTTCTTATAGTTCCAGAAAACAATTCTTGAGATAACTGCAAGTAGTGGTATTGCAGCAAAATAAAACATAGACTGATAGTCTGTAGCTAGCTCTATCCACTCCTCTGCCCAGCCCTCTGCAAATTTCTTTTGCATTGCGAGTTGTTCTGGGTCTGAAACAAACATTGTAGACGCATCTGCCTGCATACCCGTAAAAACATCTGCAAAATAGTTTTTAAGTAAAAAACTGTAAACTCCTGCAATGGTAAGTGCAATAGCAAAGTAACTGAATGCGGGTAAGTACTTCTTACGCATTCCATTCATATAACCTCCTATAACCTCATCTGGGCGTGTAAACATCGCTACAAATGTTCTAAGAAAGGAGTTTTCCAGATTTAAAAAGCGATCTACAAAATCTTCTATTAGATTACGCCAGGTGAGTCTATTATAAATACGCTTTCCACCGCAGTGCGAGCAAAAACGCTGGTCTAGGGCTATATACTCTGCACAGTTTATGCAGGTATCCTCTACTTTTAAAAGATTGTTTTGCTTCTTTAAAGCTTTTTTTTCTGCCCTGGAGAGTTTACTCATTTGATTGATTGATTGATTGATTGATTGATTTAGAATCACAATAATACTAAAATTACAAGTATGTTAAAGTCACTCTATACTATCTTGAGTTTTCTGTACTGGTATTGGCAAAGATTGTGGGGTAAGAGATTTAAGCCTTAGGCTATCTTGCTTTATGCTATCTCTCTTTGCTCTTCTTGCATCGTGAGATTTCTTTACAGATTCTATAAGCGGGTCAAAAGAACCTGCTGTATACATTGCTGTACCTATAATGGCACTTAACAAAATGCTGAAAGGAACTATAATTAACAGAAAAAAACCTGTTTTAAGAACCAGACTTTTGACACTTAAATTAAACACGCGATACAAGACATATGCCGTGTAAAAAAACGGTAATGTAGATACAAACAGGCTTACTATAATTTGCCCAGCAGCAGACCAGCCCGCAAGTATAAAAAGTACATTAGTTATAATTTGAGTTTGTGAGTATGCATAGAGATATATCACAATGTGCTCTATAAAATTTACCTCCTTATAATTCCAGAAAACAATTTTTGAAATCACTGCAAAAAATGGAATGTATAGAAAGCTTATAAAGGAGTTATAATCAAATATAAAATTTACAAGCTCCATCACACCATCACCACCATTAGATTGTGCACCGGCTTCTAGACCTGTAAAGAATCCATTAAACAGTCCATTTTCTGTATCTAAAAACCAATTTCTAAATAAGAAAATGTAAATACTCCCTATAGTAAGTGCCACTGCAAAGTAGCTAAAGGCAGACATATAGCGCTTTCGCAATCCACCTATATAACCATTTATGACATCTTCTGGCTTTGTAAAAAGGGCAATAAACGTTTTGAGAAAGACATTTTCTATATTGAGAAAACGCTCTGTAAAATCCTCTAGTAAATTGCGGGTATTAAGCCTGTTGTGCATACGCTTTGCGCCACAATGAGAACAAAAGCGCTGGTCTAAGTCTAATGGAGTACCACAGTTTTTACAACTCTCTGAGATTACAAGTAGCTCTCGCTTTTGCTTCTTAGGCGTTTTTGCTTTTGCCTTTTTAGGGAGCTTTTTAGACTTTTTATCTGCCATTGTTTACGTAAGTTCTGTCTCTAGTAGTATGCGTAAATCGTCTATCGTTTTATAGAGTACAAACTCTCCGTCCTTTATATAGCTTATTGCACCAGACTCCTCACTCACTACCAGTGCGAGCGCATCTGTCTTTTCTGTAATACCTACGGCAGCTCTGTGTCTAAGTCCAAAACGTAGTGGGATGTCACGCTCTTGTGTTACGGGTAATATGACTCTTGTAGCTGTAATTTTATTTTCTTCTATAATCATCGCCCCGTCGTGTAGGGTTGAGTTTTTATAAAAAACACTTTCTATAATAGGTCTGTTTACTTCTATCTCCATCCTGTCTCCCGTATCTTTTACAAACTCGAGACTGGTATCTCTTCTTATGATAATAAGTGCTCCCGTTTTTGAAGCAGCCATATTCTCGCAAGCAGTGAGAACTGCATTAAGATCTAAAGCCAGCGTACCTTCCTTTTTAGAAAAATTAAAGTTTTTAAAGAGTCCTCCCTTAGTGAGGTTTGTACTACCTATGAGGAGTAAAAATTTACGTATCTCCTGCTGGAAAACGACTATAAGTGCAAACATCCCCACACCTATAAACTGCCCCAATATGGTACTAAGCATCTCCATCTTAAGCAAGACGGTGAGTTGCCAGATCAAGTAGATGACTACGATACCTATAAAAATGTTTATCGCAACCGTACCTTTTACCAGTCTATAGAGGTAAAACATTAAGATGGCTACGAGTAAAATATCGATGCCGTCTAGGATGCGTAAATTTTCTAAGATTTCCAAAAATGTGAGATTTACGTAAAAATAGCAGAAATAGCCTAAGCACAAAATACTAAGCCATAAAAAGCGAGGATAATAATTACTCAATTATATGACATCAAGTTTAATAGTGTGACTACACTTACGTTTTCAATCTGAACAATCACTGCAATTAATAGTGGTTTTGAGTGCGCTTTCGCGAAAGCGTACCTAGTAACTCTCCTCTACTATTTCCACTTGATGTTGCACCCCATACTTGGTTTTTGCAGGGTTGCTTGTGGCTTGCTGTTAAAGATATTATCTAGTGCTTCTCTCAGGTCTCTACCGTTTACCGGGATTCCATTACCTGGCCTACTGTTATCTAGCTGCCCTCTATACACAAGACAATCATCTGGTCCAAAAACAAAGAAATCTGGTGTGCAGGCAGCATCATAGTTTTTTGCCACCTCTTGTGTCTCATCAAGTAGATACGGAAATGTAAAGCTGTTTTTACGAGCATTTGCCCACATCATCTCTGGGCCGTCTTGCGGGTATGCTACTATGTCATTACTACTTATCGCCACAAAGCCAAAACCGAGCACACGATAATCGTTTGCGATGCGCACAATCTCATCTACCACGTGTACTACAAAGGGGCAATGATTACATATAAACATCACCACTGTGCCGCGCTCACCCTTAATATCGTGATAACTGCAAAGCTGGTTTGTAACCGTATCAAGCAGTTGAAACTCTGGAGCCTTTGTACCTACCGGTAACATGTTAGATGGAGTAAGTGACATATAATTTCTTTTGTAATCTTAATAATTAACACCCGCACTATGTAGGTGTTCTCATACTGTATGATAAGACGCAACAATATGCTAGACGTTACGTATAATCATAGCTAAAATAAAAAAACCACCTTTTTCGAAAATGAAAAAGGTGGTTTACATTAATGTGTTGTGCTAGGCACTCTCACATTATTTAATCATCTCATAAGAGCGTTTTATAAAGCTAGTAAGCTCTTCACCCTTAAGTAGATTTTGAGATAGTTTTGCTAGGTCAAAAGACTGCGTGATCAAACGTTTTTTAGTCTCGTCTGTATCTGCATTGAGTATTTCTGTCACCAGCTCGTGGTTACCATTTACTACTAGGTTGTACATCTCTGGCATATTACCAAACATATTCATACCTCCGCCACCACCGGCTTGTTGCATCTCCTTCATACGGCGCATAAACTCTGGCTGTGTGATGATAAATGGTGCAGCATTACTATCCATTGCTTCTACTTGTACCGTATAAGACGTGTTTGCAATAGCATCTGTAATAGCTGTTTTTACAGTCTCCTTCTCAACGTCAGAGAGTTTTGAGATTTGCTCTTCGTCCTTTTTGATAAGGTTATCTATATGATCACCATCTACACGTACAAAAGTTACGTTTTCTTTACTAGTCTCTAGCTTCTGGATTAAGTGAGATACAATAGGAGAATCTAGTAATAATACTTCATATCCTTTGTCTTTTGCGCTCTGTATGTATGAGTGCTGTGCATCTGTATCACTTGCATAAAGTACAACTGTCTTCCCGTCTTTATCTACTTGGTTTTCTTTGATTTTTGCTTCAAGCTCTTCCCAAGTAAAGAATGTATTATCTACTGTAGGATATAGTGCAAACTTATCTGCCTTTTCAAAGAACTTATCTTCAGATAACATACCGTACTCTATAACGAGTTTGATGTCATTCCATTTCTTTTCAAAATCTTCTCTGTCGTTATTAAAGAGTGACTTAAGCTTATCTGCAACCTTACGAGATATGTAACCAGATATTTTCTTTACTGCTCCATCTGCCTGTAAATAACTACGAGATACGTTAAGTGGGATGTCTGGAGAGTCTATCACTCCTCGTAGCATCGTTAAGAATTCTGGTACGATACCCTCTACGTTATCTGTAACAAAAACTTGGTTTTGATATAACTGTATGCGATCCTTTTGCATATTCATATCCTGCCCTAGTTTTGGGAAGTATAAGATACCTGTAAGGTTAAAAGGATAATCTACATTAAGGTGTATATTAAATAACGGCTCGTCAAAGTTTGCTGGATACAGTTCCTGGTAGAAGTTTTTATAATCTTCTTCTTCAAGATCTGCTGGTTGCTTTGTCCAGGCTGGGTTAGGGTTGTTTATAATATTATCAACCTCTTGTGTAGGAGCTGGATCTTCTTCCTTTGCATCTTCTGGCTTAGGAAGCGTCTCTGTCTTCATACCAAACTTAATAGGCACTGGCATAAACTTGTTGTACTTAGAAAGCAGTCCCGCGATGCGTCCTTCTTCAAGAAACTCTGTACTATCTTCTGCGATGTGTAAGATAATCTCTGTACCGCGCTCTGTCTTATCTGCCGCTTCTAGAGTAAAGTTAGGACTACCATCACACGTCCAGTGTGCTGCTGGCTCATCTTTATGTGACTTTGTAATAATCTCTACCTTCTCTGCCACCATAAATGCCGAGTAAAAACCAAGACCAAAGTGCCCTATGATTCCTGTATCCTTAGCACCATCTTCATACTTGTTTAAAAACTCCTCTGCTCCAGAAAATGCAAGTTGGTTAATATACTTCTCAACCTCTTCTTGCGTCATACCAAGACCTTGATCTATAATATGAAGCTTCTTCCCTTCCTTGTCTATTTTTACTTCTATCTGAGGATTTCCATACTCAGCACTAGACTCACCTATAGAGGTAAGGTGTTTTAACTTAAGGGTTGCGTCTGTTGCGTTTGAGATAAGCTCACGTAAGAAAATCTCGTGATCACTATATAAGAACTTCTTAATAAGCGGAAAGATATTCTCTACCGATACATTAATTTTTCCTGTTGACATTGTATATATGTTTTAAAGTGTAAAATTTGAGTCTTGCTTAAAGCGAAAAAAGTACCACAATGCGATATGTGACAAACTGACATTTTACGACAGTACATTATAGAGATCACTGTCTAGTAGCAATGTCTTTACGAAGTAATGATGAGGTGGGTTATTACGCTTTCGCGAAAGCGTAATAAAAAGAAACCCCAGCATCATAATGATACTGGGGTTCATATATAAGAGTATGTTTATGCTATTATAAACTAGCAGATAAGTTTTGTAATGAAGGCTTTTTAATCGCTTCTATATTTGACACATCATAGCCAGAAAAACGCTTCATATAGCTACGTATACTTGTACCAAAGGCATCTTGAAAACCAGTAGCTCCACCAGAGCGTAAAAACTTCTTTACACTACCAGGCCCAGCAAGGTGTGCTGCAGCGAGTATACCAGACTCGGTAACGCGCACGCCAGAAATCCAGCGACCTTCATATCGTTTTATATCACGACGTAAGACCCATTTATTACGAGAGGCATTAAGCAAAAAGGCTTGTTCTTGCAGTACAGGATTCTCTAAAAACTCAGAGCCATCTTGAATACCTAAAAGATCTAATGTAGATGCACCAAACTGGTACTTACCTAGATATCCAAATCTGTTTATAGTAAGATAATCACCGCGAGATTCTTTAAAAGCAAGTGCTTCTTTAAAACCGGTATAATTTTTACCAGTAAGCGGTGTAGGGTTAAATACAAAAGGGGTTTGAACCGTCTCCTCCGGAAGAGGAACACTAAAGTCCATAGCTATACCATCTGTGGTATAGTGAGAAAAATCATATGTTTTTTCTGATTTGTTTGACACTATCAGAATACCTAACATAAGAGGCAATACAGTAACTTTTATCAAGTTCCTAACCATATAAATACATTTCGACAACCAAGAAATTACTATTTAAATTTCTCTTAGGGTGCTGTCTGTTTCGGCGCGCAAAAATACAACCTTTAAAGATTACCAGAAAAACTTATTTTAATTTTTTGGCAAAACTTTATGAATCGCTGATTTTATGACACTTACACTCACAAAATAAGTTTAACTATAACGTTTTAGCATATTTTAATGCAATTTAATACAAGTATAAAATTACTTAAAACGTCAATTGTCACATACTACAACGCAAAAATAATTCAGAAAATACAACCAACTATAAGGTATAACACCATTTTAACATACGGGCATCTACCTGTTTTTACACCTCTCTGAGTTCGGGTATAAAAAAACCCAAACACTAGGTTTGGGTTTATATAATTTTATGAGATGCTATCTTAACGATGGATCTTCTTGCTGTTTATCCACCTTCTATATGCGGCACTATTTGCATTGTGTTGCGATAGTGTCTTTGCAAACTTGTGATAGCCAAAATTTTCTACATCTGCCACAAAGTAGTAGTAGTTATGCTTCTCTGGATTAAGAACCGCCTGTATTGCTGTTACGTCTGGCATAAATATAGGCCCTGGTGGTATCCCTCTATTTCTATACGTATTATAAGGAGAGTCTGTCTCTAGATCTTTATATAGCACGCGCTTTATCACCATATCCCAGTCATTTTTAGTGCGCTTTACGGCATATATAACGGTAGGGTCTGCGTCTAGTTTTATTCCTTTTTTAAGTCTATTAAGGTATACGCCTGCTACTCGTGGTCGCTCATCTGTCTTTGCGGTTTCCTTCTGTACGATAGATGCAAGTGAGTACACCTCTGCCGGTGTGAGATTTAATTTTTCGGCTTTTGCGAGTCTGGTTTTATTCCAGAATTTTTTGTGCTCACTAAGCATTCTCGCTCTAAAATCTTCGGCGCTAGTGTTCCAGAAAAATTCATAACTGTTAGGAATATACATAGTAAGTGCCGTGTCCTTATTAAAATCGTGCTCACGTAAAAAGTTTACATCTAGCATTGCACTAATAAGTGAGGTACTGTCTGCCTCTATCTGTGTAGCGATACGGCCGGCCATATCCTCTAGGCGCTCTTGGTTATTAAAAGCCACCTTTACAGGCGCATTTTTAACACGAATGGTATTAATAATATCATTATTACTCATACCCTTCTTAATGATATAGTGACCCGGTTTTACGTTAGACACATATCCCTTTTTCTGAGCGACAGATGCAAATGCATCGACATCTTTAAGTAATGGCGTAAGCTCTGCCGTTACATCATTAAAATCTGCTCCCGTAGGGATGTATAAATGAGCGCGCTCATTATTAAACGCTGTGTTATCAGAAAAAATAGCGTCGTAAACCGTGTATGCAAAAATACCGCCTACTACTACGCCCACTATCCCGATGATTAAAAGTATTCTCTTGATGTACATTTATAATATGTGTTGATATAATAATTCGTTTGTAAATGATTCTTCACCTGTGGTTAGGTCACGCCTGCGTCTCCATTCTTTTTTTATGCCCACAAGCTCAAACCCTGCTTTTTCAAAAAGTGCTATGCTTGCTTTATTCTCATCTCCTATGTTTGCATATAACTGGTGCATATGGAGATGTGTCTTTGCATACTTTTTAAGTAAGGCTATCGCCTCACTGGCATATCCCTTGCGCTTTTCTGTTTCTGTTGCAATCACAACGCCGACTCCCGCGCGTAAATTATGAGGGTCAAAGTCAAAGAGGTCTATAAGACCCAAAAAAGCTCCAGACGTTACATCACAAATAGCAAGACGCAACTGTCGCATCTCAAAAATATCTTTGTGCGCATTTGCCAGGTATTCCTTAAGTACAAACTTTGAGTAGGGCGCTAGCGTCTCCCCTACAAACCAGAGTGCCTCATTATTTTCTATCTCATAAAGCGCCTCTAGATCTTCTAGCTCTAGGGCTCGTAAAGCTGTACGTGTACCTCGTAGTGTTAACATTGCCACTCCCCTTTAAATACAAAGGTCGCAGGACCTATAAGATATACATTTGTATAGCCCGTAGCTGTTTTTGTAAAAGACACCGCTAGTTTACCACCCTCTACATCCAGCTGTATATTATTTTTTGAAGTCACACCATTATTATGTGCCGCAATCGCCACAGCGGTAACTCCCGTACCACAACTCAAGGTCTCATCTTCTACCCCACGCTCATAAGTGCGCACGGCAAAGTGACCATCTTCTAGCTCTTGCACAAAGTTTATATTACTTCCAGCCTCCCCATAAAGCGCTCCATAACGTATGGCTGCACCTTCTTCTTTTACCGCAACGGTTTTTACGTCACTCACCATTTTAATGTGATGTGGCGACCCGGTATCTAGAAAGCTATATTCTGGTGTTGTTTTAATTTCTGCAACATCTTGCATTTTAAGATGTACAATTCCATCTTTTACGGTGGCCTCGTGCATCCCATCTACCGCTTCAAAGGTAGCGTGGGTATCTATGAGTGATAATGCTTTCGCGAAAGCGACCAAACATCGCCCACCATTACCGCACATACTACTCTCATTACCATCTGCATTATAATACACCATTCTAAAATCTGCCGAAGGGTGACTTTCTAGCAGCATTAAACCATCTGCCCCTATGCCAAATTTACGGTCACAGAGTTGTGCAACAAGTTTGGTATCATCTTTGGGAAATATATCTAGACGGTTATCTATGATTACAAAATCATTACCGGTGCCTTGATATTTTGAAAAAGAAATTGTCATTTATGCTCAATATAAGCGACAAAAGTAGCAAATATCAAACTCCTTTTTGATGTTAAATGCCAGTTAAATAGAAACCGACAGAATACTAAATTTTTAATTTTAACGATTATTGATAAAATGCTAAGGACTATGAAAAAAATCGGAGGAACATTCTTAATCGCCTTACTAGCCGGCGCAATAACGCTAGGATCTTATAAATTACTTATAGAAGAGCCTACACAAGTAGCCTCAACCCCAGTACAGACCCAAACCACACCTGCCTATACCCCTGTAAATTATGAAGCACTTGCGGCAGCTGCCAGCGGTGTAGATTTTACAGAAGCGGCAGAGCGCACGGTAAATGGTGTGGTGCACGTAAAAAATGTACAAGTGTACAAGCAGCCGCGTAATATGATGGAATATTTACGTGGTGGAGGACAAACTAATAAAGGCATTGTAGGTGCCGGTAGTGGTGTGATTATCTCTGGAGATGGATACATTATAACAAATAACCACGTGATAGATGGCGCCTCTGAGGTAGAGGTCACGCTTAATAATAACAAAACCTTTATGGCAGAAGTGATAGGCAAAGATGCAAAGGCAGATATTGCCATCCTTAAAATAGATGCTGGTGAGGAGTTGCCTTATATCCCCTTTGGCGATAGTGATGCTACAAAGGTGGGAGAATGGGTACTTGCCGTAGGTAACCCTTTTAACCTTACCTCTACCGTTACCGCAGGTATAGTCTCTGCAAAGGCAAGAGATATAGATGAGCGTGATGCAAACTTCCAGTCTTTTATACAGACAGATGCGGCTATTAACCCTGGTAACAGTGGTGGAGCACTTGTAAATATTTTTGGTGAGCTGGTAGGGATTAACACGGCCATTACCTCACAAACGGGATCTTATGTAGGGTATGCCTTTGCCGTACCGTCTAACAATGCGCGTAAGATTATGGAAGACATTATGCAATATGGCTCTGTACAAAAAGGCATACTAGGTGTTACTGGAGGCACACTTAATGCTGCCATTGCAAAAGATCAAGACCTTAACACTACAGAAGGCTTTTATGTAGCCAGTGTAGAGTATGAGAGTGGTGCAGAGCAAGCAGGTATCACCACTGGTGATATTATCAAAAAACTTGATAATGTAAACGTGACCAAGTATTCTGACCTCTCTGGATACATTAATACCAAACGACCTAATGATATTATACAAGTAGAGATCTTACGAGATGATGAACTTATGACCTTACCCGTAAAACTAGTAAAGTCTGTCACTTTTGACATAGAGCGACTAGGGATACAGGTTAAAAATGCCTCCCCAAAAGACCTTGACAAGTACAAAGCCAAAAATGGTGTTGTGATAAGCGATAAGTTAGGGGAGTCTATGAAAAATTATGATATTGTAGGTCTTGTTATATCTGAAATAGATGATGTTATGGTAAACTCTATAGATGATGTAAAAGAAATATTTAAAAATAAAAGTGCAAACGAGCCTGTGAGTATTGTCTTTAATGACAGAAAAGGAGAGCGCAACCGCTTTATTTTTGACTAAGTCACAAGTGTTTTAAAACTTATAACCCTTTCAGTTTCTGGAGGGGTTATTTTTTTGTGGGAGAAATTCATTTACGAAAACGTTTGAGTAACAGACAGAAATGGCTACTTTTGCACAAAATTTGAAAAATTACGCTTTCGCGAAAGCGTACAAAAAAAACAATGTAACGTTTAGTATCTTACTATGAGTCAATCAGAAACATACGAAAAAGAACTTTCCTTTCAAGCAGACCGCCGAAGAGCCACTGTAGAATTTATTAAAATAGCTAGCGACCTATGGTATGACAATGCTATAGAGCTTGTTTTATTTAGAAACCAAGTGATGGATCGCAACGTGAGTCAGATTTTAGACCTTCACGAGTATGCAGGAGCCTTTGTAGGAAAGCCTATCTCTATATTTGATAGTGTAGAGATCGCGCAGGCTATAAAGCAACTAAACTTGCCACCATCTAAGCTAGATATAGGTAAGCTTACGTATGAGTACCACCTAGAAGAAAATGAAAACGCAACGAGCTTTATAGCACAACGCCTTAAACCTGCACAGCAGGCAGCGCCTATTGAGCCTAAGGATGTGGTGCTTTACGGTTTTGGCCGTATAGGGCGTCTTGTAGCGAGAGAGCTTATGACACGCACGGGTAAAGGTAGCCAGTTACGCCTAAGAGCTGTGGTTACAAGAGGTAAGATAGATGCTGGTATACTTGAGAAAAGAGCGGGTCTTCTTAAAAGTGACTCTGTACACGGTGACTTTACAGGTACCGTCTCTGTAGATGTAGAAAATCAAGCCCTCATTATAAACGGTACTACAGTAAATATTATAAGTGCAAATGCACCAGAAGATATAGACTATACAGCTTATGGTATAAAAGATGCCCTTGTGATAGACAACACGGGTGCCTTTAGAGATAAAGAACAACTAAGCAGGCACCTAGTAAGTAAGGGTGTGGCAAAGGTATTACTTACCGCTCCTGGTAAAGGAATCCCTAACATTGTGCACGGTGTAAACCACCAAGAGCACAACCCAGATGAGGTACAAATCTTTAGTGCAGCATCTTGTACTACAAATGCAATTACACCTATTCTTAAAGCCATAGATGACACCCTAGGTGTACAAACAGGTCACCTAGAGACCATACACGCATATACAAACGACCAGAATCTGGTAGATAATATGCACAGTAAGTACCGCCGTGGTAGAGCCGCTGCTCTTAATATGGTGATTACAGAAACTGGGGCTGGTGCGGCAGTGAGTAAGGCGTTACCACATTTTGAAGGAAAGCTTACCTCAAACGCGATACGTGTACCCGTGCCTAACGGATCTCTAGCAATACTTAACCTTGAGCTTACAAAAGAGACAAGCATAGAAGGGATAAACACACTTCTTAAAAAGTATGCACTAGAGGGTGAGCTTGTAGAGCAAATTAAGTACTCTATAGATAATGAGCTTGTGTCTAGCGACATTATAGGCTCATCTGCTCCTAGTATATATGACAGTAATGCCACTATCGTACGTAAGGATGGTAAAAATGTACTTCTTTACATCTGGTATGATAACGAGTATGGATACAGCCACCAGGTGATACGCCTTGCAAAATACATTTCTAAAGTACGTAGGTTTACGTATTACTAGAATGAGACGTTCTTCCATTAAGTATGTGATTGTAACATACTTTTTAAGTAAAGCCATCTTTATAAGATGGCTTTACTGTTTTTAAGAAGTGAGATATATGTTTAAGTAGGTTGTGTAGCTAGTTTGTTTTTTTTTTGCGCTTTCACGAAAAAGGAACAACGCACACAACTAGCTAATAAAGCCTTATCTAACTTTAAAAATACCTGTATATTTAGACAATCAATTAAAAAACAGGCAAACCAGCAAAGCTTGTACTGAGCTCGTCAAAGTATGCCGCACTCGCTTTATGTAGTGGACTGTTGTCAGTATTATAAGAAAAATATTATGAATAGAGTTTCAAAAATTGCCAGTGAGTTAAACGTATGCGTTGAGAAAGTGATTTCTGAACTCATTAAGGAGTTTGGAAAAAAATATCAAAACAATACAAAATTATTAAATGACGAGATTGATTTCTTATTCAAAATATTTAAGAAACACTTTGATAATAAGAAACGTGCCAATGAAATTAGATCAAATCGTCTTTGCAATGTTGACCGCTCCTTCCAATTTTCTGAAAAGGAAGTATCTATTTACACCAATGAGTTTAAAAAACATTCTAAATTACTAATTGATATAAAACTCTTAGAAAGTAAAGCTGACAGATTTGAGAACTTAGAAAGTTCCGAAATTGGAGCAATCCTGCAAATTAAATTTGAAGGATTAGAAAATATTCAGAATGAAATTAAATTACAACGTTTTAAAAAAACAAACATTCTGCCAAACACAGGTAAGGAGAAATACAAAAAGCCAAATCCAATAAGAAAATCTGGAGTTACCATAATATCGAAAAACCATTTATCTGTACCAGATGATAATCCTTGGAGTGGAGTTTTAGGCAGCGACGAAGAAGAGCACACTGCATATTGGAACACTCACTAAACGAATTATACTAATGGCAACAACGTTTAAAAATGATATGGTAATTAATGCTTAACCCAATGAAAAAGGCACTTTTGCAAGGTCGCCAAATTGTTAAATTTGGTATGTATTTAATCGAATGGTTAGCGTGCAAATCTACCCTACTAAACATACACAAACACGTTGGCGGCTGATTGCTCAAGGGCTCGCAGTTCACGATAAAATAAGCCACACAAAAGGCAGTTGCATACTTGGTTATTACCGCAATCGTATGGCTACGCTTCAAAATCGGTTTAAGAGCGATTGTAAGAGCTATAATCAAGGATCTGGCACAAGATGGGTCATAGAGCAAATCTGCTAGGATTTTAAAGCTCCCACCCTACTCAATCAGCCGCCACTTTGTGCCTTCCTCTCGGTCGTTCCTTCCTCGTCGGAGACAGGACTCAAAAATGCCTAGGACATACATCTTAAGTATAGAAAGCTCACACGTAGTTGCAAGTGTGCATTCCTCTCGGTCGTTCCTCTCTCGTCGGATGCAAGAACTATTACATAACGCGAATTTATGCCTTATTATAAATCTCATCCAGCATCATTCTCTCAGTCGCTAACTCCTTCGTCGATGATGAGAGAGGCAGGTTTGAAAGCTCTATGCGCGGCGTACAAATCCAAAATTCATTGTATATTTAGTCCAAACAAATCAAGACCACAAAGTAAAGCAAACTAGCAAATCTTGTACTGAGCTTGTCGAAGTATGCCGCACTCGCTTTATGTAGTGGCCTGTTATATACCATTACAAAACAAAATGGAAAATCTAATTAATTACATACAATCCAGAGTTCCTTTAACTCAAAATTATATTGATTTAATCAAAAAGTACTTTGTTTCTGAAGAAGTACCAGCTCAAACTAATTTTTTAAAAGCAGGAAAAGTTGAGCGATATATTTATTTTTTAGATACTGGAATTGTAAAAGGATATCAAAATGTTGACGGGAAGATTATCGTACAACATCTTGTAGCAGAACAAGATTTCTTCACATCTTTAGATAGTTTTATGACAGAAACACCGTCATTAGATTATTACGAAACTGTAACAGAGTCAAGAGTTTTAAAAATATCGAAACCTGATTTTGACATTTTACAAAAGGAAACAGAATTTTGGACAATATTTGTCAAAGAAGTAACCAATGAACATTTAAGTTGCAAACTAGAGCGTGTTAAAGATTTTCAAATTTTAACAGCAAAAGAACGTTATCTAAAATTTGTAAATCAGTATCCAAAATTAGCTTTGAATGTATCTATTGACAATATAGCTTCTTTCTTAGGAATGGAACCTCAATCTTTAAGTCGGATTAGAAAACAAATCGCTTTCTAACAAATGTTATTTCTAACCTCTTAAAAGGTATCGAAATTTGCTCAAACAAAATTTAATAATTATGAGCAAAGAAATTTCATTAGTAACAGGAGGAAATGGACATTTAGGAAATAATCTAATTAGACTTTTACTTTCCAATAACCAAAAAGTAAGAACAACAGTAAGGAACATTCATAAGACTGAACCTTTTAAAGGGTTAGACTGTGAAGTTGTTCAAGCTGATATTACCGACAGAGAATCTCTTAAAAAGGCATTTCAAGGAGTCACAAATTTATATGCAGTAGCTGCTAATTTTAGTATGTGGGCTAAAAATCCTAAAACTGAAATTTATGATAATAATATGCAAGGAACACAAAATGTGTTTGACATTGCTAAAGAATGTGGCATCAAAAATATCGTTTATGTAAGTTCAGTAGCTAGTTTGGATTTTACTAAATTACCAGCAAATGTGGACAATGGATATAACAAAGACAGACGAAACTGGTATTACAATTCTAAAAATGATTCAGATAAACTAGCATTAGAATTGGGTAAAAAATACGGTATTAGAACTGTTCTTGTTTTACCTTCTGCTATGATTGGGGATAAAGCTTATAAATTAAGTTATTCTAACAACCTTGTATTACAAGTTTTAAATGGAGAAATACCTGTAGACACCAATGTAACTTTAAATTGGGTAGATGTAAAAGATGTAGCTTCTGGTCTATATAATGCTATGCAAAAAGGTAGAAATGGAGAACGTTATGTTTTATCAAACGAACAACACACTACGTTACAAGAAACAGTAAAAATAGCATCCGAATTATATCCTGAACTAAAATTAAAAATGCCTAAAAAAGTACCAAAATGTTTGTTGTACTCTGTTGCTGGTTTAATGGAATTTAGCAGTAAAATTACAGGTAAAGAACCTTTATTACAAAGACATTACTTGGATATGTTTTATGGTTTAAAGCAAGATTATGATATTAGTAAATCAAAAAAAGAATTAGACTTTAATCCTAAACCTTCAAAAAAAGCTTTGGAAGATGCTTTGAAATATTTGAAAACCGATTGGAAAAAAGAAAACGGTATATAACAAGGTATAAAAAACATAGGGCTTTTGGGCTTAATCCAAAGGTCTGTGTTTATTTGCAAAGTCACCAAACCAAAACGTATTGTTTATCACCTGCCCTACGTTTCTTATACTGAACGTGGCGGCTGATTGCCCAAGGGCTCGCAGTTCACGATAAAATAAGCTACACAAAAGACAGTTGCATTCTTGGTGATTACCGCAATCGTATGGCTACGCTTCAAAATCGGTTTAAGAGCGATTGTAAGAGCGATTGTAAGAGCTATAATCAAGGATTTGGTACAGATAGATCTTAGAGCAAATCTGCTAGGATTTTAAAGCTCCCACCCTACTCAATCAGCCGCCACCTTGTGCCTTCCTCTCGGTCGTTCCTTCCTCGTCGGAGGCAGGACTCAAAAATGCCTAGGGCATACATCTTAATTATAGAAAGCTCAAACGTAGTTGCAAGTGTGCATTCCTCTCGCTCGTCCCTCTCTCGTCGGATGCAAGAACTATTACATAACGCGAATTTATGCCTTATTATAAATCTCATCCAGCATCATTCTCTCAGTCGCTAACTCCTTCGTCGATGATGAGAGAGGCAGGTTTGAAAGCTCTGTGCGCGGCGTGCAAATCCAAAATTCATTGTATATTTAGTCCAAACAAATCAAGACCACAAAGTAAAGCAAACCAGCAAAATGCCGCACTCGCTTTATGTAGTGGCCTGTTGCCCACAATTAAAGACAAGCATTTCGCTGAATAGAAAAATTGAGAGAATTACCAAAAGATATTATTGATGAAATGAAAATCCGATTTGGCTCGGACTATTACTCTGCGGAAAAAATTCTGAATGAATATTTGAATAAAAATGAATATTTAGATTCTGACCGAATTATTAGATGTGTGCTTTTTTTGACTACAAACGGAATTGAAAATTTTGAAAAAAACCTGACTTTAGCAAAAACTGACCCAAGAGATGCAATGCTTTGGGCTGAATACGAAAACGAAAAACAACCGAAAAGAGTTCGTGATTTCAATAGAACCTTTACAGAAAACGGAATTTAAAAATGAAGAATAAACTAAAAATAGTTTCTTTAATCTCATATTCTCTAATAATTCTTATGGGAGAAATGATTGGAATACCATTTTTAATGTGGCTCATATTTACAAGCTTTGATTTTGGAAATATTGAGCAATTTTTTGCGATTATTGGATTAACTGGAATAATCTTGAGTTTTACAAAATATTGGAGATTGAGAATAGTTAAAATTTTGAGTTTCATTTTATTGATTTCACCATTAATAAAACGAATGAGAGAAATTCCAATTGAAAAATTTAATTATTTAGCTTTTCAAGTTCCTCTAGTGATTTTTGTAATTACATATTTGATTTTAATAATAAAACGGAATAAAATAACTGTGGGCAACAAAGAACTGAGTTAAAAGCTCAAAAAAAATAATTGAATTTTAATATATCTCCATATGGACATTAGAAACATCGATATTAAGAATCAAGTTATACCCTTCTTAATTCCTCTTGCTCTTTTAAGCCTGTTGATTTTTATTTCAAAATCAAATCAGTTTACAGCAAACCCTAGTTTAATTTCTGTGTGGATAACTATAGACTTAATTCTAACCGTTCCATTAATTTATTTTCTTTTAATTCGAAAAAATGCAGTTCCAAAGAACACAGTTGTTATAGCTTTACTTATTGGTCTATTTATCTGTTACAAAATAATACCCGCAGAAAATCAGACCGTATTGCCAGTATTAGGAACCTGGTTGTTGCCTATTTTAGAAATTGGAATTCTCGTATATATCTTAGTAAACCTTCGAAAGGCACGACTGAACTATAGACAAAATAGAGATAACCATATAGATTTTTATACGACTGTAAAAACAATTTCTCAAGATCTTCTCCCTAAGTTTATGGCTAGAATAATTGCTACAGAAATTACAGTAGTGTACTATGCAATTATAAATTGGAAACGCCGCCCACTTAAAAATGGAGAATTTTCAATTCATAAAAAAAGCGCATCTATTTCAATATTACTGGGCATTATGCTCATCATAGGCGTAGAGGCTACAGTCTTTCATTATATTTTAGAACAAGAGGGCAATCCAAAAGCTTGGTTGATTACCTTTTTAAGCATCTATACATTACTACAAATTCTAGGTTTGCTAAAATCTATTATTAAAAGACCAATCTCTTTTGAAGAAGATATCCTTCGTTTAAGATATGGGATAATGAAAGAAACTTCTATTGAGTTAAACAACATTAAAAGTATTGTACTTTCTTCTAAAAATATGCAACAAAAAACAAGTAGGCTCTCCATTTTTGGTAGATATGAGACTCATAATGTAATCTTAACTCTCAAGAACACTGAAACGCTCTATAGCCTATATGGCATTAAAAATAATTATACAACAATCTCATTTTATGTAGACGAACCACAAAAATTTTTCAATAAGACGTGTGAATCTATTGAGAAATCTCAATTGAAGTCTTCTATTAACTAATGTGATTTTTGTTCTGAGTCTCAAGATTGTTTGCCTAGACGGACATAAATACTAAAGAAAAACGGTCTTACGTTTGTGTATTATTTCTAATAATAACTAAAGCTAAACGCAGTGAGGCCTTTAAGGCAAAACCGAAAGGTCTGAGTTTATTAATGAAGTTGCTATATCTTATAAATGTAGCTTCGTGCGTAGACGGAAACAAAAAGTTTGCTTGTCACCGCACTAATCATAGCCGAGACCGGTACCTTTCTCTCGGTCATTCCTCTCTCGTCTGAGGCAAGAACTATTACATAACGCTTCCCGAAGTACATCGGGATTTGAAAGCTCTATGCGCGGCGACAGATTCACAAATAAGTGTATATTTAAATAATCAATTAAAAAACAAATGACAGACAACAACTTAAGTAAAAAGGTTAATTTTCTAATTTTCTATTCAATAATCAGTACAACATTCTTTTTATTATTTATAGTGTATTTAAATATTCAAAAAAATAAAAATCTTGATGAGTTAACAGTTAAACGTATAAACTTAGTGGATGAATCTGGAACGAATTTAAGAATGGTCATCAGCAATGAAGTTCGACAACACCCAGGAATCATTAATGGAGAAAAACTCAAACCACGAGAAAGGCCGTCAGGAATGATTTTTTTTAATTCTGCTGGAGATGAATGCGGAGGATTGATATATGACGGAAATAAAAATGACGCTGGGATGGTTTTATCAGTAGACAAATTTCGTGATGACCAAATTATGCAACTTCAGTATATGGAAAATACAAAAAACAATGCTAGAAAATATGGATTGCAATTATGGGATTACCCTAAAGAAAACACCAACCAAGAACGAAACAAAAGGTTTGAAAAATTAGATTCAATTAACGATAAACTTTTAAATAAAAATGAATATCAAAAAATGAAACTGGACAGCTTACTAATGGAAGACAGACTATTTATAGGAAAAAATTTCAACAAAGATGTTGGACTATTCATTAATGATAAAACAGGAAATCCAAGAATCAAAATATACATTGATAATAATGATACGCCTAAAATTGAACTTTTAGATATAAATGGAAAAACGATAAAATAACATCACCTAACAAGGCATATAATTAATGCCCTCCGGGACACTAATCATATACCAAAACGTGGTGGCTAATTACCAAAAGCCTCGCAGACCACGATAAAATAAGCTACACAAAAGACAGTTGCATACTTGGTAATTACCGCAATCATATGGCTACGCTTCAAAATAGGTTTAAGAGCGATTGTAAGGGCTATAATCAAGGTTCTTTACCCCTATTTTAATCTATAATTTTCATCGTGGCGTCTTCCTGATTTTACGCTTTCGCGAAAGCGTAATTATTACATAATTATTTTTTTGAATTATGCTCAAAGCATATCTCAAATTCATAAATAAGTGTATATTTAGGCCGTCAATTAAAAAAATCAATCAATGCAGGCTATCGATTTCTAAGACGTATAATCGTCACTAGATATCCTGTTACAATCAATCAAGAATGAAAAAATTCCAACTATTTCTAGTATCAATTTTATGTAGTCTTTTTTTAAACTGTAGCACAGATGATACTGACTCTACCGAAAACCAAATGGTAGATAGCTCAGAGTATCTTTACTTTGTTTCGGGAAAAATTAATGGAGAAAGCTTTGTGTACGGTCTTCGTAATGACGCTACTTCACTAGACTATCAGATCATATCAAGAATTCCGCTAGAGGGTGCTGTTTGCGCTACCAGTCAAGATCAAGGGCTAGATTATAAAGTAACATACGGTTCTTCTATTTATCCCAATTTTGATAATGAAGATTCTCAACCAAGTCTCGGGTTTAACTTTGTAAGATTTTACAGATGCTCTAGTGAAGAGTCCTCTTCACAAGCTTTTAATAGTCTCTTTCCAACTGGCAATTATGAATATGCACTAGACGATAATTCTTCTGGGACAATGGGACAGATAGGTATAGACTACTCACCTATTGCTAGTGATGTTAGTACCTACTATGAATCATATGGAGCAAATGATGCGTCTAATTCATTTACCATTACTAGCACAGCAAGTAATAATGACTCCCTCCTTGGAACCCTAGTTAATGTAAGGCAGATTATAGAAGGAACCTTTACAGTAAGACTATACAACGTAAATGATGCTTCAGATTTTGTAGACATTACAGATGGACAATTTAAAATTACAGTGTCTAAGTAACCTCTTATCTTCATCACCTTCTAAACTTAGAGAGTGATTTATATAACAACCTTATATAAGGATGACTGCTCCTTATTTAAGCAGCATACTACATTTCTCTCTAGATAAGTAATAGATAAAACGGCGACTTACATAGTACGTTCGGTTAGTTGTTTTATTACGCTTTCGCGAAAGCGTCAACTTTCTCAAATACTCGTATATTTAGAAAATCAATTAAAAAACAATCAACAGAGCCTCTCCATCAATCCCGATAGCTATCGGGAGCCGTACTTGCTTTATGTAGTGGTCTGTTGTAGAATATTTAAAGCCGAATGAATAATCACGTCAAAAATCAACATTACGTTCCGCAATTCTTGTTAAGAAATTTTTCGAGTAGTGGACAGAAATTTATTTGGGCTTTTGACAAGAACGAAAAATATAACGTTCGGAATCAAATAAAGGAGCGCGCAATAAAAAAAGTAGCAAGTGAAGAATATTTCTATGACCAATTCAAAAATAGTAGAGTTGGAAGTTATGAATATGCGCTACAAAACGCTGAAGACATCTCTGCCCCCATTATTAAAGAAATAATAAAAAATCGGAGTATCGAAGATCTTACGGAAGATCAAAGAAGAACTTTGTCTTTTTTCATTACACTTCAAAATTTAAGAACAAAAGGGCACTTATTTCAAACTGAAATATTAATGGACAATATGTCTGTACAATTGAAAGATAAGGCCAATATAAGTATTCCAAAAATTGACCATAAAAAAATTTGGTTTTCAATGTTGGAGCAATCAACTAACTTCTATGAAGTTCTAATGAATAAAGTATGGATGTTAAGCGAGAGCGACGACGAATTTATAATTTCAGATAATCCAGTTACTTTACAAAATACTACTGATAGAAGTAAAATTAGAGGAACCTTGGGGCTTGATAGCTACGGAATTGAGATTTATTTACCAATTTCACCATCATTGACAATAAATTTATTCTGTGAAAAGTTCCTTTCTCAAAATGGGTATCAGAAAAATACTATGCCTAATTTAAAATGTAAACCAGAAAATATTGAAAACTTGAATTGGCTCCAAATTGCTTATTCTGAAAGATTTATCTTTTCACATAAAAATGATTTTGGACTTGTAAAAAGAATTTTAAATAAATAAACACAAGCACTCCATTAATCCCGATAGCTATCGGAAGCCGCACTCGCTTTATGTAGTGGCCAGTAACAAGTAATTATGAAAAAATACATCTGTATATTAATGGCAGTTATCGTCTGGAGTTGTTCATCTTCAAAGGATGTGATTATAGAACCAAAGTATTCTGATTTTAAAATAGTAAATACACCAGTAGTAGTTGAAAACGATACAATTTATGTAAACGAACTTCGATTTTACGAAATGGAATCAGCTACAGATGCAAAGAAACTAATGCGTCAGAATTATGGTAAATGGAGCGAAAAGTTAAGTGGATTACATCACCAAATTATTAAAAGAATTGTTTGGCAGGATGTAAAGCTCATAGACGGAAATGACAAAACCTTCACTGTGGTAACTGACGGAACTGAATCGATGTATGATTATTTTACTTGCCTAATCGTTTTTGACTCTGAAAAGAAGGATTGCTTTAAAGATGGACACCCTTATAAAGAGGAATTAATTAATTTATTTACCGACAAAATGGATAAAATTAAATAGGCCCTCTTTGTGTCAATAATTTAGAAGAATCAATTAAAAATCAAAACCAATAATCCCGATAGCTATCGGGAGCCGCACTCGCTTTATGTAGTGGCCTGTTGTAAAAGATTTAAAAAAAATGAAACGATTACTATATTTAATATTACTAATTGTAATTTCCTGCTCGAGCACATCTCAATTGCCAAGACCTGAAATACAATCCGAAATTCCAGCCTCCATATTGAATTCAAATGGAATTGCCGCCATTAATCCAAATTATAAAAACTCATATTTTAGACTCCTACCTTACTTGTTTTTTAATGAAAGTAGCACTTTTAATGAAATTCAAGGTGATTTTTATAATGTAAAATTCAATGCCAATTCTAACTTAAATATAATGCCGGGGTTTAGGAGTGAATATGGAAATTACCAAAATTCTTTAATAGTTCTAATCGCAATGAGTGAGACATCAACCTTACCAATAAAAGATATACCCATTTCTGTTGAATCAAGTAAAAATGGAGCTTTTAAACAGGGGAAATTGATTGGAAATAATCAAATTAATAAATCACAGCAGCGAGTTTTATTTGTAAAAAAGCTGGAATTAGAAAATCGATTTGATGTTTTAAATAAAATTAATGATGACGTAATAACTGTTAAGATTGGAGAACAGGTTTATACATTCTTAAACCCTGAAATTAAACTGGATTAAAACGTTTTAGAACAAAACCACAAAGTAAAACATACCAGCGAAATGCCGCACTCGCTTTGTGTTAAGGGCTGTTAGACAACATTAAAAATGAACATTCGAAATCTATTTATAATATTTTTATTTTTATCAATTGTCAGCTGTATTTCAGGCAATCAGAATAGAGAAACTGATATTGAAAGATTAAAACTAAACGGACAAGTAAAATCTTACTTAAAAACGATTCATAGAAGTTCGAACGCATTGAAAGACACAATCGAAACCACACTCAAAGAACAGCACAGAGAACTTACTTTATTTGACAAAAACGGTAATATCATAGAAGAAATAAGTTTCAAGAAAGATGGTGAACGATATAAAAAGTGGATTTCAGTTTATAATAGCGAAGGAGATGAAATTGAAAAAGTCGAAATTAAATATCCTAATGATACTCTTAAACGCTGGTTAAATAAATATGATAATTCTGGAAACAAAATAGAATCATTAATTTATGATAGTAATGATTCAATTTTAAGACATACCAAATCATCCTACAATGACTTTAATAAAGAAACTGAATCGACAATTCTTAAGAGTAAAAAAGCAAAAAATCAATTAGTAAAAGTTGGTTATGAATATGACAAAGATGGTAATAGGCTAAAAACAACAAGACATTATGCTGACAATTCAAAAACTGAATGGTTTACTAAATATGATTCGTTTGGAAATGAAACTGAATGGAGAGTTTACGACCGAAAAGGAAATATGGAAAGAATAGATTCTACAAACTATATTTATTTCGATAACGGTAAGGTTAAGGAAGAAAAAATGTTTTCTTCGAATGATATTCCAGGTGTTTTTGGTATTTCAAAATACAATAAAAATGAAGATGAAATTGAATACATTGAATTTTTAAATGATTCCATTACTTCTAGAGAAATATACATTTACGACAATAATAGTAGTCAGATAACAAAATATTATGACTCGAATGGCGAGCTTGAATCGACCATAAAATTGACTTCTGAATTTGATGAAAATAGAAATCTTATCAAAAAATCGAAATTCAAGAATGGTACGTTAAGAACGATTAAAGAATATAAAATTGAATACTATAAATAACGTTGCCTAACTAAGAACTGAGTTAAAAACAAATCCATTACCGCAAAGCTCAATCAGTTTTTAAATTAAACTTTATCTAGAATTCCACAATCATTATTCACTCATACCCTCTACTATTTCCCTCCTACTCCATAAAAAGAAGCAACATCTTGAGATATAATTTTATTTAAAAAGTCCAAAAGATGTATTTTCACGTACTTTTGTAAACTGCGATGGGGTACATCGTCGTTTTTATATAAAATATCATTTAATTTTTCAGATTTATGAACGCTATTACAAAGGCTTTTGCTTTTATATTCCTCCTTTCTTTTACCGCTGTACAAGCACAAGATGCCTCAAAGAGCATTGATGATCAATTTACAGAGGTTATAGATGGTTCAAACAATTACCAGAAGTTTAAGGTGATTGAAAAAGTAAAAATGACCCGCCTACAGCAAAACACAAAAAAACGCATAGACGGCCTACAGGCAGAGATAGAAAATCTTAAGTCAGAAATGGCACAGCAGCAAGCGGCTGCAGCACAGGTAAGCACAGACCTTGCTCAAACACAGGCTACACTAGAAACAACAGAAGGTGAGAAAGACTCAATGAACTTTTTTGGCGCTCAAATGAGTAAAGGCAACTACAACACGATGGTATGGAGTATTGCTGGAGTATTATTGCTTGCGTTGTTATTTTTTATATTCAAATTTAGAAGTAGTAACGTACTTACTAAAACGGCACAGCACAAACTAGATGAGACAGAGGCAGAGTTTGAAGATTACCGCCGTAAAGCCTTAGAGAAAGAGCAAAAACTAGGTCGTCAGCTACAAGATGAGCGCAACAGAGCGCTTAAATCTTCAAAAGGGTAAGCACTCGTTTTATTAATACTATAAAATCTGTACTTTAGGGTATAGATTTTTTTATGCATATACGCCAGGCTACACTTACAGATCTTGAGTTTATTATCCCGCTCTTTGATGGGTATAGACAGTTTTATAAACAACCGTCAGATATAGAGGGGGCTCGCTCCTTCCTTAAAGAACGGTTTACACATAATGAGAGTACCATTTACATCGCTCATACTGAAAGTAATACGCAGGAGGTAGTAGGTTTCACGCAAGTGTACCCCCTATTTTCTTCGGTAAGTATGGAGCGTATGTTATTGCTCAATGATTTATATATTCATCCAGACCATAGAGGAAAAGGTATAGGTACCTTGCTTATAAATCGTGTTAAAGAGTTATGTACAGCCAAAGGGCAAAAAGGCATTGCATTACAAACGGGTACTACAAACCCAGCACAAAAACTTTATGAGCGTCTAGGCTTTACAAAAGACCCCGATTTACATTACTTTTGGGCTCGCTAGCGCAAGACCTGCCTCGCATTACAATTGTATACTTATGAGAATAGATATTATTACCGTCGTACCAGAGTTATTAAAGAGTCCTTTTGAGGCCTCTATAATGCAACGCTCTATTGCAAAAGGTCTGGTAGAAGTACAGTTTCACAATTTGCGAGACTATACAGATACTAAGTATAAGCAGGTAGATGACTACCAGTTTGGCGGAGGTGCAGGTATGGTAATGCAAATTGAGCCTATAGATAAATGTATCTCTAAGCTCAAATCTGAGCGTGATTATGACGAGGTTATCTATATGACTCCAGATGGTGAGACGCTAGACCAAGGGATGGCAAACACGCTATCGCTCAAAGGCAACATTATCATACTATGTGGACACTACAAAGGTGTAGACCAGCGTGTGAGAGATCATTTTATTACTAAGGAAATCTCTATAGGAGACTACGTACTAAGCGGTGGCGAGCTAGGCGCTCTGATACTTTGCGATGCGGTGATACGTTTAATTCCTGGGGTGCTAGGTAATGAGACTTCGGCGCTTACAGATAGTTTTCAAGATGGATTACTCGCTCCACCTATTTACACACGCCCAGCAGATTATAAAGGCTGGAAAGTTCCTGAGATTCTCACCAGTGGCAATACTCCTAAGGTAGAAGAGTGGCGAGAAGAACAAGCATATATAAGAACAAAAGAAAGAAGACCAGACTTACTAGAGGAGTAATGAGTACGCTTTCGCGAAAGCGTAACAACCCACATTCTCAACACCTAGAAGTTTATAGCATTTTAAATTACATACCCAGCAAGGGAAGCATATGATTACAACAGACCACATAAAATCACTCCAAGAGCGCGTAGACGGCTTAAGGAGATATCTTTGACGTAGATCGCAAACGTATCGAGATACAAAACGAAGAAGAAAAAACCTTTGACCCAAATTTCTGGAACGACCCAAAAGAGGCTGAGGCCTTTATGAAAACCTTACGTTCTAAAAAGAAATGGGTGACAGATTATGAGGAGGCTCAAACCTTTGTAGAAGACCTAGAGGTGCTCTATGAATTTGCAAAAGAAGGCGAAGCTCCAGAAGAAAATGTACAAGCACGCTATGAGAAAGCGGCTAGTTTTATAGAAGATATCGAGTTTAGAAATATGCTCTCAGAAGAGGGTGATGAGCTAAGCTGTGTCTTACAGATTACCGCCGGAGCTGGTGGTACAGAGAGTTGCGACTGGGCATCTATGCTTATGCGTATGTACTTAATGTATGCAGAAAAACAAGGCTGGAAGGTAAAAGAGCTTAACTTTCAAGAAGGTGATGTAGCGGGTATAAAAACGGTATCGCTAGAGATAGAAGGTGAGTTTGCCTTTGGCTGGCTTAAAGGTGAAAACGGTGTACACAGACTGGTGCGCATCTCCCCTTTTGACAGTAATGCGAAGCGTCATACCTCATTTGCCTCGGTATATGTGTATCCACTTGTAGATGACAGTATTGAGATAGAACTCAATCCAGCAGACTATGATATTGTGACGGCGAGATCTTCTGGTGCTGGAGGGCAAAATGTAAACAAGGTGGAGACTAAGGTCCAACTTACCCACCACCCTACAGGTATACAAATCTCTTGTTCTGACTCGAGATCACAACACGATAACCGAGCAAAAGCGTTACAGATGCTCCGTTCTCAATTATACGAGCTAGAACTACGTAAGCAAATGGAAGCCCGTAACGCGATAGAAGCAGATAAGAAGGCTATTGAGTGGGGATCACAAATACGCAATTACGTATTACATCCTTACAAACTTGTAAAAGACGTACGCACCGCTGTAGAGACGGGTAACACAGATGCTGTACTGGATGGTAATATAGACCTCTTCTTAAAAGGATACCTAATGATGATGGGGCAAGAAGAAGCGAGTGATGAGCTCTAAAGAATATGAAGTATATTTAAAAAAAGCCAATCTCACGATTGGCTTTTTTTTCTAATATATAGACTTATGATTTCTATATTTTTTCTTTTCTAAACAAAGCTAAGGTTAATAAGAACCCTACAATTACAAGCATACCTCCTACCCAAGGCGTCGCGGCAACCCCTAGGTCAGATTCCACTACCATTCCGCCTACATAAGCGCCTATGGCAATACCAACGTTAAAAGCTGCGATATTTAATGCTGAGGCTACATCTTCGGTTCCTGGCAAGTATTTTTCGGCCATTTTTACCACATATAATTGCAATGCAGGTACGTTTGAAAAAGCAAGTATTCCCATAAAAAATAAGGTTACTATGGCAAAAGTCTGACTTGAAGCCGTGAAGTACAATACAAACAACACAATGGCTTGTAATGCAAACATCACCAATAATGCTTTGCCTGGTTTATTGTTTGAAACTTTACCGCCTACAATGTTTCCTATAGCTATTGCAACCCCATAGATTAAAAGAAATATACTAGTCATATCTGAAGAGAAGCCGGTCACTTTTTCTAACAATGGTGTTAAGTAAGTAAATGTGACAAACGTACCTCCATAACCAAATGCAGTAATGGCAAGCACCAATAAAATAGACGGATTTTTAATCACTTTTAATTGGTCTACAAGTCTTAATGGAGCCGATTGTTTGATGTTTTTAGGAACCAAAACTAAACTTGCTATTGCTCCTATTAATCCTAATAGTGCAACACCAATAAATGTTGCTCTCCATCCAAAATTCTGACCGATGTAAGTACCCAAAGGCACACCAGTTACAATAGCTACAGTAAGACCAGCAAACATTATAGAAATGGCAGTTGCTCTTTTATCTTTTGGAACTAAACTAGCGGCAATGGTAGACCCAATTGAAAAGAATACACCGTGTGCAAAACCTGTCACGACTCTTGATAAGAGTAACAATTCAAAACTAGGTGAAATTGCTGCTAAACCATTACCAATGATGAAAAGCAACATAATTCCCATCAATAATTGTTTCCTTGGAATTTTACCAGTTAAAGCAGTTAATATGGGTGCACCAATGGCTACACCAATAGCATAAAGGCTTACTAATAATCCTGCTGATGTTAATGATGTACCTAGGTCGTTTGCAACTGTAGACAACAGACCTACAATTACAAATTCTGTTGTACCTATCGCAAAGGCACTTATGGTCAATGCCCATAGAGCAGCTGGTAGACTCTTCTTTTTAGTCACCGTTGTATGTTTATCTATCGTTGTTGTTTTCATAATAATTTGTTTTTAATTGTTGGATACAAAATTCTATGAAAACAAAGGGGTGTGCGAGGACATACCTCACAGTTTTAATGTGAGGTAGATCAATATAAAAATGTGATTTAGATCACTTTTAGCTATTAAAACGACTTAAAGTCTCTCTGGAAACGCCTAAATAGGAAGCTATTAATTTTTTAGGCACGCGCTGTATTAAAGCAGGTAGTTTAGTAACTAGGTATTGATACCTATCTTCTGCAGTCATTGTAAGTAATGACAATACTCTTTTTTGCAGGTTAATATAACCGTGATTTGATTTAACTCTAAAGAAATTGGCAACAGCTGGCACTGCAAGACAAATCTTCTCCCTATCTTCTAATGACAAGTAGAAAAATTCAGAATCTTCTAGACAATCTACAAATATAGTTCCTGGTTCTTGATGCTGAAAAGCACAGTGATCACTCACCCAGTATTTCTCCATTGCAAACTGGAGAATGTGCTCTTTACCTTTATCATCTATGTGATAGGCTTTCACAAGGCCATTAATAATCCAGTATTCAAAATTGACAGCCTGCCCTGCTTGAATTAAAAATTGATGCTTTTTTAATGTTTTAAAATGAAAGTGTGGCTCAATAAAATCCCATTCTTCATCTGTCAACGAGTATAACTCTTCAAAATGTTGTCTTAGTGAATGAAACTTGTTTTCCATAGTTCAAAATTACACTATTTACTAGAACCTTGATTAAAGATAAATACTCATTTGCCATAGATTAACACGCCTCCATCCCTGGGAAGGCAAGCATCTGCCCCATCCCTACTGTAAATAACCAGTTACCATATAAAGCGTGCTCTATAGATACCAGTGTGGTAGATCTTGTTTTCTTAAAGGTATAAGCAAATAATAATCCGCCTATAAAGGTGAGTACAATGACTAAGGTGTTGCGTAAAAATAAGTGCGCCATTGCAAATACAATCGCATTTACCACCATAAGCAATCGCTTGTCTTTAAAGAAACCATCATAACGGTTAAAGAAAAAAGTTCTGTAAATCACCTCTTGCGGCCATACAGATAAGAAGGTGTACACTAGCAATATCATCACCCATAATTTTGGGTTGCTCTGTGGTACACAAAACAAGCTAGAAGGCTGTAATATATACACGTAAATGGTAGTAACAATAGCTATAACAACAAGCTTCACAGCTGTCTCCTTAAAAAAAGACGGCCAGTTTATTGACCGCTCAACCTTAAACTTTACTGCCTTACTTCTATAAAGCATCACCAGTAAATATGTAAAACCTATTAAAACCGAAGCTCCTTTAATCTTAAAGTCATAGGGTAATAATAGACTTAATGGTAGTATTATGAATAATATAAAAAACTCTGTGAGTACATAATACTTGCCATTCATCATACCGTGATTGTTGTAGTGTTTTTTACCTCGCTTATAGTAAACGAGCTCTGTGTACTCCCTATATACTTAAGCGTAGTAAGCTTGGTTACCATAAAATTACGAAAATGCTCCATATCTCTTACCAGCACTTTGAGTAAATAATCATAGTCACCACTTACGTGAAAACACTCTAGCACCTCATCTAGCGCAGTCACCTCTTTTTCAAAGGAGTCTATTGCATTTTGAGCGTGCTTCTCTAGCTTTACGTGGCAAAACACCTGAAAACCTAGCCCTACAATATCCTTATTAAGAAGTGTGATATACTGTGCGATCACTCCTGAGCGCTCCATCTTTTTTACACGCTCATAAATAGCAGTTACAGAAAGGTTAAGCTTTGCAGAAAGCTCTTTGTTTGTGATTTTGGCGTCCTGTTGTAGGTATCCTAAAATTTTTTTGTCTAGTTCGTCAAGTTTCATCATAGAAAAATTATCAGTATTTGGGGTAAACTTATGCTTTCGCGAAAGCGAAATTCTAATTATTTACAATAATACAGTTTAATTATCTATATATCTAACTCACTATTGATTAAATATCTACATATACATACATTTACGTTATAAATAACAAGTATTTACATAAACTAATCTATTCAAACACTTAGCGCCTTATGAAATTTAAACCCGCAAACGAGATCCAAGATTTACAGTATTTTGGAGAATTTGGAGGAGTAAATCCTTCTATTTCAGATAGCTCAACCTACACTTTTTTATCGGCAAAAACAATGTTTGACACCTTTGAAGGTAATGCAGATGGTTGTTATTTATACTCAAGACACAGCACACCGTCTAATCTTTATCTAGGTGCAGCCCTTGCCGCAATGGAAGGAACAGAAACGGCAAACGTTGCTGCCAGTGGGATGGGTGCTATCACTCCTACCCTATTACAACTGTGCCAGGCTGGTGATCACGTAGTGTCAAGCCGTACCATTTATGGAGGGACATATGCCTTCTTAAAAAACTTTGCTCCTAGACTAAGCATCACGACGAGCTTTGTAGACATTACAAATCTGGAAGCAGTAGAAGCCGCTATTACAAAAGACACGAAGGTGCTCTACTGTGAGTCTGTGAGCAACCCACTACTTGAGATTGCAGATATTGAAGGGCTCTCTGCCATTGCAAAAAGACATCACCTTAAACTACTGGTAGATAATACATTCTCACCGCTCTCTATATCTCCTGTAAACCACGGTGCAGATGTGGTGATACACAGTCTTACTAAGTTTATAAACGGATCTTCAGACACGGTAGGTGGCGTGGTGTGCGGTACACAAGAGTTTATAGATGAGTTACGTAATGTAAATGATGGAGCAAGTATGCTACTAGGCCCTACTATGGATAGTCTGAGAGCAGCCTCTGTACTCAAGAACTTGCGCACCCTGCATATACGTATGATGCAACATAGTCACAATGCTATGTATCTCGCAGAGCGTTTTGAAAACCTAGGACTAAGAACGGTATACCCTGGACTCCCTTCTCACCCTAGTCACGAGGTTTTTAATAGACATATGAATGATAAGTACGGCTACGGCGGTATGCTTACAGTAGATGTAGGATCACTAGATAAGGCAAATGCACTTATGGAGTTAATGCAAGAAAAGAACCTAGGTTACCTAGCGGTGAGTTTAGGATTTTACAAAACCCTCTTTAGCGCCCCAGGAACTTCGACTTCATCAGAGATTCCAGAAGATGAGCAAGCAGCGATGGGACTTACAGATGGTCTTATACGCTTCTCAATAGGCCTTGATGCAGATATAGAACGTACTTATGAAATGATGAAATCTTGTATGGAAGAGATAGGTGTTTTGGTCCCAAAGATGGCATAACACATTATCTTTAATAAAATCTTTGCGAGCTTATAGTAACCTACTGTAAGCTCGCATTGTTTTTTTATAACATAAGAAGTATTGCCCTATACAGTCTAACTAACTATAACAAAGAGTGATAGATTCTCACCTCTTTTAATCTAAGAGATGAGCGTGTAATGAGAGCTATGAGCTATTTGCTCTCACACCTTGCAAAATACAGGCTATTATTGTAACATTACCTATACAAAACACACACAATGAATAACAATCTAGAAGAGCAAAAAAACCATCATATTGTAGATAATCGTGAACTAAATTTGTGGGAGGCTCTTATCCCAGTTGTTATTCTAATGGGGCTTCTAGCGTATAACATTTTTCTTAAAGATGGCGAGTGGCTTGGTGAGTATTCTAATCAATACATCCTTCTTATGGGAGGAGCTGCAGCCGCAGTAGTAGGCTTTCTTAATAAATCTACACTAGGCACAATGCTCGCCGAAGTTTGGGAAAACCTAAAAAGTGTTTTTGTACCTATTGTCATATTATTTCTAGTAGGAGCTCTTGCCGGCAGCTGGCTTGTGAGTGGTATTATTCCAGCAATGGTATATTACGGTCTCCAGGTGTTAAACCCTACTATCTTTTTACCAGCCTCAGTCATTATTGCTGCCATTATCTCCATTGCAACAGGAAGCTCTTGGACCACCTCTGCCACTGTAGGTATTGCGCTTATAGGTATAGGTCAAGCGCTGGGTATAGATGCAGGTATGATAGCGGGAGCTGTGATTTCTGGTGCATACTTTGGTGATAAAATGTCACCACTAAGTGACACGACTAACCTCGCTCCAGCAATGGCAGGTACAGATCTCTTTACGCATATAAAATATATGACCATTACCACAGTACCTACTATAGTAATCACGCTACTCGTATTTATTATCATAAGCCTTAATATAGACACCACAGGTACGGCAGATGTCACAGAGTTACTAGGTGTAATAGATGACACCTTTAATATTACTCCTATGCTTTTTATCGTTCCAGGTGTGGTAATTGCATTAATCGTTACAAAGACAAAACCACTCATTGCCCTAGGAATAGGTGTCGTGCTTGCAGCAGTGTTTGCATATATCTTTCAACCAGAAATACTAGAGGGATTATCTTCATCAAAAATAAATGCCATAGCCACAGCTATCTGGACAGATACTGCTATAGAAACACCTAATGCTACACTTAACGAACTCTTTAGCGCGGGAGGTATACTTGGTATGCTATGGACGATATTACTTATATGTTGTGCGATGGTTTTTGGAGGAATTATGGATGGTATAGGTGCCTTGTCTAGAATTACAAAAGCCCTGCTAAGCGTTGCAGACACGGTTTTTGGTCTTTTTGCAAGTACAGTAATCTCTTGTCTGGGTCTCAATGCTATTGCTTCAGATCAATATCTTGCGCTTGTCATCCCTGGCAAAATGTTTAAGAAAGCCTACGAAGACAAAGGACTTGCTCCAGAAAACTTATCTCGTACGCTAGAAGATTCTGGTACGGTAACCTCTGTTCTTATCCCTTGGAACACTTGTGGAGCGTACCAAAGTAGTGTCCTTAATGTAGGCGTAGCAGAGTACTTTGTTTTTGCCATCTTTAACTGGCTCTCGCCATTTATGACACTCATTTTTGCAGGATTTAATATTAAGATCAGACAAATTAAGGATGCAAGAAAAGCATAAGGAGGATTTTTTTACGCTTTCGCGAAAGCGTAACCTACACATTTACAACACCTAACAAGGTTACATAAAGAATACTAATACTACTATCAGATTATTGGATTTTACAGGCTTTTATTAAGCTTGATTTGGGGGTACTTTTGCACTTTCAAATTACGAACATAAAAACCTTAGAATAATGACACTAGTTGGAAAAAAATTCCCAAACCTTGCTGTAGATGCAATGGATGAAATGGGAGATACTTTTAAGATCAACATCTTAGAAAAAGCAAAAGAAGAAGGAAAGAAAATCATTCTTTTCTGGTACCCAAAAGATTTTACATTTGTTTGTCCTACAGAGCTTCACGCTTTTGAAGCAGCAAAGCAAGCATTTGCAGACCGTAATACAATCGTAATAGGTGCTTCTTGTGATACTCCAGAAGTACACTTTGCGTGGTTAAACACTGCAAAAGATAACGGAGGTATAGAAGGTGTAACATACCCTATACTTGCAGACTCTAACCGTAACCTTGCAAACCAGTTAGGTATTCTTGACGTGACTAACGAGCGTTTTGATGAAGAGACTGGAACTGTACTTGTAGATGGTGACAATGTAACTTACAGAGCGACTTACCTTATTGATGAAGAGGGTACTGTTTTTCACGAAGGTGTAAACCATATGCCACTGGGTCGTAACGTATCTGAGTTTTTAAGACTTGTAGATGCATACACGCACGTACAAGAAAAAGGTGAAGTTTGTCCTGCAAACTGGGAAGATGGTAAAGAAGCGATGAACGCAAACCGTGATGGTGTAGCTAGCTACCTTGCTGCTCATGCAAACTAAAAAAACAGAAGCTATGATTCAAGAATTAGATCAAGATAATCTTAACCAGATTGTTGCCGAAAATGAGACCGTTGTCGTACAATACAGTGCTACCTGGTGTGGTAACTGTCGTATTATGAAGCCTAAGTTCAAGAAACTAGCTTCAGAAAACAAAAACGTAAAGTTTGTTATTGTAGATGCCGAGAAGAATCCTGAGTCACGTAAAATGGCTACAGTAGATAACCTTCCTACATTTGCAACGTTTACAAAGGGATCATTTACTAATCAAGTACAGACTAATAAATTTGATGTACTTAAAGACCTTGTAAATGAAGTTACCAGTAATTAAGCACCTCGTAGGTTTTATAGAAGAAAACGATCAAGATTTTCTTATTGAAACAGTAGAGACACTTGAGCACCTTACAGAGGTTCCTTCTCTTAAAGATGAAGAGCTAGACGTTATAGGTGAACTTATCTCAAATATGTATGGAGCGCTAGAAGTGCATAAAGATATGCGTAGCGGTACCGCAAAAAAAGAGGCTCTTAACGGCTTTATGAAACGTGTAATGGGGTCTATAGATAACTAAGATCTCTTACTCACACAACCTTATTAGAAGTACAACCGCCACTGGCAGTTGTACTTTTTTTTATTCTCAATGTTAGTATACCAGAGCAACTTGATAAACAATTGTTAAGCGAGTGGTAAATGGTAGTTTTTGTTTTACTTTTACGAGACAACAAAAAAAATAAAATGGCAACAATAACACTAGGCGGCAACGCAACACAAACCGTAGGCGAACTTCCAAAAGTAGGAACAGCAGCTCCAGATTTTACGTTATCAAAAAACGATCTTTCTCCAGCAAGCTTATCAGACTATAAAGGAAAGCGTGTGGTACTTAACATCTTTCCATCTGTAGACACAGGTGTATGTGCACAATCTGTACGTACGTTTAATGAAAAAGTTTCTAGCGCAGAAAATACGGAGGTACTTTGTATCTCTCGTGACTTACCATTTGCTCAAGCACGTTTTTGTGCAGCAGAGGGGCTAGATAATGTACACACCTTATCTGATTTTAAAACAGGAAAGTTTGGTGAAGACTATGGAGTTACTATCGCAGATGGTGGTTTTGACGGCTTACACTCAAGAGCCGTAGTAGTTCTTAATGAAGAAGGGCAAGTAGTTTACACAGAGCAAGTACCAGAAGTAGGTCAAGAGCCTAACTATGAAGGTGCAATGAACGCTCTTAAATAATATAGAATATACATGAACCTGCCTGAGCTTGTACAACTACGTATAATCTGGCAGGTTTATTTATGTACTATTGCAACCACTTCACACCATAAAAAACCAAACACACGTGCCTATAAAATTTATAACAGGAAGACTCAAAGGGATGAAATACTCGCTACAAGGCGGTATACAACTCATACGCTCTGAGGCAAGCATACAGGTACAATTTGGTGTGGCTATACTTATTACTATTGCTGGTTTTTATTACAACATAAGCCGTACAGAGTGGATTGCTCAAACCCTATGCATAGGCTTGGTTATGACTGCAGAAGGACTTAATACCGCGATAGAAGGTATTGCAGATTTTATACACCCAGATTTTCACGAAAAAATAGGTCGCATTAAAGATATTGCTGCGGGTGCCGTGGGTATTGCAGCACTTATTTCCGTTATTATCGCAGGTATTATCTACATCCCAAGAATTTTTTAAGAAATACACAATCTTTCTTACCCTAAAGCCGCTTTTAAATAGCAGCCTCTCAAGAGGATATTACCCTAAAAATATACTTATACAGAAACGTTAAACAAGGGCGCATAAACCCATAAAAATTCCGTTTCAATATTGTATTTTTATATCCACTCAAAAAACAACCTCGAGCGCTTCTATGGCAAAAAAGAAAACCACGGCAAAAAAAACCAAACCTAAAACCCCTAGAAAACCTATTTCCTTTAAACTGTCGCGCCAGCAACAGATTATACTGGGGAGTTTTCTATTCTTTTTAGGCCTTGCCCTACTCTTTTCTTTTATCTCGTATCTCTTTACGTGGAAAGCAGACCAGAGCCTACTACAAACAGGTACTAGAGAAGATAATGCGTCTAACTGGCTCTCCCTAGTAGGAGCTCGCATAAGTCACTTCTTTGTTTACAAAGGTTTTGGGATCCCTGCACTCACCATCGCTATACTTACTGCCTTAACTGGTGTCTATTACTTTTTTGATTATGCAAAAGCTGCACTTAAGAAATTTTGGTTTTGGGGTATCCTTTTAATGTTATGGCTTGCTGTTTTTCTAGGCTTCTTTAGTAACAGTAATGACATACTGGGTGGTACAGTAGGTTATGAAATAAACGATTTTTTACAAGACTACCTAGGGCTTACAGGCGCCATTATCGTGATGACTTTCCTCGCGATTATTTACCTCGTGCTACGTTTACGACTTACACCAGAGCGTGTGAGCACCTATTTTAAAGAAAAGAAAAATGCCCTTGCAGGCGAGTTTGCTTCAGATGCGACTCCAGAGCCTGTTATTGTAGATAACTCATCTACTTATGAGGCACAAGAAATACTTAAGGGAAGTAACACTGGTGGAGATGAGACCGCTTTCGCGAAAGCGGAAACAGAAACACCTCCTACAACCACCTCTACATTCGAACAAAATGTACAAAACTTGCAACCTACACTTACTAAAAAGACACCTGAGGTAGAGAGCAGCTTTGAAGTAACCCAAGCTCCAGAAGAGGAAGAAGTTATCCCTACCCCAGAAACTGTAGTCGAGGTAGAGGTCGAAAAACCAGTCGAAGAAGAAGAACTTACAGATAACCTGAGCTCAAAACTGGTAGAAGATTTTGGTGAATTTGACCCTACGCTAGAGTTGGCAAAATTTAAATTCCCACCTATAGACTTATTAAAAGACTACACAAACGGACAGGGAATTACCATTAATCAAGAAGAACTTGAAGAGAATAAAAACCGTATTGTAGAGACGCTCAACAACTACAAAATAGGAATCTCAAACATAAAAGCAACCGTAGGTCCTACCGTAACTCTATACGAGATTGTACCAGAAGCGGGTGTACGTATTTCAAAAATTAAGAATCTAGAAGATGATATTGCCCTATCACTAAGTGCACTTGGTATACGTATCATTGCTCCTATCCCTGGTCGCGGTACGATAGGTATTGAGGTTCCTAATAAGAATCCTCGTATTGTAAGTATGCGCTCTGCGGTGGCTAGTAAGAAGTTTCAAGAAGCAGAGATGGAGTTACCACTTACACTAGGTAAAACCATCTCAAACGAGACTTTTGTGGTAGATCTTGCAAAGATGCCTCACCTACTTATGGCAGGTGCTACGGGACAAGGTAAGTCTGTAGGGCTTAATGCCATCCTTACCTCATTGCTATACAAAAAACACCCTGCAGAGGTAAAGTTTGTACTGGTAGACCCAAAAAAGGTGGAGCTTACTTTATTTAATAAAATAGAACGCCACTATCTCGCAAAACTTCCAGATACAGAAGAGGCCATTATCACAGATAACTCAAAGGTGATTAACACGCTCAACTCTATGTGTATAGAGATGGATGCCAGATATGACCTTCTTAAAAATGCAATGTGCCGTAATATTAAGGAGTACAATGCAAAGTTTAAAGCAAGAAAGCTCAATCCAGAAAACGGCCACAAGTTCTTACCATACATTGTACTGGTAGTAGACGAGTTTGCAGATTTAATTATGACTTCTGGTAAGGAGGTAGAGACTCCTATTGCCCGTCTTGCGCAGCTTGCTCGTGCCATTGGTATACACCTTATAATCGCAACACAACGTCCTTCTGTAAATGTAATTACAGGTATTATTAAGGCAAACTTCCCAGCGCGTATCGCCTTTAGAGTAACTTCAAAAATTGATAGTCGCACCATACTTGACACCTCTGGAGCAGACCAGCTTATAGGTCGTGGGGATATGTTATACACTCAGGGTAATGATGTTGTGCGTATACAATGTGCCTTTGTAGACACTCCAGAAGTAGAGCGCATTGTAGAGTATATAGGTAATCAAAAAGCATATCCAGATGCTCACTTACTGCCAGAGTATGTAGGTGAAGAGAGTGGCACAAGTCTTGATATAGATGCATCGGATAGAGATGCACTTTTTCGTGATGCTGCCGAAGTTTTGGTAATAGCTCAACAAGGTAGTGCCTCACTATTGCAACGTAAACTTAAATTAGGATATAATCGAGCAGGTAGAATCATAGATCAACTAGAAGCTGCAGGTGTGGTAGGACCTTTTGAAGGTAGTAAGGCACGACAGGTTCTGGTTCCAGATATGATGGCTCTCGATCAACTCCTTAACAATGAATAAACCAAGATGAAGAAGAGATTAATTTTTTGGCTGGCACCTATACTTTTTAAGAAGGTCTTAGTTCCAGTCGCAGTAAAAGGGTACAGAAAATTTGCAAAGCGTGCAATGCCAGTGGTATTGTTGTTATTTATGACCGCTTTCGCGAAAGCGCAATCTGTACAAACACTCCTTAAAGAAGTAGACACTAAAGTTAAGAGCTACGATAATATAGCAATAGACTTTAAATATGCCCTTAGCAATGAAGCCGAAGGTGTAAATCAAGAGACTAAAGGTAACGTAGTAATGGCAGGTGATAATTATAAGTTATCACTTATGGGTACGACACAATTATTTGACGGGACAAACGTCTACACGATTGTACCAGAAGATGAAGAGGTAACCATAAGCGCGATGAGTGATCAAGATGAAAATGCGATCACACCGTCTAAAATGCTTTCTTTCTTTAATGAAGGATACACGCAAAAGATGGACATCAAGCAAAAAGTAAATGGTAGAGAGATACAATTTGTAAAACTCACACCTATGGATTCTAATAGTGATGTGAAGTATACTTTGCTAGGTGTAGATGCTCAGACTAAGCATATACACAAACTTATTATTACCCAAAACAATGGTACTAAAGTGACAATAACGGTAAACTCTTTTAAGACTAACCAGCCACTTGCAAAGAATACCTTTACTTTTGACAAGGGTAAATACACAGACTATTATATCAATAAATTATAACAGTAGATACTAGAGCTAAGGGCGCAGACTTCTTATTTTTGTCTGCGCCCTTATCATTTATAAATGAAAATACTTGACCGCTATATCTTCTTTACGTTTGTAAAAACGTTTCTGAGCATCTTTACTATATTGATGTTCATTTTTGTTTTACAGAGTGTATGGTTATATATACAAGAACTAGCAGGTAGAGATCTGGACTTTGATGTGATATTAAAGTTTTTACTCTTTGCAATGCCTAGCCTTGTAACGCTTGTACTACCACTATCTGTGCTACTTACGAGTATAATGACCTTTGGGAATTTTGCTGAGAACTATGAGTTTGCAGCAATGAAGTCTACTGGGATCTCACTACAGCGGGCTATGAAGAGTGTGATTTTCTTCATTATATTTTTAGGTATTGCATCCTTCTTATTTGCAAACTATGTGATTCCTGCATCTCAATATGAGTTTAGAAACCTACGTAATAATATAGGTAAGATGAAACCTGCTATGCTCATACGTAGTGGGCAGTTTAATGAAGTAGGTGACGACTTTAATATGCGTGTTGCAGAGAAGTATGGTGATAGAGATCAATATCTCAGAGATGTTGTTATACATCAAAAGGAAAAAGGACGCCTAGGTAATTATACGGTTATCGTTGCAAAAGAAGGAGAGCTTATAAGTTCTATAGACTCCCCTACCCTCTCACTACAACTCAAGGAAGGTAACTACTACACAGAAGTACAGAAGAAGAAGACTAAAGAAAAACTTAAAGAGCCTTTTGCAAAGAGTTATTTTGAGACCTACACGCTCAACATAGACCTAAGCGCGCTAGACAGTGAAGATCTAGATGCCAGAGATATAGACAACACTTACCAGATGATGGATATTGTACTGCTAGATTCTAGTATTACAGCATTATCTAAAAGATTTGTAGAAGACAGAGCAAAATTTACAGACAAGTATGTGAGTCGTGTAAAACCACCTACTGTAGACACGCTTTATCAAAGTAACGTCGAGCAACAAAGTGCTGGGATTAAAGAAGTCATATTAGACAACTACGAGATTAAAGACCGCGTGCGTATCTTAGAAATTGCAAAGTCTAATATAAGTAACACTATTGCAGATATAGAGAACAGAAAAAAGATTCTCAAAATAGATGTAAAGAGATTAAGCAAATTTGAAATCTCACTACACGAGAAATATGTACTAGGCTTTAGCTGTATTCTTCTCTTTTTTGTGGGAGCTCCACTAGGCGCTATTATACGTAAAGGTGGACTTGGCTTGCCTATTGTAATAGGTGTGGTGCTCTTTCTTACCTTTCACTTCATAGGTATTTTTGCAAAAAATAGTGCAGAAGACAACTCAATTAGTCCGTTTATAGCGAGCTGGTTAAGTACATTTATTTTGTTCCCGCTTGGGGTGTATCTCACCTATCGTGCAACGACAGACCAAGGCATCTTTGATGTAGACATTATGCCTAAGTTTATTAAAAAACTATTTGCAAGACCTAAAAAGAAAGCTATCAATATTGACGCGCTAGACTTAAGCTACTCAATAAGTGATGAAGAAGAAAAAATGTTAGACAGCCTTTCTTCAAACCAGCTCAAGGACATTGTAAAAAACTATAAAGAATCTGGACACTCTACAGATGTACGCAAGGCTGCTATCTCAAGACTAGGCAAGCTAGGTATTACCTTAGATAATTTAAAAACCCAAGGGTATTTTACAGATAATCTATAGGGCTATCTGAGCTAAATGAATATCCATTATATACACACGTTCTTGTATCTTTGTGCAAAACGTTACTCATACAAATGACAGCACCCAAAACGATACAACTACACACTATAGAAGAAGCCATAGAAGATATTAAAAATGGCAAAGTAATCATAGTAGTAGATGATGAAGACCGAGAAAATGAAGGAGACTTTGTAGCGGCAGCAGAGACAGTAACACCAGAGATGATTAACTTTATGGCTACCCACGGGCGTGGTCTTATCTGTGCTCCTATTACTGAGGATCGTTGTGAAGAGTTGCAACTCAATATGATGGTAACGAGCAACACAGACCCTATGGAGACGGCCTTTACCATCTCTGTAGATTTAAAAGGTCAAGGGGTAACCACCGGTATATCTGCCTCAGATAGGGCAAAAACCGTACAAGCACTTATAGATCCGCACACTAAACCTTATGATTTAAGTAGACCAGGACACATTTTTCCGCTTAAGGCAAAGGAAGGTGGTGTACTGCGTCGCACAGGTCACACAGAAGCCGCAATAGATTTTGCTAGACTTGCTGGTTTTAAACCTGCAGGAGCCATTGTAGAGATAATGAATGAAGATGGTACAATGGCACGACTCCCACAACTTATGGAGGTGGCAGAAAAGTTTGACCTCAAAATTGTTTCTATAGAAGATCTAGTGGCCTACCGTATGAACCACGATAGCCTCATAGACAAGAAAGAAGACTTTGAGATAAAAACTCGTTTTGGAGATTTTAGACTTCGCGCTTATGAGCAAACCACAAATGACACTGTACACATTGCACTTACTAAAGGTGGATGGGAAGATGATGAGCCAGTACTAGTGCGTGTAAACTCTACTCAAATTAACAACGACCTTCTAGGCACGCTTACCAATAATCCAGACGCCAAACTAGACGATATGTTTAAAGCCGTAAATGAGGCTGGCAAAGGAGCTATAGTTTTTATAAATCAAGAAAATGCATCGGCAAATTTATTGGGACGATTAAGTGAGCTCAAAAACATTCAAAAAGATGGAGTAATGAAAGCTCCTAATATTGTTATGGACTCAAAAGACTTTGGCATAGGTGCACAGATCTTACACGATCTACGCATTTCTAAAGTAAAACTTATGACTAACAGCGAGGGGCTTAAACGTATCGGTATCGTAGGCTACGGTCTTGAGATTGTAGAACGCGTAGGGTACTAAGACCTATTTATCATATACTTAAAAAGCCATCTCAATAAAGAGATGGCTTTTTTTATGGGTTTTAATTACGCTTTCGCGAAAGCGTAAAAAAGAAAATCTCAAACATCATTACTGGTGTTTGAGATTGTTATATATCATTGTCAAATTACTTGACTTGTGCGCACAAAAAAAGGCAAGCTACCTACATCACACCGCTACGACCATCTACCCTTGCTGCGTTCCCACCCTGGGGGATTCGACAGGAGCTGGTTGTGTAGGACTTGCCGCTGCAAAGATATAGCTTCTTTGAGAAGTCACAAGGTTTTTTAGCCCGATTTTTTGTTTTAAATTGCTATAAAATTCAACAAAAAATGACAGCAAAAGCTAAGCACCTCATTCTATTCATATTACCGCTACTTTTAATCGCTTGTAGCGACACTGGTTCTCTAGATGGAAACTATACTATTACTACAGATGCACAAAAAAATGCTATCAAAAATGGTGGAGAAATAACCATCTCGCTTAAAGCGAAAAAAAATATCGCCTTTGACTCTGTTTCTTACTCCTTTGACGGCAAGCGCATAGGTTCAAGTAACGGTCTGGAGGGTGTCACTACTACCCTATCTTCTCAAAAACTGGGACAACGCGAGTTGAGCGCTACTATTTATGCCGGAGGAGAGAGTACGACCACCACACAAAAACTAAACATTTTACATACAAAAGCGCCAAAAGTATATGGCTATAAAATCATAAACAGATACCCACACCAGACAGATGCCTATACACAAGGACTAGAATTTGTAGGTGATACACTGTATGAGAGTAATGGTAGTTATGGCGAGTCTAACCTGAGAAAAGTAGATTACAAAACCGGAAAAGTACTTAAGGAAGAAAAACTAGACAAGGCATACTTTGCCGAAGGGATGACCATTATAGGTGATAATATATACCAGCTTACCTGGAAGGGTAATACTGGCTTTATTTACAACCGTAATACATTTGAGACTACCGGAACTTTTACCTACAATAAAAGTAGAGAAGGCTGGGGGCTTGCAAATGACGGTAAAGTAATTTACAAGTCTGACGGAACTAGTAAAATCTGGACCTTAGACCCTTCTAATCTATCTGAACAATCGTATATAGAGCCTACACATAATAATGGTGTAATGTCTGCACTTAACGAATTAGAATGGGTAAACGGTAAAATATATGCAAATACTTATCAAAAGGAATCTATTGCAATAGTAGATCCTACAACAGGAGCGCTAGAAGGTCTTGTAGATTTACGTACCCTCAAAAAAGAAGTGCAAAAACTTACAGATCCAGCAAATGAGGTACTTAATGGTATTGCCTATAAAGCAAACGAGGGGCGCCTTTTTGTAACCGGTAAACACTGGAACACACTTTTTGAAATAGAGATTGTAGAAAAATAGGTCGTTAACTCACCACAACAGCCCGTTTACTCATTTACGATACTGGCAAGGTGCTTGATTAACTAGATTTACATCAGTTAATCAAGACATTATGAAAAAGCCTATCGCCATCACCATCCCAAAACCTTGTCACGAAGACTGGGCAAAAATGACACCTGTACAGCAAGGTAAACACTGCGCTGTATGCAGTAAAGAGGTTGTAGACTTTACAGCCTTTACTAAGGATGCCCTGTATAAACGCGTCACTAAAGGCGATCATCTTTGTGGTCGTTTTAGAAAAGACCAGCTCGATACGCCTATCTATGCAACGCGTGATAAAGGCAGGAGCTTTGCTCAAGCAGCAGCGGCACTACTTGTCCCTATGGCAATGCTTTCGGTTGCAGAGGCATCTGGACAGACTACATCTGAGACTATAATTATGGGTGATATTGCACCGGTAGAACTTCCTGTAAAAAAATATGATAGTTTGGGTATAGGTACACTTTCGCGAAAGCAAAATACACCGCAGAAACTTATTACAATCACTGGTACTGTAACCGACTATAATGGCCCTCTTGCCGGTGTAACCATAAGCGTAGAAGGGACCTCTAGAAATTACAAAACAGACCTAAATGGCAACTATAGTTTAAATGTGTTTTCTGGGGAGATAATTACTTATAGCTATCTAGGTTTTCAAAATCGAGAAATAAAAGTAGGTTCACAACTGGAGATTAATGTAAACTTTCAAAAAGAAGAGCGTAGCCTCCCTCAAATTATTATGGGCAGAGTAAGTACTAAAAGCCACAAACAGCTAGAAAAAGAACTACGCCAAAAGAAAAAAAACAAGAAGCAATAACACCGCTCTTAAAAAGTTATATTTGTTACAAACTATAACTTAATGCGCAGTCTCTACTTTCTTATTGCGCTTGCCGGTATTATTACGGTAAGCTCTTGCCGCAATGATTTTGAAACCACTCCTAGTACAGGTAATCTAGAATTCTCAAGAGATACCATTTTTCTTGATACGGTGTTTACAAACATAGGCTCTAGCACGTATAACCTTAAAGTGTATAATCGCAGTGATGAGGCAATCTCTATACCATCTGTACGACTAGGCCGTGGTCAAGACTCAGACTATAGACTTAATGTAGATGGTGTAGCTGGTAAAGAATTTGAAGAGGTAGAAATTCTCGCAAACGACAGTATTTTTGTTTTTGTAGAAACCACCCTAGATATCAATGAAGTAGGCAATGCCTCTGAAGAGTTTTTATATACAGACGCTATAGAATTTAATAGCGTGGGTACATCACAAAATGTAGAACTCGTAACGCTTGTAAAAGATGCCATTTTTCTATTTCCGGAGCGTGACGGTGCTACAGGTATGGTAGAAACACTTACTGTAAATAATGTAGAAACTACACTTGAAGGACGTTACCTTATGGATGACGAACTTACTTTTACAAATGATAAACCTTACGTAATATACGGTTATATGGCTGTAGGTGATCCAGACGGTTCAACAGCAAAAACCTTAACTATAGAAGCTGGAGCCAGAGTGCATTTTCACGCAGACAGTGGTTTACTCATAGCAGATAATGCAACACTAGATATAAATGGTGCACTAAGCGCAGATCCCATAGCTCTAGAGAATGAAGTGATTTTTGAAAGTGATAGACTAGAACCGGCATTTTCTAACGTGCCTGGTCAGTGGGGAACTATATTACTTACAGATGGTAGTGTAAATAACACAATTAACTATGCAACCATAAAAAATGCCACTGTAGGAATACTTAATGAGGCGAGCCCTAACGCCGCTTCACCTAGCCTCACTCTTACTAACTCTCAGATTTATAACGCCTCTGCTGTAGGCTTACTTAATAGATTTACCTCTGTTGAGGCTTCAAATACGGTAATTAACAACTGCGGGCAGTTCTCTATGCTGGTACAACTAGGCGGTATTTATAATTTTACACACTGTACCTTTACAAACTACTGGACGCAAAGCTTTAGAGATACGCCTGCTGTATTTTTAGACAACACCTTACAAACGCAAGAAACCTTACTTGTAGGAGACCTTGCTCAAGCTAATTTTACTAATTGTATAGTGTACGGTAATCAAGGGGAAGAAATAGGCTTTAACCAAGATAACGACGCTACTTTTAATTTTAAATTTACAACCTCACAAATACGATTTGATGATGTTTTTGGTGATTTTATAGGGGAGCCACTTTATGATTTTACAAATGTAAATTTATATCAAGATATCATACGTGGTGAAGAACCAGACTTTTTACTCCCTACAGAAAATATGTTACAAGTAGGTGAAAATACTGCTGGTAACGGTTTTGGTTTACAGAGCGCTGCAAATGCAGTTCCTACAGATATTATTGGGACTAACAGAATACTGGCTCCAGATATAGGCGCCTATGAGAGCATCCTTTTTCCAGAATAAATTATAGACTCAAACCTATAAGAAAAGCACCCTTATTTCCTCCTAGTGCACCTTGACCATAAACGTAGTCTACACGCAGTAATCTAAACTTACCCCAGCCTACATTGCTTAAACCTACATTAAACTCACGATACAGTCTTTGGTCTTGAGTACTTAAAAGATGTGCGCCGGCTACAAGGTTAAAATTGAGTTTATTAATACCTGGTATTTTACCTAGAATCCAACCTTTAAAATTATGCTCTGCGTGTGCCTCAAAGTAACCGGTATTTGTACTGCGCTCATAATAAGGCAAGACATTAAACCTATTTATAGCACCAGGCTCAAAGAGCACTGTCTCATTACCATTAAAATGCTGCCTATCTACAAAACTTATCTCTTCTCCAGTGCCCAAAAATGTCCCTGCACGCAGATCATATGATAACCTACCTTTATTACCCACATTAAACTCTTGCTGAGCAACAATGCGTAATTGATCAAAATTATAATCAGAAATCGAGGCTCCAAAGCCTTTCTCATATACTAGCGTTATAGCTGGATATCTTTCAGACTGTACATTAAACTTTCCGCTAGGGTAACTATAATATTTTTGCCCAAAGTTTATCGTTGCACTTGTAAAAAACTTCCCTATGCGATGTGTTGTGATTGCAGCACTCCCGTTACTTGATGGAGCTAGAGGATTATTGCTGGTAAACTCGCGATCATCACTAGGAAAAAATGTTTGATCTGTCGTATTAAAAACGGGGTTACGTTTCTCATAAGCTAGAATTGCATTTACTCGTAAACCATTAACGAGCTCTTGCCCGTAGCCTATTTGTGCAAATTCTTTTTCGTAATACTTAGCAAAATTTTTCTCTCTAAGGAGTGAGTATGCAGTATTAAATATAGGGCGTATAGGTTCGGCATTATTGAACTGTTGTAGATCTACACCTCCTGTAAGGCTCACCACTGCCCTATTTGTTCTATTAAAACGCCTTGTAACTCCTAAGTTATAACGCAGTTGGTCTTCAGAAAAGCCGTAGTTCGCTTTCGCGAAAGCGTAAAAAGTCTTTGTATAATCATCATCACTCCAGTTTGAATAACTGGCTTGCAGGCTACCATTCCAGCCCTGTACGGTATTGTACTGAATGGCCTGTAAAGGTGAAGAAACTCCCACTCTCCATCTATTATATGTGTCTGTATAATCATACCCGAAAATAGGTGAGGTTATCTTAAAACGGTTACCACGTGCATCTATACTATCTAGGTACTTCTTTGATTTTCTAATGACCTGTATGCTATCCTTTTTTACATAATCTTCTTGCTCTAACAGTGTGAGTGGTACTGGGCGTCTTTGATCCCAGAAGGTACTGTCTTTTTTGTTTGCATTTTGAGAAAAAGACAAGATCTCTGCCGAAAAAGAGCCTTTGCCAAATGCGGGATTGAAATTATAATCTGAGTAACCAGCTGTAAATCTCCCGTCACCTTTAAGCCCTAAAAATCCAAAACTAAAATCTATGACCTGAGATATTTTTACCCACTGCTTAAGCTCGTCCTCATATTTAAAATTCTGTTTAAAATTAAGAGATTCTATAAAAGGCACTTGTATAGCGGCACCATCTGTATGTAAATCTACACCGTACAATTGCCAGCTATCTTCTACTATATAAATTGTGCCTGTAAATACACGGTCATTAACACGTCTAGGTGTTACAGTTACCTTATTTATGAGTTGGTTGTTTTCATAAAAGGTACCTTCTAAGGTGTATTTGTAATAAGCAAACGCATTTGAAGCGATGGGTGATACGATTTGAGCATTGAGATTTAATGTATTTTCATAAAAAGAAAAATTTGCATCACTAGCGGTATTAAAGCTAAAACCGTTATCATCACCACTTACCTTACTTGCCACAATAACCTCACTAAAGTTATCTGGACGCTGGTATTTTATATCTGATATAGTCTCACTAAGATAGATAATACCGGTACGTGTGGAGTCTAGACCACCGCCCAGATCACCTACTTCTTGCCCTAGTATTTTATCTGGAGCGTCTTGTACTTGCCATAGCCCACGAGAGTAAAACTTTGCAGTATACTCTCCTATGACATCAAGATTCTTCTTTCGGTTTGCTATGGTTGCACGTATTATTCTATCGGCAGGGTTGACACCTGCTTCAACTATAACTTCATCTAGAGAGGTTGTTGCCTCTGTCATTACAATGTCTAAGACTACTTGTGGCGACCCTATCTCTACCGTACGTGTGATGGTCTCAAAACCTAAAAATTGAAAAACCACGATCATCTCCTTACCTTGATCTTCTCTCTCTAGAAGGAGCTCGTAAGCCCCATCACCATTTGTAGTAGTTCCTCTATTTGAGTTTTCTATGTATACGTTTACAAATGGGAGTTGCTCTCCATTTTGGCTTGTCACAACACCTGTAATTTGTGCTGTGAGGGTTGATGAAAACAGTGTCAGGAAAATGATAAAGTAATGTGTGCGCATATGTTGATTTTTGATTTGATGAAATGTTTATTCTTTTACGAGCCTAAGATACTGCTCACAGAGCCAAAGCTGTACCTGCAACTCATTTTCTTGATGAGCTTTACTTTGAAACTCTGGTAGATCTACCAGGTAATTTATAAACTGTTTAAGCTCATCTTCTGTAAGCTCAAAACGTTCTCTCAAAAACCGTGCATATTTTTCCATCATAAGGTCATATGCTGCTATTTCTTTATCTATAGCCACATATTTTTTGAGTCGTTTGGTACGACCGCTTATGGCATTTATAATAGGATCTAGCTGGAGACTACCCCCTAGAAGACCTAGTAGATGAACTGGTTTAAAATCACCAGCAGTTTGTAGCCTGCGCTCATTTGTTGTGGGGATGGGGCGCTCTCCTTGTATAATCCCCACGCTTTGAACGGTGATTTTATCACTACTCGTTAAAACTACTTCATCAAGGGTGTTCTCTTTTTCTTTGAGTATTATACTTAAAAATGGATGTGATGCCAGCTCTTCAAAGATTACAACATATTGATCTCTGGCACTTAAGTGAGTAACAAGTAAAACGTCACCTTTATTTACAGCCATCACAAAACGACCATCACTATCTGTAGTAATACTTTGTTGCGAGTTAAGATTATTTACGTGTGCGCCTTCTAGTTTAAAGTCGCCTATTTTAACCTCTCCTTGGGTAGATAGTGGGAACTGGGCAAGGCATACCTGAGCACAGCATAAAAAGAGAACAAAAAGCCTAATGACCATAAGAATATTTCTAACTCAAAAAAAGCTAGAAATTTATAAAGAGCTGCCCAACAAATTGTTAAACTCTTAACCGCGGTCGTTAATTATTAAAAGCCTTTTTAATTCTATCAAGATTTTTCTTGTTGTCACGATCTTTAATGGTCTCGCGCTTGTCGTACGTTTTCTTACCCTTAGCTAGTGCAATCTCGAGTTTTGCAAAACCCTTCTCATTTGTAAAAAGTCTTAAGGGTACAATAGTAAGACCAGATTTATTAACCTCACGCTCCCATTTTTTGAGTTCGCGCTTGTTAAGAAGTAACTTGCGCTCACTCTTAGGGTTATGATTAAAGTAAGTAGCGTGTGAGTACTCTTGTACGGTCATATTAATTACAAACATCTCCCCTTGATCATTAAACTCACAAAAACTTTCGGCTATGGAGGCTTTACCCTCTCTTATAGCCTTAATCTCTGTACCAGCAAGTACAATACCTGCAACGAGCCTATCAAGTATCTCGTATTCAAAACGAGCTTTTCTGTTCTTTATGTTTACCGTATTTGACATTCTTACAAAGATACAATGTTACACGATTAATACTCATTTACGCTCTTAAAAAATACTAATGCACAACCCGTCTTGAGCACTTTTAAAATTATGGATTGTATTTTTGCATCCCTTTCATATAAATGTAAGCACATCTATTATTCCTCGACTATATCCTCCATATAACTAGCACTATGCACAGATTATTTTATATCGCTTTTTTATTACTACTTGCTACAAGTTGTACAACGCCAGCGCCTACTGCACAAGAGATTGTAGATAAGGCAATCGCCGCGTCTGGTGGCGAGGTAATTGCAAACTCTAGCATACATTTTAAATTTAGAAAGTATTACTATAGAGCTACTAGAAAAGACGGATTGAGAACATTAGAACGTTGCACAGACGCTGCTTGTCAAGTACAACAGGATGTTATAAAAAATAATGGAGAGTTTGTACGCTTTCGCGAAAGCGCTCCTACAACCCTTCCAGATAGTATGAAAAATCGCTATGCAAATAGTGTAAATTCTGTACACTACTTTTCTGTATTACCTTATGGCCTTAATGACCCAGCGGTGCGTAAATCACTTGTAGATGAAAGCGTTGTAAAAGGAGAGCCTTACTACCGTCTTAGAGTTACCTTTGCCCAAGAAGGTGGTGGTGAAGATTTTCAAGATGAGTATATGTACTGGATACACAAAAACCGCTACACGGTAGACTATCTTGCATATAATTACCAAACATCAGAAGGTGGGACACGTTTTAGAGAGGCTTACAATGAGCGCATTATAAACGGCATACGCTTTGTAGATTATCGCAATTACAAGCCAGAAGAGCAGTATCCACCATTGCAAACACTAGATGCACTTTATGAAAACAATAATCTTGATTTACTTAGCATTATTGAACTAGAGGATGTGGAGGTATCTAGTTGTCCCGCTTGCTAGTCTATAACTAGCGCTTCTTTTTTCTTAACCAGGTCTTTACCTTCTCCCCCAAGCTGCACGTGGTAGAGATGAAAATACTCAGACTCGTCTATTTCTTTAAACGCGTCTGGCTCACCGTATACAGCATTTGCAAAGTTTGGTGTTGTATTACTGTGGCCTACTACCACAACATTAAGTCCCGTCGTCGCAAGTTTAAAAGCTTCGTCGTTTAAAGCTCTGGGATCATATTTTTTTATAGCTAGGCTATTTGCCTTTGCCGTAGGCTCTGCCGTGCGCATAGTGCGTAAATAGTCTGTAGAGTAAACAGCGTCTATATCCTTATCTGTAAAAAAATCTTTCCAACGCTCTGCTCGCGCCTCTCCTTCTGGAGTGAGATCTGGATTACTATTAGACGGATCACTTAGCACTTTTTCGGCGTGACGAATGAAGTAATAATTAGTCACCTGCTCGGTAGTAGCTTTGTTTTTCTTCTGTCCATCACAGCTTACAGAGACGGTAATTAATACGAGTAATACTAAGAGTTTGCGCATCTTTAAAATAATTTTATACTCAAATATACATTTTTGTAAGGTCTTCTCTTTCTTAGCGACTTATATTTTGTCTTTCGCCCTTATATGCGTGACAGATAAAAAAATCTGCTATGAAAGAGCAAAATCCGTTTCTTATTAAGAAACGGATTTTGTGTTTTATTATACTAAGGAGTATTACGCTTTCGCGAAAGCGTAAAAAAAAACACAGCTTGATGAAGGCTGTGTTTTTTTAGTTTGTCTGATTTGCTCTACATTGAGAAATACTGTACCAGTGTGTAGGCAGAGATGAAAAATGTTGAGAGGATTACATATACCCCCAAAATGGTGTTTCTTCCCTGTCTAGGATCTCGTGCTGTTGTTGTTTTTGCTTGCGTTCTCATAATATCTGTTTTTATTGATTGATACTATAAAGACGAGGCACGAGAGTAATTGTTACAATTATGCTTCAGAATTTTCTTCAGAAATCTCATTTTGAGCATTTTCTGCGGCTTCTCGAGCAGCAGCAGCCTCCTCTTCGGCTTTTTGATTTTGAGCTACTAAGGTTTTTATCTTACGCAGTTTTGAAGTCCATACATTAAGATCTTCTTTATGACGTGCGATGTTTTTATGCACCTCTACCACCATAGGGTTATCATCTGCCACGTGCTGGAAGAAACCTAGATTGTTCTCTAGCTGGTTAATCTCTGCTTTAGTCTCATCTATTTTCTTTCTAATAAAGAAACGTTCCTTTTCTATAGCGCGGTCATCTGCCCCGCCTGCCATAATTTGCACACGGTTTTCATACTTGATGAGCTCTGCTTCTTTCTTATCTATATCAAGTTGTTTAAAGAGACCGTCTAGTACTTTATTAAAGTCTTGATCTATATTCTTTTTTGAGTAAGGAACACGACCTATACCCTTCCACTGGTCTATAAATTCTTTAATAGTCGCAAGATCTGCAGTACGCTCGCCTGTCATCTTTGTTTCCTTAACGGTATTCATTAAGGCTTGTTTTTTATCAAGATTTTCTTGCTCGCCAGCGCTTGCTTGCTTTTTAGAATCTTTAAGGCGGTCAAAAAAGTGATTACAAGCATCTTTAAATTGCTTCCATACCTTGTCACTATCTTTACGTGGTACGTGACCTATTTTCTTCCAGTCTGCCTGTATGCGCTTCATCACATCTAGCGTTCCTTTTATGTCATCGCTATCTTTGTGGTCTTCGGCTATTTGTACAAGCTCTTGCTTCTTTGTAAGGTTATCGTACTGTTCTTTCTTTTGAGATTTATAGAAGCCGTTCTTTTTTTGATTAAATAGCTTTGTTGCTTCTTTAAAAGCTGCCCACGTGTCTTCATTATTTTCTTTTGGGACTTTACCAGCCTTAAAGAATTCCTCACGCAGTGCTTCTACTTTTTTAATCTTTTCTTGTACGCTCTTATGAGACTTTATATCATCTTGTGCTACTTCTTTTATTTGAGCAATGATGTTATTTTTAATCTCAAGATTTTTAACCCATACAAGCTCTATCTCTTTTTGCTTCTCATCACGAGCATCGTGTATCTTCTTTGTAGCAGCACTAAATTTATCCCAGATTGCGTCACTATGTTCACGCGCTACAGGACCTATTTCCTCTTTCCACATACGGTGTAAGAGTTGTAGTTCTTTAAAAGCCTTATTGATATTAGGCTCTGCTCCTAGCTCTTCTGCTCTCTCTATGAGCAGTAGCTTTTTATCCAGATTTTCTTTAAAGTGTCTATCTCTAAAGTCACGGTTAAGGTGCAAGAGTTCATAAAACGCATCTACATTAAAGTAGTAATCGTTCCAAACAAGGTTGTAGCGATCACGAGGTATATTACCTGCATTATTCCAGCGTTCTTGAATGTCTTTAAATTTATTGAAAGTAGTATTTACACTCTCAGCACCACCTAGCTCTTTACTTAAAGCCTTCACCTCATCTATAAGCGATTGACGTTCTGCGAGGTTTGCATTTTGATCCTTACGCTTGCGTTCATAAAACTCTTGGCGCTTGTTTCTATACTCATAATACACCTCGTTATATGCCTTTTTAAGTGGCGAGAAGTATCTAAAATCTATAATGTTACCGCCTTCCTCTAGAAAAGCAGCCTTAGCCTCTTCTTGCTCTTTATCAAACTGAGCATTTATAACCGTACTTATCTCCTCTACGTGCTCCTTTATAGCAGTTACTTTCTCATTTTTAATAAGTGATTGTAACTCCTCTATAAGCTCTTCTTTTGTAAGAGTAGTATAGTCTTTTTTAGGTATTTCTTTTACCACTGGTGCAGCCGGTGCTACTTCTGTAGTTTCTGGTGTTGCAGCAGCTTGATCTGGAGAAGCAACTTCTTCTGCATCAATCTCAGATGCCACCTCAGCATCATCTGGAAGTTGTGTTGCATTTGCCTCTGCAGCCAGTGCTTCTATTTCTTCATTCATAGTGCGATCTGTTGCTGGCGCCGTTTCTTCTAGATGTTCTTCTACTTTTGGGTCTTGAGGTTTCTTCTCTTCAGACATATCTTTCAATGTTAGGGTTCTATTTTATAAGAAGTAAATATACTATTTAGTGCGCACATAGGGCAATAATCTAGTGCTAGCTATTCCAGATGCTCCAAGAGGCCTCTGCTTGTAATTCTAGCATTCTAAATCCGTTTATAATTTGAGCACCTTGTTGCAATGCTTTAGTTAGAAAAGTAGACTGCTCAGGATTATAAATAAGATCAAAAGCTATATGAGAATCGCCTATATATTGATACGGTATCGCTGGCGCCATCTCAACCTCTGGAAAAGTTCCTACGGGTGTTGTATTTACTATAAAAGTGTGATCTTTTATGATTTGCTCATTGAGATCTTCATATTGTAATGAGGTGTTAGAACGCTTTCGCGAAACAAAGGTGCACTCAACCCCTAGCTGTTGCATTGCATAATGCACGGCTTTTGACGCCCCTCCAGTACCTAAAATCAAACATTTATAAGAAGATGAAGAAAGAACTGTCTCATCAAAATCACAAAAATGACTCTCACCAAAACGCTCTAGTAATGAATCTCTAAAACCTATATAATCTGTATTATAACCCGTAAGTGCGCCATCATCTTCCGTCTTAACGGTATTTACAGCACCTATAGCGGCTGCGTGTGCGTCAAGTCTATCTAAAAAAGGAATAATATCTTGTTTATAAGGTATAGTGACATTATACCCTACGGCAGATTTTGCTAGGAGTACCTCTTGCATAGCAGCAGCATCTGGCACATCAAAATTTATATATTGTGCCTTTACATCTTGCTTATCAAACTTCTCTTTAAAATATCCTCTTGAGAAGGAGTAGCCTATATCTTTTCCAAAAAGGCCATACTTAACTAGTACGTCTTGTTCTCTCTCCATATTTACCTAGTGCAACGACCATAAAAATACCTGCAAGTATAAAAAATATGGCGAGCACATTTTCAATATTTAACGCTGTAGGCAAGTAACGGTCGTAATTATCTAATATTGGTGTTCCGTTTATATCTAGTGCAATTTCTCCTGCAATGTCGCGTTCAAAAACTTCTGTTTTCCAGGGCCAAACTACGCCCAGCGAACCTATAATAAAACCTAGTATTGCAGCATTAGTCTCCCATTTAAACTTTTTAAACAAATAACTTAAAAAATGAGAAATAGTAACAAGGCCAGTAAGTGATCCCAAAGAAAAAACGATCAAAACAGTAAGTAATCGCATATGTACTGGGTCATCTATAAAAGAAAAGTCTCCAGAAAATGTTTTTGTTATTGTTACAAATAATGCATTTACAGAATCCACAAGTAGTAGCACATAATTACCTAGTAAGATAAGTATAAAAGAACCTGAGAGACCTGGTAATGTCATCCCAGAAACACCTATAATACCACAAATAAAGACAAAGAGAAGATTATCATTTTCTTGTGCGGGCTCCATAAGACTTATAGCTACACCAAAAATAACCCCTGAAATAAGCATTACGATATTGCGATTAGTCCACTCTTCAAAATCTTTACCTATATAGTATATAGAACCTATTATCATACCAAAGAAAGCACTCCACACTAACAAGGGGTAATTTCTTATAGCTAGATCTAGTAATAATGAAACACTAAAATAACTTATGAGCATTCCTAAAATAAGGAGTCCTAAAAATCGTCCATTTATGTATTGCCAGAAACTACGAAAACGCCCTCCAAAAAGTAGCCGTAAGGCTTTGCCATTTACCTTTTGAAGCGAGTATATAAACTCTTCATAAAACCCAGCTACATAGGCTACAACTCCTCCAGACACTCCCGGAACTTTATTTGCAGCACCCATTGCTAGGCCTTTAAGTACGAGCCAGAGCTTATCAGAAAGCGATCTAGTCTCAGTCTGCATATACCTTCTTTTTACCTGCAGCTCTTTCTAATAATAAGATTAATGCAAATCCTACAACGGCAAATATTACGGCATATAGTACCTGTGGATCTCCGTCAAAGGTTGATGGGAGTATACTCTTTGCCTCTACCGCAACCTCATCACCGTGCCTATCTATACGTGTAGATAAGACTTTTTTCCAAGGCCATATTTTGTTAAGTGATCCTACCATAAAACCGGTAAGTACAGCTAGGGTTATTTCTTTTTTATGCTCAAACATCCACTTAAGGATTTTTGAAAAGAGTTTAAGTCCCACAACACACCCTAAAGCAAAGAGTATGATTTTCCAGATAGCACTTCTAAGGAGTGACCAGTCTCGAGTAAGCAATGCGTCTTGAGCATCTGTAATTGTGCCTAGCACCATCCCATAAGAACCCAGTAGCACAAGTATAAAAGAACCAGAAACTCCAGGTAAAATCATTGCGATAATAGCAATACAACCAGAGACAAAATAAAACCACCACGCGTTAGGCGCTTCTGTAGGTACGGCTATTGTGATAAAATATGCAACTGCAACACCTAGAATTAATGCTATGATTGTGATTGCATTCCATTTTGAAATTTGTTTTCCTATATAAACAATACTTGCAAGTACAAGACCAAAGAAAAAAGACCATAAAAGAATAGGATATACATCAAGCAGATATTTTATAACTCGAGCAAGTGAGAGTATACTTATGGCTACTCCTAAAAATAAACTTCCTAAAAATTTAAGATTGTATTGCGCTATTGCAGCTTTTACTCCTTCCTTTTTCCAGACTTTAAAAATTCCAAAGTCTAGTTTATCTATTGTTTCTATAAGTTCTTGATAGATACCAGATATAAATGCAATGGTACCTCCAGATACACCGGGAACCACATCTGCTGCTCCCATTGCCATTCCTTTTAAGATAACAAATACGTAAGCGAGTGAAGTTTTTGGCATAGGATTATTTTAAAGTCTTAGCTAAAATACTAGCTTTCACTTTACATACCTATTTTTAAACAAAATTTTAGAATTTGCTAGTTTGAGTGTTTCTCAATTAACTCACGCACTTCCTTCTTTGCCGCCACGTAAGGAAAAAGTTCATCTATAATTATAGAAAATTCGGCATCTAATTTTAGACCATTTTTTAAAAAGTAGCGCCCTTGTATGTCACTCCCTTGCGCATAGTTAAGACCTGCCAGTCTAAAAGCTACCTCTGCATTTTCTGGATAAAATTCTATAGCCTGCGTTAGATTTATAACCGCTGCATTATGCTCACCTAGTTGTAAAAGTATATCTGCTCTGTTTAACCAAGTTTCAAGTTCATAATTACCCAGTTCTAATGTACGGCGATACCCTTCTTCTGCCTCTTCATAAAACTTAAGCCTGTGATTAATTTTTGCATAACGTTTCCAGTAAAGTACGTTATCGCTATCTATATTAATCGCTTTGTTTATATAATATAATGCCTTTTGAAAGTTGAGACGTTTTTTATAAAAATCTGTAATGGCAATCCACCCATTATCTAGTAAAGGATCTTCGTGCACACAGCGCTCAAAATGCTTTATAGCAAGTTCATCACTTCCTAACTTATCATAGCATTTACCCATACGCAGTAAAGCAAAAGATGTAGGATCTTCTAACTCAAGTGTAATCTGGTAATTTTCTAAAGCCTCATTATAACGACCTAATTTTTCTAGCACTTTACCTTTCTCAAGGTAAGCTCCTACAAAACGGTCATCACTTATAATGGCAAAATCATAGGCTGAGAGTGCTTTTTCATACTCCTTAAGTCCAAAATATTGTTTCCCCACTTGATGCCAAGCTACTTCACAATAAGGATTATTGTTTAAAAACATATTGAGGTAATCTATAGCTTCTGTGTGCTGCTCTAAAAAATCAAAACAATAAATTACATTATAAAGCGCACTATAATCTTGCTCGTCTACCTCTAGGCACTTCATAAAACTAAGCTTAGCATTTTGGAAATCTTCTATAAAAAGATATTCCATCCCTATGAGATTATAAACATCTGCAGGATCGTTAGTAAGATCTATAGCTTGCTCTAGTAAGTAAATAGCCTTTTTGTGATCATCCTGCTTGCTATAAATATTTGCCTTCTGGATAAAAACTTCTTCATTATGTGGTTCTAGTTCGTGTAGCTCTGTAAGAATTTGTTCGGCTTTTTCAAATTTGTTTTCAAAGATGAAAAGCTCTGCTTTAAAAAGTCTAAGGTTTGATGATGTGGGATGCTGCTCTAGACCTAGCTTTACAGCTTTTCGCGCAAGCGCAATTTTACCACTCTCGATATAGTAATTTGCAATATTTTCAAACTCTTCTGCGTCAAAAAAAAGAACATCATTAGTCTTTAACATAGACTCAAAACGAGTGAGCGATACACTATTTCCTTCTTGGCTAAAATCCATAGGCGACATTTTAAAATTACTCTTAATATAAATGTAGTAATACTTAAGAGTGATGTTGAGATTATACAACATAGTTGTCAACATAGTAATGAACAGCCAATAATCGCGCCAAACTGAACTTATGTCACATCTCTACTTAAAGTGCTGATAATAAAATCATATCATCTTAAAATTCTAGATTTTTGTAACTTTTACTCATTAAGAATGTCTTATTGACACAATAACCCTTATGAGCAACATACTATATAAAGAGACACAATATTTCCGTACACTTATTCTTATACTTTTACTGGTAGTCGTTATTCTGGCAGCTACAAATGTATATTTGAGTAATGCAGAGACTGCCGCTAGTCCCGCTATTTATATAACGACTACTTTGCTTTTTACAGGGATTATTGTCCTTTTTTACAAGCTAGATATTATCATTACAAAAGATGAAGCTATATTAAGTTTTGGGATAGGTCTTGTTAAGAGAAAAATAGCTACTAACCGTCTAGACCTTGCAAGTACAAAAATCTTAAAGACAACATTGCTCTGGGGAATAGGCTATAGATTTACTCCACACGGCACGCTTTTTAACACACGGCTAGGTAAAGCCATTCACATTAAAACAAAGAATAAAAACTCAGAGTTCTTTGTGGTGACAGATAATATGGACGCTATAAAAACTGCTGTAAAAAAAGCTCAAAGCATTAGTAATACTTAGACTTACCTAGGTAATCTTTTATAATTTCATTCCACTCAGGGCCTATACGTAAAGCGGTTGTATAAGGGATGGCATATAGATTATCATAATCTGTATATCCAGATTTTAATAATTCTTCTAGATAAAAAAGAGAAGCATTAATATCTCCCTCGCGAGCACTAAGTCCTATAACTTGTATAAAAGCATCCTGGTTAGAAGGGCTTACAAGTGTGCGTAAGATATTTACAAAAAGTAATTTTTCTGGCGTGCTATTTTGTGCCTTTACAATCTCATATTGCTGCTCTACACTGTTTTGTACAAATCCTTTAAGACGTATAGCCGCCTTACGCTCTTGTTTACTACTTGCAGTACTATCTATTTTTACATCTAGCTCATCCATCTGGTAACTCCACCAGCCTAGGTTATCAAAAAATGCCTTTTGCGTGTCTTCTGCTAGGTAATACTTAAAATCTTCTGCTAGTAGACCTTCACCATACGCAATTACAGTACTCCTATCACGCTTAGCGCGTAAGGCTTTATTAAAACGTATCTCCTTTGCGAGTTCTTTCTGGCTGTCTATATCAAGTATTTTCTTATACTTAGTTTTAAGCGCTGTCACAAAGTTATATGCATAAACGTGCTTTTGCTTTTTGTACAATAAATCTGCAAAGGCCATATCTGTATCATAAAATTGCTGCACGCGCTCTTTTTCTACATCCTCATCTATTAAAATATCTGTAAGCGCTGTCGCTAGGTAACCAGATTCTGGCAGATCACCTCCATCATACACGTGGTAACCCTTTATAAATTTATCTAAGCTATATCCTGTACCATAAGCACGTAGTTTATAGAACTGCTTACCCTCATCTGGTGAGAGTATAGACACCTTAAGTTTTGGGTTTTTACTAAGAAGCTTCTTGTCTAAAAATGCATCTCCCACCGCAATAAGACCATAAGTACTATTAGACAACTGCGCGCTGGTACTCGTTACTAAACTTGCATCGCCAAAACCCGCAAGAATGATCTTGTCACGATCTATAGCATACTGATCATAAGAGCGGTTTATCAACTCCGCCATCTGTTTTAGTGCCGGCTTTATCGTGCTATCTAGCTCATAATTTGCTCCTATAACAATACTACTCGTGAGCGCAGCACCTATAGAAAACTGTTGTGTAATGAGATCTCCCCTTCCTTTCTCATCAAAAACAAACACTACAGGATATTTGCTCTGTGCATCATAATCTCTAGGTAGATATATCGCATATGTTTTATCAGAAGTAGGGTCTTGCTTAACCTTGGGGTACACCATACCAGGCGTAATGGCAGATTGCCCAAAAGTGATAGATGTAATAAGGAGTAAAAAATAAAATTTGCGCATACAGTATAATAATGAATATTGCAGGTATCAAAAACCGTGCACAAAATAAAGGTAGCACATTCTAAACGTACTTTTATAAAGATGTTGCAATAATTATTTCCGTATTTTTAGAAGTACAAATCAATCCAAATGAAACACAAGATTCTATTACTGACTGTGGTTTTTTACGCTTTCGCGAAAGCGTTATCACCACAACTACACGCACAAGATTATTTTACAGGCAAGTATGCTCCTTTTGACTCCGCCATCCCGTCACCTGCAGAGTTTCTGGGGTACGATATAGGCGAGCAACATACCCGTCACGACCAGATTGTAGCTTACTTGCAAGAACTAGCAGAGGTATCAAACCAGGCTACTATAGCACAGTACGGCAAGTCACACGAAAGCCGAAAGCTGGTTATGCTCACCATATCTACTGCAGAAAATCTCGCAAACTTGACGGCCATTAAAAAACAGCATCTCGCCTTTGTAGACACAAAGCAAAATGTGACTAATTATAATGAAGTACCCGTTTTTATACAACTAGGATATAATGTGCACGGTAATGAACCATCAAGTTCTGAGGCGGCATTGCTTACCGCATACACACTAGTAGCATCAAAGCATCCAGATATTATAAACTACCGTAAAAACAGTGTTATCTTTTTAGACCCTACCATAAACCCAGATGGTCGCGATCGCCACACACAGTGGGCAAATAGTTATAAAGGCTCACCACTTGTATCTGATAATATAGACGCAGAGCATACAGAAATGTGGCCACGCGGAAGGACAAATCACTACTGGTTTGACCTCAACAGAGACTGGTTACTCGCTATTAACCCAGAGAGCCGTGGCAAACTAGACTGGTATCACGACTGGTACCCTAATGTAGTTACAGATTTTCACGAGATGGGTACAAACAGCACACACTTCTTTGAGCCTATGTTACCTATAGGAAGTAAAGACCCTATTATGCCTAAGGAAAATTATGAGGAGCTCAATAACCTTTTTGCGCCATACTTCTCTAGTGCGCTAGATGAGATAGGGAGTTTTTATTTTACAAAAGAAGCCTTTGACGGCACCTACCCAGGCTACGGATCTTCATATCCAGATTTACAAGGAGCTCTCGCCTTACTTTTTGAGCAAGCAAGTAGCCGTGGTCATTTACAAGACACAGATTTTGGTACCATTAGTTTTCCATTTACAATAAGAAACCAGTTTACATCTGGAATGGCTACCGTAAAGGCCGCTGTAGAGAACAAAGCTAGACTACGCGAGTATCAACAAGAGTTCTTTAAAAGCGCCTTTAAGAAAGGAAAAACAGATCAAGCAGCCGCATACGAGTTTGGTGATCCTTATGATGCAAATAGAACAAAGGCTTTTATAGACAAACTCTTAAAGCACCGTATTAAACTATATGATAAAGGTGATGGTCGTTATGTAGTGCCTACTAACCAAGCTCAAAAAAGAATGGTTCAATCATTTTTTGAAACTTATAGCACCTACCGTGATAGTGTTTACTATGATGCCAGTGCGTGGTCTGTAGGTAACTTTTACAATATGCGTTATAAAGGTTTGAACAGCACCCCGAGTTTAGGAAAAGAGATCACCACAACAGATAATTTAGTACGCGTAACGCCACTTACAAAAACAAGCTATGCATACCTTGTAGATTATGATGATTATAATACACCAGCACTACTTAACTACCTACAAAAAGAAGGACTCGTGCTTGCCACCGCTTTTAAACCGTTTACAGTAAATACTACAAGTGGTATAAGGGATTTTAATTATGGTACACTTATGCTACCAGTAAGTCGTCAAGATGAGACCGAAGATGAAGTATATGACATACTAGCAGCTGCACAGCAGAAATATCAAGTCCCTATTTATGCGGCAAATACTGGCTTTAGCATAAAAGGAATTGATTTAGGAAGTCGCAACTTTCAAAAAATAGACGCTCCTAAAGCACTTATGGTTATAGGTAACGGTACTAGCTCTTATGAAGCTGGAGAGGTATGGCACTTGCTTGACACACGTGTGCATATGCCTATCACAAAAGTGATGATGAGCAACTTTAACCGTGTAGATTTAAGTAAGTTCAACACGCTAGTGATGGTATCTGGTAACTACAACGCCATATCAGATAGACAGCAAAAAAACTTGAAAGCTTGGATTGCTCAAGGCAATACTCTTATTACTTCTGGAACTGCGAGTAGCTGGGCTATAAAATCAAAAATTGCTACGGGCAAACTCACAAAAGATAAGAAAGAAGACTCCACAAAGACCGAAGAGCGCAAACCTTATGTAAACAAAGGTCCTAACCGTGGTAAGGAGCGTCTAGGCGGAGCTATTTTTGAGGTAGATCTAGACTTAACACACCCACTCGCTTTTGGCTACAGATATAACACACTACCTGTTTATAAGAACAATAACGTATGGTTACAACCTTCAAAAAGTGAGTATAACACCGTTGCACAATACACAGACACACCGCATATAGACGGATTTATATCTGATAAAAACTTAAATGACTATATGAAAAAGAGTGCCTCACTTATCGTTTCTCCGCAAGGTAGAGGTCGTGTGGTCCTTTTTGCAGATAATCCTAACTTTAGAGGAAGCTGGTACGGTACCAATAAACTCTTTCTTAACGCAATCTTCTTCGGGAGTTTAATAAACTAGTTATGTATAAATCAATTATCACATTTATATGCGGAGTATTGTTTTTTTCCGCTTTCGCGAAAGCGCAATCACCCCTACAAGAAGGTCCTTTTAATCAGCTCATCATACGTGGCGTAACGCTCATAAATGGTAATGGAGCACCACCGATAAGTCCTGTAGATATCGTAGTAGAAGGAAATAAAATCACCGAAATTAAAGTAGTAGGATATCCAGGTGTAGCGATTAACGAAGCAAAACGCCCAAAACTACGTGCAGGCGGAAAAGAGCTAGATGCAAATGGAATGTACCTTTTACCAGGGTTTGTAGATTGTCACGTGCACATAGGTGGAGAAGCTCAAGGAGCAGATCCAGATTATGTTTTTAAACTATGGATGGCGCACGGCGTTACGACCGTACGTGAGGTTTCTGGTAGGAGTCGTGACTTTACATTAGACCTCAAGAAAAAATCTGCAAGCAATAGCATCATCGCACCACGTATTATCTCGCATACAGGCTTTGGCCAAGGTAGTAAAGAGACTATAACTACTGCACAACAAGCAAGAGCTTGGGTCCAAAATAATAGCAAAAATGATTCAGACGGGATTAAGTTTTTTGGCGCTCCACCAGAGGTTATGCAAGCAGCTCTTGAAGAAAACAAGAAACTGGGACTTACCTCATCTATGCACCACGCTCAAATGAGCGTCGCACGCTGGAATGTACTTAACAGTGCCCGTGCTGGACTTACCTCTATGGAGCACTGGTATGGATTACCAGAAGCACTGTTTGAAAACACGACGGTACAAAACTATCCGCTTGACTATAATTATAATAATGAGCAACACCGTTTTGGCGAAGCAGGACGCCTATGGGCGCAAGCGGCTAAACCAGGGTCTGAAAAATGGAATGCAGTTATGGAGGAGCTTATCGCTCTAGATTTCACACTAGATCCTACCTTTAATATTTATGAAGCCAGTCGTGACTTAATGAGAGCAAGAAGAGCCGAGTGGCACGAAGACTACACCCTTCCTTCCTTATGGAGATTTTACCAACCTAGTAAAATATCACACGGTAGCTACTGGCACTTCTGGGGCACAGAAGAAGAAGTACACTGGAAAAACAACTACCGTATGTGGATGGCTTTTGTAAATGAATATAAAAACAGAGGTGGTCGTGTAACTGTAGGTACAGATTCTGGCTTTATTTTTCAGTTATATGGATTTGCATACCCTAGAGAGTTAGAATTACTTAGGGAAGCAGGTTTTCACCCTCTGGAAGTGATAAGAGCGGCAACCCTCAATGGGGCAGAATTGCTTAATATGGACGACCAAGTAGGCTCTGTAGAAGTAAATAAACTTGCAGACTTTGTCATTGTAGAAGAAAACCCATTGCAAAATCTCAAAGTACTTTATGGAACAGGCGCTATAAAACTAACAGATGATAATGAAGTGGTGCGTGTAGGTGGAGTTAAGTACACTATAAAAGACGGGATAATCTATGATGCAAAAGAACTTTTGAGAGATGTAAAAAGCCAAGTAGATAAGGCAAAAAAGGAAGAAAACTTCACGTTAAAACAACCGGGAGTTAATGATTAAATAATATATTTTATGATTTCACATCAGATAAACTGCATAATTTTATCGCTGTAACGGAAATACTCGTAAAATGTAGTGTTCAAAAATTTTTAAATTACTTAGACGCAACCTTTTACATATTTTAGTATCTATAAAGTGAAACCATAAAACTATCAAGATGATACGCATTGAATTTAATAACAAACTGATCCTAATTAATAAGTCTATACTTATTGTATCTGTGATTATACTTGCCTTATGTGCAATGTTATTTGTTTTTATGTAGCTATTATATCTACAATAACTTTTATATATAAAAACGCCCCATACAGTTATGTATGGGGCGTTTCTCATTGTATGTAATTACTTACCTTACTAACTTCTTGTATTTAATACGCTTAGGCATTAAATCACCACCTAATCGCTTTTTCTTATTTGCCTCATATTCTGAGAAACTACCCTCAAAGAAATACACTTGACTATCTCCCTCAAAAGCAAGAATGTGAGTACATATACGATCTAAGAACCAGCGGTCGTGACTAATTACTACCGCACAGCCTGCAAAGTTCTCTAGTCCTTCTTCTAGCGCTCTTAGTGTGTTTACATCAAGGTCGTTTGTAGGCTCATCCAGTAATAGTACGTTTCCTTCCTCTCTTAAAGTCATCGCAAGGTGTAAACGGTTGCGCTCACCACCAGATAGTGTTGCAACTTTCTTATTTTGCTCACTACCTGAGAAGTTAAATCTACTTAGGTATGCCCTAGAGTTTACTTCCTTACCGCCCATCATTACAAGCTCTTGCTCGTCTGAGAAGTTTTGCCAGATAGTTTTCTCTGGGTCTATATTGCTGTGACTCTGGTCTACATATGCGATTTGAGCAGTCTCTCCTACGTTAAAGGTTCCTTTATCTGGAGCCTCCTCACCCATAATCATTTTAAAGATAGTAGTCTTACCAGCTCCGTTAGGACCTATAATACCTACGATACCAGCCTGCGGCAAGTTAAAATTGAGGTCTTCATACAGTAACTTATCGCCAAAGGCTTTACTCACTCCAGATGCCTCAATAACATTAGTACCAAGACGTGGCCCATTAGGGATATAGATCTCAAGCTTCTCATCTACTTGCTTTTGATCTTGACTCATCATCTTGTCATAGTTCTGTAAACGTGCTTTTTGTTTAGTCTGGCGCCCTTTTGCTCCTTGACGTACCCACTCTAGCTCTCGCTCTAACGTTTTTTGTCTTTTTGAAGCGGTCTTACTCTCTTGCGCCATACGCTTAGACTTCTGGTCTAGCCAAGAAGAGTAGTTTCCTTTCCAAGGGATTCCCTCTCCTCTATCCAGCTCTAATATCCATCCCGCTACGTTATCAAGGAAGTAACGGTCGTGAGTTACAGCTATTACCGTTCCTTTATATTGTGCAAGGTGGTGCTCTAACCAGTGTACAGACTCTGCGTCAAGGTGGTTAGTAGGCTCATCTAGTAATAACACATCTGGCTCTTGTAATAATAATCTACATAAAGCTACACGACGCTTTTCTCCTCCAGAGAGTACACATACTTTTTGATCTGCCGGTGGGGTGCGTAGTGCATCCATCGCGATCTCTAGTTTTGTATCTAGCTCCCAGGCACCGCGAGCATCTATCTCATCTTGTAAAACTGCCTGGCGTGCCATAAGCTTATCCATCTTATCTGCATCTGAGTATACCTCTTCTAGACCAAATGAATCATTGATTTTATTGTACTCATCAAGAATAGCAACCGTTTCGGCAGCTCCTTCTTTTACAATCTCAAGAACCGTTTTTTCTGGATCTAGCTTAGGCTCTTGCTCAAGATACCCTACAGAAAACTCTTTATCTGAAGTTACATCTCCCTGAAAGTTTGTATCTAATCCTGCGATGATTTTCATCAACGTAGATTTACCAGAACCGTTAAGACCTAAGATCCCTATTTTTGCTCCATAAAAGAAGCTTAGGTATATCTTTTTAAGTACAGGTGTCTGTGCTCCAGGAAACGTCTTTGAAACGCCCTGCATTGAAAAAATGATCTTTTTATCGTCGCTCATAATTTGGCTTTTGGCTCTAAGCTGTATGCTTTAAGCTAGTTGGTTTATTGTTAGTACGCTTTCGCGAAAGCGGAAGGCAAAAATACAAAATATCGCTACTATTCTCCCTCTAAAACGGCACGCATCGCCTTAGCCTTGAGTAAGCACTCTTCATACTCACTATCTGGTTCAGAACCAGCAGTGATGGCTCCGCCTACTGAGTATGAGATGTATTGTTTCTCTGCATTGTAGAGTATACTGCGTATGACTACATTAAAATCAAAATCGCCTGCCGGGGTAAAATAGCCCACTGAGCCGCTGTATAAACCCCGCTTTGACTCTTCTAATGACTCTATGATTTGCATTGCTCGCAATTTTGGCGCACCGGTCATACTTCCCATTGGGAAGGTGCTACGTATTACATCTACCGGTGAGATACCTAAGCCTAGTTGTGAGGTAACGGTTGATATCATTTGGTGAACTTGCTTAAAGGGATACACCTCGCATAACTCCTCTACTACAACAGATCCTCTGCGGGCTGTGCGAGACAAGTCGTTGCGTACGAGATCTACAATCATTATGTTTTCTGAGCGCTCTTTTGGGTTTTGTTGTAACGCTTTCGCGAAAGCGTAATCCTCCTCCTCATTATCACTACGTCTAGCCGTTCCCTTTATGGGCTGGGTAACAATCTTCTCTCCTATTTTTTTAATATACCGCTCTGGCGTTGCCGAAAGTAAATACTGATCTTCCATCCTTAAGTAGGTGGCAAACGGTGGGGTACTTATTGCATTGAGTCGCTCATATGTTTCTAGCGGATCGATGGCGCCTGTTGCATAAAACTCTTGACACATATTTGCCTCATAAATATCACCTCTGTGTATGTGGGCAAGCATCTCACGTACCTTTTCTTTATAAGCTTCTTTGTGAATCTTGAGTTTAATAGATAATGGGTCTGCAGGGATATATGGTTGATAGTTTACACCATTTATTATCTCCTTATAATCCTCTTCTATCTCATCATCTACCATACCTAGGTAGTGCATCTCGAGGGTGTCACCTTTGAGTAAAAAAACCTTTTTGGGCTGAAAGAAATATAAGTCTGCAAAGTCGAGACTGTCATCATTTTTTGATGTAAGTCGCTCAGTATCATTCTTAAGATCATAACTGAGGTATCCAAAAATCCAATCTTTTGTTGTACTTTGATACTCCTCCAGTTGATCAAAAGCTCCTTGATAGTCAGTCTTTAGACTTGTAAAAGCATCTACTGCTAGTATGGCCTCGTACTCAGGATAATTTTGTCGCTCGTAACTGTTACTATCAAGCCACACAATGTCTTCATACTGCTGTGCCCAAGAAAGTAGTTGTTTCTTAAAGGCATTAAGGTCTGTTATAGTTATGGTTTTAGTAGTACGATTCACAACGGTAAAAATACACAAGAATGAGACGGATATAAATTGATGTTAAAAACATTTTTATTTGAAAAAAAGTTATTAACCTAGTGGTCTGGTAGACTAATAAATATTTAAACACATAACACACTGATACTATGGTATCCAAAGCATTACAAGCCACCTATAGAGAGCGACTTTTTAGACACTTAGACGGTATCGTTACCGCCCCATCTGCGTTTTCGCTTCACAAAAAGGGCGTGACCACATATATATTAGACAAAAAAGAGGTCACAATTGGTGATTTGTCATCAACCTTTGATGCAAATGAGGGATACCTCAACGTGGCATTGCGACTACTAGCCTCACAAGGATGGCTCGTGCAGCACATAAATAACAGCACAAATACGGTTACTTATAGTATAAATGAGCATACAGCAACAGCTTTTGCACTATTCCCGCTTTATGAAGAGGTAACAGCACTACAAAAGCTTTCTGAAAATTACCATTTTAGAAAATTTGAGGTAGCTCCTTTTAAAATGTTACAAGATATTTTTTCAAAATACCGCGATCATTATGGTATCACACTATCACAAAATCCAGCAGAGAGAACAATACAAGAGCAAGTACTTGCTCATATAGAAGGAAGTATACTAGGTCCTACTCTTGTACACCTGTCTATGAATGGGGCTTTTCATAAATACTTTATGCAGGCAAGCTTTAGGCCAGAAGAGTTTCACGCAGATGGAGAGAACTTTAAAAAACTATTAGACATACTCACTTATTTTGAACTGTTTACTCGCAAAGAACACACGTATCAATTTACAGACAAAGGACTGTTCTTTGCAAAGAGAGCCAGCGCATACGGCGTGACTGTTTCTTACATACCTACCTTGCGTAAGCTTGACGATCTGCTTTTTGGTAATGCGCTAGCGGCAAAATCACAAGGTGACGGTAGCCAAGAAGGACACGTAGACAGAGCTATGAATGTATGGGGAAGCGGTGGTGCGCACGCTACCTACTTTAAAGTGGTAGATACTATTATACTTGATATTTTTAATAAACCTCTAGACGAGCAACCTAAAGGGATATTAGATATGGGCTGCGGTAACGGTGCTTTTTTAATACACCTTTACAATCTTATTGAGCGTCACACACTACGTGGCAAGCATCTAGATGAACACCCACTTATACTAGTAGGAGCAGATTATAACCAGACAGCAATAGATATTACTAAGCAAAATCTGATCCAAGCCGAAATATGGGCAAAAGTGATGTGGGGAGATATAGGTGACCCAGACAGACTTGCTGCCGACTTACAGGAGGAGTATGACATCACGCTAGGAGATCTTCTTAATGTGCGTTCTTTCTTAGATCATAATCGTGTATGGAAAGCCCCAGCGCAGTCTACAAAGAGTCCAAGCACATCTACTGGAGCCTTTGCATATGAGGGCGCTCGCATTTCAAATAACGATGCTGAAGCCTCGCTTGCAGAACATTTTGGAAAATGGTCTCCATATACTGGAAAACACGGTTTATTACTCATAGAGTTACATAGTGTACCTCCAGCAATCGCGGCAGATTATATAGGAAAAACAGCCGTAACCGCCTATGATGCTACGCACGGCTACTCAGATCAATTTATAGTAGAAGTACCTGTTTTCCATAAAGTGCTAGATAGTATAGGTATGAAGAGAGATGAAAAACTAAGTAAAAAATTTCCAAATAATGATGCTGCAACGGTAACCGTAAATCTTTTTAGACACTAGATTGAGTTATCTTTGCTATTATGGAAGAGAAGCAGCAACAACCTAATAACCCGTTACACGGGGTAAAACTTGTAGACATCTTAGAGTTTCTGGTAACTAACTATGGCTGGAAAGAAATGAGTCTACAGGTAGATATAAATTGTTTCAAAAAAGATCCTTCTATAAAATCTAGTCTCAAATTTTTGAGACGTACTCCCTGGGCTAGAGAAAAAGTAGAGCAATTATACCTGCAATCTATATAAAAAAAACGCGTTATCAATAACTGAATAACGCGTTTACAAACAAACTAAAAAACAGTTCTTCTATAAGGCGCTCTCTACACCTGCGTACTTCTCAATAAGACGTACTATGAGGTCATTAAGCTTTTCTACTTTTACATCTTCTGTAGTAGGTTCCATATGGTCATTACCTATACCGCTATCATCTGTAAGGAAAACATAAGTTCCATTTGTAGCAACACTAAATGATCGCATCAAGAATTCTACTTCTTTATTTGCTCCACTAGCAACGACAGGTATTATTTTTATGCCCATCTCTTGCGCTTTTTTAATCTGTGATTTTATGAGCTCCACATTTTGCTCCGTGTAGTGTGGAGGTGCGTCTAGCATCAAGAATAGTAGCTTTGCCTTTGCATCCACATTCCAAGATTGAGAAAGGGATACTTTTAAAGCTTCCTCTACTGCCTCTTCATAATCTCCACCCCCATTTGCATCTTGCTGTGATAAAAAATCTTTTACCTCATTTACATTTTCTTTAAAATCTATCGATCTAGTCACATAGCTATCACCGTGATCTCTATACACTGTGAGCGCTACTCGTTTTTGTGCGATTTGTGCATCTATTCTATTCATAATATTTTTAAGCTCAGATTTGAGATAAGCAATCTCATCACCCATAGAGCCTGTAGCATCTACAGCAAATAGAACGTCTACTGTATTAGTCGCAGCAACACTTGACGCTATGGTAATCTCTACCGCCTGTTGCCCACCGCTTATAGATTTTCCCACAACAGTACCCTCACTATACACCTGTAATAAGAAGCGATCACTCAGATTGTGTGTTCCTTTATAAAGTACTAGTGATCCATTAACATCTGTACGACCTTTCATAAGCTGCTTTTTATTTTTATAGAGAGCAACCATTGTATTTGCTACCGGAGTGTGATCTTTATTCTTGAGGGAAATGTCTATTTTATTTTTATGGATAAATCCCCAGCGGCCGGCAACTTTTTGTGCTTCCCCACTTGAGAAAATCTCATAATACTCAGACCACTTTTCTAAGTCATTAATCTCACCTGCCGTAAGCTGTCCATAAGCAGGATCATTATATCTAGAAGGATGACTAGAACCTTCTGTCACTGCAACGCCAGAAACTTTACCTCTTATAACGATACTAGCATCTGAGGTGGCATACCCTACAGCACGTTTCTCTCTCTTTACTCCAGAAGCTGTTACAATTACTTCTTCTAGCTCAGGACTGCCTAGCATCGCGACATTAATTACGGCAGTATCTCCTACAATGATTTCTTGAGTATCAAAACCTACAAATGAAAATACGAGCGTATCCAGCTTTGCCGCTCTGATCTCATAATTACCATCAAAATCTGAGACTGATTTACGATCCTTCCCCTTTACTAAGATATTTGCACCCGGAAGTGGGTTACCCTCTGCAGTGATTGTTCCTGTGATGTTTACTTCTTGAGCATAAGAAACAAGACTAAGAAATATTAAGATAGATGTGATGATAGCTCTCATAATGTTTGGTTTTTAAGTATGAGGTAAAACTACCTTAGCTATACTCTAAACTAAACCTACAATGAGTGAACACATCTTTTGAGCTAGGCAAGTGCCCTAACGCTCATCATAATCATCAAGATTATATCGCCTTTACAATTGCTTTGCCTCTTCCCAGAAGATATCCATCTCTTTAAGCGTCATATCTGAAAGGTCTTTATTAAGCTCTTTGGCCTTACCTTCTAGGTACTGAAAGCGTTTTATAAACTTCTTATTAGTGCGCTCAAGAGCGCTTTCTGGGTCTACTTTTAAGAAACGAGCATAGTTAATCATAGAGAACAGCACATCACCAAATTCGGCTTCTATCTTCTCTTGATTATTTTCGTTTACTTCGTGTTGTAGTTCTTCTAGCTCTTCTTGTACTTTTTCAAAAACCTGCTGTGGCTCTTCCCAGTCAAAACCTACACCCGCTACTTTATCTTGTATGCGGCTTGCTTTTACAAGTGCCGGTAGGCTTCTAGGCACACCTTCTAGCACAGATTTTTTACCTTCTTTGAGTTTGAGTTTCTCCCAGTTAGTAGCTACTTCATCGGCATTTGCTACATCTACATCACCATATATATGTGGGTGACGAGAGATAAGCTTTTCTGAGATACTGTTTGCCACATCTGCTATATCAAAGTCTTGGGTCTCGCTTCCTATTTTTGCATAAAAGACAATGTGTAATAAAAGGTCTCCCAGTTCCTTTTTTACTTCTTCTAGGTCATTATCTAGTATGGCATCGCCTAGCTCATAAGTCTCCTCTATGGTGAGATGGCGCAGGCTCTCCATCGTTTGTTTTTTATCCCAAGGACATCCTACTCTAAGCTCATCCATAATGGTGAGTAATCTATCTATGGCTTTGAGCTGTGCTTCTCTTGAGTACTTCATAATGGTTCTTTTTATAGTAGATATAATGAGGGTTTATGTTACGCTTTCGCGAAAGCGTACTAAAGTTTAAAACTAAAAAAGCCTTCACATATAGATTGTAAAGGCTGTTTAATATTATAAAAAGTTATGCACTATTCTTCTTCGTCTGAAGCTACTGGAGCTTCAAAGTTGAGCATCTCCTTTTGTTGTAAAATGTTGTACCACTGCACTACCTTCTTTATATCGCTAGCATACACGCGGTCTTCATCATAATCTGGTACTACGTTAAAGAAAAACTCTTCGAGCTCATCTTTTGACACCTTATGGTGTATGGTAGGACCACCGTTTTCTTTTTCCTTTATAGCTTGAAAAACCTCTCTTAACGGCTTTTCTGCACTTAGTGTATAGATGGCTATCTCAGACAGAACACTCACATTGTGACGAATCCCTACGGTAATTCTCTTACCATCCACGAGTGACTCTGCTACAAAACCACTACGTGTTTGTTGCTTTAACTCATATATACCAGGCTTTCCTGCGATTGCGATTACTTTATCTAAACTCATATATTATTTTATTGGGTGGCAAAGATGCACTTTGCACCACATATTTACAAATTAGTTTTTTGGGTTTAACGTTTTAGCGTTTTTTTGACGCCGCCGGAAAACGCATACGGTAGTCTGCACTGCACTTTCCTTTTGAGATATTTGCTAGCTTTCCTTTTATTAAACGTTTTTTAAGACTCGATAGTTTATCTGTAAAAAGTATACCATCTATGTGATCATACTCGTGCTGTATCACACGTGCTATAAGGCCCTCATAAGTTTCTGTATGCTCCTTAAAGTTTTCGTCTTGATACTTGATGGTTACCGTAGGTTTTCTAAAAACATCTTCGTTTATACCAGGTATACTCAAACATCCTTCAGAAAAAGCCCACTCCTCTCCTTCTTCTTCTAGAATCTCTGCATTTATGAAGGTTTTCTTAAAGCTAGATAGTTGCTTTTGCTCCTCTGGTGTAAAGCTCTCATCATCTGCAAATGGTGTTGTATCTACAAGAAAGATGCGTATAGGTAATCCCACTTGTGGTGCTGCAAGGCCTACGCCGTGCGCTCCATACATTGTCTCATACATATTCTCAAGGAGCTCACTCAGGTTAGGGTACTCTGGAGTAATATCTTTTGCTTTTTTCTTAAGCACGGGACTCCCGTATGCTACTATAGGTAATATCATATCTATTTATTATACAGGTAATCCTGCAGTATAATGGTTGCACTTATTTGATCTACAAGTGCTTTATTTTGTCTCTTCTTTTTACCGATACCGCTATCTATCATTGTCTGGAAAGCCATCTTTGAGGTAAAACGTTCATCTTGCCTAATGATTTTGAGCTCGGGATGTTTTTTTTCTACGCTTTCGCGAAAGCGTACTATATGCTCCTCAACATCACTCGCCTCATTATTCATACGTTTAGGCTCTCCTATGACCATTTCCTCTACTTTTTCTTCGGCTAGGTAGGTGGCTAAAAATTTAAAAATATCTTTAGTCGGTACCGTGGTTAAGCCAGAAGCAATAAGTTGCAACTCATCTGTCACCGCGACTCCCGTGCGCTTTGTTCCATAATCTATTGCAATGATGCGTGCCATCTGTAAAATTTGGTGCAAAAATAAGTAAAAACAAGCAAGAATATAAGCGATATGCACACCGATACATAAACCCACACCCATAAGCAACAGTCTATTACTCACTATAGGCTTTGCTTATTGTAACATATATAACAAAAAAGCACTTCCTTGTGCAGCTTTTACAACAAAGAGTACCTTTATAAACTCAATTGATACTTTATCTTTGGCCCAAAGATTATAGCACCGTGAGCCACTATACTCACTTATAAAACTTAAAAGAATATACAATGACACAACTTCAGAATATTATTGAAGAAGCGTGGGACGACCGTACGCACCTTACTAACCCAGTAACTATAAACGCCATACGTGAGGTGGTAGATATGCTAGACCGTGGCACCCTGCGTGTTGCAGAGCCTACAGAAAATGGATGGCAAGTAAACGAGTGGGTAAAGAAAGCTGTAGTACTTTATTTCCCTATCCAAAAAATGGAAACTCTTGAAGCTGGTATATTTGAATATCACGACAAAATTCCTCTTAAGAGAGATTACGAAAACCGTGGTATACGTGTAGTACCTAACGCTGTCGCAAGACACGGAGCATACATATCAAAAGGAGTTATCCTTATGCCTAGCTATGTAAATATAGGTGCCTATGTAGACGAGGGTACAATGGTAGACACCTGGGCAACCGTAGGTAGCTGTGCTCAAATAGGTAAAAATGTACACCTTAGTGGTGGTGTAGGTATAGGTGGTGTACTTGAGCCGTTACAAGCCTCTCCCGTAATTATAGAAGATGGTGCTTTTATAGGATCTAGATGTATCGTAGTAGAAGGTGTACACGTAGAGAAAGAAGCCGTACTAGGCGCAAACGTAGTACTTACTATGAGTACAAAAATTATAGACGTTACAGGTGACGAGCCAGTAGAGATGAAAGGCCGCGTGCCAGCTCGCTCAGTTGTGATACCAGGAAGTTATACAAAAAAGTTTGCCGCTGGAGAGTACCAAGTACCTTGTGCACTTATTATAGGTAAACGTAAAGAAAGTACAAATAAGAAAACATCTCTTAATGACGCACTAAGAGAATATGATGTAGCCGTATAGACGATCTATTGAAAAAAGTTCTCATCATACAACAGAAAATGATAGGCGATGTCTTGACATCGTCTATCTTATGTGAAGCGATAAAATTACGCTTTCGCGAAAGCGAAATACACTACCTTATAAACGCTCACACTACACCCGTACTTGAGAATAATCCTTTTATAGACAAGCTCATTATCTATACACCAGAGATAGAAAAGAGTGCAAAGGCAAAATCACAATTTAAAAAACAGCTCAAGGCAGAAGCCTATGACACCGTTATAGATGTGTACTCTAAAATAGGTAGCGCATTTTTAACTAAAGCTACTGGAGCAAAAAACAGCGTGGGTTATCATAAATGGTACACCCACCTTTTTTATACAGATACCCTACGTCGCCGAAAGAAGTCTTATACCCTAGCTGGTCTCGCCATAGAGAATAGAATGCTCTTACTAGAGCAACTTACAGGTAAACAATTTGATGCTATTGCACCAAAAATTTACCTCACTGAAAAGGAAAAGACAAACGCAAAACATATCATAGAATCTTGCGGTATTGACCTTTCAAAAAAGTTGTACCAGATAAGTGCGCTAGGCAGCGGAGCTAAAAAAACGTACCCACTACCCTATCTAGCAACCTTACTAGATTATATTGTAGAAAGCACAGATGCACAACTCATCTTTAATTACATACCCTCCCAGGCAGATTTAATAACTACCTTATACAATCACTGTGCAGTAAAGACCAGAGCTCATATATTTTTAGACTGTTATGGTAAAAGCCTTAGAGAGTTTATAGCTATCACAAGTCACTGTGATGCTATTATAGGTAACGAGGGCGGAGCTATAAATATGGCAAAGGCTATAGATATCCCTACGTTTGCCATCTTTTGCCCGTGGATTAATAAAGAAGAATGGAGTGTGTATGACGATCATAAAAGACACGTCTCTGTACATCTATATGACTACATAGATTATAATCCCAAATTTAATAAACGTGAGCGAGCACCTCAAAAGGTATCTGCAAACTACCAGCAGTTTAAACCAGATCTCATTGTACCAAAACTCAGTGCCTTTTTAAAAGAAAGCGCAGTGGTTAATGATGGTAGTGTAAAGATGTCTGCCACGATTATCACCTATAATGAAGAACGTAATATTGCAAGGTGTATAGAGTCACTACTACCCGTGGTAGACGAAGTTGTGATAGTAGATTCATACAGTACAGATAAGACGCAATATATCTGTGAGCAATATCCTGTGCGATTTATACAGCATACATTTGAGGGACACATACAGCAAAAAAACGTAGCCCTTGACCTTGCTAGCCATAACCATATTGTATCTCTAGATGCAGATGAGGCTTTGAGCAAAGAATTACAAACTGCTATACAGCGTGTTAAAAGAGATTTTAATAAGAGTAGCTACATCGTAAAACGATACAACAACTACTGCGGCCAGTGGATTAACCATACAGACTGGAGTCGTGATAAAAAATTACGTGTTTTTGACAAAACAAAGGCTCGGTGGGGCGGTGTAAATCCGCACGATAAAGTACATACGAGTGATGGGGCTACAGTAGACTCTTTAAAGGGAGAGATACTGCACTGGGTACACGCAACTCACGAGGAGCATAGACAAAAGACAGAAAAATTCTCCACCATCGCTTCAAAAGAGTACTACAAAAGAGGGCGTAAAGCGAGTATACTTGACCTCATTATAAAACCTTCGTGGATTTTTATAAGATCATACATTATAAGGATGGGATTCTTAGATGGGCGTAATGGTTTTATTCTTTGTACATTTAGTGCGAAGACAACCTACTTAAAGTACTGCAAGCTACGCAGGCTTAGATTACAAAAGAAAACACCCAACTAGTGAAAACAATCATTCTCGCAGCTGGCATAGGCTCACGCCTAGGCAATCCCTACCCTAAAGCACTTACCCCTCTCAAGAATGGAAAAAGCATTATGGAAATGATGATAGAAAGCTTATCATCTTATTTTTCTATAAATGACTTATTAACCGTAGTAGGCTTTAAGAAGAATAGTATTATGGAACGTTTTCCAGACATTACGTATATCTACAATCCATATTTTGACACGACAAATACCTCTAAGAGTCTTTTATGCGCGCTTAAAAAATGTCGTGATGAATCTGTATTGTGGTTAAATGGAGATGTGGTTTTTGACCCATTACTACTTAACGAGCTTGTACCACATATAGAAAAAGATCAAAGTTTTGTAGCGGTAAACACCTGCTCTGTAGCAGATGAGGAGGTAAAGTATACTCTTGAAAATGGGTATATACAAAATCTCTCAAAAGAAGTAATAAATGGACTGGGAGAAGCTGTAGGTATAAATTACATCTCTGCAAAAGATGTTCCTCTCTTTATAAAAGAACTAGAAGCCTGTGATGCACAAGACTATTTTGAAAAAGGACTAGAGGTTATGATTGCCAAGCATCAAACTAAAATACAGGCGGTAGACATATCAAAATTCAACTGTATGGAGGTAGATTTTAAAGAAGATCTAGAACACGTAAATAGTTTTTTATAAATGAAAGTTATTCTCTTCTGTCAAAACGCATATGCCTTTGGGATTATGCAAACCATAAGAGAAGAACTTGCTCAAAATGGAGACCAAGTACTATGGTTCATAATGCCCAAACTCCTTGATGTATTTCCTTTTCATAATGATGCTGTAACTACGAGCATAAAAGAATTAGTAGCCTTTAACAGTGACGCTATAATTTGTCCTGGTAATGAAGTACCTTATTACTTGCGTGGCCTTAAGGTGCAAATCTTTCACGGACTTGCAGGAGAAAAAAAAGGGCACTTTAGAATACGTGATTACTTTGATCTTTACCTTACCCAAGGCCCCTATTTTACAGAAGGTTTTAATAAGCTTAAGAAAAAGCACAACAATATATCTGTTATAGAAACTGGCTGGCCCAAGTTAGATAGCTATCAGAAAATCAAAGATGATACTTCTGCATACAAACTAGAAATACTGGATCGCCACAATGATAGTAACATCATTCTCTACGCACCTACATTTTCTCCATCACTCACCTCTGCCCACGTTTTAAAGAAAGAAATTGAGACGCTCGCATCGCATAGGGAATATGTGATACATATTAAATTTCACGATTTAATGCATCCTGAGCTTATTTCTTACTACAAAAATCTAGCTGCTCGTTATGATACTATTTATTTTATAGAAGAAAAGGATATCGTAAAACAACTTGTCCTAGCAGACCTTTTAATAAGTGATACCTCATCTGTGATATATGAATTCTTACTTTTAGACAAACCCGTTATAACGCTCAACAATATTTCGGATGCTATACGGTGGGAAAATATCAGAAATCCAAAAGATTTAATTCCTAGCATATTGAAAATACACACTCAAGATAATTATGCATCAGAGCGGGCCAGTATTATAGCTCAATATCATCCTTACACAGATGGAAAATCATCAGCAAGAGTAGTAGCTGCAATTAAGGAGTATATCTCTCAGCACGGTGTGCCAGAAAAACGTAAAATTTCTTGGCTACGAAGACGTAAGATCAATAAGCTGTTTGATAGAAAGTCTTAGTACGCTTTCGCGAAAGCGTACTCTAAACCATAAATAAGAAAAGCACCAATGTGGTGCTTTTCTTATTTATGAGAATAAAGTTTTAAAAATCTAGAATTTAAAACCAAAGCCTAAATTAAAGATACTATTTCTACTTTTTACATCAGCATCACCAGTATAATAATTATTTAGTTGGTATACGGTTCTAAAGTTTCCATAAAAATTATCTGTAAACTCATAACCAAGACCCGCTCCAAACCCTACATTAAATTTTGTAAAATCGTCAGAGATCTCCTCAAGAGTATAGGTAATTTGAGGTCCTCCATTTACATAAAACTTATCTGCAGCATAATACTTTAAGAAAAGTGGCACCTGTAAAAACTTAAGATCTGTGCCTCCTTCAAACACCATAGTAAAAAGAAGTTCTGGTGCAACATATAACTGGTTGCCTATTTGAACGTCTGTAGTAAATCCCACGTGAAATCCACTTGCAGAACCTGTGAACTCTTGACCATCAGTAGTAACTTTAGATCCTATTAATGTGTAACCAGCTTTTGCTCCGAAAACAGCCTCTTGCGCCATTACAGCCGTCATTGATACTACAGCTATTACAGCTGTTAAAATAATTTTTTTCATAATAAATGATTGTTAATTGATTGATTAAAACCCAAGCCAAATATGAATGGGCGAGCGAATATAAATAATCACTTTGTAAGAAAAAAGATAAATTTATACTCTTTGAAAAGGCATAAAAAAACCTCTCAATTACTTGAGAGGTTTTCTGTATTAAAAATGTGTGGTTGAGATTACTCTCCTCCTTCCATTTTCTTTTTAAGAGCTGCAAGAGCATCGTTTGCATCACCTAGTGTAGGCTTAGACTCATCTGCTTGAGCTTTAGCTTTCTTAGCTGCTTGTTTAACGATTTTTGCTTCTTCTTCTTTATGGATTACCATATGTGAAGCTACTACACGCTTGAAGTCTTTGTTGAATTCTATAATCTGGAATTCAGCCTCTTCTCCTTTTCCTAGTTTTGTCCCGTCTTCTTTTTCAAGGTGACGTGTAGGAACAAATGCAGTGATATCTTCATTAAAGTCTATTGTAGCACCCTTGTCTACTATCTCTGTGATAGCCGCTTTGTGTGTTGTACCTACTTTAAACTCATCTTCATACTTATCCCAAGGGTTTGCCTCGATCTGTTTGTGTCCTAGTGAAAGTTTGCGTCCATCTACGTCAAGTTCAAGAACAACTACTTCTAGCTTATCTCCTACCTCACAGAATTCTGATGGGTGCTTCACTTTCTTAGTCCAAGAAAGGTCTGAGATGTAAATTAATCCATCAATTCCTTCTTCTAGTTCTAAGAACACTCCAAAGTTTGTAAAGTTACGTACGATACCCTCGTGACGTGACCCTACTGGATACTTAGAAGTAATATCTGTCCAAGGATCTTGCGTAAGTTGCTTGATACCTAGGCTCATCTTACGATCTTCACGATCTAGTGTAAGAATTTGTGCATCTACTACGTCTCCTACTTTTACAAAGTCTTGAGCGCTACGTAAGTGTGTAGACCAAGACATTTCAGATACGTGTATAAGACCTTCTACTCCTTCTTCTACTTCGATAAATGCACCGTAATCTGCGATTACAACTACCTTACCTTTTACGTTATCTCCTACTTTAAGCTCGTCTCCTAAAGCTTCCCAAGGATGCTTAGAAAGTTGCTTAAGACCTAACTGGATACGTGTTTTATCCTCATCAAAGTCAAGGATTACTACGTTCAGTTTCTGATCAAGCTCAACGATTTCATTCGGGTGGTTGATACGTGACCAAGAAAGGTCTGTAATGTGTACCAGTCCATCAACACCTCCAAGATCAACAAATACACCGTAAGAAGTAATGTTTTTAACAACACCTTCAAGTACTTGTCCTTTCTCAAGCTGCCCGATGATCTCCTTCTTCTGCTCTTCGATATCTGCTTCGATAAGCGCTTTGTGAGATACTACAACGTTTTTAAACTCGTGGTTGATTTTTACAACCTTGAATTCCATAGTTTTATTTACATACTGATCGTAATCACGTATAGGCTTCACATCAATCTGTGATCCTGGTAAGAATGCTTCGATACCGAAAACATCTACGATCATACCTCCTTTAGTACGTGCTTTTACAAATCCGTTTACGATAGTTCCCTCATCGTGTGCAGCGTTAACGCGATCCCAAGCCTTGATAACACGTGCCTTACGGTGTGATAATATCAATTGCCCAGTTGCATCTTCACGTACATCGATAAGTACTTCTACTTTGTCACCTACTTTAAGGTCTGGATTGTAACGGAACTCGTTAAGAGAGATTACACCTTCAGACTTTGCGTTAATGTCGATAATTGCATCACGATCAGTAATAGTAATTACTGTTCCTTCTACTACGTCGTCATCAAGAGTGTCTACAAAGTTGCTTGCTACAAGTGCTTCAAACTCTTCAAGCTGCTTGTCATCTACTGTATCGATTCCTTCTTCGTACTTCTCCCAGTTAAAATCTTTAAGAAATTGCTCTGGGTTTTCTTGAGCTGGAGATAGCTCAACTTTTGGTGCTGCTACTGCAGCTTCTTCCTGAACTTCAGGATTTTTTGTTTCTTCAGCCATTTGTGCTAAAATTACATCTCACTTAAAACTAGCGCTTTAAAGCGGGATGGGTTTTGTATTTTACGTTTCTCCGAAAGCTAGATAAACCAAGAAACCGTAAAAGGGTTTGTTTTGTTTTTTATAAATCCTCTGTGACAGCTTTCTACCGGTGGTCAAAAAGGTGCGCAAAAATACATCCTTTTTATTGATTTACAAAGGGGTTATGTCATTATTTCTTCACTCTAATTTTTTAGAATAATAATGCAACCACACTATTATTTAAATAACTAAATGTAGAGTCTTATTACCCTATATGCGTTTGCTAAATGTTATGAAATTATAAATAAAAATTTTTTACCTTTCAAAATTCATTTTAATCAAAAATCATATTATGAAAAAAATTACATTTTTAGCAATTTGCCTCTTTAGCGTATCAACTTACGCACAAAATGATGAGACAGCTTACTCTATGAATTCTACAACATCACAAACTAATAATACTCCTACAGAGGCGATAATAACCAGGTCTAGCTCTAACAGCCAAGTGGTTGTAGATACATATACTTCTCTTACAGACTTTAACACAGGAATCGCAGACTGCGATGACAGCACCATTACTTCTGAAGTTTTTACAGGAGGACCAGCAGCTATTACTGTTTGTGGCCCTTCCATTAGTGATGCGGGGGATAGTTGCTTTCCTGCTGCAGAAATTGAGGCTGGTTTTACTACAACCTCTTCAGAACTTTCAAACCAAGCAAGTGTGGTGAACATACCTGCCGGATCTTTGGCAAATAATAGCTCTCTTATAGGAGCTACAACTTTTGCAGAGTTTACAATTATAAATTTCGACACGCCTATATATGCTGCAGCATTTGATATTTATAACAACCTCGATGCGACCACAAATGTTAGAATATATGGTACTGGAGGAAACCTTATTGAAGATTTTGCGGTAAACACACCTATAGATGTTGAGACCTTCTTTGGGTTTTATACAGATGAAGAAGTTCTTAGTATAGAAATAGAAGGTGCGGCAGAAAGTGGTGAACTTTTTGGTGATTTTCTTTTCGGAGCAGAATGTAGTAACCTTAGTATAGAAGGACAAACACTTGTAAATGCATCTGCTTTTCCAAACCCTACAAAGGGCACAATAACTCTAACTACTCACTCATCTGTTCAAATTAATAGTATTTCTATACTAGATATAACAGGTAAAGAAGTTATGAAACAATTAAACACCAATAGTGTAAACCTAGGCAACCTTGCAAATGGCTTATACTTAATAACAGCAAAAACTACTGCTGGAATTTTTACCCAAAAAGTAGTAAAGCAATAACCTTCTTTATACACAATTAGACTTAAAGGCTTCTCAAATTTTGAGAAGCCTTTATAATATATTTTGTAGTGGTATAAACTATAGAATTGCTTAAAGCAAGCAGATTGCTAGTAATGTTATTTTTTATGCTTTCGCGAAAGCGTAAAACTTATACAAACACCTGTATCTTTAAACACTTAATCAAGCCAAATGAAAGGTATCTTCCTTACTGTATTTATCCTCTTTTGTGGGGCAAGCCTACATTCTCAAAATTATGACTTCCCTCCTAATGCACAACCTGGTAAATGCTATGAGCGCTGCTTTGAGTATGACAAAAAATTTACTTGGAAAGAAATAAGCTGTGACACCCTTGCATTGCGAGCCGAAAAGAGTAAGACAAAAGAAGACATTATAAAAGCTCGTCAAGCCAAAATAAAATTAACGAAATACCAAGAGAAACTTAAAGACTTAGGATATAAAGTACAGATCACGGGTAAACTCAATAATCAAACAATTAAGGCTCACCATAAATATCTCAAAAGACAAAAAAAGAAAAAGAGAAAAAAGCGACGTCTATAAAGCCTGGGGAACTTTATAGTATCAACAAATTAATTATAATTGCATCATCAATCAAATCAATACAAATGAAATATTATTTAAGCATACTTCTTACAATTACCATCACACTTGCATCTTGCAGCAGTGATGACGATGCTAACTCAAGCATACTTTCTGAACTTACAGACCTAGAGGGCACACCTGGCTCAACCTATGATGAGAGTCTAGCCCAGTGGACTTCCTTAAAAAATGAAAATGGAAGATCCTACATTTACCAAACAGAGGTTACATCTTGGACGGGTTATGGAGCTATAACCGAAATTAAAGTAATAAACAACAATGTTGTTTCTAGAGCATATCAATCTTATATAATGGATGGAGGAACGGGAGAAATAACATTTACAGAATCATATACAGAAAATGAAGCGACACTAGGCTCTCATCAAGAAGGAGCCGGTCCAGTAACCATAGATGATCTTTATAACTCCTGCGTGAGTGAATATCTTACGGTTGATGAGGAGAACAACACCATCTATTTCAACACCGAAACAAATGGATTACTGACTCTTTGCGGCTTTGTACCAGACTTTTGTGCAGACGATTGTTTTACAGGTGTATCTATAACGGCTTTTAACTGGATTGATTAATTCTTACAAAACATAAGCTATAAAGCCTATCTCATACCCTTATGACCCCTATTATTAATGTTATATGTGAGTGGATTGGTTTAAAATTTAAAATAGTGGGATAGCTATCTGACTACCTAACAAAATTATAGCATTCTTAAAAGTTAGGTATAATTGTATTACTATTTAACGCACACCAACTTTGAGAGGCCTATCATCGTAAGTAACAAACCGGCTATGTTGATTTTTTTTTACGCTTTCGCGAAAGCGCAACTCAAAACAAAAATAGACAGACCTGTCTGTATTAAATATTTTACTCTATATTTGCCGTATGAAACACGCCGAAGTGAAAAGTAGAATTATAGAAACCGCCTCAAACTTATTTTATAAGAACGGTTATAATACTACGGGTATCAATCAGATTATTGCTGAAGCTGGTATTGCAAAGGCGACCCTCTATAATCATTTTAAATCTAAGGAGGAAATTTGTCTAGCATATCTCAAACACAAAAACATAAGCTTTCTTAAAGATTTTGAAGCATTTACCACTTCAAAAACAAAGGGAAAAGAACAACTCCTCGCTATTTTTGACTTCTTAACGTTATTCTATAAACAGAAGGATTTTAATGGATGCTGGTGTATAAAAACAGTAGCAGAAATACCAAAAGACAATAAGCTCATAAGAGATGAAATCCAATTACAGAAAAACACCTTCATTGATCTTATCACAAAACTAGTAGCGACCAACTTAGACGAAAAAGATGAGGAACAAACAGCCTCTCTTGCTAGACAAATCTATTTACTTTATGAAAGCGCTGTAGGAGAAAGTCACCTGCACCAACAAGACTGGCCTATCTTAGAGTCAAAAAATATTTGTGAAAGACTGATCGCTTAAAAAAATTTGAACACTTAAAGACAGACTTGTCTGTCTATTATAAATAATTAAATAATTGAACTATGAAAGAATTTAAAAACAAAGTAGCCTTAGTAATAGGTGGAACAAGCGGTATCGGTAATGCGACTACAAACACTTTACTAGAAGGCGGTGCAACGGTACACGTGGTAGGTAGAAACACAGATAAAATAAGTGATGCTCCTAACCTAATTAAGCACACCGTAAATATCTCAAACACGCAAGAGGTAGATGGTTTAGTTGCTAAAATCAGCGAGCTAGAAAACTTAGATTATCTTGTAAATGCTTCAGGAATCTTTGGCCCTAAGCCATTTTTAGATCACACAATGGAAGATTATAACTCTTACCAAGATCTTAATAGAGGTTTCTTTTTTATCACGCAGAGTGCTGCAAAGAAAATGAAAGCTACTCAAGGTGGTTCTATAGTAAATGTAGGATCTATGTGGGCTAAGCAAGCAGTAAAGGCAACTCCATCTTCTGCATATTCTATGCAAAAAGCAGGATTACATTCGCTCACGCAACACCTAGCAATGGAACTTGCAGATGATAACATACGTGTAAATGCAGTATCGCCTGCGCTTGTAAACACTCCGGTTTATAATAATGTTTTTGGCGGTGAAGAAGAAGCTCAAAAAGCGCTCGTAGGTTTTAACGCTTTTCACCCAATAGGCCGTTTTGGTGAGGCTCAAGACATTGCAAATAGTATTACATTCTTACTCTCTGACAAAGCTGGTTGGGTAACAGGTGCAATATGGGATACAGATGGCGGTGTAATGGCTGGAAGAAATTAAAAAAGTATACATATTAACACAAAGCCATAGACCGCAATACAGCAGCTATGGCTTTTTTGATTATAAGTACTATCTGTTTTTAAATGAATATTTCCTGTTTCCTACCTCTTTGGGTAAATCCGCAGTGAGATTGTAGAAAGCGTTTGTAGTTTCGTCTTGAGAAGCTATGACACTACAATAGACATAATGACAACTGTGTGGTTTTACGCTTTCGCGAAAGCATATTTATTTTAAAGGAAATTACTGTTGTGCGAATATTCTTTAATTATTTATATACTTGCATCTCAATAAATTTTAGCAAATCTTAGAACACAGAACTGAGAAATCAAATTTTTGAAGGCAGAAAAACATTCCTCACGTTTCAATCAATCAAAAACAAAAAAATGAAATCAAACACAATCTCATCCCTCAAATTCTTATTAACTTTTGGACTAGCTATCGTTTTATATTCTTGTGAAACAGATAGTAGCGATGACTCTACACCCATAGAAGAAAATAATGCTCCTAATGAATTTGCATTAGTTACTATTGCAAATAACAGTGTTGATGTTCAAACTTTACCTTCATTCTCTTGGGAAACTGCAATAGATACCGATGGTGATATGGTCACATATGATTTACTACTTGACACAAACCCAAATCCAAATAGTATAATTGCCGCTAGTTTAACTAGCACAAGCTATGCACTTGCAAATGAGCTTGAACTTGACACAACTTATTATTGGAAAGTTATCGCTACCGATAGTGATGGTAACTCAACAACATCTACCGTTTTTCAATTTGATACAAGAGGTATAGAGTTACTCACCGCAAATTTTTTAATGGACGGCCCTTTTCCTGTTAGAAGTAATCATACTACGGTTACATTTAATAATAGGATTTGGATCATAGGCGGTTCTATTTCAAATAATGTTTGGTCAAGTGCAGATGGGGTAATCTGGGAGGTAGAGACAGAAAATGCAGATTTTTCGCCAAGAGAGCTCCATACCTCGGTTGTTTTTGATAACAAAATATGGGTAATAGGGGGAATTGGTTTTCAAAATTCTGGAGCTATAGGTGCTCTCAATGATGTTTGGTCTAGTTCTGATGGAATAAATTGGACGTTAGAAAATGACAATGCAAATTTTCCTCCTAGGTTTTTACATTCTTCTGTAGTGTTTGATAATAAAATTTGGGTGATTAATGGTTTAGATTCATCTACTTACAATGATGTGTGGAGCAGCTCTGACGGAGTAACTTGGACTTTAATCAATGACAACCCTCCACTAGCTTCGAGCATCGTAAATGAAAGTCTTGTTTTTGATAATAAGATGTGGGTACTAGGAGGTAATACTGATAATGGAGTGACTAATAATGTTTATTCAAGTTCTGATGGAGTAGACTGGCAACTTGTAACAGAAAACCCTGGTTTTTCTTCTAGAAACATTAGTGCTAGCGCCGTACTAGACAACAAAATGTGGATTTTTGGTGGAGAAACATCTAGTGGCTTAACAAATGATATTTGGTACACCTCAGACGGTATATCTTGGTTTGAGGCTACCTCTGGCCCGGTTAATTACACAACTAGATTTGGTCATACAACAAGTGTACTAAATAACAAATTTTATATAATAGCAGGTTATAATACAGAAGGGTCAAACCTCAACGATGTCTGGGTGTCTGAGATTCAATAAGAAGTAATTTATTTACACTCCCCTTATGAAACAAAAAATAACCACACTATTACTTATTTTATTTTTTTGCGTATCGCTTAATGTCTTTGCACAAGAAAATTTTGAGGAAACAACACTAGTTAAGAATATCTTTTCTGCGCTGCAAAATCAAGATAGCAAACTAGTTATGCAAAGCCTTCCTACAAAAGAGGACATCTTATATATCATACCAATGGTTAAAGCGGGAAGGCCTAATGAGAGAGTTCCAGAGGTAGATAATATTCTAACCAATTTTAAGACGGAAGCTTCCAAAGACTTTAATGAAATCTTACGTAAGGGCACTTCTTTTGGAGTGGAGTGGGAAAATATTACATTACAAAATGTACGTTATGAGCCTCACAACGACGAAAAGATAGCTGTTAAAAAAGGTCATATCATCTTGATATGTGACAGTAATGACATTACTTTTGAAATCATATTAAGACAGTCTATAAAAATTAAAGACAAATGGACGTTAATGGATAGAATGCGCTTTAGGTTGTTGTAATTTTTGAAAACGTTGTCTAGTTGTTATAATTTATAAGGTTATTCTTTTAAAATAATACGTTTAGATACATCTTACTTTTTTAGGTATCTTGAGTGTATCTAAAAATCTGCGACAATGTTTAAAAAAATGATTACTAAGACCATACCTCTAGGTGTGGTTACATCTCTACTCCTATTAAGTGGCTGTAATAACGCCTCTTCACCTCCAGCTAATGACCTTGATTCAATTAAAGAGACAACAACACCCTATGCTGGTGAGGTAATACCATTTTTTGATAATTGGAAACTCATTCTAGGTGATGGTTCTAATGTAGGCGATGCCAGTAAATATGAAAACAAAGACTTCTTTTATACAGCGAGTGACAGTACAGGAGACTGGGTAGTTTTTAAAACACCTAATGCAGGAGATACTCACGGCACATCAAATAACACAAGAACAGAACTAGCACAAACCAAAAAATGGAGGGCTATGACAAAGGCTTCTCTTGAAGCCACGGTTAAAGTTATGAATGTCTCTCGTACAGGTGATGAACGTGTTGCCGCATCGCACGCCGTTGTTATAGGTCAAATACACAGTGCAGATGCTTTTGAAAATGAACCGCTTAAAATTTTTTACAAAAAATTTCCAGGTCATACTAAGGGATCTGTTTTCTGGCATTATGAAATTAACACCGCTGGTAATAGCAATGCAAAGAGATGGGATTATAGTACAGCCGTTTGGGGAAATGATTTTAGTGCGGTAGGGCCTACAGAAAACACTATTCCAGATGAGCCAAAGAATGGTATTATGTATGGCGAAGCATTTACATATAAAATAGAAATTCAAAATGGCATAATGAATCTCACTTTTACTAGTGATGGACACGAGACAAAGACATTTACTAAAAATCTGATTACATCTGATTATACAACAATGGCAGATGTTCCTGATCAAACAAAGAAATTATTTTTCCCTATAGGTCAAGACGGCCTAGAAAGAGCAAATGCTTATGCAGAAGAAGGGTTGTTTTTTAAACTAGGGTCTTATAACCAGACTAATGGAAAATCTCCCGAGGTAAATAGAAACTGGTGTTCTGGGGCAGAAACACACGATGGGGATTTACAAAAACAATATGCAGATGGTAATTATGCAGAAGTCTGGTTTAAAGATGCCTCTATATTTGTGAGTAAAGAAGCCTACTCAAATGAAGACTACTTTCTAAAAAATGACTGATTGAAAATAGGTTTATGTATTGATATACGCGTGAGATAAGCTCTAGAAAAGAATAATTAATCATTAACAAATTTTTAATCGTAATAGCATTTTCGCGAAAGCGTAATTGAGTATCTTTAATACAAAACGGTAAAACTTATATTATGAAACTTACAGACGATCAGATTAAAAATAGATTAGAAGATTTTCCAGATTGGGAGTTTGATGATAATGCAATACATACTACGATAGAGTTTGAAAACTTTAGAGAAGTATTTGCCACAATGACGCGTATCGCTTTTGAGTGTGAAAAAATGGACCACCACCCTACCTGGACTAATACGTATAATGAACTAGAAATCTCACTCAATACACACGATGCAAATGGTGTGACAGAAAAAGATTTTGATCTTGCAGCGGCAATAGACGATATTTTGGGCGCTTAAGGAACTATAAATTTTAAAGAAATCAAGCGATTTCATATTTTTACAGCGATCTGTGCAAAAGTGCAGATCGTTTTTTTAGTTTATACAATTACATTTAACAAGAGATATCTGCCTTTGCAGGTATAATCACTATATCCTTATTATTTATGGGAAGAGCATTTGAGTTTAGAAAAGCACGTAAAATGAAGCGCTGGAGCGCAATGTCTAAAGCCTTTACACGTATAGGTAAAGATATCGTAATGGCGGTAAAAGAAGGAGGACCAGATCCAGACTCAAACTCAAGATTACGTGCCGTAATACAAAATGCTAAGGCAGTAAATATGCCTAAGGATAATGTAGAGCGAGCAATAAAGCGTGCCTCAGATAAGAGTCAAGGTGATTATAAAGAGGTAATTTTTGAAGGCTATGCACAGCACGGTATTGCAATACTTGTTGAAACCGCTACAGATAATAACACCCGTACGGTAGCAAATGTGCGTGCAGCGTTTAATAAATGTGATGGTAACCTAGGTACTTCTGGATCTGTTGTATTTATGTTTGATCACACGTGTACCTTTAGAGTAAATGCAGAGGGACAAGATGTAGATGAGATAGAGCTTGAGTTTATAGACTTTGGCGCCGAGGAGGTTTTTCAAGATGAAGATGGTATACACATATATGCTCCTTTTGAGAGTTTTGGAGCAATACAGAGTGCTCTAGAAGAAAGAGGTATGGAAATACTAGAGTCTGGTTTTGACCGTATACCACAAGTGACTAAAACGCTTACACCAGAGCAAGAGGCAGATGTAAACAAGCTTATAGATAAGCTAGATGAAGATGATGATGTACAGAACGTTTTCTCAACAATGCAAGCAAACGAGGTAGAAGAATAAATCTACCAGATAATATAAAGTAAAAGGCGCGCTAGATATCTAACGCGCCTTTTTTATTTCACTCCATAATGGCACAATAAAATAATTATTGGGTAAGTGATTACTCGTTTAGGTATAATGAAGAAGCTCCTTCTAGTTCATTATTTACAGATGGAGTAAGGTTACCTCCCGCTTGTGCGTTTGAGAAGGCAAGAATTCTTCCGCCACCGTTTGCACGCTCTGCAATAAATACTACGTTAGATTCTGCATCATACTCGGCTGCAACTGGGTTTCCTAAAAATGTTGCGTCACCCGCTACACGTACTTGGTTACCTACTACTGCAAGTGTCTCACCGTTTGCTACACCAGCAAATTTTGAAGCATAGTCAGATATGATATGAAAAGCACCATCTACATCATCTGTTGCGCTACCTACATCTGTAAGGATAAGGGTACCACCATCTACAGCAAGACCGTGAGTTCTTACAATACCTTCAATAGTAATTGTTTTTGTAGCCTCTACTGTAGCATCTGTTGTGTTTGAATCTGCAAAGTTTTCGAAGATTGCTACATCAGACGTTTTGTCTACAACTGCGATAAGAGTATCTCCATCAAACTCGATTCCCCATACAGCAAAGTTTACTGTCACTGTATTTCTTAATGTGATAGATCCATCATCTCCTCTTGTGTAGATAAATAAACGTCCATCATCTGTACTATCATCACCATCTACATCTGCATTATCTGCCACAACATAAATATTATCATTTACAGCAAGATCACGAGGACTTGATAAAGAAGCAGTACTACTTACAGAAGCATTAAGAGCGATACCAGCCACATTAAGTGAAAGGTCTCCAAAAGTCTGTATCTGTGACTCAGAGCGTGATATCTGTATCACCTCATCATCACTACTATCATAATAGATACCCTCTGTATCTGTAGCTGCTGTTCCAAAAGTAGATGCCGTTACACTTGCTATATCTTCTACATCATATACTGTTATGTCACCACTTGTATTACTTGTTGCAAACAGTGAGTTATCTAATTCTAGGTTTGCAGATCCATCATCATCTGTTGTTGTTGATAATCCGTTATCATCAGTTTCACAGGCTATAAATCCTGCAGATGCGATAAGTAGTATTCCTAATTTGCTAGTTAATTTCATAAATAAAAGGTTTAATTGTTTTTAATTTCTAGCATAGTTACGCAGTGATTTGAGGTTTGGTTTTGGCAACATTACACTATTAACATTCTTTAACTTTTTAAGAAATAGAAGCCACTTTTTTTACGATAATTTAACTGAAAACTGCTCTTACGCCTTAACGATAATTTTGTGATTATTTTTTGCGCTACGAGTCTTTAGGGTAGTTTATATAAGTACGCTTTCGCGAAAGCGATAAAAATCCTCATCATTACCAATAGTAAGAAACCCAATATTTACAGAGCTTAACAGCTACTCGTAGAAAAATCACAACTTAAACCCACTTTTTTTATGCGTTTTTGTAACCTTCTCTATATTAACAACGTATAAGGTGCAGGGTAAAATCCTAGGTTGGGAAATCTGAACAATAGTGGTCGCACACGCGGCTTTTTGAATTAACAAACACTTTTAATTTACACTATTATGAAAACACTTTTTATTGCCCTATTTACACTAGCTACTATAGCTTACAACACAACTTCTGAAACAGTGACCGCAACCTTTACCGGTTATAGTGATGAGACGTATTATTTTACAGATAGCGACGACCTAACTTATGCCTTTGAGGCAATAAGTGCTACAGCTGCTCAAGAATTTGACCTTACTCAAGACACTTACAAAGGACAGCAGTTTAAAATTACATTTACAACTTCAACAGAGCTTAATGAAGATGATGAGGAGTATGATATGCTCTCTATCACTGCTCTAGAACTCGTGAAGTAAAAAGAAAATTATAAAGGCTATTAATAAAAAAACCTACGATCTAGATCGTAGGTTTTTTTTGTGTATAATAATTGAGATTCCACAAACCCCATACGGTGAGTATGGCTTCTCCTATCATACCTAATCCATATTGTGGAGACCAGCCGTCTAGCAAAGTGCTTATAAGCCTGCCTGCAGTAAGACCTCCCATAAATAATACATTAAATAAAGTAGCGCGCTCCCAGTGCATAGGCTTTACAACACCATAAAGCCAGTAAACTCCTAACGCAAGGTATACACCCATTATGGCTCTAAAAATATTTTTAAGCTCAAGATCTTGAACCTTAAATCCAAAAATATCAAACAGAATAACACTGGGGTTTGCTCCATAAACAAATGCCATCACGATAACTATGCTCGCAGAGAGTATAAGGTGGGCTTGTTTAGGAAGTTTTGACATTATATACGTTGTGCAATGCGATCTTTCGCGAGTTGTAAAATGGTATGAAACTGGTCTTCTATATTAGTTTCTGTATTATCAATCTCAATAGCATCTGCTGCTTTTACTAGTGGAGAGTCTTCTCTAGTGGTATCTATGTGATCACGCTCTACTACGTTAGATAGCACGGCATCATAGTTTACATCATCACCGCGCTCTACAAGCTCATTGTAACGCCTTTTTGCACGCTCTTCTGCACTGGCTGTCATAAATATCTTAAGCTCTGCCGTAGGAAATACTACAGTACCTATATCACGACCGTCCATCACAATACCTTTTTCTTCACCCATACGTTGCTGCTGCTCTACAAGCTTTGCTCGCACTTCTGATACAGTGGCTATAGGACTTACAAAAGAGGATACCTCTAATGTTCTAATATATTGCTCTACATTTTCTCCATTAAGACAGACTTCTGCCTTTCCAGAAGTGGTGTCTCTGGTAAATGAAATATTAATGTCTGATAATTTATTGATAAGTGATTCTTTATCAAAAAAACCATCAGATATAAGACCTTTACGCATTGCATAAAGCGTTACTGCACGATACATCGCGCCGGTGTCTACATATATGTATTCTAGCCAGTCTGCTAGTTGTTTTGCTACGGTACTTTTTCCGGTTGAGGAATATCCGTCTATGGCGATGGTTATTTTCACGTATGGTGTATTTTGAGCAAAAATAGGGATTATGATTATGAGATGTAAGGAACTCTAAAAGTACTTTTAAAAGGTATATAGACACGCACAACATTGCAATTGCAAACACGCACTATCTCAAGTCTCTAGCCCCGATTGTAATGAAAATCCCGCAACAAGCGTGAGCGCCGTGAGGAATTGTAATGTAAAGCGGGTTACGCCCGTGAAGATTCAAAAATAAGTGTGTGCTCCCACAAAGAGAATTACTGCAAATCTATACCTATGCCAAAAAAGCTACTAGCGGCAGCACTATTGTAACGTGCGTAGGCATAGTTAAATCGCATCTTATTAATCTTAATACCAAAACCGGCGCTTATCCCTGCAAAGCTGCGCTGGTTTATAATACGCAACTCCTCACTACGTCTAAAGTTATAACCTAATCGCAAGTTAAACCCTCCTCGTGGAAAGAGTTCTACACCCACAATGGCGTGGCGTATAACGTTATCTAGAATACCTATTTTCTCAGCAGTGGTGTTTCCGTCTAGATCTGTGGTGCCGCGGGCTTCATTCTCAAAAGCGATGTTCCAGAGTTGTAAGTTTTCAAGGGTAAGGTGCCAGCGTATGGGTACATTAGGCACTATCTGGGAGATACCAGCATCTATCTCTAGTGGCAACTTCTCTATGGTGTCTACATAGGGTGTAAACTGCGTGCCTATATTGCGCACTACTACGGCCGCGTTAAGATCCCAGTCTTCATAATTATAAGTTAGACCCAGGTCTATCGCTCCGCCGGCAGAGGTATACTCGGCCAGTGTGGAGGTGATGAGTTTTACATTTGCTCCTACATAAAAGTCTGTGTAAGGAATATTAGTCGCATAGCCCAGCGAGAGCGCTGCCTCACTACCGCCGAATTCTCCTGTTGCATTTCCGTTTTCGTCTCGCCCGTCAAAGCTCCCGTAATTTACATACGTTATACCGGCGTGAAGTACTTGTGTGCGTCTGTCCCATAAATAGGCATATGAGGCGGTACCATAATTTATATCTGCAAGGTAGTTTACATAGTTTACAGAGAGCTGGTTATCCATTCTGTAATTAATATTTGCAGGGTTGTAAAGGGCAGAGTCTGGATCATAATCATAGTTTGTGATTATTTTTCCGCCCAGGGCTGCTTGCCTAGGTGATGACATTAAATTGAGAAACTGGTATGTTGCTCTCCCTCCTAACTGCCCGTAAGCAGATACTGCGGTTAGAAATAAGAGTATGTAACAAACTTTTCTCATCATACAAGGTGGCAACACAATGGTAAACGATTGCAATGATAGTATATTTTGATAGGGATGGGAAATAATTATGAAGTTCTCTAATCAATAATAGATTTAAGAATTCTTACAACCATATATAAACACAAAAAAGGAACCTTATTACGGGTTCCTTTTTATGGTATTTGTACGCTTTCGCGAAAGCGGTCATATTTATAGTCTCAAGTTTATAACTTCTTTGCGTTTTTAACCTTTTGCTTAGTAAGAGCAAGTTCTAATACCTCACTCATATCTTTTACATAGTGGAAGGTAAGACCTTTTAAGTAATCTGGCTTTATCTCTTCTATGTCGCGACGGTTTTGCTCACAAAGTAAAATCTCTTTAATTTTTGCACGCTTTGCAGCAAGAATCTTTTCTTTGATTCCTCCTACTGGTAATACTTTACCACGCAGGGTTATCTCACCCGTCATTGCGATGCTCTTCTTGACTTTGCGCTGTGTAAATAAAGATACTAGAGAGGTAAGCATTGTGATACCTGCACTAGGACCATCCTTAGGAGTCGCTCCTTCTGGCACGTGAATGTGTACGTTATAGCTGTCAAATATTTTTGAATCTAGACCAAGAAGCTCTGCATTTGCTTTTATATACTCCATTGCAATGGTAGCACTCTCCTTCATCACCTTACCAAGGTTACCTGTGATAGATAGTGTTCCTTTTCCTTTTGATAAGGCAGACTCTATAAATAAAATATCACCACCTACACGTGTCCAAGCAAGACCTGTTACTACTCCAGCAACATCATTGTTTTCATACTTGTCACGCTCCATTCTAGGAGATCCTAAAACTTCTATAATGTCTTCATTAGAAATTTTTACGTTATACTCCTCCTCCATTGCAAGATTTTTGGCACCGTAGCGCACCATCTTTGCAACTTGCTTCTCAAGACCACGTACTCCAGACTCACGAGTGTAGCCTTCAACAATTTTTTCTAGTTGTGGCTTTGCAATCTTAAGCTGCTCTGGTGTCATACCGTGCTCCTTAAGTTGCTTAGGTAATAAGTGTCTCTTTGCAATCTCTGTCTTTTCTTCTATAGTATAACCCGTTACATTTATAATCTCCATACGATCGCGTAATGCTGGCTGTATGGTATTAAGGCTATTTGAAGTTGCGATAAACATTACCTTAGAAAGGTCAAACCCCATCTCAAGGAAGTTATCGTGAAACTCACTATTTTGCTCTGGGTCAAGTACCTCTAGTAATGCAGAAGATGGATCTCCCTGACTCCCCATACTTAACTTATCTATCTCATCTAGTACAAAGACTGGGTTACTTGTACCCGCCTTACGAAGGCTCTGTATGATACGACCCGGCATTGCTCCTATATATGTTTTTCTGTGACCACGTATCTCAGACTCGTCACGCATACCACCTAGACTCATACGTATGTACTCTCGACCAAGTGCCTCTGCAACAGATTTACCTAGTGAAGTTTTACCCACACCTGGAGGTCCGTAAAGACAGAGTATAGGTGACTTCATATCGTTACGTAATTTTAATACCGCTAGGTATTCTATAATACGACGCTTTACATCATCAAGACCATAGTGATCACGGTCTAAGATTTTCATAGCACGTTTTAAATCAAATTTATCTTCACTAAACTCGTTCCAAGGAAGGTCTAAAAAGAGGTCAAGATAGTTGCGCTGTATGCTATACTCCGCTACCTGAGGATTCATACGTTGCATTTTAGAAAGCTCTTTCTTAAAATGCTTTTCTACTTTTTCTCCCCATTTTTTTGTCTTTGCACGCTCGCGCATCTCTTCAAGATCATCTTCAGAGGTAGATCCTCCTAGTTCTTCTTGAATGGTCTTCATTTGCTGGTGCAAGAAGTACTCGCGCTGCTGCTGGCTCATATCATTTTGAACCTTGTTTTGGATATCATTTTTTAGCTCCAGCTTCTGGCGCTCCATATCCATAAACTTAAGCGTCTCGATAGCGCGCTTATGTAAATCGTTTATGTGAAGTAATTCCTGCTTCTCAGCCACGGTGAGATTCATATTAGAACTCACAAAGTTTATTAAGAAAGAATCGCTCTGTATATTTTTTATTGCAAAAGATGCCTCAGATGGGATATTTGGCGAGTCTTGAATAATTTTAAGAGCAAGATCTTTTATAGAGTCTATCGCAGCCTTAAATTCTTGACTTCCTTTATCTGGACGTGTTTCTGGAAATTCTTTTATCGTGGCTCTTAAGTAAGGTTCGGTTTGAGTCACTTCATTAATCTCAAAGCGTTTTTTACCTTGTATGATTACGGTTACATTACCGTCAGGCATTTTAAGAACACGCAGTATACGTGCTACCACGCCTACTTTATTTATATCATCTGCCGTAGGGTTTTCTACAGACTCATCTTTTTGAGCCACTACTCCTACTACCTTTCCTCCTTTATTTGCCTCGTCTATAAGTTTTATAGAAGTATCTCTTCCTGCCGAAATAGGAATCACAACTCCAGGAAAAAGTACCGTGTTACGTAAAGGTAATATCGCTAGACTTTCTGGGAGCTCTTCATTATTAATCGCCTCCTCATCTTCTGGGGTCATTAACGGGATAAGCTCTGCATCTCCATCTATCTCTTGCAGTGACAATCTGTCTAATGTTGTAAATTTTGGTTTTGCCATATAATATATGTGCCACAATGTCGGGTATTGCTACGCTCATTATGACTATCTAAGTATTATTATTCTATTTAAAAACGGCGAGTGACCCTGTAATGTATGGTATATAGTCACTCACGATTACTTTAAGTCAATTCTTATGCCAAGTGAAGTACGCTTTCGCGAAAATGTAAACCACAACCCTTATCTTTCCTTATAGTTATAGTAAAACCTTTGGCCACAAGAACCATCTTTAGGGAGACTAGCACGCTAGTTGTCAAAAGGAGAATCAAAAAAATAAAATAAATTTTTCACGAAAGTGTAACAACTTAAAAATTACCACATCTTTACTATAGAATTAACCAAAAGTGAATTTTACCAACCATCAAATAACAGATCTATTATCACTATGCCAGCAAGGTGAGCAGGGTGCACAAATGGAAGTTTACAATCGCTACTACAAGGCGATGTATAACACCTCATTGCGCATTGTAAAACACGAAGCAGAAGCAGAAGATATTATGCAAGAGTCCTTCTTAAGTGCTTTTACAAAACTAGACAGCTATAAGGGTGAGGCATCTTTTGGGAGTTGGTTAAAACGTATCGTTGTAAATAATAGCCTCAATGCTTACAATAAAAGTAAGCGACTAGATGAAACCTCTATAGATAACCATCTATATAAAATAGAAGACGATGCGGCCGGTGTAGCAGAGATGGATCTCTCTAGTGTACGTGCTCAAGAAGTAGTAAACGCAATGAGTGAACTAAAAGACAACTACAGACAGTCACTGTCATTACATCTTATAGAGGGTTATGACTATGAAGAAATGAGTGAAATAATGAATGTAAGCTATGCAAACTGCAGAACGATGGTGTCAAGAGCAAAAGACAGCTTACGAAGAATTTTAAATAAAAATGAAAAAGGAACCTATAGATCAAGTATTTAAGCGCCTAGAAGGCAAGCTAGATACAGCTGCACCTAGTGCAGATCACAAAGCAAACTTTCTTGCAAAGTTACAGGCGCAGGCTGCTCCCGTAACCATAGAGAAAGAAACTAAAGTCATAAAGTGGATGCGTCCTCTTTTTATAGCAGCGAGTATGCTCTTGCTTGCCGGAGTCATCTTTACTCAGTTCAATACAAGCTCGAGTGATAAGGAACTTGCAGATGTCTCTCCAGAAATGCAGGAAACTCAAGACTTCTTTACAAAGACTATAGAACGAGAGCTTTTTGACATTAAAGAAAAGATGACTCCAGAAAATCAAGCTATGGTAGAAGATGCCATAGTCCAGCTGGAGGTGCTAGAGCAGCAATATGATAAACTTAAAATTGACCTTTCTGAGAGTGGTGAAGATAAGCGTGTGATCTACGCTATGATAGACAACTTCCAGAACCGCATTGACCTCCTACAAAATGTAGTAGAACAAATGAATGCCATCACAGAACTAAAGCAAATTGAAAAAGCAGTAACACTATAGTTACTTAAATAATATACTATTACTATGAAAACAAAAATAACTCACCTCCTACTCTTTGTACTCGCTATGCCTTTTATGGTAATGGCAAGTGACAACTACCCTAAAGGGAAGTATACAAAAGAGAAAAGAATCAAAAAAGAATATAACGTAAATGCAGATGCAAAACTGGTTATAGATAACTCCTACGGTAATGTAAATATGGTAAGCTGGAATGAAAACCGCATTGTTATAGAAGTGCTAGTAAAAACTAATGGAAATGATGAAGAGCGCGTGCAAGAAAAGCTAGATGAAATAGATGTACGTTTTGAAGGCTCTCCATCTTATGTAAGTGCTAAAACTAATTTTGAGAGAAGTAGCAGCCGCTCGTGGTGGAATAGCTGGAAAAACAGCAATGTAAATATGGAAATTAACTACACCATAAAGCTCCCAGCTACAAATATGATAGACATAAACAATGACTACGGAGGAGTAAATCTTGATCGCTTAGAAGGTAATGCAAAGATTAATTGCGACTATGGTAAAATCACTATAGGAGAACTACTTGCAGAGGATAACTATCTCAACTTTGACTACACAAAAAACAGCATTATAGGTTATATGAAAAGTGGTCGTATTAATGCAGACTACTCAAGTTTTATGCTTGAGCGCGGCGGTGATATAGAACTCAACGCAGATTATAGCAAATCTGAATTTGGAAAAATTGAAAATCTGAACTATAACTGTGATTATGGATCTGTAAAAACAACAGAAAGTAATGACGTAATAGGTCGCGGTGATTACATCTCTGCAAAAATAGGGGTTGTACACGGTGATTTAAATATCAACGCAGATTATGGGAGTATACGTGTAGAAGAACTTGCTGGAGATGCTGGAGACGTCGTGATACAGAGCGATTATACAGGCATAAAAGTGGGATACAGTCCTGCTTATGATTTTACCTTTAATATAAAACTTGAGTATGCAGGCTTAAGCGGTAAAGATGAGCTTACTTTTAATGTAGAGCGTGTAGAATCTTCAGACAAATATTACGAAGGGTACAAAGGGTCATCTTCTACTAACAACAACATAAACATCAACTCAGAGTATGGGGGTGTTACATTATTTAAAAACTAAATTCAATCATCAACTAAACAATCTATTATGAAAAAATTAATCACACTCAGCTTAGTCCTTTTTGCAAGTACTCAAATACACGCACAATGGTGGGGAAAAAGCGTAAAAGGTAATGGCGAACTGGAAACTATAACTCGTAACGTAGGTGACTATGATGAGATAAGCGTTGCTGGCTTTTTTGACGTGACACTCGTTGCCGGTAATGAAGGAGAACTTACTATTGAAGGAGAGAGTAACCTCCTTGAATATATTGAGACAGAAGTAGATGGTGACAGACTTACTATCAAGGTGAAAAATAAGCAAAACCTAAAAACGAGCTGGGGAAAAGATATTAAAATACGAGTACCTTTTAGAGATTTAAACCAAGTATCATTATCAGGATCTGGCGAGATTATGAGTACAGATGTTATAAAGGCAAATAACTTTAGAGTTTCTGTATCTGGATCTGGTGATATAAATCTTGTAGTAGAAGCTAGCAGCACAGAGAGTCGTGTTACTGGATCTGGTGATTTGGTATTACGAGGTAGCACAAGAGATCACGAGACAAGTGTAACGGGATCTGGAGATCTTGAAGCAGGACGCTTTAAAGCAGATAATGTAGATGCAAAGGTTACAGGGTCTGGAGATATAAGAGTGAGCTGTGATAAAAGCATACGCGCTCGAGTAACAGGATCTGGAGATATAGAATATGTAGGTAACCCTACTAAGCAAGACACAAAGGTTTCTGGATCTGGAGATATCTCTAGAGGATAAAACTATTTTGTCCCAAATACAATAAAAGCCCTCTTGCGAGGGCTTTTTTACTTATACATATTATAGTTCTTTCTTGAGTAGTCTCGCGGTACCAGAAAATCGTTCTACTATAATTTTTGGCTCGCCATACAGTTGCACCATACTCTTATCTGAAAGGTCAAGTGTTACCTTCTCATCTACACTTAGCGTCACGCTACCGCTTTCTCTTCCTACTATCTGCACTATGTCTGCATCAAAGGAGAGTCCTTTACATTGAGCGGTTTCATTTACTGTAAAAGTAGCTTCACTAGCATTCCCTGTAAACGCTATGTCAGATCTTCCTGAAGCAATTATTGAGAGTTTTACGGTGTTTATATCCGCTTTCGCGAAAGCGTTATCACTTAAATTCACACGTATATCGTCTCCAGTGTAATCTATCTCAAACTTTGAGTTGCCGTTTGCCATAATATCTGCCTCTCTCGTTTTGAGCTCTCCGTTGAAACGACTTCCATCTAGAAAACTACCCGTAAACATATCTCCCTCTATGGCTGTAGATACAAAGGCACTACTTTTTGAATCTAAACTTACAGCGCTCAGTGCTGTATATCGCACAGTAATGTTAAGTCTTTTTGCACTACGTATATCCTTGCGGGTTGAGACCACTAGTAAACTATCTTTAATGTCAAAATCTATAAGTTCAACTAGGTTATCATCCATCTCTAGGTCATAACCAGTTTGAGAATCTGCCATAAGTGTCACCTCTAGACCATCTGTCACCTTGATTGCGGTAAAGCCATCTAGTCTCTCAGAAACATCTATGACATTACGACTACCTTTTACTCGCTCGCGTTGTGCAGCGACACTTGTAGTTACAACCAGAAGTATTGCAACCACAAAACTCTTTATATATCTATTCTTCATAAAATTAAAAGTACAATAAATGAGCCATCCTTAATAACCGTACATAAAAAAAGCATCTGGTTACAGATGCTCTTTAAAAATATGTCGTTTATGGATACTAATAGGCAATATTAATCACTCCATCTACCGTAAGTACTTCTTCGTTATCTGGGTTTGTAAATGCTCCAGAAAAGGTTCCTACGATTGTAGTACCATCGTTTGCCGTAATTGTATTAATAAAAGGTGATGTCCCTCCAGGTGCTGCAGTAAGTACTACACCATCTATGGTAATAAGTGTGTTTTGCATCACATTATCTCCAGTTTGTTGTAATACAATATCAAAAGTGAAGGTGTCGCCAGTATCTGTATCTGTTGCTACAACGCTTAAAAGAGAACCATCTATAGTTACTACTGAATTATCAAAGTTTGTAAACGTTCCTCCTATAGTTCCATACACCGGTCCATCATCTTCTGGTGGGTTACAATCTCCTAGCTCTTGAACAATTGCATCTAGACTTCCGTCTGGATCTCCACAAGCTGTAATCTGTTCCTGCAGTGCAAATGAGTAATCTGCACAGGCAGCCGTATAAGCATCACTATCTTGAGGATCTACTGCGTTAAATATTTCTTGAGCTTCTGCTGTTGCAATTTCGGCAGCGGCACAATCTCCACCACAGTTTAGACTATCTATAGTTGCCTGTAAACTACCACTTGGATCTCCACACGCTTCTATTTGTGCACTTAATGCGGCACTATATGCGAGACATAATTGCTCTTCATTTTCTTCGGTAGCATTGTTAAGTGCCTCCAGCGCTGCCTCTGTAGCTAGCTCTGCTTGTAAGCACGGGTCTGGTGTTGTACAGTCGCCTAGCGTAGTAAGTATGGATTGTAGCTCTCCAGAACTATCACCGCATAGTTCTATAGTTGCCTCAAGTGCAAGTGCATATGTTGTACAGGCCTGTGTGTAATTTGATTCAGAAGAGGCTGCAAATGCCGCTTGTGCAGTTTGCAATACATCAAATGCTATTTGACACGTATCACTATCTGGATCTGTCTCTCCAGGCTCAGAACCATCTCCGGTTACAGAAAACTCGCCCTCTAGTTGTTCATCATCACAAGAGATTACTGTGACTGAGGCTAGCATTATAAATAAGAATAGGTAGTGTAGTTTTTTCATCGATGTAGGATTTTGTAAACCTTAAACGCAAACATAATCATTTTATTGGACTGTTATACGGGCATTTTATGACTCCTTATGTGATCTAAGAATCTTGTTTTGCTCTTGCATTAAGTGCTCAATATTTGCCAAGAGTTCAATGTTTTTTGGTGTTTTTTCTTCAGTATTTTTTGGGTCTTCAGATTTGTCTTTAAATCTGTTAATCCCTTTTATGACTATAAATATAGTCAAAGCTATGATAACAAAGTCTATCCCCACCTCTATGAGCTCCCCGTAGCCTATTGCAACTACATCTGCCTCATTTTCGGCATCTCGTAAAATATACCTGCGCTCACGTAGGTTTATGCCATCTGTAAGTAAAGAAAGTGGTGGCATTACCACCTTTTTTACTATAGTATTTACCACATTATTAAAAGCAGTACCTATGATGATACCCACTGCCATATCAACCATATTACCTTTTACGGCAAAATCTTTAAATTCTTGTATAAAACTCTTCATAGTATATAAATGTTAGAAAAACGCTTCAAGCAATTCTAGGCTGTTTAATAAACGGATTAATTGCTTGCAAAGAGTGTTTTGTTATAGGCTTTCGCGAAAGCGGAAACCATTTGCCTATTTATTTTCTTTTGGAACTCTGTACAGAAGCACTACTCCCACTGCAAAAAACAGTATAAGAAATACGATAGAGTAACGCATACTGCCGGTAATCTCTTCTATGAAACCATATAAGAACATCCCGATGATGATCCCTATTTTTTCGGCAACGTCATAAAAGCTAAAGTATGATGTTGTGTCTTCTGTCTCTGGTAAAAACTTTGCATACGTAGACCTTGAGAGCGATTGTATACCACCCATTACTAAACCTACAAAACCCGCAGTAATGTAAAACTGGAAGGGCGTATACACAAAGTAGGCCCAGGCACAAATTACAATCCATATAACATTAATAATGACCAGTGCTTTTATGTTACCCACGCGTGATGAAAGTTTTGACGTAAGTATAGCACCCAGCACTGCTACAAGTTGTATTAAAAGTATACTCCCAATTAATCCAAACTGACGCTCGCTATCACTACCCCACTCTAGTTCTTGCTCTCCAAAATATGCTGCAGCAAGCATCACTGTCTGTACCGCCATACTGTATACAAAGAAGGCAATAAGATATTTTTTAAGACGCAGCTGGTCTTGCATAGAAGACCAAATGACTCTTAGCTCCTTAAAGCCATTAAAGAACACATCTTTGGTAAGCTTTCCTTGCGCTTGATTCCCCTGAGGTAAGTAAGCGTAGGTATACTGGCTAAAACCTATCCACCAGACACCAGTAAGCACAAAAGACAGTCGCGTAGGAAAACCTTCATCTTCAAAACCGAAAAGCTCAAATCCCAAAATTAAAAATAAACACCACCCGAGTAATATAACACTCCCTATGTAGCCTAGGGAATACCCTTTTGCACTTATCTTATCGTGTTGTTCTGGATATGCTATATCTGGCAAGTATGAATTATAAAAAACGAGACTCCCCCAGAAACCTATAAGCCCTAGTGCATATAAAGTAAGGCTCAGGTATATATGCTCAAGGCTAAACCAGTACAAACCTATTGTAGAGAAAGCTCCTAGATAGCAGAAGAGTTTTAAAAAGAACTTTTTGTTACCCAGATAATCTGCCACACCAGAGAGTATGGGAGATATGATAGCCACGACTAAAAAAGCAATAGCAGTGGTGTAAAATATAAGCGGACTACGACGTAGCATCATCCCAAAAACCTCAATCTCTTCTATACCTGCTCCTCTAAACAGAGCACCATAAAACAAAGGGAATATAGCAGATGCGATGACAAGACTGTATGTAGAGTTTGCCCAGTCATAAAACGCCCAAGCATTTAATAACTTCTTATCACCTTTTTTGAGTTGTTCTTTCATAGCACTAAAATAAAAAAGCTGTGCGAGTGCACAGCTTTTTAAACTATATATTATTGTAAATTCTTATTTGAAACTTGTCACGCCAAACTTTGCTGCCTCTGCTCTTGCCATAGGGGCTTTTGCAGTGAGGTTTGCAATACGCGAGTCTGATGATGGGTGCGTACTTAATATTTGTGGTGGTGCTTGACCTCCACTAGCAGCTTTCATACGTTTCCATAACTCTGCAGCTTCATCTGGGTTGTAACCTGCTATAGCAGCGATTACAATACCTATCTCGTCTGCCTGTGTCTCGTGACTACGTGAGAAAGGAAGCATACCCCCTACTTGTGAACCTACACCGTAAAGTTGCATAATTTGCTGTTGTTTACTTTGATCTTGTCCACTTACTGCTACTGCAGTGGCTACAGCACCATATTGCTGTAACTGCGCTGCACTCATACGTTGTGCACCGTGATCTGCAAGTGCGTGAGCAAGCTCGTGTCCCATAACCATTGCAAGACCTGTCTCAGACTGTGTGATAGGTAATATACCTGTATACACTACAATTTTTCCACCTGGCATACACCACGCATTTACAGCTTCGTCTCTTACTAGGTTATATTCCCAGCGATAATCTTGTAAATAACCTGGCTCTCCTAGAGCTGTAAGGTAACGCTCTGCAGCTACAGCAATTTTCTCACCTACACTCTTTACCATATTTGCATCTGCCGTACCGGTGATGACATTATTTTCTGAAAGAAAGGCATCATATTGTTGAAAAGCCATCGGAAATAGCTGATCGTTACTTACGAAGTTAAGTGTCTTTTTCCCTGTAAAAGGGCTCGTCTTACAAGCGCATACTAATAGTACGGTCATTATAAGAACAAATGTATTTTTAAGTTTCATTGTACTAGGGTTTGATATTCTTTATAAAAATACACAAATGTTAAATACCGCTTAGATGAAGCTCTGTAAAATCTTTCTTAATGATTAAAGCACAAGCTTTCGGGTCAAACTGCACATCTTCCATAGAAATTACTTCATTATCTAACTCTATAGTCGTAATTTCAAAAGGTAGACCTATTAAATGTATTCTAAAAGTGTCATAAGTAGTGATAAAGTCACCACGCTTATGCTGCTGTATAATCCAGTCTTTTTCTCTACCTACCATTTTAAAAGTGCGGTAACTGTAACGATCCTTTTTATAATCGTATCCATCTTGAGCATCTTCATATAATTTTGAAGCATTTTTACCAAGACCATAATATACCTCAAGTTCTACTTGCTCTATCTCAAGCTCACCTACATATTGCTGTATAGGGTACTTAGGTAAGATAGTTCCTTCTTTTACAAACATTGGGATTTCATCTATATCTGCATCTACCCATTGCTCCTTACCTCCTTTTACAGGGGTTTTTGTCCAGTAATTATACCATTCTCCTCTAGGTACGTACATACGTCTACCCTTTGCATTAGGTTCTAAAATAGGACACACCAGTATGTGGTGTCCAAAGATAAACTCATCTGTACGATAATGCGTTTGTGCATCTTCTTGATCAAAATATACAAGAGGCTTTAGTAAAGGGGTTCCCTTCTTTATATACTCATAAAACATTGTATATAAATATGGGAGTAACCTATATCGTAAGCTTATAAACTTACGTGCAATGTCTGTCACACCCTCATCAAAAGTCCACGGCTCTTGATCACCGTGATGACCAGAAGAGTGTGTTCTACAAAATGGATGAAAAACACCTAGCTGTATCCATCTTGCATATAGCTCACCTGTAGGTTGCTCTGCAAAGCCTCCTATATCTGTTCCGGTAAAGCTCATACCAGAGATACACATACGCTGTACCTGTATATTTGCTACCCATAGGTGCTCCCAGCTTGCGATATTATCTCCCGTCCAGCTACTTGTATAGCGCTGTGCGCCAGAGTATGCAGATCGTGTGATTACAAATGGTCTCTTAGGGTAAGCAAATTTCTTAACACCTTCATAAGTGGCTCTCGCCATCTGTGTACCATAAATGTTATGTGCTTTATTATGACTACAAGGATGCCCGTCATAGTTATGTCTCACATCTGCTGGAAAAGTTTTTCCTGGAACCTCCATCACTGCAGGCTCGTTCATATCATTCCAAACACCTTTTACACCTACTTCTTGTATGAGTTCTTTAAATAATCCAGCCCACCAGTCACGTACTTCAGGGTTTGTATAATCTGGGAAGTTACATTCACCTGGCCATACCTTACCTTTCATATAAGGACCATCTGCACGTTTACAGAAATAATCATTTTCTATCCCTTCTTGATACACCCAGTAATCTTTATCTATCTTAATACCTGGGTCTATAATAACAACTGTTTTAAAGCCGTCATCTGCAAGCTCCTTTACCATACGCTTTGGATCTGGGAAGTAGTCTTTGTTCCAAGTAAAACATCTCCACCCGTCCATATAATCGATATCTAGGTAAATACCGTCACAAGGTATTTTAAGTTCTCTAAACTTATTTGCCACCTCCTTTACATTACTTTCTGGAAAATAACTCCACTTACACTGGTGATAACCTAGTGCCCATAATGGTGGTAGCTCTGGCACTCCTGTTAGGTTAGTATAACTACCTACTACATCTGCCATTTCTGGACCATAAATAAAGTAGTAATTCATCTCACCACCTTGTGCCCAGAAACTTGTTACACCCATACGCTCTTGACAGAAGTCAAAAAATGTTTTAAATGTATTATCAAAAAATATCCCGTAAGCTCTCTTTTGAGTAAGACCTATATAGAAAGGAACAGACTTGTAAATAGGATCTTGATCTTTTGCAAATGCATACTGATCTGTCGCCCAGTTATGTACTCTCTTTCCTCTTAGGTTTGAGTGCATAGGTTTATCACCTAGTCCATAGTAGGACTCTGCGTGTTGTGCCTTTTTACTCATTTTTACAATATTCCCTCCGTATTCAAAGCTCTCCTCAAAGTGGAAACCTAACTCATCTTCATTAATAAGATTGCCATCAGTGTCAAAAATGGAAGTTTGTAAACTATTTTTTTCTATACGGATTTTGAGCTTTGCGGTATGCACAAAATAATAGGTATCATCTTCCTTAAGTTCAAGGTGATTGTACCCTCGTATACCATCCTCATCTATCGCATAAGAGAAGTCTGGCTCAAAAACACCGCCTGTTCCAAAGCGAAATCTAATCACACTGTCACGCAATACCGTGAGCTGGAGAATCACCTCATTTTGAGTTGTAAAATATAATATATCTGCGTCCTTCTTAAAATCAACGACTTTATTTGGAAACTGGTTGCCTTTTTGCTGCAACTCTGTATTTGTAATCATATTTCTAAAATTTGGAAATATCAAAATAAGGCTAACTCTTTGAGTTACCTCGTTAATAATTAAATACTTATTAACTCTAACGTTTTCGTACTATAATAAGCGACGTTGATTTACGCTTTCGCGAAAATTCTATCCCATTCAATCTCTTTTAAACTTATTATTATGGCTTATTAATCTACCTTTAATTCAAAAATCACTCCCGATAAGGGCGGTACTGTAATAGATGTACTATGTGTTTTTCCGTTCCAGCCTTCGTTTATAACAGTTAGGTCTATATTTTTATAAGCCCCTGTACCCGAAAACTCTAACGCGTCGCTATTGAAAATTTCGCGAAAGCGTCCAAAAAATGGTACCCCAATGCGGTAATCTTCTCTCGGTACTGGTGTCATATTAAACACGCACACAATCACCGTTTTGGGGTCATTACCCTTACGTATGTAACTCAATACGGCATTCTTACTATCATCGTGAGCAATCCACTCAAAACCTGCGGGATCAAACTGCTTTTCATACAGTGTAGGTGTACTTGTATACAACCCATTTATAGCTGCAAAGGCTTTTTGCATATTGCTGTGTATCTCATAATCTAGCACGTACCAGTCTAGCTGATCTTGAAAATTCCACTCTGTACCTTGTCCAAACTCGCTACCCATAAAGAGTAACTTTGCTCCGGGATGGGTATACATATATGTGTAGAGTAATCTAAGATTTGCAAAGCGCTGCCACTCATCACCAGGCATACGTCCTAATATAGAACCCTTACCGTATACTACCTCATCGTGTGATAATGGTAGCATAAAGTTTTCTGTAAAACCATAGGTCATTGAGAAAGAAATCTCATTGTGATGATGATTTCTGTAAATAGCATCTCTCTTAAAGTAGTTAAGTGTATCGTGCATCCACCCCATCATCCACTTCATACCAAAGCCTAAGCCTCCAGAAAATACAGGCTTGCTCACCATAGGAAAACTAGTAGACTCCTCTGCTATAATCTGAATATCTGGAAAAGCACCGTAGAGCGCCTCGTTGAGTTCTTTTAGCAAAGAGATGACGGCTAGGTTTTCTCTACCTCCCTGATCATTAGGTTCCCACTCTCCATCTTCTCTACTATAATCTAGATATAGCATAGATGCCACTGCATCTACCCTGAGCCCATCTACGTGGTATTGCTCTAGCCAGAACATTGCGTTACTTATGAGAAAACTACGTACCTCGTTGCGTTCATAATTAAAGATGAGTGATTTCCAGTCTTGATGATATCCTTTCTTTCTATCTGGATGCTCGTAACAGGCTGTCCCGTCAAAGTTACCCAGCCCGTGCGGATCTTCTGGAAAATGTGATGGCACCCAGTCTAAAATTACACCTATATCATTTGCGTGCAAGGCATCAATAAGTGTCATTAATTCTTCTGGATATCCAAATCTTGAGGTAGGTGCAAAATATCCAGTTACTTGATATCCCCAGCTAGGGTCATATGGATACTCCATAATAGGCATAAACTCTACGTGTGTAAAATTTAACTTTTTTACATAGTCTACAAGTGTTGTTGCTAGCTCTGAGTAACTCAGGCTACGATTACCCTCTTCTTGCTTGCGACGCCAGGAGCCCAGGTGTAGCTCATAAACGGAAATAGGCGCATCTAGGCCGTTGTGTTTATGGCGCTTGTCCATCCACTTTTTATCCTTCCAGTTGTGGTTTGTTTTATAAACTACAGATGCTGTTTGTGGAGGATGCTCTGCTCTACGTGCATAAGGGTCTGCCTTTTCTGTTACAACGCCGTTGTGCGTAGCGTGAATTTTATATTTGTATAACTCTCCGTGGCCGATATCTGGTATAAAGCCTTCCCAAATACCACTACTATCCCAGCGCACGTTAAGCTTATGCTCTCCATCTTGCCAGTGATTAAAATTTCCTACTACAGATACTTGTTGAGCACTAGGTGCCCATACTGCAAAGTAGGTTCCTTTTACACCGGCTTTCTCGCAAATATGACTCCCTAGTTTTTCATATAGTTTGTAATGCTTACCAGATTTGAATAGATCAACATCAAAATCTGTAAGTAAGCTATGTGATAGTACGTTGCTCATTAAATAATAGTTCCAGAAGGTATGGTAGCTCCGTTTCTAATCACAACAATACCGTCACGCACCACGTAAGTATCTGTCTCTATATCCTTGAGGTGCTTGCCACCAGTGATGCGCACATCGTCACCTATTTTTGCATTTTTATCTACAATACAATTTGTAAGAAAGCAGCGATCACCTATCCCTACGTGAGGTACTCCCTTTGCTCTGGCTTGGTTTATTTCTTCTAGGTCTAAAAATCTATTACTTCCCATCACATAGCAACTCTCTAAAACAGTGCCTTTTCCTATACGTGATCGTATACCTATAATTGAGTTCTCAATACGGCTGCCGTGCACGATACTCCCTTCTGCCACGATAGATTTTTCAAGTGTGGTTCCAGAGATTTTTGTGGGAGGTAATACACGAGGTCGTGTAAGGATGTTTTGCCCTTTGTTAAATAAATTAAACTTTGGCAAATCTGATGTGAGATCAATGTTTGCTTCAAAAAATGAATCTATATTTCCTATATCTGTCCAGTATCCCTCATAGGCATAACTTAACACCTTATGATTCTCTATAGACTGAGGAATGATTTCTTTACCAAAATCATTTGTATCTGTTCCCTCTAGCAACTCGATAAGTAAATCTTTATTAAAGATATAAATACCCATAGAGGCTAGGTAGTGTTTACCCTGTGCTGCCATAGCATCTGAGACAGGTGACTCCCAGTCTGGAAGTAGATCTGCAGATGGTTTTTCTATAAAGGATGCTATGGTATTGTCTTCGGCAGTTTTAAGAATCCCAAAAGAAGTAGCATCTTTTGCATTAACAGGTAGTGATGCGATACTAATCTTTGCATCTGCTTCTATATGCGCCTCAAGCATAGCATTAAAATCCATCTGGTACAGCTGGTCACCAGAGAGTATCATTATATACTCAGACTCGTACCCTTTAAAATGGTGTAGACTCTGCCTTACTGCATCTGCAGTACCTTGAAACCAACCTTTATTATGTGGTGTTTGTTCTGCTGCAAGTATATCTACAAAGGCCTCAGAAAAGTAAGAAAACTGATAGGTATGTTTGATATGCTTGTTAAGCGATGCAGAGTTAAACTGCGTGAGCACAAACATTCTCTTTATATTAGAATTTATACAGTTTGAGATAGGGATATCTACAAGACGATATTTACCAGCAATAGGAACAGCTGGCTTTGATCGCTCTGCCGTGAGAGGATATAACCTTGTACCTTGACCGCCTCCTAATATGATTGCTACTACTTTTTTATTCATTTTCTACTGTTTTTTGAGGTTGGATTATAGACTATTACTTGATGACCTTATGAAGAGGCCTTTTTTATTTCTTTTTGGCATTAGTACTTGTTGTTACTACCGCCTTTGGTTTTAACTCATCATAGAGATTTACATAAGTCCCAGCAGCATTTTCCCAGCTATGATCTATCTCCATCATTTGCTTTTGGTTTGCCTTAAACTGTTTCTCACTTTTATAAAAAACCTCTGCTCTACCTATGCTGTAAACTACATCAAAAACAGATGTCTGGTCGTGACAGATACCGTGACCTCCATCACCTATATCTACCACCGTATCTTTAAGTCCTCCAGTACGTCTTACTATAGGCAAACAGCCATAACGCAAGCTATAGAGCTGGTTGAGGCCACAAGGCTCTACCCTACTAGGCATTAAAAGAAAATCTGCTCCGGCATAAACCTGATGGGACATACGCTCCTCATACCCTATGTATGCGTTAAATCTGCCTTTATGCGTATGCTGTAACTGCTCTAGCTGTCCCTCTACCTCTGGCGCCCCACTTCCCAGTAATATGATGTTTATATCATACTCTTTAAGCGCTTGGTTAATAATTTCTGGCAGCAGGTCTGCTCCCTTTTCCCATACAAGCCTACCTATAAAACCAAAAAGCGGTTTTGAGGCATCAAGTCCAAACTCTTTGCACAGGGCCTCTTTATTTGCCTTTCTGCCGGCAGCTCTTGTACGTATGGTATAGTTTTTAACTAAATATTCGTCTGTTTTTGGATCCCAAGTTTCGGCATCTATGCCATTGAGGATACCTACGCATTTTTGTGACTCGCTTCTTAGTAAACCTTCCAGCCCATTTGCCTGCTCCTTTAATTCTTCCATATATGATGGAGACACCGTGTTTACTCTCCAAGCGCATTTTATCGCAGCGGCCAGAGGATTAATCTGCCCATACCAGTCTAGGAGCCCATACCTGCTTTCGCGAAAGCGTGGTAACATCGCTACACCACTTTTATCAAAATTACCTTGATACTGGGCATTGTGTATGGAAAGCACTGTAGGGACAGACATTAACTTGTCAAACTCTGGGCAATACTGCATCATAAACGGTATAAAACCTGTGTGATGATCGTGGCAGTGTACCACTTCTGGTAAGTTCTCAAAGGTGAGTATCCATTGCAAAGCCACACGCTGAAAGGCAATAAAACGCAGCGCATCATCTGGATGACCATACACCCCAGCCCTATCTGTAAGACCTTGCACACGTACCACAAATAGCGGGAAGCCCAACTCATTATCTACATCTATAACCTCTGCAAAGTACGTTGTACCATCTACTACAAGTTGATGTGTAAAAACCACCCTACCGGTAGCGCGCTCCACCCACTTTGTTTTATAATAAGGCATAATGACGGCCGCCTTGTGGCCTATACGGTTTTGATATTTGGGAAGTGCTCCCACAACATCTGCAAGACCTCCTACTTTTGCAACAGGATAACACTCGGCGCTTACGTGAAGTATTTTCATAGATAGTTGATAATAGTCTTGTTAAATTTAACGTAAGTATTTAATCTACAGGCATCCTTTGCAATAAAATATGGTTAAAAAAGCTAATCTTTTGCTATTTCTACGCTTTCGCGAAAGCGCACACCCCCACAGCCCGTTCTCATACCGTAATTTTTAGAGTATCTTAACGACTCACTCCTTACGATTACAGTAACTTTACATTAAAAAGAACATACGATGAAAAAGATATTTATTTTAATGGCATTTGCAGCACTATTTACCAGCTGTAAAGGATCTGCCCAAGAGGCCAAAAAAGAAACTTTTGAGGTAACTAAAACAGACGCCGAATGGAAAGCGCAACTTACACAAGAACAATATTATGTACTACGCCAGGCGGGTACAGAACGTCCAGGCTCTAGCCCACTTAACTATATAAAGGAGGCAGGTACCTTTCACTGTGCTGCGTGTGATACACCACTTTTTAAAACAGCACATAAATTTGACAGTGGTACAGGCTGGCCTAGTTTTGATAGAGGTATAGAAGGTAACATAGCTTACAGTACAGACCGCAATCTGGGTTATACCAGAACAGAAGAGCATTGTGCAACTTGTGGAGGTCACTTAGGTCACGTTTTTAATGATGGACCAAAAGCAACTACCGGAAAAAGACATTGTATAAATGGAGATGCACTTGTATTTGTACCTTCATCAAAATAAAAAATATGGCATACCCTATACAAAAAACAGAAGCCGAGTGGCTTGAAGAATTAGGCCCAGAACGCTACCGCATTTTACGTGAGAAAGGCACAGAGCGAGCTTTTACAGGTACTTATAATTTACATAATGAAGAAGGTGCATATCACTGTGGTGCTTGCGACCAGAAGTTATTTGAAAGTGCAAGTAAATTTGACAGTGGTTGTGGGTGGCCTAGCTTTGATGAATCTATACCTGGTACGGTAGAGTATGTACGTGATACCACACACGGTATGATACGTACAGAGATTTTATGTTCAAACTGTGGCTCACACCTAGGTCACGTTTTTGACGATGGACCTACAGCAAGCGGGCAGCGCTATTGTGTAAACTCATTGAGCATAGATTTTGAAAAATAGCACTCTAAGTAAATGAACTTAAATTAATAAAAAACCGAAGGTAAAAGCTTCGGTTTTTGTGTTTTATATATGACGGGATAATCCGTATTTTTGATCTCCAATAATTAGACTTAAAAAATTCTAGATATGAGCAAATATGATGTAATCGTTTTAGGAAGTGGTCCAGGCGGATATGTAACAGCAATACGTGCAAGCCAGTTAGGCTTAAAAACAGCGGTTGTTGAAAAAGAAAGCCTAGGAGGCGTTTGTTTGAACTGGGGATGTATCCCTACAAAAGCACTTCTTAAAAGTGCTCAGGTTTTTGAATACCTAAATCACGCAGAAGATTATGGTCTTAAAGCAACAGGTGTAGATAAAGACTTTACAGCAGTTGTAAAACGTAGTCGTGGTGTTGCAGAAGGAATGAGCAAAGGTGTTCAGTTCTTAATGAAGAAAAATAAAATAGACGTCATCAATGGTTTTGGAAAAATAAAGCCAGGTAAAAAGATAGATGTAGACGGTAAAGAATATAGCGCAGACCATATTATCATCGCAACGGGAGCTCGCTCACGTGAGTTACCTAACCTTAAACAAGATGGTGAGACGGTAATAGGATACCGCGAGGCAATGACACTTAAGGAGCAACCTAAATCTATGATTGTTGTAGGTTCTGGAGCAATAGGTGTTGAGTTTGCAAGCTTTTATAACTCAATGGGTACAGAGGTTACAATTGTAGAGTATATGCCTCACGTTGTACCAGTAGAGGATGAGGATGTGTCAAAACAATTTGAACGCTCTCTCAAAAAAGCGGGTGTAAAAGTAATGACAGGGTCATCTGTAGAGAAGGTAGAAAAAACTAAATCTGGAGTAAAAGCAACTGTAAAGACTAAAAAAGGAGAAGAGACACTAGAGGCAGATATCGTTCTTAGTGCTGTAGGTATTAAAACTAATATCGAGAATATAGGACTAGAAGATGTAGGCATCGTTACAGATAAAGATAAGATCATTGTAAACGACTGGTACCAGACTAATATGCCAGGTTACTACGCAATAGGTGATGTAACTCCTGGACCTGCACTCGCACACGTTGCCTCTGCAGAAGGGATTACTTGTGTTGAAAAAATCGCAGGTATGCACGCCGAAAAAATAGACTACTCAAACATCCCAGGATGTACTTATGCATCACCAGAGATTGCATCTGTAGGAATGACAGAAAAGCAAGCAAAAGAAGCTGGTTACGAACTTAAAGTGGGTAAATTCCCATTCTCTGCTTCTGGTAAAGCAAGTGCTTCTGGCGCAAAAGATGGGTTTGTAAAAGTAATCTTTGACGCAAAGTATGGAGAGTGGCTAGGATGCCATATGATAGGAGCTGGTGTAACAGATATGATTGCAGAGGCTGTACTAGGTCGTAAACTAGAAACTACAGGTCACGAAGTACTTAAAACCATTCACCCACACCCTACTATGAGTGAGGCCGTGATGGAAGCCGTGGCAGATGCTTATGATGAAGTAATTCACCTATAAGCCACTTATATTTTAACAACAAAAAAAGCCTCGCATTGCGAGGCTTTTTTTATGTTATACTAACTGGATTGTTATTGCTCCATTAAGAAATTCTCTATTGCAAGATTGTAGCTTTTAAGCCCAAAACCTACAATGATACCCTTTGCATACTTAGATAAGTATGAGTGATGTCTAAACTCCTCTCTCGCAAAAGTATTTGAGATATGCACCTCTATCACCGGTATAGAGATAGACGCCACAGCATCTCCTAGGCCCACAGAAGTATGTGTATAAGCCGCGCCATTAAGCACTACCCCATCAAAGCTTTCATTTGCCTCGTGCAATTTTGAGATAAGCTCACCCTCTATATTACTTTGATAATAACTAAGCTCAGTATCCTTATACTTAAACTGTAATTGCGTAAAATAATCTTCAAAAGTTTCAGAACCGTAAATTTCTGGTTCGCGCTTCCCTAGCATATTAAGATTAGGGCCGTTTATTATAAGAATTTTCATAAAATATGATTGTGATATACGCTTTCGCGAAAGCATAAAAATACAGAATTTAGAAATTACAATTTGTGTAACAATAGTTGTATTTTCACTTGCGTGAAATGGGAGACCGCAATAACTAATTATAAGAATTATCTACGCATAGAGCGTGGCCTGTCTGACAATACTATAGACAATTATGCCCGTGATCTAAAAAAGCTCACGCGCTACCTTGAGCAACTAGAAAACTCCATAAACCCGTTGCAAATTACTCGCGAAGACCTTCAAGAGTTTATTTATACTATCGCAAAAGAAGTACAAGCAAGATCACAAGCACGTGTTATCTCTGGTCTTAAAGGTTTTTTTAATTATCTAGTTTTTGAAGATTATCGCACAGATAACCCTATAGATCTTATAGAATCGCCAAAAATAGGTCGCAAGCTACCAGACACCTTATCTGAAGAAGAAATAGATGCTCTTATAGATGCCATAGACCTAGGTAAACCTCAAGGAGAACGCAATAGAGCAATGCTAGAGACGCTCTATTCTTGCGGGCTACGTGTGACAGAGCTTATCTCTCTTAAACTTTCTGATCTATACTTTGAAGAAGGTTTTATAAACGTTGTAGGTAAAGGAGATAAGCAACGTTTTGTCCCCATAAGCGAGCATACCCAGAAGTATATTAATATCTATCGTAATGAATTGCGCAATCACATAGATGTAAAACCAGAGCACGTAGATATTTTATTTTTAAATAGACGTGGGAGACAGCTCACCAGGGCAATGATTTTTACCATTATAAAAGATCTTGCGGTCAAGGCGGGTATAAAGAAAAATATAAGTCCGCATACGTTTAGACACAGCTTTGCTACGCACTTGTTACAGAATGGCGCCGACTTGAGAAGCATACAGCAAATGCTAGGTCACGAGAGTATCACCACCACAGAAATCTATATGCACGTAGACCGTAATGACCTCGCCCGTGAGATGGCAAAATTTCACCCACGTGGTAAAGAATAGCTAGAATTAGCAGTTATATTATATGAATGAGGTTTTATTACGCTTTCGCGAAAGCGCACTTACAACTAGTCTACAAGCATAAGTTCTTCTTGTCGTCCAGACACGTATCTAAAACCGTCTTCGCCCCAAAACCCCGCTTCTTCTAGCATAATACGTATGTCTTTATTCCACTCTGGTATTTTTACCGTCGTATTAAGCTCTATGGCGTAGCCCGTATTTTCATAAAGCGGATAATCACCCGTACCTGGCACACCTCCTTGAGAATCCCACATACCTATAGTAGGGCCCGCAGCGTGACCATACATCCCCAGCGGATGCGTATAAATAGATGGTCTCAAGCCTGCTTCTTTACCTTCTTTAAGTGCTTCGAGTAAAATCTCGTTACCAGATCTACCCGTCTCAAAATTTGAGGTAAGTATGTCTTGTATCTTATTACCGTCTTTAAAAGCTTTTATTAAGAAGTCTGGCGCTTTTGTCTCACCGTCTTTTGGCACATAAGCGTGCTGCTGGCAGTCTGTATTAAGACGTAAGTAAGTGATCCCAAAATCACAGTGTATTAAATCTCCCTTTTGTATAATCTTACCCTCTGGCCTGTTTGAGAAAGAAACGATGTGACTCTCTAGCTTCTCTTCTGAGCGCTGTATATCTACCGTAGGGTGAAACCAGGTCTCAAGTCCCATATCTGTTACGCGCTGTCTTAAATACCACACCACATCATCTGTACTAGTTACGCCTGGCGTTATAACCTTTGCGCTAAAGGCATCTTTAATAATATCGTGGGTGATATCTACTAGCTGCTCAAAGTAGCCTACCTCTAAAGCAGTACGAGTTTCTAACCAGCCTACGGCAAGCTGCTCTGCAGAGACTACTTTTGCTTGTTGTGCAGCAGTTAGTCTACTTATGAAAGCATCATAATCTGTTTTTACAACACCATCTGCAAGTCCATAATTATCTGAGTAGTTAAGACCTATTTTAGAAGGGTTACGTTTTTCTATAATCTCTAGTAGTCGCTGCCACTGGTCTGGTTGCTTTTCTTTATCCCAAGCAGAGATAATATTTTTACCCACATTATAACGAGCTACTGCTAGTTTTTCTATCGTGTTTGCTTCTTTATCTCTGTAAAAAACTAAGATTGTTCTCCTACGGGCGTTGAGCCAAGTAGATGGTAACATTGTTTTAAGTACTGGATCTTCATTATACTCCCTAGAGATAACCACCCACATATCTATATCTGCACGATCCATAAGCTTAGGGAGTAAGTTATTAAACCTATCTGCCAGCACCTCATCTATTACAGTTGCTCTATCTCTTTCTGATAAAACCTGACTGGTGCTAATGGTTGTTATAAATAAAAGCGCGAGTACTATTAATCTTCTCATAAGGTGATCTGTTTTATGGACTTAAATGTACTAAAAACAAAAAGGAGCATTTTAAAAAAAATGCTCCTTTTTATAAACTTAGATTAATAAATACTATTTACCATCGTCATCTTTATTCTTTTTACGCTTTTTCTTTTTGCGCTTCTCTTGTCTTTTCTCTTTATCGTATTTCTTTTTTTCTTTACCAAACTCCTCTTCGGTAAGGATTTTTTCTACTTGCTCTTCTGTAAATACTTCTTTTAAAGAGTTTTCAAATTTTTTGCGTTCTGCATTAATAAGCTCTCTTTTTGCATCAAATTTGAGATTCTCATCATACCCTATATTTACAGTAGCTGTATAATAATCTTTGAGGTAACTTTTAAGTACTTCTTTTGTAAAGACATCTATATCTAGTATTTCTTGATACATATCTGCACGTTCTATACTAAGTAAATTTACGTCTGGTTTTTCTGGTTCTCCAGCGTCTTGCTGTCTTGCAGGTGGTGAGTATCCACGTTGTCCTCTCTGTATGCTCCCGAGGTTTTGCGCGTATATGGTAGACGAGCCAGCGATTAAAAAGATAAGTGCGAATAAACGAAAATTCATTGTTCTATATTTTTTGCAAATATGCATATTTATTTTTTCTTTTCTCTTTTCAATAATGATGCCTAACTATTTCTAATTCTTAATTACATCTAAAATTTCTGGTAAAATAGTAAGTGCCGTGAGTGCAATAGCACCCCCTAGATTTTTGTGCTCTGCTGCTTTTGCTTGCTTGCGTTGTGCTCTTTGTGCTTGTCTCTCTTCTTTTGGGGTTGTTGGAGCTTTGGCTACCTCAACTTCTTGTGCTACAAGATTTGTCTCACTTACTTTTTTATAAACGCTAGTAACAGACTTTGCTTGTGCTGGCTCTTGATGTACGCCACTACCACGTATCATTATCACGTTACTCACTACATCTTCATCATAATTTGCTTCTGTAAGATCATATGCCAGAGCTATACCATCTGCCTTACTAACCTCTTTAAATGAGCCAGAAAACAGCTTCTCTACTCCTTCCTCTATCACTTTGCCTACACTTACCTCTGTAAACGGTAACACAACTGCACTTACAGATCCGTAAGTTCCTATAGCAATTTTATCTTCTGGCTCAAGTCTCTTTGTGAGTAATTTTACACCTTGCTCAATATAAAATTTGTGATCTTGATGTATACCTGCACTGCCTGTCTCTACAAGTATATAAAGCTGAACCGGATCATCTGCCGGATAATTATCTGCCGCATAGGTGATTAATTGTTCGGCTTTGAGTACAGTTGTTTGGGTTTGATCTTGAGTCTGCGCAGTCATTTGCATCATTACAAAAAGGACTACTGCCTGTGCTAGATATTTCATACTTGCTTGGTTTTAAATTCAGTATAAACTTATCTCAAATGTGATTTACACCCTATTAGTAATGAGTAAACGAGCCTTGGTGTTGAGTAAAGTGGTATGAATGTGATTACGCTTTCGCGAAAGCGTACTAAAAACCTATATCGTATCCAGATACTTTGTTAAGGTCTGACCTCGCTGAATTTTACCCGTATTAGTACGTTGAAATTGAGGAGTATAAATAATTTTTCGAGGAAACTCATAGGGCTTAAACACCTTCATGTCTTCCTCATTTATATCAAGTTCATAAGGTTGCTCTTGCTCTACAAAAAGAACTAGCTGTTCTCCCAGGCGATCATCTGGCATACCAGTGATGAAGTATGGCACATCAATAAAGCTTGCAAGTTTTGCCTCTATCTGTTCTGGATGTAGCTTCACCCCGCCACTATTTATAACATTATCTATACGACCTAGCCAAATAAATTTTTTATAGGTAACAATCCTTATAATATCGTTAGTAACTACAGGGTCTGTACTTACATAAGGTGCTTTTATAACTAAACAACTGCGCTCATCTGCCTCAATGGTTACTTTATCTAACACTTTAAAGGGTATAAGGCTGTCTTTATTCTTTTTTGAATTAACACGTCTAGCGGCTATATGAGTTACGGTCTCTGTCATACCATAAGTCTCATAGATCTTAGTAGCAAGCCCCTGTACTCTCTGTTTTAATGCGGGAGAGATAGCTCCACCTCCTACAATAAGTTTTGAAAGCAAATGCAGCCTAGATAAAGAGTTATCTAGTTGAAAAGGTGTCATTGCACAAAAATCATATCTCCTATATATATTATCTAATGGGTTTGATTTAGGCTGTGCCATATCAATACGCCAGCCTAAAACCATTGCTCTCACAAGCATCATTTTACCAGCTATGTAGTGAGCAGGTAGACATAGTAGCGCGGTGGTCTTTTCATACACATCAAAGTGCTTTGCCGTAGCTTTTGCACTATTTATCATATGAGACTTTGCTATTTTAATAGGCTTAGGATCTCCAGTAGATCCAGAAGTTTGTACCGTTACATACTTCTTCTTGTCTAGCCATTCTAGTAAAAACTCACCTACAGACTCCTCATAAGGTTCTCCTTCTTTTATAAAACCATAGGCCTGGGCTTTAAGCGTAGCCTTAGTATGAGAAGATCCGTTAAGTTTAAACTTAGGGTGCAAAAATTTATGTCTATCTGTTGCATATAACATATGCATTAAAAATAAGTCTTACTTGTAAAATATAAGTTAGTAAGATGTAAACCTTATATTAAATTATGAAATAGTAGTGGCTGGTGGATGCACTGCACCTGTTAATTTTTCTTTCCAGTTAGACCATTTGTATTTTTTTGCTAAAATGAGTAGAAATATAGGGTAGACTATAAGTACCGGTAATACGAGCTCGATACCCGTATCTGCCTGCCCTACAGATTTAAAAATAGCATCTGTTTGTAACGCTGAGTACTCATAGGTGAGTAGTGTTGCTGCTAGTAAATTATTACCAAAATGAAAACCTAGAGCTAGCTCCATACCATCATCCATAAGTGTCATTATACCTAATAGTAAGCCTGTACCTATATAAAACACCATAGTGATAGGTCCTAACTCTGCCACTTCTGGATTTGCCCAGTGAAATACCCCAAAAAGTACTGATGTTAGTATGAGCGGGAACCACCTATTGCGCACCATCACCCCTACTTGTTGCATCACATACCCTCTAAAAAGGTACTCTTCTAAACCTATTTGAAATGGAAAGAATACCAAACCTATGAGAACTAGCACTAAGAATTTTGAACTATCAAACTGCAACACATAATCTTCTGGTGTCATATAATAGACTATTGCAAAACTTGCCACTGTATAAATAAACACCATCATAAAACTAAAGAAGATACGACTCCAGTCTACTTTCTTTCTTGCTGTTGTTAAGCTCAATATACTGCGTTTATGTAGTGCCCACACTAGTAAAAACAGCACTGCCAGAATGGGGATAAATACGGCAAGGTTAAATGCGAGCAATAAGTTTTTTGACTTAAACAGTCGCATCATATCATCCATCGCAGCTTGTGGATCTACATCTACAAAAAGGAAAAACAACAGGTTTGCGATAAAAATACCCATTGTAAGTATGGAGGTTATGACAAATTTCCAAGTTTCGTTTTCTCCCTTATAGGCTTGTTCTATAAACATAAATTATATTTTAAAATCCCAAGATAGCTCAGGGTTCATTTTTAAGGTTCCGTTTGTTACTTCTAGTGGCGAAGATATATTATTTGTAAATAGGCTGCCTGTACCTAGACCTTGAGGTCCTTTTGCACCAATTTTATAGGTCCATTGTGCGATGGCATTAAGCCCTATATTACTCTCAAGAGCAGAGGTTATCCACCAGCCTATGTTGCGCTTTTTTGCCTCTTCTATCCACTCCTCACTTCCTTTAAAACCTCCTACAAAGCTAGGTTTTAAAATTATATATTGTGGTTTAATACTGTCTAGTACCATACGCTTATCTTCCAGGTTTGTTACACCTATTAACTCTTCATCTAGCGCGATAGGTACTGGAGTACTCGCACAGAGTGCAGCCATATCATCCCACTGCTTTGTAGCGATAGGTTGCTCAATAGAGTGTATATCAAGAGCTGCAAGTTCTTTTAATACGCTTTGAACCGTTTCCTTTGTAAAACCTCCATTTGCATCTACACGCAATGTGAGTTTACTAGCGTCGTGATCTTTACGTATAGAAGATAATATGGCAAGCTCTTCTTTAAAGTCTATGGCCCCTATTTTCATTTTAATGCAATTAAAGCCTTGCATTAATTTTTCTGAGACTTGCTCACGCATAAAGGACTCGTCTCCCATCCATACCAATCCATTAATGGAAATTGCATCTTTGCCTGTTCTAAATTCAGAAGAATATATATGATAAGGGTCTTTTGCTTTAAGTGACATAAATGCCATTTCTATACCAGCTTGTATACTGGGAAAATCTCTTAGTGCTTCCCATAATTTATCTGGACCTTGTGAGATGTGATCACACGTCCATTTAAGCATAGACTCATACTCTGGAACGTCGTCGTAACTTAATCCTCTTAAAATACCACACTCACCTATCCCGTAAGAAGCGCCGTCCTTTATAATAATATACCAAGTCTCTTTTGTGCGTAATACACCTCTAGAGGTGCCACTAGGTCTTTTAAACTCTAGAATATGTTTTTTATAGCTTGCCGTCAATCTCTCAATTTTTTCTAGTAAAAATAGCTATTGTGTATGACTCTTGCGACTATAAGCAATCTTTAGCACTGTGTATATCTCGGTTATCTTCGTTTTTGACATCAATATACTGTGTATGCATAATTAAAAATACGGCCTATAATTCACTATATCTAAACAAATAAACCGCAAAATCCTAACAATCAGTATTTTATACCAATATTTTTTATAACTTTTTTTTAATACCTAAATATTTGTCAAACTAAGAAAAATAGGTAGCTTTATTAGACCAAAGGCGATAAATATGACTAAACTACCGACCAAAGGACAATTATTAGTTGCCGAGCCATCCGTATTAGGCGATGTTTCTTTCACGAGATCTGTAATCCTACTAGCAGATCATAATGAAGAGGGATCTGTAGGTTTTATACTTAACAAACCACTCGAAGTCACACTAGCAGATCTTATAGAGGGACTAGAAGATTGTGAGATGCCTATTTATAATGGAGGACCTGTAGAGCAAGAAAATTTGTACTTTATACATACCGCACCAGAACTTATAGAAGGAAGCCAAGAAATCTCTTCTGGTATTTACTGGGGAGGAGACTTTCAACGAGCTATAGATTTAATTCTGGCCAAAAAAATAAGCTGTGAAAATATAAAGTTCTTTTTAGGCTACAGCGGCTGGGGAAGCAAGCAGCTAGACCAAGAAATAGACGAGCATACTTGGGTAATCACAAAAAATAATTTTCGCAAAGAACTCCTTAAAAGTAATCACGTTGCACTATGGAGTGATAAAATAAGGGAGTTAGGCGGCTCTTATGCCATATGGTCTAATGCTCCGGCAAATCCTCAATACAACTAGCCCAGGCGAGCCTTTACATTAAGCTTTTTGAGCAATGCAGTTGCTGTGTCTGATGTGTACTGCTTTTTGCGATACTTTGTAATAGGCTGTATTCCCTTAATCGTATTTGTTATAAAGAGCTCATCTGCCTTTTGCAGTTCAAAAGGAGAGATAGACGCTTCTTCTAGCGTATACTCATCCATAAGCTCAATAATACCCATTAACTGTTTTCTCACAATACCACGTAAACACCCATCTGTAAGTGGAGGTGTCTTTATAGTAGTTCCTTTTACAAGAAAGAGATTACCCTGTAAGGCTTCGGCAATATTTTTATCACTATTTACCAGCAGGCAGTTATCATAACCGTTTTCTTGCGCATAAATACTACCCGTCACGTGCACGATTTTATTAGTGGTTTTAAGTGTAGAGATAAGATCTGCGTTTATATAGTGATCTTTATAAAGCTCTACTTCATAAGGTGCATCATTGAGTAGGTAAAATGGTTCTGAGTGCGCTTTCGCGAAAGCGTAAAACCCCACACCTCTCTCTTCTGGGAGATAAGTGCCGCCTCCAGATCTATAGACTGTAATGCGCACACGTGCCGTCTCATTGATTAATCCGGCGGCGTCTATGGTGCTTTTGAGCTGTTCCTCTAGATACTCTGGTGTAAACTCCATAGGGATATCCATACGCAAGATGCGCATCGAGGCCATAAGCCTAAAATAATGATCTTCCCAAAAGAGAAGTTTACCATTTACTGCTTTTATAGTTTCAAAGAGTCCATCACCATAAAGAAAACCTCTATTAAAAGGGTCTAGACTAGTTTGTGCTGCTGCCGATATTGTTCCGTTGTGATTAATCATAAAAAAACCGCCTATTGTAAGGCGGTGCAAAGATATTAATTAGGCGCTAGTTAAACTGAGCCTATTACTTGTTTCAGTTCTGAAATTTGATTTTCCCAAAACATTTTACCTTCATCTATTTCATCTTCTTCTGCATAGTCTGTAATCATAAGAGATACATCTTTTGTAATCTCGTCTACTTGTATGCGCAACTGGAAGAAATACTCCTCTCCCTCGTCATCTAGCCACTGAAATTTTATGTAATCTCCGTTACGTTTACCTAAGAGTTTTGCTTTTTCTTCACTTCCGTCCCAAATAAAGGTATAAAATTCTCCTCTTGAATTTACATTGTCTGCAAACCACTCACTCATTCCAGAAGGGGTTGCCATATATTGATATAGTAAAGATGGAGAGGCTCTTACAACAAACTCAATCTCGTATTTTTTTTTCTCGCTCATAAAAACTTGTAATTGTATCGACAATATATTGATATTAATTTCGACAACAAAGCAATTAAATTGATTTTATTTGAGAAAGAGGTTTGCACTACCGCTATTATATTTTATATTTGCACCCGCTTAGACAAATGCTTTTATAGTTTATTCTCTTAAAAGTGATTTTTACTTAACCCGTAAATCTATGCTCTAAGTAAGATGGCGAGGTAGCTCAGTTGGTTAGAGCGTCGGATTCATAACCCGGAGGTCGGGGGATCGTGCCCCCCTCTCGCTACTTAAATATGAAGGCTTCACAATTATGTGAAGCCTTTTTTTTGAGATAAAATGAAATTTAAATTTACTTAGTCCTTATTACCTAAAGCTCTACACTTTATATAAATTATGTTAAGGTCTATTGTATTTACTCATTCTCTATTTTCAATTTTGTAATCATTACCAAATTCCTGTCTAACAAAATTAAATGGAAATCAATAGCTGCTCTCCCAGAACTTATATAATCCATACACGATAACCACATAGTTAACAATAACAAGGCTTATATTGTAGCAATAACATTTACATTTAAACAGTTATTTGATATTGAAAATCCTTAGAAAGTATTTTTTACGTATTAAGCATCGTAAATCGTACAGGTCAAAATATCTAGATGATCTCTCTTCTGATCTAATCACGCAGATAGTTAAGTTCAAAACTAGGTTGTTAAAAAACCTAACTAAGGTTGGCTTTTTGCTTTTCATAATTTCGTAACATTCTATCTATTCCGCTTTCGCGAAAACTTACTTCTGTACATTAAAACCTATCAAGAAATACCAAATATAGTTATGTTAAATTCTGACGATACAAATTGTAAACAATACACGTCTAACCATTGCTATTATCAGATGATTAGTAAGTAAAAATAAGCGCTTTTTTCAATCAAACTGATTGACCATACCATTAGTAATTTTAAGGTTTATTCAGTCTATACAAAACCTCCAAACAAGGCGTGACAGCCTATAAATGCGACTACAGATAAAATAATACCTAGTAAAAAAATGTTAAATGACTTACGAAGTAGTTTAAACTTTCTATCCATAGTCTTACCAAGATGAAAAGTATCTTTGGCAATGGTTTTATATAACTCATCGCCCTCATTCATTAACGTAGTAATCTTTTCAACATATTCATTTTCTTCCATATTGTTAAAATTACCATAAAACATTAAATTTTTGGCTTCACTTTCTCCGTGGACGAGCTCAGGGCGTGTGGCAAAAATTGCGTAGGCAATTGAAGCTAGATTAGTTATTAAAATCATCACTACAGGATAAATAAGATGAGGGTCTGTACCTAATTGACTCATTACTGTACCCAAGACTAGGGAAAGAATTAGAGCGTTGATAGAAATCAAAATATTTGATTTTGTATCTATCATTGTATTCAATGTGTATTGATTTTTAGACAGCAGTCTAAACAGTGTTTCAACACCACGTTCAGACCGTGGTTCTAGCTTTGCGAGTTTCTTTTTCAACTGCTTTAAGGCTTCCTTATCTATGTTAAGCTCTGCCATCAAGTATTTATCTTCTTCTTTTTTCTCTTTTTTATCGCTCATAATTACCTTTAAAAAAATTACTCATCTCCTTAGATGAACCCTTATTACTAATCAAAAACACCTGCGACTCTTTTTATTGCGCTCATTTGGTGTCAAATATAACAATGACTCTGAATATGAAAACTAAGAGTTTATATCGTTAGTCATTTTTATATATCACCTTTGCAAAAACACCTATTGAAAGTCCTTGTACAATTATAGAAAACAAAACCACTATATATGTAATATGCAGTATCAAGTCTTTTGATAATTCATCACCCAAACTAAGTGCTAGAGCTATAGATATACCACCTCTCAATCCACCCCAAGTCAGAATTGCAATAGTTTTGATAGGCTTTTTCTCATAATGTTTAAGTAATGAGTACGGTAAAAACACAGAGCAAAATCGTGCAAAAAGAACAATTAAAATAGCCATTACTCCTAATAAAAAGTAATTACTATTAAATTCTAATAAGTGAATAGCAAGCCCCATAAGGACAAATAAAATACCATTAAAAACCTCGTCTAATATTTCCCAAAAAGAGTTGATTGCTTTCTGTATTGGATTTTTATCTTCATTTATATGTATTCTATTCCCTATCAATAATCCTGCTACTACCATAGCTAATGGCGCAGAGACATTTAATAAAAAAGCACCAGATGTTCCTCCCATTACTACAGCTAGAGTTATTATTACGGCAAGTTGTGGGTTTTCTTTTAATGAGTTGATACACTTCAAACCTAGAAATCCAATAAGAAGTCCGTAAAGAATGCCTCCTACAGCTTCTTCTAGAAATAAGAGCCCAATCTCTGCACCAATCTGGGCAGCGCTATGATGCTCTGTTGCTGTAGCAATCAATAATATTCCAGAAAAAACAACAACGCCTATCCCATCGTTAAATAAAGATTCGCCTTCTATTTTTATACCTAAAGACTCTGCAATATTTGCCTTTTTGAGAATCGCCATTACAGCAATAGGATCAGTAGGTGATATCAACGCTCCAAATAAAAGTGCGTGTAAAAAGGGTAGCTCTACATCAATTAATTGCGCACCAAAAAAGACAAGGCCTCCTACTAAGAAAGTGGATATGAGGACACCTAAGGTGGCAAATAATAAAATTGATTTCCTCTGTTCTTTAAGTGCTGCAAGATTAACATGTAATGCTCCTGCAAATAATAAAAAACTTAAAATCCCGTCGAGTAGAAGCGTTTTAAAATCTGCCTTAACGATAATATCACAAAAGAATTTGTAAAATTCTGGGAATATAGTTTCACTTAATGTTAATGGAATAATTAGAAACAAGCTTAAAATCATCAACCCAATCGTTGTTGGTAATTTTAACCACTTGTAATTTATGTAACTAAAAAGAGCCGCAATTGTAAATACAATACTAAAAGATTCGAACATATTACTTTGATTTTGTATTAATATATTTCCCAACAAATACCCCAATCACAATAGCCAAGTAAAATTGGCCTATTATATTCATCACTAAATGTTATAGATTGCGCAGGAGCAGTAAGAGGTGTGATATCACCATATCCAACAGTAGTGATACTTATAAAACTAAAATAGTAAAAGCTATAACCCGAGTAACCATCAATTAATCTAAATGAACTATTGTTTAAAAAATTAATAGATTCAAATAGCACTCCTCCTAATATTCCTAGATAAAGAAACCCTAGTAAGGGCCCTAGTATAAACTGTAAGTTTATCTCTTTTATAAGTAATAATTGTCTTACTAAGATGATGCAAAAACATACAAACAATAAAAAGGACGATACTAATCTATAAATTAATATAACAACTGAACTGTCATTAGACAGCTCTAACCATATAGCGAGCAATGTAAAAAAGCCAATGATATAGGTGATAGATTTGGCGAGCTTGTTAGTTGCCAGCAAGGAGCTCCCTATGATTAATAAGGTATAATTTATGACAGTAACATAAGCCGGACTTATACCTGAAATAAGAATATGAAAAGGTGTCAAAAGAAAGTTGAACACGCTTAAAATAGCAATTAGGTATTTATAATTTGCTATTATAGAATTAAGCCTACTCATTTTTTTTAATATTTATACATTAACTATCCTCCTAGCAATCAACCTCTACATACATCACTTTGATATAATTGCAAAACTGCTATTACCTCTGAGAGATTTTTTCGTCTGTCAGAGGTACTAGTTCCTTAACTATACCAACTACTTATTTGCGTAACTCTATTTAGTAATTAAATTAAATTTACGTCTGTAACTACTTCTAACAAGGCTGGGCCATTATGTTCATTAAGCTTTTTCATAGCTGGTAATAAATCCTCGAGTTTCTCAACGCGAATACCGAGAGCACCACAGTTTTGAGCATACTTTGCAAAGCTAGGATTTGTTAATGAGGTTTGCCATACATCAACCTCTGCTGCACGTTGCTCCTTTGATATTTTACCTAGCTCAGAGTTATTGAGTACTATATGTTTAATATTCATATTATACTTTACTAAAGTATTTATTTCGGCTAGGTATTGACCTAAACCAGCATCACCAGACACAGACCATATAGGTCTCTTATCACCTTCTGCTGCCCAGGCACCCATTGCCGCCGGTAAAGCAAAGCCTATAGAACCTAGATATCCAGACATCAATATAGACTGGTTTGTAGGCTCAAAATATCTACCAAATGAATACGTATTATTACCTACATCTACAGCTATCACTGCATTTTCTGGTGTAACTTTATTCATTGCATCAAAAACAGAAATAGAGCTAAGCCCATCACCACAATCTTTAAGGCGGCTTTCTTTTTCTTCACGCCATAGTCTCCAGCGTTCCTCTATTTCTCCACGTTGATCTACCGCCACAGTCATTTTATTAGTTTGAGCCTCAATAATTTTCATTGTTTCTGAAATTTCTCCCCATAAGGCAACATCTACTTTATGATGTTTACTAAGCGCCATAGGGTCATAATCAACTTGAATTATTGGCTTCTTTGGAGTGATACCTGTATGATTAGAAAATGAAGCTCCTAGTACAAATAACAAGTCACTTTCATTCATAAACCACGATGCTATAGGAGTACCACTTCTGCCTAAAACTCCACAACCTAAGGGATGCTTATCTGCTATTAATCCTTTTGCTTTAAAAGTGGTGATGATTGGACAATTTAAAGCTTTCGCGAAAGCGGTAATAGCCTCCATCTCAAAACGTGCACCGTGCCCAACAATAATTACAGGTCTTTCTGCTTTCTTAAGAAGCTCTACTGCCTTATCAACCATCTCTTTTGGAGGGCTTATATTAAAAGGAGTAATTCTATCTTCTGGAGTTTGTGCCTTTGCATTTTCTGGCTTCTCTGTAAATGCTACCTCATCTGGAAAGGTTAAATGCACTACATTTTTCTTTACAAGCGCCGTCTTTAATGCAAGTGACATTAACTCACTATGATTAGAATTTAAATGCACTGCGTGATTAAATTGAGTCACACTTTCAAAAGCTTTTACAAGATCTACTTCTTGAAAAGCACCAGTCCCAACTACCTGAGTATTAATTTGCCCTGAAAGCGCTAGCAATGGAGCTCTATCAACTTTTGCGTCCCACATTCCTGTATACATATTTGTAGCACCTGGACCAGCGATGCCAAAACAGGCTGCAGGTTTTCCTGTTAATTTTGCATAACCAGAGGCAGCAAATGCAGCAGCACCCTCGTGTCTAATACCAAAAAACTGTAGTTTCCCCTTTTTCTCCTGCCTTCTCATAGCATCTGCAACCGCAAGATTACTATGTCCTACCATTCCAAAAACAGTATCAACACCCCAGTTTACCATAGTCTCAATCATCACATCAGATATAGTTTCTCTATGCGTTTCCTCTTCTGGGATTGCAACATAAATAGCCTCACCCTCTTCTTTCACTTCAAAATTCTTGATCCCGTCATCAAAGCCTCCAGGTGAGTTTCCCGTACACGGGTCATAATCCCAACCGTGCCAAGGACAGCGTAACATTCCATTTTCTATAGAACCTTCTCCAAGAGGTCCACCTTGATGTGGACATTTGTTATCTAATGCTGAAAATTTTCCTTTGTAATGCGTTAAACAGATACCTTGATGACCAGCAGTTACAGTCTGGACTCGTCCCTCAGGGAGCATTTTTCTATTGTCTAATACCTTGTACCACTTTTTACCCTTTGAGTCCATAACTTGTGTATTTAATTCAACTTATTTTTAAATTGTTGTTGGCGTATTTTTACTGCTCTATAGGAATAAGTTATTAAAGACAGAATCCCTATTAATGCTAAAACAATAGCAAGAACACTAGTATATAATGAAGTTTTTTCTAAATCAAATAGCCCATTTATCACACTTGAGATCAATAGAAACCCTACTGCTGTATAAAGAAAAACCATAGCTGTATTTAACAATTTTAACTGCACAAGCTTTTTTGTAATCATCTTCTTTTGCTTGGACTGCTCAATCATTTGGTTAATCTCATTACTCAAAGCTACCATTAAGGTAGATGTAGAAAGAATAAGTAATCCCAAACCTGGAACTATCGTTATAGGTAGGTACCAATTTTCCATAGAGTTAAATAACGTTTGGATTACTTAAATATACAAAGCGTTGTAGACGGCCATACATTTTATACGGCTTGTAATTTACTAATCACTTCTTTAAAAAACTTTACACCATCTGCCTCCACAATTCCCCTAGCATCGAGTATGGCTCCTTTAAAACCGTTAGATTTCCAATCACCTATGGTTAATGATTCTAATCCAGATGGATCTATAGCTTGACCTCCTTTGTAACCTGTGATGTATAAATAGTGATTTTCGCAAAGGCTATCTGGAATAGCTAGTCCTAAGCCCACTGTTATATGTGAATCTGGAATTAGGCTATAAATGCCAGTGTCAAAATGGTGTGGCCAGATTCTTATAGATGTATTAAGATTATAGTGAATATCTATTCTTTCTAGAATAAATTGAGCTAGAATACGTAGATGCATCATCTCACTCAAATCCTCAACATCAGACAACTTAAAAGTAAAATCATCATCAATAGAGTAAGGCAATTCATAATGGAATTTATACGAATATTCTTTGTTGATAAATTCACGAGAGTTACTAGAAATCCATTCTACAAGTCCTTTATGAGTAGCTCCATCTAAGTCTATTACTTTTGAAACTGCATCAGATCTCCATTCTAAACTAAAGTTTTTATAATTCAAAATGAGCTTATCACTAGCATCAGACAGCGAGTGCGTCTCAAGGATAGCTTCCTCTGGGTTAAATCCTAGGTTTGTATGACTATCGTCTTCTTTTTTAGGCAAAAAACTTATTCCTGCTGCGGCTAGATATTGAGAAGCGATGTGTAATTGTTTTTCTATAGTGTCCATAATGTATCTTATTAAATTCCAGCATAATTAATTCCAGTCAAGAAATGTATATCTCTATCATATGTAGAAAGGTCATCTTGATTAAACTTTTCAATATTGTCATACCCACAAGCTCTCGCTACGACCTTAATTAAATTGTTTGTAGCTTCAAAGTAGTTCTGTAACTGCTTTGCCGATGAGTCAATAATTAAACGACTACGCAAAGATTCCTTTTGTGTAGCGATCCCTACTGGACAATTATTGCTTCCGCAGGCACGCATTCCTAAACACCCAATAGCTTGTAATGCAGAGTTTGAAACTGCTATTGCATCTGCTCCTAGCATTAATGCTTTGGCAAAATCTTCTGCTACGCGTAAACCCCCTGTAATTATAAGGGTTACATCTTTTGCTCCTACTTTATCTAGATAAGTACGTGCTCTAGCAAGTGCTGGTATGGTAGGGACATTAATATGATCTCTTAATACTTTAGGTGCAGAGCCTGTACCTCCTCCTCTACCGTCTAGAATGATATAGTCTACCCCTACATCTAGAGCAAACTGGATATCCTTTTCTATATGACTAGCTGCAATTTTAAATCCTATAGGGATACCTCCTGTGCGTTCTCTTACCGCTTTCGCGAAAGCTTTAAAATCTTCAACACCGTGAAAATCTGGAAATGTCGCTGGTGATATTGCTGTCTCTCCTTCTTTTAACCCTCTCACCTCAGCAATTTCTTTACTTACTTTGCTACCTGGCAGGTGTCCTCCCGTACCAGTTTTGGCACCTTGCCCAGCTTTAAAGTGAAAAGCTTGAACGTTATCTAGTTTATCCCAAGAGAATCCAAATTTCGCGGAAGCGAGCTCATAAAAATATTTTGAATTATTAGCTTGCTCTTCTGGCAACATCCCTCCTTCTCCAGAACAAATACCTGTTCCTGCTAGTTGAGCACCTTTAGATAAAGCTACTTTTGCTTCACGAGATAGTGCACCAAAGCTCATATCACTTACAAATAATGGTATATCAAGGATTAACGGCTTCTTTGCCTTTGCTCCTATAACGACTTTAGTAGCAACCGCATCTTCATCTAATAAGGGTCTTGAGGCTAGTTGCGCAGGTAAAAACTGAATATGATCCCATTTAGGAAGTGTGTTTCTATCTACACCCATCGATGCAGAAAACCCGTGATGACCTACATTCTTTAGTCCATTTTTTGCAAGTTCTTTTATATAACCCGTATAAGGTTCTGTGTCTTCTGGATGGGTATCTGCATAGGCTCCTAGATATTCATCTCTATTAAAAGGTTGTGGATTCTTTTTGAGATATGCATCTATCTCAAAAGCATCTACCAGGAGCTTCCCATCTTCTATTTTAGTAGAAAATTTATGTAGCACCTCACTATTATTATATTCTGAAACACCCGAGTCTACGCGATAATCCCATCCGTGAACTCCACAAATTAAATTATCGCCATCTACGTGACCGTCAGACATTAAAGCTCCTCTATGATGACACCTTCCGTACAGAACAGAAATTTCTTCATCAAACTTCACAATCACTAAATCTAATCCATTAACGAGTGCGTGCTCTGGTTCTTTATTCTTTAAGCTATCTACTTGAATTATTGCTACAGGTTGTTTCATATTTGATATAATTTTTGAAGTTTAATATTAAAAGACAAAGCCTAAGGAAAACACAATCCTTCCACCATCTGTACTTGAGTAATACCCTAGATTAGTAGTAAATGTTTCTAAGCCACTTACCCAAAAGGAGCCACCAACGCTATTATGCCATTTATCTGAATTATCGTTTTCTACCCATACTCTCCCGTAGTCAAAACCTCCAGTTACACCATACTTAAGTGGTATAAAACTGGTTTTAAATTTACCTAACAGCAATCTCAAGTCTGTATTTTGATATACTGAGTACTTACCAATAAAACGTTCTTTTCTAAACCCTCGCAGACTGTGATTACCGCCTAAAGAAGCCCCGTGGTAAAACTCAAAATTATCACCAAGAATAGCTTCTCCACCTATCTTTGTTGCTAGTACAAGACTGGCACTTTTGTTTAATCTATGGTCTATTGCTATGTGAGGACGTACATATCCAAAATTATTGTCGATGTCTTCTCCATCAATATTAGCTTTATAACCTGCCGTGATACTCGCATCTAATCCTAATGTAGGGTAAGCGATATCATCCTTGTTTTTAAAACTGTAATTAACTTCTGCACCTGCATAGGTTTGTTTTTCAAAAACTGAAGCCGTCGCAGGTAGAAAGTTTATGAATCTATCTTCTACATTTTCTACTTCAAAAGATTCTATTAAAGGTTTGAAGTAAAACGAACCTCCATCTCTACCATTCCAAATCAAGGAAATAGCTACATTCCATTCTTTTATACTTACCCTATTAAAATCAATCTCCACTTCATCTTTATCATAAAGCGTTTCATTCCCAAAACCAAAAAAGTTTTGTGCAAAATTTGGACTCGTATATTTCCCCTCTACTCCAAAATTCCAGTTATGAAATATATTTGCAAACTCTCCTTTATAAGAAACATCATAACCGGAATTACCAGTATAATATGAAGCACTCACCGAATGCTTTGTAGTAAATGGATTGCGCTGAATCCCATATGTTGTAAAATTATTTACAAAACCTATACGTAATCCATCGTCAGGGTTTGCGCCTATGATGGGCAAAAATTGATTAATACTATATTTACGTTTTTTATAATCGTAGTTATTTATCTCATAATCATCTACTAGCCATTTTTTTGACTTGTTATTAACGATGGTATTATTCTTCCCTTTATAATCATAGAGTTTCACTTTTTTTGTATTCTCAAAATTATAAATGTCATTTTTCTTTCCTCCTAAAACCTTTATAGTGATGTGATTGTTTCCTTCTCCTGTTACGTTGAAGGTATCATTACCATCTAAACCATAAATCCAAATTTCTTTAGTTTCATCTTTATTAAATATTCTTTCAAAGATTTCTAGGTCTTTTCTTTGAGCGGTAATTTTAGTTTGCCCGTTTGGAAGCCTTGTGATATCAAAGACATCATCTTTCTGTGTTCCAGTAATAACTTCGTGTTTGTTTACATAATCATAGTATCTGCGAGCGATATCTATAATATTACCTCTTCTTCCTCTAAGACTTTTCTTAATTTCTTCAATTGTTTGACCTTCAACTTCTGCTGGTAGATTTTGGAATGCATTTTCTATTACCTCATCTGTTAATCCAGTTTGTAAGGTTATTGCTTCTCTTTCCCAATCTTCCCAATTAGATTGATTAATAAAAGTCATATCTAATGGGTATGGCTCAAAACTAAACCACTTAGGGCTTGGTAATTCCTCATCAAACGACTGCATCATACGTAAGCTCGGAACTGCACAACGCAAAAATCCCAATATACTTCCATCAAAAACTGAAAACGCTTGGTCTCTGTCTCTTGGAATAGGTTTACATATTTCCGAACCGTCTTCATTTTCAAAAAGTGCCCAACGCCATTGATCTTCGTGCCTGTCCCAGTCGCCTATGAGCATATCAAAAAGCCTTGCTCTAATGTATGATGGTTCATCTACTATAGACTTTCCCGTTTTATTTATTTCTAAGAGTACGTCGCTTGTGCTTAAAATATCTTTTGGCTTTCCAAAACTTTCTAAGTCTTTATGTCCAGATTCTACGCGTTCTTCAATAAGATACAATTCATCACCATACTCGTCATTAAACTCACCGAGACCTTTTTGTTTAGGGATGTAGTACAGCTCTGGATTTGTATGAAATATATCAACTGCATCTGCCAGTGTTCCTATTGTGGTAGGTGTATAAGGATGGGCTGTTGTATAAAAGTCTAATAAGAAATTATCTGCAAAACTTCCTTCTAGTTCTTCTTCAACATACTTATCTTGAAATGCTGTGGACTGTAGAAATTTAATCGCACTTTTTCTTAGTGCTCTCATTACATATTCTCTACCATCTTTAGTTTCTAATCGTAAAGATTTCGATTGGTGTCCACCACCTCGTCTTGTAGGTGTAAGCCCTCCTTTTAAGGTATCTACAAAAGCTACTTTAGCATTTACTGATTTACTATAGTATTCTCTATAATGGTCTCCCCAAAGCCCTTTATATACTTTGCTTTTCTCCGTCTCATCTACAGAGTAAACAGAAGAACTAAATGTTGAACCAAAGCTACTTTTATCTTTAAAGTTGTTAAATAATTCTTCTTGAACTGGCACAATAACTTCGGCTGTATAAGGTGATGCCGTGCCTTGAAATGTAACACTTATTCTACCTCCTTTAAAAAAATCAATTCGTGCATAACCATTTTCGCTTGAAGCGAAATCTTTACTACTTTTTACAGAAGCATTTCTCGTTTGACCTGCAGCTCCACTTATTATTTGAGGAACTCCATATTTATTAATGTATTGTAAATTTTTATCGTGTCCAGAAACAAAGAAAATATCCTTTGTCTGCCTTGCAAGAGTGACTAGACGATTCCTAAATTTTCTGTTTTGCTTGTTTTGAAAATCGTGTAGAGAAGTTCCACCTGTTCTAGCTATTAATCCTTCATTAGTATTTGAAAAAACAGGATGATGCATTGCTACCATTATTATTTTTCCTTGCGACTTTTTAAGCATACTCTCAAAAGCTAGAAAAAACTCTGTCCTGTTTTTAATATCACAATCTTCGTTTAGATAGATATGCTCATTCCAATCTTCTAGATACCATTGAGAATCAACTGTAATTAAAACGACATCATCTGTGATATCCGTTTTTTTTATAGGACAACCCTCATCTGGGTAGAATTTTGCTTTACTCTTTTTTTGAATAAATTTTTCTATATCTCTTACATCTCTATGACCGTCAACAACCCATTCGTGGTGTCCTGGTGTAAAAACCACTTTGCCATTAAATGATTTTAAGATATCTAATTGGGATATTATTTTAGTTTTTGCCTCCCTAGAATAACCATCTTTAGAAACAGCATTACCAAGTATGAGTAATTTTGAATCTTTTAATGTTTTAGCTTCCTCATTAATTTGAGATAAGACATTATTGTTATCTGCAGTTCCAGTATTTGCAGTAACAAAAACTGAAGTTTCTAATTGTTGTGCAGTTGCAAAAAAACTAAATAATAGTAGCCCGCATAAAACACTAATTCTGGTTGGATTAGAAGTTTTCATATTATTTGTTGTTGATGGGTTTTAGATAATAAATTTTCAAAATAGTTAAACTACTGAAAAGTAATAGAGAGTAATAACACATTGGCGTGCTTGAAGCTGTTTTAGGGCATTGTGCAGTTCCTGCAAATTGCATCATAGAAGCCACTAAAGCTATAGTACCTGCCAATACTGTAAATAGAAAGTACACGACATTCCATTTTTTTATGAGATGCGCTATGAGTGGAAGAATAAAACAGATTAGGATAACCAAACACATTGGTATGTACATTATTTTGGGACACCCAACGCCAGTTTTAAATTCTTCAATTACGAGACCTCCAGCTCCATTAATTCCTATTATTAGAATTACCAAAATGAGATAATATGTGAACTGTTTAGCCATTACTTTTTATACACCACCTTACAAGTAGGACACTCAGGTCCCTTTACAGTGCTCTTAAGTTTTATCCCATTCATTTGTGTTACTATAAAATCTTGTACAAATGCATAATTTGCACTATGATTGTTAACACTTATTTGAGTGTCCTTATACTTTTCTCTTATAAGATTATCATATTCCTGGTCTCCCCAACAGTTAGGACAATAGTCACTAGATAATTCCGAAATTTCTTTCTCATTTCTATTACCGAATAGTTCTTTTATAAATTTCATTTTTGAGCTATTTTATTCCTAATTTGTGATAATCTTTTCTAGACAGCCTTATTTCTGCTGGGTTCTAAACTATAATAAGGCAAAATAATTAACCTATCGTATCATATAAATATTATAGAAATTTACTATCAGTAAGTTATGAGGCAATTTAGTGCCTTATATTAATTTGGGAAAGCTTTAGTTTTTCAATAGTTACTCTAGGCGACACGTTGTAGTAGTTTTATATAACTTCTTCACGAAGTATGATTTAAAAACTCATATATTTTCTTCAGGTTTTCCTATAGTTGCATTCTGTTTTTCAACTTCAGCTTTCAAATCAATAATTCTATTAATTTCTGGATTATCAACCGTAATTTCTTTATCGTTTGCTAACCAAACTTTAATATTGAAAACAGTAGACTCTTTGCCTAATCCAAATTGAATCAGTGATGTTTGATCACTAGCTAAACCTTCACCAGTTACTAGCCATTCGGTTAGTGTTCTTGTAGGTGTAGTTACTGTTACTTTTGCCCCTTGTACATTAACCGATTCTCCTAAATCTACTTGTAGATAGTTGTTAGTTCCGCCTTTATTAATATATGCTAACGAAGGTGTATCAATATTTACCCAAATCATATCCAAATATCCGTCTTGATTAAAATCGCTTACTAACGAAGTAATGGCAAAATAAGGATTGACAACACCGCTTTTCTCTTCGGTTGGTGCAAACGTTCCATCTTCTTTTTGGATTAATAATCTACTAGGTAATCTAAAGAGTTTATTAGGTGCTAAATCCACATAATTTTCGGCAACCATTAAATCTTGTAAACCATCGTTATTCATATCGCCAAAGGTGCAACCCCAAGAAAATTCGTAATCTGCTATTTTAGTTTCTTCAGCTGTATCTGTAAATTTAAAGTTACCATCATTTTTAAAGAGAATCCATTTCTCATTAAATAAGGATGCATCTTTTATATCTCCTTTTGCTAATGCTCTAGGCAAAGTACTTCCTGTATTAGAAAACATAAAATCTACCAAACCATCATTATTATAATCACCAACTGCTAAGCCCATTGGATAGGCGAATTTTTTGGTTAATGGGTTAGGTTTCATTGTATAGGTAAGATCTCCATTATTTTTATAGGTTCTGGCTTCACCTGTATCGTGTACAACCACTAAATCTAACCAAGAATCATTATCTATATCTATTAATACGCCTTGAAATGTATTATGGATATAATCTAAACCTGCCTGTTTTGTAATGCTTATGTAATTTTCGTTGCCTGTATTTAAAAGTAACTCACTTGTAGAACCATAGGTGTAATCTTCAAAAATGGTTTGTCCTTCCATTAACTCCTTTTTAAGGTAGGTTGCCATAAAAATATCTAAATCACCATCTTTATCTATATCGCCAACAGTTAATCCTGCAGGAGTAGATTTTTCGTTTATTGGTGTGTCAATTTTTTTAGCTGTGAATTTTCCATCGGTATTATAATAAATGGTTAATCCATCTTCTCTACCTAGAATAATATCTGTAAATCCGTTATTGTCAAAATCTGCAGAGACAACACCAACTGTAGTGGTTGTTTTTCCCTTCTTAGGCAAATTCACCTCTCCTGATATATTGACAAACTCGTTATTTCTATAGGCAAAAATGGCATCTTCTTGATTCATTCCGCCACCAAAAAATACTTCATCAATATTATCGTTATCGATATCTATTAAAGCTGACGGTGCAATAGGCAACGATTTATCACCATTATATTGATGCTTGAAATCGAGTGCTACTTCCTCAAATAAAGGAATTTTACTCTCATCTATTGTGATGTCATATTTATCTGAAACTGAATCTCTCCAGAAAAAACCAAGAACTAGTAAGATTAATAAAAGGATGAGTATTCCAACGAATTTTAGAATTTTTTTAAGCATTTTGATGGTTTTTAGTGTATCTGTTTAGTTGATATAAGGATAATCCAAAGAGGATAAAATGTGTTACATTCATCAATATTGGTAACATATGCTTACCGATAGACGGAACTAATTTCCCCAAAACGACTAACAAAATAAGTATAACAATTGGGTTGAAAATGGCCATCCATTTTTTATAAAATGTACCACCTTTTAAAATGGCGATTGCAAAAACTACAGAAAGTGAAGCTATAACTATACGTAAAGCTTTAACTAAAACTTCCATATGGTCTGTATAATGCACTAATAGATTTTGGTAGGTTGATGCATCTATAGTATCCTTTAAATGTACAATATTGCCTATAGAAGCTCGTGAGCCAATCCAAATCCCACCTACTGCAAATGCTATAAAACCTATTGCTAAAACAATTCTAGCTAAAGTTTCACTTCCAGATTTTAGCATTCTATAAATATGTATGTAGCCAGCGAAATAAAAAGGTAAACCAATAATGGCTAAAAAATGACCTATGGTAAGGTTTTCTAATGGTACAAATTTGAAAAATTCATAATCATTAGAATGTTCTAAAATTGAGGATGAATAGTGTAGTAAATATTCGCCTAGTCCTACTATAATAGAAGCTATTAGACCTAAGTAGCCTAAAATATTGGTTATTTTCATTATGTTGATAGTTGGTTAGTTTTAACTTTGTCGATATATGTTAAAACTCCTTTCAAAATAAAATAAAGAACTACTTCATAGGCATTTCAATTAGTGTCTAACCCAGCCTTTCATAAAAAAATTGGTGAGATAGTTTTAATGTAGTATAACCCCTATCTTATATCCATTACTATAACTTTCTATTGGTCCCATTATATAGATGATTTAAATTTTTGTAATTAACCACCCAATACAAAAAATATTAGTTATTACTCCTATTTATTTTTTGAAATAAACTCAACATTATAGTCTATTACTCCTTCTTTACGCATATTGCTCATAACATTACTGACCGTTTGTCTGGATGTATTAGTAAGGTTTGCGATATCTTTATGAGAAAGTAGATTCTTTGCTATTATTTTCCCTGTTTTATCATCCTCCCCAAAATCCTCCAGATAATCTGAAACAAATTCTTTAATCCTCGTAGCACTATCTTTAAATAACAAATCGTTCAATCTTCTCTCTAGCTTTTGAATACGTAATCCGTAAACTTTTAATAATCCATTTTTAAGTGATTTATGTTTTTCAATTAGAGATTCCATTTGTTTAGACTCAATGTAACAAATCACACAATTTTCTAAGGCATAAGCAACCTCCTCTGCAGCAGCCTCTTCATCATAAAGCGCAAGTTCTCCAAAAACATTACCGCGTTTGACAATATATTTTACAGTACCACTATTACTGTCAACAATTTTGACACTACCTCTTTTTAAGAAAAATACACTGTCTTTATATTCATCTTTAAGTTCTATACGCTTGCCTTTCTCTATATTATCCATTTCAAGAATTTCACAGATTTTCATCATATTGAGAATTCCGAGTTTTTTAAAAAGGTTGAAACCTTCTAAGAACCAATATTTTGTAATTACTTTCAATTAATATCTATATGTTAATTTGTAATAAAGTAAAGCTAATCAAATAAACATTGTGCTAATATTTTATTTTCTTCATAGTTACTCTAGGCGACACTCAATTTTAGTAAAATTAGTTGATTGATAGAAATAACAAATTAATTAGACTTTAAACAGGCCCACTTTTTTCTAAGTAATTTCTTCTTCTTTTTGTCTAAAGCCATTTACTATTTTCTCCATATGACAATTGTCATAAACTAGATCTTGCTCACATATTATTTTTGAAAAAAAATATTTTTTATGTGCACACTTATATCAAAATACAACGTTGCTGGACCCAGATATACGAGTTACCCTACGGTTCCTTACTGGGATAAAGAGCTATTTACCCTTAAAGGATGGAAAGAAACCTTAGTAAAAAGTTTTAATGAAAGTAACACTACAGAAGGTATAAGTCTTTATATACATTTACCCTATTGCGAGAGTATGTGCACCTTTTGTGGCTGTAATAAACGTATTACAAAAAATCACAGTGTGGAGATTCCTTACATACAATCTGTACTCAAAGAGCTCACACTTTATGTAAAGCTTTTAGGTAGCACTCCCCTAGTTAAGCAATTACATCTAGGTGGTGGTACTCCTACTTTTTTCTCTCCAGAGCACTTAGATAGACTACTAGATGGAGTCTTTAGCCTCACCAACAAAGCAACAGAGTTTGAGCTAAGTTTTGAAGGACATCCTAACAATACCACAAAAAAACATCTTAAAACATTACATAAACAAGGCTTTACCAGAGTTTGCTACGGTGTACAAGATTATAATGAAACTGTTCAAAAAGCTATAAACAGAGTACAGCCATATCACAATGTAAAAACGGCAACCACAACCGCAAGAGAAGTAGGATACAGCTCTGTAGGTCACGATATTATTTATGGTCTACCTTTCCAAACGCAAGATGATGTGATAAGTACAATCTTAAAAACCATAAATTTACGACCAGACCGCATCGCTTTTTATAGCTATGCCCACGTACCGTGGATGAAGGGGAACGGCCAGCGTGGCTTTTCTGATCAAGATTTACCCTCTGCAGAGCAAAAGAGAATGCAATATGAGATAGGTAAAAAAATGCTAGTCGAGGCAGGTTATGTAGAGATAGGTATGGATCATTTTGCGCTAGTAAATGACAGCCTTCACACCTCACAACAAGCAGGAAAAATACATCGCAATTTTATGGGGTATACCTCTAGTAAGACACAAGTAATGATAGGTCTAGGTGTATCTGCTATAAGCGATAGCTGGTACAGCTTTGCTCAAAATGTAAAAAACATTGAGGAGTACCAGCAGCTAGTAGAAGACGGTATTCTCCCTATCTTTAGAGGGCATTTACTTACAGATGAAGACCTTATTATAAGACAGCATATTCTTAACTTAATGTGTGAGTTTAAAACCTCGTGGGCAGATCAAAAACTACACTTCCCAGAAATACCTGATGTACTTATAAAACTTAAGGAGTTAGAAAATGATGGTTTAGTAGTAATAGATGCAACTGGTATCGAAATTACAGAAAAAGGAAGACCTTTTGTGCGTAATATTTGCCTACCATTTGACCTACGCCTACAGCGCAAAAAGCCAGAGACACAATTATTCTCTATGACTGTATAATCTAAAAGTCATAATAATAAAAAAAGGAGGAATCACCTATTAAGATGATTCCTCCTTTTTTGTTTTTTTAAATAACGCTTTCGCGAAAGCGGTCTAAACCTAAGCCCCTCTTTGCACTTTAATAAACATTAAAGCAATGCGTATATCTATCACTTTATAGACTACTCGGGTACATAAAGCGCTCAATATACTAGCCATTATTTGTATCATCTTCTTCTTGGTTTGTAGCAGATTTACCGTTGCGAGACATACTATATACGATAAGTACCATCGCAATACACACCACGGCAAAAACGCCTATTAACATTGCTCCCATTCCCCAGTCTACGAGTAGTAATAATGAATTTTTCATAAGTTTAAAGTTTAGAGGTTGTAAAAAAATCTATGTTTAGTAATATCTCTTAGTGACACGCGTGCTGCGCGGCTATTTTTTCTATACGCACATTTTCTGAGGGAGATATATAAGGAATCCCTAAGCCCATACCACGCAGTATAAACAGCACTCCTATTATAACTACAAATACAGGAATCGCTTTTACTATGCGCTGTTTAATCGTTCCTTTTAAAAAGTTACCTAAGTAAATAGCCGTTGTCATAAGTGGTATGGTCCCTAGTCCAAAAATGGCCATATAAAGACCACCCTGTAAAGCATCTCCAGAAGCCAGCGCTCCAAAAACTGCCATATACACAAGTCCGCAAGGCAACAACCCATTAAGATACCCGATGGTAAAAAACGTTGCTGGATCTTTCTTTTTAAGCGCAGCTCCCATATTACTTTTTACTTTTCCCACTATTTTATATATGGGTTTTGAGATGCTATATTTACTTAAAAATCGTGAAGGAATAAGTATTACAGCGATCATTAAAACACCTATAGCAATAGACAAATTTTGCTGAAAACCAAAGAGATTAAGACTCTTCCCCACTACCCCAAAAATGAGACCTATCACGCTGTAGGTAAGAATTCTTCCTGCGTGATAGCTTGATAATTGAAAAAAGCGCTTTACGGGGTTTTTACGATCTACAGGTAACATAAACGCAATAGGCCCACACATCCCTACACAGTGAAAACTCCCTAATAAACCGAATATGAGTGCAGACCAAAGCATTTAATAACTTATTGATTTTTTATACATATAATCTTGATCACCATCACTCCAGGTGATTGTGATATTCCATCTTCCAGCAATGAGTTTATGATCTGGTATAAGCTGTTTACCATCTGTGATAGCAAGCGGTATTTCAAAATCTAACAGCTCATTAGACGGTCTATATAAGGAGACAGTACCCTTTATAGAACTAGCATCTATAGATGCTGGAAATGTAAGTAACCACCCCTCTGGAGTAAGTATTCCATTAATTTTACCTTCAAGAAGATTTGCATTAGTTTCGGCATCTATTTCGGTTTGATACTTCATTTCTTTTGCATAATACTCTTCGGTTACCAGATCGTGACTATACTTCTTATCTGTGCTCATTGTGATGACCATATACAGTATGAAAGCCATAAATGAGATCATTCCCACTACAATACCTTTTCCCCAGTTCCACTTCATAATTGTTCTTTTTTTGCTTTCGCGAAAGCGTTATACTATCTATATGTTCTTGGTCCTAAAAATGAGGTAACCGTTGTCTCTATTAGCTCATCACCGCTATACACCTCAACCTCTAGTTGTTCTTTATCACTCTTAATAGCGCTTGCATTTATCTCAATAAACAGTGTGCCTTCTGCAAGACCTTGACCGCTTATATCAAAAAAATTGCCTGAGACAACCTCTATAGTCCCTTTATGAGAAGCAAGTTTAAAGTGTACATCATTTATATCTTCTATGGTTTTATTAACTAGTTTAAAGGTGTACACATTGCTTATCATATTATCTGCCTTGTGCTCATAAAGTTGGCCTGGTAATCTTAAGATACGTGCCTCTACATCGTTACGTAAAAAGAGCATCCCTATAAGTACCGCTATGAGAATACCTAGTACAGCTGTATAGCCCTTGAGTCTAGGTGTAAATTTGAACTTTTCTTTTTTCTCAATATTATCTTCACTTGCATAGCGTATAAGCCCTGTGGGAAGATTTACAGCCTCCATCATATGGTCACAGGCGTCTATACAAGCAGTACAGTTTACACACTCTAGCTGGGTGCCATTACGTATATCTATACCTGTAGGACATACGTGCACACAGGCAAAACAGTCTATACAATCACCTTTACCTGTAGTGGCGCGTTCTTCATTTTTTTTAAATTTTGCGCGACCTTCTTCCTTTTCTCCTCGTTTGTGATCATAAGCCACTACAATAGATTTATTATCTAGCAGCACACCTTGTAGACGACCATAAGGACAAGCGATAATGCATACTTGCTCTCTAAACCACGCAAATATGAAATAGAATACACCTGTAAAAATAAGTAATGATACTAGTGTGCTTATGTGCTTAGACGGTCCATCTGTGATATATCTTATAAGCTGGTCACTGCCTATGAGATAGGCAAGAAACACATTTGCTATAAGAAAAGAGATGATAAAAAATATAGACCACTTAAGGGCTCTTTTTTTTATTTTCTCCTTTGTCCACGGCATTTTTTTAAGTCGTATTTGTTTCCCTCTATCACCATCTATCCAGTACTCAATACGACGAAAAACCATTTCCATAAATATGGTCTGTGGGCATACCCAGCCACAAAATAATCTACCAAAGGCAACGGTAAACAAAATCACAAAAACCACCCCAATAATCATCATTATTACAAACAGGTGAAAATCTTGTGGCCAAAATGGGTAGCCAAAAATATTAAAGCGACGCTCTAATACGTTAAACATCAAAAACTGGTTACCACCTATTTTAATAAAAGGCGCACTAAATAAAAATAAGAGCAATACATAGCTTACATACTTGCGGTACTCGTACCACTTACCGTCTGGCTTTTTAGGAAAAACCCAAGCACGTTTACCCTCCTCATTAAGAGTGCCTATAGTGTCTCTAAAGTTATCTTGTCCTTGCTCTGCCATACTGAGTATTATAAGGTGCTTTTTTTTACTAATTACTTGCTGCTACGGTAATCTCTTCTACCACTAGAGAGTCTACTTCTTTTACAGGTACAGTTACAGGTGCTGCGTCTGGGTCTATCCAGATCTCACCTTCTGCTTGCTTAGGCTCTGCCGGAGTAGTACCCTGTAATGAGAGTACAAAGCTGGCTACTTGAGCCATTTCTGCAGGTTTAAGTTCAGATTTCCAAGAGATCATACCCTTACCATCACGACCACCTTCTGAAATGGTTTTAAATACATTTTTTATACCTCCACCTAGAATCCAGTGTTGATCTGTAAGGTTAGGACCTATACCTCCTCCACCATCTGCTTTATGACAGGCAATACAGTTATTTGTGAAAATGGCTTTACCAGCATTGATATCACTAGCATCTGTAAGTAGTGTTACTGTATTAATATCTACAAGATCCTTAGCTGTTTTTTTCCATTCTTCTATTTCTGCTTTTGCCTCTGCAACCGCAACCTGATATTCTTCTTCTTGGTCATAGTCGTTAAACACTTCAAATCGTACTAGGTATATTACCGCAAAGACAATCGTTGCATAAAACATATATACCCACCAAGGCGGTAAATTATTATCAAGCTCCTTGATCCCATCATAATTATGGTCAAGTATGATCTCGTGCTCCTCCTCTACTGCTTTACTTCCTAGAGAGGCTTTATACTTCTCCTTAAACCACTTAAACTGGTTTTCTTTTGCGAGAGCTGCCTCTTTATCATATACTTTTTGTGCGTCTGGCTTGAGGCTTTTATATAGAATACTTCTTAGGGCTTCTATGCTTATCTCACCAGCGGTATAAAAAAGAATGATTACTCCCAGTACTGCCCAGATCCAAGGTTCTTGTAAAAAAATAGATATCTCTCCAGTAGACCCTGCAATATCTATGATAAAATAACCCAGTATCGAGAAGCCTAAGATTCTTAAAAATGATGCTACTGTTCTCATAGATTTAATTATTTGAATTAAGTGTATTGTCGTTAAGTGGTATGTTGCTCACCTCTGCTATGTGGCTCTTCTTTGCTGTAAACACCCACCAGAAAAGGGCTGCAAAGAAGACAAAGAATATAAGTAGTGAGATGATAGGGTATATTTCAACCCCATCAATATTTTCTAGATTTCCTTTTACAAATTTTAACATCGCTTAGTCGTTTATGATGGTTGTTGTACCGTCTGTGTTTTTAACTTTTATATCTGTTCCTAATCGTTGTATGTAAGCTATAAGAGCTACCACTTCACGATTGCGCATCTCTATAAAATCTAGCCCATTCTCTTCGGCATATTTTTTATCTGCTTCATAGGTATTTGCAAAGTCTGGATCTGCATAAAGATTTTTCTCTATTTGCGTTCCTTGTGCCGTCATAAGCTCTTGAGCATTATCTATCTCCTCTTGAGTATAGGGTACACCTAGCGTGACCATTGCTTCCATTTTCTTTTCTGTAAGGTCTTTATCTAACTCATTTTTGATAAGCCATTTATAAGATGGCATTATTGAACCTGACGATGTACTCTGCGGATCGTAAAAGTGGTTTAAGTGCCAGTTGTCACTATACTTACCCCCTACACGCATAAGGTCTGGTCCCGTACGTTTACTTCCCCATAAAAATGGATGATCATACACATACTCTCCTGCCTTTGAGTACTCACCATAACGCTCTACCTCACTTCTAAAAGGTCGTATCATTTGTGAGTGACACGATACACAGCTCTCTCGTATATAAATATCTCTACCCTCGAGTTCTAGTGGTGTGTATGGTTTTACACTTGAGATTACAGGTACATAATCATCTACCATAAGTGATGGTATAATTTGTACCATACCACCTATAAGGATGGCAATAGTTGCAAAAATGGTAAGCTTTACCGGGCGTCTTTCTAACCAAGTGTGGTATCCCTCTTTTGAGGTACGTTTTCTAGTTACTTTTTGAAGTGGCGCAGCCTCTGCGAGCTCATCTGTTACTTCATTACCCGAGCGTGCTGTCATTATTAAGTTATACACTCCTATAAGCGCTCCTACTATAAACATACTTCCTCCTATAGCACGCATCCAGTACATCGGGATGATCTCACTCACTGTCTCAAGAAAGTTACCGTAAGTAAGTGTACCATCTGGATTAAATTGTTTCCACATAGATGCTTGTACAAAACCAGCAACATACATAGGTAAAGCATAAAGTATAATACCTAATGTACCTACCCAGAAGTGTACGTTTGCAAGCTTAGTAGACCACAGTGTAGTTTTAAATAACCTAGGCACCATCCAGTATACCATACCAAATGTTAAGAAACCATTCCAAGCAAGTGCTCCTACGTGTACGTGTGCAATAACCCAGTCACTAAAGTGAGCGATGGCATTTACATTTTTAAGCGATAACATAGGCCCCTCAAAGGTTGCCATACCGTAGCCTGTAATTGCCACTACCATAAATTTAAGAACAGGATCCGTACGTACTTTATCCCAAGCCCCTCTTAGTGTGAGTAGTCCATTAATCATACCTCCCCAAGATGGAGCAATAAGCATAATAGAGAAGGCTACTCCTAAGTTTTGTGCCCAGTCTGGTAGTGCAGAGTATAACAGGTGGTGTGGCCCTGCCCAGATGTAAATAAAAATAAGAGACCAGAAGTGTACAATAGATAATCTGTATGAGTATACCGGTCTATTTGCCGCCTTAGGCACAAAGTAGTACATAAGACCTAAAAATGGTGTTGTTAAAAAGAAAGCCACCGCATTGTGACCATACCACCACTGTACTAGTGCATCTTGCACCCCAGCATACATAGAGTAACTCTTAAGCGCGCTTACTGGCAGCTCCATACTGTTTACAATATGTAATACCGCTACAGTTACAAATGTTCCTAAATAAAACCAGATTGCCACATAAAGGTGTCGCTGTCTTCTTTTAAGAATAGTACCTATTAAGTTTGCCCCAAAAGCAACCCAAATTAATGCGATAGCAATGTCAAAAGGCCACTCTAGCTCTGCATACTCCTTTGAGGTAGTAAAACCTAAAGGCAGCGTGATTGCAGCACCTACAATGATAGCCTGCCATCCCCAGAAGTTAAGATTACTAAGCCAGTCTTTCCACATACGAGCTTTGAGAAGTCGTTGTGTAGAGTAATAAACACCAGCAAAAATAGCGTTACCTACAAAGGCAAAAATCACAGCATTAGTATGCAGCGGACGCAAACGACCAAAACTTAACCAAGAGATGCCGTCTGTAAGGTTAGGAAAAAGAAACATAAAAGCTAGAAGAAGCCCCACACTCATCCCTATAATGCCCCAAAACATCGTCGCGATTATAAACTTACGTACGATTTTATTATCGTAATAGAATTTTTGTATTTCCATAAAAAAAATGGGTTACTGTTTTAAATTGGTTGAATTTGCTTGATCTTTATTATCACTCTCAGAAGCCTTAGTTGTAATTACCTCATCTTCAAAAAGCATACGCACAGATGGCGTATAAGTGTCGTCATATTGCCCTTTTTTTACAGACAGTATAAAAGCTGCAAAAAAGATGAGTGCGACAACCACACTTATTGCAAGAAGCATATAAATAATACTCATACCTGATAGGATTATGGTGTAAAACTACGTGTGAACTTCAAGGTGAAATATGACAAATGTCAGTTACTGTTAAATAGTTTTAAATGCGCTTTCGCGAAAGCGTAAAACAACTCATATACACACCTTTTACACGATCACTTTTTGAAGTCTTTTTGATACTTTCTGTAGCGATGAAAGCAGCACTCCAGCCCCTTGTACAGCACAAGGACAACTCATCATAAACTGATGCTCAAATCTTGTAATGGCTTGCAATGTGGTTTTAAATTCTTGTAAAATGGCACCGTGAGCCTCTAGATAAAAAGCTTGATCTCTAGATGGTAATTGCTCTACTACTGAGAGTTGATTTTGCACAGCGCTTAACCAGCTATCAAAACCCTCTTGTAGCTCATTGTGGTGCACAGATTTGTAAAACATAGTTATAAGCTGTCTCTCTGTATACACAGGTAATACTGCTATATTATGAGACGGACCTACTGCCGAAGGGATGTGTAAATGTGTAATCATATTGTTTTAAGTTTTTTACCTAAAATTGAGGTGGATATCGTCGTAAATACAACGATACTTATAGAACTAAGCGGCATTAATATAGCTGCCACCACTGGTGCTAGATTACCTGTCACAGCAAAACCTAGACCTATGAGGTTATAAAATATTGAGAAAATAAAGGCATATTTAATGACCTCTACTCCCTTACGTGATAAGCTCATAAAAGTGGGTATATCTTTAAATCTTTGTGCGTCTAGTATACCATCACAAGCAGGAGAAAAGACATTTACATTTTCTGATATAGAAATACCTACATCACTTTGTGCTAGAGCTCCTGCGTCATTAAGACCGTCTCCTATCATCAATACTTTGCGATTACTATCTTGAAGGGACTTTATGAATTGTAACTTATCTTCTGGCTTTTGATTAAATAGTAACGTAGCATCTTGTGGCAATAATTCTGCAAGATGCTCACGCTCTCCATCATTATCACCAGAGAGAATAATAACCTTAGCTTTTTTACCTATTTGATCAAAAACGGTTTGTACACCAGACCTGTAGTCATTATAAAATAAATAACACCCCTTATACATACTGTCTGTACTTATATGAACCGCAGTACGGGTATGTGGTTGTGCAGTTTTATGAGCCGCATTATCACTTACAAAACCGTAAGACCCTATCTTAATCTGGTGGTTGTTTATTGTCCCTGTGATACCCTGGCCTACATCTTCTGTATATTCATCCAGCGTTTGGATATTGTGGGTATTTAATAGTTCATATAGCGATCTACTTAAAGGGTGGTTTGAAGCTCTAAGTGTGCTGGTGAGAAGTGATTTTTCTTGCGTACTAAGTGCAATACCTTCATAGGTTATTGTGTTCTTTACACTTGTTGTGAGCGTACCTGTTTTATCAAAAACAACGGTGTCTATGTGTGACATACGCTCTATGACTGAGCTATCTTTCATATATAGCTTATGACGCCCAAAAATGCGCAGTAAATTACCTAGTGTAAAGGGTGCAGCAAGAGCTATCGCACAAGGACAGGCAACAATGAGCACTGCTGTAAACACATTAAGCGCTGTACTTATATCTATAAAAACCCAAACTAAGGTTGCAATAACAGCAATAGCAAGCAGTGATATGGTGAACCTCCTGCTTATACGGTCTGTTAGATTTTCAAACGGACTTTGATTTTTTGAACTAAAGATTTCATTAGACCATAACTGAGTAAGATAGCTCTGCTCTACAGGCTTGAGCACCTCAACCTCGATAGGACCTGCTTGCTGTCTCCCTCCAGCAAAAAGTTGATCACCAGATTGCTTTGTAACTGGAGCTGCTTCACCCGTCACAAAACTATAGTCTATAAGAGCATTTCCTTTAATAAGGATAGCATCTACTGGTAAAAGCTCTCCATTTCTTATAAGTATGCGATCCTTAGTCTTGAGCTCATAGACTTGTGCTTGCTCTTCTATAACCTTAGACTGGTCTTGCTCGTTACGATCGTGAGTAACTGAATTTTCGGTTTTATTTTGAACTTGTTTTATAAGTCTAGTAACAGCAATAGGAAAGTAAGATTTATAATCTCTCTCAAATGATAGAAAGGCATACGTTTTCTGCTGGAAAAATCTCCCTAATAATAAAAAGAAGACCAGCCCCGCCATACTGTCAAAAAAGCCAGTACCCCAGTCCATCATAATCTCAACACTTGACCTTACAAATAGTACCGTAATACCTATGGCTATAGGTACATCTATATTTAAAACTTTAGATCGTAATCCTTTATATGCAGATATAAAATAATCACGACCAGAATAAAAAACTACCGGCAGAGCAAAGAGGAACATCAACCATCTAAAAACGTACTTAAACTTATCTAACCAGAATTCACCTACCTCAAAATACTCTGGAAAGGATAAGAACATAATATTACCAAAGGCAAAGCCAGCAACACCAAGTTTATAGATAAGGCTTCTATCTACCGTTGTCTTCTTCTCTGTTGCGTCCTCTAGCGAGATATATGGCTCATACCCTATTCTTGATAAAAGTATGGCCAGATCTTTAAGTGTAATCTCTGATGAGTTATATGTAATACGAACGGTCTTTTCTGGAAAATTTACTTGTGCCGTCTTTACTGCCGCATTAAGTTTATTGAGATTCTCAAGAACCCATATGCAAGAACTGCAGTGTATAGAAGGTATTAATAAAGAGACAACCTGAGTATCTTGCTCATCAAACTCTATGAGCTTTGTTACTATATCCTTATTTTCTAAAAAGTCAAACTTTGCTTCTTGATCTAATGGAGATATACCTGGAGCACGCTCAATATCATAATAGTAGGTAAGGTCATTATCATTTAAGATATCAAAGACAGTCTTACAGCCGTGACAGCAAAAAGATTTTTCTTGATGTATGATTTCTGTCTCACAAACATCACCACAATGATAACAACTTGACATATATACTATTAATTTATACAGGCTTTACAGCCATTATACTTATAGCAAATGTGTGATTATGTAAGTGCTTTTACTATGACATATATCAGCTTTATGATAATAGTTGCTAGGGATTACGCTTTCGCGAAAGCGTTCTAAAAAATATTTACTGCTCCATAGACACAAGTACATCTTGCTCCTCAAGAACCCACACCAGAAGGTTTATGTAGTCCTTTATAGCCTTGCGATCACTATCTGGTTCTGTCACATCTATAGAGCCCTTCCAGATAATCTCTCTATCCTTTGTGGGGCAAATACAATAGAGTGCGCTCTCTGCGTGATAGACGGTAAACTTCTCTACTCTCTCGTCTTCTACATAGATGTTTTGACTTGTGTAGTAATCGTCTTCAAAACCGTTGAATCTTTTATCCCAGTTACGATAGGATTGCACGAGTGTCACCTTATCTTCGGCACCTAGCACTTTTGACACCAGTATGGCATCATAGCCCTCTGTGAGCATCTCTCTTTCTAGGTTATCGAGCTCCTCTTCTGTTCTAGGTCTTGAGGTAAACTCTGAGTTAAAAAATGCTGTACTATTATAGGCGTTTACTCCTTTTTCTTGCAGCTTGTCAACAAGCTTTTTTTCAAAGAGCTCTCTATTTTTGACATCGCTAGTCATAGCTAGTACGAGCACTTTTTGAGCTTCAAAAGTCTCTATATCTGGGTTTTTCCAGTTTTCTATAAGTTCTGAGCTATTGCAACTCCCAAGTAGTAATGTTGTTGCTAGTATGCATAAAGTGTAGAAGTATTTCATTGCTTACATATTAGGTTATTTAATAAAAAAAACAACTCCCATTACCCTCTCTAATGGGAGTTGTGTAAGACATTACATAAAGAATTAGTAATGCCAGTAAGTGCTTAATGAGTCCAACTGTATAAACTCACTAAGACTTACATTACTTATTATCTTGACATTTATTGCTTTTCAAAATAGTGCCGCAATAGTTAAAAATCTCAGTTTTAACTTCATTATAAGTATCTATAAAATCGCGATAGTCTTCTTTTATAGATAGATGTTTTGTCTCAAAAAACACATCACAAGAAACGGTATCACATTCTAACATTCCGCTTAGTTCTGCATCGTGCTTTGTAAGTGATTGCACGAGTGTATCAAGTCTATTTTTAATTTTTCTTATATGAGTTTTAAAGTGCTCTAACTTTTCAAATAAGTTAGGTGTACGAGGCTCAAAAATGTATGAATTAGTTAAGTTTTCTATAAAGGTTATCTCGTGAGTGATAAGAGAAATATTAGATTTCCAAACCTTTACATCATTGTGATAAAGATCTATTGAGAGTGGCAATGAAGTTTCCATAAAACTGATTTTTAATTAATTACACTATAAATGTAAGACCAGATATAATGGTAGACTATGACAATTATCAGTCCTATATATTTTTAAAACATCAAAAAATAGGGTGCGTGTATTACGCTTTCGCGAAAGCGTAGTTAAAAACTACCTATACCTGTATATCGTGCATAACCAGCAGTGGCACCCTAGTAAACATACCGAGCTCTTTTACTAGAGGCGTGGTAAAGACACTGCCAAAGAATGCGTGCTTCCTATTTATGATAGCAAGCATATCACTATCGTGACTCTTTGTAAAATCACGCACACCAGCAGTAACGTCTGTGCCGTGTACGTGATGAAAACTATAGGTAGCCCCTTCAAGACACTCTTCTAGTAGTGTTTTACTTTTTTCTTGTTTTTCTGTTAAAACCTCTGTTGTATTTACGTGTATGACAGAGATGGTTGCATCGTGCAATCTAGCAATCTCTACGAGGTGCGTAAGTTCTCTTCTTTTGTAATATGTTTTATAACTGGTAGGCATTACGATTTCTTTTACATAAGCCACTCTCGCATCTAGCGGGACTCCCATTACTGGGCAAGCTCTTAGTTTTTCCATCGCCATTATGGTATTACTGCCAAATAATGATCCGCGGGAGTTTGAAGCGCCTTTTGTACCCATTACCACAAGTTCTATATCACGCTGCTCAATAAAATTTTTCATAGCAGTAAGTGGGTCATTAAGCTCTGCTATAAACTCATATGTATGTTTATGGTTAGTCTCCCTAAAGTCTAGCATATCCATAATTTTTGCGAGTCCATTTACGGCTTGATCTTTTGCACTCTCATAAGATGGAGATCCTGGCTCTGGCACCATTAAGTCTCCTATACTGTAAGGTTTTGCATCATATGCATTAAGTACATAAAACACACACTCTACGTGCTCAAAAAGATCTGAAGCATAGGTAAGTGCATTCCAAGCATTTTTTGAAAAATCTGTTGGAATAAGTATTTTCTTTTTCATCACAATAGTTTTTAATTATACAATAAATCTAGCTTAACAAAACTGGAATAACTATGATAAAGACTAGTAGCTTTCAGGTAATACAAGGAGTGGTATATGGGTATGAAAGCAGCTTGTTTCTACAAATGATTTTTTAAAAATCTTTTTGAGGAACCCACTTTTATGGAACATTAAAACTAGTAAATCAATTTTATGCTCTGAGACAAAGATTGTAACGGCAGTCTCCATACCAGTCTCACTAGATAACCAGTGTGTATTATACTCTACATCTGCCAGTTTATCTTTAAGTTTTCTGTAATTATTCTCTACCGTGTTACCTGGACTTATTTGATTATAAATGTGCGTGATATGTAGTTTTGCCTTATGAGCTCGCATTACCTCTTTTACAATTTCTAGAGGATATTGTGCATAGTCTATCTTAAGATCTGTGGCATAAGCAATATTTGAAGGCAAGCCTTGTTGAGCGCCTGCGGGCACTAAAAACAATGGAATAGGTTTTACATTATTAATGAGCTTTACAGCTTGCGTGCCCACAAAAACTTCTTTTAATCCAGAAGCTCCTTTTGTACCCATCGCTACAAAATCAATATTTCTATCTGCTATTATACGATTTACCATTTTATGTAATGGCTGGGCGCTTGTAACAATAGCTACATCGATGTTTAATGACTCACTATCCTCTTCTATCTTCTTTTTTACGGCAGATAATTTTTGCAGGGCATTGCGTTCTAAATCTTCATAGAGCTTTTCATTACGGCCTATATCAACCCGACTTGTAGATGAAGAAAATTGGTCTTCAAAAGTGTGTATTAAAGTAATCTCGCACTTCTCATTAGGATATAATCGAGTTGCATAGTATAGTGCATTATACGCATTATCTGAAAAGTCTGTGGGTACTAGTATATGTGCCATCCTTTTTTGTTTTATGAGTTAAAACTACGTGCATATATCTACCCATTCTATGACATTAGTCAGCTATGAGCAGGAAGCACTAAAAAAGGTAGAGAGGTATGAAAGGACATTTTTTTAATAACAGGCTCTCTCATTACCTCTTCAAAAAATGATTTTGGGTATTCTATCATTACAAGTAAGTCTATTTCCAATTCTTCATCAAAAATATGAATGCAGTTTTCGAGCGTTGAAAACTTTGGAATTACGTGAAAACGATATTTCATTTCCTGTAATAAGGACTCAAGATCTTGTATATGTTCTTTCTGCTTTTGATTAAGATTATGTTCTTCATAAACCTCAACCATTCTTATAGTAGCCTGCCATAATCGAGTGAGTAATAATAAAGGCTCAAACTCTTCTTTGTGATACGGTTTTTCAAAATCTGTCGCAAAGCCTATACTTTTAGGAATGACAAATGTTGCCTTCTCTGGCACAATAAGCAATGGTATGTTATGGCGATGACTTATCACACTGTGAGTTATTGTCCCTATAAATATCTCCTTAAGCCCTGTTGCGCCTTTACTGCCCATAACGATGTAATCATTTTTTTGATCACTCATACTCTTAATTGCATCATTGAGATGACCACCATATGCCACTACCTCATAGCTGTGATGTGCTATTTCATTTTTAATTAATATCTCTTCTTTAAGCGACTCAAGCTCATCTATAGCTTTTACTTTAAGACTATGATATAAAGATGCTAGCCTTACAGGGGTCTGGTGTCCTAATATTTGTAGCGCAGTAGGTTCATAAGCGTGCAATAATGTAAAAGTTACGGGCTCTTCTTGAAAAAGCATATGTGCATAGGTCAATGCATTGAGACTATTTACACTAAAATCTGTAGGAATTAAAACTCGTATCATAACTGTTATTTCTGAGGTGGAAGTATCATAAATGGTGTTGTAGTATGGTGCACAATCTTACTTACTAAAGGAGTAAATAATAAGTTTTCAAAAAAGTTATATTTGTTATGTACCAGCGCTAGTAAATCTACTTTATGCCTAGATTGAAAATCATCTATAGCCTCCAGCACATCCATACCATTTGCCATCTCATTGATATGAGCATCTCTTTCAAAATAGGTATCTAACGCCGTTTTATTACTTAATTGTTCAGTATCTAACTCAACTCCATAATATGCATTAAGAAATATTAAACGAGATATATGTGTACGACAGATTTCTTCTAGTAATTTGAGACCTGGTTGTGTAACTCCAGACCTGTAATCTGTAGCAAAGAGTATGTCTTTAAGTTGGGTATAGTTATACCCCGAAGGCACACCTATAACGGGTACAGTAGCACTTTTTATAACCTGCATAGTTTGTGAGCCTATAAATACTTCTTTAAGACCAGAAGCGCCTTTTGTACCCATAATTATACAGTCAATATGATGACTCTCTACCAGATGTGCTATTTCTTGACTGAGGATATTATAACTAGAGATAGCCTCAAAAGTGTGCAATTTATTAGGATATGCATCTGTTACTTTTTCTATAATCTGAGTTAGATTACTCTCAGAGCTATTTTTATACATCTCACCTATATCTACATTAAGTGATGACTGGTGCTCATAAATTGTAGTGGTATATAAAGCTACAGGTGTATATGTGTTAAGCACATAAAATGTACACTCTTCATTAATAAATAATTGAACCGCATACGTTATTGCTTCATATGACGTGTCAGAAAAGTCGGTAGGTAGTAAGATATGTTTCATAACGTTTTATCTAGGTAAATTTTGTAAAATAAGGAAGGGTATTTTGGTATTAAGCCCCACTGTATCTATAGCAGATGTATGAAGTAAGGTTTCCATATACGTATGCTTTGAGTTTACCATAACCAGTAGGTTTACACCTTGGTCTTTAATGTATTCGTTTATAATAGAAGCTACATTGCCCTCGTCTTTTCTAGTGTAGTTTATTACGCTTTCGCGAAAGCGGTATTCCCACAACGTTTTTACATCTTCTTGTCGTAAGGAGAGTCTATCATAGTTTGAAATATAAAGTAAATCTACCGTTGACCTGAAACTACGTGCTAGGCAACTCACAAGTTTGAGCTCTCTATTTTTATAAGGAATCATAAGTGCCGAAGGGAATAATATACGATCTGGTCTCTGGTGCTTATAATCAAGTGGAATTCCTAAAACCGGACACTTTACATATCGTATTACTTGTAATGTATTACTGCCGTAGGTGATGTTTCTGTCTGCAGTTTTACCCTGTGTACCCATAACAACGAGGTCTGCATTTTCTTTATTAACCAGTATATTAACCTCATCTAGCAGCGTCCCAAAAAGTGCGAGAGTCTCAAAGGTGTGCTTTGGGTTTGGAGATACTTGGCGTGCATTTTCAACGGTAGTGCTCAGTTTTACCTCGCTTTCTTTGCGTTTAATCTCTTTATACTCATCAAGTATGTCTCGAGAGATTACCTCTTTATTTTCATACACCTCATCTGCATACGTATGTAATAAAACAAACTTGCTCCTCTCATACTTAAAGTATTCCATCGCACAGGTAAGTGCATTAAAAGCATTTTCTGAAAAATCTGTTGGTACTATAATTACTCGCATAACGTATCCTTTTTTGATACTCAAATCTATGCGCTTTACTAGCCTTAAACTATGATTTATGTCACCTCACAGATCTATTCGTGTACGATGAGAAAGGGAATATTTTTATGATAGTCCTTTTCTGTTTGTAGTGAGGGAGAGAAAAGTATATTTTCTGATAGGTTTATATTTTTTGCAAATAATATTACCATATCTACCTGCTGTACATCTATAAAAAACTGTAATGCCTCATCCATAGTTTTTTGAATCACAAAGTGAAAACTATGCTGTATGCTATCTAGTGCTCCTTTAAGTATAGACTTATTAGCCTGTTGTGCCGTTGTAAGGGCATTTCCTTTTTTTGATAATTGAAGTACATTGAGGTGAGCTCTGGTGCGATTTACAAACTCTGTTATACGATTTGTAGCCTCTGTACGGTGCTTAAAATTATAGTCTGTGAGTAAGACAACTTGCTGGGGAGTTATACAGTTAAAGTCTCTAGGCACGATAAGTACCGGACATTTTACTCTCGCTATAATGTGGCGCACGTGACTATCACTCAACTCCTCACAAAATATATTAGGATACCTTGTGCTCATTACAATAAGATCTATTTGATTTTCTGACACGGCAGATCGTACACCAGCTATAAACTCACCTTCCCATTTGAGAGGTAACATTGTTTGACCACTAGCTATTTTTTTTTCTAACTTTTTTACCCAAGATGAAAGTCTTACTAATGGTGTTTGAGTAATCACATCACCATCATCTGTACAATGATCGTGCTCTTCAGAAAAAAACAAATAAAAATGTACTCCCGCATTTTTATATAGATTGAGCGCGCACAGGGCAGCTTGCCAAGATTGCTCAGAAAAATCAACAGGAATAAGAATATGCTTCATCATAAATACATTGAGTGGGACAAATGTATTTTATGAAAAGTGGTTAAAGAATGATAAAAATCAGTTTTAGAATAAATTACTCTACACTCTGTAAGCCATCTACATCAAGTAGCCTGATATTACGCCCCTCTATGGCTATGAGTCCGTCTTTTTTAAATCCAGACAGCGTTCTTATTAAACTCTCTGTAGCAATACCTGCAACACTTGCGAGATCATTTCTCGCTATTTTTATCCCTTCTTGTGGCGTTTTATTAAGAATTTCTGCGAACTGTAAAATAGTTTGAGCCGTTTTTTTGCGCACAGAGCTATATGCCATTTGTAAAAGCTGGTCTTTAATATCTGCAAGATTATCTGTGAGGAGCTCCATAAGCTCTAATGAGACATTTTTACTTTTTTCTAGAATGGCTTTGAGCTCTTTTTTACTCACTCCTACTACTGTCACTTCCTCCATTGCTGTGGCAGACTCTTGATATGCAAGGTTATCTAAAAATGAAGTAAAGCCTAAAAAATCATCTGCCTTAAAGAGAGCCGTAATAAGTTCTTTACCACTCTCATCCATTTTATGGGTCTTTACTATGCCCTTGAGTATGAGGTATACCATATTAGAATGTCCCCCTTCTTTATAGATTTCTTCACCCTTCTTAAATGTAAACTCCTCACCCTCATCATCAAAAAAATTCTTGAGCTCATTAAGACTTCTCAGTGACTCATCATTTGCAGTTTGAGATTGCTCCTTAGTTTTTGCATTAAGTATAGTAGCTTTTGCTATACGGCTCTCTATAGCGCTTATTAATTCTTCCTCCTCAAAAGGTTTGGTGAGATAATCATCTGCACCCATATCCATTCCTTTTCTTATTTCCTTGTGCTCAGTTTTGGCAGAGAGAAATATGAATGGAATGTGGCTTGTAGTAGTATCACTAGAGAGTGCCTCTAACACGCCATAACCATCTACCTCTGGCATCATAATATCACAGACAATCACATCTGGTGGTGATGACTTTGCATACTCAATACCCACACGGCCATTGGGCGCAGCTGTTACATCATAATTTGATAACTCAAGCAGCTCTGCTGTGTTTTCGCGTAAAGCGGCATCATCTTCTATAATAAGTACTCTTTTCATAAAATCAGTTTTGAGTGGTAGGTATCATAATGGTAAAGGTAGAACCTTGATTTAAAATACTTTTAAAGGTAAGGCTACCTCCCAGGTTTTCTATATGGCTTTTTACAATATTAAGCCCTATACCTGTACCCGCATTAAGTAATGCATTTTCTGCTCTAAAATAACGGTTGAATATAAACTTTTGTTCGTGCTCTGGTATTCCTATTCCTTGATCTCTTATAGTTATAAAAAGTTGCTTTTCGTCCTGTTGTATATCTATATAGACGTTTGTGTTTTCTCCAGAATATTTTACAGCATTATGGACCAGATTTGTAAGAGCAAGTTCTAGTATTTTTTCATCAAACTCAATCACAATATCATCTGCCTCTTTTGGGTAATGTATTTGCTGTCCATCTTTAAGGTGCATATTTGCATCATAAATCACCTCGCTTAGCACTTTACTTAAGTAAACTTCTGTAAACTTATAGTTAGTTTTACCAGTATCTAATCGCTCTACAGATAAGAAATCATCAATTATAGTATTAAGATATTTAACCTTACTCTTTATAATATTGAGATGTTTTTCTCTCTTGTCTTGCTGGTCTTCTCTTGTATATTTTCCAGCTAGTGTGGCAGAGGTAAGTATACCGCTTATAGGGGTTTTGAACTCGTGAGACACTAGCGATAAAAACTTAGTCTTAAGCTCATTAAGCTCTTTCTCTTTTTGAAGTGCTTCTTTTGCATTATTCTCTGCTTCTACTCGCAGTTGCACCTCATCTTTAAGCTTATTTACCGCTTCTCTAAGAGATTCTGTTCTTGCAGAAATTTTTTCTTCTAGGGTGCTATTAAGGTTTAAGATTTGCGCCTCTTGTGATTTACGTACTGTAATATCTGTAACCAGAGCCATCACATATTGCTTATCGTGTAGTACAAATGGATTGAGTCCAGCCTCTACAGGGATTTGTGATCCATCTTTACGCAAGCCGTATAAGTCTCTCCCAGTACCCATCTCGCGCTTGTCACTATGGTCCATAAATTTTTTAAAATGACCACCGTGAGAACCGTGATAACGCATAGGTATAAGAGTCTCAAGCTTGCTACCTTCTAGCTCATTTGACTCATACCCAAAAATAGTTCTAGCAGACTCATTTGTAGCGACTATAATCTGGGAAGAATCTACAACCACAATTCCCTCTGAAGCACCTTCAAATAGAATAAAAAATGCCTCTTCTATACTCTCTTCTAAAAATTTCATAAACTAAAAATACAACTATTACAGCAATCACCTATTCCCTATTTAAATACTTCATAAAAGTCTTTGTAAATGACATATATCATAGTTAAAAATTAATGTCAAAAGTATTTTTAACATTTAAAACTAACACTATGGAAATTACTAATAATAAAGATGTTACTTTCTATCATAACCTAGGCAAACTTTTTTATGCCATCGCTGCAGCAGATAAGGTTGTACGAGATGAAGAGTTTTCTAGGTTGCAATATTGCGTTTTAAATTACTGGTTAGAAATAGATGATTTACAAGATGCTTTTGGGGCAGATGCGGCATATCTCATCGAGATTGTATTTGAAGGAGTCGAAGCTTTTAATGAAGACCCTCAAAAAATGTTCAGTGACTTTCTAGATTATAAAAATGAGCATCCTCATTTTTTTACCATTGAGATTAAAAATATCATTTTACAAACAGCTTGGACCATAGGGCGTGCATTTTCTGGTCTAAATAAATCAGAACTCATAATGCTAGGTAAGTTAGAACTAGTTCTTAGTGAGGCTGCTTGAAGTTAAATAGATTTTTTTTCTAATTCTTACCAAATGAGTTTACACGCTTTCGCGAAAGCGTTATCAAAATAAAAATAAATCTTGCTATGGATACAAAAACACAACTCCTATATGAGTTATGGCTGGAAGCTCGCTCGAGACTTGAAGAAAAAATAAATTATATAACCCCAGAAGATCTTACAAAGACCTTAGCTCCCTCAAAAAATTCTATTGGTTTTTTATTGCGCCATATAGCAGAGGTAGAACTGCTGTTTGCAAAAAACGTTTTTGGTGCAAGTAGCATAAAAATTATTGCAAAAACAGTTATTGCAAAACGTGACACAGGTGAGTGGACAAACCTTGAAAGTATCACAAATTTACTAGCACAAGCAAGGTATGATCTTGGTGCTATTATAGAATCTCAAACCGAAGAAGACTGGGAGGCAGAGATTGAAACTACTGAGTTTGGTATCAAAACAAAGGCAGAAGCACTGGGTCGCATTGTATCTCATACGGCTTATCACGCCGGGCAAATAGGTATCATTAAGAAATATGGAATCTAATTACACAAAGAATTAATTACAATTAGAAACCTTAAGACACTTTTACTTAAATGGTCAATATAGCTCCCTATTGAGCATAGAGCTATTAATTATATCAAAATCTAAAAAGGCTCTCGATTGAGAGCCTTCCTTTTTGTTTGAATAGATAATTTACAATTACATTTTAAACGTAAACACTGGCATTTTAGAGTGATTAACTAACGCCTCTGCAACGCTACCTCTAAAAAAGTGCGACAAGCCCTTACGACCGTGGGTAGGCATTGCAAGTGCATCTGCATTAACCTTTTGAGCATATTCATAAAGCCCACTCTCAATAGTATAACCATTAATAATAACAAGGTCTTCTTGATGTAACGGTTTACCGAACTCTGCTAGACGCATAAAAGATGTCATATCTTCTTCTATCTCTTTAGAGCTTCTAAAACGATCTGCAGGTAGATTTACATATACCAGGTGTACCCTTGCTCCTAGCTTTTCAAATAATGGGATAGCTTCTCTATATGCTGTCACATTTTCTGTTTTAAAATCGCAAGCAAACACTATATTTTGTGGTATGTACTCCCCTGCTCTATCTTTTATTACCAGCACAGGTATTTCTGAGCTTCTTACTACTTTTTCTGTGTTTGATCCTACAAACTCTTCTCGCAATCCCTTTGCTCCGTGTGAACCCATAATGATGAGATCTATCTCCTGCTCTTTTGCAAGTTTATTTACTTCTTCAAAAATCTTATAATTTTGAACAACCTCTGTGACCTTTACCCCCTCCATATAAGGTTTATCAAGAAAGGTTTGAAACTGCTTTTCGGCTAGTTTCATATGGTACACTCCTTGAGCAATATTATCACCTTCACTGTGAGTGAGTACCGCATCAGATAGGCCCATCATATGAAGAACTAAAATCTCTGCATTGTACGCTTTCGCGAAAGCGGAAGCCGTCTCAAGTGCATTTTCTGACTGTGTTGAAAAATCAACGGGAACTAAAATCTTTTTCATTATGAGCTTATTTTTTGGTTAGTAAATTGTGCTTTGCGTTTTTTGAGCTGCACATCCAGATCTGAAATGGTTTCCTTTACAGCCATCTCAAAATTTTTCTCTTGTGATTGAGCAAATATGGTTGGGCCAGGTAGACTAAGCTCTATCTCACAGATAGCGTTATGGTGTGTTTGCCCAGTTTCTTTTTTGATAAAAACATTTGCCTTTATGAGCCAGTCATACCTCTTAAAAAGTTTGACTAGTTTATCTTCTATATATGTCGTGAGTGCTTCACTGCTATCTATCTTAACATATGCTATCTGTACATCCATATTTACTTATTTTTAAAAGATTATGAGTTAAAAGTACGGCTCATTTATAAGGTATAATATGATATATATCAGCTACAATGATCTTCTTATAGCTACTGTAATGGCGATTGTATTAAACGATAATAAGTCATTTCCAGAGGTAACATCTATGCGGTGAGAAGAACTACTGTATCTTAACTCTGGTAGTATGGACCAATGCCCCAGACTCTTTATACTCATACCTAAACCTACTTGCGTACCTATGGCATTTTTTGACTCGAAATTTGCAGTTTCAATAACGCTACTAGAAGCAACATTTGAGTAGGTTAATCCTGTCCTTACATAAAACAAATGCTTCTGCTTCTCTATAATTTTAAAATTGAAAAGTGCACCTAAGACAACCCCCTTTTGAGTATATTCTATATCTTCTTCATTGCGAGACTCATCGGTATCAAAACGATTCCATAATACACCTGCATATACATCTGTACGATTACTTACATTATAGACACCAGCGAGTTCTATACCATTACCTATACGTAAGTTTTGATCTAGTACTGTGCGTGTAGGAAAATGAAGTGTAGGACGTAACTCTACATTATATTGTTGCCCATAGGTTTTTAATACAGTAAGACTACACAGTATCAAAAAACCAATTTTTATAACGAGACGATGGCGTGATATTTTCATACTCAAATCTATATGGTGTCGCTTAATAAGCAAATGATATTTATCATAATCAAGATCCCTCCACTGGCCTTATAATTTTAACCATAATCTACTATCTTGCATACTCAATCCCATATGTTATGAAAATAGGACTTGCACTATCTGGAGGCGGTATAAAAGGAGTTGCTCACGTAGGATTACTCAAGGCTCTAGATGAATATAACATCAAACCTTCTTATGTTACGGGCACAAGTGCTGGCGCCATTGTAGGCGGACTTTATGCTGCAGGTTATGACTGGGAGACAATTTTAAACTTTTTTAGAAACACATCTATTTTTAAACTAAGTAGATATGCTCGCAGTAAACCCGGAATACTAGATTCCTTAAAATTTGCAAATGATCTAGCTGCATTTTTTCCAGATGATCGTTTTGAGGCTTTAAAGCTCCCATTATCCATAACAGCAACCACCGTTGTGAGTGGTGAGCAACATATTTTTAATAGTGGTAGCCTCATTAAACCTATTATTGCATCGGCATCTTTTCCTGGAGTGTTTACTCCTATAGATATAGATGGGACTCTATACTTTGACGGCGGGGTGATAGATGATTTTCCCGTGGAGCCTTTAATAAATAATTGCAACCGTATTATAGGTAGTTATGTAAACCCTCTCAGTGCTATAAATATCACTTCCTTAAAACATTCTTACCAAGTTCTTAATAGAGCTTATGAGATTAATTTACACCATCGTATTAAGAATAAATTTACTATGTGTGATATCCTTGTTTGCCCAGATGAGCTCTCTAAGTTTGGCACTTTTAGTATGCGCAATGTTGAGCGTATTTTTCAAATAGGTTATGAGTCTGCTTGCAAGGAGCTTGAGAAGCATTACAAATTATAATAAGACCACTCTTAAGGGCTTAATGGTTGTTATTACGCTTTCGCGAAAGCATAATTTATCCATCTACTACTTCTCACAGTCTCGTAAAATAAACACTGGTAAACTAGAGGAATTTACAATGTCACTTAAGTGCGAGTTTGAAAAAACACGTTCTAAAAAGGTTTGCTTTTTTACAGAAATCACTTGCATCTGCACGTCATTTTTTTCTACAAATTCATCAATCTCATTTATAGGTTGCTCTGTCGAGAGTATGTGATAATCTAGCGGTACGCGAGGATATAAACTCTTTATTTCCTCCTCTTCTGCATCACACTCTATGGGGTGCATCTCTAAAGCAAAGGTTAATCTAAGCACGCTTACCTTAGGTTTATACTTTAGTATAAGCTCATCAAATAGATCCTTACCACAAGTGTCAAAAGAGTCATCATAGTCTAGGAGGTATTGAACTCGCTTAGGTACTTCATAAGTATAATGTTCTGGCACGACAAGCACAGAGCAGTCTGATGTATGTATCACACGTAAGGTGTGTGAGCTAAAAATTGCTTCCATAACGCCCGTATTACCATCTGTACCACATACCACGACATCTATCTTATAATTTAGCACGGCTTGAGAAATAGCATCTGTAAAGATGTCATAATCTACGTGACTCTTAAAGGTGTACGTCCCGTTGCTATAAATACTAGTGTATTTTATTATGAGCGATGCTAGGTCACTGCGATTATCTTCTAGTAAGGCATTATCTACACTACTTTTTGAGCTGGCAACCATAAGGTCATCCATAGTAAAGTCCCAAGCTTTCTGAATACTTAATAAATGAAAGGTGCACTCTTGACCTTTAAAATACTTAAAGGCATATTGATGTGCATTTTCAGACTTGGCTGTAAAATCTGTAAGGAGGAGGATATTTTTCATAGCACCTATTTTAGTTACCTAAAACTAATAGGTTTTATTTGCTATAACTATGACATATGTCAGCCTTTGTGAGCTATGTAATTTTATCTCAACTTTTTTTGACAAGAAACTTTTGAGCTAAGTTTGCTTTCGCGAAAGCGTACTCAGACATCTTTTTATAACAACAGCTATACAACTAGTTAGTCAAGTCATATGCATTTATCGCATCTGAAATTTCATACCCTAGTCGTAGTCCCTCTGTACAATCCATCTCAATATGCACACCTAGCGGAATTCTAGAATATCCATTTTCTTGTGCCATATCTGTAAAGGATGTAAACTCTCTAGGTGCTCCTCTAAAGGCTGTTCTTCCCTCGTGGGTTCTATCTGTAAAATTAATATTGTTCCCAAACGCATCAATAAATACACCCGCTGCCGCCGAAGCAAAAGCAGAGTGCCCCGATGGATACCCAGGAAATGACGGATTAGGCCAGTTTATAAATCTATAAAGGTTAGTTTCATAAGAGGGATCTATATGTTCTTGTATATAGACACTAGGTCGCATAACCATATACTCATACTTATCTGCCCAAGTAGATACTGCAGCATCATTAAGTGAGAATCCTAATTTGAGTAATAATACGAGAGACGCCGTGGGACTTGTATCATACTGCCCTATGATTTGGTTTGCAATAGAGACTTGATGACCTGGAGGGCTGGTCATAAGTCCCTCTACATCATCAGACCAAAACTCTGCAATCCAGAGGTTCTCATTATTCTCTTCTCTAGCTGCATTATTAGTAGTGTATACTTCCATCATTTGAGTATAAAAATCGCTCCCTACTTCTGTACTATATGCTATAGGTGGTGCAACGGTAGTAGTCTCTTCTGGAGAAATTATAAAAGTTCTTGCTTGCTCCCAGTATGGAAACCAAGCTCTCTCCTCATCTGCACTATAGGTCCAGTAGCCTTCTCCTACTGGAGGCTCATAACTAAATGGCTGCGGGTCTGTTATTTGAGCTTCGGCAGCTGCATCTGTCTCGCTATATGCAATAACTTGTTGCGCCACATAGGCTCCCCAGCTTTTTGAATTTGCAATGGTCTCTGCATTAAGACCTTCTCCTAGCTGTGCTTCTTGGGCATCCCTATATTGAGTAATTTTAACATCATAATCTGCTTGTACATTATACATAAAATGGTCAAAAACGAGACCGTAACACGTATTGAGTGCAAGATTGAGAGATATATTACTAGCTCTTTCTGAGTTGTTTATAGTGAGACCACTTAGGTTATCTGCATTTGACATATAACCCTCCATACTAAAGACTGCCGTCTCATACCCTGCAAGATGTATATATGCGAGTGCTCTTGAGGTGGCTGTAGGTCGCATACCGTACGCATACTGATCTATCTCTAGCCAAAGGTTAGTCCAATCTGAAACAAGCTGTGTAGTAGGATTACTTACTGTAATTTGATTGAAAATAATGTCTGAAGGTTCTAGTACCTCTGGCAATATTACCTCCTCATCAGAACAAGATTGTAACGCTAATAAAATAACTACCACAGCACTAAAAATTCTAAGTTTCATTCCCTCTATTTATTACTCTATTAGCTCTATTTTAATTCTAAAAAGTTGAATTATACCTAGAATTCAACTTAAAATACGGGTAAATATAGACTTAAATCTATTTTTATTTAAAAATCAGAGAGACATTTTGTTTTATAAAAAAACATTTAACACTCTATGAGAACCACCCTAAACAAACCACTCTATACCAAACAGTTAGAACCTAATTAACTTTAAAATTAAGAAGTGTCCAGAAGGAAAAAAAACAATCCGTTTTATCGATGAAATACACTAAAGCATCTGTGAAATACACAATTTTAACATTTATATTAAGGGTGCATTAAGATATTTGTCTAGTTTTACGCGTCTAAAATCCCCAAGATTTTAAACAACCCAAATTAAAAACTAAACCTACTTAAATTATGAAACAAACCTACCTCAAGGTTTTAACCCTTTTTTCTTTACTCATAATTACAACTACTTACAGTAAAGCCCAAGAAGTTCATTCACCTACTGAATCTCACAATCATAGTGCTCTTGAGCATAATGGTAAGCGTATTAAAATTATAAACCCCTCTCATACGCAATTACAAAATATAGCAACCACCGGTATTGATTTAAAATGTGGTGCAAGCTTTATAGGTACAGATCTTTTTTTAGAACTTTCTGATACTGAGGTTGCCGAAATTGAAAGCCAAGGCGTTCCATTTACTACGATCATAGAAGATACAAGAGCCTACTATCAAGAACTTAATGATGTAGATCTTCCTAAGGCTATGCAGGAGCTTGAACTTTTAAAAGTCCAAGGTGCCTCTGGAGATGTATCCCGTTCTGTAAGCACGGTAGAAACTTCTATCTCAAATATTATACAATACGAAGGAGAATCTGAAGTAAACTGGCAAACGCCCCAAAATTTTGAGTTAGGCTCTATGAATGGATGTCTTACTTATACTGAGATGCTTGCCGAACTTGATAGAATGAGACAACTATACCCACACCTCATATCGGTACGTAAAGATGCTTCACTTGCCGAAGATGGCTCAGGAACACCTATAAAAACTCACGGTAACCAGTTTACTAATGGTGGGCAATACGATACTTGGGAACCCCAAACTATTTACTACGTACGTATTTCTGACAATCCTAATACTGACGAACCTAATGAGCCAGAATCTTTTTATAGTGGTATGACTCACTCTCGTGAGGTAAGCAGTATGATGAATATCATATACTATATGTGGTATGTACTAGAAAACTATGAGTCTGATGCAGATATTAAAAACCTCGTAGATAATCACGAGATGTATTTTGTACCAGTAGCAAATCCTGATGGTCTCTTATGGAATGAGCAAACTAACCCTAATGGTGGTGGTCTACAACGTAAGAATCTCAACCCTTCTGCAAATACAGGTAATAACTCTTCAAGAGGTGTAGACCTTAATAGAAACTATGAATACTTCTGGGGGTCAAATACTACTTATACTGGTAATGGTGCGGGTTCTAGTGGCACGCCTTCTTCAAATGTATACCGAGGAACAACGCCTTTTTCTGAACCAGAAACTCAAATAGTTAGAGCCTTTACAGCAAATCACGAGACCAAGACAGCATTAAACCATCACGCGACCTCAAACCTATTACCACACGCTTACAATGCATACCCAGGGTCTCCATCTTCTGGGCGTGAAGACGATTATGTAAAATTTTGCCACGACCTAACACACTTTAATAGGTACATATATGGTGAAGCACCAAATATTCTTACAGTTGCAAATGGAGATATGAGCGACTGGATGCTGGGTGGAGCACCAGACCCACTTAACAGTAACTCTGTAGGATCTGGTAAGGGCATACTAGCACTAGCTCCAGAAAACGGTGATCCTACTGGTGCCGAGGCAGATTCACAATATGGAACAGGCTTCTGGCCATTACCTTCACAAATTGTGTCTATTGCAGCTAGAGCAACACGTATGAACTTAGTAAATGCTTTATATGCAGGTAAACTAGCTCAACTACACGATGAAACGCCTTCTAATATTACAAGCACTACGGGAGACCTCAAATTTGGAATCGAGTATTTAGGAATGACAGCCAGCCCTGTAACCTTAACAGTTACACCAGTATCAAGTAATATTACTTCAATAGGCACAGTACCTACTCTAAACATCAATAAACAAGAACAATCTGATGTTACCGTGACTTACACTTTAGACAATAGTATAGCAAGTGGAGACACCATTGAGTATGAGGTTACTTTGAGTAATGATACTCATATCATTTATCAAGCAACTATTCAAAAAACATATCAAACCACAACTCTCTTTGCAGAAGATTTAAATCCGACAAGCTTAAATAACTGGACAAGCTCTGGAACAACAGGAGAGTGGGTAACTACATCTACAAGTGGTTTTGAAAACTCAAGGGGAATAACCTTTGATGCGACGCCTCCTTATGCAAATAATAAGAATGTAAATCTAGCTCTTAATCAAAGTTTCGATATATCAGACCTTTCTAAAACTACTCTTATTCAGTTTTTTGCTAAATGGGATTTAGAGCGTAGTTTTGACTACGTACAATTGCAAGGTCGAGATGGTAATACAGGGCAATGGATGGCTCTAAGCGGCAAGTACACAAAACCAGGAACCACTCTTGGTTCAAATAGGTATAGTCCTGCAAGCGGCTCTGGAGGAACTACAAAATCAACTGCAGATAGAGAAAACCAACCAGGATTAGAACCTGTTTTTGAAGGATTTAAAGGTGAAAAGTGGGTTCTTGAAGAAATTGAAATAAGCCCAGCTGCAAATACATTTTTATCTGGAGCTCAAGATTTACAACTACGTTTTGTGTTTGATAGTGACTCTTCAAACAATGATGATGGTTATACAACATCATTTGCTGGATTTTCTTTTGATGAATTTAAAATACTTAGTATAGATAATGATAGATCTTGTGTTGCAGGTACCTCACCCGTTAATCACGAAGATTTTGAAGTAGGTCTAGGTGCGTGGACTCAAAACGTAGGAGATGACGGTGACCTTTCAAGAGGTTCTGGAAACACCCCTGATAATAATACAGGACCATCTATTGCCTCACAAGGCACTTACTATTACTTTGTTGAGGCTACTGATAATACGATAGGTGTAGGAGCTAATGCAGAGGTGATTATAACAAGCCCTTGTATAGACTGGAATGGCGGCCTTACTGGTACATTTGATTTTGACTATCATATGAGAGGTTCAAATACAGGATCTCTTATTGTCGAAGCAAAACCGAGTACTAGTAATAACTGGACAACTGTGTTCTCAAGAAATGGTGCACAAAGTGCAAATGGTACAGATTGGAAAAACGGTTCTGTTAACCTTAATGCATACACAAACCAAGTATTTCAATTAAGATTTAGAATCATAACTGGAAATGGTGCCCTTAGTGATATTGCTATAGATAATTTGAGAATTGACCCTAATGACACAACTAGCCCTACTGCTGTATGCCAAGATGTTACTATCGGTTTAGGGTATGATGGAATAGCTGTACTTCAAGCAAATCAAATTGAGAATGGTTCTACAGATAATATTGGAATTGAGACCTATGCCTTAGATATTGACACTTTTGATTGTTCAAATATTGGTACTAACACAGTCACACTTACGGTTACTGATTTTAAGGGAAATACAGATACTTGTACAGCTACAGTAACAGTTGTTAATGATGAGGCTCCTATAGATATAATCGCAAGTAATATTTTTGAAACTACAGCTACAATAAGCTGGTTTCAGGCAGAAAGTGGTTCATATAGAGTACGCTTTCGCGAAAGCGGAACAACTACCTGGACAGCAAGTAATGTCACAACAAACTCTATAGACCTAACAGGTTTAACCGGTGTCACTACCTACGATGTGCAAGTAAGAACAAACTGTTCGGGTGGAAATTCTCCGTACAGTGATATAGTAAACTTTACTACAAGCTCTATATGTCCCGGAACGGAAGTTACACCTACAGAGGCTACACCGTATACCGAAAGTTTTGAAACAGGATTTGGAGACTGGACACAAATAAATGAAAGTAACGCTGCCATAGATATAGACTGGACGCGCATATCTGGACTTACCCCATCAAATACTGGAGGAAACCCTGCAGATACTACAGGACCGGATCAAGCATCTGATGGTAGTGTATATATCTACACAGAAGCATCTGGTGGTGATAATAACAAGACCGCAACATTAGAGTCTCCTTGTATAAACTTGCTTACTCCAGCGAGTGCGACTTTAACATTTGATTATCACAGATTTGGTGCAGAAATAGGAAATTTACATATAGATATAAGTGAAGATGGCGGAGCAACTTGGACTAGAGAGTTATCCAGAACAGGAGCTCAAGAACAAACTGCAAATGCAGATCCGTTTACTACCGTAGATGTGAACCTAGACACTTACGTAGGAGGTATTATTAAAGTGCGTATCATAGGAGAAACAGGAGACTCATTTGCTAGTGATATTGCGATAGATAATGTTATAATTAGTGTGAGTAATGATTTTATTTATGACGCAGGTACTTGGTCTCCTTTTGACCCAAGTGGCTTATCAAGTATAGATCATAATATTCAAGTCTTATCTGGAACCACATCCTTAACGGCAAATACTTTTATAAATAACGTAACTATAAGTCCAGGGGCAACACTTGATCTAGGTACTACTACTCTATCTACAACTGGTAATATTATAAATACCGGTACGCTTACAGCTAGTGATGCAACTGTAGAACTAAATGGTACAGGCCCTCAAAGTATTTTTGGTAATGAGTTTGAACTAGGTTCACTTACCTTAAATAATCCAGCAGGCGCTATACTATCTGCACCATTAAAACTTACAACACTACTAACACTTACAAATGGTCAACTTAACACAAGTAACCTACTTACTCTAGGCAGTGATGTTAATGGCACGGCTATGGTAGATGTTATTACTGGAGGAAGCATTGTAGGTAACGTTACAACAGAACGTTATATACCAGCAAGAAGAGCCTTTAGATTACTATCAAGTTCTGTTACTTCTACAACAAGTATTAATACAAACTGGCAAGAAGGTGGTAACAACACAGGTATTACCTACCCAGCAGATAATGTAAATCTTAATCCAGGTTATGGTACGCATATAACAGGTTCTACCACTGGAGAAAATGGTTTTGACGCTACAGGTTCTGGTAATCCTTCACTCTTTGCTCTTAATAATGGAGCACAAGCTTGGGAAGCGATTTCAAATACAGATGCGACAACACTTACAGCAGGAACTCCATTACGACTTATGGTACGAGGTGACAGAAGCATAGACCTTACGACTAACGCAGCAACACCTTCTAACACGACACTTAGAAGTACTGGAACGCTGGCAACGGCGACTATACAAACTACTGGAGCAGAGCTAAACCATAATGCAGGTGCTTTTAACTTTATTGGTAATCCGTATCAGGCATCTGTAAACGTAAACGATGTACTTGCTGGATCTAATAACATAAAAGCAAGTGAAGTATGGGTATGGGACGCCACACTTGGTGCAAGAGGACAATATGTAACCGTATTACTAGATGGAACTGGCTCTAGCAATGGTGCTACTTCAAAAAGCTACCATTACATACAACCAGGACAGTCATTCTTTACAGCTACTGAAAATACTGTAGGTGATAACTCTACCTCTGTTGTGTTTAACGAGACAGATAAGGCTGTTGGTAACGATGTAGCTGTTTTTAACAATAACGCAACCACATTTGCTAGCTCGTCACAACTTATCGCAAAACTTTATAGAACTGACAGGTACGGTACAGATGCAGGTTTACAAGATAACTTTGTAATTCTTTATGATAACAATTTTAGTAATGAATTAACTAGTGAAGATGTATCAAAGTTTTATAACATCGACGAAAATATGGGAATCTTAAAAGAAGGTACCCTACTTAGTGTAGATAAACTGGCTATGCCTACAGAAAATGATGAAGTACAACTTTATAATGCCTTGTACAGAGTATCTAATTATACATTAGATATTACGGCAAGTGGTTTTAATGAAGTTACACCTTATCTAGAGGACACCTACACAGGAGAGCTTACAATGCTAGAGAATGGTCTTAACACGATAACTTTTTCTGTAGACCAAACTATAGATGCAAGTATAGAAGCTACTCGATTTAAAATTGTTTATCAAGCTCAAGCTTTATCTACAGAAGGTAATGATACCATAGATTTTGCAATGTACCCTAACCCAGTAACAGATGGAATATTATCTCTTACAGCTACAAAACTTGCAGGATTAACTGTAGATGTTACCATTACAAATCTCTTAGGTCAGCAAGTTATTGCACAACCCCTATTATTTGACGGAGCGACAGCTACCATCACAAATTTACATAACCTAAAAGCAGGTGTTTATATCCTAAACATTACAAGTCAAGATGTAGCAATATCGCACAGAATTGTAATTCAATAAAAACACCAACTTAAATTTATAAAAATGAAAAATTCAATATTCAAAAAATATATATTAAGTACTTTATTTGTAGTTTTTATATCAACAAGTGCTTCCTCGCAAATAACATTTGCAAATGATGTAAATGATCAAGCACCTGTTGCACCTATAGATGGTTTTGTAACCGTAGGTATTGTAGCTGGAGCATTCCTAGGCTTACGGAAAAGGTTTAAAGATTAATGTTATTTATCATTAGAAAAAGGGGAGGTTATCTTAGGGTAACTTCTCCTTTTTTTTTGCGCTTTCGCGAAAGCGTAAACACTCTAATTGTAAAATTTAACTGGAATATATATGTATTTCGTCGATGGTAAAATGCACCTTATCTGAAATAAACAAGTAAAAATTAAGTGTGATTTCTTTAAAAACATCGATGAAATACATAAATCACAGTTGAATTACGCTATTTTAACACTTTTTAACGCTTTACACCGTAAAATTTAGTAATTTAGCAATCCCAACTATTTTTAAAGATCCTAAGGTCCCTTTAAAAGACAATATTTACATTATGAAAAAAACTACTCTAAGCCAAGCAATTGGCTTAATGTCCCTCATTCTTTTCATTACCACATTTGCGCACACGAGTAGTGCCCAAACCGTACTCTTCGATGCAGATTTTAATGATACTGTAGGAGATAATGCTTGGACTAATAGTGCTGGAAATACTAATGGATCATTTTTAATTCAAACTGGACCCGGCTATGTTATTAACACACCACACAATAACTATAATAATAACACACGTATTGGTATAGAGAGCCCATCCATAGACTTCTCTGGTTATAATAACCTTACTTTTGATATAGAGCGATATATAAATACAGAAGCTGGTTGGGATGGTGCTCAAATACAATACAGCATAGGCGGAAGCGCTTGGACTGTTCTTGGCTCTGCGGCAACAGGATATTATAATGATACAGATGTAGATGGTATTGCAAATAATGCTGATGGCTGGTCTGGTAATGTAAATGCTTTTACGCCTGCAAATCAATTAAACTTAAGCGCTTTAGACCCTGCTTTTGACGGGGCTACAAACGTGAGATTTAGAATATTCTTTGCCTCAGATGGTGCATTTAATGATGACGGAGTAGCATTTAGAAGTGTAATTGTAAGAGGAACATTAAGTACCCCTCAACCAGAGATAGCCATCTCTGGTCAAGGCATTGTAATACCTGATGGAGATACAACTCCAGCTATTAATGACGATACAGACTACGGGACAATAACTGCAGGAACTACACTTAATCGTACATTTACTATTACTAATTCTGGTACAGCGGTGCTCAACTTGTCTGGCTGGACATTAGGAGGAGCAAACCCAGGTGAATTTAGCATTACCACTCCTCCACCATCGACTATCGCAGCTGGAGCATCTGCAACATTTGTAATCACATATAACCCAACTTTAGGAGGTACACATAATGCCACTTTTACTGTGGCTAATAATGATAGTAATGAAAACCCTTATAGTTTTAGCATAACAGGTGAATCAGAGGGTCCCCAACCGGAAATAGCCATTGATGGTCTAGGAAACCAAGTTACTGATGGAAGCACAACCCCTGCAGTAAGTAATGCAACAGATTTTGGCACAAGCCTTATAGGTAACTCTAAGGTGAGCACATTTAATATAAATAATATAGGCTCTGCAAATCTACTACTTACTGGAGCTTCTCCATATGTTCAGATTACCGGTTCTGGCTACTTCTCATTAACTCAGGTACCTGTTAATAGTATTATACCAGGTGGAGGTTCAACTACTTTTGAAATCACATATACTCCCGCACTACCTGGAGTCCACACAGCAACTGTAAGTATTACAAATAACGATAGTGATGAAAACCCATTTAACTTTACAATTACTGGACAAGGAGTGATTACTACTTCTCCAGAAATCGATATATCTGGAAATGGCGTAACGATAACAGATGGCGATACAACACCATCTACAGCAGATAATACTGACTATGGTAATACTTTTATAGGTTCTTCTACTACAAGAGATTTTTTAATAACAAACTCTGGTACAAGTGACCTTGTTTTAAACGGTACACCCTTAGTTGAAATAACGGGTGCCGGGAGTGGAGATTTTAGTGTATCTGCATTACCTAATAATATTATCCCTGCTGGAGGAACATCTAGTTTTCAAATCACATATTTCCCAGGAGCTGTGGGGTCTGGTAATCCAACGATAACAGTAAGTTCTAATGATGCAAATGAAGGAGTTTATACATTTGAACTTTTAGCCACTTCCTCCATAGATCCAACTCCACAATATACAATATACCACGAGGCCTTTGACAGCACTGACGGAGGATGGACTGTAACAAATCCTGGAGGACAAACGGTATGGACTTATGGAATGAATCCAGATGAACCAGCTAGTGAAGGAAATTTTTGGTACACAGATAATTACAACAACTACGTACCTAATAGTAATACGTATGTTACTAGCCCTATAATAGATTGTTCTGGTTATACTGATCTTAGATTACAGATAGATGTACGATACAATCTAGATAATGATCCTGATGATGCAATGAATATTGAGTACTCACCAGATGGAGGTACTAATTGGGTTATTTTAGGAACTGTAGCCGAACTCGCCGAAAAAAGATGGTATACCGAAACAGATGCAGATGGCTTAGGAAACAATATTGATGGATGGTCTGGAATTAATTATAACGGAAATGACATTAATAAATCAGATTTTAGTAAGTCGTTCATAGAATTACCTGCTACGCTATATGATAATAATCAAGTTCGAGTTCGAGTTCGTTTTGCTTCAGACGGCGATACAACTGTTGACGATGGTGCAAACTTTGACAACATAATAATTTCTGGGAATCCAATGGTTATTCCGCCAAATCCTTCTCTTGGGCCTGGTGATGTAACTGGAAATTTAAAACTGTGGTTAAAATCAGATTATGGAATAGCTGCCACAAGCGGTGCAGCAACCCAGACTTGGAGTGACCAAGCTTCAGATAATGATGCACTCTTAACTCACGAAAATGCCCCTATTTATTACAATACATTTGATGAAAATATTAATCATAATCCGGTAATAAAATTTACCGAAGCCGATAGAACACAACTAAAGGGAAAAGGTGGTCTATATAGTAGAGAGTATTGGGTAGTTATGCAACAAGAAGGAACCATAGACGGTACCACGGCTAGTGCTTATGAAGGAATCATTGGAGGCCGAGCTGGTGATACTCAATTTTCCGAAGATGGTAGTGGTTTTTGGACAGGAAAAATTTCTGTAAGATTTAATGGTAGTGATAATATGTTATCTCATATGGTAGGTACAACGCCTCAAACTGTTAGTGCTACTACTACAGAATCTTATGGAAGAGCATATTCTAGCCCTACAGATTCTTATACTGATGAAGTAATTATTGTAAACATCAAAGCTAATAACCTAGGTAATGTCACTGAAATATATAAGAATGGAATCCAAGTAGATAACGTTACTGCCAGATCATCTAATAGTAATGAAATTTTACCTTATGATGATTTTATTAACTCAACATACTCACTAGGTGTAAGTAGAGCTGGACTTAACAGAACAGATATTTCCACTTGGATGAATGGTAAAATAACAGAAGTTATTAGTTTTTCTTCGCCAAACTCTGATTATGACCAAAAGAGAATACAATCATACCTTGCTCTTAAAAATGGCGTAACCTTACATAGTACAAACAGCACAACTCAAACAAGAGAAGGTGATGAAAACTATGTTGATAGTGATGGTTCTATTATTTGGGATACCGCTATACATACAGGATATACATATGACATAGCTGGTATAGGTAGAGATGACGATGCAACACTTAACCAAAAGCAATCAACGTCAAGTAACCCAGGTGCGATTATTACAATGGGACTTACGGATATTTATGATACAAATTCTGACAATATCGCAAGCAACGCAAATACTGTAGCAGATAAAAACTTCCTTATGTGGGGTAATAATAACGAATCGCTAGCAGCAGCAGCACCTATATCTGTAGATATGAGTAATGGTATTGCTGGTTTATCTACGCTAGTGGATTTTACCGCGATTAGAAGAACTTGGAAGGTAGTCGAGACTGGATCTGTAGGAGATGTTAAGATCTCAATTCCAGAAGTGAGCTTAACTGCTACTATTACTCCGCCTGGTGATTTCTTAATGTTTGTATCTGACACACCTTCATTTAGTCCAACTTCAGAATACAGAATTATGAACGTCGTAGGTGATAATCTTGAGACTACCTATGATTTTGAAGGAACTAAGTACATAACCTTCGGCTATGCTCCAGAATACTACTATGAGCGCTCTATCACCTTTGATGGAGTACAAGATTATATGGACGCAGAAGATGTTGCAGATCTCACAGGACCATTTACTATATCTGCTTGGGTAAAAAGAGGACCCAACTCTGGTAACAGAGAGATTATTTCAAAGCGTAATGTTCCTTTTACAGAAGGCTACTCTTTAAGATTAAACGCGGCTTTTAGACCACGTATACAGTGGAAAGATGCTGGTGGCACAACTCGTGCTCACAATGCTTCTACAACACTACCACTAGATGAATGGCATCACGTTGCTGTAATCTACAATGGTACTAGAGTAACATTTTATATTGATGGAGTTGAAGATACAGGTCGTAATCTACCTGCTCCCGCGGCTTCTAGTCAACACCTGCTTATAGCGGCTACAGACCACGCAAGTCCTTCAAACTTTTTTGATGGAACCATTGATGAAGTACGAATATGGAATGATGACCTTACACAACAGCAATTACAGTTCATTATGAACCAAGAAATTGAAAGGTTTACAGATGCCTCTGTAGTAGGGAAAATTATACCTCAAAATATTTCTAAAAATGAAGTAGCTACTATTCCTTGGAGCAATCTAGAGTTATATCTACCTATGAATAGGTACACGTTTACAAATGTTAAAGATGAGTCTGACAATAACCACGTGGCAGCTATAAAAAATCTAGAAACTGTAGATTTCCAAACAGCTCCTCTACCATATGTTTCTGAAACTAATGGGGACTGGACTAATAGCAACACTTGGGAGAATGGTAGTACACAACAGATACCTGGCGCTGTTTCCATAGTAGATTCTAATGAGACTATAGACTGGAACATTGTTCAAACTTCACATAATGTAACTACTAATGAAAATAACACAGTCTTAGGCCTAGATGTTATAACGAATGAATTAAGTATTGAGAATGATAGTAAAATTGAAGTTTCTCACTATTTAAAATTAGATGGTTTAATGGATTTAGTTGGCGAGTCTCAACTTATCCAAACGGAAAATAGTGATATTGACCTAGCTAGTTCTGGTAGGCTAGAAAAAGATCAACAAGGAACATCAGACACCTACTCGTATAACGTTTGGTCTTCGCCAGTTGGTCTTGTAAATACAAGCACTATAAATCAAGGTCATTCTATTTCTACTATAATGAATGATGGTACAGACCCTAATAGCCCAGCAACGATGACTTTTGGAACTGGATATAACGGAGCACCAACCTCTCCTGTAACAATAAGTGACTTTTGGTTATTTGCATACCGAAACAATCTTGCAAATACCTACAGTGCTTGGGAGCATATAGGTAACGCCGGAAACTTAGTTGCGGGTGATGGATACACGATGAAGGGACCAGGTACTGGAGCAGTACCAGACCCACAGAATTATACATTTATAGGAAAACCTAATAATGGAACAACAGCAGAGCCTATAAACAAAACAATTAATGCAGGTAATCAATATCTTGTTGGTAATCCATTCCCATCTGCTATAGATGCAAATACATTTATAAACGATAATCCACATCTTACTGGAACCTTACTTTTCTGGGAACACTGGGGTGGCGGAAGCCACTACCTGTCAGATTATCAAGCAGGGTATGCTTTATATACCTTAAGCGGTGGTACACCAGCAGTAAGCCATCCAGCTGTGAGTCAAACAGGATCTGGAACTAAAACACCAACTCGTTTTATAGCAGTTGGCCAAGGATTCTTTGTCGAGGCTGTATCAACTGGCACTACTACTTTTAACAACAGACAGAGAGCGTTTGCAAAAGAGAGTACCTCTTCTACATTCTTCTTTAATTCTGATCAAGAAGAAGATACAGATGACAGTAACATTGAAGATGCCGTAGTGCAAGAAGAAGATCTTAGAGAGAAGTTTAGAATAGGGTTTGATTCTCCTAGTCAATTCCATAGACAATTGCTTATGACAATTGACGAGAATACAACTTTTGACTATGACAGAGCTTATGATGGCGTTATCACATCAAATCCTACTGAGGATATGACTTGGATGCTCGAAGATGAAATGGCTATCATACTAGGAGTACCTGCTATAGAAAACGATCGTCAATTTCCGGTAAGAGTTACTCTACCTATAGATGGAGAGATATCAATAGGACTCGATGACTTAGAAAATGTTAATACAGATAATGTATCTGTTTATGTACTTGATGAACTTTTAGGTACTACAACAGATATTACAAATCTTCAAGACAAGTATACCATAACACTCTCCGCAGGTACTTATGAAGATAGATTTTACATCGTTTTCCAAAGAGCAGAAAGTGAAGAACAAGAGGAAGAAGAAACTACAGATGAAGAAGAGCAAGAACAAACTGATGAGGAAACTACAGAAGATGACGAAGTAGCTCAAGATACAGATGTAGAAGAAGAAGTCGTAATAGAAGACACTTTTGAATCTGACTCTATTAGTGTGTATTTTAATATAGATTCACAAGCAATCATAATAGACAAATCGCAAGATTATGAAATAAAATCGCTGCAGTTGTTCAATATTCTAGGGCAACTTATAAAAGATTGGACTCCAGATAATGAAGCTACACATTTAGAACTCCCAGTACTAGACGTTGCTCCAGGGGCATATATTCTTAATATAGAAAAGCCGCAAACTATGGAGACTCAAAAATTAATTATTCACTAGCATTGCTTATATAAGCAAGGTATTATAAAGGCTTCCAGATGGAAGCCTTTATTTTTTTTACGCTTTCTCCCTATTTTAACATCTAGCACTCATAAATCTTAGGGTAAAGTTAATTACAGTATATAGATGTTAAATAACATTCGGTCGGTAGTCCAAAGATTCTTACCTGGCGTAAAACCATTCAAATCATTGTTAAACTTGAATGAATCCAGATATGAATATAACGACCAATCCATCAAGAGAAATCCCCACAACTGCATCTTATAATAAAGAACATAACCCGCAGAGCTCTTTACAAAAAGACTCAAAAAACCCTTGGGGAGTATTTGTACTTCTCGCTACCTTTCTGCTTCTAGCCGTCTCAGCATATATCGCATATATGCTTCGCTATGATTTTTCACAATTAGATTTTGAGCGTAAGAGCTCGATATTTGGTTATGGCTTTATGACCTTTGCTTCTACCCTCCTCGTTTTTAAAAGTAGCTTCTTTATCTATACCCTATATCACTATTTTAAATATAAACCTGTAGCATCAGTAAGTGATCAAGAGTTACCCACTTGTACAGTTATTGTCCCTGCATACAACGAAGGAAAACAAGTATATGCAACCCTCAAAAGTCTTGCAGCTAGTGATTACCCTTTGCACAAACTAGAACTACTGTCTATAGATGATGGTAGTCAAGACGACACTTGGTACTGGATGCAAAAAGCAAAAAAAGAGCTAGGTGATCGAGTTTCCATCTGTAAGCAACCTAAAAATATGGGGAAACGTCACGCCTTATATAGAGGCTTTAATGAAGGAAAAGGTGACATCTTCATCACAGTAGACAGTGACTCTATAGTAGATGCAAATACCTTAAGACTATTAGTAAGTCCCTTTATAGGTAATAAAAAATGTGGAGCTGTAGCAGGAAATATACGCGTGCTCAATAAAGAAAGAGCCCTGTTACCAAAAATGCTAGATGTGAGCTTCACCCTTAGTTTTGAGTTTGTGAGAAGCGCAGAGAGTAACGTAAATGCAGTATTATGTACACCAGGAGCACTGGCAGCATACAGAAGAGATGCAGTATTTGCTTGCCTAGATGAATGGATTGATCAAAAATTTATGGGCAAATCTTCAGATATAGGAGAAGACAGAGCGCTTACTAATATGATCTTAAAACAAGGACTGCACGTGCTTTTCCAAAAAAATGCATATGCTTATACTAACGTCCCAGAAAAGTATAAAGGCCTTTATAAAATGTATATAAGATGGGGGCGTAGCAACGTAAGAGAAAACCTAGCTATGGCAAAGTATGTGTTTACAAACTTTAGAAAAGAGTCTAAAGTAGGCGCAAGACTGTTATTTGTAAATCAGTTTTTAACAATTTTAATGAGTTACCCATTTCTCATATTTATGCTCTTATTTGTAGCAACACATCCCATTTTATTTTTAACATCAACTCTTGTAAGTATTTTAATTGTCACCACTTTTCCGGCTTTATTTTATGCAAGAAAGTACACGCCATCTGAGTCATTTTGGGCATATACTTACAGTCTTGTCTATACCTTTGGTTTATTTTGGATAACTCCATATGCCATTGCCACCGCAGGTAAAAGCGGCTGGTTAACACGTAGTTTACCACAAGCAGCATAAGTAAGATGTATTAATATAAAAGCCCTCATTATTAATAATGAGGGCTTTTTATTTTTATAGATAATTACGCTTTCGCGAAAGCGTAACTCAAACCAATAGTTGAAACAACTCAGGTTTATCATTAAGATATTCACCAAAGAACTTACGCTTATGCATTCTCTCTACTAGAGGTTCCAGATCTTCTGGAGATTTTATCTCAATACCCACAATAGCTGGGCCTTGCTCCCTACTGGTCTTTTTTGAATATTCAAAATAAGTGATATCATCTGTATTACCGAGTACATCTGCCACAAACTCTTTAAGAGCACCCGCTCGCTGCGGGAATTTAATAATAAAGTAATGCTTTAACCCTTGATATAAGAGTGCTCGTTCTTTAATCTCTGGAGTTCTGGTAATGTCATTATTACTACCACTTACTACACAGGCTATATTCTTACCACGTATCTCCTCTTTAAATTGATCTAAAACTGCGAGAGTAAGTGCTCCTGCAGGTTCTACTACAATGGCATCTCTATTGTACAGATCTAGTATAGTCTGGCATATTTTACCCTCTGGCACGCTCACAACTTGATCTACTAGCTGCTGGACGATACTAAAGTTGCGCTCTCCTACTCGTTGTACAGCGGCACCATCTACAAACTTGTCTATCTCTGTTAAGGTGGTATTCTCTTTTTGTAAAAGAGAGTTCATCATCGCAGGCGCTCCTCCAGGCTCTACGCCTATAATTTTTGTTTTGGGAGAAAGATGATGAAACACACTAGATAATCCCGCGATAAGGCCACCGCCACCTACTGGTACAAAAACATAATCCAGAGGCTTTTCTGACTGAGTTACCATCTCAAGCCCTACAGTTGCCTGGCCTTCTATAATTTTTTCATCATCAAAGGGGTGTACAAAGGTTTTGTGTTGCGATATGCAAGCTTCACTTGCTTTTGCATAAGCATCGTCAAAGGTGTCACCGGTGAGTACAACCTCAACCCAAGTGTCACCAAACATTTGTACCTGCTCTACCTTTTGTTTTGGAGTAGTTGCAGGCATATAGATGGCCCCTTTTATATGAAGTTTTGCACAACTAAGAGCTACGCCTTGTGCGTGGTTACCAGCACTTGCACAAACAATACCTGCTTGCTTCTGCTCATCTGTAAGCGTACTTATTTTATTAAACGCGCCGCGTATTTTATAGCTACGTACCTGTTGTAAGTCCTCACGCTTTAAAAACACCTCTGCCTCATACTTTTTTGAGTATGTAAAACTGCGCATAAACGGTGTCTTTGAGACCACTTTGCGCACCCTGTTTGCCGCATCTGTTACAGATTTGAGTGTGGGTATGTATGTTTTGAGCGTTTCTTCCATAAGTATCCACCGCGAGGTGGCAATAAGTACTAGCTTAGAACAGCTTCTTGCTCTTCGGTTTTTACTTTTTTCATAGCAACCATTGCTTTACGTAGGGTTGCTCCTATTTCTTCTACAGGGTGGTTACGTATGGCATCATTTACAGCAATGAGCTCTTGATTATCTACTCCATTATCGTGAGTAAAAGAGATACCTATAATATCTGTATCTACCGTTTTCATAAAGTCTGTAAGGAGTGGTTTACAGGCGTGATCAAAAAGATAACAACCATACTCTGCCGTGTCTGAAATAATACGATTCATCTCAAAAAGCTTCTTTCTTGCAATGGTATTTGCAATAAGTGGTGTCTCGTGTAGTGACTCATAATAAGCACTTTCTTCTATAATACCTGCAGCTGTCATCGTTTCAAACGCTAGCTCTACACCAGCCTTTACCATTGCTACCATAAGCACACCGTGGTCAAAATACTCTTGCTCACTTATCTCTTGTGATGTGATTTCTTGCTTTTCAAAATTGGTCTCTCCAGTGGCAGCTCTCCAGGTGTGAAGATTTTTATCATCTGCAGCCCAGTCTTCCATCATAGTTTTTGAGAAGTGACCAGAGATAATATCATCCATATGCTTCTCAAAAAGCGGTCTCATTATATCCTTAAGCTCTTCTGATAGGTTATATGCTTTAATCTTAGACGGGTTATCGAGACGATCCATCATATTTGTGATACCACCGTGCTTAAGTGCTTCTGTAATAGTCTCCCATCCATACTGTATGAGTTTACCTGCATATGCCGGGTCTATACCCTTCTCTACCATTTTATCAAAACAGAGTATCGATCCCGTTTGTAACACACCACATAAGATGGTTTGCTCGCCCATAAGATCAGACTTTACCTCTGCCACAAAAGAAGATTCTAGTACTCCTGCTCTGTGACCACCTGTAGCCGCTGCATATGCTTTAGCTTGAGCAAGCCCCTTTCCTTCTGGATCATTATCTGGGTGTACTGCGATAAGTGTAGGTACGCCAAAACCTCTTTTATATTCCTCACGTACCTCAGACCCTGGACACTTAGGAGCTACCATAATTACCGTAAGGTCATCACGTACCTGCATCCCTTCTTCTACAATATTAAAACCGTGCGAGTAAGCAAGTGTTGCTCCTTGCTTCATAAGCGGCATAACTGCTTTTACTACGGCTGTATGCTGCTTGTCTGGAGTAAGGTTTAAAACTAGATCTGCCGTAGGGATTAATTCTTCATAAGTTCCTACCGTAAAACCATTTGAAGTGGCATTTTTATAAGACTGGCGCTTTTCTGTAATTGCTCCTTCTCTTAGTGCATAAGAAATATCACAGCCGCTATCTCTCATATTGAGACCTTGGTTAAGTCCTTGTGCACCGCACCCTACAATCACGATTTTCTTATCTGCAATGGCAGCAATACCATCTTCAAACTCACTGGCATCCATAAAGCGGCATTTTCCCAGTTGTGATAATTGATCCCTTAGTGGTAATGTGTTAAAATAATTTTTCATTGTAATTACATTGCGGAGAATTCTTTTTTTGCTTTCGCGAAAGCGGTCTTACCCTCCTAGGTTGTTGGATTAGTTCTTTTATATTAGTTATCTAAGCTTGGGATTTGCCAAAGGCGACCTCATTACTCTCTTCTATACGTTGTAATAATGTAGAAATAGGCATCTCTGTTTTTGTGACTGCTATTCTACCAGAGCGTGTAAATTGCATTATCCCAAAAGGTTTAAGCTCTCTATGTACAAGCTCAATCTCTGAGCGTCTTCCTGCTTTTTCAAGCACAAAGAAGTCCTTATTTACAGTCACGATACGCGCCTGACTTTCTTTTATAATATTTTGAATTTGAGGCTCTTCAAAAAGTAAATTTGACTTGATCTTAAATAGCGCACTCTCTGTAAAGATGGTTTCCTCATCTGTGTGATAAAATGCCTTTATCACCTCAACTTGACGTTCTATCTGGCCTTGTATTTTTGCCATTTGCTCTTCTGTGACATTTACTACGATGATAAATTTAAACACATCATCTATCTCACTTTCTGAGGCAGAAAGGCTTTCTATATTAATCTTACGACGCTGAAATATAGCCGAAATACGGTTTAATAACCCAATATTATTTTCGGTATATATGTTTACGGTAAATGTTTTTACTTCACTCATAGGTAACCTGTTTATGTATACTTTGTACTGCTGTATATACTGGTTATTATTCTAATCTTATATCTGATACAGATGCTCCTGTAGGTATCATAGGGAAAACGTTATCTTCTTTCTCTACCATTACTTCTAAGAAGAAACTGTCCTTTGAGGCAATCATCTTCTCTACAGCTGGCCCTAGTTCTTCTCTAGTACTTACCTTCTGGTTATCTATATCATAAGCTTCTGCTATTTTACAGAAATTAGGATTTTTCATAGTGGTGCTAGCGTATCGCTTATCAAAAAATAGCTGTTGCCACTGGCGCACCATTCCTAAAAATTCGTTGTTAAGCACAACTATCTTAACCGGCACCTCTGCTTGAAAGATGACACCTAGCTCTTGTATAGTCATCTGGTAACCACCGTCACCTATAATGGCCACCACTTCTCGCTCTGGCGCTCCCATTTTTGCCCCTATGGCTGCTGGTAATGCAAATCCCATTGTACCTAGCCCTCCAGAAGTGATATTACTTTTAGACTTTTTAAAGTCTGCATAGCGTATACCTACCATCTGGTGCTGTCCTACGTCTGTTACAATAATAGCTTCACCATTAGTTTGTTTATTGATAAGGTTTACAACCTCACCCATTGTGAGGCCTTCCTTAGTAGGTAAAATGTCATTCTTTATGACCTTCTCATACTCGATAGCATAGAGATCTTTAAATTTTTGGTGCCACGCCTTATGGCTCTTTTGTTCTATATGAGGTAAGATTTTTGCCAGTGTCTCTTTTGAGTTACCTAGTATTGCAATATCTGCCTTTACATTTTTATTTACTTCTGCAGGGTCGATCTCAAAGTGTATGACCTTAGCTTGCTTTGCATAGGTCGCGAGATTACCCGTAACACGGTCATCAAAACGCATCCCAATAGCAATAAGAACATCACAACCATTTGTCAACACATTAGGTGCATAATTACCGTGCATACCTACCATACCTACGTTAAGAGGATGCTCTGTAGGGATTGCAGAGACACCTAAAATGGTCCAAGCAGCTGGTATCCCTGATTTCTCAACAAAGGCTTTAAACTCATTTTCGGCTTCACCTAGTATCACACCTTGCCCCCATACTATCATTGGTTTTTTGGCCTCATTTATAACTTTGGCAGCTTGAGCGATTTCTGTGTCATTTACTGCTGGTGTAGGTGTATAGCTTCGTATGTAGTCACATTTCGCGTAAGCAAAATCAAACTCTGCAAACTGTGCATCTTTTGTAATATCAATAAGTACAGGCCCTGGTCTTCCAGATCTCGCTATATAAAATGCCTTTGCAAGTACCTCTGGTATCTCCTCTACCCTAGTTATTTGATGATTCCACTTTGTGACTGGTGTAGAGATACCTATGATATCTGTCTCTTGAAAAGCATCGCTACCCAATAAGTGAGACCCTACTTGACCTGTGATACAAACCATAGGTGTGCTGTCTATCTGAGCATCTGCAATACCCGTAATTAAGTTAGTCGCTCCAGGACCAGAAGTGGCAATGGCAACTCCTACTTTACCCGTCGCACGGGCAAATCCTTGTGCAGCGTGTGTCGCTCCTTGCTCGTGTCTGGTAAGGACGTGCTTGATTTTATCTTGATGCTTGTGTAGCTCATCATAAAATGGCATTATAGCTCCGCCAGGATACCCATAAATAAGATCTGCTCCCTCTGCTACAAGACAGTGTATCAATGCCTCACTACCGCTCATTGTGGTAGTTGTAGTGTCTGATGTATTTTGTGTCTTCACGTCCATAGGTTGTACGCTTTAAATGTTATTTCTATTCTATCACGCTCGCTAGGCGTCTGTTTATTGTGCTTGTGTTGTGCTAGAACTCGTCTGTCACGCATCCCTCACTCGCAGATGAGACCATACGAGCATATTTATAAAGTGAGCCACGTTTTACTTTAAGCTCTGGAGCTACCCAGTTCTTTTTACGTGCTTCTAGTTCGCTCTCACTTATCTCAACATTAATTGTATTCGTCTCAGCGTTAATCACGATGGTATCTCCATTTTCTATAAGCGCAATACCACCTCCTACTTGTGCTTCTGGCGTGATATGACCTACCACAAAACCGTGTGTCCCTCCAGAAAAACGACCATCTGTAATAAGTGCTACATCTTTACCTAAACCTGCACCCATTATAGCCGCTGTAGGTTTGAGCATTTCTGGCATACCCGGTCCTCCTTGTGGCCCTTCGTAGCGTATAACGACTACATCACCCTTTTTCACCTCTCCAGCACCTATACCCGCGTTTGCAGCATACTCACCGTTATAAACTCTTGCGCTTCCGCAAAAATGTAACCCCTCTTTACCGGTAATTTTTGCCACAGATCCTTCACTTGCAATATTTCCATAAAGAATACGGATGTGTCCCGTCTCTTTAATAGGATTCTCAACCGAATGAATAACATCTTGATGTGCCTGAAGATGGTCTACAACTGCTAGATTCTCTGCAATGGTTTTACCAGTTACAGTCATACAGTCACCGTGCAACATACCCTGCTCTAGCATATACTTTAATACGCCCGGCACTCCTCCTACATTATGTAAATCTTCCATAAGGTATTTTCCTGATGGTTTAAGATCTGCTAGAAAAGGTGTGGTGTCGCTTATTTTTTGGAAATCTTCTAGTGTAAATGAAACTTGTGCAGCCTTTGCTATAGCGAGAAAGTGCAGTACCGCATTAGTAGATCCTCCTAGTACTGTTACAAGTCTCACCGCATTCTCTAGTGACTTGCGAGTAACAATGTCTGAGGGTTTTATGTCTTTTTCTATTAGGTTTCTTAAAGCAGCCCCTACTCTAGCACACTCCGCAGTTTTATTAGGTGACACTGCAGGGTTAGAACTTGTATAAGGCAAGCTCATCCCTAATGCCTCAATCGCGCTTGCCATCGTGTTTGCAGTATACATACCACCACACGCACCAGCACCCGGACAGGCTTTTTTTACCACCGTTTTAAACTCTTGCTCTGTAATACTACCAGCTACTTTTTCTCCCCAAGCTTCAAAAGCAGACACTACATCTAGCTTTTTATCTTCGTGACATCCTGGTGCTATAGTTCCTCCATAGACGAGTATAGATGGTCTATCTAGCCTAAGCTGTGCCATAAGAGCACCCGGCATATTTTTATCACAACCTACCACTGTAACCAGTGCATCATAAGACATAGCTTGTACTACAGTCTCCATTGAGTCTGCAATAATATCTCTACTAGGTAGTGAGTACCGCATACCAGGAGTACCCATTGAGATACCGTCACTTACTCCTATGGTATTATAAATAAGACCTACCAGATCAGAAGTTTGTACTCCCTTTTTAATATCTAGTGCAAGGTTATTTAAGTGCATATTACAAGGATTACCCTCATAACCTGTACTGGCAATACCTACAAGTGGTTTTTTAAAATCTTCATCTGTAAGTCCTATAGCGTGCAACATTGCCTGAGCAGCTGGCTGCGTAGGATCTTGAGTTACCGCTTTACTATATTTATTAAGTTCTTTCAATGGTTTGTGGTTTTGACTGGTTAAAATTATTACTCTCTTGCGGCACCTACAGACTCAGTATAAACTACACCCGACAACCAACGTGCATTTAAAACATCTAAAATACTGTAAATCAGTTTTTTAAATCAATTTAAAATGGAATCCTACCCTAATTCTAGTCTTAGCATTTTTATCATAACACTAATTATCACAGCATAAACTGTGAGATTTTAAATATTTCATAATCTGAGTTATGTGATGTGATCTTATTTATCACGTACCATAAAAATTCCTAAAACTTTGTCAATGAAGAAGAGATGCCGTAAAAACAGCTTATTTTTATAGAAAACACACATATTTTGAAAATTCCATCCATTCTTGAAAATCAGCGTGCCTTTTTTGCGACGGGTCAATCTAAGGATATCGCATATAGGAAAGCTGCCTTAGTACGCTTTCGCGAAAGCATAAAAAATCACGAGCAAGATATCATAGATGCACTGGCAGCCGATTTTAAAAAACCAGCATTTGAAACAGTTGCTACAGAAATAAGTGTTGTCATTAAAGAAATAAATCTCGCCATAAAGGAAATCTGGAAATGGCAGATGCCAAAAAAAGTAAAGGCTTCTTTACTTAATTTTCCCTCTAGTGCCGCCGTACATTATGAGCCCTATGGTACTGCATTAATCATTGCCCCTTGGAACTATCCCTTTCAACTTGCCGTAGGACCTATGATAGGCGCTATTGCTGCAGGAAATACAGTGGTCTTAAAACCTAGCGAACTTACACCTAACACAGCAAATCTCTTAGAAAAAATAATTACCGAAGTGTTTGACCCGGCTTATGTAAACATTGTACAAGGTGATAAAGAGGTAGCCCAAGAACTTCTTAAACAACGCTGGGATTACATATTCTTTACTGGTAGTGTACCCGTAGGAAAAATAATTTACAAAGCAGCCGCAGAACATCTTACACCAGTTACCCTAGAACTAGGTGGTAAAAGTCCTTGTGTGGTAGACGAGACAGCGCGTATACAACAAACAGCAAGACGCATTGTATGGGGTAAATTTGTAAATGCTGGACAAACCTGTATTGCTCCAGATTATATACTGGTGCACTCCTCTGTTAAAGATGCTTTGCTCAAAGCTATAGATATAGAAATTACTAAGGCTTATGGAGCAGATCCAAAGATTTCGAAAGATTTTGCTCGCATAATCAATGATAAAAATTTTGATAGACTCTCTGAGATGCTTGAGAGTGCAACTATTTATAAAGGTGGACAAACAGATAAAAATGACCTATATATTGCTCCTACCGTACTTAATGATGTATCTGTAAAAGATACTGTAATGCAAGATGAAATCTTTGGTCCCATACTGCCAGTGCTTACTTATGATAGAAAGGAAGAAATCTCACTAGTCATCAATGCTATGGAAAAACCACTGAGTGCGTATGTTTTTTCGCGAAAGCGTTCTTTTAAAAATTGGTTCAACACAACTTTTTCTTATGGTGGTGGTGCTATGAACGATACACTTATTCATTTTATAAATGATAAGCTCGCCTTTGGCGGTGTGGGACATTCTGGTATAGGTAGCTATCACGGCGAGAAGAGTTTTTACACTTTTAGTCACGCAAAGTCTGTGGTAAAAAGAGGCACCTGGCTCGATGTACCTGTAAGATATGCTCCTTATAAAGGCAAATTAAGTGTACTCAAAAAATTTATGAAATGGCTATAACACCCTGTTAATCAAATTTTTAAAAAGGGGCATTTACCCCTACATTAAAAACTACACAGCCTTTATCTTTACGTAAGTTTAATTCCCCCCTGTATAAGTAGATTATTATGGGTAGACCATCAAAAACCGAACGTTTAAAGAGTGCACGACCGTTTATTATGCCATCAACATTAACCTTTTGCAAACTAAATTTACAAAAGTTGTATGCACGTAGTAGACGTCTACAACTTACGCACTGGAATGAAGACCAAGATTATGCAGATTATATTAATAATCTATGGCTTACAATGCTTAAACACGATGCACTAAAAGAGGAAGCTATAAAACTAGAAGAGATGCTAGGTACGGGTGATGCAGTACAAATATTAAGTGATATCGTTATGGAACATCGTCAATCAAGTAACGGACAATAAAATACCATCTCCTTGCTGCATTTGCGCAAGGATATTAATACTAGATTGTGCTATCTGAAGGATACGAGGATATCCCCCCGTAGTCTGGCAGTCGCGCATAAGTATAATTATTTTACCTGAAGGTGTAAGCTGCACGGTACCAGGAATAACTGGGCTAGTGGCTATACTTTTAAGTTTATTATCAAATGGCTCTTGGAGCTGTACCGCCATTCTATTCCATAGTTTTGAAATAGTAAAAGGCACTGCCAGAAGTTGTTGTTCACTATGAGTCAGCAACCTATACTCTGGCCCCCTAAAAGCTTGAATAGTGTGAACCCTACCCGCACTCAAGTATGCTGATTTATATTTTATATGAGCCCCTTTACGATCACCGTAGGTAGAAATACCGAGTGATAATGTTGCCCCATTTCTAATTTGATTATCAGGAGTTATAGGTGTATACCAACTCTTACTGTTTAAAACTGTTGCAGTTTCTAGACCACCGCCAAAGGCTATATAACATCTAGTTCCCCGGCTAATTTTTGAGGTGTAGAGAATCTGCGAGGCTTTTGCAAGAGTTGGTACACCTATTTTTACTGGTGTCCCGTCTAGAGTAACATCCATATGTGCTCCTGTTATCACAACATAGGTAGGGTGATTAAATCTAATCTTAGGCCCTACTAGTGTACATTCTAGTATTGCTGCATTAGGGTGATTATTGAGAAGTCTATTTGCTTGAGTATATGCGAGTCTATCCATCGCACCGCTTTCTGGTACACCTATAGCTGCATATCCATAACGACCACCATCTTGCACCGTTGTAAAAAAACCTTTATCTAATATTTGAATACTCTTACTCATCCTTATCACTTAACAAGTTATACGCCTCTAGAGTAATAGAAGTAAATTGGATTTTATCTCCAGCTTTTATAAGCGCAGGTGATGTTTTACTTATATCAAATAGGTGTAGAGGAGTTTTACCTATGACGTGCCAGCCACCTGGGCTTTGTTGTGGGTAAATACCCGTTTGAGTACCCCCTATAGCTACGCTTCCAGATGCTACGTGTTGTGAAGGAGTTTCCTTTCTATTTAAAAACAACCTGCTATTTAAACCTTCTAAATAAGGGAAGCCTGGCAAAAAACCGATAAAATGTACTGGATAGACTGGCGCAGTATGTAGGTTTATAATACTCTTTATATCAAGCCCCACCTTACTAGCATAGTCCTCAAGATCTGGAGCAATTTCTGGATGATAGCAAACTGGAATTTTATGAATTATCTCGTTAGCTTCTATTGATTCTTTAGAGGAGTTAAGAATTTTATGAATGCGAGTCTCAATACCTTCATAATTAAAATGTACTGGATTTATAGACTTTACAAGTATCTCGTTATAGGTGGTCACCACCTCAACGTTAGTGAGCACCTGTAATTGCGCTTTCTTAGCTAGTAGCCATTCTAATAACTCGTGAGACGCTTTACTGTCTACCTGTATGAGTATCGCAAATTCTCCTAGCCGTGTTATAGCATATTGATAGGTATTCATTATATGATTTGTATTCCTTGTTTGGTCAACTCAGTATGTAAATTGCGTACTATTTCCAAAGCATTTTCTGTATCCCCGTGCACACATATCGTGTCTATTTTAAAAGAGAGATTTTTACCATCTCGAGTGGTGAGTATTTCATCCTTGACCATAGACAAGACGTGCGCAAGAACTTGCTTAGTATCGTGCAGTACACTCCCGTACTCGCTGCGTGAGACTAAGCTATAATCTGAATTATATGCTCTATCTGCAAACCCTTCTACAATGGTTTTTAAACGGAGCCTTGCAAGTCTAGCAATAAGAGAACCGTATGGTACGTAAAGTGCAAGGTTTTTATCTATACTGTGCACGGTCTCAATAACTATCATCGCTGTCTCCTCGTCTCTAGCTGCTTTGTTATATAATGCACCGTGAGGCTTAATGTGGTGTAATGGTAAGCCACTTTCTTCGGCGAGGTTTTTAAGTGTTGTTATTTGATTTCTTAAGGACTCTTGGAGTGTTTTTTTAGAAATATCCATAGGTAATCTCCCAAAATTCTCTTTATCAGGATAGCTAGGGTGAGCACCTATTTTTACGTTATACGCTTTCGCGAAAGCGAGAACCTCACGCATCGTTTTTTCATCACCCGCGTGACCACCGCAGGCTATGTTACAAGAACTTATAAGAGGCATTAATAAAGCTTCATTACCAATACCTTCTCCCACATCACTATTAATATCTATGGAAATCATAATACCCCAAAGACTTTAAGAATCGTACGAGCGCCAAGAATAAATACCACACACCAAATTACAATCGAAATGATGTTTTGTACTGTTGTATTGGTATGACTTCCTAATACCGCTCTCTTATTAATTACCCAAATTAAATATCCAGCTATAATAGGTAACAAGACTCCATTTGCCACTTGAGCAAACTGTATAATCTCTACTGGACTATAGCCTACAGAAGAAAACACAATACCTAATATGAGTATGGTTAACCATACTAATCTAAACTTAGTTGCTTTTAAGTTTGATTTCCACCCCAAGCAACCTTGAACTACATATGCGGCTGCCAGTGGTGCTGTTATTGCAGATGTTAGACCAGCAGCTCCTAGCCCTAGACCAATAAAATATCTAGCATAATCTCCAAAAAGTGGCTCTAAACTTCTAGCTAAATCTGCAGCATTTTTTACTTCACCACTTTGTATAGCTGCAGCACAAACTATAATAGCCATACTCACTAAACCTCCTAAAATTACTGCAACAACAGTATCTCTGCGTGCGGCAGGTATATCTTCTTTACCACTCCACTTTTCTGATACTAAAGATGCGTGTAAAAATAAATTATAAGGTACTACAGTGGTACCTATAAGTGCTACAATAGTAAGTAAACTATCATCTGGAAAAGATGGTACAAAACTTCCCTTTATAAGCGCTAGTATATCTGGCTTGGTCATTACAGCTGTGATTAAAAAAGCTAGACTCATAATAATCACAAGCGCTACAAGTATTTTCTCAAGAACCTTATAATTACCTATAAATAAAATAATTGCAGCTAGAGCCCCCAGAGATATGCTCCACGCGTTAAGTGTGAGACCACCTATTTTAAAAAGCCCAGAAAGACCTAGAGCTTCTATACCTAAAACTCCACCACTTAGGTTACCAGCTTCATAAGCAGCATTACCTAATGCTATGGCAGATAACATTAAACCTATTGCAAAGATTCTAAAAAACTTATTTGATATAGTCTCTCGTATAACTCCAGCAAGACCCTTACCAGTTACAAGACCTATACGTGCTGCCATTTCTTGTAGCACAATGGTCGCTATAATAGAGAGCACCATTGCCCATAATAGTGTAAAACCATAAGTGGCACCCGTAATTGTACAAACGGTTACTGTACCAGGGCCTATAAAAGCGGCAGCAACTAAAACTCCCGGCCCAGAGATTGTTCTTTTTTTGTAGTTCATTAAAAGCAGAATATCAAATTAACTAGAATACTGCGTTAAGATAATGAACTATGGTAGTTTATTTTTGAAATGAACACTAAATATCGCCCCTTCATCCTTTTTACTATCTACAGAAATCTGGTCACCCATATCTTCTATTTGATTCTTTGTCATAAAAAGTCCTAAGCCTTGAGCGTCCTCATTGTGATGAAACGTCTTGTACATCCCAAAGAGTTTATCTCCATACTTATCTAGGTCTATACCCACACCATTATCCATAACTGATAATGTCATATCACTAGCCGATGTGATTTCTGCATTTATAAATATTTTAGATAGACGTGTTGAGTCACTATATTTTATGGCATTAGAAATTAAATTAAATAAGATGCTTTCAAGATAGGCGGCATTATAGTTAATCTGTATGTCTTTAGGGATATTGTTAAGAACAATTACATCCTTTTCTTTAATCTGTGTTTCTAAATTACTCAGCGCATTTTCTACATAATCGTGCAAGAAGATAAGTTTTGGTGTTTCTGCAAGATTTTTATTAGAAGTCGCTATTTCATTAAGATTACTAATGGTAGTACTCAATCCAGCCGATACATTATTGAGATAGTTAGACAGCTCATTTTTTTCTTCTTGAGACTCTGCCATATCAATAAGCTGTAAGATATTTTTTAGATTTCCGGCGTGTGTGATAAGATTATGAGAAACTATAAGAGCAAAGTTTTTAAGCCTACTATTATGATTTTCTATAAGTTTATTTTTTTCTAAAATGAGTTGTTCTCGGTTTTTTGACTCTGTGATATCTGTATGAGTACCTATAACTCGTAATGGGTTACCTGCCGCATCCCACTTAACTACCTTACCTCTATCTTGTATCCACTTATAACTACCACTGGCTGTAAAAATTCTATGTTCATTAAAGTAATATGGTATCTCTCCGCTAAAATGATCTTCTATATCCTTAAAGTAATCATCTTTATCATCAGGGTGAACTTGATTAGTCCAAGTATCTTCGTGTGGATCTATATCACCACGTTCCTTCTCTAGTAGACTTAATGACTTATCTGAGTAAAAAACGGTTCCATTCTCAATATCCCAATCCCATAAACCTAAGTCTGACCCTTTAATAGCAAACTCATAACGCTCTTTCATTATAGCATACTCCTCCTCTGTAGCCTTTACATCTGTAATGTCAGAAACGTGACCTATCCAGTTTGTGCTAAACTCAGAAGAGCGCTCAGGTGTTGCAAGTATTTTTATCCAACCACTTCTACCTGACTCTAGTGTATATCTACACTCTAGCTTGAGTGGCGTTAAGTCTTCAAAAGATTTTTTACCCTTTGTGACTAACAGCTTTTGATCTTCTGGATGAATACTCACATAAGCAGATCTGCCATCTTTCAAAAGATCAGAAACGTTTAAGTCATAAAGCTCCATAGCGTTATGACTTACATAAGGAAAATTAAATTCCTTAGTATTATGATTAAATTTTAAATCAAAAAAGAATCCTTCTAGATGATTCAAATATTTTTCTAAACTTTGCTGAGACTTTTGAGGACGCTCATCAAGGTTTTTAGGGTTTACTCTTTGGAACATAGGATTGTGCTTTAGATCAAAGTACAGCTTATACCAACAGGGCATAATCTATATAAGTTGAAAATCATACAAATAGCTTAAAACATCGACAAAAGTACCGATTTTATCGATAAAACGCAATATTTCAACTTTTTATTGTATGTTAAAACTACCCCAACCAGCCATCTCTATCTAAACTTCTATACTGTATTGCTTCAGATATATGTGTGCCAGTTACGACTTTTGAAGCTTCGAGATCTGCAATAGTTCTTGCAACTTTTAAAATACGATCATATGCTCGTGCAGAAAGATTTAATCGTTCCATAGCCATTTTAAGTAAATCTTTAGATGCGTCATCTAGCGCACAATATTTACGTATTTGCTTCACATTCATCTGCGCGTTGTAGTTTGTTTTCTCGCTTTCGCGAAAGCGGTCTACCTGCAACTCTCTCGCAGCTGTCACACGTTTACGTATATCTGCACTAGACTCTGCCTTAGTCTCATCACTCAGTTTTTCAAAAGGAACTGGTGTCACTTCAATATGAATGTCAATACGGTCTAATAATGGTCCAGATATTTTACTCAAATATCGCTGCATCTCTGCAGGGCTACTTGTTACAGGTGCATCTGGATCATTAAAATAACCTCCTGGACTAGGATTCATACTTGCCACAAGCATAAAACTAGATGGATAAGTAACTGTAAATCGTGCTCTAGAAATAGTTACCTCTCGATCTTCTAGCGGTTGTCTCATTACTTCAAGAACAGACCTTTTAAACTCTGGTAATTCATCCAAAAATAAAACACCATTATGAGAAAGCGATATCTCACCAGGCTGTGGGTAAGCCCCACCTCCCACTAACGCAACATCTCTGAAACGGTTATTATGTGTGGGTTTTAAGTGGTTCAAATACAGGTTTTTGTGTTTTCAGTTTTAATTTTTTATGAAAAAACCACCCTTACAGACTGATTTTTATAGTTAAATCACTATTCATTAAACCTTTTGTAGACCTTCTTTATCATATAGTTTCTCACGATAGCTCCGAAGTCCTTATCATCCATCATCTTTGAGAATATATCTTGATTCTGTTCCATACGACCTATCAGCTTATCCATAAAAGCATCCTCAAAACCAAACTTAAAGTTATCAAGCGTATTGCTCTGCGCCTGTTCCATTAACTTGCCATCAGATACTAACTCTTCCTCTATCTGGTCAAAGAATAGTTTATCAGCTTCTGTAAATTCTGTTCCGAATCTCTTGTTGAGTACATTAACAATTTCTGATAGTGCTTCCTTTTCTTCTTTGGTAACACGTATGCCTGATTCTGTTGTTCCATCGAGACCATATTCTCCCTCAGATTCCATTACGATATTTTGTTCTGTAATCTTTTGTAGTCTGTAGTATTCTAGAGAGACTTCATCTCCTAATTGGAATCGGTCAGCTTGATTTTTACGAGGAAGTTTTTTCAGTAAGAAACGTCCATAAGTAAATAGCTTTTCTAAATCAACATCTGAAAATGGCATTATTTGCGAGAGGAAAGAATAACCTCTAGTGAATGATTGCAATGTGTTTTTGAAGTCATCTTGTATTATCGCTTCACCAAATTGAGCTTCTTTACTGCTTTCCTCTGGTAGTTGTTTAAAACGCTCTACGGCAGGGTCAATAAAAGCATTTAGCTTCCCTTGGTCTTTAACGTTTAATTTTCTGGCTGATTTAAAGTAAATATTACAGAAATTATCTACTTCTGTTTGCCATATAACTTGAACTTTTTCAAGTTCACTTTTTAAATCGTACAAGTGATTTGGGTCAGTAGCAGTCTCAACAGTAGTTAATTCATAGTATGGCTTAAATGATTCTAAGATATCCTCAGTGTCATTTGCGAAATCAAGAATAAAAGTGTCATCTTTTCCTGCATTCATTCTATTCAATCGAGATAGTGTCTGTACACATTTTACACCAGACAACTTCTTATCTACGTACATAGTATGAAGTAATGGCTGGTCAAATCCTGTCTGGTACTTGTCTGCAACAAGCAAGAGTTGGTATTCACTAGATGCAAATTTTTTCGGCAGTTCTTTTTCTTTAAATCCATTAAGCTCCACCTCAGTTACGCCTTCTGGGTAAGTGTCATACATTACTTTTCCCGAGAATGCAACTACAGTTTTAATATCATTATATCCTTTTGCTTCAATGTATTTATCAAACTCTTCCTTATACCTCGCAGCGTGCAGTCGTGAGCCTGTTACAAGCATTGCTTTTGCTTTTCCACCAATCTTTTTGGCTACAATCTGTCTGAAATGTTCGATAATAACCTCTGTCTTTTGAGCTAGATTATGTGGATGTAGCGATAAGAAACGACCTATCGCTCTAGAAGCTTGCTTTTTATTGACTTTTGGGTCGTCTTCAATTTCTTTTGAAAGTCTGTAGTACGTTTTATAGGTTGTGTAATTTTTCAGAACATCTAATATGAAGCCTTCTTCAATAGCTTGTTTCATACTGTATAAATGAAATGGTCTTGGCTTGCCGTCGTTGTGAGCTGTTCCGAAAACTTCAACTGTTTTAGCCTTTGGAGTTGCAGTAAAGGCGAAGAAACTTAGGTTCTCTTGTTTACCTCTTGCCTCCATTGACTTTCTAATTTCATCCTCAGCATCTTCATCAAGCCCAGAGTATATGTCTTCTTTTATTGCATCTTCTAAAGATTTAGCAGACAAAACCTCTTTCATTTTCTTGGTTGCTTCTCCTCCTTGTGACGAATGCGCTTCATCAATAACTACTGCATATTTTCTGTTGGGTATTTCTCCTATTTTACTCAGGATAAAAGGAAATTTTTGAAGTGTAGTAATAATGATATTTGAACCTGCGGTTAGTGAGTCTGCGAGTTGCTGAGAATCTTTATCAATCTTCTGAACTACACCTTGTTTGTGTTCAAATTGATAAATTGTATTTTGTAATTGACTATCCAAAACACGTCTATCCGTAATTACAATTACAGAGTCAAAAACTCTCTCGTTTGTTTCATTATGAAGACTTGATAAGCGATAAGAAAGCCACGCAATAGAATTAGATTTACCTGAGCCTGCTGAGTGTTGTACTAAGTAATTTGTTCCTGCTCCTTTTGCTTTAGCGGAAGCGGTCAATTGACGAACCACATCCAGTTGGTGAAATCGAGGGAATATCATTGTCTCCTTTCGCTTACTTACACCGTTAAGTTCATATTCTTCAACTTTCAAGTGAAGGAATTTACCAATGATATCAAGAAAACTGTCCTTAGTCCATACACCAGCTCTTCCATCTGGAAGACTACCCCACAAGTATGAAGTTCTATAACCTTCGTTGTTTAATGGGTTTCCTGCTCCATTCTTATGTCCTAGATTAAATGGCAGATACCTTGTGCTTTTCCCTGATAATCTGGTTGTCATAAAGCACTCATCTGTATCTACGGCAAAATGTACTAATGCTCGTTTCTTGAAAGTAAATATCGGTTCACTAGGTTCACGGTCATAAACGTATTGCTTCTTTGCATTATTTACATTCTGTCCCGAGAATTGATTTTTTAATTCTATAGTAGCAATAGGTAGCCCATTTAGACTTAAAACCATATCAAGTGAATTGTTCCCTTGTCGCTCGTAATAAAGCTGTCTAGTAATGCTTAGATGGTTTTTGTTATACAGTGCTTCACTTTCAGGATTTAAGCTCGTCTCAGGCTTAAAATAGCCCATTTTAAACTTCACTCCGTAATCTGTGAAACCATTTCGACATATATCCAGAGTACCTCTCAAATCCAACTCACGAATAAGGCGCTGAACAACTTTAGTCTCAACGTCATCCTTATGTATGTTTGAAAGCCTATCCCATTGTTCAGGTTGAGTGACTTTTAAAAAATCTATTATGTAGGAAGGAAACAAACCGAGCTGAGCATCGAAATCTTTTGAATCTCCTTTGACGTAACCACCGTCTGAAAGTAAAGAAGCCTCTATAGCTTCTTCAAACGTTAACTCTGTATGTATTCCTTTTGCCATTTAATTTATGTAATTAATATCTTTATTGCATATTTTGTCTAACTCCTCAAACAGAGTAATAAACCCACTATACAAATCAGGATTTACTTCATTTAGTATAAGTTTATTAAATTTTGTTTTGCCACCTGTCACCTCGTATACACCATCTATTCCTGTTTCGGCTATCATACTTTGCTCTTGAAGAAATGCTTTAGGGAAATAGTGTTCAATTTCAAAAAATTTAAAAGCTTGTTTATCTTGATTAAATGAAATTAAGTCCTCTGGTATAGGTAATAGAATCGCATATATATTCAGGATTTTATGTTTTTTAATAATGCCGTTGATTGACTCAAAATCTTCACCTAAACTTCCATTATACTCTTGAAACCCTTTTGCATCGTTATCAAAAACCCCTATAACTGTTTTGCTTTTATCAGCATCGGTTTGAATTTTCTTGGATAGACTTTCTAAGTGTTTCGCAAGCTGCTGAGCACCGCCAGCTTTAGCAGAAATTATGTCCTCAACAGCTGTTATATTCCAATATGGTTCTTCATTCATTGTGCATACTCGAAAAGCGTGACTAATAATTGATGCATCTGTTTTTCCCTCAGTAAAAATCTCTACATTTTTAATTGGCTGTAACCTTTCAAAAGTAGTGTGCCTAAGGTCTGATGTTTTATTATCTAATAAAAAACGTATTCCATTTATGTGTTTATTCTTTCTAGATTCAAGTTTATAATCTTTTCTTATTTGGGATTGATTACTATATTCTAAAAGCTCGATAGCTTCATTGAATAGAAAAACGAAAAGAGGTATAGAAAGAATTTTGTCTTCTTCAAATAGTAAATTAAGTTTTGTGTTGTCGGCAACTCGCCCTGTATTTAATGTTGAAGCAATACAGAAAAGTTTATAGTACTCTGTGATTAAATCACTTTCAAACACAGTATCAGCGAGAGCTTTCGCATTTTGGTGTAGCTCTTCAAAAGCAAGAATTAGTGGGTCTCTCAATGTTATAGAGTTATAATGCAAAAAGAACCATCCAAGATTAGATAGTGCTATGTCCGTGTCCTTGATGCCATTAAAAAACGGAAAACCTTGCTCAGCCATTTGCTTAACCCCTGTATCAGCTTTCATCAATAAATCAAGTGCTCTTAAAACAGCATTTTTTCTATCTTTTGAGTCGGTCATCCATAGAGATTGCAAAACGTAACCTAAACCTGATATAGACAGTAACTGGTCAGGCAGTCTTCTATATTCATCAACTCTATCAACCAATTTGTCTAAAAACTTAGACATTTTTTTTGTTCGACCTGTATAGAATATTGCTGTGTTCTGCCAATTGTACTCCGTAAATTTTTTAATAATTTCATCTTCTAACTCTACTCTGTTCTCACTATTAAAAATCTCACGTGAAGCATAATACTCTAAGAAGTGGTCGTGCTGATATGTTACATATTCTTGTTCATCTATACTTAAGATACCAGTTCCATCAGTCATACCTTTAATCAACTCTGGAATAACTCCTTCTTCAATTGTTTTAGATTGCCCCTCAAAATAGTCTACAAGATATTTAATGAAATCATCTTTCTTCTTGCGTGTTCTATTAGGTGTTTGAATAATCTCTAGGGCATACATTTCAAGTATAGCTTCCTTTAGATTAATTTTTAAAAAATCAAGATTTGAGTTAACGCTAAGCCTGCCTAATAGGAACGTGTTGAAATTATCATAGACATCAGTTATCGTCGCAGGTACTTCATAGCCATTTTCCTCATACAGAATTGAAAGTAAAGACAAAGTTAAAGGTGTAGCAGGTATCTTATCAAGAATTTTATTTTCAAGGAGGCTATCCCACAGCTCGTCTGACTTCTTTAAGTCTTGCTTAAAAAATGTTGTCAAATACTGTTTAACCTGTCTTAAATCAAAGTTTGAAATGAAAGTAAGTAAATGCGGAAGCACTTCACATTCCTTGGAGAGAGATTCGTAATTTCTAGTCGCTAAAATGAAATTTGTACCTTGATTATCAGTCAAAGTGGTCAACTCCTTAAAAATGCTATTTTGCTTTTCTATCTCAAACTCGTCTATAGAATCTAATAAAATCAGCACTCTGTAATCGTCAAAGACCTTATTATAATTCTCTTCTCCTACAAAGTCAGTAATTTCCTTTGTTATGGCAGTTTGAATACTGTAATTAGAAGTAACAATTAGGTTGGTTTTTAATCTAATAGGTAAAACTTTCTCTGTTACCGTATCATTTAGTTTTACAGCGAGTCTCCCTATTTCTTTTAACAGAGTTGTTTTACCTGTTCCTGCATCACCTGTGATAATATAGTTGCCTTTTGTGAGGTAACTTTCCAACTTGAATTTAACTCTAATCTGCCTTTGAGTTTCTGCACTTTCTTTTAAATAAAATATTTTCGGCTCAATGAAGAAATTAAGAAGCTTCCCAAATTTGTCATCTAATTTAAGTACTTGATTTAATTCAGAATTACCTTGTGTAGAGGCTATAAATGCGTCTTCAAATGCTTTTAAAAAAACATCATTATGACCCCAGTATTCTGGCAGGTGCACATCTATTGATTTTGAAATATCCACGGCATTCCAAAAAGCAATCTTGTCAGTGTTTATATTTTTTTTAATCCAATTCTGAAAATACGAGGATATACTTTTTCGATGACTAGAGATAAGGATTACATTGTCGTCATCTTGATAAGTTTGTTGAATAGTTTCTAAAACAAAAGGTGTCTTCCCATTTAGTTCACTTAGAAAACAGTAGACCTTAAATGGTCTATCGTCAACTATACTTTTTTCAATTGCAGAGATGGTATATTGGTCAATAATCTTAACCTCAGTAAAGCCTATTTTTTCTAAAAGTTTTGCTGTTAGTGTTATTAAACTTTCAGTGTTTTCTATATGCTCTAATCTATATTTATCTCCCATCTTAATTCTTGTAATAATTCTCTAATTTAACACTTCTTCTTTAACAACTACTTTACCAGTAAACACATTACCTAATTATTTCTCTTTTCTAATTCAACCATTATTAAATCACACTTCTCATTTAACTCATCTAAATCTGGGACTAGCTCCATAGAATTTGCTTCTGCAAGCCATTGCTGTGGGTTACTCCAAAACTTACTCTTCTGTCTTAATCTTTCTGCCAGAGCTTTATCAATTTTAATCATTGCGGTAAAAGCACTTAGCCAAAGAGTGGATAAGTTTAAATTAGGCTCGTAGTTGTTTTCTCCTGCTACAAGAAATGCTTTTGTTGCATTTATCGCTAACTGCATAGTAGAGACCGCATCTACCTTATTTTGAATACGAGTTCCTTTCTTAGACAATACTTTGCCTACTAGTGAGTCTGCGGTTTTTATTCCCGAAAATAGCGTGCTTAATTGTATCATCCTTTTAAATAATTTTTAATGTCGAAACTACTAAACCCTTTTGAGTATGAAACATACAAAGGATGTCTAGGATGACCATACTTAGTACACTCATCATAATGAAGCCATTTGTATGAATCATCAAAGTTTTTTGAAAGTTCTACTAAACAGTCTTTGAGAAATGGTCTATGCTCAATTGTAGTTCCCCAAGCTGCCCATATATCTTGAAAGTTATATCTATTCAAGACTTCCTTAATTGCTCTGTTGTTTGCTTTGACACCTTCGTCATTGCTTACTAAATCAATATTGTCTGGGTAGGTATCTCTCTGAGGATAGACATTGAGCATTAGCCAACCGTCATAACCGTTTAGTCTTGCTATCTCACTTACCTTTTTAAGTGTTGGGTCAAGGTCTTCTGGTGTTGCTGTACTAGGATTAATACCAATGCAAATAAGGTTACGAGCACCTACTTTACCAAGTGTATATCTGATACTATTATCCTCATTATGGTCATAGACCCATTTGTTCTTATTTGAAGTAAGCTTTAAGAAATAGAAGCTGCCAACAGTTGTCCATTTAAAAACATAACTACCATCAAGTTTTATAGACACATCATAACCACCTATAGGTGTGTTAATGGTTGCTCCATTCGTAATAGTAGCACCCTGTGAAATATCGTAATGCCACTTTTTACCTTTTTTTGATTTTGGAAATGGAATTATCGAATAATCAGTCATTACAAGGCAAATACCACTCAAATAAGATTCTAGACTCTCATAGCTTTCAAGTAATTCTAAATCGTGATACACGTCTTTAAAAAAGATATCAGAAGCACCTCTTTTACCACCGCTAGAAGCATATTCTTTATAGCATTTCATTTCAATAGGTAAGAAAGCTTTTTGGTCGCCCTTTTCAATCTCGATTACGATGTCACATTCTCTAGTACGATTTCCTAACTTGATACCAGTTTCTAGTTCTAGCTCTACTGACTCATCATCATTATAAATAGCTAAATCTAATGTGTTTTTAAGTAGATAGGCGAATTGCAATTGCATTGAAGCTTCTTTATTAATAGTAATCAAGCCACAGCCTACTTTTGCTGAGAAGCTATCCCAACATAAGTCTATAGTCTTATGAATTCTATTAATTAACGCTATCATTGGGTCTTATAAATTATTAATAAATGTATTTCTTAGTTGAATATCTAGGCTCCAATCATTAGCACCTTTTGCTTTTAATATGGCTGTAAAATCTGTTACTTCTCTTACTATTGTCATAGAGCTATCTACATACTCTTTTACTGTCCATTCCCTTTGTGGATTCCAATATTCATTACCTAGAGCTTCAAGATGACGATGGTTTTGCCCCAAATTACCTATTAAATCTGACAGCACTATTGGAGCAGAAATAGGACTGGGCATTTCAACTTCATAAACATAGTATACATCATTTGTACATTCATTCTTACTAAAATAATAGAGGCAGTGAGCAACTTCGGCAAACGCAAAATAGGCTTTAGACCTAGGAAAAGCCACAGGATTTATTTCTTCTAAAAAATCATTTACCCAACCATTTTCTCGCTCAACCGCTCTGAGATGAAAATCACTATGTTCATCTCTTTCAATAAATGAACGACCTTCTTCGTAGTGATTACAAGATATATGATATAATGGCATAGTCTAATTTAATATTTCTTCTCTTACGTCTATTTTACCAGTAACGACCTCGCTTATTAAAGTGGATTTGTATTCTTTGAGGTAGTGTATTTCGTTAATTAAATTTTGCTTAGCTATATCAATTTGATTGTTTTTTTTATCAAGATATTTAACAATAACCTCTAATTCTTCCATTTTAGGAATAACAAAATAGATGAGACTTCTTAAATCACCTAGTGATAAAAAGCCTTGTGCTCCACCTCTCGAATTTAAATCTATCTGTATTTGTAATAAAGAACTTTTTAGAATATAGTATAGGTGTTTAGCAATAATTGGTCTACCTGTGGTCTTAAATAGACAAACATTTTTAATAGAAAATTTTTTATCAGTATCAACAAGAACCATATTACCGATGTTTCCACCAATCATTGACATCAAAATATCTCCTCTCTCAGTGTTTGACCGCTTATATATTATTTCGTGGTCTTCTGGTGATATGTTTTTTGCATTTTCAAAAACTATATTTCCATTTTTAAAGTCTTTTGATGTAATTAGAGGAAATGTTTCTTCACTTTTAGGTAATTGACTTGGTGAGTCGTGAGTACCATCTTTTACTTTAATTACTCGGTTAATCCTTGTTGTCATCCAATGCTCGGGAATCTCACCTAACCAGTCAATACCAGAGTCTTTCATTGGCACAGATAAATCAAGCCCTTTTGTGACCGCTTGATTAATAATAGCTGTACGCTCTTCTTCTAGTAAGGCAATGAGGCGTTCTTTTTTGGCTATTAAACTATCGAGTTGTTGAGTCTTGTGGTTAAGGTAGTGTGCTATTTGGGTTTGTTCTTCTAAAGACTCAGGAATAGCTATATAAAAATTATTTAGTGTCCCAGAAGTTAATTGATTTATTGTAGATGTAAGAAATAATCCAGATTGAGATTTAAAAATAGGAGAGTTAAAGAAGTGTGATAAGAACTTCCAATAACCAGACCTAAATACCATCATAAATGCTCCAAAAGTTTGACCTTCTGTTCTTTCATCAATACAGATGTTTTTCCCAATTAACCTTTTACTTCCATTTCTAGAGCAAATTAAAATATCCCCTTTCCTAATAATTTTCTTTTCAGGAATTTGTGCATTAATGTAAACTGTATCCTTTAAGCATAACGTACTATTTTGAATATTAGAAGACCTAAGAACAAGAGCGTCATTCGTATTATCTGTTATGTCTCTAGGTGAATATGTGACACCTCCAAAAGCATCACCTAGGAACTTCATTCTCGTAAGTCTCCATTCAGATGGTATCTTCCCTATCCATTTAATTCCTGAATCTTTATATGTGTCGTATTTCTTCATTTAAGTATGTGCTACTTAGCTTTGCCCTGATGAGGAATTTTTAGATTTTTTATGAGGTAAGGCTAACGAGACTATAAACTTTTCTGCCTCTTTAACTAGACCTTTATCACCCATATATGTTTCTTCTAACGCTTTCGCGAAAGCGGTCTTTAAATCTGTCTTTTCAGTAATCACATCTTGGATACTTGTAATGGCTATATGTGTATAGCCAGAGCGACTTTCTTTGTTAGCACGAGTTTTATTAAAGCGAGAAATAATCGGTTTAAAGTGATTAAATAATGCATCTACATTATTTGTGTTTCTAATGGTTTTATTCAGCTCGTTGCGCACTTCTAGGGTGAACCATAACTTATTATCTTTAAGAATAGATACACTTCTAGGTACAAAAAAATGTAATGGTATAGTAGATTCTTTGTTCGTATACCAACTACCTACCTTCTCGTAACCATATTCAGAAAATACATCTGCTATCTGCTGGTCTAAAAACTTAGCTGTTTGTGCTACTTTGTTTTGAATTTCTTCTACTTTATTACGGTGTTCTGTAATAGTCAAGGCTATTTTATTGTATTCTGGTGCGCTCATCTGTGTTTGATAATGTGAGTCAATGGTCTTGATGTATTCTTTTAGGTATAGTAATCCCTCAATAGTTTTTACATCACCTACATTGAGTTGATTTTGAACTTCATTAATCCATTCTCTATGGGTAATGTTGAGGTAGATTACTTTTGTGCCCTTTACTGTGACTTCAATCTTCTCTTTCTTAGTAGGGAATAGCGTAAGCACAATACCTATGATATTTTCACCACAGTACTTTCTAGTGTGTTCCCAATAGGCTTTTAATGGATTTACCAGATTGTGATACAGTTTGTTTTCAATAATGACTCCCCACTTTTCTTCACCTAAAATCGATATGTCAATACGTTTTTTTGTTTCCGTCTCAGCATAGGCAGTAGTGTCTTCTGTAAGTACATTAAACGCTCCGCTAAAAAATTCTAGAAATGTAGTATCTGCGTAATCTTTTGCTTCGATTATGCTTTTTAAGCTATCAAAGAAAACTGATTGTAAGCCATGAGATTCGTTGATGTCAAGAAAATAAGCAAGGATTCTAGAATTTATAGTTTCCTTATTACGAACTCCTAAAATATCAAACAGATTTTTAGGAGCTTGCTCAGGTAAGTCTGGCAGGCGTAGTGCTACATCTTCTATGAGTATTTCTAAATCTTGCATTAGCTAATAGCCTTTTTTAAGAGTCCATCAGTATCATTTTCTAAAGCAAGAATATCTGCTCTTATTTCATCTAAAGAGCGTAAAGGTTTGTATTCATAGAAATACTTTGTAAAATTAATTTCATAACCCACATTTGTCTTTTTCTCATCCACCCAAGCATCTGGAACGTGCGGTAATACTTCACGCTCCATATAGGCATCAATATCTTCTTTAAGAGGTATGTTCTCAGTGTCACGTAAACTACTATCAGGTTTTGCATTTCCTTTCTTGTCAACGACTACGTTTCCATTTTTACGCAAAGGGCGTTCTACAGTAACTTTTGAATAACCGAAATCAGTATTGTCAAAAATTTTGCAGTGTTCGCTTTCCCTAAAGCTACCGTACATTGCGGTTATTTCATTGATGTGTTCTTCACTAAGCTCGTTACGTTTGTCACCTAAAGACTTACTCATTTTCTTGAAAAAGTCTACTCCATTAATAAGTTGAACTTTTCCTTTACGTTCTTTACTCTTGTGATTACAAAGCATCCACACATAAGTGCTAATGCCTGTGTTATAAAATAACTGATTAGGTAACGCTATTACAGATTCTAAGAGGTCGTTTTCTATAATCCATTGGCGTATGGAGCTCTCATTTTTCTTACTACTAGGAGAGCCTGAGAATAATGGAGAGCCGTTAAATACAATTGCCAAACGAGAGCCACCGTCTTCGGGACTCTTCATTTTACTAATGAGGTTCATTAAGAACAAGAAAGAACCATCGCTTACAGAAGGTAATCCTGCACCGTAGCGACCACCGTGACCTAGTTCGCTATGTTCTTCTTTTACTTCTTTTTCTACCTTTTTCCATTTAACACCGAAAGGAGGATTTGTAATGAGGTAATCAAATTTATGATTGACAAATTGGTCTCCTTTTAGTTTTAGTCCATCCTTTCGTTTTAAGCTATTACCACGTGCTACGTTAGAAGGGTTTTGCCCTTTTATAAGCATATCACTTTTACAGATAGCATAAGACTCAGGATTTAACTCTTGACCAAATACTTCAAGTCGAGCATCTGGATTTAATTCGTGTAGATATTCCTCAGCAACGGAAAGCATTCCGCCTGTACCTGCACAACAGTCAAAAATAGTTTTTACAATGCCTTTTTGAGTTAGTATCTCTCTATCATTCATAAAGAGCAGGTTTACCATTAGGCGAATAACTTCTCGAGGTGTAAAGTGCTCCCCTGCTGTTTCATTTGAGATTTCAGAAAACTTGCGGATAAGCTCCTCAAACATATATCCCATCTCCATACTAGAGATTTTCTCTGGATGTAAGTCTACTTCCTGAAAACGTTTTAAAACCATAAAAAGAAGGTTTGAATCTTCTAGCTTGGTTATCTGATTGTCAAATTCAAATTGCTCAATAATCTCTCTGGCATCTTCTGAGAAACCATTGATGTAGTTTCTTAGATTAGAAGCAATGTTATTTGGGTCGGCAATTAGTTTTTCAAAATCGTAACTGCTTTTATTGTGAAAGTTATATCCTGCGACTTTATTTAGAATTGGGTCAAGATTCTGAATATTCATCGTCTTGGTTTGCTCGTGCTTTTTTAAAACATTTTCTTTAGTGTTTTCAAGAACACAGTCAAGCCTTCTAAGAACGGTTAGCGGTAAAATAATTTTACCGTAATCACTTTGTTTATAGTCTCCCCTAAGCAGGTCTGCGATAGACCATATAAAATTTGCTGATTCCTTCGTGTTATTCATTTGTGAGTTGGGTTAATTAAAAACCGACCAATCTCGCTAAGATAAAAAATACTTTAATCTGTAAACGAATATTTTAAAATAAATATTTGATTGACAGTTTTATTATAATCTATACAATAAAAGCTCAAAACTGCTATCTTAAAATATCATTACGGTATTATACTCTAAGACATAAATAGGATTTAGTAACAAATTTTTAAGGAAAATAACAAAGACTGGTGGAGCGGTAAATAGTTATGAAATTAGAAAGGTAAATCAGATTCTACATCAGTATTGTAATCCCCCAGATTAAGCTTATCCACAAATATTTTATTCCTAATTTTTGCTCTTTTAAGTAAGGTTGAGTATTTAATCACCTCTGTATACAAAGAGCCATCCTTTCCTTCATTAGAGTAAATTCCTGCTACAGTTTTTGAAGGTCTGAATAGATAATCAAAATTATGAGCATTCTTAAAATCTGCATCGTGCGCTCGTACATCATTCGGCGCTATTTTTTCACCTATCAAATAGCCGTAGAATGTTGTGAGTTGTAACTCAGGTATAGAAAAATTCCTAAGTAACGTAGCGTAGTTATTTATCTGTGTTAGATGTTTAGCTACACTTACATCTGGATTTTTAAATTCTAATATCACACATTTCTGTTCTTGTGGAAATAGTAAAATATCTGGTTTCTTTCCAAGTCGATTTTCACCTAATGATGTAATGAAACCCTGCTCGGCATCACTCAAATCTTTTCTGATTATGTTTTTTCCATTCAATCGAACATCAGAGATTTTACTTTCAGATACTCCATTAAAATGAATAAAATCTTCATTGATTATCCAAAGGTCACTGGAATTTGTATCCTCGCTCCCTTGCTTAAACATCAGGTTGTGTAACAAGGCTTCATCCTTATTCCTGACATCTCCTTGTTGTACTAATAGCTTCTTACCTAATATTCTAGTGAAAAGTTCTAGTACCAACTTCCTACGAGCGATGTAGTGGGTAAGTTCGATTTTATTCTGTTGCGGAATCGATTTCACTAATTCATCTATTTGCTGCCCCAGCTCTTCATCGTAATCTTCACTAGTAGTGTCTAACTTATCAAGATTGTCAATAGATGCTTTTAAGTGCGAATCAAGTTCAGCTTTCTTCTTAGCTTCTGCGATGTAGAACTTCTCTAAAATCTTCTTACTACTATCATTAATGGAAATTTTGAGTTCACCAGCAAGGTCATCAGAAAGTAAGAACATTTCTTTAAGTGACTCTAAATCTTGATGATGTTGTTTTTGAACTTCCTCTATTTGTGGATATAACTCCCAAATACCAGCATTAATTTGGTTTTCAAGCAAGTCTAAAATAATCTCTTCATCTTGATAAAAAAGATTAGCTCCATTTATGAATTCATCATAGTTGGGAATATTAAAACTACCTCTTTCATCAGTATCGATTTCATCAAGATACTTGCTTGATACAAGAAATAGAAAATGATGATTATCAATACTATCCTCTTTTGCAAGCACTTCTAAGTTAATGTCAAAATTCTCAACAATCTCGTCTTTACTAGTTAATTTTAGTTCGTTATGATTTAAGAAGGACTTATTAAGTTTATAAGAGTTTAATGTAAACACTTCTTTTTTGTCACTACTTACCAGTTGCTTCCCATCATCAGATATCTTAGAATATTCGACAACAACCTCTTTAGTGTCATCTATTGATGGAAGGTCAGATTCAGATATCGTTGAAGTGCTTTCCAAATCATTGAACAAAAATTGTTTAATGATAATCTTCGGGAGACTGTTTTTATTTAAGCAAAAATATTGAATGTATCTTTTTAAAAGTTTTGCTTTAAGCTCAATATCGCTGAGACTGTGATAAACCATAACATTATCATCCAGTAAGCCTTCAAAAGTAACAGTAGTTCTAAAAAATGAGTCCTCTGACTCACGGTTATATTTGTGGAATATAATAGAGTCATTATTTAGAAAATCATCTTTTTTAGAAAGTAAAAATTCTCTTTTTTTAAATGAATCACTTTCCAAATAATTACTAGTGAACTTTGTGCTATCAAAATAATGTGCATATTGAATTCTTCCTGAACCTAAGTTCTTGAACCCCTTAGTAAAATCCTTGTAAGTAGAGAACCTTTTAAACTCATCGTCATTAAAGCCGATACCATTATCCGAGACTTGTAATTTAGAAAATAATGTAGTCTGGTCAGTGGTTTGGGTTTGATATATACGAATCTCGATTTCACCATCAAATTGTTCATCTCTTTGACGTATTTTGATGGATTCAAGAGCATTTGTGAAGGCTTCATAAACTGGTTGCAAAACCACAGGAGACCTCTTAACATCTCTAAAAACACCTTTATAATAGATTCCTTCTCCCGAGATATATGTGTTATCCTTATAACTCATTCTTCGTTCTCTTTTAGGATATCAAAATTTAAAAGCTCAGAAGTTGTAATAGAGAAAGCAGTGGCAATTCGTTTCAACATACCCACTTTCATCTCTTGTTTACCTAACTCATATTTTCTTAGATTTTGTGCATCAATTTCTGCTTTAAACGCAATCTCCTCGATAGTGATATTGTTTTCTTTTCTAAGATTTCTTATACGCTCTCCTAAAAGCCCTACTATCTGGGGCATTTCTTTTTTGCTTACTTGTTTTGACATACTCCACAAAGTGCAAACAATCCATTATTTTTAACGAATTGAATATAACAGGTTGTTTATAACCTTTTATTCGAGTAGTTTTGTTGCAAACATTTAATATGAAAAAAATTAAAATACTTCCATTTATGGCAATAATGTCAATACTATCATCTTGCACAACAGATGATGAAAAAATGATAAACCCTGACTATATAGGTGATGTGAGTATGTTCATTGGTACTTGGAAAGAATCAAACGTACTGATTAATGGAGTTCAAAGTCAAAATCAAATTATCTGTAATGGAGAGAGAGAACAATATATGTTTAATGATGACAATACATTTACAGAGAGGGACTTTGGAGACAACTGTCAAGAAAGAATAGAAGGTGGCACATTCTCTGAAACAGACACCTCATTCACTCTAGAGTTTACAAATGATTCTGAAGTATATGAGCTTATAGAGTTGACTGACACTACGCTTAGATTTTCATTTAATGATGGAGGTAGCGTTATTGAACAAATTTATACTAAACTATAAGTAAAGAATTAGCCAACTATCAGCTGAAAGTCAAAATGTTAAATTCAAATTAATTAAACCAAAATAAATGAACCAAATCAAACTTATCCTAACTGTTATTATTTTAAGTATTATCATCTCTTCTTGTGAAGAGAAAAAGATTGATAATGCTATTGTTTCACCGCAATCAACATCTGTAAAAGGAGACTTAACAGAATTCATATCTATAGAAAATGGTAATTATGAAATAGCCGATGGAAACGGAGGTAAAATGGCTGTAAAGATAAATGCTTTAAAGCCGTATCCAGATGATATAAAAAAATTGAAAATTACCTTCACAGCATCATTACTCGACGCAAATGGGATGCCTTTATCTGGTGTTAATGACTTTAAAATAGATTATCAAGGAGAAGAAAAAATTAAAACTCTATTAAAAAACGGTATAGGTCAAGAAGTTATTTCTTTTAAAGGTTTCTTCGGAGATTATAAATCCGAAAAGTATGCGAATAAAGTTAAGTCGTTCTCTGTATCTTCATCTCTAAAACAAAAGAAAGTAAAAAGCAAAAGTAATCAAACAAATAAGGCTGTAACAAGTCCTACTAGCACAGCAAAAGCTTCTAATAAGTGGGATAAGACATTAGATACTTACTCAGAGTACGTTGACCAGTACGTAGTCCTTATGAAAAAAGCAAATAAGGGAGATTTAGATGCATTATCTGAATACCCATCAATGATGCAGAAAGCAACTAAGCTAAATGAACAACTTAAAGATGCTGGTAACGATTTAACACCAAAGCAATTGAAAAGAATGACCGCTATTCAAACGAAGATGACTAACGCTTTATACGATATGCAATAGACGGAAATTCGCCTATTATTTGAAGCAATAATTAATTTACAAGCCACTCTCACAAAGAGTGGCTTACTTATTTTTGGAAGTATGAGCAGTAAAAATCAGTTTAAAACATATTACGGAAGTAATAAATTAAAATACACTCTGGTATTCACCAAGAGAAAAAACATTGTATTTAAAACTTATCCAACAGGTGAAATAAAGGCTTTTGCTCCATACGGCACTGCTTTGACCCTTATCCGAAATAGGGCTGATTTAGAGTCAGAGAATTTATTCCGTCAAGTCTTTTTTCATATGCTTTTAAATCCTTATGTTAATAAGAAGTTTATTATCACAAATAATACGATTTAGAATCACTTAATATTTATAGAAAGAATTAATATCACATAGAGACCTTATTTATTGTAAATCTTATTGAACTCTAAATATTTTGGTATTATTAACCATTCGCTCGTATCAATTGTATTTACTTCTTCTTTCTCAATTAAGAAGCATAAGAAAGGGAATCTATAAAATTGCTCGTAACTTTCTTGTAGTTCCTCAAAACCATCAGACATGTAGTTTTCTTGTAATTCGATATCTGGATTTTGTAAAAACTTCATTTTAGTGTAAATTAAATTTACGTTACGCAGATAATCCATTGGGGGTAGATTGCCGTTCTCAATCACTCTATTTAGCCAAAATAAATAAGTAGATATGTTATTAACGTAATACAGATTTTCAATTTTATTATTAACCACATTTGGTGGAGAGGACAAAACAGAACTTCTAACACTATTAGACTCACTGATATCAATTTCTAATGATTTTAATCTATCAAAATCAAGATGTCCATTATAATCAACTAAAATCGGCGTAGAATATTGAAAAAATCTTGAAAAATTAACTCGTAAGAATGTTTTATAACCGCTGAAACTCTTTCTGAATGTCCCAGATTTATGTCCAAAAATATCAGTTTTGTCCTTCTCAGTGATGGTGTCTTCAAAATATGGACTAATGGTCATCACCGCTTCGTTATTTTCATTATAAAATGTTGCCCTAGTTTCTAGTTTTCTAACTTTATTAAGTTTGCTTTTAAATATTTCTACTTTAATATAACCATTGGAGGTATCAAATACAACCATAATGCCTTTATCAGTTGATGTAATGAGCTCAGTTGCTAAATTCACCAAATTATCCACAGGCTCATCATATCTAGATTCGATACCCACCACTCTCAGGCTATGCTCTCTTATGTTTTTAATAAGATTTTTACTGTTTTTTGAGTTTCCATTTTTTAGCTCTAATATCAATTCAATTCTTTTAAGCTTATCTATAAGCTCCTTTCGGTTTGTTTGAGATGATGCACTACCTAATTCTTTAATAGTATCATGCAGTACATTAGACCAGTTATAATCATAACTATTCCATGCATTCTTTTTGATTTTTTCACCCGTGAGTTTACTATTAAATGAAAGTGTCAAGGTGGATGGATGCTCTACATCTATACCTCCAATTATTTCAGTCCCATGATGATTTTCAACTTTACGACCTCCTACATTATATTTTTTATTGTTCCTATTGATATTAAAAATCATCGAAACAGGTGAGTCTTTATCTAAAAATGTAAGTCTTTCCCCATCGAAATAGACGTCTTCTGGTGCTTTAATAGTGTCCAAAAATCGCTTGTTAGCATCCTTTTTTTCTTTGATATGATTTACATATGATATTACTTTTAAATCGATATTATTGTTTTCATAATCGATAAATGGGTTAACCAATGTCTTCTCATTATCAAGCGTATAGTAGTCCTTAAGTTCAATTTGAGAGTTAGTTATGCACTCTTGTAGCCTTCTGTAAAACTCCAAATCTATTGGGTTTAGACTTGCTAAGATTTTACAATGAACAAATTTTCTATGCCTCATTATGATTCGCTTTTCAACGTCAGGCAAGTAAGAATCCTCAAACACTTTACAGTCAGGCTTATCGTCTGCATCTTCCAATAATGAAAGCTCGATTATCTTTTGTACTGAGATGTCCATACTTTTATCTATTGAGCGTAGTTTCCATAGATATTTCATCAAAAAAACAACATTAACAGCTGCTAGATTATCTAAAAAAAGATGGTCGATATGTTTGTATTCCTTTTCTACTACTTGTTCAAGGTTATTTGCTTGATAGAGGTAAATAGGGATACTACTATCAAACTCTTGAATATAACTCAATAATGGCTTTTTACTTTTTTCACTTGATTCAAATATCAACTCCAAAAAAATACTCGTTTTGTTTTTATTCATAATATTAAAATCCCAATTCACTGCCCTTTAAAGAGTCGCACCAACTTTTATACATCTCATCATTTTTATCTACTATCAGAAATGACTTTACTATTGATTTTGCTATCTTCATCTTTTTTCCATTTATTATTTTGTATTTATCCGTGTGTTGGATTTCTTCAAACTTATCTTTCACTATGTTTAGTTCTTCAACACTTAGATTGTAATGGTGTCCTTCATATTCCCATTCATTACTAAGAATCATTTTTATAAAATCACCATTAGCTAATCTGCCAATTTTAATAAGCTTATTTGGCTTGTAATTGTCTTTCAAATCTTTAAGAAAAGCCCTGTAATTTCTATCTAATTGAAGTATCTCTTCATCTTCATGCGATTCCCTGGTGTTCCAAGTTTTGTAATTAAGTATGTCGTATGCGTTTTGTAAAGAAATATTAAACCTATGAGCAAGTTCATTAACCGATAAATTCGAGCCTCGGATACTTAAAAGATTGCTGTAGGTAAGCTTTTTTTGGTATGTTGGAATCATTTTTGTTGATTTTGTCTTAATCCAATAACAGTTCTCAGGTGCATAGTCTCCTTTATTATTATAACGCTTTAATTCAAAAAAAACATTTTTATATCCATTTGTCGTTGACCAGTCAAAAAAGGTAGTCTCGTCCTCAACCCATTTTTTGTCAACTTTAATTACTGAAGCTTGTCCTCTTACACTGTTGTATACCCTTAGTTTAATAGATTTTAAGATTTCGTGAAGTCTTATATGTAATCCATTTGCCATCTCGTATTCTGACATATCCACCCATTTGCAGTTGTCTGGTTCAAACCCTCTTGATTCATCTAAAAGGATTAGTTTTTTATTTTGCTCATAAGCATTTTCGGTAGACCACTTATGAAAGCTTTGTTCATCATTAACCCATTGATTATAAGTTTCAGATGTTGGATGCTTCAACATTTCTTCATACGTCCAAGAAAGCCTTGGGCTATTTTTATTCAATTCAGCTTTTGTAGAATTCAATTTTCTTCTAAGACAACCACAAGATTTAGTTCGTCCTCTTTTCACATTATCTAAATCCGCTTCAAACTCATTCCCACAATTACAAACGAACTTTCCTCTTCTAGCTTTTGGGTTTATCCTCTGAACTTCTTTGACTAGCAGTAAGCCATTTACCGTATCACCAGTATTTATTTTTCTTCTCATAAGTAGTTTCTATATCTTATATATGGTTTAGAGTATTATACAGTAATGATAATTTAAGATAGTAGTTTTTAAGCTTTCTTACATAAATTAAAATAACACAGGATTTATACTTTTAAGATTGATATTTAAAATCTTCTACACTTAATTTTAGGAAAAGGTCTCTTCGAATTCATTTTATACCGTACTGACAATTTAAGATAGTTGTTTTCGAGTGTTTTTACTTAATTAATAAATTAAACTAGGTGTGCCTAGATGGTTATAATAATTAATGGAATTGACTGTTTATCACTTTTAGGCTATGCCCTAAAATGACACACCTATATTAGTTAAATAGCTTTATATACAGTGTATTTTTTAGCCATCCTAAATATATACACTATATTGCAAAAAAATTACCTTTTATGAAAGTGAAATATATAAGAGTATCAACTTTAGAACAAAATACTCAAAGACAACAAAAGAATGAAAGTGAGTTCGACAAAGTATATCTCGAAAAAATAAGTGGCGTAATTTCTTTTTTCGAAAGACAAGAAGCAAAAAAACTAATTAGAGAAATAGAAAAAGGTAACATTGATGAAGTACATGTTACATCAATTGATAGGATAGGTAGAAATATACTAGATATATTGACAGTTTGTGAATTTTTGAATAATAAAAAAGTCAATCTATATGTTGAAAATATAGGAATGTTTTCACTGGTAGATAATGAATCTAATCCAATATTTAAGATGATTATTAGTGTACTTGGTAATGTCTCTGAAATGGAACGTATCTATATGCTTCAAAGACAGAGGCAAGGAATAGAAATTGCAAAATCAAAAGGAAAATATAAAGGACGTTTACATGGAGCATCAATGAGTGATGAAGATTTCCTTAAAAAATATAAGAAAGTAAAACAAGAGCTAGAGAATGGCGAATCACTTAGACGTGCAGCAAAATTAGGAGAATGTTCTCTCGGTACTGCTCAAAAAGTAAAAAAAATACTTTTAAAACCTGAATTAGTATAATATGTGGTACTTAATAGGAGGAGCTGTAATTGTTGCTTCGGTAGCAATAAAAAATGCTATTGACAATAATAAAAAAAGAAAAGAAGAAGAACTTAAACAGAAACAAGATAAACAAATAAGACAAAATCTTTTTGATAAAAACATTTTAAAACTCACTTTGGTAGTCTCTCAGTTTAAAGAACTAATAACATTGAGAGATGGTAGTTACTTTGATAATAATAAACTTAGTCAATGGTTACTATCAAATCCATTTTATCCCAACTCTAATATATTATCTACTAAATTTAAAGACTTACAACTTACTGAACAGCAGAAAAAAGATATAGAGTATTTAATTCATTTTACTAAAAACTCAGAATCTATAAGAGAGCAATTTAATAATGATTTTTTGCAAAAAGAATTAAGCTCATCTAAAGCCTTGTTAAGTGATATAGACAATGGGAAATCACTAGACGGTCAACAAAGGGAAGCTATAATCAGGGATGAAGACAATAGTCTTGTTATAGCTGGTGCAGGCTGTGGTAAAACGACAACAATAATGGGTAAAGTGAAATACCTAACGGAAAGATTAAACGTTTTACCCAACGAAATACTTTTGATTTCATTTACTAAGAAAAGTGCAAATGACTTAGTTTCAAAGCTTAATTTTAAAGGAATTAATGCAAGTACATTTCATAAATTAGGATTAGATATAATCAAGCAGGCAGAACATAGCCCTCCTTCTATTTACGACCAGAGCAGTCAATACTTTATAGAAAACAAGTTCAAAGAATTTTTAAAACAAGATGAATATTTAAAAAAAACGATAAGATATTTTACTGATTTTATGCGGCTTGAAAAAGATGATTTTCAAACAGAAAATTTCGAACAACACATCCAACATTTAAAAGACCAAAACTACAGACCATATAAAAAGAAAATAATAGTAAAGAATGGTAGAGAAACTATTCTAAGAGAGATTGTGAAAAGTCAAGAAGAATGTAAGATTGCTAATTTTCTTCTTTTCAATGGATTAAAGTATGAATATGAGCAGAAGTATGAGATAAATACACGGACACCTGATTACCGACAGTACGCACCTGATTTCACAATTTATCAGAACAATAAAAAAATATATTTAGAACACTACGCTATTGATAAAGACGGTAATGTTCCACCTTTTTTTGCAAACGAAACTATTAATCTTGAAGAGGCTAAGATTAATTACAACAATGGAATTAAGTGGAAAAGAGATTTACACTTATCAAACAAAACTACTTGCCTAGAGACTTATAGCTATAACTTCAAAGAAGGTACAATTTATAAATCACTAGAAAAACAGCTTAATGATAATGGTTTTCATCTTAACGAATTAACCAATGAAGAAAAATGGGCGTTAATAAACGAAACTGCTTCTGATGAAGTAAAAGGTTTAACAAGACTTTTTAATACGTTTTTAAGTCTTTATAAATCTAACAATCTGACCTTTGAAGATTTGAAGTCTAAAGTAGAATCTTTATCAGGGTTTAATAAGACTAGAACAGTTTTATTTATCAATCTATTTAATCCAATTCTTTGGGCTTATGAGAAAATGTTACAACAAAGAGAACAAATCGATTTCAACGATATGATAAATAAGGCTACCGATTATGTAGTTTCTGGTGCTTATAAATCAAATTTTAAATACCTAATAGTAGATGAATTTCAAGATATATCGTTCAGTCGGTACAATTTATTAAAGGCATTAAAAGAACAAACAAATACTAATAAAGTTTTTGCAGTTGGAGATGATTGGCAATCTATATTTCGTTTTACAGGGAGCGATATAAAATTGTTTAATAATTTCGAAGATTATTTTGGGTTTACTTACACTTCAAAAATTGAAACAACATATCGCTTTGGTCAGCCACTCATTGATATTTCTAGTGATTTTGTAATGAGTAATCCTTCACAAATTAGAAAAGATTTAAAAACTAAGCTTGATATTCAAACAAACATCAAAATCTATTATAGTCAGGAAGTTGTTAATGATGATACAAAAGCGCTTGAAGAAGCTATAAAAGATATTGTAGAAGAAGCCTTAGCTAAAGGTGAAAATATAGGTCTTTCACAATCTGACATTATTGGTATACTTAAAAAGAAATCATTCTACATACTCGGAAGGTATAATTTTGACATAAATAGAATTGATGTTAGTGATTCTAGTAATTTTAAATCTACTGGTCAAGAGGAGCTTGAATTCAAATACAATGATACTTTAACTATTAAATTAAGTTTCTTTAGTGTTCATCGTTCTAAAGGATTGGAAGCAGATTTTGTATTTATTCTTAACTGTAATTCAGGCAAAATAGGATTCCCCAGTGAAATGATGGATGACCCTGTTTTAAATCTTATTTTAGGTAACTCAGAATCATATCCAAATAGCGAGGAAAGAAGATTATTTTACGTCGCACTGAGCAGAGCTAAAGAAAAAACAGTTTGTATTAGCAATGCAAATTTCACATCAAAATTTATAATTGAACTTAATAATGAAATAAATGAAGGAACAGGTTACAAATGTCCAAGATGTAAAACTGGTGATTTAACAACTAAAAGAGGAATATCTAACACTAATAAACCTTGGGCTTTCAAGAGTTGTTCAAACTATGCAGCATATAATTGCACATACAAAGTATGGCTTTAAATGATTATCTTACTTAAAAATGTAATTTTATATTGTAAATGAGAATACTATACTTACATGGCTTGATGAGCAAGCCGACCTCGGTAAAAGTTGAGTGGTTAAAGGATATCGGACATAAAGTGACAAGTCCCCTGCTAGACTACAAGAAAGAATCTGATAAAATATATCAAATGCTTCAAGAGTTATGTATTAAGTCTGATTTTGATTTAATTATTGGGAGTAGTATGGGGGGATTTTTAGCTTGGTCATTATCTAATCAGTATGATATCCCAAGTTTATTATTTAATCCTTCACTAGCTGCAAACAAAATAAAAAAACCATCAGTAATTAGTTTTGTTAATCACTCTATTCTTCATACCGTAATATTTGGTAGAGATGATATAGTTGTTATTCCATCGGAAACACTAGAGCATCTAAAAGATGCTAAATCCAACTTCGAGTATACTTATGAATCAAATGGGCATCGTACTCCATTTAGTACGTTTTCTAAGCACTTTAATGCTTTAGAAAAAAATAATGATAGAGAATTTGAATTATATATTAGAAGTGTTGATTTTAATGGTTAAGTTGTTTGAATAAGAATTGAAATAACTTATTATAATTACTTTTAATTGAATTTAAGTAGATTACTATGAATAAGCATGATATCGTTAAACTTATTCATAATGTTGTTTTCAGTAATTGCTTTATTAAATAGATATCCGTCAATCGCTTTATTTGTTTCGGTATTTGTAAAATTTGCAGTTTGAAATACTCTTGACCATATAAGGTTGGGGCGTTTAGATACCCAAGTCATTTTATCAGAGTTATTTATATTCAAGTTTTTATATTCTATATTAATCTCGAATACTACAATATCTTCATTATCTCCCACTTCTATTACATTGCTCTTGTAACTATTAATTTTGATTTCTTGAATTAATTCTCGAATTGCTTTTTCAAGAGACAAGAAATCTGTTTTGTTATTTAATTTTTTTCCTACTTCATCATAAATTTTTACCCCCTGCTTTTTCTCAATATCCTTTAGAACCGAAGTAAGTGTTTTCTTTTCTCCTATTAATCTTAATTGTAACGATTTCTTCGATTTATATTCTCTTTTAAAATCTTCATCGCCAGCAAACTCACCAAACATCAATTTAGTATTAACCCTAATAACTCTTTCTACTTCGGCTAAGTCTTTGTTTACCTTTTCTAATTTAAATGATATTTCTTTATAATAGTCAGATTTTTCATCAATATTTTTAAGTGCTTTTCTTAAATCTGTATAAACAAATAAGTGTTGTATAATGAAATTTTCCAACATTGTAATATTAATCCCTGCATTACCACACTTAGTTGCTGCTGTGCGTGTACTAGAACATATGTATATATAATCTTTAGATGATTTATTGATTCTTCCGTAATAGTTGCGACCACATTTACTGCACCTAATAAGTCCTTTAAGTAGATATCTATATTTTGATGTATTCGCCCTTGTTCCTCGCTTCTCTTTCAATGACTTTTGAACTTTGTCAAAAATCTCATATTTTAAAATGGGCTCAACGGAGAAACTTTCACCAGCATAGATTCGCTCACCGATATACCATTTATTTTTAAGTATTAGCAAGACAGTACGGTCGCTCCACACTATATCCTTATAAGGTTTATATGTGATTTTTTTCGTGTATTTGTTTTTCAGTTTCTTAGACTTGTCGCCGTATTTATGGTATTTCGTAGTGATTCCGTCTCTATTCAAACCATTTGCAATAGCTTGCGCTCCTTTGCCTTGAAGATATTCATCATAAATTCTTCTGACGATAATAGCCTCTTTTTCATTGACCTGTGGTTTATTATCGATAATCTCATATGCATAAGGGATAATCCCCCATACACGTCCCTCTCTTGCACTATCTCTTAATGCTTTCTTAGTCTGCGCTCCTTGAAGTTTTGCCTGATATTGATTTATAACAGAGAAAAGAAGGCTTTGAAATTCAGAATTTGGGTCTTCGTAATCAACTCTTTTATCACCGTAGTAGACAATAACATGATTTTTCACTACTATATCAACGAAAAGTAGGAAAGAGGATGTATTACGTTCTAGGCGATTTTGATTTCTCATCCAAATTGATGAGACCTTATTATCTAGTATATCTTGAATTAACCTACCTAACTCTTCACGTTCAGTTAGTTCTGACGTTCCACTAACACCTTCACCTTCGTTATAAAACTCAAACTCTTTAAAACCGTTTTTTTGGGCGAATGTTTTCCCCTCTCTCATTTGGTTTTTGATACTTGATGAAGAATCATCTTCTCGTGATAGTCTGGTATATATAGCTAACATTACTTTTTTAACAAAAGTACTAAATCTAATCTACCCACACATAACTACAAAACCACATCTGATATAGTATGATGCGGACTTCTAAAGGGTCGCTCGCTCATTAAACCTTGATTATCTTTTACCCTACCTACTACCGAATGTATTTTTGTAGTCTCTAGCGCTTCACGCAATGACATAGGTGGTAATATACTAGGTAATCGCTTACTCAACATTGTTTTACCAGACCCTGGAGGGCCTATAAGAATAATATTATGACCGCCAGCGGCAGCTATTTCCATACAACGTTTTATAGACTCCTGGCCTTTTACATCTGCAAAGTCAAATTCTGGATGCTCTAGACTTTTATAAAACTCAGCTCGAGTATCTATTACGGTTGCTTCAAGGGGTACATCTTTATCAAAAAATTGTATCACTTCACTTATATTCTCTACACCATATACCTCAAGACCATCTACTATAGCTGCTTCTTTTGCATTTTGTGCTGGTAGTATAAAACCTTTAAAGCCTTCTTCACGGGCTTTTATTGCAATAGGTAATGCTCCTTTTATAGGTTGCAAGCCACCATCTAGTGAGAGCTCTCCCATTATCACATACTTATCTACTTCATCACCCTTTATTTGCTCTGTAGCAATGAGAATGCCTATCGCAAGTGATAAATCATAAGCAGATCCTTCTTTGCGGAGGTCTGCCGGTGACATATTAAGAATAAGTTTTTTACCTGGTATTTTATAGCCGTTATTTTGAAGTGCTGCGGCAATACGATAGCTACTTTCTTTTATAGCATTATCCGGAAGTCCTACTAGATGGTATCCTACACCTTTATCTACATTTACCTCGATTGTTATAGTTGTAGCATCCACGCCAAAAACGGCGCTTCCATAAACTTTTGTGAGCATTAGCTTATAATTTGCTTAAATATAGGAAAGTAGATTGAAAGCTTAAAGCACTATTTCGTCATCACCATAATAACATTTGTTACAATACATAGGAGTAAAAGGTAACGCACACTCATTATGTTAATGATTACACCTGTTAAAATCCTATATAGGGGCAAACACCCCTACTGTAAAAACTAATGGCATATTAACTTTACTATCAAATAAAACTACGATTTGTTATGGTAAGTTTTAAAAGTTTTGAATTTCATTTGTTTTAAGATTAAAGTCGCAATGAAGATTTGAACTTACAAATTTAGGGGTGAAAGGCATCCTTGCTTTGCAAGGGTGTTTTTCTTTTTAACAAGTTAAAAATTAACTTTTTATCCTCTCATTATTTAAAAAACAAAGTTATATTTGGCGCGCCTTAAGACATTAAGGTTTGGGAGCTATTTATTTAGCTATCATAAATTTAGGGGTGAAAGGCATCCCTGCTTAGCAGGGGTGTTTTTCTTTTTTTTACAAGTAAATTGTTGTCACAAAAAAAAGGTCTGAGATAAAATATATCTCAGACCTTTTTTTATCGTATTCTCTGCACTACTCTATTAAAATACTAAACTCAATCTTAGAATTATGGAATACTGAGTGTGTTTGCTTAGTAAAATCTTCTTCCTTTGCTTCAAAGATATTATCTACATACGTCTGAGGATTCAAATCTATAAGTGGAAACCAAGTACTTTGTATCTGCACCTGTAACTTGTGTCCCTTTTTAAAAGTATGAAGCACATCTTGTAACTTAACAAAAACCTCATCTTTTTCTCCCGCTACAAATGGTTGAGGACGCTCAAAACTTTTTCTAAAACGACCACGCATTACCTCACTACGCACCATCTGGTGGTAACCAGCCATCTCTACTCCTTCTTCTGTTTCTTCAGTGTTAGGGACATCATCTGGATATACATCTATAATTTTTACAATCCAGTCTGCAGATGTTCCGGTGGTTGCTACATTAAGCTTTGCCATTATATCACCTACAAGAGTAAGATCATCTTCTAGCACAGGCGTTTCATAAACAAGTACATCCTCACGAGCCGCAGCAAATCTCTGATCGTCAGACATATATTTACGTGGTGTAAATACCATCTTTTTACCCTCTGCATATGGTACAGGGTTTGCTGGATCACTTACAAACTTTTCTGCATCATATTTTGTAGAAGGACTTCCCGTAAGAGCATTGTCTTTTCCTAAAAAGAAAGAAGCTTTCATTGATTTTTTAGGTGGCCATTGCTCAAAGGAGTTCCACTCTTTACTTCCTGAGTCAAAAACGTGTGCTTCTGGTAATCCTGTTGCTCCACCTTTATCACCTCCTTTTAAGAAGTGATTAAAGAATTTTGTCTCAATATCTCTTTGAAAATAGTCTGAAATATTATCGCCAAAATAAACATTACCTACAGCCTGTCTCTTTTTGTTACGTGCCCAGTCTCCGTGACTCCAAGGTCCAAAAACAACCGTATTGTAATTATTACTGCGTTTCTCGATGTTTTTGTACGTCTCCCAAGGTCCGTATAAATCTTCGGCATCATATAGTCCTCCTACAACCATTACGGCTGGCTCTATATTTTCTAGGTGCTGTATAAGCCCTCTAGATTGCCAGAATTCATCATAGTTAGGGTGCTCTTTTAATTGCGTCCAGAACTCATTAGTTTCATCATAATATTTATCTAAGTTTGATAAAGGACCTGTTTTTAAGAAAAAGTCAAACTGGTCATCACTATCTAAATCTGGAAAATCATACCAAGACTCTGTAGTAGGTGCATCCTTCTGATATCCAAAAACCGCCGTAGCTCTCCAGTAACTTAACAAGTAAGCTCCGTTATGGTGAAAGTCATCAAAAAAGAAATCACCTATACACGCTTGTGGTGAGGCTGCTTTAAGCGCAGGGTGTCCACTCAAGAGCGAGTAGGTTGCATAAAAACCTGGGTAAGAAATTCCCCAAGTACCTACATTACCATTATTATTTTCTACATTATTAACAAGCCACTCTATAGTATCATAAGTATCACTTGCCTCGTCTACCTGAGTACCTGTTTTATTAGGTATAAAAGCGCGCATATTATCATACTTACCCTCACTCATCCAGCGACCACGTACATCTTGATATACGATAATATTACCCTCTTGCATTAAATAAGCATTAGGTGCTATCGCTGTGCGCATCTTTCCTTCTCCATAAGGTTTAGAGCTATAAGGCGTGCGCTGCATTAAAATAGGATACGTTTTTGAGGTATCCTTTGGCGAGTAAATAGTAGTATGAAGATGTACGCCATCTCTCATTTTGATGCGTACTTCTTGTTTATTATAATGCTCAGAAACCTGATAAGTAGTGTCTAAGATTGTTTCTCGTGATTGTGCAGATGACGCTTTCGCGAAAGCAAAAAAGCATACTACACAAAGTAGTTTGAAGATGTTATTCATTTATTGATTGTTAAAAGTTATGATGGCTTTCTCCAGCCACTTTTCATATTTTTTTGCATTAGGTGTGTACCCAACAGGTTTATTTAGGAGTGTTTCGTCGTGATCTAGCATTACGTAATAAGGCGCCGCAACAATGTTATAACGCTCTATCTGGAAGTTGCTCCACTTATTACCTACCGTTTTAATACGACGGCCAGAAGCACTCACGCCTTGCTCTTCTTCTGGTAACTCCTCTTGTGAGTCTCCATAGAGAGAGATAAGTACAACATCGTTCTTTAGTAAGTTAAGCACCTCAGGCTTAGACCACACCAGCTCCTCCATACGACGACAATTTACACACGCCTTACCTGTAAAGTCAAGTAAAACAGGTTTATTTTCTTGACGCGCATAAGCCATACCTGCTTCATAATCTGTAAAGGATAATAATCCGTGAGGACCTATCTCTGCATTATCCGGAAACTCCTCAGACGAGTTAGACAGTGTGTTTTGTCCTCCTATACCGTAAGGTGACTCGCTATAATTCATAGGTGGCGGGAAGCCGCTTATAAGTTTAAGTGGAGCACCCCAAACACCTGGTATGAGATAAAGAATAAATGCCGTTGTGAGTATACCTAGTAGCAAGCGACCTACCGAGATATGTTTTACTTCTGTATCGTGTGCTAGTTTAATTTTTCCAAATAAGTACAAGGCAAGGCCTATCATTATCGCAATTAAGAGTACTAAAAATACTTCTCTAGGCAAGTAATTACCATCTACTACAAGATCTGCATTTGATAAGAATTTGAGTGCTAGCCCTAGTTCTAAAAATCCTAGAACTACCTTTACTGTGTTGAGCCATCCGCCAGATTTTGGCAAACTATTTAACCATCCTGGAAACATTGCAAATAGTGCAAATGGCAAGGCAATCGCACTAGAGAAACCTAGCATACTTATGATAGGTGTGATACCACCCTCTGTTATAGACTGCACTAAAGCGACACCTACTATAGGTCCCGTACAGCTAAAAGAAACAATAGCAAGTGCAAGCGCCATAAAAAAGATACCTAGGTAACCTCCTCTATCTGCTTTACGATCTATCTTATTTGCCCATTTTTGAGGAAGCATAATCTCAAATGCTCCAAAAAATGAAATAGCAAACACTACAAGTAATACAAAGAATACTAAATTAAAAGTGACACTTGTAGACACCTCAACAATTGCAGTCGCGCCAAAAATTGCCGTGACCGTAAGACCTATAACCACATATATAATAATGATAGAGATACCGTAAATAATCGCGTTACGTATACCAGCTGCTCTAGACTTACTTTGTTTTGTAAAGTAACTCACCGTCATAGGGATCATAGGGAATACACAAGGTGTAAATAATGCTGCAAGACCTCCTAAAAATGATAAGAAAAAGACCGTCCACAGCCCTTTGTTGCTTGTGCTTTCATCCTCTTCATAATCATCATCGCTATCGCCTTTATCCTTTTGTGCTGGAGTAGCACCATATTTTTCAAACTCATTATAATCTGTAAAGACTTTTGCCTTTCCAGTTTTTAAGTTGTGAGCAATGTAAAAGTCTTGAGGAATACACACCTCTTTACAAACCTGATAGTTTATAACCGACTTGACAATGGTTATACTCTTATCTGTAAGTGTAATAGGCATAGAGAGCACAGGGTTCTGCCCTACATACTTTATGACATCTTCTTCAAAAATCTCATCAAAGTCTGTCTTTGTCTCACTCTCTTGTGCAAACTTCTCACGAGTAACTCCTGCGTCCTTTTGTAAAAACTCAAAATTAAACGGAATACCAGCTGGCGATTTTTGAGCATAAATATACCATCCCTCTTCTATGGTGGCCTCGTAGTTTAAAATATATTCTGTGTCCGATTTTTTCTCTACGCTTCCAGCCCATTGTACTGGATCTACAGTAACTTCAGAAATGCCAAAACTAAAATCTTGTGCACTTACAGCAGTCGCCATAAGTACTATAAACGAACTTAATATTATGAATGCTTTACGCGTCATATAGTTGTAAATTTTATCATTTTTTGTGTGTCATCAGCTACCTTAAAACGGTCATCTGCTCTGTGACCTATCACCCACACAATATCTTTACCATTACAAAGCAGCCACACGTGCTCCTTTGCTATCAAAGATACCTTTTCATCTTTTAAATACTTACTCAACTTCTTTTTTCCTTTCATCCCAAAAGGATAGAAAAAATCACCTTCTTCCCACTTTCTTATCGTAAGCGGAAATGTCAACTTTGTCGCATCTACCACTATCTCCTTTCTTGAGGTGCTCTTAAAAGTATCGCTCGTCTCAAGCCTTAATTTACCAAAGTCACCTTCCATCATACTTACACCAGATTCCCAGGTATAAGTTGTAGGTTGTGCAACGGCATTTTCTGTAAGTAATAGCACGTCTCTATCTTTTACTAAACGATGCGTTTCAGAAAATATTTGCTTGCCAGATTGTGCATCAAGCAGCTCATAAACATCACTCCACGCTGTAAAGTTATAAGGCTGTAGTAACTGGTATAAAACCGCCTGTGGCTCCTCGTGTTTCTTTAGCGCTGGTACGTCTATTACTTGTAGCCCATCTCGTGTTGCCACATACGCCTTCCTTAAAGACGCTGTGTAGATTGCTAGTAACTTATCTGTTTGATGTAAATGTTGCTGCGTGGTCTGTAAACCCTGCAAAGTAGCTGGTTGCGCTGCCACCATACTCGGTATCGCGTGATGCCTCAAGTGGTTGCGTACGTAGTTATCTGTTGCATTACTGCTATCCTCACGCCACGCTATTTTTTCTTGTAATGCATATTCTTTTATACGCTTTCGCGAAAAAGGCAACAGTGGTCTCACAACCCGTCCGTTTATTTCTGGGATGCCAGTAAGACCTTTAACACCCGTACCGCGACCTAAGTTTATGAGAAACGTTTCTAACTCATCATTGAGATGATGGGCAGTTAAGATATAATCCAAACCTTCGGTAGCCGAAAGTTCTTTAAACCACTGATAACGCAGCTCTCTTGCGGCGATCTGGGTTGATGTTTTTTCAATTTTCGCGTAAGCTGAAGTATCAAAACTCTTTATGTAAATAGGAATGTTATGAAGCTTGCAATAGCTTTCTACAAAAGCCTGATCACCATCACTCTCTACTCCTCTTAAATTAAAATTGCAGTGTGCTACACGTATCGTAAGGCCTGCCTGACGACACAGTAACAATAAGAGCATACTATCAAGCCCACCACTTACTGTGACGAGGATCTTACTATCAAGAAGAAATGGTAAATCTTTTGCGATATGGTGCTTAAAATCCTCAAGCATCCTCACACATTATACACGACCCTTAAGGGCATTAAATACCCAAGCAATGGCAAAGAATCCAACACCTACAGAGGCAAAGCCCCATCCGGCAACATCGGTATATTTAAAAACGCCTAGAGCAATAAGTCCTAAACCTACTAAAATCATTATAAAAGTGGCCCACGCCAAAACGGTATTTTTATTCATACCCATAGTTTTATTTTTAGGGAAAATCTTATGTAATAAGACAAGCTACAAATATCGGTTATTTATTGGAATTTGGGTAGTCGGTAATTTTTACAATTCTCATTTCAAGCTTGTGCTACAATACTTACCTTTATAGACAGAAAAACATTCAAGCACACACACATTTTATGGATTTAAAATTCAATAAAAACGAAGATCATAATAAGCTACTCTTATCAGAGATGAGAAACCGCCTTGCCGAAGTAAAACTAGGTGGTGGGCAAAAACGTATAGATAAACATAAAGCTAAGGGTAAAATGACTGCCCGAGAGCGCATAGATTACCTAGTAGACAACCCAAAAAAGTGTATTGAGATTGCCGCTTTTGCTGGAGAAGGGATGTATGAAGAACACGGCGGATGCCCTTCTGGTGGTGTGGTTGTAAAAATAGGATACGTATCTGGCAAGCAATGTCTCATCGTTGCTAACGATGCTACTGTTAAGGCTGGAGCCTGGTTCCCTATCACAGGAAAGAAAAACCTAAGAGCACAAGAAATCGCTATGGAAAATAAACTCCCTATTATCTACCTAGTAGATAGTGCAGGTGTTTATCTCCCTATGCAAGATGAGATTTTTCCAGATAAGGAGCACTTTGGACGCATCTTCCGTAACAATGCGGTGATGAGTAGTATGGGTATCACACAGATTTCTGCAGTAATGGGAAGTTGTGTTGCTGGTGGTGCATACTTACCTATTATGAGTGATGAAGCGCTTATAGTAGATAAAACGGGAAGTATTTTTCTTGCGGGAAGCTACCTTGTAAAAGCAGCAATAGGTGAATCTATAGATAATGAGACACTAGGAGGAGCCACTACACACTGTGAGATTTCTGGTGTGACAGATTATAAATCTAAAGATGACAAGGACGCTCTTGATACCATTAAAAAATTGATGGGAAAAATAGGCGATTATACAAAAGCAGGTTATAACCGTATTGAACCTGCAAAGCCTGCAAAAGATCCAGAAGAACTTTTTGGCATCCTTCCTGCCTCTCGTGCAGATCAATATGATATGCGAGACATTATAGACAGACTGGTAGACAACTCTGAGTTTGACGAATACAAGGAAGGCTACGGGCAATCTATACTTACGGGTTATGCTCGCATTAATGGATGGGCAGTAGGTATCGTTGCAAACCAGCGCAAGCTTGTAAAAACTAAAAAAGGCGAAATGCAGTTTGGAGGAGTGATTTACTCCGATAGTGCAGATAAGGCGACGCGCTTTATAGCCAACTGTAACCAGAAAAAAATACCGCTTGTATTCTTGCAAGATGTAACTGGCTTTATGGTAGGTAGTAAAAGTGAGCACGGTGGTATTATAAAAGACGGAGCAAAAATGGTAAATGCTGTTTCAAACTCGGTCGTGCCTAAGTTTACTATTGTTATAGGAAATTCTTATGGAGCAGGAAACTACGCAATGTGTGGTAAAGCTTACGACCCAAGACTCATAGTAGCCTGGCCTAGTGCAGAGCTTGCGGTAATGTCTGGTAATAGTGCTGCAAAAGTATTACTACAAATAGAAACTGCATCTCTTAAAAAGCAAGGGAAAGAAATTACACCAGAGGTAGAAAAAGAACTTTTTGACCGTATTAAGTCTCGTTATGATGATCAAGTATCACCATACTACGCAGCATCAAGAATCTGGACAGATGGCATTATAGACCCACGAGACACGCGTAAGTGGATATCAATGGGTATCGAAGCCGCAGACCACGCTCCTATCGAGAAGCCTTTTAATCTTGGGGTGATCCAAGTGTAATCACAATAGCTGTAACAGATATGAAGGTTGTTCGTTTACTCTATAAACGAACAACCTTTTTTTATGCCTTATAACAACGAACTCATTACAAAAAAGCCTTGGCTACATCGCAACTGGAAGTGGTTTGTGCCCACCACTCTTATCATTGTTTGTTTTACACTATTCATTATGGCTGCTGGTGATTTTATAAACGCAATGGGAACTGCAATGGCAGATCCAGAACTTATTGAGAAAGCTAGAGAAGAGGCAGAAAAGAATAAGGAGGTAACGACCTACTTTGGATCACCGTTACAAATAGGCAATATTATAGATGGTGATATTCTCATAGATGATAAAGCAAAAACCATACGCATTACTGTCCCTCTTAAAGGAAACAAAGGTTCAGGCAAGATTGATATTTATGCACATCTTGCAGAGGAAAAATGGCAGCACGACTCTATAGATGTTCGGCTTAAAAAACCAGAAAAGCGCACCTTTAAGGTATTGCGATAATTAACCCAACTCCTTAAAATACCTCCTCGCTTCCTTCATCACTCTTGGTGCGAGATACAGGGTTGCAATCATTGTTGGTATTGCCATTATGGCAAAAAATCCGTCTATCAAGTTAATCATCATACTAAGTGATGTGGTCGCTCCTATCAAAATACTCGCGATGTAAGCGATGTTATAGTACTTCTTGTTGTGCGCTCCAAAAAGGAAACTCAAGCACTTGGTCCCGTAGTAACTATATGAGAAAAGCGATGAGATACTAAACACGGCGATGCACAATAATAATATGTATTTACCTGCGGGTGATAACGCTTTCGCGAAAGCGGAAGCCGTAAGCGTAACTCCATTTGCATCTGTCGTTTGCCACACGTCTGTTACCAAAATTGCAAGCGCAGTAAGTGTACACACGACAATGGTATCTATTGCAGGGCCCAGCATTGCCACCAGTCCTTCACGTATGGGTTGTACAGTTTTTGCAGCGCCGTGCGCCATAGGTGCCGTACCTACACCAGCCTCGTTTGAAAAAGCTCCACGTTTTATACCTAATAAAATCAATCCACCTACCACGCCACCCAGCAGTTTATCTCCCGTATAAAAATCGGCAGAGAAGGCATCTGTAAATATGAGACCCAGATATTTAGGAACTACATCTATGTTTACAAAGAGTATAGCCATTACTGCTACAAAGTAAATAAAGACCATCGCAGGCACTAGTCTTGACGCAGTTTTAGAAATACGATCGAGTCCGCCTAGTATGACAACTGATGTGATAGCAACAAGCACAAGCCCGATAATCAAGTTAGAGGTAAAACCCACCTCAACTCCCTGAGGTACGAGCAATATATCATTTACCGCCTGTGTGAGTTGGTTTACATTAAAAACCGGCAATGCTCCCACGAGTCCCGCAATGCTGAAGATTACGGCAAGCGGTTTCCAAGCTTTACCCATTCCTTCTGTGATAAAATACATAGGTCCTCCCTGTGTTTTGCCCTCACTATCTTTACCTCTATACATTATGGCAAGTGAGCCTGTAAAAAACTTTGTTGCCATACCCACAATAGCACTCATCCACATCCAGAAAACAGCACCTGGACCTCCTATGGCAATCGCTACTGCCACACCTGCGATGTTACCCATACCTACAGTTGCACTAAGCGCTGTAGTGAGCGCCTGAAAGTGTGTAATCTCTCCTTCATCATTTTCTCCATCGTACTTTCCTCGCAAGACTGCAACAGCGTGACCTAGATATCTAAATGGCAAAAATCTCGAATAGATGAGCAAAAACAGACCGCCACCTATAAGTAAGCACACGAGCGGGATTCCCCACATAGCGCTAGAAAAATCTGCTATAAGTTCATTAGCCTGATCGTAAAATGATGGTTGTGCTTGCATACAAGATCTATTTATATGGTGAAGTAACAAAAATTAAGAGCAGTTTACCAAAACGTTCACATATATTTTTGAACAGGCATTTGTTTTCGTCACTAAATTTACTCTTATGACACTCACCGCCAGCCAAATCGAGAACATCCTAAGAAACCCAGAGGAAACTGCAGCCGCAGCAAATCTCATTTACGTCTCTGATGCAGACCTCAACATAAGAAGGAAAAAGAAGAAGAAAAACTTTCACTATTACTTTAATGATAAGCCTCTTAAGGACAAAAAGGAATTAGAACGCATCAATAATCTTGTGATACCGCCTAACTGGGAGAAAGTGCGCATTGCATATCCTCCTAACGGACATTTACAAGTGGTAGGACGAGATGCTAAAAACAGAAAAGTATACCGCTATCACGACCTATGGTCAAAAATTAGAAACCAAACTAAGTTTTATAAACTAGCCAATTTTGGAAACGCACTGCCTAGCATACGCGAGCGCATAGATGAGGATCTTGATGCTCCAGAGATGTCAAAACGCAAGGTGCTTGCACTTGTCCTCAGGCTTATGGAAGAAACCCACATACGTATAGGTAACGACTACTACGCAAAGCGCAATAAAACCTACGGCCTCTCTACCTTACGCACCAGACACGTGACAACTACCAAAGAGAAAATTCGCTTTGAGTTTGTGGGTAAAAAAGGTAAAAAGCACAATATCACCCTACGCAATAAGAAACTGGCAAAACTTGTAAACCGTTGCGAAGAAATACCTGGCTGGGAGTTATTTCAATTTTATGATGCAAATGGCGAAAAGCACCGAGTAGATAGCACGATGGTAAACGATTACATACACGAGCTGAGTGGCGACTTATTTTCGGCAAAAGATTTTAGAACTTGGGGAGCTACAAAAACTTTCTTTGAAACCGTGCACGACCTAGGCTACACAGAAGACGAAAAAGAAAACAAAGCAAACATACTCACCGCCTTTGATGCCGCTGCAGAAGCTCTAGGCAATACACGCAATGTATGTCGCAAGTACTATGTGCATCCTCAAATAGTAGATGCCTATGAGTCTGGATCTATCGTCGCTGAGTTTAAAAAGGTAGATGCTCATCAAGGAGCAAGGCCATTCTTTACAGAAACTGAGGAGGTATTACTGCAAATGATTTCAAAGTTTGAATTAGATTTTAGTAAATGATATAAGTACGCTTTCGCGAAAGCGTACCACAAAAAAAGCCCCTTCGTAACGAAAGGGCTTTTAGTTTTTAGAATGCTATGCTGTTATTTTGCAAGGTATGCGAGCACGTTTTTCTCGATACGCTCTTGAATGTTTGAAGTATCCGCTTTCGCGAAAGCGTCACCTGTAATATTCTCGTACAACTCAATATATCTTTCTGATACAGTCTCTATGTACTCATCTGTCATCTCAGGCACCGTTTGCCCCTCTAGACCTTGAAAGTTATTTGAGATAAGCCACTGTCTCACAAACTCTTTAGATAGTTGTTTTTGAGCTTCGCCAGCTGTTTGACGCTCCTCATAACCTTCTGCATAGAAGTAACGAGAAGAGTCTGGAGTATGTATCTCATCTATGAGAACAATCTCACCATCTGCGGTTTTTCCAAATTCATACTTAGTATCTACCAATATAAGTCCTCTAGATGCTGCAATCTCACTTCCTCTTTGAAAAAGCTTGCGTGTGTAATCTTCTAGAACGAGGTAATCCTCTTCCGAAACGATGTTCTTTTTAATAATATCTTCTCTTGAGATATCCTCATCGTGGTCACCCATCTCTGCCTTAGTAGCTGGCGTGATGATAGGCTCTGGAAAGGCATCATTTTCTTTCATTCCTTCTGGCATCGCAACACCACAAAGTATTCTCCTACCTGCTTTATACTCTCTAGCCGCGTGCCCAGACATATAGCCACGTATTACCATCTCCACTTTAAAAGGCTCACATCGCTTCCCTATTGCCACATTAGGATCTGGAGTAGCCACGAGCCAGTTAGGCACAAGGTCTTCTGTATCCTTCATCATTTTAGTAGCAATCTGATTTAAGATTTGTCCTTTGAAAGGAATTCCCTTAGGCATTACAACGTCAAAGGCGCTTAGCCTATCTGTTGCAACCATAAGTAATAAATCATCTTCGAGTGTGTAGACTTCTCTCACTTTACCCTTATAGATAGATTTCTGACCAGGGAAGTTAAAATTAGTGTCTGTAATAGTGTTCACTATAGGTTGGTTTGAACGGTTATATTAATCCTTTTGAGGTATTAAAACAACACGATTAGTTATTCTTCAAAAGTAAAATTCTGAATGATATATTACGAATTAAAAGTATAGAAATATATTAGTCGTTTCTATTTTCTATCTCGCGATAAGCCGCAATCATTTTCTTTACTAGAGGATGGCGCACCACATCTTTATCATCAAGATAAATCATCCCTACTCCTTTTACGGTTTTGAGGATAAGTAATGCTTCCTTAAGACCACTGGTGACACGTCTAGGTAAATCTATCTGCCCTGGATCTCCAGTAATCATAAACTTTGCATTACGCCCCATACGAGTAAGGAACATCTTCATCTGGGCGTGTGTTGTGTTTTGAGCTTCATCAAGTATCACAAAAGCATTATCAAGTGTACGACCACGCATAAAAGCCATAGGTGCAATTTGTATCACTCCTTTCTCAATAAAGGTCTCTAGCTTTTCACTAGGTATCATATCCCTAAGGGCATCATAAAGTGGTTGCATATAAGGGTCGAGCTTCTCCTTCATATCACCAGGCAGAAAACCTAAATTTTCTCCAGCCTCTACAGCAGGTCTCGTGAGTATAATACGTTTTACTCGCTTCTCTTTAAGGGCTTTTACGGCTAGTGCAACGCCTACATATGTTTTACCAGTACCGGCAGGACCTATAGCAAAGGTTAGGTCATTCTTTTTTGAAAGCTCTACAAGTTTACGCTGGTTTGCCGTTTGTGGTTTTATGAGTTTACCACTCACGCCGTGTACAAGTACATCGCCACTCTCTACAGGCGTCTCATAATCTTCTTTACTCACACTTGTAAGTACGCGCTCTATTGAGTTTTCATCTATCTTATTATACTTCCCAAAGTGATCCATTAGCATCGTCATACGCCTATCAAACTCTTCTAGAAGATCTTCATCTCCGTAAGCTTTAATTTTATTACCTCTAGCTACTATCTTCAGTTTAGGAAAATACTGCTTAAGGAGTTCTATATTAGCATTGCGCTGTCCAAAAAATTCGCGCGGATTGATTTCTGAGAGTTCTAAGATTAATTCGTTCAAAAGGCAGAAGGATTTAGTGAGTTACGTCCGTAAAATATTTTAGCTTTGTTTACTACTAAAATACGTCTTTTTTAATCAGCAAAACACGAGTTCAACACCCTGTTAACGATTAAATAATAAACAATGATGGTTTATAACTATTTTAAACAAGTAACTCTTTAAGAAAACAAAGCACAGTACTTTATATGAAATTAATCACTCTTACAACAGACTATGGCGAGAAAGATCCTTTTGCAGGAGCCGTAAAAGGAGCGATTTACTCAGAGCTAGAGGATGTGCGTATTGTAGACATATCGCACTCTGTATCGCCTTTTCATCTTATGGAGGCAGCTTATATTATTCAAAATGCGTATCAAAATTTCCCGAAAGGGTCCATACACGTTATAGGTGTAGACAGCGAGCTCACACCAGAAACAAACCACATAGCCGTAAAACTAGATGGTCATTATTTTATATGTGCAAATAATGGTATCATATCGCTACTCACAAAAGATATCGTACCAGAAGAAAAAGTAGAGATAAACATACACGACCGCACACTTACTAACTTTACTGTACTAGATGTGTTTGTAAAGACGGCCTGCCATATCGCACGCGGCGGCACCCTTGGTGTGATAGGTAAAAACATAGATAACATAAGACAACTTACAGGTATCGCACCTGTTATAAACACGGCTCGCAACCAGATATCTGGTAACGTCATTTATATAGATAACTATGGTAATGTGGTAAGTAACATCACAAAAAAACTATTTGACGAAGTGGGCAAAGGTCGCAGCTTTAAGCTTGAAGCACGTGGTGCAGACATCACAAAAATCTATAAGCAGTATAGCGATGCCATAAACTTTGACATAGAAAAGTCTAAGCGAGAAGAGGAAGGCAAGAAACTAGCCGTTTTTAACTCTGGTGGTTACATCGAGCTTGCTATTTATAAAAGTAATCCAAGCACTGTGGGAAGTGCTGCTAGCCTCTTTGGCCTCAACTATAGAGACACGGTAATGATAAATTTTACAGATAAATGATCGTAAGACTGGTGAAATTACGCTTTCGCGAAAGCGAGATACCCTCTTTTTTATCCAACTTTGAGAAGGTAAAAAATGATATACGTGCTTTTAAGGGTTGTCTCTACTTAGAGCTACTGCAAGATGCCGAAGATCCTTCTATATTCTTTACACACAGTCACTGGGAATCTAACGAGGCTCTGCAGGGTTACCGCAACTCAGATCTCTTTAAAGGCATATGGGCCAACACAAAACCAAAATTTTCTGGAAAACCAGAAGCCTGGAGTACAAATTCTCTTGATAAACAAGATTAGAGCTCTGGCACCTTGCGCAATGAAGAAGGAGGAATACCATACTTTTCTTTAAATATTTTTGAAAAGTAGCTCCTACTGGATAGTCCAAGTGCATAAACAACCTCAGAGACATTCTTATCTTCTGAGGTGAGCATTGTTAAGGCTCGTTTTAATCGATACTCTTTTATATAGTCATTTACGGTCATCCCGTAATTGCGCTTAAAGCCATCTTGTAACCTATGAGCTTCTATACCTACGGCTTCGGCAATTTCTGGTATGGTCTCAAGTTTTGAAATGTTATTTTCTATATAGTTTACTGCAGCTACCACAGTATCCATATCTGATAGTCTTAATGTGGTACGTTTATTACCTTCTAGCGAGTCCTCCCTATACAGTTTAAGCATAAGTGAGGTACACTCAAGTGCCTTTGCTCCTAGGTAATTAGTACGAACCAGACCTTGATCTTCGTTATTGAGAATACTATCTATGATATCAGAAATCTGTAGACTGTAGTAACCTTTATGGGTAATTTGGGTTAGCCCATTTACATCTGCAAAAAGCGAATAATAAGCTGCGTCTATCTTATTAAGATCATACGATAACTGCTCTTGAAACTTAACTTTATTTATCTCCAAATAACAAATAACGGCCGGACTATCTTTTTTTATAATATAAATCTGGTCTTCCTCATAGGTAGGTGCGGCAATAAGATGCTCTGCACGACGTATAGCAATCTCTTCTTCGCTAGATGAAAACTTATGAGCAATCTCCCCTTTCATACAGTATATGAACCTTAGAGAGTTTATACCATTATTTTCAAAATAGAACTCGGTATCATCGTGCATATCACAGTTTATGATATGTAAACCTATACCGTTAGGAAAATTAATACCCTTTATCTCTCCAGTACCTATGTGAGATGGCATTCTCACCGCAAACTCTCCAAAACTATTTGTAAAATTTACGCCAAAGGCATCTGCAATCTCAGGTACAAAGTCATCTACCTGTTCTATTTTAAGTTTGTAAGATTTCATAAGTCTCTAAAAAAAAGTAAATCGTAGTAATGATATGAGGTGATACTACATTGTGGGCTTTTTATAAGCTTTTTTAAAGTGCTCAAAAATATGAATGGCACTTACACCAGCCTTATCTATATCCTCACTTGTAAACTTGCAACTCAATACAGCTTCCTTAAATGATTTCCATCTAGTAGCAGCTACTTTTGTGTCTGTGTTATAAAAATTATGCGCTTCTATATGAGACAACTTCTCACAAGATTGTAGTTTTTTACTCATCATCATCCCTCCCATCATAGATCCCTCTATTACATATAAAGCTCCTACAAGCGTACCTAAGTCACGAGGGCCTGTAATGGCTGTAGGTTGTGGTAATGGGAAGTTAGAAAAACCAGCTATATCCTTTGCCAGTGCATTTGTTTTTTGATAACCAGCAAAGGGCTTAAGCTCGTCTGGCAAGTTATCATAACGTGCGTTTATAAAATCTTCAACCGCCTTGTAAACAGAAAAGTTTTGCCTCAAGAGCTCTTCGTATTGCGCTTGATTTATACTGCCATCCATAATAAAGCCCGTAAGGTTATCTTCTTCTACCTCATCGTGTATCGCTTTAGTCTTTTCTTTAAGATGTTCTAATATCATAGGGATTTTTTAATTTTTTCTAGATGTTCTCTTATTTTAGCAATGCGCTCTTGATGAGTAATGTTTTCTTTATTAATATCATCCATATAATCTTTAATGTCATTAACAAGATCTGTACTCTGTTTTATTCTGTTTCTTGTGTTTTGAACGATTATAGGTCTATTTTTTATTTTATCTATATAAGGTGACAACTTAGATGCTAGTACGTTTATATGCTTTTTAAGTATGAAACCATCTGCGCCATTTAATATAGTTTCTGCCGCTAGTTCTTCATCTTGTAATGTGCCTGTAACAAAAAGAAAAACAGCAGTAGGTGACTTATCTCTAGATAACTCTAACACCTCCATCCCAGTACAAGTAGGAAGGTTGTAATCAGAAATTATGAGTTGAGGATTAAAAGTTTTTATCGCAACCTCTAGATCAGACAGATTATCTACTACTTGAACTTTATAATTTTTATCTAATTTGTGTATTTGTCTAGTGATAAGAGCAGCATCAGAGTCTGTATCTTCTACTAGTAATATATGTACTTCTGTTGCCATAATTATTTATTTAGGGTTAACCAGTAGTTTGAAATTACAGGTAACATTTCTTTTAACTCTGTATAACTTTTAGGCTTTTCTAAATAGCTATTTGCACCGTATGCATAAGCCTTATCTCTATCACTTAGTTGGTCTGAAGAGCTCATTATAACAATAGGTGAATTTGTAAAAAGCTCTATTTTTCTAATTTCTTTTAGTAAGCTTAGCCCATCTAATTTAGGCATTTTTATATCTAACAGAATTAAATCTGGAGTATTTTTAACATCCTTAAAGCTCTGAAACCAGGCTAGCGCAGTAAGAGAGTCCTCTAAAATATGGATTTTTACTAAGGGCATCTCACGCTCAAAAATGCGCCTCATTAAGGCACAGTCATTTGCGTTATCTTCTACAGAAACTATAAATCCTTTCATTATCTAATAGGGAGTTGAAAATAAAAAGTGGCTCCTTGATCTACCTTTCCTTCTGCCCAGATAGTTCCCTTATGTTTATCTACAACACGCTGTGCTATGGCTAGGCCTATACCAGATCCCTCAAACTCATCTTTTACAAGTCTATTAAAAACGCCAAATATTTTTTCCTTATGAGCCTCATTAAAACCTATACCATTGTCTTTTATAAAAAAAACTGCTGGAGACTCATCTCTTCTTGCTCCTATATATATGGTAGGATTTTCCTCTGTATGACTATATTTTAAAGCATTACCTATGAGGTTACTTAATAACTGAAAAATCATCCCTCTATCTCCATATGCTTTGGGTAAATCTCCCTCTACCTCTATAGTGTTGTTATTATATTTTTTATCGAGCTGTAAAAATTGCAACACCTCACCTACTAGCTCTTGCATATCAAAAACTCCCATAGCAATTTGATCCTTCCCTATACCAGAAAATGCTAGTATATCATCTATAAGGGTGTTCATCTTACTTGTTGAGTCTATAATGGTCTGTATGGCATTCTTACCATAATCATCTAGGCTCTCAAAATAATCTTCCTTTATTATCTGAGCAAATCCATCTATACCTCTTAATGGTGACCTTAAATCGTGAGAAACACTGTAACTAAAGGACTCTAATTCCTTGTAAGCCTCTTTTAATTTATCATTAAGCTCTTTTACTTCTTGATATCTACTTATAATGATATTAGATATACTTGTTCTTAAAGCTTGTGCAGAAGCAATTTCATAATCTTTCCAAGGTAGTGACGTAAGTACTTGCTCTTGGTTCCATTTTGCAAAAGATTTACGAGGCGTCAAGCGCTTACCTTCTTCTACCACAGCTTTTTCTGGATTTCCACCCCAAGATATTACTTGTTTCAACTCTGGCTTAAACCAGAGAATACAGTCTTTTTCACCCTTTGCAATAAAAACACAAAGTACTCCGGAAGCCATTTTGGCGAAAGCCTTACCCTTATCATACTCTTTTGTGAGATTATGAGAGGTGTATGTATCACCCATTTGCGAGTTATAAATCCAGTCTACAAGGTCTAATATATCTTCACTTGCAGGTGTCTCCCCTACTGTAGAAATCTTATTTTCTAAAAATATAGCGCCACCAGTTGCCTCTGTGATGCTCAACATAGATGTGGTTTTTTCTGTAAGACCACTATGTACATCCCACCCATCACTCATTTGCTCCACGAGTTTTGTTCGGGTGGCTACAGTTGCATTAATACGAGTGAGTACCTCATTTGAAGATCGCAATGTAAGCTGCGTAGAGAAAACCTGTGTCAAAAATTTTATAGTCTGTCTCTGGTAGTAATTTATAAACTTAGGACTGTAATGGTGGCAAGCAATAAGCCCCCACAAGTTACCATTGCTTATTATTGCTGCCGTGAGTGTTGCTCCCACTTTCATATTCTCTAGATACTCTATATGTATAGGAGAAGATGCTCTGGACTCGCAATTTGTGAGGTCTAAAGGAAAACCCTGTTCATTAAGTTCTGGATAAACAGCAGCTGTCTTAGATTTTACATCTGCTATAATACGCACGCCTTGCGTTAAAAATGCCTTACGTGCTTGCTGTGGTATATCTGTGGCAGGATAATGCATCCCTAGCCAGCTTTCTAGGGCTACATCACGAGACTCAGAGATAATGGTCCCGTTCCAGTTTTGGTCAAATTTATAAACCATTACTCGGTCGTATCCAGTAAGCTCTTTTATAAGGTTTGCCGTTTTATCACACATCCCGCTCACCGTAATAGCCTGACTGAGATCTGTAATAATATCAGAAAGCTGTCGCTGCACTATGTGAGCTTCTGCTTGTGCCACTATAGGCTCTAGCTCTATATAAATAAGGTCTTCTTTGTAATGAGTAATTACTACATATCTCTTCTCTTTAACTTCGACTTCAATAGCCTGGGTATTTTTACCTTCAATATGAGTATTGATAGTGCCAGCAGTTGATCCAAATATATCTTCAAGAGAGATTGTATGAATGTCTTCACGCTTTCGCGAAAGCAAATTAAATACATTCTCAGAAACACGTACGAGTTGTTTTTTAAGTGCATCTATCACAAAAAGATAGGCGTGCGACTGTACTTGTCCTAATAAATGTATAGGCTCCTTATCACAATTAGTAAGGTCTATCTTTTTTGGATATAATTTCGAAGGGGTTGACATATGCTTACTTTTTAATTTTAAAGTAAAATGTACTACCCACATTTACTTGAGAGTCTACCCAGATACTACCATCGTGCAGTTTTACAATTTTCTCACAATGTGCAAGACCTACTCCAGTACCTTCATATTTATGCTGTGTAGATGCTCTACCAAAAATTTTAAATACATTATCCAGGTCTTCTTGAGCAATGCCTATACCGTTATCATTTATAACAAATGTCCAGAAAACATCATCTTCAAAAGAAGATATTCTTACCATCGGGCTTACATCTGGCTTACAATACTTAAGAGAGTTACCTATTAGATTTTGAAACAATAATCTAAGCTCTGTCTTATATGCCCAGATAGATGGCATCCTGCTTAGGTGTATTTCACCTTTGCATTCTCTTAATCGTTTACCTAGGTCATATTTTACAATCTCAAGTAATTCTTGCACATCTACCTCTGTACGCTCTAACTCTTGACCTATACGACTATGCTCTAACAATCCTTTTATTTGGTCTGCCATTCTACCCGCTGCACCATAGATATAACCTAGATACTCTGTAGCTTTTGGATCAAGATTTTCACCAAATTTCTTTAAGATTACATCACTACTAAAGCGTATTGTACCTAGAGGTTCTTGTAAATCGTGCGAGCAAATAGAGACAAACTGCTCTAGGTCTGTATTAATGCGTTGCAGCTCCTCGTTCTTATCATACATAAGTTGCTGCGCCTCTTGTAGGTCAGATATATTTACTAATGTAGATCTTGAGTACGAGGGTCCTTCATCTGGTATAACAAGTTCTGAATTGAGAATAATAGGTATTTCTACTCCATCTATATCTACCAGAGTCATTTGTTCCCCCTCTATAACACCTGTTTTTTGAATTTGATCTAGAAGTCCCAGGCCTTTTGCCTTAGACTTATCTGTATAAAAATCAAAGATGCGTCTGCCTATAGCTTCCTCCCTTGACTCGAGCTTAAGGGTGTCTATAAATATTTTATTACACTCTACAATACGTCCTGTAGAAGGATCTACACTAGCGTGCATCACTGGGTCATTTTCATAAAAGTCCTTAAACTTCTGCTGGCTTTCTTTCAGTTTCTTTTGAGATTCTACTGTTTTTGTAATGTCTACAAAGGTAATTACAGAGCCCTCTATTTTATTAGTTCCTGTATAAAATGGTGATATACGTCTTATATATGAGCGACCATCTCTTTTATTAATTTGAGTCTCATTTACATTACCTGTCTTCATCACTTTTTCAATCTTTTCTTTAAGTGATGATTTTTTTCCAGTTCCTAGTTGCGTTAAGAAATGCTCAATGGGTCTCCCCAGGTCTTGTTTCATTAACTTAAAGTGCTCTTGTATAGATGGCGTAAATTTTCTTATAGTAAGCTGCCTATCTAAAAATATGGTAGCAATTTGCGTACTATTAAGAATGTTGTCCATATCTGCATTAAGTAATGCTAGATCATCCATTTTTTCGATATGCTCAACATTTACTGTATGTAGCTCCTCGTTTACACTTTGTAATTCTTCATTTGTGCTTTGTAGTTCCTCATTTGAGGCTAGTAGCTCTTCATTAAGTGTTTGTAATTCTTCATTACTAGTCTCTGCGTCCTCTAAAGCTTTTTTGAGCTCACCACGAGTTTCTTCTATCTCATCTATGAGGTCTTTAATACGCTCGTCTGGTTGTGCAGCAAGATTCATAGTGCCTCGTTCAATCGCAGCATCAGGATTTAAGGCTTGTTCTATAAAGGTGATGACATAGCTACAGTCATCTGTGTTATTATTAAAAACTGGCTTTACTAGTACGTTAATTGTGGTCTCAACACCTGCTTTTATAGCCACTACATTATTATAAATAAAATCTTTTTTAGAACGTTTTGCCTTCCTAGCTGCAGAGTTTACCGCAGTTTTGAGATTATCGGGAAGCATCTTAAGTAGATCTAAAGAAAAACCACTGTCTGGTAGTTGTGCATATTTAGAAAAAGATCCCATTGCATCCACCACCTTAAAGTCTTGATCTACAAAAACGCTGGCTGTATCAAATTGAGAAATAAGCGCATTGCTTATTTTCATTTTAATATCACTAGTAAATGTCTCCTTTGGTTGTACCTGGGTCTTTTTTTGCTTTCGCGAAAGCATAAAGCTACTCTTATCTGCATTTGAAGTAAGTAACTCACTATGTAATCGCTCTGAGGGGTGTATGTTCTTAAATATTTTAAGCTTTGCATTAATGGTCTCAAAATAGTTACGCAAAGCCGTATTAGACTCGCTAGAGCCTAAAAATAAGTAACCATTAAGCTTTAACGCATAATGTAATGTATGTAAAACGGCAGTTTGCACTTCTGGCTTTAAGTAGATAAGTAAATTTCTACACACGACCATATCCATATTTTTAAAAGGAGGATCCTTTAAAATATCGTGATTAGAAAAAATTATTTTCTTTCTTAAATCTGGATGAATTCTATACTCATCATCATCTTTTATAAAGTATGTGTGTAATTTACTAGGAGGTACACTCTGTGTCACTGTGCTAGGAAAAACTCCTTGAGATGCTTGCTGTATATGCTCTTCAGAAATATCTGTAGCAAATATTTTGAGCTTTATATCCTTATCCTGTCTTTTTATCTCCTCTTGAAAAAGTATCGCCAGTGAGTAAGCCTCTTCTCCAGTAGAGCAAGCAACGTCCCACACTTTTACAGTATCACCATCACGCTTGTTTGTAACGATATTAGGTATTGTCTCAGCTTCTAGTAAATTCCAAGCTTTTGTATCCCTAAAGAACTTTGTCACACCTATTAAAAACTCTTTATATAGAATTGAGACTTCTTCTGGATGAATTTTGAGATATGCTATATAAGCATCAAAACTTCCCATCTTGAGGTTAGTCATACGCCTTTCTGTACGGCGTAAGATGGTAGGTCTTTTGTAATAATTAAAATTAATATTTGTGTTAGTGTGTAAGATATTTAAAATTACACGTAGACGCTCGTTGTCTTCTATCGTAATTTCATCTCCAAAGTTAAGTGCGTCTCCACTATTGTAATAACGATGTATCTCGTCTATCATTTCTCCGGCAGGCACGATATAATCTACATCACCCGTATTTATAGCACTAGATGGCATTCCGTCAAAACTTGCATCTTCCGGTTGTTGCACAAGTACTAGGCCTCCTGCTTTTTTTATAGCCTGCACACCCTTTGTACCATCACTACCCGTACCACTTAAAATAACACCTACAGCTTCTTTACCATAAGCATTACCTAATGACTCCATAAATAAGTCTATAGGTAAATTAAGTGTTTTGGCTTCTGGCTTGTCTAATAATCTTAAATGGTTTTCATCTATGATTAAATTCATAGATGGAGGTATTACATAAATGTGATTCCTCTCAATTATAGAATCGTCTGTAACTGCCACGATAGGCACCTCTGTCTTTTTAGAAAGCAGCTCTGCCATAAGACTTTTATGGTCTGGAGATAGATGTTGTATGATAACGTAACTGTAGTCATAATTTTCTACTACATTATCAAAAAAAGCGTTTAGAGCTTCTAGACCTCCAGCACTTGCTCCTACAGCAACAATGATGTGTTTTTTATTTTCTGACACTTTAAAAAGTAGGGATTTAGTGCGATATATTTTACATATTTAAGACACTTACTACTACAGCAAAGACTTAAAAATATTTCGCATTAGAAATTTACGACTTATTTTAACATTTTCATAATGTGTTAAATTAAATCGGCATTGTGTGGTTTGCAATATTGTAATAGCGTTTACAATTGTATCAATAGCGACCTATTTAACAAATAATTAAGAAATCAAAATTAGGCAAAATTATCAACTCTGCTATTGTCTATGCCTACTATAAAAATTTATTAAGCTTGACCTGTAGGTCCAAAATTAAGCGGCACTGGCTGCTTCTCGTAATCTTTAATAACGCCGTGCGCATTTTCAAAACGTTTTACATTATCTGCTAGTGCCTTTGCAAGACGCTTTGCGTGTTGAGGTGTAAGGATAATGCGACTCTTCACTTTACTTTTAGGAGTACCAGGCATAATGTTTACAAAATCAACCACAAACTCAGATACTGAATGATTTATTATTGCAAGGTTAGAATAAGTTCCTTGAGCCATATCTTCAGTAAGTTCTATGTTTATTTTCTTCTGGTTTGCATTTTGTTTTTTATCGTCTGCCATTAGGGTGTCTTTATAGATTTGTAAATAATTAAAGGGGGTAAATGATATCTATACCTCACTTTGTATATGGTGAAGGTAAGGATTGGTGCGCTTTCGCGAAAGCGTAATAAACAACTTCATCCTCTCACACAAAATCATAACTACCGTGTATGTAAAAAATGTAGTGCATTTCTGAAATAAAAAAAATCCCGTTTGGCTCTAGCCAAACGGGATTATATATCTAACTGTTACGTTAGTACAATAAGTACTAGTTATAGTTTACTTCTTGCTTTTCTTGCATCATATTTGCTAGATCTTCCTTGCTACCTACAAGAATGTCATCATAACGACGCATACCTGTTCCAGCTGGAATCTTATGACCTACAATTACATTTTCTTTAAGACCTTCTAAGTAATCTATCTTACCGCTTACAGCAGCTTCGTTAAGTACTTTTGTTGTCTCTTGGAAAGATGCTGCAGAGATAAATGACTTAGTCTGTAGCGATGCTCTTGTAATACCTTGAAGGATAGGAGAAGCAGTAGCTGGTTGTACATCACGTGCAGTTACTTGATTCTTATCTTCTCTTCTTAGTAAAGAATTTTCATCACGAAGTTCACGTGGAGTTACTAGCTGTCCTGGTTTCAGGTTTTCAGATTCTCCTGCATCTTCTACGACTTTCATTCCGTACATAGCATCATTCTCTTCGATAAAGTCTGCTTTGTGAATAAGCTGGTTCTCTAAGAAAATAGTATCACCCGGATCTTGTATACGTACTTTACGCATCATCTGGCGTACTACAACCTCAAAGTGCTTATCGTTAATCTTCACCCCTTGTAGACGATATACTTCTTGTACTTCGTTAACAAGGTACTGCTGTACTGCAGATGGGCCTTTGATATTTAATATATCGTTAGGCGTTACAGAACCATCAGAAAGTGGCATACCTGCTCTTACATAATCATTTTCTTGTACAAGAATCTGGTTAGATAATTTTACTAGGTACTTCTTAACTTCACCAAGTTTTGACTCTACGATAATCTCACGATTACCACGCTTTATTTTTCCGAAAGATACTACACCGTCTATCTCAGACACTACTGCTGGGTTAGATGGGTTACGCGCTTCAAATAATTCTGTTACACGTGGTAGACCTCCTGTAATATCTCCAGCCTTTGCAGACCTACGAGGTATTTTTACAAGAATTTTTCCTTCTTTAATCTTATCTCCATCATCTATCATAAGGTGAGCTCCTACTGGTAAGTTGTAAGAACGTAGCGCGTTTCCTTTGCTATCCTCAATGATTAATGTTGGTATTTTCTTCTTATCTCTAGATTCAGAAATTACTTTTTCTTGGAAACCTGTTTGCTCATCTGTCTCTACACGGTACGTTATACCTTGCTCAATAGACTCAAACTTAATTTTTCCAGCAAATTCTGAAATCACAACTCCGTTAAATGGATCCCACTTACAGATTACCTCTCCAGCTTTCACCTTATCACCAGACTTGGCAAATATTTGTGAACCGTAAGGAATTGTATTTGTACTAAGTGTGATACCCGTCTTAGGATCTGAAACTTTTGCTTCAGAAGTACGAGAGATTACGATTTCTGCAGGGTTACCTTCATTATCTTCTCCCATTACTGTCTTAAGATCTTCTATCTCCAGTTTACCATCAAACTTAGCTGTTACGCTAGAGTCTTCAGATACACCTCCTGCAACCCCTCCTACGTGGAAGGTACGAAGTGTAAGCTGTGTTCCTGGTTCTCCAATAGACTGTGCTGCAACTACTCCTACTGCCTCACCCATTTGTACCGTTTTATTAGTAGCTAGGTTACGACCGTAACATTTTACACAAATACCTTTCTTAGCCTCACAAGTAAGCGCAGAACGTACTTCTACAGTTTCTATTGGTGCAGCGCCTATAAGCTCTGCGATATCTTCATCTATCTCAACACCAGCCTCAACGATTACCTCGTTAGTAAGCGGGTTTATAACATCATTAAGAGATGTACGACCTACTATACGAGCACTTAGAGATTCTATCACCTCTTCGTTTTTCTTTAACGCAGCTACTTCTACTCCTCTTAACGTACCACAATCTGTACTGTTTATGATTACATCTTGAGATACATCTACTAGACGACGTGTTAAGTAACCTGCATCTGCCGTTTTAAGAGCGGTATCTGCAAGACCTTTACGTGCACCGTGCGTAGAGATAAAGTACTCAAGAATTGAAAGACCTTCCTTAAAGTTAGAAAGAATCGGGTTTTCAATAATAGCCCCACCTCCATCGTTAGATTTCTTAGGTTTTGCCATAAGACCACGCATACCTGTAAGCTGACGTATCTGCTCTTTAGATCCACGTGCTCCTGAGTCAAGCATCATATACACCGAGTTAAACCCTTGTTGATCCTCACGGATACGCTTCATAGAAAGCTCAGTAAGAGTAGCGTTTGTAGATGTCCACACATCAATAACTTGGTTATAACGCTCTGTATTAGTAATAAGACCCATATTATAAGATCCTGTAATACCTTCTACCTGCTCGTTTGCTTCGTCTATCATACCGTGCTTTTCTGCTGGTATAATGATATCTCCTAGTGAGAATGATAATCCTCCACGGAATGCAAATCCATATCCCATAGTCTTAATACGGTCAAGGAAAGCTGCAGTAACTGGTACACTTGTAACCTTAAGAATACCACCTATAATATCACGAAGTGACTTTTTAGTCAATACTTCGTTAATATATCCAGCTTCTTCTGGTACAGCCTCATTAAATAGCACACGACCTACAGTCGTCTCCATTACTTTGTATACAAGCTCTTTGTTTTCATTAAAATCCTTAGCACGTATTTTAATGATAGCATTAATGTCTACACGTTTCTCATTGTAGGCAATGTTTACCTCTTCTGCAGAGTAGAAAGTAATTCCTTCTCCTTTTACGTGAAACTCTGGAGTCGATTTTCTGGCCTTTGTCATATAGTAAAGACCTAATACCATATCCTGAGAAGGTACTGCTACTGGAGCACCATTTGCAGGGTTTAAGATATTGTGAGACGCTAGCATTAATAACTGTGCTTCAAGTATCGCCTCTGGCCCAAGTGGTAAGTGCACTGCCATCTGGTCACCGTCAAAATCGGCGTTAAATGCTGTACACACAAGTGGGTGTAATTGTATCGCTTTACCTTCAATAAGCTTAGGCTGGAATGCCTGTATACCTAGACGGTGAAGCGTAGGAGCACGGTTAAGGAGGATAGGGTGTCCTTTAAGAACGTTCTCTAATATATCCCAAACTACTGGCTCTTTTTTGTCTATTATTTTCTTTGCAGATTTTACAGTCTTTACAATACCACGCTCTATAAGCTTACGTATTACAAAAGGCTTGTAAAGCTCTGCTGCCATTCCCTTAGGAATACCACATTCAAATAACTTTAATTCTGGTCCTACAACAATTACAGAACGTGCTGAGTAATCTACACGCTTACCAAGTAAGTTCTGACGGAAACGTCCTTGCTTACCTTTTAAAGAATCAGAAAGAGACTTTAATGGTCTGTTAGAATCTGTTTTTACTGCAGAAGATTTACGTGTGTTATCAAAAAGTGAATCTACAGATTCCTGTAGCATACGCTTCTCATTACGTAAGATTACCTCTGGCGCTTTGATTTCCATCAATCGCTTAAGACGGTTGTTACGTATAATTACACGACGGTAAAGATCATTAAGGTCTGATGTTGCAAAACGACCCCCATCTAGTGGTACTAGTGGGCGTAATTCTGGTGGAATTACTGGTACAACCTTCATAATCATCCATTCTGGAAGATTCTCACGGTTTTTATTTGCATCACGTAGTGCCTCTACAACTTGAAGACGTTTAAGTGCCTCCGTTTTACGCTGCTTAGACGTCTCGTTATTTGCTTTGTGACGTAACTCATAAGAAAGCTCGTTAAGGTCTATTCTTCTTAAAAGTTCGATCAAACATTCAGCACCCATTTTGGCGATAAATTTGTTTGGATCTTCATCATCAAGGTATAGGTTTTCTTGCGGTAAACTATCAAGTATGTTTAAGTACTCTTCTTCCGTAAGGAAATCCATTTTATTAAGGTCTTCACCCTCTTCATTCTTTGCAATACCTGGTTGTATAACCACGTAGCGCTCGTAATAAATGATCATATCTAATTTCTTAGATGGTAGACCAAGTAAGTACCCTATTTTATTAGGTAAAGATCTAAAGTACCAGATGTGAGCCACAGGAACCACAAGGTTAATGTGTCCTACACGATCACGACGTACTTTCTTCTCTGTCACCTCTACACCACAACGGTCACAAACGATCCCTTTGTAGCGTATTCTTTTATATTTACCACAAGCACACTCATAATCCTTTACGGGACCAAAAATACGCTCACAGAACAACCCATCACGCTCTGGCTTGTGCGTTCTGTAGTTGATTGTTTCCGGCTTTAAAACTTCTCCTCTTGATGCCCCTAGAATAGATTCTGGAGACGCAAGACCAATAGAGATAGCGTTAAACTTCGGCTGTTGTACATTGTCATTATTTCTTGCCATAATTCTGTGTATGTCGAATTAATTATTGTTGTGAATGGTTGTTGTTACGCTTTCGCGAAAGCGGAATCCCGAGAGACTCCACTTTCCAAAAACCATTTACTTTTCTTCTAGACGAATGTCTAGTCCCAGTCCTTTAAGCTCGTGCATTAATACGTTGAAAGATTCAGGAAGACCTGGCTCTGGCATAGGCTCTCCTTTTACAATACTTTCATACGTCTTAGCACGACCAATCACGTCATCAGACTTTACAGTAAGGATCTCACGCAATGTTGCCGAAGCTCCATATGCCTCAAGAGCCCATACCTCCATCTCACCAAAACGTTGCCCTCCAAACTGCGCCTTACCTCCAAGAGGTTGTTGCGTAATAAGAGAGTACGGCCCGATAGAACGCGCGTGCATCTTATCATCTACCATATGCCCTAGTTTAAGCATATAGATAACTCCTACCGTTGCTGGTTGATCAAAACGATCTCCAGTACCTCCGTCATATAAATATGTATGACCAAAGCGTGGTATACCTGCCTCGTCTGTAAGTGCGTTAATCTGATCTAGTGTTGCTCCATCAAAAATAGGCGTCGCATAAGTTCTTCCTAATTTTTGACCTGCCCATCCTAACACGGTCTCATAAATCTGACCAATGTTCATACGTGATGGTACACCTAGTGGGTTAAGAACGATGTCTACAGGAGTTCCATCCTCAAGGAATGGCATATCCTCTTGACGTACGATACGTGCAACGATACCTTTGTTACCGTGACGTCCCGCCATCTTATCTCCTACTTTAAGCTTACGTTTTTTAGCAATATAAACCTTAGCAAGTTTGATGATACCAGCTGGTAGCTCATCTCCTACTGAGATTGTAAATTTCTCACGACGTAAGTTACCTTGTAGATCGTTTTCTTTAATCTTATAGTTGTGTAATAAGTCTGCAATAAGTGTATTAGTCTTATCATCTGTAGTCCAAGTACCTTGTGTAAGGTGCGTGTAATCTTCTACAGAGTTAAGCATCTTGAGTGTAAATTTCTTTCCTTTAGGAAGTACTTCTTCACCTAGATCATTCATTACACCTTGAGCAGTCTTACCATTTACAAGTTTGAATAATTTTTCAATTAATACAGCCTGTAAATCGTCAAACTTCACATCATACTTATCTTCGAGTACTGCGATGTCTTCTTTATCTTTTGCACGTTTACGCTTATCTTTTATCGCTCTAGCAAACAATTTCTTGTTTATAACTACACCGTGTAAAGATGGTGATGCTTTAAGGGAAGCATCTTTTACGTCTCCTGCTTTATCTCCAAATATTGCGCGAAGTAATTTTTCTTCTGGAGTAGGATCAGACTCTCCTTTTGGAGTAATCTTACCTATTAATATATCTCCAGGTTTTACTTCTGCACCTATACGAATCATTCCGTTCTCATCAAGGTCTTTTGTAGCCTCTTCAGAAACGTTAGGAATATCATTAGTAAGCTCTTCGTTACCTAACTTCGTATCTCTTACATCAAGAGAGTACTCATCAATGTGTATAGAAGTAAAGATATCGTCACGCACTACCTTTTCTGATATTACAATCGCATCCTCAAAGTTATATCCCTTCCAAGGCATAAAGGCCACCTTCATATTACGTCCTAGTGCAAGCTCACCTTTCTCGGTAGCATACCCTTGACATAATACTTGACCACGCTCAACTCTATCTCCTACTTTTACAATAGGTTTAAGGTTGATATTTGTACCCTGGTTAGTCTTACGGAATTTAATAAGATTGTAAGATTTAGAATCCTCGTCAAAACTTACGAGACGCTCATCATCTGTACGATCATATTTTATAGTAATCATATTTGCGTCTACATACTCTACTGTACCTGCACCTTCTGCATTAATTAGTACTCTAGAATCTGTAGCTACTTGACGTTCCAGACCTGTTCCCACGATAGGCGCATCTGCCATAATAAGTGGTACTGCCTGGCGCATCATATTCGACCCCATCAGTGCACGGTTTGCATCATCGTGTTCCAAGAATGGAATAAGTGATGCAGAGATAGATGCAATCTGGTTAGGACTAACATCTGCATAATGTACTGTATCTGGATCTACTACTGGGAAATCACCTTCCATACGTGCAATTACTTTTTCTTCAGTAATTGTACCTTCATCATTCATAGGGTTGTTTGCTTGCGCTATTAACATCCCTTCTTCTTCCTCAGCACTTAAGTATTGTGGTTCTGATTTTAAATCTATCTTACCACCTTCAACCTTACGATATGGAGTCTCAATGAATCCCATATTATTCACCTTAGCATAAACAGCTAGTGAAGATATAAGACCAATGTTTGGTCCCTCTGGTGTTTCAATAGGACATAATCTACCGTAGTGTGTGTAGTGCACATCACGCACCTCAAATCCTGCACGCTCACGTGATAAACCTCCAGGCCCAAGTGCAGATAGACGACGCTTGTGCGTAATCTCAGCAAGTGGATTAGTTTGGTCCATAAACTGTGACAACTGGTTTGTACCAAAGAATGAATTAATTACAGAAGACAATGTCTTTGCATTAATCAAATCTATAGGAGTAAACACTTCATTATCACGTACGTTCATACGCTCACGTATTGTACGAGCCATACGAGCAAGACCTACACCAAACTGGGCAGAAAGTTGCTCACCTACAGTACGTACACGACGGTTTGATAAGTGATCAATATCATCAATCTCTGCTTTTGCATTGATTAACTCAATTAGGTATTTTATAATGGTAATAATATCTAGCTTAGTAAGCACCTGCTTATCCATCTCGATATCAAGACCTAATTTCTTATTCATTCTATAACGACCTACTTCACCTAAGTTGTAACGTTGGTCTGAGAAGAATAACTTATCTATAATACCACGTGCAGTTTCCTCATCTGGCGGTTCTGCATTACGTAATTGTCTATAGATATGCTCAACAGCTTCTTTTTCAGAATTTGTTGGATCCTTCTGTAATGTATTATGGATAATCGCATAATCTGCCTGCTGATTATCTTCTTTGTGAAGTAATACAGTTTTTGCTCCAGCCTCAAGAATTTCTTCTACGTGCTCTTTTTCTAGAACTGTATCACGATCAAGTACTATCTCATTACGCTCGATAGATACTACTTCACCTGTATCTTCATCAACAAAATCTTCGTGCCAAGTGTTAAGAACACGTGCAGCAAGCTTGCGACCAAGATATTTTTTAAGCCCTGTTTTAGAAACTTTAACCTCCTCTGCAAGATCAAATATCTCAAGGATATCTTTATCTCTTTCAAAACCGATAGCACGGAAAAGTGTAGTAACAGGTAATTTCTTTTTACGATCAATATAAGCGTACATAACGCTATTAATATCTGTCGCAAATTCTATCCACGAACCTTTAAAAGGAATTACACGTGCAGAATATAATTTTGTTCCATTTGCGTGGAACGACTGTCCAAAGAATACCCCTGGAGAACGGTGTAATTGAGAAACAACAACACGCTCTGCGCCGTTGATCACAAATGTTCCGCTAGGAGTCATATATGGGATTGTACCAAGATATACATCTTGTACGATTGTTTCAAAATCTTCGTGTTCCTCGTCTGTACAGTATAATTTTAGACGCGCTTTTAACGGCACACTATAAGTAAGTCCACGCTCTATACACTCTTGTATAGAATATCTAGGTGGATCAACAAAATAATCTAAAAACTCGAGTACAAAGTTGTTACGAGTATCTGTAATTGGGAAGTTCTCGAGAAAAGTATTGTAAAGACCCTCATCACCTCTCTCATCAGACTTTGTTTCCAGCTGGAAGAAATCTTGGAAAGACTTTACTTGAATATCCAAAAAGTCTGGATAATCAGGTCTATTCTTTACCGATGAGAAACTGATTCTTTCTCCTTGTTTTGCATCTTGCATCATCAACGAACGGAATTTGATTAGAACTAAACTTGCCCCTTAGCAAGTCTAAAAAGATTTTATATTAACGACCAAAATCGAGAAAAAGTCGAGTTACATAAAAAAGGTAACTACTTTATACGACAAATGGTTTAGACCAAATTGCGCCTTTGACAGACACAACTAGTCTAAACCTTTATCTATTTATTATGGTAAGCTTACTTAAGCTCAACTTCTGCACCAGCTTCTTCTAACTGAGCTTTAAGTGCTTCTGCCTCATCTTTAGCAACACCTTCTTTAACTGGAGATGGAGCACCATCTACTAATCCTTTAGCGTCTTTAAGACCTAATCCAGTTAATTCTTTTACAAGCTTAACTACAGCAAGCTTAGAAGCTCCAGCAGCCTTAAGGATTACGTCAAATTCTGACTTCTCCTCAGCAGCGTCTCCACCACCAGCTCCACCAGCAGCAACAGCTACAGCTGCAGCAGCAGGCTCGATACCATACTCATCTTTTAAAATAGTAGCTAACTCATTTACTTCTTTTACTGTAAGGTTAACTAATTGTTCTGCGAATTCTTTTAAATCTGCCATTTTCTATCGTTTTTGAAAATTGTAATTGTTATATAATAAATAATAGTGCGTACTGCTTAACCTTCCTTCTCAGAAAGGGTTTTGATAATACCAGCAAGGGTTCCTCCACTTGACTTAAGAGCGCTAACAACGTTCTTAGCAGGCGATTGAAGTAATCCAATGATGTCTCCAATAAGTTCCTCTCTTGATTTGATATTTACCAGGTTATCTAGTTGATCATCTCCAACGTAGATAGCTTCTTCTATAAATGCTCCTTTTAATAAAGGCTTCTCAGATTTCTTACGAAACTCCTTAATTACCTTTGCTGGTGCATTTCCAGTCTCAGAAAACATAATTGCAGTGTTTCCTTTTAAAACTTCAGGAAGTTCTGCAAAATCTTTGTCTGATGCTTCCATTGCTTTTGCAAGCAATGTGTTCTTAACTACAGATAAACTTACTCCTGCCTTGAAACAAGCACGACGTAAATTTGAAGTCGTCCCAGCATCTAGTCCAGAAATATCAGTAAGGTATATGTGAGCGTTCTCTCCTAACTGCGTAGTTAAATCTTGAATTACTATTGATTTTTCTTCTCTTGTCATAATCTAAAATTTAAACTAGTCAGTAGCAAAACGCTTAGTATCAACCTCTACAGAAGGGCTCATTGTACTTGACATAAAAATACTTTTTATGTAAACACCCTTTGCAGTTGTAGGCTTAAGCTTTACTAATGTTGTTATTAATTCTCTTGCGTTACCAGCAATTTTTTCTGCATCAAAAGATGCCTTACCTACAGAGGCGTGGATGATACCAGTCTTATCAACTTTAAAGTCAATTTTACCAGCTTTCACATCAGAAACTGCTTTTGCAATATCCATAGTTACTGTACCTGTCTTTGGGTTAGGCATTAAACCACGTGGTCCTAAGACACGTCCTAAAGGTCCTAATTTACCCATTACACTAGGCATTGTGATTATAACGTCTACATCTGTCCAACCACCTTTGATTTTCTCAAGGTACTCATCAAGACCTACGTAGTCTGCTCCTGCTGCCTCAGCTTCTCCCGCTTTATCCGGAGTAACAAGAGCTAGCACTTTTACGTCTTTACCTGTTCCGTGAGGAAGAGTTACCACGCCACGCACCATCTGGTTTGCTTTACGAGGATCTACATTAAGACGTACAGCAATATCTACAGAAGGGTCAAAGTTTACGTTACTTACTTCTTTGATTAAAGCAGAAGCGTCAGCTAGATTGTAGGTTTGACCCGCTTCAATCTTAGACTGATTTTCTTTTTGCTTTTTTGTTAATTTTGCCATTATTGTTTTCTTTTTAAGCTGTTAAGCTGGTGCATCTCCACCTTTAACCGTTATACCCATTGAACGAGCTGTACCTGCTACCATTTTCATTGCACTTTCTACAGTGAATGCATTAAGGTCAGGCATTTTGTCCTCTGCAATTGCACGTACTTGATCCCAAGTAACTTTTGCAACCTTCTTACGGTTTGGTTCACCAGATCCACTCTTTACTTTAGCTGCTTCCAATAGTTGAACTGCTGCAGGAGGAGTCTTGATTACAAAATCAAAAGACTTATCCTTATATACAGTTATCGCAACAGGAAGTACTTTACCAGCTTTATCTTGAGTTCTAGCATTAAACTGCTTACAGAACTCCATAATATTTACGCCGGCAGCACCTAAAGCAGGTCCTACTGGTGGAGAAGGGTTTGCGGCACCTCCTCGTACTTGTAACTTTACAACCTTACTTACTTCTTTTGCCATTTCTAAAAATTTAAACTGATCTGTTCATAAAGTGGAAGCAATAGAACAAAATCCAAAATATATTAATGTAACAATTAATTTCTTATACCTTTTCAACCTGCATATAGCTAAGCTCTAATGGTGTTTTTCTTCCAAAAATTTTAACCATCACCTCAAGCTTACGCTTCTCTTCATTTACTTTTTCAACAGTTCCATTAAAACCATTAAAAGGACCATCTATTACCTTGATAGTCTCTCCTATAGTAAATGGTATTGCAACGCTGTCTTGTTTTACAGCAAGCTCATCTACCTTACCTAGCATACGGTTTACCTCTGCCTTTCTTAACGGCACAGGATCACCACCTTTTACTTCTCCTAAAAATCCTATAACACCATTAATAGACTTAATGATGTGAGGTATTTCTCCAGCTAGATTTGCTTTAACCATTATGTAACCTGGAAAATAAACACGTTCTTTGTTTACTTTCTTACCGTTACGTATTTGAATAACCTTTTCTGTAGGCACTAAAACCTCCTCAATGTTATCTTCTAGACTTAATCGTGAAATTTCTTGCTCGATATATGCCTTAACTTTATTCTCTTGACCACTAACGGCCCTTACCACATACCACTGTTTGGTGCTGTTTGCTTTAGCCATATCGTCTTAATTAATTTATTCCTACTATTTTATCAAAGTATAACTTAATTACATTGCTAAAAACAGTATCAACACCCCATATAGCTAAAGAAAATAATATCGAAAACACAGCTACTACAACCATAAGACGCTGAGCCTCTGGAAGTGGTGTCCACGTTACGTGATTTTTCAATTCGTTATATGATTCTTGAACGTAATTAATTAATCCAGCCATAATAGTTATATCGTTTTAGAAGTAGATAAGATATCTAATAATCTTCTAGTAAATTCCAAAATTCTAATGAGCAAGACACATTGTGTAAATACTCATAAATTGCACGGGTTGAGAGACTCGAACTCACGACACCTGGTTTTGGAGACCAGTGCTCTACCAACTGAGCTAAACCCGTATCCGTAGGACTAACCTACTTGAGATAAATTTTTACGCTTTCGCGAAAGCGCAATAACCTTCTCTTTAACAAAAGTCAAGGCGTTCTGAAAAAACAGAACACCTTTACTTTTATTTATTATCTAGATAAAATTAATCTAAAATCTCAGTAACCTGACCAGCTCCTACAGTCCTACCACCTTCACGTACTGCAAAACGAAGTCCGATGTTAAGTGCAATAGGCTGGATAAGCTCAACAGTAATAGTTAAGTTATCACCAGGCATTACCATCTCGATTCCATCAGGAAGACCGATGTTACCAGTTACGTCAGTTGTACGTACGTAAAACTGTGGACGGTAGTTATTGTGGAATGGAGTGTGACGTCCACCTTCTTCTTTCTTAAGGATATAAACCTCAGCTTTAAACTTAGCGTGTGGTGTTACAGATCCTGGCTTAACGATTACCATACCTCTAGAGATTTGAGACTTCTCAATACCTCTTAATAAGATACCAGCGTTATCTCCAGCCTCACCTCTATCAAGGATCTGACGGAACATCTCAATACCTGTAATAGTAGAAGTAAGTTTCTCAGCACCCATACCGATGATCTCAACAGGATCTCCAGTGTTTGCGATACCAGTTTCGATACGACCTGTAGCAACAGTTCCACGACCAGTAATAGAGAATACATCCTCGATAGGCATTAGGAAATCTTTTTCAGTCTCACGTAATGGCTCTTCGATCCAAGAATCAACAGCAGCCATAAGCTCTAATACTGTATCAACCCATTTTTGCTCACCGTTTAACGCTCCAAGTGCAGAACCAGCTACAACAGGACCATTATCTCCATCATACTCGTAGAAAGAAAGAAGATCTCTGATCTCCATCTCTACAAGCTCAAGAAGCTCCTCATCATCAACCATATCTACTTTATTCATAAATACAACGATACGTGGAATACCTACCTGACGACCAAGAAGGATGTGCTCACGAGTTTGTGGCATAGGACCATCTGTAGCAGCAACCACAAGAATAGCACCATCCATTTGAGCAGCACCAGTTACCATATTCTTTACGTAATCGGCGTGACCTGGACAGTCAACGTGTGCGTAGTGACGGTTTTCAGTCGCATACTCAACGTGTGAAGAGTTAATTGTTATACCTCTTTCTTTTTCCTCAGGAGCATTATCAATTTGATCAAAAGCAGAAGCTTCTGAAAAACCAGCATCTGCCAATACTTTCGTAATCGCAGCAGTTAAAGTTGTTTTACCGTGATCTACGTGCCCGATAGTTCCAACATTTAAATGGGGTTTCGAACGATCATATGTTTCCTTTGCCATAATGTAATTATTTAATCTTAGTTATTATTAGTGTACTATTTACTAGTGATCGAGTCCCTTCTCATTTAAACACGAAAAGTGAGTGCGACCAGCACTCATTATTAATATTTTTTTTGAGCCAACGACGGGAATTGAACCCGTGGCCTCTTCCTTACCAAGGAAACGCTCTACCCCTGAGCTACGTCGGCTGGTAAATTTTACGCTTTCGCGAAAGCTCAACACCTCAAAGGTATTTAGAGCGGGAGACCAGGTTCGAACTGGCGACATTCAGCTTGGAAGGCTGACGCTCTACCAACTGAGCTACTCCCGCATTTATAAACTCACTCTATATTACATATATAAAGTGAGATTAAAGGTGTGGGGAGAGCAGGATTCGAACCTGCGAAGTTAAAAACAACTGAGTTACAGTCAGTCCTCGTTGGCCGCTTGAGTATCTCCCCTATTTGTTATCAAATTTCAGTGCGCAAAACTAAGCAAATCTTTTTGATAATAAAACAATATTTTAAAGAACTTTTTAACTTTATTTTTAAGTTAAAAAAAGAGCCGATGGAGGGACTCGAACCCACGACCTGCTGATTACAAATCAGCTGCTCTAGCCAGCTGAGCTACATCGGCTTTTTACTCACTCATACTTCCCAAAAGAAGCATAAAAAAGTCCGCTATTTCTAACGGACTGCAAATGTAGGTAATTTTTATCCCTACCCAAACTTTTTTTTGAAAAAAATTTACATCACACGTGATCTTATTTTTTCTTTTCTTTTTAAAAGTATCCTCTCCATAGACTGAACACACACATCTGTAGCCTCTTCGAAAGATTTTGCCATCTTTTTAACGATAAATTCATCACCTGGCACACTTACTAATAATTCTACAATTTTATTATTTGGTCTCTCGTTTGGCTCTAGTTTTAGATAAACATCAGTATGAATAATCTTATCATAAAAATGTTCCAATTTCCCGACTTTCTTCTTTATAAAATCAGTGAGTTTGACATCTGCATCAAACTTTGGGGCTTCTACAGTTACTTTCATAAGAATATGGTTTAATTGGTTACAACATAAAACACTCTCATAGTGCTCTACTTACTAAACGTCCCCTCACTACTTTTTAGTACGAGGATGTGCCTTAGAGTACACGTCTTTTAATGCCTTTATACTATTATGAGTATACACCTGAGTAGAGGCTAGACTGGCGTGACCTAAAAGCTCTTTCACAACGTTTAAATCTGCTCCTTGATTAAGTAAGTGAGTTGCAAATGAATGTCTCAATATATGCGGGCTCGTCTTAAACTTATCTGAAGCCTCACTAAAGTAACGATTTATAACTCTGTAAACAAGGGTGCTATACACTTTTAACCCTTTTACAGTTACAATTAATGGCTCCGAACTCCCCTCTCCAGCTATACGAGACCTCTCAATTAAATACCTATCAAGAGTACTTATCACTCCTGGAAGAAGAGGAATGAGACGTTCTTTGTTGCGCTTACCTAGTACTTTTAATGTTTTTTGAGAAAAATCTACACTACCTAGTGTTAGGTCTATAAGCTCTGCTCTTCTCATCCCAGTACCATATAACAATTCAACCATAAGAAGATCTCGCAAAGAGACAAAATCTTGTGTCTCTCGCAAATCTTGCAATACGAGACCCACCTCCTTTTCTGAAAATGGAATCTGTACACGCTTAGAGACCTTAAGAGATTTGTGTTTCACCAGAGGCGATATAGCCACATCCCCCACTTTGAGCAAAAATTTATAGTAAGCCTTGAGAGATGACACCTTTCTATTTACACTCTGGTTAGAGACTCCAGCATCTACTAAAGAAACGATCCACGCTCTTATTTGCGCATACGCAACAGCAATAGGATCATCTTGCCCGTAATTCTCCTTTAAAAAGACAAAAAAAGCAGTCACATCCTTTTCATAAGCCAGCACTGTATGCTTACTATAATTCTTCTCAAGGTTGAGATACTCTAAGAAAGGATTGAGGGACATTACAACTATATATTTAAAAGTAATAACTTATTCTAGACAACAAAAAAAAACCGTTGCACTGTAAAGATACACTTTACAACACAACGGTTATATATGGTTGAGAGAGGATTAGTCTCCCTGTTAATCCAGATCACGTTACACGTGACGACGGATTAATGAATATTAGATATTCTCTGCATCTCTCATTCCTTGAATGTATGATGCTTTTTGAATCTCACGTCTTCTTACTACAGAAGGCTTTGTAAACTGCTTGCGCTCTCTAAGATTACGCATAGTCTTTGTGCGATCAAATTTACGCTTAAAACGTTTAAGCGCTCTATCTATATTTTCTCCGTCTTTTACTGGTATAATTAACATAGTGGGACCTCCTTTCTTTAAATTCTTATTCGGTTTTCAGACTGCAAAGATACGCTTAAAAAACAATCCCGCAACAGTAACCTTTATTTTTTTGAAATTTCTTCAGTTTTAGGCTTGTAAGTCTTCTTATCGATAACCATTTTTGCGATGATTTCTCGTAAAATTTCAGATGTTCCTCCACCTATAGGACCTAGGCGACTATCACGTAACATACGTGCTAGCGGGTATTCTTCCATATAACCGTAACCTCCTAACATCTGTAAACAATCATAAATTACCTCATCTGCAATTTTTGTTGCTGTAAGCTTAGACATCGTAGCTTCTTTTACAACATACTCGCCATTACCTAGGCGATGAGCCACTGTATAATTAAAAGCTTTAGACATCTCCACCTCTGCAGTACGTTCTGCTAGCTTGTGACGTAATGCCTGAAACTTATCTATAGTAACTCCAAAAGCGGTACGCTCTTTCATATAACCTAACGCATACTCTATAGCATACTCTGCTCTAGCGTGTGCATTAATACCCATAATTAAACGTTCTGATGCAAAGTGCTGCATTATGTACCCAAAACCAGCATTCTCCTCTCCCATTAGATTTTCGGCAGGAACTTTTACATTGTCAAAAGAAATCTCACCAGTATCTGATGCTCTCCAACCTAGTTTATCAAGTTTTGTAGCGTTAATACCAGGCATATCTCTATCTAAAAGGAATATACTCATACCCTTCCCTCCTAGTTCTGGTGCCGTCTTTGCAGCAACAACTAGATAGTCTGAGTAAACACCATTTGTAATAAAGGTTTTTGATCCATTTATAATGTAGTGATCACCTTCTTTTACAGCTGTTGTGCGCATACCTGCAACATCACTTCCCCCAAAAGGTTCTGTAATACACAAGCACCCTATTTTATCACCTGCAATACTTGCTGCTAGATATTCAGATTTTATTCTAGTATCTCCCTCTGCATTAAGGTGCGTCATTGCTAGATAAGCGTGCGCCCATATGGCAGCAGCAAATCCACCACTATTAATTTTCTGTAACTCTTCTAGTAGTATTACAGTATAAAAGAAATCAAGGTTCATCCCTCCATACTCTTCTGGATAAGCAATCCCGAAGAATCCCATATCTCCAAATTTCTTCCAGATAAAACGTTCTATCTGTCCAGTTTCCTCCCATTTATCAAGGTGTGGGACTACTTCCTTTTGAAGAAAATCTTTTAAGCTTTCGCGAAAGAGGTTATGTTCCTCTGTAAAATACATATCTGTCATATTCTTATTTTTATCCCTGCTTACTGAAGATATCGCAGGCAATCATAGCACATTTTAATTTATTTGTAAATATAACGCTATTATATCATATTTGAAGTCTGTCATACCCTCCAAATCTTTCAATTCTTCTAGTGAGCTAATTCCCTCTCTAAGCGTACGATAGTCTACTATTTCTTTTGCCAAATCAAAATTAAGCAATGGAACGGTAGAAAGGTCTGATGCTGTCGCGGTATTTACGTTTACAAAACGTATTTCTGGTTTGTTTTTTACCGTATAATGATTAAGCACAAGTCTCTTTATAGATTTATCTACACCATAGACACTGTAAATCTGAAAATCTACTTGATAACCTCCCACCTTATCACGGTGTCGTATAATAGCAGTAGCAGCATTTTCATCTACGCCCTCTATTGCGAGTAAATCTTCATAAGTTATGCTATTGAGCATTCCTTTCTCTTCGGCGGTTTTCCACTTCTTCTTATAATTATTTTTCTTTTGTGGATTCTTGCGTTGCTCTAGCAACCATTTTGGCCATTTAAAATAGGGAGATATTTGCGCCAGTAGTGAGTCTGATACTTTTGAGACTTGCTGAAACTCTGCTGCAGAGTTAAACCATTTTCCGCTTTCGCGAAAGCGTACTACTCTATCTATCTCTTCTGTACTCATCCCGAGTTTATACCCATTATAATCTGTGAGTAATGTAGGGTTAAAAGGATAAATTTTAGGCTTTCTTCTTTCTAGTTCAATCGCTTTAAGCGAGTCTATTTCTTTTTGAAAAGCAAGCACACGAGCATCTTCTTGCAGTGGCGATACGGGTGAATCTGTAAGATTTTTACTAACAGCAATAACTCCTAGACACGCAAGACAAAGTATGGCAAAAAATAAAATCCCATTTCGCTTACGTCTGTCGTAAACAAAATGGGATTTAAATAGTCTCATTTTATATGATCTTAGTCTATAGCTTGCTCCTTAAGCTTTATAGCATCAAGGTATCTTTTAAGCTGCTTTTTCACCACTGGGAATAAGAAGAAAAGACCTACCATATTAGGAAATACCATTGCAAATATCATTGCGTCTGAGAATGCCCATATTGAATTCATACTTGCAGAAGCTCCTACCACTACAAAGGTTAAGAATAACATTTTATATACAAGATCTGCTACTTTACCACGCCCGAAAAGGAATTTCCAAGACTGTAACCCGTAGTAAGACCAAGAAATCATAGTTGATACTGCAAATAGTACAACTGCTATCGTTAAGAACACGTTAGAGTAAGGAATATATTCTGCAAAAGCCTTTGATGTAATACCTGCTCCCTCAAAAGATTCTCCACCTATTAATACTGCTCCAGAACCATCACCACCGTACTCAAAGAATCCTCCAAAGTTGAAAATGATAATTACTAATGCAGTCATAGAACAGATAAGTACCGTATCAATAAACGGCTCTAGTAATGCTACTAGACCTTCACTTGCAGAGTATTTTGTACGTACTGCAGAGTGTGCAATAGAAGCAGAACCTGCACCTGCCTCATTTGAAAAGGCAGCTCTTTTAAATCCAACTAGTAGTACTCCTATAAATCCACCCACACCAATTGCTGTAGGGTTAAATGCTTCTTGTACAATAAGTGCTACTGCGTCATCTATAAGACTAAAGTTACTTAGTATGATATATAAACAAGCAAGTACATACATAATCGCCATAAATGGTACTACCTTCTCAGTTACCTGAGCAATACGTTTTATACCGCCTATGATGATAATACCTACTATAATAGCAAGAACAATACCTACTATAAAACCAGAGGCTGCACTTGTCATATTAAACATTTCTTTAAGTACAATAGTTGCTTGGTTAGATTGTGCAGCGTTACCTCCACCAAAAGATCCACCTATACAGAAGATTGCAAAAATTACAGCTGCTACTTTACCTAGCGTTGCAAATCCTTTTGCTTTAAGTCCTTTAGTAAGGTAATACATAGGTCCTCCGTATACGGTACCATCTTCACCTACATCTCTGTATTGTACTCCTAGAGTACACTCTACAAATTTTGTAGACATCCCCAGTAAACCACAAACTATCATCCAGAATGTTGCACCTGGTCCTCCTAATGCGATTGCTAGTGCAACCCCTGCAATGTTACCATTACCTACGGTTCCAGAAACTGCTGTTGCCAGTGCTTGAAAGTGAGAAACTTCACCATCTGAACTTTCATCACGTATCGTGTCTACAATGTCGCCATCTATAGCGAGGTCATCATCTATCTTTTCAATATGATCTTCAATATCTACTTTAGTAAGATCTTGCCCTTGAGCGATACCATCTTCACCATAAAGCTCTGCAGCCCCGTGCTTTTCAATATCCTCATATTTACCACGTACTGTTTGAATAGCTCTCCAAAAAAATCTAATGTTTGGAAAACCAAAGTAAATTGTAAAAAATGCAGCACTTGCTACAAGTAATATAAGTACAAACGGTGTACCTGCTACTTCAAAAAATACGATAGCAGAAAAGAAATCTGAAACAGGCTGGAATGCTTGATCAATTTTTTGATCAATTCCTACTTCTTGATTGTTTTGTGCAAATGAAATTAATGGAATAAATGCTGATAAAATGAATAGAAGATATTTCTTCATCATATGTATGTGTTTGGTTATAATAAAAATTCAGCTAGCAATATCTAAAAAAATGCACCTTATTCAAAGGAAAGTATCTTAAAATCCTACACATTTACTAAATACCGAAAGTAGCGTGTAGTTTTTTGATTTGTTCAGGTCTTCCTATAACGATGAGTTTAGACTCTTTTTCTATTCTCATATCTGCCTCAGGGTTAACTATGTACTTACCAGATGGAGACCTATATCCTATAATTGTACACCCAGTTCTGTAACGTAAGTTAATTTCTTTAATAGTAGCTTCTTTACCATCTAGACATACCTGGCTAAAACCTATTTCCTCTACATTAATACTATCCTCCTCTCCCACTACAGATAAGTTGTCTAAAAATTCAATAAGGTCTGGAACAACCACAAGAGATGCCATATGGTCTCCACCTATGCGATCTGGCATAATCACATTATCTGCGCCAGCAAGTTTGAGTTTTTTTTGTGAAGTTTCTGCCGTGGCTCTACTTATAATTTTTAATGTACTGTTAAGCTGCCTTGCACTTAAAACAATAAAGAGATTATCTGCATCTTCTGGAAGCGCACATAATAAAGCAGATGCTCTATCTATACCGGCTTTTTCCAGTGTCTCATCTTCATTTGCATTACCATTTACAAAGTGAATATTTGTATCAGACTCATACTTCTCTATGATATCTGTGTCCATCTCAATCACAACAAATTGCTTATTATAAGCCATTAATTTTTGCACAGCCTCTTGACCATTACGACCATAACCACACACTATAATGTGATCATTCATTTTATCTATTTCCTGTTGCACCTTTCTATGTATTAAATCATTGTACGAGCTCCTACTCAATATATATTCTGAAATTACCGTAATGGCAAAACCAACTATAACCACACTAAGGAGGATGAGTATTATTGTAAAAATTTTTGCTTCTGGGGTGAGCGGCACTACTTCACCAAAACCAACCGTGGTAATGGTTATGACCGTCATATACATAGCATCTACCCAAGTATAATCTGCAATAAATCTATACCCTACAATACCAATAAAAAGGGTAATTACAAGAAGTATAACAGCAAGATAAATCTTATGTTTAAATAGAGAGAATAGTCTCATAGATCAAAAACAGAGGTTCGTTTTGTATAAATGAGATCCTTTAATTTAAGCCAGAAAGCTACAGTCAAGTACAAGGCAAAACCAACACCTAGGGTTGCAAATGAGACGTAGATAAAAAATAAACGCACATTCTTTGCTCGCATTCCTAGTCTATCTGCCAGTCTAGATGACACGTAAAAACCACGTTTTTCAAAATAGTGTCGTATGTTATAAACAAATTTTAGCATCGTGATATTTTCAAAAACTATAGTAACTAAAAGTGGATGTGGTTGAGATGGTTTTTGTTACGCTTTCGCGAAAGCGTAACAAAAACCATCAAGTTACAAATAACTAGTTTGCAACCTCGCTCATAAACTTGATTCTATACAGACGTAGCTCCTCATCTTCATAATCACCATCAAACTCTTCCATAGCGACATCTATTTTATCTGTCTCTGCCTCCATAAAGTAATCGTGTAACTCTTCTTGTTGATCTTCATCAAGTATGTCATTAATCCAATAGTCTATATTGAGTCTGGTACCACTAAAAACTATGGCTTCCATCTCTTTTATAAAATCTGGCATTTCCTTACCCTTTGCAGATGCAAGATCATCGAGAGGTAACTTACGGTCTACGTTTTGAATAATATACAATTTGAGACCACTGTTTGCACCTGTACTTTTTACTACGAGATCATCTGGACGAAGAATATCATTTTCATCTACATAAGCTTTTATGAGGCTAACAAAGTCCTTACCGTACTTTTTTGCTTTTCCGTCTCCTACACCGTGCACGTTACCTAGCTCTTGTATCGTAATAGGATACTTTATCGCCATATCTTGTAATGATGGATCTTGAAAAACTACAAATGGTGGTACGTCGAGCTTTTTTGCAACCTTCTTACGAAGATCTCTGAGCATTTCCATAAGTTTCTTATCTGCTCCCCCTTGCTTTTGAGATGAGATAATAGCATTATCTACATCTGCCCCAAAGGTATGATCATCTGTCATCATAAATGACACAGGCTTATCTATAAAAGCAAGCCCCTTTGGCGTCATTTTTACAACACCATAAGTTTCTATATCCTTTTTGATATATCCAGCAACAATAGCTTGTCGCATTAATGCAAACCAATATTCTTTACTTTGATCTTTACCTATACCAAAAAATGCTTGTTCGTGTGTTTTATGAGAAGTGATAATAGCATTTTCTTCTCCTCTTAAAGTAAAGACTACTTCCTTACTCTTATATATTTGTTTTGTATCACGTATAACAGTAAGCACTTTTACAAGCTCATCTTGTGCCTCGTGTTTCTTTTTTGGGTTGCGCATATTATCATCTAGCATCCCACCTTCTCCTGTAGCGTTATCAAATTCTTCACCAAAATAATGAAGGATAAACTTTCTTCTAGAAATACTCGTCTCTGCAAATGCAACTACTTCTTGTAATAATGCGTGACCTATTTCCTGCTCTGCAACAGGCTTACCACTCATAAACTTCTCAAGCTTCTCAATATCCTTATAGGCATAAAATGCGAGACAATGTCCCTCACCTCCATCGCGACCAGCACGACCTGTTTCTTGATAATAGCTCTCTATACTCTTAGGTATATCGTGGTGAATTACAAAGCGCACATCTGGCTTATCTATACCCATACCAAAGGCTATAGTTGCAACCACAACATCTACATCTTCCATTAAGAACATATCTTGATGTCGCGCTCTAGTCTTTGCATCTAGGCCTGCGTGATAAGGCACTGCTTTAAGACCATTAACTTGTAAAGTCTGGGCAAGCTCTTCTACACGTTTACGTGCAAGGCAATAGATTATGCCACTCTTACCTTCATTTTGTTTTACAAACCGAATGATATCTGCATCTACTTGTGCTGTTTTAGGGCGTACTTCATAATAAAGGTTAGGCCTATTAAAGGATGCTTTAAAAGTATTTGCATTTGTTATCCCTAAGTTTTTAAGAATATCTTCTTGCACTTTTGGTGTGGCAGTTGCCGTAACAGCTATAATAGGTATTCCCTCACCTATTCTTCCTATAATCTTTCTAAGGTTTCTATACTCAGGTCTAAAATCGTGTCCCCACTCTGAGATACAGTGTGCCTCGTCTATAGCTAGAAAAGATATTTTCTGCTCGCGTAAGAATTCTACATTCTCTTCTTTGGTAAGTGATTCTGGGGCAACATACAGCAATTTTGTAACACCACTTGCTATATCCTCCTTAACCGTTTTAATCTCTCCTTTGGTAAGAGAGCTATTTAAAACGTGGGCAATGCCCTCATCTTGTGAGATACCTCGTAAGGCATCTACTTGATTTTTCATAAGAGCTATGAGAGGAGATACCACAATAGCGGTTCCCTCTGCTATAAGAGCTGGCAGTTGGTAACAGAGTGATTTACCACCACCTGTAGGCATTATAACAAAGGTGTGATTTCCTCCTACAATGCTTTTAATTACCTCTTCCTGCAAACCCTTAAACTGACCAAAGCCAAAATATTTCTTAAGTTCTTTGTGTAAGTCTATTTGTTCTGTCTTCATCTATTCAAATGCATTTTTACATACCTTTGTGTTTTCTAAAGATAGTAATTTCCCCACGTTAAACAAATCATAACAAAACCAAGTTTTGAACATTACTCAGCAAATCATTGCTAGCGCACAGAAAACCATTAACATAGAGCAAGCCGCCATTGCAAATCTATCGTCTCTTATAGATGAAGAATTTGCTCAAGCAGTGCAAGCTATTTACTCATCAAAGGGTAGAGTTGTTATTACAGGTATAGGTAAAAGCGCCATTATAGCTCAAAAAATAGTTGCAACACTTAACAGTACAGGTACTCCTGCACTATTTATGCACGCGGCAGATGCGATACACGGCGACCTAGGGAGTATACTTATAGATGATATTGTAATATGCATCTCAAAGAGTGGTACAACACCAGAGATTAAAGCCTTAGTCCCACTTATTAAAAAAACTGAGAATACACTCATTGCAATTACTTCAAATAAAACATCATTTTTAGGTAATGAGGCAGACTATGTTTTACACGCTTTTGTAAAAGAAGAGGCTTGCCCCAACAACCTTGCTCCTACTACAAGCACAACTGCACAGCTCGTTATAGGCGATGCGGTTGCTGTAGCCCTACTAGATCTAAGAGGTTTTACAGAAAAAGACTTTGCAAAGTATCACCCAGGAGGTGCGCTAGGCAAACGATTATATCTTACAGTACAAGATATATGTGCTACACACCAAAACCCTGCAGTAACACCAGATGCAAGTATTAAAGAGGTTATCGTTGAAATCTCTAAAAAAAGATTAGGTGTAACCGCCGTCGTTCTAAACGGAGTTATCCAAGGAATAATCACAGATGGAGACCTACGTAGAATGCTTGCAAAAAACGACTCACTAGAAGGCCTTACAGCACAACAGATTATGAGCGAAAATCCAAAAACTGTAAATCACACAGCTATGGCAATTGCTGCAAAAGATATTCTAGAAGAACATAACATAAGCCAGCTACTGGTTGTAAAAGATGGGAACTATGCTGGCGTTGTACATATACACGACCTCATAAAAGAAGGAATCGCATAATGGCAAAAAAAGAAAAAAAACACCCAGATGAGATGTCCTTTCTGGATCATCTTGAAGAATTAAGATGGCATTTAATAAGGGCAACCCTAGCAGTAGTTATCATAGGTGTAGTCGCTTTTATTTTTAAGGGAACACTTTTTAAAATCATCTTTGGGCCACAAAGCCCTGACTTTGTTTCTTACGACATACTTTGTGAGATATCACGCTTCTTTGGGGCCGAAAAAGGATGTATTGCCGATGGTGATATGGATTTTATCATACAGAGTAGAAAGGTTGCAGGACAGTTTAGCGCAGCTATATGGACCTCCATTATGGCGGGCGTTGTGATAGGTTTTCCATACATACTTTATGAATTTTGGAAATTTATCTCACCAGGCTTATATGAGAATGAGCGCAAATCTAGTAAGGGTTTTATAGTAGTTGCCTCATTGCTTTTCTTTATGGGAGCAGCATTTGGATACTTTGTAGTAGCACCACTTTCTATAAACTTCCTTGCCACTTTTAAAATATCTGAAGCCGTTCAAAATGAATTTGACATAGACTCATTTATAGGGCTCGTGCGTGCATCTGTACTAGCTTCTGGTTTTATATTTGAACTACCTATCATTATGTATTTTTTAACTAAAATAGGCCTAGTTACACCAGAATTTTTAAAGAAAAACAGAAAGTATGCGCTTGTAATTGTATTAATTTTGGCGGCCATAATCACACCGCCAGATATATCAACACAAGTAATTGTTGCTATACCTATAATTATACTTTACGAGGTTAGTATTTTTATCTCAAGAGGTGTAATAAGAAGAGAAAAACGCCGACTCAAGAAAGCCGGTCTCGCATAAGGAACAGGTGAAAATTATTAATAATTAATCGTTGTACGCTTTCGCGAAAGCGTAAACCCCCACTTACATTATGAGTAACAATATAATAGACGACTTTAATAGCTATCGTTCAAAAATGAATGATAAAATACTCGCAGACAATAACAAAATTGTAAAGCGCATCTTTAACCTTGACACAAACGCTTTTACCGCGGGTGCTCTAGACAAAAAGACAAAAGAACTTTTAGGTCTTGTTGCCTCTACAGTGCTACGTTGTGATGACTGTGTAAAATATCACTTAGAGAGCTGCCACGACGAGGGCGTGACTAAAGAGGAGGTGATGGAAACACTTAGTATAGGTACTCTTGTAGGAGGAACTATAGTAATACCACACCTACGCCGTGCTTATGAGTACTGGGAAGCCCTAGATGAAAAAAAAGGAAATCAATAAGCATTTCTTTTTTGTTATAAAGATCTACAATGCTCGTTCTTAATGAGCGTTATAGATCTTTAAAATAAAGGCTTAAACAATACGTATATTTGTTACATATGAAACTACGCGCAGAAAACTTAATGAAATCTTACAAAGGCCGAAAGGTTGTAAAGGGGATTTCTGTAGAGGTTAACCAAGGTGAAATTGTAGGTCTCTTAGGCCCTAATGGAGCCGGGAAGACTACGTCGTTTTATATGATAGTGGGTCTTGTAAAGCCTAATGGCGGTAACATATACCTAGACCAGCAAGATATTACTAAATACCCTATGTATAAAAGAGCGCAAAACGGTATAGGCTACCTAGCGCAGGAAGCTTCTGTTTTTAGAAAACTGAGTATAGAAGATAATATACTAAGCGTTTTACAACTTACTAAACTGTCTAAAAAAGAGCAACTTCACAAGATGGAGGAGCTTATAGAAGAGTTTAGCTTAGGGCATATACGTAAAAGCCGTGGTGACCTTTTATCTGGTGGAGAGCGTAGACGTACAGAAATTGCTAGAGCTCTTGCTACCTCACCATCTTTTATATTACTAGATGAGCCCTTTGCCGGTGTAGACCCGGTTGCTGTAGAAGATATACAGCGCATCGTTGCACAGCTCAAAAATAAAAATATAGGCATCCTTATCACAGATCACAATGTGCAAGAAACGCTGGCTATCACAGACCGCACTTACCTAATGTTTGAAGGAAGTATACTCAAACACGGAGAGCCAGAAGAACTCGCAGCAGATGAGATGGTGAGAAAAGTTTATCTAGGTCAGAATTTTGAACTAAGAAAAAAGAAGCTTTTTTAATTAAAGCTTACATACAATCTTATAATTAAGATCACCCTCTATACATCTTGTTATGAAATATACTTATACACTCATACTCGTAGTCCTATTTTCTGTTTTTTGTAAAGCACAAACACCTATTCCTTCTCAAGAGCAAGATACTCTGGGGATTTTAAAACTTGCTTTTTACGATACAAAGGTGATGCTTAAAGGTATAGGCCACGCATATACAGGCCCTCTGCGATGGAAAAAAGATGACTTTATTGTGGCAGGAGCCATTGTAGGTGGTACTGCGCTCCTCTACTTTGTAGATGATAATGTAGAAAACTATTTTATAGATAGAAGAGAAGATATCCCTACGGTACTTGATGAAGCTGGAGAGCGACTAGGTAGCCCTCAAGTAGCTTATGGAATTACAGCCGGCACTTATCTTTTTGGGTTATTTACAAAAAATGAAAAAGTACGTCGTACTGGAGCTTTAATGACCTCATCTGCAGTAACCGCTGGATTATTACAAACACTTCTTAAAGCATCAACAGGAAGAAGTAGACCTACTAATGGTCAAGGTAAATTTAGCTTTAATCCTTATAGTGGCGAGGCTGGTTTTAGAGCATTCCCTTCTGGTCACACCATTCTTTCTGTAACAATGGCCCACGCAGTAGCAAAGCAATTTGATAATGTTTGGGTAAAGGTTGGTATTTATGCTATAGGCTCTATAGCTCCTTTACAAAGGTTATGGGGTGGAGCGCACTGGCTTACAGATGTGGCCCTTAGTGCTGCACTTAGTATTGTGATTGTAGATTCTATAGATAACTATATGAACAAGGCAAATGTATATCCCGACGGCTCTAAGAAAAACAATAGCATTTCTTGGAAATTTAATGTAGGCTTAGGTCGCGCCGGGCTTACTGGTACTTTCTAGATTAACTTACTGGTAAATTTTCTTGCTTCTGTGCTTTTATAGTAAGCACAAGCATTGCTACCCTACTTATCACAAAACATAACAATCCAAAAACGGTACATAGCAAGGCTACCTTGAGCCCTCCTGCCATCATAGGCTGTGAGATATTTCCATTTCCCTCTATAGCATCAAAAGCTGTAATAAGACCTATAGTAGACCCGAGAAGTCCCCACATAAGTGCAAAAAGACTGAGATGACCTATGAGCTCTAGTGTATTTCTTACACGCTTTTTACCTACAAGTGCTAAAATAAATAAGACTAGTACTGCAAGTAAAACTAGTAAAATAGGCACCATAAATAGTGGCCCTCCTTCATTAATACGATCGATAATTTGTGACATAACTTTAGTTTTTAAGATTAATGTGATGTAAATCTAGAGAGATAAAACACTTCTTAATATTATTTGCGACGAGTGCCCATTTATACTTCCAATATAGCAATTTAAAATCCGTCAACGAATAACCACCAGCCTGTTAGGTTATAGACAGCATATAAAGCGTTATTCATCTCAAAATAAATAAGGGCTATCATTTTTTTGTCATCTTTGTGAGATGCTAGCACCATTGCTTAAAAAAACCATTTACTTACCTATACATATTGTACTATGGGTATTAGTATGGTTATTTTACATTTATTTCTTTAGCTATGCGGCAGATAATGATCAGTTTGTCATACACTTTGCAACTAGTCTCTTGCCTATTACTATCGTAGTAACCTACATTATTGCTTATTATCTAATACCACGTTTCCTTCTCAAAAAGAGATATATTGTTTTTACTGCATACCTATTATACACTGTAGTAGGCTCACTTTTTTTAATAATTATCATCACCTTCATAAACTTTATCTTCTTATCTAATTATGATATGAAGCAAATGCCCTTGCTCACGCGCAACTTTGTTTTTGTTTTTATACTTGTGTACCTCGTGGCTGGATTAGTCTCACTTGCACAACTGCTCAAATACAACTACAAGGCAATACATCGCAATAGTGTATTAGAAAATAAAATTCTAGAAGGGCAATTACTACTTAAAGAAAAGGAACTCCATTACCTTAAAGAACAAATACACCCACATTTTTTATTTAACACACTTAATACGATTTATGGAGCGGCCCTAAAAGAATCTAAGCACACTCCTGACCTCATTCTCAAATTATCTAATTTACTAGACTACTCGCTTAATCAAATAAAGAAAAAGACCGTTGCCATATCTGAAGAGACTGGATATATAGATTCTTATATAGGTCTTGAGCAGGTGCGTTTTAGAGAGTCTCTAAGTGTCACCTTTACAAAAAACATACAGCGAGATATTCAAGTCCCGCCTATGTTATTTATCGCCTTTGTAGAAAATGCTTTTAAACACGGAGGGCCTATAGATGAGTTCCTTATTATAAACATACATCTCGAGGTGGTAGATAAACGATTACATTTTACAATAAAAAATACAGTAAAAGTTGCTCAAAACAACACGCTTAATCACGGTCTTGGGCTTAAAAACAGTAAAAAAAGACTTGATGTGCTTTACCCACAGAGATACACACTCACAAGTGAGCTAAAAGATAACTGGTTTTACCTAGAAGTAAACATTACATTAGATCAATGGGAACGTACAATGCAATCATAATAGACGACGAGCCTATGGCACGTGAGATTTTAGAAAGTCACCTTTCAAAAATTGGACAAATAAGCGTGGTAGCCTCTTGTAAAAATGCCGCACAGGGTTTTAGCGCTCTAAGTGCTCACGATGTAGACCTTGTATTTTTAGACATAAATATGCCAGAGGTTACAGGTCTTATGTTTGCCAGAGCAATACAAGGTAATACTAAGATTATTTTTACCACCGCTTATCGTGAGTACGCCATAGATGGTTTTGATCTTCAAGCAGTAGACTACCTACTTAAACCTATCTCATTAGAAAGATTAATGAAGGCCCTACAGAAATTTTATAACGAAGTAGAAAAGCCAGCGCAAAAAACCATTACAGATACCTTTACATTTTTTAGATCTGACCGTAAAATGGTGAAGGTAGACTTTAACAGTATACTTTATATAGAAAGTCTAGGTGACTATCTAAAAATTCACACGAACGATGAGATTATTGTTACCCGAGAGACACTATCATCTGCTATAGAAAAATTGCCCACAAAACAATTCTTAAGAACCCATCGCTCATACGTAGTTGCTGTGCAAAAAATAGATAGCTACACAAATGAGCACATCACTATAGATAAAACCGTTATCCCTATAAGTAGAAGCTATCGAGATACAACGCTTCAGTCATTAAGTTCTATAAAATAACGCAGTTTATTGCGTACCTTTGCAAGCCTTTAAAAGTCTTAACGACTGAGGTGAAAATAATGTGTTGATTACGCTTTCGCGAAAGCGTAAAAGACCCCATTAAAAGGAGTACCGCATACTATGAAAACAGAATTAGAAAGACAATTAGATCAAATTGAAGCAATAGGTGATGACCACATAGGGACCAGCGCGGTTACCCCATTGCGTGCAGATGCTTTTGAAATGAGCAATGCAGATAAACTTGCAAGCATCCAGAAGGACGTCGCTCACATTATGGAAACCCTAGGGCTAGATATGACAGACGACAGCCTTAAAGGAACACCAAAACGAGTGGCAAAGATGTTTGTAAACGAGATATTTTCTGGTTTACATCCTGATAATAAGCCTAATGTTTCAGTATTTGATAATAATTACAAATACGGAGAGATGCTAGTTGAAAAAAACATCACAGTATACTCTACCTGTGAGCATCACTTACTACCTATAGTAGGTCGTGCACACGTAGCATACATCTCAAACGGAACCGTGGTAGGGCTTAGTAAAATGAACCGCATTGTAGACTACTATGCAAAGCGTCCTCAAGTACAAGAGCGACTCACTATGCAAATCGTGCAAGAATTACAACGTGCTATGGGCACAGAAGATGTAGCCTGCGTTATAGACGCAAAACACCTTTGTGTAAACAGCCGTGGTATACGTGATATAGAAAGTAGCACGGTAACCAGCGAGTTTGGCGGGAAGTTTAAAGAAGAAGCTACACGTAGAGAATTTTTAGACTACATCAAGCTAGACACAGATTTTTAAGAAGCTACAGCTTGCTTATGCATACCTATAAAAAAGCGGTTTCTTTTTAGTGACCGCTTTTTGAGTTTTACAATTAAGATATTTACCTTCGTTACACACATAAATAGCACATCAAATGCCTTTATACCAAGATCAAGAACTCACAGTTTACAACTCGCTTTCTGGAAAGAAAGAAATCTTCACACCTCTACTCGAGGGTTATGTAGGTATGTATGTGTGCGGTCCTACGGTATATAGTAATGTACACTTAGGTAATGTGCGCACCTTTATGAGTTTTGATATGATATTTAGGTATCTCAAACACTTAGGTTATAAAGTGCGCTATGTGCGTAATATTACAGATGCTGGTCACCTCACAGATGATGCAGATCAAGGAGAAGACAAGATTGCAAAAAAAGCAAGACTAGAGCAAATTGAGCCTATGGAAGTTGTACAGAAGTACACGCTAGACTTTCACGACATTCTCAATAAATTTAACTTCTTACCTCCTAGTATAGAACCTACAGCTACAGGTCACATCATAGAGCAAATAGAAATAATCAAAAAGATTATAGACAACGGGTATGCTTATGAGAAAAATGGCTCTGTATACTTTGATGTAATAAAATTTAATGAAGACCACGAGTATGGTAAACTCTCTGGCCGCAAGCTAGAAGATATGATTACAAACACTCGTGCCCTTAGTGCGCAAGATGAGAAGAATAATCCTCAAGATTTTGCACTTTGGAAAAAAGCCGAACCTGAGCACATAATGCGCTGGCCTAGCCCGTGGGGTGATGGCTTCCCAGGGTGGCACCTAGAGTGTACGGCAATGAGTACAAAATATCTAGGAGAACAGTTTGATATACACGGTGGTGGTATGGATCTTAAGTTCCCTCACCACGAGTGTGAGATTGCTCAAAATGAAGCTGCAATAGGTACAGAGCCAGTAAAGTACTGGCTACACGCAAATATGCTCACTCTTAACGGCCAGAAAATGGCAAAGAGTACTGGTAACAGTATCAACCCAGGTGAGATTTTTACTGGAGACAGTCCCCACTTAACAAAAGGATTTGCTCCTAGCGTTGCACGGTTTTTTATCTTACAGAGTAGCTACCGCAGCATTATGGACTTCTCAAACGATGCATTACTAGCGAGTGAAAAAGGTTTTAACAGACTAATGGAAGCGCTTAAGATTGCAAAAAATCTAGACACATCTAAAGAAAGTAGCTTTAATGTAAACGACTGGAAGGCGTCTTGCTACGCCGCGATGAATGACGATTTTAACACTCCGATACTCATTGCACATCTTTTTGATGCAGTAAAGCAAATACACCTTATTAAAGACGGAAAAGCAACCATCACTGCAAGTGATCTGAAGTTATTACTTGAGACGATTAATGCTTTCGTTTTTGACGTACTTGGACTTGAAGACAATAACGCTTTCGCGAAAGCGGACGACTCAAAATTAAGTGGCACCGTAGAGTTACTTATAAAACTTCGTAAAGAAGCACGTGAAAACAAAGATTTTGCACTAAGTGACAAAATACGAGATGAACTTATAGCGCTGGGTATCCAGCTAAAAGATGGTCGTGAGGGTACTACCTTTACTGTAAACTAATGGCTTCTGCAAAGAAAATAGCAATTGCTCCCTTTTTAGGAATCATCTGGTTTTACCAAAAATTTATCTCCTCGTGGACACCTAGCACCTGTCGCTACTTACCCACTTGCTCTCATTACACCAAGACCGCTTTACAAAGGCACGGACTTTTAACAGGTGGAAAGCTGTCATTAAAACGTATTTTATCTTGCCATCCTTGGGGTGGCCAAGGATATGATCCTGTGCCAGAAAAAGAACCCTTAAATAATGACTAAAGCTTTTTACTATCTGCCATTAAGGTTTTAACTTGCTGTCTATAATTATAAACACAGCGTCATAAGTACGGTGCTAGAAAGATCAAAATAGAAAATATGTTTGCACTCAAATTTACTTGGAACCCAGTATCTGGATTAGATTTAGGTTTTATAACCATTCATTTTTACAGTTTGATGTTTGTAGTGGCATTCTCACTAGGTTTTTACCTAATGAAAAAAATGTTTCAACGTGAAGAGGTTGCTATAGAAAAGTTAGATAGTCTTTTTATCTACGCAGTCGTTTCTATACTACTGGGAGCGCGGTTAGGTCACGTATTTTTTTATCAAACAGAGCTTTTATGGGAAGACCCACTATCTGTAATACTTCCGTTTAGGTTTGTTCCAGAATTTGAGTTTACTGGTTTTAGAGGCCTTGCCAGTCACGGTGCTGCCATCGCGACTATATTTGGTCTTTATTTATACAATAAAAAAATCTTACATAAATCTGTGCTATGGATTTTAGACCGCGTAGTTATTACCTGCGCATCTGGAGCCATTTTTGTACGCATAGGTAACTTTTTAAACTCAGAAATGGTGGGTAAGATTACAGATGGCCCACTAGGTATACAGTTTGTGCAAGATGAGATTTCTGAGCGACGTGCTGTAAGCCTTACAAACATACAAAACCCAAAAAAGGCATATCAAGCCCTTACAGAAGATCCACAATTTGCCGAAATAATAAGTAGTATTCCTTACCGATACCCGGGGCAACTTATGGAAGCATTTGGCTATGTATTTGTATTTATCATATTATACCTTTTATACTGGAAAACTGAGGCACGTAAAAAACCTGGATTCTTGTTTGGATTATTTTTACTTCTTCTTATGACAGTGCGTCTTGTGGTCGAAAACTTTAAGAGAGAACAAGTAGAAGGTAGAGAGGACTGGATATTTAACCTTAACACAGGGCAAGTATTGAGTATTCCCTTTATCCTTATTGGACTCTACTTTGTTATTACCGCATTTACTAAAAAACCTATTAATGAAACTAATTAAACCCTTTACGCTATCACTCGCTGCCTTATTAACATTAAGTAGTTGTAATAATACTAGTGGCTCTGATAAAGTAATAACTATGGAGACTCCCGCATTTAATAAAGAGGGAGAATTATCACTATATAAAGCTTCTGGCAAACTTATAAGAACAATAGATGTAGAAGTAGCAGATACTGCCTTTGAGCAAGAAACAGATCTTAAAAATAGAGACCTCTTAAAAGCCCACCAAGGTATGTTATTCTTGTACCCAGAAGAAGATTTACGTGGGTACTTTATGAAAGACATACGCTACCCACTAGATATTATATTTATAAATGGAGATAATAGAATCGTGAGCTTTGCAGAGAATACAACTCCTCTAGATGATAGTACATTTTTACCTTCTCAAGTACCAGCACAACTCGTATTAAAAATAAATGGAGGTCTGTCTGAAGAATGGGTTATAGAAGTAGGCGACTATGTAGAATGGAAATTTACTAACTAATACGATTTTACACCCACTAGTTACAATAAAGTGCTTTCTTAAAATAAACCACATAACAAATCCTCCTATCAAACTTTTGATAGGAGGATTTGTTTTTTGTGCTCTTTTAAATAGATAGAGCACAAAAAACCCGCCTCAATAAATGAAACGGGTTTTGAACTATCTTAAAGTAAAGCTTATTTCTTAGCTAAGAAATCGCTTACTTGATCTGGAGACATTACTGACTCAACAAAAGTGTAAGCTCCAGTTTTTGGAGATTTTACCATTTTGATCGCTTTAGTTAAACGCTTTGATCCTGTCTGTAACGATGCAACTGATTTCTTTGCCATAACTTATTTGATTTCTTTATGAACAGTCATCTTCTTAAGTACGTTGTTGAATTTCTTCAACTCCATACGGTCAGGTGTGTTCTTTTTATTTTTTGTCGTGATGTATCTTGACGTTCCTGGTTGACCAGTCGCTTTGTGCTCTGTGCACTCTAAGATTACTTGTACTCTATTCCCTTTCTTTGCCATCTCGGTTTACTTTATGGGATTATTTAGTTAAGAATCCGTTTGCGCGAGCCTCTTTAACAACCGCGTCGATTCCTTTCTTATTGATATTTTTTAATGCAGATGCAGACACTTTCAAAGTGATCCACTTATCCTCTGCTGGAAGGTAAAAACGTTTTTTCATAAGATTCACGTTAAATTTACGCTTCGTCTTATTCATCGCGTGGGAAACATTGTTTCCTACCATTGCTTTTTTACCTGTAAGCTCACAAACTCTAGACATTCCTAAAACTTTAAATAGTTATTTCAAAACAGGGTGCAAAAATACGTAATTTTATAGGTCACTACAAAACTTATTTCTAGTTTTTTCCTGTTAATTTATTTTATGGCTCTTATTTTTTACAATAGAGCTCTCTAATTTATATAATTGAAGGGGTTTTATCACGCTTTCGCGAAAGCGTACCAAAAAACATTTTATCCCTCCTTACGTATCACATCTCTTAATAGCTCAAGTGCTTTATTAACACTCTTACCTATTACTCTCTTGCGGTGATTACCCATCATAAAGTGATGTGCAGTAACTCCTTTATCTGTAGCGATACCTATGTATACTGTACCTACCTCTGCATCACTATCACCCTTAGAAGGTCCAGCATTACCCGTGGTAGATATCCCTATATCTGATTTATAGAGGCGCTTTGCGTTTACAGCCATTTGTGACGCTACCTCTGCACTTACTACAGAATGTTTATCTATAACAGCAGGGTCAACACCTAGTATGTCTATTTTAGACTGTGTGGCATAGGTTACTAGACTTCCTTTAAGATATTGAGATGCGCCACCGTGCTTTGTAAAACGCTCTACCATTTGACCTCCTGTACAGCTCTCTGCAATGGCTATTGTTTTATTATGATCTACCAGCAGTTTTGAAACAACTTCTTCTAGCTCTCCATCACTTTCAAAACCGATAAAAATATCATCTATAAGTGGCAAAAGCTTTTTAGTCTGGATAGCCATTTCTTTTTCAAGCACATCTTGTTCTGGTCCAGATGTAGATAGACGTAAGCGCACTCTACCTAGTGATGGTAAGTAGGCTAGCTTTATAGTAGCGGGCAACTCATTTTCAAAAGTTTCTATACGCTCTGCGATAGCACTCTCTCCCATTCCATAGGTCAGGAAGGTTTTATGCAGTATGTAGGGTAACTTAAACTGCTCTTGAAGCCTTGGTAGCACTTCGTTTTCCATAAGTCCCTTCATTTCATAAGGGACTCCTGGCATTGAGATAAAGACGGTGTCTTTATCTTCAATCCACATACCAGGTGCTGTACCAAATTTATTTACAAGGATTTGTGCCTTACTAGGCACTAGCGCTTGTGTCTTATTTGCTTCAAGCATAGGTTTTTTTACATACTCCTTAAACAAGTATGTCACGTGATCAAGCACACTTTGATCAAGTACTAGCTCATCGCTGAAGTATTCACAAAGCGTATGCTTTGTAATATCATCTTTAGTAGGGCCTAGCCCTCCTGTGATTATGACAAGGTCTGTACGACTTTGTGCTGCCGCAAAAGCTTCTAAGAGATGTGCCTTATCATCTTGTATAGACGTAATCTGATATACAGAAACCCCTATTTTGTTAAGAACTGAAGATATGTAAGCACTATTTGTATCTACAATCTGGCCTATGAGTATCTCATCACCTATTGTAATTATTTCTGCTCTCATCTAGAAGTCTTCTTGTAACTCTTCAATTACCGTAGTAAGTGTATTTGTAATATCATCTAGCTTAGTCTGTATGGCAGATGTAGGCTTATTTGTATCACTCCACTTCTCCATTGCCTTAATTTGATCTAGAAGATCTATACCAAACATATCTAAGTTCGGTTTCATCTTATGCGCAAACTGATATGCCATTTTATGGTTTACATTCTCAATAGCATTTTGCATAGACTCAAGATCTGGCGGTATCTCTTGTAAGAAAGTTGCTACTATTACTCCAACAAAATCTTCATCACCACCGGCGATCTCTCTTACTTTTTCTAGATTGTAATGTCTTGACATATTACTTTACGTTTATTGAGAACATCTCTGTATCTCCTATAAATCCTTTTAACTTATCATTTTCTTGCACTCGTGCAACACCAGCTGGGGTACCTGTAAATATAACATCTCCTATCTTAAGTGTAAAATACTGAGAGACATAGCTTATTAAAGCATCTATTTTCCAGAGCATCTCCTTTGTAGAACCCTGCTGCACAACCTCTCCATTAGACTCTAGTCTAAATGAGATATCATCTACAGTCTCAAAATCTGATACTGGTAACCATTTAGTCCCTATAACCGCAGCACCATCAAATCCCTTTGCCTTTTCCCAAGGTAATCCTTTTTCTTTAAGCTGCGCTTGTAGATCTCTCGCGGTAAAATCTATACCAAGACCTATCTCATCATAATAGGTAGCAGCAAACTTCTCATCTATATATTTTCCTATCTTTTTAATTTTAATAAGCACCTCAACTTCGTGATGCACATCATTAGAAAATGGTGGGATTACAAAGGGGTGTTTACTTAATAATATAGAAGAGTCTGGCTTCAAAAAAACAACCGGATGCTCTGGTCGTTCATTATCTAGCTCTTCTATATGCTTTGCATAATTGCGACCTATACAAATAAGTTTCATAAATTATCCTTTAGTATTAAGCTTACGTAGTTTTATTGCAGTAAGCACCTTCTTGGTATATAATGGAAAGTCTGCATTTTGAATCCACCCAAAATATCCTGGCTCTTTATCCAGCACTTCTTCTACCTTCTTACCCTTATGTTTTCCAAATGTAAAAATCTCTACATCATCCTTATCATAACCTATAAAACCAGCAAAATCTGCATTTCTTTTACGCGTACTGAAGTCGCCTAAAAATTTCATATCGTTCTCCAGCTCATCATATCTATCCAGCTGAGATTTTAAAACCTCATAGGTAGCCCAGGTATCTGCAGATGCGCTGTGTGCATTAGTTAGATCCTTATCACAATAAAACTTGTATGCTGCAACCAGTGTGCGCTGCTCCATTTTATGAAAAATATTTTGCACGTCTATCGCGTTGCGATTTTTCATATCAAAGTCTATGCCCGATCGCAGTAGCTCCTCAACCAGAAGCGGTATATCAAATCTGTTTGAATTAAAACCAGCAAGATCTGAGTCTTTTATAATATCATAAATCTCCTTTGCTCGCTCTGCAAAGGTAGGCTTGTCTGCCACATCTGCATCACTTATACCGTGTACTGCAGTCGTTACTGCTGGTATAGCTACCGTGGGATTTATACGTTCTGTAAACTCCTCCTCTCTTCCATCTGGAAAAACTTTAAGGATAGATATCTCTACAATTCTGTCTTTTGCAACATTGACACCAGTAGTCTCAAGGTCAAAAAAACAAATAGGTCTTGTGATTTTTAACTGCATCTCACAAAAATACTTGTTTATAATTACAATATTTAAACCTCTAACTATTAAAAATCAAAGAAATGTTATCTTGGTATAAGATTTGATTTCATTCTGTTATGAATATAAAATACTTAAGTATCATTGTTGTTTTTTTCGCTTTCGCGAAAGTTTCCTTTGCCCAAACCTCGGCCTTTACTACACAAGATGTGATAGGGACCTATACAAATGATTACAGAAAAGCACTCATCACAAACCCCGAAGTGACTAGCCTACCTGTGCAATGGCATCTTATACTATCGCCAGATGGAACTTTTGAATACCACAACTCAAGACAATTAAAAGGACAGCCAGAAGAGCATTGGTATGCAAGAGGGCAATGGACTTTTAAAGGTAAAATAGTGTCATTTACAAGCTCATCACAAGATATAGATGATAAGTACGCCATAAATCTAAACGGTTCAAAGGCCCGATTTTTTAAAAAATCACCACGTAATAACTCCCCAAAACCTCAACCTACCTACATTCATTTTTTCAAATCTGAGTATGCAGTAACCAAAAGCTTAAAACTTCACAAAACCAATGAATAGATTAAAACTTATATACACCGTCTTACTTACTGTGAGTATGGTATTTTTCGCGAAAGCGCAAAACACCTCCACCCCAGATGTAGAGCTCATAGAAGAGAAGCAGCCTAAGCGATGGCTTCTTTATGCCCAAAACAATACAGATCAAGAACAAGAAGCTTTTCTCATTGTACAGGGCGAAGGCTTTAGACGTAGTGCAGATAGACCGGTTATAAAAAAAATACCGCCTAATGAAAAGGTACTTATGATTACTTTAATACCGTTAAGAGGTGCCACACCTACGTATACTAAGATATTTAACTACAACAACAAGCTACAATCTATAAGTAAGCGCAAAGGCGAAGACGACGAAGCTTACGTAAACATACGTCCTATTATAGCAAGTGAGTTTACGGTCTTTACAGAAGATAACTGTGACAAATGTGAAGTGCTTATTAATTACCTAAATGACAACCACCTTAAATACCGAACTCTCGTCGTATCAAAACATAAAAAGGTAGCAGATTTTATGTTTCAACATCTCAAAAGTGATGGCCACGATGGCAGTAAAGTAGGTTTACCCGTTATTATGCACAAAGGCAAAAAGAACTATGATATAGAAGATATAGATGCTTTTATAAGTAGTTATGACTGGAGCACCTTAGAATAGAAAACAATAAGTGATCTTATAAAAAAAGCGCAACCTGAGGTTGCGCTTTTTTTATATAGTCATTGATAATAAATATAATTATATCTCTCTATTTACATCAAAGTTTTCTAAGTACTCTGCTACTCTCTTTACAAACTGACCCCCTAGCGCTCCATTTACCACGCGGTGATCATAAGAGTGAGATAAGAACATCTTCATACGTATACCTATAAAGTCCCCATCTGGAGTTTCTATCACTGCAGGCACTTTGCGTATAGCTCCAAGAGCAAGTATAGCAACTTGTGGCTGGTTTATAATAGGTGTTCCCATTATAGATCCAAAGGTACCTACATTAGTAACTGTATACGTTCCTCCAGCGGTATCGTCTGGTTTTAACTTACCGTCACGAGCTCTACCAGCAAGATCATTTACAGATTTTGCCATTCCTACAAGGTTAAGCTGGTCTGCATTTTTTATAACCGGTACAATAAGGTTACCATCTGGTAAAGCTGCCGCCATACCTAGGTTTATGTTTTTACGTTTTATAATACGATCACCATCTACTGCGATGTTTATGAGTGGGTAATCACGTATTGCTTTTGCCACTGCCTCCATAAATATAGGAGTAAATGTAAGGTTCTCACCTTCCTTCTTTGCAAATGCATCTTTATTCTTCTTACGCCAGTTCCAGATGTTAGTCACATCTGCCTCAATAAATGATTGTACGTGAGCACTGGTCTGCACAGATGCCACCATATGGTGCGATATGAGTTTACCCATACGAGTCATCTCTATCACTTCATCTTCACCATTTACACTTACTGGAGCGGCTTTTTTGGCTGGTGCGCTTTTTTGTGCTGGCTGCGCCTTAACACCTTGTGCTGCTGGAGCGGCTTTTTGAGTACCGCGATTTGCAAGGTATGACACCATATCATCCTTAGTCACACGACCGTCCTTTCCAGATCCTTGTATTGCATCAAGTTCAGATTGAGAGATTCCTTCTTGCTTTGCCATATTGCGCACAAGCGGCGAGTAAAATCTATCTCCAGAACTTACTGGTGCTGCTACCGCATCTTGGGCTGCTGTTACCGTTTGAGCCACGGCAGCTGCCTCTGCAGGAGCTTCTTCTACAACCTCTTTTACAGTAGTCTCTGTAGTTGCTGTATCACCACCTTCACCATCTGTTTCTATAATAGCAATGGTTTGCCCCACTTCTATCACAGCATCTACATCAAAAAGTTTTTCGACTAGTACTCCGTCTACTTCACTAGGCACTTCACTATCTACCTTATCTGTTGCGATCTCAAGTACAGGCTCGTCTGCCTCTATGACATCTCCTACTTCTTTTAACCACGATGTAAGCGTTGCTTCTGCAACACTCTCTCCCATTTTTGGTAGCTTTAATTCAAATCTTGCCATATTCGTAAAATGTAGCTGTTTTCAATTGTTATTTTTACAAAAATAGTAATTTATTCAGTTTTATGGTGAGAATAAATCACTATTCTATTTCAAACGTGATTATCTCTCCTCTTCCCTCACTACTATTACTGCCTATAGCAAAAGTACTCTTTTTAGGTATTAGTTTATAAGAAACACCACTACTGGCGTGTGTTATAATTTCCTTAATTATTTTCTCATAGCCCGTATACTGGGCATCAAAGAGTATTTCTCGACCCTTCTTTGTCGCAGATAGCTCGTTTTGGGCCACTACCGTCTTTTTCACACTTTGTGACAACTTTCTCGCCAGATCATCATTATTAGACAGCAGTATATACTCTTTAATTTTTTGATGATCTTTTATGACCGCTTGGTTTTTAAAATGAGTAATCCAAGACTTGCCTTTTGCAACACCTAAACCTAGTCTCACTATTGTTTGTTGAAATACATTTTTATACAAATGCTTATCATAAAAGAGCTGCATTGCTCCATAAAAACGCTTTCTGTAACGTTTATCTTTTACGGTACTTTCTCCCTTAAAGTGTATAATAGCAGTATCCCCAAGGTAATAATTTACATAACCCGCTTGCAATACGGTATACGAGAGGTCTATATCTTCACCATACATAAAATAACGCTCGTCAAAACCGCCTACTTCTGTATAAACTGCACGAGGCATAAACATAAAAGCACCTACAAGTACAGATACCTCTCCTATTTCATTGTTTGTAAGGTGTGAAGCATAATAATGTCTAGCATCACCTATCATCTTATTGAGCGATACTTTAAGTGTGGGGATGTTTCTTTTACTTTCTGGTAAAAATCTACCGGTTCCGTCCACCAGCTGTACTCCTATAATGCCTAATTCTTGTTGCGCTTTCGCGAAAGCGTATACATCATTAAATGTGTTTTCACCCACTACCGTATCTGGATTGAGAATACAGACATACTCGCCTTGAGCTACAGCTACGCCTTGATTATTTGCTTTAGAAAAACCTACATTATCTTTATTTGCAATAAGAATAACCTGAGGAAACAGGTCTCTTACCATTGCTGCACTACCATCTATTGACGCATTATCTACGACTATAATCTCTGCATCTAGATTTTGTATACTAGCAGTAACACTATCTAAACAGAGATATAGATAGTCTTTTACATTATAGTTTACAATGACAATAGATAATTGCAAGCAGGATTTTTTAAAGTGAGTATTCTATAAACTTTCTAACTCTTTAAGGAATTTTCGAAAGGTATGCGATGTAAGATACTTCTTCCTAGGGTAACCTCATCTGCATACTCAAGTTCATCACCTACAGAAATACCACGGGCAATGGTAGAGGTCTTAATGTCATAAGCCTCCAGTTGTCTATAAATATAAAAATTTGTAGTGTCCCCTTCCATTGTGGAGCTCAATGCAAATATCACCTCCTTTACCTCTCCGCTTTTTGCCTTGCCTATGAGGGAGTAAATATTAAGATCTTGTGGACCTACACCATCCAGCGGACTAATCTTTCCGCCCAGCACGTGGTACAAGCCACGATACTGGCTTGTATTCTCAATAGCCATCACGTCTCTCACATCTTCTACCACACAAACTAATGATGCATCCCTATTAGGGTTAGAGCAAATCTCGCATAACTCTACATCAGATATATTATGGCATTTTTTACAAAACTTGATGGTGTCTCGCATCGTGTTAAGCGCCTCAGTAAGATGGTGCGTCTGGCTCTCTGGCTGCCTTAATAAATGCAGCACAAGTCGTAAGGCTGTGCGCTTACCAACTCCCGGGAGTTGAGACATCTCATAGACTGCGTTTTCAAGAAGTTTTGAAGAGAATTCCATAGGTTACAAAGATACTTCTTTAGAAAATAAGTAGTAGGCTCGGAACAATAGCCGTCCTTTAATTTTTATCCTCCAGTAATGGCACAAATCTAAATTCTCCATACTCTTTCTTTTCAAAAGAGGTTGCAGAGGTTCTTATATAGCGATGCATTATTTGCGGGTCGTCGCCTACGGGTATTACAAGCTTCCCTCCTATCTTGAGTTGTGCTAGTAATGGCTTAGGTACAAATGGTGCTCCGGCTGTCACTATAATGCTATCAAAAGGTGCATATTCTGGTAATCCTTTATAACCATCTCCAAAACTTAGATAACGAGGTCTGTATCCCAGCTTTGTGAGGAATAATTTTGTCTTTTTGTACAGCTCCTGCTGGCGCTCTACAGAATATACTTTTGCACCAAGCTCACACAACACCGCTGTTTGATACCCACTACCCGTACCTATTTCTAGTACATTGTGTCCTTTTTCTATCTCTAGCAACTCGCTCTGAAAAGCTACCGTATAAGGCTGAGAGATGGTTTGATCTGCCGCGATAGGAAACGCTTTATCTTGATAAGCGTGATGCTCAAAACTGCTATCCATAAAAAAGTGACGTGGTATTTTACCTATAGCCTTAAGTACTAGACTATTTGTAATACCCTTTTCTTTTAATATTTGTACGAGTTGGCGGCGTTTTCCTTGGTGGCGAGTAGTGTCTTTCATCGGTTACTAAAATAGTTTTTTTACAATAAAACTCGCTCTCAATCACAAATGATTTATCAAGAGCACCGCATTTTATTTTCAAAATCAATGCTACCAGCTGGTTACTTAAAATCTTCACACCCTAAAATCAGGACATCATAAAAGCAACTAAAAACCTTATTTTTGTAAAAAACAATATACTATGCTCAAAGCTGGCGTTCTAGGTGCAGGCCACTTAGGAAAAATACACTTAAAACTTCTTAAACTATCAGAAAACTATGAACTGGTAGGCTTTTACGACACCTCAAAAGAGGTACGTGACGCCATATCAACAGAGTTTGGCTATGTAGCATTTGATAGTGAAGAAGCACTTATAGACGCCTGTGATATGGTAGATGTTGTAACGCCTACCACATACCACTTCACAAGTGCAGAAAAAGTAATTAAAGCTGGAAAACATCTCTTTATAGAAAAACCTATCACAAGTACGGTAGAAGAAGCAGAGCAATTGCTCGCCCTAGCAAAGAAGCACAATGTGTTAGGACAGGTAGGTCAAGTAGAGCGTTTTAACCCAGCATTTATGGCGGTAAATGATGGTATAAAGAGCCCTATGTTTATAGAAGCGCATAGACTTGCAGAATTTAACCCTAGAGGTACAGATGTACCTGTTGTGCTAGACCTTATGATACACGACATAGATGCGATATTAAGCGTGGTACAAAGCCCTGTAAAAAGTGTAAACGCTAGCGGTGTCTCTGTTATATCTGAAACACCAGATATTGCAAACGCACGCATTGAGTTTGAAAACGGCTGTGTGGCAAACCTCACTTCTAGCCGCATCTCTATGAAAAATATGCGCAAGGCTCGTTTCTTTCAAAAAGACGCCTACATCTCTGTAGACTTTTTAGAGAAAAAAGTAGAAGTTGTAAAAATGAAGGATGCACCAGAAAATCCAGATGATTTTGCGATGATTCTTCAAAATGCAGAGGGGCTCAAAAAGCAAATATATTTTGACAATCCAGAGGTACCTAGCAATAATGCAATACTTGATGAGCTAGACGCTTTCGCGAAAGCAATAAAAGATAACACCACTCCTATCGTCTCACTTGAGGCAGGTACAGAGGCACTGCGCGTAGCCAAAATGATTATCGCAGATTTTTAAACACACATATTCAAACACACACCCTTTCCCACTGGGAAAGAAACTAAGCATCACAATTATGAAAAACATAGCAGTTATAGGAGCAGGAACAATGGGTAATGGTATTGCTCACACTTTTGCCCAGAGCGGTTACAAAGTACAGCTTGTAGATATCTCACAAGAATCACTAGATAGAGGGATGAACACCATCTCAAAAAACCTAGATAGAATGGTTGCAAAAGAGCGTATCACTGCCATAGAAAAGCAACAAACGCTAGATAACATAACCACTTTTACTAACCTAGAAGAAGGTGTAGAATATGCTGGACTTGTAGTAGAGGCTGCTACAGAAAACGTAGATCTCAAACTCAAAATTTTTGAATCGCTAGATGAAGCTACTGGTGATGACTGTATCCTTGCCACAAATACTTCTTCTATCTCAATCACACAGATTGCGGCAGTAACAAAAAGACCTGAACTCGTTATAGGGATGCATTTTATGAATCCTGTACCTATTATGAAGCTTGTTGAAATCATAAGAGGATACTCTACTAGTGATGCAACCACGCAAACTATTATGGAGCTTTCAGAAAAGCTAGGCAAGGTACCTGTAGAGGTAAATGACTACCCGGGCTTTGTAGCAAACCGTATCCTTATGCCTATGATTAATGAGGCTATTGAGACTTTATATAATGGTGTAGCTGGCGTTTATGAAATAGACACCGTGATGAAGCTAGGTATGGCGCACCCTATGGGACCATTACAACTAGCAGATTTTATAGGTCTTGACGTATGTTTATCTATACTTGAAGTAATGTATGAAGGTTTTAAAAACCCTAAGTACGCACCGTGCCCATTACTAGTAAATATGGTACGCGCAGGAAAGTATGGAGTTAAGTCTGGCGAAGGTTTTTATGATTATAAAGAATCACGCAAGGCAGATAAGGTAGCTGCAATGTTTTCATAATACTACACAACTAAGATACGCATCATATTATGGCAAAAATTTCCCCCTTCTGCGCTGTGCGACCTACAAGAGATAAAGTAGGTCTCGTAGCTACGCGCGCTTATCAATTTTATGATCAAGAGGGGCGAGATCATCGTATGGCACGTAATCCGTTTTCATTTTTACACATTATAAACCCTGGATATAAATTTCACAAAGAGATTACGGGTAAACAGCGATTTGAGCTTGTACGTAATAGGTATCAAGAGTTTAAAGAAGATGGTATTTTTATAAAAGAAGAGCGGCCTGCTTTTTACATATATAAGATTGTAGATAGAGACCAGAACACCTTTCACGGTATTGTGGCAAGCGCCTCTGTAGAAGACTATAAAAATGATGTCATAAAAAAGCACGAAGACACTCTGCAAGATCGTGAGCTACTCTTTAAAGACTACCTTGAGACGGTAGGTTTTAATGCAGAGGCTGTACTACTCACCTATCAAGATGACTCCAGTATAAAAGCGATATTGCAAGATGTAATGAGTACACGTGCAGAGTATGAATTTACAACCACGTACCGAGACACCCATTACCTATGGCCAGTTACAGATACTCAAACCATCACTACACTACAAGAAGCTTTTCATAAACTAGACAATCTTTACATAGCAGATGGGCACCATCGCTCCTCCTCCTCTGCGCTGCTATCTGATGCACACCCGGAGCATCAAGGTGCTTATCATCACTTTATGAGCTTCTTAATACCAGAGTCTGAGTTGCTTATTTATGAGTTTAATAGACTTATAAAAGACCTAAACGGTTTGAGTAAGGAGGCTTTTCTTATAGCATTAGACAGCCATTTTAGAATAGAAAATAGAGGCAATTTACCCTATAGACCATCTAAGAAACACCACTTTAGTATGTACCTAGATGGTGAGTATTATAGTCTGTATTTACGTCATAAACTCAGAACTTTTAACACACCACTTGAGCGACTAGATACTCAAATATTATATGAGACTGTGTTAAAACCTATTTTGGGTATCACAGATTTACGCAATGACAAGCGTATAGAATATATAGACGGGAGACGTGATATTGCGAGTCTTACAGACCGTGTAGACAGTAAGGAGTTTGTTGTGAGTTTTGGTATGCTTCCTATCACCATAGAAGACTTAAAAGAAATTGCAGACGCAGGGCTTAAAATGCCACCAAAAAGTACGTATATTGAACCTAAACTACGCAGCGGCGTAACGATTTACGAATTTTAATGAGTATAGCAGAAAATATTTTACGCTTTCGCGAAAGCATCCCACAAAACGTAACTCTTGTAGCGGTTTCAAAAACAAAACCCGTAGCAGATCTTATGGAAGCCTATGAGGCTGGACAACGCATTTTTGGAGAAAATAAAATCCAAGAAATGACCGAGAAGTGGGAAGAAATGCCAAAAGATATACAATGGCATATGATAGGCCACGTACAGACTAACAAGGTTAAGTTTATGGCTCCCTTTGTAAGTCTTGTGCACGCGGTAGATCGCATAAAGCTCCTTAAAGAAATTAACAAACAGGCACTTGCAAATAATCGTGTGATAGATGTACTTATACAGGTGAAAATTGCGCGAGAAGATTCAAAATTTGGTATGGCGGTAGAAGATGTTACGGCACTTTTTCAATCTAAAGAGCTTGACAACTATCCTAATGTAAACGTGGTAGGCCTTATGGGTATGGCAACCTTTACAGATGATCAACGCCAGGTACAGGCAGAGTTTGAGTTGCTAGAAGGGTTATTTTTACGCTTTCGCGAAAGCGCAAATCTCACCATTTTATCCTCAGGTATGAGTGGTGATTACAAACTAGCCATAGATAATGGAAGCACTATGATACGTGTAGGGAGTAGTATATTTGGCGCTAGATAGCCATTATACAAACAACAATTTAATTATAGCACTCGTTTTACGAGCAAAACAACAGACTTATTTACGCAATACTAGACATAGAAACCACCGGTGGAAAATACAACGAAGAAGGTATTACGGAGATAGCTATTTATAAATTTGACGGGCAAACAGTTGTTGATGAGTTTGTCACACTTGTAAACCCAGAGCGACCTATACAAGCCTTTGTAGTAGGCCTTACGGGTATTAACAATGAGATGTTACGGGATGCACCAAAATTTCACGAGGTTGCAAAACGTATTATAGAAATCACAGAGGGTTGTACCATTGTTGCTCATAATGCACAGTTTGACTACCGCATACTTAGTCTAGAGTTTGATAGGCTAGGATACAATTTTGAGAGAACTACCTTATGTACGGTAGAGCTGTCACAACAGTTACTGCCAGGGCACGACAGCTATAGCTTAGGTAAACTTACAAAGGCTTTAGGCATCTCAATGTCTAACCGCCATCGTGCAGATGGTGATGCCATTGCTACTGTAAAACTATTTGAACTCTTATTATCAAAAGATCCAGAGCAAACAGTTTTTAAAAATGCAACACGCTCTTTTCCTAAAAAGCATATGGATACTAAGCTCAAGGAGCTCATAAAATCTGTTCCTTCTGAGACTGGAGTGTACTTTATGCATAATGTAAATGAGACCATTATTTACATTGGGAAAAGTAAAAATATGAAGAAGCGGCTTACCCAGCATTTTACAAACGACAACCGAAAAAGTAAAAAAATACAAGATGAGGTTGAGCATATTACGTTTGTACAAACTGGAAGTGAGCTAGTAGCTTTACTTAAAGAAAATGAAGCTATAAAGCAATATAAACCTAAATACAACCGAGCTCTGAGACGTACAAAGTTTAAAGTACAACTCACACACTTTACAGATGAGCAGGGCTACATACATCTTAAGACAGAACGTGCAGATGGTCGTAAGGAGTCTATAACTACTTACAGTAATACTATGAGTGCAAAGAGCAATATGGAGCGCATTATAGCTTCTTACGACCTCTGTATGAACAAAACGCAGTTTAACTCAAAAACAGGTAGCTGCTTTAACTATGGTATTGAAAAATGCAATGGAGCTTGTGTAGAAAAAGAATCTCCAGAATCTTATAACAAACGTGTACAACAGTTTATAGATAAGCACAGTTATAAAAATAAAAGTATGATTATTACAGAGCGCGGGCGCAAGTCTAATGAGCGATCTTTTGTATACATAGAAAACGGAACTTTTAAAGGTACTGGCTTTTATGACCGCACTGTAGATATAAAGAACTTAGACTTTCTTGCTAGCGTTATAGAACCTATGACAGACAATAGAGATGCAAAGCACATCATACAAAGCTACTGTCGCAGTAGAAAGCGACTCAAGGTTATTGCTCTAGAGCAAATAACTAACTCATAGATAAGTAGTACATTTATCACATAATAGGCATTACAAATAGTGACAAAAAACAGTACATCACCCTGGCGTAGAAAACTTCACGATATCATTTATGAAGCAGATACGCCTGCCGGAAAGTTATTTGACGTAGTATTACTTATACTAATACTCGCAAGTATAGCCTTGGTAATGCTCGAGAGTGTTAAGAGCATTGATGCTAGATTTCACGATTATTTTGAAATAGGAGAATGGATTATCACCATATTCTTTACGCTAGAATATTTTGCCAGAATAATTACCATCAAAAAACCTAGCACTTACATTTTTAGTTTTTACGGTCTTATAGACTTCTTTTCTACCATACCACAATACTTAGCATTCTTCTTTATTGGCTCTAATGCACTATTAACCGTAAGAGCACTGCGCTTGCTTAGAGTCTTCAGGATTTTAAAGATTACAAGATATGTGGGGGAGTCTAATAAATTATCAAAAGCACTTAAAGACTCTCGTGCAAAAATTAGCATCTTTTTATTTGCCGTTCTTATACTTTGTATCATAGCGGGTACTGTTATGTATATGATAGAAGGAGAAGAGAGTGGCTTTTCTAGCATACCTGTAAGTGTATACTGGTGTATTGTAACGCTTACAACGGTAGGTTTTGGAGATATTGCACCTGTCACACCTCTTGGTCAATTTATAGCTGCCCTTATTATGATTTTAGGATACGGTATTATTGCTGTACCTACAGGAATCGTAAGCGCAGAGTATGCAAAAGATACAGAGCCTTCTAAAGTTACTATAGACGGTGAAGACTATGTACATATGAATACACAGTGCTGCCAAAATTGTAATGCAAAGAAGCATCGTGATGATGCAGAGTTTTGTCATAAATGCGGTAACTCTCTTGATCGTGACTTCTAAGTATCTCATTGCCATTGTAGGACCAACCGCTATAGGTAAAACGGCTCTCTCTATAAAAGTCGCCCAGCATTTTAATACAGAGATTCTCTCTGCAGATAGTAGGCAATTTTTTAAGGAGATGTACATAGGTACGGCTGTACCAGAGCCAGAAGAACTTGCAGCAGCAACCCATCACTTTATACAACACTTATCTGTAGATGAGCCTTACAGCGTAGGCCATTTTGAAAAAGATGCCATAAAAAAGATTACAACCTTGCACAAAACGCATAATGAACTCGTTATGGTAGGCGGTTCTGGAATGTATGTAGACGCTGTCATAAATGGTCTAGATGAATTTCCAGAGGTAAAACCTGGCGTGAGAGAAAATCTTAAAACTTTACTAGCAACAGACGGCAAAACAGCTTTACAAAAGCTTCTTAAAGAAAAAGATCCCACCTATTATTCTCAAGTAGACATAGATAATACACAACGAGTGATTAGAGCACTCGAGGTCTGCCTATCATCTGGGGAGGCATTTTCATCTTTTAGAGATAAGCCCAGACCTGCCCGTGATTTTCAAACCATTAAAATAGGCCTTAAAGCAGACCGTGAAATTATGTACGATCGCATAAACAGGCGTGTAGATATTATGGTTGAAAATGGACTCGTTGAGGAGGTAGAAAGTTTGCTTTCGCGAAAGCAAAATAATGCACTTATCACTGTGGGTTACAGAGAGCTTTTTGAATATTTTGAAGGGAAAGTTACACTAGAGCGTGCTGTAGAAAATATAAAAACAAACACCCGAAGATTTGCCAAAAGACAAATGACCTGGTACCGTAAAGATGCGAGTATACATTGGTTTGATTTTGAAACTCCTTTTGAAAAAATCGCTTCGTTTTTAAACAAGAAAACGCACCACTCATAAAGTGGTACGTTTTATAAACTCACTAATATCTTTTGATATTAAATGCTTACTCGTCTTTCTTAACTACTAGACGGAAACCTTCTCCGTGTATGTTAAGAATCTCAACAACGTCATCTTTCTTTAAATACTTACGAAGCTTTGCGATGTATACATCCATACTACGTGAAGTAAAGTAGTTATCATCTCTCCAGATTTTTGTAAGCGCTAGCTCACGTGGCATAAGATCATTCTCGTGCAGGGCAAGCATACGTAATAGCTCATTTTCCTTAGGAGATAATTTTATAGGCTCTTCTTCTTTATACGTTAAGAAACGTAACTTAGAGTTAAGGTGGAAGTTCCCGATGTTAAACTCAAACTGTTTTGAGTCTGCGACAGAGTCTACAGCTTTGCGCTGTATGATTGCCTTAATTTTCATAAGTAAGACCTCACTATCAAAAGGCTTATTAAGATAATCATCTGCTCCTACTTTGTATCCTTTAAGAACATCTTCTTTAAGCGCTTTTGCAGTAAGGAAGATAATTGGAATTTCTTCGTTCTTCTCTCTTATTTCTTTTGCCAGTGTAAATCCATCTTTGTAAGGCATCATCACGTCTAAAATACATAGATCGTAATCATCTTTTTTGAATTTTTCAAAACCTTCCATTCCATTCTTTGCGTGAGTGACATCATAGTCATTCATCATAAGGTAATCCTTAAGAACAGTTCCAAAGTTTGGATCATCCTCTACTAGTAAAATCTTTTTGTTTTCAGTTTCCATATTATAATGATATTAGTGGTAATTTGATTATGAATGTGCTCCCCATTCCTTTTTCGCTTTCGACAGAGATTTCACCTTGGTGATCATCTACTATTCGTTTTGCATAGGCAAGACCTAAGCCGTGTCCTTTTACGTTATGTATATCTCCCGTGTGCTCACGGTAAAATTTATCAAATACTTTTTTCTGCACAGTTTTAGACATTCCATCACCTTTGTCTTTAACCTTAATGATGATGGAATCTTTAGAGTTTTCTGTGTACACATCAATTTCTGGCGCTCTATCCTCTGGAGTATATTTTACTGCATTGTCCATTATATTGACTAACACATTTGTAAAATGCGACTCATTTGCCAGTACTGGTGTGCGCTCTGCATCTAGATGTAAGTTTATATACCCACCACGATCTTCAACTAAAAGAAGTATGTGGTTACTAGCATCTTCAACAAGTTCGTGCATATCAAGGCGCTCCTTATTGATATCTAGTTCATTTTTTTCAAGCTTAGAGATGCGTAATACATTTTCTACTTGACCGTGCATACGTTTATTTTCTTCCCTTATAAGACCTTGATAATAGCTTACCTTTTCTGGGTTACTTGAGATCTTTGAGTTTTTAAGTGCATCTAGCGCTAGGTTTATAGTAGCGATAGGTGTCTTAAACTCGTGGGTCATATTGTTTATAAAGTCTGTCTTTATCTGTGATATCTGTCGCTGCTTATTAAGCTGGTGTAAAGCACTAGAATATGCAATCACGATAATGAGAGTAAAAATAATAGACAACCCTGCCATACCTAGTATAGAAGAAATTACAAATTTCTTTTCACCAGGAAACTGAACGTATAAAGAGTAATCGCTTACATCCTTATTATATAGAAAAATAGGCTCACTATACCCTGGCGCCGATTTTCTAAATTTAAAATCTTTAGATCGTACTCTTGTTAATAAATCATTACTATATACTCCAAATTCAAAATCTGTTTCAAGATTGCGCTCTACAAGCTCTATAGTAAGAAGTTTACTAATCTCCTCCTCTGTAACTCGCTTGTGTATAGGGATTCTATTTGCTATATCGCTTACAATTCCAGAAAATTGGTATTTTTCGTAATCGAGCAATCTAGAAAATTCTTGTATCCTATTCGACGTTGAACTTTCATTACCATCTAGACTACCCTTTTTTATGATTTGAGTAGATCTTCTGTTTGCATATCTTTTAAACTCTATACTATCTCCTTCTTCACCTGTAAATCCTGGAGCTGTGATTTTAAAGTCCTCTTGTAAAATGCCGCTACTGTATAAAGTAATCTCATTATTTACGAGATCTTCATTAATATAAAAATATTCTTCAAAAGACAACTCGTCTGGAAGTCCAATACTATCTACCATTTTCTGTACCGGATAATAGTAATCCTCTAGCTCTCGATTTTCTATCCTATCTACCGCAGCAGAGAGTGCCTGAGTAGCGTTAAAGCTAAATTGCTCACGCTTAGCATCTACACTACTAGATATCCAATAGCCTTGTACAAATATGATACCTATAAGCGATAAGCTCATAAGCACAATTAATAAGTAAAATAGTTTTTTGTTCACTACCCAAAAATAAGATTTTAACATTTCAGGCGGTTTCGGTTTAACCAAATGTTAACAAGCGGTAGTTATGCTATGTCCAGCCCTTGCCTATACGCACCATAATATGGGTGTGAATGCGTGCTACGGCCTTTTTTGCATCTTCAAGTATGATGTTTTCTATCACAACATCTGCCATTGCAGCCTTACGATCGTCAGACCATTGTGCTTTCATTCTCTTAATTACCTCGTTTTCTGTCGTACCATCTCTTTTTATAGTACGTGAGATACGCTCTTTAATAGGTGCTGTAATTAATATGGTAAAGTCACATAATTTATATCCTCCATTTTCAAAAAGTATTGCAGCTTCTTGCATTACATAAGGAGCTTTTTGAACAGAAACCCACTCTTCAAAGTGTTTTCTAACTGTAGGATGTACTATAGCGTTGAGACTAGATAGCATTTTTTTTGAGTTAAACACTTTACTAGCAATAAATGGCCTATTTAAAACTCCATCTACATAAGCCTCTTTTCCGAGGAGGTTAATTATTTCTTGTTGCAATTGCTTATCTGTATTCATAAGCAACTTTGCTTCAACATCTGCAATATAGACAGGTATGCCTAATTCTTCAAAAAAACCAGAAACGGTTGTTTTGCCACTTCCTATACCTCCTGTGATTCCTACTACAACCATAATTAATTAATTACAATAAACTTAACCTGCTTATTAATGAGTCTGGCAACCTTAACACTTGCAGGTGCTTTAGATATTTTAAGAGGTAGGTAAGCATCTGTATCTGTTGCATTTGCATAATCACAAGTTACTAGAAAATCTGACGCAGTTATTTTGTCAAAATTTTCTAGCTCGACTATATAACTTACTTCTGCTATTTTAGGAAGAATTTTAACCTGAGCATCTGCGTCGTTTAATATAGTAATAGGTACCACTATCTTACCTTCGGTAAATTTTGATACATCTTGTATTACTGTTACTTCCTTTTGCGATAAGCGCACATCTTCTGGCAATTCTAACATAGATAGTGCAACTTGATCTTGTATCTTACTATCTATCTCCAGTAATTCTTTTGAAGTCGTAAACACCTCGTTAACCTTTGTGATTGAGCCAGCCGGCCCTACTATGGTAATACTATCTGGTTCAATACGCATTTTACTCTTAGCGCCATATCCCGTTTTATATGAAAATGTAATTTTTGATAATACAGGTATACGCTTTGATGCTACAGAGTCTACCGCTATTACTACTTGAGAAGGAGCGATTGCAAGAACAGAGCCTTCATTATCTATAACCTCCTTAAGAGCAAGTGATCTTGCCGTAATATTATATTGATACGTCTCACCAGACACCTTATTAAGTTCATTAAAGGGCAATCTTAATACCGGTGTGTCTATTGCATTTGTGAGTAAAGAAAAACCAGACCCCTCTGCATTTATCTTTATAAGTTCTGGATTTATCTCTTGTATCGTTCTGTCTAAAGGAATATCTACAACTTCGACAGTTACCTCATATTGCGTTTTATATGTCTTAGATAATTTTATGAGACCAGCAATGATAGTTGTAAACAGCAAGAAGAATAAAAACTCTCTTGCACTCACACTGTTAATCTTATTTCCTCTAAACATTTATGATGGTTCCTTTTATTTATCTAATGTACTAAAAAAAAGATGTGGATAACGCTTTCGCGGAAGCTCTCTCAACCATTTTACTGCTATTGTAGAAGATAGAAAACCCGTACCATAGCCATAAAACTGAATACCGGTTGCAACAATACTTAGACAACCTATCACAAGGCTTTTATTTATGATACTTGAGTGCACAAAAATAATCACAACATACAATGCGTAAAGCTTGAGCAGTATTGTATTACCTAGCAATGTTATCATCAAGCTTACTACTAGACCTATGATAAACAAAGTGGGAAACCAGTAAGTGAGCTTTGCAGTACTGGGGTGCCATAAATTAAGTATAGGTCGCACTAGTCCAAATTTATGAACTTGAGTATAGAACTTTTTCCAAGAGATGCGACGTTTATGATAGACAAAAGCTTCTGGTATAAGCGCCGTTTTAAAACCTAGATCCCATAATCGCAATACAAGATCTGGATCCTCTCCGGGATGAATATCTCCAAAACCTTTACTAGCTTGAAAAGCCTTTTTAGACAATCCCATATTAAAACTACGAGGTTGAAATTTTCCGGCATCTTCACTTCCGCCGCGTATACCTCCCGTGGTAAAAAACGACGTCATACTATAACTTATAGCCTTCTGCAAGTTAGAAAAGTCTGGATGTGCTGCATCTGGACCGCCAAAACAATCTACATATCGCTCCTTTAACTTTTTATCCATTACCTCAACATACTGTGGAGGCAACATACAATCTGAATCTAGTATGATAAAATAATTACCTCTCGCTCTCTCCATCCCATAGTTGCGAGAACTCCCTGGGCCTGAGTTAGGCTTTGTTAAATAAGTAATATCAAGATCTGGGTAAGCGTCTATAACTTCTTTACAAGGTATGCTGGAGCCATCTTCAATAATTACAATCTCATAAGGAATAGTGGTTTCTTGCTGGTCAAAACTAGCAAGGAGTTCGGCCACCTCATCTGGTCGATTATAAACGGGAATAATAAATGAATATGAAAGTTGCATATAAAACAAAGCTAAGACATAGCTGCAGGCTAGACAATAAAAAACCACCGACATATAGACGGTGGTTGGTATGGGTTTGATTCCGCTTTCGCGAAAGCGTACTAAAGTTTATTCGTGTCCTTCGGCCTTCATAAAAGCGTCCATCACCTCATTACTTACTCCCGTGTTGCTGAAACCTCCGTCATTATAAAGGTTTTGCATCGTTACACGCTTTGTAAGGTCTGAAAATAGTGAGATGGTATAATCTGCACAGTCTTGTGCCGTAGCATTACCTAGCGGGCTCATCTTCTCTGCATAAGCGATAAAACCGTCAAAACCTTTTACTCCTTGACCTGCCGTAGTAGGTGTAGGTGATTGTGATATTGTGTTTACACGTACGTTCTTTTCTTTACCATAAAAGTATCCAAAACTACGTGCGATAGACTCTAAGTATGCCTTATTATCTGCCATATCGTTATAATCTGGAAATACACGCTGCGCTGCCATATAGGTAAGAGCTACGATACTTCCCCACTCATTCATAGCATCTTGCTTGTAGAGTGTTTGCATTACTTTGTGAAAAGACATTGCAGATACATCTGTACCTTTTTGTGTCCAGTCATATTTTTGATCTGTATAAGCACGTCCTTTACGTACGTTTACAGACATCCCTATAGAGTGTAGTACAAAGTCTAACTTACCTCCTAGTATTTCTTGCGCTTTTGTAACAAGGTTTTCTAGATCTTCTAGCGATGTAGCATCTGCAGGAATGATTTCTGACCCAGTCTTTTCTGCAAGCTCGTTAATCTGACCCATACGCATAGCGATAGGTGCGTTAGTAAGCACAAAAGATCCTCCTTCTTCGTGTACACGCTCTGCTGTTTTCCAAGCGATTGAATTTGCATCTAATGCTCCAAAAATAATTCCGCGTTTTCCTTTAAGTAAGTTATAACTCATAATAACAGTAATGGTTTGATGTATTCTAGTTAGGTTTTCGGCCTGCGCCGTTATGGAGGTGTAAATATCGTGGTTTCTGCTTAAACCACACTAGTTTAGTAGATTTTTTGCGTGAGCAATTGCCGCGTCACTGTGTTGCCCCCCGCCTAGCATAGCCGCTATCTCTACAATACGTTCATCCTCATTAAGGCGTTCTATGTAAGTCTGGGTGCGCTCATTTGTATCTTTCTTATACACTTTAAAATGTGAAGCACCCTGGCCAGCAATTTGTGGTAAGTGGGTGATACTTACAAGTTGCATTGTACGTCCCATTTTCTTCAAGATAGCTCCCATCTTTACTGCAATATCTCCGCTCACACCGGTATCAATCTCATCAAAAATAAGTGTAGGCAATTGTTTATGTTTACTAAGAACAGACTTAAGAGCGAGCATTACTCTAGAGAGCTCACCGCCAGAGGCTCCTTTACCTAAAGGCTTTAGATCACTCCCTTTATTTGCCGAAAATAAAAATTCTAAGTTATCTGTTCCTGTTGCTGTAAGAGTATCTTGAGAATCTAACTGAACTGCAAACTGTGCATTAGGCATACCAAGTTCAACAAGTAGTTTTTCTACTAGTGAGGTAAGATGTGGTATTGCAGCAGCACGATCTTTATGTAACTGAGAAGCAAGTGCAAATGCACTTTCCTTTTCTAATTGTATCTGAGCTTCTAGCGCTTCTATCTTATCATCTACCCCTGCGATATCTTGTAAATCATTATCTAGTCTATCTCGTATCTCAATAAGTTCTTCTACACTGCCTACTTGATGTTTTTTAATAAGCGAGTGCAATAACTGCATACGTGTATTGAGTCTTTCTAGTGTAAGTGGGTCTGCATCTACATTATCAGAAACCTGACCAAGTACTTCTCCTATATCTTCTAGTTCAAGTAGTGTACTATTAAGCCGCTCATACAATTCTGTATATTGAGTACCATAACTATTTAGTCTACCCAGCGCTGCTCTAGCTGCGGCGAGTTGATCTATAGCCCCAGTTTGTTCTAGAGATACATTTTGCACAGCTGTAGCCAGCTGCTGCATTATCTCATCTGCATTGCTTAATGTGTTAAGCTCCTCTTCTATCTCTGTATACTCTCCTACCTTTAAGGTTGCCTCATCAAGCTCTGTAAAAAGAAAAGATTGATAATCATACTCTAGCTGGGCTTGCTTCTTTTTTTCTAAAAGTTCGACCAGGGCCGCTTTTGAAGCCTTCCACTGAGTGTAGGCCGTTCTATATTTTTTTAATAATGCCACACTGTTTGAGAAAGTATCAATCATCTCAAATTGAAAATCATTTTCTACCACCTGCAGCGTTTTATTCTGGCTATGTATATCTACCAGCCTAGCCCCCAGTGTGGAAAGTTGTGCCAGTGTTACGGGCGTATCATTTATAAAGGCTCTACTTTTTCCAGAAGGTAAAATTTCTCTTCTTATAATAGTAGATGCATCATAATCGAGATCATTAGCCTTAAAGAAAGTTTTGAGATGGTAGTCACTTATAGCAAAAACGCCCTCTACTACACATTTTTGAGACGCATCTCCTGCGCTAGACATATCTGCACGTTTTCCTGTAATAAGACCTAGTGCGCCAAGCAATATAGACTTACCAGCACCTGTCTCTCCTGTTATAACAGTAAACCCTTTATCAAACTGTAATTGTACAGATTGAATAAGTGCATAATTTTTTATAGAAAGAGAAGTAAGCAATGATGATAGATTTAAGTAAAATAGATACGCAACGCGCTTATAATATTTAATAAAAAATTCCCGTAACACGGGAATTTTAAAATTAAGGATTGTCTTTATTATATACTATTAAAATGTGATTTGTCTCCAGTAATTTGACTTAGTAGGCGCTACCTGATTAAGCACCTCTGTAAGAGATTTTACATTTACAGAAGGACCCCCAGAAAAGATTGATGCAATCTCCTCTCCCTTAGTATCAAAAAATACACGGGTTAAAAAATTATTAGGCCTCTTATTGTACATAGACCTAAATTGAGATAAGGTGGTAGCAAGTGTTTGTTTACTACGCTTTTTATCTTCACCCATAAAATCAAGACCTGTACGATGATACGTATACATTATACCTGCAAACTCTCTAAAGTTAGGAGAAAGTAAATCTTCATTTAACCTATATCTAGACTGTGACCCGTCTTGAGGGTTCCATCCGGTCTCACTACTAGGTTGTGCAGTAGTTACTATTTGCTTTGCAATCTGAAAATACCCATCACCATCATTGAGCTTAAACGTATTTGCATCCATACCTAAGATAGTATAAGCATAAAAGGCAATTACAGAAACTAAGTTTGAGTCAAACGTATTAGGGTTAAAAATAAGCGGCTGAAACTCTGTGTACTCAAAATCAAACTGCTTATCGTTAAAGTTAAACGTAGGCGTATCATAATTAGAACCAAAAACAGGTCGCGATGCTCCTACTTGTACGCTTGCGCGAAAGTTGTTACCATCCTGCTGAGTAATAATTACATTAAAAGAACAGTCTATACGCTCTTGTTGCTTAAAACGTTTATCTGTCCACTTTGTGGTATTTATAAACTCTGTAAGTGAGCGTTCTAAAGTTTTAAAAACTTGTAAATCTGCTTTATTAGTTTGCTCTGCGTTTATAATCACAACAGCATTAAGCTCTTGTGCTACAAGGCTAAATGAGCAAAATAGAACCACTAAGAATGTAAGTACTCTCATCATATTTTTTCGGCTATTATATCAAATATATCAATAGACACTTCGGCTTTAGTCTTTAAATCATACTCCGTAACCGAACCGTCTTTTTCAATAAACGTAATTTTATTGGTTTTGGTCTGAAACCCTGCACCTTTATCTCGCAAAGAGTTTAAAACAATCGCGTCAAGATTTTTCTTCTCGAGCTTTTTCTTTGCATTTTCTAGTTCATTTTGGGTTTCTAATGCAAAGCCTAAAAGATATTGATCTTTTTTAATAGTTCCCAGTGATGCAAGAATATCCTTAGTTTTTACTAAGTCTATTTGCATCGAAGTGTCTTTTTTCTTGATCTTCTCCTCTGCTACTTGCGCTGGCTTATAGTCTGCCACTGCTGCTGCTGCGATTGCTACATCTACCTTATCAAATACGGCGTGTGCAGCATCATACATTTGCTCACCAGAGACTACATTATGTACTGTAATTAAACTATGATTTACTTTTATAGCACTAGGTCCCAGTATAAGATCTACTGTCGCACCTAGGTCTGCTGCTCTTAAAGCAAGCTCGCATCCCATCTTACCACTACTGTGATTTCCTATAAAACGTACGGGATCTATTGCTTCATAAGTAGGTCCTGCTGTAATCATCACACGTTTACCTCTTAGAGGCAACTTACCCATTACATCATTCTCAATAAATGTCACGATATCCTCTGGCTCTGCCATACGTCCTTTACCTACCAGACCAGAAGCAAGTTCACCACTGGTAGCCTCTATCATTACATTACCGTAAGACTGCAGTTTCTGAAAAGAATTTGTAGATGAAGGATGGATATACATATCAAGATCCATTGCTGGAGCAAAATACACAGGACACTTTGCACTTAGGTATGTGGCTAGCAGCAAATTATCTGAAGCCCCATTTGCCATTTTTGAAAGCGTGTTTGCTGTTGCAGGAGCTATAACCATAAGGTCTGCCCACAGCCCAAGCTCCACGTGATTTGTCCACACCGCATTATCATCACCCTCAAGTGTAAATGATGAGTGCACCTCATTACGAGAGAGTGTACTTAATGTAAGCGGAGTAACAAAGTCTTTTGCCTTCTCTGTCATTACTACTTGCACAGAAGCGCCAGCCTTTATGAATGCTCTCACAAGACTGGCGCTTTTATATGCTGCAATGCCAGCGGTTACTCCTAAAAGTATTTTTTTACCGCTTAATACTGACATCTATCTAGTCGTTACTTTTTTCTTCAGTAACAGATGGATCTCTGTGGTAAATACGATCTTCTAACCACTCTTGCACTGCTAGTGCGTGAGCTTTAGGTAGACGCTCATAAAACTTAGATACTTCTATCTGCTCTTTGTTCTCAAAGATTTCTTCAAGACTATCATTAAATGTAGCAAACTCATCTAGTTTTTCTGAAAGCTCCTTTTTGATCTCAGTATTGATCTGTGAAGCACGTTTTGCAATTATAGAAATTGCCTCATAGATGTTATCTGTAGGGGCATCTACAAGATTCTTGTCAATTGTAGTTGTGCTTAAAGGTGCGTCTAAGTCCTTAATATTCATAATATTCTTCTTTAATTTAAAGTTTCCATTGCTAGCAGCGCTTCATTTACAGCTGCTACTTCTTCTGCTGCCTGCTCGCTATACTTCCCTTCTGGAAAATACTTCTCTAAGGCGTTATATGCTTCTTTTGCATCCTCAAGTCTTTCTGCCTGGCGACGTCTTACACTTCCTAATGCTAGTTGATAAGTAGAGTTAAACTTCCAGTACAAAGCATCTTCACGATACTTAGACCCTGGAAAATCTAGTAAAAAGTTATCAAACGCTTTTATCGCGTTTGGAAATGTACCTCTACTCTCTCCTATTTTATTATATCCTTTTGCTATCTCGTAAGCCTTGCGCTCTATCTTCTGGTTAAGCTCCTGTACCTTTGCATTTGCATCATCTAGACGCTCAGAATCTGGATACTGATTTATAAAATCTTGAAGTTTACCCATTGCTATGTATGTATCGCCTTGATCTAAGTTAAATCTAGGTGATCTATTATAATAGCTCTCTGCACTTTTATAAGCTGCCTCTTCTCTCTTCTCACTCTGAGGAAAAGATTTTACAAAACGCTCAAATTGGTACCCACCTTGATAGTAGTCACCTAGTTCATAAAACGTATTTGCATAAAGATATGAGACACGCTCTGCTTGAGGGCGTCCTCTGTAAAGTGGCACAATTTGCTCCCAAAGCTTTAATGCTTTTTTGTATTTACCTTGAGAATACAAGGAATCTGCAAATGTGTACTTTGCTTTTATATCATCGTTTTTGAGAACATCTTGATACGCCGAACAAGAGCTCAATAAAACAACTGCAACTAGTAGGAAAAATATATTCTTCATAAGTGTTAAAAACAGCAGGCAAAATTACGTAAAATCAATCACATAACATAACTTAATTAATGTAGCCCAAAAATAAACGCTTTTACCCTAGTATTTATTTTGTTAGCATACGTTTAACAACTTCTATAAAGTGTTTAAAAACGCTCCTATCTTTTGATGCAATTCATCTGTAGCTTTTACTAGTGGCAATCTCACAAAGGGCTTGCACACACCCTGATGCGCTAGCAATGATTTAATACCAGCAGGGTTACCCTCTTCAAAAATAAGATCTATAAGTTCTAATATTTTAAAGTGTTCTTTATACGCTTTCGCGAAAGCGTTATCTAAACCATTATTTATAATCTCTGTAAAAACTTCTGGAATACCTTGCCCTATTACAGATATCACACCACTACCACCAGCCGAAACTAATGATAAAGAAAGTGTATCATCTCCAGAGATCACCATAAAATCATCTGGGGTTTTGTGTATTAACTCAAGCACCTGTGACATATCACCGGTAGCTTCTTTAATAGCTATGATATTATCAAAATCTCTGGCAAGTCTCGCCGTAGTTTCTGGTAACATATTACTAGATGTTCTACCTGGCACATTATATAAGACAACCGGCAAAGAGCTAGCTGTAGCTACAGCCGCAAAGTGCTGATAAATTCCTTCTTGAGTAGGTTTATTATAAGCCGGAGATACCGATAGTATAGCGCTTATACCATCGTACTTACCATTTTTAAGTTCTGCTACAACTGCGGCAGTATGATTACCCCCCACACCTAGCACGACAGGTAAGCGACCGTTTGTTACTTTAATAATATGAGCAACTACCGCCTGCTTCTCCTCACTAGATAACGTAGCACTCTCTGCTGTGGTACCTAGCGCCACTAGATAATTTACACCGCCAGAAATACAATATTTTACCAGCTTAGTAAGTCCATTATAGTCTATAGACAAATCTTCATTAAATGGTGTAACGAGAGCAACACCTGTACCCCTTAACTCCTGCATTAATTTATAACTTTTAAAATTTTTAAATACTTTTCTAATTCTTTTGTAAAAACAACTTCTTGATCTGTAGCTACGTGTATCGTAAGATCGTTGTAGGCTTCCATCTCTGGGTTGATACCTACTTTAAACTTTGCAACAGAGAGTGCTGTCATTGCCTTAAGCGATAAATTTTCTGGCGTGTAGTAGCTTATTAAAATATCAAAAGGGGTTGCACTAAAATCTTTGAGCGATTTTGTTTTAAAAACTCCTTTCCACCCTACTTGCTTGTCTGAAAATAACTGTGGTTGCTCACGCTGCTCTTTTGTCAAGGTTTTTACATACTCAAGTATTGTTACATCTTTAGGTTTTACCCCCATAGCTTTACACAACTTTGTAAGATGCTTTGTGTCAAAAGGCTTATCCATCTCTTGCAAAATTGCAACCGTCGCCACGCCACCCTTGCTCGCCTTATAATTGCGCGCAAGTTGCACCTTATCTATTTGCTTGAGAATGGATTTTGCTTTTAATCCGTTTAAAAACATGTAACTTTACTTTTGAACAAATGTAGATAAAATTTACTGCTACCTACGCCATAAATTATGAGGAGGACTACGCTTTTAACTATCATCTATGCTATTGTTATATATACAACAGCAATCTCTTGTAAGGAAGAGTCTCACTATGCTCCAGAGCGCATAAAAGGTGAAATTATCCCTGTAAATCAAAATAGCCCAACGAGTGAAGAGATAACTCAAGCCATACTTCCATACAAGGAAGCTATACAGGCAGAAATGGATAGTGTGCTAGCCATTGCACCCGCTTCATACACAAAAAAGGATGGCAAGCTCAACACAGCAGTAGGCAATATGATGGCAGATGCTGTTTATGAAATGGCAAACCCTGTATTTCAAAAAAGAACCGGATATCCCTTTAACGCAGTGTTACTCAATTATGGAGGTATACGCTCTGCTCTTAATAAAGGAAACATTACCACCAGAACGGCTTACGAGTTAATGCCTTTTGAAAACGAAGTGGTTGTCGTAGAGCTTAGTGGTAAGCAAATGAGATCTCTTTTTGAATACTTAAAAGGTGGAAGTGCACACCCTATCGCAGGTATGGAAGTACAACTTTCGGCCACAGGTGATCTTCTAAGGACACAAGTACAAGGTCAAGATATTGATGATAACGAAACTTACTTTATCGCAACTAGCGACTACCTTAAGAATGGTGGTGACCATATGACCTTTTTTGAAAACCCGGTAAGCACGCTTCCGCTAGATTATAAAATAAGAAATGTGCTCATCGATTATTTTAAAAAGTATGACACCATCGCACCCGTAAGAGATAACAGATTTACAAGAGATAGCAAATGATACGTAGAACTTTTATAAAGCAAACCGCCGCAGCAACAAGTCTTGTAGGACTAGGAGGGTTAACAATGGGTATGGGTGTAGATACGCTTTCGCGAAAGCAAAAAAAACACATTACCATTTTACATACTAATGATGTGCATAGCCACATAGAGCCTTTCCCTTCTAACGATCCAAAATATGCAAACCTAGGTGGTGCTGCTAGAAGAATGGGAGTTATCACGGCTGTACGTAAAGAAAACCCAAACACATTACTTCTTGATGCAGGTGATATCTTTCAGGGTACTCCTTACTTTAATTTTTATGGAGGTGAGCTTGAGTTTAAACTTATGTCTATGATGGGATATGATGCCGCTACCATAGGTAATCACGATTTTGACAATGGTATAGGTGGGCTAGCTGCTCAAATGCCTAATGCATCTTTTGAACTTCTCACAGCAAATTATGACTTCTCAAACACCATAATGGATGGCCTCACAAAGCCTTATAAGGTTTTTGTAAAAGATGGGGTACGTATTGGTGTTTTTGGCCTAGGGATAAAACTTAGTGGCCTTGTAAATCAAAATATGTTTAAGGAGACAAAATATCTAGACCCTTTAGAAATGGCCACAGATACCGTTAAAACTCTAAGACAAAAGGAGCGCTGCGACCTTGTTATATGTCTTTCTCATCTAGGTTATGAGTATCGCAATAGAGACACCATATCTGATATAGCACTTGCAGGAAAGACCGAAGGTATAGACCTCATTATAGGAGGTCACACACATACATTTTTAAAGAAACCTACAATTGTTCAAAACAAAAACGAAAAATTTGTACTCGTAAACCAGGTAGGTTGGGGAGGTATTAATCTAGGAAGAGTTGATTTCTACCTAGATGACAAAAATAATCTAGAGAGTTCGAGTTTAGTGCTAGATATATAATCTAGATATACTCCTGATATGTACTTTCTTTTTCTATTCGTTTAAACCTAGTTATATAAGTGGCTAAGGTTACTTTCATAAATACCATCATAAATGTGGCCATTATAAGCATAGGAATTTCATTATAAAGAAAGTAGTATATGAAGCCAAATACCGTACCTGCTATATAACTCCCTCCTATCATAATAAGACCCACATTATCTGGGTGAAGATTGTAATTAGGTATTATAAAGCAAACACTCATTGTAATTCCAAAAACCACCACTGTAAGCAAGAAGAGGCTCGTTTCTGGTATAAACGGCATTACTAGATAGACAATGTATAGCAGCACAAAGCTAAGTGTTATAAACCCCACAATGAGCTCTACGAGATTATGCTTTGAAAAGGCCGTCACTCGTTTTTTTAATACAGGTTTCATAATAAACAAGAGTGCCGCATACCCTATAATAGATACTAGGCACGTGAGTGTTATATTTTTCTCATAATCTGTTAAAAACAAATACTCCGACAGTAGCGTTGCTACTAAAAATATTAAAAAGGAAATACTAAACTTACCTGTTACTTTAAAAACGTATATAAATAAGAATAATGACCCTAAAGGAGTCAAGTAAAATATTGCGTTTTGATCAAAGAAAACAGGTATAAGCATCATCATAAATCCTAACAGAATACTGATAGATCTATGTAGTCTATATCCGGTAAAGTTCTCTCTAAGCATTAGTTAAAGCTAAGAATTCTATTTCAGAAATAATAGTAATTCCTAGTTTTTGAGCTTTTTCTAGTTTGCTAGGTCCCATTTTTTCGCCTGCAACGAGGTATGATGTTTTAGATGAGATAGAACTCGAGACTTTCCCTCCGTTATCTTCTATGAGTTTTTTAAGATCATTACGTGGCATCTCAAACACACCAGAGACCACAAAAGTCTTACCCGCAAGCACATCTGACTGGCTTGCAAGCTTCTCTGCAGAAATTTCTAGTTGTACTCCGTAAGATTTTAAACGCTGTATGAGTGCTATATGTTCCGCTTTCGCGAAAAATGCTACTACACTCTCAGCAATCTTACTTCCTATTTCATCTACAGCAACCAGCTCCTCCTCTGTTGCCGAAATAATCGCATCAATAGACTTGTAATGCTTTGCAAGTTTCTTTGCAACAGTCTCTCCTACGTATCGTATACCTAAACCAAACAACACCTTCTCAAAAGGAATCTTAACAGAGGCCTGCACACCATTTACTAAGTTTTCGGCACTTTTTTGAGCCATTCTTTCTAACGGAAGCAACTGTGCTACTGTAAGCTCATATAGATCTGCATAATTTAATATAAGCCCCTCATTTACAAGTAAAGCTACCGTCTCACCTCCTAGCCCATCTATATCCATTGCTTTTCTAGATATATAGTGCTGTATGCGACCTATAATTTGTGGTGGGCAACCCATATCGTTAGGACAGTAATGCTGTGCTTCTCCCTCTTTACGCACTAGCGAAGTATCACATTCTGGACACTGAGTTATATATTCGGTAGGCTCAGAATCTGCTGGGCGTTTTGTAAGATCTACTGCTATGATTTTTGGGATGATTTCCCCTCCTTTTTCTACAAAAACCTCATCACCTTCTCGTATGTCTAGTCGTTCTATCTGATCTGCATTATGGAGGCTGGCTCTTTTAACGGTTGTACCAGCAAGCTCTACAGGCTCTAGGTTTGCCACTGGTGTGATGGCTCCAGTACGACCTACCTGGTATGTTATTTCGCGTAAGCGGGTAGATACCTGTTCTGCTTTAAACTTATAAGCCATAGCCCATCGCGGAGCTTTTGCCGTATACCCCAACTCCTCTTGCTGCTGGAGTCCGTTTACTTTTACTACAACACCATCTGTCTCATATGGTAAATCGTGACGAGCCTTATCCCAGTGATTAATAAAATCTAGCACCTCATCAATACTCTTTGCGAGTACTGCCGCATCTGGCACCATAAAACCCCAGTCTCTAGCTTTTTGCAAACTTTCCATCTGGGTAGTTATTTCTAGATTATTACCGGTGATATTATAAAGTAAGCACTGCAATGGTCGCTTTGCAACCTCTGCACTATCTTGAAGTTTTAGAGAACCACTTGCGGTATTACGTGGGTTACGATATAGCTCAAACCCTAGTTCCTCGCGCTCTGCATTCATCGCGTGAAAACCGTCCCAAGGAAGCACAATCTCACCACGTATGTCAAACTTAGGAGGATAATCTCCTTTTAACTTTAAAGGAACAGACTTTATGGTTTTAATATTAGTAGTTACATCATCTCCCTGTAATCCATCTCCACGGGTTACAGCTCTGAGCAGCTCTCCATTTTCATAGGTAAGACTTATAGAAGCACCATCATACTTGAGCTCGCAGGTATAATGCACTTCACCATCTACCATTTTCTTAACGCGGGCTTCCCAGTCCTCAAGATCTTCCTTTGAGTAGGAGTTATCTAGGGAGTACATTCTATGCTCGTGTACAATAGTCTCAAAATTTTTAGTCACTGCACCACCTACGCGATGTGTAGGTGAGTTAGGATCATCATATGCTGGATTTGCAAGTTCTAGTGCCTTAAGTTGTTCTAATTTTTTATCAAATTCAAAATCAGAAATAGTGGGCGTATCTAGCGTGTAGTAGTTATAGTTGTGCTCGCGTAGCTCTTGACGAAGCTGTAAGATTTGTTCTTCAATAGTCATATGTAAAAATAACCAAAAAGAAAGGCTGTTACAATGAAGATTGCAACAGCCTTTACACTATTTATTATATAAAAAGTTAGTCTTCTATAAACAGATTTCTAACTAATGCAGCACAAATACCTCCTGCAATAGGTGTAACAATAAACAACCATAACTGGCTCATCGCTTTACCTCCAGCAAATAGCGCAGGACCTAAACTTCTTGCAGGATTTACAGATGTACCTGTAATAGGGATTGCAACCATATGTATTAATGCTAAAGAAATCCCAATTGCTAGACCTGCCATAAGAGGAGATGCATTTTTTGCCGTTGTTCCAAAGATCACGAGTAAAAACAAAAATGTAAATACAAACTCTGCAATGAGAGCAGATGTCATATTATAATTACCCAGATAGCCTTCACCCCAGCCATTACTACCTAGACCCCACTCTGGCATAGTAAAACCAGCACTTCCAGAGGCTAATAGATATAACACGCCTGCAGCTAGTATCGCTCCAATGCATTGTGATATCACATAACCTACGGTATCTTTTGCGCTAAGTTTACCTGCAACAAGCATTGCAATTGAAATAGCTGGATTAATATGACAACCAGAAATTGGACCAATAGCATATGCCATCACAACTACCGAAAATCCAAAAGCAAGCGAGATACCTAAGAGTCCTATTCCTTCGGGACCAGATTGTGAGACACTAGCAATAGTGGCCGCTCCACAACCAAACAAAACCAAGGCAAATGTGCCCAAACCTTCTGCAAAAAATTTTTTCTTTATGTTCATTTGTAAATAATTGTTTTAGTTAATTACTACAAACTAGACATTTTTAGACAAAAGCTTAAACAAAATAGAGATACCTCTCAAGTAATAGACAAAAAACGCTTTTGCATCGCTTAAGAGTAAACTACGTGTAAACTAACGTAGTCAAACTACTCATTATCAGACAGCGAAGCTTTTAACCACTTAGGCATTGCCATAGGCTTAAAGTTCTCCATCTGATCTAGAAGACCATCAATGGTAGTGTCTACAAGAAGGATGTCATAATTTTCTTGTTTAAGAAAACCTTTGTCTACCATATTTTTAAGCGCACTTAGAAGATCATCATAAAAGCCATTTACATTGAGCATCCCCACAGGTTTTTTATGCAACGCTAGCTGGCTCCAAGTAAGCACCTCAAAGAGCTCTTCCATCGTTCCGAAACCACCAGGAAGTGTTATAAAACCGTCAGACAGTTCTTGGAGCTTCATCTTGCGCTCGTGCATCGTCTCATTTACTATAAGCTCTGTAAGGCCTGTATGCACCACTTCTTTAATTTGTAAAAATGCCGGAATCACCCCAATCACTTTACCATTTGCATCAAGAGCGCCCTGAGCAACAGCTCCCATAACTCCTATTTTGGCAGCACCGTATACGAGTGTCATATCCTTTTTTGCCAGTGTGGCTCCTAGCAAGCGCGCTTGATTTATAATCTCTGGATCAGTTCCTGCACTGCTACCACAGTACACACAAATAGATGCTAACTTCATACGATTTCTTTTTTCTAACAATTGTTTTGATATTTAGACGCATTTAGGTTTAAGCCATACACGCCCTTATCATTCTATCTTTACCAAACATATCTTTTCTAAGCACAACGTCTGTAAAGCCTATATCTTTTAATAACGCTACAGTCTCTCTACCCAGATATTCATTAATCTCAAAATATAGTGCTCCCGCAGGTGCTAAGCTCTTACTGGCCAGCTCACCTATCTTTCTATAAAAAATAAGAGGATCTTGATCTGAAACAAATAGTGCACTATCTGGCTCATTGCTCAGCACGTTTTCTCTCATCATTGCCTTTTCTTGCTCACGCACATACGGCGGGTTGCTCACGATAACATTATAAACCTCATCGAGGGCTTGCGTCTCAAGGATGTTCTGGTTATAAAAGTCTACTTTCACGCCATTTGCCTTAGCATTTTGATATGCTGTGGCAAGTGCATTCTGGGAGATATCTACCGCTTCTACTGTCGCTTTATTGGTATTTTTTGCAAGTGTAATGGCTATACAGCCAGAACCTGTACCTATGTCTAAAAGACGTAGCGTATCTTTGGCTTCCCCTTTTAATAGACCTTGCGCCATATCATCTATAATCCAGGCGACGAGTTCTTCGGTTTCTGGCCTAGGTATTAACGTAGCAGGGTTTACCTGAAAGTCAAGCCCGTAAAATGACGAGCTACCTGTGATATATTGTATAGGCTCACTCTTAGACAGTCTAGCTGTTATTTCTTCAAGCTCTTTATGCTGTGATGGGAGTATGTTTTGCTTTCGCGAAAGCGAGATCTCAACCCTATTCATTTTTAATACGTGCTCAAGCGTTAAGAAACATAGGTTCTCGACCTCTTCTGGCTCATAAAGTGCGGCCAGTTGCTTCCTAAAATCTGCGCGAAAATCGTCTATACTCATAGTTTTATAAGCATATGAACGGGACACGAAAAGTGACCCGTATTACCCATAGGCCCATCTATATAGTCAAAGCCGGTGCGCTTGTATAATTTTTGTGCTGCCTCCATATAAGGCATCGTCTCCAGATAGCATTGCTCAAACCCAAAATCACGAGCCGTATCTAAGCACTTCTTCATCATAGCCGACCCTAGCCCCTTGCCTCGTGCTTCTTCTAAGAAGTACATCTTTTGCAACTCGCACACATTACCATCATAATTATCAAGTTGTGCGATGCCCGCACAGCCTATTACCGTACCATTATCTTCTACCACAAAGTATGCAGCTTTAGGCCTATCATAATGCTCATACATAGTATGTAGCGCCGCATCTGCATAAGCAGTTCCTTCCTTTGGAGCGCCCATATCTAAAATTACCTTACGCACTAAGGCCGCTACCTGTGCATTATCTTCCTTTTGAATAGGTCTAATGATTGGTTTGTTCATCACAATTAAACGTTTACTTTTGCGATGTGAAGATACACAACACCTATATAAAAAGATGTATTGCCCTTGCAAAAAATGGGCTTCCGGCAGCAACACCTAACCCCTCGGTAGGAGCCGTACTTGTGCATAATAACACGATTATTGCAGAAGGTTATACAAGTGCATATGGCGGTCCTCACGCAGAGGTAAATTGTATCGCTTTCGCGAAAGCGAATACCCCAGAACTCATTGCCAAATCTACCTTATACGTATCTCTAGAACCTTGCTCACACTGGGGAAAAACCCCTCCTTGTGCAGATCTCGTTATAGATTCAGGAATTAAACGCGTAGTGATAGGCACCATAGACCCTTTTGCCAAAGTAGCCGGCGCTGGCATAAAAAAACTTATACAAGCTGGAGTTGATGTTACCGTAGGTGTTCTTGAAAAAGAATGTCAAGAGGTAAATAAACGTTTCTTTACATATCACAATGAGAAGCGACCATTTATAATTTTAAAATGGGCCGAAACCGCAAATGGTTTTATAGCTCCTGCTAGCAGAGATAAGCAAGAACCGGTGTGGATTACAAATTCCCACTCTAGACAACTAGTGCACAAACTACGTAGCGAGGAGATGGGCATTTTAGTGGGCGGCAAGACCGTTATAGAAGATAACCCTACACTTACCACACGTGACTGGCACGGCAGCAACCCGACCAGAATCGTGATTGACACACAAGGCAACCTCCCTGAGGAGTTACACATATTTAATAATGAAGCTCCTACAATAGTGCTTAAAGACAGTGACCCAAAAAGCATCTGTAAAGAACTTTTTGAGCATAACATACAATCCGTTATTGTAGAAGGTGGCGCTGCTACCCTACAACGTTTTATAGACGCGGCTTTATGGGATGAGGCTAGCGTATTTACAGGCCTTACAAACTTTAATGCAGGTATAAAGGCTCCCAAGAAAACAAGCCAATTTACACTACAATCTACTCAACACATACAAGGTGACAGGTTAGATACTTACACACGCAGCGACTCTTGATTTACTTACTACTAAGCATAGCGGCTTCCAGTCTCATATTTGTAATCTTCAAGTTATTTTCAAAATTTGAAGTAAATACGCTACAAGCTATTATCGTAAACTATGTGGTCGCCTTTACTTGTGGCATCTTGTTTTATGAGGGCGGTACTACACTAGCACAAGTCCCAAAGCAGGAGTGGTTTTATGCATCTGCTGGGCTTGGTGTGCTCTTTATTATCGTATTTAACTTAATGGCATACACTACACAAAAGAGTGGACTCTCTGTGGTATCGGTTGCGACCAAGATGAGTGTGGGTATTCCCATACTTTTTGGCGTTTTCTATTACAACGAGTCGCTAGGGCTCTATAAAAGCATTGGGATTATACTTGCTTTAATAGCCGTTTATCTCGCCTCTGTAAAAGCAAAAGATGGGATTGCTATAAAGAAAGAAAACCTCATCTTCCCAATTCTTGTGTTCTTAGGTAGTGGCGCGATAGATACTAGTCTTAAATTTATAGAAGGTGCTTATGTAAGTAATGGAGATGTACCCATTTTTAGCGCAACTATCTTTGGCGCTGCTGCTTGTATTGGCTTTTTAATTATAGGGTATCAAATCATCACTAAGACATTTACATTTAAGCTCAAAAATATTGTGGCAGGTGTCTGTCTGGGTATACCTAACTATTTTTCTATCTATATGCTTGTGCAGGCTTTGCGAGATCCAAGATTTGATAGCTCTACACTTTTTACCATAAACAATGTTGCCATTGTGATGGTAAGTACCTTTATAGGAATCTTGTTTTTTAAGGAAAAACTTCTCCTCAAAAACTGGATAGGTATTGCACTTGCCGTGGTAAGTATTTTGCTAGTAAGTTTATTTAATTAGAAAATAATTATACTTTTTTTTACGCTTTCGCGAAAGCGTACCCAACCACCCTCGCACTATAATTCTACTAGCCTTATTTATCTAAACATCACGCTAAAACCCCATCAACAGAGGGATTACAACACACAAGCTCTGTAACATTTTATAAAATACCTCAACATATCTATGTAACCAAAATGAAAATGATATGGGATTCGGTGGAGCAGCTCTTGCAGCAAATCAAGTAATGAAAAACAACAGAAACCTTCTTAAGCAAAAGCGTAAGAGAGGTGATCTATCTTTTGTCTCAAGTACGAATGAAAAGTGGGTAGATCCTAAAAAAGCGTCTTTTGACCAACTTATGGAAATACGTAAACGTATACGTAGAGATAACAAACGCTATAGACGTAAGGTCCTAATGGTGACAATTATTGCCTTTATACTATTTGTACTTGCGATAGCTGTAATACCCTGGGATCTCATTTTTACAAATGGATTTAATCCTCATAAGTATTAAAATTTTAAACCTTTTTCTTTAAGAGTTTTAGCAATGCAAATACAAATACTGTAAGCGGAGCAACTACTTGTGTTGAGATTGTTGCACAATACTGTTGTACTGTAAAAACCTTTATATACGCTTGTGATGCTCCATTACTTAAACCAGAAACTGAGGATATCCCAGATATTATACCCAAACCAGAAACAAAGAGCACTAAAATTAATAAGACAAAAATGGTGGTAAGTGATGGTGTTGTACCCCTATAATATCTTTTATATACCATTACAAATGCCACACCAGAGAGAATACCTAACAAGATATGAATTACACCCACTAAGAAAGAGTTATCAAATAGTAAGTTTGAGTTAAGGCCAATGACCCCATCGTTGAACACCTTTACGAGCCCTATAAAAAGTAAGAAAAGTAAAATAGAAGCTAGCGCAATTTTTATTCTAGATTGTTCGTCCTTCATTACCTTACTTTATAAGTCTAGTCTCTACGGTACTGCTTTGTCTCTTCAAAAACGTGATCAAGTATAGCGATGTCTTGTTCAGTAAGTTCTATATCACGACGTGCCATTGCTATTTTTGCCGTCTCGTAGGCCTTATTTGTTTTGTGGGTTACAAAGCCACTAGCACCTCCCCAAGAAAATGAAGGAACAAAATTACGTGGGAAGCCACTCCCAAAAATATTAGAAGCCACGCCCACTACGGTACCGGTATTAAACATTGTATTAATTCCACACTTAGAGTGGTCACCCATCATAAGACCACAAAACTGTAGACCTGTATTTGCAAAGCGACCTGTCTCATAATCCCATAACTTTACGGGAGCATAATTATTTTTAAGGTTTGAGTTGTTTGAATCTGCACCTATGTTACACCATTCTCCTAGCACACTATTGCCTAAAAAGCCATCGTGACCTTTACTTGAATATCCCATAAGCACGGCGTTATTTACCTCTCCTCCTACTTTACAGTGAGGACCTAAGGTTGTGCCGCTATAAATTTTGGCGCCCATTTTTACAGCTCCGTGATCACATACTGCAAAAGGTCCTCTTACGAGTGCACCTTCCATAATCTGGGCATCTTTACCTATATAAATAGGGCCATCTGTCGCATTAAGATGTGAGTAGTGAACTGTTGCTCCTTCCTCTATAAATATTTGATCTTTATTTATTGCTATTACGTGCTCTGGAATGTCTTGAGACTCTCTATCTTCGGTAAGCATCTCAAAATCTCTGGTGATTGCTTCACCGTTTTTGGCAAAAATATCCCAAGTATGGGCTACCGTAAGAATATCTGGAGCAGTGTATTGTATACAGTCATAGGTGTCAAAATCTACTTCTTCACCCTCCTTTACATAAAAGGCAATGATCTCTTCTCCATCAAAAATGGCTTGTTGTGGTTCTAGGCCTTTAATAATCTGGGCTAGATTAGGAGAAGGGAGATATGATGCATTAATCATCACATTTACCTCCAGCTCTACCATAGGCCATCTTTCTGAGAGATACTCTTCTGTAACGGTAGAGGTTGTTGAACCTAGTACAAACTCCCATTTCTCACGTATGGTAAGTATCCCTATGCGTAAGTCTGCTACGGGTTTTGTATAAGTAAAAGGTAAAAGTTGATTGCGTACGTTACCGTCAAAAAGGATATAGTTCATCTCTAAGTACTGTTAGTCTGTTGTAAAAAATCGATTGCAAAAATGAGCATCGACTTATATCGCAAATGTAAAGACTCTTAGATAAAGAAATGTATCTAGTTATAAAGAATACACACTAGTACAACTGTGTCTTACTTCTTCTTTTTTACAAGAATAGTCCACTCAAAGTTAAACTCAGAAACCTGAACACCGTCTTTGTTTGTTCCTACAGCTTTCATCCAGCAGGTTTGACCCTCACCAGTAGCAACCGCTTTATCTATAGCCTCTTTAATCTGAGGGCCATTATCACACACAAAGTGTATTCTGCCCGTTGCTTTTTTTGTAAAAGTGGCATTATTATTTGCCACAAGCATCGATATTTTTTTTCCGCTCTTTTGTATGTGTGCGATAACAAGTGCTCCCGTAGCAAGCTCTGCCGCCATACCCTGTACTGCCCAAAACATACTATTAAAAGGATTTTGATTAATCCAGCGATGTTTTACTGTTGTGGTACAAGACTCTGGTGATAGTGACTTAACACGCACTCCCGTAAGCCACGCAGAGGGTAGCTTAAACATTGTGAACGTATTGAATTTACTAGGTGTAGGAAAGGACATATCTATTGCTTTTAGACAAAAGTAACAATATTTATTAATACTATGCGTGCATATTAATATCTTAAATAAATGTTAATATTTAGTACTATGCGTAACAAAGTACCTTTTTTTAGACATATATTTGCATAAGACATTAATATACTATGGAAACTAGCATACCCACACATCACAAAAATGTAGGAACCCTAATACACCTTTCTACCTTCTGTAAATACCTTTTCCCTTTTGGAAATTTTATTGCTCCGCTCATTTTATGGAGCGCTCAAAAGCGCAACTCTTTATTTATAGACAAGCACGGTAGAGATGCCATAAACTTTCAGCTCAGTATACTTTTATATTTTATTGCGCTGGCGGTAATAAGCATTCCGTTCTTTATTTATTTTATAGTAAGTGCTGGTGAGGGAAGTGCTAGTTTACTTAACAATGGATACATAAATGACCCTAGTGACTTTGCAGATCTAGGTGGTTTTCTCATCACTGCCATTGTGGTAGGTGTACTGGCTATAGGATTATTTCTTATAGAGGTTATCACAGTAATTTCGGCAGCAGTGCAGGCATCACAAGGAGGCATTTACAAGTTTCCGCTTCTTATAAATTTTATTAAAGCTTCTGCCGTAGCAGAAACCCCAGATACTCAAGAGGACTCATCAACTCAAGAGCAACCTACTATGTAATGTAGTGGTATGACTATGTACGCTTTCGCGAAAGCGTAACAACAATTAATCAATCACCTGACCCAAATCAGGACCAAAACGAACAGTTTAATGTATTTAAAAATGGAAATCTATGAAGATTGAAAACACCAAAGCGCAAATGCGAAAAGGCGTGCTAGAATACTGTATCCTCTCTGTATTAAAAGACGAAGATGCATATGTAGCAGAGATCTTAGGCACGCTTAAAGACGCCAAGTTGCTGGTGGTAGAGGGTACAATTTACCCGCTTCTCACTAGACTTAAAAACGCTGGTTTACTCAACTATCGCTGGGAAGAATCTACCAGTGGTCCACCACGTAAATATTATGGACTTACCGAAACGGGTAAGATATTTTTAAAAGAACTCTCAACCACTTGGGATGAGTTACAGACAGCAGTAGCCGTAGTTACATCCACTAAAACCACAAAAAAATGAACAAGACAGTTAATATAAATTTAGCAGGAGTATTTTTTCATATAGATGAGGATGCTTACGGTAAATTACAGAGATATCTCGCTGCCATCAAACGTTCTTTTGAAGGTATGCAAGGTGAAGATGAAATTATAGCAGATATAGAAGCTCGTATCTCTGAGCTATTTTCTGAGCGCATTAAAGACGAGCGCCAGGTAATAGGCTCACAAGAGCTAGACGAAGTGATTGCTGTAATGGGACAACCAGAAGACTATATGGTAGATGACGATATTTTTGAAGATGAGCCTGCAGCTAGCAGCAACTCCTCAAAAAAGTCAAAACAAGCACCACGTATCGCACAACGCCGTTTTTACAGAGATACAGATAATGCTTACATAGGCGGTGTATCTAGCGGTATGGGACACTATCTGGGTATAGATCCTTTATGGGTTCGTATAGGCTGGGTATTACTTATAGCGCTTACTTGGTTTACACTAGGAGGTACTGCACTTATCTATCTTGCCCTATGGGTTTTTGTACCAGAAGCACAAACCACGGCAGATAAACTCGCAATGCGGGGAAAGGCAGTTAACATTGACAATATCACAGAAAAAGTAAAAGAAGGATTTGAAAATGTGGCTGATACCGTAAAGAGTGTAGATTATGATAAGTATGGTAATAAAGTAAAAACAGGAGCTCAAGGTTTTTTCGGGACCATTGGTAAGATTATTATGTTTTTCTTTAAAGTCCTTGCAAAGATTATAGGGGTACTCCTTATTATAACGGGAGCTACCGTAGTTATCTCTTTACTTATCACCTTTTTAACAGGTGGTGTAGTAGATATTTTCACCCCTAATCTAGCCGATTTACCGTGGGTAAATAATGAGACAGGATTGCCTATCTGGCTTGTACTTCTTCTCACGTTATTTGCAGTTGGGATACCTTTCTTCTTCCTGTTTTATTTAGGACTTAAGATTGTTTCTTCTAACTTAAAATCTATGCCGGTGAGTGCAAAGCTTAGCCTCTTTGGTCTATGGCTCGTATCTGCGATAGTAATAGGTGTATTTTCTGTAAAAGAAGCTATTAAGTATTCTAACACAGAAACTGGTAAAGTAGTAGAGCGCACAGAGCTTGCTATAACGGCAAGTGACACGCTGCGCATACAGATGCGAGAGAGTGATCGTTATGAGATTCCTTTTGGGCGATCTACTGGATTTATGAGAACAATTAAGAGTGATACAGAAAATGTGACTATAGAGCGTGACGTACGTCTTATTGTGAGAAGTACTAAAGATAGTAATGGCTACATCCAGATAGAAAAACGGGCAGATAACTTCACGTATGAAGAAGCACGTGATCTAGCCTCATCTATACAGTATGATTTTAAACTAGAAGACGGTGTTTTATCACTAGATGGCTTTCTTACCTCACCTACTCAAAAATCATATGGCCACTGGAATGATCGCGAGGTACAAGTGATTGTATACCTTCCAGAAGGAACTACCCTCATTGCAGATGAAAATACATACTCATACCACCGCAATGATAGCAGGTACCGTGACATACTAGATAATGGAACAGAAGAGCAATACCTTACCGTAGGTAATGGCAAGCTTCTTTGTGACGGCTGTCCAGAAGATCGCAGTTATGATTATAATGATGATGATAACTCTTGGGAGCAATCTGGTAATGATTCTTGGGAAGAACGCAGTTATGAAGAAGGAGAAAATGCTCCAGAATGGGATCGTGAGCCAGAAGCACCACAAGCTCCTACGCCACCAGAAGCTCCTGACACAGACGCGCTACGAAATAACTAACCTACTATGAAAAACCCAACCAATCTTCTTTGGATCCTGTTGCTACTCCCCTTGATCGGAGTGGCGCAGGTGTCTGAGGATAGCAAACTTTATAAAGAAATTCTTGCTATAGATACTGCTCTTTTTGGCTCGTATAATAATTGTGACCTCGCAACTCACGAAGCTCTCATCTCAGAAGATCTTGAGTTTTATCACGACAAGGGTGGACTTTCTACTAGCAAAACAGAGTATATGAAGGCTCTCAAGGAGAATATTTGTAATAAAGTACAGAGAACACTTACTCCGGGCACCTTCGAGGTGCACGAGATAGCAGGTTTTGGCGCTGTATCATTAGGAAAACATAGTTTTCACAACCTAGTAGAAGACAGCCACTCAGAACCATCTAAGTTTATTACCATATTAAAAGACACCCCAAAAGGCTGGAAAATCACACGAGTGATAAGCTTGCACTAGCAATCTATACAACTCAGTCATAAATTATTACAGTTGGGTAGGTTACGCTTTCGCGAAAGCGGACTTATCTACATCTTTACATCATCAATCAAAAACAATCAATCAAACAAAAACGAACCAATCACCAAAAAACCAATCATTATGACAACGCTCATCAAAACAATTTTAGGAATCCTTACTGCTTTACTCGTCACCTCTTGTCAGTTTGACATTAATCTAGGGCAAATAAGCGGAAACGGAAATGTAGTTACAGAAGATCTGAACATCACAGAAGACTTTGACGAAGTAGTCGCTGGAAATGGCTGGGAAGTATTTTTAGAAAAAGGAAGCACAAACGCCGTAATACTTGAAGCAGACCAAAACCTCGTAGACGCTGCCGAAATTTATGTAAAAGACGGGAAGCTTAAAATATACTGCGAAGACAATATCAAAAGTGCTACCTCAAAAAAGGTGTTTGTAACCTACTCAGAAAATCTTACTGATGTGAGCGTAAATAGTGGTGCAAGTCTCACTACAAAGGAAACACTTACTGGAGATGATATTGAATTTGACGCATCTTCTGGAGGGACAATGCGCGTACAAGTTTCTGCAAAAAATGTAGAGACAGATGTAAGTAGCGGTGGCGTGGCACGTATCTCTGGTAGTGCAGAGCGACTAGATGCTTCGGTTTCTAGTGGTGGTGTAGCGAGAATAAGCCAACTCAAATCTGTGAGTGCAAAGGCAGATGCTTCATCTGGAGGTGTGATGGACGTTTATGCTTCTCAAGATCTTAAGGCAGAGGCCTCTTCTGGAGGAATTATAAATTACTACGGTAGTCCAAGAAATGTGGATAAGCCTAAAAAGAGCTACTCTGGTGGGGTTATAAGAAGTAAGGAATAATTACAACAAATAACATCAATCAATCAACACAAAAAATGCTCGATACTATCGAGCATTTTTTTATGTGTATAATAGTCAAGAGTTACAATCCAGCCTTTATTTTCATAAACTGGGCTTCTAGCATTGCCATCTTTTCTTCTAGTCCATCTGCCAGTTCTGGCACTCTGTGATAGAAGACGTAGCGTATGCGCCAGAGTTCTTTAATTTCTTTCATAGGAAACTCTAAGTCGTCTATATTTTTATGATCTGCTCTAAGGGTGATAGTGTTACCAGAGAGGTAGCAACGTCTTAATACTAGTCTATCATTAAAAACGGCTAGAATGAGATGTCCATTATTGAGCTTTTTATAAACGTTTTTTGGGATGTGCTCACCTATTACAATATCCTTTGGGAAGAGTCCTTTGTCATTACTACTCATCTCCAAGTTATCTACAGTAAAGGCTCTGAAATCTTTTTCTGGATTTACGGGTAGTTGTAAGATAGGCATATCTGCTACAAAAGCTTCCCTGTCATTATATAGTAGATAGTCATTTGTGTTTTTTGGGGTGATACAAGGTATGGTAGCAAAGGTTTCTTTTGTAATCTGCTCGTGATCTGTAGTAAGGTCTGCTTTAAATTTGAGCAAACTATTTACGGTAAGCTCTTTTGTGAGCAAGTCATCTATAGGAATGCTAAAATAATTAGCAATTTTAATAACCGTATCTATTTTAGGTTCACTCCTACCCTCCTCATAAGCCCCTAACGTCCCTCTTTTCAGGTCGAATAGCTCTGCAAACGACTGCTGACTAAGCGTCTTTACGGTTCTTATTTTTCGAATGTTTTTACCAAAGAGTGACATATTTTGCTAATTTTATTTGCAAATGACAAAATTGTTTGTATATTTACCTAACAATTTTAGCAAAAAGAATTCACTTATGCTAATTTATTTAGCTTTTTCGCGAAAGCGTAATAGCATCATCAAACATTCATCAATCAAAAATCAAACATTATGACCACTTTAATTATTTACATCCTGAGCCACTTATAAACAATTGGGTATTTACAGAGACAAGTTTTCGTATTATTAACCTTCCAATGTATTGGAACACAACATTGACACTCTTTATGAAGAACCACTTTACAATTACTCGAGATTTTTTATTAGAACTCAACTTTAATATCACTACAGAAAATACGGCAGATGGTATTATGGTTGTACAAAAGGAAAACTCAGGTATCAAAAACCTGATTCTGGGCATTGCTCCTCCTATTCTAATTATCGAGCAATTTATTTTTACCATCAATAACCAGTCAGAAAAGATTTTTAAAAGTCTGCTGCAAAAAAACCGAGATATCATACACGGCGCTTTTGTACTAGATGATACTGGTAAAAAGGTCATCTTTAGAGATACCCTACAGATAGAAAATCTTGACCTCAACGAGCTAGAGGGTAGCTTGAACTCCCTGAGTTTACTTATGAGTGAGTACTCAGAACAGATTATAGAATTTTCAAAATATTAAAAAACGACATTATGAACATATTTAAACGACTTTTTAAAATAGGACAAGCAGAGGCAAATGCATCTATAGATAATATGGAAGATCCTATCAAGATGACAGAGCAAGGCATACGAGATATGAAAGAAGATCTTGCCAAAAGTGTAGAAGCAATGGCACAAGTAAAAGCAATGGCCATACGCGCAAAAAACGAGCGTGACGAGCACGATGCAAAAGCAAAAGACTACGAGAGCAAAGCCATCGCTATTCTTAAAAAGGCACACGCAGGATCTATGGATGCGACAGATGCAGACAGACTAGCCAAAGAAGCCCTGGCTAAAAAAGAAGAAGCACAGTCACACGCTACACGCGCTGGTGAGGATACCTCAAAATTTGAAGGTAATGTAGCTCAACTACAAGGTACTATCCAGACTATTAAAGACAATATAAGCAACTGGGAGAACGAGCTTAAAACACTCAAGGCACGTGTAAAAGTGAGCGATGCTACTAAGAATGTAAACAAGCAAATGGCGGCCCTAGATAACACTGGTACCGTGAGTATGCTAGAACGTATGAAAGAAAAAGTAGCGCAAGAAGAAGCACTTGCAGAGGCTTATGGAGACATCGCAGATACTAATAAAAGTATAGATGATGAGATAAACGCCGCTGCAGATACTAGCGAGGAGAAAGTAGATGACGAGCTAGCAAAACTTAAAGAACAATTAGGGCTAGGTAAAGACAACGCCTAGCCATCACAAACCTTAAAACCATCAACCATTGGACAACTTTATAAATCTCATATTTTCAGAAGTTAATATCATCTTGAGCGTCTTATTGATACTCTTGATCATTTACTGGATACTTACCTCGGTGAGCGGTATTGATTTTGACTACGATATGGACATCGACATAGATCTCGATGTAGATGTAGATGCAGATTTTGACATCAACACCGTAGACTCTGGTAGTATGGATTTTGAAGATGTCTCAAGTGCAGAGGTAGACAGGTCACACGTTGTAAATAAAAGACGTAAACCGCTTAAGTGGTGGCAAGTATTTTTAATTTACTTCAACTTTGTAGGTCTTCCATTTATGTTCACCTTTACGGTATGGGTATTTTTATGGTGGCTTTGCACCCTAGTAACCACAAGTATTACCGGTAGCTATGCAACTAGTTTTGGTTACATACTTATGTTAAGCTGTATGATCCCTGCTTTGTTCCTTACTAAGATATTTACCACTCCATTTAAGTCGTTTTTTAAAAACTTAAATAAAGATGGTGATAAGGCTACAGACTTTTTAGGTCGTGACGCAGTGTTGCTATCTACCATTTCTGGAGATAAGATGGGTAATGCAGAGGTACTAGCAGATGGTAACCCTATGAGTATTTATGTAAAATCACTAGATGGGTCAGAAATACGCTTTCGCGAAAGCGTACTCATCATAAAACAGTCACCAGATAAAAATTACTTTTTAGTCAGCAAATATTAATTAAGCGTGTAAACGCACATTCATAATCAACCAAAAACAAAAATCATCAATTTTATGGAAAACCTACCATCTATCGCCATCGCCCTTGTTGTGGGTATTGTGGCACTCATTGTTATTTACTTCCTCATCATCGCGATGTTCTACAAAAAGGTACATCAAGGTCAAGCCTTGGTTCGTACAGGTTTTGGCGGAACAAAAGTAGCTACAGATAAAGGGCTCTACGTGGTTCCGGTCTTTCACCGTGTAGAAGTAATGGATATTTCTGTAAAGAAAATCCAGATTGAGCGTCTTGCATCAGAGGGTCTTATTTGTAAAGACAATATGCGTGCAGATATCAAGGTAGCCTTCTTTGTACGTGTAAATAATGAAGTTGAGTACATTAAGAAAGTAGCTCAAACCATAGGTGTGCAACGTGCATCACGTCAAGAAACGCTAGAAGAGCTTTTTGAAGCAAAATTTTCTGAAGCGCTTAAAACCGTGGGTAAAAAGTTTGACTTTATACAGCTTTATGAGGCTCGTCGTGAGTTTCGCGATGAGATTGTAGACATTATAGGTACAGATCTTAATGGGTATACTCTTGAAGATTGTGCGATAGATTACCTAGAGCAAACTGCAGTTACACATCTTAAGGCAGATAACATACTTGATGCAGAAGGTATTAAGAAAATCACAGATCTTACAGCTGCACAAAACATCAAGGCAAACCTTATTAAACGTGATGAGGAGAAAGTAATACGCAAGCAAGATGTAGAGGCTCGCGAGGCGATACTAGAACTAGATAAGCAACTCGCCGAAAAAGAAGAACAGCAAAAACGTGAGATCTCAAACATAAAATCTCGTGAAGAGGCAGAGATTCTTAAAGTTGCCGAAGAAGAGCGTCTCAAGTCTGAAACAGCTCGCATTGCTACCGAAGAAAAAGTAAAAGTAGCCGAAGAAAATATGCAACGCCAGATCATCGTAGCTGAGAAAAACAAGCAACGTACAGACAAGGTGGAGACAGAGCGTGTGGAGAAAGACCGTATGCTAGAACTTACCGAGAGAGAGCGCGTAGTAACACTGGCTCAAATCGAAAAAGAGAAAGTTGTTGAAGTTGAGAAAAAGAACATTCAAGATGTGATACGCGACCGCGTGATGCTAGAGAAAGGTGTGGTAGAGGAGCAAGAAAATATGAAAGATATTGAGGCTTTTAAAACTGCAGACCGTTCTAAGCAAGTAGCAATCACAAATGCAGAGGCAGCAGCTCAAGAAGATCTTATTAAGACCATAAAAGCAGCCGAAGCATCAAAAGAAGCAGCAAAACAAAAAGCCGAAGAAATTAATATCGAAGCACTAGCGCATAAAGAAGCAAGTGAGAAAGAGGCAGATGCACGTAAAATTCTTGCCGAAGCACAAGCTAAGGAAGAAGCAACCGTGGGTATGTCTGAGGCACAAGTAATGCACGCTAAGGCAGATGCAAACGAGCGTCAAGGTATTGTTGAGGCAACCGTTATCGAGAAAAAGGCACTTGCAGAAGCTGCCGGAATTGAAGCAAAAGCTGAGGCAAAACGTAAGGATGGTCTTGCAGAGGCAGATGTAATTAAAGAGAAAGCCCTTGCAGATGCCGCAGGTATCGAAGAGAAAGCAAATGCTATGAAGAAACTTGACGGTGTAGGTAAAGAACACGAAGAGTTTAAACTACGTCTTGATAAAGAACTTCAAGTAGATCTTGCAGAGATTAATATCCAGAAAGATATTGCAGATGCGCAAGCACAGGTTATAGGCGATGCTCTTAAAGCTGCAAATATTGATATTGTAGGTGGTGAGACTATGTTCTTTGACCAGATTATAGGGCAAATTACAAAGGCCAAAGGTTATGACAGACTCGTACACCACTCAGAAACGGTGACAGAGGTAAAAGATGCCATTTTAGGTAGTGATGATGTAAAAGGAAACTTGCTTGAAAAAGTAAAAGAATTTGCAGATAAGTACGGCATCTCTTCTGAGGATCTTAAAAATGTGACCATTGCTAACTTACTGATGGATTTAAAATCTAAATCTTCAGACAGCGATGAGCAAACCTTATTCAGTAACCTATTTAACCTTGCAAAGGGATTAGGATTATCTGATAAGAAACTGAAATAAAACTCAGTAAACAACGGCAGCTTGCACCCAGTGAGATGGCAAGCTGCTGGTTGTTTTTATGCTTTCGCGAAAGCGTAATTACTACTACATCTCACAACTTTCATCACAAGAATCAATCAACAAACCAACGATTAGTTTCCAATATTTATGGCAAACGAAACTCCAGATATACAACCTAAAGCAACGCAAACTCTTGACGGCGGCACCTATGAGATTATACAAGGTAGACTGCAAAAACAAAAAACCGACTTACAAAAGCGGTTACAAGAACTTAACGAGGAGCGTAAAAATGTTTTTGGTTCACTAGAAACAAAGCTCATTGCAAATGACCGTATCAATACAGAAAATAACTGTATTGCTCGTGATATTGTATCGCTTAAAAACTTGTGTTTATTTGGCTACAATGTGCATTTTGGATTACGCACAGACATACACTTAGGAGATGTTTTTAGTGCCTACGAGTTTAAAGACAATCGTTTTGAACCTCGTAATCTTTCACTTTTACAAGACGACACTTTTCTACTAGACTTTGCAAATCTGTACAAGTATTACCGTAATACCATTTTTTCAAAGTTTGCGATTATAGGTAACTACCTGTATATGGTTTTTCAGCTTAGTGATAGTGTTACAGATATTAAAACATTTAAGTGGCTCATAAAAGAAGATACGTTACAGTATGTAGATAACCGTAGTGAGCACGAGTATCGCTTCCCACAGCAACACGATTTTAAGTGGCAAGAGGCTACGCGTGATATGCACCGTTATGGTGAGCACGCTCACGTGTCTATTTTAGACAAGGTGTTTGTAGAGACTATAGGTGGTGATCTTACCATAAAAATAGAAGATAATACAGACCAAGGTAAAGGAATACTAGATGAGCCGGTAGAGCTTATAGACCAGACACTAGATGATGGTCAGTATCGCTATGCAGATCTGGGTAACCTACTTGCGCTGGAGATTAAACCCTTTCAAGAAGAACCTCGCTATTTTGTATTTAACAACAAACTAAAGGAAGTTCAAAAAATACAGAGTGTTAAAGACACCTGTGTCTTACTTCCAGATGATCAAGGTATCATTTTCCCAACAGGCTACTATCTTCAAACAGGAGAATACAACATTTTCGATAATGCCATCCCAAACGTAAAATTTCAGCAGAAGGTGAGTTCGCCTAACGGGGAGGACTTTTTATATGTCTTTTACTCGCCAGAAGAGGCGCTGTACAACTTGATGTCATATAATGTGATTACTCAAGAGATAAAAACTCCTATTATCTGTAATGGTTTTACCGTATTGCAAGATGGGCAGCTATGCTATTTTAGAACCGAAAATGAGCAAACCAAGCATCACGTAATACAGATCTGGCAAACCCCATTTTTAAAGGGTGACTATATGCCTTCTCAGCACGAAGACACCCTGCTTTATAAAATAGGAAATAAGGATATTGTAAAAGCAATGGCAGAGGTTAATAGCCTCATCACACTGCTCAACAAAGAAGATAATTACGACGGACTGTATAGCGATATTGCTAAGTTCTCAAAAGATATACTTGATGCTTATTACTGGCTTCCAGAAGCCGAAACCAAGCAACTCAACGTACCACTTGCAGAAATAAATGGTGCTGCAAATGCTGCTATAGATGAGTTTCAAAAAGTAGTACAGCTCAAGCGTAACGCTGCCAAACAAACTAAAGAAGTTGAGACCAAAGCCTCTGAGGTTTTTGGCAAAATAAAAAGCACCTCTTTTAAGTCTATTAATGATTTTGTGGCGCTGCTCACGCAGTTGCGATCATTACGTGGAGAGACCATCTCGCTTAATGACATACGCTATGTAGATCCCACTTTTGTGAAAACGCTAGAGGAAGAAATTGCTGTGCAAACACAAAAAATTTCTGAGAAGTGTGTACAGTTCTTACTAGATGACAAAGCGTTAAAACCGTATCACGATGCCGTAGCCGAAAAGAAACAGGCGATGGATGGCATCAAGAAAGTAATTGAAGCCAAAAAACTCGAAGAAGAAGTTAACCAGATTGCAACAGATCTTGAATTACTTATCGACATCGTTTCAAATCTTGATATAGAAGACACCTCCCACTCTACTAAGATAATTGATGATATCTCGCTCATTTTTGCAACTATCAATCAGTTAAAGGCTGGGATTAAGAATAAGAAAAAATCACTAGGAAGTGCAGAGGCACAAGCCGACTTTGCTGCGCAATTGAAGCTTATTGATCAAAGTATCATAAACTACCTAGATATTGCCACCACGCCAGAAAAGTGTGATGAGTTCCAGACTAAAATCTCTATCCAGCTAGAAGAGCTAGAAGGAAAGTTTGCAGACTGGGATGAGTTTATCACACTTATTATTGAAAAACGTGAGGAAGTATACGGAGCTTTTGAAGCACGTAAAAATGCACTGATAGAAAAGCGCAACAAAAAGGCAATGGCATTAAAAAATGCCTCAGAACGTATCTTGAAAGGTGTACGTAAAAAAGCCGAAAGCTTTAAAACAGCCTCTGAAATAAACGGATATTTTGCCGCAGACCTTATGATTAATAAGGTACGCGATATCATACAGCAACTTAAGGAGCAAGAAGATACCGGTAAGGCAGAAGAGATTGAGACTGGACTTAAAACAGCTCGTGAAGATGCGCTGCGCAAGCTCAAGGACAAACTAGATCTCTATGAAGATGGAGATACGGTGATACGACTTGGCAAGCACAAATTTGGTGTAAACAAGCAACCGCTTGACCTCACTATTGTGCTTAAAGATGGCGCACTTAACTATCACCTCACAGGTACCGATTTTTACCAAGAACTCTCAAATGAAACACTTCTCGCCTCTCGTCACATCTGGGATCAAGAATTTGTATCAGAAACTAGCGAGGTGTACCGCAGTGCCTACCTAGCTTATAAATTATTTAATAAACTAGACAAACCTACGCTACTAGAAGCTGGTGATGACACGCTACTTGGGATAGTGCAAGAAGAAAGCCGCAATGATTATGCAGAGGGCTATGTAAAAGGGGTACACGATGTAGACGCGACTAAAATTTTAAAGGTACTCGTACACAAACACAACGAGCTAGGACTACTCACCTACGCCCCAGAAATTAGAGCATACGCTCAGTATTTCTGGAACAGCATTGACCCAAGTACTCAAAAAACGCTCAACCAGTCTATAAAGGCTTCGGGAGAGGTGTTGCAGTTTTTTCCAGATGCAAAGGAGTACCAATTTATCGTTGAGACTTTAAGTGAGGAGATACACGCTTTCGCGAAAGCGGAATCCCTTTTCTCACCAGAGTTAAGTCAGACCATTGCGACCTATATCTTTGATGAGCTTCAAGGTGACACAGAGTTTGTGCGTAGTAGTGTTGCGGTGCGTTTAAAAGACGCTTTCGCGAAAGCATTAAAACAACAACAGGCAGACCTTAAGTTTAAAAAGAGTTATGAGTCGCTCCCTAGCTTAAAAGGGAAAGTGCAGCTCGTAAAACAGTGGGTGACGGCATTTGTACGCACCCAAGAAAGTCTTACCGATGTGCGCTACGTAGATGAAGTGGTGTGTTTACTACTATTTGAAGATGAGTCGGTTTTAAAAACAAAAGCCGCTTCTCCAAATGAGAAAATCACTGGCTTAAGCGGTGATCACAACACGATAACCGAAGGTGTTTTTAACTTTAACTACCACGACTTTACGGCAAGGCTCAACTTATTTGTAACAGAGCAAGTACCTGCATTTGAAACATTTAAAAAAGCAAAACACACGGTTACTGAAGAGTTAAAAGAAGCTTTAAAACTGGACGAATTTAAACCAAGAGTCCTTACATCCTTTGTGCGTAACAAGCTGATTGACCAAGTGTATTTCCCATTGTTTGGTGATAACCTCGCAAAGCAATTAGGAACCGTGGGGGATAATAAACGTACTGACCGTATGGGTATGTTGCTGCTCATCTCTCCACCAGGATACGGAAAAACCACCCTGATGGAATATATCGCAAACCGTCTAGGTCTTGTTTTTGTAAAAATTAACGGCCCAGCGATAGGTCACGAAGTTACGTCTGTAGATCCAGAAAGTGCTACAAATAGCGCTGCACGTGAAGAGCTCAAAAAACTCAACGTCGCTTTTGAGATGGGTAACAATGTGATGCTATACCTAGACGATATACAGCACTGTAATCCTGAGTTTTTACAAAAATTCATCTCCTTATCTGACGGTACACGTAAGATAGAAGGTGTGTACAACGGGAAGTCAAAAACCTATGACCTACGTAGCAAGAAATTCTGTGTGATAATGGCGGGTAACCCGTATACAGAGAGTGGAGAGAAATTCCGTATACCAGATATGCTTGCAAACAGGGCAGATATTTATAACCTGGGAGACATCATAGGAGATACGGAACACCTGTTTAAATTGAGTCTTATTGAGAATTCGCTCACTGCAAATCCGCTACTGCAGCAGTTAAGTAGTAGTCATTTTGAAGATGTGTACACCTTAATAGACCGCATAGAAAATGGGACGCAGGATAGTCAGCTAAAAGGAAATCACACCGCTCAAGAAGTGGCAGATTACACAAAGGTACTAGAGAAGGTAATCACCATTCGCAACACAGTACTCAAGGTAAATGCAGAATACATACGCAGTGCCGCGCAAGAAGATGCTTATCGTACAGAGCCGTCTTTTAAACTTCAAGGGTCATACCGTGATATGAACAAACTAGTAGCCAAAGTAGTTCCCATTATGAACGACACTGAGCTCGCGACCTTGCTCCTATCGCATTATGAAAGCGAGTCACAAACACTCACTTCAAGCGCAGAAGCAAACCTCTTAAAGTACCGCGAACTCATAAATGCGCTAGATGAAACGCAGCAACAGCGCTGGAACACGATGAAAGAAACCTTTGTAAAGAATAATAAACTCAAAGGTTTTGGTGACAAGAACGAGATGGCACAAGTACTCTCTCAAATGATGGAGTTTACCGAGAATCTAGAAGGGATTAAGAAAGCGCTTGAGAAGGGGTTGGAGCGGTAAAAGGCTATCAATACTCAATACATATACTCAATACATATACTCACTACATAACTCATACATACTATTGACTCATTTATAGTATGTATGAGTTTTATTTGGCGCTACTTTTAAATAAAAAATAAAATGAAAGCACTTCATTTACTTTGGTTATTAGCTTGTCTAAGTTCTGTTTCTTGTAATTCTTCTCTAAAGACTTTTAGCGGCAATGCTCAAGGGACTTTGAACAAACACAATAAAATCGTAATCACTAGAAATGACAGCCTAAACAAACTTAAAGCAGCACTTACTAGAGGCGAAATTTCAAGTGCTGAGTTTATTTCACTGGGTCAAAATATCATTAAAAACAAAATACTCGTAAGGGCAAAGAATAATGGAAATTTTAGAATAAGAGCATCTAGAAAGGATACTTTCGTGTTTAGTTCTTATCGATTTATAAGTCAAAAAATAGCTATAGCTGATTTTGAAAAAAATAAAGGTATTCACATAAGATTAGAACCTCAACCGTGCAAAGAGTATGTACCGTGCGAGGAGAAGCCTAAATTACATATTGCCATATTAGAAAAGATTAAGGTTGAAGGAGAAGAATACACATACTATTGCAATAGAACTAGCATCCCGTTTGACAGAAAATTTAAAGGCACCTATAAAGTAATAGAAAACGTTTACGGTGACTTTAAAACAGATACTATATCTTTTAGCATTTACGATCACTACGGAAGACCTCCTGTTGAGCAATATGATAAAGTTATTTTCTATGTGTATGATAATTGCGGCGTTCTCAATAGTAGAAAATACACTTACACCGTTCCTGTAAGATCAAATAATGGTGAATGGGTTGTTCCATTTCGATATCAATCAAAAGAGTTTTTACAATTAAAAAAAGAAGGATTTTTAGATTTACTACCGAAACCTATGACTTTTGAAAAAAAGATTAATTTCATCGTCAACGAAAATATATCTAATGACTCAATAAAAAAATTATATCCTTCACCTTATTTTATAACAAAAGGTAGACAAGTCGAGGTAAAATATGGATATACGCTTGAAGAATTATTAGAAATAAAAAGAAGAACGATTTTTGATAACACCGATTTATTAGATTTAAACTAATCTAGGTTTCAATTGTTAGAAGTAAACTAATCCGTCGTAAAACATCTCCCCTAACCCCTCTTCGAAGAGGGGAAAACACTCACGATACTTTTTATTTTGCTTTGCAAAATTAAAAAGTATCAAACCACAACAGTGTCCCTCTTTGAAGAGGGAGTCAGGGAGATGTCCGCAAGGAGGAGAAAAGTCGCAAGAAGGGAGATGTCCACAAAGAATCACAAACAAAAAACGACAGCTCTCGCTGTCGTTTTAAATATATAAATTTTCGATTTTACAAATCTTCTGGAGATGTTACAACAGTAATTCCCGTCACACAATGCTCAATCATATCTCTTGGGAAATTTTTGATTTCTCCATTTCTTGTTTTTATAAAGTCGAGGTCTTGACTAAAATAGCAAGTTCCATCAATTTGCAGAAAATCAAAAACAAAATTTTTAAATTCCTGATCAATAGAGGGTCTATGTAGCGAAAGTTGACTGAAATTATCTTTTGTAAAAGTTCCACTTTCAAATAAGTCTCTGTCAGCTATGAGTTCTATTTCAGATGAAGTTTCTCTAATACTACCATATTTCGAAAAACCATTCTTGATATCATCAACAGCAATTTTTGCTGGCTCTCCATCTTTAAACTTCCCAATAAAAACAGTATAACTCATTGATTTAAGCTTTCACCTCATCCACATAAGTAGAGCCTACTCCTGGCTCGTCTTGTGGAAGTTCATCTTTTGACGCTAGGTAACGCTCTGCGTCTAGTGCAGCCATACACCCTGTTCCGGCAGCGGTAATTGCTTGACGGTACACGTGATCTGCTGCATCTCCAGATACAAATACGCCTGGTACGTTTGTTTTAGAAGTTCCTGGTGTGTTGATGATATATCCAGTCTCATCTAAATCTAAGTAGTCCTTAAAGATATCTGTATTAGGCTTGTGCCCTATCGCTACAAAAAATCCTGTTGCTGGGATATCGTGCTCCTCACCGGTTACATTATTCTTTACTCTTGCTCCAGTCACACCTACATCGTCACCTAGCACCTCAACAGTTTCTGTGTTGAAAAGGATTTCGATGTTTTCTGTTTTCTGTACACGAGCAGCCATAATTTTTGATGCTCTAAACTCGTCACGACGTACGAGCATTGTTACTTTCTTACATAATTTAGAAAGGTAGTGTGCCTCCTCACAAGCGCTATCTCCAGCACCTACAATTATGGTTTCTTGCCCACGGTAAAAGAATCCGTCGCAAACGGCACAGGCAGATACACCTCCACCCATTTTTAAATACTTTTGCTCAGAAGGTAATCCTAAATATTTTGCACTCGCTCCTGTAGATATAATCACAGACTCTGCGTGTATTTCCTTTTCTCCGTTGATCCACGCTTTGTGCACATCTCCAGAAAAATCTACTTTAGTCACCCATCCGTCACGTACATCTGTATCAAAACGCTGTGCTTGTTTCATTAATTGCACCATCATTTCTGGTCCAGTCACACCATCTACATAACCAGGGAAGTTCTCCACCTCGTTAGTCGTGGTAAGCTGTCCTCCTGGCTGCTGCCCTTGGTAAAGAACTGGTGCCATATTTGCACGTGCTGCATAAATTGCTGCGGTATATCCCGCTGGTCCTGAACCTATGATAAGGCATTTTACTTTTTCTACTGACATACTGTATTATTTTTAAGCTTTCGCGAAAGCATAATAAACACTTTTACAATCGCACAATTCTTATTTATATCTTCCTTACAAAAGTAGGTTTTACAAGCCAAACCTTACAATCAAGTTATCAAGAAAACGAATGGCTTTATCACCAAAAGTGATATAACTCATCACGAGCTTACTCTTGCATAGATTAAAGATAAGATTCTAAGCTCTTACACGTGTTTTCAAATTGTTAATACATCATAGAGTGTGATGATAATTCTGTAATTTGCCGTTAAAATCTGATACTATGAAAAGTCGTTTTACTTATATCTTATTATTACTTGTTGCAAGTGTGGCTTGCGCGCAAGAAACTAGAGAAAATGATGTCACACTAACCTCAAACCTAGATTATACCTATGAGGTAATTGTTCCAGAACTTACTAACCCTTGGGGACTAGCTGTATTGCCAGATGAGTCTATGCTTATCACTGAAAAAAGCGGAGAACTCATACACTTTAAGGATGGTGAAAAAACAATGATTACTGGTGCTCCAGAGGTGGTGACGCGTAATCAAGGTGGTTTACTTGACATACGTTTGCATCCAGATTATGCGAGTAATGGCTGGATATACATCACGTACTCATCACCAGAAGGCGAAGAAGATGGAGCGATGACAGCACTTATGAGAGCAAAATTAAAAGACGGCGCGCTTACCGAAAAGAAGGTATTATATAAAGGAAGTCCAAATACGAGAAAGGGACATCACTTTGGCAGCCGCGTGCGTTTTGACAAAGATGGTTATGTGTACTTTTCTATAGGAGATCGTGGTGCGAGAGATGAGAATCCGCAGGATATTACTCGTGATGGAGGTAAAATTTATAGACTTAATGCAGATGGTAGCATCCCTGCAGATAATCCCTTTGTAGGTAAAGACGGAGCAAAAGAAGCCATATTCTCTTATGGACATCGTAATCCGCAAGGAATGACTGTGCATCCTGAGACAGGTAAGATATGGATACACGAGCACGGACCTCGTGGTGGGGATGAGATTAATATCCCTGAGGCTGGTAAAAACTTTGGGTGGCCAGTAATCTCATACGGTATTAATTACAGCGGAACTACGTTTACAGAAATTACAGAAAAAGAGGGAATGGAGCAGCCAGTGTATTACTGGGTTCCTTCTATCGCTCCTTCTGGGATGGCTTTTGCAAACGGTACTGGTGATGCAAAACTTGATGGTAACTTATTAATAGGTTCGCTTAAATTTGAATACCTAGAACTTGCCATTTTAGAAAATGACAAGGTAGTTGCTCGTGAAAAGTTACTAGAAGATGTAGGTCGTGTGCGCAATGTGATTAATCACAATGGCACTATCTATGTAGGTGTAGAAGGAAAAGGAATCCTTAAACTAGTTAAGAAATAATGAAGCTACTTATAAGTTTATGTACGGCAGGAGTTAGTGTGTTTTTATTTTTCGCGAAAGCGGAAAAAGAAGTTTACACCTCTCAAGACCCACTTGCAGAATCTATAGAACGTGGTGCAGAGGTATACCAAGACTTTTGTATACAGTGTCACCTAGGTAAGGGTGAAGGTGTGGCAGGAACTTTCCCGCCGCTTGCTGGATCAGACTGGCTTACAGAAGATCGCTATAAAGAAGCCATAAAAGCTGTAAAATATGGCCAGCAAGGTCCTATTACCGTAAATGGTGTCGCATATAATGGCGTGATGGCAAACCTTGAGCTTTATGAAGATGAAGTGGCAGATGTAATGAACTACATTATGAACAGCTGGGGCAATAAACAGACAGAAATGGTTACCGAAGAAGAGGTGAAAGCGGTGACAGAATAATATCAACACGCAGAAAGCTTAGGGAGTAAATTAAGATTTTTTAGTAAAGAATTGGCTTTTAAAACGACAAAAAAGTGCTAACTTTTTATGTAAAAGAAAATACTATGAAAAAAATCATTACATCCCTATTTCTTATGATTGCTTTTTGCTGTGCAATTACAGCTCAAAATTACTCATCGGGAAGCATTACAGTACTTAACAACAACCCGCTAGAGGGTAACGTAGCTATAGATTACCTTACTCAAACAGTACTTTACAAAAAGAATTATAAAACCACAGTTTACACTTTTGACCAAGTAACGAGCGTTTCTCTCAACAATAGAAACCTTGATAAAATAGAAGTAGACAACATCGTTTATTTTGCCACACCATTACAAGACGGAAAAGCTTCTCTATATCAAGTAAGCCCCTCAGAATATCTTATTGCAACCTCTACAGGAAACTCAAAGGTTATAAACTTAAATAACGACAGAGCAAATATAGCTGGCACTCTTGCCGTACTGTTTTCTGATTGTAATTCCATAAGAAGACCGCTTAATGCTATAGATCAATTTAATGAGTCTGCACTTATACGTAATGTGCAAGCCTATAATGCTTGTGATTATGAGATTTATGCTCCCACGCCTAATGAAGTAGATGCTGCTGCTGCTTATAATACCGATGCTGCTAGCTTTTATATTGGTGCAGGTACAAGCGTTAATAATTTGAAGTTTTTTGATAGTGACGATTCTGAGTCTATCGTTACAGGGCAGGTACAACTTGGTGTAATTGCTACCCCAGGCTTTTTAGGAGCTTTACAAGGAAACCTTTACTTCTCTCTTGAAGGAAATGCTGCCTTATCTGGTGATAATAGTTTTGAGAACTTGCCTAATGATTTAAATTTTAAAATGAGTTCTTTTAGACTGTTGTTTGGTCTAGAATATCAATTTAATAAAGAAGGAAAATTTAAGCCTTTTATCGCAGCTGCGGTAGGTCCTACTGGTGATTATTATGAAGGAACTCTAGATGGTAATGATTTTGACATAAGTGGTGGTAATCCCATTTTTGTTCCGCGTGTAGGCGTGAGATATGAATTAAGCAATGGGCACCATCTAGGTGCTAGCCTAAGTTATATAACCGGTTATGATAATGACTTAACATTTCCTACAGAAGAAGAAGTTATTCCTCTTAAGATTGATGTAACAACACTCACACTAGGGGTAAACTATTACTTTTAAGACCACTATCACTCACAATATTAAAACCGAGATGTATAATCTCGGTTTTTTCATTTCTAATCCATTTTAATAACCCATTTTAAATTGTATTTTTACCTCCTAATCGTCCTCAAATTTTATGGGTAAAATAATTGCTATTGCAAACCAAAAAGGTGGTGTAGGCAAGACCACGACTTCTGTAAATCTCGCAGCCTCTCTAGGCGTGCTCGAGAAGAAAGTACTTCTCATAGATGCAGACCCACAGGCTAATGCAACCTCTGGCTTAGGTATAGATGTAGAGAGTGTAGAAGTAGGAACATACCAGCTACTAGAACATACTAACAAGGCAGAAGATGCTATTGTAAAAACCTCTTCTCCTAATCTTGATCTAATACCTGCACACATAGACCTTGTAGCTATAGAAATAGAGCTTGTAGATAAAGAGGCGCGTGAGTATATGTTAAAGAAAGCGATTTCTCACCTAAAGGATGTATATGATTACATCTTGATAGACTGTGCGCCATCACTAGGCTTGCTTACTCTTAATGCACTTACCTCTGCAGACTCTGTAATTATCCCTATACAGTGCGAGTACTTTGCACTAGAAGGGTTAGGTAAGTTGCTTAACACGATAAAAAGCGTTCAAAAAATACACAATAAGGATCTTGACATAGAAGGATTACTTCTTACAATGTTTGACTCACGACTACGATTATCTAATCAGGTAGTAGAAGAAGTTCAAAAACATTTTAGCGAGATGGTCTTTGAGACAATCATACAGCGTAATGTGCGTTTAAGTGAAGCACCTAGTTATGGAGAGAGTATTATAAATTATGATGCTGCAAGTAAAGGCGCTACTAACTACTTGAGTCTTGCTCAAGAACTTATTACAAAAAACAATAGCTAACAAATGGCTAAAGCAACAAAAAAACAAGCACTAGGGCGTGGTCTCTCGGCTCTGCTCAAAGACCCTGCAAATGATATAAACAGTGCAGAAGATAAAAATGCAGACAAGGTTGTAGGTAACATCGTAGAGTTAGATCTAGAAGATATAGATGTAAACCCGTTCCAACCGCGTACTAGCTTTAATGAAGAAACTCTTAGAGAGCTCGCCTCATCTATAAAAGAGCTAGGCGTGATACAACCTATCACGGTACGTAAGATAAGCTTTGGTAAATATCAACTTGTATCTGGAGAGCGTCGTTATAGAGCTTCTAAGCTTATAGGTAACAAAACAGTACCTGCATACATACGTATTGCAAATGATAATGAGAGCCTCACGATGGCCCTTGTTGAAAATATACAGCGTCAAGATCTTGACCCTATAGAAATTGCCCTTTCATACCAGCGCTTAATAGACGAGATAAACCTCACGCAAGAACAAATGAGTGATCGCGTGGGTAAAAATCGCTCTACCATCACAAACTATTTGAGACTACTTAAACTAGACCCAATAGTACAAACAGGTATGCGAGATGGTTTCTTATCTATGGGGCACGGTCGTGCACTCATAAATGTAGAAAACACAGGTGACCAGCTAGATATATATGAGAAGATTTTACAAGAAAAGCTCTCTGTGAGACAAACAGAAGCCCTTGTGAAAAACTATCACGCTACGGCAAATATTGAGACACCAGCAAAGGAAGAAACACCTAAGTTCATAAAGAAAGGCACAAAAGACTTTGCCGAATATTTTGGTGCAAAGGTTGACATCAAAGTTTCAAAGAATGGGCGTGGTAAGATTACCATTCCGTTTTCTTCAGAAGAAGATTTTAGTCGATTACAGAAACTCATTAAGGGTGCAAAATAACAAACTCCTCTTACTGGTAGTACTCTTGTTTTTTTACGCTTTCGCGAAAGCGCAAGAAGACCCAGCATCTACACTTCTAGATCAAGAAACAGTTACTGCCGTGAGCGATAATGATCCTTATGAACCGTTACGACCTGCAAAGGCTGCCTTTTATGGCGCAGTTTTACCGGGTCTAGGGCAACTCTACAATAAAGATTACTGGAAGTTACCACTTGTATATGGCGCACTGGGGTCAAGCATCTATGCCGTATCATATAACTCTACACAATCTGAGCGTTTTAGAACCGCCTTTAAAGAACGACTCGCGGGACGTATAGATGAGTTTACTAACGTAGATGAAGATGGTGTAGCCACCGAAAGATTTTCTGATGACGCCTTACTTAATGGCCAAGAGCAGTTTAGAAAACGTCGTGACCTGTTTATTTTAGTATCGGCAGGAGTGTATATACTTCAGATAGTTGAGGCAAATGTAGATGCGCATCTATCGCAATTTGACGTAGATGATGAGCTTACCTTTGGACCAGCAATTTACAATGATGATATGGGCCAAACTATGAACTACGGTCTAACCATAAATTATAAGTTTTAATATGAAAATAGCACTTCTTGGCTATGGTAAGATGGGGCAAACTATAGAAAAAATTGCCGAATCTAGAGGTCACGAGATTGTAGCTCGCGTGAGCTCACCAGAAAATTTCACCCTTGCAAATGCAGATATTGCTATAGACTTTAGCATTCCAGATAGCGCGGTAAACCAGATCACAAAATGTTTTGAAGCGGGTATTCCTATTGTGTCTGGCACCACAGGCTGGCTAGATAGTTATGAAGATATGGTGGCACTTTGTAAAGAAAAAAATGGTGGCTTTATCTATGCATCAAACTTTAGTGTAGGTGTGAATCTGTTTTTTGAGTTTAATAAGAAATTAGCTCAAATTATGGCTCCTCATAACGACTATAAAGTAGATATGACCGAGATACACCATACACAAAAACTAGATGCTCCTAGTGGTACGGCCATCACCCTAGCAGAAGGAATTATAGAGACTACTCCATATACAGACTGGTCACTTGCCGAAGGACAATCTATAAAAGATAACCACATACCCATCACTGCCGAAAGAGAGGGCACTGTACCTGGCACACATATTATAAATTACAAAAGCGACATAGACACCATAACCTTAAGTCACGAGGCGCACTCAAGACAAGGCTTTGCGCAAGGTGCCGTAGTTGCAGCCGAGTGGTTACTAGGCAAACAAGGAAATTTCTCAATGCGTGATGTTTTAGGTCTATAACCGTAACATAATAGACAAACTTAAGACCTATCACAAACTAAAAGTATACAGATGACACTTACACAATGGTTTATATTTTTTCTTATCGTTCAAGCAGTACACTTTGCCGGAACGTGGAAACTTTACGTACGCGCTGGTAGAAAAGCCTGGGAAGCAGGAGTACCTATTTACAATGCCGTAGTACTTATGGGTATCATAAATAGACCTAAGTGGTGGACTATCTTACTCTTTGTACCTATTGTAAATCTTATTATGATACCAGTAGTGTGGGTTGAGACAGCAAGATCTTTTGGGTTTAACAGTTTTAAAGATACAGCGCTCACAGTACTTACAGGAGGACTTTACCTTTACTATATAAACTATGCAACAGATGCACCGCATATAAAAGGGAGAGATATTAATCCAAAATCATCTAGTGGTGAGTGGACGAGTTCTTTACTATTTGCCATCGTTGCCGCGACCATTGTGCATACGTATTTTATGCAGCCTTTTGTTATTCCTTCTTCTTCACTAGAAAAGACACTACTTGTAGGTGACTGGCTGTTTGTAAGTAAGTTTCACTACGGTGCTAGAACACCTATAACCACAGTAGCAACACCTATGCTACACGACACTATTTATGGTACAAAGACTAAGAGTTACTTAACAAAACCGCAACTGCCTTACTTTAGATTACCAGGTTTTCAAGACATAGAGCGCAATGACATTGTTGTTTTTAGCTGGCCTGTAGACACTCTTGTAGATATTACACCTGGTAATATGCGCGGCAGTGTGAGAAAACCTATAGACAAGAAGTCTAACTATGTAAAACGTGCTGTAGGTGTCCCTGGAGATTCTCTTGAAGTACGAGATGGTTATGTATATATTAATGGTGAGAAGAATGATTTACCAGATCGTGCACGCATACAATTTAGTTACACAATTGTCTCTAAGGAACTTCTTGTAAAAAGAGCTCAAGATGCAAACGGAAACTATGTATTTCCTTCAGATCTTATGAACGGTCGCTATGAGATTTCTGACATCTACCTCTCTGGCGTTCAAGGTGACAATGGACCTTATGTACACACTGCTCAAGCAAGTGAAGCTTCTATAGAAAAGCTCAAAAACAACTCAAACATTATAAGTATAGAGCGCACACATTATGATGCGATAGAAAATAACAAAGCGATTTTTGGTGCAAAACCAGGACGCGCATCTAGTGTAGATAACTTTGGCCCTATATACATTCCTGAAGAAGGAAAGACAGTGGCAATTAACCCAGAAAGCCTTCCATATTACAAACGAATTATAGAAGTGTACGAAGGCTATGAAATGGGTAGAGAGCGCGACATCACGGTTAATGGCAATGAGATATTAATGAATGGTGAGCCGCTTACAGAGTACACCTTTGAGCAAGATTATTACTGGCTTATGGGTGATAATCGTCATAACTCTCAAGACGCTAGAGCGTGGGGTTACGTGCCTTTTAATCACGTAGTGGGTAAACCAGTTTTTGTATGGTTTAGTAAAGATGCAAATGTACCTGGTCTTGCCGGCATACGCTGGGATCGTGTATTTACCACAGTAGGTGGTGAAGGACCACTAGTGAGCTATAGATACTGGTTTTTAGGAGCGTTACTGCTTTATATAGGTTGGTCATTTTTTAGAAAGAAAAAACAACCCAAAGCATAACCCATTATAATGAAAGCTGCTCTTATCACACACGGCTACTGCGCCCCTATCATTCAATATGCTGTAATTGCTCAAACTGAGCAGCTGCATATAGAGGCTAATGGAAATTTCCAGAAGCAGTCATACCGCACCCGTATGAAGATTGCCACATCTACAGGTACGCTCACACTCATTATACCTATCCTCCACCGCAAGGATAAAACAGAGAGACAGCGGTATTATGATGTAAAGATTGAGAATAAATTTCACTGGCAGCGTGATCACTGGAGGTCTTTAAAAATAGCCTACCAGACCTCTCCGTACTTTGAGTATTATGAAGATGAGTTTGAGCCACTTTATCATACCGAGTATGAGACACTCATAGATTTTAATAAAGCGTGTCACGCGATTATTATGGAGTGTTTACAGCTGGATATAACGCCTATACCAACGGTAGAATATTTCAAAAATCCAGAGCAGATAGATTGCAGACAGCTTGTAAATGCAAAAAAGGAGCCTCAATATCCTCTAACAGAATATCATCAGCTTTTTAATGAAAATCACGGGTATTTAGAAAACCTCACCATTTTAGATTTACTTTTTAATCTTGGTCCTAGTGCACAAGATTACCTCGAGAAGATTGATCTTACTGCCTTAAGCGCTTAAAGGTTGCCATAGAAGGTTTGTGATCAGAAAGATCTATATCTCCATACGTTTCAAAATCTAAGACTTCTAGTTGCTCATCTGCAAGTATAAAGTCTATGCGTAATGGTATGATGTCAAACCAAAAGGTTGCTCCTGTACCTGATCCCGCTTTCGCGAAAGCGTCAACCTTATCACCACGCACTTTTCGATACATATATGAAGTTGCGCTATTATTAAAATCTCCTGCTACGATAACCTTATGCGGAGATGCTGCCTCACTTTGTAAAAACTTTTTAACCTGATCTTCTTGTTTTTCAAAAGCAACTCCTAGTCTACCAAGTAGCTTTTTTGAATTTTCCTTTTGTAGGTTGTTTAGACTAGGCGACAATCGAAAGGATTGAAAATGCATATTATACACTCTAATCGTATCCTCAGCCACCTTGATATCTGCATAAATGCCGTTGTTCCCTTTTTTTCCAAAATCAAGCGAACCGCTATGAACGATAGGAAACTTTGAAAAAATCACTTGTCCAAATTTGCTATTTACAGGACGCATTACTTTATGCTTAAATGGATACTTCTTTGCATCTAGCTCAAAGTCGGGGTGATACTCTTGCAGGCAAACAATATCTGGATTTTGATCTTCTATAAATGCAATGGCACGTTTGCCAACGTTTGCCTCTTCTACCCATCCATAAACATTAAACTGGTGTACGTTATAAGTTAAAAGTGTGAGTGTGTCAACTTGTTTTGTATCACTACCACCACCAAAGCGTATGAGCGAGAATATATGTGTTATCCCTAATGCTAAGATTACGGCAGACAAAAGTAATTGTCTTTTGGCTTTAAATAACCAGAATAAGAAAAATAAAAAATTAATAATAAGCAGCACCGGAAGCAATAGGCTCAGGACTGACAGTGCCGGAAAAATATGTGGCGGAATGTAAGGTAATAAGTAACTAAAAAGTAATAGCACCGCGCAGATACTATTTATGAGAAAAATAAACTTCTCAAGAAGATTTAGGTTTTTCATTAGTTACTCCTTACCAGCTTTAAAAAGGAAATCTTTTTCGGCTTTTGAGAGGCTGTCATAGCCGCTCTTACTTATTTTATCAAGTATGGCATCTATGCGCTGTTGTTGCTCACTCTTAGTTGCTGTGGCTGTTTTCTTTACAGAGCTAGCACTGCTCTTTTTATTTTTATGCACGGTGCGTAGTGGGCTTTTCTTTTGTCTTTTTGGTTTTTTAGTAAACCAGCCACTCACATTATCTATAAGTCTTTCAAACCAGAGGCCTATATCATTACCTGCTAGTAATTGTTTTGCATAATAAAACCCAAAGGCCGCACCACCCAAGTGTGATATGAGACCTCCAGCGTTACCAGCATCTAGTAATAAAATATCCTTGACTACTATAAATGCAGCAATCCACCATAGTTTTACATTAAACGTAAATATTCGCACCTCTGCATCTGGCGTGTATGTACCTATAAACACCACAATAGCATTTACTGCGGCAGATGCTCCCAAAAGTACACCAGTACCTCTAAAGACGGGTAAAACATTATATAGTAATGCAAATAACACACCCCCTGCAATAGCTCCTAAAAGATAAATCGAAAGAAACTTCTTTTCTGAAAACAGATTTAAAACAAATCTTGAAAACACGTAAAGGAATACCATATTCCAAAAGAGGTGTCCAAAACCAGAGTGCAAAAAAGCATAAGTCACAACGCTCCACGGTTGTTGTAAAAAGCGTATCACATCTGATGGTAACACAAAATACTGGCTAAAAGTGCCAGAGCCCAAGCCCACTAGCCACGGGATAATATTAAACAGTACATAAACAAGCACATTTACAACAATGAGCTTTATTGCAATATTTGCCGTTTTGTATTTATATGCTAGAGATGTGTTTGCCATATGTGTACTTTAATACTTTCCTAAGCCTTGTTTTTTCCAGTAGAACATCATTATAAAACCAAATAACGCACCACCTAAGTGCGCCCAGTTTGCAATGTTTGCCCCAAATATTGAGAACCCTGTAACACCAGAAAATAAATCTATTCCTACTAAGATAGGTATAAAGTACTTTGCTTTAATAGGTACAGGTATAAATAGTAGCCCTAGTGACGCGTTAGGAAATAACATACCAAACGCTACAAGCACACCCATTATTGCTCCAGAAGCTCCTACTGCTGGAACAGAAAATGATTCATAAAGCGATTGTGCAGTCTCTCTAGGTATTCTCTCACTAAAAGAGCCACTAGTAAGAATATCAGTAATATCTTGGGCATTAAACCCTAAAGCCATTATAGCCTCACTCGCATTATTGAAGTGGTAGTAATTAACCAATGTATGTATCAAAGCTGCTCCAAGACCTGCTGAGAAGTAAAAGAATATAAAGCGTTTTTGCCCTAAAGCATTCTCTATAGGACTACCAAACATCCATAAAGCATACATATTAAATGCTATATGCATAGGGCTTGACAAGTCGTGCATAAACATATGCGTAAGTGGTTGCCATACCTGCCAGCTAGGGTTTTCGACAAACCACAATGCAAATAATTGCATTGCTGGATCTGGCTTTATAATAAACAATGACCCTAAGTAAAAGATCACATTTACTATTAATAATATCTTAACCGTTTCTGTGATTCTTCCCATAGGTTATTTAAATTTTCTATCAAGATCATCACCTGTGATGGTGATAAATGTTTTCTTGTTAGTAGGCGATATACTAGGTTCTTTACAAGCAAAGAGACTATTTACTAAGTGTTCTCTAGAAAGGCTGTCTAGCGTCTCCCCTCCTTTTACCGCGAGGCTTTTTGCCATACTCTTTGCAAGTGTGTCTGTCTGGCTAAAACCGCTGTCTGGCACCTCGTTTTCTAAATCACTAAGTAATTGATCTATGACAACTGGCACTTGACTTTCTGTTATAGAAGTAGGGATACCGTTTATTTCTAAAATATCTCCGCTTATGAGACCAAAGATAAAACCGGTATTCTCCAGTCCTTCTTTAAGCTCTTCTATTAAAGCAAGCTCTGTTGTAGAATACGTAAGCGTTAACGGAAATAACAATTGCTGACTCACAGATTCCTTTACCGTTATATTACGTAAAAACTCTTCATACAACACGCGCTGGTGCGCCTTATGTTGATCTATGATCACCATACCACTCTTAATGGTACTTACGATGTATTTTTTATTGAGTTGATACGTAGAAGATTCGTCTTGACTGCCTGCTGTCGAAGCTATAGGTGCAGCTGCTTTTGTATTAAGACCGCTCTCAAACATATTACCCGTACTCACATCCTTCTCAAAAGTGACGGTACTACCTGCAGTTGCTTGCGACTCCATTCCCTCATACATCTTCTCCCAGCCAGTTACGTCTGGCTTCTCATAGTCTGGGCGCTGTGCTCCTCTTTTTGGCGCAGGAACGCTCTCAAAAGGATTAAATGTGCGATCTACCTCAATCTTAGGAGTTACCACTCCTTTATTTTTGTAATCATAAGGCGTATCGAGCTCGCTATCTCTATTAAAATCAAGCACAGGTGCAATACTAAACTGGCCTAAGCTATGCTTTATGGTACTACGTAACATCGCATATAAAGCGTGCTCATCGTCAAATTTTATTTCGGTCTTTGTAGGGTGTATGTTAATATCAATCGTAGCTGGGTCTACTTTGAGGTATAAAAAGTAACTTGCTCTCGCTCTATCTGGAAGTAGTCCATCAAAGGCTGCCGTTACCGCGTGATTTAAGTAAGCACTTTTTATAAATCGATCATTTACAAAGAAAAACTGCTCACCACGCGTCTTTTTTGAAAACTCAGGTTTTACTACAAACCCATTTATGGTAAGTATATCTGTCTCCTCTTGCACGGGAACTAACTTCTCATTAGTCTTCCCACCAAAAATGCCAACAATACGTTGTTTTAAATTCCCTTTTGGTAATTGAAAAAGCTCCCCCTCGTTATGATACATTGCAAATGCAATATCAGGGTGTGCTAGTGCCACACGCTGAAACTCATCTATCACGTGACGCAACTCAACACTATTTGATTTTAAAAAATTACGACGTGCTGGTATGTTAAAAAAGAGATTCTTTACCGCAAGTGAGGTGCCCTTAGGCGTGGCACATACCTCTTGGGTAATAATCTTACTACCTTCTATCTCTATATGCGTACCCACCTCTGCTCCTTCTGGGCGCGTCTTAAGTGCCACGTGAGCGACAGCCGCTATAGAGGCAAGCGCCTCTCCTCTAAAACCTTTTGTATTAAGATTAAATAAATCATCTGCCGTAGTGATCTTTGAGGTAGCGTGACGTTCAAAACTCATACGAGCATCTGTATCACTCATACCCTTACCATCATCTATAATCTGGATAAGTGTCTTACCTGCATCTTTTACGATAAGCTTTATAGAAGATGCTCCTGCGTCTATGGCATTTTCAAGTAATTCTTTAACCACAGATGCTGGGCGTTGCACAACTTCTCCCGCAGCGATCTGGTTTGCTACGTGATCGGGTAAGAGTTTTATAATGTCTGCCATTAGGACCTACTACTTTATAGAGGGTTGGTAAAGATGGATAAATCAAAATCTATTATCCAGAGAAAGAGAAAAATCAAAATGAGTACAATAAAAAATATAGTGCGGTTATAACCTCCCTTTCGGTTTTCTTGAAGTTCATCCCAAGCGGTTGTAAACTTCTTCTTTAAACCTTTGTTATAAGTTAAGGTCTTACGATGCTCATCAAAGCGGCCTTCCATCTTAAAAGGACTCCCTTCTTTATCGCTATTGTAATAGCGAGGCTCGTAGCTATACTTCTTATTTGTGCGTTTTACAAATCCCATAATATTGTTATTTCAAATATACGATTTCGTATCCAAAAAGCATACCGAATTTATACTCGCTATGCGTTAAAGAGATTTGTTTTTGGGGTAAGTACGCTTTCGCGAAAGCGTAAAACTTCTACGTATTAAAACTTTGCGTCTTTACGTAATTGTGCCATTTTTATAGCTGCAATAGCGGCTTCTGTACCTTTATTACCGTGCTCCCCACCACTACGAGCTCTAGATTGCTCAATATTATTATCTGTAAGTACACAGAAAATAACAGGAATATCTTGCTGAATGTTAAGGTCTTTAATGCCTTGAGTAACGCCCTCACATACAAAGTCAAAATGCTTAGTTTCACCTTGTATCACAGTACCTATAACGATTATAGCATCTAGCATATCATACGCCTGTGTCATTTTTTTTGCTCCATAGATAAGCTCAAAAGCGCCTGGCACGTTCCAGCGTACAATGTTATCGTTTATAGCGCCACAATCTTTAAGCGCATCAAATGCTCCTTGAAAAAGTCCTTCTGTAATCTCATCATTCCACTCAGAAACAACAATCCCAAACTTGAAATCTTTCGAGTTTGGGATGGTTGTTTTATCATAGACAGAGAGGTTGTTACCTACTGTTGCCATAATATTATGTTTTAAAAGTTATACACTAAAGTTACAATTAACTTTAAGAATACCTTCTTTTATTAATTTCCTGCTTGTGCTCTACCTAGGTATAAATCTACCTGGTTTGCATACTCAGAAGCTGCATACTCTTCTTTTACCTTTGTAAGGTACTTTACAGCAGCATCCATCTTACCTAAGTCTATTGCAGTAACTCCTGCTTTAAATAAGAAACGTGGAGTTGTAAAATCGTTTGCATTAAGTCCTGCTGCCTTCTCGTAGTATCCTAGAGCCTCTTCTGGTTGACCTAGTTGCATAAATGCATCACCTATCGCTCCTTTTGCAAGTGGCGCAAGCATCTGATCGTCTGATGAGAAGTCTTGAAGATGAGAGATTGCTTTCTGGTAGTCTTTTACCTCAAGGTATGACATCCCTGCATAGTAGTTTGCTAGGTTTCCTGCTGCAGTACCACCGTAGTTATCTGCCACATCTAGAAGACCGTACTTACCATTCTTTCCTTCTAGAGCCACCATATATAGTGAATCTTTCACAGAAGTGTTAGTCGCCTCTAATGCAGTAGTAAAGCTATCTTGAGCTAGTACAAGCTCATTTGCCGCTTCTGCCTCTGCAGGTTCTGCCACAAATTTATTGTAAGCTAGATATAATAAAGCGATTACAAGAACACCTACTATAATACCTATTACTGGCTTTTGATTTTTTTCAAACCACTCCTCTGCTTTATTTGCCCCTTCGTCTAGTGATCCAAAAACCTCTGCAGTTGTACTCTCGCTATCGTCTATAAACTCTTCAACTTCTTCCTTTACGGGCTTTGTTTTCGGTTTATATCCTCTTTTATTATATGTTGCCATATTTCGTCGTTTATTAGTCGGGCAAAAATATAATATTTATTGAATTATGAAAGGGAAATTAATGCTTAATTTTGAAGACCTAATAAGCAATATTACTAGATGTTTACCGCTTTCGCGAAAGCGCGCCACACCTACCCCACCCTATGATCTTAAAATCGCTCTCTCTTATTAACTATAAAAACTTTGAGTCAAAGGCCTTTACCTTTGATGCAAAAATTAATTGTTTTGTTGGAAATAACGGCGTGGGGAAGACAAATGTGCTCGATGCGATTTACCACCTTTCTTTTGGGAAAAGCTACTTTAATCCCGTCACAAGTCAAAACATAAATCACAATGCAGACTTCTTTGTAATAGATGGGTTATATAAAAAAGAAGAACGAGATGAGAAGGTTGTAGTAAGTGCAAAAAAAGGCCAGAAGAAGGTCATAAAACGCAATGCAAAAATATATGACCGCTTTGCAGATCACATAGGTTTTTTACCGCTAGTTATTATCTCTCCGGCAGATAGAGACCTCATCACAGAAGGGAGTGACACGCGCCGTAAATTTATAGATGGTGTTATATCACAAAGTGACAAAAGCTATCTTTCTGACCTACTAGGCTACTCAAAAATACTATCGCAACGCAACGCCCTGCTCAAATACTTTGCTGCAAATAATACATTTAATGCAGATACGCTTGCTGTATATAACGAGCAACTAGAAGGTTTTGGCACTCCTATTTTTGAAAAAAGACAGCAGTTTTTAGAGCGCTTTGCACCTATTTTTAATGAGCGCTACAAAGCCATAAGTGGCGATACAGAAAATGTAACCCTTACGTATAACAGCTCACTAAGTACAATGCCGCTCAAGCACTCACTTACTAATGCACTAGCAAAAGATCGCTCTCTACAATATACAAGCGTGGGAATACACAAAGACGACTTACAGTTTGAGATAAATGGACACCCTATAAAGAAATTTGGCAGTCAAGGGCAGCAGAAATCTTATCTCATCGCTCTCAAGCTTGCGCAGTTTGATTTTATAAAGCAAGAAAGTGGTACTACACCGCTATTATTGCTAGATGATATTTTTGACAAGCTAGATGAAAACCGTGTGCAACATATCATCGAGCTAGTAAACACAAATGACTTTGGCCAGCTGTTTATAAGCGATACTCACCCGGAGCGCACAGAAAATGTAGTAAAAAAAATACACCAGAGTTATGAGCTTTTTCATCTAGAACGAGCACAATAAGCTGTTGTTTTTATCGTAATTTGCAGTACTCATTATTAGAACACTTACGTGAAAAAACTAGTTTATACCCTTCTCGCCCTCCTCATTTTGAGCTGTAGCTCATCACCGCAAGAAAAACTTGCAAACATAAACGGTTACTGGGAAATTGCCGCGATAGAGATGCCAGACGGCACCTCAAGAACTTATGGAATGAGTCAAAATATTGACTTTTTTGAAATAAATGAAGACGGCACTGGCGTACGTAAAAAAGTACAACCTAATGCGCTAGGAGAGTTTATCACATCAAACGATAGCGAGAACATCAATACAATTATAGAAGATGATATTCTTATACTATCATATACCACAGCTTTAGACAACTGGCAAGAAACTGTAAAAAAAGCTAGCAAAGAAGAGCTCATTCTTATTAATAAAGACGATATTATCTATAAATACCGTAGATATCAACCCCTTATCATAGAGTAATGGCAAAAAGAAACGCAGACCCAATTTCTATAAGTCAAGCGCTGGGAGAATTTGTAGAAAAAAACAAACTAAGCAAAGGTATGGACAAAGTAGATGTCACAGCCGCTTGGTACAAGCTCAATCCAGCATTTGAGACATATACTACTTCTATACGTTTTGACAGAGAGACACTCTTTGTAAACCTAAGCTCTTCTGTCTTTAGGGAAGAACTCTCTTATGGTAAAGAAAAAATACGCACAATGCTTAATGAGGAATTAGGCCGTGAGGTTATAAAAAAACTCATCTTGAGATAACAACAAGCTACATTCTAGCATAAAAAAATGCGAGACTATTGTCTCGCATTTTTTGTTTCCTATTTCCAGTACTAAGGACTACATACGCTCTGGAACGTCTATTCCTAATAATCCAAAGGCACTCTCTATTACCTGCCCTACTTCTTTACTAAGTGCTACTCTAAAGCTTTGGTCTGCCACGTTATCTGTACCAAGAATCTGCACCTGCTGGAAGAATGAGTTATACTCTTTTACCAAATCATATGTGTAGTTTGCAATAATAGCTGGGCTCTTCTGGGCCGCGGCAAGCTGTATCGTTGCTGGATAGTCTTGTACAAGCTTAATAAGCTCCTTTTCTTTAGGGTGTAAATCTCTAGCTCCCTCTACACTCGCAGGAACATTAAGCTCCTTAGCCTTGCGTAATATGGCTTGTATACGAACGTATGTATATTGTATAAATGGCCCCGTATTTCCTTGAAAATCTACAGACTCCTTAGGGTCAAAAAGAATTCTCTTTTTTGGGTCTACTTTAAGGATGTAGTACTTAAGAGCTCCCAGACCTATCGTTTTATATAGCGCCTTCTTCTCCTCATCTGTATATCCATCTAGTTTACCTAGCTCCTCAGAGATTTCTCCGGCGGTAGCAGCTACTTCATTTATAAGATCATCTGCATCTACTACGGTACCTTCACGAGACTTCATCTTTCCAGAAGGAAGGTCTACCATACCATAACTAAGGTGAAAAAGGTTTTCTGCCCAGTCGTATCCTAGTTTTTTAAGTATCAAGAATAATACTTGAAAGTGATAATCTTGCTCGTTTCCTACTGTGTAAATCATACCACCTACATCTGGATGGTCTTTTACACGTTGTATCGCAGTACCTATGTCTTGCGTCATATATACTGCAGTACCATCTGCACGCAATACAATTTTTCTATCTAGACCATCTTCTGTAAGGTCACACCATACAGAGCCGTCTGGATCTTTTTCAAAAACGCCCTTTTTAAGACCTTCTTCTATATTGTCTTTTCCTAGTAGGTAGGTGTTACTCTCGTAGTAGTAGCTATCAAAATCTACTCCTATATTTTTATAAGTTACTTCAAAACCGTCATACACCCACTGGTTCATTTTTTTCCATAGTGCAACAGTCTCGGCATCTCCAGCTTCCCACTTGCGTAGCATTTCTTGGGCTTCGAGTAATAAAGGAGCCTCTTTTTTTGCTTCCTCCTCGCTCTTACCTTGAGCAACCAGCGCAGCTACTTCTTTCTTATATTCTTGGTCAAACTTTACGTAGTAATTACCTACTAATTTATCTCCTTTAAGACCTGTAGACTCTGGAGTCTCTCCGTTACCATAACGCTCCCAAGCCAGCATAGACTTACAGATATGAATCCCACGGTCATTAATGATTTGAGTTTTATAAACTTTAGAACCTGCTGCCTTAATAATTTCTGACACAGAGTATCCTAATAAAACGTTACGTACGTGACCTAGGTGAAGTGGCTTATTTGTGTTAGGCGAAGAATATTCTACCATTACCGCTTTACCAGCTTCTGGTGTTTTTCCAAAATTTTCGGTGGCTTGTATCTCTGCAAAGGCGTTCATATAAAACGCATCTGCTACTACTAAGTTTAAAAAACCTTTTACTACATTAAAAGCAGTAATCTCTTCAACTTGTGCTACGAGGTACTCTCCTATTTGTGTTCCTATCTGTACTGGGTTTCCTTTTACAACACGTAACATAGGAAAAACCACTACTGTGATATCTCCTTCAAATTCTTTGCGAGTTGCTTGAAATTCGACAGCTGGAAGTGCAGCGTTATAAATTTCGGCAACAGCGGCTTTTACGTGAGTTTCTATAGTAGATTGTAACGACATAGGATCTTGATAGTTGAAAATATAATGAGACTTATTGCGCTTTCGCGAAAGCGTAATTATAACCACGCCTGTGCTGCACATTTTTAAGTCTTAAAGTGTCTAAAAATATGGCACAAATATATGTGAAAATTGAAAGAGCGCATAGAGAAACACTAGCGAAACTCGTATCTTTAAAAGAAAAATGCTTCTTAACGTATCTTACAACAATCCTGATGTAAAACGCAAAATTAATCAAGAAGTAGGCGAGCCCTACGGATTGCGTGAGCGCATCAAACAAGGCGGCATAGGTATAGGTCACCTTGTCATTACAGAATCCAGCATACAGATCCAGAATTTTCTTGCTCTAGATAAATATCGCAATAAGTGCAATATAGAGCTTAGACCCCAAGGTATCATTGTAGGTTTTAGAGCCTTACTAGACAGCTATGCACTAGTAATTCCTTACTGGAAACTTAACCTTTACAAAGGTCGAGCAGAGGAGTATAGCATCTATAGAGATAATTATTTTATCAAAATTGAGGCTAAGGCAAAAGACAAAAAAGTACACAATTTTATGAAGCGTATACTTGACCAAAAGGCATCACAAGCACCTACTAATATTGAGGATCTATAGATTATGAAAATACTACTTACAGGTGCAAATGGTTATATAGGAATGCGATTACTCCCTATGCTACTCGAGGCAAATCACGAGGTGGTATGTGTGGTGCGCAACGAGGCGCGACTGTCTGTGAGTAAGAAAGTAAAGGAACAGATTACAATAGTTGAGATTGACTTTCTAGACAAACCAGATAAGAGTAAATTACCTAAAGATATTGATGCAGCTTATTATCTTTTGCACTCTATGAGCTCGAGCACATCAGATTTTGATGAGAAGGAAGAGCTCTCTGCGCTTAACTTTAACACCTACCTAGCTGCTACTCACTGCAAGCAAGTCATCTATCTAGGGGGCATTGCAAATGATGAAAACTTAAGTAAACACCTACGCTCTCGTCAAAATGTAGAGACCACTTTACAAAAAGGTGAAGCGGCACTCACTGTACTTAGGGCAGGGATCATAGTAGGCTCTGGGAGTTCTTCTTTTGAGATTATAAGAGATTTATGTGAGAAGCTACCTGTGATGATTACCCCAAAATGGGTACAGACCAAGTGCCAGCCTATAGCCATACGCAATGTGATACAATATCTCACTGGCGTTTTAGGCAATGAAGAAACATACCATAATCAATATGATATAGGCGGTCCAGATGTATTGAGCTACAAAGAGATGATGCAACGTTATGCAAAAGTGCGCAACTTGCGTTTATACATATTTACGGTACCCGTAATGAGCCCTAAGATATCTTCATACTGGTTATATTTTATCACCTCAACATCTTATAAACTGGCACTTAACCTTGTAGACAGTATGAAGGTAGAGGTCATCTCAAATGACACAAGACTTCAAGAAATATTAAATATTACTCCCATTAGCTATGAGGAAGCTATTGATTTGGCTTTCGCCAAAATTGAACAAAATCAAGTAGCCAGCTCTTGGAAAGATAGCCTTGTAAGTGGAAGAATTAAGACCAATCTTGATGATTATATACAAGTACCCAGTTTTGGATGTCTTAAGGACAAGCAAACCATAAAACTCAAAAATAGAGATCTAGCTCTTAAAAATATCTGGGCAATAGGCGGCGATAGAGGATGGTACTATGGTGACTGGATGTGGAAGATAAGAGGCTATATAGACAAGCTGGTGGGAGGTGTAGGCCTGCGTCGCGGAAGAACACATCCTGACAAAATTTTTACAGGCGATGTACTAGACTTCTGGAGGGTGTTACTTGCAAATCAAGATGAGCCTAGATTATTACTCTTTGCAGAAATGCGTGTTCCTGGAGAGGCCTGGCTTGAGTTTACAATAGATGATAATGATGTACTGCACCAGAAGGCAACCTTTAGACCAAGAGGTATTTTTGGCAGACTATACTGGTATAGTATGCTACCCTTTCACTACTTTATTTTTGGTGGGATGATAAGAAACATTGCTACAAAGCGATTTGAGCAATAAAAAAAGGCGAACCAGAACGTGTATTATCTGAGAGATAAATTCGGTCGCTTTTTAAATCCTACTAAAAAAAATTACCCGTACTGTTTTACCAGTTAATTTTAAAAGTGAAAACTACAAACACTTATAAAATTGCTTCTCTCAATACATTATTCTAGAACGCCTATATGTGATAAATATAATGCGTTATTCTCTAATTTCCTACACTTTAGATACCGATTCGCGTGAATTTAATACACTTTTACACTAAATCGTTTAAATAAGGTCTATAAGTGATTTATTTTCTAATACTTTTAATGTCTGGTCTCTTACTTCTATCATAAGTATATGAAGACTACACTCCTCTTCTTTGGGACAATCATCACAATGCTCATAAAAGTTAAGACTCACACAAGGCAATAACGCAATAGGTCCCTCTAGCGTGCGTATCACAGATGATATCTTTATATCTTCTGGCTTTTTAATAAGGTAGTATCCGCCACCTTTGCCTTTTTTACTACCTAGGTAGCCCGCTTTACGCATAGAAAGTAAAATACTCTCCAGAAACTTTTTTGAGATATTTTCAGAATCTGCGATTTCTTGTATAAGCACTGTTGTATTCTCTGGCTTTTTTGCTAGAAAAGTGAGTGCCTTTAATCCGTATTTTGTTTTTCGCGAAAGCATAATACGAATATACTTTATTCTTCCTTAGGAAGAAACACCTCTGCCATCATACATCTTGCACTACCTCCTCCACAAGTTTCTATCGTACTTAAGTCGCTACTTAAAATCTCACAGTGTTTTTCTATCTTATTAACTTGATCTTTAGTAAGGCTCTGGTGTGCATCTGCACTCATTACTAGGTACTTCTTATCATCTGCTCCCAGTACCTGTAACATATTACCTGCAAAGTGATGCATTTGCTCTTCTGTGATAGATATCACTTGCTTACCCGTTTCTTTCAAGTGTTTAAGCACATTTTTACGCTCCTTTTTATCATCTATAGTATCAAGACAGATTACACAAAACCCCTCTGCAAGACACATCATCACGTTAGTGTGATAAATAGGTAATCTCTTACCATCTACCGTTTGGTTTGCAGTAAACACGACTGGTGTGTACTCAAAATCTTCACAAAACTCTATAAACAAACTCTCGTCTGCTCTTGCAGATAAGGCACAGTAAGCACGCTCGTTCTGGCGGTCCATAAGAATACTACCTGTACCTTCCAGAAAAACATCTTCATCTTCTGCCTCTGTATAGTCTACAATATTGTTAATCGTAAATCCTTCACTTTCTAGCCTTGCAAGAACTTCTTCTCTGCGTTCTCTTCTTCTATTTTCGGCAAACATAGGATACAGGGCTACATTACCACTTTCGTGAAAAGATACCCAGTTATTTGGAAAGACAGAATCTGGAGTGTTCCCTTTTATATCATCATTTTCAACAATAACGTTTACACCCACGGCGCGCAGCTTTGCAACAAAGTCATCAAACTCTTGTTGTGCTTTTGTGTTGATCTCATCATTTTTAAGACTTATATCTTCTTGAAAATAATTATTAACCGCCGTCTCCTCGTTCATTCTAAACTGAACAGGACGTATCATTAAAATTGTATTTGTAATTTGTCGTGATGCCATAGCTTACCTCGTGTATGATATTTTTATAAGTAGTGGTGAATATAAAAACTATATCGATTGCGAATTTAGTCGAGAATTTGAGGAATACCTATCTCTTTTTGACTTTTTTATTACCAAATAATCGCCCTAAAAATAACTGGGTTTATGTGTCTTAAAGTTTAGTAATAAGATCATCTATAATCATATCGCCGTGCTCACGTGTATTCTCTATAAAGAGTTTACTTGTGCGCATTCCTGCAGCAATTACCCCAGCAACATATACACGCTCTAGAGGCGTTTCTAGTGTCTCTTCATTATGAATAGGTGTGCGTGTCTCGTCATCTGTAACAGGCAGGCCTAACTTTTCAAACAAGGTATAATCTGGCTGGTAGCCTATCATTGCGAGTACGAAGTCATTTTCTAAGACGACCTTCCCATCTGGAGTATTTAAAACTACGGTAGACGGTGTTATTTCTTTTACTGTGGTATTAAAGTAAGCCTTTATGGAACCTTCTTTAATTCGGTTTTCAATGTTAGGCTTGATCCAATATTTGGTTTTTTCATACAGGCCTTCCCCACGTATTGCCATTGTCACCTCTGCATTTTTGTAGTAGGTTTCTAGCGCAACATCACAGGCAGAGTTTGCAGCTCCCACCACAAGTAATTTTTGATCTACATACGGGTGCGGACTGTCATAAAAGTGTTTTACCTTAGGTAAGTCTTCTCCGGGTACGCCTAGTGTGCGAGCGACATCATAAAAACCGGTGGATACTATAACCGCTTTCGCGAAAGCATTACCCTTATCTGTCTCAATCTCATATCCGCCATCTTTAGGCGTCATATTCTGTACCTGAGTATAGAGTTTTAATCTTAGTTTCCAGGTGTCTTGCACTCTTCTATAATACTCAAGCGCCTCCTTACGAGTAGGCTTATCTGTGTGAGATACAAAAGGAACGCGACCTATTTCTAGCAACTTTGAGGTACTAAAAAAAGTCATATTTTCTGGATACCTGTAGATGGTATTTACAAGCGCTCCCTTTTCTACAATAAGATAATTAAGTCCTTTTTTATGAGCTGCAATACCGCAGGCAAGACCTATAGGTCCTGCGCCTATGATAATGAGATCGTATGGTGATTGTGCAAACATTATCTATTTCTCCAGAAAAATGGGGTTAATAAAATAAGTACGGTAAAAAGCTCTAGACGCCCTATAAGCATTAAGAATGCCATCCACCATTTTGCTCCTATAGGTAACCACCCATAACTATCTACAGGACTTAATCCTCCAAAGGCTGGACCTACATTACCTAGTGCAGATGCAGATCCTCCTAGGGCTGTTCTAAAATCAAGTCCCATCGAGGCAAGTACACTTGCGCCTATAATCCAAGAGAGCATATATAATATAAAGAATGCAAGGATGTTAAATATAATAGAGCGATCTACAGATTTTGAATTGTAGCGCACAGGTAGTATAGCGTTAGGGTGCAGTGTTCTTTTAAACTCAACTATAGCATTACGTATGGTAAGCAGGTGGCGCACAACTTTAATACCTCCAGATGTTGACCCTGCAGATCCACCTAAGAACATAAGTCCGAAGAAAATAACGGTGAGAAAGGGTGTCCACATTGTGTAGTCTGCCGTGACAAATCCTGTTGTTGTGATAACTGCTAGCACTTGAAACAACCCGTGACGAAAAGCAGCTTCTGCCTTACCCCACACCATAGGGTGTTCTATTGTAGACAGACTAAGGTCTGCATTAAAGTACATTACTAATGATACTAAAATACCAAAGCCAAAGACAAAAGCCATATAAAGTCTAAACTCCTCATCCTTTAAAATCTTCTGGATTTTACCCTTAAATGCAAAATAGCTTAATACGAAGTTTGTACCCGCTAGGAGCATAAAGAACGTTATGATGTACTGTATAACTGGCTTATCATTCCAGTAAGCTACACTTGCATTTTTTGTAGAAAACCCTCCAGTTGAGAGTGTACTCAATGCGTGGTTTACCGCATCAAAAAATGACATACCAGCCAGCTTAAGCAAGATGGTTTCAATCACAGTAAAGCTTACGTAAATTAGCCAGAGACGTTTTGCCGTATCAGTAATTCTAGGGTGTAACTTATCTGCACTAGGTCCTGGAGCTTCGGCCGCAAAGAGCTGCATCCCTCCTATACCTAGCAGTGGCAGTATGGCAATAGCAAGTACGATGATACCCATACCCCCTATCCAGTGTGTGGTAGAGCGCCAGAAGAGAATACTCTTAGGCAACGCTTCTATATCTGTAAGTATGGTGGCGCCTGTTGTGGTATACCCACTTATAGTCTCAAAAAAGGCGTTTGCCACGCCCGGTATAGCTCCTGTAAAAAGGTAAGGCAACATACCACTAAGTGACATAAATAGCCACCCAAAGGTGACAATAATATATCCTTCTCGTTTTTTTACAATTTTCTCGTGCCCACGTGTCATAAACATAAGCAACGTACCGGCAAATGCAGTAAGCAATGCTGCTGCAGAGACTTCTAGACCTACGCCATCTTTTGCAAGAAAACTTACAAGTGCTGCAATGAGCATAAAGCCGCCATTAAAAAGCAGCAATAATCCCATTAAGTGAAATATAATCTTGTAATTAAGTTTTGGCATTGGGGCTAGATAAACATTTCTTCTACTTTTTTAATAGATCTAGGTAAACAGCATACTACTACACGGTCACCCTTTTCTATTCTAAAAGCACCTAAGGCTATAAGACCTTGATTATTTCTTACTACTCCTGCTATAGTCGCACTTCTAGGGAAGTCTATGTCTCGTATACGTTTCCCCTGTACCTCAGAAGAGTCCTTTACAATAAACTCTAGTAGCTCTGCATTCATATTATTGAGCTTAGTCATTGCTACTACCTCTCCTTTACGGATGTATCTAAAGATATTATTTGCAGCTAGTAGCTTTTTATTGATAAGGGTATCAATACCTATACTCTGTGAGAGCTGGAAGTAATCCATATTCTCAACCAGGGCTATAGTTTTTTGTACTCCTTTTGACTTAGCAACCAGACACGACATAATATTAGTCTCACTATCTCCTGTTACAGAGATAAAGGCATCCATATCGTGTATATTTTCTTCATCTAGTAGTTCTACATTACGACCGTCACCATTTATAACAAGTGCCTTGGGTAGTAAATCTGCTAGATCAATTGCTTTCTCACGGTTCTTCTCTACTAGTTTTACATTAAATCTATTACTACATAAATCTTTTGCAGTTTTTGACCCGATGTTACTACCGCCCAGTATCATAACATTTTTGATGTTTTGACGTATTTTACCAGTGAGCTTGTAAATCTCTTCTACACCGCCCTGCACCGTCACAAAATAAATATGATCACCTTCCTTAAAAACAGTATCACCTCTAGGGATCAATGTATATTGTGTTCCTTCTCGCTGTATCGCGATAGGCATAAAGTGTAACTCTGGAAAGATTTTTGCTGCCTCTTTTACACTTTTACCTACAAAAGATGCGGTACGTGATAAGGTAGTCCCTACCATAGTAAGTGCTCCATTATCAAACTCATAACTGTCTGAAAAACCACTCTGGTTAAGTAGTAACTCAATCTCACTTGCCGCTAGACTCTCTGGAGAGATTAACTCATCAATCCCAAATTTCTGAAAGCCTGCCAGCTCCTTGTGCTCAATAAACTCTGTGTTAGATATACGAGCAATCGTGCGCTGTGCACCCAGCTGTTTTGCCAGTACACAAACCGTGATATTTGTAGTCTCGCTTGCTGTAACTGCGATGAGAAGATCTACTCCCTCAACTCGTGAGTCTTGTAGTATCGCAATAGAGGTTGCGTCCCCTTTTATAGTTCTGATATCTAGATGCGTGTCTGCATATGACAGACTCTCTCTATTAGTATCAATAAGGGTAATATCTTGAGATTCGTAAGAGAGTAATTTTGCTAAGTGAAACCCTACTTCTCCTGCTCCTGCAATGATTATTTTCATAAATGGATGTGCTCAAAAATGCGTACAAAGATACTACATAGGTGATGGATTAAAAAAATTGCAAGGGTTTATTGCCAGTTTGGAGGGCTTTGTAGGTGCGCTTTCGCGAAAAAAACGAACGGTATTCAAAATAACTAAGCATCTGGAGTTGAAACCCAGACCAAGACAAATAAGCTTTCGTCAAGAAGATAAAGGGGTTATGGATTATAATTTTTCGCGAAAGCGTTATCTTTGTAAAAAAATTGAAATGGCCAAAAAGGTAACCCCATATAAGTCTTCAGACCAGTCTAAAAAAGAGCAAGTAGAGCAAATGTTTGATAACATTTCTGGCGAGTATGACGGTCTTAACCGTGTGATCTCTTTTGGGATAGACGTAAAGTGGCGCAAGAAGGTGGTACAACTTGTGGCAGATACTAACCCAGATTCTATCCTTGACATTGCAACAGGTACAGGAGACCTCATTATTAATATGGCAAGTACAAATGCTAGTAAACTAGTAGGTCTTGACATCTCTGAAGGAATGCTATCTGTAGGCCGAAAGAAAATTGCTGCCAAAGAACTTGATGACCGCATCGAGATGATGCAGGCAGATAGTGAGAATATGCCCTTTGAAGACCATACTTTTGATGCTATTACTGTAGCCTTTGGGGTACGTAATTTTGAAACATTAGAAAAAGGCCTAGCAGAGATACTACGCGTACTAAAACCAGGAGGGATTTTTGTGATATTAGAAACCTCTGTCCCTACAAAAACACCTTTTAAACAAGGATACAACTTCCACTCTAAAGTGATCTTACCTACCGTGGGTAAACTCTTTTCTAAAGACAAAAATGCTTACGGCTACCTGAGCGAAAGCGCAAATGCATTTCCTTTTGGAGAGGTACTCAACAATATTTTACGTAAAATTGGGTTTAAAGACGTGCAACATAAGCCACAAACCTTTGGCGTTGCAACAATTTACACGGCTACAAAATAATTTTATGCGCACATACATTGCTGTAATAGCACTTGTTTTAGGTTTTTCTTCGGTTAATGCTCAGTGGTTATCTAGACCCAGAGTTCAGAATGATCAAAACTTTGATAAAAAACCTATTTCTTGGGGATACTACTTTGGTGTAAACTCAATGGATTATAATTTTGATTATCAAAATGAACAAGAAGACATACAGGTTGAAAAAACTGTAGGTTTTAATGTAGGCCTCATAGGTGACTTACGACTCTCTGAGTTTGTGAGTTTACGTACTGAGCCAGGACTTATCTACACACAGCGTAATCTTATGTATGCGCCAGACCCACGTTTTGACAGTGAGGCAGACTTACTAAGAGAAGTACCTTCTACCTATATATACCTACCGCTTGCGCTTAAATTTAATACGAGAAGGCTTAATAATGTGCGCCCTTATGTACAGTTTGGCGTAGCTACTGTAACGAATTTATCTAGTAATGAGGAGAATCCAGACGACAACTTTGCTGGACAGTTCCGTACAACCTCTAGTCCTTTCTTTTATGAGATGGCTATAGGTGTAGAATTATATCTCTACTACTTTAAATTTATACCTAGTATAAAAGGTGTCTTTGCCGCGTCTGACGAGTTAGTACGTGATAATAGACCCAACAGTCCTTGGACGGGTAATATTACAAAGATGCAAACCAGAGGTGTGTTCTTAAACTTCACCTTTCAGTAAGACGGCGCTACTACCCTCTTTTAAACTCACTTAAACAAATTGCCGTTGCCGTTGCTACGTTAAGACTTTCGGTAGCTTGTGTGATGCCAAATCTAGGTATAGCAACACGCTTTGTAACAAGCTGCTCGATACCTGTAGAGATTCCGTTTGCCTCGTTACCCATTACAATCACACCCTCTTGCGGCAGTGATGCTGCATAAATATTTTCTCCATCCATAAAGGTTCCAAAAACGGGACGGTCTTCATTAGACAAGTATGTATCAATATCTGTATAAATAATATCCACTCGCGTGAGCGAGCCCATTGTGGCCTGCACCACCTTAGGGTTATAACAATCTACAGTAGCCTTTGAGCACACCAGCTGCTTTATCCCAAACCAATCGCAAAGACGTATAATAGTACCCAGGTTACCAGGGTCACGTACATCATCTAGCACAACGGTAAGCCCAGACCTATCTATAGCTATTGCTTCTGGCATTTTAAATGTTGCCACTGCCTTCTGTGCGGTTTTTAAAAAGGTGAGTTTCTTAAGCTCAGCTGGAGTTGCTTCATTTACTTTAGACTGGTCTTGGGGTGATAACGCTTTCGCGAAAGCGGAAACATCTTCCGTATGTAATTCTACAAGCTCTAGTGATGATAAAAGAAGTTCATTTACAACCTTAATACCCTCTGCAACGAAAACACCTTCGCGCTGGCGGTACTTTTTTTGCCCTAAACTCGTTATTCGTTTGATTGTATTTTTGCTTACCACGATTAAGATGTACTTTTGAAAATGATGAAAACGCCCTATTGAAAACAACTTGTACAAAAATATCACTATTTCTGGTAGTGGCACTCTTTCTGTTAGGTTGTAACGCAACAAAACGAGTTCCCGCAGATGGTCACCTCCTTACAGAAAACACTATTTATGATGGTGAAGATAAAGTAGGCGAGCCACGTCTTTACAATTACCTCTATCAAAAACCTAACACTAGGCTACCCCTCATAGGTACGCCCCTACGACTATACATTTATAATCTAGCAAGGCCTAATATAGATTCTATACTAGATGTACAACGTGCTGCAAGTGCAAAAAGATATACCTTTTGGGAGCGCGTACTTTCTGAAAAGCAAGTAGAAGCCGTGCGTAATTTTAAAAAGAATTTTAATAATGGTATTAAAAAGACTGGTGAAGCACCAGCCATCGTCACAGAAGCCATAACCGAAAAATCTGCACAACGCCTTACTGCTTATTATGTAAACAATGGCTATTTTAATGCTAACGTAGCTTATGATATTAAGAAAGACAGCAACCAGCGAGCATCTATAGATTATAAGGTTAAGAAGGGCAACCCCTACTTTTTAGATAGTATTACCCCTATCATTGCTTCTCCGGTAGCAGATTCTATTTATTATGTACATAAAGACAAGTCTGTTCTAAAACCAGGAGAGCGATATGCCACAGCAAATATTAATGCAGAGACACAACGCCTTACAGAGCTTTTTAGAAACAACGGGCTCTACCATTTTGAGTCTGATTATATACGTCTAGTAGGTGACACCGTTAAAACAAATCACAAGGCAAATCTTGAATATATTATAGACAACCCTACAGAGACTGTAAATGACTCTACGTATGAGGTTCCTTTTAAAGTGCACAAAGTATCTAGCGTGAACATCATCACAGATTATAGTTATGAGAACCGCAATAAAACTTTTAACGACTCTCTTATAAGTGATAGCTTTAATATCTATGCTTATGATAAAATAAACTATAGACCTAAAGCACTTACAGACATTATCCCCCTTAAGCCTGGCACTATCTACCGCGATGTAGACCGCATACAGAGTTTGAGCAGGTTGAGTAGGCTTGGTACATTTAAATACCCAAGTATCTCGTACATCGAAGACCCGGCAGATAGTACACGTTCTGATCTCATAGCGAGCATACGACTCACCCCGCTAGAAAAATATAAGCTTAGGGCAGATTTTGATGTCTCTACCTCAAATATTCAAGACTTTGGGATTGCTGGTTTTGGGTCGCTATTAATTCGTAATATCTTTAGAGGAGCAGAAACACTTGAAATCTCTGGTCGTGGAAGTGTAGGAGCATCTGATGATGCGGCAAACCCAGACGATAGTTTCTTTAACATCTCTGAGATAGGTGCAGATATGCGTCTCACCTTCCCACGTATATTTTTTCCTTTTAACACTAATAAATGGATACCTGCAGAGTGGCAACCTAACACCCGTTTTAACCTAGGTGTAGGCATACAACAAAATATAGGTCTAGATAAACAAACTGTGAGCGGTAGTCTAACATATAACTGGAGCCCCTCTTGGAAAAGATCTTTTAGCGTAGATCTTGTAAATGCACAATATGTGCGTAACCTTAACCCAGATAACTATTTTAACATCTACAGAAATAGTTATGATGATTTAAACACCATAGCTCAAAACAATCAGGCAGATGTAAACCCAGCATACTTCACTACAGATGCTAGTGGCGAGGTAAATCTCTCTATCCCTTTTGGCGCAGAGCAGTTTATAAATGATGTAGATAATGGCGCTTCAGGCAGCATTGCCCAAGGCGATGTAGATGATATACAAGCCATAGGAGAGCGTCAAGAAAGACTTACTGAGGATAACCTTATTGTATCTCTTAACATATCACATATATATGACAATAGAGAAAACCTGTTTGATGAGACATTTAGCCGTTTTAGAACACGTATCGAGCTTGCGGGAAATGCGCTAGCGCTCGCTGGCAACATTGCAAACACAAGTAGAAATGAAGATGGTAACAAAAGCCTCTTTGGTGTAGTATACTCACAGTATGTAAAGACAGAGCTAGACTACTCTCGTCACTGGGACTTAGGTAATAATAATATCATCGCCGCAAGAGCATTTGGTGGTATTGCCATTCCTTATGGCAACTCTGGGAGTATTCCTTTTATACGTAGTTTCTTTGGTGGTGGGTCTAATGATAACAGAGCCTGGAGAGCCTATGACCTAGGTCCAGGAAGTAGCGGTAGCCCCAATGAGTTTAATGAAGCAAATATGAAACTTGCTTTTAACTTAGAGTATCGTTTTGACCTCATAGGCCCTATAGAAGGTGCGCTCTTTACAGACGCTGGTAATATCTGGAACGTGTTTGATAATGTAGAAGATGAGGCCTCAAGATTTACTGGGTTTGAGAGTTTACAAGAGCTAGCATTAGGTTCAGGTTTTGGATTACGATGGGATTTTGACTTTTTTGCGCTTCGTTTTGACGTAGGTTTCAAAACCTACAACCCTGCGCTTGCAGAGGGTGACAGATGGTTTACCCAGTACAACTTTTCAAATGCAGTATATAATGTGGGAATCAACTACCCTTTTTAAGCATTATAGCTAGTATAAAAATCCTACCATAGTCACCTCACTTTAAATACTTGATGTGGTTGTTATTATGCTTTCGCGAAAGCGTAATTCTCCTAAAACGTTATCGTAGTAACCCACCTCTCAAGGACAATAAACGAGTAATATTTACTACTTTTACTACATAAAATTTTAAACTCATACAATGTCGCATTCTATAAAACCAGGTGTTGCCACAGGGCACGAAGTACAAGCAATTTTTAACTATGCAAAAGAGAAAGGCTTTGCCCTTCCTGCTGTAAATGTTATAGGGTCTAACAGTATAAACACTGTACTAGAAACTGCAGCTTCACTTAACGCCCCTGTAATCATACAGTTTTCTAACGGTGGTGCTCAGTTTAACGCTGGTAAAGGACTAAGCAATGAAAACCAGCAGGCAGCCGTACTAGGTGCTGTAGCTGGAGCAAAGCACGTACACGAGCTTGCAAAGGCATACGGAGCAACAGTTATTTTACACACAGATCACTGTGCAAAGAAGTTACTGCCTTGGATAGACGGTTTACTAGATGCTAGTGAGGCTTATTATAAGGAACACGGTCACTCTCTCTTCAGCTCTCATATGATAGACCTAAGTGAGGAGCCAATAGAAGAAAATATAGAAATCTGTAAAGGATATCTTGAGCGTATGGCAAAAATGGATATGACGCTCGAAATAGAACTAGGTATCACTGGTGGTGAAGAAGATGGTGTAGATAATAGCGATGTAGATGACTCAAAATTATATACACAACCAGAAGAAGTTGCTTATGCTTATGAAGAACTAAGCAAGGTAAGTGATCAATTTACTATCGCAGCAGCCTTTGGAAACGTACACGGAGTTTACAAGCCAGGTAATGTAAAGCTTACACCAAAAATTCTTAAAAACTCACAAGAGCATATTTCTGAAAAATATGGAAAAGAGCACAACCATATAGATTTTGTTTTTCACGGAGGAAGTGGCTCAACTGTAGAAGAAATACGCGAGGCTATAGGATACGGTACTGTAAAGATGAATATTGATACAGATTTACAGTATGCTACCGCAGAGGGTATACGTGATTACTTTGGAGAAAATGCCGAGTATCTTAAAACACAAATAGGAAACCCTACCGGTGATGATTCTCCTAACAAAAAGTTTTATGACCCACGCGTATGGTTACGCAAGGCAGAAGGAACAATGGGAGCACGTCTCAAAAAGGCTTTTGAAGACCTTAATAATATAGATACACTCTAGTAATCAATATATTATTACTTACAAAAAGGGATTATATCAAAATTGCTTGATATAATCCCTTTTACGTATTTTTACAGCTTATTATTTTGAATTTTTAAACGCTTACGCGAAAGGTTGATAACACACATAGACGCCTTTGCTAAGAATAACTAATATACCCTTAACCAAATTCAAACACCTTATATGGCTTGGTTTAAACGTAAAGACAAAGGAATACACACAGCAACAGAGGATAAAAAGGATACTCCTAAAGGACTCTGGTATAAATCACCTACTGGTAAAATAGTAGATACAGAAGAGCTAGAAAAAAACTTTTACATCTCTCCAGAAGATGGGTACCACGTACGCATAGGGAGTAATGAGTATTTTGAAATACTCTTTGATGATAACAAATACAAAGAGCTAGATGCAAAGCTTACCTCTAAAGATCCTCTAAAATTTGAAGACAAAAAGGCGTATGCAGATCGTCTAGTTGCCGCTCAAGAAAAGACTGGACTTAAAGATGCTGTGCGTACAGCTGTAGGTAAATCAAAAGGTGCAGATCTAGTGATAGCTTGTATGGATTTTAGCTTCATAGGTGGATCTATGGGAAGCGTTGTAGGAGAAAAAATTGCACGTGCTGCAGACTACTCTCTTAAAAATAACATCCCTTTTATGATCATCTCAAAATCTGGTGGTGCTCGTATGATGGAAGCTGCGCTTTCTCTTATGCAACTAGCAAAAACAAGTTCTAAACTTGCCCAACTAGCAGATGCTGGCATACCTTACATATCACTATGTACAGATCCTACCACTGGAGGAACAACTGCCTCTTTTGCAATGCTAGGAGACATTAATATCTCTGAGCCAGGAGCACTTATAGGCTTTGCTGGACCACGTGTAGTGCGTGATACTACTGGTAAAGAATTACCAGAAGGCTTCCAGACTGCAGAGTTTGTACAAGAACACGGTTTCTTAGATTTTATAACACCTAGACAAGAACTTAAAGGTAAAATAAATCTCTACTTAGACCTTATTCTAAATAGACCAGTGAGAGCTTAACTCTCTTAATAAATAAAATAAAAGCGGCTCTTTGAGCCGCTTTTTATGTTTGTACGCTTTACAAAACATAGAGTTTTTACAAGCATTACTTCTTTCTATCTATCACATAATTTACCATAAGCTCAAGCGAGTCACGGTATGTAGATTGAGGATAGGTCATAAGTATATCGAGCGCTTCTTGCTGTAACGCCTTCATTTTTGATATCGCATAATCGAGACCGCCATTATCTTTTACAAAGGCAATCACTTCTTTTACACGCTTCTTATCTGTATTCTTATTTTTTATACTATTGATAAGCCAGTCCTTCTCTTTTTTTGAAACTGTATTAAGTACATATATAAGCGGTAAGGTCATTTTTTGTTCCTTAATATCAATACCTGTAGGCTTACCTATTTTTGCAGTACCATAATCAAAGAGGTCATCTTTTATTTGAAAAGCCATCCCTATGAGCTCTCCAAATTTATGCATACGCTTTACTTCCTTACCTTTTGCGTGAACGGCTTGAGCACCCATTGCACAGCAGGCCGCAATAAGTGTTGCAGTTTTTTGTCTAATGATCTCGTAGTACAACTCTTCTGTGATATCTAGTTTTCTTGCCTTTTCGATCTGGAGTAGTTCTCCTTCAGAAATTTCGCGTACAGCGACAGAGATAATTTGTAATAAATCTGTGTCACCATTATCTATAGAAAGGAGTAATCCTTTTGAAAATAAGAAATCACCCACTAATACAGCAATCTTATTTTTCCATAAAGCATTAAGTGAAAAGAAGCCGCGACGCATATTACTATCGTCTACCACATCATCGTGCACGAGGCTTGCCGTATGTATTAATTCTATAACAGAGGCGCCTCGATATGTACGATCATTTACCTCACCGTTATTCATCATTTTTGCAGTAAGAAAAACAAACATAGGCCGCATTTGCTTACCCTTACGATTTACGATATAGTGTGTGATACGATTAAGAAGCGCGACTTTAGAGCGCATAGAAAGGGCAAACTTTTCTTCAAAAAGCTCCATTTCATAGGCTATGGGTTCTTTAATTTGAGCTACTACTTTCATTATAGTAAAGATACCACTTACAAATAGGATTGTATTTATAAACTTATTGTATAGATAGTGTTAAATTTTCATTAAGAACCTATAATTTCTGTACCTTAAGCCTCGTATTAATAATCCTAATTAAAAAAATATGAAAAAAATTACTCTTATTGCTGCTTTTCTAGCAGCCTTTACTATGAATGCTCAGTTTACCGATGACTTTGAAGCGGAAACCGTTGATGCTACCGAATTTGCAAATTGGAACTCTATTGACGTAGATGGAGATGGGAATTTTTGGGAAGTTGGAGATATAGATGCGGCAGCTACGGGTGCTGAAATGTCAATACTAGATGGACTTGTAGCTGACTCAGACTCTTGGGAAGGAGCAGCATTCACGCCTGACAACATATTAGTTTCTAAAGTTGCTATTGATCTTGCGGCTGATGCATCTACGCTATCCTTTACAATGGGAACATATCAAACTAACGGAAGTTTTATTGCTGATAGATTACAAGTATATCTTACTGCTACAGACAATGTTGATGATATTGTTACAGATACACCAATTTTTGATATGACAGTTGGCGATGTAACTGCAGCTACAGATGGACCAAGTGCAGCAACTACAATAGATATTGATATTTCAGGATTTGCTGGACAATCACTTTTCTTAGCATTCCGTCATTTTGATTCAGTTGATGAAAATTCAGTACTTCTTGATGACGTTACAATTGATGGTGTATTAGCAAATGAAGATGTTTCTAATATAGCATCATTTAGCCATTACAACGTGCAGGATGGAAATGGATTAAGACTTGTTTCTAATGCTCCAATGCAAATGATTACAATTTTTAATGTATTAGGTCAGAAAACTTTATCTACTACACTTGAAGACACGACAGACAGAATAGTAGACATCTCAAGCCTTAGAACTGGAGTTTATATTGCACAAGTAACTGTAGGTGACAACACAGAAACTTTGAAGATTATCAAAAAATAATTCTTGATATCTAGATATAAAAAAAGCGACTCAATTGAGTCGCTTTTTTTATGTCTTATTTTGAGTTTACCAACTACTGCTTATTTGCAAGTTGTCCGCAAGCGGCATCTATATCTTTACCACGTGATCTTCTCACTGTTACAGTGACTCCATTTGCTTCAAGTACATCTACATAACGGTCTATAGCTTGAGGGTTTGCTTGTTGAAACTGACCATCATCTATAGGGTTGTACTCTATGATATTTACTTTACTAGGCACTGCTTTACAAAAGTCTAAAAGTGCGTCTATATCTATCTGTCTATCATTTATGCCATCCCAAACTACATACTCATAGGTAATGCGCTTTCCAGTTTTTTCATACCAGTAAATAAGCGCTTCTTTGAGATCTGCGAGTGGCATTTGCTCATTAAAGGGCATAATCTCTGTACGTACATCATCTAGTGCAGAGTGCAGCGATACAGCAAGATTAAACTTCACCTCTTCGTCTGCCATTTTTTTAATAATCTTAGGCACACCAGAGGTAGAGACTGTAATTCTCTTAGGTGACATACCAAGTCCTTCTGGATCTGTGATCTTATCTATAGCCTTAATCACATTATTATAATTCATTAATGGCTCTCCCATCCCCATAAAAACAATGTTAGACAGGGGTCTATCGTGATATAACTTACTTTGCCTATCTATGACCACCACTTGATCTACGATCTCATCTGGGTTGAGATTACGCATTCTCTTTAATCTCGCTGTCGCACAAAATTTACAATTAAGACTACAACCTACTTGTGAAGATACACAGGCGGTTGTTCTACTCTTAGTAGGTATTAAAACAGACTCAACCGTAAGACCATCGTGCAGCTTTACAGCGTTCTTTATAGTACCATCACTACTACGTTGCATCTGGTCAACACGTATATGGTTAATCACAAAATGCTCATCTAGTAAGATGCGTGTCTCCTTTGAGATATTAGTCATATCTACAAAGTCGTGTGCGCCCTTTTGCCATAACCACTCATAAACCTGATTACCTCTAAAGGCTTTATCACCTTGGTCTACAAAAAAAGTTCTAAGATCTTCTTTGGTTAATTTACGTATGTCTTTCTTTTCTGTTTTCACGATGCAAAGGTACGGAGTTGTTTGTTGTTTCCCGCACTAGATCTTATGGATACAACCAGGTCGTAATACTACATCCATCATAAAGCAATAAAACCCTCTATAATGAGGGCTGTATTATTTTAAATATGTTAGTCGATATTAAACGAGACTATCTTGAAATGTTCTAAGACTTACTCCCATTTCAAAAGGATAGTTCTGAGATTGTAGCGCACGCTCTAGCGCTCCTAGCACGGCTAGTAAATCATTAGATGATACAGACCCCATATGCCCTACTCTAAAATATGTTGTCTTAATTTCAGAAAGCAATCCTCCTGCTACGATAACATCATCTGCTACCATATGTGCTCGAAGTAACGCTCCATCTATATTTTTTGGATAATAAACAGCTGTTAGTGTATGAGCAGCGATCACATCTTCTATAGGTAAAATAGATAAATTAAGAGAGGCTATTCCAGCTCTAAAGGCTCGAGCAAGCCTTTTATGTCTTTGTACTCTCGCACCCATCCCCTCATCACAAATAATACCCAAACTTTTCTCTAAGGCCAAAATAAGATTTACAGGCGGTGTTCCAAAATAAGAAGGTCTCCCTTCTTGATAAGCAATCATAATAGGCAGCCAGTTATTCCAAGAAGCATAATAGTTACCTACGGGTGTTTTTCTATTTTTCCAGACGTCTAGCGCTTTTTGAGAAGCAACAAGCAGTGCAAGCCCCGGCGGTACGCCTATGGCTTTTTGAGATCCAGTTAATACCACATCTACTCCCCACTTTTCTTGTAAAATTTCTTCCCCTGCTACAGAGCATACCCCGTCAAGTATAGTGAGTACTCCATACTTTTGCGCAAGCTTACATATAGCCTCTGGCGCTACCATAACTCCTGTAGATGTATCTACGTGTGTAAACGTGAGTAATTTATAGGAGCCTTCTTTGAGCGTTTCCTCTATAATATCTAAAGGCACTACTTCACCTATAGGCGCACTAAGAACCGTAGTTTCTGCGCCATAAGTTTCTAAAATATCTTTAAACCGCTCACCAAAATATCCGGTAGAAATGACAAGCGCACTATCTCCTTTCTCAATAAGGTTAGACGCCGCCATATCCATAGCTAGCGTTCCGCTTCCGGCAACTATAAAGGGCTGACCACTAGTTGATTTCCAAACTTCCTTCATCATATCTAGAGCGTTTCCAAAAACGTCTATAAAATTTGGCGCAACGTGACTTGTGGTAGGCACAGCCATTGCTTGCAATACATCTGGTTCAAACTCTATTGGTCCAGGTATCATAAGTAATTTTCTGCTTTTCATAATTTTCAATAATATGTTAAGGCTCTTTTCTGAAGTGAGTAAATCATTACATAAAGATGCTCATTATAATGATACAACTTTTTAGGTTTACGCTTTCGCGAAAGCGTAATAACACCCCACACAGCCATTATACAAATAAGAAATTCCAGCCAGATAGTGTAAACCAATACTTCCTACCAAAGACTATATCTGGACTGAAATTTCTTTAATTTCAAAAAGACGATGAGAGCAAGCATCGCCTTCTTACAACAAATTGAGGTTTACTTACTCTGCGAGCACAGCCTTTTGCTTTGTTACGGGTTCTTTTACAGTAAACTGGTTACTAGTATTATTTGCTCCACCAGCCTTAAGAGCTCTGTCTCCTGCATAAAATGTTTTGTGATCATCTCCCAGATCTGAGCCAGCCATTCTCTGGTGTTTTACGCAAGAAACACCTTTGCGTATTTCTTCTCTCTGCACATCTTTTACGTAGGCTAGCATACCTTGATCTCCAAAATAGCCTTCGGTAAGATTATTCATATGCAACGCAGTGGTGTGATATGTAGGCAATGTAATAAGGTGGTGGAAGATACCAGCCTCTCTTGCACCATCCATCTGGAAGGTTTTAATCTTCTCATCTGCACGGTGTGATAACTCTGTATTATCATACTCTACATCCATAAGATTATTACGGTCATAAGCTGTCATATTCTCTCCTTCTTCTAGCATCTCATCATAAGCTTGATTACGGAAATTGAGTGTCCAATTAAATGACGGTGAGTTGTTGTATACCAGCTTTGCATTGGGCATTACCGCTCTCACTCTGTTAACCATATGAGCGATTTGCTTTACATTAGGTGTAGGGGTTTCTATCCATAAAAGATCTGCTCCATTTTGTAGACTCGTAATACAATCTAGTACTACACGATCTATATTTGTTCCGTTTTTGAATTTATACAATCCGTTAGGTAGTCTTACTGGACGTACAATTTTACCATCGCGTTTTAGCAGCACATCATCTTCTTTTGCAGTAGCAATATCTATCTCTTCTGCCTCTACAAAGGCAAGATATTGTGATGCAAGATCTCCTGGCTCCTGACTTACCGGTAGCTTTTGAGTAAGACCAGCCCCCTCAGAGTCTGTTCTTGCTACAATGACACCTTGCTCTACTCCTAGTTCTAAAAAGGCATAGCGTAGTGCATTAATTTTTGCAATAAAATCTTCGTGTGGCACGGTTACTTTTCCATCTTGGTGCCCGCACTGCTTAGCGTCAGACACTTGATTTTCTATTTGAAGAGCACAAGCACCTGCTTCTATCATTTTTTTGGCGAGAATGTAAGTTGCCTCTTCATTACCAAAACCTGCATCAATATCTGCAATGATAGGCACAACGTGCGTCTCATAATTATCTATTTGATCCTGCACATCTTCACCAGCATCTAGACGACGAAATAGATCGTTGAGCTCTACAGCATCTGCCTGGCGTAAAAAAGTGTAAATCTCTTCTATTAACTTAGGCACGGCAGTTTTTTCGTGCATAGATTGATCTGGTAATGGCCCTAGTTCTGAACGTAAAGCGGCAACCATCCATCCAGAAAGATATAAGTATTTTTTATTTGTAGTGCCGTGATGCTTCTTTACAGCAATCATTTTTTGCTGCGCTACAAACCCGTGCCAGCAACCTAGTGATTGCGTATAATTCATAGGGTTTGCATCATATTCTTCCATATCCTTACGCATAATAGCTGCGGTGTATCTGGCAATATCAAGACCGGTTTTAAATCTATTTTGCACCGACATACGAGCCGTGTTTTCTGGGCTTATAGAACTCCACGAGTTTCCGTGCTTTGCTTTAAGTGTACGAATAACTTCAAGGGCTGAATTATAATTTGACATAGTATTAAGTATTAAGAGATTATTTTATTTAAAAGCCTGTAAGGCTATTCTATATAGATTGTGTTTATAAATAGGTGTATGCTGGTGTGGTTAAAAATTCTTCAAAATCTTCTGATAAGACGAGATCATTAAAAAGATTAAAAGCATTTTCAAATTGGGTTGCCTCTATCTTATCTGCACCCACCTCTGTTATTATTTTTTCTACCTCTTCATCAAAAAGCATTGTGTACAGATCTTTAGTAAGCACATTTCCATCCTCTAAGACGGCTTTATTTTTAAGCCAGTGCCAGATTTGAGTTCTTGAGATTTCGGCTGTAGCAGCATCTTCCATAAGGTGATAGAGTGCCACTGCTCCCTGGCCACTAAGCCAAGCATTGAGATACAGAATACCTACGTTGATATTTTTACGAACCCCCTCCTCTGTAACAGTACCTTCTGGAATAGCTATAAGATCATTTGCCGTGACGGTTATATCATCTCTTGTGACTTCCATCTGGTTAGCTGCTGGCATATATGCATTAAACTCATCTATCGCAACTTGCACCAGTGCTGGATGCGCTACCCAGGTACCATCGTGTCCATTTTTCACCTCACGCTCTTTGTCCTTTCTTACTTTTTCTAAAGCTGCCTTATTTGCCTGAGGGTTGTTTTTTATTGGTACTTGTGCTGCCATACCACCTATGGCTAAGATTTTTCTTTTGTGACAGCGTTGTATAACAAGTTTTGAATAGGCATCCATAAATGGTGCGGTCATCCCTACCTGGTCACGATTAGGCACTAAGAAGTTTGGATCATTTCTAAACTTCTTGATGTATGAGAATATATAATCCCAACGCCCACAGTTAAGACCTACGATGTGGTCTTTTAATTCATAAATAATTTCATCTAGCTGGTGACTTGCTGTAATAGTTTCTATAAGTACTGTACATTTTATTGTACCTATAGGTAACTCCAGGTACTCTTGTGCAAACTCAAATACATCATTCCAGAGTCTTGCCTCTAGATAGTGCTCTAGCTTTGCCAGATAGAAATAAGGCGCTGTGTTATTTTTTAAAAGTTGGGAAACGTTTGTAAAAAAGTATAATCCAAAATCTACCAGTGAACCCGATACTTCAACATTATCTATAAGTAAATGCTTCTCATTGAGATGCCATCCTCTAGGTCTTACTAGTAAGGTGGCAACCTCATCGTTAAGTGTATATTTTTTATCCTTAGTAGGGTGATGATATGTTATCGTTTTATTTACAGCATCACGAAGATTAATCTGGCCTTCCATCACATTCTGCCAGCTAGGTGCGGTACTATCTTCTAGATCTGCCATAAAAGTTCTTGCTCCAGAGTTGAGCGCATTTATAACCATTTTACGATCTGTAGGCCCAGTAATCTCCACTCTTCTGTCTTGCAAGTCGTGAGGAATCTCTCCTGCAACCCACTCCCCCTCTCTAATATCTTTCGTCTCAGTTGGGAATAAAGGTTTCTCACCTTGATCAAACAATAGCTGCTGTTGCTCTCTTGCTTGTAGTAATTCTAACCGTCTGGAATTAAACCGTTCGTGAAGGGCTTTTATAAAGTCTAAAGCTTCATCTGTTAATATCTCTGAGTAATAGCTTTTAACATTACGGTTAAAACTTATTGCATACTGGTTTATTTCTGGTGCCATCCTTTGATGTTTTAAATTCTACACCACAATGTTAAAAAAAATACTTTGATTAAAAAAGCGAACGTTCGCTAAAAATATATTTTCACTAAAATTAAGTATTCGCAAAAAGCCTTATATTTGTGTATATGGATGAAGAAGATATCAAACTAATTTTTGGGCTTAAGCTACGCCAGATAAGGACTGACAAAAACCTATCTCTTTTTGGATTGTCAAAACTAACCGGACTTTCAAAATCATATTTAAATGAAATTGAACACGGAAAAAAATATCCAAAACCTGATAAAATTTTTACGCTTTCGGAAAAATTAGACATTCCGTACGATCAAATGGTGTCTTTAAAGCTGGATAAAAACCTCGCTCCTATAGGTGAAATTTTAAAATCAAAGATTCTAAAAGAGATTCCTCTAGAGCTTTTTGGTATAAAAGAAAGTGATCTCATAGATATTGTATCTAATGCGCCAGCAAAAGTCAACGCCTTTATAAGTACAATCATAGAAATTGCACAGCACTACAACTTTGGGAGGGAAAGCTTTTTTCTTGCTTCTGTGCGCTCATATCAAGAAGCAAATAACAACTACTTTGATAACATAGAGCAAAAGGTACTCGACTTTGTAAAATCGTATCAAATAAACATAGGGCAAAGTATCTCATCAAACGAGCTAGAGGAAATCCTCATAGAAGAATACAACTACTCCATAAAAAATGATGAACTAGATAAGTACAAAGATCTAGATAACTTACGATCTGTTTTTATACCTAAATCACGCACACTACTAGTCGCAAATGATATAGACGAGTCACAACGCACCTTTATCTATGCAAAGGAAATAGCCTATAATTTTCTAGAAATCAAAGAAAGGTTGTACACCTTCCCGTGGATACTTTTTGAAACTTTTGACCAGGTACTTAATAATTTTTATGCCTCTTACTTTGCAGGAGCATTAATCATACCTCGTAAAAACCTTACGGCAAAAATTAAAGATATTTTTAAGGAACCTGTTTTTCATAAAGATTCTTTTGAGCACATCACAAATGAGTTTAACGCATCACCAGAGTCTTTTTATCAAAGGCTTACTAATATTCTACCTAAGGAGTTTAATATAAAGAACTTGTTTTTTCTGCGGTTTACACACAAACTTAACGACACAAAATTTCACCTTACAAAGGAGTTGCACCTAGCGCACCAGCACGCGCCACGAGCAAATGAAAGTGATGAGCATTACTGCAGGAGATGGGTGTCTTTACAGGTGCTCAAAGATTTATCTAAGAGTAGTGACAATAGTAAGTTTGACTTACAAATATCTAACTATGAGAATGAGGGCGTACAGTATCTAGTGCTCTCTACTGCAACAAAAGATCCTTTTAAAGAGAACAAGTTTAGAAGCATAAGTATAGGGCTACTCATAAATAAACAACTTGAGCGCAAAATAAAATTTCTCAATGACCCAAATATTCCTACTCGTAACGTAGGGGTTACTTGTGAACGTTGTGCCATTACAGATTGTGAAGTGAGACAAGCTCCTCCAAAGGTTTTAAATCGAACTTCAAAGAATAAAAAAATAGCCGCTATTGTAGAGCAGCTTAATGATACATATTAATCACACTAAAAGATACAAACCGACTATACCTAATAGCCCCGATTGTAATGTAAATCCCGCAGTTGCCTGGCGTAGCCGGCACGAGGAATTGCAATGTAAAGCGGGATACTACCTATATAAGCACACCATAAGATAGTGCTACAAACAAAAAAAGCCCAAACTTTACAGTCTGGGCTTTTGTACATTATGGCAATGTATTAGATAATTAACATTGCATCTCCATAAGAGTAGAATTTGTATTTTTCTTTTACTGCCTCATCATAAGCACGCTTCATAAAATCGTGACCTGCAAAGGCAGACACCATCATAAGCAATGTAGACTTAGGCGTGTGGAAGTTTGTAATCATACAGTTTGCAATACTAAAGTCATACGGTGGGAATATAAATTTATTAGTCCAACCACCAAACTCGTTAAGTGTACCGCTACTAGATACTGCACTTTCCATCACGCGCATTGCGGTAGTACCTACGGCACACACACGACGCTTTTCTGAAATAGCTTTATTTATAATCTCTGTGGCTGGCTTACGTATGTATGCTTCCTCACTATCCATTTTGTGCTTTGAGAGGTCTTCTACCTCTACCGCGCTAAATGTACCAAGACCTACGTGTAAAGTTACCTCAGCAAAGTCAATACCTTTAATTTCTAAACGCTTTAATAGGTGCTTTGAGAAGTGAAGTCCTGCGGTAGGTGCTGCTACGGCTCCTTCTTCTTTTGCATAGATAGTCTGGTAGCGCTCCTCATCTTCTGGCTCTACCTCACGGTTTATGTATTTTGGTAATGGTGTTTCTCCCAGTGAAGTAAGTTTTTTTCTAAACTCTTCATAAGACCCATCATATAAGAAACGTAACGTACGGCCACGTGATGTTGTGTTATCTATTACCTCTGCAACAAGACTCTCATCATCACCAAAGTATAGCTTATTACCTATACGTATTTTACGTGCTGGATCTACAAGTACATCCCACAGTCGTGTCTCAGAGTTTAACTCTCTAAGTAAGAATACCTCGATACGAGCTCCTGTCTTCTCTTTATTACCGTATAAACGTGCCGGAAAAACCTTTGTATTATTAAGTACCATAACATCTTCTGGCTCAAAATAATCTATAAGATCTTTAAACATCTTATGCTCGATGGTTTGCTCCTTGCGATTAAGGACCATTAATCTAGACTCGTCCCTGTTTTCGGCAGGGTGCTCTGCTAGTAATTCATCTGGTAAGTCAAAGTTAAAGTGTGATAACTTCATAAAGGGTTCTGGTTTTTGTTTTTTAAGTCAAGCTATAGCACCTATATAGCGCTAGCTCGCAAGACGGCAAATATACAATCTCGAGATAGGGGTTGTCAAGTCTTTAGCCAATTATCTCTTGACCAAAGCCTAAAACTTCTAGATCTGTCCAAAAATCTGGGTATGATTTTGACACAACACCAGCATCTTCTATAAGTAATGGCACTTGTAAAGCAAGTGGTGCAAAGGCCATTGCCATACGGTGATCGTGATATGTCGCTATGGTGATATTTTCATTTATAGCAGCTTTTTGAGGTAATAGTGTAAGATCTTGATCTGTAACCATAATACTACCTCCCAGCTTTGTAATCTCCTCACGCAGTGCCTCTAGCCTATCTGTTTCCTTTATTTTAAGTGTGTGCAAGCCCGTGAGGTGACACCCTACGCCTAGACCTAAACAGCTTACCGCTATAGTTTGTGCAATGTCTGGTGAGTTTGCAAGATCTAAGGTTATCGTTTCTGGCAACTCAAAATCTTGATTAAGCGAGAGTGTGAGCTTATCTCCTGCAAAGCTAGAAACCACGCCCAGTTGCTTGTATATTTCTCTAAGAGCAGCATCTCCTTGCAGGCTACTCTCTTTATAACTAGCTATGGTAATGGTGTGTGGGGTGTTAAAATTACGCTTTCGCGAAAGCGCAACAATACTATAAAAATACGACGCACTACTCCAGTCTGACTCGACCGTTATCTCTCTAGCTACCGCTGAAGTTCTACCCGGTTTTATCACTATTTTTTGCCCCTCAAAGGTAGCCTCTATATCTAGTTGATGTAATAACGCAAGCGTCATATTTATGTAAGGAACCGAGGTAATCTTGCCATCAAGACGTACGGTAAGACCATTATCTAGCTTTGCTCCCATCATCATAAGTGCAGAGATATACTGGCTGCTCACATTTGCCTTGAGTGTTACCTCATTGCGCTGTAATGCTTTCCCTTTTATTTGTAATGGTGGGTACCCTTCATTGTGAGTAAATGTGATTTGAGCTCCCAGCTCTTGAAGCGCTTCTACCAGTATTGCCATAGGGCGTTCTTGCATACGAGCACTACCGGTAAGGAGTGTATCTCTACCTTCTTGAATAGAAAAATAGGCCGTAAGAAAACGCATAGCAGTACCCGCGTGATGTATGTCTACCACCTCATCACTCGATGATAGTGCCTTTTGCATAACCTGGGCATCATCGCTATTTGATACATTTTTTAATGTAATACCATCAAAGAGTGCTTGTAAGATAAGTAGCCTGTTAGTCTCACTTTTGGAACCTGTGATCTGTATATCGCCGCTGCAATGTGCCGCTGTATGGTGAACTTTTAAAAGCATAGCTTACTTTAATTTTTCATTGTTATGATGACGGTCGTGATCACGTTTTGTTTTTATGTCCAGCTTCTTATCAAATGCTTCTTGTAAATCTACACCTGTCTGGTTTGCTAGGCATAGCACCACAAACATTACATCTGCAAGCTCCTCTCCTAGATCTTTACCTTTATCGCTTTCTTTCTCACTTTGCTCTCCATAGCGGCGTGCAATAATTCTGGCTACTTCTCCTACTTCTTCGGTAAGTTGAGCCATATTTGTGAGTTCATTAAAGTATCGCACACCGTGAGTCTTTATCCAGTCGTCTACAGCCTGCTGAGCGTTTGAGATATTCATAATTTATTTTTTTACCAAAACTATGGTTTCTTTTTCTTTGCTTACAATTTGGGTAAAGAATTTTTTTATCTCATTATACATCTCTGCATAAAAGAGTGTGGTTTTTTGCAGAAAACCTTATTCAAAAAATACAACAAAAGACTTATAGAATTGAATTCAAATTAGCCATTGCAACTAAGATTTGCCTCAATTTATATCTTCTTAAACACAATTTTCTCACTCTCCTTTGCAACTATCATTTTCAAATAGGCTTGCAAATCTTTATAGTAGTTAGAGTTAACAAGAGCCGCACTCATCGTGTTTTGCAGTCCTACATTTACTTTATCTCCAGATACTGTCACACCAAAACGATAAGACCCCATATTGTCCACAAGGTTTATTGCCAGATCATCTGGCACAGACTCCACTTCATATCCTGCAGGAATTTTTATTGAAACCGTATACTTATCTGACCAAGGATACACATAATCTACGGGATGATTTCTTGACTCTGCAGTTAGGTAATTTTTATTTGTTCCCAAATGTGCAAGGGGATTTACATATAGTTTATCACCAGCTTCATCTATCATATCCTCGGCTTCAAAATTATACTCAAGCGTAAGTGGCTTAGATGCAACTTTTAAATCTTTAAAAGAAACATCTATCGCATCTATACTTTCATAATAACTATCTAGTTTTTTTAATTGCTCATCACCAGTAAGAGCAGCAAATCTATTACGCTCAGACCTTGCATAATGACCAGAAAACCTATTCTTAGCGTTTCCAGAAATTATCATATCATCTGTAATTTCCAGATTGAGCATCCCTATATGAGTAGCAGGTCTATTTGGAAATAAATCTACTAACCTTGAAGACCCATCTGCCTTAACCATTCTACCCATCCAGTTTAAAAGTTCTGGCTTTAAAATATTCGGAACTCCAGCTTTATCAGCCCCATCTAGTAAGTAGAGTTTCTCATTTACAATAGCTCCTGCTATAACGTAATTAAAACCTGTACGAGTAGGAAAAACAGGTATACCATTATTCTTTGTACTCAATAATACGGGACTACACCTTACACCGGCGTATCTAAGCATAGAAGAGAGCATTAAATTAATGTCTGCCACATTACCTACGCCGTCCTTATATGCTTTTTTTACACCAGCATCTACATAAACACCATAGTAGTCATTCCAAGTCATCTTGCTCTTTACATAATCATAAATAAGAAACATCTTTTCTGTCTGAGATGAAGCTTCACTTATAATATTATCAATATCCTTTTTGTAATAACTCTCACGATCTAACTCTTTACCAAACCCGGTAGATTGATATATTTTACTAGCTACATCTTCCCAAGACGTTGCGTATGATCTAATCTCACTGTTTGGAAATTTAGTCATTGCCAACTCGAACTTTAATGCAGACATATAGTTATTAAGATTACCAGAGTATGGCTCATTCTTAATAGGAGGTACATTAGTCAAGTTTACTATATATCCGTTTTCTGTAAACTCGACCTCTTCATTTGAAGAACTAGATCTTGCTACATTAGCAAGTTTGGTACTTGTATATCTATATCTCAAAGTGCGATTCTTTTTTTCTGTAGTAAGATTAAGGGGTATTACACCTTTACCGTGTGTGCGATACATTAAGTACTCTGGCGCAAAAAATCTCATATCTACTCGATCTACTGGTATCTCTTCTTGAAATCTAAACTCGTCTATATTTGAGTAAAAGGGCGATTTGAAAGTATACTTATATTCAATTACAGAGCCATCGCGTATATCTGGCATTGTAAATTTAGTCACCTTCCTATATTTAGATTTTTCTTCTTTGAAAATATCGCGTGATTGCAGCTTACTTTCGATAATTTTATCCCCTTCTACATTATAAGTATAAGCTTTTAAACCTGTAACCTGCTCTTCATCACTTGCACCTACATACTGGCTCAACATAACTGTCGCCTCGTCATAGCCATCTTGATTGTAAATTTTAACGCGCTCTTGCACTTCTGTTTTTATATAGAAACCTTCATCTTGGCTGTAGCCAAATTTTGTATCAGTGTTTCTGTATAAAATACTCGCATTTGCATCAGGATAATTAGGATGTTCCTTTTGCAAAATCTCTTCTTTAGAAACTTTTCCAAAGTCATAATCTTGCGCAGTAGCACCTAGAGCAAAAAATATTAAAATAGTGATGGATAGTAATTTTTTCATATGATTTATTGTTTTTTGATGACGATTTTTTGTTGATCATTTCTTATTGCACTTCTTATAAAGCTTCTAAGTTTTGCATAATTTTCTTTACTATAAGTCCCTTCGTTAAATATAAAAGACCTCTTATAAATTATCTTTGAATTCTCTACTTCCTTTATACTATAACTATATGTTCCAAATGGCGATTTAAGTTGTTCACCCTTTGGAACACTTACTACCTCAAATCCATCAGGAAGATTAATCTCGATAGTTTCTTCATCCTTAAATCCTCTTGATATTTCGACCTCAAACATTCTATTCTTAACACGATCTGGCAGCGCTGTATATCTATTAAATAAATTGAGAGAAACAAGCATCTCATCACCAGCAAATGAAGCATAATTTTCTACTTCAAGTTCTATATTTTCGGTGGTTATAGCTTCATCACGATTATTAAGAATGTTAATGTTGGTTAAGGATACATTATTTAGGTAATTCCAAAACTTATAGTAATACTTCTTTTTATCGTCTTGGTTTTCTGTGACTAGCCTGTATTTACCTGCATATTGTAAACCTCCAGATTTAATACTTACCCCTCCTTGAGCATTACCGCTGGCATCTATGGTAAAAGAACCATTCATTATCTGATAGTTATCTTGAGCCGTATATTTTTTGGTATGGACAATTTCGCCTCCATCTGGTTTTACGACAAGTACATCTCGATCATCTGTAAAACCAGCTATAAAACCAAATGGCACTTCTTGATCTGTACATTCTAACCATACATAATCATCACCTGTGGGTACTGATAAAATTGCGTGGTTACCCTGTATAGCCGTAAAGTCATCTTCTATATCGCGCTTGTCACGGCTCCCATAAAGAATAGTATAATAGGATGGCACCCCCACCGCTTCAAGTAAAGATTTTGTGTAATTTGTAAGCGCCTTACAATCACCATAACCCAGTTTATCTACTTGTGAGGCAAGCATAGGTTTCCAGCCACCTATACCTACTTGAACACTTATGTACCGCGTCTTATTCTGCACAAAATCATAAATAATTTTAGCCTTTGCTATAGGATCTTTAATGTCTTTTACAAGTTCCTTTGCCTGTGTAATTGTTTCTTCTGGTAAGTCCTGCGCCCCTTGAAGTAAATTTTCATTCATCCACTGTCCAAAGACTCGCCAATCACGAGCGTCTCCATCTAGCCCCTCTAAGTGAAAATCATTAAGAGCAATAGCCACCCTACCCACTATATTTCTATAGCCAGGGCTATAATCTTCTGGAACAAGCGATGGAGAATTTTTAATTACAAGCCGTAGTGAATTTTGAGATTCTTCTACCTCTATGCGGTTATAATCCCCGTACATTTTATGCTTTAAATTAACCTCATCTGCATAGTTAATTTCAAAAACCTTTTCTTCTGTGCTTGAGTAATACCCCTCGTTTGCATAAAAAGATGGAATAGAAGCTGTGTTTTTTGAGACAATCTCGCTTTCTACCACGACTGTATAAGGATAGCTGGTAGGCGTAAAATCGAGATATAACAAGCGTGTATCTATATAGAGACTTATACCGTCTGCAGCGCTTACATCTTTAAAGTCGCGTTGTTTATACTTTTTAACCTCCTTACCGCTATCATCATATATTACAACAGAAGCATTTTTTATGCGAGTAACATCATCATAATACATATATGCCTCTACATCTCTATTACCACGTTTATTTAAAACAGTCACCACGCGTTTGTGAGCTGTTTTTATGGTAGATGAATTAGGTATATCTATGGTATGCTTTTCAAAACGCAAGACACTGTTTGCAGATTTTAAAAGGTCTTCAGGAATATTTTTTGACGTATATAAATTATCTTGAGAGTAGGCAAATAGTGCCCACATACATAGGAGGAAAGTAGGTATGCGCATTTTGATTTGATTGATGTGTCAGCAAAATATAAAAAAGACACCTACCGCACAAGTCGCTACACCCTATTTTTTGTATCTATAGTTATAGTAACTGGCCCGTCATTGAGCAGTTGCACTTTCATATCTGCACCAAACTCTCCAGTATAAGTGGGTTTATTACGCTTTCGCGAAAGCGTACTCACAAACTCCTCATACATAGGTATTGCGTGTTCTGGGCGTGCTGCTTGTAAGAAAGAAGGACGATTTCCTTTTTTTGTACTGGCAAATAATGTGAACTGACTTATCACTAAAATATCACCATCTATATCTCCTACCGAAAGGTTCATTGCGCCTTGCTCATCGCCAAAAATACGTAAGCCTATAATTTTATTACAAAGCCACTCTATGTCTTCTTGTGTATCTTCGTGAGTAACACCTAACAGCACCAGAAGGCCGCTTTTTATTTCTGACTTTACAACACCATTTATAGTAACCGAAGCCTGTGTAACTCGCTGTATGACTGCTTTCATTATTCTTCTGGATAAATATCTTTTCTATAATGCTGGTCATCATCACCGGCAAGCATTTGGGTATAACTCTTATAGCGAGACCACGGTATTTCATCATTTTCTAGCGCAGCTTTTACGGCACATTTTGGCTCTTCTAGGTGTAAGCAATTATTAAACTTACACTCACTCTTAAGAGCAAAAAACTCAGGAAAGTAATCTCCTATTTCTTCGCGTTCCATATCTACAATACCAAAGCCTTTTATACCTGGTGTATCAATAATGCGCGCATCAAAACCTAGGTCAAACATCTCTGCAAAGGTGGTGGTGTGTTGCCCCTGGCTGTGCTGTACACTTATTTGTTTTGTCTTGAGGTCTAGTGTAGGCTCTATGGCGTTTACCAGCGTAGACTTACCTACACCAGAGTGTCCGGTAAACATACAGGTCTTACCTTCCATCATTTCCTTTACAGTATCTACATTTTTACCGGTAATGGCAGATATACCTACACACTCATACCCTATCTCACGATAGATAGCTGCTAGGTATCGTATCTCCAGTATTTCTTCTTCGTTATAAGTATCTATTTTATTAAAAAGCAATACTGCTTTTATGTGATATGCCTCTGCAGTAACTAGAAAACGATCTATAAATGCTGTAAACGTGGGTGGATTGTTAAGGGTTACCAGTAAGAAAACGGTATCTACATTACTTGCTATGATGTGGGTTTGCTTAGAAAGATTTACAGACTTACGTACTATGTAATTTTCGCGCGGGTGTATGTTTGTAATCACACCAGTCTCTACATCACTTTTTGTATCTAGATCAAAATCTACCACGTCACCCACTGCAACAGGGTTTGTACTCTTGATTCCTTTAATACGGAACTTCCCTTTTATTCTACATTCAAACCACCTCCCGTCTTCTGCCTTTACGGTATACCAACTCCCTGTAGATTTATAAACTGTTCCTGTCATAGTGTATTGTGAGGTGTAAAAATAACCTCTTTTTTAATACTCCATAAACAAATGTGGTAAAGTCCGTAAATAATTGATCGATGTAGGAATTATCTCGTTAATTATGTTATTTTCGTCGCTTAATCAATCAAATTTATATTAAATGAAAAAAGCATTTAACCTTTTATTCTTATTAGTTACCACTAGCTTAATGGCACAGCTAAATGTAGGTAGTGTGCAACTGGATTTTGGAGAAGATATTTCTGAAACTGAAGGAAACATTGTAAATATTGCTGGAGTAAAAAATGGCTTAATCCACACCTTATCAAAAAAGGGAAAAAAGTTTTACCTACAGACTTTTGACACCGACAGCAAAAAAAATGTAGCAAGTAAACTTTTAAAACTTGAAAAAATTAGAGACAACAAAGCTTATGTAGAGGATGTTGTCGTAATACAAGACAAAGCCTACGTGATGGCAACGTACTATAGCAAAAAAGATAAAACATATAATTTTGCTGCTTTAGAAATACTTGACGGTCTAGAGCTTGGTGCGCCTAGAGTTATCTTGTCTTCGCAAGTAGACAGCAGATCTAAGAAAGGTGTTTTCTTATTTGAAATGTCATATGATGAGATTAACTATATGGTAACTCACGTTTATATAAACGACAAGAAAGAACTTCTTAGGTATGAGTTCTCTTTAGTAGATGCAAATATGAGTATTGTAAAGGAGGATGTAAACACCGTAAGCTTTGAAGATAGAAAAGATTTATTTTTTGATTTTGCAGATTTTGGAGTAAACGAAAATGGTGATGCTTTTATAGTATACACGGAGAGCTACAGAGATCGAAAAGCCAAAACCACAAAAAACAACATCACACTACAGACTTACTACAGAAATAAAAACTACGAATTAATTGAAACTAAAATCCCCCTCAATGGCAAGCGAGTAGTAAACTGTGATCTTATTTATACAGAAAATAGGATACAACTAGTAGGATTTTACTCAAAGCTAAGGAAGAGCGGAAGATCAGAATATAAGATAGAAGGAATTTTTGATATTGCAGTAAACACAACAAATAACGCTATAGACAAGAAAGTTTTTAATGACTTCACGGTAGAAACTAAATCTAAACTCATAGGAGAAAGAAGAGCAAAAAAAGGTAAGAACCTCAAACCATTTTACAGAAATACAGATTTAATTGAAAGAGAAAATGGAGGAGTAATTGTACTTTCTGAGTATTTCTTTAAAACCATAGGGAGATCTTCTGGAATAGGCATAGCAGGAGTAGGCATAAGTGCTACACCAGTTATATACGACACAAACGAAATTATTGTGACTGCCCTTAATGCAGATGGTACACTAGCCTGGAGTAATGTAATCCCTAAAGAACAAAAAGCAGCAATAAGTGTTATATCTGTAGGGCTTGTAGGTGGTGCCTCAAATGGATCTTTTTCGATATCTGCAGGAGTAATGTTTCCAGTTGCTTCTATGGGAGATGGTCCTGAGTACTTAAGCTCTATGCCATTTTACAAAGACAATAAATTAACTGTAATTGTAAATGATGACCCAAAGAACATAGGTATTACAAAAATGGATGATGTAAAAAAGGTAAGAAACATTAACAAAATGATTCCGGTAGCTTTTGAATTTGATGATGCTACAGGTAAAATGACTAGGATTGATCCTGAAGAATTTGAGAAAAGACAAATTGTGGTACGACCAGGAGTTGTTTATCCTATAAGTGAGAATGAAACAATCATTTACGGCTCAAACAAGTCAGAAACTAAACTAGGTATCTTAAAAATAGATTAACACCATACATCATTACAAAAAGAAGCCCTCTAGCAATTTATAAACTGCTAGAGGGCTTTTTAATTAACAAATACAGTATAGATTTAAGCTCCTTGCATCTGTGCCACTTTTTTCTGGTGGTTTATAGACTCTTGGTGCACGGCTTTAAACACACGTAAGATAAACTCCTCACTTAGGTTGTGTTGCTCTCCTTCTAGAATCATCTTCCCAAGGATCTCGTTCCAACGCTTTGTTTGTAGTATTGAGACATTATTTTCTGCCTTGAGCTCCCCTATTCCATCAGAGATTTTCATACGCTTCCCAAGGTTTTCAATAAGCTGGTGATCTATAACGTCTATCTGAGTACGTAGTGTATTAAGTTTATTATTATACTCTACCTCTGTACCTACTTCTTTACGGATTTTTAAATCCTTCATCATCTGTACAAGCGTAGCTGGTGTGATTTGCTGTGCAGCATCACTCCAAGCGTTATCAGGATCATAGTGTGTCTCAACCATAAGACCATCATAGTTAAGATCAAGACCTGTCTGACATAAATCGTGTATGATATCACGACGCCCTGCAATGTGTGAAGGGTCAAGAATTAATGGTAAATCTGGAAATTTATTCTGTAAATCTACAGCGATTTGCCACTCTGGATTGTTTCTGTAACGCGTCTTCTCGTATGTTGAGAATCCTCTGTGTATTACTCCAAGGTTTTTAATGTCTTGTGTGTAAAAACGCTCTACAGCTCCTAGCCACAATGCAAGGTCTGGGTTTACCGGGTTCTTGATAAGAACGGTTTTATCTGTTCCCTTAAGCGCCTCTGCAATATCTTGCACGATAAATGGAGATACCGTTGTACGTGCTCCTATCCATAAAATATCTATATCTGCCTCTAGTGCAAGATCTACGTGGTTTGCATTTGCCACCTCAGTAGTGGTAAGCATACCTGTTTCTTCTTTTGCTTTTTGAAGCCACTTAAGACCCAATGCACCTACCCCTTCAAAGTTTCCTGGGCGGGTTCTAGGCTTCCAGATACCGGCACGTAGTACCGTGGCATCTGTATCTTTAAGCTGGTGTGCAATTTTAAGCACCTGTGCTTCTGTCTCTGCGCTACAAGGTCCTGCTATCACGAGTGGGTGATCAAGGCCAAAAGCGTCTAACCAATTTCTAAGTTCTTTTTTATTTTCCATATTCATTTAATTTGTGCCGCTTTGGGCTTGTGATTCCGCTTTCGCGAAAGCGTAAAACTATTTTATTCCGTTTAATATTTCTTTTATGTGGTTTGTATTTTCCATCTCATTGTGTACTCCTGTATAATCTTCGGCTTCCAAAAGGGATTTGAAATCATTGAGATTTGCAATGTACTCTGTGAGTGTTTCTAATACGTTATCTCTATTTTGTTTAAAGATAGAGGTCCAGGTCACGGGATTACTTTTTGCAAGACGTACCGTAGATGCAAACCCACTGCCCGCCATATCAAAAATATCACGTTCATTCTTCTCCTTATCTATGACCGTTTTACCTAGCATAAATGCACTTATGTGTGACAGGTGGCTCATATATGCAATGTGCTTATCGTGAGAAACTGGATCCATATAACGCATACGCATTCCCATATTTTTAAAAAGGTCAAGCACTGGCTCTTGGAGCTTAAATGCAGTTTTTTCTACCTCACAAACGATGTTTGTTTTTCCCTCATAAAGACCAGTAATTGCCGCACTAGGACCAGAAAACTCGGTTCCCGCGATGGGATGACACGCTAGAAAGTTTCGGCGTTTAGGGTGATTTGTTACAACCTCACAAATAGCTTGTTTTGTTGAGCCCATATCTATCACTACAGTATCATCATTTATTATGTTAAGAACGTCTGGTAGCACGTGTATCGCTACATCTACTGGTATTGCTAGTACAACCAGGTCTGCTTTTGCAACATCCTCTAGTACACCCGCCTTATCTATAAAGCCTAACGTTAGTGCTTCATCAAGATGTCCTTTACTGGCATCTATACCACACACGGTTGCTTCTGGCAACTGCGCGCGCAAATCTCGTGCAAAAGAGCCTCCTATAAGCCCTACCCCTATGATACAAATGTCTTTCATTTATCTTTATTTCTACACTTTTATTTGAAAATCAACACCTTACACTTGTTAATTAACAATATTCAGCTTTCTTATTACTTTACTCTCTCTATAGCTTCTTTTATTTGTTCTTCCTTTACACAGAGGCTAAAACGTATATAGCCAGCTCCCATCGTCCCAAAAATGGTTCCTGGTGTGATAAATATGTATTTCTCTAGTAGCATCTTATCTATAAATGCTTCGGCGTCTATACCTGATGGCAACTTTGCCCATACAAAGAGTCCTACTTGGTTACTATCATAACTACACCCTAGCGTTTCTACTAGTTTAAAAACAAGAGCACGCCTTTGTGCGTAGATACCATTAATATGATCAAACCAATCTTTACCAAGACCTAGTGCTGCAATGGCTCCTTTTTGAATACCATAAAACATCCCGCTATCCATATTAGATTTTACACGTAATATGTGACCTATATGAGTTGCACTACCTAGCACCATCCCCACGCGCCAGCCTGCCATATTATATGTTTTACTTAAACTATTAAGCTCTAGCGCTACATCCATAGCTCCCGGCACTGCAAGCAATGACTGTGGGTTGTCATTAAGTATAAAACTATATGGGTTGTCGTTTATAACAAGAATATCTTGCGCTTTTGCAAAGGCGATTAATTCTTCAAAAAAGCCATCTGGCACCTTTGTGCCTGTAGGCATATGCGGGTAGTTTACCCACATTAATTTTACTTGTGACAGGTCCTGCTTTGCCAGTTCTTTAAGGTCTGGTAACCATCCATTTCCTGCAGTTAAATCATAGGTAAGCGCTTCTGCCTCTACGAGTCGTGTTACTGCCGCATAACTAGGGTACCCAGGATTAGGAAATAACACCTTGTCTCCAGGATTTAAAAAAGCCATAGAGATATGCATAATCCCTTCTTTTGACCCCATTAATGGTAAGATCTCGGTATCTGCTTGCGCAGTGACTCCATAATTATCTTTATAAAAAGTAGCCATTGCCTCTCTTAGTGCTGGTATACCGGTATAGCTTTGGTACTGATGTGCAACACTATCGTGCAAGCCCTTGAGCATTGCAGCTACTGCTGCTGGAGGTGCTGGCATATCTGGACTGCCTATACCCATATTAATCACAGGGTGACCAGCAGCTATGAGACCACGTACTTCTTTTAACTTTTTTGAGAAGTAGTACTCTTTAGTTTCTTGTAATCTATTTGCTGGCTTACTCATTGCTTCTGATTTTTATAGGCACCTAATACTTTAAAATCTTTTGCCATAAGTGAGACTAAAGTGGTTGCTTTCTTAAAACTTTCTACGCTATCAAAAGTGACATCTACAAAGAAGGCATACTCCCAAGGTTTCTCTATGATAGGCATAGATTGAATTTTTGTGAGATTCATCTTGCAATCACTTAGCACGTTAAGAATCGTTGCCAGGCTCCCACGCTTGTGGTCTGTCGTAAATCGCAGTGATGCTTTGTTTATAACCCCTTCGGCTTCTTTTCCATTTTTATTAAGGATAAAAAAGCGAGTAGCATTCTCATCTACGGTTTGTATAGATGACTTAATGATTGATAAATCATAGATTTCGGCCGCTGTCGTGCTTGCAATGGCGGCAATACCCGTTAGATTGCGTTCTTTTATTTCTCTTGCCACGCCCGCCGTATCTGTATCTTCTACCAGTTTTATAGATGGGTAGTCTCTAAAAAACTGTCTACATTGCAATATTGCCATAGGGTGTGACCATACTTCTTTTATGGTAGTAAGATCTTGCCCTTTGAGCGCCATTAAGTTGTGTTGTATATCTAGGTAGTACTCTCCTTCTATAGTTAGGTTATGATCATCTAGTAGGGCATAGTTAGGTAATATGGCTCCTGCTATGGTGTTTTCTATTGCCATCACGGCATCATCTACCTCACCATCTAGTAACGCATCTACCAGTCTAGGGAAAGACATACACTCCAGCACCTCCACATCTGCCCCAAAAAACTCTTGAGCTACCTTGTGGTGAAATGATCCTTGTACGCCTTGTATCGCTACTTTCATAATCTGTTTTCTATAGATGATTTGTAATCACCTTTCTAAATTTTATTTTACTTGAATTGACTCCAATAAAAAAGTCCTGATAAAAAATTTTATCAGGACTTTTCTAGTTTTGAGTATGTCTAATTACTGCAATACCAATCCTGATCTCTTCTTAAAAAAGAAGAAATAAAAAAAGTTGTTCCAATAATAAACTTGCGTTTGCATATTCAATTCTTAGACTGCTAATGTAGAAAAAAAATCTAATGAGAACCGACAAACCATCTCTTTTGCGAAATAAATTTTTATAACCTCTTTTTATTACGGAATTCATAATGGTTTTGAGTACGCTTTCGCGAAAGCGTCATTACCCACCCATTACACCTCACACACCACAAACCTAATCTCCCCATTATAAGGCCACTATCTCACCGCAACACGGTTATAAACTCAAAAACACCTAACCGTTACCTCATAAAAAGACATACACACATCACATAACACCCTTAGATTACAAGAAACTCGTGACTGTTACGTTTTATGCTCATCCCTTATTTACTAACTTTGTGTAAGAACAAAATCATCATATGTCTATCCAAGTACACGGAATTACAAAAACCTATGGCACTCAGAAAGCGCTAGATGATATCTCATTTACACTTAGTAAAGGTGAGATAGTAGGTTTTCTAGGTCCTAACGGTGCCGGTAAAAGTACAATGATGAAAATCTTAACCACCTACCTCACTCCTACTCAAGGTACCGCTCAAGTAAACTCGTACGACACGCGTAAGGAGGTACAACAGGTACGTAGCGCTGTAGGCTATCTCCCAGAGCACAACCCGCTATATCTAGAGATGTATGTAAAGGAGTACCTCGCTTTTAATGCAGGTATATATAAGGTAAGCAAAGAGCGCATAGCAGAGGTGATACAGCTCACAGGACTCACTCCAGAAGCACATAAAAAAATAAGCCAACTCTCAAAAGGGTATCGCCAGCGTGTAGGTCTTGCCACGGCACTGCTGCACGACCCAGAAGTGCTTATACTAGATGAGCCTACTACGGGTCTAGACCCTAACCAGTTGCTAGAGATACGTAGCCTTATAAAAAATATAGGGCAACACAAGACCATATTAATGAGCACTCACATTATGCAAGAGGTAGAAGCCATTTGTGACCGCGTGATTATTATTAATAAGGGACAGATTGTAGCAGATAGAAAGATGAGCGAGCTACGAGATGGCGAGCAGCAAGTGGTTATAGTAGAGTTTGACTACCGCGTAGAAGAAGTTGCGCTAAGCAGGCTAGATAAGGTAGCCAGTGTGAAAAACACGACAGGCTTCACCTATGAGATTACCTTTGCCACGCAAGAGGATATGCGTGCAAACGTGTTTGACTTTGCACACGATAATGAGCTCAAGATCTTACAGCTCAACCAGAAAAACGCCAGTCTCGAGAGTCTTTTTACAGAATTGACCGGAAAATAAGTGCCAACTGTTTTATAATTAAAAGAATAATGTATCTTTGCACGCTGATAGAGACACTATCACGACATACATCGATCTCATTTAAAACAATATTGGAATGTATTTATCAAAAGAAGCAAAAGAAGAAATTTTCGCAAAGCACGGAAAAGGGAAAAACGATACTGGATCTGCAGAGGGTCAAATCGCTTTATTCACGCACCGTATCACACACTTAACTGAGCACTTAAAGAAAAACCGTAAGGATTATAACACTGAGCGTTCACTAGTAATGCTGGTAGGTAAGCGTCGTTCTTTACTTGATTACTTAAAGAAAAAAGACGTACTACGTTACAGAGCTATTATTAAGGAGCTAGGTATCCGTAAATAAGAATTTTTTAAAAAAGGGAGCTTCACGGCTCCCTTTTTCTATATATTTAATACCGATGTTTTGAGAGGTACGCTTACGCGAAATTTCAAAACGGATCAAATTCTGAAAACACATTAGTACACAACCATAAAGGTTACTTACTAAAACTTCAGATTTTCGCCTTAAGGCAAGACATATTACATAAGACCTTTTGTATGATTACATATCATAACAAAACGGCAGAGAAAGCTTTCACAGCTAGTTTTTCATTGGTGTCCGATTTTTGGGAAGTAACTACCCATTTATCATCCCGTATCTGTTTGAGATACATCAACTACACAACACAACGACACTATGAATACCCACGAAGGGTGTTCTGAACTATTAACACTTTTTCGCGAAAGCGGGATTATAGCAATCCTCATACCGCGAGAAAATTTTCCCGATATACTCGGGAAGGAAAAACACATTTTATGATTCCAAAGGTTTACAAAGAGGTCATTGACCTTGGTGATGGAAGAGAAATCTCTATCGAAACAGGAAAACTTGCAAAGCAAGCACACGGATCTGTAGTAGTACAGTCTGGAAAGTGTATGATGCTTTGTACAGTAGTATCTAACTACGAGAGTAAAGACGTAGACTTCTTACCACTTACGGTAGATTACCGCGAGAAGTTTGCAGCAGCAGGACGTTACCCAGGTGGTTTCTTTAAGAGAGAAGCACGCCCGTCTGACGGTGAGGTATTAACGATGCGTCTAGTAGACCGTGTACTACGCCCACTTTTCCCAAAAGATTACCACTCTGAAACGCAGGTGATGATCCAGCTTATGTCTCACGATGAGAACGTAATGCCAGATGCTATGGCAGGTCTTGCAGCAAGTGCGGCAATACAACTATCTGACTTCCCTTTTGAGTGTGCAATCTCAGAGGCAAGAGTAGGTCGTGTAAACGGTGAGTTTATCATTAACCCTACAAGAGCACAGCTAGAAGAGTCTGACATCGATATGATGATAGGTGCCTCTGCAGATTCTGTGATGATGGTAGAAGGTGAGATGGACGAGATTTCTGAAGAAGAAATGGCAGACGCTATTAAGTTTGCTCACGATCACATTAAAGTACAGTGTGAGGCTCAAATGAGACTTGCAGAAGCTGTAGGACGCAAAGAAGTACGTGAGTACCCAGCAGAGCGTGAAGATGAAGATCTTAAGAAGAAAGTACACGATATGGCATATGATAAAGTATATGCTATCGCAAAGGCTGGTTCTTCTAAGAAAGAAAGAGGAATGGCTTTTTCTGAAATTAAAGAAGAGATCAAAGCTACCTTCACAGAAGAAGAGCTAGAAGATTATGGTGGTCTTGTATCTAAGTACTACCGCAGTGCAGAGAAGGCTGCAATACGTGACCTTACTCTTAATGAAGGACTACGTCTAGACGGTCGCCAGACGGTAGACATACGCCCTATCTGGTGTGAGACAGATTACTTACCATCTGTACACGGGTCTGCAGTATTTACACGTGGAGAAACTCAGGCACTTGCAACGGTAACGCTAGGTACCTCTAGAGATGCAAATAAGATAGATATGCCATCATACGAGGGAGAAGAAAACTTCTACCTACACTATAACTTCCCTCCTTTCTGTACAGGTGAGGCAAGACCTATACGTGGTACTTCACGTCGTGAGGTAGGTCACGGTAACCTTGCACAACGTGGTCTTAAAGGAATGGTACCAGATGATTGTCCTTATACAGTACGTGTCGTGTCTGAAGTATTAGAATCAAACGGTTCTTCTTCTATGGCAACAGTATGTGCAGGTACAATGGCAATGATGGATGCAGGTATCCAGATGACTAAGCCAGTATCTGGTATTGCAATGGGACTTATCTCAGATGCAGAGACGGGAAAATATGCAGTACTCTCAGACATACTAGGAGATGAAGATCACCTAGGAGATATGGACTTTAAAGTAACTGGTACGGCAGACGGTATTACGGCTTGCCAGATGGATATTAAAGTAAAAGGACTCTCTTATGAGATACTAGTAAATGCACTACAACAAGCACGTGCAGGTCGTTTACACATCCTTGAGAAACTTACAGATACAATTGCAGCACCACGTGAAGACGTAAAAGACTACGCTCCTAAGATGGTAGGCGTACGTATTGCAAATGAGTACATAGGTGCATTAATAGGCCCAGGTGGTAAAGTAATACAAGAACTTCAGAAAGAGACAGGTACCACTATCGTGATAAACGAAGACCCTGTAACAGAAGAAGGTGTTGTAGAGATACTAGGTACAGGTCAAGAAGGTATAGACGCCGTACTTGCAAAGATAGACTCTATTACCTTTAAGCCAGTTGTGGGTAACACATACAAGGTGAAGGTAATCAAGATGCTAGACTTTGGAGCCGTAGTAGAGTATCTAGACGCTCCTGGTAACGAGGTATTACTACACGTATCTGAGATAGCTTGGGAACGTACAGAAAACGCTAGTGACGTACTCTCTATGGGTGAAGAGCTAGACGTAAAATACTTTGGTATAGACAAGCGTACTCGTAAAGAGAAAGTATCTCGTAAGGCGCTTATGGAAAAGCCAGAAGGATATGTAGCACGCCCACCTAGAGAAAACAACGATCGCAACCGCGGTGGTCGTGATAATCGTGGTGGTCGCGATAACAGACGTGACGATCGTAAAAGGGACTAAGCACCTTATAACGATTTAATTGATTTTTAAAGAATCGGTTATCCTTTACTGGGTAGCCGATTTTTTTTGTGGTGCGCTTTCGCGAAAGTTGCCACGCACACCCTACAACCCCTTTTGTAAGAAAATGTTTATAAAAATGTGTACAGAATAAGGAAAACCGTAAAGAAGTATGAAAGCAGTACTGTATTTTAGAGCACTGTAGCGTAGCTATTTAACTAGTTGCGTTTATACAACTAAAAATGAGATGCGCCCTATTAACTAAAATAACCACCTGGCATATAGTTTTACTGGGCTTACGGGCCATAGATAGTAAACTTTCTGTTGTATGCTAGATAGTAGTAATACCCAAAAAACCTATGAAATATAAATTTCCGAAAGTCAAATTGAATGAAGATGGTAATTTTGGCCCAACTAAAAATGATAATTATTACCATCCAGTCTTTTATCACAATAAAACTGCAAAAAAAAATTCCGATAAGACGAAATGGATTTTGAAAAAGAACGAGCAATTTGAAGTTTTTCGACTTTCTGATGAAGGAAATTGGACTTGTAAAGAAAAAAATGGATTATTCGGAATTTTAGAAAATGGGAATATTGTTTTAGGAAATGGAGAAGAAAGACTATCTTTTTTCCCAAATCCAGCAAATAAAAATGATGCTTGGCACGGTTTCCCAGTTAATAGCGGAGAATTTGAACCAAGTACCAAAACTGTGGAAAAATGGTATAACGATGATGTTATTGACTATAGAATGAGAATTAAGATTTTAAAAGGAGCTATATGAAAACTCTCAAATTTACATTAGAAGTTGATGCAATAGAGAGCTATATTTATAGTGGTCATTTATTTCTTATTATGTTAAATGGTCGAATTGCATATTCGCCTTTATCTCGCATTATATATAAACTCATAAATGAATATCCTGATTTCGAAAATTTGATAAGAGTTTCCTTCCAAAGAAACGATTATCTCAACAACAGACAGGCAGAAGTATTTTTCGGCATTGGAGAAATGAAAAAAAGTTTCATTCAATTATGGGAAAAAGCTTCAGAAGAAATGGAATTCAAAATTATTCTTGACGAGGGTGATTATACTATAGTTGACGAAGTTCCTACTATGCCTGTTTTAGACCTTAAAATGTATGCAATGCGCTTATACATTGGAAGTAAAGAAGGGCTTTATGAAATCAAATTAAATTCCGATGACAGATATAATTTAGAACCTACTAAAGCTAAAAAACGTTTTGATGCAAAAGTCACTTGCTTGAATGCTAAATCTGGGGAAATAATTATTTCTTCAAATAGTAATGGCTTATTTCACGGAACTTTTTTAAACAGTTCTAACAACCTCATTGTTAATGAAACATCTGTTTCTAAAAAATCAATACGAACTAGTTGGTCAGGTTATGATGTGGTAAATTATGATAAACAAAATGATTTTGAGTATTACGTAAATGAGACAGAAAAAATTAAAGAAAAACCAACATATTCCAAATTTGATGAAAATACTGAAAGACGTAGAATAACGGATTTTGGTTCTTCTAAATTCGACCTTTCATCTTTATTGTCTTATTCACTAATAGAAAAAGAACAAATCAATTATTGCTTTAACAGTTCAACCTCTGGTTTCTTTTTTATGAAAGACGGAAGTTTTGTAAATATTAATTTAAAAAAACCAAAAGACAAACAGTTGTATTTCGTGTCAAGAAATAAAGCATTACCAACTTTGAAAAATGGTAGCGCAAAATTTTTAAAGCCTTTATCAACATCAATAGTTCCTGAAGGTTGTGTTGTTGAGTATTTTGACAAAGTTGTTCTTTATAGAAACTCGAAGGCGAAAATTATAGAAACGAGCCCTTCAATTAATGTTAGAACTTATCCTTCATCCAAAAGGTATCGAAATTTAATTTCTGTCACTAAAGAAAGTGAAATTACAATTCACTCTATTTTCCCATTTAAGGAAGATAATTTTCTTTTGACTGTAGACGATTTTGAAAACAATACAGCGTTTGAATTTGCGTAAATTACTACTGCTAACAGTGTATATAAAAAATAGCGCAAGTCATTGCTAAAACAATGGCTTAGGCATTTTGGAAAGTTGCTAAATTTTCAAATTTGACAAATTTCCAAAAATAAAATAATTAGTAAAATTTAAAAATCCGGCTTGTGTTTAATCCGAAAAGTAACAGCTTATTTTTAGCGCTACTTTTCATATACGGAGCCGTTGGCAATAATTAGAAAATGAAACTTAATAAGGAACAATTAGAAAAAATCAACGAAGGAATTAAAGCCCTTTTGGATTTTTGCCCGATAATGATAGACGATAATGAAGAATTAATTTTTACTGATGAAAGAATTAAAGAAATTATTGATGAAGAAGAGGATATTGAGGGTCTAGAAATTTTGTTTCCTGGAGAACACGATTATACGTTTATTGAACCTGATTATTTTATTGATAGTATAGATGAAATAAAAACCATTGAAATAATTGATAGCAGTTATATTAAGGCAAAATTGTCAAGGTATTACCTAGTAAGTGCAAATGACTTTACAGATGAACACATTTTATCTTTTCATTCATTACATACAAAAGGAAAAGGCTATCATATAAACTTAATTGATGAGTCAATAATAGTTGGAATGGCCGCAACAAAACTAGAGGAATATGAGAATGATGCTTGGGGAACTATTACGCCATATATATCTATCGGAATCGAATATGAAACTGATAATGATATTTTAAGCAAAGAAGATGAGGAAAATTTAATTAACTCATATATATTCGAAGTTGCTGACACAATGAATATTGCACTTACCTTCTCTGAAATAAGAAATCCAATTTATGATTTAACCGACATAACTGGAGATATTGCAGAAGGGGATTTTGAGAGTTTGAGAGAACTGGAACCTTACAATATCGGAATGGAATTTTTTGTTTCAGCTATACAAATCAAAGACCCAGAACTTAAATTTCTCAACTTTTATAAGGTATTAGAACATTTCTCGCCAATTGCTGTGAATATAGAAGCTAACGAATTGATGAGAAAAAAATTAGATGCGCCTAAAAGTTCCTTTGAAGATGGAGATTATATTCGCTCAATATTTACACTCGCGAATTCTATGCGTGACAGATATAATGATGAGGATTTAATTAAAGCTTCGTTCAATACTTGTTTCGATTTTGTAGGTTTATTTCCAACACTTCCAGCTTCGTTGATAAAGAAAATTAAATCGAATATTCAAGTAAAAGAATTAGATTATTCCACTAATAAGCAAAAATTAACAACAGCTTGTAATATTGCTGGAAAAATTATTTATAAAACAAGAAATAAAGTTGTTCACGCAAAATCAAATTTCAATCTGACTGGAGATGAAATACAGCCTTCAGAATATGATGAATTGAATGAGTTTATGAAAGAGGCAAGTTCGCAAACGATTAGATGGTACACCAGACAACCTAGTCATTTGAAATTAGAGATAATCAAATAACGTTTTACAACAAAGAACTGAGTTAAAAACCAAGTCTATTTGAAAATTACTTTTAGAATAGAAAAATTAAAAACAAAGCATAAAAATTCGGCTCTGTGTTAATCTGAAAAGTTAGTGTCTTTTTACACGCTACGTTTCATACATAAGACCGTTGGTCACCATAAAACTTAAAGAATGAGAATAACAATCATTATAATTATTCTGACAATTCAAATAAGTTGTAAAAACCGTAATGAGACCAATAATAAGTCTGATAATTCTGTCATCACAGAGTTAACAAAATGCAACTATAATAATGAAGCAATTACTGCATATTACACGCTAACTAATAAAGCTGAAATTGCAATTTGTAATGGTGATTTCGATAGAGCATCCAGAAATTACTCATTGGCATTTAGAGAAACCAAAAAACCTTTTGGTGCAGATGTTTATAATGCCGCACTTTCAAATCAACTCTCTAATAATTTTGATGAAAGAGATTTAAATCTTCAACTACTTATAAATAATTCTGATGATTTAGAATTGCTGAAGTCAATTTTTGTCAGCACCTATATAGATGAAAACCTTTGGAATTCTTTTATAAAGCAAAGAACGATTGAATATGATTCAAGATTAAGAAACGAATTCAAGTCAATTTATGAAAGAGATCAATTATTCAGACCTATGTATGATACTCATAATGACACTATTCAAGCTAATCGAGTGATTAATATGAACAGGATACTTTCAATAGCAGATTCTGTTGGCTTTCCTTCTCAGATGGAGCTCGGTTTTAGAAAATCTTTAAGAGGGCAAAATCACGATGTGGTTTTAGTTCATACATCTCAAAAAAGAAGCAGCAATAAAAATATAATTGATCTTGAACCAATTCTTTGCAAGGCAGTAAATGAGGGACGATTTGATCCTGAACAGGCAATCTCTTACCTACATTTCCAAAATGATAAAGACAAAGGAGATTTTGAGGTTTACTCAACTTGGCAATATAGACATCACTTGTTGCCAGATTCTCTAAATAACAAAATATGGCTTCCAAATTTATCTAAAGAAAAATATGAGAGTGCCAATAGAATAAGAAAAAAATGGAATGCTGATCAACTAGATGACATTGCAACAAAATCTGATTTTAATTCAAGAAGCAACATACCGTTCATATTTACATCAGTTATGACATTCGTTGAAAATATGCCAACAGATCTTACTCAGGAAGAGGCTTTGGAACAATATAAAATCAACACTTCAGATAAAAGACCATTTGAAAAGTCAAAATACGGTGACTATCAAAGAACTGAGTTAAAAAACAAGCCTATTTAAAAGTTACTTTTAGAATAGAAAAATTAAAAACAAAAAATGCACAGGGTATTTATATTCATATTTGTTCTCATAAATGTAAGTTGTAATTCAACAAAATTACCAACTGATAGATTTTCACAATATGAATATTTCAAATCATATAGTTTTGAAAATAACAATTTAAAAATTCAACTTAAAAACCCTTTACACTGTCCTTTAAGAGTATGGCTGTTTAATGATGATAATGAACTGCAAAATAGATTTAACCAGCTCAATCCAATAGAACTTAACAGTACATCAGACACATTAATAGTCCTTCCAAAAGTAAATCAAACCAATAGCGACATCAAGTTTAGTTCACGATTAGGAAGTGTTGCTAAGAACATAGACGAAATCAAACTTGAATTACCTTTCCCAAATAAAAAAGAATACAAAATAATTCAAGGAAATAATACTAATTACACTCATAGTACAGATTATTCGAGATATTCCATAGATTTTGATTTAAAAACAAATGACACTATTTGCTCTGCAACAAGCGGGTTTGTTGTAGGTGTTGTAGATAAATATAAACACGGTGGCAAAGGAGATCAATGGAAACCTTATGGCAATTATGTGACGATTTATGAGCCACAATCAGGTTTATTTACTCAATATGTTCACTTAGTTAAAAATGGGAGTCTCGTTAAAGTTGGCGATGAAGTTATTAGTGGCCAACCAATTGCCTTATCTGGTAAAACAGGTCAAACAGATATTGAACATTTGCATTTTAATTGTTTAGTACCAGTAAACAGTAATGATGGACTAAAATCTATCCCATTCGAATTTATAGAAGGTTATAAAAGTAAGAACCTGAAGAAGAATGATATAGTCCGAAAATAACTGTTTTACACCAACTCATATAGCTATTAGGTAAGCAGTTGCTTAATTAAGGTTGAGGCATATTTGGAAAGTTACCGTAATTTTAAATTTGACGTCTTATCAATAAAAAGATAACTAGTGAATTTCAAAATTAAAACTGTGATTTACAAAATACAAGCCCTATAGAAAACCGTTGTACTACATTAAAAAATTCTAATTAATAAATGAACAGAGCTTATTATAAAAATTTAATATCAAAATTTATTGCAGAAGATAATAACTCTATCTTAGGTCAATTAAGTTTGAATCATTCTAATAGGCAATTAGAGGACTTGCAAAAAAATGCCTGGGTTAAGCAAATTGAAATTTTAAAAGAGCAATTATCTGAATTTGAAGGTCAAATTTATTTTGAATTCGCTATCCCTAGAATGGGAAAGCGAGTTGACAATATAATTATCATTAATGACTCAGTATTTGTGGTTGAATTTAAGGTTGGTGATGGTGGTTTTGAAAGTTATGCTCAAGCTCAAGTTTTAGACTATACACTAGATTTAAAAAATTTTCACGAAGGAAGTCATAATGCAAAACTAATTCCCATTTTAGTTGCCACAAACGCAGAAAATCAAGCTATAGAAATAAATAATACTATCAATCACATAACTGTGGTTAAAACAAATAAAAAAAACCTAAAAAATGCTTTGAAATCTTTTATAACAGAGACTTCAGACAACATAGATTATGAAAATTGGGAATCATCAATATACAAACCTACTCCTACTATCGTTGAAGCAGCACAAGCACTTTACAAAGGACATAAAGTAGAAGAAATATCAAGATCAGATTCTGGAGCAATAAATTTATCTAAAACTGCAAACTGCTTAAATAGAATCATTAATGATTCAAAAAGAAACAACAAAAAAACAATTTGTTTTGTTACCGGAGTTCCAGGAGCAGGAAAAACATTAGCAGGTCTAAATATTGCAAATGAAAGATTAAAAGCAGATGAAGACGAACACGCAGTTTTTCTTTCTGGAAATGGTCCTCTGGTAGATGTGCTTAGAGAAGCCTTAGCCCGTGACTTAGTTAAAAACTCAAAAGAAAAAGGAGAAACAATAACAAAAGAAAATGCAAAAAGAGAAACAAATACATTTATTCAAAACATACACCATTTTAGAGATGAATATCTAAAGTACAATGTTGAACCAACTGAAAAAGTTGTCGTTTTTGATGAAGCACAAAGAGCTTGGAATAAAAAGCAGGTTAGCTCATTTATGAAACGTAAAAAAGGGATTGAGAACTTTGAAATGTCTGAGCCCGAATTTTTAATTGATGTAATGAATCGACATAAAGATTGGTGCACTATTATTTGCTTAATTGGTGGTGGTCAAGAAATAAATACTGGAGAAGCAGGATTAGAAGAATGGATAAACTCCCTTCAAAATAAATTTAAAGATTGGAATGTTCATTATTCCAACCTAATAACTGATAGCAAAAATTATATAAAAACACTTGAACAAAAAAACTGGCTTTCTGACAATGCAAATTCAGAAAGCGAATTGCATTTATCCGTTTCCGTGAGATCATTTAGATCTGAAAAATTATCCGCATTTGTTCACCAACTTTTAGAGTTAGACACGAAAAAAACTAGTAAACTTTATAAAGAAATTAAAGGTGACTTCCCTATAAAAATCACACGTGAATTATCTAAAGCAAAAAGTTGGATTAGAAAACAAGCAAAAGGTAGTGAAAGAACTGGAGTAATTGCTTCTTCTGGAGCTAGAAGACTGAGACCATTAGGAATTAATGTTAAAAATGAAATTTCTGCTCCCAACTGGTTTTTAAATGGCAAAAAAGATATAAGATCTTCATACTTTCTTGAAGAAATTGCAACCGAATTTGACATTCAAGGTTTAGAAATAGATTGGTCTTGCTTAGCTTGGGGTGCAAACTTTTATATTGATAATAATAATTGGAAGTTCCAGAATTTCAAAGGAAGCAAGTGGCAAAATATAAATCAAGAAATAAGTAAATCATACTTAAAAAACACATACCGAGTCCTTTTAACTCGTGCAAGACAAGGAATGGTAATATATTTACCTAAAGGATCTGAAATAGATCACACAAGGCCTGATTGCTATTATGATGGTACTTGGAATTATTTAAAAGAAATAGGAATTGAAGAACTATAAAAACGCAGTACACCAAAGAACTGAATTAAAAAGCAGGCCTCTTCGGCTATGCTCAGCACAAGCTTTTAAGCCCTAAAACCATAAAAATGGCCACCCTTTACTGGGTAGCCTTTTTTTATTATATGTACGCTTTCGCGAAAGCGGTCTTTTAAAAATTTAAGTACTGTTACTCCAGTTTACTTTTGGGGAGGTTTTGAGCGAGTTTATATCCCTTTTTCTTACTCACTATATAGTCGCGTTTTGCTCGCTCACTGTTACCTAGGCGTTCATAAGCCACTGCCCTATTATATTCTGGTCTTCCGTCTTTAAAAGCTTTTGCATCTATCACTTTTGTGAGATGCGCTACGGCATCTTCATACTGTTTCATCTTAACCTCTATAATACCTAGGTTAAGTAGTGTGGGATTATTAGACGGAGTCACTGCGAGTATTTTTAAGAACTCCTTTTTAGCCTCTGGATATTTTTTCTCATTAATAAAGTCAAATCCTTTTTTATACCAAGCACGTATAGATCCCTCATTCTTGCGGCTGGTGAATTTTTCTCTAAACAGAACTAGGCTGCTATCGCTAGGGTTGAGCTTTATGGCTTGATCTACTATTGCAGCGGCACGGTCTGTATCCTTATAGAATTCAAACACGCGAGAAGCTTTTGCTTTCCATTGCTGTACGTCATTTGGAAAACGTTCTAATCGAGCGTCGTATGTTTTAAAATAATTTACGGTATCTCCCTTATCACGGTAGGCATTAAGCAAGATGACGTAGTTATTCTTTATGGCTGGGTATTTTTCAAATCCCTGCTTTGCATAATAGATAGCGCTATCAAGATTTTTTTGACGCTGGCCAAATATAATCGCCTTGAGCATTTTAGACTCATACTGGTTAGGAGCAATAGCAATCGATTTATCTAGGTGTTGCAACGCCAGTTTATTATTACCCTCGCTCATTGCATACATAGCCATCACGTGCTCATTAGGTCTACCTGCACCACTTATTTCAAAAAAGCCATCTATTCTCCCCCTAGCTTGCCCGTATGAGTAGACATAGTCTGCGGTCATTAAGTTTTGAGATCCCGTATCTGCTACGATATAATTTTGGTTTACATACGAGTCATACTTGGCATATGAAATCACAGCTGCTACCAGCCCTACCATTCCTAAACCTATAAGTACCGGTACGAGTGGTAAAGCGAGTTTTGGCTTCTCGCTTTGGCTCTTCATCTTCACACCTTCGGTTTCCATAAGTGAGATGATAAGCGCCGCTAGTATGGCAAATAAACCTTGGATAGGCGTGCGCTCTAGCGGGAAATTTATAGAAGCATCAAGCCCGTAAGCAATAAGGGCTAAGGCAAGCACAAGAAAAGTCCATCTTTTTTCTGAATCTTGATTTTTAAAGAAGAGCAACAATATACCGCCAGATAACATTATAAATAACAAGACATAAGGTATAAAACCTAAGATGCCTGTCTCTGCCAGTATCTGTAAAAAGTCATTATGCACTCGTAAGGGATACAAAAATCGATCTGTATTAGACTGGTTATAATACAAGTCTTTATTCCCTAGCTTCCAGTTTCCTAATCCAACACCTACTAGGGGACTCCTCTTAAAGTCGTCCATAGCCATTTTATAGTATAGGAGACGTCCAGAAGACTTGGTACTAGTGACAGATTGTGTGGGCTTTACTGTGACAGCTGCTCCACTGTTTGCACGATAAGATGTGGTCAGTATATTTTTATAGCTATTGGCTTTGCTTCTATCCAGTCTATTAGAATTAGTTACTAGCAAGAAGCCCGCTATAAGAATACCTATAATAGGTAGGAGCGGATATTTAAGTCTTTGTACCAGAGCGCTAGAGCGCACCCCATCAATGATAAAATAAATGATAAATAAAGAGAATATAACCGTCGCACTTAATACTGCGGCACGTGCTCCCACATAAAATAATGCTGTAAAACTTACAAAGAGCGTAAGCAATGACATCACTCTCCAGCGCCCTGCGTGTTTTAAAACTCCAGAAATAATAAAGGGTAAAGTAATAGAAAGAAAAGCCGCTGTCACATTACGACTCCCAAAGAGCAGCTCCGTTTCTTTAAGTAGCGGTACGGTACGTGGGACACTCCAGTTATCAATAAAATGAAATATAATCTGAATCCCAATAATAAACACAATGACGTGTAATGTTTTGACTAAAAACGCAAATAAACGATGCGGCGCAACTTTAAAAATGAGATAAAGATTAAACACCCCTACCAGCGTGATTCCCACGCGGGCAATATCTTTTACTCCCTCAGAGATATTTAAACTCCCAAAAATGGATACCAAACAGGCAACAAAAAAGACCAGGTAGATGCCAAAAAACCAAAAGGCAACACGAGAAGAAGTGCGCAGCACCCCTAGCGTACGGTTGTTATAAAAAAATATAAGACCTAAAAGGTTTATAACCCCAAAGTAGAACCACTGAGATCCTACAGGGTCTATCGCTTCAAAACGAGGGATGATACTTATTACACAGTACAGAACTATTAATAGTTTAAACCCCAGTAGGTTTAAGGTGTCTCGAGAATTTTCCAAATGTCAAACTTCTTTTATTCTTGTCACCATTGACACGACGAAGTTAAGAAAACCTTTTTAACGTTTTATTAGCAAAACCGTGGACCCAAGAATAGCGCACAATTTTATGCAACAGCAACTCATAATGACGCTTTTGCGAAAAGTGCCACTCACAACCCTACAATCCGTTTTGTAGGAAAATATCATAAAAAATTAATAAGAATAAGGAAATCCGTAATGAAATATACTTCAAAATACATATTTTCGAGGTTTCAATGTAGGAAAAACCTATTTATAGTTAATGCTTAAAAACATCAATCAAGAAATTATGAAAAAACTATTACTTATTCTTTTAGCTTTAAACTTAAGCTGTAAAAGCGATATCAACTCAAATGCTAGTGGTGACTCTAGTGGTTCAATTCAAAAAAGTCTAGGTAAAAAGATTGAAATCACTGATCAATTAGAAAAGTATTTTTTACAAGACGGAATTGAACAAAGAAATAAGGAACTAGAAGATATATTATCCAAAGCTGATTCTAACACCTCAAATGCACTAGAAGATGCGCTAAATCGGAAATCTAGGTATAGTTACAGGTATGATTCTGTAGAAAACGAAAAGAACATAATTGAGGCAAAAAGCAATAGAGAGGTCTTCGTTACTATGCAGAAAAACATACAAAGCTATTTGTCATCACCAGAAAGTGAAAAGGCTTTTGTTTATCCATTACAAAAATCACCAAAGGATGTCGTTCTATATCTTTTTAAAGCGGTTACAAGTGGGGAATTTTCTAATTTAAAATACTTCAACGACCCATATTTAAAAGACTATAGTGACGCACATACAATGTTTCTGATGGCGGCATACCTTCCTGAAATGAACCTAATTTCTAACAAAAAAGCTCACAGAAAATTTACTGAACTTTTGGCTGAATCTGAGAATATTAGCATAGAAGTCCAGAATGTAAGAATTGAAAAAAATAAGGCTTTTGTTTTAACCTCTTTAATTGACAGTACTTCTACCAAAGGTTCAAAAGAATTTGTTATCGAGTTAGTGAACCGTAATGAATATTGGTTCTTTGACGGTATCAGAGACTAAAGTAAAAGTTTTTACTCATTAAAATCACAAAAATCCGGCTACACCTTACCGAGTAGCCTTTTTTTTTGTTGCGCTTTCGCGAAAAGTATCACCCACAACCCTACACCCCCTTTTGTAGGAAAATGTGCGTAGAATAAAAAAACAGCAGTTTGTATATCAGACAATTATTGAAAGATCTCATTAAACCATTAAATAAATAAAACTATATGATTAAAAAAGTACTATTCGGAATTGTGATTATTATATCACAAAACTTATTTGCTTCTCAAAAACCTATTTTAGTAACAGAATCTACAATTTCATTAAACCTTGACGAAACAGAGGAACTGTTTTTCAGTTTTGCCGAAGGTGATATTATTGAATTTGACTTTGAAATGGTAAAAGGCAAACACATAAAAGAAGTTGAGGTTTATGAAATGCCCAACAATAAGATTTTTGCTGATTTTAAAGTGCAAAAAATCTCAAAAAAACAAATTCATATAAGGAACAAAGGACTTTACAAGTTTAAATTCTATAGTTCTTCTTTAACAAAAAGGGTAGGCAAAATTAAAATTTTCAGAATTCCTGCTGATGAATCCACAAAAAAATTCAATACCAATTGGAAATGGAAGACCATAAGGGATACCATTTACACACCCTATACAATTGACAGTATTACGGGTTATAAAAAAATTCAGTATAAGGAAAAAGTAAGAGAATTAGTCAAAACCGAAAACATAGAAGATATTCTTTTCAATAAAAGCCAGCGCGTTCACTCTTATTATAATGACAATAGAAGTAGCACCTACTTAAGAGTAGATCTTCCCAACCCTATGGTATCAGATTTGAAAGAAGAAAGATTAATTGCTTGGGCATATTGGATTGGTGTTGGTCAAGAAGCTCAACAAGCATATAAAGAAAATGCAAGAGCAGTGGGTGAATTAGCAAACGGAGTTTCAGCAATTTACGGTACCCCACTTGCAGGGCTAGCAGTGGGTACAGTATCAGAGTTGCTTATACCTAAAACTGGTGAAGATGTATTTTATACATTTCTCCCAGATTATGAAAATGCTGAAAAATTTATAAATGGGCTAGAATACTTACAAAACGATACCGGTAAAGGTATTGCTGCATACGGGAAAAATTCAAACATCACGCAAGGAACTTTTTACATTGGATTACATAATGATAATCAAATACAAGGTATTGATGTCGATGTAAAAGTAGTGTCTATAAAAGAAGTAAAAACTTTTGAAATAGTAGAATACGATAGGGAAAGAGAAGAACCCATAACTGTAACTTTAAATAAGACAAGGATGGACGTAAAAGAGACAAAGATTAGAGTACCGTTTGAATAAATAGCTTTAGCTGGCAGAGATCTCCCTATGCGCTATTACATTTTATTTCAAAAATTCAAAACTTAAACAACAAAATAAAACGTAAAGTGCATTCTTTGAAAAACCCGGCTACCTTTCACTAGGTAGCCGTTTTTTTTGTTGCGCTTTCGCGAAAGTTACCACCCACAACCCCACAACTCCTTTTGTAGGAAAATGTTTATAAAAATGTGCACAGAATAAGGAAAACCGTAAAGAGGTATGATCGTAGTACTGTATTTTAGAGCACTGTAGCGTAGCGGTTTATAAGCTTACGTTTATGCAACCAAAAAAGAGATACGACCTATTAAACTAAAATAATCAACTAAGACGCAGGTTTTACTGGGCTTACGAGCCATAAATAGTGAACTTGCTGTTATACGCTAATCGGCGTTCATTTAAAAAAAACGGAGTAAACCGAAAATCCGACTAAATTAAAGAGTAGGTAAAGTTAAAAATAACCAAAATGACTAGAAAATTATTACTATTTGGAATGACAATTCTTTTTTTCGCTTGCAATTCACCTTTAGAAAAGAAATTTAACGAAGAGACTGCAAAAGAAGACCTTAAAGAAGTTAAAGAAGAAATCGATTCAACTGATTTAAAACTTTTAGCTGGCTCAATGATAAGGTTAAAATTTCAAGATAAAAATCTTGAAGATATGACTTATGGAGAAATATTAGAAAACGGAAAAAAATGGAAAGAGGAGCAAGATAAAATTGAAGCGGAACAAAAAGCACTCGCTGAAAAAGCCGCTAAAGAAGAAGCTGAAAGAACAAAAAGACTTAACGAGGCTGTTATGGTTTCCTGTTATGAAAAAGGATTCACTAAATATGATTATGAAGATTATATAACATACAAATTTGTAATTAAAAACAAATCAGATAAGAAAATAAGAGCGGTTAAAGGAGGAATAACATTCACAAATTTATTTGATGACAAGATTAGTTCATTGAGCTTTGTTTATGACCAACCAATTGAAGCAGGTAAAGAAATTACTTGGAATGCAACAACTGACTATAATCAATTTAAGGATGAAGACCAAGCTCTGAAAAACAAGGACTTAAAAGACCTAAAGGTTGTTTGGAAACCTGAGAAAATTATTTTTGATGACGGAACGACATTGGAATAGAAAACGAAACGCCAACACCGTATATAGCTCATAGTTAATCATTTGCTTAATCGAAGTTAAGGCATATTTGGAAAGTCGCCGAATTTTTAAATTTGGCGATCTTTAAGAGAAAATAGATAAATTTAAAAATTCGCTTGTGTTAAACAGAATGGTTCGTGCGTTTTTTCCGCCCTACTATTCTTACACAATCCCGTCACTCGTAATGTAAAAAAACAACGAACTAAAAACAAAAGAATGAATCCTGAAATAGAAATTATTACTACAGAATCATTTCCAGAATTCCTTACAGAGATTGAGAGAATTTCTCAAGCAGATAGTTCTGTTTGGTTTAGAGGTAATTCTAATCACAACTACACGCTATCGCCTTCTATCTTTCGGGGTAATTATGAGCCAAAATATGAACAATCATTTCAAACGAAATTCAAATCCAGAGCTTTGCCATATCTGACAAATAGACCTGTGGAAAATTATTGGGAATGGTTATTTATAATGCAACATCACGGAGTGCCTACTAGGCTTTTAGATTGGTCAAGTAGCGCATTAGTTGCACTCGGTTTTGCTATTATGTTTAGAGAAGACCATATTGATACAGATGCCGCTATTTGGTGTCTAAATCCAATTAATTTAAATGAAAGTACCAGAGTAGTTTTAACACCAGAAGACAAAATACCTGATATTTCAGTTAACGGAAATGCTCAAGCTTCTTTCAAAATTGAAGCCGCTGCTAGAGCTGACTACCCAATTGCGATAACCGGACCATTAAATAACAAAAGAATTGCAGCTCAGAAAGGGACATTTACTCTATTTCCGAATACAAATAAATTTAATTTAGAGGATAAAGCAGATGCACATAATTTTCTTACCAAGATTATAATACCAAATGCTAATATAGAAGCATTTAAAAATCAGCTATATTATTTAGGAATGACAGAAAGTACAATTTACCCTGATTTAAATAATTTAGCACTTGAAATAAAAAGAGAGTATAATCAAAATTTAGAGGCTGATGTTTAAGATATTAAAATTAGGCGAGATGGAACCTCTAAGTGTAGGTACATTTCATAAGATTCAAGATAAGATTGACTTCTTCCCAATTTATCAGAGATATGGTGGGATTTGGAGTAATGAACGAAAAAGGCTTTTAATCGACACTATTATAAACGGATTCGATATTCCAAAGTTTTATTTTAATTATTTCGTAGAAGCTAATAACATATTAAACCCCAAAGGTTTCAGTTACGCAGTTATTGACGGAAAGCAAAGACTACAAACAATTTTAGATTATCTTAATGATAAATTTAGTCTCTCAGATAACTTTGTATTTTATGAAGATTCTAATATAAATCTATCTAATCTACGATTTTCCGAATTGTCAAATAGACACCCAACTATCGCTAGCAGTATAGAGGAATATATTCTAGATATTGTTTATGTTGTAACTGACGAAGAGGATAAACTTGAAGAATTATTTTTAAGACTAAATGGTGGTTACGCTCTTACTAATGCTGAGAAAAGAAATGCTATTGGTGGCCATTTAAATAGGGAAATCCGAGAAATAGTTGAAAATCACAGCTTTTTTCAACAAAAAATTAGATTCAAAAATCCTAGATACCAACACCAAGATTTACTTACAAGAATATTATTTGTTGAGTCAAACAATGAACTTGTTTCTTTAACCAATAATGTTTTAGATGTATTTGTAAGGGCACATCAATATGAAAGTCAAGATTGCGGTGATTTAATTGCTAAAACTATTTCGGAACTAGACAAATTTGTTGAGGCCTTTGAAGATAAAGACGTACTTCTTAGAGGTAAAGGAATTATTCCTGTTTATTATTTTTTCATATCACGATTCAATCCCAACTTAACAACAATAAGAAAATTCATAGAACAATTCGAACAAATTCGAACAGAGAATAGGTCTTTACCAGACGAAGAACAAATATCGATTTTAATAGAATTTGACAGATGGAATCAACAAGGTGTTCACCGAGAAAAGTCACTAAATGAACGCTTGGAAATTATCATTAGATTTTATTCAAAATTTGAAGAAGATGGCAGTATTAGTATAGAAACAAACGTACTTTTAAATGATTTTGAATTAGATAATGAAGAAGAACTTATTTAAAACATTGCAGATGACAAAGAACTGAGTTAAAAACAAAATTACCTCAACAAAACTAAGCATAGGCTTTCACCTGGCGTGTACTTGCAAAATCACAAAAAAAACCACCCACCTCAAAATAGGAACGGGTGGTTTTTTGTTTTCGCGAAAGCGTAATCATAGTACTGCATACTTTACGACCTTTATAGCCGCAAAAAGCGAAATAAGTAGGTATTTTTGCGTGCTACTTACGTTACCGCAATGCAACACTTAAAGACACATTATCACCCAGATATCACAAGCCTAGAGGGCAAGTCTATCATCAAGCGGCTTACCACAAGGAGCATAGCGATGCAGGGTGATCACATACTGCTTATGTATACTGCTCGTTATGAAGATTACAGCCTGCCTGGCGGTGGTCTTGATGAGGGGGAAGATATTATCACGGGTATGATGCGAGAGCTGCGTGAGGAGACGGGAGCGATGGGTATTACAAACATCACGCCTTACGGCACCTATGAGGAGTACAGACCGTGGTATAAACCCACGCACGATATACAGCATATAATCTCTTATTGCTACACCTGTGAGGTGCATAAAGAACTGGGCACAGCAAGCCTAGAGCGTTATGAGACGAGCAACGGGATGAAAGCCGTATGGATCACCATACAAGAGGCCATTGCTCATAATGAGCATACCATAGCAACGAGTTCAAAAAAAGGGATGAGTATAGAGCGCGAGACGTTTTTACTCAAACACATTGCAAATACCTTATAAAAACACACCTTATGAATGATACCATACTAGACTGGATACAACAGTGGTTTTTAAACAACTGTAATGGTACCTGGGAGCAAGGCGAAGCCATACAAATAAACACCACAGATAACCCCGGCTGGGAAGTAGAGATAGATGTGTCTAACACCTCACTGGCTACACTGGCTATCCCACAAATACTTAACGAGAAAAATAAGAACGACTGGTATAGTGTAAAGATTGAAGATAAAACCTTCAGCGCCTCTGGAGATGCACAAAAACTACAGTTTTTGCTCGGGCTCTTTAAAGAAACCATTGAGAAGATAGAAGGCATCGAGCCATAAAGAAAGGTAGATGTAGTGGTGTCACCCACTACATCTACCCAGACCATAAAAACAGCTACAAGCTAACTAACTGATAAATGCATCCATCACTCTGCATACTTATAGACGTGTTTATTGCTCCACATCATCTGGAGCTGTCTAAGTATACAGAAGATGCAGAGAGCAAAGCATATGAGGGCTGTAGCTTTATAGTCGGGCAAAAGACCATCATCTACAGAAAAGCCAAACAGACGCCAAAAAAAGTAGGGCAGTTTGTGACCTTTTGGAAAAGAGAGGGCATAGCACCTATTGCACCTTTTCACATAGATGACCTCTTTGATTATTACATCATCTATGCAAGCAACGAGACCAAGGCGGGCGTGTTTGTTTTTACAAAAGACCGCTTGCAAGACAAGGCGATAGTAAGCACAGCTCACAAAGAAGGCAAGCGCGGTTTTCGAGTCTACCCTCCCTGGGATGTACCTACGAGCAAGCAAGCCATTGCCACACAAAGGTGGCAAGTACCGCATTTTTACAAACTAGATAATGCTAGTGATCTTAACAAACTAGCACACCTCTTCTAGCCACCATACACTAAATAAACGTTAAAAACTTGGCGATAACTAACCAAGTGGTTAGTTTTGTATCCTATTACAAGTATGGCAAGAAAAAAAGCATATAGAGAAGACCTGGTGATTGAGAAGGCGATGAACCTTTTTTGGCGTAACGGCTATGAGGGCACCTCTATGCAAATGCTTGAAAAGGAAATGGGGATTAATAAATTTTCTATTTACTCAAGTTTTGGCAGTAAGAACGGTGTTTTTTTAGAGAGCATTGCTTGTTATAAAAAGAAGCTGTACAAACTTGTAAATGAGCTCAAGGCAACACAAAAAGGCGTAGCAGGTATAAAGGAATACTTTTACAACTTTATAACTTTTACCAGAGAGACCGAGTATGGTAAAGGGTGCCTAGTGACAAATACGGCAAATGAGATAGGCCCAGATGCAGACCAAGGTATTAAGGATGCACTAGCAAGTTTTACCGGTGAGATTAAAACCATATTTGCAACCATCATAGCACAAGATGGCACTAAGACGCCGCAAGAAATTGCAGCCGAAGCAGATTACTTGCTTATCGCAATGTTTGGACTCTCATCTGCCACAAGGATGTTTACACAAGAGCAATTATCACATTATATAGAAAACATATTTAAAAACCAGTAACGGTTTTTTTTACACTAAAACTAAACGATTGTTTAGATATATTTAACAATAACTAGAAAAAGAAAAATTATGACTACTTTAAAAATTCACGACATTGACTCTGCACCACAAGAAAGTAAGCCTTTACTTGAGGGATCTCTTAAAGCCTTTGGAATGGTACCAGGCCTACACGGCGTACTAGCTGAGTCACCTCAGCTACTAGAAGCTTACCAGACACTTCACAAATTATTTGGTGAGTCTTCTTTTGATAATGATGAGCTTACCGTGGTATGGCAAACTATTAATGTAGAGCACGAGTGTCACTACTGTGTACCAGCACACACAGGGATTGCACATATGATGAAGGTAGACGCTGCCATCACAGATGCCCTACGCAACAAGACTACCTTACCGTCTGAGAAGCTTGAGGCACTACGTGACTTCACACTTACAGTTACTCGTAACCGTGGTAACGTAACTCAAGAAGATCTTGATACATTTTATGCTGCAGGATATGGTGAGAGACAAGTGCTAGATATCATTTTGGGTCTTTCTCAAAAGGTGATAAGTAACTACACAAACCACATCGCAAATACGCCAGTAGATGAGCCTTTCCAAAAATTTGCTTGGAAAGCCGAGACCGTATAAATACCCGATCCCCCTCTTAATGATTATAAAGCCTTAGTCCCCTACTAAGGCTTTTTTATTTTACGGGTATGAGTCCGCTTTCGCGAAAGCGTAAAAAAAACCCACTCATTACAAGTGGGTTCTTTACAATTAAACTAATAAAACAAAAATCTTAATAGGCATCATCGTGCACAAAGGCTACTGCCCTACCCGATGGATCGTTCATATTTTTAAATGCTTCATCCCACTCTAGTGCGATAGGGGTGCTACACGCCACACTAGGTACAGATGGGACACAAAGCGCTGCAGCATCACTTGGGAAGTGCTCTTCAAAAATACTGCGGTAGTAAAACTCTTCTTTGTTTTGTGGTGTATGCGTTGGGAAGCGGTGGTGTGCGTTTTCCATTTGGGTAGCACTTACTGCTTGATCTACCACATCCTTAAGTGTGTCTATCCACGAGTAGCCTACACCGTCAGAAAATTGTTCTTTCTGTCTCCAGGCTACACTTTCTGGAAGGTATTTTTCAAACGCCTTACGTAAGATCCACTTTTCCATACTGCGGCGTTCTTTGGTTATCATTTTATCTACTGGGTTGAGGCGCATTGCCACATCCATAAATTCTTTATCTAAAAAGGGTACACGTCCTTCTATACCCCAGGCAGCAAGTGACTTGTTTGCTCTCAAGCAATCATACATATGCAACTTGTCTAGTTTACGTACGGTCTCCTCGTGAAAATCTTTTGCCGTAGGCGCTTTGTGGAAATATAAGTACCCACCAAAAATCTCATCTGCACCCTCACCAGAGAGTACCATTTTTACTCCCATAGACTTGATTACTCTAGCCATAAGGTACATTGGGGTGCTGGCTCTTATGGTAGTGATATCATAGGTCTCTAGGTGATAGATCACATCTTTTATGGCATCTAGCCCTTCTTGTATCGTAAACTCTATAGGGTGATGTACAGTGCCTATATGATCTGCCACTACTTGAGCAGCCGCAAGGTCGGGGGACCCCTTGAGCCCTATACTAAAAGAGTGTAACTGTGGCCACCACGCTCCGGTTTTATCACCAGACTCTATACGCTTCTCAGAGTAGAGCTTTGCCACGGCACTAGTAATAGAGGAGTCTAGACCTCCAGAGAGTAATACCCCATAAGGTACATCACTCATAAGCTGGCGTTTTACAGAGGCCGCAAGTGCATCGTGTAACTCTTCTATACTAGACTCGTTATCTTTTACATTATCATACTCCATCCAGTCACGGGTGTACCAGCGAGTAAGCTCTCCCGTTGTGCTAGAATAATAGTGTCCCGGAGGAAATAATTCTATTTTTGAACAAACACCTTCTAGTGCTTTAAGCTCTGACGCTACATAAAAAGTACCGTGTTGATCCCATCCCATATATAAAGGGATGATACCCATATGATCACGAGCTACGAAGTACTCATCTTTTTCTACATCATAGAGTGCAAACCCAAAAATACCGTTGAGCATATCACAAAAGTCGTGACCGTGCTCTTTATAAAGCGCGAGTATAATCTCACAGTCTGATGCTGTTTGAAACTCATAATCTCCCGTGAGTTGCTCACGCAGCTCTTTGTGATTGTATATCTCCCCATTTGCCGCAAGCACAAGGCTTTTATCTTTTGAAAACAAAGGCTGCTTTCCAGAAGCGGGATCTACAATAGAGAGACGCTCGTGAGTCATTATCGCATTCTCATTATTAAAAACTCCATTCCAATCCGGTCCTCTATGACGAATTTTTTTAGACATTTCTAATAATTGGGGGCGTAAATCTTCGGCTTTCTCCTTTAGATCAAAGGCGCATACAATTCCACACATAATACTTGTTTTATTTGTTATTGATAAGTCAAAGATGCACTTACACTTTCATTAATAAAACATAAATAGCAATTATGATTACAAATTGTAACCATATATAGAGTAAGTATGTAAATGTATAGGTATACGCTTTCGCGAAAGCGTACTTTAAAAACATTTTGAAAGTTTTAATAAAATTTGCCGACCTACGTCTTAACTTTACACTATAACTCAAGGCCTTATAGGGCTTTTAACACAAAAATTAATTAACTATGAAAAATGTACTTATGACTGCGATGGTTGCTCTTGCCTTTGTAGCAGCACCATCACTTAATGCTCAAGATTTTAATGTAGACAAGAGTCCTATGGACCAGGCTGCTTTCCCTACAAATTACAAGGAGGCAAATAAAGACATAAAAGTGACTTACAGCAGACCACAACTTAAAGGACGTGAGATCTCTAAACTTGCCCCAGAAGGTAAAGTGTGGAGACTAGGAGCAAATGAGGCTGTAGAGGTTACATTATATAAGGATATGAAACTAGGTGAGACTCCAGTAAAAGCTGGAACATACACAATGTATGCAATGCCTAACGGTAAGGAGTGGACAGTAATTTTAAGCTCTGACCTTAACGTATGGGGATCTTATTTTTACAAACCAGAAAATGACGTAGCACGTATCACAGTACCAGTTACTATGGAAGATGAGTCTATAGAATATTTTGGTATGGAATTTACTCCGGAAGATAAAGGTGCACACTTACATATGGCGTGGGGTAATGCACGCGTAGAAGTACCTTTTTACAACTAAAAACAGGCTTTAGGCTAAGAAACAGAAAACTGGATTCTCAAAAATGAGAATCCAGTTTTTTTTATGTGTTAGAATAAGTATTTAGTTCTCTATTCTTCAAAGTTTCCATCGAGCCATCTGGCTACTCTAAGCTCCCATTGTAGTTCTTTCATATGATCTATAGAATGGCTAGACTCTTTATCAAATAATTTTTGGGTAGCAATGCGCTCTTGCTCTACTTCTTGGTAAATGGCTTTAATTTCTTCTAGGCCGTTTTCTGTAAAGTTATAGGCAGCAATGCGTGCCTGGAGTTTACGAGCATAGACCTCTGTAATATCAAAATGTGTTTGCTCGTGTGCGAGCAGGTGTTTTGTTTTTTCTTTATGTCGCACCCACGAGTATTCTGGATAAAAATGTGCGGTTACGGTAATGCTATTTTTATCTAAAAAGCCTTGACCATTTGAAGCATACCCCTGACTCATACCCGTACTAGAACTAGCTGCCCAGCCATCTAGCGTACCCGGTGATCCTTTAAAATCTGACCACTGCAACGCACGTGTCTCGCTCCACGCAAATCGCTCTGGAGCATCTGCAGTGGCCATAAGTGCAACTGCACACAGTATGTAGACTAGGCGTAACAACGTAATCAGGTTTTTTGTTTTTTCTTACGAGCCGCAGGAAACAATACATTATTTAGTATAAGACGATACCCAGGTGAGTTAGGATGAAGCTCAAGCTCTGTTTTTGGGTCTCCCACGCGGTGACGGTAATCCTCTGGGTCGTGCCCTCCATAAAATGTAAAAAAGCCCTTACCTTTTATACCGTGTATGTAACGTGCCTCACCATTAGTAAGATTTTCGCCCATCACGAGCACATTAGATTTTATAACCTCTGAGTCATAACTCGTGGTTTGCCCCATAAATCCTTTTACTAGTGCCGTATGGTTCTGGCATAACATTGTAGGAATAGGATCCCACTTTGCACTATAATCTTTGAGCGTAAAATAATCTGTACTAAAAGGAATCTTGCGCTTGCGGGTCATATCTATAGATGAGAACTCATACATAGTAGGCGATCGCTCTAGCGTGAAATTCTTAAAAGCAAAGGTCTTTTTAAAATCAATCTTTGAGCTATAACTAGGATCACTAGGATCTCCGTCAAACATAGGTTCACAAATATCTACACCCTCTGCAGCGAGTGCAATATCAAAACTATCTGTCGCGCTACACATTGCAAACATAAAACCACCGCCCACTACGTAGTCACGTATTTTTAAAGCAACATCTCGCTTCTCTTCAGACACTTTGCTGTAACCTAGCTCGGCAGCAAGTGCTTCGGCGGCTTTCTTTTCTTCTATGTACCAAGGTGCGGCTCTGTAGGCTCCATAAAATTTTCCAAACTGGCCTGTAAAATCTTCGTGATGCAAGTGTAACCAGTCATATAATATGAGTTGGTCGCTTAGCACCTCTTTATCATATATAGTCGTATAAGGAATCTCTGCATAGGTAAGTACCATCGTCACGGCATCATCCCACGGCACTTTACTATCTGGCGTATAAACGGCAATTTTTGGCGCTTTTTCTAATACGACAGCCTCCATATTTTGCGATGGACTCGCAATCTCTGTAAGAATTTTTTCGGTCTGACTATCTGAGAGTACCTCATAAGAGACGCCACGTATGGTGCACTCACGGCGTACCTCCTCAGTGTCTGGTAATAAAAATGACCCGCCACGGTAGTTGAGTAACCATTTTACCTTCTGGCTTTTATTAAGTGACCAGTAGGTAATCCCATAGGCTTTGAGGTGTTCCTTTTGTGTCTCTACATCCATAGGTATGAGGATGTATGACGCTTTCGCGAAAGCGAAATTCAACACAAGGAAAAACAATAATAGATTTCTTTTATTCAAGGTCTTGCTATTTTAATTTTTTTCTTATTCTCATATCGGAATTCATTTAAAGCATTCAATTTACCCTGTATTCGCTCCTTCCATTCAGATAGTTTTTGAGTATTACGACCACTTTCCGTTTCTCTAATAAGAAGTGCCCGCTCTTGAGAAAACTCAGACATTAATTTATTACTAATCACTTGAAGGTGATCAAAACCTTTGAGTACTTTTTTCTTCTCAATAAGTGCCTGTTTTCTAAACTTCCTAGTATAAACTTCACTAAGATCAAACTGCAGTTGCTGAAAAGCGAGTTGCGCTTGTTGATTTTCTAAAACAGTCTCATTTATCCAAGAAGCCTCTCCAAGAAATATATTGAGTATTTTTTGATTAAAATTTTTACTCAAAAATGAAAAACCACTTACCTGATATGACATCGAAAACTGGCTGTACAATGCCTCGTTTTCTGTATCATTTATTTTCATCTTAAAATTGGCTATTTCTAAGGGATTACTTGCTGACCATAACTTTTGACCTTGCTGTAATCGCTGTCCAAAAATAGACACTGAAATAAATAAAAATAGTACGGTAATATACTTCATCTAGTAGCTCATTGTATAACGTTAAAAATACAGATTTGTTATGACAAGCAGCGTGCCAAAAGACATCCTAAAAAAGATGAACTCTAGATTGTGGATTGTTATAAAAACAAAAAGCCTCAATAGCAATACTATTGAGGCTTTTTCTATAATTACATTATGTTCTAAAAAGGAACTCCATCATCTTCTTCTTCACTAGGTAGTCCTGGTGCTGGACCGCCAAAGGCGTCATCTGCGCTAGGTAGTGCATTAGGATTAAAGGTATCATCATTTGCAGCGGCATTCATACTACTTGCAAACTCATACGGTGTTGTAAATTCATCTAGGTTATCAAATTTACCTAGGTGACCAATAAACTTAAGACGGATGTTATCTAGACCCCCGTTACGGTGTTTAGCCACGATAAACTCTCCTTGACCTTCAGTCGGGCTACGCTCTTCATCATCCCACTCCTCTATCTTATAATATTCTGGACGGTAAATAAATGATACAATATCTGCATCCTGCTCGATCGCTCCAGATTCACGCAGGTCAGACAATAGTGGTCGTTTACTACCACCACGCGTCTCTACCGCACGTGATAGCTGCGATAGTGCGATTACAGGTACACTAAGTTCTTTTGCAAGCGCCTTGAGGTTACGAGAAATCATAGAAATTTCCTGCTCACGGTTACCGCCTCCTTTATTTGCAGATCCTCCCGTCATAAGCTGGAGGTAATCTATCATTATGATTTTAATACCAAACTGCGATGCTAGACGTCGCGCCTTTGCACGTAAGTCAAAAATAGAAAGCGACGGTGTGTCATCTATAAATAGTGGTGCTTTCTCAAGGCTCTTTACCTTTACGTTAAGCTGTTCCCACTCGTGTTTTTCTAGTTTACCAGTACGCAACTTCTCAGAAGAAAGCCCCGTCTCAGACGAGATCAAACGTGTGATGAGTTGTACAGAAGACATCTCCAGAGAGAAGAAGGCTACGGGCACATTCTGGTCTACCGCCATATTACGAGCCATCGTAAGGGTCATAGCCGTTTTACCCATACCTGGACGAGCCGCCACGATAATTAAATCTGATGGTTGCCATCCTGAGGTAAGTTCATCTACCTTATGAAAACCAGTAGGTATACCCGAGAGCCCCTCTTGGTTTGCTATTTCTTCAATTTTCTTTTTAGCTTGTATTACGAGACTCTGCGCACTTTCTGAACTACGCTTTACGTTACCCTGTGTTACTTCATATAGCTTAGTCTCGGCAGTGTCTAGTAGGTCAAAAACATCTGTGGTCTCATCATATGCTTCTTCTATAATCTCGTTTGAGATTTTAATAAGTGATCGCTGTATAAACTTCTGTAAGATGATACGTGCGTGGTACTCAATGTGTGCAGAAGAGGCTACTTTTTGAGTAAGTTGTATAAGGTAATAATCACCTCCAGCCGCTTCCAGCTTTGCCATTTTCTTGAGCTGCTCAGAAACGGTTAATAAGTCTACTGGCTGCCCTTCTTCAAAGAGTACGCGTATCGCCTCAAAGATGTGTTTATGCTGTTCTTTATAAAAAACCTCTGGTGATAAGATGTCTATTACCTCATCTACACCCTTCTTATCAATCATAAGCGCACCTAGCACAACTACCTCAAGATCAAGTGCTTGTGGTGGTATTTTACCTTTCTCAAGGCTAATTACCTGACCCTTAGAAGTATTATATGCTGGTTTTGGCTTGGTTTGTTCCATAGCTACGAATGTAAAAAAATAGTTGTGCGAGTTACGCTTTCGCGAAAGCGTAGTACTCACAGGTCATTAACAATGCAACTGTTAACAACTTGAAAATATTGTTAATAAGGGTAAAAAAATCCGCACTTACAAAGTGCGGATTATGGCATCAAGTGAAAAAGGTCTTGTTAGCCCTTGAAGACTCCCATTTGAGAATACTTTTCCATACGCTGATCTACTAATTCTGTTGGTGATAAGTTCTTAAATTCATCAAACGCTTTCAGAATTGAATCTTTTACTGTAAGGAAAGTCTCAGGACGATTTGCGTGTGCACCACCTAGTGGTTCTTTTACAATCTCGTCTATGATTTTTTGCTTTTTCATATCTTTTGCAGTAAGCTTAAGTGCCTCTGCAGCTTGCTCTTTAAACTCCCAGCTTCTCCATAATATAGAAGAACAAGACTCTGGTGATATTACAGAGTACCACGTGTTTTCTAGCATTAATACTTTATCTCCTACACCTATACCTAGAGCTCCACCACTGGCTCCTTCACCTATAATCACTACAATGATAGGCACTTTAAGGCGTGTCATCTCTAAGATGTTACGAGCAATTGCTTCTCCTTGACCACGCTCTTCGGCTTCAAGACCTGGGTATGCTCCTGGTGTGTCTATAATAGATACTACAGGTACTCCAAATTTTTCGGCGCTTTTCATAAGGCGTAGTGCCTTGCGGTATCCTTCTGGGTTTGCCATACCAAAGTTTCGGTACTGGCGTGTTTTTGTGTTGTAACCTTTTTGCTGCCCTATAAACATAAACGACTGATCGTCTATTTTACCTAAGCCACCTATCATCGCTTTGTCATCTTTTACATTACGATCTCCGTGTAGCTCTAAGAAAGTATCTCCACAGATGGCGTTTATGTAATCTAATGTATAAGGACGGTTAGGGTGTCTAGACAGCTGGACACGTTGCCAGGCTGTAAGATTTTTATAAATATCTTTTTTGGTAGCAGCTAGTTTTTTCTCTATTTGCTTGCAAGTCTGGGTAACATCAACATCGCTTTCTTGCCCTATTAAGGCACATTTCTCCAGTTGTTCTTCAAGCTCTTTAATGGGTAATTCGAAATCTAAATATTCCATCTTCAGGGTTTTATGGTGTCTTACGACACTATCTTTTCGGTTAGGATTAGTCTACAAATATAATGGTTTTCTTAACAGACTCAAGCCTCTTTAACAGCCTTGAATTTTTTAGTGTTTTTTAAGATGCCATTTGCGATTACCACGGCAAGTATAACTAAGGCTCCGTAGTAAAACTCTGTACTCATTTGCTCTGTATCGCCTAGCACCATAAAGGCTAGCAATATCCCATAAACAGGCTCTAAATTTATAGTAAGCATTATAGTGTATGGACTCAAATGCTTCATTACAGCCACAGCAGCTATAAAGGCATAAGCCGTACATATAGAGGCTAGTATGCCTATGTACACCCAGTCCATCGTAGGGAGATTAAAAAACTCCATAGAAAAAAATGTAGCTGGCTGTGCTATGACAAAATATAAAGTGATGCAAGCTGTACCTATAAGTAACTCATAAAATGAGATCTTAGTAGGGTTATGATTTGCAATAAACTTCCCATTTATCAAGGTAAATACGGCAGATAAAAAAGCAGACAGTAAGGCTAGTAATATCCCTGTACGATATGCCGTCTCTACCTCAAAAATCATATATAAAGCAGCTATTACAATTCCTCCAAAGAGAAGCTCATACCAAATTAATTTTCGTTTATAAAAAATAGGTTCAAGCAAGGCTGTAAAGAAGGCCCCAGTACTCATCATAGCCAGTGTTATAGATACATTAGATGCCTTTATTGCTCCAAAGAAGGTAAGCCAGTGTATGGCAATAACCAGACCCGCAATAGAGAAACCCAGTAACGCTTTTCGCGAAAGCGCAAGAGAGATACCACGTACTTTTATATAGATAAATATAAATAAACTGGCGAGTCCCATTCTAAACCATACAAGTGGCACTGCATCTATAGTGATAAGCGCGCCAAGCACGGCCGTAAAGCCCCAGATAAAAACTATGAGATGAAAATGTAAATAGGCTTTGAGTCTATCGTTTTGCATTTTGGAGGAGGTATGCTGCAAGTATTGCAAATAGAATATTAGGCGTCCAGACTGCCACCAGCGGCGGGAAGTCTGACTGCTCTGCTAGAGTACCGAAAACTTTATCAAAAAATATAAATACAAAGGCTAACACAATACCAAATGCGAGGTTAATACCCATACCTCCACGACGCTTCATTGCACTAACAGCTACCGCTATAATTGTGAGTATGTATGCGGCTACAGGTAGACTGTAACGTTTTTGTAACGTTACCTCATAACGGCTTATGTATGAAGACCCTCTTGCCTTCTCTTTTGCTATAAATTCTCTAAGCTCTGGTGTGTTAAGTGTTTCTGCTATATACTCTACAGGGGTTAGGTCATCTATGTCAAACGCAAAGGTGGTGTCTATTTTTGCTTGTTTTATAAGCACATCTCCATCTTCTCCTATAATGCGTTTTTTAAAACCATAGAGTGTATAGGTCGTATCTTCTTCATTAAATCTTATTTGAGTAGCACTCATCTTATAGGTCATTTTATTACCTTCAAAATGCTCCCAAGTAAAATTACGGCCACGTTTTGTGCGCGGGTTAAAGCTACTCGCGTAGATATAATCACCAGCGTTTATCTGTCTATATACGTCTCTTGTATTTTTATCCTTCTTATTTTTTTTGAGATACTCAAAAATAAACTCGTTATAACCCTTGTTTGCTCTTGGAGCTAGATACGTACCCATTATAAAGGCTCCAGCACAAACTACTGTGGCGCCTATGAGATAAGGACGCAAGAAGCGTGTAAAAGACACCCCACTACTCAAAAAGGCTATCACCTCAGTATTGTTTGCCAGCTTAGAGGTAAACCATATTACCGAGAGAAATAAGAATAAAGGAAATAACAGATTTGCAAAGTAGATTGTAAAATTAAGGTAGTACAAGGCCACTTCTCCAAAGGGCACCTCGTTTGCCAGAATTTTATCAATCTTTTCGGCAAGGTTTACGATAATCCCTATAGGTATAAATAGCACAAGCATCGTGACAAATGTCCCGATGTAGCGCTTTATGATATACCAATCTAATATTTTCAATTATAAACGATTATCCATTTGTTTAACCATTTTCTCTTTCCAAGTTGAGAAATCTCCAGCCAAAATATGCTTTCTTGCCTCACGTACGAGCCACATATAAAATCCTAGATTATGTATAGTAGCAATTTGCATACCTAATAACTCGTGACACTTAAACAAGTGACGTAAGTAAGCCTTACTATACTCTGTATCTACCCAAGTAATACCCATCTCATCTATAGGAGAAAAGTCATCTTCCCACTTGAGATTTTTAATATTAATACTACCGTGAGCGGTAAATAACATACCATTACGTGCATTACGAGTAGGCATCACACAGTCAAACATATCTACACCTAACGCAATATTCTCCAAAATATTTATAGGTGTACCTACACCCATAAGATATCTAGGTTTTTCTTCAGGTAAGATAGCTGTTACAACCTCTGTCATACCATACATCTCCTCTGCCGGTTCTCCTACAGAAAGACCACCTATGGCATTTCCAAAAGCACCAGCATTTGCAATATACTCTGCAGACTGTGCTCTTAAATCTTTATACGTACTTCCCTGTACTATAGGAAAGAGTGCTTGCTCGTGACCATATAACGCAGGAATTTTATTAAAATGATTAATACAACGATCTAGCCATCTATGTGTCATATGCATAGAGCGTTTTGCATACCTATAATCACAAGGATACGGTGTGCACTCATCAAAGGCCATCATAATATCTGCCCCTATCTGGCGCTGTATTTCCATCACATTTTCTGGAGTAAAAAGGTGCATAGACCCATCTACGTGTGACTTAAAACGTACTCCTTCTTCCTTAATTTTACGTCTATTAGAAAGCGAGTATACTTGATAACCTCCACTATCTGTAAGAATAGGTCGATCCCAGTTCATAAATTTATGTAATCCTCCTGCGCGCTTTAAGATATCCATTTTGGGACGTAGGTATAGGTGATACGTATTACCCAAAATAATGTCTGGATTTATATCTTCTCTCAACTCGCGCTGGTGCACCCCTTTTACCGAAGCAACGGTACCAACAGGCATAAAAATAGGTGTCTCAATAACACCGTGATCTGTAGTAAGTTTTCCTGCTCTCGCTTTTGAAGCAGGATCTGTAGTAAGTAAGTCAAATTGCATAAGGGGCAAAGATAGTTTTAAACGAGTAAATACACGCACTTGAGCAATAGTTAAAATAGCAAGTTGCCCCAGCGACTAAAACAGAGTAATCACGTACCAAATACTAAAACCTACTAAGGCTATAATACTCACGATACTTAGCACCCGCATACCTAGAGATAATCTATGGGATTCAGGAATCTCTTTATCCATAAAAGAAAGGTAATTACAAATTGCATAAAACGGAGCTGTGAGAAATGAAAGTATCGTAGCCAGCTTTACCAGCACCCCCATCTCACTTATTAAGAAAAACAATATTCCGCAGGTCCCGAGTATAAGAACTAGAAGCCAGAATAGATACCCCTTCTTTTTAAAACCTATACCTAGCAGGGCTGTTGTTGCCTCAAGTGCTCTAGGCGAAGCATCTAGCGTGGTAAGTGTGGTGCTAAACATAGTTGTAAAAGCAGCTACACCTATAAGCACCGTTGCCCAGTCACCTAGACTTGCCGTGTACATATTAATAAGCTGGCCTGCAAAAACCCCACCTTTTGATGAAAATGTCTCGCCACTACCATACATTACAAGTGCTCCCAGTGTCATAAAACAAACACCGAGTACTACAGCACCTGCATACCCCACATTGAAATCAAAAATAGAATTACGCACAGCCTCCTCTCCTCTATCTCCTTTTTCTAATGTCCATAAAGAATGCCATATTGAGATGTCCAGCGGTGCCGGCATCCACCCCATAAAGGCGATTAAAAAAGCGATTGCCGCACCTTCGGTGGGAAGTAGTTGAATTAAATTTGTCGTAGCGCCTGTACCTTGTGTTATTACGCTTTCGCGAAAAGCGAAAAAAACAGCAAACAATGTACTTATAGTGAGTGTGATGATGATAATTTTCATCAACTTATCTAATATCCGATATTTTCCTATTGCTAATATAGCAGCACATAACAACGTTATTGCCACACTCCATATAGCTATATCACTAGATATACCAAATAGCTGAACAGCAATACCTGCCGTGACAATAGTCACAGCTGTTTGTATAGTAAACATTGTTCCTAAGGTCAAAAAGAAATACACCCAGAGCACGGGTTTTCCTAGTTTTTTATACCCCACAAGTAAACTATTACCTGTAACAGAAGCATAACGAGGTCCAAACTGAAAAAATGGATATTTTATAATATTAACGAGTATGAGCGCCCATAAAAGACCAAAACCAAAGTCTGCTCCTGCTCTCGTACTTTGTACCAAGTGAGACACACCTATGGCGGCACCGGCAAAGAGTAAACCCGGGCCCAGCTTTTTAAAAGGCACCGCTTTCAATGATCTGCCTTTTTAATTATATCTGCTAGCAATCTCCTTGCACGTAGTAATTTTACTTTTACATTACTCATAGGTTCATCCAGATGCTCTGCCATTTCCTTATAACTCATCTCTTGAAAGTAGCGTAAATTAATCATCTCTTGATAGTGAGGCTTAAGCATCTTTACAAAACCTAAAAGTTGCGCTAGGTTTTGCTCCTTGATGAGCACATCTTCTGGTGAAGGATTAAGGTCTGCAACCTTATAAACACGCTCTTGATCACCATCATAGATTTTAGAACGTATAGAAGACTCCTTCTTTCTTATGATATCTATATGGATGTTTTTTGAGATGGTAATTAGCCAGGTTGCAAATTTGTACTCCTCTTTAAAAGTATCAATTTTTGCAAAGGCTCTAGAAAATGTCTGTATGGTTATATCCTCTGCATCATAAGCATTTTTAGTACGCTTGAGCTGAAAACCATATACCTCACTCCAAAAGGAGTTGAGCAAGAAATTATAAGCACTTTGCTCTCCAGCTTTTGCTCTCGTAATTTCAAGTTGAATTTTTTCTGGAGTTACTTCCACTTAGTGGGCTTTGAGATAAGGTTACTTATAAAGATACTCAATTGCACGCACACAAGTACTATCTCAAAAATAGGATAAAAATAAGCCACGTCTTTCTCTCTAAGCTTTCCAGCACTAAAACCTACAGCAAGCCAAGCTATAAAATAACGCACGCCCACTATAGCAAGTGCCCACTCCCACCTGTACATTAGGGCAAGTACGACTATAGCAACAATAAAAAACAACAACTGACTCGCATAGAAAAGACTCAAGAAAAATTTCTCTATAAACCTGTAATGACTAGCCGTAGTTATGTGTCTACGCTTTTGAGTAATCCAGGCACCAAAAGAGGTTTTAGGCGTACTTATCGTAAAAGACTCTGGGTGATATTGTAGGGCTGTGTTCTTTCTAGTACTTGCTTGATTTACAAATAAGTCATCATCGCCGCTTTTGATTTTCATATGGTTTATGAACCCTTTTTGCTCATAAAACATAGCTGCAGTATAAGCAAGATTACGGCCTACACCCATATAAGGTCTACCAGCCTTTGCGTAGGTAAAATACTGTATGGCAGTCATTAGAGTTTCAAAACGAATGAGTTTATTTATAAATGAACCCTTTATTTTTTGATATGCTCCGTACCCTAGTACGATCTCTTTTTTAGCAACAAAAGAGCCTGCCATATGCCTAAGCCACTGTGGAGAGGCAGGCACACAGTCTGCATCTGTAAAAACCATATGTGCGTGTGTAGCTCTTTTTATACCTAAGGTAAGTGCATATTTTTTATTACCCCAGAAGGCTTCGTTATTTACCACATTTACTTGATGTACATTTTTATGAGCGAGAGCATAGGCTTCCATCACCTCTTCTGTATCATCACTTGAAGCGTCGTTTATGAGAATAATTTCAAATTCTGGATAGTCTTGCTCTAGAATGACCGAGACATTCTTTTGTAAATTTTGCGATTCATTTTTTGCGCAAATAATAACAGAAACTGGTGGTAATGAGGTATTAGGTTTTTGGGACGCTTTCGCGAAAGCGAACAACCAGTAGAAAACATAAAAAGCCACGTTTACAAACGTGACTCCTATTAAAGTATAAAATAGTGCGGGATAAAATTGTTCCAATAGCTGTTATGCTTACTTATCTCCAGAACAATCACCCATTTCTTCGGGCATTTTACCACACATACCACAAGCTTCTCCACTCTTATTAAGAAATGGACTCTGGCTGGCACAAGTACCGGCAAACTTACCGTCTTTTTTTGCCCAAATTTTTATCGCAATTCCTGCTACCGATAGTGCTAGAAGGACTAATGTTATCAAGAGTAATTCCATACAATTATTTTGTACAAAGATACAGAAATCAAGTAGGACGTAAAAGTTTTTTACGGGATAGGTATCTGCTGTTCTTGATCAAACTTAATGGTAGCAACCTCATTTGCCTTAGTTGCTTCTTTACTACCTCCCTTAGGCTCTATAGTGACATTTATGCTTGCCATACGCTCCTCATAAGGGATCTCTACGAGGTTATCTTTTGTGACTTTTAATATATCTAGAGGTACAAGTTTACCATCTACAGAGGCCCACATCTGGTACACTTGCTCATCTGGAAGCTCTGGTAGTGTATTTACGTGTACATAAGATCTTTTTTCTAGCTCATTAATATAAGCTACAGCCTCTAGTCTATTTGCTCTATTATTACCTTTAAGAATATATTTTTGAGTAGCTGTGTTATTAAGTATCATAAACTGCTCCTCTACAGATTGCAACATCTGCCTGTTTGAAACAATGTCATCATTAAGATTTTCTAGCAAGTTTGACGTAAACTTTCTGTCTTCTAGAAGTTCTTGATTTTGATTATAAATCATCATTGCCACAAGTCCAAAAAGAGTTGCTATGGTACAAGCTGCAATAGCTAGTAGTGGCAACGCTCTTTTAGGCTTAGCCTTTGTTTGTTTTAAAATCTTTGCTCGTAAATCACCAGGCACATCTACAGCATAAGATGCTGCATAGTTTTCTAAGTTTTCTTGTAGCTCATTATAAGTATTTTTTACCTCAGGAAACTTTGCTACAAAGTACTCAACCTCTTGAGACTCCATAGGTGATGTAGCTCCCATAAGGTAACGCTCCAACAAATCGCTTTCTAAAAATTGTGACACTCTATCACTCATAACACACTTATCATCAAAAATAAAACTCCAAATAATTTACGCAGTTCCCTTAAGCCTATTTTTAATCTTGACTTTACGGTTCCCAGCGGGATGTTTAACTCATCACTTGCTTCTTGCTGGGTCATACCCTGAAAAAACAACGCATCTATCACCACACGATACTTATCTTCTAGCCCATCTGTATGCTCTTGCAAATCCATATGTTCTATAGCCAGTGATGTAGACTGTAAATGATATACGTTAGAATCGTCTGTTTGGACTTCTTTATTCATTTTTCTTTTACGGCTACGCACTTTGTCTATAGCCGTATTCTGGACCACCCTAAAAAGCCACGTAAATAGACGCGCTTTGTCTGCATCATACTTATGTGCGTTTTTCCAGATTTTTACAAAAGATTCTTGAAGTACATCTTGCGCAAGCTCCTCATCGTGTGTCACTTTTATAGCTACACCATAGAGCGCAGGCGCATAATGGTCATATAACAACCCTATGGCTCGCTCATCTCCAGTTTTAAGAAGATCTACAATATGTTTTTCAACAAATGTCTTCAAATAATGTAGTTTTTAAGAATTAACGAAATTTTGGGAATACACTTTCATCCAATGGTCAAAGTTAGTACGTACATCTAACATAGAAAAAGATTCTATAATAAACTCAACAAGTCCCACTTTATTATGCAGTTCTTAAAAAAAATTACGCTCCTTATAATTGTCTCATTATCAATAAGTAGCTACGCACAATCTGACATTGTAGACATTATCGTAACCTCATCAGACCACACAACACTCGTTACCGCCATAAAAGCTGCAGGGCTTGTATCAACACTTAAAGAAGATGGACCATACACCATATTTGCCCCTACTAATGAAGCGTTTGATAAACTACCTCCCAAACAAATAGCCACCCTTCTTAACCCAGAAAACAAAGCAACGCTCGCATCTATTCTGTCATATCACGTAATAGCCGGATCACTAACCGAGACAGAAATAATAAATAAAATAAATGTAGAAAATGGCAGTTTTATAGTACAGACAGTAAATGGCCAGCAACTCGTGGCTACCCTAAAGGATAATAAAATAGTAATCACAGATACAACGGGTCACACTTCTCTTCTCACTAAGACCGATATAAATGGGAAAAATGGCATCATACACGTGATAGATACAGTGCTAAAACCTAGCAACTAAAGTTTAGTTTAGTTGGAGGCCTCACGCGAGTGGGGCTTTTTTTACGCTTTCGCGAAAGCGTAATTATATCACATTCACCTCTGGAACAATCTTTATCCCAAACTTGTCCTCTACGGCCGCTTGTACTTTCATTGCAACTGCCCACACTTCTTGACCTGTAGCATTACCGTGATTTACGAGTACTAGAGCCTGCCTATCGTGTATACCAGCATCGCCAAAACGTTTCCCCTTAAAGCCTGCTTGCTCGATAAGCCACCCAGCGGGCACCTTAATTTGCTCATTGCCTATGGGATAATAAGGGATTTCTGTATGCACTTTTCTAAGTTGAGTAAACTGCGCTTGTGAGATCACTGGATTCTTAAAGAAGGAACCGCTATTCCCTATTTTCTTAGGATCTGGAAGCTTAGACTGCCTGATGGCTATAACAGCATCTGACACGTCTTTTAATGTAGGCGCTGTGATTTCTTTCGCTTTAAGCGTGTCAAAAATAGCACCGTAGTCAGTATTTATATTATGATTACTCTTTGTGAGTTTAAAGGTGACAGAGGTGATAACATAGGCATCTTTAAGCTCATTTTTAAACACCGAATCACGATAGCCAAAAGCACAATCTTCTAGCGTAAACACCCTCACCTCTTGAGTGTCTCTATGCACAGCCTCGCACTCATAAAAAGTATCTTTAAGCTCTACACCGTAGGCACCTATATTTTGCACTGGTGATGTACCTACATTACCAGGGATAAGCGATAGGTTTTCTACGCCACCTAGGTTATGTGCTACACAATAGAGTACAAACTCGTGCCAGTTTTCGCCACCAGCAACTTTGAGAAGTACTTCATTTTTTGAAAACGAATCATCTATAAGTGATACCCCTTTAATATCGAGATGTATCACAAGTCTATTTACATCTTGTGTGAGTAACATATTACTCCCTCCGCCTATAACAAAAGGATTAGGATATCTAGCATCTCCCAGCAACTCTTGCAATTGCTGTACAGAAGAAACGCTCGCAAAAAAGCGAGCGTTTACATCTATACCAAAGGTATTGTATGCCTTAAGCGATACGTTTTCTTGTACTGTCATTAATCTTGGTATTGTTCTAAAGCAGCTTTAAGAATAGTAACTGCCTCTTTAAGATGGTTTTCTTCTAGCACATAAGCAATTCTCACTTGATTAAGACCTACATTATCACTGCTGTAAAAACCTGCTGCTGGTGCAACCATAATGGTTTTTCCATCTAGATCATAAGACTCTAGTAACCACTGTGCAAAGGCATCTGCATTTTTTATAGGCAACTCTGCAATACAGTAAAAGGCACCTTTAGGTTTTGCCACTTTTACTCCAGGTATTGCTTCTAGTCCTGCTACAAGTGTATTTCTTCGTGATACATACTCTTCTATTACATCGTCAAAGTATGATTGAGGTGTGTCTAATGCCGCCTCAGATGCGATTTGTGCAAATGTAGGAGGACTTAAACGTGCTTGTGCAAACTTCATCGCTGTGCTCATAAGTTCTTTATTGCGACTTACGATACATCCTATACGAGCGCCACACATCGAGAAACGTTTTGACACAGAGTCTATCATAATAGTATGAGCATCTATATCACGCTGCTTCATCACTGAGTGATGCTTGTGACCATCGTAAGCAAACTCACGATATACCTCATCTGCAATAAGGAATAGGTCGTGTTTCTTTACAAGCTCTGCAAGCTGGCGTATCTCATCTTCTGAGTATAAATATCCAGTAGGGTTACCTGGGTTACAGATAACGATAGCCTTTGTTTTATCTGAGATTAACTTCTCAAAGTCTGATATAGGAGGCAAAGCAAATCCCTCTTCTAGTGTAGATATTACAGGTACAACCTTAACACCACTCGCCGTTGCAAAACCGTTGTAGTTTGCATAAAAAGGCTCTGGTATTATAATCTCATCTCCTGGGTCTGTAACAGATCCCATTGCAAATAATAAGGCTTCAGATCCTCCGGTAGATATGATAATATCTTCAGACGAGACATCTATACCGTGGTTGCTATAATAGCTAGCTAGCTTATCTCTATAAGACTGAAATCCTGCACTGTGACTATATGCTAAAACTTCAAGATCATTATTCTTTACGGCATCTAGCGCTACTTGTGGCGTCTTGATATCTGGCTGGCCGATGTTAAGTTGGTGAATTTTAATTCCTCTAGCCTTTGCTCCTTCTGCAAAAGGTACGAGTTTACGTATAGGCGATTGAGGCATTGCGAGCCCCTTCTTTGATATTGCTGGCATTGAATATTTTTTTTATACAAAAATGAGGAAATTATTGTGGTTTTTAAAACTAGAAGGAGGGTATTTTGCTTTCGCGAAAGCGCATAAAAAAAGACCGCTATAAAACGGTCTTTAGTTCCTTTGTTTAAAGTAATGTTACTCTCCAGCTTCTGGCTTTACTGTTCCTTTAATCTTAAGACTTTGTGGAACCTCAGATGCATTAGAATATATTGTTATAGTTCTTCTAATAGGCCCTTCTCGTTTTGTGTCATACTTTACTTCTATCTCACCTTTTTCTCCTGGCTGAATAGGACTTTCAGGTTTTTTAGGTATTGTACAACCGCAAGTAGAATATACTCTTGCTACGATAAGTACATCATCTCCTGTATTTGTAAACGTAAACTTACGCACACCGTCTGCACCATAGTCTATTTCACCATAATCTATAACTTCTGAATCAAAAGTGATTTCAGCTCTTTTCTCTTGTGCTTGAACGCTTACTACTAGAAGCATAGCGACAAATAAAAATAGTACCTTTTTCATAATTTTAAATATTTGAGGGAATTCAAATGTAGTCACAAAATACCTGCCTGCCAAAAAATGATATTAACATTAACACGTGACGATAACGTACATATGTGCCAAAAATAGCACGTAGACTATATATTAATCCTACTGTTATCCCTACTTTTGCTATCTATAAGACAATAATCAGACCAAACTATGAGCATAGCGTCAAAATATGATTCTACACAGGTAGAAGATAAGTGGTACAGCTACTGGATGGAGCATAATTATTTCCATTCTATACCAGATGATAGAGAACCATACACCATTGTAATCCCACCTCCTAACGTGACAGGTGTCTTACATATGGGACATATGCTTAACAACACGATACAAGACGTATTAATACGTCGTGCAAGATTACTAGGTAAAAATGCGTGCTGGGTACCTGGTACAGACCACGCATCTATTGCTACAGAGGCAAAGGTAGTTGCAAGACTTAAAGAGCAAGGCATCAAAAAATCTGACCTTACTCGGGAGGAATTTCTTGCCCACGCCTGGGAGTGGAAAGAAGAATATGGTGGCGTTATACTTGACCAACTTAAAAAACTAGGAGCCTCTTGCGACTGGGAGCGCACAGCCTTTACTATGGACCCAGCAATGTCTGAGTCTGTTATAAAAACATTTGTAGATCTTTATAATAAAGGATTGATATATCGCGGTTACCGTATGGTAAACTGGGATCCAGAAGCAAAAACCACGCTTTCTGACGAGGAGGTAATACACGAAGAGCGACAAGGCTTACTCTATTACATAAATTATAAACTAGAAGGATCTGAGGAGTTATTAACAATAGCAACTACAAGACCAGAGACTATTTTTGGCGATACAGCGATTTGTATTAACCCAAATGACGAGCGATTCACACATCTTAAAGGGAAGAAAGCCATTGTACCTATAAGTGGTCGCGTGATTCCTATTATAGAAGATGAGTATGTAGATCTTGAGTTTGGTACAGGTTGCCTTAAGGTAACACCAGCACACGATGAGAATGACAAGATGCTTGGTGACAAGCATAAGCTAGAAGTGATAGACATCTTTAATGATGACGCTTCTCTTAACAGTTTTGGGCTTCACTATGAAGGTCAAGATCGTTTTGTAGTGCGCAAGGCTATAAAAAAAGAACTTGAAGAACTGGGTGCTCTAGTAAAGACAGAAAACCACATTAATAAAGTAGGAACATCTGAGCGTACAAAGGCAGTAATAGAGCCTAGACTATCTGACCAGTGGTTCCTTAAAATGGAAGAGCTTGTAAAGCCTGCCATAAAAGCCGTACTTGAGACAGGAGATGTAAAGTTATTTCCTAAGAAGTTTGAAAACACCTACCGTCACTGGATGGAAAACATACGTGACTGGAACATTTCTCGCCAGTTATGGTGGGGACAGCAAATTCCTGCTTACTTCTATGGAGAAGGAAAGGAAGATTTTGTAGTTGCCGAATCTATTGAGGATGCTGTTACGCTTTCGCGAAAGCGTACCGGAAACGATTCCCTCACTGCCGAAGATTTACGCCAAGACGAAGATGCTATGGACACTTGGTTCAGCTCTTGGTTATGGCCTATGAGTGTTTTTGACGGAGTGCGTAATCCAGATAACGAGGAGTTTAACTACTACTACCCTACTAATGATCTTGTGACGGGACCAGATATTTTATTCTTCTGGGTAGCGCGTATGATCATAGCGGGATATGAGTACACAGATAAAAGACCTTTCCAAAATGTTTACCTCACAGGTTTAGTACGTGACAAGCAGCGTCGCAAGATGTCTAAGTCACTAGGTAACTCACCAGATGCACTAGAACTCATTAAAGAATATGGAGCAGATGGTGTGCGCGTAGGACTATTATTAAGTAGTGCTGCCGGTAACGACCTTATGTTTGACGAAGATCTTCTTAAACAAGGAAAAGGATTTATCAAGAAAAACTTGAGCGCCTTTAGCCTCATACAAGGATGGGAGATAGACGAGACTATCCCACAACCAGCACATAGTGCGCAAGGTATTGAGTGGTATACAAACCGTTTTAACCAAACACTTCTAGAGATAGAAGATCACTTCTCAAAGTACCGTATCTCAGACGCGCTTATGGCGAGTTACAAAGTGGTATGGAACGACTTCTGCGGGTGGTTACTAGAGATTATAAAACCAGCATACCAGCAACCTATAGATCGTAAGACCTACGATGCGGTAATTGCAGCTTTTGAAAATAACCTACGCATACTTCACCCATTTATCCCATTTGCATCTGAAGAGATCTGGCAGACGATTGCTACGCGTACTCCAGAAGAGGCTTTGATTATCAATAAATGGCCAGAAGGTGGTGCGGTAAATGAAAAAATTATTGCAGATTTTGACTACGCCTCACAAGTGATTTCAGGTATACGAACTATTAGAAAAAGTAAAAACATCGCTTTTAAAGACGCTATAGAAGTGCACGTTCTAAGCAATGAAGAAGTTTCTAGTGATTACAATAGTATCATCTCAAAACTAGGTAATGTGAGTGAGATCGCTTTCGCGAAAGCGCCACTAGACGGAGCACTATCTTTTAGAGTAAAATCTAATGAGTACTTCATACCTCTTGCGGGAGCTATTGACGTAGAAGCCGAAGTTGCAAAAATTGAGGAAGAACTTAAATACACAAAAGGATTCTTAATGTCAGTTTCAAAAAAGCTATCTAATGAGCGCTTTGTAAGCAACGCACCAGAGAAGGTGGTCGCTATCGAAAAACAAAAGATGGCAGATGCCGAAGCAAAAATAGAAGCGCTAGAAAAGCGACTGGCTAGTTTGTCTTAATAGACTTACATATATCACATAAAAAAGGCGTCTAAAATTATTTAGACGCCTTTTTATTTATGTTATTTTTCTTGTTAAAGATACTTCTTTGCCGCTTCTACATAAGCCTCCATTGCCTCATCTTCCGTCATACCCTTTACCTGAAGTAGTGCGTTGATTTTAAAAGCACTCACAAGCTCGTGTTCACCTTCATTATGACTAAAGGTGTTCTTTTGCGTAGCTTGTTTGTAAAGCGCATAAAACTGCAGCAATACATCTGGCGGAAATTCTTGAGAAGAATTACTCACCCTACGGAAGGCATCTTCAAACTCTTTATGAAGTACCTTCTTATCCATTATATTGATGCTATTACCGATTGCGCTCCTTTTACTACTTGATTAAGCTCTACGTCTAATTTTGTCCCAATAGGTAAATATAGATCTACACGAGAGCCAAAACGTATAAACCCACTATCTTCACCTTGCTGTACCATTTGCCCTTCTTCTGCATAATTAATAATACGCTTTGCTAGCGCACCAGCAATCTGACGATAAAGAACATCACCAAACTTTTCTGTACTTACCACCACGGTTGTACGCTCATTTTCTGTACTAGATTTAGGGTGCCAGGCTACAAGATATTTTCCTGGGTGGTATTTACTATATGCAATCTTTCCTCCAGATGGGTATCGTGTAACGTGCACATTAAGCGGCGACATAAACACAGAGACTTGAAGACGTTTATCCTTGAAGTATTCTGCTTCATACACCTCTTCTATTACAACCACCTTACCATCTACTGGTGATGTGATTACATTAGAATCTAAAGGCGCTGTACGATCTGGATTTCTAAAAAACTGAAGTATAAGATATAACAATACTCCGAGCACTAAAGCTATTATATAAAATAACCAGTTCTTCTCAAGAAACTTATTTGCAAGCAAGATAAGGCCTGTAAAAATCACTAATGCTATTACAATAATCTTATATCCTTCTTTATGGAACATAATCAAGTACAATTAAAAATAAGTATAAAAATGGTGCTGCAAATATGATACTATCTAACCTATCATATAATCCTCCGTGGCCAGGCATAATACGACCACTATCCTTCACTCCAGCCTGACGCTTAAGCTGTGATTGTATCAAATCTCCTAAGGTTCCAAAAACCGAAGTCACTAGAGCAATAGTAATCCACAACTTTAAACTTAGTAAGTCTGTAAAATAATAAAATAACAAACTCGCTAAGCAGCAAAACACAAGACCACCTACAAATCCCTCTATAGTCTTTTTAGGTGATATGCGCTCTAAGAGTTTGTGCTTACCAATACTCTTACCCACAATAAATGCAAAGGTATCGTTTATCCAGATTAAAGCAAAAACGCTTGCCACAAGAAGTGACGTATACTCTCCTCTATACGACGGTAATAATATGGTAAAAACCACACCACCCACGATATAAAATATAGTGTAAGCATACTTCTGAGAAACCGTAATATAACGCTCTGATGGGCGTATAAGGTTTTTAATGAGGTATAAGTTAACTGTGATAGTAAGCGCTAAAAATATAAGTGTTGCGAGCCTATCTAGTTTGAAATAACAAAAGACAGCTACACAAGCAAAAAGAAAAACATATGACAACAATGACTTAATACCCACAAGTTTTAAAAACTCAAATAGCACCACTACACCCAAACCTAAAAATACTAGGAGATAGGTGGTTTCTAATGAAAAAATAGCTAACAGTAACAGGGTGACATAAAGTAGCCCTGAGAGCGCTCGGATTAAAACTTCTCGCATACTAAAGATCTTCTAGCAAGAGTAGATATACATTTTTTGTACTACTACCATAGGTCATAAAATTCTTATCATTTCCTTTACTCTGAAAGTTTTTGATAGTAGTGATATTAGTAGGTATACCTCCTGCATTTCTGTTTTTTATGAGGCGTAATCCTTCACCTATAGTATTTACAATCTGGCTAGTTGTTCCAAAGACGATTACATCTTTTGGCAAATCGTGGAGTTTAAGTTCTTTAAGTTGTTTTGAACAAACTAATAAAGAACCATCATTTGCCACTAAACTCTCGCAAGTGGTCAAGAAGAATGAAGCCTCTCTATCTGTACCAAAATCCAAATTATAACCACCAAAAGCTTTCTTTAAATTACTATCTGTACAAAAGACATTACTTTCATACCAATCGTTTTCTAAAAGAATATTGTCAAAATTATCATTAATCTCCTCTCTATTAAGTGCATACAAAAATCGCCCTCCGTTAAGAATAAAGTTTTTTGTAAAACGCTCGTCTGCAGGAGTGTCTATGTCTGGCATATACTTACTGCGCGCTTCCTCTTCTTTATTCTGACGGGGGTTGTCAACGTTTGATGTACTTCCGAAGATTTTTCTAAATAGACTCATCTATAGGTTTTCTCAACTCTTTTGGTGTAATAGTCAAATATAAAAAATCTTGACTGAACCTTTGGCGCAATCAAGATTTTTTGACTTTTATAGTTAAAGAACGTGTCTAGCTCTTTAAACTACAGGTTCTACTTCGTCTTCTATTTTCCCGAAAGGGCGTTCTCCAAAAATATCTTCAAGATTATCCTTAAAGATTACCTCTTTTTCTAGCAATAACTCTGCTAATTGAGTGAGTTTGTCCTTTTCATTTGTAAGCAGGTCTATAGCGCGTTGATATTGTTCCTCTATAATATTTGAGATTTCTTTATCAATAAGCTCTGCTGTTTGCTCACTATATGGTTTTGTAAACCCATTATCAGACTGCCCAGTAGAATCGTAATAAGTAAGGTTACCTACTTTATCATTAAGACCGTAAACTGTCACCATCATTCTGGCTTGCTTTGTAACTTTTTCAAGATCACTAAGAGCACCAGTAGATATTTTATTAAAAATCACTTTTTCTGCTGCACGACCACCTAAAGCTGCACACATCTCATCTAGCATTTGCTCTGGACGTACGATTAAGCGCTCTTCTGGAAGATACCAAGCTGCTCCAAGAGATTGCCCTCTAGGGACAATTGTCACTTTTACAAGCGGCGCTGCGTGCTCAAGCATCCAGCTCACTGTTGCGTGTCCAGCTTCGTGAAATGCAATAGCACGTTTCTCATCTGGAGTGATTATTTTATTTTTCTTCTCGAGACCACCTACAATACGATCTACTGCATCTAAGAAGTCTTGTTTACCTACTGCCTTCTTGCTTTTACGAGCAGCGATAAGTGCTGCCTCGTTACACATATTTGCAATATCTGCACCAGAGAAACCTGGTGTTTGCTTTGCAAGAAAATCTACATCAAGCTCTTCATCAACCTTTTTGAGTGGACGAAGGTGTACTTCAAAAATTTCTTTACGCTCACGTACATCTGGAAGATCTACATAAATCTGTCTATCAAAACGACCTGCACGCATAAGTGCTTTATCTAATACATCCGCCCTGTTTGTTGCAGCGAGTACAATCACATTTGTGTTTGTACCAAAACCGTCCATCTCAGTAAGAAGTTGGTTAAGTGTGTTCTCACGCTCATCATTACCTCCAGAAAAATTATTCTTTCCACGAGCACGACCTATTGCATCTATCTCATCTATAAAAATAATAGCTGGTGATTTTTCTTTGGCTTGTTTAAAGAGATCACGTACACGTGATGCCCCTACACCTACAAACATCTCTACAAAGTCAGAACCTGATAGTGAGAAAAATGGCACTTTTGCCTCTCCTGCTACTGCTTTTGCCAGCAAAGTCTTACCAGTACCTGGTTGCCCTACAAGCAATGCTCCTTTAGGAATTTTACCACCTAAGCTTGTATACTTTTCTGGATTTTTTAAGAAATCTACAATCTCTTGTATTTCTTCTTTTGCACCTTCAAGACCTGCTACATCCTTAAATGTAGTTTTAATATCTGTTTTCTCATCAAAGAGTTTTGCCTTAGACTTCCCTATGTTAAAGATTTGACCTCCTGGGCCTCCTCCTCCTCCAGAAGACATACGACGCATAATGAAAATCCACAACCCAATGATTAAGATAAATGGTAAGAAGCTAGCAAGTAAACCCCACATATCTCCCTCAGTCTCGTATGACACACGTGTATCAAGACTGTTTGTATCTATAATCTCATTTATATCATTTTCAAAGTTTTGAAGATCCCCTATCTCAAAGCGATAGTCTGGCGCTCCTGCTGCTGGCTTAAAGAATCCAGTACCACGCCCTTTGTTATGAACTTCTTTAGACTCTGCTTCCTTAGTTAAATAAACTTTTACAGAATTTTTATTTACAATTTCTACACGCTCTACATCACCATCTTGTAGGTATTGCTCAAATTGATATAAAGATGTCTTTTTTGCCTCACCTATACCAGTGCTACCTGTAAGCATACTTATAGCAATAAAAATCACTACGATAAGACCATAAATCCAGTATGAACTAAATTTAGGTTTATTTGGCGGCGTGCCGCTATTTTTCTTTTCTTCTTTAGCCATTTAATAATTTTTAGTAATTGGATGGGATTGAAGTAATCTTTGCATCTCCCCAGAGGCTTTCTATATCATAAAACTCACGAATGTGTTTTTGAAATACGTGCACAACTACGTTTACGTAATCCATAAGTACCCACTCTTGGTTTTCTGTACCCTCTATGTGCCACGCTTTTTCTTGCAGGGCTTTACTTGCAGTTTTTTGTATAGAGCTTACTATCGCCCCTACTTGCGTGTTTGAAGTACCGTCACAAATGATAAAATAATCACAAACCGTATTTTCTATCTCTCTAAGATCTAGTATATCAATATTTTGACCTTTCACATCTTCAATTCCCTCAACAATTTTCGCTATCAATTGATCTGTGTTCTTTTCCTTATTTGCCATTAAATTCTTTAATTTACACAAAGTTATTACAAATTTACATTACTCTGCGGTCTTAACACAAGTTTAGACTAGGTGTTTTCCATATGCGCATAGACAAACTCCATACCATCGACTCTACAAACAGTTACCTCAAACGTATTTCTAAAGAAGAAGATGCGCAAGAAGACATCGTGGTATGGGCGCTTGAGCAAACTGCCGGAAGAGGCCAAATGGGCACCACCTGGAGCGCAGAAAGCGGTAAAAACCTAACCTTCAGCGTTTTTAGAAAAGTAAAGCGCATTACAATAAGTGAGCAATTTTATGCACTTATGGCAGCTTCACTAGCTGTAAAAGATGTGCTTTCAAAACTTTTGATTAAAAATGTACGTGTCAAGTGGCCTAACGACATATTGACAGATAACGACAAAATATGTGGTATTCTCATAGAGAGTGTCATAAAAAGAGGAAAACTAGATGCTATGATTCTAGGTGTGGGTCTTAATGTAAATCAAACCGAATGGAAAGACACGCCTAGAGCAACCAGCATAAAAGCAAGAACTGGGATACACTTTGATCTAGAAGAAATCTTATCTATGCTCCTCACCCAGTTTCACCATTATGTAGATTTACTCATAAAAGGAGAATTTGAAACTATAAAAAGGGACTACGAGGCACATCTCTTCAAAAAAGACAAACCTGCTACATTTATAGCTTCAGATGGCACACAATTTGTCGGTATCATAAAAGGAGTTTCTGAGACCGGTAAGTTAATTTTACTCCAAGAAGATGAAGTTGTAAATGAGTATGATTTAAAAGAAATACAGTTACTGTATTAGTATTGCGCTTTCGCGAAAGCGTAACACCTCTCATTTCTTTATTTACTATCTTTGTAACGCTTGAAAAAATGCTATGCAAGAAGAACTAACAATTAGAAAACCAGAGCGAGTTGCAAAGCCAAAATGGCTACGAGTAAAACTCCCTACAGGTAAGAAATATACAGATCTACGTAGTCTTGTAGATAAATACAGTCTTAATACCATTTGTACATCTGGAAGCTGCCCAAATATGGGTGAGTGCTGGAGTGAGGGTACCGCGACCTTTATGATTTTAGGTAATGTATGTACACGCTCTTGTGGTTTTTGTGGTGTAAAAACTGGAAGACCAGAGCAAGTAGATTGGGAAGAGCCAGAAAAAGTGGCTCGTTCTATAAAACTTATGGACATCAAACACGCGGTAATTACGTCTGTAGACCGTGATGATATAAAAGATATGGGTACCATAATCTGGGCAGAAACTGTGCAGGCTATAAGACGTATGAACCCTAACACAACACTTGAGACTTTAATTCCAGATTTTCAAGGAAGAGAAGATTTACTTGACAGAATTGTGCAAGTAGCTCCAGAGGTGGTGTCACATAATATGGAGACGGTAAAACGTCTTACACGTGAGGTACGTATACAGGCCAAATATGAGCGCAGTCTAGGTGTATTAAAATATCTTAAAGATAGTGGCATAAAAAGAACTAAGTCTGGTATTATGCTAGGCCTAGGAGAAACTGAAGAAGAGGTGATACAAACACTCAAAGACCTGCGTGCTGTAAATCTTGATATTGTAACCATAGGTCAATATCTTCAACCTTCAAAAAAACACCTCCCAGTAAAGCAATTTATTACTCCAGACCAGTTTCAGAAATACGAAAAAATAGGTCTAGAGATGGGATTCCGTCACGTAGAGAGTGGTGCTTTAGTGCGCTCATCATACAAGGCTCAGAAACACCTTACCTAGATTTATGTCAAAGCTTAAAATTGCTATAAACGGTTTTGGACGTATAGGAAGAACTGTTTTTAGACTCATAGAGCAACATCCAGATATGGAAGTAGTTGCAATAAATGATATTGCAGATGCAAAAACGCTTTCTCACTTACTCAAATACGATAGCATACACGGTGTACTACATAAAGAGATAAGTGCTGGACAAAGCTCTATACATATAGACAGTAAGGAAATACCATTATATAACGAGAGAGATATAAGCAATATACCCTGGAGAAACACCTCGCCAGACATTGTTATTGAAAGTACTGGAAAATTTAAAGAAAGAGAGGACCTACAGAAACACATTACCGCGGGTGCTACTCGTGTTATATTGAGTGTTCCTCCTGTAGATGAAGATATACCTATGATAGTGATGGGAGTAAACCATCAAGATATAAAAACAACAGACACCATAATATCTAACGCCTCTTGCACAACAAATAATGCTGCTCCTATGGTGCAGATTATAGATGACTTATGTGGTGTCGAGCAGGCTTACATTACCACAATACACTCTTACACAACAGATCAAAGCTTACACGACCAACCGCATAGAGATTTAAGGAGAGCTCGCGCAGCAGGACAGAGCATTGTACCTACCACAACAGGAGCTGCAAAGGCACTTACAAGCATCTTCCCTCATCTATCTGACGTAATAGGCGGTTGTGGTATACGTGTACCTGTACCTAATGGGTCACTTACAGATATCACTTTTAATGTAAAAAAAGATACCACTATTAAAGAAGTTAATGATGCTATGAAGACAGCTGCAAACGGCAGACTTAAAGGCATTTTATCATATACAGAAGATCCCATAGTATCTATTGATATCGTAGGAAACAAAAGCTCCTGCACTTTTGACTCTCAGATGACCTCTGTGATAGGAAAGATGGTTAAAATAATAGGCTGGTATGATAATGAAATGGGATATTCGAGCAGATTAGTTGACTTAATACTTTACATTTCTACAAAATAATTTATCTTGCAGAAAGATTTTTAGAATAAAACTATGAATGTAAATGTACTCTTAGTACGTTTCTTTTTTGCATTACTCCTTACTTATCCTTCGATAAGCGTGGCCCAAAAACGGGAAACTATTAAGGAAACACTTGTAAACAATAAGATAGACTCGCTTCTTAACAGGGCGGTAATTGCTGTTTCTGAAAGTGATTATGAAGAAGCCATAAATATTCTAAACTATTCTAGAGACCTTGCTATAGATATAGACCATACAAAAAGAGTAGGACTCACATCTGGAACCCTTGCAAAATTATATTTTGAGCTTGATGATTATGAAAGTGCTCAAAAAGAAAATGAAAGAGCCCTTAAGGCCCAAACAGAAGCAAACAGTCCAGACTTATTAGGGCAGAGTTATGTCACAGCAACTCAACTATCCTTAGTAAATGGAAATAAGCAACAGGCTAATCTCAATATTAACAAAGGACTTAACGCTTTAGAAAATAGTAAGAGAGATGATCTTAAATCTCAACTATATAATCTCAAAGGCGACATTTTACAATCTAGCGGCAACCACATAGATGCTATTCAAGAATACGACCAGAGCATAGCATTTGCAATAGATGCAGATAATGAATACTTAAAAATACAATCCTTAAGCAATAAGTCTGTAAGTCTAGCTAGTATAGGAAGACTTGAAGAAGCAGATGAAGCTTTACTTGAGGTAGAAAACTTTGCAAGCGGAAAGGATCTACCTAACATTACAAACACTTTATATAAGACTAAACATCTTATTGCACAGGCAAGAGGAAATTACAAGGAAGCAAATGACTACCTTACGATGTACTATTCTTCTATAAATGAGACCGCAAATGCGACTTCTAAGCAAGGGCTTCCTAAAGGACCTACTAAGCAGCTAGACGCAATGGTATCTCAACTAGAAAAAGATATTCTTATTGAGAAAGATCGCAACTCTAAAGCAATGCGATTAACACTAGTGCTGAGTATTGCGCTATGTTCTATTCTAGCACTTCTCACATTATCACTTTATAAAAACAACAACTTAAGAGCAAAAGCAAATGAGTTGCTCCAAGCAAAAAATGTCGAGCTTGTTATTGCTAGAGATAATGCCGAAAAAGCATCTACAGTAAAAGCTCAATTTTTATCTACCATTACTCACGAGCTACGTACACCTATGTATGCGGTAACAGGTCTCACCCACCTATTACTATCAGAAAACCCTACAGAAGAGCAGAAAAAACACCTTGACTCACTCAAGTTTTCTGGAGAGTATTTATTATCATTAATAAACAACATACTCGACCTTAACAAACTAGAAGCAAACAAAGTAGAAGTAGAAGAAACGAGCTTTAATCTTAAGAAGCGCATAGAAGACGTACTTTTTGCATTAGGGAAGTCTGCTAGAGATAAAGGAAACAAACTCCACCTTGAAATAGATAATGATATTCCTCTAGAAGTACTAGGCGACCCTCTTATGATCTCGCAAATACTGATAAACCTAGTAGGTAATGCCATAAAATTTACACGCGATGGAGACGTATGGATACGAGTACAAAAGATAACACAGGGAGACTCAGACATACAGTTGCATTTTGAGATAGAAGATAATGGTGAAGGTATTTCTAAAAAGAAACAAAAAACCATTTTCCAGAACTTCACTCAAGGATCTGTTGCCATAAACAGAAAATTTGGAGGTACAGGTTTAGGGCTATCTATTGTAAAAAATCTACTAGACTTACTTAACAGTAAAATATCACTAGACAGTACGCTCGGAAAAGGAACAACTTTTAAATTTGACCTTAAGTATAACTTAACGCAGGCTCTTCCTGGTGAAGACAACCCGCACAATATCATTTATGATATAGATTATGTTGCTTTAGAAAACCGTCATATTCTTGTGGTTGAAGACAACAAGATTAACCAGATGATTACTCGTAAGATTCTTGAAAAAAACAAGATGTCTTGTGACACTGCAGATAATGGAGAAATAGCAGTAGAAAAAGCGAGAACAGAGAAATATGACCTTATACTTATGGACATCCATATGCCAGGTATAAGCGGTATGGAAGCTACAGAACAAATACGCAGTTTTAACAAAGACATTCCTATACTTGCACTTACTGCAGTGACAATAGATGAAAATATTGATGATTTTTATGCGGTAGGATTTAATGATATTATTCCTAAACCGTATAAGGTTGAAGAATTCTTTCAGAAAATTCATAATGGCCTTAGAAACAGTAAAGTTTTAAACTAGACTATTGTACGCTTTCGCGAAAGCGTGACTACCCCTCTTATTCCTCTTTAAAAGAAGCCACATAATCTAGAAGCTTCTTATCAAACACTTGAGCATCTGACAGAAACTCGACTTTTATGGGTAAGTAATACAAATGCTTCATCTTAAGTTGTGGGCGCAACCTTACGTAATCCTTCTCTGTAGTTAATATACAATCCAGCTTTTCTAACTCTGCAATCTCTGAGGAAGAAAAGTTGTGATGATCACCATATGGCTTATGCTCAAAAGACAAACCGTCGCTAGAGAGATAATCTGCTAGCGGTTTTGGGTTTGCAATACCAGTTATGAGTGTCACATTATGCACTTTTAAACTATGTAACTGAGCGCTGCCGCTATCACTATAAACGCAATCATCATATGCGATTTTTGCAAAGAAGACTTGTTGTCTTTCAGTAGGCTGGAGATTACTCTTTATTTTATGTTGCTCTTCCTTACTTAAAAATACAGGGCATTTTGTAACTATAATTACATCTGCTCTTTGAGAACCAGATCTAGGCTCTCTAAGATTACCCGCAGGCAGTAAATAGTCGTTGCTATATAAATCGTTGTAAGCCGTAAGCAATACTGTAAAACCTGGCGTAACCTTTCTGTGCTGGTATGCATCATCAAGAATTATCACCTCTGGAGTCTGTTTTTTATTTAATAAAGTAGCAATGCCCACTTGCCTGTTTTCACAAACAGCTACGTCAATATCAGTAAATTTTTGAGCAAACTGAAGCGGCTCATCCCCTACCTCTGCAGCTAGACTCGTTGCTGCTACATCTTTATAGCCTTTTGTGGTACGACCATAGCCACGACTAAGGGTCGCTATCTTATAATTATTTTTGAGAAGTCTCGTGACATACTCGGTCATTGGAGATTTTCCTGTACCACCCACGCTTAAATTTCCGATGCAAATTACCGGAACATCATACTGCTTTGAAGCTAAAATTCCAGCATCAAAGAGTTTATTTCGCGTAAGCGTAACCAAATAATATACTCCCGCAAAGGGAAACAACAAGAGACGCAGTTTTCTCATAAAACGAAGGTATCATTTTTTATCTTTACGCTTATGACAGTACAAGAGGTAAGTAATTTATTAAATGAGTGGGCTCCCCTAGCCTATGCCGAAGATTTTGACAATGTAGGTTTGCTTGTGGGCGATTATAACGAGCAAGTGACTAATATACTAGTCTCACACGACGCATTAGAAAATGTGGTAGATGAAGCTATCACAAAAGAGTGTAATCTTATTGTGTGTTTTCATCCCATTATATTTTCTGGCTTAAAACAACTCACAGGTAAGAACTACGTGCAACGCGTAGTGCAAAAGGCGATTAAGAATGATATTGCAATTTTTGCTATTCACACGGCTCTTGATAATGTGGCTCACGGTGTGAATTATGGTATGTGCAAAGCACTAGGCTTACAAAATGTCAAAATACTAAGCCCTAAAAAGAATCACATTTTAAAACTAACCACTTATGTGCCTCATAAAAATGCACAAGCACTCGCTGAAACTTTATTTAGCACTGGTGCGGGTAGCATAGGCCATTATGAGGAGTGTAATTTTCAACTAGAAGGGAAAGGAACTTTTAAGGGCAATGACAAGTCTAACCCTGTTATAGGAACGGCTGGTATGCGCCATACAGAAGCAGAGACACAAATAAATATTACGTTTGAAAAGCATTTACAATCTAAGGTGCTTAAAACCCTATTTACAAATCACCCGTATGAGGAAGTGGCCTATGAGATTACACAACTAGAAAACAAACTACAAAATGTGGGAATGGGTATGATAGGAGAACTAGAAACTCCAATGCCTGAAGGTGATTTTCTTTCTTATACAAAAACCATTTTTAAAACGGGAGGTATACGCCATTCTGCACTAAAAGGATCCAGCATAAAGAAAATTGCTGTTTTAGGTGGTAGTGGCGCATTTGCCATAGGTGCAGCAAAAGCTCAAGGGGCAGATGCACTTATCACTGCAGATCTAAAATACCACGACTATTATCAAGCCGAAAATAAGATATTGCTATGTGATGTGGGACATTATGAGAGTGAACGCTTTACGAAAAACTTAATTGCAGACTATCTTACAGAAAAAATTAGTACTTTTGCAATCATTTTATCTGAGGAAAATACCAATCCTATCAACTATTTTTAACGTATGGCAAAGAAGAAAGAAGCAACAGTAGAAGAGAAACTACGCTCGCTTTACGATTTACAACTTATTGACTCACGTGTGGACGAGATCCGCAATGTACGTGGAGAACTTCCTTTGGAAGTAGAAGACCTTGAAGATGAAGTAGCTGGTCTTAACAAGCGCATCGAGAAGTTGGAGAACGATTTAAAACTGGTAGATGACTCTATCAAGGCTAAAAAAATACAAATAGATGACTCTAAGGCAGCTATTAAAAAGTATTCTGAACAGCAAAAGAACGTACGTAACAACCGCGAGTTTAACGCACTAAGCAAAGAGGTAGAGTTTCAAGAACTAGAAATCCAACTTGCAGAGAAGAACATACGCGAGTTTAAAGCTCAAATAGAGCAAAAAGGTGAAGTGATTACTCAGACTAAAGACCGTCTAAGTGAACGCAAAGCACACCTTAAGCACAAAAAGAGTGAGCTAGACGCTATCCTTTCTGAGACAGAAAAAGAAGAAAAAGCACTTCTAGCAAAAAGCGAAGAGTACGAAAACAACATAGAAGAGCGCCTTGTAAAAGCTTACAAAAGAATACGATCTAGCGTACGTAATGGTCTTGCCATTGTGCCTATAGAGCGTGGAGCTTCTGGAGGATCTTATTTTACAATACCACCACAGGTACAAGTAGAGATTGCAGGTCGCAAGAAAATAATTACAGATGAGCATTCTGGTCGTATCTTAATAGATAGCGAACTAGCAAGTGAGCAAACTGAAAAAATGAATGCACTTTTCAGTAAGTTGTAATCATCTTTTATACATTATTAAAAAAGCCTTCTTAACAGAAGGCTTTTTTTGTGCAATAACTTTTACAAAACAAGCACATACTGATTAACATAACCCTAACAACACTGCATAAGGTTATAGTATAGCTTTGCAGTAAAAGTATTATTATGAAAATTATTGCAGCAATCACAGCTCTTATCACCCTAATGAGTTGTAATTATGACACAAAACCTATGGCAGAGCCTACTGCTATGCTTGAGCCGGTACAAGTTGCTCCTCAAGACGGAATGCGCAAAGCATACTTTGCAAGTGGTTGCTTCTGGTGTGTAGAAGCCGTTTTTGAAAGTGTAGAAGGTGTAGATGAGGCTATAAGTGGCTATAGTGGCGGCTCTGAAGACAACCCTACATACAAGCAAGTAAGCTACGGAAGAACAACACACGCAGAGGCCGTAGAGGTTATTTACAACCCAGAAGTTATAAGCTTTGAGCAGCTAGTAGATGTGTTTTTTGGCTCACAAGACCCTACGACCAAAAATAGACAAGGACCAGATGCTGGACCGCAATACAGATCTATAGCTTTTTACCAAAACGAAGAAGAAAAGAAAATTATTGAAAATACTATCGCAGCTTTAAATAAGTCTACTTATGACGGCCGTATTGTAACGCAAGTACTTCCTTTTCAGAAATTCTGGATTGCAGAGGCATATCACCAAGATTATGAAAAGAACAACCCAAACAATCCATACATTCAAAACATATCTGTGCCTAGATATAAGAGGTTTGCAGCTAAGTTTCCTGAGTTACTAAAGGATGATGCTTACTAAATTTTTACAGCTTTAATTTCAAAAATTAAAGGATACAAACGGTCTTTACTCACGTAGAGACCGTTTTCATTTTTTACCAGATCTGGCAACACATCATATGGAGCGCCATCGTGCTCCCGCATATATTGTATCTGCAAGCCAGCCCCTGCTAGTGCAGTCACAACCTCGCCTAGACCGTGATTCCAGCCATATTCTTTACTTACAATCTGGGCATCTTCTTGCGCATAGGTACCCTCGTACTCCTCATAAATCACTTCTTCTTGTGCATAACCATAACGCATCACAGGTTGCTCTTTTGTATAATCAAACATCCAGACTATGGGATGAAATTCTACCATATAAAACTCACCTCCCACCTCAAGACGATCTGCGATAACTTGCGCCCACGGTTTTAAATCTGGGAGCCAGCCTATCACCCCATAACTTGAAAATACAATATCAAATTTTTCTTGTACGTAGCTATTTGTATCAAGTACATTACAGCACACAAATTTTGCAGATAGATTGAGTTCTTTATTTAGCTTTCGCGAAAGCGTAATCGCCTCATCACTTATATCTACACCCGTACACAGGGCTCCCATCCTTGCCCAGCTCAATGTATCTTGTCCAAAATGACACTGCAAATGCAAGAGTGATTTACCAGTAACATCCCCTAGTGCATCAAGCTCATATGAGTTAAGCGAACTCTTACCAGACATAAATCCTTTCATATCATAAAAGTCACTTGCTGCGTGTATAGCTACCTTTTTATTCCAGGTTTCTTTATTAGTAGAGAAGTAATTTTGATGGTCTTTTGACATATTCCGTATTTTTGAAATGATGAAAAAGATACTACATTTTAATAAAGAAGCCATTAATACAATGCCCTCTCGTTACAGAGCAAATTTTATTAATAGCATAACAGGTTTTAAGAGTGCAAACCTTATAGGCACCATCTCTCCAGAGGGAATAGAAAACCTAGCAGTTATAAGTAGTATCACCCATATAGGGAGCAACCCGCCACTACTAAGCTATATCACAAGACCCACCACAGTAGCTCGACATACGTATAGCAATATAAAAGAAACGGGAGTCTTTACCGTAAATCACATACATAGCAATATCATAAACCAGTCACACCAGACGGCTGCAGCTTATGACAGCAACATATCTGAGTATAACGCCGTGGGGCTTACCGCAGCATATCGCGATGACTTTAAAGCTCCTTTTGTAAAAGAAGCAAACATACAGCTTGCGTGTGAGTACGTAAACGAGTACGAGATTAAAGAAAATGGCACCATACTCGTCATAGGTGCAATTACAAATATTACCATTCCTGAAGATACTTTATATGAAGATGGCTGGGTGCATTTACAAAAGGCAGACGGCGTGGCCATAAATGGGCTAGATGGGTATACTTCTCCTCAAATAATAGACAGATTTACCTACGCAAAGCCAGATAAAAAAGCGACATCTATTTTAGACAAATAGAAGTAACTAGGCTGTATAGAGTATCTTTGTTACGCTTTCGCGAAAGCATAAAAATTCACATTATGAAACTATCAAGCATTCCTAAAATAAAACACACAGAAGCAAATAACTTCTTCTTACTCTGCGGCCCTTGTGCTATTGAGGGAGAAGATATGGCTATGCGCATTGCCGAAAAGGTGGTAACCATTACAGATAAGTTATCTATTCCTTACGTTTTTAAAGGAAGTTTTAGAAAAGCAAATCGTAGTCGCATAGACAGTTTTACGGGCATAGGTGATGAGAAGGCGCTTGAGATTCTTGCAAAGGTTTCTTCTGCATTTGATATTCCTACGGTCACAGACATTCACGAAAGCTCTGATGCTGCACTCGCTGCACAGTATGTAGATGTACTTCAGATCCCTGCATTTTTAGTTCGCCAGACATCGCTAGTCGTTGCCGCGGCAGAAACAGGTAAAGTAGTAAACCTTAAAAAAGGGCAGTTTATGTCTCCAGAGGCTATGCAACACGCCGTGCGCAAGGTGCACGATAGCGGTAATGAAAACGCCTGGATTACAGATAGAGGTACAATGTTTGGCTATCAAGATATGATTGTAGACTTTAGAGGCATCCCTACGATGCGCTCATTTGCTCCTACCGTGCTAGATGTGACACACTCATTACAGCAACCTAACCAGTCTAGTGGCGTTACGGGAGGAAGACCAGATATGATAGAAACTATTGCCAGAGCAGGTATTGTAAATAATGTAGACGGATTATTTATAGAAACTCATTTTGACCCGGCAAATGCAAAGAGTGATGGGGCAAATATGCTTGATCTCGCTCACTTAGAGCGATTGCTTTCTAACCTTGTCGTGATTAGAAAAACAATCACGAGCTTATAATTATAAGACATAAATTTAGATTGCTATAAACAATAAAGGGCACGTATCTTGCTTAACAAATATTTCGCAACTACATCTACTCCTTTTTTGTAACTTCGTTTCATATGCTAAAACAACAGCTCAACTTTAAACTTTCTCAAAAGCTATCTCCACAGCAAATACAGCTTATGAAGCTCATCCAGCTTCCTACGCAAGCGTTTGAGCAAAAGATAAAGCAAGAGCTAGAAGAAAACCCTGCCTTAGATAGCGGTAAAGAAGAGGTTCAAGATGACTTTGAAGAGTTTGACAACACAGATGATTTTGACGAAGCACCAGAGGTAGAAATTAATGTAGATGATTATCTCAGTGATGATGAGATACCAGAGTATCGCCTAAGCGCAAATAATTACAGTGCAGATGATGAGGATAAACAAGTACCCTATGCCTCAGGAACATCATTTAACCAATACCTAAAAACCCAACTCAACACGATGCGTATCTCACCAGAAGAGCGTAGCGTTGCAGAGTTTATTATAGGCTCACTAGATGAAGCTGGATATTTAAGACGTCCCATATTAGATCTTATGGATGATCTAGCATTTACCCAAAACATCTACACCACTGAGGAGACTATAGAAAAAATGCTTTTTAAAGTACAAGATCTTGACCCTGCAGGCGTAGGAGCGCGCAATCTTCAAGAGTGCCTTGTACTACAACTGGACAGAAAGACAGAAACAAAGGCTATTGCACTTGCGATAGAGATACTTGAGAAGTCTTTTGACCACTTTAGTAAGAAGCATTATAAAAAGTTAATGGCTAAGTTTCATATCACAGAAGAAGAACTTAAAGACGCCATACACGAGATAGAACACCTTAACCCAAGACCAGGCGGATCTTACTCTAGCAACACAAAAATAGTAGAGCACGTAGTACCAGATTTCACCATAAGAATTGTAGACGGAGAATTAGAGTTATCTCTCAATGGCCGTAATGCTCCAGAGCTTAAAATCTCTAGAGATTATAGCAATATGCTCAAAGGCTACAAAGAATCTAAAGAGCGCACAAAAGCACAAAAAGACGCCGTACTTTTTATAAAGCAAAAACTTGATGCTGCAAAGTGGTTTATAGAAGCCATTATACAACGCCAGCAGACCTTATTTGTGACAATGAGTTCTATAATGAACTACCAGAAAAAATACTTTTTAACTGGTGATGAGCGCAATCTACGCCCTATGATTCTCAAGGACATAGCCACAGAGATTGGTATGGACGTCTCTACGGTATCACGTGTAGCAAACAGTAAGTATGTAGACACACCTTACGGAACAAAACTCATTAAAAACTTCTTTTCTGAAAGTATGACTAATGATCAAGGTGAAGAAGTATCTACACGCGAAATCAAAAAAATACTTGAAACAGTTATCGAAGAGGAAGATAAGCGTAAGCCACTTACAGATGATAAGCTTGCCGGCATTCTTAAAGAAAAAGGTTACCCTATAGCCCGCAGAACGGTTGCCAAATATAGAGAACAGCTAGAACTACCAGTAGCAAGACTTCGAAAGCAAATTTAATGAAGTTTTTCATACGTAGCTTTTCGTATATTTTTCATCCGCTTTTTATGCCATTAGTAGGGGTATTGCTCTACTTCTATATTTCGCCGCGATACTTTAATCCAGAGTTTTTGTATTCAAAAGTTTTCGCTACGGTTATAATGACTACTGTCATTCCTATTTTAAGCTTTTATATGCTTAAAAACCTACAGCTAGTTACAACCATTCACCTTAAAGAAGTAAAAGAGCGCAGGTGGCCTTTACTACTCCAGATGCTTTTTACCTTTATCTTAATAAGACTCATCTTTGACGGCTACGAGATACCAGAATTATATTACTTCTTTGTAGGCATACTAGGCGCAAGTACTGGAGCTTTTTTGCTAGCATTACTTAAATTTAAGGCAAGCCTTCATATGATAGCGCTATCTGGAGTCCTATTTTTTGTAGTAGGTCTTAGCTTACATTTTGGCATCAACCTCTTGCTTCTTATAGCTGGCTTTATTTTTGCCTGTGGCGCAACTGCTACTTCTAGATTAGATATGCGAGCACACACTCCTGCAGAGCTTGTAGTAGGGTTTATTGTAGGCGCAGTATCGCAGTTTATGGTGTATAGTTACTGGATATAGAAAATTACGCTTTCGCGAAAGCGTAACATTATAAGAAGTAAAAAACTAACCCTAAACGCATCACTTGAATACCTACATCCTCTGTATTGAGCAATGCATCATCATTAAAAAGGGTATTTAAACCATAATATCCTTGAAAATTAAACGCTCCATAGCCGAAAGAAAATGAAGGCCCATATTGAAACTTATTAATTTCAAGTATATCTGAACTTGTGATATCTGACACATCATCTTGATAGGTAGATTTAAATCTAAGCACATAGCCCAGCTTCATCCCGACGTGTATACGCCAAAAACTATACTTTGTTGCAGTAGATGTTCTCCACCTATACTCTAGAGGCATTTCTAATGTGTAACTAGTAAATCTATTTGTAACATTCTCCACGCTCTCGTCTACAATGTCAAATGTAGAGGTCTCGCTTCCAGCTTGAGTCGCGATGAGAAGATTTTGATTATAGGTATCTAAGGCCATTCCAACACCTATACCTATAGCCTTATTACGTCTTTTATTTATCGGAAAATCTCTTATAACACCAGCTTGTATACCAGCACTCAGACCATTCTGCTCAAAACCAGAGGGCTTATCACCTAGCAGGTTAAAGGTGATACCTACATACACTTGGTCTTCCCTATATAAAGAATCTACAACTGGAGTGTCTGGCACATCAATATCTTGTGCAAGGGTTGCAATTGTACTTAGACCTATAAAAATGTAAAGGAGATACTTCAAGAATAATAGTTTATTACAAATATAACAGAATTGCCGCTGGCAATATTGCATAAAAAAACACCTTAAGTTACCTCAAGGTGTTTTTTTACTAATTTAACTATCGACTACTGAGTTACAGCGTCTTCAGTTTGAGTAGTGATGTAAATCACTTTTAACATATTAGCTTGTCTTAGTTCTTGCTTTACGTCATATACAAGACCAGAGTTAGTTTCCTTATCTACTTTAAAGGCTACCATTACTCTATCTTTAAGCTCATCTCTAAGCTTCTCACGTTCTTCAAGAATAGCAGGCTGTACTTCGTTTATATTTACGAATTTGTCTCCTATTTGAATTTTACCTTCTGTACCGAACTGCTTATACCCTTCTCCAGGTTTCCCTCCAAAGATGTATACACTTCTGTCCTTCTGTAGCTTCTCTGTTTGATCTGCCGCTGGTAAAATTTGCGCCACTTTTACGTCGTTTTTACGTAAAACTGTTGCCACCATAAAGAAGAATAATAACATAAATACAATATCTGGTAGGGAAGCCGTGTTTACCGCTGGTAACTCTTTAGACCCGCCTTTTCTAAATTTTGACATAATATTTTTATTTTATAATTCTACTTATGATTGAGGATCTATTTCAGAAAGTTTCTGAGGGTACATTTTCTTGATAACATCAAGTTTTTCTTTTGCACTCTCTTCGTTTCCTTTATAAACTCCTTCGTCTATAGCTTTCTTTACTTCTGTGAATTTCCAACCGTATAAACGTTGTGACTCTCTATCACGTAAAGAATTGTATGCTCCTACAAGCTCATTTTGAACTGTAATGTATGTATCGTAAGATGTCTCACGGTCATTTTTTACAGTTACAATAGCCTTGTCTGGAAAGTCTGACGAACTAGGGTCACGCTCTCCTTGACAGTAATCACAATACCCTTCTTGCCCTTTTGGTACACCTCCATTATCTAAGAAGGCGATAGCTGCCTCTTGAAGATCTTTCATCTCCATAGGCTTATCTTCAACCAAAAGTTCATCGTTTTTATTTACGATAACTACAAAAAGGTTCTTTTCTTTAATGATAGGAGGCTCCACATTTTCAGGCTGCTCTGGCGGTAGCGCTCTTACAAGTCCTCTATCTTTCTCAATGGTAGTTGTTACCAAGAAGAAGATAAGTAGTAAGAATGCGATGTCTGCCATAGACCCTGCATTAATTTCTGGTGCATTTCTCCTAGCCATAATTATTTATTTACAAGTTTCTTAGCTCCTGATACTAGCATAAGTATTATTGCAATTGCTGCAAGAATAAAGAATGCGTTTATACCAGCGCTTACCCACTGTGAACCACTAGCAGAAAGAACTTCTCCGTCTTTCATTGGTACTTCTTCTGCTCCGCTTGCAGCGAAGTAAGAAATAGCAACAATAAGTAAGAAAGATCCAGCTCCTACAAGTGTGTTTTTTGCATTACCCGAAAATAGACCTTTGAGAACAAAGACTACTACGAGTACTAAAGCGATACCTATAACCGCCCAAGCAAGGAGGATCATTATATCGACAAGGTTCTGTGAATCACCACCTACGATGGCATCATTGTTTGCCCATACCATACCTGCTACAACTAATGCTGCAACACCTACGATAGCCACAATGAATTTTAAAATTTTATGTAATCCCATAATATGTATGAATTTTTAAGATTACTATATATTACTTCTTGTAACGTACAAGCATATCCATCAATGTGATAGATGCATCTTCCATATCGTTTACGATACTGTCAATTTTTGCAATAATATAGTTATAGAATATTTGAAGAATAATAGCCACAATCAGTCCAAATACTGTTGTAAGAAGTGCTACTTTAATACCTCCGGCAACTAGTGCAGGGTTCATATCTCCAGCTGCTTCAATTCTATCGAAGGCTTGGATCATCCCGATTACCGTACCCATAAACCCAAGCATAGGTGCAAGAGCGATAAATAATGATACCCAAGATACGTTTTTCTCAAGTTGTCCCATTTGAACACCTCCGTAAGCTACAACAGCTTTCTCTGCAGAGTCAAGACCTTCGTCTACTCTATCAAGACCTTGGTAGTATATAGATGCTACTGGTCCTTTTGTGTTACGACAAACTTCTTTTGCTGCTTCTACACCACCACTGTTAAGTGCATCTTCAACATCCTGCTGAAGCTTCTTTGTGTTAGTAGAGGCTAAGTTTAAGTATATAATACGCTCAATTGCAATTGCAAGACCTAATATTAGACATAAAAGTACAATTCCCATAAATCCAGGACCTCCTTCTATAAATCGTTTTTTCAAATCTTGTGTAAAAGAAAGCTCCTCTGCTGCTGCATCATCTTGAAATGAAGTACCAGCGTCTACATTTGCAACTATTTGTTGAATCTGTACTGGAAGTGTTGTTTGTGCGTTGCTTGCGTTAGCGGTAAATGTGCTTAACACTACTACAGCGGCAACTGCCATGATAGAGAATAATTTTTTCATTGCTCTTGATCTTAAAGTTTAAATTAGTAAAGGGTTAAATATAGTAATTAATTAGATTATGTGTAACAAATATTGAAAAGCATCGTCTTATTTTATTTACAATTAATTTAGTATGTAACTACTAAATTATACAGTAAATGTGTAAAACAGATACTAAATATTTACTTCACAAAGCTTAGTACAAGTAATATCCCAAGTATTTTACTCGTAGAATCAGCAAGTATAGCAAAGTAAAAGGGGAATAACAGCATCACAGGGCACTTTTTTACAACAAGGCATCAATATATTAACATACACCATTTGTATTACTTTATTATTTAACAGTTTAGTAATGTGATAATAGTGCCAACCATTAACCTATCATATGCTGTACTCCAGAAACAACAGTATCTTATTAGACAAATTTGAGGAGGCAAACATAAAACTTAATTACAATGCGGAGATTTCAAGAAGATGTATCCTAATTGCATTTATGCGGGCGCTGAATAAAAACACCATTATATAAGATGATGTAATTGCGCTTTCATTATCACGCAATCTACTTCCTAGATGAAATTTTAAAGCTGAGAAAAAAGAAAGAGCTTTTGACATCTAATTTAATCAAGCTAGTCTTCTTCAAGTTGCAAGTCAAGTTTTTTTATGTCCCTTTTTATGCCCCTGAAATCAAGAATCTCTATAAACAATGGGATTCAAGAGTTTATCGCAGAAAGGAAGGGATTCGAACCCTCGATACGTTTCCGTATACACGCTTTCCAAGCGTGCGCCTTAAGCCACTCGGCCACCTTTCTATTATTAATTTTCGCGAAAGCGTACTAAAAACGATCGCTATATATTAAGGAGTGCGAATTAACAAAAAAAACCTCGGAGCACTCAAGGTTTAGTTCATAATTATGACATCTCCCCACGCAGTGATGTTTCAAAAACTGTTTTGAAAACTTTTGGCCCTAAATTTTGTCCTAAGAGGTACATCATTTTTGCTATTGCGGCTTCAGAGGTGATATCGCCTCCGTTAATAACTCCCATTTTTTTAAGGGCTACGCTGGTTTCATAATTACCCATATGAACACTGCCTGAGATACATTGTGTCACATTTACTACAGGCACTCCCCTCTTTATAGTTGCCTTAAGTGCATCTATAAACCACTGCTCTGTTGTAGTATTTCCAGCTCCAAAAGTTTCTAACACCACACCTCGCACGCAAGGCACATTGAGCATTGCTTCTACAAGGCACTGTGAGATACCTGGATATATCTTAAGTAGTAAGACTTCTGTAACTAGCTTTTTATGAACCTTGAGTTGCTTTTTATTAGGTTTCCAGAGAGCGTCTTCATTAATTGTGAGATGCACACCTGAGGTTAAAAGCTCTGGATGGTTAGGCGAAGTGAAGGCCTCAAAATTTTCTGCACTTATTTTTGATGTGCGGTTTGCCCTGTAAAGCTTATACTCAAAATACAAACATACTTCGGTTATGAGCGGCCTATTCCTTTTTCTTAAGGCAGCTACTTGTACGGCTGTTATAAGATTCTCTTTTGCATCTGTGCGTAGGTCTCCTATAGGTAACTGCGATCCTGTAAATACAACAGGCTTACTTAAATTCTCTAGCATAAAACTCACTGCAGACGCGCTATAACTCATCGTGTCACTGCCGTGCAAGACTACAAAACCATCATATGCATCATAACCTTGCTCTATAAAATCACATAATTGATTCCAGTATGCGGGATTCATATTAGACGAGTCTATTACGGTCTCAAAAGAGGCGGTGCTTATCTCACAATCCAGCAAACGTAGCTCTGGTATTTTATCTAGTAGCTCATCAAAATCAAAGGCTTTGAGCGCTCCCGTCTCATAGTCTTTAATCATACCTATGGTACCACCAGTGTATATTAAAAGGATTTTTGCTTTACTCATAACTTTTCGGCTTGCAACACGGGGTTTGCATACATTAATAAGAAGCTGTCTACTTCCATTTGCTTTGATAAATCAACACGTACTTCTAGTCTACGCTCAAAATGACGTAGTTCCTTCGTATCATATTTGTCCTTATACTTATCTGTTTTATGATAGAGATCATAAGCAATGTAGTTTGTAGGCCAGAGCTTATAATTCTTCCAGATTACTTTATCTAATTCACCAGCAAAGGCTTGTAACTTCTCATTGTCACTATCATACTTATCTTCAATATCATCATATACCTTTTCTGGTAACGGTGATGCGGCGATATGAATGTTACGTTTATTACCTAGCGCTCCTTTAAGTATGCTATTAAAATCTTCATTTGCTGTTTTTATATAGGGCAGGTTCTCTCTTTTGGCAACAATTTCTGGCACTTTTAATATATCTGTAGGATCATACTCATAAGATATCGCCACACCTATGACGCTCAACTCTCGTAGGTAAGCCATAAGTGGCGTCTTACCACGAGCCATAGTAATCATTTTAAGAACACCCTGCTGCGTTTTATCAAGACCATCTTTTGTTCTTCCCTCTCGCTGCGCTACCCATACAGATCTATCGGACTGTAGTAAAAATTTAATATAACTAGAAAGCAGCTTAGAACTCATAAGTAACTCCCTAGGCGACTGATCTCTTAAGACCAAAAAGTTTCTATTAAGCTTAGACAACTCCATTAAGAAATCTTTTTGCACCAGATTATCACCTATAGCAGAGGCTGTGGTGATAAGTTTATGATCTATAAGCGTCATATTGAGTAACGACGTATCTAATACGATATCACGATGATTTGATAAATAGAGGTAAGATTGCTTTCGCGAAAGCGCACTAAAACCACTTTGCGTAAACCCTTCTGAGCTTTTGTCAAGTAGGTTACTCACAGACTTATAAATCACCTTCTCTTGAAAATCTGCAATAGAGTGACACGTTTTAAGGACTTCTAGAATTTGCTCTTGCGAAAAATCTGGAAATGTAAATTGTAATAACACTCTAAACATAGGGTGTCTGGCTGCTCTTAAAAGTGCCTCATTTACCTCCTGGTCGTGGTATGGGCGTATATGGTCGTAGTTGTTCAATTGGGTATATATTGGTCTCCACAAAAGAACAAAATATTTTATGTCTGAGTTACCTATTTACAATAAGATACTATGCGCGCTTTGTAAAAAAAACGTTATCTGCATTTTTACTGGTAATAGCAGCAATCTCGTCTAGCGATTTTTGATAAATGGTCGCTAGTTTTTCTGCCACGAGCACTAGGTAGCTACTCTCATTTCTCTTACCGCGATATGGCACGGGGCTTAAGTAGGGAGCGTCTGTCTCTAGCACTATATGCTCCAGCGGTATTTCTGCAAGAAACTGATCTATCTTACCATTTTTAAAGGTCGCCACACCTCCTATACCCAACTTCATATTATAGCTTATCGCTTTTTCGGCTTGTTCTTTTGTGCCCGTAAAACAATGAAAAATCCCAAAGAGATCATCACCCTTCTCACTTTCTAATATTTCAAAAACCTCGTCAAAAGCCTCACGACAGTGTATCACTATGGGTTTCTTATATTTTTTTGCTAGTTGGATCTGTCTAGTAAATGCATCTTGCTGTATCGCTAGAGTAGACTTATCCCAGTACAAATCAATCCCTATCTCCCCTACCGCATAAAAGTCACGTGTTGCAAACTGCGCTTCTATGTGAGCAAGTTCTTCTTCATAGTTTTCTTTTACGTGTGTGGGATGTAATCCCATCATAAGGTACACGGTATCTGGATGTGCCTTTTCTAGCGCATACATACGCTCTGTATATGCCGAGTCTATTGCTGGTATAAAAAAACGAGTCACGCCAGCATCTATTGCGCGCTGTATCATTTCTGCTTGATCTTCGTCAAAAGACTCACTGTATAAATGGGTATGTGTATCTGTAAAAGTCATAGACGACAAAAATACTTTGCCACGAGAAGGAAGTAAAATGATTTTGCCTCTTTTTTCAAAAATCATTTAGTTGCCACACGGTGTATAAACGATTGTATTATTTTTGATAGAAATCACACACCATATGCCCTCACTACGCCAGTTCTTATTATCAAAAGGTTATTGCCGCTCACGCCTGTTTCCTACCGTTACAAATCACCTCGAGATGAAGGCAAAAATTAATGGTGTAGAAGGGTCATTTATACTAGACACTGGCGCTTCTAGTTCTTGTATAGATTTTAGCCACGCAGATCTTTTTAGTTTATTACAAGAAGATAGTGAGGTGCTAGCCGCAGGCGCGGGAGCAACCGGTATGGAGACTAAACTCTCTCGCAATAATTCTCTAAAAATCCAGAAGTGGCAGTATAAAAAACTTGATATCGTTCTCTTTGATATGTCACACGTAAACACTGCACTAATTGCTCACAATGCAGCGCCAGTACACGGTATTCTGGGTGCAGATGTTTTAAACGCAGGCAAAGGTATTATAGATTATCAATACAACTGCTTATACCTCAAGTAAGATATAAGTGTGAGATGGTTTTTTTTACGCTTTCGCGAAAGCGTAATTACCCCTACCTAAAGCTCCTATATTTTTCACAATTGTTCCTTAAGATTGGGTTAAAGACAATAAGTTAAGTGGGTTTATTTAACATATTTGTAAAAAACCAACTCATATGGCTATTCTAGGTTCTATAATAAAAGGTGCAATTGATCTTAAAGACACACTCACCACCAGCTCAAACCCAGTTGAAGAGCAAGAGAACGTGTTACGTACAATGCTCGACACAGCAAAGGATACATCCTTTGGAATCTATTACGGATTTTCAAAAATTCTAGAAGAAGATAATGTGGGCGAGGCTTACAAAAAAGCAATACCCTACCACGATTATAATCAAATGAATGATATGTGGTGGAAACGCATCAAGGAAGGCCTAGAAAACATCACCTGGCCTGGTAAGCCACATTATTTTGCATTATCAAGTGGGACTACAGGTAAAACTAGTAAACGCATACCTGTGACCGAAGATATGGTAGCAGCTATAAGAACGACTAGTATTGCACAAGTATCTGCGCTGGCACATTATGATTTACCTACAGACTTTTTTGACAAAGAAGTTATGGCGCTAGGAAGCTCTACAGATCTCGCCGAAAATGACGAATTTCTTGAGGGAGAAATAAGCGGTATCACAGCTAGCAATATCCCCTTCTGGTTTAAAGGTTTTTATAAACCTGGAGAAGAAATAGCAAAAATAGACAACTGGGATGAGCGTGTTAAAACCATCGCAGAAAACGCAAAGTCCTGGGATATAGGAGCCTTAAGCGGTATCCCATCTTGGATGGAGCTTATGCTCAAAGAAGTAATAGCCTACCATAATGTAGATAACATACACGACATCTGGCCTAACCTACAGGTCTTTACTAGTGGTGGTGTAGCTTTTCAACCCTATGAAAAAAGTTTTAGACAGTTACTAGGTCGAGACATTACCATTATAGACACCTACCTAGCGTCAGAAGGTTTTATGGCATACCAGAGCAGGCCAGAAACAGCATCTATGAAGCTTAGCACAGATGCCGGCGTTTATTTTGAATTTGTACCATTTAAACCTGAATATATTAATGAAGATGGCTCGCTCTCACAAGATGCACCTGCGCTTACACTTAACGAAGTAGAGACGGGAGTAGACTATGTACTCATCATAAGTACTGTCTCTGGTGCGTGGAGATATCTCATAGGCGATACCATAGCATTTACAGATGTGGAGAGAGCCGAAATTAAAATCACCGGACGAACGAAATTCTTCCTTAACGTTGTAGGCTCACAACTTTCTGTAAATAAAATGGAAGATGCTCTAAGAGATCTAGAAGAAAAGTTTGACATTAAAATACCGGAGTTTACACTGAGTGCAAAAAAAATAGATGGTGAGTTTTACCACTGTTGGTATTTAGGAACAACAGCCACTACTAGCGAGACAGAGCTTGCTAAGGCTCTTGATGAATCTCTTAAAAATGCCAATAAAAACTACGGTGTGGCCAGAGGCAAATCCCTAAAAGGTGTAAAAGTAACTACCATAGACCCAAATATCTTTCACGAGTGGAGTGGCGCAAATAAGAAGAAAGGTGGCCAGGTAAAAATGGAAAAAGTAATGGATGAAGAAAAGTTTGCCCAGTTTGAAGTTTTTATAAATGAGCAATAAATTCACTCTATAATTTAATCGTTCTCAAGCAGGTGCATCACCTCCTCTGGCGACATATATAAACTACGCAAGCGCTGCTTATACTTCTCAGAGATATGAGCGTGATCTAGTATAAAATTCTTTGTTTTTAAAATATATGACCCCATACCGTGGGTAATTGCATATACATCTGCAGTGCGCTCTACTTCTTTTATATGTGCACCAGAGTATAAATATTTAGCACCAAAAACCAGCATCCCGAAGGCAGAGCGCTCCCTATAATCCATCACGTGACCCAGCTCGTGACCAAGCCATCCTATTACCACATCGCTGGGCACTTCAGAAAAGTTAAGCTCCTCTTGATCTATTTGTATCTTTCTTGAGATTAAAATAATGTAAGATCTGTTTTTTCTAGATTTAAAAAAGCTAGCCCACCTGGGCTGGGCCTGCATAGTAGACTTTCTTATATTGTCCTTAAATTGAAAAGTAATATCTGCATCCCACAATTCTGGATAGTGCTCTAAGGCAATAATTGCCTCATCATAAATCTCTTTTGGGATCTGCTTATTTTCTAGATTGAGCATTCCATCCTCAAGCGCTACTTCTACTTTTTCTTCCATATATTTAAGATACAATTTATCACTTTGTACAGCTGTTAAGACGATACTAAAGTTAGTTATGGTTATCAAAAAGCAATGTGTATCTTCATAGCTCAAACTTTCACAATGAAAAACTATACGCTTATTGCTGTTTTATTTTGTTGCGCTTTCGCGAAAGCGTACTCACAACAATTATCTGGACCAGAGCTCGTGGCAAAATCTATAACCTATCACGACCCAAATAGCAACTGGGAGACCTTTACTGGAGAATTTACACTCGTACTTGATATGCCAGATAAACCAGATCGCAAAAGTGTAATTACACTAGATTTACCTAGAGAGTACTTCAATGTAACTACAACACAAGATGGCAAGACCAGCTTTAGAGAACTTCTAGGCACTGCTTGCAAATACACAAACGAAGCTGGAGAGGTCGTAACAAGCACCACTGCAGATGAGGATTGTGAACGCACTGTAATGTTTAGAAATTATTACTCATACCTCTATGGTTTACCTATGAAGCTCACAGATAAGGGAACTATTATCGAGAAGGATGTTAAAAAGGACACCTTTAAAGGAAAAGAATACCTAGTAGCACGTGTGCGCTATGATAAAAATGTAGGCACAGATGTGTGGCAGTTTTATTTTGACCCAGAGACATATGCAATGGAGGTATATCAATTTTTTAAGGGTGATGATGAGACTACGGGTGAGTACATATTGCTTACTGATCTTGCTACTATAGGAGGTATAAAAATGCCTAAAGATCGAGCTTGGTATTACAATAAAAATGATGGCTATCTAGGTACAGATAAAATCAAGATAAACTAAGCTAGTTATGCTCCACTGTAAATGCGGCTTGCTTATAGTTACTCATACTATAGTACTCTTTATGTAGAGAAGCTGCAAATTGCCTTATATCCTTATAATGTTTATAATCTGGATGCAAGGCGTCGTTAAAATCTTCATCTGTTATAAGTAATGCGATATACCAGGTATCACCATAATCCCTCAAAGGATCATCATTAAAGACGGGCGGCGCACCATTTTCTTCAAGCAACTTATTTGCTAGTGGTCTCAATAAATTGACCGTTTGCGTCTTCTTTCCCACTTCATAGAATGAGATATAATAGGCTTGGTTACTTATAAGTACGCGCACATTATCTTCTACATAGTTATGATTGAGATCATATTTAGTATTTACATACGCATAAAACTCATTTGCATCCTTAGGGTCTGTAAATAGATATGCATATCTATTAGGTAGTTTTCTATTAAACTTCTTTGCTTTTTTAACCTTACCCTCACTCAGGTTAGGCGCCACTGCTACAGGAAAGCAAGATTGCAATAAAAAGGCACAACAAAACGCTAGTAATATTCTCATAAGGAGTGTTTTGTGTCTTGCATCAAACAACATACCAAACACTTAAAGCTCAATCAAGTATGTATAACCATAAAAACCCTTACCGCATTGCGGTAAGGGTTTTATATAATGAGATAGCAATTATCTTAGTTGCTTATGCCTCAAAAGGCACTACAGAAACGTAAGATTTATTGTCTCTTTTCTTTTGGAATTTTACAACACCATCCACTTTTGCGTGAAGTGTGTGATCTTTTCCTCCGTACACGTTTTCACCTGGGTGATGCGTGTTACCTCTTTGACGTACGATGATGTTCCCTGCGATTGCAGCCTGTCCTCCAAAGATCTTAACACCTAAGCGTTTCGATTCTGATTCACGACCGTTTTTAGAACTACCAACTCCTTTTTTGTGAGCCATCTTGTTTCGGTTTTATAAGTTATACTTGATGGTATTGCAATTATGCTTTACCACCGTCTAATTCGTCTTGCCATTTTTTAAGCTCATCCCACTTACCATCTGCAGCCATTTGTGCTTGTGCTGGCCAAGTGTCTGTTACGTGGTTTCCACGTACACCTGCGATGATTTCAGAAATCTTAGCAGCGTCAGTTTTTGCAAGTTTTGCAAATGTATCAACACCAGCTTCAACAAGAGTTGATGCGATTTTTGGTCCGATACCTTCCACTTTTTTAAGATCGTCAGCTTTGGCAGCTTTTTTAGGAGCAGCCTTTTTTGCTTCTGCCTTTGGTGCAGCTTCCTTTGCAGGAGCAGCAGCTTTAGGTTCAGCTTTTGCTTCTTTTTTTGGAGCAGCTTTCTTAGCTCCAGAAGTAGCGATACTTTCAATTACGATTTCAGTAAGTGACTGGCGGTGTCCGTTCTTAACACGGTATCCTTTACGTCTCTTCTTTTTGAAAACGATTACTTTGTCACCTTTAAGGTGTCTTAAGACTTTAGCTCCTACTAGAGCTCCGTCTATAGCTGGGGCGCCTAAAGTGATGTTAGACCCGTCTCCTACTAAAAGTACTTTGTCGAAATCGACTTTTTTTCCTTCTTCAGTAGATAGGCGGTTAACAAAGACTTTTTGGTCTTTTGCAACTTTAAATTGCTGCCCTGCTATCTCTACAATTGCGTACATAGCGATTAATTAAATATTGTTATTACACTAATAAAAGCCTAAACCTCTCAGTTTAAGCGGGTGCAAATATACTATTTATCTTGTGATTTACAATCGCTAATTGTGTTTTTTTAAGCTCAAAAATGAAAAACGCATTTAAAAATAAATAACTTAGAACTCACCCTACTAACATTACTTAGAAAACATCAAAATAAAAGTGAATTCCTACAAAAAATTGTTTTTAAGTATTTTAAAAAGTAGATTCGCCTTCATATTAATAATCAATCAAAAAGCAATTAAACATTTTAAATCAATCATTACACTCGTCATTCTTACAATTATATTTACATCTTGCTCAACAGATGATGAAATAAACGACGTAAACACAACCCTTATAGTGGGAGAATGGGAGATTACCTCTTTAGAAAATAACACCACACTAGATCTTACAGTCGAAGGTCAGACTGCCACATCAACTTCTTACGGTACAGGTTCAAACTTTAACTATACTATTACTTTTAATGACGACAGCTCACTTATAGCAAATGGCTCTTATGATTACACAGTCACATCATCTACGAATGGCTCAGAAATAACTCAGACTACAAGTTTTGAAGATATTAATACTACTGGAAACTGGAGTGTAAATGGCGATCAAATGAGTTTTACAGGATTCATTACTTTTCAAACGGATAATCAGATCATTTCAGATGATATCAACCCTGGCACTTCTACGATAACAGTTTTAAACGAAACAACTTTAGTACTTACAACAGATCTTGGAAATAGTGAAATTTCAGGTTTCCCAGAAGGAGTTGATTATAATTTTGAAGGAGAAAGTATCGTTATTCTTACAAGAGTAAACTAAAACTTCTCTTGAGCATTATAAATTAAAAAACCGCCAGATGGCGGTTTTTTAATTTATTTTTTTCCAAGTGAGGACTATCTAATAACCGGTCCTCTCTCCCGTAATACCTTCTTAGTTCCTTCAGTATTCCAGCTAGGTTTAAAAAGCTGCATAAAACAAAGCGATAAACATATTGCGGTAGAAAACCCTCCTATTGCGACTGTAAATATTACAGAGCCTATACTTGTATTATACGTCTTCTCCCAAGGCCCTATAAGACCGTCTAGAAAATCTGGGTTTATATTACCTGCATATAGTGCAAAGAATCCCGTAAATAATATAGTAGCAATAAATCCAGACACCACTCCATTAGTAAGTCCGTCTGTGTAGCTAAAAGCTGGTCCGTTCTTAATCTTTGTGTACTTAATCACCTCATAAATACCAAAACCTACAATCACGCCATTAAAGAGCGAGAACATAACATTAGTATGAAGGTTAAATAATGCGAGTACTAAAAAATATGCGATGAGCCCGCCTGCCATTGCGATGGCAAAACGTATGGGCATTGTGAATTTTGACATAATGTTTATCTTTTTTCTTTTAAAGATAAACAAAATAATGAGTAAAAATCATAAGTGACTGTTAAATAACACTTTAACAACCCATTAAGAAACGCCTAACTTACTAAAGATGTCCCATATAACCACTCCTGCACTTACAGAAATGTTAAGAGAATGCTTAGTACCCACCTGCGGAATCTCAAGTACCGTATCACTTAAAGACACAATCTCTTGCTGCACTCCTTTTACTTCATTACCAAAAACAACAGCATACCTCTCCCCTTTTACAGGAGTAAACTTGTCTAGCATTACAGCATCTTCTGCTTGCTCTATAGCACAAAGCTTCACACCTTGTTCTTTTAATTTTTGAGAAAGCGCGATTGAGTCTTCCACATACTCCCACGCTACAGCATCTGTTGCACCTAGTGCTGTTTTTTGAATATCACGATGCGGCGGTGTAGCAGTGATACCACACAAATACACTTTTTCAACAAGGAAGGCATCTGCCGTACGAAAAACTGAACCTACATTGTTGAGACTCCTTATGTTATCCAGCACGATAATAAGTGGCGTTTTTTCTGCCTCCTTAAAATCTGCAACCGTTTTTCTGTTGAGTTCGCTATTCTTAAGCTTTCTATTATTCACGATGATAAAATATCTAGTATGGAGATTGTGTGAAAGATGGTGATTTACGCTTTCGCGAAAGCGCATCTATACTACTTCTGGTTATACCCAAAACGCTTGAGCTGTCGCTCGCTGCTTCTCCAGTTCTTATTTACTTTTACATATAGTTCAAGATGCACTTGCTTACCAAAGAATTTTTCTAAATCCTTACGAGCCTCTACTCCTACTCGCTTAAGTGCAGTTCCTTTATGACCTATAATGATACCCTTCTGGCTATCACGCTCTACCATAATCACAGAACGCATACGTATGATCTCATCTTCTTCAAAAAAGTCTTCTGTATCAATCTCTACTGCATAAGGGATTTCTTTCTTGTAGTGCATCAAGATTTTCTCACGTATGATCTCATTTACAAAAAAGCGCTCAGGCTTATCTGTAAGTTGGTCTTTAGGATAAAATGCTGGAGACTCTGGTAGTAGCTCTATAATTCTATTAAACACTTGTGGTACGCCAAAGTTTTCAAGTGCAGAGATTGCAAACACCTCAGCATTTGGCACTTTTTCTGACCAAAGCTTTAACGCCTCGCCCAGCATCTCTTCATTACCTTTGTCTATTTTATTAATGAGTAATAAAACGGGAATTTTTGCGCCACGTATTTTATTAAAAAACGCTTCGTCTTTGAGCTCCTTTTCTCCTAGCTCTACTATGTAAAGTAGCACATCTGCATCTTCAAATGCGCTTTTTACAAAGTCCATCATAGATGCTTGTAGCTCGTATGCCGGCTTTATGATACCTGGCGTGTCGCTCAAAATCATCTGGAAGTCTTCTCCGTTTACAATACCTAGTATACGGTGACGTGTAGTTTGTGCTTTTGAGGTAATAATACTGAGTCGCTCACCCACAAAGGCATTCATAAGCGTACTTTTACCCACATTAGGGTTTCCTATAATATTTACAAATCCGGCTTTGTGCGACATAGTGTTTCTTTTAGGCAAAGATACTTTAAATAGTACGTTTGCCTTTATGGATATAAAGAGTTATTAATTATGTAAATGATGTGTGGTTATGGGAGGTATTACGCTTTCGCAAAAGCGCAATAATTACGATCTAGATTTTGCCAGCGCTCTGTCATACAGCACGATGCTCCCAGCTACAGCCACATTAAGGCTTAGGGTAGAAGAGAATTTTACAAGAAAGTGAGATCTATCTATCGCCTCACGTGTAAGACCGTGATCTTCTGCTCCTAGTAAATAAACACAGCGCCTAGGATGCTCAAAAGTCTCTAGCGATTGTGCACGCTCATCTAGCTCTACACCTACAATGCGAGCTCCTTTAGGTAAGTGGTTAAAAAAGTCATCAAAATTATCATAGTGATAATAAGGCATCGCACTTACAGCATTGTGTGTATCACTAGCTTGCTTTGCATAGCGGTTGCCTATGGTAAAAATAAAACTAGCACCAAGGTTTTGAGCAGAACGCCAGAGCACTCCTAAATTTTCTGGAGTTTTTCCATTCTGGATTCCTATCCCAAAAAACTCGTTTGTAAAATTATCTGGCTGCATATATATATGACTATGGTATAAATAAAAAAGAGACCGTCACAAGTGAGGTCTCTTTTATTTTACATACTATCAGGTCTACCCTTCAAGCGTTTTTCAATCTTCTTTTTCTTTTCTGTGAGACGCTTCATTGTATCCATTATTTCAGAATCCTTTGTCTCTTTAAAAATCTCATTCAGTGCAAGAATGAGGCGTTTTGCTTCTCTTGAAGCTGCAACGCGATCACTGGTGGACATATTGCTCATTGAAGCATTCTCAAAAGCCACCGCTTCTTCCATTAATTTCATACAGTATTTCAAATTTTGGCGAATGTAATGTAACTCACCATATTATACAAGATTTACCCATAAATACTTGCACTACACAAGTATAAAATATTGATAATCAAGTCTAAAAGGAGAGAAAACTCCTACTCAACCCCTTAATTTACATTCTTTTTTATAAAAAGATAGTATGCATTTATTAGTAATATCGCAACATTAGTTACGATTACCGGTATACTTGACAACAATACTCCATACACCACAAAAAATGCACAACCCACTGAGTTTACAATACGTAGTGTACGTATATCTTTAAATAAAAATGACAACAGCACAAATAAACTGGCTAGATAACCGATAATTTCGGTAGGATTAATTTCCATAAATAAACACTTTAATTTTAATATTATAATTTTAAATCAAGAGCAGTAGCCTAGGCATTTCTCTCTACATACTTAATAATGTGGGTTGCAATATCTGTTCCCGTAGCTCTTTCTATACCTTCTAATCCTGGTGATGAGTTTACCTCGAGAATTAAAGGTCCTCTAGATGACTGCAATAAATCAACCCCGGCGATACCTAGCCCCATTGCTTTTGCGGCCTTTAAGGCTGCATTTTCTTCTTCGTCTGTAAGCTCTATTACATTTGCACTACCACCACGGTGTAAGTTAGACCTAAACTCACCTTCTTTTCCTTGCCTTTTCATTGCGCCTACCACAGCACCATCTACTACAAAAACACGTATATCTGCACCTCCAGCTTCTTCTATAAACTCTTGAGCAATCACTCTAGCCTGTAACCCGTTAAAAGCTTCTAAGATGGACTCTGCACTATTTTTATTATCTGCCAGCACAACACCAAGCCCTTGAGTACCTTCAAGTAATTTTATAACAAGTGGCGCACCTCCTACCCCATCTACAACCTGACTCACATCTTTTGAGTAGTTTGTAAACACTGTTTTAGGCAAGCCAAGACCAGCTCTAGAAAGAATTTGCAAGCTTCTTAATTTATCTCTAGATCTCACAAGGGCTTGTGACTCTGTGGCAGAAAACACCTTCATCATCTCAAACTGTCTCACAACAGCAGTCCCAAAAAATGTTACAGAAGCACCTATTCTAGGTATGATCCCATCTATATCCCTAATCTCTTCTCCTTTGTATACTATAGTCGGATTCTTTTTTTCAATCACGAGATTACACTTAGTGTGATCTATAATAATCATCTCGTGACCTTTTTTTTGACCAGCTTCTACAATTCGTTTTGTAGAGTACAAATTAGGGTTTTGAGATAGTACAACAATTTTCATATAGTATAATTTATAGGGACATTAGACACAAAATTAGTGCATAAAAAAAGTCTCAACTTGTGATTGAGACTTTTTACTTAGTAGCGGGAACTGGACTCGAACCAGTGACCTTCGGGTTATGAGCCCGACGAGCTGCCTACTGCTCTATCCCGCGATGTATGTTCCAGTAACACGTTTCTTGATTAGGCCATCAGTACTGCGTTAATTGGAGTGCAAATATACAACCGTTTTTGTCATATATAAAAGGAAAATGTAGGATATTTTTTTAATTATTTGCAACCCCCACATAGACAGGCATATCTGTAACAATATATTTAATTGAGAGTAGGTAATAGTGTATTTAAATCTCAAATACTACCTCAAGATGTACAAAATAGAGACCAGAAACGGCTTATTGTTCAATATCACGAGCCTCAAAACCTACAAGTTCTTGCTCTTCAAAAGTGGTGCGTACCTCTATAGGATTACAACACACTTCACAATCTTCTACATAAACCGTACTCACAGATGGGTCTAAAAGCATAGACACCTCTTCCCAACAGTATGGACATTGAAAAAAATGTTCAAACATAGTGTAGTTTTTATTGCGCTTTCGCGAAAGCGGAATTACCTCCTACAACTTCACATTAAGGAGTTGCCCCGTGAGCTGTAGTAACTGTATTTCTGCCAGCTTTGCCGTATACTTTGCGGCATTCTTAGTGGTTTGTGCATTGAGCAAGTTAAGTTGTGCCTGTCTAAACTCTACGCTACTTACCTGCCCTAGTTTAAATCGCTCTTCTGATCGATCAAAGTTAGCCTGACTTGTACTTACATTTTGCTCTTGAAGCTCATAGATTTTAAGGGCATTGAGATAATCTCCCTTTGCATTTGCAATGTCTCCCAGTACCTGCTGCCTTAGTTGCTCTTGGGTATACTTTTGATTTTCTAAAAAGATTTTTGCATTCTTTACTCCTATGATAGAGCTGCCGCCATCAAATAAATTCCACTGCAGGGTTGCACCTGTTTGAAAACCTGTAGAGGTGCTTGAGGCAAGAAAATTTGTAGCAGGAAAATTACCCTCTGTCCAGCCGTAACTACCTGTAAGACCTATGGTAGGTAAAAGCAAAGATTTAGCTTGTTTAATTTGATAATCACTTATCGTAATATTTTGCTCTGCTTGAAGAATAGATACATTATTTGTGATACCCTCACTTATAAAGCGCTCTACTTCTAGCGGGTTTATAAAAGTAACGGTAGTATCTGCACTTTTTAAGTCTTCCAGCTCTCTAGCGAGGACTACGTTAAGATCTCGCTGTGCGTTACGTAACTGCTGTCTGGTAGTAAGAATGTTTGTACTATCCGTCACAATATCTACTTGTGCATTGAGCACCTCTAACTTATTTACTTGTCCATAATCAAATTGATATTGCGCACGTACCTCTCTTGCTTTTGAAATATCTAAAGCGGTTTCTAAAACAGCTAAGTTTTCTTCAATACGAGCCACTTCATAATACACAGAAAATAGCTGCAACATTACATTCTCTATGGTCTCTCGTGCTTGCAGCTGTGATAAGCCATACTGCTCTTTTAATGTTTTATAATTATAGTACCTACCTAACCCATCAAACAAGGTATAGTTAAGATTAATAGAAGCATTATATCTTGTGGTCTCTGCCCCATCTACAGCGCTTACATTACCATCTTGAAAGGTAGCCTCTTGATCATCTATACTATAATTTACACCTGCATTACCTGTGAGGGATGGCAAGTAGCCACTATTTAAGATACTTTTATTGTTTTCAGCTATGGCGACTTGATTATTTGCGAGTAGTATCCCAAAGTTATTCTCAAGCATTATCTGCACGGCCTCTTCTTTTGTGAGTAATTGTGCTGGGAGGTCTTGTGCATACGCTTTCGCGAAAGCGAATAACAACACCATAGCAACTATACTTTTTATAAAAGATTGTATCATCTGTTTGCAGTCATTTTAAGTAATAATGTTTCTAGTGTACGTCTTTGCACTAGGTTGTCTTGATTTGCTCTTATGAACTCAATATCATTTATATGAAAAACGAGTTCTCCTTCTTCTTCTTCAATCCCGAGCTGGCTACTAAGGTAAGTTTGAGCTCCAGATAGTCCTCCTTTTTTTATAGTTACTTCACCTCCAGATTTAGTAAGCAAAAAGCTATTAAAATCTAAAAAACGCTCTATACCTGATAGCATTTTAAAACCTACAAGTCCAGCAGTAATCATTAACACATATATAAACAACTTATCAAGTCCAAACTCGTTATCGCCTGTAAAAATTGCAACGAGCAGCCAGAAAGCTATAAGCCCTACAAGTGACAGTAACACACCTAGTACTATGGATATGATATCCATAATTTTTGCTTTGGAGGTGCGCTTTACTACAATCTCTCCTGTGGTTGTGTTTTCTTCATAATGAAAGCCTAGTTCTTCTAGGTTTTCAAGATTTGCGATGGCCGTTTCTTTATGGGCAATTTGCTCTTCCAGCTTTTCTGTAGAAACATCTATAGATTGCTTTCTAATAGTATCTAGCAAGTTGAGTTTTGCTTCATAAGTAAGCTTGTCGCTATGCTCTAGCACGGCAACAATTTCTCGCGGTGTATGATTTTTATACAAATTCATTTTACGCTATATCTGTTTTAGGCTTAAAGGGAACTTGAAGCTCTTGGTTGTCATTCTCGTGCTCTTCTTCCATTTCCTTTACGGCTCTCTCTTGATTTTCTCTAGCTGTCTTTCTTCCCTTCTGTAACATATCTGTAGTGGTCTTTACCCAGTTGCTAAATGATAAAAAGATAGGAAGCATTACAAGCGTAAGTACCGTTGCAAAGCCTATCCCGTATGCAATAGATATTGCCATTGGGATTAAGAACTGTGCTTGTCTACTCTCTTCAAAAATAAGCGGTGCAAGACCAGCAATAGTTGTGATTGAGGTAAGAAAGATAGCTCTAAATCTAGAACGACCAGCATCAAAAATAGCATCCTCAAAGGTCATACCTTCTCTTAGGTTAGTATTAAACTTACCTATAAGCACCAAGCCATCATTTACCATAATCCCTATCAAGGCTATAATACCAAGCATAGATAATATGTTAAGCGGGAAGTCGTGTATCCAGTGCCCCCAGGCTACTGCTGGCAAACTCAATGGTATAAGAAGCAATAACATCAACGGCTGACTATAACTTCTAAAGGTAAATGCAATCACTATGTAAATAAGTAATAGCACCGTAAGGCCTACAGGTATAAGTGAGTCTGTAAGTTTACCTGCCTCTCTGTTTTGACCTTCGTATGATGGTGTTACTGTAGGATACTTAGATAGTATCTCTGGCATCACGTTAGTACGCAAATCTGTCATTACATCTGTGGCACTTACTTCTTTTGGGTTTTTGAGATCTGCAAGTATTTGTATCTCCCTTCTACCCTCAAGGTGGTTTACTGCCACATCACCACGCTCAATAGTGTAAGATGCTATCTCATTGAGAGGCACCTTTGCTCCAGATGGCGTAGTGATACGCATATCATCTAGATTAGATATAGATGATCTATTATCCCGATCATAACGCACCCATACTCTTATCTCATCTTGACCTCTCTGAAAGCGCTGCGCTTGTGCCCCAAAGAATCCTGCTCGTACCTGTGCCATTACAGTTTGCAAATTGAGTCCCAGTGAGTATGCAGACTCGTTGAGCTCTAATCTAATTTCTTTAATACCCGCAGGGTCATTATCTGTTATATCTTTTAATACAGGGTTGGTCTCTAGTGATTGCTTAAGCTCAGCCTTTGCTGCTTTAAGTTCGGCTATATTATTTCCTAATAAAGAAACTGCAACTGGGCTTCCTCCAAAGTTACCTCCGCCTCCATACACAAGGCTTTCTTTACCTATTACAGGACCTACCTTCTCTTGTATCATATTACCTACTATGATAGAAGTAACCTCGTTAGGTCTTTCTTCTCCCGGAAGCATATTTATGCTTAAAGAAGCTGTAGATGTCCCTGGCCCAATGTTTTTGATAATATTCTCAAACATAGGTCCATCTATCTCATTTTTATACTTTTCAGTTAGCTCTTTATTTGTCTCTACAACCTTTTCTTCTATCATAGAGATAATACTGTCTGTGATAGCCGCATTTGTACCATTAGGCATCTCAAGACTTATTCTCACATTATCACTTGCAACACGCGGGAAAAACGCTCCACGTATAATACCCGCCTCAAAACTCCCAGAGGTGAGTAAAATAAATGCAATAAAAAATGAAAACATCAAGAACTTGTAGTCGAGTGCAAATCTCAGTACTGGGCTATACACGCGATCACGCAACCAGACCATAATACGATCTCCAAACTCATTTATATAGCGCAGTTTTGAGAATAGCTTTGCCATTCCCTTTTTAGGCTTATTGCTTTGTGCTCGCAATGCCTTAGAATGTGCAAGGTGAGCTGGCAGTATAATGAGGGCTTCTACAAGAGAAACAAGCAGCGTAAGCATTACTATAACCGAAACCTCTCCGAAAAATTCACCTATTCTTCCATCTAAAAACAAGAAAATACCAAAAGCGAGAATCGTTGTAGTTATTGCCGAAAGAATAGGAGGCAACACCTCCATTGTACCATCTACGGCAGCTTGTATAGGGGTTTTACCACGTTCATAATGTTGATAGATGTTTTCTGCTATGACAATACCGTCATCTACCAGAATACCTATCACGATAATCATCCCAAATAATGATAATACATTAATCGTCACATTAAAATAACCTGCAAGCATAAACATCCCTAAGAATGCCACGGGAAGCCCAAAGGCTACCCAGAATGCTAGTCGTGTATTTAAAAATACTGATAGAAACAATAGCACCAAGAGCATCCCTACAACGGCATTTTCTGTAAGTAATGCTGTACGTTGTACAAGCGTTATAGATAAGTCACTTACAACAGCTAGCTGTACATTGTTATACTTTGCATTAAAGTCTTCTATATATTCTTTTGCCTTTTCTGCGGCACCTATAAGGTCTTCTGTATTTGTAGATGTTATGGTCACATTTACAGCAAGATTTCCATTAAAGTAATTTGCATTAGGTGTTTCAGAAAAACGGTCTCTTACCTCTGCAACATCTTTGAGACGTATGGTTCTTCCATTAGCATTTGATCTCACAATGACATTAGACAGCTCGTCACCGTAGTAAGCTCTATTATTTGCTCTTATAAGATACTCTTCTGCCTCTGTTTTTATAGACCCTCCTGTTGTTAATATGTTTGAAGAGCTCACTGCCTGAGATACATCTGCAAAAGACAAGTCGTAAGCCAGCAAACTGTTTTCATTTACAGCTATCTCAATTTCTTCTTCAGGATATCCAGATACTGCTATTTGAGAAATACCATCTATGCCACGCAGGTCATTTTCTACCTGGCGTCCTATTTGTTTTAAAGTCTCAAGCGATACGTTTTCTCCGCTTATAGAAAAAGATATAGTTTGCCTTATTGCTTCAACCTTTGCCACTACAAGAGGCTCCATACCAGAAGGAAATGAAGGCACACGATCTACAGCATTCTTTACTTCAAGAAGCATAAAATCAATATCCTTCCCTTTTTCTATCTCTACATTAATGCTACCACTGTTTTCTCTAGAAGTAGATGTTACGCGCTCAACTCCATCTAATCCTTTAAGGTTATCTTCTATTTTAAGCACAATACCTTCTTCTACTTCTTGTGGAGAAGCTCCTGGGTATATAACACTTATACTTATATTCTTAGAGTCTACAAGTGGAAAAAATGATGAGTTGAGTGATAATGCTCCGTAAATTCCAAAGACTACAAACATTAATACAATCACGTTTACAGCTACGTGATATTTGATAAAATATTCTATTACTTTACGCATCCTACTCTGCTTCTTCTTGTGATGATTCCTTATCTGAATAGATCTTTACAAGCATTCCAGCATATGCGCCAGGTACTGGCTTACTTACAATCTTTGTTCCTTCTGGTATTCCCTTTACAATCACCTCCTTATCAGAAAAATATACGGGATTTACCTTTATAACATCGAGAATTGAATCACGCACCATAAAAAGCTCGTTATTGGGTTGCAACAACCCTCTAGGTAAAGCTATCGCCTCTTGCTCTTCTTTAGCTTGAAGCACAGCTTCAAGATACACGCCTTCTCTCAAACCTTCTCCTTTAACTTCTATATAAGCATTTATGGTCTGTGACGCTTGATCTATATTCCCATTTACTCGAGTTACTTTACCTGTGTAAGTTTCTTCACCGTCTATAGTAGAGAGCGCTACTTCATTATTGACTTTTAACAAGTCTGCATAGTTCTTGCTTATCGCAACTTCAAGCTCGTACAAGTTTGTATCTATAAACTCACCTAGCTTTTGACCAGATCTTACAAGTGTTCCTTCTGTTACTAAAGCTTCTGTAAGTACTCCAGTAAATGGCGCTGTAATTCTATACTTACCTAGACGTTGCTCTAAGTTTTTTACATTAAAATAAGCCGTTTGGATATTTCTCCCAGAAATAAAATAACCTTCTTTTTCTGATGTGATTTCTGGTAAAGGTGGAGTAGCTTTACTTACGTCAAAGTTATTGAGATAGGCTTGCCATTTTGGGTAGGCTTCTGGGTAGTCAAGACGCAAGTCGGGCATTATAGAAGTGATTTGATCATACAGTGCACTTTTCTGTGACTGTACACTTGCGTAGTACTCAGAGCTATTAAGACTAAGTAAGGTTTGTCCTTTTCTATACTCTTGACCTGGTTTAAAAAGCTTACTTCCTTTTTGAAGCACGCCCTGCACTTCAGAAAATATTTCTAGCCTTCTTTGAGCAACGAGATTTCCGTTTGCCGAAATTTCTATAGGTACGACCCCATTTACAGCATCTTCTACAAAGACGGTTTTAATTACTTTTTTAGGCTTAGGCCTTGTACGTTGATTACTTGCTACAATTGCTTTTGAAGCAAAAAAAGCTCCAATTATGAGCAGGACTCCTAACAGAGAGAGGATGATTTTACGCATCTATACTATTTTGGTTGTTTTGATGGCTTGAGTACCAGTAGTGCAAATCTAACCACAGAGCCCGACCACCGCTGTTAAGGATGTCTTAAATTAAAAGCCTGAGCGTCCGGTATTACCTACAAAACAACACATTGCTTGTGTTAAAAAGAAAAAACCAACTTGTACAGTTGGTTTCTTAATTATTGTTGAGTGGTATTACGCTTTCGCGAAAGCGTAAAAATACTAGTTTAACGCATCGAGTTCTTCTGTGATTTTCTCCCAGTCTTCCATAAAGCCGTCTAGCTTCTTTTTCTTGCCATTATAGTTGTCAAAAAACGCTGGATCTGCAACCGTCTCATCATAGTTAGTCGCGAGGGCGACATCTAGCTCTTTGATCTCGCGTTCTATTTTATTAATATTAGACTCTACTTTACTGAGTCTATTATTAAGAGATTTGAGCTTTTTTTGGTCTTCGTAAGATTTTTTTGTACTCTTTACAGGCGCTTCTTTTTTTACAACATCACGCTTTTCTACCTCTCTCAAGTTTGCCACTTCTCGCTGCTCTAGGTAGTAATCTATGTCTCCCAGATACTCTCTTATACGATGATCTTTAAACTCATAAACCCTATCTGTAAGACCTTGTAGAAAATCACGGTCGTGAGATACGACTATAAGAGTCCCTTCAAACTGCTTGAGACTATCTTTAAGTACATTTTTTGACTTAATGTCTAGGTGGTTTGTAGGTTCATCCATCACAAGCACGTTAAAAGGTTGCAACATAAGCTTAGCAAGTGCTAGCCTGTTGCGCTCACCTCCAGAGAGTACGCGCACATACTTATCTACCTCCTCTCCCCTAAAGAGAAAAGAGCCTAATATATCTCGCACACGTGGTCTTGTTTTCTCATCTGCAGCATCTATCATCGTGTCCTCTACAGTTTTTGAACCGTCAAGATATTCTGCTTGGTTTTGAGCAAAGTACCCTATCTGTACATTATGCCCTAGCTTTACCTTCCCTTGATGCTCAAGCTCACCCACTATAATTTTTGCCAGTGTAGATTTACCTTGGCCATTTTGCCCTACAAAGGCGGTCTTAGTATCACGCTCTACCAGCAAGTCTATACCTTGCAAAACGTTTTTATCTCCATAACTTTTTGCAACCTCCTCTGCCTCTACCACAACCTTACCAGGCGTTACAGATACAGGAAATTTAAGCGTCATCACACTATTATCATCTTCATCTACCTCAATGCGATCTATCTTATCTAACTTTTTTATGAGCGACTGCGCCATTGTGGCCTTAGAAGCTTTTGCTCTAAACTTCTCAATAAGCTTTTCTGTCTGCTCAATTTGTTTCTGCTGGTTTTTTTGTGAAGCCAGTTGCTGCTCTCTTATTTCCGAACGAAGCACGAGATACTGTGTGTACGGCTTCGGATAATCATAAATGCGACCTAGCGAAATCTCAATAGTACGGTTAGTCACGTTATCTAAAAACATCTTATCGTGAGATACAATCACCACAGCCCCAGTATACCCACGCAAGAAGCTCTCAAGCCAGATAATAGATTCTATATCTAAGTGGTTTGTAGGCTCATCTAGCAGTAATATATCGTGATTTTGTAGTAAAAGCTTAGCCAGCTCTATACGCATACGCCACCCTCCAGAAAAGGTGTCTGTAAGCTTATCAAAATCCTCGCGCTTAAAACCTAGACCTTGCAATATACGCTCTGTCTCACCTTTATAACTATACCCGCCGTGCACTTCATACTGGTGTTGTACGTCGTTTATATCTATCATAAGCTGGTTATAGCTCTCGCTCTCGTAGTCTGTGCGTGTCGCTAGTTGCTCATTAATATGTGCAAGTTGACTCTCTAGTTTTTTTATTTCTTTAAAAGCCTCATAAGACTCCTCAAGCACGGTACGTCCTTCTATAAAATCTATGTCTTGCTTTAAGAAACCTATGCTTATCTCCTTCTCTATAGCTATAGATCCCGTATCATATTGCTGCTCGCCAGAAATGATACGTAGCATTGTAGACTTACCAGCACCGTTTTTACCTACCAGTCCTACCCGATCACCATTATTAAGTCTAAAGGTGATTTCTTCAAACAAATATTCGCCTTGAAAAGAGACAGAAAGGTTGTGAATATTGAGCATAGAGTAATAAGTAAAAGTTATTATTTGGTATGTACTAACCGTGCAAAGATGCTTAAATTTGTAGTTAAAAACTAAGGAGATTATGGGAATTCTAAAAGGCAGTAAACTCAACAGTATTCTTACAGGAAAGTGCCCTGTGTGTCAAAACGAGTCTATGTACAAAAACTCAAATCCTTATATCTTATCTGAGACGCTCAAAATGCACGAGCGCTGCTCTCACTGTGACACAAAATATAAGATAGAACCTTCTTTCTTTTATGGTGCTATGTATGTGAGTTATCCCGTAGGGATTGCTTTTGCAACAGCAGCTTTTGTGATTACCTATTTCTTTTTTGAGGCTAATCTGGTTAATACATTTATTGCCATTGTAGGTACAATGATTGTATTTATGCCTGTGATTATGCGACTTTCTCGTAATATATGGATCAATTTCTTTATGAAATATGACCCTAGTAAAGATCAACTAGTAAGTAAGTAAGATTACGCTTTCGCGAAAGCGTACTAAACTACTACCTATATCTCCAGCTTTTTTGGAAATCTCATTATATCTACCTCCTCTGGAAGTGGAATATTGTTTTCTATAAATTCAAATAAATAGTGTGCCAGCAGAGGTCCCGCCATTATGCCGCGAGTACCTAGCCCGTTAAGTACCGCAAGCTGCTTGAACTTAGGGTGGGGTCCTAAAAGCGGCCTTCTATCTCCTGTAGTGGGGCGCACACCTGCTTGTTCACTCACTACCTCGTAGGGCACAGTGACAAGAGTTTTAAATTTATCTTCGAGCTCTTCACGAGCTTCTTTTGTGCTCTCCCAGTCCTTATCTGTCCAGTTATAAGTTGCTCCTACTTTGTATAAATCCTCACCTAGCGGCACTACAAAAAATGATGTTTTGATAGCGGCAGTCAGCTTTAATTTTGGAGCTTTTATGATGATGTACTCTCCTTTGTTTCCTACTAAAGGTAATCTGTTAAAATAAGGGTTCTGCTTGATACCATATCCTTCGGCAAAGACTATGTGATTTGCTTCATAATCTTTATACTGTACTCCGGCATCTGTAAGTGTGAGCTGTGTGTAGTTGAATTCCGCTTTCGCGAAAGCGGACATCTCTTCTAGATATTTTTCATAGTGCTCTTGTAATGTGGTAATGGCTATACGCCCAGTCTCTGCAACTTCTCCATAGTTATATGGTGCATCTATAAACTCACTGTCTGCCTTTACAAGAGGCGTTTTTACAAAACGCTCAAGCCCCTGCTTATCACTTGCAGCAAACCAATTATTTTGATCTTCTACCGAGTGAAACACTTTTCTTACAGCCATAGGGTACATAAACTGCGCATCAAGCTTTGCTTCAAGATTCTGAAAATAGGGAATAGCAATATCAAACTGCTCTACCGCTTTCCAAGGGAGGGAGTATCGTTTTAAAATAACAGGATTATATAAGCCAGCAGCTACCCTGCTTGCTCCTTCTACACCTTTATCAAAAACCATAAACGTTTTTCCAGCCTTTATACATTGCTCACAAAAAGCAATACCAGCTAGACCTAGTCCCACAATTATATAATCTACTTTCATCACATTGCAAAAATACAGCAATAGATGATGAGAATAGTGTTAATAGACACTCATAAAAAAAGGCCATCAAAACAATGTTTTGATGGCCTTTTTAAGCTTATTTAAGAACAACGCTAGTAATTCCAGAGATCCTGCTCTATATCACGTATGCCTTCTTTAATACGATTAGACTCAAGTAACTGCATCATTGCATTGTCACTTATGTACTCTTTAACCTTACGATCTCCTTGTACATTGTCTTCTTTATAAATTGTAGCATTAAATCGTCTACTATTGAGTAGATGGTCAAATGATATGGGTAATGAGGTATTCTTGCGGTTAAAGGCTTTTGCATTATGCAATACCTCTCTTGCTCCTGGAAACCATATCCAGAAGAGCTCAATATCTGCCGCACTAGAATCATCTAAAAAGTTTACATCACCAGATACTGGTGCGATACCTAATAGACGGTACTTTAACTCACCTTGACGCTTATCTATATACCAGTACCCACGTACGTGATATGCATTAATGTCATAAGATGTAATCTCTGTACGCTCAATGTTATAATCTGAAATAGACTCTCCTGCGTTAAACTGATCATACCCCTCATCTGAAGTATCGATCTTTACCATTGCCGCAGAAAGGTCTTCTAGCTGAATCTTTTCTGTAAAATATGAGTCTCTATATATCGCATCAATTTTACCGTTTTTAATGTTCTTTACAAGAACATCAAAAAGTGAACGACGATCTGACCCCATATTTACCGTATCAATAGGGTAATATAAAGGAAAGTTAACGCGCTCATCAAGATCAATAACTTCCCACGTATTTTTTGCCCATAATACATCACGTTTTTCAACGTAACCATATGGTAATGGTTTGTCATTATCTTTTGCTTTTTGCTCTTCAGTTACTTCAAACATCTCGTCTGGCGTCTTTGCATTAAGGATGTTTCCTTGTGCAAATGCAGGTACAGCCATTAAAAGACCTAGTGCAACAAAAATTAAACGTTTAAGACTCATAATAAAATTTATTTTAGTTTGATAGCTCAATGATAATTGGAGACACCGTCTTCAATCTTATAGAGTTACCTGGTATACTTGCTTTAATATCAAATATCTGTACTGAAGATCCTCTCTTTGCTCTTTTAAGAGCAGACTTTGCAGCAGCATTAAGCTTGTTTCCTTGTACAGCAACAGTAGCTTGATCACCAGCTCTAAACTTGAAACTATTAACTCTTAAGTTAAGGTCAAAGTCAAAATCTGGAAGTACTGCATTAATAGGCGCAGCACCTACTGTGTTACGAGGTTTCTTAAGGTTACCACCGTCATCTCCTCCTAAAGCTCCTACTGGACGTGGGATATCTTTAATACGGAAAACAGCTTTATCAGAAACAGTTCCACCACCATCTGGCAACTTTGCTGTAACGTTAATAGTCACCTCTCTACCTTGCGAAGGTTTCATATTGTACTTGCTTCCTGATCTTTTAGAAAGGCCTGCTCCAGATGCTGTAACAGCATTATCTGCAACACCAGCAAATGATATCGTCATAGGGTTATCTACACCACGGTATACAACATTCATCTTATCTGCAGCTATTGTTGCAGAGTTAGGCTTGTTTATTGTTGTAAAAGCCTGCTCTACAGCAACCTCTATTTCTTTACCGTCTTGAGGGTAAAATAATGTACCTGTGATTTTGTGATCACCTACTCCACCAGTGTTTACTCCTAATACTAGTTTACCACCGTCATAAGAAATCTTATCTGAAGGTATTGCTCTTCCATCAAGCTTAAGCTCAACTCTAGAAGGTTTTGTAGAAGCATCTACACGACCTAAAGAAAGAACACCATCAAATGTTGACCCTGTGTAATAAGCACCTTTTGAAGTAGTCATTACAGTCTCGTAATTATCTAAAGAAGCAAGCTCCTTAAGATTACCAGAAAGTAACTTTGTTAAAAGCTCGTTTTCTACAACCTTGATATCATTTTGTAATTGAGACATCTTAGTTAATGAAGAAACAGATGGAAACCCTACAAAATTGTAAGAGATATAATCTTTTTCTACACCTTCTCCATCTACAACATCACTTGTACTAAAATCTTCATTGATTTGAGCAACTAGTGCTTTATTGTCACCTGCAAGCTTTACCATACCGTCACGGTACTTTGCCATCTCATCAAGAAAAGTTTGCCCTTCTGGTGTGATTTTTCCTCCTTTATAGAAGCGCTCATCTAGAAAGTTAGACTTATCCATCGCTTCATAATCTGTCTTATCTTCTACTTCTGCAAGTAGCGCATCTTTCTCTGAAGCTAGATAAGTAAAGTATGCATCTCCTAGTTGCTTTGCAGACTGAGCTGTTGCTGCAGCTGCTTTGAACTCTTCATTTTCGTTTGCTTTCTTAGAAAGATCTGCTAGTGCCAGATTATTCTTAGTTTCAAACGTAGTATTAGAACGATCAAATTTTTCATTTATCGATCCAAAAGCCGATAGTACCTCCTTAGACATATTAAGTGCTAGCATAGCTATAAACACTAGATACATCAGGTTAATCATCTTCTGCCTTGGGCTTTGTTTTCCTCCTGCCATTGTTTTTAATTTTAGCTGTTAGTTAGTTAATTGTAAAAACAACTAGAATTAGTTTTTGTTCATAGCAGAAAGCATTCCTCCATACACACCGTTCAGTGAAGAAAGGTTTGTTGCAAGGCTTTCCATTTGCTCTTTAAGTTTTCCTGCGTTTGCAGTTACTTGCTCATTGATTTCTGCCTGACGGCTAGAAGACTCAACCTGCACTTTATAAAGGCTATTTAAAGATTCCATTTGAGCAGCAGCTAGTGCCATCTCTTCAGAGTATTTTTTAGTAGAGCTCATTGCATCTGCAGTAGGCGCTATTTCTTTTGCTGCTCCTTCAAAACCTCTTATGCTTGCACCTAAGCTAGACATAAGTTCAGAATCGATTTTTGCTTCTTTAAGCATATTATCTAATTTTTTAGATAATTGTGCTTCTGCATCTGCAGGAGCTGTAGCTTTTTTCTTAGATCCACCTGCTCCGCCTGCTAGTTCTGGATATACTAGAGCCCAATCAAGTTCGTCATCTACTGGTTCAAATGCAGAAATTGCGAATACTATTGCCTCTGTAACAAGACCTACAATAAGCATCTCGTTTCCAAAAGGCCAGTGCATAATTTTAAATAAAGCACCAATAATTACAACTGCTGCTCCTAGTCCGTAGACCATATTCATTAATTTCTTTCCAGTTTTAGATTTTGCCATGACTAATAAAATTTTTTAGTTTAGTTAAGTTAATTTAGTTAAGTAATTGAATAATATAATTTGGGTAAATAATATTAGTTATTTCTTCGGTTTTCTAAGGTTGATTTTCTCATCAATTCCCATAAAATCCTGTACGGTTCTAAAACCGATATAACTACGTGCAGAGTCTTGATACTCATAATCACGTGAGCTTACCTGTAGGAAGTAAGCAACGTCTTTCCAAGAACCACCACGTATAACTTTACGACGGTTGTCCTTATCGTTTACGTTAGGGTTAATAGTAGACATATATTCATAAGAAGCTGGATCATAAGAAGAAGCTACCCACTCAGACACGTTACCTGCCATATTGTACAGGTTGTAGTCGTTAGGTTCGTAAGCATCTGCCTCTACAGTATATAGCGCTTGGTCTGCACCATAATCTCCTCTTAAAGGTTTAAAGTTTGCTAAGAAGCATCCTCTATCATTTTTTGCATATGGTCCACCCCAAGGGTAATCACCACTTTCCAGTCCGCCACGAGCAGCATATTCCCACTCTGCTTCACCAGGAAGTCTAAAACGATTTACAAATTGTCTCTTTTTTGATTTTTGGTAAGAGTTCTTATACATTGTTCTCCACTCACAAAATGCTTTTGCTTGCATCCAAGTAACACCTACAACAGGGTACTCTCCGTAAGCATCGTGCCAGAAGTAATCATTGTGCATAGGCTCATTGTAAGAGTATGCAAAATCCTTAATCCATACAGTCGTATCAGGGTAAACCGGAACAACCTCTGTCTTAATGTGATCTTTACGACGACCACCGTTCTTCTTTGCGGCAGCTTGTATGTCTAAGTATGTGTAACGGAAGTTAAGTTTATCTACGTCTATGGTGCGCTGTCCATTATAAGCCTCTTCTAGCGGGATATACATTGTATCCATCACCTCAGCATAATACTCATCTGGATACTCTGCAGTATCCCATATGATATCTATATCCTTATTAAGTTTACGACCTTCAAAGCCAGTCTCGCCTAACCCATAATAGTTATCGTACATATATTGCTCGTATGGCGTCATATTTTCTGGATCTGCATCACTAAATGCAAAATCACCTATACTCGCACCATCACCAGCTCCTGGAGTCTCTCCAAGCTCATCTGCCAGTATAGCAAGTTTTGTACGTACAGTAGAGTCTTTAACCCACTCTACAAACTGCCTATATTCGGCGTTTGTGATTTCTGTTTCATCCATATAAAAAGAACGAACCGTAACAGTTTTAGTAGGAGCATCGTTTACCGCAGCAAAGTCATCATCACTTTTACCCATTATGTATGCACCTCCAGAAACGAGAGTCATACCAAATGGTTTTTCGGGATTCCATCGCTTGCCTTGAGCGCCAACGAGTTCTCCACGATCGCCTTTGCCACAACTAGACAGCAAAGCTACTATCGCAATAAATGCAATATACTTTTTCATAGGATATTAGGTTAAGTATTCTAAGTTAAGGGCGTAAACCTATTTATTTTATTTGAAATAAACAATTTATTCGCCAAAAATAATCTTTTCATCGTTGAAACACACAATCAAACCTCGTTTTTCTTTCTCGCTTTAAACCATCTTTCGGGGATATTTTGGTTACAAGCGTCCAGATAATCTTGGTATGTGCAAGGTAATAACGTGTGCCTTTTTAATTTATTATTCAAGCCCATAATAAATGGTATTTCTATCCACCATCGGGCTGTTTTCTCACTTTTATAAAACGTAAGCACCTCATCTTCAATAGGTACTTGATAGGTAAGGAAATTACCTTTTTCTACATCCATATTTTCGCTTGCGCGAAAATTCACTCCCTCAATAAAGTACCACATCATCTGTGCAACTAGCATAGCAGCCTTTTCTTCTTGTGCATCATTATGGTATTCAAAAATCCCAAAAGAACTTACACGATCACTTATGCCTGCATATCTTGCAATGGTACAAATCTCTTTTCCATCAAAGCCATTAGGCATTTTATTATGTCGTGTACTCAACTCACTACTGCGTATAGCATTAAGATCTATAGCTACAAGATCTGCATCACGCATAACAGGCTCAGTAATATTTATAGCTGCCGAAACATTACCTAGTCTATAGGAGTCAAAATACAACTTATCCATCAAATCTATTTCCTCTTGAGGATTAAAATAGGTTTGATACCCAATATTTGAGTAATTAAATAAATTATAAGGCTCTGTGACAATAATTTTACCCACATAAGACTTGTTGTTTATGGGCTGGCTGGCATCACCTAGATCAAAACGGCTATCTACATTAACGATATTAACCATTTGATCTAGCTTATCGTAAGAACGATAAATAGGATACACTAGATCCTGACTTCCTCCTATATAAATAGGTATGATTCCTTTTTTAAACAAAGACTCATTAAGTGTGCGTATTGCAAAGTACGTATCATCTACAGATGCGCCCGGGTCTATATCTCCCAGATCTGCAATAGTAGTATGCCAGTTTCCGGGAAACAGTTCATAAAATGTTCGGCGCACTTCGGTAAAAGAGAGCCCATCTGAAAGATTATTGGGGTCTCTTCTTTTTTCGCGTAAGCAAACTATAGCTATGCGCACCCCTTCTAATTCTGGTAGTCCTTCTTGCTCGCTGTGCAGCCTTATGTTATTACCTAGTGACTGGTGGTGCTGCAACTGTATATGTGCAAGCGCAAGATCTGGAATAGGGAGGAGCACCTCAAATGCCATATATTATTTCTTTTTTGCTGTGGTTTTTTTCTTAGCCGGAGCTTTCTTTTTTGCTGGCGCCTTCTTTTTGGTAGCCTTCTTTTTTGGAGCTTTCTTCTCGATGTAGTCTTTTATCTCATCAAGACTTAAAGCAGCAGCATCTATATCTTTACTAAGCTCTATTTTGAGCTTACCTTTTATAATATTAGAACGTCCCCAGCGTGCTTTTTCTACACGTATTCCTTCTTCTGGAAAATCCTGAAGTACTTTATCTATTTCCTTTTGCTTTTTGACTTCTATAAGCTCTACAATATCCTCATCAGAGAGGTTATCAAAATCGTACTTCTTGTTTACGTTTATAAACATTCCGTTCCATTTTATATACGGGCCAAAACGCCCTGTACCTTTTTGAACCGGAAGGTCCTCATACGTATATATAGGAGCATCTGCCTTTTGCTTTTCTTTGATGTACACTATAGCCTCATCTAGATCTACATCCATTGGGTCACGTCCTTTAGGGAGTGATACAAATGTTTTTCCAAACTTAACATATGGTCCAAAACGACCATTATTTACAGACACTTCCTCTTCTTCAAAAGTTCCTAAATCTTTAGGTAGTTTAAAGAGGTCCATTGCCTGCTCATACGTAAGGTTACTAAGCGTTTGATCTGGGCCTAGACTTGCAAATCGAGGCTTCTCATCATCCTCTACAGAACCTATCTGAACCATAGGACCAAATTTACCTAGACGCACACTCACAGGTTTACCTGTTTCTGGATCTTTACCTAGTATGCGCTCTCCTACTTCACGCTCTGCATTTTTTTCTACATCTTTTACGTGAGGATGAAAGTCTTTATAGAAATCCTTCATCATTTTAGTCCACTCCTGCTTTCCTTCTGCTATGTCGTCAAAATCTGCTTCGACCTTTGCAGTAAAGTTATAATCAAGGATGTTTTCAAAATGCTGAACCAAGAAGTCGTTTACGACCATCCCTACATCTGTAGGAACAAGCTTTCCTTTATCTGACCCTACAGTTTCTGTAAGAGTTCTATCTTTTATCTCGTTGTTTTCAAGACTAAGCACATCATAAGATCGCTCCTTCCCTTCTACAGTACCTTTTTCTACATACTTACGATTTTGGATAGTCGTAATAGTAGGTGCATATGTAGATGGACGTCCTATACCTAGCTCTTCAAGTTTCTTCACTAGAGAAGCTTCTGTATAACGGTATGGTGGTCTTGTAAAACGCTCTGTGGCGGTAATGTATTTATTAAGTAATGTCTCTCCTGTTTTAAGATCAGGAAGTAAACCTGTTTCTTCTACATCTTCATCATCACTACCTTCTAGGTATACTTTTAAGAAACCTTCAAACTTTAAGATTTCCCCATTTGCTGTAAAATTATCTGTACCTGCACTAGAAGCTATTTGCACATTTGTGCGCTCTAGTTGTGCCTCGCTCATTTGTGAGGCAATCGCACGTTTCCATATAAGTTCATATAGACGTATCTGGTCGCGGTCCATATTTACAGAATGCTTTGAGAAATCTGTAGGACGTATCGCCTCGTGAGCTTCTTGTGCTCCCTTAGACTTCCCTTTATAGTTACGTTCTTTATGAAACTCCTTACCATAAGCAGCTACAATCTCTGCCTCTGCTCCAGCCTTTGCATCTTTAGATAGATTTACACTATCTGTTCTCATATATGTAATATGCCCAGCTTCATAGAGTCGCTGTGCCATCGTCATCGTTTTACTTACAGAGAAGTACAGTTTTCTACTTGCTTCCTGTTGTAAGGTAGAGGTAGTAAATGGTGGTGCTGGTGATTTTTTTGCTGGCTTTTTAGTAAGCGCATCTACTTTAAAAGTAGCACTAAGGTTTTTCTCAAGAAAAGCCTTCGCCTCTTTTTTGGTAGTTATATTTTTAGGAAGTTTTGCTTTAAAAGATTTTCCATCTTGCGTAGTAAACTCTGCATCTACTCTATATGATGCTTTAGGCTCAAAACCTAAAACCTCACGCTCACGCTCTACAATAAGTCTTACAGAAACAGATTGTACACGCCCCGCCGAAAGACCTCCTTTTACCTTTCTCCATAATACTGGAGAGAGCTCATACCCCACTAATCTATCAAGCACTCTACGCGCTTGTTGTGCATTTACAAGATCATAATCAATCTTACGAGGGTTCTCAATCGCTCTTAATATAGCCGTCTTTGTAATCTCGTGAAAAACAATACGTTTTGTACGGTCTGGTGTTAACCCAAGCTCTTGTTCTAAGTGCCAGGCTATAGCCTCTCCCTCGCGATCCTCATCACTAGCGAGCCACACCATCTCTGCCTTATTTGCAAGAGACTTAAGATTTCTCACCACCTTTTTCTTATCGTCTGAGACTTTATATTTTGGAGTAAAATCTCCATCTACATCAACACCTAACTCCTTAGAGGGAAGGTCTGCAATGTGTCCAAAACTACTCTCAACTTTATAGTCTGAGCCTAGAAATTTTTCTATCGTTTTAGCCTTTGCAGGTGACTCCACAATGACGAGATTCTTTGCCATACATTTTATTTTTTCAGATTACAAAAGTAGATGTTTTATTTATATCGCAATCCGCAAGGCCGTTATTTCTGTAATAAATGCATTTTTAAAGCCTTGTAAATTGTGGTTTAATAGGGCTTATTACGCTTTCGCGAAAGCGCACTCACACTACACACCTATCTGAGCAATGAGGTCTTCATCTTCGGTAAAGCCTACCACTTCTTTATACACCAGGTAAGCCGGTAAATACACAATTGAAATCGTTGCATACACCCCTACAAAACAAGCCATCACCCCTACCACAAGCGCAAGAAAACCTATAATAAGACAAGCCCCAAAGGTGATTCCCCACTTTTTTGTTCCAAGAGCAAAAGCAGCTTTTAAAATATCGTTTACAGAGAGTTCTGGGTTAAAGGCAAATATGATAACGGCAAATTGCAACGGCACAAGCACAAAAAACAAGGGGAGAATAAAAAATAACATCGCAACCACGGCAATGCCTATTTGAGCCATAGACAAGATGAGCACCTTTTTTATATGCTGTTTTTTTATAAACATCCCAAAGCCTACACCCAGCTCGCTGCGCTTGTTTCTATCTTTCATACGCACGATTCTATAAAACGCGGCTTGCAATGCAAAGTTTACCACCGCCATTACAACGGTAATTATTAGGTATAAAAAAAACATTGTGATAATTGCCACGATGCCTACTTCCTCATCACTATAACTATTGATATCATTATAATCTATAAATGCTCCACCTAGACTAAAAGGCAACATAACAAGCATAGATATCCCGTAAGAAATAGCTACGGTTAGTATCTGCAAGAGTAACCCTTGTAAGAACACTTTTTGAAATAGGCTGATAGACTCTCCAAAGAGATTGCCAAAATCTACGTGTGGTGCATTTTTTATTTTGGTGAGTAAGTCTGTGTGGGTCATAAATAATACTGGTTTATACTTATAAAGATGAACGCTCTAAAATAAGGTAATTTAAAATCGTCTGGCAAATTCAAAGGTTACGTACTGACTTCTTCCCTCTCTTTTGGTTTCTTTGGTTCTAAATTTATAGATTATACGGTAGGTGTTGCGATGCGATCGATAGACACCTCCTGCCTTAAAAGAAAAAACTACTGGCACTGCAGGTAAGGTAAAAGGAGAACCATCACCTAGGGGATTACCTTCTATAAGCGCGTTAAGCACTACATACTCAACTCCTACACCGCCTACACCATAAAATTCTGTTGTGTTTCCTACTTGGCCATATGCACTAGAGGTACTCACTTGCGCCCTATCACCTATGTACAAAAGTGCTTCCTGACGTGCATACATTCTTCTTGAACCTATAGCCACAGAAGATTGTAGTGCAGCGTTTTTAAACAGATTAGAATTAGGTATCACATAGTCCTTTACATAACTTCCATAAAGATTAATGTGTGTACTATTTGCAATCTGGCCAGACCATACGGGCATAAATGCTCCTATAAGGCTGTGATAATTGAGTTGTAAGGTACGCGCTCCAGATTGCTCTCCAGCAAGACCTATCTCAAGACCCACAGCATACAAGCTATTTTTCTGAGCTTTTGTAAGATTAAACCTTGCAAATAAATAGCCCGCATAAGGTCGCTCTAAGCTGTCAAAGTTTTCTACAAATAGCTCACGTGGTGTATAAGTCTCTTGACCTATTATGATATCATATTGTAACGGCGCCTCTTGCGTATTTTTAAAAATAAAATCCTGTTCTAACTTTCTACTATATCTCAAAAAACTTCCTGCGGTATAATAACGGTCTATTGCAAAAAGAAAGTCATTATCGTGTTGTATAGAAAACTCTTGTGTATACAGTTGCTTAGAAGCAGGCTCGACATCTTGAGACCAAGCTTGATGCGTGAGTATACAAACTAAAATAGGGAGTAGCTTGAGTTGCAATTTTTTAATTTTTGCTACAAATTACGAGAATTTATGTCAATTCTAAGCGCCTGCCACTTTGTCACAATTCTTTATTAACTGTATCTTTGCATAATCCTTGACAACGTATTCAGGACGATTAAGCAGATGGAAAAAATAATAGACGAGCATAAACAAGGGGAAGCGCTTACACTAGAGCGAAAACTCGAGAACAGTAAAAAACTTTTTATTGAAAGTTACGGTTGCCAGATGAACTTTGCAGATAGTGAAGTGGTGGCTTCTATACTAGCAAATGAAGGATATAACACCACTCAAAATCTTGAGGAAGCAGACCTCGTGCTTGTAAACACGTGTTCTATACGCGAGAAGGCAGAGGTTACTGTAAGAAAGCGACTCGAAAAATACCAAGCCGTAAAGCGCAAACAAAACCCTACAATGAAGGTAGGTGTGCTAGGCTGTATGGCAGAGCGTCTTAAAAGCAAATTTCTTGAAGAAGAAAAAATTGTAGATCTCGTTGTAGGTCCAGATGCCTATAAAGACATTCCTAACCTACTAAGTGAGGTAGAAGAAGGACGTGATGCTGTAAACGTTATCCTTTCTAAAGAAGAAACGTATGGTGATATCTCACCAGTGCGATTACAAACTAACGGAGTTACCGCTTTTGTATCTATCACACGTGGTTGTGATAATATGTGCACATTTTGTGTGGTACCATTTACAAGAGGTCGTGAGCGTAGCCGTGACCCGCAATCTATACTAGAAGAAGTACAAGATCTTGCAAATAGAGGGTTTAAAGAAATTACCCTACTGGGTCAAAACGTAGATTCTTACCTATGGTATGGCGGTGGCCTCAAAAAAGATTTTGACAAAGCCAGTGAGATGGCAAAGGCTACTGCGGTAAACTTTGCACAGCTTATGGATATGGTGGCTAGAGCACAGCCTAAAATGAGAATACGCTTCTCTACCTCAAACCCTCAAGATATGACGCTAGACGTTATTGAAGTGATGGCGAGCCATAAAAACATCTGTAACTACATACACCTACCAGTTCAATCTGGAAGTGACAGAATACTCAAGCTTATGAACCGCCAGCATACGGTAGCAGAGTATAAAACGCTTATAGATAATATAAAAAACCTTATTCCAGACATTGGGATAAGTCAAGATATGATAACAGGTTTCCCCACAGAGACCGAAGAAGATCATCAAGGCACACTAGATCTTATAGACTACGTAAAGTATGACTACGGTTTTATGTTTTACTACTCTGAACGCCCAGGAACCCTTGCTGAACGTAAAATGGAAGATGACATTCCTCTAGAAATTAAGAAAAGAAGATTGCAAGACGTCATAGACTTACAGCGTGAGATCTCAAGAAAAAATCTATTAAGATATCAAGATCAAACCATAGAGGTATTAATAGAAAAAGAGTCCAAAAAGAATAAAGATGAGTGGAGCGGCCGCAATGACCAAAACGTAGTTGCCGTTTTCCCTAAAGGTGATTATAAAGTAGGTGATTTTGTAAACGTTAAAGTAAATGAGTGCACTACTGGAACGCTAATAGGAGAGGCTGTGAGTTATGCAGATTACTGGTATAACAATGTAGACTAATACATTTTAAAGGGCTTAATTACGCTTTCGCGAAAGCGTAAAAACAACCATCACAAGCGAGCGCTGTGACACGACAAACGAGTTAAGTAATTATGGAAGGAATACAAACCACAAAACAAAGATTTGGTATTATAGGAGATAATCCTGGGCTTAATCGTGCAATCGAAAAAGCAATACAAGTGGCGCCTACTGATATATCTGTACTTGTTACGGGAGAGTCTGGGGTAGGTAAAGAAAGTATCCCACGCATTATACACTCGCTTTCACATAGAAAACACAATAAGTACATCGCCGTAAACTGTGGAGCAATTCCAGAAGGAACGATAGATAGTGAACTTTTTGGCCACGAGAAGGGAGCTTTTACTGGAGCTACCTCCACCAGAAGTGGCTATTTTGAAGAGGCAGATGGTGGTACCATTTTTCTAGATGAAGTAGGAGAATTACCGCTGCCTACACAAGTGCGCCTTTTAAGAGTTTTAGAAAATGGAGAGTTCCTAAAAGTAGGATCTTCAAAAACACAAAAAACAGACGTACGCATTGTCGCTGCAACAAACGTAGCGATGTTTGATGCCATTGAAGAAGGAAAATTTCGTGAGGATTTATATTACAGGTTAAGTACTGTAGATATTGCTTTGCCACCATTAAGAGAGCGCAAAGGCGATATACACTTATTGTTTAGAAAGTTTGCTTCAGACTTTGCTATGAAGTATAAGATGCCTACCATACGCCTAAGTGATGAGGCTATACAACTACTCGTGCAATATAGATGGAGTGGTAATATAAGACAACTACGCAACGTAGCTGAACAGATATCTGTACTTGAGACTAACCGCGAGGTAGACGCTACAACTATAAGAAACTATTTACCAGATACAGGATCTAGACTTCCTGCGGTTATAAAATCACAAGAAAAGTCAGACTTTTCTAACGAGCGAGAGATTCTTTACAAAGTGCTTTTTGATATGAAAGCCGACTTAAATGATCTTAAAAAGCTCACGCTCGAGCTTATGAAAAATGGCAACACGCAGGATGTTCGCCAGGAGAATGAAAGTCTTATAAACAAGATTTATAATGATGACCAAGACGACTCTTATGAGACGGTAGAAGAAGTGATGGATGTATTACAGATACCTCAAAAATCACAACAAGCCCCTACTCCACCTCCTACAGAGCCAGTAATAGATCCATATCACTTTGCAGAGGAGATAGAAGAGGAAGAAACTTTATCGCTACACGACAAGGAGCTCGAACTTATAAAGAAATCATTAGAGCGTCACAAAGGAAAACGCAAGGCTGCCGCACAAGAACTAGGTATAAGCGAGCGCACACTTTATAGAAAAATCAAACAGTTTGATCTATAACCTTAGGCTTGTACATTCAATTTTTAAACCGCATCTTCGTTATCTACATATGAATTCTATAAAAAGCACCTTACTTATTATCTTATTTGCACTTGGCTTCCAGAGTTGTGGTGTGTACTCTCTAAGTGGAGTTTCTATTGTAAATGAAGAAACTTTTGAAGTTCGCTTTTTTCAAAATGAAGCGGCCATTGTAGAACCCGGTATAGACCGTGAGTTTACAGAGCAACTTAGAGATATTATACAAAACCAGTCTCCACTAGTGCTAACAAATAGTAATGCAGACGTCATTTATGAAGGTGAGATTGTAGAGTACTACATTGCACCACAAGCCTCAACCTCAGAAAATACAGCTGCTCAAAACAGATTAACCATTACTATAAACGTGCGTTTTTACAACAACACGCAAACAGACGGTGAATATGACTTTGAGCGTAGGTTTTCTTTCTTTTCTGACTTTACCGGTACGGCACAACCAGTAGGTAGCGTGCTAGATACTGCTATAGATGAGATTTATGAACGTATAACTCAAGATGTTTTTAATGCATCACTTGCACGCTGGTAATGAATACAGAGCAATACACATACCTGCTTGAACATCCAGATAAAATCACGGCAGAAGAAACTGCAACTTTACGTGATATCGTAGATGCATTTCCATTTTTTCAGAGTGCTCAAGCACTCTACCTCAAAGGATTAAAAAACCAAGAAAGCTTTGCTTATAACAAGGCCTTAAAGCGTACTGCTAGCCACACGTCTGACAGAGCTGTTCTTTTTGACTACATTACCTCAGAGCGTTTTTTACAAAATGACGTAAGCGCACAAATCAAAGAGCAAGAGACAGCACTCCGCAACCTTATTATCACAGATATAGAAGATGTCTCTACTATACTTGATGAAGAAGAACAAGCCAAAGCTTCCAAAATACTAGACCCAGATCTCTTTGTAGAAAAAGTAGACTCTGAGATGACAAGAGCGAGAGCAGAAGAGACCCTGCAAGTAGGGAAACCATTACCGTTTACTAAGTCTGAGGCACACTCTTTTAGTGAGTGGTTACAGCTCTCAAGCTTCACTCCTATTGATCGCTCTCAAGATGAGACAGTTCAAACAAAAACTAACGACACTAAAGAGGTTATTGCAACACCTAAAAGTGAAGATACTAACGAAACCCAAACTCCTGTACAAGAAGATAATAGCAAGGAGCGCAAGCGCAAAATCATAGATTCTTTTATAGAAACAAATCCCAAAATAAGCGCATTAAAACCTGCTAAGTCAGAAAAAAAGAAGATTATTAAAGAATTACCATATTCTTCTGAGTCGTTGATGACAGAGACTTTAGCTCGAGTTTATGTAGAGCAAAAGAACTTTAAAAAAGCAAAACAAGCTTACCGCATTTTAAGTTTGAAATATCCAGAAAAAAGTGGTTTCTTTGCAGACCAAATTCGAGCAGTAGAACAACTCGAAGAACAAAAAGATTAAAATATTATGAGTACTACGTTTTATATATTTTTAGCACTGATCGTTATTGTAGCATTTCTACTAGTTGTAGTTATTATGGTACAAAACCCAAAAGGTGGTGGACTTTCTTCTTCTTTTGGAGGCGGAGGTACACAGCAAATGGGTGGTGTGCAAAAAACTACAGACTTTCTTGATAAAGCAACGTGGGCTCTTGCAACGATACTATTAGTACTTATCCTTGCTAGCAACCTTACTATTTTTGACGGATCTGTAACAGGAGAATCTCAAGTATTTGATGCAAATGCTGTAGAGCAATCTACTCCTGCACCAGCACCGGTAAGCTTACCAGATACAGACGGAGGAGACCAGTAAATCTTCCCATTACAATATTTAAAAAAGCCAGCTTTAAAGCTGGCTTTTTTGTTTTATGCAAATTTGTCAGTGCATAATCACTGGCATAATTTCTGCCACTTACGCTAGCGTAACTTACAGAGGTTACAACTAGAATCAAACTTTATAACTTAAATTAAATACCAATGGCAATTAAAATTCAACCATTAGCAGACCGCGTTGTAATAGAGCCTGTAGCAGCAGAAACTCAAACAGCATCTGGTTTATATATTCCAGATAGTGCACAAGAAAAACAACAAAGAGGTAAAGTAGTTGCTGTAGGATCTGGAACAAAAGATCATACGATGACGGTTAAAGTAGGTGACACTGTGATATACGGAAAGTATGCAGGTAGTGAACTAAAATTTGACGGTGCAGATTATATGATTATGAAAGAGGATGATATCCTTGCGATTGTATAATACCGCAATAAGCAATATGCTATAAGCTTTAGGCTATGAGAGATTTTAGAAAGTATAATATATGGGAGTTAAGCCACAAACTTACTTTAGATATTTATACTGTTTCTAGAGAATTTCCTCAAAATGAAAGTTATGGCATTGTATCACAAATACGAAGAGCATCTGCCTCTATACCTACAAATATTGCTGAAGGGTGTGGTAGAGATAGTGATGCAGAATTCAACCGCTTTCTGACAATAGCAATGGGATCGGCAAGCGAAACAGAATATTTACTTATTCTATCAAAAGATCTTCAATATATAAATGATGAATATTTTGAAAATCTAAATTCAAAGGTGAACATTATTAAACAGAAGATTTATTCTTTAAAACAAAAATTAAAATAACAGCTTAAAGCTTATTGCATACAGCATAAAGCTTTTCGCGAAAGCAAAAGAAAATGGCAAAAGACATTCAATTTAATATAGAAGCACGCGACGGATTAAAGCGTGGTGTAGATAAACTTGCAAACGCGGTAAAAGTTACTTTAGGACCTAAAGGTCGTAACGTGATTATTTCAAAATCTTTTGGAGCGCCACACGTAACAAAGGATGGTGTAACTGTAGCAAAAGAAATAGAACTAGAAGATGCTCTTGAAAATATGGGAGCACAGATGGTAAAAGAAGTTGCTTCAAAAACTAATGACCTTGCTGGTGACGGTACAACTACAGCAACAGTACTTGCACAAGCTATCGTAACAGAAGGACTTAAAAACGTAGCTGCTGGTGCAAACCCAATGGACCTTAAAAGAGGTATTGATAAGGCAGTAGAGGCTATCGTTGCAGATCTAGAAAAGCAAACTGCAAAAGTGGGCAACTCTTCAGACAAGATAAAGCAAGTAGCGTCTATCTCTGCAAACAATGATGAAGTGATAGGAGAGCTTATCGCAGAAGCTTTTGGAAAAGTAGGTAAAGAAGGTGTTATCACTGTAGAAGAAGCAAAAGGAACAGAAACGTATGTAGATGTTGTAGAGGGTATGCAGTTTGATCGCGGTTTCCTTTCTCCATACTTTGTGACCAACAGTGAGAAAATGAGTGCAGAGCTAGATAGCCCGTACATCTTACTATTTGACAAGAAGATTTCAAATATGAAAGATTTACTTCCTGTGCTTGAGCCTGTGGCGCAAACAGGAAAGCCACTTCTTATCATTGCAGAAGATGTAGATGGAGAAGCACTTGCTACACTTGTGGTAAATAAACTACGTGGTGCTCTTAAAATTGCTGCTGTAAAAGCACCAGGTTTTGGAGATCGTCGTAAGGCTATGCTAGAAGATATTGCTATCCTTACTGGAGGTACTGTAATCTCAGAAGAGAGAGGCTTTACACTAGAAAACACAACGCTAGATATGCTAGGTACTGCAGAGACAGTAACTATAGATAAAGACAACACAACTGTTGTAAACGGATCTGGAGATTCAGATATGATTAAAGCTCGCGTAGGGCAAATCAAATCTCAAATAGAGACTACTACATCAGACTACGATAAAGAAAAACTACAAGAGCGCCTTGCAAAACTTGCAGGTGGAGTTGCTGTACTTTATGTAGGTGCTGCCTCTGAGGTTGAGATGAAAGAGAAAAAAGACCGTGTAGATGACGCTTTACACGCAACTCGTGCCGCTGTAGAAGAAGGTATCGTTGCTGGTGGTGGTGTTGCTCTTGTGCGTGCAAAGAAATCTCTTGACAAAATCAAAACAGAAAATGCAGACCAAGAGACTGGTGTACAGATTGTAAACCGTGCGATTGAGTCTCCACTTAGAACGATTGTTTCTAATGCTGGTGGTGAAGGAGCTGTTGTGATTTCTAAAGTACTAGAAGGAAAGAAAGACTTTGGTTTTAACGCAAAAAATGGTGAGTACACAGATATGCTTAAAGCAGGAATTATCGATCCTAAGAAAGTAACACGTGTAGCACTAGAAAATGCTGCTTCTGTTTCTGGAATGATTCTTACTACAGAATGTGCACTTACAGACATTAAAGAAGATGCTCCAGCAGCAATGCCACCTATGGGAGGAGGCGGAATGCCAGGAATGATGTAATGGCAAATCGCCATAGATATTTATGAGCTACTCTCGGAGTGGTTCTAAAAATCAAAAACCTCTGCTTTTCGGCAGAGGTTTTTTTATGGTTCTTGTTACGCCTTCGCGAAAGCGTAATTACTTCTTTACAAATTGCCAGATAGATATACTCACCAAAACAAGCAATAAAGGGACAAGCAGCAGAAGGTCTAGACGTGTCTCAAAAGAATTAGACAATCCGTTTACCGAAATAAATTGCTGCATATTATACTCCCAGACTAAGTAGAGCGTAAATACAATCAAAGTGCAAATTTGTACAGCTGTGAGTTTCTTTTTCATAAAAGATTTGTAAGCATTATAACCGCCATTACAATCATAATAGCATTCTCAATTAAAGTTGCCTCTGTCATAGGTAGTTTTAAAGCTGTACCTAGACAAGCACATTGTATCTCTTTCTTACTCAACAAACTTCTAGTCACGCCTACCGTTGTAATACCTAGTATGACAATAGTAAGTACAAGTGCTATGACTATTTGTAATCGCATTAAAAACATAAGTCCCAGTGCAAGCTCTATAAATGGGTATACGTAACCATATGCAGGTACTGCACCAGCTAGTGGATCATACATCGCAAAGCTTGTTTTAAATCCGTTAATGTCTAAAAATTTAAAAAAGCTAAAAACAACATAAAACAGTCCCATAAAATCTAGCATTGCTTGATCCCACAAACCATCTTTAAAATGAAGTAATACGGCTGCTCCAGTTATAAACAAAAAGATAAGAAAGAGTGGCTTGAGTTGTTGCATTTTTGATTCGCTTGCTTCTGGCGTAGCAATCTCATTACTTGCAAAAACACCAGTGCTCTTCTCTTGCGTTTCACTCTCTGCTTTTGAATACTTCTTTAATGATATACGATACTTTTCTGGCAATGCACTTTTTAAATGGTCAAGTGTTACCTCGTCGTCCATTGTAAGGGTAGCCTCTTCGTTTTCTAAGGAAACAATAGCCTGCGAGACGCCCGTAACTCCAGCAAGCTTCTGCTCTACTCCAGTACGACAACCATTACAGGTCATTCCCTTAATTGTATAATCTCTTGTTTTCATTAATCTTTGTGATCTTCGTGGTCGTGATGAGCATTATGAGTATCGTGACCTTCTTGACTACTTATTTCAACTTCTTGCTGGGTGTAGAGACTTAACGACTTGCCTTTATAATTTGTCACATACAGCACCTCATCAATTATGATTAAATCTGTAGGTTTTGAAATATCTGCATCAAGCACTTGCTTGAGACTTCCTTCTAGATCAAAAACAAGTACTCTATCGTTTTCAAAATCTGTTGAATAAGCATTAGTATCTGATACAAATATCCCCGTCGCTGCATTCATCTTTTGATCTTCGCCTATAGTTTTAAGATGATTGCCTTTTTTATCAAAGACCTGCAGCCTATTATTATAAGCATCTGCAACCCATATATTACTTTCTGTTATGTGAACATCTGTGGGATAATAAAAGTCTCCATCTTCTTTTCCTTCTTTTCCAAAGGTTATCCAGTCGCTTGAATTTACGGTATAATGGATCCTATTATTATAAAAATCTGCAATTGCCATCTCAGTAACATTTATCGCTACTCCAGCTGGAGCATCAAGACTGTCCCAGGTACGAACGATTTCTTTTTCGCTTTCGCGAAAGCGTAATACCTCATCATTACCATATTGAGGTATAACAAGCATCTGCCCTTCTGAGGCGATGTGCATAGGCCTGTCTAGTGAGTCTATGGTTTTTAAAATTACACCGCTCTTATCTATTAACACCACCCTATTACGATCTCCATCACTGAGCCAGATTCCTTTTTCGCCCTGAGCGATACCTATAGGATTTACATCTGCTAGAGCAATAGTTTTAGTATGTACCCAGCGTGTTTCTGTTTGTTTCTTTTCTTGACAGCTGACTATAAGCATCGCTGTCAATAGTATAATTATATACTGTTTCATACTATTGATCTAATCGTTCATATTTACAACATCCAGGTAAATCTGCATAAGCCTCATCTGTAGCTTTATGAGCTTTTGTGTCGTGGCCTATTCTTGCAATTTCAGACTGTATACCATCTAGTGTAACCTGGCTCTTGTCGTAAGTTACCTTCATCATTTGTTGATTTTGCTTCCAGGCAGCGGCAGTTACTCCAGGTATGCTACCTGCAGCATTTATAATACGTGCCTCACACATACCACACTTGCCAGCCACAAGCACTTGCTGGGTCACTACTACACTCTCTGCAGAGAGCTCTGTCGTATTTGCTTCATTTGCCTCGATAGTACCATCTGCTCTTGTGATTTTTGAAGTGATGGGTGTATACCCTGCTTTTTCTACTTGCTTTACCACAGCCTGCATTGTAAGATTCTTTTCTGATGGGTATTGAAAAGAGAAGTCTCCTGTCTCAATATCGATAGCTACTTTCTTTATTCCTTTAAATTCTTTGAATTTTTTCTCTAGTCCGTATGCACAAAATGGGCAACCTAGACCGTCTACTTGTACCTCAAAGGTGTCCATTGTTTTTTGCGCTTTCGCGAAAGCGGAAACCATCACAACCGCTACGAGTAATATTATTGCTTTTATTTTCATCTGTATTTTCTTTTTAAAATGTATATCTAGTGCCTAAAAAGACACTGTAGTTTAATGCTCTATTTTCTGGAATATCTTTTATGAGTGGTAACTGAACTGCTAGGTCAAAAGTGACCGTTTTAAGCGCATACTGTATACCCTGAGCATACAGTAATTGATACCAATCTCGATCTGTAAGCCACGAGCTCGTGTACTCAAAATAAAGGTTGACTTGCTTGTTTGGGTATTGCGGTTTAAGCAATGGTAGCCCTACACCAAATTTTGCTCTAAACTCATCTTGATTACCATCTGGAGCCCAGTTATAGCCTATCTCTGTTGAGATTCCATACTTTAAGGTTTCTAGTCCAGAAACTATGCCATAATAGCCTTGATATTCTCCAGTGCTGAGCTCTAATAAGTCTAGCTCCTTACCGGTGGGTAAGGTTTGAATAGTTTTGGCAACCATACGCCAGGTTCTACCTGTACCGTCCTTTCTAAAAAACTGGTATTTACCCTGTACTTTTATATCTGCTAGCGTGCTGCCAGAACCCACATCATCTAGATCATAACTTAAATATGGTAAATGAAGTGCTATTAATGAGTTAGACGTAGGTAAGTAATGCAACATAACAGGTACATATACTGCGGTGCCTCTGTCATTATTTCTTATCTCTGCAAGGGTCTTAGTAGTGAAGCTATTACCACCTAACATTATGGGCTTATCTGCCGTTATAGGTGGGCCTTGAGCAAGAACTTTTACAAGCACTAAACTCAATAATGTAGTGAAAATTATTTTTTTCATTAGTATTTGATTTTCCTCTAAAAGACTGAGGTTAAATTAATTAAATAAACGTTTTATTCAATTTAAAACGCGTTAAATAATTGCGTATCAAGATATTGATACGCAAAAGACCATCCGCCAGTGCGGAGACTTTTAATAAATCAAATTAGGTATTGCTCAAAGAGCTCTTGGTAATCTTGCGTTATAAGTGGTGGCAAGTACCTGTCTGTTATTACTACTTTTTTTACATCTGTATCAAATAGTAATAAGTAAGTGTGCGTGTAAGCCTCAATAAACTCAAGATTCTCTAGCGAGAAATCTTCGAAGTGATGTTTGAGCTCATCTTGTGCGTCAAGCACAGTTTCTTGATCTGAACAGCATTCCATTTTTTTAGAATGGTCGTCACCATATTTGTGAGTAAGTGCTGCTTGCATCTCACAAGCTTGTGCATCTCCAAAAATGCTTACATCTACAAGATGCTCGCCACAATAATGCTTTGACACCGTAAACGACATCGTAGACCCTAGCACTAATACCGCTAGAAGGACAGACATTATATTTTGGAAAATTGCTTTCATATCTTATTACAAAGATACAAAAAAGCCCCTCGTGATGCACGAGGGGCTCTTAAATCTATATTAAATCTACTAGAAAGCATACTGCAAGCCGGCAGTAATTGTCTCCTTGCGTTTAAGTTGTACACCATTTACGTCTTGTAAAAGTGGTGTTGCAAACTCAAACCCAAAACGTACATTTTTGAGTGTTCCTTTATTTGCATAAAGGTTAAAGCCTAGACCACCATCTATGTAAGTACCACCAGAGTTTCTAGTATCTGCAGTGATTACCATAAGCGGATTTAAATCTGGATTTGCACCATCTATTTCTGAAACGACAGTTCCTTTTACTCTTGCAGAAAAACTAATCCAATCTGTTGCCTTGTATGCCACCCAGTTATTTAGAGCATAGCTATTACCTAAACGGTAGTCGCGATCATTAGTACCCGTGCGCACAACAGCATCTAGCTGGTTACCTCCAGAAAAAGAGTCTGACTGCCAGATATAAGTCGCACCTAGTAATGCATCTAGTGTACCACTACCTAACTGCATAGGGTAAGGCAATATAACTTCATTACCCATAGAGGCAGGCGTTACGTCCATCTCATCTATACTACCCGTAGGCAGCGAGACACCCACCTTTGCGTGTAGCTGCTGTCTGTTCTTATTAAAAAGTGTAACTAGGGCAGAGATTTTAAGATCTGAGATGCCACTAGATGAAGTTTCAAAATTTCCTCCCATTGCAGTAAGGTGCTCCATATCCATAGATGTATATCCTAGCATTGCAGCTAGTGTTACTTTATTTGATACAGCATACATACCTCCTAGCATATGCATATTCATAGGCATATCTGTAGGAGTTACCATATACTCCCCACCATTAGGAAGTAATACACTCTCAAAACTTACATCATCACTCCCTCTTTTGAGGTCGTTCATTTGCATATTCATATATCTATAAGAAATCATAAACTCACCTTTTTTATGTGTATGATCTCCCATTACAGAGATAGGTGCGTGACCATCTGGACGATTACTTGACCAAGGGTTTTGAGTTTGAGTTTCTTGTGCGCTTAATACTGTGGTCATTGCTATAGCTAGCAAAGCCATTATAAAATTTTTCATTATTATGTGTAAATTATTGTATAGTAAAATGAGCATATCCCTTTATAGAGAATGCTTAAGGTTTTGAACAGTACATATAAGTACCATTCTCGTAAATAACTATACTGATAGTTGAGGAGGCCAATCTATATCAGATTGATATGAGGCTACTTTACCCTCTATTAGCGGGTAAGAATTCTGAGTGTAACTTCTTACTAAGGAGGTGATAGTAAATGACTGTTCTGACTGAAAGTATAAGGGGTAAAATGCTTCTACAATACGTATACTCAGATTCTCACTACTACTATCTGAAGTATCTAGTGATAGCTGCTTAGATAAATAACATTTACCGTTACACTGTAACTTGGGTTTATCTTTATTTACACAATACGTCTCTACTATATAATCTATATTAAGCTCATAGTATAGTACATTGCCTACGTTCATAACTGGACGTAGTGCAAAAATAGAAAAGAGTATAAGTGTGTAAATTGCTTTCAACAGGTAGGTCTGTTATTGATAAGAAATTTATTAAATAAGTTCTTATTGTATCTCCTTATCTACTACGCCGCACTTAAGCATTTTATCACCGTAGTAAGGATTGCGTATTTCTTTAGAATCTGATAACCAGTAAGCACCTTTACCTTCAAAGGCCATAGGGCAATATTGCTTTATGAGTGATCCAGTTGCAAGTTGACCAGAAAGGTACACCTCAACGCTTTTTGACACATCCTCAAAAACTTCACGTTGCTTATCTACATTAGTAGATGTAGCGATTTGATCTAGATTAGATTTTAAAGCAGAAAAAGTCTCTGCACTAGGTACTACAGTAAGCATCTGGCTAAAATCTTTTGCGACAGATGCTGCATCTTCTGCATCTGTATTTACAAAAGCCCCTTTAAGATTTAAGTAAGCACGATGTACTTGCGTAGCCTCTTCTGTTTTAAAAGTCACCTCAACAAACTCTTCTGTCACATTAAGATCTCCAGTAGAGGTTATTACTGCAGTATCACTATGTTGCGACGGTGCTGTTTTTACTTCTGCCTCTTGATTTTGCTTACAAGAAAATAACGCGATTGCGATGGCTACAAAAAATACATTTTTCATTTGCTAGGGTTTTAACCCTGCAAAAATACAACGTACTCACTTATTTACCTTGCGGTAATAAAAAAATGCCGGCAATAATAAGAAAACAAGTAATGGCTGGATTAAAAAACGGCGCACATAAAAAAGCCCCATATACTCAGAGGGTGTATGGTGATGTAATAAAATATAGTAAACGATACTGAGCACAATAAAAACAACTGCATAAAATACGACCGTAAACTTAATAATACCCTTATCTCTAAAGACAGCCCATAGCAAGCCCAGCGACAACAGCATATTTAATAAGTATCTAAATAATATATGCATCATTAACTTGCCTTTTGCAAAAGTAGGCAGTGCCGTGTTTTGATAATCTCCGTGAAAATAATCTATGAGAGGATCGTAGAAGAGTACGCTTTCGCGAAAGCGTATTAAAAGCAACCCAAACAGGCATAGCACAGCTAGCAACATATAGAATACCTTATGCATCTTTTACAGGTTTTTTATACGAGTTTATCCAGCCTAACCACAGCAAGAATACGGTACCATAAATAACCGCCGGAAAGATAGTGCCGTGTAGTACATCTGCATATGCTGGATATTCATAAATACCTATTGTAAGTAAGGCAATGCGCAAGACATTCATACCATAAAGAAGTACGACACCTCCAAAAATGAAAAGTAGTGTTCTTTTTACATCTCCAAAAAATGCAAGCATAAACGACACAAAAAGCAGCATCACACTTACGGCATTACAACCTTCTACTACGCGAGCGAGGGTTTTACAGTTCATAGTGAGATTCATTGCTGGCTCCCAAGTGCTAGGTTCTACCTTCATATCATACCCAAAAGCAGTAATTAATGCCTGACTTTGTTTTGCAACGTTATGTGTAATATAATCGGGAAAATAGCGACTACTAGCTCCATAGGTTAAAAATAGTTGGTAAAGCGACACGAAAACCAAATAACTTCCTATAAATATGGCTAAAAATCGGAGGACGGGCTTATATTTGCGGACTAATTTGAGCAAGGGATGTTTTTAACGTCTAAAATACAAGAAAAATGGCTTTTGAAGATTTAAAAATACAAGTAAGCAGCATTGCCTCAAATAATGAAGGCAGTGCAAAGGGTAAAATGACAGCAATTTGTGAGCTGTTACAAGAACATATAGACTACTATGACTGGGTAGGTTTTTATATGGCAAATCACGAGGCACGCACGTTGCACCTTGAGGCTTTTGCTGGAGAGCCTACAGACCATACAGTTATCCCTTTCGGGAAAGGAATTTGCGGTCAAGTAGCAGAGTCTAATGAAAACTTTGTAGTTCCAGATGTTAAGGCGCAAGATAATTATATAGCCTGCTCCATCACTGTTAAGAGTGAGATAGTAATCCCACTTTTTAAAGATGGAAAAAATATAGGCCAGATAGATATAGATTCAAATAAAGTAGATCCTTTTACAAAAGCAGACGAAGATTTTCTAGAGTTTGTAAACGAGAAAGTTGCTGCTCTTCTATAAGACCGTTATAACTTTAAAACAATAAACCCCTTACTAATCTAATTAGTAAGGGGTTTATTATTTTATATACATAATACTACATCCCTGTTCTAATAGCCTCTACAGGATCTAATTTTGAAGCTCCTATAGCGGGTACAATACCAGCTATAATCCCAATAACAAAAGTCGTAAACAGACCTAAGAAGATATTATCAAAAGAAAGCACAAACTCAAAATCACCAGCTATTTTTGAAACATCTAGCAACCAGACGACTACCTGTACCATTATTAAACCTATTAGCCCCCCAAAAATAGAAAGTAAGATAGACTCAAAAAGAAATTGAAATAATATAAACCTACGCTTTGCTCCTAGTGCTTTTTGTATACCTATAAGATTGGTACGTTCTTTCACACTCACAAACATAATATTTGCGATACCAAAACCTCCCACTAGAAGTGAAAAACCACCTATACCCCACCCTACAAATGTAAGTATGCTTATTATACCGTCTATCGCATCTGCAAAGCCGCTCAATCTATTGATAAAAAAGTTGCTATCATCTCCAGATTTTATAGATCGACCTTGCCTCATTTTTTGTTCGGTTAGTGCATAAAGTTCATCTGGGTCACCTCCCTCCTCTGGGATAATTGTAATGGTAGGAAATGTAGATCTATTATTATCTCCATATATTCTACGTATGATATTTACGGGCACTACTAATTTTTCGTCTTTAGAATCTCCAAAGGCGTTTATACCCTCTTTCTTAAGCACACCTATAATCGTAAACTTTCTACTTAATGTTTTTACTTGCTTACCTACTGGGTTTACTCCTACACCAAAAAGATTATCTCTCAATATAGACCCTATCACAGCAACAGGTGCACCATTAACAGACTCTCGCTCATTAAAAAAACGACCATCCTCAAACTCTAACCTCTCAATATCATATAATCCTTCTGTAGCATTATCTATTCTAACACTTTCTATAACCGTGCCTTCGTAGCTTACTTTTTGAGCAGCCACGTTCATCGAGTAGTTTATGGCACCTAGACCGGGAAGATTACGTTGTAAGTTTTGGTAATCATCATAAGTCACAAGTGGGAAGCGTTCCCTTTTCCAGCGTGGCACCTCACTAGGACCAAAAGAAATGTGACAAATTATCATTGAGTTAGAATCTAGAGAAGACAGGCTTCCCTTTATATCTTTCTCAAGTGAATCTACAGCGGCTAGCACCCCTATAATAGAAAAGATTCCTACCGTTACACCCATTAATGAAAGAAAGGTACGGGTCTTATTATTGCGCAAGGCATTTACAGCAAATCTAAAACTCTCCCCTAAGGCTCTAAAATATGTAAACATTGATTGATTTTATCTAAAGATACGAGTAAGACGTCACTCGAGATAAATTGTTACAAAGTAGTTCCATTTTGTTAATAGAAAGCGTTAACAAAAAGTGTTGAAATTGCTATTTTTGACACTTCAAAATCCCATATGCGAGGGAGGACACAAAATCTATCAATAATCTCACAATGAGCACAACAAAAAAAATAGGCGCAGCCCTTATTTCAGTATTTCACAAAGACGGCCTTGCCCCTATCGTTCAGAAACTTCACGAGTACGGAGTAACCCTTTATTCTACAGGAGGGACTGAAAAATTTATTAAAGATTTAGGTATCCCTGTGGTACCGGTAGAAGATGTGACTTCTTACCCATCTATACTAGGTGGTCGTGTTAAAACATTACACCCTAAGGTTTTTGGAGGGATTCTTAACCGTCAGGATCACGATGGTGATGTAAAAGAAATGGCAGAGTATGAAATCCCACAACTTGACCTAGTTATTGTTGATTTATACCCTTTTGAAAAAACAGTTGCATCTGGAGCACCAGAGCAAGACATTATAGAAAAAATAGATATAGGCGGTATCTCACTTATACGCGCCGCTGCAAAAAACTTTAAAGACACACTTTGTGTATCTTCTATGGAAGACTATGCAGAGGTATTAGATATTATCACAAACGGTAATGGTAGCACAACAATGGCAGAGAGAAAACGCTTTGCTGCCAAAAGCTTTGCTGTATCATCTCACTATGACACTGCTATCTTTAATTACTTTAATGCAGATCACGAGATACCATCACTTAAACTAAGTGCAAATAATGGTAAGACCTTACGTTACGGAGAAAACCCACACCAAAAGGGATTCTTCTTTGGAGATTTTGACGAAGTTTTTGACAAGCTACACGGTAAAGAGCTTTCATATAACAACCTTCTTGATGTAGATGCGGCCGTAAATCTTATTTCAGAATTTCAGGGAGAGGCACCTACCTTTGCCGTACTAAAACATAATAACGCTTGTGGCTTTGCACAACGTGACACTATGCACCAAGCTTATGTAGATGCACTTGCTGGTGACCCTACATCTGCTTTTGGAGGCGTACTTATTGCAAACGGTGAGATAGATGAGCTTACCGCTCAAGAGATTCATAAATTATTTTGTGAAGTAGTAATTGCTCCATCATTTACACCAGAAGCTTTAGAAATTCTTAAAGGAAAGAAAAACCGCATCCTTCTTACTTTAAAAAATATTGTACTACCAGAGATGACAGTACGTACTTGTCTTAACGGGACACTTTTACAAGAACGTGATCATAAAACAGACACTACTGCAGATCTTACTAATGCTACAAACACGCAGCCTACAGAAAAGGAACTAGAAGACTTACTGTTTGCATCAAAAATTTGTAAACACACTAAGTCTAACACTATCGTACTTGCAAAAAATAAACAACTTTGTGCAAGCGGTACTGGGCAAACATCACGTGTAGATGCATTAAGACAAGCTATTGAAAAAGCAACATCCTTTGGCTTTGACCTTCAGGGGTCTGTGATGGCTAGTGATGCATTTTTCCCTTTCCCAGATTGTGTAGAAATTGCAGATAAAGCAGGCATTACTGCCGTGATACAACCAGGTGGATCAATAAAAGATCAACTTACCGTAGACTATTGTAACGAAAACAACGTATCTATGGTAATGACGGGAACACGTCACTTTAAACATTAATAACAAAAAGGGTTAGTATTACGCTTTCGCGAAAGCGTGATGTTAACCCTAATATTTGTACTTTTAAGCAGCACGCTTAAAAACTAACGCATAACGCTTTGATTACCCTATGGGATTTTTTGATTTTTTAACTGAGAATATAGCAATTGACCTTGGTACTGCCAACACGTTGATTATACACAATGATAAAGTAGTAGTAGATAGTCCATCTATAGTTGCTCGAGACCGCACGACAAAAAAGATAATTGCCGTAGGTAAAGAAGCTGCTCAAATGCAAGGTAAAACTCACGAAAACATCAAAACCATACGCCCTCTTAAGGATGGAGTAATTGCAGATTTTGATGCCAGTGAGCAGATGATTGCAATGTTTATCAAAGAAATACCAGCACTTAAAAAGAAATTATTTCCACCTGCATTGCGTATGGTAATCTGTATACCTTCTGGAATTACAGAGGTAGAGATGCGAGCAGTAAAGGAAAGTGCAGAACGTGTAAATGGTAAGGAAGTATATCTTATACACGAGCCTATGGCAGCCGCTATAGGTATAGGTGTAGATATTATGCAACCTAAGGGTAATATGATTGTAGATATAGGTGGGGGTACGACAGAGATTGCCGTAATTGCACTAGGAGGTATTGTATGTGATAAGTCTGTAAAAATTGCAGGTGATGTATTTACAAACGATATTATCTACTATATGCGCACCCAGCACAACCTTTATGTAGGAGAGCGCAGTGCCGAAAAAATAAAAATACAAATAGGTGCCGCTACCGAAGATCTTGAAGTGCCGCCAGAAGAAATGAGTGTACAGGGTCGTGACTTACTAACTGGTAAGCCTAAGCAGGTACAAATAAGCTTTAGAGAGATTGCAAAGGCATTAGATAAATCTATACTTCGTATAGAAGATGCTGTAATGGAAACATTATCACAAACACCTCCAGAACTCGCTGCAGATATTTATAATACGGGTATTTACCTAGCGGGTGGTGGGTCTATGTTACGTGGTCTTGACAAGCGTCTTTCTCAAAAAACAGACCTTCCAGTTTATATTGCAGAAGATCCACTTAGAGCTGTGGTAAGAGGTACCGGTATATGCTTGAAAAATCTAGCTAAGTATAAGAGCGTTCTCATAAAATAGAAATCTCTTAAGGTATGCAACAGATTATCAATTTTTTGATCAGGAATAAAAATTTCCTGCTGTTTGCTTTTTTACTAATGCTGTCTCTTGTATTTACCATACAGTCACACTCGTATCATCGTAGCAAGTTTGTAAACTCTGCAAACTGGTTTACGGGAGGAATATATGGCTCTGTAAGTAGTGTGCAAGATTATTTTAATCTCAAAACCTACAACCAGCAGTTATTAGAAGAAAATGCACGTTTAAGAACTATAGTGAGCGCCACAAAAACTGGTGATGAATCTATAGAACCCCTTACAGCAGCAAATTCTCCTATCCCGGCAGATAGCACAGTGCAATATGCTTACAACCCAGCTAAAGTTATAAATAACAACTACGCAAAGACTGACAACTTTATCACCTTAAAAGGAGGGGGGGCTAGTAATATCAAAAAAGATCAAGGTGTGATTACGAGCCAAGGTATTGTAGGCATAATAGATAATACATCATCAAGTTATAGTACAGTTCTGTCTATACTTAATTCCAACTTTACTACACAAGTAAAATTAAAAGGCTCTGAACATTTTGGGACACTACAATGGGACGGTAAAAGTCCTAATGTCGTTCAAGTAATAGATATGCAACAACAGGCACCTGTTACAAAAGGAGATACGATTGAGACGAGTGGAAAATCGGCAATTTTCCCGAAAGGGATACCTGTAGGTGTGGTACAAGATTACACGCTAGATAGTAGTAAAAACTTTTACACACTATCTGTAAGGCTTATGAATGATATGACCAGCCTAGGTCACGTATATGTTATAGAAAACAAGGCAAGAGTAGAGATTGAGCAATTAGAAAACGAGAACTATGAAGAATAATGTTCTCAAAAATATTGTGCGCTTTGTAGCGCTTATGTTTGTGCAAATCTACTTGTTTAATCACATAAACTTTTTAGGTTACATTAATCCGTATCCATATGTGTTGTTTCTTTTAGTATTCCCGTTTACTGCAAATAGGTCTCTATACATATTTATAGCATTTTTAACAGGTCTCACTATGGATATGTTTGGTAACAGTGGTGGTATACACGCTGCGGCTTGTTTATTTCTTGCATATTTAAGACCTCTCACATTACGATTTGCTTTTGGGGTGAGTTATGAATACAATGCGATTAAACTATCTAAGGTGAGTTTATACGGCCGTTTTGTCTATATATCCATATTGGTTTTTACGCATCATCTTGTTTTATTTTTACTTGAGGTTTTTAACATAAGTAACATACTCTACACCTTAAACAAAACGTTAGTCACTAGTATCTTTACAATCATACTTTGTATTGTATTTAACATCCTTTTCAGCCGACGTATTGAATGAGAAAAGCCTTATTACTTTTTATTGTATTAACGACTGGTATTCTATTTGTATCCAGACTCTTTTACCTGCAAGTTTATGATACTTCTGCAGCCGTATTGTCTGAGAGTAATGCTATAAAGAAGCAGTATGAAATCCCACAACGAGGTCGTATTTATGACCGTAATGGCAAGTTATTAGTATCTAACCAGCCTTCTTACGATCTTATGGCGATACCACGTGAGGTAAAACCTTTTGACACCTTACAGCTTTGTAAGCTGCTTAATATCACAAAAGAAAAGCTTGTAAAGCAGTTAGACAAAGCACGTAAATATTCTCCTAGACACCCCTCTGTAATTGTACCTACAATGTCTCAAGGTGAATTTGCTTACTTAGGTGAGCAAATGCGTAAGTATGAAGGCTTCTTTATACAAAAGAGATCGCTTAGAGATTATCAAGTAGATTTTGGAGCAAACTTTTTAGGCTACATACAAGAAGTTCATCAAGGCATTATAGATAAAAACCCCTATTACACCGGAGGTGATCTTATAGGTAGGCAAGGAGTTGAGCAGCAGTATGAAGATATTTTACGAGGAGAGAAAGGTATTAAGTACCTACAGAAAGACCGTTTTAATCGAGTAATAGGCCCTTACAAAGAAGGCGCACTTGACAAAGAGCCTGTAGAGGGAAAAAACATACACCTCACTATAGACGCAGAGCTACAAAAGTATGGTCAAGAACTTATGAAAGGTAAGCGAGGTGGGATAGTCGCTATTGAGCCAGCCACAGGTGAAATACTTGCCCTTATCACTGCGCCTAACTATGACCCTGCACTTATGGTAGGACGTGAACGTTCTAAAAATTATTCATTACTAGATCAAGACTCTATCGCAAAGCCACTTTATGACAGAGCACTTTTAGGAGAATATGCTCCTGGATCTCCTTTTAAAGCACTCACTGGACTTATAGCTCTTCAAGAAGATGCTATGGATATAGACGAAAAGGTATATTGCCACGGCGGTATGCGTTATGGTAGAAACAGAAACTTTGGATGCCACCATCACCGTAGCCCTGTGAGTATGATAGATGGTATTGCATACTCGTGCAATGCGTATTTTGGTACAGCATATCTTAACAGTATAAATAAATACAACACACCACAAGAAGGTATAACAGTCTGGGAAAACCACCTCAAAAGTTTTGGACTAGGGGATTTTATGGGTTATGATTTGCCTATAGGTAAACGTGGGCTCATACCTACTGCAAAGATGTATAATAGAACCTATAATTACCCTAAAAGAAGATGGGGTGCAGCAGCAACACTATCAAACTCTATTGGTCAAGGTGAGGTACTTATGACACCTGTACAAATGGCACACTTTACAGCTACTATAGCAAATAGAGGCTGGTATTACAAACCTCATATTCTCAAAAAAATTGAAGGTACAGATACTATCCCACAAGACTTTGCTACAAAAAAATACACTACTATAGAGCCAGAGCATTATGAGCCCATTATACAAGGTCTTAATGATGTTTATAATTACGGAACAGCTGCTAGTTTAAAAGTACCAGGGATAGAAATATCTGGTAAAACAGGGACTGCAGAAAATTTTGCTCGCATAGATGGAGAAAAGGTACAACTTACAGACCACTCTACGTTTGTAGCATTTGCTCCTAGAGAAAACCCCAAAATAGCCATCGCTATTTTTGTAGAAAATGGATATTGGGGCTTTAGGTACGGAGGACGTATCGCATCACTTATGATTGAAAAATACATTAATAGAGAAGTGACTCGCAAAGACTTAGAAAACTGGATACTCACCCACTCTCTAGAAGAAGAATATGCAAAACCATTAAGTGGAGAACCGTTTAGAATTAATTATTAATGGGTAAATTTTCTCGTAACGTAGGCAGTTTTGACTGGGTGCTCATTGTGCTTTATCTCGCTTTAATAAGTATAGGCTGGATAAACATCTACTCGGCGTCTTATGATGCTACGGCAGACAGCTTTTTTAGTATGGATAACCTGCATAGCAAGCAGTTACTCTGGATACTTCTAGGCTTTTTTATCATCTCATTTATACTCTTTCTAGAGGCTAAGTTTTTTGAGCGATTCTCAAGTGTTATTTATATCGCCTCCCTGCTCTCATTATTACTTCTATTTATTTTTGGAAAAACTATTTCTGGGGCGACCAGTTGGTACAACCTTGGTTTTATGAGTTTACAACCTAGTGAGTTTGCAAAAGCCGCAACCGCACTAGCCCTTGCAAAATACCTAAGTGATATACAAACTAATATAAAAACCATACGTGATCAAGTAAGAGCACTAGCAATTATAGCGCTTCCAGCTTTGATAATTATCCCGCAACCAGACCCTGGTAGTGCACTTGTGTATGCGGCGTTTATATTCCCTTTGTACAGAGAAGGCCTTGCAGCGAGTTATCTTATACTTGGGGCATCATCCATAACCCTATTTGTCCTCACCTTATTAATAGGACCTTTATATGTAGCACTTGCCGTAATACTTATTGCTGCTTTTCTGTTTTATAGAAATAGAAAACGACGTCCGTCAAAACGTCTTTATATAGGCATTACCTTTGTGGCCTGCCTCTTTGCTTTTTCTGTAAACTACATTTTTGAAAACATCTTTGAGCAACGACATAGAGATCGTTTTAACATCGTACTAGGTAAAGAAGTAGATGCAAAAAGTATAGGGTATAACACACAACAAAGTGAGATTGCTATAGGAAACGGAGGCTGGTTTGGCCGTGGTTTTTTAGAAGGCACGCAGACTAAAGGAAAGTTTGTACCAGAGCAACACACAGACTACATATTTTCTACCGTAGGTGAAGAGTGGGGCTTCTTGGGGAGTACACTAGTTATCGGGCTTTTTATCCTCCTTATCTTAAGGATAATTCAACTTTCAGAAAAACAAAAAAATGACTTCTCTCGTATATATGGATATAGTGTTGCGGGTATATTATTTATACACTTTGTAGTAAATATAGGTATGGTGGTAGGTTTACTTCCTACTGTGGGGATACCACTACCCTTCTTTAGTTATGGAGGTTCTGGGCTTTGGGGCTTTACGATACTATTATTCATCTTTGTAAAGCTAGATGGTAATCGAGTAAATGAGTGGTAGGTTATTCCGCTTTCGCGAAAGCGTAACTTTAATATATAAAAAAAGCGAGCATCACTGCTCGCTTTTTTTATATGCTAGATGAGACTAGTTATTGTCATCATCGCCATTATAATCATCTGTTCCTTCTATTTCCTCTTCAATTTCTTGTCCAGCATTTTCTATTGCGTCACCAGCTTCTTCAAGACCGTTTTCGATGTCTTCTCCTACTGCATCTGCAGAGTTTTCTATTTTATCTTGAGTTGTCTCTCTACAAGATACTGTTGAGAATGTAAAACCTACTAGTGCTAAAATTATAAATACTTTTTTCATAATAATGATTGTTTATTGGTTAGAGTATAAAATTACGGCTTAAGTGTCTCGGGCTGTGTTAATGGGTAGTTACAATAAACTTATATAATTCACAATTTTAAACTTAATATCAGATACCTTTGCGCCAAAATTTAAGACTTGCTAAGAGGAGTAATTTATATGCTTATTGCCGCATTCGCTTTTTCGTGGATGAATTTACTGGCAAAATATCTTGAAGATTTTCATCCTTTGCAGGTTGTCTTTTTTAGATGTGTAGGGACATTTATTTTCATATTTCCATATATGATTATTAAGAAGGTACCTATACTGGGAAGTAATAAACTATGGCTAAGTGCAAGAGGTTTTTTAAGCTTTGCTTCGCTTGCCTTATACTTTGTGGTTATACAACGCATACCGCTAGGATCTGCCGTAGCACTGCGTTATACAGCACCTATTTTTAGCGCCATATTTGCATTACTATTTCTTAAAGAGAAAGTTAAAACCTGGCAATGGGCAGCGCTTACACTCTCTGTGGTAGGTGCATTTATCCTCAAAGGGGTTGATTTTAGAATAGATACACTAAGTTTTGTTCTGGTTATTATTTCTTCTATTCTAGTAGGTGGTGTGTTTACTATAGTGCGCTATCTAGGCTCTCGCGAGCACTATCTTACTATTATTAATTACTTTATGGTCTTTTCTATAGTAGGGAGTTTATTTTTTATACAACACTGGCGTATGCCCGTGGGTGTAGAGTGGTGGTATGTGTGTGGCATAGGTGTTTTTGGACTTTTTGGACAAATCTTTCTCACTCGCTCTTTCCAACTGGCAGACACGGCAACTGTGGCTCCTATAAAATATATGGAGCTTGTGTATGCTTTAATCTTTGGCTACTTCCTTTTTGGAGAGACGTATGCCGGTCTTCCGGTGCTTGGTATGACTTTACTGGTACTTGGAATGCTCTGGAATGTGTGGATAAAAAGAAAGGGATAGTAGTACGCTTTCGCGAAAGCGTAAAAAAAAGCGAACCCTAATTAAAGAATCCGCTTTTGTTTTTAAAATATATAGATTTTTAATCCTTTACCGTTTGTTTTTTCTCATTGAGCAATATAGGTGTGCCATAACCTAGTTGCTCGAGTTTATCCATTTGTGTTTTCTTATCTCCTACTACGAGGTAAATCATTTTATCTGGATTAAGGTACTGCGCAGATAGTTTTTTAATTTCGGCTACTGTCATATTTTCAACTATAGACTGGCGCTCTTTTACATAATCTGGAGAGATGCCTAGGTTTGCTATATCATCTAGCATATTAAGTTTTGCTCCTATAGTTTCAAAAGCACGCGCCTGGCTTTTAAGCAAGAAACTTTTAGATACATCTAGATCATCTTCTGTAAAATTCTTTCCGTAGTTTTTTAAGATATCCTTTACGAGCGCTGTAGACTCATAGGTTACATTAGATCGAACACCACTTGAGATTGAGAAAGCACCTGGCAATGTAGAACCAGAAAAACGAGATCTAATACCATAAGTATAACCTTTTCCTTCTCTAAGCTCTTGAGTGAGCTGTGAGGCAAAGCCTCCACCACCTAGACGGTAGTTCATCATTTGAGCTGGATAAAAATTTGGATTTGTCTCTGCCATTGCTGGATACCCAAATCTCAGTACAGATTGCTTTGCATCTGGCACATCATAAAAGTATACATTAGACTGCTCTGGAGCCTGAGGAACTACTGGTGTAGGTATCACCACTTCTTTAGACTTCCAGTTATCATTAAGTCCTGCTAGAGCACTTGTAGCAACACGCTCATCTATGGCTCCTACTACTTGTAGCTTTGCTACACTAGGAGAAAGATTATTTGTATAAAACGCTTTAAGATCTTCTAGGGTTATAGACTTTACAGAGGCTGGTGTACCTAGCGTGTTTTGTGCAAGTAAGCTGTTTTCTCCATAGATTAACTTATCAAACTCAATAGCAGCTATACTATTTGGGTTTGCCTGTTGTTGCTCAAGACGGCTCAGGGTACTTTGTTTTAAAAGGTCAAACTCTGTCTCATCCCACCTAGGCTCAAGTAAAATCTCTTGTACAAGCGCTATGGTTTTGTCATAATTTTTGGCAAGGGTATTACCTCCTATGTATACATTTTCTTTATCTGCATAGGTATAAATACTTGCACCTAGACTTTCTATTTCATTTTCTAGTTGGGCAGTTGTTTTTGTCGCAGTACCTTTCATAAGTAAATCTGCAAGTAAGTTTGAAACTCCTACTTTTTTGATATCCTCAAGCAGTAAACCACCACGTATATTCATTTGAAATTGTACTAGCGGCACCTCGCTATTTTCTATACCATACACTTCAAGTCCAGAAGAGAGCGTTTCTTCCCACACAGTAGGAGCATTTATTTGTGGCGCGTCACCATATGGTGGCTCCTTAGATCTATCAAAAGACGACGGCGTACGCTCATACTCTGCTGCTATACTAGCGTCAAAAGACTCCTCTGCGCCCTCTACTATTTTTTCTTCTACTACTTGTGCAAGTTGAGAATCTTCTAGCACAAGAGCTGTTTGTCCTTTAGGCACAAAACTAGTAGCAATATAGTTTTTACCTTTTATGTAGGTATCATACACGCGTTGTACATCTTCTTTTGTTACTGCGAGTATACGTTTTACATCTTCTGAAATATAACCAGGGTCACCAGCAAAAATTTCATACTGCGCTAGCTGAAATCCTTTACCTAGCACACTAGACAGACCATTATAAAACTGAGTTTCTTGACCAGCTTTAATACGATCAAGATCTTTTTGTGAGATTCCCTCTAGTTCAAATTTTGTAAAAGCTTCATTAACTCCCACAAGTACATCATCTAGATCTTTACCTGGATATGCATTTACACTTAACGCAAACTCACCAGCAAGCTCAGACCCATAATTATACATTTGTACTCCAGCAGTAAGCTGCTTGTTGTCTATAAGAATTTTATTAAAAGGAGCATTTTTACCATCTGCTAGATATGCAGATAGTACGTCTAGTGCATAAGAGTCTTTATCATAATTTGGCACCGTAGGCCAGGTCATTGTAAGTTGTGGTAGGCGAGCAAAATTATCTTCATAATATAATCGCTTTGTTGTCTCAACCTGTACAGGTTGCTTCTCCATAGTTGGGATTTCTTCACCTCTAGGGATTTCTCCAAAATACTTTTCTACCCACTCCTTAGTCTGAGCGATATCAAAATCTCCAGCAATAGTGAGCGTTGTATTATTAGGAGTATACCAGCGATTATAAAAATCTTTTACATCTTGTAACGTAGCATTCTGCAGGTCTTCTAGCGAGCCTATTACTTGCCAATTATAAGGGTGACTTTCTGGGTATAAATTTTTCCCTACCACGTAGCGAGCGTGACCATAAGGTCTATTATCTACAGACTGTCTTTTTTCATTTTTTACTACTTGCTTTTCTTTTGCCAGTACTGGATCTGTCACCGTATTTATGAAGTACCCAAGCTTATCTGCCTCTGCCCAAATCATTTTTTCTAAAGCATCTTTTGGTACTGTCTGAAAGTAGTTTGTACGATCACGACTTGTAGATCCATTTGCACCAGAACCACCTATGCGAGCACTCATAGCATCTAGCCCACCTTTACCTAAGTTTTCAGATTCTAAAAATAATAAGTGTTCAAATAAATGAGCAAATCCCGTACGCCCTTCTATCTCTCTGGCAGAACCTACGTGTGCCGTAAGTGCAACTGCCACCACAGGGTCTGATGTATCTTGATGAAGTATAACAGTAAGACCATTATCTAAAGTAAACTTCTCAAAAGGAACTTCAAATTGTGAGTTTTCCGCTTTCGCGAAAGCGGTATCACCCCCACCCTCTTCTTTACAAGAAAGGGCACTTATTACTAAAAAACTTAGAGCTAAAAGACGCGTGATTTTCATCAAAAAATAGATTAAAATTTGAGTATTCAAGATAGCTAAAAATTAAAGACAAGTGTAAACAGATAGTGTTAAGAGAAAAGTCAAAAATCTAAAGGCTGTTGATAACTTAAAAATTGTTCTCAATACTAAAATTAGGAATATTTCCATAATTTTGGATAAATTCTAAATTATGCAACGCACAATAATACATTTTGACCTAGACACTTTTTTTGTGTCTTGTGAGCGCAGGCTAGATAGTAGACTTATGGGTAAGCCTGTAATAGTAGGCGGTACAGGTGATCGTGGTGTGGTAAGTGCTGCAAGCTATGAGGCTCGCTCTTATGGTGTGCATAGCGCGATGCCTATAAAAGCTGCAAAGCAGTTGTGCCCTAACGGTATTTACATAAGAGGTAATGGTGGCACGTACTCAAAAATGTCTAAGGAGGTAACAGAGATTTTACAAGAAGAGCTCCCTGTGTTAGAAAAAGCAAGTGTAGATGAGTTTTATGGAGATCTCACGGGTATGGATAGATTTCATAACGCTTACAAATACTCAAAAGAGTTGAGACAGCGTGTGATGAGAGAAACAGGCTTGCCCATATCTTTTGGAATGTCTCCTAATAAAACGGTCTCAAAAGTAGCAACTGGTGAGGCAAAACCTAATAATGAGATTAAGGTAGACCCTGGTTATGAAAAAACATTTCTCGCTCCTTTATCTATAAAAAAGATTCCCTCTGTAGGTCAGAAAACCTTTATTCAGTTTTGTAATCTAGGAGTACGCACGGTAGATCTTGTGCAACAAATGCCTGTAGAAATGATGACAGCCGTTTTCGGTAAAAACGGACGTATTATATGGGAGCGATGTAACGGTATAGATAACAGCCCTATAATAGCATATCACGAGCGTAAGTCTATATCTAGTGAGCGTACCTATGGGCAAGACACTACAGATGTAACAAAGCTACATACCACCATAAGTGCAATGGCAGAGAATCTTGCTTTCCAGCTTAGACGCGGTAATAAATTAACCTCTGTGGTGACTGTAAAAGTGAGGTACTCAGATTTTCAAACCTACTCAAAACAAATACGCATTCCCTATACCGCTGCAGATCATATTTTAATCCCAAAAGCTATGGAGCTTTTTAATAAACTCTATAACAGACGGATGCTCATACGTCTTGTAGGTGTACGATTTTCTGGACTTACAGAGGGTCATTACCAAATAGACCTTTTTGAAAACACAAACAAGACGGTAAATCTTTACAAAGCTATGGATGCCCTGAGGGATAAATATGGAGACCACACGGTAAGACGTGCAAATACTATAGGAGATGGCTCCAGAACTATAGGTAATCAAGGCAACCCCTTTAGTGGGCAACCACCTATTCTTCTCGCTCACAGACACCAGTAATTTTTAATCCCCACTTAAAATGTATCTTAATAATCACTCATACTACAGCTTGCGTTATGGCACTATCTCAGAGGTAGAGCTTATAGATCTTGCTGCAAAGCGAGGTTTAGCTTACTTTGCCCTCACAGATATTAATAACACCTCTGGGTGTCTAAGCTTTATAAAAAACGCACAAGAAAAAGGAATTAAACCTATAGTGGGAGTAGATTTTAGAAATGGTAACCACCAGTGTTATATCACCCTAGCAAAAAACAATAATGGCTTTTTAGAAATTAACAACTTTCTATCTCACCATCTTCATCACAAAACTAACTTTCCAGACCATAGTCCCACTTTTAAAGACGTGATCACTGTATATCCATTTGAAAATGTTCTAGAACTAGAAAAAACAACTTTTAGTGATAATGAGTATATAGGTATTACCCACAAAAACCTTAACAAGCTTCGTTTCTCACCACTTAGCAAGCTTACCCATAAACTTGTAATGCTACATACGGTAAGCTTTCGCCATAAGCGAGATTTTAACACACACAGATTACTACGTGCTATAGATAAGAATATGCTTTTGAGTATGCTGCCTAAAAAAGAGGAAGGGCATCCAGAGCATACGTTTATAGAAGCTAAAGATTTACGACTACAGTTCTCTCAATACCCTCACCTACTATCTAATGCAGAGCATATACTTAAAAGTTGCAGCATATATTTTAATTTTAAAAAAGGAAAACCCTCTCAAAATTTAATCACGCTTTTAGGTAGTGAAGAGAAAGATTATAACAAGCTTGTAGCGCTTTGTAAAAAAGGATTACCAGAGCGATATAACGATAATATTACATATGCAGTAAAACGGAGACTAGTAAAAGAACTTTCCCTTATAAGGCAGCAAAAGTATGTAGCCTTCTTTCTCATAAACTGGAAAATTATTGAGTATGCTCGCAGTAGGGACTACTTTTATGTAGGTCGAGGTAGTGGGGCAAATAGTATTGTGGCTTACCTATTGCGCATCACAGATGTAGACCCCATTGAGCTAGATTTATATTTTGAGCGATTTATGAATCTCTATCGCGCCACACCACCAGATTTTGACATAGACTTTTCTACCTGGGATCGTGAGGATGTGACGAGATATATTTTTGAAGAGTTTGGCTCAAAATCACAAGTAGCACTACTAGGCTCTTACGTTACCTTTAAGCATAGTGGCGCTGTTAGAGAGCTGGGTAAAGTCTTTGGTCTGCCCAAATTTGAGATAGATAAATTAAGTAAAGGACTTTATAACAGTAGTCACCTAGACAACATAAAAAAAACTATTATAAAGTACGCTCAAATACTGCACGGTAAACCTAATTACACAAGTATTCACGCAGCAGGAATTTTAATCTCACAGTATCCCACGCATTACTTCTCTGCAACAAACCTTCCTCCTAAAGGTTTTCCCACTGTACAATTTGATATGCACATTGCAGAAGATGTAGGCTTGTACAAATTTGATATTTTGGGTCAGCGCGGTCTCGGTAAAATAAAAGATGCCATAGCAATTATTAAGGATAACAATCCTGGAATCACCCTACCAGATATTCATAACGCTCGACAGTTCTTTACAGACCAAAAAATCAATCAAATGATTTCAAATGCAGACTGTATAGGCTGCTTTTATGTAGAGTCACCCGCAATGCGTATGCTACTACGTAAGCTCTCTGTAGATAATTACCTTACTCTCGTAGCAGCGAGTTCTATTATAAGACCCGGAGTGTCTAAGAGTGGTATGATGCGCGAGTACATCCTCCGCCATAAAGATCCAGAACGCGCAAAGCAAAAAGGGCACCCCGTATTACTAGATATTATGCCAGACACCTATGGCGTGATGGTTTACCAAGAAGATGTAATAAAAGTTGCACACCACTACGCAGGTTTAGATCTAGGAGAAGCAGATGTATTAAGAAGAGGTATGAGTGGTAAGTATAGATCTAGACAAGAATTTTTAATGGTAAAAGAAAAGTTTGAAGCAAATTGTCTTGCAAGAGGTGAAAAAATTGAAGTAATAAATGAAGTATGGCGACAGATTGAGAGTTTTGCTGGTTACGCTTTCGCGAAAGGGCACTCAGCCTCATACGCTGTCGAGTCATACCAGAGTTTATATCTCAAATGTTATTTCCCATTAGAGTATATGGTTGCAACAGTAAATAATGGAGGAGGCTTTTATAGAACTGAAACCTATTTGCAAGAAGCCAAAAAAAAGGGAGCTATAATCCACCCACCTTGTATAAACAAAAGTCAAATTAAAACAATTATAAAGGGTAATAATATCTATCTAGGCTTTCAGCACTTACAGAGCTTCGAAAAGAAAAATATCGTCGCCATCATAAACGAGAGAAATAATGGACTATTCTCATCGCTTCATAATTTTATAGACCGAGCACCTATGAGTTTAGAACAACTTGATCTGTTAATCAGGATTGAAGCATTTAGATCATTAAATATAAATCAACGACAATTATTGTGGGAAGCCCACTATAAAAATAACTCCGCACCTAAGGTAAAGAATCAAAAAGAGCTATTTAAAGTATCTATTAACAGCTTTAAGCTACCAGAATTCTATATACCCAATTTCGAAAAAGCAATGGATCAATTAGAGATCCTAAGCTTTTCCTTGTATGATCCATTTATATTACTAAAAAAACCAACTACAAATACACTCTTAGCTGCAGACTTAAAGCAATACATAAATAAAAGAATTGAAATTTTTGGCTATTTAGTAACCGCAAAAACTACAAGAACCACAAATGGAAAACATATGTGTTTTGGCACTTTTTTAGATAGAAAAGGCAACTGGTTAGACACCGTACATTTCCCTCCTACACTAAAGAAGTATCCACTTGAAGGTAAAGGAGTCTACAGATTAATTGGTAATGTGGTTGAAGAGTTTAACTTTTTAACCATAGAAGTACTTAAATCAGAACGTAAACATTATCGTTCAGACACAAAGACATCTGTATTTTATAACCGTAAAGAAGGAATAGATAATAAGGCCGTTCCAACATTACTCAGATAATAGACAATTATAGCTTAACTATAGTGTAATTCTAGATAATACTTATCTATATATTGGCGTAACTTCCTTGACTTTCTTGTATAAAAAAAGCTCCAACACATTTCTGTATTGGAGCTTAAAAAGGCGGCGACCTACTCTCCCACG
>NZ_CANMDS010000002.1 GCF_947496725.1 uncultured Dokdonia sp.
TCATTATCACAATCAAGAGCATTCCAAGCAGCACTTGCTGTCTCTGTAATACTAGCTGTTAAGAAATCACAACCATCTGTTGGATCTGTACCGTCTAATACTTCTTGCTCATTTGTTACTCCGTCACCATCACAATCACCAGCTAACCAAGCAGCATCGGCCACTACAGTTTGACTCGTAAAGTCAAGATCACAGCTATCTAATGGATCTGTACCATCGGCAATTTCATCTGCATTGGTTACGCCATCTCCATCACAATCTGAAGTAGGCCAATCATTAGTAACGGTTATTGTTGCCGTTACATCTTCACAAGGCAACTCTTGACTAATTGTATATGTATAAACTCCTGCTGCATTTACTGCAGGATCAAACATTCCATCAAGTAGATTTGGACTCCAAGTACCACCAGCATCTGCGGTTCCAAGAGCAGCAAATAAATCTACTGTGTCACAAGTTGCAGTAACTACTCCACTAACACCAGGATTTGCTTGAGGCACAAACTCCACTTCTACTGTTAATAAATCTAAGCTCTCACACCCTGCAGCATTAGTTTGACTAATTACAACCAAACTATCTGTCAAATCTGTTAATAATGTTGTCGCTGGAATAGAAACTTTAGGTTCAGCTTCATAATCTGCTAACGTATCATAATAATTCAAGGTTAGTGTCTGTCCATCTGTTGTCACCTCTAAGTCTGCTAACGTTGCCGTAGCCATTTCCGACTCACAGAACTCTTGTAGTGTATCTCCGTTAGGATCTTCTGGTTCTGGATTTATAGTCACAACAAATTCTAATCTATCTGAAACATCAGATATACAAGTAGAAGGTGCATCTTCTGCAAAACCTGCAAAATAACTTACTCCATCAGTTAAAGGAGTAGTACTTGACAATACATTACCAGCAGCATCATACCACACCACAGTCGATCCCATAGGTGTATTATCTACTACTAAATCACCGATTGTATTAGCATCTGACACACAAGACACTGGCGTTGCATCTGGAGATGTAGGTGCTGGCAAATCACAAGTATATGTAATTGTTATAAGTGCATTATCTGCTGGTGCATTAATATTTCCGTCGTTGTCTTTTATCGTATAAGCAACTGGTGTCGGGTTTCCTGTAAAGTCTGGAAGCGGAATAAACGATGTTGCTCCTGTAAATGGATTTACACTCCACGTTCCTTCTCCTGGCACATTAAATCCAGTTACATTTCCATCAACCACATTGATTCCTGTAGCTCCAGGTGGTATTACTAAACTTACACTAGTTACATCTACAGTTCCATCTGTATCAGAATCAACAAGTGGATTAGGGTTACTCGGATCTTGATTGTTTGCAAAAACATCAACAGTCACTGTTGAACCTGCCACATTATCTAAATCAAAATCATCTTGTGGTACCGGAGGTATTTTCACGTAAGTGATTGTAAGTGTACCCTCATTCATAGATGTCAACCCTCCTAAATCATTTACTTCATAGTTAATAGGTGTAGGGTCTGCCGTAAATCCTGCTTGCGGAACAAATGTTACGTTTCCAGCAGGGTCTACAGTCCAAGTTCCCTCTCCAGGAACAACCAAAGTATCGTTAAATCCATCACCATTAGAATCTGTCGCGTTTGGATCTACAAAGTTTACTGTAGACGGATCAATCGCGTTAGACGGGTCTGCTAATGTGTTTGCTGTATCGTTATCACCAATAGGCGTATCCATAGTTACAGGTCCAGCGGCATTAAGTAAATCTTCATCATCCTCAACTATAGGTCCATCAGGAATACGTATTGTAACCGTTGTTGTGCTTGTATTTCCAGCTTCGTCTGTTATAGTATACTCAAATGTTGTCTCTCCTGACCATCCAGCTTCTGGTATAAATGTCATTGTACCATCTGGATCTACGAAGACTGTACCATTTGCAGGTTGTGTGTAGCTAGAAACTACCGTATTCCCTTGTCCTAATATATCCTCATCATCGTGATCATCCCCAAATGCGTCATTTACCTCAAATAAGTTCTCAACAATAGATTGATTAATTCCAGTTATGAAATCATCTGGCATAGCTTGTATTGAAGCTCTTACCAAGCTCATAGGTATTTGAGTAGGCGCACACATACAATTTGCATCGCTAGGCTCCATTACAAAAACTAAACCTGTTGTCTCTGAACAAGCTTCTGTACCATTAAATTCAATTGACTCTGTTAATGACCCTCCAGCTGGAATTCCTCCAACTAGGTTGCCCGTAAATATGCTCGCTCCCATAGGCTGTCCCATTGCATCAGCACAATAGAAATCAAACTCAGCGCCAGCAGGCATATCTAGCTCTCCTGAATTCTCTATTGTTAGGGTTGCTAACGAATATCCAAAAGTAGAAACCGTTTCCGAAAGTGTAGCTTCTGAAGCGGTTAAGGCTGCAGGAGTTGGCTTACGAATTTCTATATCATCTTGTCTACTTCCTGTTTGAATAATTGCTTCTGTACAAGAAGCTCCCGCACCTGTTGAACAAGTCGTTCCTGCTGTTTCTATGTAGTTACTTACAGATACAGAAGCAGCATCTGAACATATACCATTAATAGGTGTTACATCAAAAGAAAATTCTAATGTATCATCATCTACCATACCGGGAGGATATTGTACTATAAGCTCATTAGGCATTTCACTAACGATAGTCATATCATCAGTACCACCACCAGTATTTGCAAGTGTACCTGGAACATACTCAAGCCCTACTGGTATTTCAACACTAGCAAAATCTTGCGTACCTGTTATAGCAGCCGGATTACCAACTATATCTTTTACAGTAGATTTATTAACTATTGTAAAATTACCACCACATCCATCTATTGGATCTGGAACAGACAGCTCTGGAAACACCTCATAAGGCGCAGATAGACCATCTATAACGATTCCATTAGAAAGAACTCTTGAGTTATCTCCAATAGCAGGGTCACCACAAGGTGCATTTCCATTAACCTTGAAGTTCAATGGTGCATTTGATTGATAATCACAAGTAGTTTGTAATGTATAGCGAATTATGATTTTACGTTCATCAACACTCACACCTACAGCTCCTGTACCTGGAACTCCACCATACTGATCCATATCTGGATGTGTAAGTGGAATTTCATAACCCGTACCTAAATCAACAACTGTTGATGTAATATCTACCCAGTCATTTGAACCTTTTGGGTATTCAGATTCTATCAATACAATATCAAGTGCAGACGTTCCTCCAAAAGGCTCTAATGTAGAAACAGCATCAACAACTGTACCTTTTAAACCTGCATTAAATTCATTTTCTATTATAAATGGAGTACAGTTATCAACTGTAGTAGTTGGTTGCGCAAGTAAAGTTTGTTGTACTAATGCTCCTGAAGGTATTAGTGCAATTGTCGCAACTTCCTTATAACAAAAATCTGTTGTTGCAGCATAGTCAACCGGATATGCATCACAGTCATAACCAAGCTCAAAATCTATTGGCCTTTGCTCGCAAAAGTTATAAGTAGCAGCTATTCTAATATTTTTTGTTCCTCCAGCAGCAACAGCTCCTACCTGAACATAGCTATTACCGTCTGCATCTGTAAATATCTCAGTTGCAGGATCAACAGGTGTACCACCTCCAGAACCGTCTGAAGCAACATCAATATTTGCATTTGTCACAACAACACCTTGAGCAGGTACTCTTACCCAGTGATAAGGAATAGCATTACTCGATGTATTAACTATCTGTAAATCAAAAAACGCTTCTGGTCCAAAACCATCTACATTTGATCCTGCTAGAGGCTGGAAATTATAAGTTGGTGAAGTATAGCTTAACCTTATGGATGCTCCAGAGTATGTATTTCCAGCAGCTCCAGTTAAGTTATTACTTGTTACACCGTCATCTGAAAACACTACATTCTGTATTCTTGTTAAATCCTCTCCATATTTTCCAGGATCATCATAGACATTATGCGCCCAAGGGTACAAGTCCATTGTCGTAAACACATCAATTTGAGTTGTTCGTAACAACTCACAACTCCCCTTCACATTAAGAACTGTTCTATATGCAGCTTGAGCTCTTTGATCTGTGTCCCTATAATTACTTCCAGGCACAGGTGTTGCTCTCCAATTATTCGCATCAATCTGAACAAGATCTAAATCTCCATTACTAGCTCTAAAGGTCCCCTCTGTAGTTTGCTGACTCGCATCTACAACTCTAAGACCATCTGGCACTACATAGTCAATCTGCTTAATAGCAGTAATTGGTCTAAATTCACCCGGATGGAGGTGGCCTATAGAAGCTCGTATGTAGTTGTTATAATCTATAGCCCCTAACTCTGTACAATCAGAAAAAGCTTGATTTGCACCTCCAGTAATAATTAATGGTCTGGTAAACTCAACAGAATCACCCCAGTCGTCACAACTCACCTCATCTGCAGCATTTGCATTAGAATGACCAGGCTCTATTGTGAAGAAACGACCCCTAAAGCCCATCACATTAAAATTTTGAGGATAATAGGTATCCAACTTAAAGTGCCAATCTATCTGAATAAAGAACTCATCTCCATTATCTACTGTACCCGAATCTAAAGTTGCTATTGCATCAGAAAAATCAAAATCTGCAATAAAATCGTTACTTCCACTTGGATCTGGAATAATCACTGGCGGATTCAATGCTGTTACTGGAGTTGTTAAACCTGTAGACGCATCTATAAAATACACCTCCCCCTCTAAAAAGCTAATTGTCTCTTGACCTAAAGACGCTGCCGCTGGCAGATCATATTTTTGTCTAAAATGAAGATTATCTCCAATCAAAGGATTCGTTTCAGCAGCATTATTTGAGCTATTCATAAAGCCTTCTGCCTGTACACGCATATCATCACCTGCTAGGTATTGATCTAGCTCGTGAATAGCTGGATCAAGTGTAACCAGCGTGGTCATTGTATTGTCAGTATATCCAGGAGTGATTCTAAAAGAATCAAAAGCCGTTATATTAGGACCTTGACAAGGCTCACAACCGTGAAGTAACACTGGAAGAAATGTATCACAATGAATATCATTAGTCTTACAAATATCTCCATTAGTATCATACCAGTTATACGTTGTCTTATATGGTACTACTATTGGATTTGGTGTTGCACAAGTAGCTACTAAAGGAAAACGCACAAATCTATCGTCATCTCCTCCATTACGGTTACTATAACCGTTTATAAGGTCTGTAGTTGAATAGAAAACCGGCGTCCCTGGACCCCCTGGCTGACTAAACAAAGCTGGATCTGCAGATACATCTAGCGTTACACCTGCAGGCACATCTAGCTCTACCACCATCTCATTATCTGCATCTGGCGTAAACATACCGTGACCATTATGCCTGTAACCAGTACCAGCATTTATAAAATACGGACTAATAGCCAGTTCAAAAACTTCACCATCAGACGTATCTGTATCCTGCTCCCTTAGAGTTGGGTTAACATAATCTCTACCTATATTACCATAACCTAAATCTGTACCTCCCACACGTGATACATCACATTGAGTTTTTGCCAAAGCATTTAAAAATATATGCTCCCAATCTTGCAACCTATCATCTCCAGAGCTACAAGTGAACACATCGTCATCTACAAACTCCATATCATAAGTAAGCGTAACTGTATCTCCTGGCGCAATATCATCAAAATACGTATCACCATCTACATCAGAAAATCCACCCGCACCATCCGGATCCACCGTAAGTGTATTCTCCTCAAGCATTTGTGTGTCACCAAACTGAACATAACTAGCAACATCTGAAGTCCATCCAGATATATCACCCGAAATATTAGTTTCAGTTGTAGTACCCAACCTAAAATTGGTAAATATTTTTTGATCGTAACGCTGGCTTGACCAACGCACGTTATTATCATAATCTAAGTTAAGCAACTGACCATTAGAACCCAATCCAAAAGACAATCTAACATCTTTTGCCCAAGAAGCAGCACCAGTACCTGTATTTGTAATTTCTACGATAACTTCATTAACCCCACATATTTCTCTAGGATTTTGAACCACGTTAAATGTAAGCGTAGGAACCGCTGTTCCAAAAAGAACCGATCCTACCACTTGATCAGAAAGATAACAATCCCAACCAGCCCTGTGATCCACATTCGTATCTGCCGTACTATTACCACAAGAATTTAAGCTGAACTCCTCTGTAAAAACCAGCGTCTCACCATCATTAAATATACCATCGCCATCCTCAAGCGTTGCATCATTAGGGTTCGCCACATTAAAAGGAGCCACTGTCATATCATATTGATATATAAGTGGGTTTGCATTAACATCAACAGGTGTAAGCTCTGTACCTAAATAAAATAACTTATAGTTGGTAACATTGGCTCCTAACAACACCGAGTGATATCCGGTTTGAACACCAGAATTACCAGCATTTATATCTGATATGTCTCGCGTATGTGTACCCCCAACGATAGCTGGCAGAGATATTATAGGAGAATCAACTAATAATGATGGGGCTATTAAATCATAACCTCCAAAATTAGGATCTGTATCCTCTCCAGAACCATCACCTCCAGTATATGCAAGTGATATGTAATCTTTAAATGTTCCACTATTTTCAGAATGCACTACCGCATCACACCCAGCCTCTCTTTGAAAAGATAGAGAAGCAAAATTACCAGCCCCCCAGTTATTAGCCGGATCATTATTCCTATTTATAGCAAATACTGGCGCCGAAGGATTTGTGACATCTGCCTCTATAACCTCAAATTCTCCAGGTGGATTTGAAGTGGTTATTGTAGCCGTACCATTAATATAGGTTACACCAGGAGCAAGATTCATCGTGACAAGCACGGTATTAGTGCCTGAAACTAATGAGGTAATTGCCACTTCGTTAAAAGATTCATTACCCGAACCAATACCTATATCACCATCTAATGCAAATGGCTGGTATGCTGCCCTGAAATCATCATTTTCAAAAACCTGCGCATAAGACGACCCCGCAAAACTCACAAAAGCCAGCACTAATAGCAAAAAACTTCTTTTCCTCAACTTTTGCATTGAGGTAAAATTATTTTTCAAAACGGATGGAAGCGTAATTTTTCCCATAAATATAATTTATAAACTGATTCTTTATAATAGCTTTATTTCTCGTTTCAATAATGTGACTCAAATCTTGACAATCAAAAAATATTGTTGATTCACGAGAAAATGTAATTACTTACAAATATAAGTATATCTGACAAATGTAATGTTAATTCAATAACATAATAAATTATAATGTATTTTATCGATGATTTTAACCTTTTCGTCGATAATTTGAGCTAAATCTACGATAAATAGCAGATTAATATCGACGAAATACACAACTCTACATCCTTCTTATTTTTTTCAAAGGACTGACTATGAATCGTTTCACTTAGAATCAAAACAAATTACCTTCCTTAAATGACAATTTAAATCTTCCTTACTGTAAGTTAACTCTAAAACAATCTGCGATTGATCCCATATTTTTTTTTATAAAAAGTTTAAAAAACCCTTTGTAAAAACTAGAAAAGACTTAAATTTGCATCCGCTATGAGAAATAGTGATGTTCTTTACAGAATGAAATGCGAAAGTAGCTCAGGGGTAGAGCATCACCTTGCCAAGGTGGGGGTCGCGAGTTCAAATCTCGTCTTTCGCTCAAATTTGAAATAATTACGCTTTCGCGAAAGCGTATAGAAAATATACCAATTTTATTTTCACACAAGTGAGAATATGCTCGAGTGGTGGAATTGGTAGACACGTTGGACTTAAAATCCAATGTCCATTAGGACGTACGGGTTCAAGTCCCGTCTCGAGTACAAAAGGCTTCCATCTAGGAAGCCTTTTTTATTTAAATTAATTAGAAATCAACACTCTAAGGTGTTGACTTACTCTTTTTCTTAACAAGCATTCTTTTTATCTCGTTAAGTTTCATAAGCGCCTCTACCGGTGTAAGCGTATCAATATCTATATGCAATATCTCCTCTTTAATTTCTTCTAGTAATGGATCATCTAGATTAAAGAAGCTAAGCTGCATTTCTTCCTCTGCAGCATCTTTTAAGGTACCCGTAAGCTCTTCACTACCGTGAGACTTTTCTAGCTTACCCATCATCTTAGTAGCGCGACGCAGTACTTGCTGTGGCATTCCCGCCATTTTTGCTACGTGTATACCAAAACTATGCGCACTTCCTCCTGGCACCAGTTTACGTAAGAATAAGACGTTGTCTTTAAGCTCTTTTACAGAGACGTTATAGTTCTTAATACGCTCAAAGGTTTCACACATCTCATTAAGCTCGTGATAGTGTGTTGCAAAAAGCGTTTTTGGCCTACCAGGGTGCTCGTGTAGGTACTCACTTATTGCCCAGGCTATAGATATACCGTCATAAGTACTTGTCCCCCTACCTATCTCATCTAGTAAAACCAGGCTTCGGTCGCTCAAGTTATTAAGTATACTAGCTGTCTCATTCATCTCTACCATAAAGGTACTCTCACCCATAGATATATTATCACTAGCTCCTACTCTAGTAAAAATCTTATCTACTAGACCTATATGAGCCGCTTGGGCTGGTACAAAACTTCCCATTTGAGCAAGCAGCACTATTAATGCTGTTTGCCTTAAAATAGCACTCTTACCAGACATATTAGGCCCCGTGATCATAATCATTTGTTGATCTGCACTATCTAGATATACATCATTTGTAACATATGCCTCTCCTAGTGGCAGTTGCTTTTCTATAACAGGGTGACGCCCTTCCTTTATGTCTATTACTTGAGACTCATCTAGGGTGGGTCTCACATAATTATTCTCTCTTGCAAGTTGTGTAAAGCCTAGCAAACAATCGAGCTGTGCAATTTGTGTTGCATTAGCCTGTACTTGCGGAATAAAACCACCCACCCAGCTCACCAACTCAGCAAATAGTTGCTGCTCTATACCTTGTATACGTTCTTCTGCCCCAAGTATTTTACCCTCATACTCCTTAAGCTCATCTGTAATGTAACGCTCAGCATTAACAAGAGTTTGTTTTCTGATCCACTCCTCAGGCACCTTATCTTTATGTGTATTTCTTACTTCTATATAATACCCAAAAACGTTATTTGAAGCAATTTTTAAAGAAGTAATACCGGTGCGCTCTGTCTCGCGCTCTAGCATCTTTTCTAGGTAATCCTTACCACCTTGTGATAATGCTCTTAAATCATCTAGCTCTTTATGAAAACCAGGAGCAATTGCACCGCCCTTTACAATAGAGACAGGAGCTTCTTCTCTTAGAGTTTCTTTTATTTTAGAACGGAGTACTTCACAGTTCTGCAACTGCTCACCTATAATTTTAAGCGATTCATTATCTGTACCAGATGCTAAGGCTTTAATAGGCACAATGGCCTCTAGCGAGTTTTTGAGTTGTATCACCTCGCGAGGGCTAATCTTAGCCGTGGCAACCTTGCTTATTAAACGCTCAAGGTCTCCTATCTGCTTGATATGACCCTGCATTTTATCAAAAATATCGCCGTTATCTGATAAAAATGACACCACCTCGTGACGGCGTTTAATCTCATCCAGTCTTTTGAGTGGCAATGCGAGCCATCTTTTAAGAAGGCGCCCACCCATTGCAGAGGTAGTTTTATCTATTATATCTATTAAGGTAATAGCCTTTACACCAGAAGCAGAGTTATATAACTCTAGGTTACGTATGGTAAAGCGATCCATCCACACATAATCATCTGCAGCAATACGACTTATGCTTGTGATATGCTGTAGCTTATGGTGCTGGGTTTCTCCTAAATAATGTAAAGCAGCCCCAGCAGCTATAATACCTGCCATAAGACGCTCAACACCAAAACCTTTAAGAGACTTCACATTGAAGTGCTTATGCAATGATTCTCTCGCATAATCTATTTGAAAAACCCAATCTTCTTGATAAAAAGTGTGATAATCTGGCCCATACGATTCTATGAATTTCTTTTTTTGAGCCTTAGAAACAAGTAATTCACTAGGTGCAAAATTCTGGAGCAACTTATCTACATAAGCGACATCTCCTTGAGCCGTAAGATACTCTCCTGTTGACACATCTAAAAAGGAAACACCCACCTTATCTTTTTCAAAATATACAGCTCCCAGAAAGTTATTTGTCTTTGCAGAGAGTATATCATCATTCATCGCAACACCAGGCGTAACAAGCTCTGTAACACCACGTTTAACGATTTTTTTTGTTTGTTTTGGGTCCTCAAGTTGATCACAAATAGCGACACGACAGCCCGCTTTTACCAGCTTAGGCAAGTATGTATTAAGCGAGTGATGCGGGAAACCTGCAAGCTCAGTGCGCTCTCCACCATTATTACGATTAGTTAACGTGATATTGAGAATGGCAGCAGCTTTTACCGCATCTTCACCAAATGTCTCGTAAAAATCGCCAACTCTAAAGAGCAACAAAGCATCAGGATATTTTGCCTTGATACCATTGTATTGTTGCATTAATGGGGTCACTTTCTTCTTTGCCAAACTGTAATTTTTAAGGAAAATAAAAATACGCCATTCTTTTGTGTTGACATTAATGACCTAAGGAATGTTATCCCCAGTTTTACACATTTTTTTAGTCCGCTTTCGCGAAAGCGTAAAATAAAGCGTTTTAAGGATGTTTTAAACCGTAGAACACAAAACCATAAGCTGTGAAAAATAAAATCGATTTAAAACAGCTTAAAACAATCAATTTATTATAGATAAAAACTATTTTTTCTATTTTAATAATAATACTAGACTATCCAAAATCACACTTCCGCCTAAATTATTGTGAGAAAAATCACTATTAATAACAAAATGATGAATTATTCGCAAAAAACATATATTATTACCTAAATTCTTATCAAATGCCTATCATTTAGTGATTTATGTTAGATATTATTTATAATTTGGATTTAAACTTTAAAATCCAAACTTAAATGAAACAAAACCATCCATTACTCAAAATGGTGTTCTTGCTATTATTTTCAATTCCTTGTACATTACTAGCTCAGTCTGTAGTTACGGGAGTTATAAGTGATAGCGGAAACAACCCAATTCCTTTTGTAAATGTTATAGAAAAAGGAACATCAAACGGAACTACATCAGATTTTGACGGAAATTATTCCATAACATTATCTGGTGACTCTGGAACGTTAGAATTTACCTATTTAGGCTACGCAACTCAAGAAATTGCAGTTACTAGTTCACAAACACTTAATGTAACTCTTGAAGAATCTTCTGAATCACTAGATGAAGTTGTAATTTCTGGACTTGCGTCTTCTGTGAAGAGATCTAACGCGGCAAATGCTGTTGCATCAATCTCTGCCGAACAAATTACAGGTACAACACCACCTCCTACTCTAGACGGTGCACTTTATGGAAAATTTGCCGGAGCGCTAGTGAGTCAAAACTCTGGAGCACCTGGTGGAGGACTTTCTATAAAATTACGTGGAGCAACTTCTATACAAGGTAACACACAGCCATTATATATTATAGATGGTGTATATGTAGACAACTCTTCTATCTCTGCGGGTCTTAATGCAGTATCGGCAGCATCGGCTGGAGGTAGTGCTTCAAACCAAGACAACCCAACAAACAGAATAGCAGATATCAACCCAGATGACATACAAAACATTGAGATATTAAAAGGAGCTTCTGCTGCTGCTATTTACGGGTCTCGTGCCGCAGCTGGGGTAGTTATTATTACCACAAAAAAGGGTAAAGCTGGAGAAACACAGTTTAAATTTGGTCAATCCTTCGGATGGACTCAAGTGACTAAACTCTTAGGATTACGTAACTACAACGAGCAGCGTGTAGAAGATAGTTTTGGTCCAGATGCTGTGCCACTTTTTATAGCAGCTAGAGATGAAGGTCGCCTAGTAGATTATGAAGAAGAAATTTTTGGCGAGAAAGGTCTTATAAGTAAAACCAACTTTAGTATGAGTGGTGGTGATACCAAAACTAGATTTTATGCTGGAGTTACACATAGTAATGAAAATGGTATCGTAAAAAATACTGGATATGAAAAAACCTCTCTTAGATTAAATTTAGACCACAGAGCTACAGATTTCTTAAAAGTATCTCTTAATACAAACTACATTAATTCAAAATCTGATCGTGGTTTCTTTAACAATGACAACTCAGGAACAACAATAGGGGTGACTTTAACAGGAACAACACCTTGGCTGGAATTATTTCCAGATGAAAATGGTGTGTATCCAGACAACCCAGCTGGTGCGTCTAACCCTTTACAGACACGCGATAGAGTTACAAATAGAGAAACAGTAGATAGATTTATCATAGGAGCATCTGCAAATCTTGATATTTTTAAGGCTGAAAAGTCAAGTCTAGAATTAATAATGCGCGGTGGACTTGATACTTATGGACAGAAGTCAAGAGCAATCTTCCCTAAAGATTTACAATTTCAACGACCTGAAAATGGTGGTCAAAATGGTGTTGCCGTACAAGGAGACACTCAAAATAGAAACTACAACCTAGCAGCATTTTTAGTTCATAATTATAGAACAGATAATGATCTATCTTTTAGAACTCAAGCGGGTGTTACAAGAGAATATTTTGACAGAAATACACAGCTTATTACGGCTAGCGGACTTGTCGCTTCAGAAACTAATGTTGACCAAGCTGCAAATACAGGTACTAACCAGTTTAGATTACTTCAGGAAGATGCAGGTTTTTTTGTTCAAGAAGAGGTTAACTATCAAGACAAGCTTATAGGAGCTATAGGTCTTAGAGGCGATAAATCTTCAAATAATGGAGATGCAAATAAGTTAAACTATTACCCAAAAGCTTCCCTTGCTGCAAATATCAACAAGTTTGATTTTTGGAAAGAAGATGGCTTTATAAACAAACTTAAGCTTAGAACGGCTTATGGAGAAGCTGGTAACTTTGCTCCTTTTGGTGCATTATTTACCTCATATACTTCATTTTCATCAGACGGGTTACTAGGCATAAGTCTAGTAGGTGTGCGTGGAGATGCTGGATTAAGCCCAGAACGCCAGAAGGAACTTGAATTTGGTACAGATATTACTTTCTTTAATAATAAGGTAGATTTTTCTGCAACTTACTATATCAAAACCGTAGATGATTTAATTCTTAACTCTGCTCTATCACCTTCTTCAGGTTTTACTAGCGAGTTTGTTAATGCAGGTGAATTACAAAATAAAGGTATTGAGCTATCTCTTAACAGTACTATTATCGAGTCAGAAAACTTTATTTGGGATGCTAGTGTAAACTGGTTTAAGAACACTTCAAAAATCACTCGTCTTGATGTAGATCCTTTTAACGTAGGAGCTTTTGGAGCAACATTAGGAACCTTTAGAATCGAGGAAGGGTCAAGTGCTACGCAAATTGTAGGTATAGGCCCTAACCCTGGAGCAAATGGATTCCAAAAGTTTGGAGATTCTGAGCCAGATTTTCAAATGGCGCTTAACAACAGCCTTCAATACAAAGATTTTCAATTATCATTTTTATGGCAATGGAAGAAAGGTGGAGATAACATTAACTTAACCACACTTCTATCTGATCTTAATGGTACAAGTGCAGATTATGACGACTCTGGTTTAGATCCAACTGGTACGCTTGCAAATGGACCATATAGAGTAAGTCAACTAGGATCATCTGCAGATGTTTTTGTAGAGGATGCATCTTACCTGAGATTACGTGAGGTAGGTTTCTACTACACGCTTCCTTCTGCTACTCTAGAAAACTTTTTAGGTGGTAATATAGACAACATTAAAGTTGGCTTTTCGGGTACTAACCTAATTAACATATTTGACTATAACAGTTATGACCCAGAAGTATCAAACTTTGGTGGTGGCGGTATCTTTACCGGTGTAGAGGTTACACCTTTCCCATCTTCTAAGCGATTCTTATTTAACCTAGCTGTAAACTTTTAATATAAAAAGATGAAAAAATATTTTATAAAAAGCCTACTCGCATTAAGTATTTGCGCCGGGTTTTATTCTTGTGAAGTTCAAGAATATTCAGACTTAAATAACCCTGAGGTTGATGCTTTTGCAGAAAACCTAACAAGGGGTGACCTACAAGATCTCGTAGGAGGGATTTTATACAGCTCAAGAGTTGGGCTTGGCACCTATTATGACGACTGTGGAGTTATAGGAAGAGAATACTATAGATTCTCAAGTTCTGACCCACGTTTTACTAGTGATTTACTAGGTGGTGAGAACTCTGTGCTAGACAATAACACGTTTTATATCACAACACCTTGGTCAGCCCGCTATAGAACTGTAAAAAATGCAAATTTAATATTAGGTTTTCTCGATGCACAAGATCTCTCTGCCATATTTACAGACGAAGAGCTTAGCGCTACAAGAGGATTTCTTAATACAATGATTGCTCACGAGCTACTGCTCAACCTTAATCTTACAGACGAAGGTGGTATACGCATAGATGTAGCAGATGAGACTAACCTAGGACCTATTGTTTCAAAAAGTGAAGCGTTAAGCTTTATAAAGTCAACACTAGATGCTGCTGCCTTAGACCTAAGTGCTGGTGGTGATGCCTTTCCATTTATACTTTCTTCTGGCTTTGGAGATTTTGATACTCCAGCAAGCTTTAGCCAAGTAAGTAACGCGCTTGCGGCACGTGTAGCTGCATATCAAGGCGATTTTGCTGGTGTACTATCATCTCTTGAAGATTCATTTTTAACACTAGATAATAATGAATTAGATTTAGGTGTTTATCACAACTTCACTCAAGACCAGACAGATATTCTTAACCCTATGTTTTTTGCTCTCAACTCATCTACTGCTGGCGCGCGTATCGCACAACCATCATTTATTACAGATGCTGAGACAGATGACCAACGTCTTGACAAAGTTGTGCTTAGAGAATCTGCTCTTACTCTAGATGGTCTTACTGGAGAGTATGATGTATTTAGATATACAAGTAACGTAGACCCTATTCCAATCATACGTAAAGAAGAACTACTCTTATTATACGCAGAGGCAAACATTACAATCAATCCTATGGAAGCAGTAACAGCTTTAGATATCATACGTGATAGCGCTGGACTGGACCCTTATGCTGGAGCTATGGACGCTGCTTCTCTTACAGATGAGATGCTTACACAACGTAGGTACTCACTCTATGCAGAAGGACACAGATGGATTGATGTACGTCGTTATAATCGTCTTGATGAGCTCCCTATAGACAGAGCAAATGATGATGTATTCTCTCAATTTCCAATACCGCTTACAGAACTTTAATATAAAGTTATTGAGCAATTCTAAAACACCCTACGTATAGGGTGTTTTTTTATGCTTTCGCGAAAGCGTAATTACCCACAAAAAAAAGCGCATTCAGCTTATTGCCGAATGCGCTTTTCTACACTAACTAACTAATCACTTATGCTGCTTCTGGCAGCTCTTTTTCTTCTTCTACGGTTTCTTTACCTCCTCGTATTTTGAACTTAATACGATATACTATGTAATATAGCAATGGTACGATAATAAGAGTAAGGAAGGTAGCTATGATTAATCCGTAGATTACTGTCCACGCTAGTGGTCCCCAGAAAATCACGTTATCACCTCCTACATAAATCCCTGCATCAAACTCTTGGAACAATCCAAAGAAGTCAATGTTAATTCCTATCGCCAGAGGTATTAGACCAAGAACGGTTGTGATGGCAGTAAGCAATACTGGGCGTAAACGCGCTCTACCTCCTTCTATTATCAATTCTTGCATTGTCTTTTTATCAAGTAATTGCTTGTCTTCAAGACCTAGCGCCACCTCTTTTCTGTCTACTAGCAATTGCGTGTAGTCCAGAAGTACCACCCCATTATTTACTACAATACCAGCAAGTGATATAATACCCATCATAGTCATTATAATCACGAACGGAGCTCCACTTATAATAATACCTCCAAAAACTCCTATAAAGCTCAAGAAGATTGCAATCATAATAATGACTGGTTTTGATATAGAGCTAAACTGGAAAATAAGTAAGAAGAAAATTAACGCAAGACCTCCAAAGAAGGCACTTACTAAGAAGTTCATTTCTTTAGCTTGTTCTTCAATTTGTCCTGTATAATTCACCTTGATATCCTTAGGCACACCATCAAAGTTTTTCATCTCTTCTTGAATGGCTGCAACTACCACACCCGCATCTGTAAATCCAGCAGCGAGGTTAGAATATACCGTTACCACACGTTTTGAATCTCTGTGCTTAATCGCGCTAAAAGATGATGTGTTTTTTGTAGTAGTAACAGCACTCACCGGCACTTCTTTTACTTGCCCAGTTGCTGGGTCTCTAAACGTAATATTCTGATTAAATAAAGCAGATTTATCATAACGCTGCTCTTCATTAAAGCGCACGTAGATGTCATAATCTTCTCCGTCTTTCTTATATACTCCAGCCTTATCACCAAAGATAGAACGACGTAGCTGCATACCCACTTGACCTGTTGCCACACCTAGCTCTCCAGCCTTCTGGCGATCTACGATGACCTCTGTACCTGGTTTACCTCTATTTACATTAATCTTAAGCTCATCTACACCTGGCACGTTACGGCTGTTGATATAGTTACGCATTTGCTCTGCTGCGATAATGAGTTCTTGGTAATCTTTACCTTCTAGCTCGATGTTAATAGGGTATCCTTGTGGTGGTCCTGCAGCATCTTTTTCTACTGTAATTACAACCCCTGGGTACACACCTCTCACGGCGTCTTGCACTTTAAAGCGCAGCTCTTCACTATCTGCCTCATTACGGTACTTATACTCACGCATTGTTGCCGTAATTTTTGCTTTATGCGGCATCTCGGCAGCACTACCGCCATCTGTTTGAGGATTACCTGCACCCTCACCTACTTGTGATACAGAAGTTTCTACAAGAGCGTTGTAATCTTCGCCCTCTAGATATGCTTCGTCATTAAATACTTTAAAGACGCGTTGCTCTATCTCTTTAGTAATGGCATTTGTTTTCTCGATGGCTGTTCCTTCTGGATACTCGATATACACCGTAATCTGGTTAGGTTTATTATCTGGGAAGAACTCAACAGCTGTGCGTCCTGCCATCATAGAACCAACAAAACCACCCATCGTTAATAACAATAGCAGAAATATAGCAATAACAAATGCAATAGGTCTGTAGCCTCTAATAGACCACCCTAAGAAGTTTTTGTACACCTTCTCAAGCCACGTAAGGAAACGCTGCTGAAAAACATCGGCGGCACCTTTAAGTAGGTATTTGTAGATCCACATAAAGATAATAGTCGCTAGTACTAGACTTCCTAGACCGCGTATGCTTCCACCTAAAAATAATATCATTAACCCAATAGGCAACATAATGAGTGATGTGCGTATGAGAAATTTTCGCGAAAGCGCCTTCTCCTCTGTATTCATAAACTGTGATACGAGCATCGAGTTTATAAATATTGCCACAAATAATGATGAACCTAGCACCACAGATAATGTGATAGGGAAGTAAATCATAAACTGTCCCATAATACCTGGCCATAATCCTAACGGCACAAAGGCTGCTACGGTTGTAAGTGTAGAAATGATAATAGGGAAAGCAATCTCTCCGATACCTTTTTTGGCCGCTTCTATGCGTCCCATACCTTCTTCATCCATAAGGCGGTATACGTTTTCTACCACCACAATACCGTTATCTACAAGCATACCTAGTCCCATAATGAGGGCAAAAAGTATCATTGTATTCATCGTATAACCCATTAAATTAAGGATCATAAAACTCATAAACATAGACATAGGAATCGCAAAACCTACAAATAGTGCATTTTTAAACCCTAAGAAAAACATAAGTACACCTACCACAAGTATAATCCCGAAGATGATATTGTTTACAAGGTCGTTTACTTGGTTTTCTGTTTTGGCACTCTGGTCATTTGCCGTACGTACGACTACATCTGGAGGAAAGACCTCTGCCGTGGCGTTTTTGATAATCTCGTTGATTTGCTCAACAGCTTCAATCATATTTTCGCCAGAACGTTTCTTTACATCTAGCATTACTACTGTCTCGCTTATCTCCTCATCATCTACGGTGTCTCCATCATAAAGCGTAAGGTCACGCGCATAAGTAGTTTTATCTTCTTCTGTAAATGATACAGTGGCGATATCCTTTAGGTATATCGCTCCATTTTCTGATTTGATCACAAAGTCTTCAAGCTCTTCTGGGCTTTGAATCTCTCCTATAACGCGTATGTTACGACGCTGCCCACTGCTTATAAGGTTACCTGCAGAGAGGGTCATATTCTCATTGCCTATAGAAGCAAGTATGTCGTTAAAACTTACTTGTGCAGCAATCATTTTATACACATCTACCGCTACTTCTACCTCGCGTTCTTGAGCACCACGTATGGTAGCTTCCTTGATTTCTTTAAGGCTCTCTATCTCATCTTGCAGGTACTCTGCATACTCCTTGAGCTTTATAGTAGGGTAGTTACCAGATACGTTTACATTAAGAATAGGTGTCTCTTCTGAGATACTTAGGTCAAAAACATTAGGCTCTACCTTTGCGTTGTTAAACGTAGGCCAGTCCTCATTTGCAGTTTCTGAGTCTACCTCATCCTTAACACGTTGCTTTGCAACTTGTACATCTACGTCTTCTTTAAACTCTACTGTGATGATCGCATAATCTTCTTGTGAGGTAGATAATACTTCTACCACGTCAGAAAGATTCTGCAGTTTATCTTCTAGAGGGTCTACTATGAGACGTTCTATATCTTCGGCAGTGTTACCTGGGTAAGGTGCAGAGATATAAATTTTAGTCTCATTAATTTCTGGAAAGTTCTCACGAGCCATCCCTAGGTAGGCTCCCATTCCTAAGGCAAGAAACAGCGCCATAAGAACGTAAATAATCGTAGGATTATCTATCGCCCAACTTGAAATCGCAAACTCCTTGTTTACATTTTTCTTTTTCTTATCTGTCATCGCTTAGTATGTTAAGATTTTTACTGGCTGGTTATCTTTTACAGATCTCGCACCTTCTACAATGATTTTATCTCCTACTTCTAGACCAGATAGTACTTCTATGTTAGGTCCTTGTGATTTACCTGTAGTGATGATTTTTTGCTGTGCTACCATTTCGTCCGCTTTCGCGAAAGCGGTATACACAAATTGCTCACCAGCTGCATTTTCATTAATCACATTGAGAGGGATTAAAATTGCACTTTCTGCCGTGTAGTCGTTGATAGAAAGTCTCGCTGTAAGATTAGGTTTTACCTTCCCATCTTTATTAGGAACGTCTACTTCTATCGCAAAACTTCTGTTTGATGGTTTGATATAATTACCCGTCTGGCGCACGGTAGTCTCTACAGACTCTCCTAGTACTGGAAACTCTACTTTTACCTTTTTACCAGCCGTTACTGTAGGTAGGTAGCTTTCTGGAATCTCTGCCGCTACATACATATTATCAAGATTTACGATTCTGAATAATGCCATACCTGGAGCAACCACTGTACCTTGGTCTGTAATAACCTCATCTATTACTCCAGAAAATGGAGCTGTAACCGTTGTTTTACCCAGCTGACTTCTAATCTGGCTCACCATATTTTGTGATGACTCATATTGTGTTTTTGCCTGTAGGTATTGTATTTCTGACCCTATTTTTTGATCCCAAAGTCTTTGCTGGCGCTCAAAAGTAGTCTTTGCAAGTGCTAGTTGAGATTCCATTTGTGCTACTTGACTGCTTAGACCACCGTCATCTATACGAGCCAGTGTTTGCCCTTTACGCACGCGCTGTCCTTCTTTTACAACTACACGAGATAAGGTACCTTGATACTCTGGGTAGATAAGTACATTTTGCTTAGTCTCTACATTACCTTGCACCTCTATAAAGTGATTAAACAAGGTGTCTTTTACCGTCATTGTGGTGATAAGAACCTCTTTTTTCTCTCTAGGATTCTTTTCTTCTAGCACCTTTTCTATTTGTGCTAGTTGATCATTAGTAGCCGTGATCTCTTCCTTAAGTGCTTTTTGTTTTGCCTGTAACTCCTCTACAGATCCAGACTCTAGAAGGGCCTCTACAGATTTTCCGTTACTGTCTCCACCGCAAGAAGCTAGCGCGATACTTAAGATGGCAAGTGTGATATATTTTTTCATCATTGTAATATTACTGATTGGTACTATTTGGATTCTCTTTTTAAAAACTAGTTGTTTGTATAGTTAGGCACATTAAGAATAGTCTCAAGCTCTGCTTTTGTGGTTACAATTTGTAGCATCGCCTGTATTAATTCTTGCTGCACTTGGTAAAGCTGCGTTTGTGCTTGTCTTAAATCAAAACTCGTACTAAGCCCTTCTCTAAACTTTACTTGGTTTTTATTTTCAATGCGCTCTGCCAGTTTGATATTCTTCAGCGCAGTGTTGTAGTTATCTATCGCAAGCTCGTGATCACTTTTTGCAGATGCATAAGCAAGTTTTATCTGTTGCTCTGTCTCCTCTCTTTGTGTCGCTGCTTGATCTAGCGCAATCTCTGCCTGCGCTGTTCTTGCATTACGCATACCAGAACTAAAAATAGGGATGTTAAGCTGGAACCCAGTAATAGACTGTGCAAACCACTTCTCATCACTATCAAAAAAGTTAAACTCGTTACGCCCTGCAAAGGTACCTACGTTTATAAATGCTCCTAGTGTAGGTAAGGCCTTGCTCTTTTCTAGCTTGAGCTCTAGTGCTCTTTGCTCATTAAGATTATTTACAATCTTATAGTCTACATTTTGCTCAATGTTTACCGTATCATTAAGTAATCCTAGTGCTGGTACAGCAAGTGACTCTAGGCTATCTTTAAGAACCGTCTCCTCATCTACCCCTACACCTATTGCGAGGTTAAACATTTGCTTTGCAATCACCACCATTCGCTTTGCATTTGCTCGCTGGTTTTGAAGCGACAAATAAGTGATTTGTAACTGCTCTACATCTTCCTCTTCTGCAAAACCATTTTCAAAAATGAGTTTTGTTTCCTTAAGGTTATCTTCTAGGTTTGCAATGTTTCGATCTAAAATTGCTACACTTTCTTGTGCAAGTAGCACACCGCCGTAAGCATTTATGACTCCTTTGCGTACTTCAAGTTGTGTTTTTTCATTTGCATTTTTAGAATAGTCTAGAAAGGTCTTTGCTGCTTGTAGACCTACAAGGTATGAACCATCAAAAATAAGCTGACTCAATGTAGCGGTGGCAGTAGCATTTTGCTGTGTTCCAAAAACTACAGGTATAAAAGTACCAGGCTCTCCTCCAGTAAACTCGGCTGGTATAAGCTGTGTAGGCTGCTTGATTTGATAATTATAATCTAGACTTGCGCTTACCTGTGGTAACCCACTCGCTGTGGTCTCCCACTTTTGCTTTATAGCCTTTGCGATATCACGACGGCTATTTATTGCTGTGTAGTTGCTATCTAGAGCAAAAGTCACAGCCTCTTCTACAGTAAAACTTCTAGTCTGTGCGGTCACACCTACACTAGCAAGAAGCATTACAGCTATATATAATCTCTGTATCATTAGTTATGGTTAGATTTAATAAGTTTGTTTAAAATTTTTCTACCCTTAGGGGTTACAATACCGCGTATGTGATACTCTAGATACATATCGTGTAAGTCTCCTACAGGAAAAGCAGATCTAGGGAAAATCGTCTCATCTTTAATACCCGTCATACCGGTGAAGTAAATGTTTACCACAAACGGCACACTTATTTCACTAATAAAAAGTCCTTGCTCTATACCTCTAAGCACATTTCTAGTCACACAGCTCTGCATATAGTCGTACTGACTCTTTCTAAGGGTCTGGTGTATCTTAGGGTAATATTTTTGAAGTTGATACATAGAAGAAGTACGCTCTCCGTTTATATGCTCAAGTACATATTTCTTTATGTCGTGTAACTCTTCAATAGGATTTAATTCTTCATCAAGTATCCCATCTATACCTCCACACACAGAATTAAACATATTAAGTGCGCAGGCAGAGACAATAGCCTCCTTATTAGCATAATAACTGTACACCGTCTTTTTAGACATTCCCATCTCACGGGCAATATCATCCATAGTAATGCTCTTAAATCCTTGATTTAAAAACAGTTCGGTGGCGGTTTTTAATAATTGTTCTTTCATAGTCAAGGCGCAAAGATACGCAGGAAACTTTTTAAGTTTTTAAAGTTTCCGTTAACTTTAGTTAAAATTTAACAACTGTAAGTTTTTACTGTGCGCTTTCGCGAAAGCGTAATAGGGCATAATCTCCTTTTATCACTTATTTTTACAAAAAATTGCCATTTATGCACAGCATACCAGAATACACATTTATATTTTTAGAATATCTCAACAAGCACGCGCTAGAGAAGGAACCTAAAAATCTTTATGAGCCTATTAATTACATCTTACAGCTAGGTGGTAAAAGATTGCGTCCAGTACTTACACTTATGGCGTGTGAGCTTTTTGAAAAAGACTATAAGGATGCACTAGATGCAGCGCTGGCAGTAGAGATTTTTCATAACTTCTCTCTAGTGCACGATGATATTATGGATGATGCACCCTTGAGACGCGGGGAAGAAACGGTGCACGAGAAGTGGGATATTAATACGGGTATTCTTTCTGGTGATGCAATGCTTATACGTGCCTACCAGCTTTTTGAAAATTATGAGGGAGCCACCTTTAAGGAGTTGGCAAAACTGTTTTCAAAAACAGCAATAGAGGTTTGTGAGGGACAACAGTATGATGTAGATTTTGAGACGCGTGACGATGTGACCATCCCAGAATATATGACGATGATTGAGTATAAAACTGCTGTTCTCGTAGGTGCTGCACTTAAAATGGGAGCTATTGTGGCTGGCGCATCAAAGAGTTGTCAAGAAGGTATTTATAACTACGGGCGTGATCTTGGGCTGGCTTTTCAACTACAAGATGATTATCTAGATGCCTTTGGCGATCCAGAGAGTTTTGGAAAGCAAGTAGGTGGCGATATTATAGAAAACAAAAAAACATTTTTATACCTGACTGCCCTAGCTAATTCTAACAAGGATGATGCACAACAGCTAGAGCACTTTTTCTCTATTTCACCGGCAGACCCTACAGATAAAATAGAGACGGTAAAGCAACAATTTCTGGACTCAGGTGCCGCAAAAGCAACCGAAAAAGAAATAGCTAAGTATACTCAAAAGGCGTTTACCGCACTTGATAATGTAGATATATCAGAAGATAAAAAGGAAACGCTCAGGCTTTTTGGGCAAGGGCTTATGAAGCGCACATACTAGCGAGCACACACCTTTTACAAGCAGTCCCCACGTAAACTTTTAACTAAGAGTTTATTATGGCACTCCGTTTGCTTAAATTTACGAGAACTAATTAATGTTACTCGTGAAGTACTTTCTATTTATTTTATTTGCCGCAATGAGCTTGTCTAGCTGTGCTCAAACTACCTGGCATAGTGAGCAACTTGCTATAGATGACTCGTTACAGATTGCCGTCATACAGATACCAGAAAATAGAAAGCTATCACAAACAGAGGTTTTCTCACTGGGTAATAATTCATACACGCTTACCCTACATAGCACAGACTCCATATACAGCACAACTCACACCCTCAAGCTTAATAACAACACCTATAAAGCTTACATAACATCCCTACCGCTTATTACTATAAACGTCTCGCAAGAAATTGTAAATGAGCCTAAACGTATGAGTCGCATTGGGTATGCAGATGAGGAAATCACATTTACAAGTTATGCCGGTATTGAGCTACGAGGTAGCAGTTCGCTTGTTTTTAAGAAGAAAACCTATGACCTCAACTTTTACAAAGACAGTCTAGGTTTTGAAAACCAAGACTACAAGCTGGCTGGAATGCGCTCTGATGATGACTGGATTCTGGATGGACTTTATAACGAGCCCTTACGTATGCGCTCTTTTATCTCTCTTAATCTCTGGAATGATATCTACACACCACATTATCTAGATAAAGAACCTAAGGCAAAGGCTGGTGCGACCGCGGCTTATAGTGAGGTGTTTATAAATGGTCGCTACAAAGGTCTTTTCTTACTTCAGGAGCAGGTAGATCGCAAGCTAGTTAAGATAAAGAAAAACAAAGGCGATACCATACGGGGTGAGATCTTTCAAGGGGCACGCTACCTAGGTGCCAGTTCCTTTGACTCTATACCTCCAGCAAAGAACTTTTTAGCCAGCTGGGGTGGTTATGATATAAAATACCCATCGCCTACTAATGCGCCTTGGGACAATGTATATCCTTTTACAGACTTTGTAGTTAATAGTGATGATGACGCTTTCGCGAAAGCGATCTCAAAACAATTTGTACTTGACAATGCTATAGATTACTTCTTATATATAAATGCCCTACGTGCACCAGATAATCTAGGAAAAAACCTCTACCTAATACGTTATGATGCTGGAGCGCCCTACTTTTATGCTCCTTGGGATCTGGACGGAACACTAGGCACCATCTACAGCGGAAAGCGTATTAATACCACAAATGACTTTTTAAGCAACGGACTATTAAGAAGGCTTATCGCCACAGATGCAGATGATTTTATTGCACGTTTTCAAGCGCGATGGCTCACCTTACGACAAGGAGTTTTAAGCGAAGAGCAGTTGCTCAAAAAACAAATGGACACTTATAACTCACTAAAAGAACAGAAGGTTTACGAGAGAGAAGCGCTCATATGGGACACGTTTATTTATGAGGAAGAAGGCATTACATATATGCAAGAATGGACAAAAAAACGCCTTGCCTTTTTGGATAAATACATTAGTGATTTAAAATAACAAGCTACTGTAAAACTAAGCAGTAAAAGAGTTAATCACCTTCAAAAAGTCTTCGCGGTTTTTTACAAAATCAAGATCTGAGATGTCTATAATCTTTACATTAAGATTATGCTGTCCCTTTATAAAATCTAGATACCCTTGATTGATTTTTTCTAGATACTCTGGAGCGATACTTTTCTCATAACTACGGCCACGCTTCTTTATATTTTTAAGCAAACGCTCGGTGTTTTGATATAAATACACATACAAGTCTGGTTGTGGCATATCTTTATACATCATCTCGTGGAGACGCTTATACAGCACATACTCTTCTTCTTGTAACGTAACTTGTGCAAAGATGAGCGATTTATATCGATCATAATCTGCACACATAAAGTCTTTAAACAAATCAAACTGGCCAATATCATCAAGCAATTGCTGATAGCGATCTGCCAGAAAAGACATTTCTAGAGGGAAGGCAAACCTATCTGGGTCTTTGTAAAATTTAGGTAAAAATGCATTGTCTTTAAATCGCTCTAAAATGAGCTTTGCATTAAACTCCTCAGAGATCATTGTAGCGAGACTTGTTTTACCAGCGCCTATATTACCTTCTATCGCTATATAATTGTAACCACCTAAATCTATACTGTCTTGTGGCTTCTTGAGCCACTTTGCTTGCTTTGTTAATGAGCTATCATCTTCACAGGCTTCTAGCAGCTCTGTAAAAGACTTATTAAAAATAGGAGCTACATCTTCTGCACTTATATCTACGAGCGGCTGCAATACAAAACGACGCTTGAGCATATGCTCGTGCGGTATGGTTAATCGCTCTGTTTGCTTAACAACATCGTCATATAGTAATATGTCTATGTCGATATATCGTGATTGATATCCTTCTCCTTCTGTTTTATCTCTACCTAGTAACTTTTCTATAGCTTGCGTTGCATCTAAGAGCTTACTTGCAGATAGTGATGTTTCCATCTTTACAGCACAGTTATGAAAATCTGCTCCCTCAAAACCCCAAGCTGGGCTTTGATACACTGGTGAGATTTTGCGCACACGACCTACACGCTCAAAAAGCAATTGAATTGCATTATTGAGTGCCTCGTACGTATTACCTTGATTACTGCCTAATGATAAGTATATAGTATGCAATGAGATAGCTGTTCTAAGTTGGGCTTAAGATTTCACAACAAATTAAGGAAATCAAAATCACAATGCCCTAATTTTGAAATTGAAGTTATTAAGAAAATGAATCAAATCTCTAGTCACTTAAATTCAAAGGACTTACAACTAGCCTATCGCATCTATTTTACACTAGGTGCTCTTTTTATATGTGCCCTGGTGGTATCTAACCTTATATTTCAAAAATTCTTTAGCTGGGACTTTTTTGGCATTTATACTTTTGAGATTTCTGTAGGGATACTTCCCTACCCTATCACCTTTCTTATTACAGATATGGTAAGTGAGATTTACGGCAGAAAAAAAGCAAACCAGATGGTCACTGCTGGCATTTTTGCCTCTCTATTTTCACTACTCATCGTTTATGTGGCAAAAGTAGTTCCTGCGACTAGCTGGTCGCCTGTAAGTGATAGTCTCTTTACCACCGTATTTGGTGCTACGGCGCTGGCGGTTTTTGCAAGTATGATGGCATACTTACTTGCACAATATGTAGACATACACATTTATCATTTTTGGAAACGAGTAACCAAGGGCAAACACCTCTGGCTCAGAAATAACTTCTCCACCTTTTTATCACAATTTATAGATACGGCAAGTGTGCTTTTGCTCTTGTGCGCTTTTGGGTTAATAGAATGGGATTTATTTGGCGGACTATTATTAGGTGGATTCTTATTTAAAATTCTCGTAGCGGCATTCGACACACCGTTCCTTTATCTAGGTGTATGGTTATTTAAGAAGCGTTTTAACCTTGAAGAAGGAGAAGAAATTAAGCTCCCTGTTTAAACAAGTATATTCACACTAAGGCAGATTGTAAAAGACAACATTAGAAAACAACAAATGAAAAAGATATTTAAAATTATAGGCATTGTAGTTCTTGTACTTGTTATCGTGCTGGCTGCTTCTCCATTTTTGTTTAGAGGAAAACTAGAAGACCTCCTCAAGGAAACCATAAACAATAACCTCAACGCTCAAGTAGAATGGTCTTCTCTGGATCTAAGCCTCTTTAGGAGCTTTCCTGATGCTACGGTTATTGTAAATGATTTTACGGTAGTAAACAACGCTCCATTTGCTGGTGACACACTTGCGAGTGGTAAAGAAATACGCATTGAGATGGGCGTTACCCAGCTCTTTAAAAACACCGCAGATGAGCCTATTGCTATAGATGCACTATCACTTCTAGAAGCAAACGTACACGTACAAGTAGACTCCTTAGGTAATGCAAATTATGATATTGTAAAAGAGACGCCGACTACAGAGACTACTACTGAGGAGAGCTCAGAACCTTTTGTTTTTAATTTACAAGAGTACAGCCTCGTAGACTCAAAAATAATTTATGACGATCGCTCTACACAAACTCACTTAGAACTTACAGAGGTAAACCACACGGGTTCTGGAGATTTTTCGGCTATTGAGAGTGAACTTGATACGAAGACCCACGCTGTAGTATCTTTTGATTATGGTGGCACGCATTACCTAGACGGGCACGACCTAGACCTCGAGGCTGTAATCCAAATGGAGCTAGAAAAGCAGAAGTATACTTTTAAGGAAAACCTAGCCAAAATAAACGAACTCCCACTAGAGTTTAATGGTTTTATAGAGCTTCTAGAAGATGGCAATCTTATGGACTTATCATTTAAAACACCTTCATCAGATTTTAAGAACTTTCTAGCCCTAATCCCTAAGGAATATAGAGCAAATCTCGATGGGGTGGAAACGAGTGGCGATTTTCGCGTAAGCGGAATTATAAAAGGGAAAACAACGGAGACTAACATCCCAAATCTTGATATTGAGATTGTGTCTAATAATGCTTCTTTTAAGTATCCTGATCTCCCTAAAAGAATGAATAACATCAATATAGATGTAAAGATTAAAAATGATACTGGCATTACAGAACTTACTTATATCGAGATAAACGACTTACGTTTTAAGATTGACCAGGACACCTTTACGGCAAAGGGAACACTTAAAAACTTGATGGGTAATATGCTTGTTAATCTTGACCTAGATGGTGCGCTAGACTTAGGTAACATTGACAAGGTGTATCCTCTTAACCTAGACCAGCCGCTTCAAGGTAGACTGGTTGCAGATGTGGTGACGAGTTTTGATATGAACGCTGTCGAGAAGCAACAGTATCAAAATATAAAAAGCTCTGGTAATGCTACACTTAGTGACTTCACTTATAGCACTCCAGAACTGCCTAATCCCATTGCTATACAAAATGCAGATGTGAGTTTTAAAACCGGTAATATTGCACTTAACTCATTTGCCGCAACAAGTGGGACTTCAGACATAAATGCAACGGGATCTATAGAAAACCTCATCCCTTTTGTGATGTCTAAGGAAGATTTAAAAGGACGTTTTGACGTGACTTCAAAGGTGTTTAATCTGGATGATTTTGCAACCAGCACAGCAACTACAACAGGCACTTCACCAGCCAGTACAGGCGAGAGTGATACCGCTGTACAAATTCCAGATTTTCTAGATGCCTCTGTAAACTTTAATGCCGCAAAGGTAATTTATGATGGGCTAGAACTTAGTAATACAAAAGGTAGCGTGACCATTGCAAATGAGCAGGCATCATTAAGCAACCTTAACTCTGGCATCTTTGGCGGTGCGGCAGGACTCTCTGGATCTGTCACCACACGCGATGGTGCTCCTACTTTTAATATGACTGTAGACTTGAGCAGTATAGACATAGACCGCTCATTTAAGGAACTAGAGATGCTGCAAGGACTTGCTCCTATTGCAAAGGCACTACAAGGCGCGCTCAATACCAAAATACAATTGCAGGGACAGCTGGATGACAACTTCAGCCCTATCCTTAGTACCATTTCTGGAGATGCCTTTGCAGAGATTTTGACCGCAGATGTAGATGCAGATAAAATGCCGCTTCTTAATCTCCTATCACAAAAACTTGATTTTATAAATCTTGACGACCTCAAACTAGACAAGCTCAAAACGAGCCTTACATTTAATGATGGTCAGGTGGCTGTAAAGCCTTTTGATTTTAACGTAAAAGGAATTAATGTAAAGGTAAGCGGTGGACATAGCTTTACAAATGAGATGAACTACACCCTCAACCTTGATCTCCCTGCAAAATATCTAGGCGGAGACGTGAGCGGCTTACTCTCAAAACTCACAGATGCCGAAAAAGAGAACATCCATATAGACGTTCCTGTTTCCCTTTCGGGAAATTTTACTGCGCCTAAGGTAGATCTTAATCTAAAAGCAGCTACAACAGCACTTACTAACCAGATAATAGAGATCCAGAAGCAACGCGCAAAAGACAAAGTAGAAGATAAACTTACTGATGTGCTAGGAGGTCTTTTAGGAGGAAACAAAACAACACCAAACACTACTGCGACAGATAGCACAACGACTGACACACAGACTCCTCAAAACACCACCACAACCCCAAAAGCCGAAGATGCCATTAAAGATGTTGCCACGGGAATATTAGGTGGTCTCTTTGGAAAAAAGAAAACAACAAAAGAAACAGTGAAGGATACGGTTAATTAATTAACCGTTTTTATCACGCTCATTTTCTAACCTATTTTCGAGACTATTATATTCCTTAGGAGTTTCTGCACTCTCTATAACTTGAACACTAGATTGCTCTACTGTCTCTGGTGGGGCTACATATCCAGGAGCTCTTTTCACAAAGGTTTCCTTTACTCGTTCTGACATAATAAAGTACGGAATCCAAACAGCACACCTAAAAATAGCCTTAATAATTTCTTTAAGCGACTCTTGATTCTCTTCTGGAGTAAACATATCTGAAGCAAGTGCATTTGCTGCAACACTATCTAAAATTAAGAAAGTAAGTGTGCCAGCATATAGAATAATCATTAACCTAGGAACAATTGTCCTTCTCTTAAAGAACAATATAATTACCACAAAACTATATACGATAAGCGCTACATTAACAATCATCTCTATGGCGATGAGTATAATCATTGGCTTTCCTGTTAAGCCTTCAGAATTCCATAGAGCAGACCAAGTATAGGCATCAAAATAACCGTCTTCAGAAAGTATTTGCATTAAAATAACGATAGGAGTAAAAACAAGACCTATTGCAATAAGTATGAGCCAGCCTCCTATATTTTTCCCTTGTGTATCCTTAACCTGAGCGGGAACATCATATTCGTAATAAAGTCTATAAGCTCCATACCCAAACAACATCAAGCTAATTACTAGTAGGAAAATAGCGATATAACTTAATCCTGAGGTTTCCATCGCAGAGGCTGCTTCTAGGTCATAAGTAATAAAATAAGAAAGATCATCTTGAATCTTACTATGATCAGATATGTACTTACGCACGTCACCAGCCTCAACAAAATCTTTCTTTCTAGAGTAATTATGAGTTACTAGTAGTTTGTTTCCAAAATGGCTTGCTTGCTGTTCATACTTAAAATATGAGCTTTCGACCGTATTTTTATAGTCTTCAAATTCCCAAGGCTCCGGTAAGTTGACTGTGATATTAAACTCAATATCTAATGGATAGTTTATAGCATATGGCGCCGTGCGCTCTGGTGATGTAGTAGGGTTTACATAACTCTCTAATAATAACGGATAGGTCTCAATATATATAAGCTGCTCATTGTCTGGTGACTTTGCCCAGATAGAATCTATAACGTAAGACTCTCTTACTATAAACTCATTACGAGTATTTCTTAAATCCTCTACCTCAAGGTCATCTCCCTTTTTTATATTAGGATATAATGTACTGTAAAATCGCAAATAGTCTTTTTGTATTGAAGCATTACTACGCTGGTCAAAATCTGCACGTAATCTATCTGCATCACTCCCTTTATATGTAGTTACAACGGTTAATGCTCCAGACCCATTAATCTCATCTACATCATATATCTCACTTATAGCAACCCCTCCTGTTGGCTTAAAATCAATTTGAGTCAGCCCTTTTTCTCCAGGTTTTAAAACGAGCCCCTTCTCATAATTTGGAAAAAATTTACCCTTTGCTCCTGTACCCTGATTTGAGATTGTGGGATCGATATAATAATCTTCACCGTCTAGATTATAGGTAACAACACAATGGTCAAAGAGATTAGGCGTTGGGAGTTTATCACCTATACTCTTTCCTGCGGTACTGTTTACCAGCATAGGGTATGCCTCAATGCCATTTGCTTGTAGTAACTCACTTAGCAAAAATGACTTCCCTTTACAATCTCCAAATCTTTGCTCAAGCACCTTAAGTGGTGACTCTGGTTTATGAGAATTCATCCCATTTTCGAAACCAAAATACCTAACATCATCTTGTACAAAATCTATAAGAGTATTTGCAATCTCCTCCTTAGAAGGAGCAAGATCTTTGGTCTCACTTTTTATATTTTGATCTGACAGTCGTTTTAATCGTTTTTTATCTGCGGCACTTAATGTGTAGATCTCTTTATACTGATTTACAATACTCTCCCACGATTCATAATTTACAAATTGCACAAAACCATAATCATCATACCACATAGGCTCGTTAGTATCATAAAACTTAGGTGCAACATCTTCTAGCGTCCATTCGTAAACCTTGCTATTACCTGAAATACTTTCTGCTGGCTTAGGCGCATTATTGAAGTATTTAAACTTAAAAGAGTCATTATTAGGCACAGTCACCGTAAAGTGTAGTTTACCTACAGGGGCTGCATATTGAAAATAAAGACTGCTACTATATCCTCCTTCATAAATAGGATTCTCTCCAGCTATAGAGTATGCATAGTCTATCACATCGCCCTCTCGCACATCTGTAAGATTTACAAGACTTGTAAGTCTCCCGTCATATAGATTCTTTTCTAGATTAGACTCTCTTTGTATAGTCTCAATCTTATTAAGATTAAGTTGAGAGATACGCTCCCCATCACGTACGATATCGATTTTATGAAAAATGAGCTTCTCGTAAGATGGGTCAAATTCAAACGTTAGATTAGACATTTGAGTTATGCCCTCTCCATTTATAATTTTAACTACAGAGTTACTATATCTAGTTTTATTTAGAGCATTAAGCTGCTTATCATATAGAAGATAGTAGTAGCCACTTTCTGCTTCTTCATTTTCAATATTCTCCTTGTAGTCAACTTTATTTACCCACGATGGGATTTGTTTTATACTAGGATTTTGAGAATAGAGTGTTGTAAAAAAAAGAACGAATAGTAAACGTAAAATATGCTTCAAAGCTTGACTGATTTGTGGGTAAAAGACTACAATATAAGCTGTTCCAACTTAATTAGCAACGTATAAACTCTCAAAAATGTTTCCGCTTTCGCGAAAGCTGATTACTACCCCTCATCATCTACCTTAATCTCGTTGAGCTCTTCGTTTTTATACTTGGCATAGTCAAAACCACTCTTCCACCAGATTTTCATTTTTTCTTTATTAAAAATGAGCGAATTTGTAGTGAGTACCGTCGGTGTATAATAGAAGTTAATTATCGCCTCTTTTTGATTGGCTGCATATTTACCTATGGTGATATTTTGCTTTTCTATACGGTCCATCATAAAACCGTGTAGATTGCTCAACAGGGAGAACACATTAGTAGAAGGGAGATTGTTATAATAAGTCACTTCTGTTTCTAATATGATAACATCTATCTCTGTTGCGCCACGTTCTACAGCTTCTTTAATAGGCACAAGCGCGCCAAAACCTCCATCTGCATACTCGCATCCATTTTTTGACGCTAGGCTCATAAAAGGGATATAATTACACGACATCCATACCCAGTCACAAAAATCTTCGTAGGTCTCTTCCTTACTGGATTTATATTCCGTTTTATGAAGTGAGAGATTAGAAACTGTGACTAGTACTTCTTTACCACTAGCTTGTAGCTGTTCATAATTTTCACGGGTAAAGGTTTTTTCTATAAGCTTGCGTAGCTTCTTACTTTCTCCAAAGGTTTTAGAGCCTTTTAAAAAATTGCGCAGTACGCTCCAGTGATCTATAGCAATAGATTGCTCGCCAAATTTATCTTTCTTTATTACAAAAGGACATACATTAAAAATAGCATTTTGATTTACAGAGGTGTATACCTCTTTTATCTTTTCGATATTTTGAAGCGCAAGATGAGGCACTAATAGACTTCCTGTAGAGGTGCCTACAAGCATATCATAATCCTTTCCCATTTCTTGCATAAGGTACTGAGCAACACCGCCGCCAAAAGCGCCTTTACTTCCTCCTCCTGAAATGACTAATGCTCGCATACCTCGTTTTAACTAATAGCTAGTCGAAAATAAGGTTTTTAAATTACAAATAGTTTTACGCTTTCGCGAAAGCGTCTAAAAGAACATTATCCCACCATTATCTGTCTCGCCTTTTTTACCTAGCGTGTTAAACTTCCAGCTCAAACTAAGCATAAAATATTGTTGCAATACCGTACTCTGTACGTCTTGTATAAAGTTTGCATTTGCCGTACGACGGGCGTTTGTATTTTGATCAAGCACGTCATACACCTTAAGTGTAGCTGTTGCTCTTTCTTTAGCAAAAGAGTATGCTAGTGTCGAGTTCCAGAACAAAGCACTTTGCTGAAAGTCACTTGCAATATTAGGGTTATAGTTATAGTTTATCTCATTACGCCATTCCCAGTTTTTTGGCACAAAAAGAGCCGTACTCAAGCGCACTGTGTGCGAGATAAACTCTTGATCATCAAATGCATCTAGACCAAACTCTGTTTTTGAAAATGAGATGTTATAACTAGGGCGCACCTCAAAGAGGTCTTTCCAAGTAAAAGTCACATTTACTCTTGGGGTAAGTGATCTTGTTTTACTTGCATACTTCACATCATTATTGAAGTTTACATTACGGCCAAAGTTCCCGTAAATACCTCCACCATATTTTATGGTTCTTAGTGAATCTATCTTGAGCGTTTTATTATAACCACCACCGGCGCCTACGTTATAATTACCATCTACATTTTCATATGTAGTTGTACGCACAAGGTTTTCATCTATCGTAGTTTTATTTACCACGGCATCATTTGTAACACTACCATTACCATTTAAGTACCAACCACCACCTTTCTGGAAGTCAAAATTATTAAACCCTCCATAAAAGTTATAGACATTAGAAGGTGATAAATCTGGATTACCCACAGTGATATTAAGTGGGTCTGACACATCTACAAAAGGATTGAGCTGTTGCACATCTGGCGGACTATTACTCTTACTCACACTGGCATATAATGATGCCTTTGGACTAAAACGATAGTTGATATAAGAGTCTAGTTCTAGCGCTTCAAAATTTTCCTTTACGTTAAGTTCTGGACGCAGGTTATCTGTATTTTCTAGTGTTCTAAAGACATAACCTGCTCCAAAGTTTATATTAAACTTTTCTGTGTTATAATTAAGTCCCAGCTTAGGTGTTGTGCGCATATTGCGCCCCTCAAAGTCTGTGCTTAACACCTCATTAAGTGTGCTGTACTGCTGGGTATTTTCATCAAAATCAAAAGTGGTTCTTGATCGCTTTCGGCTATCATCACGATGCCCAAAATCTGCATCTAGAAATAACTTTTTTGCAATAAGTGGTATGCGGTATGTAAAGTTAAGATTGTATCCATCCAGCTTAGTCTCACCATCTGTAAACTGGTTGCGCTCTATAAGCTCTGGAGCATCTCCTAGTATGGCAGTATTAGAGACTATAAAATCTTCACTCTCTTGTCTGTTTATTTCGTTCTGAAGACGAGCACGCACGTAGGCACCTTTGTCACCCCACTTTTTTGTAATACTCAAAGTGTTTTCAAAATTCTTCCCTTGATCTTTTATAAAGTTTGCATTATCAGACTGGTTTATAAGATCCCCATTTTCATCAAGAGACTCTTCATCACGAGTATAGCGCGTCTCACTTTTCGCATAAGAAAACTTAGGGCGTATGTTTATAAGAATTGTAGAATCCTTCTTAATATTTATAGTTGCATTTGCACTATGATTATCAGAGTTTGAGTCACTTCTTGAGTTGCTATTTGTAAAAAAACGACGATCTGGCAAGATGTTCTCACGCTCGATACGTGTCTCGTCAAAAGAGTTTGCTGCAGAGTAGAAGTAATCCATACTCGCATCAAAACCTTTTGCATACTCATCTGTATAATTTGTCCCGATGCTGCGACTGTTTGTAATACCCTGGCCACCACCAAAACTGCGCCCGTCTATACCAAAACTTCCATTACCGTTAAAATAGACACTTCTCCCACCGCCAAACATCTTGCGTATCTCCCCAAAGCTAAAACCAGCCTCGTTTATATTATTACCTCCAGCAAGTACACTTATGCGCCTGTCATTATCAAAAGCATTTACAATACCGGCATACTCAAAGCGCTCATCTGTACCAGCACCAGCAGCTACACGGCCAAAAACACCCTTGTTCTTCTCTTCAGAAATGGTCAGATTTATGGTTTTATTCTCTTGGTCACCATCTTCACCAGCAAAGGCTTCATCATCTGTTTTTGTATCTACCACTTGTATCTTTTCTACCATCTCCTTAGTAAGGTTACGTGTAGCTACCGTAGGGTCATCGCCAAAAAAGGGTTTCCCATTTACAAGTATCTGGTTAACTTCCTTACCATTTACTAAGATTTTACCATCTTCATCTACCTCAACACCTGGCAGCTCCTTGAGAAGGTCCTCAATATTTGCATCCTTTTTAGTTTTGAAAGAGGATACGTTAAACTCTAAAGTATCTTTTTTTACGGTAATAGGGGCCCTACTTTTTACCACAACCTCTCCCAGTGTGTTAGTCGCAAGTCCCACTTCTATAACACCTAAAGAAATATCACCCGCACTAAGGTCTACTTGCTTGCTATAATTTTCATACCCTAAAAAAGATATATTAACTCGAGCATCCTTTTCTTGGGCTCTCCCTTCTAAGGTAAAAGCTCCATTTTGATTTGTGATGGTGTACGTGATGAGCGTACTATCTTTTACGGTTTCAAGAAAAACGGTAGCAGCCTCAAGTGGCTCTTTTGATTCCTTGTCTGTAAGTGTACCTGTAACTGAGAAGTTTTGCGCTTTCGCGAAAGCTGAAACTAATAGAAGTCCAACTAAGATTACTAAATGACGTAATTGCATTATACTGATTGATTGATGAGTACGTAAATAACTAACCTTTTAGTGAGAAGTTTTAGGAGGATATTGATTTTAATATAATTTTAACAATTTGAGGTGCTTGCAACTTCACAGGTAGTTGCTAGTTATAAATATGCAACCTTATTAGTCTTAAAATTTTACTGCCAAAATTTCCACCATTTTTTATCTTTAAGTAGTGGATTGGAACGTGTTGTATCAGGAAACATTTCTTTCAAAGATTCTTCATCATAAATCTCGCCTTCTTCTCCTTCAATAAATGCATCTAATGACCTAGCGACTTCAATCATTTTTGTAATTATTTTTTCATCAGGATTCTTCACAGTGATTTCTCCATACTTTTCAGAAAATGTAAATGGAACCGAAAACTTCTCAAACTCCCATAAACCCGCATTGGGAGTACTTATTGTAAAAGATTCTCCATTATTCATTTCTGTTGAAAACTCTTCAATCTGAAGAAATTGAGAATCTGACTGTAAATATACAAGCCATTCATTTTTACTTATTTTATTAACATCGTCTTCTCGTCTAATATTTAGTTCGTATCCCATTTTTGATATATGTTTTTTGTTGCTTTACTAACTGTCTAAATATAAAAGTTTAAAAATAAAGTATTCGCTTTCCCGAAAGCGTAAAAAAACCTACAACTGGAAATAAATCAAGTATCTAAAACAAAAAAAGCGACCTATAGAGGTCGCTTTTCTTATATATAAAAGTGGTTTTACTTCTTTCTAAAGTAAATAGAAATAGGCACTCCAGAGAAGTCGTAAGCTGCTCGCAGTTTATTTTCTAAAAATCTTCTGTAGCCTTCTTTAAGGTATTGCGGCAGGTTACAGAACAACGCAAACTGTGGTTGTGGTGTAGGTAGCTGCATACAGTACTTGATTTTTACATATTTACCCTTAATAGCCGGTGGAGGGAATGCCTCTACTAGCGGTAAGAAAAACTCATTAAGCTCACTGGTCTTGATACGTTTTGTTTTACTCTCGTAAACTTTTACGGCAGTCTCAATAGCTTTAAAAATACGCTGTTTCTCAAGCACAGAAATAAATACAATAGGTACATCTGTAAATGGCTCTATTTGCTGTCTAATGTGCTTTTCAAATTCTTTCATTGTGTTAGTCTTCTTTTCTACAAGGTCCCACTTGTTTACTAAGATTACTATTCCTTTTCTGTTGCGTTCTGCAAGCCAGAATATATTTTGCACCTGGCCGTCAAAGCCTCTTGTTGCATCTACTACAAGTAGTACAACATCTGCGTGCTCAATAGCACGTACAGACCTCATCACAGAGTAAAACTCAAGATCTTCTTTTACCTTAGCCTTACGACGTATACCTGCCGTGTCTACAAGGTTAAATTCAAAACCGTAGCGATTATACTTTGTATCCATCGCATCACGAGTGGTTCCTGCAATATCTGTTACGATATAACGCTCCTCACCTATTAATGCATTTATAAAAGAAGATTTACCTGCATTAGGACGACCTACTACCGCAAAGCGTGGTAGCTCATCTTCTTCGTTTTCTTCTTCTTTTTCTGGTAATGCCTCAACTACAGCATCCAGAAGATCTCCTGTACCACTACCATTTGTAGCAGCAATGGTATAAAAATCACCAAGACCAAGATTATAAAACTCTACAGCATCTGCTGCACGCTTATTATTATCTACTTTATTTACAGCAAGAAAAATAGGCTTCTTAGATCTACGTAGCAAGTTTGCAACCTCTTCATCCATCCCAGTGATACCGTGCTCTACATCTACCATAAAGATGATAGCATCTGCCTCATCTATGGCAAGCTCTACTTGCTTGTCTATCTCTGCTTCAAAAATGTCGTCACTTCCCACAACATATCCACCAGTATCTATGACTGTAAACTCACGTCCATTCCAATCTGTTTTTCCGTAGTGGCGATCTCTAGTCACACCACTCACGGCATCAACAATTGCCTCACGACGTTGCACTAACCGATTAAAAAAAGTGGATTTCCCTACATTAGGGCGCCCCACGATAGCTACTATGGTACTCATTGTAAAATTTTTAGGTCTGCAAAGATAGGCTTTTAAAAAGGACAAAGACATTGTATACAACGCAAATACACTGCAACGCAATAGGCTAGATATTACTTAAAATGCTAATGATATGATAAACTTAATGAGTACTAGGTATGTATAATTTAATTTTACATCCTTATAAAGCACTTTAATTGATTTTACTTTTATTACTTCTTGGTTTTGGGATTGCCTTAATAGCTACTATTATACCTAGCGCGACTAATTTACTAGTGCTTAAAAAAGCCACAGGCGGTAGTATTTTTAAAGCAATGTTTGTTGCTTATGGAGCAGCCCTTGGAGAAACTATTGTAGCAGGGTTTGCCATAAGTTTTGGTTTTTTGGTAAAAAAGCTCTACCAAGATTATTTATGGATACAGATTGCTTTTGTAGTATTAATGCTCTTAGCTGGCATCTTGCTTATTCTAAAAAAATCCAGCTCACAAACTTCAGAAGATGAAGCGCATCAAAACTTTGGCACTGGTTTCTTACTTGGCTTTTTAAACATCCCTATGTTTATTTTTTGGGTAGCCGTGCTGTCTTCTATTTCGAGCTATGTGTTTATAGGCAAAAACTCTCCTTGGAGTGTTATACTCTCTTTTCTTTCGGGAGTTCTAATAGGAAAAGTTGTGATGCTTTATGCATATGCAAGACTGAGTGATTTTTTTTCAAAGAAGTTTTCTAATCTTGAGAATAAGATGAATATAGTGATAGGTATTGTACTTATAAGTGCTGCGGTCTTTCAGTCCATAAAGCTTATTACTGCATAAATAAGCGCAGATAGCGTAAGTTTTACCGTAACGCAACTACTAATGCTTTATGATTATTCTTGCTTTCATCATAGGCTTTACAGCCACAGTTATAGGTGCACTGCCACCAGGAGCATCAAACCTTGCAGTGATTAAGGCACGAGTAAAAGGGTCTTATCAAGACGCTACAAAATTGAGCTATGGCGCTGGCCTAGGTGAGGCATTACTTGCGCTTACTGCTTTAAGCTTTGGGATGGTTGTGCAAGAGTTTATCTCTATGAACTACTGGGTGCAATATCTCGTTGCATTTTTACTTGCTCTTGTGGGCGTCTATTTTATAGTAAAGAAGCATTCTCAAAAAAATCCAAAAGCAAGAAAACAATCTCAATACTTTGTAGGCTTTATTTTGAGCTTTATAAATCCTCCCGTTTTAATCTATTGGGTAGTTGTGTTTTCACTACTAAGTAAATGGATGCTCACCGCCGGATCCCATTCTTATGTATGGACCATTTTATTACTTGCAGGCGTGTTCTTAGGTAAAATAGCCACACTCTTGATGTACAGCAAGTTTGGCTCTCATATCAAACAAAGGTCTACCTCTAGCCCTAATTCTCTTAATCGTTATATAGGGATTACACTTATTGTACTCTCGGTGATACAGCTCGTAAAACTAGTAGTTAGTTAAGGATCTCTAGTCGCACCACATAACCTTCCCAGCTACGTACATTAAAAACAGTGTCGTCTTCAAAAATGAGGTATTGCCCCTTTATTCCTTTAAGAGTTCCCTCGTATGCAGGTGTTTTATCTAAGTTAAGTGTCTTAAGTTTTTCTGGATAACGCTCTACAGGAAAGTGCACGTGCGTTTCCTCATTAGTAGGGATAAAATATTGCTTTGCTTCTTCTGGTATATATTGTCTTAATATTTCTCGATGCTCCTTAAGATCTACATCTTCTATGTCATTTTTGAGCATTTTACGCCAGTTTGTTTTGTCAGAAACGTGTTCCTTTAACGCAAGCTCTGTAATACCTGCAAGGTAGCGGTTAGGTACTTCTACAATTTCTATAGCCTCGTGAGCACCTTGGTCTATCCATCTTGTAGGCACTTGGGTTTTACGAGTTACTCCTACTTTTACATTGCTAGAATTTGCTAGATAAACTATGTGCGGTTGTAGTTGGACACTTTGCTCATAAGCGAGATCTCTATCTTCTTCTCCTAGATGCGCTTTAGACAGTTCTGGTTTCATAATCCACTCTGCAGCTTGGGGTACTTTATAAAAATCATCATAGCAATATCCTTGTCTAAAAATCTTCTTATTCTCCCCACAGGCAAGGCACTCATATTTTACAAACTCGATATGCAGTCTCTTATTAAGCAACTGATTCACCTGTATAAAATCACCTTCCATCACGAGGTAATAATTTATAGGATCTGTATGCTCCGTTTGCATTTTCTTGAGGACACCTTGGTATTGCATTTATAAGTATTTTGATTACTGCATTGTATAAAAAAGGGTAAATTAGCTTTCGCGAAAGCAAAAAAACAACCCATCACACACGTGTAAATATACCAACTTTATGCCGATCCCTTTAGTGCATTCTATTGCTTCTTGGTTCTTAAAAAAGCGCATTCACCAGATGGAGCTTTTTATGAAATACCCAGCCGAGGTACAAGAGGAATTGCGTGCAAAACTTATCGATAAAGCAAAGGATACCGAGATAGGTAAAAAGTATGATTTTAGATCCATACGTAGTTACAATGACTTTGCCCAGACAATCCCCATCACCTCTTATGAGGAGAATCAAGCTTACATAGAAAGAAGTCGTAAAGGAGAGTCTAACATCTTATGGCCTACCCCTATAAAATGGTTTGCACAGAGTAGCGGCACTACAAATGCACGAAGTAAGTATATACCCGTAAGTCCAGAGTCGCTAGAAGATTGTCATTATGCAGCAAGTAAAGATTTACTGTGTATGTATCTCAATAATAATGAAGGTTCGCATTTATTTTCTGGTAAAGGTTTACGTCTAGGAGGCAGCAAGCAACTATATCAAGACAATGGCACTGTATATGGTGATCTGTCTGCCATACTTATAGATAATATGCCTTTCTGGGCAGAATTTAGTAGTACTCCTAATCACGACATCTCACTGTTAAGTGACTGGGAGGTAAAAATGCAAGCTATCGTAGATGAGACGATACAGCAAGATGTAACCAGCCTTGCAGGTGTCCCATCGTGGATGCTTGTGCTACTCAATAATGTTCTAGAAACTACGGGAAAAGACAGTATATTAGACATCTGGCCTAACCTAGAAGTTTACTTTCACGGAGGTGTAAATTTTGACCCTTATCTTAATCAATACCAGAAAATCATTCCATCAGATTCTTTTAAGTATTATGAGATTTATAATGCCTCTGAAGGATTTTTTGCCATACAAGGGCAGAATGACTCAAAAGAGTTGCTTCTTATGCTAGATTACGGGATATTTTATGAGTTTATCCCTATGAACACCTACGGAACTTTAGATCAAAAAATCATCCCTCTAAGTGAGGTAGAAGCTGGTGTAAACTATGCAATTGTTATCACTACAAATGCTGGATTGTGGAGATATAAAATAGGTGATACGGTGCGTTTTACTTCTACCAGTCCATATAAAATTAAAGTTACTGGTAGGACGAAACATCACATTAACGTTTTTGGCGAAGAGCTTATCATAGAAAATGCAGAACAGGCTCTTAAAAAAGCCACACAAGAGACTGGCTGTGAAATAAAGGATTATACAGCTGCACCCATATTTATGGACGGCAAAGAAAAAGGTGCACACGAGTGGGTTATAGAATTTAAAAAGCCTCCAAGAGATATGAGCGCCTTCAACGCACGCCTTGACCTTGCACTACAAGAGGTGAATAGCGACTACCAGGCAAAGCGTTTTAATAACACCACGCTTAATGCTCCAAAAATACACGCAGCGCGAGAAAACCTTTTTTATGACTGGTTGCGAGAAAATAACAAACTAGGAGGACAACATAAAGTCCCTAGACTGTCAAATAAACGTGACTTTATAGAAGCCCTACTTAATAACAATTAAGCATAAAACATCTAGCTAGATGTGTCTTAATTGATAATTTACAGTCGCTCATCGGCAAAACATATCTTCTTATCTAAAAGTCAGGCTTTTACTTTATTGTTAACTAGATCACTCTTAATTTAGGGCAATGCGATTCCCCAGAATCATAATTAAGAAGATGAAAATAACCCTATCTTATTTTACAATTACAGCTTTATTGCTTTGCACATTTACAGCACTAGGTCAAGACCAATTAACCTATGCTGCTCTTGCAAATAATACGGAAAATTACACTACCAAAGAGAAGCCATTTTATGGAGATAATGGCTTCAAGTTTAAAACCTTTAATACAGGTATAAACTCAAAATATTCTGACTACGGCATAGGCTTCTTTAGAGAGAAATTTATTTCTTTTTCTGCTCGTAAAATAGGTGGCCTTGCAAAAAAAGACCCCATATCAAAAGAACCGTATACTAAGTTATATTGCTCAGACATCACCTATGATTATGACTTAAAAAGACCCTTATTATTCTCGTCTATTTTAAATCGGAATGACAACCTAGGCACACTTGCCTTTTCTCAAGACGGCAATACCTTATATTTTACACAAAGTAAAGAAGATCACACACAAAGCTTTGAACTCTATCGTGCAGAGATGAACCCAGAGCGTGAAGGCGAGTGGATAAACATCACAGCACTATCTGTAAATGGAGACTACTCTGTTGAAAATCCTCATTTGAGCAGAAGTGGTGAATGGCTTTACTTCTCATCAAATAAACCAGAAGCTATAGGAGGTTTTGACATTTTTAGAATTGCAGTAAAAGACAATGAACTTATAGGAAAAGCAGAGAGGATTGAGGGTAGTGTAAACACGGTTCTTGATGAGAAGTTTCCGCAAACGTCTCTTGATGGCAAGTACCTTTACTTCTCTTCAAAAGGACACGATAGCCAAGGTGGTTATGACATATTTAGGTCAAGAAAATCTAAGCTTGGTTTTGTTTCTACAAGAAACTTAGGAAGCACCATTAACTCTCCAAAGGATGAAGTTGCATTTATACAGGCAAATGAGAACATAGGTTATATGACCTCAAATAGAGATGGGGGTAATGGAGGTTATGATATTTATAAAATAGAAGAATCTATACTAGCACTTAGCGTTGCAGGAAAAGTGATAGACGCAGAGACAGAGATTGCACTGGCAAACGCTACTGTTGCCCTACTTGATGATTATGGTGAAGAAGTAGCAAGTTTACGTTCTAATCCAGATGGCAGTTATAACTTTCCTGTAGAGGGGTTTGTAAACTATACGGTTATTGCTTACAAAGATGGATTTGAAACTACTCGAGAGACATTTAATACAGCGGCTCAAGAGGATAAAATATTCGTCAAAAATCTCATACTTGGAGCCACACCAGCCCCTATTGTAAAAACAGCAGAAAAAACGATACTAAAAATAGATAATATTCTGTTTGACCTTGATAGTGATAGAATTAAAGAAGTTTCAACAATCACTCTTAATACTGTGGTTGCTACCCTTAAGGCAAATCCATCTATTAAAATTGCTATTAATGCCCATACAGACGCACAAGGTAGCGCAAGCTACAATAAGAGACTGTCTATGCGAAGAGCCGCCTCGGCGATGAATTATCTATTAAGCAAAGGAATTTCAAAAGATAGGTTACAGTCTCAAGGTTTTGGAGAAGAACAATTACTCATAAACTGTACATCTTGTACTCCTCAAGAAAATGAACTTAACAGACGCATCGAGTTTGTAGTTATTTCAAATGAGTAACTCTCTAGTACATAATTAAAATAGCAATCACTACGTGATGTAATGATTGTAAAACAGCTATCAGTTGGGGGACCGATAGCTGTTTTTTTATGTTTACTTGGTACATTTAAAACAAAAAAGAAGCATCCTTGTCCGGATGCTTCTTTTTAATACAATCTATTATGTCTTTTACAACTATGAAGCAGCTTTAAGCTTCTTAAGCGTAGACTTATTAAGTTTACCCTCTGCATATGTTTTAGTCACATTAAGTGACTTCTCATCTGAGCTAGGCAAATCAAACATTGCATCTGTTAAGATAGCTTCACATAAGCTACGTAGCCCTCTAGCTCCTAGTTTATATTCTATAGCCTTATCAACAAGATAATCTAGCGCATCATCTGTAATGCTAAACTCTATATCATCCATCGCAAAAAGCTTCTTATATTGCTTTATAATCGCATTTTTAGGCTCTGTAAGGATTGCTCTAAGCGTCCCTGCATCAAGAGGGTTCATATGAGTTAATACAGGGAGTCTACCTATAATTTCTGGTATAAGGCCAAAGTCTTTTAGATCTTTAGGTATAATATACTTGAGCATATTATCTTTTTCTAGGGCCTCATCACTTTTACTTGCCACAAATCCCATAGCTTGCATATTAAGACGCTTTGAGATATGACGCTCTATACCGTCAAAAGCTCCACCAGCTATAAATAAGATATGCTCAGTATTTACTTCTATAAACTTCTGGTCTGGGTGCTTACGCCCTCCCTTAGGCGGTACGTTTACAACCGTCCCTTCTAGTAACTTTAATAACGCTTGCTGCACACCTTCACCACTTACATCACGTGTAATAGATGGGTTATCACTCTTACGAGCAATTTTATCTATCTCATCTATAAATACAATACCGCGTTGAGCTTTCTCTAGATTATAGTCTGCTGCTTGTAATAATCGAGTTAAGATACTCTCTACATCTTCACCTACATAACCAGCCTCTGTAAGAACCGTTGCATCTACTATAGCAAGTGGTACGTTAAGCATACGTGCAACTGTTTTTGCTATAAGCGTCTTACCAGTACCAGTTTGTCCCACCATCACGATGTTACTTTTCTGGATTTCTATATCATCATCTGTAGCTGGTTGTAACAATCTCTTGTAGTGATTATAAACCGCTACAGACATTACTCTCTTTGTAAATTCTTGACCTATCACATACTCATCTAGAAACGACTTTATCTCTTGTGGTTTCTTTAACTTGAGTTCTCCTTCAAGATCATTTGTAGCTACATCCTTAGACTCTTCTATAACAATACCGTGAGCCTGCTCGATACATCTATCACATATGTGTGCATCTAGCCCTGCAATAAGCAGGTTAGTCTCTGGTTTTTTTCTGCCACAAAATGAACATTCTAAATCTTCCTTTGCCATTCTATTTACTATTTTGACTTGAATTACGCTTTCGCGAAAGCGTAAACCTTTTTAGTCTCTCTTCAAAATTTCGTCTATCATACCGTACTCAAGGGCTTTATCTGCCTTCATCCAGTAATCACGATCACTATCGTTATATACTTTATCGTAATCTTGACCTGAATGCTTTGCAATGATATCGTACAGCTCCTTCTTGAGCGTAAGGATTTCCTTTGCGGTAATCTCTATATCACTTGCTTGACCTTGAGCTCCACCCATAGGCTGGTGTATCATCACACGGCTATGTGGTAGACCACTACGTTTTCCTTTTTCTCCAGCACATAACAACACGGCTCCCATAGAGGCTGCCATACCTGTACAAATAGTAGCTACATCTGGCTTTATAAACTGCATTGTATCATAAATACCTAAGCCAGCATACACGCTTCCTCCTGGTGAGTTTATGTAAATCTGAATGTCCTTGTTTGCATCTGTACTTTCTAAAAACAGTAGTTGTGCCTGTACAATGTTTGCTACCTGGTCATTTATTCCAGTACCCAAGAAAATGATGCGATCCATCATTAAACGTGAGAACACGTCAAAGATCGCGATATTCATCTGGCGCTCTTCTATAATGTTAGGAGTAAGTCCCTGAGGAAGCATACTCGTTATGATTTTATCGTAATAGTTAGAGCTTACACCCTGATCTTTAATTGCAAATTTTTTAAATTCTTTTCCGTAATCCATATCTATTCTAGCAATATTTTCTTTAATAAAAAAGCGTTTTACCTAGTCTAGTAAAACGCTTTAAAGATACTTATTATCTAGGAGGTATTCTAATTGTATACTTCCTTAACAAATTCGTCAAAGGTTACTTCCTTCTCCTTAAGTTTTACATTTTCTTTAAAGAATGTAAGCATTTTTACATTCATAAGCTGTTCAGAAAGACGCTTTACTTCTTCTTGATTACCAAGTATACGTGCTGCGATATCATCAAGCTCTTTTTCTTCTGGGTTCATTTGCCCGTACTGCATCATTTGTGCTTTGATCATATCTTTAGAATAATCTTTAAGCTCGTCAAATGTTACTTGAAGTTCGTTTTCAGTAACGACTTTACCTTCTATAAGCTGCCATCTTAAACCTTTTTCAGAGCGTGTAAACTCTTCTTTTGCTTCTTCTTCTGTCATAGGCTTTTCTCCCGTAGACTGAATCCATCTAGCTAAGAAGTCTGAAGGTAGGTCAAACTTAGTTTCATCAATAAGACGCTCTGTAACGTCATTCATAAGTTGCTGGTCGCTCTGTTGTGTAAACTGGCGCTCACCATCTTCTTTTATTTTATCTTTAAGCTCTGTCGCAGATTTTACAACGTCCTTTCCAAATAACTTATCAAAAAGCTCTTGATCAAGATCTGCTTGCTCACGCTTGTTTGTTTCTGTTACTGTAAAAGCAACTTCTGCATTCAGGTCTTTTGCTTCGTCTTCAGAGATTTTTAATGCTGCTTGGTATGTTCCAGGCTCTGAGAAAAGACTTTTAGTCTTAACCGTAATTACATCTCCAGGTTTTGCTCCTACAAATGCCTCTACATTTTTCTCCCCTTTAAGTTGCTCTATCTCAAAAGTAGCTTGGTTATCTATACCAGCTTTCTCACTTGCAAATGTTCCAGTTACTTCACTGTCTTTTGCAACCTCAGTTTGAGAGATTAACTTCCCGTATTGTTTTCTAATAGTAGTTACTTGACTATCTACCATTTTATCATCTACCTTAATCTTATAGCTAGTGATTGCTTTTTTAGGCTTAAGGTTTACATCAAACTTAGGCGCCATTCCTAGCTCAAACTCAAAGTTATAATCTTCTGCATCCCAGTTAAAATCTTCTTGATTTTTTGGAAGCGGATTACCTAATACATCAAGCTTCTCCTCTTGTAAGAACTTACCTAGAGCTTCTTGAAGTATTTTATTTACCTCATCTACACGCACAGCCATCCCGTATTGCTTCTTCACCATTCCCATAGGTACGTGACCTTTTCTAAAACCAGGAATATTTGCTGTTTTACGATAGTTCTTAAGTATAGACTCTACCTTCTCGTTATAGTCATCCTTAACGATTTCTACCTTCACTACTGCGTTTAGGTCGTCTATTTGCTCTTTTGTAATATTCATTATAATGTAATTTTGAGGGCGCAAAAATACGATATTTTTACAACTCCAACAATCTTTTAATAAGTGCTTAACGTCCTCTTACTTATCATCTTTAAGTAGCGAGAATAATATACTCTGAAAAATACTGAGCAAAATACTAAAGAGGAGTGCTATCCAAACGCCACTTACAGAAAAACCTCCCACAAAATAATCTGCTATTAATATGATAATGGCATTTATGATAAATAAAAACAGTCCAAATGTCACAATAGTAACTGGCAAGGTAAGTATCACAAGTATAGGCCTCACTATAAATTTAAGTAACGCAAGTACTACGGCAACAATGATAGCCGTCACAAAACCATCTACGGCTACTCCTGGCAAAAACTTTGAGAGCACTACTACAGCAACCGCCGTAAGTAATATTTTAATAATAGTATTCATAATGGTTGTTTTAAGGGTTAAATACGCTTTCGCGAAAGCATAAATTTACGCATAAAAAAAGCGCCTTTTATAAAAAGGCGCTTTTACTATATAGTATGTGTTGTAAAACTTAGTTTACATCATTACTAAGTGTTACTGTACCGTAAGATCCTATATCTACTCCTGGTATGGTAGAACCATACTGCTCATTAATAGCATCTATAATAGCGTTTGCAGTAAATGCATAACCTCTAGGTGTAGGGTGTACACCATCTAGAGAGAAAGCCCCTCCAGTTACAAAATCTGATGTAAGAACTCCACCGTTAAATGAAACTCCACCATTTGCAACTACTTGAAGTGCTGTACGAGCATCTACAAAAGCAAGGTCATTAGATTGTGCTAGTGCCTGTATAGTAGCATTGTACTGTGTTTGTGCTGTCGTGATAAGCTCTTGCTCTTGTGACGTAAGTACAAACTGGTCTTGTAAAGGACGTGACACACCATTTATAGCCTGTAGTGCAGCCTGCTCTGCAGGGATTCCTAAAGAAACTAATAGATTTAAGAAATCTTGATCTGTAGTTCCAAGTACTCCCGCTGTAGTAAGTGGCACTAAGTCATCATTTGTAGTCTGGCGTAATTGAGATAATAATCCCGCAGTAATAGGGTCCAAGTTAAAAGGAGGTCCTTGTACTATTGCAGAGATATCTGTAAGGTCTTCATCTTGTATTGTGATAAAGTTTGCTCCTTCGGCAAATGTAATTTGACGAGCAGCAGCCTCATCTGCAGTGATGATTCCAAAAGATGCTAGACCTGGTAACACTTGAGTGTTATATGCTGCAAATGCAGCATTAAGTGTAGCAGCCGTAGTTGCATCTAGTGGTATTGCTTGTGAAGGTACCGTTGTAAAGAAAGGTATAGATGTTACATCTGGAATATTTACAAGTGCTCCCTGCGCACCAGAAGCTACAAGAAGACTTACCTCTTGAGAATAAACGTTTGCAAAAACGTTAGGGTCTGTAATATCATTAGATCCGTACGTAGTAGGATCAAAATTACCTGTTTGGTCTACACCAGCACCACCAGAAGTAGCAAAAGATAAAATATCATTATTACCTATCCATAGTGAGAAAAATGATGGGTTTGCCGCAAGTGCGTCTCCCATTACTGTCGCGTTAGCCTCAGATGCAAATCTTGCAAAATATGGGTTTGCTTGTCCCGTAGGTACTCCAGCTACATTACCATAACCTGGCGCTACAAGGTGAAAACTCTTTGCTCCTGGCACACCTACATTGTTAAAAGGTCCTGTTACAACATTTGTAATATCTGTTGTAGGCGTTCCTGTTAGTAACGCTGGACCTGGATTACCATTTTCATCTGTAGCTAGTACAAAACGGTTATTGGTAATTTGAGTTCCACCTAGAGTAAGTCCTCCTAAGTTATCATTTACAAGTGGCTGTGTAAATTCTCCTCCACCTGCAAGCGCAAACTGTTGCGCCATAATGTTAGGGTATGAATTCTCTTGACCAGTTATATAAAGTGCTCCATCTGCAAAACCTGCAGTAAGGGAGTTACCTACAGCTACGTATGAAGAAAAGTTTGCCTCTCCACTTGTGTACACTGTTCCGTCCTCAATTTCATTTTCAAATTCTGGCTCACAAGCAACAAGGCCAAGTGCAAGCGCAGGAAGTGCGATATAATTAAAATATTTTTTCATTGCTGTAATTTTATAATTTGTAGGTTAATCCTAATCCTGGTGCAAATGCACTTGATCTATACGTTCCTGCAAATGGAGCCTCAACACCACTTTCTGTATATGCATCATAAGAAGCATCAACCTCTCTAAATGTTAGGTATAGGAAAGAAGCATCTATAGCTAGTTTTTGTGTTACGTTATAAGAGAATCCTCCTGTAAAACCAAAAGAATCATTACGTGGAGTTTCTGGTGAGAAGAATCCTTCTTGTACAGGAGACTCATCAAAATAAGCTCCACCTCTTAAAGCAAACTTATCACTTACTGCATACTCTGCTCCTAGACGTAATGTCCAAGCGTTTTGGTAATTTCTTGGGTTAATAGACTCTAGAGCTACAGATCCATCTGCATTTAGGAAATTAAGGTCAAGAGAGTTATATATATCCCACTCTGCATAGTTTACATCTGCATTAAGAACCCACTTATCTGTAGGCTTGTAAGTTACACCTACTGTCCACTCTGCTGGTAATGGTAGTGTTGCTGTAAAGTCAAAATCTCCATTTGTAGTAGGCGCAAGTGGTGAGTTAGGAACATTTGAGAATGTTGCTGTACCCTCTCCTTGCTCTACCTCGATATCAATTCTAGATCTATAGTTTACACCAAAAGACCACTTATCGCTAAACTTAGCATAACCTCCTACAGAAAAACCATATCCTTTTACTCCAGAAGCATCTACCTCTACGTTAGAACGGTTACCGTCTGTATCTGCTAAGCTTCTTGTAAGATTACGGTTAAAGTTAACACCACCTATAGCTAGTATAGGTCCTCCTCCAAAACTCACGTTTTCTGTAAGCTTTGTTGAAAATATAGGCTGTATAAAAATAGCAGACAACTCAATACTGTTTACTAAGTGAGATCCAGACCAATCTGTTGGATACTCTACCGTACTACCATAAGGAGTATATACTGCTAGCGCTACAGAAGACTTCTCACTAAGCTTGTAAGCTGCATATAGATATAGTGGTGTTCCTGTAGGACTATCTGTTTGTGAAGATGTTCCAAACTCAGTATTCTGATACTTTACATCAGAAAAAACACCAAATCCACCTACAGATACACTTAGTTTACTTTCTAGGTGCACAAGGCCACCTGGGTTAAAAAATGCTATCTCAGCACTATTTACATAAGCCACACCTGTGTGACCCATTGCTAAACCTCGTTGTCCTTGTAGACTCACTCGGTAACCTCCGGCATACGTCACTGCACAAACTAGTAGCAGAACAATGACACTCAATACTTTTTTCATAATTTAATTTAGGTTATGGGAATTGTGTTATTCGTAAAAATGTACCTTCAAAAATAAGCTATTTATAAAGGAAACATTCTTTTTTTACACATTTACTATGCATACATAGCTTTTTGTGATTGACAATACTATAAAAAATTTATCACTTCTTTATAAAAATCTTTAGGATTTTCTGCGTGAAGCCAGTGACCAGCGTTAGAAATTGTCTTGATTTGCGCTTTCGCGAAAGCGTTATAAATCCCATTTTTATCTTCCTCGAGGATGTAATTAGATTTATCTCCTCTTAGGAATAAAGTAGCATCGCTATAAGTTGCGCCCAGCGGTAACGGCTTCCCTATTTCTTCTATATTTTGAATAAGAGCCGCTAGGTTGATACGTAGACCTAAAACTCCTTTTTCTACCCAATAAAGATTTTTAAGTAAAAACATTCTCGTCCCTAAGTCTGATATATAATTTGCTAGAAATTGATCTGCTCCAGACCTACTAGACATTGCTTCGCTATTATTTGAAAGCGCCGTGAGGCCTTCTAAAATAGTCTGGTGATGCTGGGGATATTCTTTAACTCCTATATCTGCAATGATGAGTTTATCTACCATAGCTGGATACGTAACCGCAAAGAGCATTGCTGTTTTACCTCCCATAGAGTGTCCTAATAAGTGTATCTTATCAAGTCCATTTTCTACACAATAGTCTTTAAGATCTTCTACGAGCAACTCATAACTAAAAGCGTCACTATGAAAACTACGGCCGTGATTGCGCTGATCTATAAGATGTACTTGATAACCATCTGCCGCAAATTGTTTTGCAAGCGTTTTCCAGTTATCACCCATTCCTAAAAACCCGTGTAAAATTACCAGTGGCTTGCCTTCTCCTATAACATTAGAGTGCACAATCATTTATTGTAATTTTTTAAGATAAGAAGACATCACCGTCTCAAAACCTAGATATAATGACTCTGCCATAAGAGCGTGGCCTATAGAAACTTCTAGCAAGTCAGGAATACTGTTATGAAAATACTCTACATTATCTAGGGAAAGATCGTGCCCAGCATTAATACCTATACCAAGATCGCTGGCTAGAAAAGCTGCTGCGATATATGGTTTTATGGCCTCCTCCTTGTTTTCGGTATAACCGTCTGCATAGGCTTCTGTATACAATTCTATTCTATCTGCACCAGTTTCTTTTGCTCCTTCTATCATTTCTAATACAGGATCAACAAAGATTGAAGTACGTATTCCCGCATTTTGAAACTCAGCTATAACCTCTTTTAAAAAGTCCTTATGTTTTATTGTATCCCAGCCTGCATTACTCGTAATTGCATCTACAGCATCTGGCACGAGGGTTACTTGTGTAGGTTTTGTCTCAAGTACGAGGTCTATGAATTTTTGAATAGGATTACCTTCTATATTAAACTCTGTAGTTACTACATCTACGAGATCACGGGCATCTTGATATCTTATATGGCGCTCATCAGGTCTAGGGTGTATGGTTATTCCTTGAGCACCCATATTTTCCAGGTCGCTAGCCACCTTTAATAAATCTGGCACATTACCTCCTCTAGCATTACGCAAAGTAGCTACCTTATTAATATTTACACTTAATTTTGTCATAGCAATCATATATTATTTGATATCACAAAAATACAAAGACACCAGTGCTAGGCGGGTATTTTTTCATTATTTTGCATTATGACGTTAACAGATTCTATTATAAATGATATTAAGCCTGTCTCAGAAAAAGAGAATATAGGCGAGGTACAATCTATTTTTACTCAGACCACATACTCTCACGTACCTATAGAGCGAGACGGCGTTTATGTAGGCTCTTTACCAGAAAATGACACACATTGCCTAGATGCAGATACGCCCATAAGTGAGTATAGCCACGGCTATGAGCATTTTTTTGTGAGATTTGAGACTAACTGGCTAGATGTGCTAGAAGCCTTTGCTCAAAATGGCTGTAACCTGATGCCTGTACTAGGAGAAAACAACCAGTACCTCGGATATTATGAACTTGAAGATGTGATGAATTTCTTTAACAACACACCATTTATAAATGAGCCTGGTAGCGTTGTTGTAATTGAAAAAGGAGTGCAGGACTACTCTTTTAGCGAGATAAGCCAGATTGTAGAGTCTAATGATGGTAAACTATGGGGAATGTTTATCTCAAAAATAGAAAATGATGTAGCAGAGATTTCTCTTAAAATAGGAAGGTCAAACTTTAACGATATACTAGCAGCCTTTAGAAGATACAGCTACATAATAGTATCAAGTCATCAAGAAGACACTTTCCTTACAGACTTGCGAGCTCGATCACAATACCTAGAAAAATACTTAAACATATAATTAACTATGAAAATAGGTATATACGGGCAGTTCTACCACGAGGCAGCGGGACAATACATCCAGCAGCTTCTAGACATTCTTGACAAGAAGCAAATAGAAGTTATTATAGAGAAAAACTTTCTTAAACTCATTCACGAGAATGACACCATAGAGAAGGATTACAATCACTTTTCTACCTTTAGAGAACTAGACAACACTTACGACCTTTTTGTAAGCATAGGTGGAGACGGTACAATTCTAAAAACTGTTACATATGTACGAGATCTCAACATACCTATAATAGGTATAAACACAGGTCGACTAGGTTTCCTTGCCACTATCAAGAAAAATGATATTGCCGCCTCTATAGAAAAAATACTCACCGGCAAGTACAGCATCTCAAAAAGAAGCCTACTACAAGTCACTACAAACAACCCAAAGGACCCCATAGGAGAACTCAACTTTGCACTTAACGAGATTACCGTAAGCAGAAAAAACACCACTTCTATGATTTCTGTAAAGACAAAGTTAGACGGTGAGAATCTTACTAATTACTGGGCAGATGGCCTTATAGTTGCTACACCCACAGGCTCAACAGGCTACTCACTAAGTTGTGGAGGGCCGGTCATCACACCACAAACATCAAGTATAATACTCACACCCATAGCACCTCATAATCTCAATGCAAGACCACTAGTTATACCAGATGATACCATAATCGAGCTGAGCGTGTCTGGTAGAGCAGATCAACATCTTATCTCTCTTGACTCAAGAATAGCTACGGTCGATAATGAAACAATTATAACACTACAAAAAGCACCATTTGAGATAAGTCTTATTCGTTTAGAAGGAGATAGCTTTTTAAAAACACTTAGACACAAGCTACTCTGGGGAGAAGATAAAAGGAACTAGACAATAATTATGCACAAAGGCTGTTTTCTTTTAGGACTGGCCATATAGGGTTTAAAGACGCTTTCGCGAAAGCGAACACTCACATAATCATCTTAATAACCTCTTATTGCTAGTACCATCACAGAATTGTTATATTTGCAAACTTTTACGGCTATATGAAGTACCTGACGATTGTTTTAATCGCCATTTTTTGGAATATCGAAGCACAAGGGCAAACCTATGAAATAGGAGCCTTTATTGGCGGATCAAATGTTGTAAGCGACATTGGGTCAACTAATTATATTGCACCGAATAAACCAGCTTTTGGAGCGATTTTAAAATGGAACCGAAGTTCAAGACATTCCTTCAGGTTTACAGCGCTGTTTACAGAGCTAGAAGGAAACGATGCAGATAGTCACGAAGCTAGAAGACAAAGTAGAGGATTATCTTTTACAAATAGTTTACAAGAAGTCTCACTGGGACTGGAGTATACCTTTTGGGAATTTGATATGTTTAAAGATCGTAATGCAAATGCACCGTATTTATACTCTGGTATAACCGCATTTAATCACGAAAACATTTCTAGAGTAAGTGGCATTACTCAAGATGGAAATGCTTTAGACTTTGCAATACCTATCGTGTTAGGCTATAAAGTAGCTTTTAACTCTATGGTAATAGCTTTAGAAGGTGGTGCCCGCTATACATTTACAGATAATCTGGATGGAAGCGCACCCGTAGGAGATGACAATACGATAAGTATTGGGAATAGAAATAATAATGACTGGTATGTGTTTACAGGTGTGACTGTAAGCTTTACCTTTGGCCGCAGACCTTGTTTCTGCGCATTTTAAATATATAATGGACGCACTCGCCCACATTGACAAAAATAAATTACCCCAGCACGTTGCCATCATTATGGATGGTAATGGACGATGGGCAAAAAAACAAGGGCTCCTTAGAGCCGTAGGTCATAAAAAAGGCACAAAAGCTGTAAGAGAAGCCGTTGAGGCTGCTGCAGAGCTGGGCATACCCCACCTTACACTATACGCTTTTTCTACAGAAAACTGGAACAGACCTAAAGCCGAGGTAGATACACTTATGAATCTACTTGTTTCTTCTCTTAAAAAGGAAATTTCTACACTGCAAGACAACGATGTCTCTCTTAACACCATAGGTTTAACAAGCTCTTTACCTAAAAAAGCGCAGCGTGAACTTAGTGAAGTGATAGAAAAAACAAAAGACAACAAAAGGCTTAAGCTCACACTAGCACTGAGTTACGGAAGCAGAGAAGAACTTATAAAAACAGTACGAGAAATAAGCGATAAAGTTAAAAATAACCTAATTTCGCCGGCTGAAATAGATGAGTCTTGTATAAATCAGCATCTTTACACCTATGACATACCGGATGTAGATCTATTAATACGTACAAGTGGAGAGCAACGAGTGAGCAATTTTTTACTATGGCAAATTGCCTATGCTGAATTTTACTTTACAGAAGTATTGTGGCCAGATTTCAGAAAGGAACATTTACATGACGCTATTTACAATTATCAGAAAAGAGAACGAAGATTTGGAAAGACAAGTGAACAGATTAAATAGTACAGCTACTTTTTCAAAAGTAACAGGCAGATGGATTTTTATTTTAGCCTTATTATGTAGCACCTTAGTAAACGCTCAGAGAGACATACCACTCGATCCAGATATCAAGTATGAAATTGCAGATATAAAGGTTACCGGGACTTCTACCTATAATGAAAATACCGTAATTGTATTTACAGGCTTAAGAGTAGGAGAGCGCATATCATTACCTGGTACAAAAGTTTCTAATGTAATTAAGAAACTATGGTCCCTAGAACTCTTTTCTGACATTAATTTATATGTTACTGCGGTAAATGGTGACAAAGTAGATTTACAACTCGATATTAAAGAAGTTCCAGAACTTAACGAAGTACGCTTTAAAGGAATAAAGCAGAAAAAAGGATCTAGCTTTATTAAAGACAACGGTCTTAACAAAGGAGCAAAGGTTACTGAAAACCTAGAAACGACCACTACAAATTATATTGAGAACTCGTACAAGAAAAAAGGGTTCTTAAACTCTAAAGTATTTATAAATACGGTACCTGCAGCAGACACTATTGGCAAAAATAAAGTCAATATGATTGTAAATGTTGATAAAGGTGAGCGCGTAAAGGTTAAGGAAATCAACTTTAATGGACGTGAGAAACTTCAAGAAGGTAAACTTCTTGGATCTATGAAGAATACAAAGGAGAAAAAAATCTGGCGTCTTTGGAAAAGATCAAAGTTTATTAAAGCAGATTATGAAGAGGATAAAGTAGCCATCATAAACAAATACAAAGAAAAAGGTTATCGTGATGCAAGAGTAGTTTCTGACTCTATTATCAAGAACAATGACCAAAGTATTACGGTTGAAATTAATATAGAAGAAGGACGTAGATACTACATAGGTGATATAGACTTTATAGGAAACTCTGTCTACACAGACGAGCAGCTAAGTAGACAATTAGGTCTTAAAAAAGGAGATGTTTATAACGGCGTTTTACTTCAAGAACGTATCAAAGATGATACTGATCCTGATGCTGATAACATCGCAAACCTTTATCAAAACAGTGGTTACTTATTCTCAAACGTAAACCCTGTAGAAACAAGTGTACAAAACGACACGATAAACTTCGAAGTACGTATTACTGAAGGTAAACTTGCATACTTTAACAAAGTAACTGTAAAGGGTAACGACAAGACTAAGGATAAAGTTATCTATAGAGAACTACTCACTAAGCCTGGACAGCGTTACAGCAAAAAAGCAGTAGTAGGTACAATACGTGAGCTAGGTCAACTAGGCTTCTTTGATGCGCAACAGCTTACTCCTAATTTCAATAATTTTGACCCAGTAGGTGGAACTGTAGATCTAGAGTATAACGTGGTTGAGCAAGGAGCAAGCCAGATAGAACTTCAAGGAGGTTTTGGTGGTGGAGGTTTTGTGGGAACTTTAGGACTCTCATTTAACAACTTCTCTATACAGAACATATTTAATAAAGATGCCTACAACCCATTACCTATGGGTGATGGCCAGAAGTTTTCTTTGAGAGCACAAGCGAGTCAATTTTTCCAAACATACAGTGCATCACTCACAGACCCTTGGTTTGGAGGGAAACAACCAGTACAGTTTTCAACATCATTCTCGCACACGATACAATATTTATTTACAGGTATTACAACTGGAAGTGCTAGTGATCGTGTAGATAGAAACAGTAAGTTCTTGATTACGGGAGGTTCTGTAGGGTTATCTAAGCGTCTTAAATGGCCAGATAGAAACTTTAGCTTATCACACGCTATAAGTTTCCAGCACTTTGATTTACAAAACTACAACACAGGTCTATTTACCTTTGGAGATGGAGCTTCAGAAAACTTAGCCTATACTATAGGTCTAAGTAGACGTGAGCTTTATGGAGGATTAATCTTCCCTACAAGTGGATCTGACATAAGTCTAACAGCAAAATTAACCTTACCATACTCTGCTTGGAATGGTGTTGATTATAAGGGTTTAGCAATAGAACGTGATGAAGCTATCGCAGATGGTCTTAGCAGTACAGGTAAAACTGTAGGAGAGATAGACCAAGAACGTTTTAACTGGCTAGAATACTATAAAGTAAAGTTTACTGGTAAGTGGTATACACCACTTGTAGGTAAGTTTGTATTACAATCTGGTGTAGAGTTTGGATGGCTAGGTGCTTACAATCAAGATAGAGGTGTACCACCTTTTGAGCGTTTCTTCTTAGGAGGTGATGGTCTAGGAGGCTTCTCACTTGATGGTAGAGAGATTGTAAGACTTAGAGGATACCCTAACCAGTCTGTAACTCCTATAGATAGAGGAGCTATTTTACAGAGCACAGGGCAGGCTAATGATGGTGCTACTATTTACAATAAATTTAGTCTTGAACTACGTTATCCTATTACCTTTAGCCCGCAAGCGAGTATCTATGCATTAACTTTTGCAGAAGCAGGATCATCTTATGACAATTTTAGAGATTATAACCCGTTTCAATTGAGTAGATCTGCTGGGGCAGGAATTCGTATATTTATGCCGGCCTTTGGATTATTAGGTCTGGATTTTGGATATGGATTTGACCCAATTCCTGGTACAACAGGAGCAAATGGATGGGAAACCCACTTCATTATCGGACAGCAGTTTTAATTTTTGGCACGATTATTTCTAATGCAACTCTGAAACTATGAAGACAAACGTTTTTATCTTACTAATAGCAACTTTCCTTATAAGCCTTAGCGCTCAAGGACAACGAGCAAGTGGTGTACGTATAGGTTATATTGATATGGAATACATTCTCGAGAATGTTCGAGAATATCAAGAAGCCTCATCACAACTGGACGAAAAAGTTGCAAGATGGAAAGGAGAGATAGAAACAAAGCTCGAAGAAGTATCTGCTATGAAAGAACAGCTAGATAATGAACGAGCACTGTTAACAAAAGAACTTATAGAAGAGCGTGATGAAGAAATCACCTTTGAAAGAGATCAGGTTTTAGAATATCAACAAAAGCGTTTTGGACCAGGAGGAGATCTAGCGATTCAAAGAAGACAACTCGTAGAACCTGTACAAGATCAAGTTTTTAATGCAGTACAAGAAATATCTGCAGCTAAGAAATTTGATTTAGTTTTTGACAAATCTTCAGATTTAATGATGCTATATACTGCAGACCGTCTTAATATAAGCGATCAAGTTTTAAGAAGTATAACTCGTGCTGCAAAGCGCAACCAGATAAACAGTAAGAAAGAAGAAAGAGATTTTGATATAGACGAAGCAAAAACTGTAGAGCAAGACAAAGCAACACAAGAAAGACAACGAGCTATAGAAGCCAAAAAATCTGAGCGTGAAGCAGCACTAGAAGCCCGCAATAAAGAGCGTAATGCTCAAAAGGCAGAACGTCAAGCAGCGTTTGACGAGAGGAGAAAGAAACTTCTTGAAGAGCGTAAACGTAAGAAAGACTCTATAACTGCCGTACGTGAAGCAAAAGCAGCAAGCAGAAATTCTGGAGCTCCTACTTTAGGTAAAAAACCAGGTGATGCACTCTCTGCAAAAGAAGCAGCACTAGAAGCTAGAAAAAGAAGAAAGGACTCTATAATTGCCGTACGTAAAGCAAAAAGAGACTCAATTATACAAGCTAGAAAAAGAAAAGCAAATCCTTCACAAGCAGATGGCGAAGATGGAGGAGGTATTTAACCTTTATTAAATTTTACACTTAACTCAAATTAGATTACAATGAAACAGTTTACAAAAGTATTAGCAGCAATTGCACTTATCGTAGGAATGAGCAGCGCTATGCAAGCACAAAGCAAAGTTGCACACATTAACTCGCAGTCACTTGTAGAAGCTATGCCTTCATATAAAACGGCAATGTCAGAGCTAGAAAAACTACAGAAGTCATATGATGCAGATATCTCAGGAATGGGTAACGAGCTTCAAAAAACACTAGAGCGTTACAACCGTGAGGCAGAAACGCAAACAGATGAGGAGAACCAAAGACGTATGAGTGAAGTACAAGATACTCGTTCTAACATCGTAAAGTACCAACAGACTGCAATGCAAAAACTTGAGGTAAAGCAACAAGAACTTATCAAGCCTATCTTAGAAGAGGCAAGACTTGCTATCCAAAAAGCAGCACGTGCAAAAGGTTATGAATTTGTACTAGACTCTACACCAGGAGCAGGAGGAGTTCTTATGGCAGATGGTTACGATCTTATGGCAGATGCAAAAGCTGCTCTAGGTATATAAATCTAAAGCTTGATAAGCACTCACTGAGTACACTATCAAATAGTATATAAAAACTGCCCTTTCTAGGGCAGTTTTTTTTATTTTAGAACAATGAGTAACAAGAATGTTATAGGAGTTTTTGACAGTGGTATAGGCGGCACCTCCATCTGGAAAGAGATAGTCGCTAGACTACCCGGAGAAGACACCATATATCTTGCAGATAGCATAAATGCACCATACGGCGCAAAGTCTAAAGAAGACATTATTGCTCTCTCTGTAAAAAACACAGAAAAACTCATTAATCTAGGCGCCAAAATCATTGTAGTAGCTTGTAACACGGCAACTACAAATGCTATAGACTATCTTAGAGAACACTACAATATTCCGTTTATAGGTATAGAACCTGCCATTAAACCTGCAGCTGTACAATCTCAGAGCAAGGCAATAGGTATACTCGCTACAAAGGGCACACTTAACAGTGCGCTTTTTCAAACCACCTCAGAGAGATGGACACAAGGCGTAGACGTTATTGAGGTCATTGGAGAAGGTCTAGTACCTCTTATAGAGCAAGGGGATCTAGAGAATCTTGAGTTATACAACTTATTAGAATCCTATATACAGCCTATGGTAGAAAAAAACATAGACTACCTCGTGCTAGGTTGCAGCCATTACCCCTACCTCATACCATTATTAAAAAAGATGCTGCCTCCTCACGTAGCAATTATAGACTCTGGGCTAGCTGTAGCTAGACAGACAGAGGCAGTTTTAAAAGAATTAAACAATCTTTCGGGGGATGCATCAAGTGATCACTACATTTATACTAATGGAGACGTGAAGGTGCTTAAAAAGGTGTTGTCACGCTTTCGCGAAAGCGTAAAACCCACCACTACCATTACCATATCACACAAAGATTTTTAGAAACGTTTATTGAAAGTAAGCAAGCAGGTTAGACTTCTGACTAGCCGAAACAAGCACTTCTTTACCCGTACTCATAACTACACTCCCACCCTTTCCTTTTTTGTAACCAGTAATCTCATTTACATTTACAAGAAAAGACTTGTGCACGCGAGCAAAACCGAAATCTGTAAGAGCCACTTCAAAAAACTTAAGCGTTTTACTTACTAGCTTCTTATCGCCAGATTTCATAAAAATCTGAGTATAATTATCATCTGCCTGGCAGTATAAAATATCTTTTGCCGGGAGTACCTCAAAACCATCTTGTACAGGTATAGTTATCTTACCCTGCTTATCCATATTGTGTGTGGTAAGCACCTTGTTTTCTAGTGCGTTTTCTTTAGATTTTATCTCCGTCACATAGTCTACTGCTTTTATAAGCTCATCTATAGAAACAGGTTTAAGTAAGTAATATGAGGCGTGTGTATTAAGCGCATCCATCGCATACTGATTATATGCCGTGACAAAGACTGTCTCAAATGTACGATCGCCCACTTGCTCAAGCAGGTCAAAGGCATTGCCCTTAGGCATCTCAACATCTAAAAAGACAAGATCAAGTTTATGATTGCGTATTAAGACAAGGGCTTCATCTACATTTTCGGCCTCGCCTACAATAGTTACTTTTGGGCAGTATTTTGTAAGGTAGTTGCGCAGTATCTCTCTACTTGTCTCTTCGTCTTCTACTATGATTGTTTTGAGCTCCATAATTATGCTTTTTTAATAAAGAGTTGTACTTGTGTTCCCTCTCCGTTTTCAAAAATATCTGATACCGCAACACTTATTCTATCGCCATACATCTCGTTAAGGATTGCAATACGCTTTTTGATATTACCCATTCCTTTAGATTTCTGTTTCTTTTGATTTTCGGTTTTCAACTCCTTGCTTCGCTTGCGTCCCACTCCATCATCAGACACGGTTATTACCGCCGTTTCTTCATCTTTTTGAGCAAAGGTTATTTGTAGTTTTCCTTTTTCTTCTTTGTACCTCATACCGTGCCATACCGCGTTTTCTACATAAGGCTGGAGCAACATAGGAGGTATCATAAATGCATCTACATCGAGCTCTTTATCTACTACTATCTCGTAGTCAAATCTATTTTTGAACCTAAAATGTTCTAGCATTGTATAGCGCTTTATGAGATCTATCTCGCTAGAGAGTGGTATAAAATCCTCCTCACTATTTTCTAAAACGGCACGCATTAGTATAGAGAAATCAGACAAGTATCTATTTGCAGTGCGCTCATCATTAGTAGCTATAAAGCTATTAACAGAATTAAGGGCATTAAAGATAAAATGCGGATTCATCTGTGAGCGTAGACTTTTAAGAGCAAGTACATTATTTGCATACTGCTGCTTTTTACTACTACGGTACATTGCAAAAGCTGTAAGCATAAGCAAGGCTGTCACTAGGATTAATGACCCTATAATCACCTTTTGTCTAGTATCACGTGCCTTTACAAGCTCTTGCTCTTGAAAAGCTAGCTGATATCTACTCTCATTGAGTTGTCTATCTTTTTCTAAGCTTATGATTCGGTTTTGTTGTTCTGTTATATCTTTTGCAAATCTTGTAGCCTGCGAAATCTCTTGTTCCTTACGATTGTAACTAAGATCTACCACCTCCTTATAAGCCTCGTAAGCTTCTTTAAACTTATCTATGTCACCTTTATCTCTATATACCTCAGAGAGCCTTCTACGTGCATTAGTTTCTACCGTGAGGTCTTCTTTGCGCTTTGCTTCTTCAATACTTTTATTAAGAAATGTTATAGACTCGTCGTATTTATTTTGAGCAGCCAGTGCAAATCCTATCTTATAATTTTGCTTTTGAGTGGTAATCACATCATCATTAGAAATAGAGTCTGGTGCAACCACACTCAAGTCTTCTATAGCAGATTTACGTAACTCGATCTCTGCGTCATAAGACTTGTTTCTACTATAATAATCTGCAATGTTTGTTTTTGCTCTTACAGAAGATTCTGTTTTCTCAAGACTAGATAACTGCGCCGCTTTATTATAGTTTGATGCTGCTTCTTGTTGCGCTCCTTGCTGGTCATAAGCATCACCTATTTTTGTACGTACGCGTGCAGCTTCTGAGACTTTATTAAGCTCTGAAACCGTACGCTCTACAGCCTCATAATTTGTAATAGAAGTCACATAGTCACCAGTAGCAACATAGGCGTCTCCCAGACCTTCTTTTACTGTAACAAGCTGTTGGGGTGTAAGCTTTTTGCTTTCTAACCTTTTGTAGAGACGTATACTCTCTTGATAACTCTTGTTATTATAATATGCCTTTGCAAGAGCAATCTCTACCGCAGTGCTGGGGGTATTCTTTATACTAAGCTTATAGTTTGTAATGGCAAGATCATACTGTTTCCAGAAACTATAAATATCACCTAGTAACTTAAAACTCTCTGCTCGCTCTTGTGATGACAAGCCCTCTATGGCAAGTGCTTTTGCAACTTGATCTACGCCAGCAGCGGCATCTCTTCTATATACAGATTGTGCCTCGCTGAGATATGTTTTATAGCTTACTAACTCCTCTTCTACATCTTGCATTTGCTCAAGCGCTATTGCTTCTTCAAGCGGCCTTACCTCTACCCTAATGCGCTGCTTGTCTTTTACTGTATAATAAACGGTTTCAAAATCTTCACTTTTAACCACAAGCTCATCACCTACTTTTGCCTCTATACGAAACTCACCATCGCGGCCAGTCTTTGTGTAAGCACCTCCAGTAACCTCTACATTTACCTTATTTACAGGCTTCATAGTTTCGGTATCTAGCACACTACCTCTTAAAATGAAGATCTCGTTTGTGCTACGACTTACAGCTCTATTTTTTTGCTGTGCTTGCATTGCTGGTGACAGCAAGGCAATACAGAGTATGCATAATATGTAAATTCTAGTTCTCATTGACATCAAACATACACTATAAATCTAGCATCCTAAAATCACAAGGCCTCGCAACTTGCTTATAAATGGCATTTTACACTCATATTTTACCACTTTACTCAAATCACTGGTGCGTTCCCTCACCCGTAGTGCTAGTTTACTCAATAGCGATAATTTCTAGACAAAGTCCTTGCTACTTTTGACTTGTAACTAATTCAAAAAGAGACATTAGACATAACTCTCAACATTTTTATTCATCTCAAAAAACAAACTTATGAAAACGCTATTGCTACTTGCTGCTACCCTGGGAACACTCACAAACAGTATCGCAGGAGAACTTAAAGTGGAGAATTACGCTTTCGCGAAAGCGGAAACCTCATCACTACACATCTCTACACCAAAACCTGACGCAAATACCATAAAAGTCGCTTTGCTGCTGGACACCTCAAATAGTATGGATGGTCTTATAGACCAGGCAAGGGCTCAACTCTGGGAACTTGTAAACGAGCTCGCACTTGCAAAATGCGGCAATGACTCACAACCAGATCTTAAAATTGCCCTTTATGAATACGGTAATGATCGCCTTAATGCAAGAGAGGGATACATTAGGATGGTGAGCGCCTTTAGCACAGATCTAGATGAGATTTCTAAAAATCTTTTCTCACTCACAACAAATGGTGGTAACGAGTATTGTGGTAATGTGATACAAACCTCGCTCAATCAACTAGACTGGGGTAAAAATGCAAACGACCTTAATTTAATATTTATAGCCGGAAATGAACCCTTTGACCAAGGGCCTATTACTTATGAAAGTGCTGCCAGCAATGCTTGCGGTAAGGATGTAACCATAAACACTATCTTTTGTGGTGACTATAACCAAGGTGTTAAAACACATTGGAAGGATGGTGCTGCACTTACAAAAGGTGACTACATCGCAATAAATAGCGACCGTACAACGGTACATATACCTTCTCCTTATGATGATGAGATTTTACATAAAAATGCTGCACTTAACAAAACCTATGTAGGGTATGGAAATCTTGCCTCGAGTAAGATGGCACTACAAAGCAGTCAAGATACTAATGCAGAGGCATATGGTAGTGCAAATGCCGTAAAAAGAGCCGTAAGTAAGAGCTCAAGATTATATAAAAATAGTAGCTGGGATCTTGTAGATGCGCTAGACGATAATGAAGAAATTGTAGAAGAGCTTGAAGTATCAGAACTCCCCAAGGAATTAAAAGGAAAGGACGAAAAGGAAATAAAAGCATACATCGCTCAAAAAAAGAAAGAACGTAAAAAAATACAAGAGGAGATTGCCACTCTTAATAAGAAGCGTCAATCATATGTAGCCGCAAAGACAGATAAGAAAGATAACGAGCTGCGCAACGCGCTTATTGAAGCAATAAAAAAACAGGGTAAAGTAAAAGATTACCACTGGGAAGAATAAGTTTGATACATCTATATTATAATTGCCTCTAGCGACAACTAGAGGCAATTTTTGTTTTTATGATTCTCTTAACGTCTATACAAATCACTCTCGCCGTAAAAGATAGAAGTAAACACTAAACTAAAGATTTATGAGTATTTCAAGAATATCAAAAAACACCTTACTTATTGCACTTACTGCAGGAATGATAACCTCTTGCGTTTCAAAGAAAAAATATACCCAACTACAATCTGAGTATGACACTACAAAGGTTACACTTACTAAAACTAAAGTAGAGAAAGAGGAGATAGAGGCAAAGTATGCCGCTATAGAGCAACGTGTAGATGATTATAATAATAAAATCAACGCTCTTAAAGACACCAACACAGATTTACAGGCCTCAAATGATTCAAAATTTGAGATTACTACAAATGGTACGGTAATGTCTGAAAACACAAAAAAGAAACTTAGAGCTGCACTTGCAAATGTAGACCCAAGTGAGCTTGCACAAGCACAAACACTTGAAGACTCTATGAATCTTGCCGTATCGCACAAGCTCAAACGCAACCTAGACCGCGATATGTATGGAAACAACGCTAGCCAAGACATTAATATAGACATAGATGATACGGTTGTACAAATCTCTATCTCAGATAAGATGTTATTTCGCTCAGGAAGCTATAGAGTAAGCAAAGAGGCAGATGATCTTTTAAAACGTATTGCAGCAGTAGTAAATTCTGAACCTGCAGTAGAGGTTATGGTAGAAGGACACACAGATAGCCGCACTGTTAAGAAGGGTTCTTACCTTAAAGATAACTGGGACTTAAGTGTACAGAGAGCGACTGCCATCGTACGTGAGTTGCAAAACAATCACAACGTAGATCCTGCAAAGCTTATAGCGTCTGGAAGAAGTAGCTATGTACCACTTGTAGAAAATAACAGCAAAGAGAATATGTCTAGAAATAGAAGAACACGTATTCTTATTTTACCCAACTTAGATAAGTTTTTAGCACTTATGGCTTCAAATGAGTAAGTCTAGATAAAGTCTTAAAAACAAGAATGCCTCATCAAATTGATGAGGCATTTTTTTGTGATTACGCTTTCGCGAAAGCGAGATAATAGTTAGTTTATCGCAGGGCAATTACAGTCATAAGGATCTTTATTTACTCCTAAATTAAGACCTAATGTAATCTGGTGGAAACCACCATTAGTAAGTACTACAGAGTTGCTCTGGTATGAGTATGTGTAACCAAAAATAAAGCGATCATACATTCCTCCTATAAAAGGTGTAACGTATTGTAATTTTTGCACATCTACAGTTTCACCATTTGTTGTAAACTCTGCTCCGTCAAAACTTCTTCTATAAGATAAACCTCCCCAAAGGCGTCCCCAGTCAAGTTTATAATATGCTTTTGCATTTACATCTAGTGTAGCTTCACCCGTTTGCTCTGTTGCTTGAAACATTACAGATGGCTCAAAACTCCAGTCTGTATAATTAGGTGTTACCGCATATGCCATTGAGACTATATAGCGACGCTGGTTGTTAGGCTCAAAATTTTCACTAAAAATATCACGTTTTGCAGGTATTGCATTCTTAACTGTAAAATGTGCAGAGAAGTCTAAGAAGTTATAAGACATTCCAAAATCTACATTTAAGTAAGAATCACTTTGCTCTATTCCTGAAATTACTGGGTCAAAATCTGTAAGGTCAAAATTAGTCTCATCTAGTTTACCCTGTATAATACCAGCACTTATACCAAAAGAAAGCTGGTTAAGATCTGCAAAGCTACGACCTAGCATTAAGTGATAAGCAAATGTGGCATAAGCACCTTGCTGAGAAAAGTATCCATTTCTATCATTAAAAAGAATACCTCCTACACCTATTTTCTCACCTACTCGACCATTCATACTAACCGTTTGTAATGCTGGCGCATCATCTACTCCTGCCCACTGGCCACGAGCAGTTCCTCTTAACTTTGTGGTTTGAGAGGCTCCTGCCATAGATGGGTGTAGTAAATACAGGTTATCTTGTAAGTAATCAAGGTATACAGGTATTCCCTCTTGTGCAATAGCATATTGCGCAAAAAACAAGGCTATTAGAAAGTAGGATTTCTTCAAACTCATAGGTTTTTCGTTTTCTATACAACAGTAAATCGCCTTGGATATTGCCCCTTGCGACTGCAGTCTATTATTTTTTAAGTAAGGCCTACAAAAGATTTTACTTCCGTAGCTCTCAAATATATGACTTTTTACAATACATATCCTTAAATATGAAGTGAACTCATATCGGGAGATACTATTACAGCAGCATATTTACCAAAATATAACACTAGTAGTATTAAATTTAATAACATCGTCCCTAGTACTCATTCATATACTATTCTATAACATTTTAAAGCTCATCTTCCCTACCTTTGCAAAAAAAAATCACCTATGGCAACATATAATATATCTGTAGAAGGAACATCAAATCCTGCAATCAAAAAATTTCAAGCAGATCAATTTCTTGTTAATCACAATAGCTACGAATTTAAAAATATAGATGAGGCTGCAAACTCTCCACTTGCACAGCAACTGTTTTACTTACCATTTGTAAAAACAGTTTACATCGCACAAAACTTTGTCGCGATAGAAAAATATAATATCGTAGAGTGGATAGATGTGCAGCAAGAAGTTGCAAACCAAGTAGAAGATTATCTTAATGATAACGGACTTGTAATTATAGAAGATGTTGCTGCCAAAAAAATACCAGTAACAGTATATGCAGAGTCTACGCCTAACCCGTCTACTATTAAGTTTGTAGCAAATAAAAAGCTGGTAACAACCTCTTTTGAGTTTAAAAGTATTGATGATACTGCAAATGCTCCTATGGCAAAGGCTTTATTTCATCTTCCTTATGTAAAGGAAGTTTTCTTTGATGAAAACTACATATCTGTTCAAAAGTATGATGTTGCAGAGTGGGATGAAGTTGTAACTGAAACTAGAGAGTTTATACGTGACTACATTCAAGATGGAAAAGAAATTGTAACAGCGGCTCAACTTAAAACGCCACAGCAAGCAGAAGCGATTGCCGAAGAAAAGTTTGAGAGCCTCGATGATATATCAAAGGAAATAGTAAACATAATTGAAGAGTATGTAAAACCAGCAGTTGCAAGTGACGGTGGAAATATCATGTTCAAGGGATATGATCCAAAAACACAAAATGTTTCTGTAATTCTTCAAGGAGCTTGTAGTGGTTGTCCTTCTAGTACGTTTACACTTAAAAACGGAATAGAAAATATGCTTAAGCAAATGCTACCAGGTAAGATTAATATGGTAGAAGCTATTAACGGCTAGATTTATAATCTCACAAAATTAAAAAAGCCTCATTACACAAAAATGTAATGAGGCTTTTTCTGTTAGAGTAACGCTTACTATTTAAAAGCATTCTCTCCTGTAATATCAAGACCTGTTATAAGCAAGTGTATGTCGTGGGTGCCTTCATAAGTGATTACACTCTCTAGGTTCATCATATGGCGCATAATACTATACTCTCCTGTAATACCCATACCACCTAGCATCTGGCGTGCCTCACGAGCAATTTTTATAGCCATCTCAACATTATTACGCTTTGCCATAGATATTTGTGCAGACGTAGCTCTATCTTCATTTTTGAGCTGTCCTAATCTAAAAGCTAGTAATTGTGCTTTTGTAATCTCTGTAATCATTTCTGCCAGCTTCTTCTGCTGCAATTGGAATGCGGCAATAGGCTTCCCAAACTGGATACGCTCTTTTGCATAACGCAATGCAGTATCATAACAGTCCATTGCGGCTCCTATCGCTCCCCAAGCAATACCAAAACGTGCCGAATCAAGACAACCTAATGGCGCTCCTAATCCAGATTTATTTGGTAATAAATTTTCTTTAGGCACTTTTACATCTTGAAAGATAAGCTCACCGGTAGCACTTGCTCTAAGTGACCATTTATTGTGAGTCTCTGGAGTAGAAAATCCTTCCATTCCTCTTTCTACTATAAGACCGTGTATACGTCCTTCTTCATTTTTTGCCCACACTACAGCCACATCACAAAATGGGCTATTTGAGATCCAAAGTTTTGCCCCGTTTAAAAGATAATGGTCCCCCATATCTTTAAAGTTTGTAACCATCCCACTAGGATTAGACCCGTGATCTGGTTCTGTAAGTCCAAAAGATCCCATAAACTCACCAGAGGCTAGTTTTGGTAAAAACTTGTTACGTTGCTCTTCAGAGCCATATTTCCATATAGGATACATCACTAGTGAAGATTGTACAGAGGCAGTAGATCGCACGCCAGAGTCACCACGCTCTATCTCTTGCATTATAAGTCCGTAAGAAATTTGATCTAAGCCAGCTCCGCCATATTGCTCAGGAATATATGGTCCAAAAGCACCTATTTCTGCTAGGCCTGGAATGATAGATTTTGGAAACTTTGCATCTTGCGCTGCTTGTTCTATTATAGGTGATACGTCACGCTTTACCCAAGCGCGGGCAGCATCACGTATTAATTTATGTTCTTCGGTAAGAAGGTCGTCTAGATTATAATAATCTGGAGCCTCAAAAAGATCTGGTTTCATAGCTTAGTTTTTTGCATCGTAAAAGTAGCGAAAACGTTTTCAATGCCCAAAACCCAGCTTACATTTTGATATAGAAGTCTTTAACTAGTGATACATATGCATCCGTATAGTCGTGACGTGACTTTTCGATAATAAGCGTTGTTATCTCTGCGGGACTTTGCGGGGTTACGCTTTCGCGAAAGCGGTCTTCTCCATCTACCACTTGTTCATCTTGAAAAGCAACTGAGAAAGACATAAGACTACGCTTTACTGGTGCGTCTGGGGTTCCTTTTACTCTGGTAATTCTTGTAGGCACAAGTTGTGCTCTAGAACATAGCAAAATAAAATCATCTTCACGCTCATAAGGGATTATCACGTTAAATGTACCTTCTGGCGAAAGCAGCTTTGCCACCGCTCCCACGAGTAATTCAAAAGGCATCGCAGACTCAAACCTTGCTTGCTCTCTTGCATCTTGGGCTGCACCATCATTTTGCGACTTTTCTTTTAATGCGTCTTGTGAGGCTTGTGTGAGATCTTCTGTATAAAATGGCGGGTTACAAACTATAAGGTCATACTCATCATCTACCTCTGCCGCAAACTCGTATAAATGTGCGTGGTAACAGAACAGACGATCGCCCCAGTCACTGTTTTCAAAATTTTCGGTAGCCTGCTCATAGGCATTATCATCTAGCTCAACGGCATCTATGGTTTGTGCATCGCAGCGCTGTGCAAGCATAAGTGCAATCACACCTGTGCCTGTCCCTATATCAAGTATGCTATCTGGGTAAGCCTCTGTAGACGTCCAAGCTCCTAGCAAGACACCATCTGTGCCTATTTTCATCGCACAGCGATCTTGAGCGATGGTAAACTGTTTGAATTTAAAGGGTTTTGATGACATTATATGTATAAATCTATCAAGCCTTCAGGTAGTTCAAAATGCATTTGTTTATTCTCGCGGTCTACCTTTTTGATAAAGTCATCTACCATAGGGATGAGTACTTGGGAGCCATCACGGTCTATCTCAAAAATAGCCTGAGTGTTACTGTCATTTACATAAGTGATGACACCTATCTCACCAAAAGCTTTGTCTACCGCAGTAAAGCCTACTACCTCGTGGAAGTAAAATTGATCTCCCTTTAACTCTGGCAATAGGTCTAGTGGAAGGTATAAACCAGCTCCTATCATATCATCTGCATCTTCTTCTGTATCTATATCTTCAAATTTTACACGGAGCAGTGTAGACTTGTGTAATTGTGAAGACTCGATAAAATAAGGCACAAGACTAGGCCCGAAATCGATAAAGACAGAGTCCATATCTACATACTGTTCTGGCTCGTCTGTATCTAGTTTTGCGAGTAGTTCTCCTTTAAAACTGTACTTACGTACTATTTTACCTAGGTAAAAACATTCTTCCTTTTTCATAGGTTGTAAAAATACAATGATATCTTATAAAATAAGAAAACGTCCTAATAATTACATTAGGACGTTTCTGTTACATTTATAAAGCCCGTGGGCTTATAATGCTGTTTACTCTTCAGAGTCTGAAGCTGCTGCTTCACCCTCTGCACCAGGAGCATCCTCAGCATCTGCAACCACTTCTGGTTGTGCTGCTGCGATACGAGCCTCGTTTACAGCTTTCTCAGCTGCAAGAGCGTCTGCTTTTGCTTTTTCTTCTGCTTTAGAAAGGTCACCTTTCTTAGCTGCTACTTTAGAAGCTTTTTCTTCTAACCAAGCGTTGAATTTTTCTTCTGCTTGCTCTTCAGTAAGCGCTCCTTTACGTACACCACCTGCAAGGTGATTTTTGAGCATTGCTCCTTTGTACGATAAAAGACGTTTTGCCGTCTCAGTAGGCTGCGCTCCGTTTTGTAACCAAGTTACAGCTCCATCTACATCTAGATCAATCTGTGCTGGGTTACTGTTAGGATTGTAAGTACCTATTTTTTCTAAGTATTTACCATCTCTCTTTGCGCGTGCATCTGCTGCTACGATCCAGTAAAAAGGTTTTCCTTTTTTACCGTGTCTTTGTAATCTAATTTTAACTGACATAAAAGTTAATTTGTGGGGTACCCGACCCCTGTTTTTATTTAAGTCTGCAAATATACTACAATTTTTGATCCATTCGACACGTTATGTCTTTAATATAGAGTACTTTTGCAAAATATTTAAGACACCCCTCAATGAAAGTATTATTCCTTACATTAATAAGTGTAATGCTCTTTACTTCTTGTAGTACAATAGAAGACAATAGTCCGGCTTTACAAGGAATTAAAGACAGCTTACTCTTTAGAGCAAATGACTCGAGAGCCATTTTTAATACAGACGGAAGCCTTGTTGTCACTGGAGAGCGCGGCCTTGAAGCCGTTAATCTTCTTGTTAACAACCAGAGCCAGAGCCCCGTTACCCTAGGCGGATCAAACAACACAAATATAGCTGTATACACGGATGAGAATGGTGTAGAATACAGCACACTTAACCCTCTTTCTCGAGGAAATTTTGTTTATTCTCTTAACGGTGATACTAGTCTTTCTGGCGAGTTTAGCTTTACTGCATATACAGAATCACTTCAAGACTCCGTTTTCTTTTACAGAGGTATTGCATATCAAGTTCCTATATTAAGTCCTTTAATGGAGGAACCAGAAATTATTATACTTTCTGACAGCTTTACAGCAAAGGTCAACACAATTACTTTTGTTCCTACTATAATAAATAGTTCTGTATCTGGTAATCTTATAACCGTAGTAGGACAGACCTCTACCACCTCTCTTGCTTTAAACTTTCCGCTCAATACAATGCCAGGTAACTACTTATTAGGTACAAATCCAGATCTTTCGGCTGGTTATACGGTTCCCAATGGAGTGTCTAATGCTACATCTGGAGAACTTACCATCATTACAAATGATGCGGCAAATGAGCTTATTGTAGGTACCTTTTCTTTTCAAACAGATGATGGGTTTGACGTAACAGAAGGTGCATTTACTATAAATTATTAGGTATTATTACGCTTTCGCGAAAGCGTAACCACCCACAATACAAGCACTCCACAAGGGGTGCTTTTTCTTTTATGTTAAGTAATTTAAGACACTTAACACAGATTTACGTTAATAAGCGCCAAAACTAGCGCTATGAGGTTAAAGGTGGTTAAACCCTTAACCCAGAGCCCTGTATCCCTGTACCTTTACATCATTACTAACAACAAAAAATATATTATGAGCTATACAGAAGAAGTAGGAAATAAGTTAAATAATTTATTAACCAAGTCATATGATGCAGAAGCTGGCTACAAGAAAGCGGCAGAAAAAGTAAGCAACACAGGACTAAAAAACTTTTTTAACAACCGTGCTCAAGATCGATATAACTTTGGACACGAGATTAAAGAAGAAGTACGCAGTTTTGGACAAGAAGTAGATAAAGGAACAAGCTTCACTGCAGACGCGCACAGAGCGTGGATGGATATTAAAGCAGCCTTCACTACAGATAATGATGAGGCAGTACTAGAAGAAGCAATAAGAGGAGAAAAAGCCTCTGTAGAAACATATAATGAAGTGCTAGCAGAGACTACATTACCAAGTTCTACAAGAACAATTTTAGAACAACAACGCAACAGCATACAGAATGCTCTTAATGAGGTAAAAACTCTAGAGGAGTGGGCATAATAAGCACACTATAAAAAATTGAATTTGAAAAAGAAGGGAAATCCCAGCCACTAGGCTGGGATTTTTTTGCTTCAATTTCTGATGGTCAATGTCTTATCTCAACTTAAAAAATTGTGCATAAATCATCAAAATTTGACATCAATTAAGCACACATTAAAGAGTAAAATTCTGTACATTTCTTATCCACATTTTTTACGCCTATGTACCTCATTTTTGACACCGAAACTACGGGACTTCCAAAAAACTGGAACGCTCCTATTACAGACTCAGACAACTGGCCACGCTGTATACAGATAGCCTGGCAGCTGCACGATGAGATGGGACAAGTTATAGAGCATCAAGATTATCTAGTAAAGCCAGAAGGCTTTGACATTCCCTATGATGCAGAGCGTATACACGGGATATCAACAGCCCTGGCAGAAAAAGACGGAGTCGCACTCTCTGAGGTTCTTGAGAAGTTTAATATTGCATTATCTCAGGCAAAATATGTGGTGGGTCAAAACGTAGGTTTTGACACAAATATTATGGGTGCAGAGTTTCACAGACTCAACATTGGCAACGACCTGCAAGAGCTGCCCGTACTAGATACGTGTACAGAAAAAACGGCAACCCTTTGCCAGTTACCTGGAGGACGAGGTGGAAAATTTAAACTACCTACACTTACAGAGTTGCACAAACATCTTTTTGGTGAAGGTTTTGGAGAAGCTCACAATGCTACGGCAGATGTTGAGGCGACTACGCGTTGCTTTTTAGAACTTATACGCCAGCGTGTATACACAAAAGAGGAGCTAGATGTACAGCCAGACTATTTTGATAGGTTCTCTCAAGCAAACCCGCAACCCATTGAGTTTATAGGACTCAAACACATCAATCTCAAAAAAGCCTCTGAGCGTATTGCTAAAAAACTAGCTGCACAAAATGAAGCCCCAGAAATATCACAAACAGAACTAGAAGATAATGCTGCAAAGCTATCTGAGGTAAAGTTTGCTCATCTACATAATCACTCACAGTTTTCTATACTGCAGTCTACTGCTAGTGTACAAGACATTGTAAAGGCTGCTGCAGCTCAAAAAATGCCTGCAGTCGCTATGACAGATATGGGTAATATGATGGGAGCTTTTCACTTTACAAAAGCGGTAAAGTCACATAACGCAGGCGTAAAAAAAGCAAATGCCGCAGCCGTAGAGGCGGGAGAAGAACCGGAGAGAGTACCTCTTAAAGCCATTATTGGTTGTGAGTTTAACGTATGTGTAGACCACAAAAACAAAAGCCAGAAAGATAATGGGTACCAAATAGTGATCCTCGCCAAAAATAAAAATGGATATCAAAACCTCTGTAAAATGGCGTCTATTGCCTACACAGATGGTTTTTATTATGTACCTCGTATAGATCGTAATGTGATAATGCAATATCACGATGATCTTATTGTACTCACAGGTAACCTATATGGAGAGGTGCCTAGCAAAATACTTAACGTAGGCGAAAAACAAGCCGAGGAAGCGCTCGTTTGGTGGAAAGAACAGTTTGGTAATGATCTTTATGTTGAGTTAATGCGTCACGGGCAAGAAGATGAGGATAGAGTGATGCCTGTTTTACTCTCGCTTTCGCGAAAGCATAACATAAAAACTGTCGCATCAAACAATACTTTTTACATCGAAAAATCTGATGCAGATGCACACGACGTATTACTTTGTGTAAAAGATGGAGAAAAAGTGGCAACGCCAAAGGGTCGTGGTCGTGGCTATCGTTATGGCCTTCCTAATGATGAGTACTACTTTAAAAGTGGAGAGGAAATGAAAACCCTCTTTGCAGATGTGCCAGAAGCTATTTTAAATGTACAAGAGGTTGTTGATAAAATTGAACCTTATGAACTTGCGAGAGACGTACTGCTTCCAGCTTTTGACATACCTCAAGAATTTGTATCTCCAGAAGATGCCATAGATGGTGGAAAACGTGGTGAAAATGCTTTTTTAAGACATCTGGTTTATGAAGGTGCAAAAAAGCGTTATGGTGAAGAACTCTCAGAAGAAGTTACAGAACGTTTAGATTTTGAGCTTGACGTTATAGAAAAAACAGGATACCCGGGTTACTTCTTGATTGTAGAAGATTTTATACGCGAGGCTCGTAATATGGATGTATCTGTAGGACCTGGTCGTGGATCTGCCGCGGGATCTGTTGCAGCATACTGTTTATGGATTACAAACATAGACCCGATGAAGTACGACCTACTTTTTGAGCGTTTCTTAAATCCGGATCGTGTGAGTATGCCCGATATTGATATTGATTTTGATGATGAAGGACGTGGACGTGTAATGCAATATGTAATAGATAAGTATGGAGCAAATCAAGTTGCACAAATTATTACATACGGTACAATGGCCGCAAAGTCTTCTATACGAGATACCTCTAGAGCACTAGATCTATCACTAGGAGATGCAGACCGTATTGCAAAGCTCATACCTACTATGAGTAAGCTGCGTAAGATATTTGGAAAAACAGATGCAGAGCTACGCAGCGCCTTTAGATCTGATGATCTTCCAAAAGTGCAGGAGCTTATTAATATAGAAACACAAGACAACCTGGAAGGGCAAATGCTCAGACAAGCACGCCAACTAGAGGGTTCTGTACGTAACACGGGGATACACGCCTGTGGAGTGATTATCACACCAGATGATATCACAAATTTTGTACCTGTTGCACTAGCAAAAGACTCAGATCTCTATGTAACACAGTTTGACAACTCTGTAGTAGAAGAAGCTGGATTACTTAAGATGGATTTCTTGGGTCTGAAGACCCTTACTCTTATAAAGGACACTGTTAAGCTAGTAAAGTATCGCCACAATGTAGATCTGGATCCAGAGAACTTCCCTCTAGATGATGAAAAGACATATGAACTCTTCCAGCGTGGTGACACGATAGGGATTTTTCAATATGAATCACCTGGTATGCAAAAGCATATGCAATCTCTTAAACCTACCGTTTTTGAAGATCTTATTGCAATGAATGCGCTGTATCGCCCGGGGCCAATGGAGTACATCCCCTCTTTTGTAAGAAGGAAGCACGGAGAAGAAGATATTGAGTATGACTTACCAGCAATGGAAGAGTACTTAAAAGAAACCTATGGTATTACTGTATACCAAGAGCAAGTAATGCTTCTATCTCAAAAACTTGCCGACTTTACAAAAGGTGAGGCAGATGTACTGCGTAAGGCGATGGGTAAAAAGCAAATTGCCGTTCTTGACAAAATGAAGCCTAAGTTTATAGAACAGGCATCTGCAAAAGGACACGATCCAGAAAAGCTGGAAAAAATATGGAAAGACTGGGAAGCATTTGCTGCATATGCCTTTAATAAATCTCACTCTACCTGCTACGCTTGGATTGCCTATCAAACAGCATATTTAAAGGCACACTACCCTGCAGAGTATCTTGCCGCTGTACTTTCTAACAATATGAATGACATAAAGCAAGTAACATTCTTTATGGAAGAAGCAAAACGTATGGGACTAGAAGTACTAGGCCCAGATGTAAATGAATCTTTTAGAAAATTTACAGTAAATGATAATGGCGCTGTACGTTTTGGTATGGGTGCTGTAAAAGGTGTAGGTACGGGAGCAGTTGCCACTATTGTAGAAAATAGAAAAGAAGGAAAATATAAATCTGTTTTTGACTTTGCTCGTCGTGTAGATTTACGTGCTGCAAATAAGAAAGCTTTTGAAAGTCTTGCTCTAGCCGGCGGCTTTGATGAACTAGATGGCGACACGCACAGAGCACAATTCTTTAATGATAATGGTGATGGGATTACCTTTTTAGAAAAAGCAGTAAAGTATGGTGCACGCTATCAAGAAAATGAAAATAGCTCTCAAGTAAGCCTTTTTGGAGAAGCAAGTGAGGTGCAAATACCAGAACCAGAAGTTCCGCCGTGTGAAGAATGGGGCACAATGGAGAAGCTCAAACGTGAGAAAGAAGTTGTAGGTGTATACATCTCTGGTCACCCACTAGATGATTTTAAAACCGAGATGGAGACCTTTTGCAACGCTACCGTTGCTCATTTTAACCAGATGGAGGCTTTTGTAAATAGAGAACTCACCTTTGGTGGAGTAATTACAGATGTACAACATCGTGTATCAAAAAATGGCAAAGGTTGGGCAGCTTTTACGGTAGAGGACTTTACAGACACCTTTGAGTTTAGAATGTTTGGGGAAGAGTATCTCAAGATGAGACACTTTTTAATACCTAATAGTTTTATACACGCTAAGGTCTTTATAAAAGATGGTTTTACTAATAGAGAGACTGGAAGAAAGAGTGATCCTCGCACCCAGTTTAATAGCATACAGCAACTGCAAGATGTTATGGAAAATAATGCTAAAAAGCTCACCATAAACATCGACATAAATGAGATAGCCGAAGCTAGAGTAGCAGAGATTAAGGAAATTTTAGATCAACACATAGGTAGTGCAAAACTGCACTTTCAAGTGTTTGAACCTCAGGAAAAAATCTATGTAAAAATGCCTAGCAAAAAGACTAAAATAAGAATATGCCAGGAGCTACTAGACTCTCTAGATGAAAATAAAGTACATTATAAGTTAAACTAGTTATGCCACATTACGAGGTGTCACTAGCTCTCTACGAATAAGTATAGTCACTTCTTCTTTATAACTCTCTGTTTGTAACGTATAGGTAAATGCCTGTGGGTTCTCATCATTTCTCACACCTTGCATACTCGCTTGGTGCAAAAGATAAGTGGCATAATTTGGATAACCTAGATACTTACAGAGCATCTCAATCATCTTTGCATTTGGCGATAGCTCTTCATTATCTCCATCTTCTATGTAATTATTGTAATAATTAAGAAGTGTTCTTCTTGAGATTTGATAATTACACTCACACCAGAGACTAATTGCTAGGTGGTCTGCCCATTGTGTTTTTGTGTTTCCGGGGGTTTCTGTTTGCGCTTTCGCGAAAGCGGACAAAACAATTTTTCTAAACATCATAATGGTAATTTTTATTTCTAAATCATTCCTATATATTTTTCTATTAGGGATTGGAAAGGATTTTCCATCGGTTTTCCATCTAGCACTCTTGATAAGCTAGATATTTACGTATGTAAAAGATAATCAGCACACAAAGAACGATAAATAGCATTAGGTTTCATAAAGGAAATCCGTAAAAGGCTACATATTTCTTTGTTAAATAAGATTTTTCTTACGTAAAATAATAACCCTGAAACATTAAAATTATGAAAACAACAATTTACATCTTAGCATTTTTATTTATGGGAGTAACCTTTACTGCTTGCACTCCAGATACCGTGACCGAAGAAAGTGATCGCATAGAAAGTACTTGGGGAGAGGATGATAACAATGGAGAAGAAAAGGAAGATGAAGAGGGTAATTAGACCTTTTGCATCTTAATATTTTTCACTAATTCGTATATTAGAGGGATGAAACAGTTTGTTCTGTCATCCCTTTTTTTACTGTATAGTTTTACGGTTTACAGCACCCTCCCACCTCAGAAATATAAGGCTGAGGATAGTTTACTGTACTACAAAAAGTTAAGCCGTAAAAAAAAAGAATCTTACAAAGATAGACTGGCAGCAAATGATAAAGCAATTTACTGGTCAAGACAAGTGTCTGACTCTGTATACCTTGAACAACTAATCTATAGGTGTGATTTGTATTATTATGATAAGCAATACGATCAAGCAATTGCCCAGACTAAAACAGTATTAGACGAAGCAACTAAACTAAAAAACAAGCGATTTATCGCTCAATCTTATGATAATCAAGGAGATATTTATAAGAAAAAGCAGAACACCTCTGAGGCTTTTACAAACTATGTACACGCCATAGAACTCTTTACTGAGTTAAAGGATAGTATACAGATAATAAAAATTTCAAAAAAAGCGAGCTACATACAAACCAGTCTTGGCGATATAGATGGGGCAGAATATACTATTGTAAATGCTCTTGACTATAGTAACACATTAAAGGACCCCTCAGAAATCTCTTGGTTCTATGATATTTTGGGTAGGGTTTATAGGGAGCGTGGCTTATGGAAAGAGGCTATACGGTACCATCGCAAAGCATTACAACTAGCTAACGCTTCAAGTAGTAAAGCCTCACTCATTAATAATTATGCTATCACGCTACTTAAATCTGGTGATAATAATGGCGCCATACAACAACTAGAGGTAGGTCTTGCCTATAAAGATAGCCTGTCACTTAAAACATTATATAGACTCAAAGATAATTATGGCTTTGCAAAATCACGTGCTGGACACAAAGACGCCATACCCTTACTAGAAGAAGCTTTAGACTTGAGAAGTGATATAAATGACATACCTGGAGAATATGCGAGTCATATACACCTTGCAGAGGCTTATATGGCATTAGAAAACACTAAAAAGACTGCATATCACGCACAACAAGCTTATAACATATCTTCTAAAGCTAAGAATACTGAGGCTGTTATAAAAGCGCTCGATTATTTGATCCCAGTAACTAAAGAGTCTAATGTCCTTTTTGAAGAATACACCTCCTTGTCAGACTCTCTAACTAAAGCTCAAAACAAAGCTAAGTTTGACTTTGCAAAGCTGCGCTATGATGTAGAAAAGGCAGAAGAACGAGAAAATATCGCCTTACAAAAAATTACAGCCTCACAGCTTCGGGAAGACATAGCAATTAGAAAAAGAAACTGGGCTCTAGCAGGTATAGGAGCTCTTTTAATCATAGGTGTTGTTTTTATATTGTACCAGCGTGAGAAATCAAAAAAACAGCGTTTACTAGATCGCTATGAAACAGAAAAACGCCTTGCCAAAAAACTACACGACGAGCTGGCAAACGAGATTTACTTAGTTATGAATGAGGTTGAAAATGAAGTACATTCTCCAGCTGTAGCAGATAGACTTGAGGACATTTATAAGTTAAGTAGAGACCTCTCTAGAGAGACAAAACCTATACAAACAGATGAGAACTTCCCGACAGAACTTGCAATGAACTTACAAACCTATACCTCATCAGAACGCAAACTTATATTAAGAGGTCTGGAATCTATAAACTGGAGTGTTATTAATCCCGAAGTAAAAATTGAGATTTACCGAGTACTACAAGAGTTAATGACTAATATGAGAAAGCACAGTAAGGCTTCTCTTGTAGCGCTAGTTTTTAAGAGTGTAGATAAACTTTTAGAAATTAACTACAGTGACAATGGTAAAGGAGTATCACTATCAAGAGATAGTCGCGGTAGCGGTTTATTAAATACGCAAACCCGTCTCAAGTCTCTAGGAGGAGAAATAAAATTTGACTCTGCGGTAGATGAAGGTTTTAGAGCAGAATTATCAATCCCTATTTAATTTACAGTACAATGTTTAAAAAAATTCTAGCGGCCGAGGATATAGACAACATAAAACTAGGTGTCTCTTCTATTCTTAAACAGCTCAAAATACCAGAAGTCGTACACGTGGAGTACTGTGATGAAGCTTTTTTAGAGTTTAAAATGGCCATACAAGACAACGCTCCCTTTGACCTTTTAATTACAGACCTCTCCTTTAAAGAATCTCATCGCAAAGAACGTCTTACCTCTGGAGAACACCTTTTTAAAGCATTAAAAGAGGTAGACCCGTCTATTAAGGTAATCGTCTACTCTATGGAGGATCATCCACAACGTTTTGACAGCCTCTGGAAGTCTGGCTTGCTAGATGGTTATGTTTGTAAAGATAGACGAGGACTAGAAAATCTTAAAGAAGCCATAGAGCAGGTCGCAAAAGGTGAGAAATACATCTCTCAACACCTTGCAGATAATGTGAAACAAAAAAACCTGGTAGAACTCAATAACTACGATATTGAGCTATTAAGTCTTCTCGCAGATGGGGCTACACAAGACGAAATACAACATCACTTTAAGTCTAAAAATATGAAACCTTACAGCCGCAGTAGTATCGAGAAGCGACTGCGTGAGTTGCGCACTGAGTTTGGTGCAAAAACTACCATACACCTCATACGTTTGCTAGCAGACTTGCGCCTGATTTAAAAAAAGTTTGAAAAAAATCATAAAAAAACGCTCAAATAAAGGAAATCCGTAAAATTTTACCTTAATACCATCTTATCTTTGGTACTCCCCCATAGCTTTTTTCATAAGAGGGTTATTATTCAAGATTTTGATGATATTTGAAAACAAGCTATTTAAAACTCTCATTTCTCATAATGAGAGTTTTTATCTTTATGATTACGCAAACCTAAGCTTTCCCCCAACTGAAAAGCACTCATTAAATTTTTTTTAATGAGTGTTTTTTTTTGCACAACTATGGAACTCATCTAAAAAGACTTACATACTTTGATTATTAATACTATGGAGACCGCTTTCGCGAAAGCGTAAAAAAGAAAAGCCAACTTATTACAAGTTGGCTTTCATATATTATTATATCCTAATGATTTACATCTCTAGGGCTTTCTTGATATCTCCATCCATTAGAATGTTAATAGGATCTTCTAGTGCTTCTTTTACTGCCACTAAGAATCCTACAGACTCTTTACCATCGATAATTCTGTGATCATAAGATAATGCTACAAACATTATAGGTGCGATTACAATCTCACCATCTTTTACGATAGGGCGCTCTACGATATTGTGCATTCCTAAGATACCAGATTGAGGTGGGTTTATGATAGGTGTAGATAACATAGATCCAAATACACCTCCATTTGAGATTGTAAAGGTTCCTCCTGTCATCTCATCTACAGTAATTTTACCATCTCTAGCTCTTATTGCAAGACGTTTTACCTCGCTCTCAACCCCTCTAAAAGAAAGGTTTTCTGCATTTCTAATAACTGGCACCATAAGTCCTTTAGGACCTGATACAGCAATTGAGATATCTTTATAATCAAAAGTAAGCATCTCCTTACCATCTATCATACTGTTTACAGCAGGATACATCTCAAGAGCTCTTACTACTGCTAGTGTAAAGAAAGACATAAAACCTAGACCTACACCGTGCTTTGCCTTAAAGTCCTCTTTGTATTGCTTACGCAAGTCAAATATAGGCTGCATATTTACCTCGTTAAAGGTAGTAAGCATTGCTGTTGTGTTTTTTGCTTCTACTAGACGCTCTGCAACTTTACGACGTAACATAGATAACTTAGTACGTGAGTCACCTCTAGAACCTGGTCCTGGAGTTCCCATAGAAGGTGTTGCTTTTACAGCATCTTCTTTAGTCACGCGACCAGCTCTACCTGTACCCGTAACTTGGCTAGCAGTCATTCCTTTTTCATCAAGAATTTTTCTTGCTGCTGGGCTTGGAGTTCCAGATGCGTATGTTTTTTCAGTTTCGGCTGGAGCTTTTTCTCCCGTGTTAGGAGTTGCTGCCTGCTCTTTTTTAAGGTTTTCTTCTACTTTACCGTCTCCACCACCTTCATCTCCACCTTCATAGGTGTCTGTAGCTGGCGCCTCTGCAGCAGTATCAATAAGGCACACAACTGCACCTACCTCAACAGCATCACCTTCTTCTGCTTTAAGTGTAATGACTCCACTCATCTCTGCTGGAAGCTCGAGCGTTGCTTTATCACTGTCTACCTCGGCAATGGCCTGGTCTTTTTCTACATAATCGCCGTCTTCAACGAGCCATTGTGCGATTTCAACTTCTGTGATGGATTCTCCCGGTGAAGGGACTTTCATTTCTAAAACCATAATGTTTCTGGTTACGCCAGTGTTACTCAACTTACTTAGATGAAGGACGCTGGCGGCTATTAATTGTTACTATTTTACAGGCGCTTCAAAAACGCTATCTATTACTTTTTTGTGTCTTGCTTTTGATCTTGTACTACTTCCCGCAGCTGGAGATGCATACACACGTCGCGATGCTACTCTAAGTTTTACTTGATCAAAATTCATAAGCATATAACCCCAAGCTCCCATATTTCTAGGCTCTTCTTGTGCCCAGACATAATCTGTTACATTAGGATAACTTGCAATAATATCTTCTAACTGCTTTTGTGGCAGCGGGAATAATTGCTCTATACGTACAAGGGCTACATCATCACGGCCATTTTCCTTACGGCGCTCTAAAAGGTCATAATAAAATTTACCTGTACAGAATACAAGTGATGTAACTTTCTTCTTATCTACCTCAGTGTCATCAAGAACTTCTTGAAAAGAACCTGTGGTAAGCTCCTCTTTAGTACTCACTACAAGAGGGTGCCTTAATAATGATTTAGGTGTAAAAACTACAAGCGGCTTTCTAAAATTCCACTTCATCTGGCGACGTAGTAGGTGAAAGAAGTTTGCTGGCGTCGTTACATCTGCCATTATGAGGTTATCTGTAGCACAAAGCTGTAGGTAACGTTCCATACGTGCACTAGAGTGCTCAGAACCTTGACCTTCATACCCGTGAGGTAATAACATTACGAGTCCGTTTTGTGTTTTCCACTTAGATTCTGCAGCGCTTATGTATTGATCTAACATTATCTGTGCACCATTTGAAAAATCTCCAAATTGAGCCTCCCAGATAGTAAGTGTCTTAGGAGCAGCCATCGCATACCCGTAGTCAAAACCTACGACTCCATACTCAGAAAGTAGTGAGTTATAGATATCCATCTTACCAGCTACATCTAGACGATTGTGTAGATTAATCTCTTCTACATCATCTTCTGTTTTGATAATGGCGTGACGGTGAGAGAATGTTCCTCTCTCTACATCTTGTCCAGATATACGTACATTAAATCCTTCTTCCATAAGAGAACCGTAAGCAAGAAGCTCACCCATTCCCCAGTCTAATTGATTCTTTTCTGTATACTGCTTATTTCTATCGGCAACAATACGCTGTATCTTGCGTATGAACTTTTTATCTTCTGGTAACTTAGTAATACCATCTGCTATAACATCTAGCTTACTTATATCATAGGTAGTATCTACAGGAGTAAGAATATCTTCTCTACTTCCTATCTCATACCCTTCCCAGTCATCTGCAAGAATCTCAGTAATTACCGTTTTATCTCTCTTACGAGATTCTTCAAGATCTTCTTCAAGATCATCTTTATATTCTTTTTCGAGCTGCTTTACGTATCCCTTTTCTATAATTCCTTCCTTAAGAAGTCTTTCTGCATAGATATCACGTGGGTTTGCGTGTTTTGAGATTGCTTTATATAATAAAGGCTGTGTAAATCTAGGCTCATCACCTTCATTATGTCCATACTTTCTATAACCTAGTATGTCTATAAATACATCACGGCCAAATTGCATTCTAAAATCAAGTGCAAAGGCAAAAGCGTGACATACAGACTCTACATCATCTGCATTTACGTGTAGCACTGGAGACAAGGTAACCTTACCTATATCTGTACTATAGGTTGATGATCTCGCATCGAGATAGTTTGTAGTAAAACCTACTTGGTTATTTGCTACGATATGTATCGTACCACCCGTGCGATATCCTTCTAACTGTGCCATTTGCACAATTTCATATACAATACCTTGACCAGCTACGGCAGCATCTCCGTGTATAGCAATAGGAAGGATTTTCTTCTCATCTCCTCCTAACTGATTATCAATTTTTGCACGAGACATCCCCTCTATCACTGCCCCTACAGTCTCGAGGTGCGATGGGTTAGGTGCTAGGTCCATACGTATTTTGTGTCCCTTATCGCTTTCGCGAAAGCTAGTCCACCCCATATGGTATTTTACATCTCCATCAAAAAGCTCATCCTCGTCATACTCTTTCCCATCAAACTCAGAAAAAATTGCCTCTGGTGATTTTCCGAAGATATTTGCTAGTACATTAAGACGACCACGGTGTGCCATCCCTACTACAAATTGTTCAACACCTTTATCAGACCCTCTCTCGATAAGCGTATCAAGACCCGGAATCATAGCGTCAAGTCCTTCTACAGAAAAACGTTTTTGCCCTACATACTTAGAGTGCAAGAAACCTTCAAAAGAAGCTGTTTGATTTAATTTTTTGAGAATATGCCTTTTTTCCTCTTTTGAGAAAGAAGGATGGTTATCATTTTTATTGAGCCAGTTCTGTATCCAAGCAATCTCTTCTGGATTACGAATGTACATATACTCAATACCTATGTGGTCACAATATATGGCCTCAAGGTGATTTACAATCTCTTGTAACGTCTTCTTACCAATACCTAAAATTGAACCAGCTTCAAACTCTGTACTAAGATCAGACTTAGAGAGCCCAAAGTTTTCAATCTCTAGTGTAGGTGCATATTTACGACGTGCGCGTACAGGGTTAGTCTTTGTAAAGAGGTGACCTCTGTTACGGTATCCGTCTATTAATTTTACTATTTGAAATTCTTTTTGAATTCCTTCAGGAATAACCACAGTCTCTCCCCCTACATCACCAGTAACCTCTTCTGCACTTTCAAGTCCAAAATCAAAACCTTGAAAAAAAGCGCGCCAGCTAGCTTCTACACTATCTGGGTTAAGTAAATATTGATCGTAAAGCTCAGCAAAGTAAGCGGTATGTGCGGCATTCAGAAATGAAAATCTATCCATTTGATATTTAAGTTCTGCGTCTTGCGACTTTAGAAAAGCAAAAATACGATAATTAACATTTTTGGACATATAATACCTATATTTATAACAGAGAATTAAGACACTACAGCTATGAAATGCAATTTTTTAGGGATTATACTACTTACAGGCCTCTTTTTCACAATGACAACAACAACTCAAGCGCAAGAGATTGCTACAAAACCTAAAAGTGAGTTTTGGAGCAAGGTGCGTTTTGGTGGTGGATTAGGCTTAAATTTTGGCCGAAACAATACTAACATCACGGTTGCACCAAGTGCTTTGTATCAACCTAATCAATATGTCGCATTTGGTCCAGGGCTTAATTACACTTATCAAAAATTTGGAGATTTTAAAACAACTCTTGTAGGGGCAAGTGCTATTGTCATTTCAAATCCGCTTGATTTCTTACAGCTCTCTGGAGAGTTTGAGCAACTTCGCGTTTTTCAATCGGTTTCTGGACTACCAGACATTCCAAACTCTTGGAATACTGCACTCTTTCTGGGCGCGGGATACCGTCTCAACGTAGGAGGAAATAGCCTAGGCGCAATCGGGATACGTTACAATGTACTCTTTGACGATAATGATTCTGTTTATGCAGATGCGTGGCAGCCTTTTGTGAGGGTTTATTTTTAAAGAAACATTTATAACAAGTGGTTTTTGTTAAGTTTGCTAGACATCTAATCAAGCTCTACAATGACACAAAAACTTCGCTATCTACTTATATTAGTAGCATTATGCACTCTTAATTCTTGTGGTTTCTCATCAGAAACAAAAAGTCCAATTATAGAACTAAGTGACGCAAATGAACCTTTTGTGGGAAAAATTGTTCTTGAAAATATTGAGGGTAATACTAAAACCGAAGTTACTTTTCATATAGATGTAAATAGTATACGTAGAGAGCAAACTCATCAAGGAGGTGAAGGCCTTCTAGGCGATAAAGCTGGTATAATTGTAAACTATGACAAGGACCAAGTTATCTTATACAACACATCTGGAGGAGCAAAATGGACAGAATATACCATAGAAGAGTATAAAAACACACTCGCCAAAGACACCTTTCCATACGCATCTATTGTAACGCCGTGTGATTACACTTATAGTTTCTTAAACGATTATACTGCTATAGTGGCAAAAGAAAATGCTCTAGAGATTGAATCTCTCCAACTCGATTATAAACTCTATAGCAATCTTAGCTTACGTCAAGAAAATTTTGACACCGATGAGATTAAAGTAAAGCGAGAAATGATAGCACTCGTCTTTCCAAATATGCCAAAAGATGTACATTTTCCATTACTTTTTAAAATCTCAAAAAACACAGGAGATAACAACTTAAAAAACGAAACTAATCTATCAGAAAAGGGATGGAAAGACAAGATAACTCAAGTGCTTAATGAACTAAACACCACAGAAAACAAAGTAAAAAGTATCCAACGTGGTGAGGTACACCCTTCCTTATTTGAGTTTAAAGAGGAAGATTTTATCAAAACGCGTCCAGAGTACTTTTTCAACTCCTACAATAATGGAAGCTCTTGGGGTGATGATTAATAAAGATTACACCTCCAGCATACTTCCTAAAACCACATTCCACTCTTTGATTTCCCAAGAAGAAACAATACCGTTTTTCACATAAGGGTCTTGTGCCGCAAATGTCTCAACTTGCGATTTGTCTTTTACTTGAAAGATTAACACACCTGTTTCACCAGGATCTTCTGTAGCACCACCTAGTAGAAGACTGCCCGCAGCTACAGCTGCTTTTGCAACCTCAAAATGATCTTTGCGGTAGGGCGTTCTTTTCTCTAAATAATTTTCTATAAAAGTATATGTAAGGATATAATATTTCATCTAGTCCATCATAATCTCTAGAAGACCTATCGCCGCCTCACTTATTTTTGTTCCAGGCCCAAAAACTGCTGCGGCTCCAGCCTCAAATAAAAATTCATAATCTTGCTGTGGAATCACTCCTCCTACAATCACCATAATATCTGGTCTTCCTAACGACTTTAGTTCTTCAATTACTTGAGGAACTAATGTTTTGTGACCAGCAGCAAGTGATGAGACTCCTAGTATGTGCACATCATTTTCTACTGCTTGTTTTGCTGCCTCTTTAGGTGTTTGAAATAGCGGCCCTATGTCCACATCAAAACCTATATCTGCGTAGCCAGTTGCTACTACTTTGGCGCCACGGTCGTGACCGTCTTGCCCCATTTTGGCAATCATAATTCTAGGACGACGCCCGTCTTGCGTTGCAAATTGGTTTGCGAGTTGTTGCGCTTTCGCGAAAGCGGAATCTTCTTTCATCTCTTTGCTATATACACCACTAAAGGATTGTATCTGCGCTTTGTGACGCCCATAAACCTCCTCTAGTGCATCTGAAATTTCTCCTAGGGTTGCTCTTTCTCTAGCTGCTGTAACCGCAAGTGATAATAAATTACCATTGCCCTCTCTAGCTGCGTTTGTAAGCGCCTCTAAAGCTTGAGAAACTTTAGCCGAGTCTCTGTCATTTTTGATTTGATCCAGACGCTTAAGCTGGCCATCACGCACCTTTGTATTATCTACATCAAGTATATCTAGGTGCTCATCTTCTGTAGGTCTGTATTTATTAACTCCTACTATAATATCTTGACCACTATCTATGCGGGCTTGCTTTCTAGCAGCTGCCTCTTCAATACGCAATTTAGGAATACCAGCTTCTATAGCTTTAGTCATTCCGCCTAGCTCCTCTACTTCTTGAATGAGCTCCCAGGCTTTATGAGCAATATCATTTGTGAGAGACTCTACATAATAACTACCCGCCCACGGGTCTACGGTTTTTGTAATATGTGTTTCTTGCTGTAAGAAAATTTGTGTGTTACGAGCAATACGAGCAGAAAAATCTGTAGGCAAGGCAATGGCCTCATCTAGTGCGTTTGTGTGCAAACTCTGCGTCCCTCCAAAAGCCGCTGCTGCAGCCTCAATAGTTGTGCGAGCAACGTTATTAAATGGATCTTGCTCTGTAAGACTCCAGCCACTAGTCTGACAGTGCGTTCTCAAGGCAAGAGACTTAGGGTTTTTAGGGTTAAATTGTTTTACAATTTTTGCCCAAAGCATACGTGCCGCACGCATTTTGGCAACTTCCATAAAATGATTCATCCCTATTGCCCAAAAGAAAGATAATCTTGGCGCAAAGCTGTCTATATCCATCCCGGCAGCAAGCCCAGTTTTTATATACTCCAACCCATCTGCTAGGGTGTATGCGAGTTCTATATCACAAGTTGCTCCGGCTTCTTGCATATGATATCCAGAGATTGAGATACTGTTAAATTTAGGCATCTCCTTTGCTGTATATTCAAAGATATCTGAGATAATTCTCATAGATGGTGTAGGAGGATATATGTACGTGTTACGCACCATAAATTCCTTAAGAATATCATTTTGGATTGTACCCGAAAGTAGTGCCGTATCTACTCCTTGCTCTTGTGCTGCGACTATATAAAATGCCATAATAGGCAATACAGCACCATTCATAGTCATAGAGACAGACATCTTATCTAGCGGTATCTGGTCAAAAAGGATTTTCATATCCTCTACCGAGTCTATCGCCACACCTGCCTTACCTACATCTCCTACTACGCGCTCGTGATCACTATCATAACCACGGTGTGTTGCGAGATCAAAAGCTACCGAGAGTCCCTTTTGGCCTGCAGCAAGGTTTCTACGATAGAATGCATTACTATCCTCTGCAGTTGAGAAACCTGCATACTGGCGTATCGTCCAAGGTCTTCTTACGTACATTGTGCTGTAAGGCCCGCGTAAGTTAGGCGCCATACCGGCCACAAAATCTAAGTGCTCTAGATCTCTAACGTCTTCTGGAGTATAGGTCGATTTTACATCTATCTTTTCGGCAGTGGTTTTTAAAACCACATCTTGTTGAGAACTACTTCTTACTTGAGCCCCAAGGGTGATATGTTGTACGTCTCTTCTACTCATTACTTTCTTGCGCTACTTGCGCTACTGGCGCAAGATGTTGATAAAATGCATCTAGTGCCACATAGAGCGAAGTGACTCTTTGATCTTTTGCTTGTCTCCCAAAATTACGCATACGTGAGTTAAACAATTTTGGGTTCATAGTATTAGTCTCTACAAGGGCATTTATAGTGGTAGACAGATCTTTATCTTCCATATTATTTATAACACACTGCACTGCAGGATGCTTATAGTTAAGATTACTAGTGCCTCCATCTTCAAGCAAAATATTGCGAGCCAGTAATTCTTTATAAATAGTAATCGAGTGACTTGTTGCAACTCTGTCAAACTCTGCTGTACCCGTAAAACCTACATACAAGTAGCGACCGTAAGCGCTATTTAAAATTTTTGCCTCTGGATCATATGCCTCTGTAATATCTTGTTCAAATTGATATAACGCCTCGTTAAGCAACGCGCTATCTTCATCACCACAGGTAGTTATACTTTCTTTTTCTGAATGTTGTAGTGCAAATTCTTTCTTGTTGTCACAAGACATTAAGCTTACAGACAAAAGGAGAATCACTACTACTAGTTGATTTATTTTTATCATATCTACTCAGTTTTAAGACGCTCTTTTTCGACAGTTTCTGCGAGACGTCTCATTATTATAGGTTCGATTATTGTTTTACGTGGGTTTATTTTTACAAAAGGATATAACTCAAGATTATCCTTCATCTTATCATCTTGATTAGGATGCTTGTTAGTTCCTAATAAAGTAATGACTCCCTCATCAAAAAGCTGCTGCTCTCTAGTTGCGCTTTCTTTAATCTTACGCTGTACGGTTCCGTCTTTGAGTTGTTTTAACAAACCGCCATTGCGCTCTATATCTTTAAATAGCGTAAGTGCTTTTTCCGCTAGCTGATGAGTAAGCTCCTCAACATAGTAAGATCCATCTGCAGCATTTTGCACAGCGTCAAAATAGCTTTCTTCTTTAAGCACTATTAACTGATTACGAGATATGCGCTGTCCAAAATCATTTGTTTTATGATACAACGCATCGTAAGGCATATTTACCACCCAGTCTGCTCCTCCTAAAACTGCGCTCATACACTCTGTAGTGGTACGCAACATATTAGTATTATAGTCGTAAATAGTTTTATTTCTACGGCTGGGGTGCGCTACGATTTTAATTGCTGTGTCTTGATAAGAAAAAGCACTTAAAACAGTTTGTGCTAATTCTCTTAATGCTCTAAGCTTTGCAATTTCAAAAAAGTAATTTGTACCTACACTTACCTCTACAACTACTTCCTCCAGTTTAAGATTTTCTTGCTCGCAAAAGTTTAAATACTCAGCCAGTTGTGCCATACCGTATGCCAGTTGCTGGATCATAGTTGCCCCAGCATTCTGATAAAGTGTAGTGTCTATTGTAAATGGTGACGTTGCTTCTTGTATAACTTCTTTAAAGTCTTGATGATCCTTATTGAGGTTTGTAAACCAGTTACCATCTAAAGCAAGATGGTTAATGATATCTAGCTTAACTACGAGCTCATACTTATCACTATATCGATATAGCTCCTTGTAAAATTGTGCGTCTAAAAATGACAGATCAAAATACAAAGGCACCGAGGCATCACTAAGGGTTGTAAATAATGCAGCTATATCAAAAGGTTTATTGGCTTGAAAATAAACAGCTTCTACACCATTTGTTATAGCACTATTTGCCGTCTCTGCAGACTGTACTGCTTGATTTATAAAAATTTTCTCTCCTATAAACCACTGCTTAGGTAATGGTATTGCCGGTGTTTTTTTTACCTCATCTTTATGGTAAAAAGGACGTACGTGTATACCCTCTAAACTCTGCCAGACAAGCGTCTTATTATAATCTGCACCCTTAAGATCAAACTGTATTTTCTGTTTGTATGCTTTTGCAGATACTGGATCAAATTCTGAAAATAAACTAGTCTTCATTTTCCTGTTTTAAACTATCTTGATATTCAATAATGTAAATCTCCTCGTTATCCTTTTTCATAAGATATTCTTCACGAGCAAACCGCTCTAAACCTGCGCTATCTTTGAGCTGTAGTATTTGAGCATTATCCTTTGAAATTTCGTTTTTAAAATAATCACGGTTACCCTTTAACTTATCTCGCTCTTGGTTAAGCTCTCTATGTAATAGGTATGAACTCCCGTCAAAAAACAGCATCCAGATTAAGAAAATGATGGTAATGAGTAAATATTTATTACTCAATACTCTAAACCATTTTTTTTGCCTCAGCTCTTTGACACCCATTGTAGTAAATATAGTAAAACCTTAATTTAAACGTTCGTTTATAATGCTTCGTACAATATCTACAGCAACAGTATTATACCTATTGTTTGGTATAATAATATCTGCAAATTCTTTAGTAGGCTCAATAAACTGCTGGTGCATAGGCTTAAGCGTGGTTTGATACCTATTAAGCACTTCATCTAAGTCTCTACCGCGCTCTGCAATATCTCTCTTGAGACGACGTATTAATCGCTCATCACTATCTGCGTGTACAAAAACCTTGATATCAAATAGATTTCTAATAGCAGGATCTGTAAGTATAAGGATACCCTCCACCACCATTACATTAGTAGGCGTGGTAAGCACCGTTTCTTCTGTACGGTTATGTGCAACAAATGAATATACTGGTTGTAATATGTTCCTTCCTTCTTTAAGTTCTTTGAGATGTTGACACAGCAATGGAAAATCTATCGCATTAGGGTGATCAAAGTTTACTTTCTTTCTTTCCTCCATAGAGAGGCTAGAAAGATCTTTATAATATGAGTCTTGGGAGATAACCGTTACCTGTCCTTCTGGAAGGTCTGAAACTATCTGATCTACTACGGTAGTTTTTCCACTACCGGTACCTCCACCTATACCTATTATGAGCATAATTGTAATTGTGTTGTTTTAAGTACGCTTTTGCGAAAGCGTTATTCTTTTTATTCCTCTTCTTGTCCGTATTGATCTATATACTCTGGGTATAAAAACTCATTGTATGGAAAACGTGTTACGTGTATCTCTCTCACGCGCTCGTATACCTTCTTTCTAAAGGAATCAAAGTTGTTTTTATTAAGCGCCGAAATGAATATCGCATCACCATTAGTGCGTGACATCCAGGTCTCCTTCCACTCATCTAGTGAGTAGTGAGCACCGGTGCGCTCTACCATAAGATCATCATCATCATAAGCCTCTGCCTTATATGCGTCAATTTTATTAAAGACCATAAGCGTGGGTTTATCCATACTTTTTATCTCATCAAGAATCTTATTTACGGCATTAATATGATCTTCAAACTGTGGGTGTGAGATATCTACCACGTGCAATAATAAGTCTGCCTCGCGCACCTCATCTAGCGTACTCTTAAAAGAGTCTACTAGTTGTGTAGGTAACTTTCTTATAAACCCAACGGTATCTGATAGTAAGAATGGTAAATTACCTATTACCACCTTACGCACAGTAGTATCTAGAGTTGCAAAGAGTTTATTTTCGGCAAACACCTTACTCTTGCTTATCACATTCATAAGAGTACTTTTACCCACATTTGTATATCCTACAAGGGCTACTCTCACCAGTGCACCACGGTTACCACGTTGTGTAGACATTTGCTTGTCTATGGTTTTCATTTTCTTTTTGAGCAGGGTGATGCGGTCACGTACGATACGTCTATCTGTCTCAATTTCTGTCTCTCCAGGACCACGCATACCTATACCTCCACGCTGGCGCTCAAGGTGTGTCCATAAACCTACTAGACGTGGTAAGAGATACTCATACTGGGCAAGTTCTACCTGCGTACGTGCATAACTAGTTTGTGCTCGTTGTGCAAAAATATCTAGTATGAGATATGTACGATCTACAATCTTACACTTAAGTAGTGCCTCAATGTTGCGCTGCTGTCCCGGTGTAAGCTCGTCGTCAAAAATGACCGTACCTACATCGTGCTGCTCTACATAAGCAGCTACGTCTTCCATCTTACCTGTCCCAATAAAAGTTTTAGGGTTAGGACGTTCCAATTTTTGACTAAAACGCTTGAGAACCTCTGCTCCTGCCGTGTAGGCCAGAAACTCGAGCTCATCAAGGTATTCTGTCATTTTTTCGTGCGTTTGTTTTTGGGTTACAAGCCCTACAAGAATGCACTTTTCATATTCTATTTTTTCAACTTCCAGCATATTTACAAAGGTAGCAAATGGATTGCAGTCTTTTTGACTAAATTGTGGGTCTCATAGATACTGTTTAATATGGAGGATACATCCGCTTTCGCGAAAGCGCCAACCAAAAAAATAAAATGTGCCATAGGTTTTTACAATCTTGAAAACCTTTTTGACACAAAAAATGACCCCGCAATACTAGATGATGACTTTACACCAGGTGGTTTTAAAGAATGGAACAATTATAAGTTTGATAAAAAAATTAAAAAACTTTCTAAAGTAATCTCAAAAATAGGAAAGGGTGATACCGGCACCTCACCGAGTTTACTAGGGGTAGCAGAAGTGGAAAACAAAGCGGTATTACAATCACTTATTAAAACAGATCGTCTTGAAGATGAAGGGTATGATATCATACATTATGACTCTCCAGACGAGCGTGGTATAGATGTAGGGCTACTATATAAAAAGAAAGACTTTGCGGTACATAAAAGCGAGGCGATTACATTATACCTAGAGACAGAAGAGGGAGATCGCGACTTTACCAGAGACATTTTATATGTGCAAGGCAACTTGCTAGGTACAGAGGTGCACATACTGGTAAATCACTGGCCATCTAGACGTAAAGGAGCAAATGAAACCTCACAAAAACGTATTACTGCCGCAAAGAAAAATCGCAAAATCATAGATAATCTTGTCGCTCAAAAACCAGATGCAAGAATAATCGTTATGGGTGACTTTAACGATGGCCCACATAGCGAAAGCATAAAAGTACACCTAGCCAAAACTGATTTTTATAATCCGATGCTTTATCTAGGCACGAGATATGAAGGGAGCCTTAATTATAACTATGAGTGGTTCATATTTGATCAGATTCTCTTTTCAAATAATTTTGTAAGAATCTATGATAACGAGCTCTTGTATGAAAGGTCAGACATCTATAATGACTTCTATCTTACTGAATATGATGGAAAGTATAAGGGCAACCCCTTTAGAACTTACGCTGGAAAAAAATACCTAGGCGGGTATAGTGATCACTTCCCAGTCTATACAATATTAACTGCAACTGTTAAAGTATAGATTTTACTGAGTAAGAAAGTAGTCACTCATCGGATATATGAAGTATTATATCCAATATTTTTGTTAATCTTTTGAAGATTATATTGTTTGTTGCACTTTAGCGGTGTATATAATTTAGCTTTTTGAAGTTTTTATTACATAATACACAAGGATTTTTACCTTGTCTTATGCTATTACCAATTTCAAGTAGCTTATCTCTATGCACTGCTATAATCTCACGACAAACCCAATCAAATGAAGAGACTTTTACTTTCCCTACTTTGGCTTATCCCTTCGGCACTGTTTGCACAAATTACCATAGACGAAACACTTACAACACAACAACTCGTAGAAGACATCCTCATAAACGCATCTTGTGCTGGAACTGAGAATTTCATACAGAGCACGGGTACAGACTTTGCTTCTGTTAATGGTGTTGGTTCTTTTGAAGCAAATGGTACTAACTTCCCTTTTGAAGCTGGGATTGTGCTAAGTTCTGGAAGCGTATCTACAGCACCAGGACCTAACCTCACTACACAAAGCAACGGAGGAACAGCGTGGCCAGGAGACGCAGACTTAGAAAACTTTACTGGTGCAACGGCAACAAATAATGCTTCATTCATACAATTTGACTTCACACCTTTTACTGAGCAATTGAGTTTTGATTTTCTGATGGCTTCAGAAGAATATAATCAAAATTTTGAGTGCACATTTACAGATGCATTTGCATTTATCTTAACTGATAATGATACTGGCACCTCTGTAAATCTAGCAGTGCTTCCAGGTACAAACACTCCTATAGAGGTTACAAACATACGACCTGAAGTCCCTAATAGTTGTGCAGCTATAAATGAAGAATTTTTTGGACAGTACAACTTCCTTCCTTTTAATGATGAAAACACAGCTGCAACAAATTTTAATGGTCAAACTGTCGAGCTTACAGCATCTACCACAGTAGTACCAGGAAACTCATACACCATAAAACTCGTTGTAGCAGATCAAACAGATAGTCTCTTTGATATTGCGGTATTTATTGAGGCTGGTAGTTTTAACGTTACAAATACAGATCTAGGTGAAGATTTACTTGTTGAAAACGGTCTTGCCTCTTGTGAAGGAGATCCAGTTACTCTAGATGCAACAGATCCAGATGCAGAAACTTATACTTGGTTGCTTAATGACGTAGTTATAGCTGGCGAAACATCATCAACACTAGTTGTTACTGAGCCTGGAGAATATAGCGTAGTAGTAACTCTTACAGATTTACCAGATTGTGAAGTAAGAGACGATATAACAGTAGAGTTTATTTCTGAACCTGCAGTAAACATAGAAGACTTTACATCGTGTGCTGGAGAAACCGAAACTCTAGATACAGGCTTACCTGCTGGCACGACCACATTTGTTTGGAGTCTAGATGGAACTGTCATAACAGGTGAAACTGGACCGTCAATAAGCGCGACAGAATCAGGAACATACACAGTACAAGCTATTTTTGATGCTGGATGTACCTATACAGATGATGCTATTGCTACTTTTAATGTCGCTCCTATTGTAGACCTTGGGGAAGACATAAATAGTTGCCTTGAAGATGCTGTCACTCTTGATGGGTCCCCAACTAACGTAGATCCATCTACCTCTACTTATGAATGGTTTTTAAATGGAACTCTTATAGCGGGAGAGACCTCTGCTACTTTAGAAGCTACAGCTCCAGGAGCATATGAGGTTTTTGTCACTTTTGAAGGATGTATTGGGACCGATACATTAACAATTAATCAAGCAAACGAGGATGGCTCTAGTTGTAATGTAAATGATTTGTGCCCAGATGCCTTACCACTGGTATGTGGTGACATTGTAACAGGAACAACTGTAGGATCTACCTCAACTGATGAGCCTGGAACTTGTGGAACAGGTCCTGGAGCTCCAGGAAACTATTATACATTTACTGGAACAGGAGAGCTTATACAACTAGCAATGTGTAACTCTACATATGACACAAAACTTCAAGTATTTACAGGCACTTGTGACGCCTTAACTTGTGTAGGTGGAAATGACGATTCTTGCGGACTACAATCTGAAGTGGACTTTCTATCTGAAGAAGGTGTTGAATATACAATTTATGTATTTGGCTTTGGAACAAGTGTAGGTGATTATGAACTAACCGTTACTTGCATTGAAGCACCACAAGGATGCCTAGATGCCGAAGAGGTTGTTTGTGGGGACGTAATTTCTGGCACAATAGTAGGCGCGCCAGCAACAGATGTTCCATTAGAAAATTGCGGCAACATAACAACTGGTGATTCTCCTGGGGTATGGTTTACATTTACAGGCACTGGTGAAAGCACAGAATTCAGCCTTCTAAATTCAAGCTTTGACACTGGTATTCAGATATATTCTGGAACCTGTGAAGAGCTTATTTGTGAAGAAGGTAATGATGACTTCGGTACAGTAGAGCAATCAAAAGTAGATTTCATAACTACAACAGGAACTGAATATCTTATTTACATTTATGGAGAAGATGGTGCTACAGGTGATTTTGAATTATCAATACAATGTAACCCACCAGCCTCTTGTGAAGACATAGAACCATTATGTAGTCAAGAAGGTCTCATATTTGAAAACACCTCTGACGGCTCATCTGCTCAAGATGGGATTGATTATGAGTGTTTATTTTCTCAACCTAACCCAAATTGGTTTTACCTTGAAATAGGTCAAGAAGGAGATATCGATTTAGAAATTGTTCAAAACACCGCTTTTGACGCAGATGGGAATCCAGTAGGAAATGAACTAGATGTAGATTTTATTGCCTGGGGACCATTTGATAGTCCAGATAATGCTTGTGACAACTTAAACCCAAGTACAAGTGTAGATTGTAGTTTCTCAGCCGCGGCAATTGAAACATTTACAATTCCTAATGCACAAGTCGGGGAGGTTTATATACTTCTCATTACAAATTTTAATGGGTCAAGCGGATTTATAAGTGTAGGTCAAACTGGCGGTGATGGAAATACCAACTGTGGTATTGTATGTCCAGATTTTGACATAGACCTAGGAGGTGATCAGTCTGTGTGTGATGAAACCTCTATAGAGCTTACTGCCGTTCTCTCTGGAAGCAACACTACAAATCCTACTTATGAATGGAGTACTGGTGAGACAACATCATCAATCACTGTTACTGAAACAGGAGTATATGAAGTAATTGTAACCGTAGACGGATGTTCTGAAAGTCAGATTGTAAATATTGACTTTGGGGCGACACCCACTATAGAACTAGGGAGCGATTTTGACACTTGTTTTGAAAATGCTATTTTCTTAGACGCAAGCCCATCAAATATAGATCCTACACAAGTTACTTATCAGTGGTTTCAAGACGGAGTAGAACTACCAGATACAACAGCCTCTATAGAAATTGTTGAGCTAGGCAACTATGAGGTAGTTGTAACTGATAATGGCTGTACTGCTACAGACAGTATTCTTATCACAGGCAGTACACTAGACGTTAGTCTCATAGATAATTTTCAAACTTGCCCTAATGAATTACAAACACTAGCAGCAGCTACAGACGAAACAGGAGTCACCTTCCAGTGGTTTGTAAATGGCACAGCAATAAATGGAGCTACAAACGCAACTTATGATGTCATACTAGCACCTAGCACTGTAGGAACTCAAACTTTTACAGTAGAAATCACCAGAGGAGTTTGTTCTGGGACGGCTGCCGTAGATGTGACACTTTATGAAGTAGGAAATTGTGTTATTTCAGAAGGGCTTTCTCCTTCTGGGTCACCAGGATTTAATGACACACTAGATTTACGTTTCCTCTCTGACAGGTCTGGCATAACAAATCTCCAGATCTACAACCGCTTAGGTACACTAGTCTTCGAACAAGATTCATACACAAATGAATGGAGAGGACAAACTGATGCAGGTGATGATTTACCTACAGGAACTTACTTTTATGTAATCTCACTTGATCAAGAAGATCCTACTTATGGCACTCAAGCCACTGGATGGATTTACTTAAACCAAGACTAACTAAAGAATCTAATTGTACGTACGATATAGTTGAATTAACAACGAGACAACAATGAAAAAACTACTATTATTAACGCTAATTTTAAGTCTATTTTACATAGATGAGTCTGTTGCTCAACAAGACCCACAGTATACCCAGTATATGTATAATATGAATGTGGTTAACCCAGCATATGCCGGATTAAAAGAAGGTCTTGCTATAAATTTATTATACAGAAATCAATGGTCAAGCTTAGACGGGTCACCAGAGACTTTCACCCTAGCAGCTCACTCTCCTATATCAGAAAAAGTAGGTTTAGGAGTCTCTCTTATAAGAGATGAGTTAGGCCCTGTGAAAGAAACCAACGCTTATGCAGACTTCTCTTATACTATAGATGTAAGCAGTACTTTTAAACTTGCGCTAGGTATTAAAGCGGGGGCTACTTTTCACGAGGTTGGCCTTGTAGATCTTGAACTCCAAGATCCCGGAGATGCGTTTTTCTCACAAAACATAAATCAGACGTATCCCAACGTAGGGACTGGTGCTTTCTTATATAGTGATAAATTTTACGTAGGCCTATCTGTTCCTAATTTACTCAACTCTGTTCATCTAGATACTAATGAGCTAAAAATAGGCTCTGAGACTAATCATTATTTTGTAACCTCTGGATATGTTTTTCAAGTTTCAGATAATGTAAAACTCAAACCATCTGTAATGGTAAAATCTGCATTTGACGCACCAGTTTCTTTTGATGCAAATGTAAATGCCCTCTTTCTAGAAAAATTTGAACTAGGTGTCTCTTACCGTTATGATGATTCTTTTAGTGGCATAGTAGGCTTTCAGGCAACTCCAGAATTTAGAATAGGCTATGCTTATGATGCAGTTACTTCTGAGATAAACAACATAGCCCCATCCTCACACGAGATCATTATAACCTACAACATACTACGTAATAAAAAAGCATTACGTTCACCTAGATACTTCTAAACCTAACCATAGCACATTAATATGAAGAAGTTTTACCTATATATATTGCTCCTTATTTTTACAGCTACAGGAGCCGTAGCACAAAACAAAGACACAAAGAAAGCAGATGGTCTGTTTGAGAGACTTGCTTATACCGAAGCTATAACTGAATACACCAAGCTTATAGAAAAGGGAAAAGCAAACAAGTATGTATATGCTCAGCTTGCTGAGAGTTATGCTATACTAGGCGACTCAAAAAAAGCAGTTTCTTTTTACAAAAGAGCTACTAAAGGAAAAAACGCAAAGCTCACACCAGATCTTATGTATAATTATGCACAAGCTCTTAAGGCCAATGGTGATGCTGCTGAGTATAAAAACTGGATGCAAAAATTTACCCAAGCACAGCCCAATGATTCTAGATCTGCTAGTTTTTTAAAGAATTCTAATTATCTAAGCCAGCTTTTAAGTAAAGAGCCTAGTTATACGGTAAAAAATGCAGGAGCTCTAAATACAACATATGCAGATTATGGAAGCGCGATAAATAGCAATACACTTTACTTTGCTAGTGCTAGAAATACAAACCGCAAAAAACACAGTCTAAATAACGAACCCTTTTTAGATATCTATACAGCGACACTAGATGGATCAAAATTAGGAACAGCCTCTCTACTTGCAGGTGACGTAAATACAAAATATCACGAGGGTAAAGTAGCAATCTCTCCAGATGGAAAACGTATGTACTTTGACCGCAATGACTATTATAAAGGAAATCTAGATAAGGATGAGACTGGAGTTAACCAGATTAACCTCTATACTGCAGAAAAGGTAGGAGGAAAATGGGTTAATATACAATCTGCCCCATTTAATAGTGATGAGTTCTCAACCGGTCATCCGGCAATTAGTCCGGATGGTAACACACTATATTTTTCAAGTGATAGACCTGGCGGAAAAGGAGGGTCAGATTTATATATGGTTACTGTAAATAAAGATGGAACATTTGGCACACCTACCGCGCTTAAAAACCAAATCAACACAGAGGGTACAGAAGTATTTCCTTTTATAGCTCAAGATGGCACACTATATTTCTCAAGTGATGGTCATATAGGTATGGGTGGCCTTGACGTATTTATGTCAGAAAGTAAGGGTGCAAACACGTATGCTATTCCTCAAAATGCAGGTCCAGGGATAAATAGCCCAGCAGACGACTTTTCAATATATATAAACCAAGATACAGATACAGGTTTTATCTCTTCAAACCGTGCCGGTGGTAAAGGAGGAGATGATATTTATATATTAGGACAACTACCTCCTTGTGATGTAGATGTTGCTCTTACGGTAGTAAATCCAGCTGGAGAGGGTATAGATAAAGCTCTTGTGGTTGTAAATAACAATACAGATAACACAAGTGAATCTGACACTGCTACAACAACGGGTAAATACCTTTACCAGTCTAAATGTAATCGCACATACACAATAACTGCGAGTGCAGATGGCTATAAAGAAGCAATTCAAAACATTACGGTAGGTAAATCTGGTGTTAACCAGACTATAACGCTAGAACCTATTATAGATCAAGTAGTCGTAACAGAAACGGAGGTTGTTTTAAATCCTATTTATTTTGATTTTGACAAGTCTAACATACGTCCATCTGCGGCAGCAGAGCTAGATAGACTTGTGAACGTTATGATGCAATATCCTACAATGGTAATAAGTGCAGAGTCACACACAGATATACGTGGGTCTGAATCTTATAACAAGAACTTATCTCAACGTCGTGCAGACTCAATGCGAGATTATGTAGTAAGCAAAGGTATAAATGCTAGCCGCATCTCAAGTATAGGAAAAGGAGAGTCTGAGCCTGCTATAGCTTGCGGTTCAAACTGTACAGAAGATGAACATCAACTTAACAGACGCTCTGTCTTTAAGATAGTCACTAGATAAACTGGATAATTATTAACTAACCAACCATCCAGGAAGCCGCAATGCGTAAGTGTTGCGGTTTTTTTATACCGTAATATCAAACTAATGTAAAGCGCTAGTTGTAACCTTATATTACAATGTAGCCTATGCTCTTCTAAGAAACCGTGCGGTTATATACTGCCTAATTTTCGGCCTCTTGTGGTGACAACTATCGATAAGCACATTTATTTTAGCAGTCTAGTTAAGTTGCCTTGATGCTTTAATAAAAAAAACCCACTGCTAGTAGTACTAACAGTGGGTTTTTAAAATGTATTATTCCGCTTTCGCGAAAGCGTATATATAACTACGTTACTTAGTTTGCATTGATCTGTATCTCGTCAAGCTCAAAAGTACCATCAAAATCTGCATCACCAGACCCGCTGTATCTAAAAGCAACATAACCGTTAGACTCAATACAAGAAAGATCTACAATACCTGAGTCTATCCAGTCTCCAAAGAAATCTCCATCATCTACAATCACTCCTGCAGGTAAAACATCCCAAGTAGCTGTTGCAATAGTAGCCTCAGTACCGTCCCAATCACTAGAAAAAAGAAGGTCAAGCGTACTACCGTCTGAAAAACTGTTTGAAGTCATAAACTGAAGTGTCTCACCAGTATTAGCTTGAAGATCTAGCATAGGTGTGATTAACCAAGCGATAGTGGCATCATCTCCAGACTGGAAAGACCCTACTCTTGCAGAAATACCTAAAGAGGCGTTTTGACCTCCACTAGAGTATGCCTCCCACGTTTCTGATCCTTCTTGCTGGTAGTTAGTCCATCCATTTCCAGATATTGGGCTATTTGTAGCTTGTGTCTCAAAGAAATCTTCAAAAAGAATTGTACTTCCTGCCGCATCTGCCACACCACAATCTATCTCTACCGGATCACAGCGCTCTGCTTGATCAAAAACTACGTCATTTCTGTCGTTTATAGCAAGATTAAAGTCTTCTCCAAAGAAATTACGAGTAAGCACTCCAGAAATACTTCCGCGTCCCGTAGGAAGCGCTATAGACTTAAAATTTGCAAAGGTACTTGTGCTTAAAATAAGTGTTTGCTCTGTCGCACAACTAAAGATAGTGCGCTCTCCATCAAACTCGTCTAGTGGCTCACCTGCATAAGTAAGACTTTCATCAATTACTTCTTCTTTTGCAAATTGAACATCTGTAAGTTTTATAAATATGTTTTCTAAATCTTCACTTAGGCTTGAGATGGTTGTCTCTACAGGAACAATAGTCTCTACCGTTGCAGATCGCTGTATGTAATCAAATTGTAGAGGAGCTGGTATCTTCTCAAGGTTGTTTGTAACTCCTAGTGTTAACACACCGTTACTTTCACCAAGGTGAAGACCTCCTAATTTTACAAATATCTTACGCCCTATCTCATAATACGTAAATAAAGGGCTCTCGTCTATTAAGATTCGTACTCCTGCCGTAGGTGCTGTAGCGTTGTCTTGTATAATGATTTCTTCAAACCAGTTACCAGACTCATCACTGCTTATCACAAACCCCTCTACATACTGTGTAGACTCAGTAAGATCTACCGTTTCTCCTTCTTGAAGAAATAAGTTTCTAAGTGCAGAAACAGAGATTACTTCACCATCAAGAACAGGATCTGTTGCGGTAAGATCTGGCGTGGCAAAATCATCATCTTGCACACAACTAGTAATAGTAAGCAACGCAATAATGGCTGCAAATACGTGGGTTAATTTTATTGTTTTCATATTAAATATCTTTCTTAATTGTTTTATTAAAAGCGCACGTATGCGTTTACATAGTATGTTGTTCCTCTACCGAAGAAGAGACGATCACCAAAAACTGGGGTGTCTCTTTGTGCTTCTTCTAGGCTTGATCTATAATTTGCTCGTCTACTATCTTCAAAACCTCCAGTAATGTAGGTCTCATCTAGTACATTATTTACAGTTGCAAAGAAGCCTACAAAGTAGTCTCCTACCCTCCAAGATTTACCTCCTATAATATTTACCAAAAAGTAGTCATCTATTTCTGTCTGTCTTAGTAAATCTCTCGCTACATCTGTATCATAATCATTAAATGGCTGCCCATCTATGTCTTGATTAAAGTTTGCCGTTCTAGCTAGATTACTAAAGTCTATGTATGAATTTGAGAAGTAGTTTACTGTAAGTCCAAAGTTCCAGAATTCTGGGTCTCTATACTCAAAACCTAGTTGGTAGGCTCTTTCTGGTCCTCCTGCAACGTGCAAATCTTTAATAGCAGTTGTCCCATCACCAAAGGTTTGAGGCCCCTCAAAATCATCTGATGTATAATATATATTAGGATTATTTGCATACGTGTATTGCCCTACAGATGCTGCAGCCTTAAGTTTAAGAGTAGGTAATACCTGCGCTTCTATACCTAGCTCTGCTCCTATATTTCTACGTTCTACATTTGTAAGAACCTCTTGAACAAAAGAAGCTTCTGTACCAGCTATACTATTTTGTGTAAAGAAGAAACCTATGTCTGTTCCTTTTTGAAAACCAGTATAAAACCCAGTAAGACGTCCCTTTACTATAGGTGATCTAAAAATATAACTTGCATCTACACTCTGTATTTGCTCTGACTCTAAGCCTATCACTACGTCATTGTTTTGACGCGCATTACTAAAGCTATTTCGTATACCTGGAGCCACAGAATAATATCCTGCATTTACATCTATAAGGTGACGCCCAGATAATTTATAGGTTGCACCCGCTTTAATTCCTCCGTTTGTAAACGAAAGTTTTTCACTAGGTCCAAAAGAGCGACTACCTGTAAAATTTCCGTTCTCATAGAGTCCAGTGCGCTGGTATGATGTATTACTTGCTGTACCAGACACATAAAAATCTACTTTATTATAAGTAAACTGTGCCTGCGCAAAGCCAGAAACTACGGTCGCATCCATATCATAATTATACTTATAGCGATCACCCTCTACTACTACTCTATTAGGGTTACGCACATCACTCTGTGCAAGATCTCCATCTTGACCGTCTTGACTCTCACTTACAGAAAAGTTATCTATATCTAGAAAACCATCTCCACCTAGTAGGTCGCTTACTTGTGCATAATTTTCGCTCTTTAATCCTCTATAGCTCACATTACCATCTATAGTGATAGCGTCTGTTACTTGAGAGTTAATAATCACATTTGCACTAAGCTGGCTATCATCTATCACATCATCCTGAAGTATGATATTAGAATTGCCTCCATTAGCATTTGCTTGATATAAAGAATTCCAATCAAATTGACCATCATTTATAAAGTCCTGCTCTAGTAGGTATGCATTCTGAAAATCATATGCCGTAGGATTAGGATCTTGTAAAGCATAACTAGGCAAAAGTTGATAATAGTTTGGCGCTGGATTTCTCAAGCTACCATTATCTACTCTACCACTTTTTATAGAACCAAACTGGTAGCCCAGGTTTGAGTTGATTGTTGTTTTATCGCTTAATGTCCAGTAGTGATTAAGCATAAAAACAGGCTCTTCTATCTCTCGCTCTCTTGTATTACGCTTCTCACCATCTTGATAACCCCAAAAAGGATTATACGTTCTTCCTTTTAGGTCAAACTGCTCTTCTGTAATAGCTGTCGCTCTACCACGTCTGTTAGGCGTATAGAATCCCGTAAAGTTTAAACTATGAGCATCATTTATTTTTTTCTCGACAGAGAGATACATAGAGTTTGCATCATATAATGTTCCATCTTGAAAACCTTCTTCTCCAAAGCGTCTTGCTAGTAACACACTATATGCCCATCCGTTTGAATTAAGACCAGAATTATAGCTTGCCATCACTCTACCTTGATATGAGGCATTTGCCGCAGCATATGATATTCTACCTCCCTCTCGTTCTTGTGAAGCTCGCATTACGATATTTGTCACCCCTGCGAGACCTCCAAAGCTATATTCACTAGGAGTAAGCCCTTGAGAAAATTCGCGATTACGCTGTGCGTCATTTAGTCCTCCCCAGTTACCCCATTGTGGTCTACCGTTAAACTGTTTATTCATCTCAATCCCGTTAATGAGCACTTTGCCATTTGCATTATCGAGACCTCTAGGTCTAAAAAAAGTTGCACTCCAGTCAAAAGCGGCTGCGCTTAAAAAAGCATCGCGACCGGCAGATAGAAGTCCTGACACATTAAAGTTACCTAGATCATCATCACCACTGTTAAGATCATTATCAGAAAGTGAGATTAACCCTATTTGCTGCTGCTCTGCAGAGATGTCTACATCTAGTGTAATCACATCAAGATTGAGCGTTTGCCCAGTCGTAAGAATAATAGGAAGCCTCTTGGTGATAAAACCATTTTTTAAAACCAAAAGAATCTGATCTCCTTCCTGGGTTAAGTTTTTAAGTACAAATACTCCCATAGCATTTGTCATTGTTTCTGCAGCGCTCTTTTCGAGACGTAAAGTAACGTCTGGAAGCGGCTCAGAGGTGATGGCATCCATCACCGTTCCTTTTATTTGTGTTTGCGACCACGCTGTGGCTGCTAGAAACACACATAAAAGTGATAAAGTAAATTGCTTCATAAATGATTAATATTTGGTTGTTTTATTAAGAAACCGTTACGATTCTCGGCCAAAAGTAGGCAAAATAGAACGTTTCAGTACCTTTGGCACGCTCTCTGCAAAAGAGTTTACAAAAAGATAACACACATCTATTTTATGAAACTAAAAGTACTCGCCTTATCTGGTTTACTGACTGTTACCGCTTTCGCGAAAGCGCAACAAGACAAAACCTATCGTGCACATACCATTGCCTTTTACAATGTAGAAAACCTCTTTGATACAGAAAATGACCCCATCACTTATGATGATGATCGCACACCAGATGGAAAGGATCACTGGACCGAAGAAATCTATCAAGATAAAGTAAGCAAGATGGCGCGCGTCATTTCAGAAATAGGAGCAGATGTAACAAATAATGCTCCCGCACTCATAGGCCTTGCAGAAATTGAAAATAGAAAAACAGTAGAAGCACTAGCAAATGATCCAAAACTACTTGCTAAGGATTACGGCATTGCTCATTTTGACTCTCCAGATAGACGAGGGATTGATGTAGCACTTATGTATCAAAAAGCGCTTTTTAAACCGACTAACATTAGCAAGCACGAGCTCCTTATATATGATAATGTTGACACAAGTAAAAGAGTGTACACGCGTGACCAGCTCTTGGTTTCTGGCCTGCTGGATGGTGATATGATACACGTGATTGTAAATCACTGGCCATCTCGCTCTGGTGGAGAAGCACGAAGTCGTAAAAAACGTATCGCCGCTGCCGAACTTAATATGAAGATAATTGACAGTTTGCAGAGCAATGACCCCTATGCAAAGATCATTACAATGGGAGATCTCAACGACGACCCTACAAGCCCTAGCGTTAAGAAAACAATAAAAGCGTCTGGAAAGAAAGAAAAAGTCAAAGATGATATGCTTTACAACCCTATGGAGCCTATGTTTAAAAAAGGGATTGGTACACTCGCCTATCGTGATGGTTGGAATCTTTTTGACCAGATTATTATAAGCGCACCTTTGCTTGACAAGGATTTTAGCACATACCGCTATTATAAAGCAGGTATTTATAATAAGAACTACTTAAGCAACCCTAAAGGGCGTTATAAAGGATACCCTTACAGAAGCTTTGCAAATGGAGGGTACACAGGAGGGTACAGTGACCATTTCCCCGTGTATGTATACCTTATTAAAGAAGATCAATAAAACAACTTATAATAGTTAATAAAAATGTCCGCAATCTATTTATTTTAGATTGCGGACATTTTTTTGTTTTAATCACGCTTTCGCGAAAGCGTAAAACTATCCATAAAAGGTATAGTCTAAAGGGTTATATTAAAACCACTGCGACCAAGGAATAATAGCAAGTACTGCAATTAAAGCAAGGGTATAAAATATTGCTATCTTCTTGAACTTAGGCGTAGAAAGGCGCTGTTTTTTATGTTTTGAATACCCCACAGTAACAAGTACTACAGCAATAATCATAAGGAAAGGGTGCTCTACCGCAAGTTGTCTAGCCTGGCTAGATAAACCTCCCATTCCGTTTGCCTTTATCGCTTGTAAGCCATTAGGAGACACAAACCACAACACAAGCCCTATGAGTAACTGTATGTGCATAGTTATAAGTGTAAACAGTGCTAGACTCATATCCTTACCTCCATATTCCTTTTTACTAAAGAATTTAGAAAGGGCATTTACTGTTGCAATAACAAGAACGATAAGAACTAAATACGCCCAATAAGAGTGGACAAACTGAACAACTGAGTACATATGATGTATATTTATTATGGTTGAGTGTCAAAGATAATTCATAAATATAAAAGCCGCTACTGTTTCCAGTAGCGGCTTTTTAAATTGCCTAAGCAAACAATTTATAATAGCTCTTAGTTAAAGATATAACGAAGACCTACTTGCATTTGCCATCTTGAAGACTGTAATCCAGAATCATCAATTTGATCTACGTTTTTACCTATTACGTTTCCTGCATCATCAAACTCAAGTAAGCTCTCTACAAAGCTAAATACTGGTTGATCATCAGATGTTGAAACTGTCTGTAATGGTGATACGTTAGATCCTACAAATTTACGTACTCCCCAATCTTTGTTGATAAGGTTTGTAAAGTTGAAGATATCTAAAGAGATCTGGAATGTATTTTTCTTATCTCCAGTTTTTACATATATATCTTGTAAGAACTTAAGGTCAACGATGTGGTTCCAAGGTCCTCTTGAACCATTACGCTCAGCATACTGTCCTCTACGAGTACTTAAGTAATCGTCAGACTCGATAAACTGGTCAAGTAACATCCATTGTCTAGCTTGCTCTGTTGCATCACCAGAAAAAGTAATTTCTGACTGGTTTGCTGGAACATAAATAAGAGCGTTATCTCGTGAATCATCATTTAATAAATCACGTCCTTCTCTGTATGTAAAGCTATATGGTGACGACTGTGCTCCTTCATAGAAAAGACCTATTGTAGTTTTTCCTCCAAAGTCTCCACCGTACTCAATCTCGTAAGATGCATTTGCAGAGATACGACTACCTAAAGAGAAGTCAGAACGAGATAATGGAATATCTGAGTTCTTACCATTTACAGTTTGAATTCCTCTCCACTGTGAACTGTTTTGAGAAGATGTACCATCAAAGATTTTTTCAGACTCTCCGTAAGAGTAAGATACTTGTCCTTGGAAACCGTTCTGGATAGGCTTTCTAAGTGTAAACGTTGCGTTATAAGAAGACCCTTCGTTTGTGTTAGAAGCAAGGATGATTCTACCATAAGTATCATCTATCTCGTCACTACGGTTGTAGAATGGACGGTTATCTGCTCCATCGTAGTTCCCTACTGGCCCACCTAAGTTAAGGTTCTCATAGTAAACATCTGTAAGTACATCATTATATAAGAAATCTGCAGATGCGATTAATCCCCATATAGGTAATTTTTGATCGATAGCGATGTTGTATTTACCTACTTGTGGAAGTTTGAAGTTCTTAGCAAAAAGGTCGATGTTTCCACCTACTCCTCCAGAACCTGCAGCAACAACTTGTGTTTGCTGGTTTACATCTGCTTGGAAAGGCTCTCCGAAGATAAAGCTAAATCCACCAGTTACACCATTATTGTTATAAGTACCACCTGGCCATACTAAAGGAAGTCTTGAAGTAAATACTCCTAATCCTCCACGTACTTGTGTTGTATTATTTCCAAAAACATCCCAGTTAAATCCTAAACGTGGTGCGATGTGAGCAGAAGCATCAACTCCTTGACCTACACGTGCTCCTTGTAAATCTTTACCTGCAGCAGTAAGTAGAGACACTGTTCTTGTATTAAAGTCATCATTTACAGTACCATCTTCCCAGTAAGGAATATCAACACGGATACCTCCTGTTACTTTAAAGTTTTCTGTTACTTGTACTTCATCTTGTACGTAGAAACCTAATTGAGAAGTTCCAAAATCTGCAGATCCAGCAGACTCATCACCTACAGCACCGTTACCTACTAAAGAATAACCGTGTTGAAAAACGTCTGCATCTTGACCAGTTAAGAACTGGTTAAGTCCAGAAGAAACTAAGTTTCCAGCATCATCAAATTGATCTTCGAAAGTATAATCTCCGTAGTTAAAAGCAAAGAATAAGTTCTTAGCAGAAGCAATCTCAAGGTTTGCACCAAGCGTTACAGCGTGACGACCAGAGAAAATCTGGAAGTTGTTGTTTATTGTAAAGATATCCTGCTCAAGTAAATTTGCAGTAGAGAAAGGCTCAGACCCAAAAGAGATCGTACCTCCTCCATCTTGAATATCTACAGTAGGGAATGGATTACCAGAAGGATCTCTATCATCCTTTACAGATGTATATCCTATCTTAAGGTTGTTTGCATATTTAGAACCAAACGTAGAGTTTAATTCAAATGCAGTAGAGTATGTCTTAGTTTCAAAAAACTCAGATCCGTTTATGAACCCTATGTTTCTTAATCCAGAGTTACGAGCTTCTAGGTTAGTCGCCTCAACGATACCTTGACGTATAGATACTTTGTGGTTTTCGTTAATGTTCCAGTCTAAACGTAAGTTTATCTTGTCACTTTCTAGAGTTCTAGTGTTGTTATCAAAAATACCAGGATTATAACCGTACTCAGACTGTAAGAAGCTAGCAAGGTTTGCGATATCTGCTTCAGAAGATCTTCCTTGGTAGTTTGAGAATGTAAATGGTTGAGGAGTCTCATCATCTTGACGCTCATAGTTTGCAAAGAAGAATAATTTATCTTCGATAATTGGACCTCCTATACGGATACCGTAAGTCTTAGCAGAAAATTCTGCAAGCTTCTCACGCTCGTCACCTTCATTTGTTAAATCTACAGGAGTTTTGCCTGCAAGACTTTCGTTTCTTAAGAAACCGTATACACTACCTTCCCAGTTGTTAGATCCAGAACGCGTTACTGCGTTTACAGATCCTCCAGAGAATCCTGACTGACGTACATCAAAAGGAGCAAGGTTAATTTGGAAAGATTCGATAGCATCTACAGAGAACGGGTTTACACCTGTCTGACCTCCGTTAGTACCTGAACCTGCAAGACCAAAAACATCGTTATTTACAGCACCATCAATATAGATAGCGTTGTAACGGTTATTTTGACCACCTAGAGAGATAGAAAAACCATCGTTCCCCTCAGTAATCTGAGCTTGTGGAGTAACACGTGCAAAATCTGCAATACCTCTAGATACAGAGGGAATTGTAGCGATGTCACGCTCTGTAATTGTAGTTTCTGTACCAGTTTTGTTTGTGTTAAACACACTGTTATTAGATCCAGTAATTACAATCTCGTCAAGTGCATTTGCATTTTCTTGCATTGTTACACTTACTCTCTTAGTCTCTCCGAGACCTAAGTTAAAACCGTTAAGTGCATAATCTTCAAAACCTACATAAGTAATTGTAAGGTTGTAAGGACCACCTGATTTAAGGTTTGGTAAACGGTAAAAACCGTCAAAATCTGTTACTGCTCCATAAACAGAACCTGTAGGTACGTGTGTAGCTACAATGTTTGCCCCAGGTAATGGTCCTTCTGTGTTGTCTAGCACACGTCCAGCAATGGAACTTGTTGTTACCCCTTGCGCAAGTGACGAAGCTGTCACAAGAAACAAAGCGATCAATGATAAAAATGTAATTTTCTTCATGATATTTATTAAATAATTAGCAGTGCAAAATTACTTTAATTTCCTAAGCACCAATATTAACTTAAGGTTAACTTATTTTCTTAAAGATTTGAAAAATTTGATAGAACTTAAAACGCCCTGAGATCAAGCTCTCAGGGCGTTTTAGCGCTTCATATATTTTATAAGAAAATTACTACAATTTATAACGCTCTAGTAATGTTCTAGTTGAGCTATCGTGAGACGTCATCTCATCGCTATCTATATCAGATAAAACTTGTTTGGCAAGTTGTTTTCCTAACTCTACACCCCACTGATCAAAGGAGTAGATGTTCCATATTATGCCTTGTACAAAAATCTTATGTTCATACATTGCTACTAACGCTCCTAGACTCTCTGGTGTTAATGCCTCACCAAGTATAGTTGTAGTAGGTTTATTTCCTTCAAAAACTTTAAAAGGGGCTAGCTCTTCTATTGCTTCAGGACTTAAACCTCCATCTTGCAATTCAGTAATTACTTGATCTTTTGTTTTACCATTCATTAAAGCTTCTGTTTGTGCAAAAAAGTTTGCCATAAGCTTGTCGTGATGACTCTTCTCCCCGTGCAATGATTTTTTAAAACCTATAAAATCTGCCGGTATTAATTTTGTCCCTTGATGAATAAGCTGAAAGAACGCGTGCTGGCTATTTGTACCCGGCTCTCCCCATATAATATTACCTGTTTCATAAGAAACACGCTCTCCATTGCGGTCTACACTCTTACCATTACTCTCCATAATAGCTTGCTGTAAATATGCGGGAAGTCTATGTAAGTATTGAGAATAAGGTATTACAGCCTCTGTCTCTACTTTAAAGAAGTTATTATACCACACACTAAGCAGTGCTGTTATTACAGGTAAATTCTTATCAAAAGATGTGTTTTTAAAATGCTCGTCCATTTTAAACGCGCCGTGTAGTAAGCCTTTAAAATTATCATACCCTACAGCAAGTGCAATAGAAAGACCTACAGAGCTCCATAGCGAAAATCTACCTCCTACCCAGTTCCACATAGGGAATACGTTATCTGAGGAGATTCCAAAGTTTGCAATAGCTTCTGCATTTGTAGAGATTGCAACAAAATGATTTTTTACAGCATCTTCTCCTACTTTATCTACAAACCACTTACGCACGGTTGTAGCATTGCTAAGTGTCTCTTGTGTAGTAAATGTTTTTGAAACTATGACAAACAATGTGGTCTCTGGATCAAGATCTTTAATGGTTTCCATCACGTGGTCACCATCTACATTTGATATAAAGTGTGTGTTGAGACGTGTCTTATAATATTGTAAAGCCTCTACTACCATTACTGGACCTAGATCAGAACCTCCTATACCTATATTTACAACATCTGTAATTTCCTTTCCTGTAGCTCCTTTATGTGCCCCAGAAATCACCTTTTCGGTAAAGGTCTGTATTGATTTTTTTACGGCATCTACTTCCGCTTTCGCGAAAGCGTTATCACTCTCATCACGAAGTGCGGTGTGCATTACAGCACGCCCTTCGGTGGCGTTAATTTTTTTACCACCAAAAAAACTATCTATAGCCTCTTGTAAGCCTACCTCTTGAGCCAGCTTGAGTAGAAGAGTCATTGTCTCTTCTGTAATTCTGTTTTTACTATAATCTACATAAAATGTATCCCAAAGAATTGAAAAATCTTCTGCACGCTTATCATTTTTAAAAAGATCTGTAAGATGTGTGTCTTTTATCTCTTCATAATGCGCTTGCAAGTCTTTCCAAGCTGCGGTAGTAGTTGGGTTTATATTTTTCATTTTGTTATATCTAGGTGATTATTGTAAAGCCTCTGTAGCTTCTTGCTCTTCTGTAATATCATCTTCAGCTTCTGTCATAAAAGGAAGATTGTCTAGCTGTAATTGTAATGGTCTCTTTATACTGTCAAAAACTGGTAGCAACTCCTCTGCCATAGGCTCTGAGGCTGGAAGGTCTTCTGAGAAGGGATCTACTTGTTTACCATTTTTCCAGAATCTATAACATACGTGAGGCCCTCCTGAGTTACCAGTCATCCCTATAGTACCTATTACATCGCCCTGTCTTACACTCTGGCCTACTTTTGCTAGGCGTTTTTTCATATGCAAGTACTGCGTGTCATACGTACCATTGTGACGTATTTTTACATAGTTACCATTACCGCCACGTCTTTCTGACTTGGTCACCACACCATCTGCCGTAGCTAGAATAGGGGTGCCTATGGGAGCGGCAAAGTCTGTTCCTTTGTGAGGTCTTACTCTGTAACCGTAATATTTTATCCTTCTCTTTAAGTTGTATCTAGATGACAATCTCCCATACTTGAGCGGACTTTTAAGAAAGGCTCTTCTTAAGTTTTCGGCATTTTGATCAAAATAGTCGTAACCTCCAGGTAGTGAGTCGTTTTCAAATCTATAAGCATAAATCTCTCTTCCTCTATGTTCAAACACGCAAGCCTTTATATTTCCGACTCCCGCAGCTACAGTATCATTTACAAATCGCTCATCATAAATCACTTTAAAACGGTCACCTACGTCTAGTTTATTAAAGTCTATAGTCCAGGCATAAATATCTGCCATTTTAATACTTACTAAAACACTAGCTCCTAGATCGTCAAAAGTAGATGAGAGGTTGCTACTTATTACTCCAGAAACTTCGCGCTCTACGATAGTAACCGGGTGCTTTTTTGCAGCAGCAGTAACATCATCTTCAAAATCTACAACCACATAATCCTCTTTATTTTGCTCATAAATAAAGACCTGAGCTGCCTCAAGAGTGTCTTTAGATTTAAGTAGCATATACGGCTTTCCTACACGTATACGACGTGTGTCAAACACATTTTTTACACTATCAGATATTTCTTGAATCGTGGCATAATCTACATTTGAGTCAAAGAGTATTTTACCAAAACTGTCACCAGACTGCACAGTATCCCTCTCTACCACATAATCATCAAGTACGTAACCGTACTCTTTGATCACTTCTGGTTCGGTTTCTAGAGTTTGATCTATAGGTGTTGAAGTAGCATCTTGCTTCTCTCCACAAGAGAATAGGGCAAGGCTTAAAAATAGTGTAATGTAGAGGCGATAATAATTCACTAAAAGTATGTTGTTTTAAACGTCCTTTCCCCAGTTTGCAAGCTCTTCTTCACTCCAGACATCTGGAAAGAAAATGCGACGCTGGTACTTAGGGTGCATATATTTGGTCCATTCACTGCCGCCTGTTGCTTCTACAACTTTTTTACCATTATTGAGGTAATGATTTGCTGCGTGATAGTGTGACATCACCCAGGTTACATTTACTGTATAATCATAATGGCGCATTGCATCCAGCAGCTTCTTATCTTCACGAGCTTCCTTAGGCAAGCTTTTAAAGCGAGCGTACAAATTTATGGTATTATATTCTTTTGTAAAGGCGACAAAGTCGTTTTTATATTTTGCCTCAAAGGCAGAGAGTAAATATGACTTTTTACCCGTGTTGTAATCTTTTCCGGCTGCTTGCCAGTACAAGTGTTCTAACGCGTGCTCGTAAGGAGTATTGCGATCTATGCTTTCGCGAAAGCGGGCATCTATAAGGTTTATTAAATCTGTACTTGCAAACTCAATCTTTCTGTACTGCGCGCTTTGAAAACCACTTGCTGGTGTAAGTGTTTTTCTAAACTTCATATACTGCTCTATTTCCATTCCTTCTTGCATTATGCTAAAAGAACTGGTGAGCATATCAAAATAACGACTTATACGGTCCAAACGAGAGCTAAAAAAATCTACCGTAAGATCTGGGTGATGAGCAACCTGCTCTATCTCCCATAGTATCATTTTAAATAAAAGCTCGTTAACCTGGTGGTACATCACAAATACATTCTCATCTGGAAAGTTTGTGCGCGGTATCTGTAAACTTAAGAGTGCATCTGTATGGATATAATCCCAGTAAGTAATGGGTTTACTTTGTAACAAGCCCTCAAGGTGATCGTCTAGATCTTGATCTATTTTTTCATACTTATCATCAAGCTGATTGATGATTTTTTCAATATCTGGCTGTATGGTTTTCTTCATTTATAATTGCGACTATAGAAGCTTAAGTTCTAACTCAAAAAAAGATTAAAAAGTGTGTAGCTATAGTCTCTATCTTATTAAATGGCAATTTACAAAAATCCCTAGTCAAAGACCATCTCAAAAGGATACTTAAGCCCCTTGTAAGCATCAAGATCTGCCTTGAGTGACCCTACAGATAAGCTTGCCTTAATGCGCAAGGGTATTTTATTATCATCATCACTTACCCATATGGTAAGACTTTCTTGCTCTTTAAAAACTCTTCCAGACTGTACCAGTGGTCTAAACACGAGTGTTTTTACTTTTCCAAATTTAGTTCTAATAGTGTCACGCTCTAAAAAACGCATCTTAAAAGGATAGTTTTCTCCATCAAAAAACATCGTGAGATTAATCTCATCCCCCGCCTTTAACCCTTCTGTCTCTAGATTATTACGCAGGTAATACATTGCAGAGACCATATCTTGTATACCCGGCTCTGTATCTATAGTGGTCTTTTTGTTATGCTTTAAATCATTTATGTGTGCTTTATTTGCTTGCTGGTCAAACTCTATCACTTTGTTTTTAGTATGACCACCCTCATCTATTTTGCGCAAGAATTTATAAGGCAAGTCTGTCTTTTTATCTACCCAGCTCTCATAATAATCTTCTACCCCAAAAGCAAGACCTACAATACCCGTAGTCTCTCCATAACCTTTAATATGATGCACAGGCTTGCCATTAAACACCTCATCCTTGATGTCTATAGTTGCATACCCACCCGTGAGCAATCCATAATGCACTCTAAATTTAAGCCACTCTCCTGCTTGATACGAGTCATTGTGCGCTTTAGTTACAGGAGGTTCTGGCATTTGCACAAAAGCTGTAGTTAAAGCAAAGACCGCCAGCAGAATACCTATTATTATATGTTTATTTTTTGATTTCATTTTCTGGGGTTATTTGGTGGTTACACCCTTAGAATACAATTGTTATTCCAAAAATAGGATAACAAAAAAACTTCGCCTTATTTCTAAGACGAAGTTTTCGTTAAAATATTGTGATTCTGAGTAATAAAAGGAATTACGCTTTCGCGAAAGCGCACTCAAAACTACAACGTACCACGCTGTGCTTGCTCCCTCTCTATTGACTCAAAAAGCGCTTTAAAATTACCTGCTCCAAAGCCTTTTGCCCCCATACGCTGTATGATTTCAAAAAATAAGGTAGGTCTATCTTGTAGTGGTTTTGTAAATATTTGTAATAAATACCCATCCTCATCTGCATCTACAAGAATTGATAATTCTTGTAAACGCTCGATATCTTCTTTCATCACCTTCATATGCTCACCCAGACGCTGTGGGATGTCATCATAATAAGTTTGTGGTGGTGGTGGCAAGAACTCAATACCGCGAGCCTTAAGCTGTGCAACCGTTTTTATAATATCATCTGTTGCTAGTGCGAGGTGTTGTACCCCAGCACCTTCATAAAAATCTAGATATTCTTCTATCTGTGATTTTTTGGCAGCCTCTGCAGGTTCGTTTATTGGAAACTTAATGCGACCATTACCGTTACTCATTACCTTACTCATTAAGGCAGAGTACTCGGTGTGGATTTGCTTATCATCAAAAGACAAGAAGTTTACAAAGCCCATTACATCTTCATAAAATTTTACCCATTTATTCATCTGGTTCCACCCTACGTTACCTACCATATGGTCTACATATTTAAGGCCTGTAGGTGACGGATTGTAATCTGACTCCCATACGCGGTAGCCTGGTAAAAAGGCACCCTCATAATTTTTGCGCTCTACAAACATATGAACGGTCTCCCCATAGGTATAAATACCTGCTCTTACCGTTTCCCCTTGATCATCCTTTTCTACAAAAGGTTCACAATATGACTTTGCTCCACGCTTTGTTGTTTCTTCATAAGCACTTCTGGCATCGTCTACCCATAAGGCAACCACCTTTACACCATCTCCGTGTTTTACTATGTGGTCATTTATAGGTGACTTACTGTTAAGTGGCGATGTAAATACAAGACGTATTTTATCTTGCTTTACTACATAGCTCACCTCATCTCTAGAGCCCGTCTCTAGACCTTTATAAGCATATGATTGAAAACCAAAAGCAGTTTTATAAAAATGGGCAGCCTGCTTTGCATTGCCCACATAAAACTCTACATAATCTGTTCCCAGTAGCGGAAGAAAATCTTGCGCTCCTTCAAAAATTTTTTCCAGTCCGTAGTCTACGGATTTTAAGTCTTTTGCCATATTATATATTTATTTACAAGTCTGTAGCACTAGCTCTTAACTTGTCTTTGTATTATTAATTTGTTGTTTTTTAATTTTTCGCGAAAGCGTAACCACCCTAGTGATCTAACCACGACTGGTAGTAACTCTCATCTGCAATGCTCATTGCATCTTTACATACTTTAAGAGGCTTAAAAGTATCTACCATAACGGCAAGCTCTTCTGTACCTTCTTTACCTATACTCTTTTCGGCAGTTCCGGGGTGTGGACCGTGAGGGATACCGGCTGGATGCAGTGAGATGTGACCTGCCTCTACATCTGCCCTACTCATAAAATCGCCATCTACATAATACAACACCTCATCACTATCTATATTACTATGATTATATGGTGCTGGGATACTTAATGGATGGTAGTCATACTTTCTAGGTACAAAACTGCACACTACGAAGGCATCTGTCTCAAAGGTTTGATGTACTGGTGGTGGCTGGTGTATGCGCCCCGTTATGGGCTCAAAATCGTGTATAGAAAATGCATATGGATAATTGTAACCGTCGTAACCCACCACGTCAAAGGGGTGAGAAGCATATACCATCTCAAAGATGTCATCTTGCTTTTTTACTTTAATTACAAAGTCACCTTTCTCATCATTAGTTTCTAGCTCGTAAGGCTGGCGAAGGTCGCGCTCACAAAAAGGAGAGTGCTCCAGCAGCTGGCCAAACCAGTTGCGATAACGCTTAGGGGTATATATAGGCCTGCGAGATTCTACAATAAATAGCCGATTATCTTCTGTATCAAAATCTATTTTATAAATAACACCACGTGGTATTAAAAGATAGTCTCCGTATTTAAAATCAAGATTACCCAAGTGAGTTCTGAGTTTACCTGTTCCTTTATGAACAAAGATAAGCTCGTCTGCATCTGTGTTTTTATAGAAGTACTCTTGCGTGCGTTCTTGGGGAGCAGCAAGTATAATGGTACAATCACTGTTAGTCAGAACGGGTTTTCTACTCTCCAGATAATCTTTTTCTGGTTTGATTTGAAACCCCTTAAAACGGTATGACTGCATATTATTTTCACGAGCAATTTCTGGTTTTACAGAGTATTGCTTGCGTATCTCCTTAACCTGTGTAGGTCTGTGTACGTGATAACTATTTGTACTCATCCCGTCAAAACCTATCGTACCAAAGAGTTGCTCTGAGTATAGGGTACCATCTGGTTTACGAAACTGTGTGTGACGTTTATGTGGGATCTCTCCCAGCTTATGATAAAAAGGCATTTTTATAAAATTTAGATTGTCTTAAAGTTACTCAAAATTCAAGTAAGACATCTATTCAGGGTCCCTCTTTATGAGGAAATTAAGAAGTAGTGGTAAGTATATCCAGCCCTGTGCATTCATATGGTGTAAATATATGGGTTTTTTTACGCTTTCGCGAAAGCGTACTCAAAACTACTACACAAGCGTCTTCAAAACACCTTGAGCAAACTGTCTTGCGCTTGCTGGGTCATTACGTATCCATAATTCTGGCTCTACGATTTCTAGCTCGCCTAAAAGAATATCTCCATTTTCACCCCAGAGTATATCTGCTCTTCCATATGCTGGCATTGTGTTGCAAGCTTTAAAACAATCTTCGGCAAAGGTGATTTCTTCTTGTGTAGGTGAGTAGGGATGTACCGTACCTCCCCAATCATCTTGCACGCGATAGTCACCTTGTTTAGGTTTTTTAAGAATTGCGTGAGTAAACTTCCCATTAAAAACCATAAGTGAGGCCTCGCCACGAGAGGAAATGGTGGGTACAAATGGCTGGATGAGCATATCTCGCTCTGCTACTAGGTTTTCAAAAACCTCTTCATAGTCTGCTCGCTCAAACTCTAGTACCTTATGCGTGTGAAAGGCACCGCCAGCAATAGCAGGTTTTATAACCACATCTTGCCAGTCACGCTCTAAACAAACCTCAGCAATTGATCTATAAGAACCTGTATCTACATACTCAGTGGGCACTATAGCAACACCTTTATCTTGTAAATCTTCAAGGTAGTGCTTATCTATATTCCACTGTATGAGGTCATAGGAGTTAACAAGTTGTGTCTTTGTTTTTACAATCTCTAACCAAGCTGAAAACTCTTCGTAGCGCTCAAAATAATCCCAAATAGTTCTAAAAACCACGGCTCTAGTTTGTGACCAGTCATACTCTGTATCATCCCAAGCAACACAATGTACCTTTAGACCTAAATCCTCTAGTGCTTGAGTAATAAGCTTTCTTTCGTCAAGAATATTTTGCTCATAGGTGGTTATAACTTTTGGGTTAAGGTATTTCTGGCAAGTAAGGATGGTTACATCTATAGTGTGAGCGCTCATCTTGATCTATTATTAATATATTATTCTTAAAACTTTCTGTCTGGATGGAGCATATCTAAGACAACACTAGATGTTTTATTATCTATAATTTCTTGGACTAACTTACCTGTACTAGGTCCTAGTGTCCAACCCATCATAGCGTGACCAGTTGCGATTGTTAGGTTATCACACTTAGCACTTTTACCTATGTACGGCATCCCATCTGCAGATACAGGTCTAAGACCGCACGCAGCGGCTTCCTTTTCTTGCGATGTAATACGCACCTCTGGGAAGTACTTGTTTACTCCCTGGGCTATTGCCTCTACTCGTGTTTTATTAATAGTGTGATTAATACCAGCAATCTCCATTGTTCCGGCAAATCTAGTAAAACCATTCATAGGTGTGATGGCTACTTTTGCTTCGGCAAGTATGGCTGGATAGGTAATTCCCGTGGGAGTTTTAGTCTGTATGCGATACCCTTTTCCGGCTTGTAGTAGGAGGTTAATATTAAGCTTTCGCGAAAGCGTACTCGTCCAGCTACCAGCAGCTAGCACAAACTCATCTGCCGTGAGTACTTCTTTATCTGTTTGCACGCTGGTTATCTTACTGCCAGCAGTTGTTATATCAAGTACTTTTTCTTCTTGCCTAATAACGACTCCCTCACCTAATAAATATGATTTTATCTCCTCCATAAACTCACCGGGTGTGCTATGATGGTCACACTCAAAGTAGGAAGCTCCTACGATATCTAGCGCAGTTCCTGGCATCATTTTCTGTACCTCCTGAGCCGTTATTGTTTTTGCTTGAAGGCCTTCTTTACTTGCGATTTGCACTAACTCATCTTCGTGATGCAGGGCTTTTTCTGTATGGCAGAGCATTAACAATCCTTTTTTCTCAATATGAAATGAGAAGCCCTCTTCTTTTTTTATCTGGTGATAGAGATCTCTGCCCATAACCGCCATTTCTCTCATTACCGGTATGGAGCGATGCACGTGATTTTGATTACAAGACTTATTAAAAGCAAGAGACCATTTTAAGAAGTCTGCATTAAGTCGTGGCTTTATATACAGCGGACTCTTTTTATTAAACATCCACTTTACTCCTTGCTTCATAACCCCTGGAGCTGCGAGCGGAATTAAGTGACTGGGCGACATATAACCGGCGTTTACATAACTGGCTCCATCACTCATTTTAGATTGATCTATAATAGTAACCTGATGTCCAGCCTTGTGTAGAAAATAAGCACAGCTCACTCCTACAATGCCCCCTCCTATTATGATAATATGCTTTGCCATAGTCAAGACCTTTTGTGTTTTCTAAATTACCGAAAATCCGAAAGCATATGGATCTTCTTCATCTATTGTGATTGTATTATGACCATAAATGCGTGCCCAGCCTTGTATACTAGGGATGACTGCTTTATACTCTCCCACCACTGTCTCTTGCTCGACACGGCCTATAAAGGTAGAGCCTATAAAACTCTCGTGCGTGTATGCCTGACCGACCTCTAGCTTTCCTTTTGCATACAGTTGTGCAAGCCTCGCAGAAGTACCAGTACCACACGGACTGCGATCTATAGCTTTATCTCCATAAAAAACAGCATTACGCCCATCTGAAGCGGGGTTAATAGTATCACCCGTCCATAACATATGAGTGACATCTCTTATGGTGTCATTTTCTGGATGTATAAATGCACTGGGGTATTTCTTATTAATACGCTCCCGCACCACCTGGCTCATCTGGATAATCTGGCTAGCTGTAAAATCTTGTACTCCTGTAAAGTTTTTTTGAGGGTCAACAATGGCATAATAATTACCTCCATAGGCTACATCAAAATGTATTATACCCAGCTCTGGACAATCTATCTCCAGATCTGTAGCAGCGAGATATGATGCTACATTAGTAAGACGTACCCAGTCTACTTTATTTTTAGTTTTTTGATAAGCAATTTCTACTAGGCCTGCAGGGGCTTCCATTTTTACTACACCTTCTTTTTTAGGTATAATGAGCCCTTCTTCTATGCCAATTGTTATTGTACCTATCGTACCGTGACCGCACATAGGTAAGCATCCAGATGTCTCAATAAACAAGATAGCAACATCGTTTACAGGGTCGTGAGGAGGGAATAATATACTGCCACTCATCATATCGTGCCCTCTAGGTTCAAACATCAAGCCCTTGCGTATCCAGTCATATTCTTTTAAAAAATGCTGGCGTTTCTCGCTCATCGTTTTGCCCGTAAGTTCTGGACCTCCTTGAGCTACCACTCGTACTGGATTACCACACGTATGTGCATCAATACATTTAAAAATATGTTTCATCACTTATGATTCTGCAATGTTTTGACTAGTGTGAGGTTAGCTATAAATCAATTAAATTACATAGGAATAAAAGGCATAAACGCTAGCTAAACCTTACACTGTCAATTACTTTTTTGTATCCAATCTTTTACTCTTCGATCTAAAATAGCCAGAGTTACAGTACCCTGTTCTAAAATAATCTCGTGAAAATCTCTTATATCAAAACGACTGCCCAGCTCTTTTTCTGCAAGTGTTCTTAGTTCTCTTATTTTGAGTTCACCCATTTTATAAGCTAGTGCTTGCCCTGGCCAGGATATATATCTATCTGTTTCTGTTTGAATCTCGTGTAGTGACAATGCGGTATTTTGTGACATAAAGGCTACTACCTCTTCACGAGTCCAACCTTTTGCGTGTATACCAGTATCTACAACTAACCGGCACGCACGCCACATCTCATAGGTAAGTTGACCAAAACGCTCATACGGTGTTGTATACATACCCATCTCTGCTGCCAGATACTCACAGTATAAGCCCCAGCCCTCGCCATAGGCATTTACATACATATTACGCCTAAACTGAGGAATACTATCACCCAACTCTTGATTAAGCGCCCCCTGTAGGTGATGGCCCGGCACAGCCTCGTGCACAGTAAGAGATGGCAGTGTGTAAAGGGTCCTACTAGGTAAGTCGTAGGTGTTTACCCAGTAATAACCTGGGCTTGTGCTTCCCTTTGGACTACCTACATATCGCCCTCCAGTATACTTAGGTGCAATTGCATCTGGTACTGGTGCGACACCATAGGGCTTGCGTGGTAATGTTTTAAAAAACCGAGGCAGTTGCGCATCTGCACGCTTTGCCATATCACGTGCAATCATTAAAAGTTGCTCAGGAGTTTTGGCATAAAACTGCTCATCTTCACGCAGGAATTTTAAAAAATCTGCAAAGCTTCCTTTAAAAGCTACTTCTTTTATAATCTTTTCCATCTCGCTTTTTATGCGAGCAACCTCTTCAAGTCCTTTGTTATGAACAGCATCTGCCGTGATATCTAATGTAGTATAATAACGTATACGGTTTTGATAATAGGCGTCTCCATTAGGGGTTTCAGATACTCCTATGGTAGTGCGTGTGTTAGGAAAATATTCATTTTCAAAAAAAGCCTTTACACTTTTAAATGCTGGAACCACACTGTTTTCTATAGCTAGCTTTGCTGCGGTTTCTAAAGAATCCTTCTGCTCTTCTGTTATTGACTCTGGAAGATTTAAAAAAGGTGTGTAGTAAAAACTGTCTTTATAATCTGCTACAATTTGTGAGTTATAAGTACTCTCATACCCTTCAAAAATAACTCGCGGCTGCGACACGCCTTTTTTTATTCCTTCTCTTAGTAATGGTACATATTGATTTACCACCTCTGGCAAAGCATTTAACTTGTCAAGATACTTTACAGCTTGCTTGTATGAGGTGATAGGCCGCACCATATAGTTCCAACTGCTATGAAAACCTGAGTCAGACAGTAGCGGATTTAAAAAGCGTTCATACTCATAGTAGTCTACGGTTTCTTGCAGCTTAAATTTTAATAGCTCGAGAGATATCCTTTCCGTTTCTGACAAGGTTTTTGGCGAGATGGTATTAAGTTTTTTGAGTTGCGCTTTCGCGAAAGCGGACTCCTTCCCAAATCGCTCTTTTGAAAACACCCCCAGTGGATGCACTTCCTTACTACCCTCGTTCCATTTAAAACTTTGTGACGCCTCAACACATTGCTTGAGCTGCTCTGTAGCAGTTTGTGCAATAGTCGTTATAGTCATAAAAAAGGCTATCACCCACACTAAATATCTCATACTATTTTAAATAATCTGGCAATAAAGCCGTTGGAAAATCTTGAAAACTAAATGGTCTCACCCATCTCATAATGCTATGGTTACCCACTGCCGTAAATCTACTATCTGTACTTGCAGGATAAGGGCCTCCGTGTGTCATCCCATCTACCACAGCAACACCAGTAGGCACACCGTTATATATAATGCGACCCACTTTATTTTGTAATGCTAGCGTAATGTCTTGTAGGGCTGTAATCTCATTATTTTCTGCAATAATAGTGGCGGTAAGTTGTCCCTCAAGACTGTTTATTATTTTAAGAAGCTCATTTTCATCCTCTGCAAGTACAACCATAGAAAATGGTCCAAATACCTCCTTATGTAATGTCTTATTTGCGATGAAAGAAGTTCCCTCTACTACAGCTAGTGCTGCTGTGGTATGGTTAGGTTTTAATGAAGACCCTACTACTTTAAGAGATACACTCTCTTGTTCTTTTATCTCATTTTTACTTTTCTCGTATCCTTCTTGTATGCGAGTATGAAGCATACAGCCATCGGGAGCGGCCTCAAGATGTTTTGCTAGAATTTCTATAAAATGTGTTGTCTCCTCGCTCTTTACTGTTATAATAAGTCCTGGATTTGTACAAAACTGTCCTACGCCTTGCGTGATAGAAGCGGCATAGGTTTCGGCTATTTGAGCTGCTCTTTTTGAGATTGCCTGTTGTGTTATTACAACTGGATTAATACTTCCCATCTCTGCAAAAACCGGAATAGGAGTCTCTCTAGCTGCAGCAAGGTTATATAATGCTCTCCCTGCGTGGTGACTGCCTGTAAAACCTACTGCTGCTATACCCTTATGTTTTACAAGTTGCTCTCCTACCTCTTTACCACTACTATTAAGGTTAGAAAAAACACCTTCTGGCATTCCCGTCTTTTGTGCTGCTTTTGTAATTGCTGTCGCCACCATCTCACCTGTGCCGGCGTGCATAGGGTGCGATTTTACAATTACTGGGCACCCTGCTGCAAGTGCACTTGCCGTATCTCCCCCTGCGGTAGAAAATGCCAGTGGAAAATTACTCGCACCAAAAACCACTACTGGCCCCAGCGGTATGTATGTCTTTTTTAAATTACCACCTTCATCTTGTAATAACGGTAGCCTCCAAGTGTCATTTTTTACAAGCTCTGCAAACATTCTTAGTTGGCCTAGCGTTCTACCCCTTTCGCCTTGAGCGCGCCCTTCTGGAAGACCACTTTCTTGTATATATATTGTTATAAGATCTGAGCCTAATGCCTCAATCTCATCTGCAATAGCATTTAAAAAGCTTGCGCGTTTAACACCAGGAAGTTTACTATATGTACTAAAAGCGTGAGCTGCTAGGCTACAAGCTTCATCTATTTCTAACTGGGTGGCTTCATAAAAAACTGTTGGGTTATCGCTATTGGTCACAGGGTTTGCTGTCTTGTATGTTTTTGCCCCCTCTGCAGATTGTTTATACCCTATTTGATTTTTACCTGTGATCATTATGCTTTTATGGTTTTAAGGTGCGCTACAATAGCTACTGGTTTATGAACCACGGTTGTAGATGCTGGATATTTTATTAATAACTCTTTAGGCCTAACGGGACGTTTTTCAAATCCTCCTCCACAGTTAGGACATACTTCTTTTAATAGCTCTGTGACACAAGTGACACAAAAAGTACACTCAAAGCTACAAATCATTGCCTCACTAGATTCTGGTGGTAAGGGCACATTACAATGTTCACAAGAGGGTCTTAGCGCAAGCATTAAAGATTTTTATAGTTAGGTAACGTAGGCCTTGTGGCTATTCCTTCTGTTATGATCTTGAGCACGCGCTCTCTTTCTTCTCTAAAAAGCGGTAACCTAGGTGCTCGCACATTTTCTGTACCTATACCTGTATGTACCTCGGCGAGTTTTATGTTTTGTACTAATTTAGGATTTATATCTAACTCTAGTAAGGGCAAAAACCACCTATAGATAGCAAGTGCTTCTTGTATCTTTCCTGCTCTTTGTAACTCGTAAATAGCAACCGTCTCTTCTGGAAAAGCACATACAAGTCCTGCTACCCAACCATCTGCACCCATAAGCAATGACTCTAGTGCAAGTGTATCTACACCTGTCATAATTTTAAGCCTATCGCCAAAGTTATTTTTAATGCGCGTCACGTTTGATATATCTCTTGTGCTCTCCTTAACTGCCTGTATGTTATCGTGTTTAAGTAACACTTCAAACATCGCTAAGGAAACCTCAATTTTATAATCTACCGGGTTATTATAAATCATAATAGGCAGTTTTGTACTACTAGCCACATCACTAAAGTACTGTATCACCTCTTGATCTCCCGCCTTATATCGCATAGGTGGCAACATCATAAGGCCGCTTGCGCCGTCATCTTCTGCCTTTTGAGCCGCGGCAATAGCACCCTTTGTAGACTGCTCTGCAATATTTATCATCACAGGCACTTTACCATCTACATAAGCCACAGTCTCTTTTGTAAGTGTGCGCTTCTCGTGATCTTCTAGCGTACTTGCTTCTCCTAGTGTACCTCCTAGTACTATGCCGTGTACTCCAGCATCAAGTTGTGCTTTTATATTTTTTTTAAATGCTGGTATATCCAGCTCATCAGTATCAGTAAACTTGGTTGTAACAGCTGGCATTACACCTTTCCACTCTATCGCCATACTTTAAATTTTTTATCAAAGATAGCCGTACGACAACCTCTAGATTAAATACTGTTTTATCCATTACTGACTGTATATTATCCAAATATTAAGTTCTTATGTCATTATCAAGCAAAAAAGTATCTTAGCTCTATGAAAGTGCTACCTTTTAAGATACCCAAGCCTACTAATGCTGCCATACTTTTTCAAATTGATGAAGGCGTGTTATACAACTCCCTTCACAATCACGAAGAGGTGCAAATAAGTTTTATAAAAGAGGGATCTGGGACACTCTTTGCAGGAGATGCCGTCCATTCTTTTGTTAAGGGAGACATTATTGTTTTGGGTAGTCACCAGCCGCACGTTTTTAATAGCGATGGTAAGCAGGCGTTAATGCATACGGTGTTTTTTAGTCTCGCCTCCTTTGGAGATACATTTCTGGCACTAGATGAGGGCAAAGGGATTGTAGATTTTTACGCTTTCGCGAAAGCGGGATTTAAAACCTCCATAACGCCAGATATCGCTGCGCTTTTTAACTACATCGCTACGGCAAAAGGTATCTATAAACTGGGCTATTTTATAGAAATTATAACCGCGCTCAAAGTCGCAAAACACACCCCCCTATCTGAATTTATATACGAACGCGATATCTCTGAAAAAGATGGAAAGCGTATGAGCGCCATCTTTGACTACACCTTAAGCAACTATCACCAAGACATTACTCTAGCACAACTTGCCGCTCTCACAGCACTCACGCCACACGGGTTTTGTAAATATTTTAAACAGCGCACAAATAAGACGTATTTTACATTTCTTACAGAAGTACGTATCTCAAAAGCTTGTACTTATCTCGCTACAGATAGCGATCTCACCATAGGTAGTATAGCAGATTTATGTGGCTATAAAACGCTATCCCATTTTAATAAAAGCTTTAAATCTATAAAAGGAATTACTCCCACAGTTTTTAGAAAAGCCAAATGATATATCTCTAATCTAGGCGCTTGTGTTTTTTATAATTATCTTAAGACGATAAAGTGTTAAATACACATATCTTTACGTTAACAACCAAGACCACATACAGATGATAGATACTCCTCTGCGCATACTTATTGTAGAAGACTTAGTGTCTGACGCATTTTTAGTCCAGAAGCAAATAAAGAAGTTTTGCACAAATGTAGAAATTAGTATTTCTGACAAGGAACTCTCGCTTGCGGTGGCTCTTAAGCAGTTTTTACCAGACATAGTGATAAGTGATTTTAACCTAGAAGGTTTTACAGGCTTTGACGTTATAAAGCAGGTAAAAGCATTTAATAAAGAGATACCAGTCATTATCATCACTGGAAATCTTAATAATGAAGAAAAAGCCGCCGAGCTTATAATGAGCGGCGCTTCTGGTTTTTTCTTAAAAGAAAACCTTCTCAACTTACAGCAAAAATTACTTCCACTTTTTGAAAAATTCATTTCAGAAAAGCAGGAGCTTATTAAACGTCTAGAGAGACAACGTGAAAAGGATGCAAGAGAAAAAGAGCTTACAGACTACTTACGTCATCACGACTTTGAAGCCTATGAGCATAAAGAAGCCATCTTATCACTTAAAGAAAAAGTGCTCAAGTTTTTATCTATAAGTTAATGGATACAACGCAGTCTAAAAATATTGTAAGGTCCCTATACCTTAGCTTTTTTTCTACCCTAGCAGTCATCTTGCTCATAGGAGCGCTCTACCTGGCATCACAATACTCACAAAAATGGATTGTGCATACTAACGAAGTAAAAGCTGAAATACATAGTGTATCAGAAACGATACTTAAAGCCGAAACCAAGTTAAGGGGTTATCTCATAAGTAAAGATCCCGACTATCGTGTAGACTACAAGGTAGAAGTTGCAAAGCTCAATGAACGCTTAAAAACTCTAGAAGAAAAAATAGAAGATGATCCCATACAGGTTAAAAACCTAAAAAAAATGCGCAGCCTACTTAACCAGCGCATTATGGGAATGAATGATAATCTAGACAACTATATATTACGCACTCCAGAAGAAAACAGAAAAAAATCTGGTAGAGCAGAAACACTTCAGCTTATAGAAGACATTGAGCGTATGAAGAATGTAATGCTCATAGAAGAAAATGAAATTTTAAAAGATCGCAAGTCTACATATGATAACATATACATATTAAGTCTTATAGCACTCGTAATTGCATTATTACTTATGCTCTATAATGTATACGCTGTAAAGAAGCGTCTTATACCTCTCTTCTCAAGACTAGCCGAAAACAATGATAAACTTATTGAACTTGTTCACTCTAGAGATGATGAGATTGCACTTAAAGAGGCACAAATGGCAATGAATGAGGATCTCATACACGAGATGGAAAATAAGAATAAACAACTCAACCAGTTTGCATACATTGCCTCTCACGACTTACAAGAACCATTGCGTACAGTAGATAATTTTATAGACCTCTTTGAAGAAGATTATGCAGACAAGCTAGACGGGGAGGCTGCAACCTATTTCGGTTTTATAAAAGGTGCTACTTCTCGTATGAAAACACTTATAACTGGTCTCCTTAACTATAGTAGACTAGGAAGATCTGGAACACGTTCTAAAGTTGAATTATCAAAACTACTAGAAGAAATTAAAATAGATCTTGGGTCTAAAATTGAAGAGACTAATACTACAATCACTCACGACAATCTACCTGTTGTAACGGGTTACCCAGTAGAGCTAAGACAGCTATTTAGTAACCTTATTACTAATGCCATAAAATTTACCCCACCAGAGCGTGATCCAAAAATTCACATAAGCGTGAGCTCAACAAAACTCTACTGTAAATTTCAAGTGACAGATAATGGATTGGGTATAAAAAAAGAACATCTAGAGAAAGTGTTTAATATGTTTACCAGACTTCATAGTGCAAAAGATTATGAGGGTACAGGCATAGGTCTCGCTTTCTGTCAAAAAATTGTAGAACTTCATAAAGGTAAAATAAGCGTATCATCTACTATAGGTGAAGGAAGTACATTTACTTTTACTTTAAAAAAATAACCATATGCAACCACTAAGAGAGATATTACTTATAGACGACTCTGAGTCAGATAATTTTGTACACTCAAGAGTTATTAAAAAGGCAAAAGTAACGGCAAAAGTGACAATAAAATACTCTGGTGAAGAAGGACTAGAATACCTCAAAACATTAATAGATGAAGACTACCCAAAACCTGACCTCATATTTTTAGACATTAATATGCCGGGTATGGATGGTTTTGAGTTTTTAGAACATTATGAAAATCTAGAAATTAACCAGAAAGCAGGTGTTGTTATCGCAATGCTCACGACCTCAACATCACCAGTAGATAAGCAAAAGGCTGAGAAGTATCCTTTACTGTGTCACTTTGATAACAAGCCGCTTACTAAAGAGAGTCTAATGAAAATTTTACAACAGCAATTCCCTGGAAGATTTGATGACTAGTTACCTTTAAGTCGTTGCCATAAATCTATGAGTAGCTTCTTTCCATTTTCTGGTTTAGGTCGGTCTTCGATGGCGGTTATGCTACCATCATTGTCTGTAAGAAGGTATCTAAACACAAACTGACTATCATTTTCATCATTTGTAATGAGGCCAAAACGGAGGTCATTATACACCCAGTTCTCTTCCTCTTTTTCTAAAATGTACCATCCTTCAGAAATGGTAATGAGGCGCTGTACCTCATCTGTCTCAATCCACTTTTGGGCTTGCGCTCTTTTTTTAGGAAACGTTTTATAAACTATAGGTTGAGAATCAAAAAACGAGTAATCACCTATAAGGTAAGCATCCTGGGTATCTACATTAATATTCCATAAAACTGTGCTGAGCGGCGCAGGTCTGGTCGAGATTTTAGTATACGTGATTCCTTGCTCTTGCAATGAAGCTTCTACTTTATGGTGCACCGCAAATTTTATGAGAACGGTAAGTAATAAATAAGCCGTACTAAGATAAATACCTAGGTTGTTAGTACGCTTTCGCGAAAGCGTATCTCTACCCCTTGTAGCCGCCGCAATAACACATATGAGAAATGGTAGTGTATATAAAGGATCTACCACAAAAATGCTATTAAAAGCAACTCTCCAGTGAAAGGGCCAAAATATTTGTGTCCCCCAGGTGGTAAATGCATCTAAAAGTGGGTGTGTAAACAGGCCCCAAAAGAAAAGTTTTGACCAGCCAGTCCAGCCTACGTCTGGTCGCTTTTTTATCTGATGGACAAGCCACCCAAAAAACGGTGCGGCTATAAGTGCAAAAATGATGCTGTGGCTAAAGCCTCTGTGCATCTCTGTTGCCGTAATAGTATCTGTAAGATATCTCCACACCACATCTAGATCAGGTATGGTACCAGCTATGGCTCCCCAGAGCATTGCTCTATTACCTACTTTTTTACCTAGAACAGCTTCTCCTACGGCTGCACCTAGTACTATTTGAGTTAGACTATCCACTTTTGCATTATTTGTATTAATCTACTATACCCATCTTTTTAAGAAGAAAGCTTGCATTCATATTTTGACAAATGCCTTCCTTAAAGGTATAGTCAAAAAATAGCTCATCATCTATAATCTGTGCATCAAAGTAGTAGTTCTTTACCTCTGCAAGATCGTTTGCGGCCTCACAAAGACTTAAGTCGTGTGTTGCTATAATACCCGTTGCTCCATTACCTACCAGCTTGTCTATAAACTTACGGGAGCCAGCAGCTTTATCTGTACTATTTGTTCCTTTTAGAATTTCATCTAGTATGATAAAATAGCGCTCGTTTACAATCTCATCTACTATAAACTTAAGGCGCTTAAGCTCACTAAAGAAGTAACTCTCATCATCTGTAAGGCTATCTGTGGTGCGCATACTAGTGATGAGTTTTATGGGTTTATAAACTGCCTCACTGGCACAAACAGGTAAGCCTATGTTGCTCATTACAATTTCTAAAGCGACGGTGCGTAAAAAAGTACTTTTACCAGCCATATTTGCTCCTGTAACTATAAAAAACTCATCATCTTTTATAGTAATATCATTAGTCACAGCAATAGCAGGATCTAGCAGCGGGTGTGCTGCTCCTCTTACACGTAAGGTTTCTCCAGCTGCTACAATTTCTGGAAAGACGTGATGACTATGATTAAAGGTATAATTACCCAAGCTATTGTAAGCATCAAAAAATGATATCACCTCAAACCAGTCATTTACCGCCTCTCGGTTTGTAGTAATCCAGTCTTCTATCTTGTACACAACACCTATATCACGCAGAAAAAATCCATTAGTTATTAGTCCTACTAATATGTTATTACGTTGATCTAGGGCATCAAGGTGTCTTGAGAATTTTTTTAAAATACCAGAACTTGCTTGTGCTTCTGTAATGACTTTTTCTCTTTTGTTTTTAAGAAGTATACTCGTAAACTCTTGAGTTTCTATCTCTGCAAGTAAACTTGCATATTGAGTAAATGTAGTCTGTATAGCACTTGTATGAGCCGAAAGTAATCCTATGTTTTTTACATATCGCCCACTTATTAATAAACCAATACCAAAAATGACAAATACCCACCAACCGGCAATAAACCCTAAAAAATAAGCTCCAACTACTGCCAGTGAAATTACAGAAAAGACCTTTGTAAAAACTTTCATCATACTAGGTACAAAAGAAGTATACTCTTGTAACCAGCTTACAACAGCCTGCGCAGAGACATCAGTTTTTACGAGCGATGCAATAGCTCCATATCTAAGTCTCCAGGTGGCAAGTGTACTAAGCTCCTTTACGGCTTCTTGCTTCTTTTTAATCTCTAGTGTATCATTAGAGAGCATCATCTCTGCAAGTCTTGCAGAGCCGCTCTGTAGCGCTGTACGATTAAAGTATTGATAAAAAGATCCACGGCCAAAAAGATCTATATCTTGACTATATAAATGCTCCGGATTATGAAACTCACTCCCATCTGGTAAATCTGTAAAATCTCGTTCTAGTACTTTAAGCTCTACTTCACTACGCGCTATTAGTGCTTTAAGGAGATCTCGCTCGTGCTGTAACTTACTATGACGCCCCACTAGTATTACAAATGCAACAATACCCAATAGTATACAACCTATAAGCAATTGTGTATTACCTAGACTAAAGTATATACCAGCTCCAGTAGCTATAAAAACGGCAAGACGCACAGTACTTGACACATTGAGTTTTGTCTTGACTTTAGATAATTCTTGACTGTGTTGTGTTATTTGATCCTTATAAAAGGTAGTAGGTGTATTCATATTATAGCGCCTTTAACTCGGCTTGAAGTTTTTTTGTCATTTTTGAAACCACTAGGTCATATGAGTGGTCTGTAAGCTCAATAAGTAACGAGACGGGTAGCGATTCTAGTACGCAGGTGTTCCAGTGTGTTTTGTTCATATGCCAGCCAGGAGTAATGGCGCCGTCGTGCATCTCACGCAGTTCTACAGCGCGATCTGGGTCGCATTTAAGGTTTACAGCTAGAGGCACGCGCTCTAGTCCACACACGGCAAACATCTTACCCATCACCTTAAAAACGAGCGTGTCTGCATCAAAGGGAAACGCTTCTGTTACGCCTTTTTTACTCATACAATATTCTCTAAAGGCCTCTATATTCATTCCTTTTTGATATATGCGATTTTACGCTCTGCACTTGTGAGCGGTTCAAACCAAGTTTCCATAAATTCAAAATCGGCTGGTGAGACGTCAAATTGATATGTCGTCCCTTTTTCTAGATTGCGATGCGTCACGCGCTGCTGTCTAACTTCTTTATCTATGTCTAAAAAGTGTAACTGGAAAGGGATTTGTTGCGCTTTCGCGAAAGCGTAAAAACGTGCTCTCCTATCTGCTTTTGCAAATCCTAAATCTAGTATAGCTGGCGTACCTGCCTCGTGTAACTGGATGATAAGTGACTGTATCATCTCATCGCTGCGGTTAATACGTTCTAAAAACCAGTCTACACCATCTGTCTCTTTCTTGTCATCTAGAAAGAGCGTCTTGTTCCAATAATCTATAGAGAATATGACACCTTTTACCTCTTTTTTAAGAGCGATGGCATAGGTTGTTTTACCCGCGCCAGTGTTACCTGTAATGAGATGTATCACTAGGCTTCTATTTTAGGTTTACTCGTTCTAGTATCAGATATTTCTAGTGATGAGTAGTCTAGTTTCCACCCTATGGTTTCTACCAGCTTTTGCATTAATTGCACCGTTTCAAGTGCTTGAGATTTTGCCTCTTCATACAAGCCGCTTTGTGGTATTTTGTCACGTATGTGCTGCTTTGCTTCTCTATTAATCTCGGTAAGATCTGTACTAGTAAAAGGGTTTGCCCAGCCTTCTTTCTTGTCATAATACTTAAAATCTGTCTCTACAGATAGTAACTCAGGATCTGGAAAGCCAAAGAGTTTTATGGTTCTATTCTTATCATCTGCCTCCATCTTTATTTTAGTAAGATCAAAACCTATGTGCGCCTTTGCATCTATGAGTACAATAGCTTTTTTTGACCCTAGTAAGAGGTTCATCCATTTATTTTTGAGGCCCTCGTAGTGATATATTTCGGCAAAATCGCCTTCTACGGTTATGAACTTACATACCGTGCGTATGCGCTCCATAAGCACTACAGATTGTGCGTGGGCATCTGGTGTTTTTGATTTGCCAGAAAACCAGTTGTATATAAAATATGAGAGTACCGCTCCTATTGCGAGCCCTATAAATACTAATTCCATAAAGTAAAGATACTAAAAGCCCCCTTAGACCTGTATACATAAAAATGCCAGCTACCCTAGATAGTATACTGGCATTATCTTAATTATGATATGGGAGGTGAATTGTTACTTACTTTCTGACTTAAAGCTCTGTATGGCCGCATTAGGCTCCATAATGGTGTACCCTTTCCAGAAATTAGGATCATAGTTGGGTAAGTAGGTCGCTTCTAGCTCTTCACTCTCTGTTACATTTTTATAAGCAGGCTCATCTATTACGACAGAGTTAAACACGACAAGCTCTTTTTTTGAGTAACTCGTAGTTGCAAACTCTATCTCCATTGCAACTTCATTTTGTTTTCTTCGGCCTGCTACGTTTTTATTTTTTTCGATGATTTTAAGTGGTCTATCTATCCCTACTTTCTCACCATCTTCTAGCTCCATATATCGCAGTGAGTAGCCTCCATTTTCATCTTTTGCATAGATACTCTTGCCTCTATACAAGTACTTTTTATAGCTTATCCCGAACATCCCAAAGCTAGAGAGCTTACGCACATTCTCATACTCTAGACGCATTACCGCATAGTCTTCTGTATTAATGTACAGGGTGCCTTTAAAATCTTTTCTTCCCTTAGGTTCAAAATCTATCACATAAACAATAGCATCTCCTATAGATGTAAATTCTCTTTTTGTAAAACGGTAACGGTTGGACTTTGTTAAAAAATCTAGCTTTGTGTCCTCTTTATAAAACATCGCCTCAAAAAGATCAGAAAGATCAGACTTTATACTCGCTGTGATGGCTTGTTCTTTATCATTTTCTTCTTGCTCTGTATCTACCTCAATTTTGAGTCCGCCGTTTGAGCTCCCCATCTTTGTAGAGTCGTCTACTTCTATGGTTGTGCCTATAATTCCAGATTTGATTTTAAAATATGAATCTACTTTTACATTCTTCTCAACAATCTCTTCCAGTCTTTTACCAAAACTCTCTACACCTACATCCTTCTTACTTTTATCATAGAGCTTTGCCGCTTTATCAATAACAAGTTTTTGTTTGTTGTAGTTGCCAGCAAGCATACCTACAGACTCGCTGTAATAATCACTTTTCTTTTCGACCGCTCCCACCAGGCTGTCCATAAATGCTTGATTAAACTCTGGAATGGTTGTCTTTTCTACCTCAACATCCATTTTATCCATAGTATTAGACGCAGATTGTCTAAAAAATATTTTTTTCTCGGTAAGTGTGTTGGGATAATTTGTGGCAATATTTTCTTTTACACGCGCTATAATATCTTCTACCCCTAGCGGATTATTGGTAAGAAAAACATTGTCTAGCTCGTTAGTCTTTACCTTTAATTTTATAATTGTATCTCCTAACTTTTTAGGTAAAATAGCCACCTCCTCATATCCCATAGAAGATATATATACGGAGTCTTTAAGACTTGCTAGTTTACGTTCTCCTATGGTAAAGATGCCTTCCTCATTTGTAATGGTACCAGTATTTTTAGACAGCTTTACAGTGGCAAACGGGATAGGTTCATTAGTACGCGCGTCGTGTACTGTTGCATTAAATGATTGTGCAACTGCTGCAGCTGCATATGTACCTATAAGGAGTGTTAAGATAAATTTTATAAGTGCCGTCATAAGATTGCTATTTTATATATAGACGCAACAAAAATTAAAATGGTTGCCTAGGTTTTTATAAAGACGTAACAAAAGCCTATTTGTTACCTAAACAATTAACTATCAACAAAAAAAACATCCCGTAGGATGTTTTTTATTCTTCTTCACTCTCTTTAAGAGCTTTCATTTTTTCTTTGGCAACTTTAAGTCGCTCTTGGCTCACTTCTCTTTTTTCGCGCTCTTTCTTTTTCTTGCGATCCATAAGTTTAGAATGCTTTGCCTTATTCTTTGTGTTTTTTGGTGTTCCTCTTTTTGCCATACTGCAAATATACTATAGGTTATGTATTTGCCTCTTTAAAAGCTTCTTGCATTTCTACAAATGCAGCCACAGGGTTTTGTGCATTCCATATACCTCCCAGAGCGCCTACTCCTTTAAAGCCAAGTGCCACTGCCTCTGGCGTGGTTACGGCATTAATCCCTCCCATCCCTACAATACACTTCTCGCTAGCTCGCACATCAAACCCGCGACCTTGCATATCACTTTTTGAAATAGCGGCAAAAACGGGACTTAGAATTGTGTAATCAAAAGTTACAGACTGAGCTTCTAGATCTTCTAACTCGTGGTATGATGATGATACTTTTTTATTCGCTTTCGCGAAAGCGGAAACATACCCTTCTAACCGAGTTTCTTGAGCTCTCCACTTTGCCTCTTCAAGATGCACACCACGCAAGTCAAACTTCTTACAAAGCTCCTCGTGGTAGTTATGAGTCATTATACGGTTGTGATACTGAGCGTCTACTCGATTGAGGTATGTAATATGTTCATCAAGGCTTGCTTCAGGTTTTCTAAAATGATAATGTGCTAAACCTACTTCAAATAAATGGTGAAGCGTCTCTATCTCATCTGGGGTAGTTTGCTCTGGAGAAATTAATAAAATCATATTATGATTTTTTAATGATATCAACCAGCGCCGTCTTGTCTAGTACACCAGACTGTCTCCAGACCTGTTTTCCATTTTTGTACAATATCATTGTAGGCACCCCGCGCACTTGATACTTTGCTGCCAGCGGTTGGTTTTTATCTACATCAATCTTTACAATTTTTACACCATCTCCTAGGGTGTCTTTTACTTGTTCTAAAATAGGTCCAAGCGTTTTACACGGCCCACACCAAGTAGCAAAAAAGTCTACTAGCACAGGAGTGTCAGAATTTATGATATCAGAAAATGAAGATTTCATAGCAAATGTTTTTAGTAGTACAAAGTTAATCTATCTTACTACAACCACACTCACTTACCCACTTTTACACTTATTAACAAGTAGAGGTTAAAGAGTTTTAAAAGTATGGCAAACACTATTTTATGAATGTATCTTGAGGTAAACAAAAAATAAGAATTATGAGCAATACAACACCTAATCCCGAGAAAACTAGTAAAAAAGAACAAGCTATTAATCTAGAAGCTACTCACGGTAAAGCAATAAATCATCAAGTAAAAGATAAAAAAGAGTACGTACAACCTAGAGATAACCTCAATGATAACAACTAGAATTTATAAAAAGTCCTAAGTACAACTACTTAGGACTTTTTTTTATAGTAATGCATTATCCTTTATAGTCGCTACAACTTCTGGATTAAGCAGCGTGCTTATATCTCCTAGCTGCTCGCTCTCGCCACTAGCAATCTTACGGAGTATTCTTCTCATAATTTTACCAGACCTTGTTTTTGGCAATCCTGGTGTAAATTGAATTTTATCCAGTTTTGCAATAGGGCCTATACGTTCTGTTATAAGCTGGTTAATCTCCTTACGCACGTTATCTTGATCTCTACTCTCTCCTGTTTCTTTAAGAATCACATACCCGTATAAGGCATTACCCTTTACATCGTGAGGAAAACCTACGATGGCACTCTCTGCAACAGCTGGGTGCTCATTTACGGCATCTTCTATAGGTGCGGTACCCAGGTTATGTCCAGAGACAATAATAACATCATCTACACGACCAGTTATTCTATAATAACCTGTTGCATCTCTTAGGGCGCCATCACCGGTAAAATACCTGTTTTCATAGGCGGTAAAATAAGTTTCTTTATATCGCTGGTGATTACCCCATATAGTGCGCGCCATCCCTGGCCAAGGAAACTTGATAGTAAGACGGCCATCTACTTGATTGCCCTTGATTTCGGCGCCATTTTCATCCATAAGTGATGGTTGTATCCCTGGCAATGGTAATGTTGCAAAGGTGGGTATAGTAGGTGTAGCATATGGAATAGGACTTATCATAATACCTCCAGTTTCGGTTTGCCACCAGGTGTCTGCTATTGGGATTCCTTTTTTACCTATATTTTCATCATACCAGTGCCACGCTTCTTCATTAATAGGTTCTCCTACGGTTCCTAAAATTTTAATGCTTGATAAGTCATACTTAGTAACATTATCAAGACTCTCTTTGGCCAGCGCACGTATAGCCGTAGGTGCTGTATAAAATTGTGTGACTTTATGTTTTTCTACAATTTGCCAGAATCTACCCCAGTCTGGATAGGTGGGTACACCCTCAAACATTACTGTAGTTGCCCCATTTGCCAGTGGCCCATAAATGATATAGCTATGACCCGTAATCCAACCTATATCTGCCGTACACCAGTATACATCTCCTCGTCTGTATTGAAAAACATTCTTAAACGTATATGCACTATATACCATATATCCCGCTGTGGTATGCACCATCCCTTTAGGCTTACCCGTAGATCCAGACGTATAAAGGATAAAGAGAGGGTCTTCGGCATTCATAAGGACTGCCTCACAGGTTGCACTTGCTTTTTCTAGTAGAGGCTGTAACCAGTGATCACGACCTTCTTTCATTGCGACTTCTGTATGTATTCTTTTTACAACGAGCACACTGTTTACACAAGGTGTTTCTGCAAGTGCCTCATCTACAATACCTTTTAAATCTATGGTTTTCTTACCTCGATAAGAGCCATCACTCGTGATTATTAGCTTGCAAGAAGCGTCATTTATGCGTGTACTAAGTGCTGTACTAGAAAAACCAGCAAACACTACAGAGTGTACCGCACCTATACGAGCACAGGCGAGTACGGCTATAGAGAGCTCTGGTATCATAGGTAGATATATACATACACGATCACCTTTCTCAATGCCCTGATCTTTTAACACGTTTGCAAATTTGCACACGCGCTCGTGCAGTTGTTTATAAGTAATGTGTTGTGCTTGCTCATCTACATCATTAGGCTCAAAAACGATAGCCGTTTGATCTGCCTTAGTATACAGGTGCCTATCTATACAGTTTTCTGTGATGTTGAGTTGTGCCCCTTCAAACCACTTTATCTCTGGCTTTGTAAAATCCCACTGCAAGACACTATTCCACTTTTTTCTCCAGACAAAGTTCTCTTCGGCTATTTCTTCCCAAAATTTTTCAGGTGTATTTACAGACTTTCGGTAGACTTGAAAATACTCTTCTAAGCCCTTAATGTGATAGTTACTCATAAGCTTTCTAATTACAGATAAAAGATATGGAGGAATTTCTTAATACAGAAAGGATTTTTTACGCTTTCGCGAAAGCGTAATCACTATCGCAACATTAGTCTAGTTACTAAATAACAACAATACATTCTCACACAAAAAAAGACAAATAACCAAATTACTGAGATTGAGATATTTGCAAAAATTATTGGAAAATTACAAAAACGTATGTTTTATCGATAAAATGTAGTATTTTCAAGATATAAATCCTAAAATCAATCAATTACGTATGTTTTGATTACACAAAAATGGCAATAACTACATTCAAAGTCCCAAATCATAAAATATGCTAAGACTAACCATTTTACTTTTCGCATTTTTCATTTTTCTACAGCCATCTATTTCTTTTGGTCAAGACATATTCTCGCAAGAAGATATCTTAATGCTTCAAGAAAAAGAGCTTACAAAAGAAGAGATCAACTCATATTTACCTCTCGTTCTAGAGCTATTTAATGAATCTAGTTATGAAAAAATAATTGAGACTGTTCCTTACCTTATTAAAAATGCCCAACGCTTAGAAGAAAATGCACTGGCTGCACGGCTAAGAAGTGCTTTAGGCAATGCTTTTATACAAGTAGACAACACGCACGGAGCCGAAGAGCTCTTTACTAAAAGTCTTGAAGAAAGTAAACGCACAAATGACACATATGGGATTGTTACCGCATACTTAAACTTAGGTAACACATTTTTTGACCAAGATCCAAAAAAAGCAATTGGCTACTTTGAAAAATCGTTAGAGCCTAGCAACGACATCAAGGATAAAACGATGGTTCATTTTATAGCAAATAACAACCTTGCTGAGCTGTATGTGACTATGGATGATCCTGAAAATGCTCAAGTTTATCTTGACAAGGCAAAGGCTTTAATAGAACTACATAACTTTAATGGTAGAAGGCAAAACTTTGAAAGCACCATCTATTATGTACAAGGAGGTATTTACCTGCTTAAAGACAAACCTCTTGAGGCAGTAAAATCAATTACAAAGTCTATCGAAATAGGCGGTGATAAGCAAGATGACAATTATAAAATTGATAATTATAAAAACCTGATGCAGGCGTATGAGTCACTGGGCAGGTACAAAGAGATTAACGAGGTGCGTAAGGTATATGACGCCTTAGTTGAAAAGCGATATGAAGCCAATAAAATTAAACAAGAAAAAAATGCTACTTCGCGTTTTAATCTCAACAAATACAAACAAGAACTAAGAGCATCAGAGTTAGAAAATGACTTAGCCACCCAGATGGCTCAGAAAAATAATTTATTACTTAATACTGCACTTGCAATAGGGGTAATCTTACTTATTCTAATAGGTTCCCTATTATATGGAAGAACAAAAAGAAACAAGCTGTTACGAAACCTGAGAGCAAAAAACAGACAATATCTTAAAGCAAAGAAGAAGTCTCAAAAACTAGCAAGTAGTAACACTAAATTTCTATCTACTATAAGCCACGAGTTGAGAACACCCCTGTATGGAATCATTGGCCTATCCTCTGTTTTTTTAGAAGATCCTGCACTTAAATCGCATAAAGATGATCTCAAGTCCTTAAAATTTTCGGCAGATTATTTACTGGCTTTGGTAAATGACATACTGAGTTTAAATAAATATGACTCTAAGGAAGGTGAGCGCATACAGATGTCAAATTTTAGCTTAGACAGATTAATACATCACATAGGGCAAAATCTAGAGTTTATTAATAAGAAGAATAACAATAGTTTTCATAGCATTATCGCTCCAGAGATTCCTAACACATTGTACGGTGATAAAACCAAGATATCACAAGTGCTTATGAACTTAATGAGTAATGCGAGCAAGTTTACAGAAGATGGAAACATAACTATTAAGGCTACCCTTATCAAGCAAGTAGGTAAAGTACACAGCATATTATTTGAAGTAAAAGATACCGGTCAAGGTATACCAGAAGAAGAACAAGCAAACATTTTTAATGAATTTGCCCAAGTAGAAAACTTACCTACACAAGAAGGAACAGGCCTAGGATTACCTATTGTAAATAAGATTTTAAAAATACTAGGAAGTAAACTCTCATTAGAAAGTAGCCCCAACAAGGGTTCAAATTTTTACTTTGAAATAGATCTTGAGACCGGGAGTGAAGAACACGTAGAAGCTCCATTTGAAATCTCAGGTTATGATAAGCTTAAAGGTAAAAAAATACTTATTGTAGATGATAATAAGATCAATCAAGTAGTTACCAAAAAAGTTCTCGAGCAATATAGTATTGAAAACAATACGGCTAGTAACGGCCTAGAGGCTGTATCTATGGTACAAGAAAATACGTATGACTTTATACTTATGGATATAAATATGCCAGTGATGAATGGTATAGATGCGAGTGTAGCCATAAGAGAATTTAATACCACTACACCTATTATAGCATTAACTGCAACAAACTATAATAATGGATGTAATGAGCTAGGCAAACACGGTATAAATGATAGTATTTTAAAACCGTATAAGACAGAAAAGCTTCTTGCTTTATTATTGCATCACCTATCATAGCATACTCACAAAATGTATAAAACAGACTTAATAATTAACCTATAAAATTGATTATAAGCAAATTACCTTACAAGTTGATAGGAAATTTATTCATTTACAAATGCTTACAACCATTTACAAGCGACTATAAACGTAAGTAAGCGTTTACCTTTCGTATGGAGATTGTTTTATGTTTCATATTTGCACTGTTCACAAGAACGATGATTTTCTTGGGAGTGACTCAAGAAAGAACTGAAACTAATTTGGCAGGCTTAACCTGCTCAAGAAAACAATTTTATTATGAATGCATTACGCAACAAAGTACAACTTATTGGACGTTTAGGTCAAGACCCACAAATCACAACTTTTCCAGACGGAAACAAAATTGCCAACTTCTCAATGGCTACAGATGATTCTTATAAAGACAAGAATGGACAAAAGATAGAGCGCACCTACTGGCACAACATCGTAGTACGTGGTGGCCTTGTAAAAGTGTTAGAGAGCTATGTACAAAAAGGACAAGAAATTGCTATAGAAGGAAAACTTACTAACCGCTCTTGGGAAGATAAAGATGGTATAAAAAGGTACACAACAGAGATTGTGTGCAATGAGTTGTTAATGCTTAGTAAAAATAACTAGTAGCTTATCACTTAGTTTACAGTCAGATATATGCGTCATCAATTTTATTTATATGTCTGGTTGTAACTTAAGTCTCCATCATAAAATAGGAATATTAAAATCATACATTGAGTACCTTTGTCGCAATGACAAATTCTGCACTACCCACACAACAAGATTTACATAAATTACTCAAAACTCACTTTGGTTATGATAATTTCCGCCCTAACCAGCAAGAGATTATTGAGTCCATTTGTAATGGGCAAGATGCACTAGTCATAATGCCTACGGGTGGTGGTAAATCTATGTGTTTTCAACTGCCAGCTCTGGCGCTTGACGGGGTTGCCCTCGTGATCTCACCGCTTATTGCTTTAATGAAAGATCAGGTAGATGCTTTGCGAGCAAATGGTATTAAGGCAGCCTATTATAACAGTACACAACCACCAGAAGAGACGCAAAAGGTACTGTCAGACCTACAGCACAATGCGCTAGATCTTATTTATGTGGCTCCAGAGAGTTTGCAACTATTAGATCCCGTACTTTCTACAATAAAGATATCACTCATTGCCATAGATGAGGCGCACTGTATCTCATCTTGGGGACACGACTTTAGACCCGCTTACACACAATTAGGTTATTTAAAAAGACGTTATCCAGAAACACCACTTGTAGCACTCACGGCAACTGCAGATAGGTCTACGCAAGATGACATTGCACAACAACTTAGTATCCCACAAGCAAAAAAATACATCTCCTCTTTTGACAGACCAAACCTCTATCTGGACGTGCGACCAGGTCAAAAAAGAAACGAGCAAATACTAGACTTTCTAGAAGATCACCCTTTTGAGAGTGGTATCATTTACTGTCTATCAAGAAAAAGCACAGAAAATCTCGCGGCCAAACTTAAGAGCAACGGGCACAACGCTGCCGCCTACCACGCAGGTATGAGTGCAGAGCAACGCTCAAAAGTGCAAGAAGATTTTATAAACGATACCACACCTATAATTTGTGCGACTATTGCCTTTGGGATGGGTATTGACAAGAGTAATGTGCGCTGGGTGATACACTATAATATGCCTAAAAACCTTGAAGGATATTATCAAGAGATAGGTAGAGCCGGCCGTGATGGATTACCGTCACACACGGTACTTTTTTATAGCTATGCAGACACGATGCAGCTACGCCAGTTTATAGACGGAGCAAAAAATGCCGACTACCAGATGGCAAAGCTTGACCGTATGCAGCAATATGCAGAGGCACTAAGCTGTAGGCGTAAAGTCCTCATAAATTACTTTGGGGAGTTCTTATCGCAAGACTGTGGAAACTGTGACATTTGTAAAAATGCCCCCGCATATTTTGATGGCACCGTACTTACCCAAAAAGTACTTTCTGGTGTGGCCCGTATGCAGCAAAAAGAAGCTATGGGTACTGTAATAGATGTGCTACGAGGTTCTCAAAACGCACAGGTGTATGACAAAGGGTACCAAAATATCAAAACTTATGGCGCTGCAAAGGATGTCTCTTGGCGAGATCTTCAGCAGTATGTGATACAAATGATTAATCAAGGATTGTTAGAAATACGCTTTCGCGAAAGCGGAAGACTTCTCCTCACACCGCTTTCTAAAGAAGTTTTATACGACGGTAAAAAGATACAACTCGCAAAACCTAGTAAGGAAAAAGCCAAACCGATTACTAAAGAACGTAAGCCTAAAAAACCAAAAGGTTCTCTTTTTGAAAAACTACGAGAGCTAAGAGCCGAACTAGCTAGAGAGGCAAATGTTGCGGCTTATATTGTATTCTCAGATGCGTCTCTTAAAGATATGGAAGACCAAGAGCCTGTGACTCAAAAACAGTTTTTAGACATACAAGGTGTAGGGCAAGCCAAAATGGAAAAATATGGCGCCGACTTTTTAAAACTCATCAAAGAACACCTCAAAAAACCAAAACCTAAAAGCGGTAGCAAAACGTATCTCGAGACTAAAAACCTCATCCAGCAAGGTCTCTCACTTGAAGAAATTGCAGAGACTCGCAAACTCACCATAGGCTCTGTTTACAATCACCTCATAAAGCTGCACGAAGAGGGTATGGAGATAGACTTTTACCAGTTTATACAGCCTGTAGAGGTCAAGCAAGTACACGACGCTATCTTGAAAGTAGCAGATCCAGATAAGCTCAAATCTTTTTATGAATACTTCAAGGAGGAGATGCCGTATTGGAAAATAAGACTTGCGCTATTTTTAAAAGGTAGGTAGTTTTCTTTTTTACCTATTTTTAGGGCTATGAAAGAATTTACGCTTTCGCGAAAAATAGGTTTTATCACAGGCCCGTTACTTTGCATTCTCATACTGGCATTACCTTTTGATATTATCAACCCAGCGATAGATAGAGTGGTTGCCATTGCCGTATGGATGATTATCTGGTGGATTACAGAAGCTGTTTCTATTTCTGTGACGGCGTTAATCCCGTTAGCACTATTTCCACTACTTGGTATAGGTACTATAAAAGAAGTTGCAAGCAACTATGCAAACCCTATTGTGTATCTGTTTTTTGGAGGATTTGTCATCGCGCTAGCACTAGAAAAAGTACAGCTACACAAGCGCATTGCGTTATCAATTCTTAAAATCACAGGCACAAAGGCAAACGGTATCATCTTAGGTTTTATGATTGCCACTGGCCTTATGAGTATGTGGATTTCAAACACAGCAAGTACGGTAGTGATGCTCCCTATAGCTGTATCTGTTATACAGCTTCTCATAGATGACGAAGATGGATTTACAAAAAACGACCGCAACTTTGCACTTAGTATTATGCTAGGTATCGCCTTTGGCGCAAATATAGGTGGGATGGCGACCTTGATAGGCACACCACCTAACTCTGTAATGCTTGCCTTTTTAAATGAAAGTTATAATGTAGATATAGGCTTTTTTCAATGGATGAAAATGGGTGTTCCCTTTTCTATCTTATTGATGACTATTACCTACTTTATGATTACCCGCGTCTTTTATCGCAACGGTTTAGGCACCATAGGTAAGTCTGCAAATATTATACAAACCGAACTTGATAAACTAGGTCCTATCTCAAAGGGTGAGAAAGTAGTGCTTGCCATATTCCTCATTACAGCAATCTCGTGGATGTTGCGCTCGTATTTAAACAACCTGCTACCAGATATTACCCTAACAGACACGACCATTTCTGTCATTGCCGCACTACTTATGTTTATTGTACCTATTGATTACAAGAAAGGTTCTTTTCCGCTCAATTGGGAAGATACTTCGCGATTACCTTGGGGGATTCTCATTCTCTTTGGCGGCGGTCTCGCACTTGCCTCCGGACTAGCACAATCTGGTTTTATAGATATGATAGGTTCCTACATATCACAGCAGGAAGACTGGAGTATGTGGGTGGTGACTGCCGTGCTTATTTTCTTAATGCTCTTTATGACCGAGTTAATGAGTAATGTAGCCCTCGTGACCATACTCGTACCTCTTGTGGTAGGTATTGCCATCGGGATGGATGTGCCTATGCTACAAATGGTCATTCCCGTAACCCTTGCTTCTAGTTGTGCTTTTATGCTCCCTATGGCTACACCGCCTAATGCGATTGTATTTGCAAGTGGTCACGTGCGCGTAGATCAGATGGCCCGTGTGGGTGTGGTTTTAAATCTCATCTCTGTAGGGTTGCTGTTTGCACTGGCGTATTATGTGATACCGGTATTGTTTTAAAATCACGCTTTCGCGAAAGCGTACTCACATTACAACTCCGTAGGTTGAATACCAGTTACACGTATGCCGAGATCTGTGAGTGTTTTGGTTTTCTTTTCATTACCCGTAATCATCGTGATGGAATTTACCTCTAGATGCTTCAAAATCTTTGCTGCTGCCGAAAAGTCTCTATTGTCTTTATGAAAACCTACGGCCTCGTACGCATCTGCTTGAGGCATACCTTGTTTTTTGAGCGGTAATGTATTAAGGAGTGCATAATGACCATTTCCTTTTCCCTCTTGCTCTAGCCAGATTACAATGCCCTTTCCTGCTCGTTCTATAAGTTGCTGGGATATTCCCATTTGCTCACGGCAATCACACTCTATACTATTAAAATGGTGAGCAAAAATGCACGATGAATGCACCCTACAGAGCACATCTTCTTCTCCCGAAATATCTCCCATCACTAGCGCGTGAGACTCCTTGATACCGTCATAAAAGAGTATCTCTTTATAGGTGCCATATTTAGTTTTAATAGTTCCTTCGGCGAGTTGTACAATCATTGTGTTGTGGTATTTACTAGTTTACTTTTTTACCATTTTGATAAATAACTCCTTACCTGCACGAGCAGCTACTGAGTTATAGGCAGTCTCCATTTTTTGAATGTCAAAGTGTTCTGAAAACAAGCTTTCATATTCTGTAGTGCTTCCTCCGTATGGTGGTCCTTTCTCAGTAAGAGGGAAATTAAAAAGTAAACCTACCAGCTTCCCTTTAGCTCTAAGCAATGTATGCATATGTGCAACATAAGCAGGCCTCAAATCTGGCTGCAATGCGCAGAAAAACGTTTGCTCTAGGATTACATCAAACTGACCGTCATACGTAAAGAAATCTTCTTGTATGAGTTGCGAACTAGGAAAATCTGGCACTCGCTGTTTCAAATTTTCTAATGCTAGTTGAGAAAAGTCTACTACATACACATTTTTAAACCCCTGCTCCCAGCAGTACTGGGCCTCATAGCTATAACCGCCACCAGGGATTAAAATTTTAAGCTCCTTATTTTCTAATTGATCGAGGTAGGCTTTGATAGGTGGAGAGACCTCTTTTAGGTCCCAACCTGTACTTCCATCGGCATAGCGATTATTCCAATAGGTTGACGTGAGTTCCATCATTTAGGCTTTAGTTTTAAAACAACATCTAGTGCACAGCAATTTAAGTAAATTACTGGTAGCAAGTTTTAAATGTAGTTTGTGTTGCTTGTTGTTACGCTTTCGCGAAAGCGTAATCTAACCCTAATTATATACCGTAGGGTATTGTGAAGTAAAAGGTGGTCCCTTTACCAAGCTCTGAGTCTAGCCAAATGCTTCCCTTATGGATACTTACAATCTTTTTACAGTGTGCAAGACCAATACCGGTTCCCTCATACTCATCATTAGTATGTAGTCGCTGAAAGATGGAGAAAATGCGATCTTGATGTGCTTGATGTATACCGATACCATTATCTGAAAAAGAAAACTGCCACATACCTTGTGATGGGTTATCTACATTACTCACTTTTGTTGTGCTTATATTGAGAATGGGGCGCTTGTCTTCTGGGCAAAACTTGAGTGCATTTGTAATTAAGTTTTGGAACAACAAGCGCAGCTCTACTTCAGAACCAGATACCACTGGCAGTTGTGTATAATTTATAGTGGCACCTGTGCGTGTTACAAGTGATGTAATGTCTTTCTCTAAATCTTGCAGTACTTTATGAGTGTCAACCTGAGTAAAAACTCTTGTTTTACCTATTCTAGAATACTCAAGAAGCATATTTATAAGCTTAGCCATACGATCACTTGCTTCTTCTATAAATTCTAGACTCTGTAGACCCACCTCATCAAACTGTTCTCCATAATCTCCTCTTATGAGGCCTATGAAGCTTGAAATAGTATTAAGAGGTTCTTGTAAATCGTGACTGGCTATGTATGCAAATTGTTCTAGGTCTTCGTTTTTTTGACTCAGTTCTTCTTTTTGCTCAAGTATGGTTGTATTCTGTATGGTGAGTTGCTCTATAAGTTTCTTTTTTGTGCGGTAATTCTTGTAGAGTACAAAACCAGCAATAAGAAATAATAGTGCTATACCCGTTAAGAGCCAGTTTATGGTGGCTCTTAGATCTAACTCTGAAGATTGCTCGAGTAACACCTTTTTTTGATCACTTATATTTACTTTCTGAACCTCAATGCTGTCTTGCCTAGTCTCAATTTCTTTTGCACTATTTCTTAAAGTAACTTGCTGCTCGTCTAACTCTATAAGTTGGTTTTTAACTTTATCTTCAAGCTCTTCGGTAATCTCCTGAGTTTTCTCAATGGTTTTCTTTTGTTGCTTATCTGTCTCTTGTAATTCTTGTATGGAGCTATCTTTATATTTTACAATCTCTTGTATTGTGTCTATAATCTCATTTTGGCTCACTAGCTCTTGCTCTTGACGATTTATAAGTTCGTCCTTTTGCTTAGCATTTTTGAGAACCGCTTGAAGAGAATCTTGTGCTTCTTGAAATAGCGCTTGCCACTTTTCTGAACTAGCAATCGCATAAGACTGTAAGGAAGGAGCAATTATAAAATCGTTCTTGTTTAACAAACCTTCGTTAAGCTGGTGTCTAAAGGTATCACCCACGCTTACAATATTAATCATAGAAGAGTTAAACAGGTAATCTTCTGCAATAACTAGAATCCCTTTATTTTCCAGGGACTGTAAGATATAGGGCATCTGGTAGTTGTACTTTCTATTTACATAAAGTACGTCTACATCTTGAATATCTTTAATGGATAAAAAGTTTGACACAGAGACTTGCCTCTCTTGTATTTTTCTTTTTTGAGCCATAGCCCTAAGATCTATAAGAGTTCTATCTGGTCCTAATACGCCTATTTTAAAACGCTCATCTAGCTGCTCTGGCCAACTTACTTGCTGCGCAATATTAAATATATAAATAGCTCTTTGTACCCTTGAGACTTGACTGGTATTTTGCTGTGCACTCATAGAGGCTAGTGCCCCTAGAAAGAAGATGATTATTACTGATTTTAGAAAACTACCTCCTCTCATCATAAGTCACTACAGCTTGATAGCTACCTTTACAAAATAGTTTGCTCCTTGTACCCCAAACTGGCCAACCCTTCTACTATAAACAAAATTACCATTACCAGTATTTGAAGAGTGTGTATGTTTATCTGGATACACATTTAAGATATTGTTGCCACCTATAGCAGCTCTCACCCTTGAACTAAACTGATAGTCGACAGATAGATCTGTAATTATCTTGGGAGAAAATTTTTGATCTCTAGACTCTATGGTGCCCGTGAAGTCATTTACAACCCAGTTTTCTGGATTTGCATCTTCTGGATGAAAATATTCTACCGGTCCGAATAGTGTGTTATTAAGTTGTATTCTAAATTTTTGGATGTCATAAAAATTTCTAAAACTAAGTTTATAGCTAGGCTGCCCTTTTTCTAACCTTCCTATCTCTTCTCTATTAAAAATCACCTCCTCTGCTCCCTCAAAAGCCTCTGGAACTCTAATGTCGCTCCCTACTTTAGTATTGTTTACGTTGAAGCCTAGAGAACTTTCTATATTACCTAACCCTAGAGATTTTTTAAATACTACAGAGGCATCAAAACCTGATGTTTTTGTGTCTATAGCATTTGTAAAGAACTGAGCTGCTCCTACTCCAAAAGGATCAAGAATATTCTCATAACCCTCTGCAATTCTACCAGAAAGAACAATTCTATCTTTTATAGAAATATAATAGTAGTCCAGAGATACAGAAAGGTTTGCATTTATCTTACTACTTAAACCAGCACTGTAGTGATTAGACAGCTCTGGTCTTAATTTATCTACGTTAAAAGCTTGGGCAGTAAGTGCACTCTCGTTATTAAACGTACCCACTTGTACAATATCACCATCTATAAACTGAGTACTTATATTTTGAAAAAACACTTGATGTAGCGATGGGGCTCTAAAGCCTGTAGCAACACCACCTCTTATACTTGTGTTTTCATATACCTTATAACGTGAGGCTAGTTTCCATATAATTTGATTCCCGAAGTTGTTATAATTTTCATTTCTTGCTGCTCCTTGTACTAACCACTGGTCTGTCACATTTGCCTCTACGTCTACATAAAAAGAACTATTAGTTCTAAATTTATTGAGCTCATTGTCTGGTTGAATTCCTGGGAAAACCTGCGCTCCTGCTATTCGCGGTATTTCTTCTCCGTCTTGATTTATAAAAACGCTACCTCCATCTATATATGAGGCTTCTTCTCCCGCTCCTATCTGGTAATTTTCTACTCGAAGCTCTGCTCCAAAGGAAAAGTTAAGTCCAGAACGCCAGTCAAAAGATTTAGAAAGATCAATGTTTGATGTATTCTGACTGTATAAAAAGCCTCCAGCATAAAAAGTAGTGGGTGATGCTACCCCCATTGATGCATTGTTTGAATTATTTACCGTATAATCTAGAGAGTTTTTGCCTATAGAATGGCTAAAGTCTATAGTCCACTCACGCTTCACTCCTTTGATACCTAATGTAACCGCATCATCTTGAATATCTGTAAGTATTTGAGGTGAAAATCCATTAGGAAATAAATCTGTTATTACACGATCCTCATCTTTTGGAAATCTATAAAAACCAGCACTTTTACCTTCTCTATAATTTCTTCCTCCATTAAGATATACCTGAGCACTGTCTGACACTTTAATCTCACCATTAAAATGGATTGCAAGATTTTGGGTCTCTGCATTTCCTATTTGCATTACCTGCCTGTCTGAATAACCTGTTTGATTATAAAAATCATTCTGTTCAATGAGGTTAGCATCTTCTTCTGGGTTATCTACATAGACACTACCTGTATAATTACCTGCTCGGTTTGTAGCCTCTCTTTTTCGGTACTCCCCTGTTAGGTTCAAAAAGCCTTCTTCACCTATTTTCATCCCAAAATTTGCTCCCGCAAACTGAGTAAGACCATCGCCCTCTTGATTAATTTTCACCAAATTATCAAGTGTGATAGCATTAGTCTGTTTCTTTAATACGATATTGATTACTCCAGCAATAGCATCAGATCCATATTGTGAGGTAGCTCCGTCTCTAAGGATCTCTACTCTTTCAATAGCACTTACTGGTATGGCATTAAAATCTGTTCCCACAGCACCTCGACCTATCGTACCATTTACATTAAGTAGTGAGCTATTATGTCTCCTCTTACCGTTTATTAAAACAAGTACTTGATCTGTGCCTAGCCCCCTTAAAGTTGCAGGATCTATATGATCTGTACCATCTGCTATGGTTTGATGTGTTGAATGAAAAGATGGTGCTAGATAATGTAAAATTTGACTTAACTCTATTTGAGAAGAGTTTGTAATTTGCTGAGGCGAAATAATATCTACAGAGGCTGTGTTCTGAAATGAAGAGACTGGGTCTGATCTAGTACCGAGAGAAATAGGCTCATCTGCCGAAAAACCGGTTTCAAGTTTAAAATTTATCTCCTTTGTTTCTCCCGCCTTTACGACCACAGTACTGTACTGCACGTTATACATTACAAAACTTGCAGATAGAATGTATTCTCCTTCATCTACTTCAAAAGAAAATGCGCCATCAATGTCTGTTTTTGTAGATTTATTGTAGCCTTCTATAGACACAAGTGCCCCAGGAAGAACACCATAACTATCTGTTACAACACCCGCAATCTTTGCTCTAGTCTGACCAAAACTTAGCGCGCTTACAAAAATAAATAGTAAGAATAATAACTTGTTATACCGTGACATTACAGAATATTTAAACTAAAATCATATGATCAATTACCTCTTCTAGCATCTCTTGAGATAACATTTTTTTCTTAACACCTTTTACAAAAGGATAGCTTGCAAGTTTATCTTGTTCTGCTTGTCTAGGCATTGTTGCAAGCAGTAAGATTATAGGTGTTTGGTTTAATACTCTTTGCTGGTAATGTTCTAAAAATTGCCAGCCGTTCATCACAGGCATATTAATATCTAAAAAAATCACATCTGCAGTATAACCGCTATCAAGTATGCTGATAGCTTCTAGTCCATTACTAGCTAATTCTATCGAAGAAAATTTATTTGATCTCTCTAATACAACTTTGTTAAAATATGAAACAGGCTTACTGTCGTCTATTAATAAGGCTTTATACTTCAAAGTTGAGTTTATTTATTTCTTGTGACCTAAAAGAAGTGTCATTTACGGTTTTCAAAACACCGTCGAGTATGTTAAAAGAAAGTGGCTTATTTATGAAATCTCTCACTTTATAATTTACTATAGATTTCTTGACGTGCTCTGGATTTGATGAACTAGAAAGGATAATAACTTGAATGTCGCTTCTAAAATCAGCATTGAGTTGCTCATAGTGATCTAGAAACTCCCAGCCATTCATAGCGGGCATATTAATATCTAAAAATATGATGTCTGGCTTGACTTCTTCTCCAGATACAACTTGATCTAAAAATAACAAACCATCTTTTCCGCTCTGTACTGTTTTGACGTGTTCAAATTCCGAGTGGCCTACAACAACTCGTTCATTAAAAAAATTTACAGCTTTGTCGTCATCTATTAAGAGGACTCTTTTCATTATAGGGTATTCTAGGGGTTGGGTATGAAGCAAATATCAAAAAAACATTATTCCCAATACAACTTAGCTTGAAAAAATGAAAAATTATCGATATAATAGCTGTTATAATAGACAAAAAACACTTTCAATGTTAAGTCATTGTAATATGTTAGTGTTATTTTAAGATTTAGTATGACGCACAGCCATTTATAAAGAGATACAACACCACTTTTAGTTGTTCATTGCACGCTCATTTTTTTCATCTATCCACACCTGTCCTTTTCGGCGCCTCATAAAGTTATCATAGTGACGCATATAGAACACATTGTATAGTGCTTTCCTGAGGTTAGACATTTTTCGCGGAAGCGCACGTAAACTCATACTAAATCCAGGAGTTTCATATTTCATATAGTGCCAGTATCCTTCTGGCATATACAACGTCTCGCCGTGATTAAGATGGCAAATGAAACCTTTTGCCTTTTTAAGATTTGGAAACTTATCATAATCTGGATCATCAAAGTTGATATCCTCGCGGGTGATGAGAGAGTAAGGTACTTTGTAAAGATGTGGCGTCTCACTAGGAGGAAATAACACACATTGCTTTTTACCCTCAAAGTGAAAGTGTAAGATATTTGCCCAGTCTATATCGTGATGCATAAAGACTTTGCTCCCCTCTCCACCAAAAAACAGCATAGGTATTTGCTTGAGTAACCTTAAACCTATTTTTGGAAACTTAAAATCTTCTTTTAATGAAGGAACTTCTTTCATTAAGTTATACAGAAAAATGCGATAGTTAGTAGGCTCCTTTTTGAGTAAGTCTACATATGCACTCATACTCATTGTAGCGTGCGCCTGGTTAAAACCCTCGTCGTGTTTTACGGGTCTATCATCATAGAGCGGCACCTCCTTATCTCCAGCTATATCTTTTATATAGGCGAGGTTCCATTTATCATAAGCCTTCCAGTCATCTATAAGGTGCTCTATAACCACGGGTTTTTGCGGCTTTACGTAATCACGTAAAAATTCCTTTTTGGTTATAGTATGTACTCTTGTGATTTCTTGTAACTGCATATAAGATGACCTTAAATTATGTAAAGCTATAGTACCACAAAACACTAACTCCCAGAAGGGAGTTAGTGTTTTGTGGTATACTCTCGCGTATATCTACGATATTACTTCAAATATGGTTCTGCCTACTTAAGCGCTTTTCCGGCAAGTTTTGCCTCTTCGTTGCGCTCTATTTTGTGTCCTGGGCGTGACCATTTTGGTTTTTCTCCAAGTGATTCAAACTTAGAATCTACTGCTTCTACAGATTCTGGTTGTGCTTTTTTAACAAAAGGCTTTTGAGGAGTAAGACCTAATAGATCAAACATTTTCATATCCTCATTTACATCTGGATTAGGTGTAGTAAGTAGTTTATCACCAGCAAAGATGGAGTTTGCTCCTGCAAAGAAGCACATAGCCTGTCCTTCTCTACTCATCTCTGTTCTTCCTGCAGATAGTCTCACCTGCGTTTGTGGTAATACTATTCTTGTAGTTGCAACCATACGTATCATCTCCCAGATAGATATAGGATCTATATCTTCCATAGGTGTACCTGGTACTGCCACAAGTGCATTAATAGGTGTAGACTCTGGCTGTGGGTCAAGCTTTGCAAGTGCTGCAAGCATTCCTGCTCTATCTTCTACTGCTTCTCCCATACCTATGATTCCTCCAGAACATACGGTCACATTAGTTTTACGCACGTTAGAAATCGTATCTAGACGATCTTCAAAAGCTCTCGTAGAAATGACATCTTTATAATAATCTTCTGAGGTGTCAAGGTTGTGATTGTATGCATATAATCCAGCTTCTGCTAGACGCTCTGCTTGGTTTTCTGTCACCATACCTAAGGTACAGCACACTTCCATATCTAGCTTGTTTATGGTACGTACCATCTCTAGTACGTTATCAAATTCTGGTCCGTCTTTTACATTACGCCAGGCTGCTCCCATACATACGCGTGAACTTCCAGACGCCTTTGCGCGCAGTGCCTGTGCTTTTACTTGTTGTACAGACATAAGGTCATTACCTTCTATATCTGTATGGTATCTTGCCGCTTGCGGGCAGTACCCACAGTCTTCTGGACATCCACCAGTTTTTATAGATAAAAGGGTAGAAACTTGTACCGTATTTGGATCGTGATGCTCGCGATGGGTAGTTGCCGCTTCATATAAAAGCGTCATCATAGGTTTATTATAAATAGCGAGTATTTCCTCTTTGGTCCAGTTGTGTCTTATTTCTGTCATAACGTAAAAATATGAAATAGTCTTAAGCAAGTAAATGGCTATTACTAAGTTTTTAAAAAAATGTAGCCAGTACTGGTATAATTTTATGTGTTAAAAGTTCTTTTGGTACGCTTTCGCGAAAGCGTGATACTACCCTAAGCTTTCTCTACGATAATACTCACGGCATTACCTCCAAAACCTACAGCGTTTACAAGAATCTTGTTAAGAGCTTGATCTTTTGTTTTATCCTTGAGGTATGGAACACCTATAAAACGTTGCTCTTGCAGCATATTTATAGCGAGCTCTAAACTTAACAAACCACTTGCGCCAAAGGTGTGGCCTATTTTCCACTTGTTTGTAGTAAGCATAGGCAGCTCTTCACCAAAAACGGCTTTAACAGCGCCCATCTCAGAGGTATCGCCCTTAAGTGTACCTGGTGCGTGCATTACAATAGCATCTATCTCAGAAAGATCTGTTTTGCCCAGTGCCATTTTCATAGATTTCTGGAAGCAAAGACCCTCGTCAGATATAGACACCGCGTGGTCTAGCATCTCTGTAGCATATCCTACTGCAGTTACATAAGCAAGTGCATTTTTCTTTTTTCCTAACTCAAGACAAGCTACTGCTGCAGCTTCTCCTAGCACCATTGTGTTTTTCTTTTTAAAGAGGTTAAGTGCCATATTAGGATATGCACTCGTACCCTCTTCTGTAGGTGTGAGTTTCATTGCTCTTATTTGTGCAATGGTAAACGGTGTAAGAGCCGCCTCAGAACCTCCTACTAAGAATTTTTTTGCCATTCCAGATTGTAACCAAGCCACGCCATTTAATAAAGCGTGTAAAGCAGTACTACACGTTATAGAGTGCGATATGTCTGGTCCAGTAGACTTTAAATCGTTTGCTAGCCAAGATGAAATATTACCTAGCGTAGTAGATGGTGATGCCTGTGTAGGAACGATGTTTCGTTCTTTATACGTTTCAAAAAACTTTTCAAAAAGTTGTGTTGCACCTCTTGAAGAACCTACGTTTATACCAAAATCTCCATCTTTCCAGCCTGCTTGCGCTACAGCAATTCTACCTGCATAAAGAGCATATAGTACAGATGGATCAATTCTTAAATAGTTTTTATCTTCTCGACGTATAGCCTGAATAGCTTTTTGGCCCTCTGGTGTTAACCTTGCAGTAAATGCTTCTAGCTCTTCTTCCCAAGCAATTTTTGTAGTTGTTTCTTGGTATGCGTTCCACTGCTCTTCAGCATTTGAACCTAATGGAGAGATAGAACCTAGACCGGTTATAGCTATAGGAGTTTTCAAAGTATAAGTTTGTTTAAAATTGGATTTACAAAAGTACAATTTCGCGAAAGCGTACCCCATCTATTTTTGAGTTTTCTTAAAAAGAAGTGTAACTTTTACCTCACAACTGTTACCTATCTAAAAATCAATCACAATGGATAATCAAAATGAACTTATAGAGAAGCCTAGCTGGTGGAAACGCAACTGGAAATGGGCTGTACCCGTAGGAGGATGCCTCTCTATAGTCGTAATAGGAGTCATATTAATAGTAGGTGGCGTATTTGCTTTTGCAAATAAAATCAAAACAGCTTCTGGAAGTGATGAGGCACTGGCTCAAGTACAATCTAACCAAGAAGTGATTGCTGTACTAGGAGAACCCATAGAAAGTGACGGTTTTGGGAGTTTTAATATCTCTTTTAATAATGGAGAAAAAAGAACTAATGCGACAACACCCATAAAAGGCCCTAACGGAACTGGCGTCATACATATCATCACTAGTGGTGAGGATGATGAGAAAGTGTATGAGGTTTATAATGTCACTATAGATGACAGTGACCAAGTGATTGACCTAGCGCCACTACTGCTAGAAGATAACTAAAAATGATCTAGCGCTTCTTGTATTGCGCTATACACTTTGGCCAGCTCTTCATCTGTAATTACATAAGGCGGTAGCACATAAATGGTATTACCTAGCGGCCTAAGTGCTACACCTCGTTGCATAAAAAACTGGTAGAGCTCGTCACGTAGGTTGCCATAGCGTGCCATTTCTATAGTAAGATCTATGGCGATTACAACACCTTTTACTCGCACATTATTCACTTTATGATGTGCTTTTACCGTTTGTGCAAATGCCGTATGAGCATCGTTAATACGCTCTCTACTTTTTGTGATTTCTTCGGTTTGCAGCACTTCAATTCCTGCAATAGCCGCAGCGCAACCTACGGGATGCGCACTAAAGGTATGTGCGTGAAAAAATCCTTTATGTACTTCCTCACTTAAAAAGCCTTCAAAGATTTCTTGAGTACAACTCGTGATACTAAGCGGAAACATTCCCGCAGTAAGTGCCTTACTGAGACACATTATATCTGGCTTATTATCTAACTGGTCACAAGCAAAGACGGTTCCCGTTTTTCCAAAACCGGTCATAATCTCATCTGCAATGGTGAGTACATTTGCCTCACGGCATTTTTTTACAAGCGCATCAAGACCCGCAACCGAGTGGAACTTCATCCCAGCAGCACCTTGTACTAATGGCTCAAAAATAAAAGCTGCACATTTATTTGATGCAAGTATCCGCTCTAGCATAGCCATTACTTCGTCAAGGTTATCATCTTGCGGAGTTGGGATACGTTCTACTTTAAGTAAAAAATCTTCAAAAGGACCGTTATACGAACTCAAACCCGAGGCGCTCATTGCCCCAAAGGTATCGCCGTGAAAACCGTCTTCAAAAGCGATAAGCGTGTCTCTCTTATCGTCTTTGTTATGATAATACTGTAGTGACATTTTGATAGCCGCCTCTACTGCTGTAGAGCCGTTATCATTAAAAAACACCTTCTCTTGGTTTCCTGGTAAAATTTCTACCAACTTTTCGGCAAGGGTAACTGCTGGCGGATGCGTAAACCCGCTGAACATTACAAAATCCAACTGCTGCATTTGTTTATGCATCGCGCTAGTGATGTACTCATTACCGTGACCATACATTGCGGTATACCAAGATGCAATACCATCTATATACTCATTACCAGCATCATCATACATCACGGCCCCTTTTGCGCGTGTAATCACAATAGGATTTCTAGCCGTTTGATGCTGCGTGAGTGGATGCCAGAGGTGCTTGCTGTCTTTTTCTAGTATAGTCACAATTATAAGTTTAGTGCAAAGTTAGTTAAGGTAATAGCCTTCTTAGTTAGAAAAGATTTTAAAAAAAAGTCTAGAGGTTTATTACGCTTTCGCGAAAGCGCTCTGCATACTCTGCAATAACATTTTCATCAAAGTAGGGCTCTTCATCAATACGACCTATTACGGTTGCACCACTCATTTTCTTAATTATAGACTCTGTGGTAGGATGCTCATCTCCAGAAAATATGATACCACCTATCTCAAGATTACGTGCCTTGAGTAATTCAATAGTCATCAGTGTGTGATTGATACTTCCTAGGTAATGACGCGATACTACAATCACTTTATCTGTTGGCCTTATTACATCTGCAATGGTTTCGGTTTCATTTATAGGGACTAGTAAGCCGCCTGCACCCTCAATTACAAGTAAATTTGTAGTTTCTGGTCTTTTTATTTTATCTACGGTAACGGCTACATTATCTATAGCAGCAGCCGCGTGCGGACTCATAGGCGTCTGTAAAGCAAAACTGTTATCGTGATATTGCGATATTTCATTTTTAACTAATCGCTTGACTTTGTGAGTATCACTATTATCAAGGTCTCCAGCCTGTACTGGCTTCCAGTAATCTGCCTGTAAGGCCTCTGTAACAATGGCTGCAGCAACTGTCTTTCCTACATCTGTAGAAATCCCCGTAATGAAATATGTAGCTTGTTTATCTTTCATCCTATATTCTTTTGTAGTTCAACAAAGCTCTTTAATGACTGAGCTTGTTTAATGCTATAATTGGCTTTTTATTAATTCTAGAAGTTCAGTAACTTCATCTTTACTGTTATATGCGTGCAAACAAATACGCAGGCGCTCTTGACCTTGAGGCACTGTGGGCGATAAAATAGGCTTGACGTTAAAGTTGTTTTCTTTTAGCTTTCGCGAAAGCGTCTTTACCGCATCATTACCACGTATCACACCACAATGTATGGCAGAGTCACTATCTATAAAGAGCTCACCTAAAGCTAATCTTTGTACTTCGGCCTTAAAATGATTTATAAGTTTGCGCAAGTTCACAACCTCTGGCGCATCCTCATTTGTACGTTCTAATAATTGCTCATAAGCACTTAAAATAACGGCAAGTGAATGTGGAGGCAGCCCAGTAGTATAAATAAAAGACCGTGCAAAATTTACCAGATAGCTCCTTAAAGCCTCACTACCTAAAATCGCCGCTCCGTGTGCGCCCATCCCTTTACCAAAGGTGACAATGCGTGCAAAAACTTTATCTTCTAGATGTAGTTCTTGTACGAGTCCGGCGCCTTGAGGCCCCAGTACAGCGGTTGCGTGCGCTTCATCTATAATGAGGTGTATGCCATTTTTCATACAGATGTTTGCAATAGGAAGAAGGTCTGGCGTATCACCATCCATAGAAAAAACAGACTCAGTCACAAGGTATAGCTCGATGGCACCTTCTTGATCATCTAGGTGATGCATCTCTCGCAATCTAGAGACCAGCTTTTTTATACTGGCAATATCGTTATGCTTAAACTTATAGCCTCTAGCTGGGCTCATCTGTATGCCATCTCGTATACTAGCGTGTATATACTCATCGTAGAGTATAAGATCCCCGCGCTGCGGCACACTCTGAAAGAAGCCCACGTTTGCATCATACCCACTATTAAAAACAAGTGCGGAATCTGCTTTGTGAAAATCTGCTAGCATCTCCTCCGTGCGAGTGTATAGCTTGTGATTACCAGACAGTAATCTGCTCCCTGTGGCTCCATTTGCACTGAGCTGCTCTTCTTGCAATATAGCCTGAGCGCGTGCTGTAATTTTCTGGGCGATGCTACTATTACTAGAAAATCCTAAATAATCATTTGACGAGAAGTCAACGAGATTTGCTGGAGGCGTGAGCACTCGTAGTGCTTGCGTAGCTTTTCGAGCATCTAGTTTTTTCTGTAATTTTTTTGGTAACATATGGTAAAGATACTTCACCAATGTGACATTTTGTAGGGATAGAAGTGCCGTTAGTTTCTTACTTTTAAAATCTAAACTTTCCTTTATGAGATTACTTCTTATTGCATTGCTCTTAAGCTCCTTTTGTATCGCTCAAACTAATGAGTACAGCATCTCCTTTGAAAATGCTGTACATCACGAGGCTAGCATTGCTATCACCTTCCCAGAACTTAAACAGAAGACCGTTACCGTACGTATGAGTAGATCATCACCGGGACGTTATGCTATACACGAGTTTGCAAAAAATGTATTTGACTTTAAAGCAACAAATAGTAAAGGAGAAATACTACAGGCTACCAGACCAGATCCATACTCTTGGGAGATTAAAAATCACGATGGAGAAATAAACGTATTCTACACACTCTTTGCAAATAGGGCAGATGGTACGTACTCACAAATAGATGAGTCACACGCACACCTCAATATGCCTGCTACATTTATGTTTATGGAGGGAGAAGAGCATCGCCCTATCAAGATAGACTTTAATGTAAGGAAAGACTTAAACTGGAAAGTTGCTAGCCAACTCAAAAAAGTCTCACAAACAACATTTACAGCACCAGATTTACAATACTTTTTTGACAGCCCTACGGAGGTAAGTGATTACCAGTTGCGAGAGTTTATGGTAGATGGTAAAAACATACGCTTTGCATTGCATAGTGATGACAGTGCAGAAGATTTTGACGCCTACTGGAAAAAGGTAAAAGCCATTGTTCTTGCACAAAAAGAAGTGTTTGGAGAGTTGCCTGTCTATGATTTTGGCGAGTACACCTTCCTTGCCTGTTATGCTCCTCACGTATCTGGTGATGGGATGGAACACCGCAACAGTACGATACTTACCGATAGAGAATCACTAGCAGCTGGTGGTATGGAAGGCAATATAGGAACGGTTTCTCACGAGTTTTTTCACTCGTGGAATGTCGAGCGCATACGCCCAGCAGATCTCGAGCCCTTTGACTTTACAGCAGCAAATATGAGTGGATCCCTATGGTTTGCCGAAGGTTTTACAAGCTACTACACTAACTTAATTCTTGCTCGCGCAGGCGTTATCACCAGTGAAGATTATGTAAAAGGACTCAACCGAACGTTCAACTATGTATGGAACTCACCTGCCCGCGATTATTTTAACCCTATTGAGATGAGCTACCAAGCGCCTTTTGTAGATGCCGCGACCTCTGTAGATCCTGTAAATAGAAACAACACCTTTATCTCATACTACTCTTATGGAAGTGTGCTGGGTCTAGCGCTTGACCTCTCACTCCGCCAGCAAGGGCTTAATCTAGATGACTATTTTAAAGTGGTGTGGAATCAGTTTGGAAAAAAGGAGGTTTCATACAGTATTCAAGATCTTGAAAATGTGTTAGCTGGGTATGCGGGTGACGCTTTCGCGAAAGCGTTCTTCTCTCAATATATTTATGATAGTAAGATGCCAGATTATCAAAACCTATTTACAAATGCCGGTCTGAAAATCATACGAGACAAAAACAAGCCTTATCTAGGACTACGTGTAAACGCCTCTGAAAGCGGATTACGTATTGCTAGCCCAACTTCAAAAGACTCGCCTGCATATGATGCAAAGCTTAATAAAGGAGATCTTATAACTGCAATAGATGGAGCAGCGATAACGACTGTAGATGCCTATAATGCGCTAGTTAAAAAGCTCACTGTAGGTCAAACGATTGCAGTGACTTATAAACGTTTTGGTAACGAGGCAACCACAAATCTAACAGTAAGCGCAGATCCTACCTACACCATCGCTACCGATGAAAACGCAGGTAAAAAAGCTCGTAAGCTCAAAAAACACTGGCTACAAGAAAAGTAAAGCCCATCTTTCAAGGTTATATCCCCAGCACTAAAAGTAGTGCTGGGGATTTTTTATGTATGATTTTTAAATAAAATTATTGTTTTTCAATAATTTTTATATATTTGTTATTGTAAAACGATAATAAAATGAAAACTATTTAAATAAATCTGATGAATAAACTTAAAATACTTTTAACAATTACTGCAATAGGTATACTTCTACACGTTTTGCACTTTATCTCATTAATATATATGTGGGACTATTATACAGAATTGTACAAAGCGACAGAAGATAGAGTTGTATTTGGTAAGTATAACTTTATTATTGGGTATGTGAGCTCTGTTATTTTATTTATTGGGCTCTGTCTTAGCTTTAAATGTATTTATACAATTATTAAGCAAGGCTATTTCACAGAATTAGCTAGAAAATTAATGAGACTTGCAGGAAGCATTTTCCTATTCTCAGGAGTGATAACAAGTATTTTTGACATTATAAGAGTTGCTAATGGAATGAAAGAGTCTGTGGCAATCGAAATAATATTAGTTGATTTTTTACTCACTATTGTAGGACTCATAGTACTTATCATAGCAGATATGGCTCGAACGGGCTACCAACTCAAATCTGAAAATGATTTAACAATATAATTTTCTATTATGAAAAACATAAAACTACTTCTGGGCGTAATTGTAGGTTTACTTATTTTAAATCTAGCTAAGGTCATTTTCAACATCACTTTTTATAACTCCTTAGATGATCTTCTCAATGCAGATGGTGAAGGTCATTTACTCATCATAACTTACCTAGCAACTATCATTGTACTCTGTGCAGCTCACTTACTCGTCGCTAAGGGACTGTGGTTTATGATACAATATGGATACTTTAATTTGAGAAGTATAAAGGTGCTCAATTTTGGAGCTGTAGCCTTTATCGCATACGGTATTATTTCGCTTTGCTGGAGATTATATCTAATGAGCTATTTTAACCAAGCTGAAACTAACGAGGCTCCTCAAATGGTCATTAATGCCTTTGAGAATAGCTACACGATCATATTAGGACTCGCCATCATAACAATCACTACGGTATTAAAGGATGCACACGTCCTCAAATCTGAAAACGATCTAACCATATAACTTATGCCTATAACGATAAACTTAGACAAGGTGCTTGCAGATCGTGAGATGAAGAGCAAAGAACTCGCAGAAATCATAGGCATCACCACAGCAAACCTTTCTATACTCAAATCTGGTAAGGCAAAGGCAGTGCGCTTCTCTACGCTTGAGGCTATCTGTAAGGCCTTAGATTGTCAACCTGGTGATATACTGGAGTATTCTACATAAAAATAGCCTTAAAGGGCTAAAGCCATTTCGTATTATATGGGTCTGTACCCGCATCATAAACATCTAGTTCCAACTGTAGAGCTATACCACGAGCTACATCAAGTGCATCATCTAAGTCTTGATAATTAGAAAGGTTAAAATGTCGTTTTTCATCGTACCATAAATTGATCTCGTAGAAATCTTTAGAGTTAAGAAAAACGGCAACATAACTTAACTCTTCATATTGCACCCAATTGCCCCACTCAATAATGCCTATAGTAGACATATCTCTAAAGCGATGATTCTTAAAGTTAAATCGATAATATTTTGAGATAGAATATCGTAAACCAAACATAAAGCAAGTAGTACCAAAATAAGCATACCCTCCTACGTGTTTTAAATCTACAAAAGATTGATACAAACAAAACAAAGTCGCTGTATAACAAGTAGCCGCAATAATATTTTCAAGTAACGACCTTGAGCCTTGAGATATAACTACATCTTCTTTTATCATACGTTAATAATACAAAAAAGCCCAAATTCTCATAAGAATTTGGGCTTTTAATAATGTATGTTAATGCGCTTTAATCTGCTAGCACAATCACTTTATTGTTGTTCATCTCTACAGTACCACTAGCAATTACAAGTGACCACTTACCGTCTGGTGTTTTGGTAAATTTACCTTCTTGACCATCGGCTATAGTAGGATTTCCTTCAAATTTTACAGTACCTGCTACTAGTAAAGAAACAGTTGCTGCGTGATTATCTAACATTTGGTATTCACCATTAACACCTGGTACGGTAACCGATGATACTTCACCGCTTACTAGAGATGCCTCTGGAGTTACAATTTCTAAATGCATAGTTTATAATTTATAGTACGCTTTCGCGAAAGCGTAATTAAAAATCTCTTAAGCCTCTTGAAGCATTTTTTCTCCTGCTTCGATTGCCTCTTCGATAGTTCCTTTAAGGTTAAATGCTGCTTCTGGAAGGTGATCTAACTCTCCGTCCATAATCATATTAAATCCTTTGATAGTTTCTTTAATATCTACCAGTACTCCTGGGATACCTGTAAACTGCTCTGCTACGTGGAATGGCTGAGAAAGGAATCGTTGTACACGACGTGCACGTCCTACGGCCATTTTATCTTCTTCAGATAATTCTTCCATACCTAAGATGGCAATAATATCTTGAAGTTCTTTATAACGCTGTAAAAGCTCTTTTACGTTTTGTGCACACTCATAGTGCTCATTACCTAAGATATCTGCAGTAAGGATACGTGATGTAGAGTCTAGTGGATCTACCGCTGGGTAAATACCAAGCTCTGCAATCTTACGTGAAAGTACTGTAGTTGCATCAAGGTGAGCAAAGGTTGTTGCTGGTGCTGGATCGGTAAGGTCATCTGCAGGTACGTAAACCGCTTGTACAGATGTAATAGATCCTCTCTTTGTAGAAGTAATACGCTCTTGCATCGCACCCATCTCTGTTGCTAGTGTAGGCTGGTAACCTACGGCAGATGGCATACGTCCAAGAAGTGCAGATACTTCTGATCCTGCTTGAGTAAAACGGAAGATGTTATCTACGAAGAAAAGTACATCTTTTCCTTGTCCTTCTCCTGCTCCATCACGGAAATACTCAGCTATAGTAAGTCCAGAAAGTGCCACACGTGCACGTGCTCCTGGTGGTTCGTTCATTTGTCCGAATACGAAAGTTGCTTTTGAGTCTCTCATCGCAGTTTTATCTACTTTAGAAAGATCCCATCCACCTTCTTCCATAGAGTGCATAAAGTCATCTCCGTATTTGATAATACCAGACTCAAGCATCTCTCTTAAAAGGTCATTTCCTTCACGTGTACGCTCTCCTACTCCTGCAAATACAGAAAGACCACCGTGACCCTTTGCAATATTGTTAATCAACTCCTGGATAAGTACTGTTTTACCTACTCCTGCTCCTCCAAATAATCCAATCTTACCTCCTTTTGCATAAGGCTCAATAAGGTCGATTACTTTAATACCTGTAAAAAGTACTTCTGTAGATGTTGATAGGTCTTCAAATTTTGGTGCGCTACGGTGTATAGGTAAACCTGCATCTCCAGTTTTAGGAAGATCATCCATACCATCAATAGCATCACCTATTACATTAAATAGACGACCATAAATATCTGCCCCAATAGGCATTTGTATAGCAGATCCTGTTGCAACAGCATCCACCCCACGGCTTAATCCGTCTGTAGAGTCCATTGAGATTGTACGTACTGTATTCTCTCCAATGTGTGACTGTACTTCAAGAACTAATTTTGTTCCGTTTGAGTTTGTAACTTCTAGTGAATCGTAAATTTTAGGTAACTCAGTTCCGCTCTCAAAAGCGACATCTACTACTGGGCCTATAATTTGTGCAACTTTACCTGTAACTTGTGACATTAGTCTCTATATTAATGTTTAGCAAAATAATAGCGAAAAACTTGTCGTTTTTCGTCGTGCAAAGATACTGTTTAATTTTTTATGCAAAAGTGTAAAGTGTAAGTTTTTGAAGTGCTTTTTTTAGTGATGATTACGCTTTCGCGAAAGCGTACTAAAAACTAGGGGTTACGGTTATTACCCGTGACAATTTCTATGACAAAAACTTTTTAGCCCAACCAAAAAGTAGCGCATAAAAAAAGGATATTTTAAACTTGAGTTTAAAATATCCTTCTAAAAAATTCTAATTGTTTACTACCTACTCTACCGTAACAGACTTTGCAAGGTTACGTGGCTGGTCTACGTTTTTATCAAGCATCAAAGCGATGTGATAAGACAGTAATTGCAGCGGTATGGTTGCAAGTATAGGTGTGAGTGGCTCAAGTGTTTCTGGTATTTCGATAATGTGATCTGCAAGGCGTTTTACCTCTGTATCACCTTCTGTAACAATACCTATTATTTTACCACTACGTGCTTTAATCTCTTCAATATTACTTACCACTTTCTCATAATGGCCTTTTCTCATAGCGATTACAAAAACTGGCATCATCTCGTCAATAAGAGCGATAGGCCCGTGCTTCATCTCTGCAGCTGGGTATCCCTCTGCGTGTATGTATGAGATTTCTTTGAGCTTTAACGCTCCTTCTAGCGCTACTGGAAAGTTGTATCCACGACCTAGGTAAAGTGCATTAGGCGCATCTTTATATTGTGCTGCCACAAGCTCTGCCTGATCGTTACACTTAAGAGCTTTCTCTACCTTTCCAGGTATTCTCTCTAGTTCTTGAAGGTAACTTCTAAACTCTGACTCTGCCATCTTACCTGTAGCTTGCGCTAGCCTAAGTGCGATAAGCGTAAGAATGGTAATCTGTGTTGTAAATGCCTTTGTAGATGCAACCCCTATTTCTGGACCTGCGTGTGTATAAGCCCCAGCATCAGTTATTCTAGATATAGATGAACCTACTACGTTACAAATTCCAAATACAAATGCTCCTTGTTTTTTGGCAAGTTTAATAGCCGCCATTGTATCTGCTGTTTCTCCACTTTGTGAGATAGCAATTACCACATCATCTTTAAAGACAACCGGATTACGATATCTAAACTCTGAAGCATACTCAACCTCTACAGGAACGCGAGCAAATTCTTCAAAAATATACTCGGCCACAAGACCTGCGTGCCAAGAAGTACCACAGGCAATAATGATAATACGACGAGCGTTTTTAAACTTCTCGATATTATCATCAATACCTGCCATTTTTATAATACCTTCTTTTACAAGCATACGCCCACGGAAGGTATCTTTAATAGCTTGAGGCTGCTCATAAATTTCCTTAAGCATAAAGTGATCATAACCACCTTTTTCTATTTGCTCAAGATTAAGCTGAAGCTCCTCTATATACGGATCAACTAAAGAGTCATCTTTAATCTTACGTACTTTTAATTTTTTATGATTGCGTATTACCGCCATCTCACCATCTTTAAGATAGATGGTTTTCTTTGTATACTCGATAAAAGGAGTCGCATCTGATGCAATGAAAAACTCATCTTCTCCCACGCCAATCGCAAGCGGACTTCCTAATCTTGCCACAACAATCTCGTCTGGCTTCGTCTTATCAAATACTGCAATTGCATAAGCACCTATAGTTTGATTAAGCGCTATTTGCACAGCCTTACCAAGCTTTACACCTTCGTTTTTCTTGACATCCTCTATTAAGTTAACAAGAACTTCTGTATCAGTATCAGAATCAAAGGTATAGCCACGCTTAATAAGCTCTTGACGTAGCGGATCGTAGTTTTCAATAATACCATTATGTATTATTACTAAATCTCCAGAATTTGAAAAGTGAGGGTGAGAGTTAACATCGTTAGGCACTCCGTGAGTGGCCCATCTTGTATGACCTATTCCTATACCACCAGTTGTAGTAATATCTGCTTCGAGCTTAGCTCGTAAGTCTGCAACTTTTCCTTTTGTTTTAGAAAATTTAACGTCAGTTCCATCATATAGTGCTATACCTGCACTATCATAACCTCTGTATTCAAGCCTTTCTAAACCCTGTACTACTACAGGGTATGCTTCTCTATGACCTATGTAACCTACAATTCCGCACATATGTAATTTTATTTTTTAAAGTCCTAATGCTATACCACAAGGGCTAGTAGGATCTATTTCTTCTGTTAATGTGTAAAAAATTCTTAGTCTCAAACGTTTTTCTTCGTCTGGACTCGCACTACCGTGAAGTATCGTTCCTTCTGGAGAGATAACAGAAGACAATGGCACTCTTTGACCATCTTCTAAATCTCCCGTACCACCTATAAGTGCAGTATTCTCAAGTGTTACATTTTGAGAAACAGCAAGTGCTAGTCGAACATTTGTGGAATCGTTTTGAACAATGTCATTTATATGCTGTGTTACTCTAATTTTATAACTCACTCCATCACTATCTAGATCTCCTTCTGTCTCACGTGTAAGTCTTCCTAAGTGATTAACACGAGTATCCACAGGGCCTATAGCTCCAGTTGTAACATCTATAGCAGCATCTAAAAGTGTACTATTATTTTCATAATCATAAATAAAGAGACGTTCTGGCTCTAATTGCCCAGCACCCGTATCTGCTAAATCTTCTTGATCTACATAAAATGTGAGGTTTGCCTCATTGATTAAAATATTACAAGAACGTAATGCCTCTAGTTGATCTGCAACACCATCTGCATCTGCATCTGCCCCAAATAAATCTATAAGTGCAATAGAACCGTCACCACCTTTCAGATATAAATTTTCTTCTCCATCTACCGTATTCTGGCTATCATTAAAAGTTGTTGTACCTATAGGACTTATTCCAAAGTCGTTTGTGTAACCTATAGCACGCACACCATTTAAAGAGAGTGATATATCACCCTTACCATCATCTGTAGACTCACCAGGCTCACCAGAGTCATCATCTCCTTCAAAGCTATAATATATAGTAACATCTACCCCTGTAAGGTTGAATAAGATAGTACTTCCTTTATCATCAATAGCCTCTGCCTTAAAATAAAGACCTCTAAAATAATCGTTGAATGTATTACTATTAAGAAGCACTCCAGTATTTTCTTGGTTTATAATTGCTTCTTGCCAGTAGGCTACCACATCTGCACCAACTGTAGTCGTATTATCATAAGACAATCTTATTCTTGGGCTTAATCTATCTGAAACTTCAAATTCTGGATCTTCTGGTATGTTTCCATCATCATCAAGAACTGGCTCTTTAAGAACAAGCTCCTCTGCGCTTGGCACAAAACCTTCTTCCATCTCCCCATCACTATTAACATCTCTTACTTCAAACAGCAAATCCCCCTCTAAACCAGCAAAATCTCCAATCTCATTAGAAAAATATAATGCTGCATCTTCAAAATCTGAATTTGGATCTAAGCTATTTAAAAAGAAATTAGACCTATATACAGATAATTTCATCTGTCCAGGTGTATTTCCAAATATAGAATCTATTGTATACGTAGAAGCTCCATCATCATCTGTACCTTCATTAGTAGCAAAGTATGCTAGTGAAAATACTACTGAATCAATTACAGTAGGATTGTCTACGGTATTATCTCCAAAATCCGGATTAGTACGAGACAAAGCAACTTGTGAAAGGAAATTGCTAGTTGTAGATCCATACGTAGGATCGTTGTAATAACCTACAACCCCAATTTGAGAACCATTAGTCTGCACTCCATTAAAACCAGAAGCATCTGCATAGTTGCGGCTATATGCTGCAATATCAAAATCTTGAGCTACCTCTGTCTCAAAATTTACTTGCCCTACAATGTCAGTTCCTATAGAACCAAACTCATCTTCACAAGATATAATCAATAATGCAAGACCCACTACTGCAAGTGCTTGCTTAAATAATTTATTCAATTTCATAGCAACTATCTATTCTTCTAAAACTTGGGCTGTGTAAAAATCTTCGTAAGCCTGAGGAAACTCCTCCTTCTTCTTATACGGTAGAACAGGGATTTTAGTCGTATTTAAAATCTTAAGTAAATCTTCGTTTAAGTCTTGTGAACCTATAATAGCAGCATCACTGTTCTTAATAGTCACCTTCATTAAGTTCTCATACGTAGGATCTTCAAGCTCTTTAATCGTTTCTGGATCAACTCCATCAAAAGCAACTTTGTTGAGCAACTCACTATTTAATGAACCTTCAAAACCTTGATTATACACAGATGTTACAATCTTACTTTGCGCAAACAACGGCTCACTAGCATAATATTGCTTCAAGTATAATGGTAATAAAGACGCTAGCCATCCTTGAACGTGTATAATATCTGGAGCCCAGTTTAATTTCTTAACCGTCTCCACCACTCCTTTTGCAAAGAAAATAGCACGCTCATCATTGTCTGGAAAAAGATTTCCATCTTCATCCGTAAACGTAGCTTTACGCTTAAAATATTCTTCGTTATCTATAAAGTAAACCTGAATACGTTCTTTAGGTATAGATGCAACTTTGATTATAAGTGGCATGTCAAAATCATTGATCACAAGATTCATTCCTGATAGCCTAATCACTTCGTGTAGTTGGTGCCTGCGCTCATTAATATTGCCGTAGCGAGGCATAAATATGCGTATTTGCCCTCCCTTGGAATTAACCATTTGAGGAGCTTCAAACGACATAGAGGCAATCTCGGTCTCTGGTAGATAAGGAATCACTTCAGATGACACGTACAATATCCTCTTATCTTTCATATATGTAAAATTAGGTTGTTATTCTATTCAAAAAACACGCAAAAGTACGAATTTTTACGCACTTAGGGTTAATATTAGTAAGTTTGCACCCCGTTAAAATTTTGGTAAAGTGCAAGCAATCACAGCTCATAATCAGATTTCTAAAATCGTCAGTCAAGCAAAAGCGCAAGGTAAAACCGTAGGTTTTGTACCCACAATGGGTGCATTACATAATGGCCACGCCTCACTAATAGACTATGCACTCAAAGACTGTGCCCTTATTGTGGTAAGTATTTTTGTAAACCCCACGCAGTTTAATAACGCCACAGATCTAGAAAAGTATCCCAGAACCATAGAAAAGGATCTCGCATTCTTATCTCACTATGGATCTAAAGTCGCTGTTTACAATCCTTCACCAGAAGAAACCTATGGCAATAAAGTGTCTTCAAAGGGGTATGATTTTGGCCATTTAGAAACCGTAATGGAAGGAGAGCATCGCCCAGGACATTTTGATGGTGTAGGTACTGTTTTGAATATTCTTTTTAGACAAGTTAATCCTCATAAGGCATATTTTGGCGAAAAAGATTTCCAACAACTCACCATTGTGCGCAAGCTCGTTGAAATAGAAAATCTGGATTTAGAAATTGTAGGTTGCCCCATACATCGTCAAGAAGATGGACTCGCTATGAGTAGTAGAAACTCGCGACTTACAAAGCATCAACTAGAGATTGCACCCTTTATTTACGAGTCTTTAACATATGCTAGAAAGAACTTCAACAATCTTTCGGCACGAGAATTAAAAACATATATCGAGTCTATTTACAAAGAAAAGGACGGACTGGAACTGGAGTATTTTGAGATCGTAAATGTTAAAAATCTTCGTACGCTTTCGCGAAAGCGTAAAAATCAACAATATCGAGCTTTCCTTGCCGTTTATGCTGGCGAGGTGAGACTTATAGATAACATCGCTTTAAATTAAACACCTTATTATTACCTTTGCACTATGCTAGTAAATGTTGTAAAATCAAAAATACACCGCGTTAAAGTAACGGGTGCAGAACTACACTATATAGGAAGTATTACCATAGATGAAGATCTTATGGATGCCTCAAAAATTATAGAAGGAGAACGAGTTCAAATTGTAAATGTGACTAATGGTGAACGTCTTGAAACGTATGCTATCCCGGGACCACGTAACAGTGGAGAAATCACTCTTAATGGCGCAGCTGCTCGTAAGGTTGCAAAGGGAGACATTCTCATCCTTATCACCTATGCGTTTATGGAACTAGATGAAGCTAAGGAATTTAAACCTACGCTTTGTTTTCCTAATGAAGAGACTAACTTACTTAAGTAAGCATTGTCTACAAAAAAACATACAGGCCTTGTGCTTAAAATTATACTCCCACTCGTGGGAGTTTTTTTGGTCTGGTATCAACTTAGTAAAATGAGTAGTGCGGAGCGCAGTGATATGTGGGAGGCTATAAAAACAGTAGACCCTATATGGATAATTATCTCATTACTTTTTGGGTTATTTAGTCATCTTTCAAGAGCTTATCGCTGGAAATTTCTTTTAGAACCCTTAGGCTATAAACCAAGATTACGATCAAGCTTTATGGCTATTCTCATAGGCTACTTTGCAAACACCTTTATTATTCGATCTGGAGAAGTACTACGAGGAGTGTCGCTGTCACGCACGGATAACATACCATTTGAAAAAGCTTTTGGAACTATTGTAGCAGAGCGCATTGCAGACTTGATTGTACTTCTCTTAGTTATGGCTACTGCGATTGCCTTACAGTCTACTGCTCTTGTTTCTTATTTTAAAGAAAATGCAAATCCTACAGGTTTTATCATACTACTTATTTTAGGAATTACGGCTGGAATCGCTGGGTTAAGATTGCTTAAAACTTCTTCTCATCCATTTATTAAAAAGATAAGAGATTTTGGCCTTGGCCTTTTAGATGGTATTAAGAGCATACTCAAAATGGAGCATAATAGTGCTTTTATTTTTCACACCATCTTTATATGGCTTATGTATATAGGAATGTTCTGGGTGATGAAATTTACAGTGCCAGGTATCGCAAGCGCACCACTAGGGGTAATTCTCGCCTCTTTTGTAATAGGAGCATTTGCTATGAGTGCGACTAATGCTGGTATGGGTGTTTACCCTATAGCAATGGGTGCTATTTTTACATTCTTTGGGTATGAAGATGGAGTCATTTTTGGATGGTTACTCTGGGGTACTCAAACTATTTTTAACGTTGTAGTAGGAGGTATTTGTGCCTTAATAGTGCTCATATTCAATAAACGCTAAATTTTTTACTACTTTAGGGCTTAGTAATCTAAAACAAGCCCCAAATGAAATTACGTTTTTTTACACTCATTATCAGTATTTTAAGCCTCCCCCTATTTGCTCAAATAGACTACAAAGAGCTTTCCTCAGATATTTTAGCAGAGACGAGACAACTTAAAATACAGCTACCTCGTAATTACGAGGGCAATGTCGATAAAACCTACCCTATCATCATTGTTATGGACGGTGATTATCTTTTTGAGCCCGTTGCTGGTAATGTAGATTACTACAGCTACTGGGAAGAAATGCCACAGGTAATAGTTGTAGGCATTAATCAAGTAGATAGCCGTAATGACGACACCTATTATGATGAGGCGAGCAATTTACCCTCAGACACTGGCGCTTCGTTTTTTGAATTTATAGGGCTAGAGTTAATGCCTTATCTAGATAAAAACTATAGAACCAGTACTTTTAGAATTGCCGTAGGTCACGATCTCACAGCAAATTTTATGAACTACTACCTTATGAAAGACCCAGCACTCTTTCAAGGATATATATCTCTTAGCCCAGACATCGCTCCTCAAATGGAAGAACGACTTACTGCTAGGTTAGGAGCCATCGATCAAAAGCTCTTTTATTACCTCGCTACTGGAACCGAAGATATAGGAGCCCTACGCAACTCTATTATCCAGCTAGACGGCCAGATTAAACAAGTTAAGAATGAAAGCTTGCAATACAATTTTGACAATTTTGAAGGAGCAACCCATTATTCTCTTGTGGGTAGAGCTATACCAAAGGCATTAGAGCAAATGTTTTCTGTATATAGACCTATAAGTAAGACAGAATACAAAGAACGCTTACTCAAAAGCGACGCTCCCTACGATTATCTTATAGACAAATACACCACCGTAAAAGATCTTTTTGGACTAGATGACCCTATACGTATTAATGATTACGTAGCTACAGCTACTGCATTAGAAAAAAAGGCAGACTGGACGGGGCTTGCAAACCTGGGGCAACTAGCTAGAAAACAATATCCAGAGACTATGCTAGGTAATTACTACCTAGCTTTATCTCTTGAAAAGGCTGGGGAACCTAAGAAAGCGATGCGCACTTATCAAAATGCATACCTATTAGAAGAAGTTTCTTTTCTTACTAAAGATCTTATGCTTGATCGAGCTGATAAAATAAAAGAGGATTTTGGATACTAAGTAGTGTAAAAAATAATAACGCTTTCGCGAAAAAAATAAAAAGCTACCCACTATTAATGAATAGCTTTTTTTTACACATACATTTCAGTCCCTCAAATGAAATGTATACCCCAAAAATCTTAAAAATCACAAATTATCGACCTATACTTTAGGTATAGTTTTTACCTAAACCACTGTCTTTTGTACAAAAACCCCACTTTTTTACAAAAAAAGTAACCATTACTAACAAGCCCCTTGATTTGAACAACCTACAACAAAAAATATCATTTATACTTCTTGTATTTATTTCCACCCTTGCTGCTCACTCCCAAAAAGTAGCAGATGACCTAACGGTAACTTCATTTGAATTTATAAGAGACGTAGAAAATAAAATATCTAGTAGCACACTACTCAAAGAAGAGTTTAAGCCCATAGATGAAAAAGACCTAAACTGGGGAAGCGAAAACGGATGGTACTGGTTTAAAATCACGCTAGATCTTAAAGAAAGTGAAGAGGGTGTCTACCACTTCAAAGTACCTTCTATACACATTAAAAGTTTCTCTCTGTTTCAACACTCAAATGATTCTATAAAATACCTAGGCACTTCTGGAAATGACATTCATATTATAGAAAAACCAGAACTTGAGAGGCTTACCAGTGTCCCTGCAAAATTTAACAAGGGAGAAAACACATTTTATATACAAACTTTTTTCTGGCACGAGGCTTACTTCCCTCTTACCGTTGTAGATAATATCACATACCAGCGCAACAATATATCTACGCTTGCCTTTTCTGGTAGTTATTTTGGGTTTGCCCTTCTGGTAATCATCTTGAATCTATTTATGTATTTCACCTTTAATGAGAAGGTATATTTATATTATGTTTATTTTCTGTTTGCCACCTCTGCAAGCATCTTTTATGATGATGGCTTTTTCTCCTATTTCTTTCCGGGGATTATTAAATATTATGACTTTATAGAGATGCTTTTACACTGGCTATGTGGTGTCACAGCTGCCTTATTCAGTTTTACTTTTTTAAGAATAAACTCTGTAATGCCACACATAAAAAAGTGGTTTTATATCGCTCTATTTATAGCTGCAGGACTATATACAGGGAGCTTGTTACTTGATAATTTCTATCTTTTTAGATCTGCTGGTTATTTGATGTCTTCTCTACTTATAGGCTGCTGGTTATTATGCTGGTATATCGCTACAAAATACAGTTATGCCTATATACTTGTAATAGCATACCTTATACTACTGTTTTCTTCCATAGGCCACTTTGCATTGCGAGTAACGGGGTATCAATTTATTGAGATTACTTCAAATCAAGTAAAATTTGGTGGTATTATAGAAATGCTCATTCTAGGCACAGCACTATTATATCGCTTTAAATTTATAAAAAGAGAAAACCACGACATACGTAACCAGCTAGAGCACTACGTAAGAGAGTTACAAAATGTAGCCTCCTCAAAAGAGCAAACACTCCAAGAGAGTGTGGATCAAATAAGTACAAGTCACAATCTTTCTAAGCGCGAGACCGAAGTACTCTTAGAGCTCTCTAAAGGCTACACAAATAAACAAATAGGAGAAGCGTTACACATCTCTATAGCCACGGTAAAATTTCACACCAGTAATATTTATGCAAAACTAGATGTTTCTAATAGGTTAGAAGTAATTGAGAAGGTAACCTAATATGTTTACGCTTTCGCGAAAGCGTACTCACACCCTCTACAAAGTTACCTACCATCTTGTGTATATCTTAGTGTCGCATCACCAGTATTACATCATATGATTTCCTAATTTAGCCAAAAGCTTTTCTCACAATGGCCAAAATTAAAACCACCTTTTTCTGTCAAAACTGCGGGACCCAGTATGCCAAATGGCAGGGGCAATGCAACGCCTGTAAACAATGGAACACCATCGTAGAGGAAGTAGTACAAAAAGCCGATAAGAAAGATTGGAAAAGCAGCACTACCAAAGTTTCAGGACTCACAAGAACAAGCAAGCCACTTAAAGTAGCAGACATCTCTACCGCCTCTGAGGCGCGTATGAATACAAAAAACGGCGAGCTTAACCGTGTGCTGGGTGGTGGGCTTGTACCAGGGTCGCTTACACTCTTGGGTGGAGAACCAGGCATAGGGAAAAGTACACTGCTGTTACAAATAAGTCTTGCTCTACCTTATAAAACACTATATGTTTCTGGTGAAGAAAGCCAACAACAAATAAAAATGCGTGCAGAGCGCATACACCCAGAAAGTGATCAGTGCTACATTCTCACTGAGACAAAAACCCAAAACATCTTTAGACACGTAGAGGAGGTACAGCCAGATATCGTGATTATAGACTCTATACAAACACTACACTCAGATCATATAGAGAGTACAGCAGGCAGTATTTCTCAAATACGAGAAACCACATCAGAGCTTATACGCTTTGCAAAAGAGACAGCAACACCAGTGATTCTTATAGGTCACATCACAAAAGATGGCAATATAGCTGGGCCCAAGATACTGGAGCATATGGTAGATACTGTCCTACAGTTTGAGGGAGACCGCAACCACGTGTATCGCATACTTAGAGCACACAAAAACAGATTTGGGAGTACCAGCGAGCTTGGTATTTATGAGATGCAAGGCTCAGGCCTTAGGGAGGTAAGTAACCCTAGCGAGATACTCATATCAAAAAATGATGAGGAATTAAGCGGTACAGCCATTGCCACAACAATGGAAGGAATGCGACCACTTATGATAGAGATACAAGCACTTGTGAGCACCGCAGTATATGGAACACCACAGCGTAGCTCTACAGGCTATAATGTAAAGAGGCTCAATATGCTTCTAGCCGTACTTGAAAAACGAGCTGGATTTAAACTAGGTGCAAAAGATGTGTTTCTTAACGTGACAGGAGGCATCTCTGTAGATGACCCTGCGATAGATCTTGCCGTGGTAGCGGCCGTATTATCAAGTAATGTAGATATCCCTGTAGATAAGGCAATGTGCTTTGCTGCAGAGATTGGGCTTGCAGGAGAGGTAAGACCCGTAAACCGCATAGAACAACGCATTCTGGAAGCAGAGAAGCTAGGTTTTACCAGTATTATTATTTCAAAATACTGTAAAATACCAGATAACACCTATCATATAAATGTGATAAAAGTGGCCAAGGTGCACGATGTAGTGAGACACTTATTTGGGTAATTACGCTTTCGCGAAAGCGTAAAAAAAACGCCACCCTAGGGTAGCGCTTCTTGATAATATGTACAATAGACTTATGGTGCAGGGTTTGGTATTGCCTCGTGTACCTCATCTATAGCCTTAAGAACCTCTTCAGAAAGGGAAACAGATGCACTGCCTATGTTTTCTTTAAGCTGTTTCATACTGGTCGCCCCTATAATATTTGCCGTAACAAATGGCCTATCGTTTACAAAGGCAAGCGCCATTTGTGCAAGGCTTAAACCGTGACTATCTGCAATTGCTTTATAACGTCTTGTAGCCTCAAATGAGTTATCACTATGATAACGACTGTAGTTAGGAAACAAAGTAACACGCGCATCTTCTGGATAACCATCAAGATATTTACCTGTAAGTTGCCCAAAACCAAGAGGTGAGTATGGTAGTAAGCCTAACCCCTCTCTATGTAACACTTCTGTAAGACCTACCTCGTCTGTGCGATTAAGTAAGCTATATGGGTTTTGTACAGTTACGGCTCTAGGTGCTCCTTTACGAGCTTCTTCCATAAATCGCATTGTCCCAAACGGCCCTTCGTTTGATAGACCAATATGCCTAATTTTACCCTGCTTTACGTAAGTGTCGAGACTTTCTAAAATAGTTGCAATATTATCTTCCCACTGCTCGCTGCTGTCGTGCTTGTAACCTCGTTGCCCAAAGTAATTTGTATTGCGCTCAGGCCAGTGTAATTGATAAATATCTAGGTAATCTGTTTGTAGTCTTTTTAAACTCTTGTGTAAAGCATCTTCTAGTGCTTCTTTTGAAAAACCTAGGTTATCTCTTATAGGTTTAAAAGTAGGACTAGGACCCGTAATTTTTGATGCCAGCACAATCTTATCACGATTATTATTTTTTGCAAGCCAAGTCCCAATAATAGTCTCTGTAGATCCTTGATTTTCGGGTTTGAAAGGGACACTATACATCTCTGCAGTATCAATGAAGTTTACTCCATTATCAAGCGCATAGCTCATTTGCTCGTGTCCTTCTGCCTCAGTATTTTGACGTCCCCACGTCATAGAGCCTAGGCATATTTTTGATACTTCTATATCTGTATGCGGTATTTTATTGTATTGCATCACTTCTTTTTTTACTTAACAATTGAATTTTTAATAGGTGTAATATCACTTGCCTTGACAACTATTGTATTAGCCCAGATATCACCCAACCTCTGCCTCTTATCAGTATTATTTATTGTTATAATCGCAATTAAACCAAACATAAACATATCTATTGGATCTAATAAATGCCTTTTTAAAGACTCTATAAACGTGAGATTTCTAATCTTCAGATTTGCCGGTAATACTTTCAATCCCATTATAGAGTTTCCAAGTGTACCTCCTAATAATGATTCAAAAACAACGGTGAGAATCAACCATCCCGTAACTGGTATTAACGCCGGCAATCCATTGAGATGATATGTTCCCTCTACATCAGGAGTGCCAAAAGCAAATATCAATAGAAAGGTTAAAGAATAAATTATAGCATAATCTATAAATCCCGCTAAGAATCTACGTTTGAGATTAGTTTTATAAATCATTTTTAATCTATCTCTTGTAACAAAGCCTTTACCTCATCAAGTTTTGGTGTAAGGATTACTTCTATTCTTCTGTTTTTGGCTTTATTTTCTGGCGTGTCATTTTCGGCTACGGGAGCATATTCTCCTCTACCTGCTGCTGTAAGATTTTTGGGATCTATTCTTTTATTCTGGCGTAGTATGTTTACAATAGATGTTGCTCTCTTTGCACTAAGGTCCCAGTTACCCTGTAGGTTACCACTTCCTCCATAAGGCACATTATCTGTATGTCCTTCTATAAGCACGGCAATCTCTGGGTTATCTGCAAGTACACTACCTAGTTGCTTTACTGCCTTCGTTCCATTTGTACCCACGGTCCAGCTACCAGAGTCAAAAAGAAGCTTGTTTTCAAGTGAGACATATACCTTTCCATCTCGTTGCTCTACAGTAAGGCCTTTACCTTCAAAATCTGTGAGCGCTTTAGATATCGCATCTTTAAGACCTCTCATTTTTGCATCTTTTGCCGCAATAAGACCTTCTAGCTCATCTACTCTCGCAGACCTATCTGCTAGATCTTTTTGTAATCGTTCTAGTCGCTTACGCTCTGCCTCAAGCGCTGCTGTTTTTTCGGCAAGGTCATTTTGTTTTGATTCTAGCTCTGCGAGCAGTTGTCTGTTTTTCTTTGAGTTTTCTGCTATTGAGGCACTGCTGTTAGTCTCTAGGGCATTATAGCTGTCTTGTAATTGTGCAAGATTTGCCTTTGCCGCATCATACTCTCCACTTACCTCATTGTATTTATTAGATAGTGCATCAAGATCTACTAGAGCAAGATCGCGCTCTTCTTTAGTTTTTTCTAGAGCAGCTTTTGCTTCGGCAAGCTCCTTAGACATATTGCGGTTATCCTTTCTAAGGCGGCTATATTTTGCCTCAAGATCTTTAAACTTTTTTGCAGGTACACAAGATACTAGCGCACTCACAGCCAGAAGGCATATCAGTATTTTTTTCATTTTATAACTTTATTTTTTGTGTGAAATTTAGTGATCTTTATGATAAGTCAAGCTCTACCATATGAGGGCAGTGATCACTATGTTTTGCATCAGAGAGTATGATTGCTCGTGATATTTTATCTTTAAGAGGTTCACTCACCATATTATAATCTATACGCCAGCCCTTATTGTTTGCCCTAGCATTTGCTCTATAACTCCACCAGGTATAGTTATCTGGTTCTTTATTAAGATGGCGAAAAGAATCTATAAAGCCGCTCTCCATAAAATTACCTATCCACTCGCGCTCTACAGGTAAAAAGCCACTTACCTTCTTATTACGCACAGGGTCGTGTATATCTATAGCCTCGTGACAAATATTATAATCTCCACCTATCACAAGATTAGGTTTATCTTGCTTGAGCTCATTTACATAATCTTGTAGTAAATCCATATATTCCAGCTTGTGCTCAAGACGGGCACTATTAGTACCAGAAGGCAGGTACATACTCATCACAGACACGTCATCAAAATCTACACGTATGTTGCGCCCCTCAAAATCCATAGAGGCGATACCAGTACCATATTCTATATGCTTAGGTGTTTTTTTAGTAAGTACGGCTACACCGCTATATCCTTTCTTTTGCGCACTAAACCAGTAGTGCTCGTATCCCAGTTCTTCAAAAACGGCAACATCTACCTGGTCTGGTGTAGCTTTAGTTTCTTGTAACAAGACCACATCTGGATCTGTTTGCTTAAGCCAGAGTGCAAAATCTTTGCGCAATGCTGCACGAATTCCGTTTACATTATAAGATACTATTTTCATACGTTGCTTTATTAAAGTGCTAAGTTATAAATTAGGTTTTTTCACTCCTCTTAAAAACCTTATAAAGTTTACCTTTACGAGTAGGCACTATTAAGCCTAGTATGGAGTTTTACTATAAATGCGGTTATTTTACGTCATCATATGTTTTCTATTTACCAGCACGCTACTGGCTCAACAAACTCGTACAGTAAAAGTTGCGACTAGAGATACTATTGTAATAGACTCTGTAAGTATTAATCCATCCCTTTTTAGTATAAAATCACTCACAGGCAAAACAGTAGACAGTTCTCTTTACACTATAGATTATGCTAAGAGTATTCTTTCGCTTAAAGCGAAAAAAACCACACTCCCAGACAGTCTAGAGATTACATACAAACTGTATCCAGATTTTCTCACTCGGCGCTACTCAAAATTTGATAAAAGTCAAATCGTAGAAAGCACTGGCGCCCTAGATAAACTTGTAAGCCTTGGTGTTGATAAAAGAAAAAATAGCGCTCAGCCCTTCTCTGGTCTTAACGTGAGCGGAAGCATTTTAAGAGGAGTCGCCGTGGGTAATAGTCAAAACAGCACACTCAACTCCGAACTAGATTTACAAATAAGTGGTAAGCTTAGTGAGAAAGTTACTTTACGGGCTTCTTTACAAGATGCAAACATCCCAAGCCAGCAGGGAGGGTATTCTCAAAATCTGGACGAATTTGATCAAATATTTATTGAGCTCTTTTCAGACAATTGGAATATAAGAGCAGGAGATATAAATCTTCAAAACACAGATTCCTACTTTGGGCAGTTTACAAAAAAGATTCAAGGGCTTTCATTATCAGGCACTGTTAATCACTCAGACACAAAAAGCACAGACCTTTTTGGCTCTGGTGCGCTCGTGCGTGGGGTATTTACACAAAGTACATTTACAGGTCAAGAGGGTAATCAAGGACCTTATAAACTCACAGGACCTAATGGCGAACTTTTTGTGCTTGTGGTCTCTGGTAGCGAGACAGTATACGTAAATGGCATCCCGCTGCAACGAGGAGAAAATGAAGATTATGTAATAGATTACAATGCTGGGGAAATACGTTTTAACGCTACATATCCCATCACAAGTGAGATGCGTATCAATGTAGAGTATCAATTTTCTGAGCGAAGATATACTCGCGTGCTGGCTTATGCGGGGGGAAGCTTTCGCGAAAGCGATAACCTGAAAATTGCTGCTCACGTATATTCTGAAAGTGACCTAAAGAACCAACCTTTACAACAAAACCTAACCACCGAACAAGTTGCCATTCTAGAAGCCGCAGGAGATAATACTGCCGAAATGGTAGCACCCAGCGCCGTACCCGATACCTTTGACACTAATAAAATACTATACCGGCAGGTTATAATAAATGGTGTAGAGGTATTTGAGTTTAGCACAGACCCAAATGAGTCCCTTTTTCAAGTGCGATTTACTAATGTAGGTGTTAACCAGGGTGACTATGTTTTGAGTACTACAAACACATTACAACGCACTTTTGAGTACGTAGCTCCAGTAAATGGTGTGCCACAAGGGTCTTTTGCGCCAGAGGTACAATTGTTTTCACCCACATTGCTGCAACTAGGTGTTGTAAATGGTAGTTATACACCATCTGAGAAGACCACTATAAATTTTGAAGCTGCAGGGAGTAAAAATGATACTAACACATTTTCTACTCAAGATGATGGTGATAATAACGGCTATGCTTTACACCTTGATGTAAATCAACACCTTATCAAGAAAGATAGCACAAAGCTTCTCAAAGCATTTGTAAATTGGGATTATATTCAAGAAGACTTTGTAAATGTAGAGGGGCTTTATAATGTGGAGTTCAATCGTGATTGGAATTTGGAAAATTCGCTGGCAAACGTAAATGGGCTCTTGCTAGGTACACAAAATTATAGTACGCTAGGCCTTGACTACACAGATGTGCAAAATGGCGCACTTACGTATACTTTTCAAAATCTACATTTTGATGGATACTATAACGGTTTGCGACATCGTCTTTTAGGTAGATGGCAACTAGGAAGTCTAAAAACTATCGCAAACGCAAGTCTCCTGTCTACAGATGATTTACTGCTCAGAACGAACTTTACACGAGTAAATGCACGAACTATTTATGATTTTAAAAAAGCGTGGGTAGGCGGCTCCCTACATCTAGAAGATAACTTACGTGTTGCAAAGAGTAATGACTCTATCACACCAGATAGCCAGCGATTTAATGAGTATGCCCTCTACACAGGTGTAGGAGACAGCACAAATATTTATGTAGAAGCAGGTTTTAAATACCGTACTAATGACAGTTTACGACTTAATAAAATAGAGCGGGTTAATACTTCACATACGTATTACCTAAAGTCACAGCTTCTTAAAAATGAAAAAACAAACTTGTCCATCTTTGTAAACTACAGAAACCTGGTATACACAGACCAGCGAGAGAGTGAAAACTCACTTAACTCACGATTGCTTTATGACCAGCGGTTTGCAAATGATATCGTTAGGTTAAATACTGTTTATGAAACAAATAGTGGCACGCAACCTCAACAAGAATTTACTTATATACAGGTAGATGAGGGACAAGGCACACACACTTGGAATGATTATAATGGCGATGGTGTGCAAGAGCTAGATGAATTTGAGATTGCCCAGTTTCAAGATGAGGCAGATTATGTACGAGTTTTGTTACCCAATCAAGTGTTTGTACGAACGCATCAAAACAGATTAAGCCAGCAACTCACACTGCAGCCGGGCCAGTGGTCTGGACAGAAGGGTATTAAAAAATTCTTGTCACATTTTTATAACCAGACGAGTTATATACTTGACAAAAAGGTGTTGCGCCTTTCTAACGATTTTAGTCTGAACCCATTTAACGAAGATGACAACGAGATAGGTGCCACCATAAACTTGAGGAACACACTATTTTTTAACAGAGGTAAACAGCGGTATACTACTTCATATAGTTTTTTATCTAACACCTCAAAAACATTACTTTCTACTGGGTTGCAAGAAGGGAAATTACTCACACATCAACTTAATTTTTTACATAAGATTAAGGAGAGCTGGCTTTTTAATTTTAAAAGTAGCGTGGGAAGTACACAGAGTATCGCCGAAAATTTTGTCTCTCGTAACTTTGATATTGATAATAGCGGCTTTAATCCTAAGGTGTCATACCTTTTTGGAAAGCAATCTAGGGTATCATTGTTTTATGAATTTCAAAACAAAGAAAACCAGAGCGAGGGACAAGAAAGATTGGATCAACAAAATCTTGGCATCTCATTTGCACTAGCAGATTTTGAAAAGATATCTGTTTCGGGTGAGATGAAGTTTATAAATAATGATTTTCGCGGAAGCGCATTCAGCCCAGTCGCTTATCAAATCTTAGAAGGACTACAGCCAGGATCAAATTTTACGTGGAATGTAATCGCACAAAAAAGAATTACGAAGTTTTTAGATCTTAATGTTTCTTACTTTGGAAGAAAGAGCGAAGAAAATAGAACAATTCATACTGGTAACATACAGATTAAAGCGTTCTTCTAATTTTTTACGATATTTAAAGTACTAAAAACAACCTATTTATGAAAACAAAGCTATTTATTACCGGTATTACCTTAGTGACAGGGCTTGTGCTCGCAAGCTGCGGTCAAAAAGCTACTACTGAGGAAAAAGCAAAAGAAGAAACTACTATGTCATTTGATACTACAGGATACACATCTGGAACAATTGTACAATCTAAAGCAGAAGGTGATTGTGAGTGGACGATAAAGCTTAAAGACGGTCGTTTTTTAGACCCTATGACTATAGATAAAAATTTTATGAAAGACGGTGCTACCGTATGGATCAAGTTTTTACCACAAAGACGTATGCAACGTTGTGACAAGGCAAATCCTGTTGACCTTACAGAGATTAAAATGGCTGAGTAATATTATCACCAATGTAAAAGAAAAGAGCCGTTGCAATTGCAACGGCTCTTTATATTTATAATAAGATGTTCTTCTTATTGTACAACAATGCGTTTTACTTTTCCAGCATCACCAGTTCCTACTTTTACAATGTAGATACCTTTTGCTGCATAAGACATATTTAAGTCATAAGCATAACCGCTTCCGTCATTAAAGAGTCTATGGTTTAGTAAACGTTGCCCTAGCATATTATATACGTTAAGATCTAGACGTTCATTAAACTCTGTTGTATTAAGAGAAATATTAAACTGATTATCTCCTCTATTAATAACCTGAAGTTCTGTACCTACTAAGAATGGCTCAGGAACAGAAAGACTTTCGGCAGCACAAAGTTGTAATATCCAACTATTTAAAGTACCACCATCACCATTTGCATTATCTGTAACTCTAAGTGTCCAGTCCCCAGAAGAAGTAAGACCATTAAGTGTACTTAAATCTCCAGATGGAGCAAACACTCCAGTAAAAGGTGCATCTCCATCTACTATAGAAGTAGCAGCATCACCATCAAATACCGTATTTGTAAAGTTATCTCCAGATAGACCTACTGCATTTGCAAGCTCAACAACTGTCCCATCAGGAGCAACAAGTTCTATAGTTAAATCACTATCCCAAGTGTGGGTAATATCTACAGTTACGTTTACATCTGTAAGAATAAAATCATCGGTAACGACAATTATAGTTTCTGTTACTGTACCTGAGTTAGGTCCTATAGCTGCAGAATCAGTATTATCATAAGACAAACAAGATAAATTTGTTACTGATGTAGATGCACTATCATTTGTAGTGTCTGCATCACCGGCTAAAGCTGTTGTCGCTTCTATCACATAAGTTGCTATCTCACTCAAATCTACACCAGCTGTAAATGTGTACATTCCTGTCATTCCTGGATCGATACTAAGTCCTCCTACATTTTCTGTTACAGCACCAGCACCATCTAGAGTATAAGTTACATCAAACCCAGTTTGTGCAACAGATCCAAAGTTTTCTATGGTAATAGTAACCGTCTCTGTCATTAAGTTCTCACCCGTTGTAGGAGCTGTTACAGCAACAACACCAACATCTGCTGCTGGTATATTAGTCACATCTCTTGTAGTTGAATCATTTGCATTGTCTTCGTCAATACTATAATCTGTTGCAGCTGTAACTGAATAAACTTGCCCTTCTGTTGAAAAGTCTGCAGTTGCTGTAAACGTATATTGAGCTGAAGTAGAAGATGCAAGTGGTCCTGCAAAAGTTTCAGTAACTACTGCTCCACCATCTATTTGGTATGTTACATCTATGTCTGAAGCTTCATTTTCGCCAAAGTTGAATATAGTAACTGTAATTTGTTCTGCATTAGAAAGGTTACCATCTAGTGGCGCGTCTATACTAGTAACACCAGTATCATTAGGAAGGTTTGGTGCTAGTTGAAAAACTCCCAAAACATTAGCACGACCACCTGTTCCTACATATTCATTTAAGAACCAGAATCCTTTATCATTAGATGGATCTACATCCATTTTACCGTAATCTCCGTAACGAGTACCAGGTATATCTCCAGATCCTTTTGCGATTAACGTTTCCTCAACCGTCATTGTACCAGGTGCATCTGCTGCAAATCTTCCAGTATAATAAGAGCTCAACGTCAAATCAGCTGATCCATCTGTAGGCGTAGTAGGACCCGCCATACCAGAATAACCCATACCAATGTTACCGTTTTGATCCATTGCCATAGACGCGTGCCACGCGTGCTTTCCGTCTGGTGCTGTATAAGTACCCTCTTGAAAAAGTGTCCAAGCACCTCCATCTGCAGCTTGACGTATTTCTATCCAGCGTATACCCGCAAGTTCTCCTGCAGTATCATCTGTATCAACTACAAAGTTAAAAACACCACTGTTATGGCTTCCAAATTTTCTAAACTGTGCTTGGTTCATTATAGTTGCCTGTAACGCATCAATATCTGATCCACCTCCAGGTTGAGATAAGTTCACAAAAGAACCTCCATCAAATACTGATGTGAAATCTGTTACTGCAATTTCTAAAGGTGCAGAAACTGTTGAGTTGGCTGTATTGTCCCAATCCATTGTTGCTTCCCATAATTTTACGTGGTCTGTCGCTACACCTCCCCAGGCGTCATCTTGAAGATATACAATTGGACATCCTCCCGTTGTAGGGTGATTATCATCTGTGATATTAAGTGCTTGTGGACTGTGGAAACCGCTAGTTACGATACCTGGCAATTCAAATCCAGCCATCTGTGCAGCAGGATCTGGTGATCCATCTCCAAGAAATGCTCTCTCAAGAACCCATAGCTTAGTTGAGCCACTTGTATTTTCTGTTACATAGTATCCGTCTCTCCAAACTGAAAGTTTATTGTAGTCAGATATGTTTGGAAAACTATACACGGTCCAGTCTGATGTTACAGGATCTGGCCCATTTGAGATTGCTACTTGAACTCCGCCTCCTAAAAATGAAACTACCCAACGATCTGCTAGGTTATCATATGATACGGTAAGATCACAACATCCAGATGCAGGAAAAATATTATCTGTACCTAATTGTGCTGTAAGAGGTGTTCCATCTTTATCAAATATTCTAAATCCAGTATTAAATACTGCAAAATAGTGATCTGGACCTACGGCTCCAGATGGATCTGTAGGCTGTGAGTTTGATAAAGCCGTTTCTATAACAAGACTAGGTGTTCTACCAGGTACGGTACCTGCAGAACGGTGCTGAGATTGTGCAAGTGCATCAGGACCAGAGCTACCCTTTCCGATTAATATTTTATTTTTTGTTGCACGACCATCTTGCATAGGCACTGGCTTATCTACAGAAGGGATAAGTTCTGAGCGCGAAGCTATAGATGGCATTTGTGTTACTGTAGCTGCTGTTGATACAGTAAAGGGACCCACTGGCTCCACTTGCTGAGCAGAAACTCCAAAGCCAAAGGCTAAGAGTGCAATGCACAACAGAAGGTTAATTTTTTTCATTGTGTAGTTTTTGGTTATATAAATAATTTGTTAAAAAGTTCCTAAAAATAACAAAAACACACCTTAAAGCATAAAAAAACGCCCACTAAATGGGCGTTTTAACAGTGTATGCATAATAAATACTATGCTATCCAGTGCTTAAAATTTACTTCCTTATCAATTATTGCTGCGAGGTCTGTGATAAGAACACGCTTTTGTTCCATCGTATCTCTGTGGCGTATGGTCACCATTTTATCTTCTAGCGTATCGTGGTCTACAGTAATACAAAAAGGTGTTCCGTTTGCGTCTTGTCTTCTGTAACGCTTACCTACAGCATCTTTTTCGTCATAAAACACATTAAAGTCATACTTAAGATCATCTATAATTTGCTTTGCTACTTCTGGTAAACCATCTTTCTTTACAAGCGGAAAAACAGCTGCTTTTACAGGCGCAAGTACAGCAGGTAATTTAAGTACTGTTCTTGTTGTGTTGTTTTCTAACTCTTCCTCAACGAGAGAATTAGAAAATACTGCAAGAAACATACGATCAAGACCTATTGATGTTTCTAAAACATAAGGTGTATAACTCGCATTATCTTCGTGATCAAAATATTGTAGCTTTTTACCAGAGTGCTCTTCGTGTGCCTTAAGGTCAAAATCTGTACGAGAGTGTATACCCTCTAGCTCTTTAAACCCAAAAGGGAATTTAAACTCAATATCTGCCGCAGCATCTGCATAGTGAGCAAGCTTCTCGTGATCGTGAAAACGGTAATTATCCTCACCCATACCTAGAGATAAGTGCCACTTCATTCTGGTTTCTTTCCAGTGTTTGTACCACTCCCCTTGTGTTCCAGGTTTTATAAAAAATTGCATCTCCATTTGCTCAAACTCACGCATTCTAAAGATAAACTGTCTTGCAACAATCTCATTTCTAAAAGCCTTTCCCGTTTGTGCAATTCCAAAAGGAATCTTCATACGTCCCGTTTTCTGAACGTTTAAGAAGTTTACAAAAATACCCTGAGCAGTTTCTGGTCGCAAATAAAGATCCATAGCGCTCTCTGCACTAGCACCTAGCTTAGTTCCAAACATAAGGTTAAACTGTTTTACATCTGTCCAGTTCTTACTACCACTTAGCGGGCAACCTATGCCTAACTCTTCTATGAGCAGTTTTACATCTGCCAGGTCTTCTTTTTCTAGTGACTTACCTAGGCGAGATAAAATTGTATCTATCTTTTCTTGATATCCAAGTACACGTGGGTTTGTGCTTAAAAACTCTTCTTTATTAAACGCATCCCCAAAACGCTTTTGAGCCTTCTTTACTTCCTTTTCGATTTTTGTTTCAATCTTAAGGCAGTAATCTTCTACTAGCACGTCTGCTCTGTAACGTTTTTTTGAGTCCTTATTATCTATTAACGGATCACTAAAAGCATCCACGTGACCAGATGCTTTCCAGGTAGTAGGATGCATAAAGATTGCCGCGTCAAGACCCACTATATTATCGTGCATTTGCACCATAGATTTCCACCAGTAATCGCGTATATTTTTCTTTAACTCTACACCGTTTTGACCGTAATCGTAAACAGCGCTTAGTCCGTCATATATTTCGCTACTTTGAAAAACGTAGCCATATTCCTTTGCGTGGGAGATTACTTTTTTAAATTGATCGTCTTGTTGAGCCATAGTATGTAGATGGTTATGATACTGATGATTTATGTGGAGCTGTTTCCGCTTTCGCGAAAGCGTAATAAAAACCCTTTAAATCTCAATAATTGAGAGTAATATTTACTTATTTAACTAGGCGTAAAAATAGCAATCCATCTGTAGTTATGGAAATTGCAAGCAACCTATTTTAAGGTAAGGGTTGTAGAGAGCAACATTGCTTGATCGTGGAAAATGCGCACAGTATATGCACCTCTATCTATTTGCTGTACAGGAAGCACTAGCTCGCATATGGTATAGGCCTTATTTGAGTAAGGGATTTTAGTTTTTGTATTGTACACAATCTCTTCTCCACTAGGCCACTTTTCTGATCGCTCTACACCTAGCATTTTACCTTGCTCGTTAAGAACTTGTACATAAAAGATTTTATCACCTGCTACTGCCAGTTGATTATCATTTACCGTAAAACATACTTGTATCATCTCTACACGACTGGCGCGAGAGGTGATTACAAATTTACCACTGTTGCGTTGTATAACGCCGCGTGCAGCGAGGTTACTCACGGTGAGCTTTGCTCCTTGTGTAAGCCTGTCTGCAAGCTCTCTATTAGATTTTTGAATACTGTCTTGAGACTTCTTTGCATCATCTAGTGCTTTTTGTGTCTCTTGCTGGAGTGTTGCCAGCCTTTTAGTTTCTAGCGTAAGGCTGTCATTTTCGGTAATAAAGTACTCACGCTCTCTACGCAGTTTTTGTATCTCGAGCTGAAATTGTCGCATCTTTGACCTAGTAACATCTTCTCCTTGAAGTGTCTTTTTGAGCTCTATAAGTCTTACTTGTGCTTGTTTGAGGTTTGCCTTTAGCGCATCACGTTCTTCTAGCAGTGTGCTATATTTTGATATTTCTTGCTCAAGCTGCGTAGCTATTTGTGCTTTCTCTGTGAGTAATTGTGCTTCTCTCTTTTGCACCTCACTTTGAAAATCATACGTATAATACCCTAACCCAGCGACAACTAGACATAGCAGTATAACAAGAATTAGTAAAGTATTATTGGTACTTTTAGTACGCATAGATGGTCTATTATTCGCTCAAAGGCGTTAAATTAGAAAAAAAAAGTAAAACCTTGCTACAATCTTTACGATCTCTGTTTTTTCCTGAAAGTTGTAAATCTTGCGACAATGAGCTTCTTGAGGCAGAAATTATGATTTGCACACAATGCAGACATACACTCCCTCTTACAGATTTTCATAGGTACAACGACCCTGCAATAAAAAAAGTATTTTACGGGCGTCTCAATCTTGAAGAAGCGACAGCCTTATTTTATTTTGAGAAAAAAGGTTCCGTACAAGAACTCTTACATAACTTAAAGTATAGAGGTCACAAAAACATAAGTGAGTTTTTAGGCAACTGGCTAGGTGCAGACCTTGCTATTCTTGACAACTATAAAGAAATAGATTGTATTGTGCCCGTACCTATACACCCTAAAAAGAAGAAAACAAGAGGGTACAATCAAGTAGCCGGTTTTGGTAAAGCGCTTGCAAAGTCACTTACTGCAACATATAGAGATGATGTGCTTATAAAGTCTAAGAATACGAAGACTCAAGTTTTTAAAGGCCGTTTTACTCGCAGTGACGAGGTGCTAGATGCTTTTAAAGTAGCGGTATACAACTCGCTAGAAGGAAAGCATATTTTACTATGTGATGATATACTCACTACGGGAGCCACGCTGGAGGCCTGCGCTTTGCAGTTGCTTAAAATCCCTAATATTAAGTTAAGTATTGCTGTTATGGCAATAGCGCAATAGGTATTTCGTTTTGGGTAAATTAATTGTTTCTTTGCAAATAGATGAGAGATAACCCTTGGTACTTTATGAACTTAAAAAGAGCAACCGTTTTTGCTCTTGTAATCGTGGGTATGGCACTCACTCTGGTAAATTGTGCAAAACGCGGCTCACCAGACGGAGGGCCTATGGATAGCCTACCTCCTGTGTTTGTAAAAGCGACACCGCCTAACTTTACAACCAACTTTGATGGAGATGAGATACGCATCTACTTTGATGAATATGTAAAGCTTAAAGACTTGCGCAAGCAGCTTATCATCTCGCCTCCTATTGTAAATAGGGTCATCTCACCGCAGGGAACTGCTTCAAAATATATCAAAATTGACATTCAAGATACGCTAGCTCCTAACACCACTTATGTATTTAACTTTGGGCTAAGTATTGTAGATAATAATGAAGGAAACCCTTTCCCGTCATTTAAATATGTGATGTCTACTGGAGACTATATAGATAGCCTCAAAGTATCCGGGAAAATTATAGATGCAGTGGCAGAAAAGCCAGACAACTTTGTTACTGTAATGCTTTACGAAGCAGATAGTACTTATACAGACTCAACGGTTTATAACAAACCTCCTCTATATGTTACTAATACACTAGATAGTTTAGACACTTTTACACTAGACTACCTCAAGCCTGGAAAGTATGCGCTTATAGGTCTCAAAGATGAGGATGCAAACTATACCTTCCAGCCTAAAAAGGATAAAATTGCCTTTATAGAAGAGTTTATTAATGTTCCTACAGACTCTTCTTATACATTAAAGTTATTTACAGAGGCTCCTGCTTATAAAGTCTCAAGACCTAAGCACGCAGCAGAAGGTAGAATAGCCTTTGGAACCACGGGATATAGAGATAGTATTGCTATTAATCTTCTAACAGATGCAGGAGACAAACACACCTCAACAATTACTAAAAAAGGTGAAGACACCCTTTACTACTGGTACAAGCCTAAGCTGGCAATAGACTCTCTTATATTTAACGCTACTGCTCCTGGATACTCAGACACCTTACAAGCACGTATAAGAAAACCAAGATTAGACTCGCTCTCATTTTCATCTAAGTACCGAAATGTAGTTTTATTTAATAAAGCTTATCGTATACAGAGTAATATCCCCATAGATAGTATAAACAAAGACCTTATTACCGTTATAAAAGACTCTACAGAAATAGAGTTTGACTACGCCCTTGCAGAGAATAGTACAGCTATTGATTTTGACTTCAAGAAGGAAGAAAAAACGAAATATAGTATCACGGTCTTACCAAATGCGATTACAGATTACTTTGGACAGAAGAATGACACCTTGCGCTACAAAGCCCAAACTAAGGAAATAGGTGATTACGGTGATATAGAGCTCACACTAGTAAATGCACAAGCATTCCCATATATCGTACAGTTGCTCGATAGTCAAGAAAAGGTGGTAGAAGAGCGCTTTAGTACAAAAGAAACGGTATTTGAGTTTAAGCTTCTCAAGCCTGGTAAGTACAAAGTGCGCCTTGTAGAAGATGCAAATAACAATAAAGTTTTTGACTCTGGTAACTTTTTACTAAAGAGACAGCCAGAAATTATAATAAACTACCCTGGTGAGATAGAGGTGCGACCTAGCTGGTTTGCAAAGGAGCGATTTGAGCTACTCCCTAAAGAACAGCCACTAGAAATTCCTACCCCAGAGTAAATACATCTTTGTCTTGAAGAAACGGCAACTTTACTCTTGTCTCTTTAATGTGGTTTTTTGAAAGTGTAGCAAGCACTACCTTTTCTTCAACTCTTGCAATAGCCATAGTTTTACCCAGCACATCATATGCAGCGGTGTGACCTACATAATTGAGATTATTTGCATCTGTACCTACTCGATTTACACCTATGGTATAAGCCATATTTTCTATAGCGCGCGCTTGTAATAAAGTATCCCACGCTCCTACTCTAGCCTCTGGCCAGTTTGCTACATATAAGACCACATCATAGCCTGAGGTATTTCTTGCAAAAACAGGAAATCTCAAATCGTAACAAACTTGCAATAGTATTTTCCACCCTAGGTAGGTCACAGTGATGGGAGCATCACCAGCTTGATATTTTTCACCCTCACCTGCCATATTAAAGGTGTGCCTTTTATTGTAATAATCTACCGTACCCTCTGGAGTTACAAAAACAAAACGATTATAGTACAAATCGTTTTCCTCTATAATGAGACTACCACAAATAGCCGTTTTATATTTTTTTGCTTGTGCTTTCATCCACTGCACTGTGATGCCATCCATAGTCTCTGCTAGAGGTCCTGGATTCATAGAGAAACCGGTTGTAAACATTTCTGGCAAGATGGCGAGATCACAGTTTTCTGGTAATTGTGTAAAGTGCTTTTCAAAGGCTAGGCGATTTTGAGCGGGTTGCTCCCAGATTAAATCGCTTTGTATCATTGCTACATTAAGTTGATCTCTTTCCATAGCATAAAGATAAAACGTATGCCTATATAAAACCACCGTACTATTATAAAAGCTAGCAACTCATTATTATCTTTACGTACCATCGCACTGTCTATGCAAAACACAATCGCAACACGTATATATGATTTTTTAAAACAGTTCCCGCCTTTTCAGTTTATGGCGAGTGACGATCTCTTTAAAATATCTACGCTGGCAAATGTGCTCTATCTAGATAAAGATCAGATTCTTTTCTCTCGAGACGAGCTCTATAGTGATCGCTTTTATATCGTTCAGCAAGGCGCCATAAAACTCACCAGACCTTCTGGCAATAAGACAAAGGTGGTAGACATTTGTGATGAGGGCGATTTATTTGGCCTTAAAGTAACAAGTGAGAACACCTACCGTACGACAGCAACGGCAAATGAGGAAACTATTATCTACACGATACCGGTAGAAGCGTTTTCCGCTTTCGCGAAAGCGAACAAAGCCATCTCAAATTACCTCATCGCCAGCTTTGCTTCAAACATAAAGGATCCCTATACCTTACAACAAAACGGATCCTTACTTAACACCTATGAGCCCAATCGCAATCAAGACTTGCTAGGCTTGCAGCAAGCAAACTACAGTAAGAATGTAGTAAGCTGTGACCCAAGTGCTACTGTGCAAGAGGCAGCACAACTTATGCAATCTAGCAGGATAGGTAGTCTGGTTGTAACTAGCAACGAGCTACCTGTTGGGATTTTGACTAATAGAGAACTGCGCAACGCTATTGCAAGTGGTACAGACACTACAAGCACACTTACAAGGGATATAATGATTCATCCCGTGGTGTGCGCTCCTGGAGATATAACGGTAGGGCAGGCGCAGCTTATGCTTATAAAGTACGGAGTAAATCATCTCGTAATTACAAAAGATGGAACAGACAGAAGCGCTATAATAGGGATACTAAGCAAGCACGATATTGTAGTCTCATTTGGTAATAGTCCTGCAGAGCTTATTAAAGAAATCAAAAGAGCAGAAAAGACTAAACTCCTACGTATGTCTTGGGAGAAAGCAACGGTAATACTTACAAACTACCTTGACCAAGGCTTACCACTATCGCACATACTCAATATCTTCTCTGAGCTCAAGGGTGCCCTCATATATCGCACGATGGAACTCTCACTAGCCAAAATGAGTGAACCACCTCCAGTGCCTTTTACTTGGCTAGCATTAGGGAGTCAAGGCAGGGAAGAGCAGTTGTTATATACGGATCAAGATAATGCCCTTGTTTATGAAAATGTCCCCGCAGAAAAAGAGGAAGCCACAAAAGCTTATTTCTTAAGACTGGCAAACCGTATGAACAAACGCCTGCATAAAATAGGCTATGATTATTGTCCTGCAGATATGATGGGGAGCAACCCTTTGTATTGTTTACCCATAAGTGAGTGGAAAGAAAAATTTAAAGGCTGGATATACGACCCCTCACCAGAGAGTATGCTACTCTCTGGTATCTTTTTCGATTACAGGCGTACTTTTGGAAGCCAGCAACTCGTTGAAGAGCTCACTACTCACATTTACAGTTTACTAGGTGACAGCTCCATTTTTTATCGATTTATGGCAAAAGATGCGCTTAAAAATCCGCCGCCGGTGAGTTTTTTTAGAAACTTTCTGGTAGAAAGTGATGGAGCTCACAAAGATGGATTTGATATAAAAAACAGAGCAATGGCACCTCTTATAGGTGCGGCAAGAGTACTTTCTCTATATCACGGTCTCAAAAATGTAAATAGAACTTCTACTAGATACGAGCAACTCGCAATGCTAGAACCAGAAAACCGAGAGTTATATGAAAGTTGTGCTTATGCATTTAAAGCACTACTTAAATTTAGAGTACAACAAGGTTTAAAAAACGGGGATAGTGGTCGCTTTATACAACTAGAGTCATTATCAAAATCTGATAAACTTAAACTCAAGAGATGTTTTAAACCCTTACGAGATGTACAAGAAGTACTACGTGTACGATTTCAAACTCAAAACTTAAGCTAGATGTCCTTATTCTCAAAAAATAATGACTCACTACCAGAGTTTTGGATAAAATATCTTGACGCTTTCGCGAAAGAAAAAAAGGAAAAAAGCTTCTTTAAAAAAACCGCAGACAGCAAGGGTTTACAAAACACAAGATTTGTAGTTTTTGATACAGAGACCACGGGTTTAGATTATAAAAAAGATCGCATTCTTTCCCTAGGTGGTGTTGCTGTGGTAGGCAATCAAGTTATTATGGCAGACACGCTCGAGCTGTTTTTAAAACAAGACTTTTACAATCCAGACAGCGCACAAATACACGGGATCTTAAAACAAGGCAATTACCTCAAGGTAAATGAAAAAGAAGCCATTGCCCAGTGTCTAGATTTTATAGGTACAGATATTCTGGTAGGGCATCACGTAGGCTTTGACGTAGCAGTGGTAAATCAATCACTTAAAAGAGCTGGTCTAGGCAGACTAAAAAACAGACAACTCGATACAGAGATTTTATACAAGAGACTAGTACACCCAGTAAACAGACCACTACAAGACAAGCGCTACACCCTAGATGAGCTTGCCGAAGCGCTTAAAATACCACTACACGACAGGCATACCGCAGCAGGAGACTCTTTAATCACGGCGCTTGCTTTTATAAAAATTGTTCATAAGCTCAACAGCGATGGCGAGATGAAATTAAAACACCTTTTTAGATGATTAATCAAGACACACTTATTGTATTTGACATAGACGGTACACTTACTGACAGCATACCAACCTATTTACCGGTAATAACCAAAGTACTTGCAGATATAGGTCTTAAAGATATAGATACAGACTATGACAACTACCTGCATCATACAGACCGCTATGCACTAGAGTATAATTATGAGCGCAATTTTGGCAAGAAAGCACCACAAGATTTACGGTACACACTAGATACACTCTTGGGAGAAGAGCTCATAAAACACCCTTCTGTTCCAGAGATAAAAGGTGCTACAACATTACTTGAGATTCTCATAAACGAAAAAATTCCTTTTGCATATGGTACGGGAGCTTTCCCAAAAGCAACAGTGGTAAAGATGGAAGGCTCTGGTGTGCCATTTATACCAGAAGTACTCGCTACCTCGCTAGAAAATGTATCACGAGTAGGTTTTGTAAAAGAAGCCATAGAGAAGTCTAAGGCACATTATGGTCACTCTAGTTTTGAGCGCATCATTGCTGTGGGCGATGGTCTCTGGGATCTCAAAGCTGCACAAGATCTTGAGATAGATTTTTTAGGAATAGGCACAAAAAACAAAGACGCAATGTTTAAAAATGGATGCACGCATTGGGTAAAAGACTATGCAAATTTTGACCTCTCGCAATTTGGATAGATTAAAAATGCGTGAGTAAAGATGGAGAATTACGCTTTCGCGAAAGCGTAAACCTGCTACTTGCCTTCTAAAATAGCCATTAGCTTTTCTGCTCCTTGCATTTTTGCGTGATCATAAGCGGTGTTTCCTTTTTCGTCTACGTGGCTTGCGTCTGCGCCATTATCTATAAGTAGCTGTGCAATTTCTGACTGTGCAAAAGTTGCTGCATAAATCAAAGCGGTTGCACTATTTAAATTTTGAGCATTTACATCTGCACCGTGGTCTATAAGTAGTTTTGCGATGGACGCATATCCCTTAAAACAAACACCCATAAGAGCCGTATTACCAGAAGCATCTTTTGCATTAAGATCTGGTTTGTGCTTAAGCATAGCCTCTGCCATATCTTGATTACCGTAATAAGTCGCAAGTAAGAGTGGCGTTGAACCACGTTGATCTTTTATATTAATAAGCTCTGGGTGTGCCGTTATAATTGCTTTTACCATCTCTACATCTCCGTTGCGTATGGCATCAAAAAGTTTGTCATTCATAATATGCTGTGCTATCTAACTTAATGTATAAATATAATCACAAAACAAATATCGCACTCACAAGCAGTCATAATATTTACCTATAATATGATTTAAGTAATCATTGTAAAAACATTTGGTCATCTAGTAGGCTCGCTAAAATCTTGTTAATTACAATTCTCTTAAGACCCTAAGCTCAAGTTCTAAACTATATTTAAAAACACTAACCAAAACTATATTACAATGAGCAACTCTGCATTATCAAACTGGCTAGAAAAAGACACAATGGCATTTAACGCTTCGAGAGGAGTTATCTCTGGTGTACTAGGTGGACTTGCAGGTACTATTGTAAAAACAGTAATCGAACGTTTTTTACCAGTAAGACAACCTAACACAGAAAGCGCGCAACTAAAACTTGTAGATAATATTTCTGAAAAACTCACGGGTGAACCCGTAAGTGCTTCAAACCGGGATCTAGCAGAACAACTAGTAAACATCCCAATAGGGGTGACACTAGGCGCGAGTCTAGGCTATGCAAAACGTGACAGACCAGAGACTAATGTGGTAGAGGGCGCCCTCTTCGGAACGACAGCATATCTTGCTACACACGAGACATCATTACCACTTATGGGTCTAGAAGAAGCTCCAGAAGACATCCCAGTAAAGTTACAAGCAAATGAGTTTCTGGCTCACGTAGCCTTTGGTATAACTGCAGAGCTTGTGAGAGGCTGGGTGGCTAGAAGACTAGATGATTAAATCTCACATAAAATAGTTGCTGCTTTTTTAAGGGTTTCATCATCTTTTGCAAAGCAAAAACGGAGCATTTTAAAATCTTCTTGATGAAGATTAAAAACTGAGGTTGGTATCGACGCTACTTTATGGTCTTTTGTGAGCCTCTTTGCAAATTCTACATCTTCCTCCTGCGTTATCTCGCTATAATCTAGCATTTGAAAATAAGTACCAGCCGCGGGTGTTACTTTAAAACGTGAGTCTTTAATTAGGTCTAAAAATAAATCCCTCTTTTGCTGAAAGAAATCATTGAGTCTCAAATAATGTTCTGGTTCTTTAAGATATGTTGCAAAGGCTTTTTGTGATGGGTGATGCACAGAAAAAACATTAAACTGGTGTACTTTCCGAAACTCCTCCATTAATGCCTTAGGCGCTACTGTATATCCCATTTTCCACCCTGTGTTGTGAAAGGTTTTTCCAAAAGATGCAGTAATAAAACTACGCGCTCGTAGCTCTGGATATCTAGCTACACTCTCGTGTTTTTTACCATCAAAAACAATATGCTCATACACCTCATCACTTAGCAAGATAATATCTGTGCCTTTTAGTATTCTAGACAGCTCCATCATATCCTCCTTATCAAGTATAGTACCTGTAGGGTTATGCGGCGTGTTTATAAAAAGCATCTTAGTCTTAGGCGTTATAGCACTCTCTACCGCACTCCAGTTTACTTTATACAATGGTGCCTTGAGTTGTATAGGGACTATAGTTCCTCCATTTACTGTTACTGCTGGCTCATAACAATCATATGCTGGTTTAAGAACAATTACCTCATCTCCTGGTCTTATAAAAGCAGATACAATGGTATAAATAGCTTGTGTGGCCCCAGCCGTCACAGTTACCTCACTCTCTGGATGATAATCACTGCCGTATAATGCATTTATCTTATTGGCTATTTGCTCGCGTAGGCCATATACTCCAGGCATAGGTGCATACTGATTATACCCATCACTCATAGCCTTAGTTACCAGTTGTTGTAACTTGGGATCACTATCAAACCCAGGAAAACCTTGAGCAAGATTAATAGCTCCTTCTTGATGAGCAAGCTTACTCATCACTGTAAAAATGGTGGTACCTACATCTGGGAGTTTTGAAGTAAAGTGCATTGCAGTCTCTTTTTCTTTATGATGACTAAAGATAAGACAACTATACTACAGATAAGGCCACGGTTACCTTACTCTTATTTACCCATTTCTGCAGCAGTAGTTTCTAGCTCTGCATACCATTCTTCGCCAAATTTACGTACGAGCGCATCTTTAGTAAACTTGTAAACAGGTACTTTAAGTTCTTGCCCCAGTGTACAGGCATCATCACAAATAGGCCAGCGATGATAATTTACTGCCGAAAATGAGCTGTACTTTTGTACCCTCACAGGGTATAAATGACAAGAAATAGGTTTTTTCCAGTCTACTTTACCAGCATTATATGCATCTTCTATACCGCAACTTGCCCAGCCTTTATCATTAAAAGTAACATAGGCACACTCTGCACCATTTACAAGTGGGGTCTCAAGCTCACCATCACGCACGATTGATGTACCTTGTGCTTCAATAGCAGCGATACCTTCTGGGCGTAAAAATGGTTTTACCTCCTCATAAATGTCTGCCATAATCTTCACCTCATCTTCCTCCAGTGGTGCGCCAGCCTCTCCAGCTATACAGCACTCACCCTTGCAGGCATTAAGATTACAGACAAAATCTTTTTCGATGATGTCTTCAGAAACGATGGTTTTTTTGAGTTGAAACATAGATGGCAAAGATACTGCCTTGTGCTTAAAACTATAAGATATTTTTCACCCCACCTTTAGTATTTGTCATATGGTTTAATTTGCACTTAGTTTTAGAAACCACACTTTTTACACATTGTCCTATTGTGTATCTTTCTAGAGTGATAAGTACGCTTTCGCGAAAGCGTAAACCTAATGCCAACATATAATCTAAGCCTATGAAAACGCTCTTGTACATATTATGTCTAGTCCCACTTTTTGCACTATCCCAAAGTAACTATGATGCAGTTATAGATGAACGTCTTAGAGTAACCTTATTACAGCACAAAGATTTTGTGAGCATTCCTAATCTCCCAGAAAGTCCAGAGCTTATGCTCGAAAACATTGCTTGGGTAGAAAAAAAATATGAGGCACTAGGCTTTACAACTACGCGTCTTAAAAGCGAGACATTGCCTATACTACTTGCAGAAAAAATATACGACCCTGCGCTTAAAACAATTCTCTTTTATGTGCACATAGACGGGCAACCGGTAAATCCCGCAGTCTGGGATCAAGAAGATCCTTTTACCCCTGTGTTAAAAAAACAAGACCCATCTGGAACTTGGACGGCAATGGGCTGGGATGCATTAAACCAAAAAATAAATGATGAATGGCGCATATATGGAAGAGCCGCAGCAGATGATAAAGCGCCTATCCTAATGTTTATTACCGCATTAGAAATATTACAGGAGCAAGGCAAAACACCAAATTTTAATATCAAAGTAATTTTTGACCCTCAAGAAGAGTATGGCTCTACTGCTCTACTAGGCACTCTTGACACTTATAAAAATCGCTATGCTGCAGACTATTTTATAGTGATGGATGGCCCTGCGCATAGTTCTAATAAGCCTACACTCACCTTTGGGTGTCGTGGTATAGCCACTTGTGAGATTACAACCTATGGCGCAGCTTTACCACAGCATAGTGGTCACTATGGTAATTATGTACCTAACCCAGCTTTTAGACTATCCCATTTACTCTCAAGTATGAAAGATGATGATGGCAAGGTACTTATAGATGGTTATTATGATGGTATTACTATAAGCCCAGAAGAAGCTCTTGTTATGCAGTCTGTGCCATTTACCGCTGCTAGCTTTAATAAAAAACTAGGCTTACACAGCGCCGAAAAAGTAGGTGAAAATTATCAAGAAGCGCTACAATATCCTACACTTAATGTGAGACAGCTCAACACCTCTTGGACAGGTAAAGGGCTCAAGACCGTAGTACCTAGCACCGCAACTGCACACCTTGATGTGCGCCTTGTACCAGAAATAAATGGAGATGACCAGCTAGATAAAATTAAAAAGCATATAAGCAATGAGGGGTATTTTGTACTAGACAGACTCCCTACTGCACAAGAACGCCTTACTCACAAGCGCATAGCAACAGTTAAGACTAAAACCCTTGTAAATGCTTTTAGAACAAGTCCACAGGGAGATTTTGGTATAAAAATGAGGCAGCGATTAACACAAGTTTTTAATGAAGAGCCCGTAACGATACGTATGATGGGTGGCACGGTGCCTATTGTACCGCTTATTAACACCTTAAATCTTCCTACCCTTATCTTGCCTCTTGTTAATATGGACAACAACCAGCATAATCCTAATGAGAATATACGCATAGGTAATATGAGACAAGGTATTAAGGTGTGTCTAGGTCTTTTTGAAACCAATTTCTAGCTTATAAAAAATTCAATAAAAAAGCCGACTTATGATAAGTCGGCTTTTGTTTTTTGTTTCGCTTTCGCGAAAGCGTAATTATATTACTTCACATCAAAACGATCGGCATCCATCACTTTTGCAAAGGCGCTTACAAAGGTGTTTACAAAACGTTCTTCACCATCATTTGCTCCATATACTTCTGCAATAGCTCTTAGCTCTGTGTTTGATCCAAAAATAAGATCTACTCTTGAGCCTGTAAACTTCATATCTCCTGTACGTCTATCTGTTCCAGAAAATAATGTATCGTCTGATGATAGTGCTTTCCAAGTATATGTGAAGTCTAATAGGTTCTCAAAGAAATCATTAGTAAGGGCTCCTACTTTATCTGTAAACACTCCTACTTTAGACCCGTCATAGTTACAACCTATCACACGCATACCTCCTACTAAGGCAGTCATCTCTGGTATAGAAAGTCCCATAAGATTTGCTCTATCTATAAGAAGTTCCTCTGCAGCTGTTTCCATACCACCTTTCTGATAGTTTCTAAAACCATCTGCTCTAGGCTCTAGGTAACCAAAAGAGTCAATATCTGTTTGTTCTTGACTTGCATCAGTTCGTCCTGGGGTAAAAGGCACCGTTACTTTATGGCCAGCATTGTGAGCAGCACGCTCAACACCTACTCCACCTGCAAGTACAATAAGGTCTGCCATAGATACATCAAACCCAGCATTATCTTGTACATCTTTAAGTTCATTAAGCACTCTTCTTAATTGTTCTGGGTTATTTACTTCCCAGTTATTTTGTGGTGCTAGACGTATACGAGCACCATTTGCTCCACCACGTTTATCACTATTTCTAAATGTAGAAGCAGATGCCCAGGCTACGCTTACCATATCTGAAGCAGATAAATCTGTTGTGTCGATAGCCGTTTTAAGTATTTCCACCTGACTATCTGATAATGTATATCCGTTTGCTTCTGGGATAGGATCTTGCCATAATAATTCTTCTTTTGGCAATTCTGGTCCTAAGTAACGTGATAATGGTCCCATATCACGGTGTGTCAATTTATACCAAGCTCTTGCAAATGCATCTTCAAATGCTTTATGATCTTTATGGAACTTCTCAGAAATCTTGCGATATTCTGGATCCATTTTAAGGGCCATATCTGCTGTAGACATCATTATGCCTTGAGTACCATTTCCTCCTGCAGCTGGTGCTTGTGGTGCATCTGGATTAGATGGTTTCCACTGGTGTGCCCCTGCTGGACTTGTAGTAAGCTCCCAGTCTAAGTTTAGTAATACGTCAAAGTACTCTGCATCCCAACGTGTAGGATTAGGTGTCCAGGCTCCTTCAAGACCAGAAGTAATAGTATCATCTAGTACCCCGCTCTTGTATGTGTTTTTCCACCCAGTACTCATCTCTTCTAGAGTTGCTCCGTGTGGCTCTGCGCCTACATACTTCTCTGGGTCTGCCGCTCCGTGTGCTTTTCCGAAGGTATGCCCTCCAGCAACGAGTGCCACTGTTTCTTCATCATTCATTGCCATACGGCCAAAGGTCTCTCTGATATCATATGCACTTCCTATAGGGTCTGGCTTACCGCTAGGTCCTTCTGGATTTACATAAATAAGTCCCATATGAGTAGCACCTAAAAATCCTTTAAGCTCTCTATCTCCCTCGTGACGCTCTTTTTCTCCTAGCCACTCATCTTCATAACCCCAGTTAATATCTTGTTCTGGCTCCCATACATCTTCTCTTCCTCCAGAAAAACCGAATGTTTTAAAGCCCATAGACTCTAAAGCTGCATTACCTGCAAGGATAAATAAATCTGCCCAAGAGAGATTTTTACCATATTTCTTTTTAATAGGCCACAAAAGTAAACGTGCCTTATCTAAGTTACCGTTATCTGGCCAGCTGTTAAGTGGTGCAAAACGCTGTGATCCCGAACTAGAACCTCCACGGCCATCACCTATTCTATAAGTACCAGCACTGTGCCAAGCCATACGTATCATAAATGGCCCGTAGTGACCATAATCTGCAGGCCACCAGTCTTGCGAATCTGTCATTAAATCTATAACCTCTTGCTTTAAAGTCGCAAAATCTAGACTATTAAAAGCTGCGGCATAATCAAAATCTTTATCCATAGGGTCACTACTTGTACCGTTTTGACGCAGGATATTTAATTTTAACTCATTAGGCCACCAGTCTCTATTTGTTGTACCCTTACCGGCTACTAACTGATCTGGATTACCAAGAAATGGACATTTTGCTGCTGCACTGGGATCATTTATGTCCCATACGTTTGTGTGTTTACTACTCATTATTAGGTGTTTTAAGACTTTTACTTTTACCAAAGATATTTAAAGACTTTCTTGACAACTATAGTTTATGATTAATTTATAAAAACAAACTATCAATAATATTTATAGCTAGACAACAAAGTTACTGTCTGATAGGTATTAAAGATAAACCATATAACCTCAACACAAAACTAGTATATGGTTGGTTTTAAATATCTTGCATAAAAATAATTAAGAATTACGCTTTCGCGAAAGCGTAATTAAAACTTTACAATTTATTCACACCAAAAGTGAAAGATGCAGGCTCTAATATGAAGTATCTTTGCGCCGTCTTAAAAAAGAGCACAAATGAAAATAGATTTAAAAGAAATTCTTACGGCTACAATGGTCCTTTTTGCAGTTATCGACATAGTAGGAAGTATCCCTATTGTTCTAAAATTACGTAAGAAGGCTGGACATATACAAAGTGAGAAGGCAGCGCTAGTTGCGCTCATTGTGATGACCTTATTTGTTTTTGTAGGAGAGAGTATACTAGGCGTTATAGGTATTAATGTTTATGAGTTTGCCGTTGCAGGTTCATTTATCCTCTTTTTTATAGCCATAGAGATGATACTGGGTGTAAGTCTTTTTAAGGATGATGATACGCTTAGTAAGAAGACGGTATCTGTTTTTCCGCTAGCGTTCCCACTTATTGCTGGGCCTGGTACCCTTACCTCATTACTAGCACTACGAGCAGAGTATGACCTTATGAATATACTTATAGCTGTACTTCTTAACATCTTGCTTGTTTATGTGGTTCTTAAAACATCAAGACATATAGAACGCTTTTTAGGAAAGAATGGGATTGCTATTATACATAAAGTTTTTGGTGTAATTTTGTTAGCAATAGCTGTAAAGTTATTTACTGCAAACATTCAAGAACTTTTCAAATAGACGTATGAAATATATTATCCCTATAGGTATTTTACTAGCACTAGGACTACTTATTTATAACCTTACATTGCTTGATTTTTCTAATCCGTTACAGGGAGATAGTAGTATTGCCCTCATAGGTGTTATTGCTTGTACCTGTGCTATATTGCTACTTTTAATCTTGCGTACTTCTCGCAAGATTGCTGAGAAACACGGTAAATAGTTTACATCAAGTAAATAATATATGGGTTATATATTTCATATATAATACCTACAATTAGTGTGAGTATCGCTAAGACTGTAAAAGCTATATGCAGCTTTTGGTACCATAAATTACGGTGTAGCTTACGTATGAGTTTTTTATCTTCAAGCTGTTCTATTTGCTCGAGTATAATGGGAGGTTTTAAATAAAAAGGACTTACAGATATACCGTGACGTATAAGCAGCCCTGCACTATTATCCAGCAACCTGAATATGATGGCTATTATATACACAAATACCGCTACTACCATTAACATAGTTTACTCTTCTTTTGTGAGACTAATGACTTTTTGAATCACATCATCTTCTTGATTAACCATCATCTCAAAAGCATTGTTACCAAATAACTGTCCAGCCATAGTAGCCTTGAGATATCTTCTGTACAATTCTTTATACTTACTTGCCTTTAAAGTAATCTTTCTAAAACGAGCGAAAGATATAAAATCTTCTATAACAGCGTCTGAGATAGTTACTTCATTTTTAAACTGCTCCATAGACAGGGCGTTATAGTAAGGTCTATCTTTTTCTAACTGTTCAAATATAAAAAGACGCATATAACCAGAGCGCAACACATAGTTAAGATGCTCTACTTCATAATCTGTATTTTTAGGCACAAATACGTCTGGTATAATACCGCCACCGCCATAAACTATCTTACCCTTTGGAGTTCTAAACTTGAGTGAGTCTGCTACTTTTATACTATCTACGCTGCGTAGTTCTCCATTCTCATATCTATTGAGGTAATCTTCAAAATAGTCTTTATCACCTAGCTCATATGGTTTTTGTATAGACCTACCCGTAGGTGTGTAATAGCGCGCAATGGTAAGTCTTACAGCACTACCATCACCTAGGTCCATCTCTCGTTGCACAAGACCTTTACCAAAGGACCTACGCCCCACAATGGTTCCCTTGTCATTATCTTGAAGAGCACCCGCGACAATCTCACTAGCACTTGCAGAGTTTTCATTTATGAGTACAAAAACTTCTCCGTCTTCAAAAAGACCTCCACTATCTGTATAACTATTAGATATATTACCAGATTTATTTTTAGTAAATAAAATGAGTTTGTCTTCTTCTAAAAACTCATCTACCACGCCTTCTGCGCTTGAGATATAGCCTCCCGGGTTATCTCTTAGATCTAAAGCAATGCTAGTAGCTCCTTGACTTTTTAAGTCTGTTAACGCTTCTTCAAATTCTTGATGTGTAGACTCTGCAAAGCGGTTAATTTTTACATAGCCTAATTCATCAGTAAGCATATAACTACCTATCACACTAGAGATAGGTACCCGATCTCTTTTAAAATTAAAAGTAAGTAAGTCTTCCTCTCCTGGTCTTTTAATTTTTATCTCTATAGGTGTTCTTACTTTTCCTTTAAGAATACGAGAAAGCGAGTCATCTGTAATTGCATTTTGTGATAAGTCTATCCCATCTGCATATACTATGCGGTCACCTCCTTTTACACCAGCTCGTGCACTAGGGCCTCCTTTTATAGCCTGTATCACTGCAATGGAGTCGTTATATGGGTAAAAACTCACTCCTATACCTACAAAGTCGCCTTTCATACTTTCTTCTACTGCTAGGTACTCATCTGGTGGTATATAACTTGAGTGAGGATCCAAGTTGTCTAATATCCCGTTTACGGTTACATCTACAATGCTGTCTGTATTAATTGCATCTACATACTCGTAATCTATGTAATCTATGAGTTTGTTAAGTTTTTCTTTTTTTGAATTTGAGGTGGCAAAAAGTGCCGTGTCATTGTATCCAAAATCGAGCAAACTCCCCAAAAGGATGCCTAGAGCAATGCCTAGCCCAAATAAAATGGGAATATATTTGCGCTGTATTTTCATTATGAGTCTATATCTTGAAGGTGCACTATCTCAACGCCAGCTTTTTCTAAAAATTTTACACCGGTAAGATCTTTATAGGCGCTATGATAAACTACGCGCTTTATACCAGCTTGATGAACCAACTTGCTACAATCTTTACAAGGACTTAAGGTAATATACAGTGTCGCGCCGTGACAAGATTGTGTGGAGCTTGCAACTTTTAAAATAGCATTTGCCTCTGCGTGTAAAACGTACCATTTTGTATTATTCTCATCATCTTCACACACATTTTCAAACCCTGTAGGCGTACCGTTATAACCATCTGAGATAATCATTTTATCCTTCACGATTATGGCACCTACCTGCTTGCGATTACAGTAGGATAATTTCCCCCACTCACGAGCCATTCTAAGGTATGCGATATCGTATTTGTGTTGTTTTGAAGCCATTAACTATGTGTGGTTATGAGTACGCTTTCGCGAAAGCGTACTAAGAACTTTTACAGCTCTAAAATACAGTTTTACTAGAAATTAATATTAGATAATGCACTTTGAAACACAGGTATAGCAACTCCTATTACGATAGATGATATAACCATTACCCAATCACGTAGTGAAAACCTAAAAATAGATTGCCCAATAAAGCTTACTATTAATACTACTAGCACTATAATAATCTGAGCGCTCTCTATACCTAAAGTATACTCCAGCAGTGGCAATAACTTACTGTCTGTGCTAGCTGTCATCATTTTAAAGTATGTTGAAAAACCAAGACCGTGTATAAGTCCAAAAAATAATGCTGCAAAAATGTGTATCCCTATCTTTTGATTTCTATTTTTCTTGCCAGCTGTAAATATGTTATACAAAGCGGTTATAAGTATAGTTACTGGTATAAGAATCTCTACCAGCGATGAGTTTACTCGTATCACTCCATAGGCAGACATTGCAAGTGTAAGCGTGTGCCCTATGGTAAACACTGTTACTAGTGTGAAGAGTTTTTTCCAGTTTGATATAAGGTAGGGTACAGTAAGTACTACTAAGAAAAGAATATGGTCATAAGCGTTCCAATCCAACACGTGGAAAAGGCCTTCTTTAAAATAAAACAAGAATGAATCCATCTAAAAAAATTAGGGGGTTTTTATCAAATGTACAAATTAAAAATCTTGATTAAATAGCTATCTTTGAGACTTACTTTTAATACATAAGAAATATGTCTTTTGCAGATTTATATGATAGCGGTTTCCGCCAAAGAAATGAAGATCACTTTGCAGCTATAGTGCGTGTCGCTATGGATGATGGTGTGATCTCTGATAAAGAAAAAGCATTTTTAGATAGACTTGCTCGTAACCTCTCTATCTCTGCAGAGGATTATGAAATCATCCTTAAGGATTATATGACGCACCCTATTAACCCTCCTACTACGTATGATAGAAGATTAGAGCGTTTATATGACCTTACTCGTATGGTGCACATAGATCACGAGTTTGAAGAAGAAGAGCCATTACTAGAACGTCTTGCTATAGGCTTAGGTTTTAATACAAAAAATGCGAGCTATGTTGTGCATAAAGCACTTACACTAGTTAAAGAAAACGCAGATCTTGATACTTTTCAAGAAGAAATCAAGAATATGAATCGCTAGTTTTAAATCGATTTAGATAAAATAAAAAGGGTCAAAAATTAATTTTTGACCCTTTTTATTTTATAACATATATCCTTCTACTCTTCTTCTTCTGATATCTCAAGCACTTTATCCTTGCGCTTGTATCTAGATAAGAGTCGCTCTATAGTAGAAAATAGTAAATCTGCATCTATAGGCTTAGTAAGATAGGCATTCATACCAGCTTCTTTTGCCGCGTCTTGCTCTTCTTGAGATGTTCTCGCTGTGAGGGCTATAATAGGTAACTTACTTACTTTTTTATTACTACTGTTTCTTATTTGTACAGCTGCATCTAGACCATCCATCACAGGCATAGTAAGATCAAGAATAACTAGGTCATAAGGAAACCTATCTAGGTACTCTACTACTCTTTCACCATTCTTTGCTATGTCTAGGCTATAAGCACCATAATCTGCAAAGAGTCTCATCATTAGTAACTGGTTAACCTCAACGTCTTCTCCTAGAAGAATACGTGGTCTTTTTGCACCTTTTAAATCTTTTTTATCTCGTTTCTTTTTGGCTACTTTTTCTTTTTTCTGGTTATGAGAAACTCCCATAAACACTGTAAAGCTAAAGGTTGACCCTTCTCCCTCAACACTCTTTACCTCCAAATCACTCTCTAGCAAGTCTGTGAGCTGCTTTACGATACTAAGTCCTAGGCCTGAACCTCCAAAAAGACCTCTTTTTTCTAATTGAGTAAAACTGTCAAAGATGCTGTCTAACTTTTCTTTAGGAATACCTATACCCGTATCTGTAACCTCAAATGTTACTGGAATACGTCGAGCATTTACAGACGAGGTAGTTACACTAAACTTAATGCCTCCTTGATGCGTATATTTTAATGCGTTTTCAAGTAGATTTACTATAACTTGATTGATACGCAAGTGATCACCTACTAGAAAGCGAGGAATCTTAGAACTAAGTTCAAAATCAAACGATAATCTCTTATCATCTGTGCGTATTTGATAGGTCTTTGCTAGTTTTTCAACAAACTCTCTAAAGTCAAATCGTCGTTTCTTAATATCTAACTTACCAGCTTCAATTTTTGAGATATCCATTAAGTCATCTAAGATGGTGACTAAATTTTTTGAACTATCCTTTATAATATGTAATACATCCAGTTGCTCTCTCGATATCTCTGTGTTTTCTAACACAGAAATGAAACCTACTATACTATTAAGTGGAGTCCTAATCTCGTGACTTACGTTTGCAAGAAATTTATTTTTAAAACTACGCTGTATCTCAAGTTGTTGATTGAGCTCTTGAGAGATATTAAAGTTTATTATAGACTCGTTGCGCACCTGCTTGATTTGATGCACTGTTTTATAGTGATCTGTAAGATCGTTAAGTATAAGTACGAGTGTATCTCCATCTTCACCTATATAGGTCTTTATGTCTATAAAGTAATGTTTACCCAGCACTTCCATCTGCACACAGAAGAAGGTCTCCTCTTGAAGTTCTTCATCAAATATGGTGGTAAGAGCAAAAAAGAACGGATGAAAATCCGTGATATCAGAGTTTTTACTAATGTCAAAAAGATTGTTGTCTGAGTCTACAACCTCTAATTCTCTATTTACTACAACCAGTTGTGTAGTTTTATTTATAAAATCTTGTCTGAGATTATCAAGCATTTTCTAACAATTGCGCTGCTACATCCTTAAACAGCTGTTCAACATTTTCGCCAGTTTTGGCACTTGAAAGATAACTATGTTGAACTTCTTGCTCTTCTAGAGCTTTCTTAATTTCATTAGCATCGACTAAATCCACTTTATTACCGATAATGTGCACAGGCACGTTAGGGTGTTTTTCTTTTAAATGACCTAAGTTGAACTTTAGATCACCATAAGTTACCGGCCTAGATGCATCAAAAACATATACAAAGCTAGAAGCCCCCATAAGATATGATGGCCTATACTTAGTAAAATCATCAGTACCCTCTACATCCCATATAATAAGGGTAACCTTATTACTTGCATCAACAACTACTTCCTTTTTCATTATGTGAACACCTATGGTTACCACATAATTATCTGAGAATGTATTTTCTACAAACCTGCGAAGAAGTGAAGATTTACCTACACCAAAATGTCCTAACAATACAATTTTCTTAGATACGCTCATCAGTAAAAAACTCTTTTAATTTTTTTGCAAATATAATATTATCATCTAAGTCTTCCTTGTTTATTACATATTGAGCAAAATCAAGTAAAACATCTTCAAGTTTATCCTTAAACTTATCATCATATATACCACTTACAATAACAGCAATATAATACTTTGAGAAATTCTGTAGATGTATAGTAAAAAGTTGATAATCTATGCGCTCAAGCTCCATCTCACCTTTCTCAAAAGCATCTTCTGCAAAGCTTTTAATAGCTGTAAGCATACCCGCCATCATATCTTCATCCATTGTCTGGTTCTTAGCAAAATTTGCTTTGAGTATTCCAGAACCTTTTTCAACTACAAGTACTTGTTCAATATACGCTTTATATTCTTCTTTAAGCATCATTGCAGCCGTAGGCCTTTCTTTTGACTTTGACTTAAATATGCTTTTAAATGAAAAGGTAGCATTTATTTTTTCATTTATGGAGTCACTTAGTTTTGCGACCTCAGCTTGAACGTACTTCTTAATCATCTTTCCCATAATAGGAAAAAGTGCCTCTGCTACAGCATCTTGAGATTTTTTAATCTCATTTTTAAGTGTTTCTGTTATCACCGGGCCAAGTGTTTCTGGCATTGTGGTCACAAATTGCTGTAAGCGCTCGTCTAGTAAGGGGTCTATTCTATCAGATAAGTTTTTCTGACTGTTTTCTAATGCTTTAATCTTCTTATATACGTCTTTTTCAGGCTCTTTCTCATTAGTGAGTAAAAGTTCCTTTAAAATTTCAAGACGCTCATCTGTAGTCATTTAAAGATGTTACCTATTACTCTTTAATATTTTTACCTAAACGTATAAGTAGATCACCAAGGGTATCACGACTCACTTTTTTATTATCTAGATCTTCTGTCTTATCGTTTAAAGACTGTTCAAGGTCAGATATGCGTATATTAACATCAGTACTGAGGTTATCTACGGCAGTCATAATTTCCTTACGAGCCTCATCTACATAAGCAAGCATCTCCTCACGCTTTTGCGTGATATCAGATTTTAACGCCTCAAACTCGTGATCATACTCTTGTATGTTTTCACCAAAAATGAGGTTCTTGATTGCCTCAATTTTTGAGTTTGCTACATCTTGAGGTTGCTGGTCGTCTGCTTTTGTATTTTTAGCCATAATAGGGTTTAGCCTTATAGTTGTATTTCAAATATAAAAAAAATACACTTTGTTTAATCCATATTATTGCCTTATGTTAACTTTTAGTCGTTATTCATAAAACTTTCTGCTTTTTCAACCATTAGTTTACTTCCACAAAAGAAGGGAACACGTTCGTGTAACTCGGTTGGTTTTAGATCTAAAATACGTGTAAATCCATCACTAGCTTTACCGCCAGCTTGCTCTGCTATAAATGCCATAGGGTTACACTCGTAAAGCAGCCTGAGTTTACCGTTTGTAGCCTTAGAACTTTTTGGGTACATATAGACACCACCCTTTATCATATTTCTATGTATATCAGACACTAACGACCCTATGTAACGTGATGTATAAGGACGCCCCTCTCCTTCCTCTTGACAATATTTAATGTACTTTTTAACTCCTTCTGGAAAGTGCACATAATTACCCTCATTTACAGAATAAATATTCCCCATTTCTGGAAACTGCATATTAGGATGCGACAAGTAAAAAGTACCTATCGCCGGGTTAAGTGTAAATCCATTCACACCGTGACCCGTTGTGTAAACAATCATAGTAGACGTACCATAAACAATATATCCTGCGGCCACTTGCTCTCTACCAGGCTGTAAAAAATCATCAATTGTAACTGGGGTACCTGGTGGTGTTACTCGTCTATAGATAGAAAAAATGGTACCTACAGAGACATTTACATCTATGTTTGATGAGCCGTCTAGTGGGTCCATAAGTAAGATGTACTTATTGTTATTATCCCCATTTTGACCTTCTAGTGAAATAAAATCATCATTTTCTTCGCTGGCAATACCACAAAGAATGTTACGATTAGTAAGCGTTCTAATAAAGGTGTCATTTGCCATTACATCCAGCTTTTGCTGGTCTTCACCCTGTATATTTGTTTCTCCTACGGCTCCTACTATATCTACGAGACCTGCTTTATTTACCTCGTGATTTACCACTTTGGCAGCCAGCCTTATAGAGTTTATTAATCGAGAGAGTTCTCCAGATGAGTACTGGAATTCTGCTTGATTTTCAATTATAAATTCGCCTAGAGTTTGATTTTTACGTGACACAATAGTGTTTTTAAAATTTATGTAAAAGTAGGTTTAAAATGGAGTTACGACAACGTTTTCGCACAAGAATAGTTGCTGTAATTATATACCTTAGCTATTTACTACAAAAAACACCCGTATGAACCTTACCATTACAAGGGCAGTCCCGCAAGATATGCCTGCTGTATTATCACTCATAAATGAGCTCGCTATTTTTGAAAAAGAGCCAGACGCAGTAAAGATTAATGAAGAGGTGCTACTAGAAAATGGTTTTGGTGATAATCCTCTTTTTTATTGTTTTGTGGCAAAAGAAAATGACACCGTTATCGGTATGGCTTTATGCTATTATCGCTTTTCTACTTGGGAGGGTAAATCATTACACCTAGAAGATCTTGTTGTAAAGGAAGCCTATCGCAACAAAGGTGTAGGTAAAAAATTATATGACCAAGTAATGACTTTTGGTAAAGAAAACGGCGTCAAAAGAGTAGAGTGGGTTGTACTTGACTGGAACAAAAATGCTATTGCTTTTTATAAAAAAAGCGGTGCTCAGTTTTTAAAAGATTGGTATCTCGTGCAGATGGACGAGGGTAGACTACACAAATACGTCAAAACTCTAGAAACTAACCTTTAACTCATCATTTTAATTACGCTTTCGCGAAAGCGCAAAAAACCACAATGCAATAAATTATACTATGCAGGTATTTAAATTTGGAGGAGCCTCAGTAAAAGATTCGGCGGGCGTAAGAAACATAGTAACAGTACTTCAAGAAACAGGTACGACGCATAAACTTGTGGTTATCTCTGCAATGGGAAAAACCACAAATGCTATGGAAGCTATCATAGATGCCTATTTTAATGATAAATCTTCCATATCAGATCAACTTAAAAAAACAGTAGATTATCATACTGAAATAGCCCAAGACCTCTTTACAACTGGTCACCCCATCTTTAAGGCCATAAAAACCCTTTTTGACGAATTAAAAGGTTTTCTAGCGTGGAACAAATCTCCAAAATATGATTTTGTTTATGACCAGATTGTATGTTATGGGGAGTTATTATCTACAACTATTGTGAGCGCATACCTCAGTGAGCAAGGAATTACAAATACCTGGCTAGATGCACGCGCAATCATAAAGACCGATGATAGTTATCGTGATGCCCGTGTAGATTGGGATACAACACAAACGGCTATAAAAGCATCTATAGACCCAAAAGCACTTTCTATCACCCAAGGTTTTATTGCCTCAGATAGTAATAACTTTACGACCACACTAGGTCGCGAAGGTTCAGATTATACAGGAGGTATTTTTGCTTACTGTCTTAATGCGCAAAATCTCACTATCTGGAAAGATGTGCCAGGAGTCTTAAACGGTGATCCTCGTGTGTTTAACAATACAGAGTTACTACACCAGATTCCTTATGAAGAAGCTATAGAGCTGGCTTTTTATGGAGCCTCAGTCATACACCCTAAAACCTTGCAACCACTACAACGCAAGGAGATACCACTTTATGTTAAATCATTTTTGAATCCAAAAGATTCAGGCACAAAAGTAAGTGCAGTCGCATCACTGGTACCAGAGGTGCCCTGTTATATTGTAAAAAAGAATCAAGTATTGATATCGCTATCCTCACTAGATTTTTCATTTATGGTAGAAGATAATATTGCAGAGGTTTTCCAGCTGCTGTCTCAATTTAAGCTTAAGGTTGATCTCATACAGAACTCTGCCATAAGTTTCTCTGTTTGTGTAGATAATAAATTCAACGGTTTAGAAAAGCTAGTTAATCAACTTAAAGGAAAATTTAAAGTTCAAGTCAATCCGGAAGTAGATTTATATACCATTAGACATTTTAACCAGAAAGCGCTAGATAAGTTTCAAGAGGATAAAAAGATACTTCTCAAGCAAGTAGCACAAAATACAGTCCAGCTTGTGACACAAAATTAAATTTGTATTGTCCATAGGTTAAACAAAGTTTAATTACAGAACACCTATTTGTTATATTTGCCATCTTAACAAGCTACCAATAATTTTATGGGTCTAGTCACCTCAAAAGAAGTTGCCCGCGCTATCAATGTCGATAAATTCGGTTTTGTAGGCACCTTTCTTGGGTGGTCATTAATGAAGGTTCTAAAAATCTCTACGGCAAATAAAATCTATGACCGCAACAAGCACCTAGGCGATCTTGAATTTCTCAATGCCCTACTAGACGAGTTTAAGATCAAATTTGAAATCCCAGAAGAAGACCTCAAGAGACTCCCAAAGAGCGGAGCATACGTTACTATTTCAAATCATCCGCTAGGTGGCATAGACGGCATACTATTGCTCAAACTTATGCTTGAGCAACGTCCAGACTTTAAAATCATAGCAAATTTCTTATTACATCGCATAGAGCCACTTAAGCCTTATGTGATGCCTGTAAATCCTTTTGAAAATAAAAAAGACGTAAAATCTAGTATTGCAGGTTTTAAGAGCGCCATCTCACACCTGCGAGACGGCCACCCTCTAGGTGTATTTCCTGCAGGAGAGGTATCTACCTATAAAGATGATAAGCTCATTATAGACAAGCCGTGGGAAGAAGCAGCAATGAAGCTTATTAAAAAAGCAGAGGTTCCAGTTGTCCCTATCTATTTTCACGCAAAAAATAGCAGGCTCTTTTATCAATTATCACGACTAAGCGACACACTACGTACCGCAAAGTTGCCTAGCGAACTGCTTACACAAAAGCATAGAGTCATAAAAGTACGTATAGGTAATCCTATTAAAGTTGCTGCACAAAAGGAGCACGAGACACTTACAGATTTTACAGAGTTCTTACGCAAGAAAACATATATGCTTGCAAACTCTTTTGAAAAAAACAGCTTACTTAAAGATATCCCACAAAAGCTCAAGGTTACAAAAGAACCAAAAGAGATTGTAACCGAAATAAGTAGCGATCTCATAGAAGATGAAATTTTACGCTTGCGCGAAAAAGACCGTCGTTTACTACAAAGTAAAAACTACGAAGTATACCTAGCACCTGCTCAAGAAATGCCTAACATCTTACGAGAGATAGGCCGCTTAAGAGAGATCACATTTAGAGCCATTGGGGAAGGAACAAATGAAGCCATAGACCTTGATAAATTTGACAGGTATTATTACCATATGTTTTTATGGGATAATAAAGAAAACACCCTTGCCGGAGCATACAGAATGGGGTTAGGATCAAAAATTTATAAGGAATATGGAATTGACGGTTTTTACCTTCAAGATCTTTTTCGTTTTGAACCAGAGCTTCACAAAATGATGAGCGAGAGCATAGAGATGGGTCGTGCTTTTATTACAAAAGAGTATCAACAAAAGCCTATGCCACTCTTTCTATTATGGAAAGGGATTGTACACACCACACTACGTTTTCCGGAGCACAAATATCTTATAGGAGGTGTAAGTATCTCAAACCAGTTTTCTAACTTCTCTAAGTCACTTATGATTGAGTTTATGAAGTCACACTACTACGACCCATATATCGCTCAATACATTCGTCCCAAAAAAGAATGGAAAGTGAACCTCAAAGACGCAGATAAAGAATTTGTTTTTGATGAAAGTAAGGCAGATCTCAATAAGTTTGATAAGCTTATAGAAGAGGTTGAGCCAGGTTCTTTACGTCTCCCTGTTCTTATTAAAAAGTATATAAAACAAAATGCAAAGGTTATAGCCTTTAACGTAGACCCGCTCTTTAACAATGCCATAGACGGCTTGATGTACATACGCATATCAGATCTTCCAGAAAGCACGGTAAAACCAGTTATGGAAGAGTTTCAAGCAGAGCTAGAAAAAAAGTACGGGCAACGCACCCCAGAAGAGGAGTAGGCCCGTACAAGAGTCTCTATCTATATTCTGGATTTTCAAAATTCCATCTTGTCCCATCATCCCAATCACCTCTAGAATTACCATAAGCAGGATATCCACCCTGATCCTTAAGCATTTTTGCAAGATGCAATAAGTTATACGTCATAAATGTGGTATTACGATTTGTAAAGTCATTATTCTTTGCACCACTTTCCTCATCATTATAGCTAGCACCTGGTCCTGCCTCACCTATCCATCCACAATCTGCTTGAGGAGGAATACTGTAACCTATATGTTGTAAAGCATAAAGTGTTCCCATAGCAACGTGCTTTATACCATCCTCATTACCTGTAATAATACAACCACCTACTTTACCGTAAAAATAGTATTGCCCTTTTTCATTACGGTTACCACTCTCTCCATACAAGCGCTCAATTAATTTTGTCGCTACAGAAGATTTTTCTCCCAGCCATATAGGGCTACCTATTACAAGAATATCTGCTTCTTCTATTTTTTTAAAAATAGCTGGCCATTCATCTTTATGCTCACCGTGTTCTGTCATATCGTGATAGACACCATAAGCAACGTCGTGATCTACAAAGCGTAGATGCTCCACCTCCACTCCTTCAGATTTCATAATATCCATTGATACATCCATAAGAGCTCGAGTATGGCTCATACGTGGTGTCTTTTTAAGAGTACAGTTAATGTACAAAGCTTTTAATGTTGAGAAGTCGTTTGTATTTTTCATATGGTAGGTTTTGTCGTATAAGTTACTCATTACTTACAAATCCATTGATAATGAGTTCTTAACCCTCATCAAAACACCATTCTAGAGAGTCTCCTATTCCCTTATCCTACCTAAAACAGCTCACTCCTTTTCTCAAGAAGCACATTGTCGTGCCATATACCATCTCTCATCGCTAACTTCTCACGTACACCCACTATTCTAAAACCACATTTTTGAAATAAGGCCATACTAGCCTCATTTTGAGCAAAAATTTTGGCTTGTAAAGTCCAGAATCCCGCTCGCTCACTTTCCTTTATTGCGGTCATAAGTAATGCTCGTCCTATCCCTTTGCCCCTGGCAATTTTAGAAATATATAAGGTAAGCTCTGCTACACCCTTATAAACTTCACGCGTAGAAAACGGGGTGAGTGCTACCCAACCTAGTATAACCTCTTCTTTAATTGCTACAAATCTACACTGCTCTAAAAACTTAGCATCCCAACTTATCCAGTCTGGGACTATTGTCTCAAAAGTTGCCATACCTGTATCTAACCCATCTTGATAAATCTGAGCGCAATGGGTATAATCTTGTTCTAACAAAGGTCTAATGGTCACCGCATAAAACTTTACAACATATCACATATCAATCTCTTATAAAGATGCTCTTAAAAACTGGTAGCTGCAATAACTCGTATTTTTTTGAGTAACCCAGCTGTATGCGCTTCTGTAGTAAAAGGATTCATAAACGTAGTGCGTAAGTAATACTCACCACGCAGCGTGGTAGCTACTATATAAAACTCTCCATCTTCTAGAAGAACTCTTCTTATACGCTTATTTACTTCATTTACATCCTCTTGATTAGAAGGTTTATATCTAAAGCAAACAATATTTGACACCGGCTCAAGAGCAATTTCAAAATCTTGCTGAGCAGCTATGAGATCGCTAAATTGCTGTGCAGCATCATAAAGTGTCGTTACAAAATCGTCAAAAAACTGCAGGCCGTATGCATTTATAATAACATAAAAGCGCACACTCATCATACTCTTTGTGCACTCAAAGGTTCTCTTTGCCATATTAAACCAGTCTGCATCGTCATTTTTCTCCCATAGGTATTGTGCTTTTTGCTCAAAGGTAGCATAGCTATCTGTGCTATTTTTAAAAATAACGGCTGTAGTGATGGCGCTAGTTCCCATCATTTTGTGACCATCTATAATTATAGAATCTGCGTTATGGGCTCCATTAAGAAGGTGTTTATACTTTTTAGAAAATATGGCCGCACCGCCGTGTGCAGCATCTATATGAAACCATATTTTTTTTGCTTTCGCGAAAGCGTAAACCTTCTCCAAATCATCATACACTCCCGTACTTGTACTTGGCGCACTGCCTACAATGGCAATTACCTCAAAACCATTTTTTATCGCCGAAGTATAATACGACTCTAAAGCATCTGTCTGTATCTGGTAATTATCGCCTGCTGGTACTTTTATGATTCCGTCACTTCCCAGTCCCATTATACGAGCGGCTCTATCTACACAATAATGTGCCTCTTCTGAAACCATAATGGCTAGTTTCTTACTGTGACCTTCATTCCACACATCATCTGTAGCCTTAGCCCTGCGTGCTGCAAGAAGCGCAGTGAGGTTTGCAAGGGTACCGCCAGAGGTGAGAAATCCATCTCCGTTTGTGTAGCCTATGGCCCTACAAAAGGTGTCTATAACGAGGCGTTCTATTGCCGTGGCAGCAGCTCCCATCTCATACACTGCCATCCCGTTATTAAGTTGTGCGCTCAATAATGTTGCAAGAGCAGACACTGGTACAGTGGGTGCAACTTGATGACCAATATATTTAGGGTGATGCGTGTGTATAGATCGCTCTAGTACTTCTTTAAAAAAGTCTGAAGTGCTATGTGATGTTGAGAGATATTGTTGCCAAAATGTGTACTCATCTTCTGGCTCAGTCCATCTAAGCACTTTATCTGAACCACCCGTTGTTGTAGTATGTAGATAGTTTGCTAGCAAACTAACAAGTTGCTCTCCTTCATTTTTAAAGAGCGCACTATCATAAGCTTTATGCAGTAGTGGTGTGCTCATTACTTATCTGCCATTTTTGATTTTGTAAGCTCAAAAAAGTCATTAAACAAGGTCTGTAGTTGCCCCCATTTACGTGCATCTATACTGTAGTATTGCGCCTTCCCTTTAAACTGACTTTTTAAAACTCCAGTTCTCTTTATAACCTGCAAGTGCTGAGAGGTTGTAGGTTGTGATAATCGTATCTTGTCTGATATATCTTGACACAAACAGCCATCACAATCTCCTATATATTCTATAATTGCCACTCTAGCAGGATTAGAAAGAATCTTTGCAACATCTGCAATTTGATTTGCTCTCATAGAGTGTATATGTCTCTTTGTAACTCCCATAATACATTTTATTTGAATATGTAATATCGCAATATTACATTAAAATAGAAAATAAAAAAAGCTCAGTCTTAAACTGAGCTTTTAAATTATACTAGAACCAAGGTTTTCTACCCGCTTGGTACGTGTTATAAAATTCTTCGTCAGATTTTGTGAGGTACATTATACCTTCTATCACCCCTACTGCCCATACCACTAGACTAGGTATACCGCATAAAAACCAGCCTACAATGTTTACTGCAAGCATTATAATACCCTCTTTTTGATATCCTAAAATAAACTTATGAATACCGAAGCCTCCTAGAACAATGGCAAGTATCCCAGCAAGTACTTTTTTATTTTCTGTACTTCCTGTCATTTTATTCCACTCTTCTTTTACATTGCCAGCGGCTTCTTTTGCACTATCGCCAAATTCTTTTGCAGTCTCCTTAGCATCTTCTGCAAAGTCATTTACGGCGTCTTTTGCATCGTCTGCCATACGTTTGCCATCATTTTCGGGCTTGTCGCCTGGTATTTTGTTGTCTTCTGTACTCATATTATTGGTTGTTAGTTTGTTGCCCTTAAAACTACAAAAAAGATGTACGTGATTATCGTGCTAATTATCTTTTTCAAAAACACTATCTATAGGCTCCCAGAGTTCGATTTTATTTCCTTCTGGATCTAGTATCCAGCCAAATTTACCATAGCTATACTCCTCTACCTCTCCTACTATAGTAACACCTTCCTCCTTAAGTACTTTAAGTAACTCTATGAGATTCTCTACCCTAAAATTAAACATAAACTGTTTCTTGCTGGGAGAAAAGTATTCTGTATCCGCATTCATAGGGCTCCATTGGGTAGAGCACTTATTACCATTTTCATCACGCCACCAGAATGTCCAGCCGTATTGATCTGTAGGAATGCCTAGGTGATTTTTATACCACTCCTTTTGTGCATCTGGATCTTCACTTTTGAAAAACATCCCTCCTATGCCTGTTACTCTTTTCATAATTAAAGTATTATCGTATGGTGAACTATTTTTTCTTTAAAATCACAGCAGCAAGTAAGCTCACCACAAAACCAAGTATAAACGTCATTACAAACATCATAAGTCCGGCTATAAAAGACATCTCTGTACCGCTATAATCCTCATACATCTCTCGCTGGCGAGCAAGTTGATCTATCGCAGCTTGATTATTAGACTGCTCTGCTAGATCTCTAGCATAATCATTGTATTCAAGAAAAAAAGATGGATTTACAAATAAGGTATACACTATATCTGCAAGTGCTACACCTAAACCGCCCAAAGCAGCAATAATAATTCCTGTTTTTAAAGCGCTACCAAAAGAGATTTTACCCGCATTAACCGTGTCACGCTGGTAAGCCACCCCAAAGTACACCATCGCTGCCGTCATACCCATAACTCCCCAACCTACGAGTTCTTGCGTACCGTAATCTAAGCTCTTACCTAAATACAGTGCGATCGTAAATCCTAGGAGACCTAAAAAGAATGCAATCGCACCAAATTTCTTTATCACTAAACTCATATACTTATCTTTTAAAACATCAATTTAAGAAAAACGCTGCAGTATCTTATCTACTATGGTTTGCGCTAGCTTTATTTTACTCTCAACCGTCCACCCTGCAATGTGTGGCGTGAGGAGTACATTATCTTGCTCTATAAGATATTGTAAGGGTTCTGGAAGGTTTGAATTTCCGTCTGTGGTAAATAAATTCTCAAAAGATAACTTTTCATACTCAAGTACATCCAGTCCAGCTCCTAGTACTTTTTTTGCTTTCATAGCTGCTACAAGATCCCTTGTCACAACAGATTTCCCTCTTGCGGTATTTATGAGATAAAATGGTTTTGTAAAAGCATTTATAAAAGCAGCATCTACCATTTTATCTGTTTGTGGAGTCCAAGGCGTGTGTAAACTCACAACATCAACCTCTTTTTGAAATTGGCTCAGTGACACCTGCTTAGCATTACTATCACCCACCTTTTCTTTTATATCATAACAAAGCACTTTACAGTCAAAACCTTGCAGTTTTCTAGCAAAGGCTTTCCCCATATTACCATAGCCTATGATCCCCACGGTTTTTCCTTCTAGCTCAACACCCCGATTAGGCTCCCGGTTCCAGTGACCTGCTTTTACTTGGGCATCTGCTCTATTTAAATTATTAAAAAGACTAAGCAGCATTCCTAGTGATTGCTCGCCTACGGCATTACGGTTACCCTCTGGCGCACTGATGAGATAAATGCCCTTACTCTCAGCATAAGGAATATCGATACTCTCTAGGCCTGCGCCTACGCGAGCAATAAACTTAAGGTGAGGAGCAGCGTCTATAAACTGCTTATCTATTTTAAAACGACTGCGTATTACAATACCCTCATAATCTGCTATGATAGCCTCTGTCTCTTCTTTTGAGATAGTAACATTTTCAACATTAGTATGACCTGCTTCTTCAAGTTGCTTTACCAGTAGCGGGTGATTATTATCTAGATGGAGTATTTTCATTACTTAGTTTTATTTTTTCTCACGGGAATCCAACCTAAAAAGAGACCTAATCCTATTGCCATCATTGCACCAGTTACAAAACCTATGCCTCCAGATGTGTCATCAAATGCGTATAATAATATCCCCGCGATGGCCATAACAATAATTCCTACTATCTTGTTCTTATTCATATTTCTCTTTTAAATTTTAGGATAATCTGTTTGAGTTTTGGCGTTTGTTACTTCTCCCGTGTGAGCCGTACTTAATTTTTCAAAAAGCAGTAGGTGTACCTCTTCTCCATTTTTGGTAGTTGGGCAATGTTCTACGCCTTTAGGTACAACTATGATTTCACCTTGATGTACCGTTTCAGACCACTCTTTTTCTCGGTTTCCGCTTTCGCGAAAGCGCATTTCTAACACCCCTTTTTGCACAAAAAACAACTCATCTTCATCCTTATGACTGTGCCATACAAACTCACCCGAAACCTTTGCTAGAAGTACTTGCATATCATCTACCGTAGCAATCTGGTGTGGATGCCATTGCTTATCAAATTTGCCTAATTTCTCGTGGATATTAATGGGTTTCATATGCATTTCCTATGATATAAAGATACACATAAGGACCTCTTTATACTACGCAAATAATTGGGATACCTCCACCGGTACTCGCATAGGTCGTCCTTGGGGCATTTTGAGCAAGCACCAGTTTGTAACTGCACTCACCAGTACTTTTTCTTCTCCCTTGCGTTTTATGGTGGTGTTTCTCTGCGAGGTTGCACCAGAGATTTGAACCACCGTAGTTGTTACGACAACCTCGTCATCTTTAAATGCCTGGCCGTGATACTTTATATGGTGATCCATCACCACCCAAGCCATTTTATTGATGCCTAGTCGCTCTTCGGCTGGGTCTTCGTCTTTAAAATAGTCTCTCGTTACGTGGTTCCAATGTTTTGATGCAGCAATTTGCACCCAGTCTAAGTACACGACATTGTTTACGTGATTGAGCACATCTATAGCAGATGCTGGTACGGTGAGGTGATATTCATAGCTTTTCTGGCTCAAATACCTAGTATAAGTTTTGCGATATAGAGGTAAATAAGTATCCCAAATATATCATTACTTGTAGTAATAAACGGCCCAGTTGCAATGGCAGGATCAATCCCTCTTTTATGCAAAAACAACGGAATAAACGTACCTATAATCCCGGCAACAATGATTACAACAAATAGCGAAATTGATATAGACGTCGCATAGTCTACCGCACTTTCTGATATCCATACGTAAAAGAACAATACAATGGCCAGCGCAGCACCGTTAAGCATTGCGAGCAGCATTTCCTTAATTAATCTGTTACCTATGCTTCCTTTTACATCATCATTTGCAAGACCTTGTACAATAATCGCACTAGATTGTACCCCTACATTTCCAGCCATTGCAGCAATAAGCGGTGTAAATAGTAAAAGAATAACGTGATCATTTAACACCTCTTCAAAACCGCCCATAATAGCCGCAGCTCCTACACCACCTAGTAATCCTAAAAATAGCCAAGGCAACCTCGCACGAGTGAGTTGTAGTATGCTATCATCTGCCTCTACATCTTGAGAGATACCTGCTGCCATCTGGTAATCTTTTTCGGCCTCTTCTTTTATAAAATCTACAATATCATCTATTGTAATGCGTCCTTGCAGCACACCATTATCATCTACAACGGGTATAGCCTCTAGGTCATACTTTTGCATCACCTTTGCAACATCTTCTGCTGGGTCATTTACATTTACAGAGTCTACTTTAGGTATATAGATTTCAGATATTTTTGTTCTCGTATCTGAGGTAAGAAGGTCTTTGAGCGATAGTCTCCCTATGAGTTCATTCTCTTTTGTAACCACGTAGATAGAGTGCACTCGAGTCACCTCTTCTGCCTGGCGACGCATCTCACGCACACACCCTGCCACTGTCCAGGTTTCTTTTACCTTAATAAGCTCCTTTGCCATAAGACCACCAGCACTATTCTCATCATATTGCAGCATCTCACGTATGTCTGCCTTATGCTCTTCGTCTTCTATCTGGTTTATAACTGCTAGCTGTATATCATCATCTAGCTCACCTATCATATCTACCGCATCATCGGTATCCATTTCTTCTACCTCATCTGCAATTTCGGCAGGAGTTAGGTTTTCTAGAAGTTTTTCTCGCACATCTTCATCTAGCTCCATAAGAGCCTCAGAAGTTTGCTCACTATCTAAGAGAAGTACTAGGTAGGCAGCCTCATCTGCATCTACCTCATCAAGGATCTCTGCAATATCTGCGTGGTGAAGATCTGTAAGCAATTCTTTGAGGGCTACCTCATCTTGAACAGCTACGTGTGCTTGTATCTGGTCTATGAGATTGCTTGTGAGTTGAAATTGCATAGGTTTGTTTTTACTAGTAGTACAAATATAGGAAAACCCCTTGCGCAGAGTAATTACAATGCCTAGAGATTTTACTGCTCTTGTATATCTTTTGTGATTGCTGCTGTAAGTTCTATAAAGCCTTGTACAGAGATTTGCTCTGGGCGTTTATTAAGAATTTCGCTTTCGCGAAAGCGGTCACTTAACCCCATACCCTTAAGACTGTTTCTCAACGTCTTTCGGCGCTGCTGAAATGCCATTTTTACGACCTTAAATAACATCTCTTCTGTGCAACCTATGTCTTTAAAGTTTTCTTTTCGCTTTAAGCGTAAAACTCCACTATCTACTTTAGGTGGCGGAATAAAAACGGTAGGAGGTACTGTAAATAAGTATTCTGCATCATAAAATGCTTGTGCCAGTACAGATAAAATGCCGTAGGTCTTGCTCCCGTGATCTGCACAAATGCGTGCGGCAACTTCTTTTTGAAACATTCCCGTAAACTCTGGGATGCGCTCTTTATGCTCAATAGTTTTAAAAACTATTTGCGTACTAATGTTATATGGAAAGTTTCCCGTAATTGCTAGTGGCTCTCCAGGGTAAATAGTGTCTAGGTCGTACTTTAAAAAATCGGCTTCTAGTACGGTAAACTTCTCATCATTGAGCTTATGCTCTAGCGTAAACGAACTTCTTAAATACTCAATAGACTCGGTATCTAGATCCATCACCGTGAGTTGTGCTGGTTTTGCTAGAATATACTTGGTGAGTACTCCCGTACCAGGTCCTATCTCTAAGATGTGTTTATACCCTTCTAATGTGAGCGTGTCCCCAATATCTCTTGCCACAGACTCGTCACCTAAGAAGTGTTGCCCCAAGTGCTTTTTTGCCTTCACCCCTTGATCGCGATGACCACGGTTTGCGTGCGGCTTTTCAAATTTTCTCTTCTTTTGTTGTTTTGACATCGTAGTGGAGCTAGTGAGTAGGTGTTACTTGTATTTCCTTGCCTGAAAACTAGTGCTGCGAGATTACCTCGAGCTCTGTTCTAAAAGCGACAAATTTACCCGCAAACTTGTTAATAGACGCTTGCATTCTTTCTTGATCTTCTGCATAGTAGGCATCAAGGTGCTGCTGGCTCGGGCAACCATATTGTACAGAGTATGTGACTCCGCCCATTTCCTCTTCGGCGCGTACTTTTGTCATAAGTGCTTTTTCAAACTTTCCGGTTGCAATCACTTCTGGTATGTGTACTTCTTGCATCCAGGTAAGCCATTCTTTCTCAACAGACTCTTCTATGTTTATGGTAACGTTGTATATAAGCATTAGTTCTTTTTATATTTTTCTAAAAATTCTTGAATTACATTATCAAGATCCTCTTGTTTTTTAATTCGTTCTCTTAAAGCGTATCCATATGAAGCTAGAATATTCTTAAATTTCTGAGTCTCATAAGGAGCTGGGTTTTCCAGTGTATCCGAAGTCATATTTGAATAATCTATCAGATAAGGATAATAATACTCTGTCATTGTACTCCGGCTCTGTTCATCTACTCCCTCTGCCCAGCCATAATATTCATAAATACCTACAATATCATTTTGAAGTACTGGATTTTCTATAAATCTAACGTCGCCAGTAGCCATAAGTGTATTGTAAGCATTCTTTTTAATATAAAGATAATCTGCCGCAAGTAACTTAAAACTTAGCCAGTACTCACCTTTAAGGCGTTGTTTATCATTTACAACTACAGCTAGAGTATCTACTAGCGCTAGCATAGCATTAGAAGACTTTAAACTCCTCTTTACGTTATTCTGATTGTAAACAGTTTCATCAATTATACTCTCAATGTGTCTATCAACAAGCTCCCCCTCTTTCTTTGCTTGAGAACACGTATTGAGCTGAAAAGCAAGCAAAATACCAATGACAACCACAATAAATTCCAGAAAATGGTTGAGCCAGTCTATTTTTTTCTTCTTTGCCATGTCAATTTATTGCATCTCCTCTCAAATTCCTAAATCGCTTCTGTGCCTCTACATAATAGATACTGTCTGCAAGGTCAAAAATGATGCGCTCATAATTATTTTTTGCCTTTTCTGGCTCATTGAGCGGTCCTTCGTATAATCTTGCTAGACGATAATAAGCATCATCTGCCAGTACGCCATCGCTATAATATTCTATGATTGTGAGGTAGTTTTTTTCGGCTTTTTTGAAATCTTTCTTAGCTTCAAGAAGTTTTGCTTGAGATAGTAGTGCCTCGTCTTCTATCTTTTCTCCCTTATGAACCTCTAGTATATCATCATATAGCGTGATAGCCTCTTCGGTCTTGTTTTGATATGCACGCAGGCTTGCCGTAGCATACTTTTTGAGCGCCGTTTGCAAGCTATCATCCATAGAGTTATCTCGTATTACGAGTAGCAACTCTAGGGCATCATTTGCAATGAGTTGTGTGGCTCCCGCTTTAAGCACATTGAGCTGCGCCTCTGCCCAGTCAAAATCTGCTTTATAGTAACTCGTCTGTGCCACTTTAAATCGTGCCTCTTGTGAGATGACATTGTTTTTAATCTTGTTCTGGATCTGTGAGTAATAGATAAGTGCCTGGTTAAACTTCTCTTTGAGCACGAGTACATCTGCAAGCTCCATCTTGAGTCGCGCTTCATCAAATCTTCTTAACGGTGACTTAAGTGATTTTTTGAGATACGTAATCGCGGCATCTGGCTGCTCCATATTAAAAGCTAAATAATGCGCATAATCTATCTGTAGCGGTATGGTAAATGGTGTTTGACCATACTCATCAAGAATTGCTTCATACCTGTTTTTTATAGCTTCTTGCGCATCTGCAGTGCTAGCACTAGCGATGTCTATCTTTATAAGTTTTTGTTCGGCTTCTAGCTTTACATCTTCATTTGCGATGTTTTCTTTTAAAAACAGTAAAATCTCTCTAGCATCTTCTAGCTCGCCTTCTTCTATCGCAATATCTGCAAGATTTTCTAAACCTTCGTACCTACCGTCTGTTCGGCGGTAAATAGCTTTTTCTTGAGCAAAGGCTTTGTTATACTGCTTTTGCTGGATAAATAGCCAACTAAGCAAATCATTATAAAGTACGTTTTGCTCAGACTGTAATCGCTTGAGTAGTGTTTTTCTAAAAATGATATTTGCATCATTAAGCGGGTCATCATTTATATAAATTGAGAAATTGCGTTGTGCCACCTGCACATACTTCCCGCTTCTATTTATAAGGTTGAGATAGGCATCAAACATCTTTTGCACTTCGCCTAGCTCCCCATATAGTTTTGCTAGCTGTATATTAAAATTTGAATTAGGGTTACTCTCCATACCCACCTCATAAGTACGCACGGCTTCTTCTAGCAAGCTATGCTGTTGCAAGGTGCGAGCGGCGCGATAAGGATTCATTGTACCCTGTGCCACACCTTCAATTACCTGATCATAATAACTTCTGGCTATAGAGTCTTGCGCTTGTAACTGGTGGTTATAACCTAACTCTACAAGTAAAAACCCTTTATCTCTCGTGGTTTTAAGATTTTGACTTATCACCTCTTCGGCTTTATTATACTGCTCTAGTTGCTGGTAACTTTTTATGAGGCCAGCGAGTAGCACACTGTTTCCGCGTTGTTTTACTAGGGCTTTTTTGTAAGAGATAATGGCTTTTTGATACTCGCCTTGGTCTGCATAATTGCGCGCTAGCTGTTCTGATTGCGCTTTCGCGAAAGCGGAAACCAGCAACAACATAACAACTTGTAGTAACAAACTCTTCTTCATAGCCTAAAGATAACGAAAAACGTGCCATAGCATTGCTGCAGCACGTTTCTATATTATAATAGTGTTCCATTACAAAGGCTACACTCCTTCTCATTAAAGAAATGGCTTTGCGTGGGAAGTGATTTTTTTTAATCTATCATATCAAAACCACAGTACGGCACAAGTGCCTTAGGGATTTTTATCCCTTCTGGAGTTTGGCAATTTTCTAAAATCCCTGCGAGTACACGTGGTAATGCAAGGGCACTACCGTTAAGTGTGTGTGCAAGCTTGTTTTGTCCATCTTGGTCTTTAAAACGAAGTTTTAAACGATTTGCCTGAAAGGTCAAAAAGTTAGACACAGAGCTTATCTCTAGCCAGCGATCTTGTGCTGTACTAAAGAGTTCAAAATCATACGTAAGGTGACTGGTAAACCCAAGATCACCACCACAAAGACGCAAGATTCTGTATGGCAATTCTAGTTCTTGCAAAATTGTCTTTACGTGATCTACCATCCCGTCTAGCGCAGCAGCACTCTTATCTGGGTGCTCGATACGCACAATCTCTACTTTATCAAACTGGTGCAACCTGTTAAGCCCACGTACGTGCGCTCCATAAGATCCTGCCTCTCTTCTAAAACAAGGTGTGTACCCAGTACAAGTAATAGGTAACTCACTATGACTGCGCAAATCACCACGGAACATATTAGTCACCGGCACCTCTGCCGTAGGGATTAAATATAAGTCGTCTTCTGTCACGTGATACATTTGCCCTTCCTTATCTGGAAGTTGCCCTGTACCAAAACCAGAAGCCTCATTTACAAGGTGTGGCACCTGGTACTCTGTGTAGCCTGCGGCTGTATTTTTATCTAAAAAATAAGAGATAAGCGCGCGCTGTAAGCGAGCTCCCTTACCCTTATATACCGGAAAACCTGCTCCCGTAATTTTTGTACCTAGCTCAAAGTCTATAATGTCATACTTTTTTGCAAGCTCCCAGTGTGGTAGCGCCGCATCGTGTAGTACTGGGATGTCTCCTTCTCTAAAGATCTCCTCATTATCCTCATCACTATTACCTTCTGGTACGCTATCGTGAGGCACGTTAGGTAGTTGATATAGTAAATTTTGAAGCTCTTCTGTAGCCGCATTAAGCTGCTCCTGTAGTGTTTTAGACTGCTCTTTGAGACCGGCTGTTTTCTCCTTTAAGAGATTTGCCTTTTGAGCTTCTCCGCTCTTAAAAAGCATCCCAATTTCCTTAGAAAACTTATTACTATCTGCAAGTACTTCATCTAACTGTGACTGGGAATTACGACGTAACTCATCTGCAGCAATTACTTGATCTAGCAAGGTTGCGGCGTCTATGTTCCTTTTAGATAACGCTTTCGCGAAAGCTTCTTTGTTTTCTCTAATGTGTGCTACTTCTAGCATAGTAAATGGGTTTTAAAAACGAAAGGGTAAATTTAAGGAAATGCCTGCAAGTAAAAGGAAAGCCACCACCTAGTTTTTACAAGCTGCTAGAGAAATTTTAAAAAATATCGCCCGTTTTACGGAAATCCGTAAAATTGTAGCCGCGAGTGGTTGTAATTTTGCAGTCATTCATCAATCAAAAAACCGAGCAGTACTTTTTACTCCTCATATTTTAGGTGGGTTTATAGTGACTCACTTCTACAAACGAGTCTTGTGAATATACTAAGGACCTTAACTTATCTTTTATTACTTATAATACTGTCATCTTGCCAAGTAGAAAGAAAAGCAGAAGATAAAAACGCGCTCAAGATTTTTGAAAAGGTCATTAAAGATTATCAGGCAAATTATAAAGACACCCCATTAGTTTACTCAACAGAGAGAAAATTCAAAAAAGTTTGTTTGGGCGAATACAAAGGAAACTTAGAGAAGTTCCGTAAATCCGATAGTCTTTGCAAAGAAGTGCTTACAAAATACAAAGACTCTAGCAGTGCTGTTCCTTGTGTTCTAAGAAACAATTATATTAAGTATAATGACATTCTTACTAATAAAGATTTAGAATTTTTTGCGTCTGATAAAGTGGTTGCAACTCCATTAAATTCTGAAATAAAGGCTATGTTAGAATCAGATCTTTTACTCGATTATGATGCAGAAAATATAGAGGCTAAGGTTTATAGACTGATTACAGGAGTATATAGAAATCCATCTAAGCAAATAGCATTTGTACAGTGGTCTGATTACAACTCAAATCTATCTGGAATTACGAGCCAATGCGCGTTATATGTGTACAAAGATAACGACTGGTTTAAAATAGGAAATCTCAATTATGGATATTGGTAAACACCTCTCATATATCATTGCATTTGCTTGCTTAGCATTAAGCTGTAAAGCACAAATTACGCCCTTGTGGCAGGCAGATCCAGATGCTCCTGACGGTTCATATTTTAAAGACCTAGATAATGATTTAGATAATTTTGAAGGAGTGTGGGAATGGACTGATGGCACCAAAACACTAACCATTAGACTACTAAAAAAAGAGAATATTACAAATTCTTTTGAAACGACTAGCGAAGATTTAATCGTAGGAGAATATAAATATGTTGAAGATGGTCAAACTATAATGGATTACCTCCCTTTACTTGACGATCCAACAATTATCGGACATAAGCATTATGTATCAGGTAATTTATTAATGGCAAATTACCACAGACCACCTTGCGGTAATTGCCAGCCGGATGATAGAAGATTGATGCTTTTCTGGATTGATCCAGAAAAACGTAATCTTAGAAGTTCATCTGTATTAAGACGTTTTCAAGAAAATGGGGTTGAAAAATTAGAAATGCGGCATTATCTTACCTATGGCGAGGGGAGTGACCAAGATTTAATTCCTAGAATACCGTATCAAACCTACATTATGACGTTGCAATAACAAATGTGTTTTCAAGACAGATAAATGAAAAATTTTTTAATCATAATACTGGCTTCAATAACTTCTACGCTAACAGCTCAAGAAATATTCCCATTAGGAACTAGTGTTCTTGATTGGCCTGATAACAATTACTACGTAAAGGATATAAATAATGATCTAACTCAACTTGAAGGAGAATGGTTATATACAGACGGCTCAAGCTCATTTGAAGTAACTTTTGAGAAATTTGAAATGGTATCTCATCCAATTAAGAGTAACACATTTTATGATGCCCTAAATGGCAAATATAAGTACATTAATAATGGCGTTATAATTTCTGAAAGAACAACAATTACCGCTGGTATGGATAATGACTTTAGCCTGTATTATGAAAGTCCAACCGCTTATGGATTAGTTATTAAAGATGCGGCAAGTAATAGAGTGAGAATAGGTAAATTTATACTAACATCCCCTACAGAAGCAGAGGTATCTTTTTATACTAGTGAAGGTGTTAAAATTTATACAAACTACACAGGTGAGTGGTCATTACCAACAGAGATGACATTGACTAAGCAGTAAGAAATAATTTAAAATCTATTTTTCATCTAGCGACCACCACAGAGATAGAACAAATCACTATTAATGAGAGAACTAATAACGAAGATGCGCTGGATAAAGGTTGTTAACATAATTATTCTATTTACACTTGGTAGTTCAGGAGCGTTTGCACAGGAGAAACTTTCCTCAACATACAACGCATTAATAGATGGTCACTCGAATGACCTTTTGATATTTGAAACGAACGGATCATTTACGAGAGAAAAGGGAAGTAGTCTGGGTATTAAACAAATAAGTGTAGGTAAATATACGTTTACCGAAGATGAACTCTTAATAGTTAATTATAACAATAAACCTGTGCTATTAGGCTACTATAAAGATCGTCAAAATAGAATAACCCAAAATGATTCTACATTTATTGCAATATCTATTAGGGATCAAGAAACATTGGAATATATTCCTTTGACAAACGTAATTCTTGCAGGAAGGAAAAGTGGTAAAGTGGCAGATCATCTCGGAAAGTGTTTATTTGAGTTAGAAAATTCGGAAAAATACCTAGTTTTTGAAATTTCACATCCTGGTTATCATAATTTATATGTGAGCGTAAAAAACAATGGTCAGCACTTTATTGACATATATCTAGCCAATAAACTAACCAAAGGACTCCCATTTATAGAAGCTAGAGATACTCTTGATTTTTCAAATAGTAAAATGTATTTGACTTCAAGGAGGTCTGGAATAACTTGGAAAAAAGTAGAATAGAGTCCTAATTTTAGAAAAAATATGAAAAAAATCATAGCAACTTTACCAAGCTCTGAGATAAATTAAGTAGACTATAATTCTAAAACCGCTCCCCCAGAGCGGTTTTAGAATTATTTTTATAAAAAAGACTCAAATGAAATTAACACTAGTACTACTCCTCATTACCACTACGTTTACAACCGCTCAAAACCAACCTGTAAAAATAGAAGCAACAGAGCAGGGTCAAAAGCTAGTATTTATTTGCACAAATAACTCTGCTATAACACAAGAGGTAACACTTACACTCACGCAGCGAAAAGGGTTGCGCGGCTATACCAGACCTATCACAAAAAAGGTTGCTCCTAGCACTACAACTACACTTGCATCATTTACCATCGCAGGCGCTTACAATTACAAATATAGCACGAGCTGGAAGGAAGTGCCTAACATCAAAGAACAACAGGTCAGAAAAGAGGTCATTGCTGCCAGAACGAAAGGCAAAGTATTAAGAGATCTCTCAAAGATTAATACAGGTATTGTGATTTTTGATAATACATATTGCCCTCGCTGCCAGCGATCTACCGCATATTTACTAGATAATAATGTGCCATTTAAGCTTCTCAATATAACAGACAATAAAAAGAACCATAAATTAATGTGGGACCTGCTAGAGGCACAAGGTGTAACTGGTACGATTAACACTCCTGTTATCTTAGTGGAGGGCGAACTCTCGTGGAGTCACGAAGATCTTCCTGCTTTTCTAAAGAGCCTACATTAGGAAAAAATGGTTTGTCGTTGAGATAATCCTCACTTTCTAGCACCCAGCTATTATGCTCAAACCATTGCCAGCTCACGCTCGCAATATCTACCTTGGGATCAATCAATAATTTAGAACGGCGTCCATTAATACGCACTCTACAGCGCACATAGATAGCCACATCTTCTCCTTGAGTAGCTTTAAGACGTTTTATATGCTGTGCAAATTGCCAAATCACATCTGGCTTAGAACGTATGTTGCGCTGTTGGTTTTTAGTAAGATATTCTTTGTGGTCTAGCGGAGTACGTTTTCCTGTTGCCTTGTCTTCTATCGTAAACTTTACTGTACCGCTTTTAGAACGTAGCATCATACGCCAGCTCAAGCGATGTCCCTCCTCGCTCCACAGAACATTATCTGGTATAAAATGCTGGCGCAGTGGCAAACCTACTTGAAAGATAAAATACACGGCAAACACCGCTAGAAGAACTCCTTTATACTTAGGTAGTATAACCTCGCCACTTGTGTTGTCATAATAAGGTTTCCACCTTTTTAAGAAAATACGGTGTATGGTTTTTGGCTCAAAAAAGAACACGGTAAACGCCAGTGACATATATGGGAAAATCCCAATTTGAAAGACAAACGAGTTAAAGAGATGAAAGAAAATAGAGATAAAAAATGCCCACTTACGCGTCTTTTTCCAAAGCAATGCTGGGATAATTAATCCGTCAAAAAGGATTCCTACGTAGGCAATCACCCAGTGTGTCCACTTTTGTTGCAATACACCACCCACGAGCCAGTAATCTTTCTTACCGCGCATTAATATTTCTGGCACCGTAGCATCTAGCCAGTCAGGATATATTTTGGCAATAGAGGCGTAGGTATAGACAATCCACAGCTGTAATATTATAAATAGTGTGACCCATCGTGGCATAGAGAGGTCTCTTACGCTTTCGCGAAAGCGTGCATCTAGTGAGAAAGATCTGTGCGCAGGCAGTATAGCCATAATCCAGAGCAATAACATCAAGAGGTAGTAGTGGTTATTATATGCGGTTTTTTGCATAAAATATACCGTGCTCCACATAATCGCATAGCCTACAATCGCCACACGATACTTAAAGCCTAGCATTACCATCACCCCAAAAATGCCCATTAACCCAAACCAAGCATACATTTGTGGTCCAGGGCCAGGGAAGGTTTGTAAAAAGTCAAAGCCTATGAAGTTAAATGTAAAATCTGGTGCAACAAGTATGCGACGTACCCAGCCAGTAATGAGTGCTCCCCAAGCCTCACAAGTAATAAGAAAACCAAAAAACACTCTAAAAACGATGAGTGCGCTGTTATCTATTCTTGTAAAGAGTAGCTTGTTAATTCCCATTTGTTAAGCGTTTTGAGAATTTGATTCTTCTAGTGATGCTATGTAGTTACGAGAAAACGCTTCGTCAGTTTTCATCGCTGCGACAAGTTCATCTATAGTGTCAAAGGTTTTTTCTTCTCTTATACGTTCTAGTAGTTGTATCTCCAGCTGTTGCCCATAAAGGTCTTCATCAAAATCAAAGAAGTAGGTCTCTATAGTTTGCTTCTCTCCTCCTACCGTAGGGTTTGTACCTATATTCATCATCCCGAATACTGGCTTACCGTTTATGATTGCTTTTACGACATAAACGCCTTGTGCAGGGATGAGTTTATAATCTTCGGCTATTTCTAGGTTTGCAGTGGGGTAGCCTATGGTTCTACCTAGGCTTTTACCTTTTACCACAACTCCATTAAGCATAAAAGGCGCACTGAGATAACTATTTGCCAGTGCAACATTACCACTTACTAGTGCCTTGCGCACCTTAGTAGAGCTTATGGCTACATCTTCTAGTTCTTGCTTTGAGATTTCCTCTACCTCAAAGCCCAGCGTTTTTCCAAAACGCTTTAGATCTTCAATATTTGCATTACGATTACGGCCAAAACGGTGGTCATACCCTATAATCACTTTTTTTGCATTAAGACTGTTTACCAGTATTTCTTCTACAAAAGTCTCTGCGTGATAACGAGAGAAATCTAGTGTAAAAGGGTGTATTACCAGGTGATCAAGGTCTAAACTCTCAAGCAGTTGCTCACGCTCTGCAATGGTGTTTATAAGCTTGAGCGAGGTGTCTTTTTGTAACACCATACGCGGGTGCGGAAAAAAAGTAAGTACGCACGACTCCCAGCCGTTTGCGCGGGCGCTCTCATTAATTCTGTTTATAATCTTTCTGTGACCTAGGTGCAAGCCATCAAAGGTGCCTATAGTCACCACGGTTCCTTTTTGAGAGGTAAATGTATGTGCGCTGTTATGAGTTTTCACTACTATTTTCCGTTGTAGGCGTTCATTGTATTATTTATCCCAGCTTTTACAAACGAGGCTATGACCTCGCTGGCTTTATCTAGTCGTTCTGGTAGTGCTGCGTTCTCATCTGCCGTCCACTCACCTAGCACATAATCTACCTGCCTCCCTTTTGAAAACTGATCACTTATCCCAAAACGGAATCTATTATACTTAGTGGTATTGAGCTGTGCTTGCGTATCCTTAAGACCGTTGTGTCCTCCGTCTGAGCCTTTGGTTTTTACACGTATGGTTCCAAACTCTAGGTTAAGATCATCTGTGATAACTAGTAGGTTTTCTACAGGGACTTTTTCTTGTTGTAGCCAGTAACGTATGGCTTTACCGCTTAGATTCATAAAGGTATTAGGCTTCAGCAGTATTACTGTTTTACCTTTTACTCTAGTGCGCGCGATGTCACCTAGCTTTTCGGTTTCAAAGGTGGTTTCTTGCGCTTTCGCGAAAGCGTCTACTACTTTAAAACCTATATTGTGACGTGTGTTTTCATATTTGGGACCAATGTTACCCAAACCAACGATGAGAAATTTTTTCATAGGGTCTACTGCTGCTTCATCTTCTTTAGATTTATTAAAAAGTCTTCCAAAAAAAGCGAGCATAGTTAGGAGTTTAATAGCAATGACAAGGTAATCGCTTTGTTATGGGATACCGATAGTCACTAATGTATAAAAATAAAAAAAGCATCTCGAAGAACGAGATGCTTTTGTATAAATATAACAGGCTTTGCTTATTCTGCAACTGCAGCAGCGTCATCTGTTTCTGTTGATGGAACATCATCCTCATCCTCATCCTCATCGTCAACAACGGCAGTACGTGAAGTTCTCACTTGACATACAACTGTGTTGTCTGGGTGCATAAGTGTAAGGTTCTCTTGTGGAAGTTCTCCTATGTATAATTTACTTCCAATTTTAAGTTCAGTAATATCTGCCTCAAGAAAATCTGGAAGATCTTTAGGAAGTGCTTTCACACGTAGTACACGGTTTGTTTTACGTAAAACACCACCATTACGAACACCTTTAGAGTTACCTGTAAAGTGTACTGGGATGTTCATAGTTACTTCTTTACCTTCAAAAATCTGGTAGAAGTCTATGTGTAAGATACGATCAGTTACCGGGTGAAACTGTATGTCTTGTAAGATAGCTTGTACGGTTACACCGTCTAGCTCTATCTCTACAGTGTGCGCGTCTGGAGTGTAAACCAAATTTTTAAACGCTAGTTCTGGTGCGCTGAAATGTAATGGCTCGTCCCCTCCGTATACTACGCAAGGTACCAGTCCAGCATTACGTAAGGCTTTTGTAGCTTTCTTGCCTACGCTTTCTCTTTTAGATCCTTGGATCGAAACTGATTTCATTGTTAAATAATTATAGTTAAAAAAATATATTACATAATAAACTTAGATGCGATACTCGTGTTACTGTTAACACGGTGCATTACATCTGCAAAAAGTGGGGCGCAAGTTAATACCTTTACCTTATCACTTTTATGGTCTCTCGGGATTGAATCTGTTACGATCAATTCTGCCAGTTGACTATTTTCTATTTTATCATAAGCGTTACCACTTAAGATGGCGTGTGTACATATTGCACGTACGCTTAATGCTCCTTTTTCCATCATTAGGTCTGCAGCTTTTGTAAGTGTTCCGGCAGTATCTACCATATCATCTACAAGTACTACGTGCTGTCCTTCTACACTACCTATAAGCTCCATATGTGAGATAACATTTGCCTTTGCACGTTGCTTGTAACAAATAACTACGTCACTCTCCATTGCTTTACTATATGCATAAGCTCTCTTACTACCTCCCATATCTGGAGATGCGATGGTAAGATTTTCTAATCCTAACCCCTTTAAATAAGGAAGGAAAATTGTACTTGCAAATAGATGATCTACTGGCTTCTCAAAAAATCCTTGTATTTGATCTGCGTGTAAATCCATTGTGATAATACGTGTAGCACCTGCTGTTTCTAGTAGGCTTGCCATAAGCTTTGCAGCAATAGGCACACGTGGCTTATCCTTACGATCTTGTCGCGCCCACCCAAAATAAGGTATCACGGCAGTAATGTGTCTTGCACTTGCACGCTTTGCAGCATCTAGCATCAATAACATTTCCATCATATTATCTGATGATGGCATCGTACTCCCTATAATAAACACACGTGATCCACGTACAGACTCTTCAAAAGAAGGCTGAAACTCACCGTCGCTATATGTTGATGTGATTACGTTTCCTAATGGTTGCCCAAAAGCTTTTGCAATCTTTTCAGCCAGTGGCTTGCTTTGTTGACAAGCAAAAATCTTCGGTTGCGGTGCGGTAGCAGTCATTTATAATGAGTTACGGTTGTTATGTTTCCTCTAAGGAGGTGCAAAAATAGTAATTAAAAATGAGTGCAGCAGTACAAAAAGCGTGCTTTTGTGGTGGGTAGATAAAAATATTCTTTAATTTTGTGCTCTCTAAACAACCCAAGCGGTTGTTTCCACTAGCCGAAATGGCGGAATTGGTAGACGCGCGCGACTCAAACTCGCGTTCCTTTGGAGTGTGGGTTCGATTCCCACTTTCGGTACAAGAAAGCCTTTATCTCACAGATAGGGGCTTTTTTATTGCTCCATATCTTTAAGTTGTATACTCAACGCTTTTGTAGACAACTGCACCTCTACAAGTGACAAAATAAGGGAGGTCATAAGAGCAACCAGACTTACAGCAAACACTAAGTTTGCCCAGAAGGTGATATCTATATAAATAAGAAACATCGTTATCACCGCTAGTAAAAAGCTTACAATCGCCACCGCCTGCATATTTTTAATGATAGATAGACGCTTTCTTAACTTAGTTACTTGAAGACGCACGTCTTCAGAGCCTGTCTCTTGGTAAGAGGCGTGCAAGTTTCTAATAAGTGCTGCAATAGCGAGATAGCGAGCGTTATATGCAAGCATTGTTAAAGAGATTGCAGGAAACAAAAGAGCCGGTATACTTAAGGTAAGATTCATATAGTAGTTACTTATCGTAAAGCTACGAGATTGCACTACAACATAAAAACCCTAGACTTCTTAAAAATCTAGGGCTTTTAAAGCTAATTCAAATAATATATATCTAGTGACGGTCTACAAATGTGAAAGCAGGATTTCTGAACTTTTTCATATGCAGTAATCTACCGTATCTTTCAAGATTGCGCTTTATATTTTCGGTTGCCTGGTCATAATTAGACGGGCGATTTTTTACTGATGTGTTCATACTGTTTTGCTTTTTGATTTACATAAGAGACACGTTCTTTTTTTGAATGTTACAAATCTGATGCCAAAAGTTATTTATGTAATAAAAAAGAAGCATCCACAGCCACTTGTCTTTCACAAACCATTAACTAGCAGTCACAAAACCAGGTTAATAAATAAAATAAAAGCTACGCGCCTCCCTATCTTTATGATAGAAGAAGAGTAACTTCTTCAAAACAATTGATAAAGAAAAGCTTATAACATAACACTACTATTATGAAATCCATCATACTATTACTTACGACAGTCATCTCTTTTACAATGCTCTCACCAGAGATTAGTACGAGCAAAAAAGAAGTACTTACAGAAACGCTCACTTTTGATGCTTATGAGGGAGGTTACTTCTTCTTTACAGATGAGCAACAAGAACCTCTCATTCTTGTGAGCGATTCACAAGCAAGCATCTCACTTAAGAAGTTGCAAGCAAATGAAGTAACAGGCGAGAAGTTTAAAGTTAAGTACAAGAACACTGCGACAGAAGGTGAGACCTCAAACCAAGGACTACTTCTACACGTGATATTTGACTAATACATCTTCTCCCTTACCTTTACTAAAAAACCCAACCCAGTGTTGAAAAAACCACTTCTAGAATTTACAGATAAGGGCATCTACTGCCCGCCCGCAAAGGTCTATCTAGACCCGTGGAAACCTGTAGATAAAGCACTCATCACGCACGGTCACGCAGACCATAGTCGGTGGGGACATAAACAGTACATCACTCACGAGAACAATGTGCCTATTATTTCTCATAGATTGGGAGATATCAATGTTTCTGGGGTACGCTTTCGCGAAAGCGTAAACATCAACAACGTAAAATTTACCTTTCATCCTGCAGGTCACATTCCTGGGTCTAGTCAGATACGTGTAGAACACAAGGGCGAAGTATGGGTATTTACAGGCGATTATAAGACTGAAGTAGATGGTATCTCTCAACCCTACGAACCCGTAAAATGCAACACTTTCATTACCGAATGCACCTTTGGACTCCCAGCCTTTAAGTGGACTCCACAAGCCGAAGTAATGCACGATATTAATACTTGGTGGGCGCAAAACAAAGCTGAAGGAAAGTGCTCTGTCCTTTTTGCTTACAGCTTAGGTAAAGCACAACGGCTATTGAAACACCTTGACCCGAGTATAGGCAAGATACTCACGCACGGCGCTATTGAAAAAATGACCGAAGTACTGCGCCCTATGATCGATATGCCAGCAACAGAATTAATCACTAGAGATACTAAAAAAGAAGATTTTAAAGGAAGTATCGTCCTTGCACCACCAGCCACTCACGGCAGTACGTGGATACGCAAGATGGTGCCATACGTAACTGCAAGTGCAAGCGGCTGGATGGCTTTTAGAGGAGCAAGAAGACGCAGAGCGATTGACAAAGGCTTTGTGCTGAGTGATCACTGTGACTGGCCTAGCTTACTACAAAGTATAGAAGCTACAGGAGCAGAAAAAATTATCTGTACACACGGCTATACAGATATTTTCTCACGCTATTTACGCGGTCGGGGTTATGATGCTCGTACAGAAGAAACGCAATATGAAGGCGAACTAGCAGAAGGAGATGCAAAAAAAGAGGAGGAGGAAACTAGCGTATGAAACTTTTTGCAGCACTCATAAAAACACTAGATTCCACAAATAAGACTAACGAAAAGGTTAAGGCACTTGCGCGTTATTTTAGGGAAGCGCCAGATAAAGACAAGGTCTGGACGATTGCTATCTTATCGCACCGTCGCCCTCCAAGACCCGTAAACACAACCTTACTTAGGGAGTGGGCGAGCGAACTATCAAACATCCCATTATGGCTTTTTGAAGAAAGTTATCACATCGTGGGTGACCTTGCAGAAACGATTGCACTTGTGGTTCCCGCAGCAACAGCATCTTCTGAGAAGTCGCTTACTCAGTTTCTGGAAGAGATGATTTCGCTTAAGCGAAAAACCGATGAAGAGAAAAAGGAATACCTCTTTGACAACTGGGCAAATCTCAATTATTATGAACGTTTTGTATTTACAAAGCTTATTACCGGAGGATTTAGAATAGGCGTGAGTCAAAAGTTGATGACTCGTGCATTATCACAAGCAACAGATATAGAAGAAGACGTGCTTGCTTATAAATTAATGGGCGACTGGAAACCGCAGACGGTCACCTTTCACGATCTGGTTATCGAAGAAGATGCAAGTCAAGAGTTTTCAAGGCCGTATCCATTTTACCTTGCCTATGCAGTTGAAGATGAACCTTCGGCGCTGGGTGATGTGACAGACTTTCTTGCCGAACATAAATGGGATGGTATACGCTCACAAACCATCTTTCGTAATGGCGAGATTTTTATCTGGAGCCGCGGTGAAGAGCTAGTTACAGATAAGTACCCAGAACTAGAGATTCTCAAAGAACACATACCAGACGGAACGGTCATAGATGGTGAGTTACTGCCTTTTTATGATGGGCAGATTGGTACTTTTAACGACTTACAAGCGCGTATAGGACGTAAGACGGTGAGCAAGAAAATGCTCAAAGAAGTGCCTGTAATTATCAAGGCTTATGACATTTTAGAATGGGAAGGAAAAGACTTGCGTGAGACCGCTTTCGCGAAAAGGAGAACAATACTCGAATCGTTATATCGCAATATCACAGATAAAGGTCTACCTATAGGGATTTCTGAAACGATGGAGTTTGATAGTTGGGAAGCGATGGCACAAGAAAGAGACCGTAGTAGAGAGATGCGCTCTGAAGGATTAATGATTAAGCGTAAAGACAGCCCCTATCGCGTAGGTAGAAAAAAAGGCGACTGGTGGAAATGGAAAGTAGATCCGCTCACTATTGATGCGGTACTCACCTATGCAATGCGTGGTCACGGTAGACGAAGTAATTTATTTACAGATTACACCTTTGGTTTATGGAATGAAGATAAAACCGAGCTCGTTACTTTTGCAAAAGCTTACTCAGGACTAACGGATGCCGAGTTTAGAAAAGTAGACAACTGGATTAAAAAAAACACGTTAGAACGTTTTGGCCCAGTGAGATCTGTAACTCCGCATCACGTGTTTGAAATTGCCTTTGAAGGTATAGCGTTATCCAAAAGACACAAAAGTGGTATAGCCACGCGCTTCCCAAGAATGCTGCGCTGGCGACACGACAAGAAGATAGAAGATGCAAATACACTAGAGGATTTGAAAGGGATGATTCCGAGCAACGAGGCCGAAGGGCAAGTTGTGAAGGAATCTCTCCCGCCCACAAAATAATGATGCTAGAAAGCAACATATAAATCTCCGCATAAGAGTAAGAACATTCACAATATCAACTTCATTAAGATGCCATATTACACTTACATACTAACTAATAAGAATAAAACTGTTCTTTATGTAGGAGCGACTCGCAATCTTAAAATACGAATGGTTCAACATAAGACTAAATATTACCCCAAGTCTTTTAGCGCGCAATACAATTGCTACAACTTGATGTACTACGAATTATTTGAAACGCATAATGAAGCTCTCGCAAGAGAAAAGCAGTTAAAATCTGGAAATAGAAAACGGAAAATTTCATTAATCGAAAGTAAAAATCCTGACTGGTTAGATTTGGCAAGTTCCTACGCTTCGCTTGGAAGTGAAGATTATTTAATAAAAGAAATATGGTAAAAGGTGTATTTGGTTTGGTGGTTATTGGATTGCAACAGATTACTTCGCTACACTCGTAATTATGAATAATAAAGAACTACTCGATATCGCAAATAACTGGTTCCAGTCGCAAGACTGGAAACCTTTTCCGTTTCAAAAACAAACGTGGAAGGCGTTTCTGGCGGGTAAAAATGGATTGCTTAATGCGCCTACGGGTAGTGGTAAGACATATGCACTTTGGTTTCCGGTGGTTCTTAATTACATCAAGAAAAATCCTGATTACAAGACCAAACATAAAAAAGGATTAAAGGCCATTTGGATCACTCCGCTGCGCTCGCTTTCTAATGAGATTGAGCTTTCGGCTTCTCGTATCACACAAGATCTCGGCACACAAATGACGGTGGGAATACGCAATGGCGATACTTCTCAGTCTAAACGTGCAAAGCAAAAGCGTTCTATGCCTGACTTGCTCATCACCACACCCGAGAGCTTGATGCTCTTAATTGCTTCCAAAGGGTATGAGAAAGTTTTCAAAAATTGTTCGGCTATAATTATTGACGAGTGGCACGAATTACTAGGCACAAAAAGAGGTGTACAGATGGAACTCGCGTTGAGCCGATTGAAAACAGTCGCTTCAGATATGCGTATCTGGGGAATTTCGGCAACGATTGGAAATCTTGAGCAAGCTCGAGAAGTATTGCTGGGTTATGAAAGTGACGCTTTTCGCGAAAGCGTAATTATCAAAGCAAACATCAACAAAAAAATTACTGTTAAGTCTATCATTCCAGACGAGATGGAAACCTTTCCTTGGCGTGGTCATTTGGGATTGCATTTGCTAGAATACGTCGTACCCATTATCAATAATAGTAAGACGACCTTACTGTTTACAAACACGCGAAGCCAGTGTGAGATCTGGTTTCAGCGTATTCTTGCGGCACATCCTGAGTATGCTGGTGAGATTGCAATGCATCACGGGAGTATCAATAAAGAGACGCGCACGTGGGTTGAGGGCGCCATTCGGAACGGATCTCTCAAGGCGGTAGTTTGTACTTCTAGCCTTGATCTAGGAGTAGACTTTGCGCCTGTTGAAACCATTATCCAAATAGGCGGCCCAAAGGGTGTCGCACGCTTTTTACAACGTGCTGGGCGATCTGGTCACAGCCCTGGCAAGGAGAGTGTGATTTACTTTTTGCCTACACACGCCATAGAGCTGGTAGAAGCCTCTGCTTTGCAGCGCGCCGTTAAGGAAAACACGGTAGAAGATAGAATTCCGTATCTCAATAGTTTTGACGTCCTGATTCAGTATCTCGTGACGCTAGCCGTGTCTGACGGATTTTTACCCGAAGATATCTGGCCAGAGATACAGACTACGTTTTGCTTTCAAGCAATGACAAAAGAGCAATGGAAATGGTGCCTTAATTTTATGACAATGGGTGCACAATCCCTGCAAGCTTATGATGAGTATAAGAAAGTGGAGATTCTTGAGGACGGCAGATTTAAAGTGAATTCTCGTATGGTGGCAATGCGTCATCGCCTGCAAATAGGGACGATTGTGAGCGATGCAAATCTTGTAGTCAAATATCAAAAAGGTGGTTACATAGGCACTATTGAGGAGTTTTTCATCAGTAAGTTAACGCGTGGTGATGTGTTTACTTTTGCTGGTCGCAACCTAGAATTTATCCGTATTAAAAATATGGAAGTGCACGTGCGCAACAGCTCAAAGAAAACCAATAAAGTCCCCTCGTGGATGGGCGGAAGGCTCACTTTAAGTAGCCAGATGTCTCAACTGTTACGGGAGGAACTTTATACTGGTAATTCGCTTTCGCGAAAGCGGTCTCTAGAGATTAATGCGCTAGAGCATATTTTTAGACAGCAAAAGGTAGAGAGCATCATCCCGAGTGATGAGCAACTGCTCATTGAGACTTTTAAAACGCGCGATGGCTACCATCACGTTTTTTACCCTTTTGAAGGTCGTTTTGTGCACGAGGCTATGGGAAGTTTACTTGGGTACCGTCTTAGTTTGCTAGATCCTATCACCTTCTCTCTCGCCTTTAATGACTATGGTTTTGAGCTGCTTTCAGACCAACCTATAGACATACAGCAGCTACTAGATAACGACCTATTTACGACGGCATATATGCACGATGACTTGCAAAATAGTCTCAATGCTACAGAGATGGCCAGGCGTAAATTTAGAGATATCGCGGTAATTTCTGGGCTTGTTTTTACTGGCTTCCCAAACAAGCAAATCAAGCAGAAACATCTACAAAGTAGTAGTCAGCTGTTTTTTGATGTGTTCCGTGATTATGAGGCAGATAATTTATTATTTCAACAAGCATTTACAGAGACTTTTGAGCATCAGCTAGAAGAAGGTCGATTGCAGCAAGCGCTTGAGCGTATAGAGACGCAAGAAATTGTCTGGATGGATTGCGAGCAACCTACGCCTTTATCTTTTCCAATAATTACAGACCGCTTACGCGAAAAATTGAGCAGCGAAAAACTAGCCGACAGAATCAAGAAGATGACTGCGAAGTTGATGCGAAAAAAGAAATAACAGCCCTACGAAAGATTGTTCTAAAAGTAAATATCTTGTGCCGTTCTAAAGGTATTTGCGTGGGCGTCAATTATCACTTTTATGTCTGGAGAATAGCCGCCGCCCATACTACATTGCACGGGGATTTTTAAATCATAACAGGTTTGCAAAACAAACCAATCGCGCTCTTTACAACCTTCTATGCTACACCCCAATTTACCCAATTTGTCACTCGCTAAAATATCGACTCCGCATAGGTAAAAGATGAAATCTGGTTGTTGTTCTTTAATGAGATTTGGCAATGTTTTTTTGAGAGTATCGAGATACTCCACATCGCCTGTATCAGTCTCTAATGCAATATCAAGATCTGAGATTTCTTTTCTAAAAGGATAGTTTGCCTTACCGTGCATAGAAAACGTAAACACCGAGTCATCACCCGTAAAAATCTCTGCCGTACCATTACCTTGATGTACATCGAGATCTACTATAAGTATCTTTTTAGCAAGTCTTTTTTCTTGTAAATATCTTGCAGCGACTGCTTGGTCGTTGAGAAGACAAAAAGCCTCTCCGTGATCTGTATAAGCGTGATGCGTACCACCAGCAATATTCATCGCAATTCCATTTTCAAGCGCGTAGTGACACCCATCAATGGTGCCTTGAGTGATAATTAATTCCCTGTCTACAAGTTCTTGTGAGAGCGGAAAACCGGTTTTTCGCTGTGCTCTTGGGTCAATAGTAAGTGCTTTAAGACTCTCTACATATTCTGTAGTGTGACATCGTACAATATGCTCGTTATCTACCTGTACCGGCTCAAAAAAGTTATCCTCTGTACACGTCCCTTCATACACTAACTGCTTAGGAAGCAAATCATACTTCTCCATAGGGAAGCGGTGTCCCTCCGGCAACGGGTGTTTGTAAATGGGGTGGAATGCGATTTTGAGCAAGACTAGAATTTTCTAATTACATACATATCTGCCTCTTTATAATACATTCCCAAAAAATAGTCGTCTTCTATATTGAAAAATGTCTCTGCTACATTTTTTATATCAGGACTAAGGAAGTCTCTTCTCTTCAACATAAGTGAAGAAGCTTCTACATCTGGCAAATGATTAAATGACTTATCAAACACACACTCTACACTAGTATAATGTGTTACAGAATTTGTATCCATCATCAAGAAAGAAGGATTAAATGCAAAAGTAAATGCTCCTACTGAGGCAATTGGTATTCCTGCCGCAGGATTCATCATTGCTACTCCTCCGCCGCCATTCATAAGCTGTTTACCTCCTAAGGTGATTTGGTAATTTCCATTTACAGATGAGACAGCAATACCATTACGATCACTACTTATTTTTCTAAGAAATTGAGATGTTTTTTCAATTAATTTATCATCTTCTGTTTTTGCTAATATAATTGAGGAATTAGTAAAATCCATTTTATCATCTTTTTCCACACCAAATTGTTTAACTAGCATGCTATCCCTTCTATTTGTAACAGTCACAATCATTTCCTTTTTAGAAGAAACAATTTGAAACAAATAATGATCTTTTAAAAATGAATTTGCCTTCCAGCCATATTCTTGAATTTTTGGTCTTGGCCTAAAAAAGGTTTGTTCCCTTACTTCAAAAGTCTTCAAAGAGATATCAAAAATATTGACTACAGTATTACTATAGTCTACGGTAAATACAAGATGATTATCATTAATTAAATAAAATTTAAGCAGTTCTGCCGCTTGCTTCATTGTCGTTTTATCATCGGGCAAAACTTTTGAAGTATACTTATTTCTAAGGATCTTCTTTAAATTCATCTCAAAACCCTTAGAGCTATAAAAAGTATTTTCTATTACAATCTCATTACGTGTCGCCACACCTTGATCATCAATACTGTAGTGTATTAAATTAGAAGAATTCTTATCTAAGGTTAACAAGTACATTTTATCCCCTAAATTAAAAAACTCTATAAATGTTTGTTTCTTGAGATTTAGGTCTAAGGTTTTTGTTGTCACTTTATGATTTTCAAAATCAAAAACCGTACTTGTGAGTGAACCCGTATCAAACCCTTTAGAAATTAGTTGATACTGGTTATTGCTTATCGTATAACCCATTACTGCAACATCCTTTTTCAGGACTTTATCTCCTTTTATGGTAGAAACTTTCTTATAATCCTTATCATATAAAATTGCTTCAGTAGACCTTGACCCTAAAAGAAAAAGGACAAAAGAACCATCTTCCTTATTGACTACTGTCATTGATTCTTTTAATTTACCTTTTCCATCGCCTATTACATCTTTAATTTGCACAACGGCCTTCTGTGCTGAAACTAGTGAAACAATTAGTACAAATAGAATGGTGAAAAATGATTTCATAAATGATTTGATTGATTGATGTCTTAAAACTCAAATATAAACTGCAAAGGAGATACTTGACAACCTAAATCTAAAAACATCGTTTCTATAAGGTCAGATAAATAATATTACAAAAGTTGGTATGCCATCAACTATTATTTTGGTAAGTTTCAAAATGGATCTTAAATTCTACTTCTCCAACTTTAATTGTATCCTCTTTCTTGCGATATCTACTTCTAGCACTTTTACGATTACCTGCTGTTGTAAACTTACGTGTGCACTTACATCACTCACAAACCCATCTGCCAAGTTTGAGATGTGTATGAGACCGCTTTCTTTAATACCAATGTCTACAAAAGCTCCAAAAGCTGTTACATTATTTACAATTCCTGGCAGTAACTGTCCAGGCTGTACATCTTCTATGGTGCGTATGTTTTGATTAAAAGTAAACACCTTTGCTTTTTCTCTAATGTCTAGCCCAGGCTTTTCTAGTTCGCTTATAATATCAGTGAGTGTAGGAAGTCCTACCTCATCGGTTACATATTTTTGAAGGTCTATCGATTTAAGAAGGCTTGTGTTTCCAATCATTTCGGCGACAGACACTTTTTGATCTTTGGCTATACTTGCAACCAATTTATATCTTTCTGGATGTACAGACGAGTTATCTAATGGATTCTCGGCACCTGTGATTCTCAAGAAACCTGCGGCTTGTACGAATGCTTTTCCACCAAGACGTGGCACCTTTTTAATCTCTTGACGTGTTTTGAAGGGTCCTTCGCTTTCGCGAAAGCGTACTACACCTTCAGCAAGTTTTGGTCCAATACCTGACACATAGCTCAATAGCGGGGCACTTGCCGTATTTATATTGACACCCACGGCATTTACACAGTTTTCTACCGTTTGATCTAGCGATTTTTGAAGTGCTGTCTGATCTACATCGTGCTGATATTGCCCGACGCCAATTGACTTTGCATCTATCTTCACCAGCTCTGCCAGCGGGTCTTGCAACCTACGACCTATAGAAACCGCGCCACGAACTGTCACATCATAATTAGGAAACTCATCACGGGCAATCTTGCTTGCACTGTAAATAGAAGCTCCTGCCTCACTCACTACAAAAACCTCCATTGCATTCTTAAAATGAATACGCTTTACGAGTCTTTCGGTCTCGCGGGAAGCCGTACCATTCCCGATGGCGATTGCTTCAATTTTATAAGCATCTGTAAGACTTGAGATCTTTTTTATCGCACCTTTGTCATCGTTTTTTGGTGCGTGTGGATAGATAGTTTCATTATGTAATAACTGCCCCTGTGCATCGAGGCACACCAGCTTACAACCTGTTCTAAAACCTGGGTCTAGCGCAAGAATACGCTTCTCACCTAGCGGTGAACCAAGGAGTAATTGTTTTAAATTTTTTGCAAAAACCTGAATAGCAGTTTCATCTGCTGTTTTCTTTGCTTCTGAGAGGCGCTCATTGCTCAAAGCAGTAAATAATAGTCGCTTGTAAGCATCTTTTATAGCAAGTTCAATCTGTGTGGCGCTGTCGCCACGAGAGCGTATGAGTTTGCGTTCTATTTTATCAAGCGCGCGCTCATCGTCAATGACAACCTTTACACGGATGTAACCTTCATTTTCAGCTCTTAAAATGGCAAGTAGTCTGTGTGACGGACAGCGACTTAATGACTCAGACCAGTCAAAATAATCACGGAATTTCTGAGCTTTCTCATCGTTTGCCATTTTCTTAACCACCTTCGTCTCTATGGTGGCAAAACGTTTTAACTGCTCACGTATATTATTACGTATATCTGCACGCTCATTAATCCACTCGGCTATAATGTGACGTGCTCCTTCTAGCGCACTTTGTGCATCTGGAACCTCCTTATTAGTATATCGATGCGCTAGTCCTTCTGGGTCTTGCGCATTTTGAGACATTATGATTTTGGCAAGTGGTTCTAGTCCGTTTACACGTGCTGTCTCGGCTTTCGTTTTACGCTTTTTCTTGTATGGTAAATACAAGTCTTCTAGCGTAGTAAGATCTTGCGTTTTTTCAATCTTATCTTTGAGTTGGCTAGTAAGAACGTCTTGCTCTTCTAGTGATTTAAGAATTGATTTTTTGCGCTTTTCTAAGGTTTCAAATTGCTCTTTGAGCTCGATAATCTTTCCTATCTCCACCTCATCAAGTCCACCCGTCGCTTCCTTGCGGTAGCGCGCTATAAAAGGGAGTGTGCAGTCTTCGTTGAGGAGATCTAGTGTATTTTTTACACCTTTTTCTGATAAGCCTGAGCTTTTGATTACGTATTGTAAAACCTCCACACGTTTAACTTATCATATTCCCATTAACCACTCCTTCGGCATCAGGATTTACAAAAACCAATTTCCCACTAGCATCCTCTGTCATTAAGATCATTCCTTCACTCTCTACACCACGTAATGCTCTAGGAGCCAGGTTTACGAGTACGGTTACTTGTTTCCCTATTACTTCTTCTGGAGTAAAGCTCTCTGCGATACCAGAAACGATGGTACGTACATCAATACCTGTATCGACTTTTAAGATGAGAAGTTTCTTCGTTTTCTTCATCTTCTCTGCTTCGATAATGGTACCTACTCGCATATCGAGTTTTGTAAAATCGTCAAACGTAATAGTATCCTTTTGTGGCTCTACAACTGCATTTTCGGCAGCGGCTTCTGCTTCGTTTGCTGCTTTGCTTGCTTCTAGCTTATCTAGCTGTACTTGTATCTGACTATCTTCTATTTTTGAGAAGAGTAATTGAGATTTGTTAATGGTGTGACCTGCAGGTAATGGCATCTCTCTTGTAGTTTTACGTACATTCATAGATAGATCATCTCCTTTAATGTTGTTAAAAGGTTCTTCTGACTTTTTATAAAGGTTTAAATCTTCATCAAGATTTAAAATCCCTTTAAGCTTTGAACTCGTAAAAGGTAAGAAAGGCTCACTAAGACTTGCTAGTGCAGCTGCTATTTGTAAGGCTACATACATTACTGTTTTAGTGCGCTCTTCATCTGTTTTGATTGTCTTCCACGGCTCTTCGTCTGCTAGGTATTTGTTTCCTAGGCGAGCAAGGTTCATAAATTCTGTTTGGCTTTCGCGAAAGCGGTATTTTTCTATACTGCTACCTATCACTGCTGGATATGCAGCCATCTCTGCAAGAGTCTGTTTATCAAGCTCATTAAGTACTCCTGGGGTAGGGACAACACCATCATAATATTTGTGCGTAAGTACGGTAACTCTGTTAATGAAGTTTCCGAAAATCGCTACAAGTTCGCTATTATTTCTAGTTTGGAAATCCTTCCAAGTAAAGTCGTTGTCCTTAGATTCTGGTGCGTTTGCTGTAAGTACATAACGCAACACATCCTGCTGATCTGGAAATTCTTCAAGATACTCGTGTAACCATACTGCCCAGTTTTTTGAAGTAGAAAGCTTGCGCCCTTCAAGATTTAAAAACTCGTTTGCAGGCACGTTATCTGGTAAAATATACTCGCCGTGACCTTTGAGCATCGCAGGGAAAATCAAACAGTGAAAAACGATATTATCCTTCCCGATAAAGTGAAGTAGCTTTGTGTTTTCATCCTTCCAGTACGGCTCCCAGTCTTTACCTTCACGTGCTGCCCACTCCTTTGTAGAAGAGATATAACCTATAGGCGCATCAAACCAAACGTACAGCACTTTACCTTCTGCTCCTTCTACTGGAACTGGGATTCCCCAGTCTAGATCACGAGTTACGGCGCGAGGTCGTAGTCCATCATCTATCCAAGACTTACATTGCCCGTACACATTAGTTTTCCAGTCTTTTTTATGTCCTTTTATGATCCACTCCTTAAAGAAGTCATTGTATTGATCTAGTGGTAAAAACCAGTGCTTTGTTTCCTTAAGTGTAGGTACAGCTCCCGTAATCGCACTCTTTGGGTTAATTAAGTCTGTTGCGTTGTGGGAGGTACCACAGTTTTCACACTGGTCTCCGTAAGCCTCCTCATAACCACACTTAGGGCAAGTTCCCGTCACAAAACGGTCTGCAAGAAACTGGTTTGCCTCTGCATCATACAGTTGCTCGTTTGTTTCTTCTATAAACTTACCTTGGTCGTACATATTCTTAAAAAACTCAGACGCTGTATCGTGGTGAATTTTTGCAGAGGTACGTGAGTAGTTATCAAAGGTAATCCCAAAATCTTCAAAAGATTTTTTGATTATCGCATTGTACTTATCTACCACATCTTGAGGGGTAACGCCCTCTTTTTTTGCTTTGATGGTGATAGGCACACCGTGCTCATCACTTCCACATATAAAAGCAACATCTGCTCCTTGCATACGCTGGTAACGCGCATAAATATCTGCTGGAACATACACTCCTGCAAGGTGGCCTATGTGTATAGGTCCGTTAGTATACGGCAGTGCCGCTGTAATTGTATATCGTTGTGGATTCTGAGACATATTGTGTTCTTTAAGAAGCGACAAAAATAAAGAAAAACAAGCTAGTACCTACAGCTTTTACAAGCCAGGTCACAATAGCTGCAACTTGAGATGATGCAAAGTAGAGAGGGATTTATTACGCTTTCGCGAAAGCGGACTCACAACTACATAAAACTGCTTATTTTACAAGAATACTCTTACTGTATTTTTTACCCGAAAACTGAATCTGATAGATGTATTGTCCTGTAAACAATCGCTTATTAATGCGTTCTTTAACATTAAACTTTTGTGGTCCTTCGTACATAAAGTCATTTACCACTGTACCCACTTCTTGCCCTAGTAGATTGTATAAGGTAACGGTCACCTTTGCCGTGCTGTTCATCGTAAACTCTATAAGGGTGTCATTACCCTGCACACTGCTCCAGTGCTGAAAAGTATCTGCTATATCAAAACTTCCAGAAGAGAGAGACTCACAGTCAAAACCTAGGTCTACACTCTCAAAAGATTGCCCGAGCAACACCTCATCTACCAGCCCGCCGTCGATACATAGCCATTGCTTAAGCATTGTAGCATACACTTGTCTAAAATCTGTACTGTACTTTAAATTTCCTACTTGATCTGGATCTTGTAAATCTGGATGCGTACCCACAAAACCGTTGCCCTGCATCGCTGGGCCAAAAACCATAACAGGCGATGCCGCCCCGTGGTCTGTTCCATTTGATCCGTTTTCTTCTATACGACGTCCAAATTCTGAAAAAGTCATTGCCATCACATTAGTGTGCATACCGCTTGCCTCAAGATCTGTAAAAAAATCTTTCATACCACGAGCTACTTGCTCCATTCTATTATCGTGGGTTTCTTGCTGGTTTGCGTGCGTATCAAAACCGCCTAGCGTCACTAGATATACCTTTGTACCTAGACCTCCCTTGATCATTCTTGAGATAATAGCGAGTTGCCTCCCTAAGCTTTGCGTATCATACTCAACGGCATTTGTCGCATTTTCATAAGCTTCGTTTATGGTACTCGCGTAGGTAAATGTGGTGTTAGTCATACCACGCATAAATTCTAACTGCTCACCAAAGGTGCATCCCGGTACATCTAGCACATCGTGTAGCACCCCATTTTCGGCAATGCTAGATAGCTGCGCAGGATTTGCTACAGAAAATGCATAGCTATTATCTACCCCATCAAAAATGAGATTACCCTGACTCCCTATCTGTATAGCCGCAGGAATCTCTGGAGGATTAATAAGAAAATCTGGATACAAATTTTCAAAATAACGCCCCAGCACGCCCGTCTCCTCATAGTTTACAGCATCTCCAGATGCCCAGATATCTGAACTTCTAAAGTGTGACAGATTTTGATCTGGGTAGCCTACACCGTGCACCACACGCATTGCACCATCTCCCCATAATGACTGTAAGTCTGCCATAGATTGTGGTATCCCAAAATCTGCATTGAGATTGTACAAACTGTTTTCTGTGTGTCTTATAGACGGTCTATTATTTGCATAAAAATCATAATCATAAACCGGCACAATTGTATTGAGACCATCATTACCACCTTTAAGACGTACTAGAACGAGTACGCGGTCTTCATTTTCGGCAGTGGTGAGGGCTGTTGTTAATCTTGAGGGTGCAGATGCTGTAAGATTTGTACCTCCAAGCATAATGCTTCCGCCACCTACTAGACCTAGAGCCTGCATAAAACTTCTTCTATTCCAAGTGCTATGCTCATCATCGTGGTGTGCGTCTTTAAGACTTGCTGTAGGTCCCGTTGCTGTTCTTTTTTTTGCTTTCGCGAAAGCGTGATTCTTATCGTGAGTACACATAGGGCGGGGTTATTTTAGTTGAAATTCCGGCATTCTGAAAATATGGTGAATAAGCAAGATGGTTTGATATGCCGCCGAATCAAAATTCCAGTTCCATATGCCATCTTCCCAGTAATTTTCTGGTGTTTCCCATTTAAAAATAGCCTCTGCTATCTCATAATCTGCCTCTGTATACAGTGGTCGTGATAAAAAGTAGTCTACTATTGTTTTTGTAATTACTACTGGGTCTGTACTTGAGTTTGTAAGGGCTTGCGCAAAATCTCGATATTGATAACCGGTCTCTAGCCAGAAATTCCAACTTAGGTTCTCAAGGCTTAGCCATCTCCCGGTAAGAGTGCTAGAGTTTATCCAGTCGTGGTTGCGCTGCCAGCCAGCTACATCTATAGGTTGAAATAAATTTTGACCCAGCATATCTGAGATATAATTTGCATAACTCGCAAAGCCATCATCTGTATCATTATAGGCAAAATCTAGCTCGTTATAAAAGGTCATTATGAGATCATACGGACTTTTTACAATCATCCCTATCGCATCTTGATCAAAAAAATGCTCGCTCTTAAAAAGCATCTCTAACACTAGCTTAATCTCCCAGTTTTGGTCCATAAATAGCGTTGCCATCTCTGCTACGATAGTATCATTTACGTCTGGACTTACAAAGTATGTATATAATTTAGTACAAATTGTAGTGGCTATAATACTCGCTTTTTGCTCAAAGAGAATATCTATTACATCATCATATCCCCAGGGACCTGTCTGTCCAAAAATTGTCTTTTCTGAACTATCAAAGGTGCTCTCATCAAATGTGATGGCAGCACCGTACTCTACCCAGTGGTTATATCCCGTGAGCGCTCTGGAGGTTTCTTCTATATCTTGCTGTGTGTAGCCATTACCTTCACCTAGTGTAAAAAGCTCATAAAGTTCACGCGCATAGTTTTCGTTTGGGTTTTGGCTAGAGTTTTCAAAACCGTTGAGAAAAAGAAGCATCGCAGGGTTAAGCCCCATCTCTCTTACAAAGGTTTTAAAATTACCTAAGCAATGCGTTTGCAGCATATCCCAGTATTGAAAGGTATAAGGCGCGTAGAAGTAGGTCTCTATTTGCGTCACAAAATGATTGAGCCAGAAAAATGTGAGACGCCCTTTTAAGTTTTTATCTCTTATATCTTTTGCCGCTTGTCTATACCACTGGCTTATAAACTCATTATTTTCTGTATCATAATCATTAAAGTCATTCAAATCCCAATAAGCCCAAGCAGGTGCAGTGGTGTTAGGCGTAGTTTGAGCATCTAGCAACAGTGCATCTACAACTTCTTGAGGCGTTTGTGACAAGGCCGCATCTAGCACTGTAGCCGTGGCACCATATGCGAGTCTTTTATATAAGTGTTTTACCTTCATAACATCCCAAGGATTACCTGTGCTAGGCACATATGGGGTTATGGAAGCTGTGTTGCAAGAGGAGATAATTTCCATAAGGGGTTGATTTAGAGCACTTCAATATAACAAAAAGTGGGGACTTAGGTATATGATCATTATAAACCCAAAAAGTTTAAATGTTAGTATATTGAGGTGTGAAAAATAAATCAATGGTTACACCTCCATATCTTAAATACGGCGATAAAGTCGGAATAGTTGCCACGGCACGTAAAATTTCTAAAAAAGAACTTGAAGAGGGCATCGCGCTTCTTGAAAATTGGGGCTTAGTTCCCGTGCTAGGCAACACCATTGGCCTAGAAGATAATCAGTATGCTGGGACAGACTTTGAGAGAGCACAAGACTTTCAGCAAATGATGGATAATACGGAGATTAAAGCCATCTGGTGCGCCCGTGGCGGCTACGGAACCGTGCGCATAGTAGATGACATAGATTTTTACAAATTTGTCAAATACCCAAAGTGGGTAGTGGGTTACTCAGATGTGACAGTGTTACATAGTCACATTCATAAAATAGGCTTCAAAACGATACACGCTACGATGCCTGTATCTCTTGAAGATAATACCGCTTTCGCGAAAGCGTCATTAAAACAATCGCTTTTTGGCGAGCAACCTAACTTTAGTTACAACACCACAAATAAACTTAATAGACTAGGCACTGCAAAAGGCACGCTTGTAGGCGGAAACCTCTCTATTCTTTACAGCCTTTGTGGCAGTAGCTCTGATCTAGATACAGCGGGTAAAATCTTATTTATAGAAGACCTGGATGAGTACCTCTATCACATAGATAGAATGGTAGTAAACCTAAAACGCAACGGGATGCTGGATCACTGTGCGGGTATGGTAGTAGGTGGTATGACGAAGATGCACGATAACAGAATCCCTTTTGGGAAAACGGCTCAAGAGATTGTGCTAGATGCTGTAAAAGAATGTGACTTCCCAGTAGCGTTTGACTTCCCAGCAGGTCACGTAGATAATAATAACGCATTGAAGTTGGGGAGTGAGATTACGCTTGAAGTAACAGCAACTAAAACAAGTATACAATATGAATAGAATTCTCTCTATACTTATAATGATGTTTTTGTTTTCTTGTGTGGATAAACCTTCTTGCAATTTTATAGAATCCTACTATCAAGATGTTTATCAAGCAGAGCTGGCATTTTATGAAGAAGACTATCAGAAAGCCTATGATATTTTTAAAGAGGTAGAAGCTCGTTGTGGTCTATTGAACCAGACGCTCATTAGAGAGCCTGAAATGATGGCAAAACTCTCCATCAAAGTAGGTGAACCTCAAAAAGCCTTTCCTTATATGGAGCGTATGCTTAAAGAAGGAATGAGTTTTGATACTTTTAAAAATAATGAAATATATAATATCCTCAAGGAATATGAAGAGTGGAATTATCTAGCGCATAACGCTTCTTCTTACGAAGATGAGTTTAACGCAAATATTGACCAAGATTTGAGAGCAGAGATTATTGCGATTAACCGTCTTGATCAAGAAGTAAGACAGTCTCCTATAGATTTTATAGAGATGGAGCGCGTAGATAGCGTTCATCAAAAGAGAATCAAAGAGATTTTTAATCAATATGGATATCCTTCAGCTCAACTTGTGGGCAAAGATAATTTTGATCAAGGTGAGCGTGTAGATATAAAAACATTGTTTTTTCATTTTGACGACACGATATATTTTAAACCAGTGCTTCTAAAAATGATTGAGAATGGTGAAGCTCCAGCAGACATATTAGGTAAAATGATCGACAGTAGACAGCGCTCTCGTGGTTTTTATGATTATGGGATTTATGACAATGTGGATAGCACCAATATTCTTGATTTTAAAAATGTTGACAAAAGGCGTGTTGCAGTAGGTCTTGCTCCTTGGAAGTTAAAAAAACGAGTTGATGCGCTAAGACGAGCTTATTATGGGTACTAATCACACAACTAAATTATGACCCCAAAAGAACTAGGAGAATACGGCGAAGAACTAGCAACCCTGCATTTAATAAAGCAGGGTTACACGATTCTTGAACGTAATTGGTTTTTTGGAAAAAATGAGGTCGACATTATCTGCCAGAAGGAGGAAGGCGTCCTCGTAGTGGTAGAAGTAAAGGCGCGTAACTCAGATTTCTTTGGCGATCCGCAGAGTTTTGTGAGTACTGGTAAGCAAAAGTCTATCGTAAAAGTGTCAAATGAATACGTACTAGAAAATGACCTAGATGTCGAAGTACGTTTTGACATTATCGCAGTACTCAAAAACTCAAAGCAAGAACGCCTTGAGCATTTTGCGGATGCGTTTTACTTTTTTTAAAATGATAGTTCTTATTAACCTACTTGCTTTTTGATCATATCAATCGCCTTTAAAATAATAAGGATATTAAACACTTGTGCCACGATACTTAATGGCAGTGCTACAATGGCCAAAATTATTGTGCAAAAGAAAACACCTAATATAATATACCCGATACCGGTGCCTTGAGATAAGGCTCCTAGCCCTTTAAGCTTATACAACGCATATCCAAAAACGAGAAAAGCTACACCATACAAAACTGAGGTTATAATACCATAAGCGATATCTGAGATATACGTGCCGTGCACATCTATAATGGTAATTAAGTTTGCAATAATCTCTACCGTGATAAAAACTAGTGCAGCCGCTTTTAGTATACTCGCCTTAAAGAGGTTTCCTATTAAAATGAAAGCCCTCATATGAAATATAAAAAATACGATTGCAAAAAGAGCTAGCAGTCTAAAACCTATATCTCCAGCAAAATATACATTTTCAGTCTCGTAGTAATAAGTGTCAAAAATCTGAAATATGAACACAATCATACTCAAAATACCAGCAACCCAGCCTATGTGAAGTTGTTTAAATAGATATGATACATCCTTACTTTCATCTATTTCAAAAAGCATTGCCATTTTTACTTTGGCCTCAAAAATGGTGTCTTCTTGCAGGTCATCTAGATCTCGATCTAGCGCAGAGAGTATGGTTTTAATCGTGTAAACGCGTGGCATTGTTTCTCCAGCTTCTATGCGCTGTATTGTGCGCACAGAGATATTACATTGCGCTACAAGTTCTTCCTGCGTTAATCCCTTTTGCTGGCGCAGTTCTAAAATCTTTTGTCCTAATTCTGGTTGTTTCATCATAAATGTTTTGCCTTGTAATGATGCGCATCAAATGTACAAGAAGTTCTACACTGCAATAGTATGGCTCATTTATGATTTGTTTCATTTTTTGAGCAGTATTTAACCCGACATTTGCACGTCACTTCAGTAAAGACAGCGTTTTTCACGTTTTACGCTTTCGCGAAAGCGTACCCTTTAATACGTATCTAACCACCCAAAATGCTTCTCATTGAGTGCTGTTTTATGCTCCTCGAGGTAACTAACAAAGGCTTGTGCGGTGGGAGAAAGCTGCTTGCTTTTTTGCCAGATGAGATTCCAGTGTGTGGTGATAGGCAATCCTTTGCTCGGGATGATTTGAGCATCACCGCTCGTAAGTGCATTTTTAAGCCCCACTAGCGGAAGTATAGAAATCCCTATTCCAGAAATCACTGCTTGCTTTACCGCCTCGTTTGAGGTAAGCTCTATTTTTTTACGAGTAGGAAGTTGTCTGTCTGCAATATAATTTTCCATAGCTGCCCGTGTTGCAGATCCTTTTTCTCTATACACCACGGGTAGTTTATCAAAATCCTTTTTTGAAATGGTTTTACCTGAGTACGTGTGCTGCCTACCTCCTACTAAAAATAGTTTGTTAGGGATGAGTCTCACTTTATCTATCGCGATATGATCTGGAACTACAGATACCAGAGCAAAATCTGTTTCGTTTTTTTCAAGATGACGTACCACTCTGGTCTTGTTTGTCACATCCATCTCTAGATCGACACCAGGATGCATATTCATAAAATCTGTGATGTAATAGGGCATCAAATATTTACCCGTAGAGACGATTGATATCTTTAATTTACCCGAGAGCTGACCTTGATAAGCCATCGTTTTGTAATTAATTGCATCTACTTCGGCAATTATTTTACGTGCTGCAGCTGCAATTTCTTCTCCAAAATCTGTTACAAATAATTGCCTCCCCACAACCTCCGTAAGCGGAATAGGAAACTGATTTTGAAAGTTTTTAATCTGTATCGAGACCGCTGGCTGCGTGAGATGTAGCTCCTCTGCAGCTTTTGTAATGCTCTTAAATTCTGTGACCTTCAAGAAGACTTGAAGCTGGTGCAATGTATAATACATTAAAATTATTTATGTAATTCATTATAAATATAAATAAAAATATATGAACTCTAGCCCACATCTTTGTACCATCAAAACAATGAGAACCTATGTTACAAAAACTAAAAATTGACTCGTTTAGAAATGACAGGTACACACCTCAAGAGATGAAGACCAGTATAACCATAAACTGGACGGCTCTATTTTTTGTCTTAAAAAATTTGATGCTACTTGCTATCCCTATGGTAGCCATTACACTCTCCATTTTTTCAGACTACCTGTTTCTTACAGAAATTCTATCTGCTAGTTTTTTAATAACCCTTCTAGTGTTTATAAACATTGCTAGTAGAGCATCTTAATCTCTTATTCATTTAAAAAAATCATTTACTATGAAAACATTACAAACAGAAACTGCAACAATGACAGATCAAAAAATCAACCTCATAGATGGAGTATTTACAGCAACCGAAGCTGGAGATATTTTACACGCAATGCTTGATAAGAAGATCAACTTTCACAAATTACAACGCTTAAGCCGCACCGAAGGTAATATAGATGATGCCTGTGAGTATGATAGTGGACGTATTATAGAGTTACTAGATGAGAAAGGAAAATTAAAAAGCTTTTTAAGTGACGTACGTGCAGATGGAGGTAAACTAGAAATAAAAAGCACTGTAGAGATACGCATCAAAAAGTAATTACCACACTAAGACACCTAACCCTCTTTTATGGACTTACATCTACTGGTTGATAACTTGACCAACCCTGCACTCTTGTTTTTCTTTTTAGGATTACTAGCGGTACAACTCAAAAGTGACTTAGCCATACCGCCTAGTTCTTCAAAGTTTATTTCTCTTTATCTCCTACTTTCTATAGGATTTAAAGGAGGACAAGAGCTCGCTCACTCAGCGTTTAATATGGAGATTGTCTGGTCATTAATTTTTGGAGTAGTCCTTGCTCTTTCAGTTCCCCTGTATGCGTTTTTTACGCTCAAAAAGCGCGTCGGAGTTCAAAATGCTGCGGCGATAGCCGCGGCATACGGCTCTGTAAGTGCTGTAACCTTTGTTACCACAGTCGCTTATCTAGATATGGAGCAAATTGCATATAGCGGGTATATGGTTGCAGTTATGGCCATTATGGAAGCGCCGTCTATTATAATAGGAGTGCTTCTTATGATGCTATTTACGGCAAACAGAGATAAAACTATCTCTATGGGCAGTATTATCAAGCACTCTGTGACTAATGGGAGTGTACTATTAATTATAGGAAGTCTCGTCATAGGTTTTATGGCAAGCGATGCACAAGCACAAGGCATTGCTCCTTTTACCACAGATATTTTTAAAGGTTTTCTAGCTGTCTTTTTACTAGATATGGGAATCTCAAGTGGTAAAAAAATAGGAAGCCTCAAAGAGTATGGCGCTTTTCCTTATGTATTTGCAATCGCCGTCCCTATTGTAAATGGTATTATCGTAAGTTTACTAAGTGGTTTTATAACAGAATCTGTAGGTAACAGATTGCTTTTTGCCATACTTGCAGCAAGTGCCTCTTATATTGCAGTCCCTGCCGCTATGAAACTCGCTGCACCTAAAGCAAACGAAGGCCTATACTTACCTATGGCACTTGCCATTACCTTTCCCTTTAACATCACACTGGGAATGCCGCTTTACCTCTGCATTATAAACTGGAGCTAATATAATTTTTAATTACGCTTTCGCGAAAGCGTACTAAAACCTTACTTTATGATTCTCTCACAAAGCAATACCCTAACAGAAGATATAGCAGCAGCGAGAGTCTCGGGTTTTACCTCAGATTTTATGTATAGAGAGGGGCGTTTATTGTGTAGAACTAATAATCGCTGGTATCAAATAGAAGACCTCACACTTATAGAATATTGCAGGCACGAGGGAATGAATGACCCAGGGGATAGTTCGATTTTATTTTTGATAGAGACTAATGATTCTATAAAAGGTTGCCTTACCAGTGCCTATGGTAAAGATGCAGATACAGACCTCATAAATTTTGTAATGAGCTTAGAAAAGAAAGAGAAATAACTATCTTAACATAAAACCAAAAGGTATGGCAAAGATATTAAAATCACTTTCTGAGTATGTACAAATTGCTATAGGTATTGCCCTCGCGAGTATAGGCCTCAAGGCTTTCTTGCTACCTAATGGGTTTCTGGATGGTGGAGCAACGGGTATCGCTATTTTATTAAGTAAAAAGTTAGATCTAGACATCTCCTTACTGCTCTTTATTGTGAGTATTCCGTTTCTAGTGTTGGGTTTTTATAAGCTTTCGCGAAATATTCTTTTAAAAAGTACAATGTCCATCTTAATACTAGCAGTCCTTATAGGTGTTGAGTCATTTCCTATTATCACTGAAGATAAGTTGCTCATTGCGATTTTTGGCGGTATGTTTTTAGGAGCTGGTATTGGTATCAGTATACGCAACGGTGCGGTACTTGACGGATCTGAAATTCTAGGAATTTATGTCTTTGATCTTTTTGGAATAAGTATAGGTAAGACCATTTTGGCATTCAATATTGTTCTATTTATTATCACTGCATTAGTACTTAGTGTAGAGGTTGCTCTGTATTCCATACTTACCTATATCGTGACAGCAAAATTTATCGATTTTTTTATAGAGGGATTTGAAGACTTTATAGGTATTACTATCATATCACCGTCATCTGAAGAAATAGAACAAAAGATTCTTAACCAACTAGGCACTGGTATCACCGTCTACAAAGCGGCGGCAGGTTACGGCAGTACGGGTCAAAATAATGAACGCCGCGTGATACAAACCGTGATAAATCGTATACACCTGCGTAAAATACACAAGCTCATAGCCTCCTGCGATCCCGATGCTTTTATCGTAGAGTTTGACGTGAATAATGTAAAAGGAGGAGTTTTAAAAAGGTATCTGAATCCTCAAAGTTCAAAAAAGTTGGCTAGTCTTTAGAAGTTGTTTGATGATGCGTTGTGCTATTTACGCTTTCGCGAAAGCGCAACCCTACAAACTCAAGTAATACCCCAGATTTATCCAGAATCTATGATTTGCAGTAGCTTTAAGAAATGAATCCATACGGTAGTCTACGCCAACCTCTAGTTTATTTGCATCGTTTACATAATACCCCAAAGTAGGCACAAACCTGACCTCAAGATCTGTTGCATCTCCTTGAATGGAAAATACATACTCGTTCCCTAGTTTTAAATACACTTCTCCTGGATCTATAAACTCACCATTGAGCGATATATCTGAAGATAATCTGTATCGCGCTCTAAACTCAACTTTTTGCCTAGCATTAAATGTTTGATCTGTACGGAAGCGATGCCCCAAACGGAAACCAAAATAAGGTACGGTAAATGAGTACTGTTGTATCGCACGGTGTATAAGGTCCTTGTCACGGAAGCGAGCCAAATATCCTATCCCCACTTTTGCATCTACTCCCACAGTGCGCGTGGCAACGGTGGTGACATCTAGCAAGGAGTAAAACACATCTGTATTATTAGTACCCTTAAAATCGCCTTCACTTACTTCAAAACGTGGCGCAAATTCTATATTGATGTTCCACAGCGCATTGATTTTTGTGCCAATATTTACTTCTGGAAGTATACCCACTTCATAAAGCGATTGCCCGTAAAGCAACGTGCTCGTAAGAAATATGAGTATAAAGGATGAGAATTTAAACATACTTAAAAGCGTAAAATATTATCACGTCGTATGCTTACTTGAGACCTACTTATGAAGGCTCCTTTCTCGTTAAAAAGAACTTCATAACGCTTTGATTTTTTACCAGAATTACGTGTTTTTACAACGACCTCATAATACGGAATGAGTGTTGAGGCTACGAGCTTTTTTGCAGTTCTATTTATTATTTCGTTTACCGTATTGTTATACTGCGCTTGTATTTTTTCTACCTTAAAATAATCAAATTCTTGCTCAAAATAGCTGGTTATCTCTTGTTTAGTATCTTCTGGTAAATCTCCTAAGCCAATGATAATTTCTACATCTTCTAGCACACCATCTGTTGTAAACTCTACACTGTGACGTTGTCCTTTGTATTTAAACTTTGCTTCAATACTAGCGCCATCATCACCTACTTCTTGTAACCATTTTACAGAACGATTTATCTCAAAGGTGGTAATAAAATCTTTTGCTTTTTGCGGTACAAGCTCGGGTTTAATTCGGTATTCTCTTTCGGTTTTTACGGCATCTTGTACTTGCGCACGACTCACTGATGTCTGTAGCAAGACACAGATACACATTGAGAAAAAAGAATACTTAGTCCACACGATCTTCCTTTTTTGAGTTAAATAGCCATCCCAAGGGTAACCAAATCACAAAGAACAGAAACTTCCCAGTTACTAAGCCTATAATGGTAATAATTGCAGCGATTACCGCAAGCGAATTTTTCCAGGATTTACTCATCACCTCCTGAGGTCTTTGCGGTTACTTTTTGAGTACTCTTTGGCATTAATGGTCTTAATAATGCGACAACGTCATTTACAGTTTTTGCATCGTCAGATTTTAAGAGAAGTCTAAGTCCTTTCGACAGTTTCTTTTCTTTGATGCTCACGCGGTATGCATTTTCTTGTACAAACTTAAGCACACGGCCAAAGGTAGGACTCTGGTAAAAAGAGCTCTGCTGGTCTGCTATAAAGAAGCCTGTGAGTTTGCCATTTTTCATTACTACTTTCTCTAGGCCTATCTTAGTTGCTACCCACTTAATGCGCACAGAGTCCAGCAAGTCTTCGGCCTCATCTGGTAAGGGTCCAAAACGATCTACAAGTTTTGCCTCAAAGGCATCAAGCTGTTCTTCGGTTTTTACATTATTCAAGTCAGTGTATAGACTTAGACGCTCTGTAATGCTATTTACATAATCATCTGGGAAGAGAAGACTAAAGTCGGTATCAAGTACGGTGTCTTTTACGTATTCTCTTTCTTCTTTCGCGAAAGCGGGATCATCTTTATAAAGCTCTGCAAACTCATCTTCTTTGAGTTCATCTATGGCCTCGTTGAGGATTTTTTGATAGGTATCAAAACCTATTTCATTAATAAAGCCGCTCTGTTCTCCTCCTAATAAATCTCCTGCACCACGTATCTCAAGATCTTTCATCGCGATATTAAAACCGCTTCCTAATACAGAAAACTGCTCTAGCGCCTGGATACGTTTTCTAGCATCCTCGGTCATTACAGAGTATGGCGGTGTGATAAAATAACAGAAGGCCTTTTTATTACTTCGTCCCACACGACCACGCATCTGGTGTAGGTCTGAGAGTCCAAAGTTATTTGCATTGTTTATAAAAATGGTATTTGCATTAGGGACATCAAGACCACTCTCAATAATGGTGGTTGAGACCAATACATCAAACTCCCCATTCATAAACGAGAGCATTTTTGCCTCTAGGGCTTTACCTTCCATCTGGCCGTGACCTACGCCCACTTTTGCATCTGGCACAAGGCGCTGTATGAGGCCAGCGACTTCCTTTATATTCTCTATACGATTATGAATAAAAAATACCTGCCCACCACGTTGTATCTCATACGAGACTGCATCTCGTATCACCTCTTCTGAGAAGCGCACAACATTACTTTCTATAGGGTAACGGTTAGGTGGTGGCGTGGTGATGGTACTAAGATCACGAGCCGCCATAAGTGAGAATTGTAAGGTACGAGGTATAGGTGTTGCTGTGAGTGTGAGCGTGTCTACCGTTTCTGAGATAGTCTTGAGTTTATCTTTTACGGCTACACCAAACTTCTGCTCTTCGTCAATTACTAGAAGACCTAGGTCTTTAAAAATGACATTTTTACTAGTGAGCTGGTGCGTACCTATCACTATATCTACCGCGCCACTCTCGAGGCCGGCGAGCACTTCTCTTTTTTCCTTGGCTGTACGGAAACGGTTGAGATACTCTACCGTCACTGGGAAACCTTTAAGGCGTTCTTTAAACGTACGCGCGTGTTGATAGGCAAGTATTGTGGTAGGAACTAGTATTGCTACCTGCTTACCGTTATCTACCGCCTTAAACGCGGCACGTATGGCAACCTCTGTTTTACCGAAACCTACATCACCACACACTAGTCTATCCATAGGGCGATCGCTCTCCATATCGCGTTTTACATCTTCTGTAACGCTGCTTTGATCTGGAGTGTCTTCATATATAAAACTCGCTTCTAGCTCGTGCTGCATATGGGTGTCTGGCCCAAAGGCATATCCCTTTTGCAGGCGGCGTTTTGCATAGAGTTTTATAAGGTTAAAGGCTATGTGTTTTACCTTAGATTTTGTTTTGGCTTTAAGCTTTTTCCAGGCTTGGCTTCCTAGTTTATATACTTGTGGCGGCTTACCATCTTTACCGTTGTACTTGGTGATTTTATGTAATGAGTGTATACTCAGGTATAAGATGTCACGCTCACCATAAATGAGCTTGATGGCTTCTTGCATTTTACCCTCAACGTCTATCTTTTTGAGTCCGCCAAATTTTCCTATACCGTGATCTATGTGCGTGACATAATCACCTACACTTAGATTAGTAAGCTCCTTGAGCGTGATGGCTTGCTTTTTTGCATAGCCATTTTTGATATTAAACTTATGGTAGCGTTCAAAGATCTGGTGATCTGTATACACCACCATTTTTGTGTCATTATCTACAAAACCTTGATAAAGTGATAGCACAATGGTCTCATAGGATGATACAATAGCATCTGCATCATCAAAAATGTCTTGAAAACGCTTTGCTTGTTGCTCACTACTACAAGTGATAATATTCTTATAACCACGAGCGTGGTTATCATTTAAGTTTTCTATAAGGAGGTTAAACTGCTTATTAAAAGATGGCTGTGGCGCCACATCAAAGGTGATGCTATGTTCTATCTCACCTACCTCTGCACTACTTCCTAAATCTATAGTGGTAAAAGAGTCAAGTTGTTCTTTTAGATTTTTACCGTGACAAAAAAGCTCTTCTGGTGAGTTGCGTTTTACCTCTTGTGAGAGGTTTTCAAAAGCTTCTTCGGCTTTAGAAAAGTTTTGATCTGTGCGATCATATAACAACGACCTGTTTTTAATAAAAACGACTGTCTTTGCAGAGATATATTTTAAGAAACTAGCTCTTGTTTCTTCTAATGCCTTGTTCTCCACATTAGGCATTATTGATATTTTCTTTACTTGGTCTAACGACAGCTGACTCTCAACATCAAAGGTTCTAATACTATCTACCTCATCGCCAAAAAACTCTATACGATACGGCCTGTCGTGCGAAAATGAAAATACATCTACAATACCTCCACGCACCGAAAACTCACCCGGCTCTGTTACAAAATCTACTCTTTTAAAACGATACTCAAAGAGCATCTCATTTATAAAATCTAGCGATAACTTATCATTTACAGTCACCTTGAGCGTTTGTCTATCTAGCTCCTTACGTGTCACTACTTTTTCAAATAACGCATCTGGATACGTCACGATAAGAGCTGGCTTTTTACGTGAGTTTACACGATTAAGCACCTCTGCACGCAACAAGATATTTGCATTATCTGTCTCCTCAATTTGGTAAGGACGCCTGTAACTGCCAGGGTAAAAGAGTACGTTTTCTTCCTTGCGCAGGGCTTCAAGATCATTGAGATAATAGGCCGCTTCTTCCTTATCATTAAGAATTAACAATACGGGGCGCTCTTGGCCTTCAAAAAGCTGACTTACAGCAAAAGATAATGACGATCCCGTGAGACCTTTTGCTTGTATACGTTGAGAATGGGCAATAGCTTCCCCTAGTTTCTGCAGTGGCAGAGACTGTGCAAAGTGCTGTGAGAGTTCTGATTTACTCAAGAAATAAGATTTTTTACAAAGATAGTCTTGAGTACGCTTTCGCGAAAGCGCTATTTACTTTTTACCATTTTCATAACATTACACCTCTTTTCTATTTTCTACTTTTAAAGTATGAAACATTGGACAGATCATCAGCTAGCATTTGTAATCGCGCGTATTACCATAGGAATCAACTTCTTATTGCACGGGGTAGTGCGACTTCCTAAAATGGAAGGCTTTGCCAGCGGACTATCAAAAGGTTTTGAGGGAACAATGTTACCACCCGCTCTGGTGGAGCCTATCGCTTTTGGACTACCTATTGTCGAGCTTGTACTGGGCATCTTATTAATTATAGGGTTTAAAACACGTATTGCCGCAGCACTAAGTTTTGTATTAATCACATTATTAATGGCGGGAACTTCATTTAAGGAAGACTGGGATCTGGTAGGCTCGCAAATGATTTATGTAATTTTCTTCTTCATCTTTATTAAAAATTTACGTCACAATACGTTTGCCATAGACGGTACACCAAAGACTGTAGTAGACGGATTTACAAACCCGCAGTAATATTATTTTTTACAGATTTTGAATGGGTTGTGAGTACGCTTTCGCGAAAGCGTGATTAAGATTTTACAATTTCCATAACACCCAAAGGCAGATTACCGCAGTACCTTTATAAAAAAAGAAGGTATGGGATTTGAACATTATGACGTTTTTGTAATAGGATCAGGCAGTGCAGGTAGACAGGTGGCAACACGTTGTGCCAAAGAAGGAATGAAAGTAGCCATTGCAGATAATCGTGAGTATGGCGGCACCTGCGCAAATAGAGGTTGTGACCCCAAAAAAGTACTCCTTAACGCCAGTGAAATCATTGCTAGAACGAGCGATATGGCAGCGGTAGGCGTGACCGAAATCCCAAAAATAGACTGGCAAGCGCTTCAAAAATTCAAAGAAAAGTTTGTCTCTGCAATGCCCATAAAAACGGAAGAATCGCTAGATAAACTAGGGATTACAATGTACCACCAGTCGCCTCAATTTATCGAGGAAGGTCTTCTAAGCGTTGAGGGTAAAAAGGTGACGGTAGATAAGGTGGTTATTGCCTCTGGTCTTATCCCTAGACCGCTGCACTTTGAAGGTGCTGAGTTGTTTAAAACCTCAGACGATTTTCTTGAGTTACCAGCCCTGCCAGAGAGCATTATCTTTGTGGGTGGAGGTTATATCGCTATGGAGTTTGCTCATATCGCGGCACGCTGCGGTGTAGATGTAACAATTATAGAACGTGGGGAGCGTGTTTTAAAAATGTTTGATGCTAGTATCACGGGGCTCTTAGAAGAAGAGTCAAAAAAAATAGGAATCAACTTTATTTTTAATGCAGATGTTATCCGCGCCGAAATGCTTCAAAAAAATACACGCGTTTTTTATACACGTGATGGCGAAGAGCAGAGCGTAAAAGCCGAGATGGTTTTTAATACCTCTGGACGTGTACCCTCTGTAGATATGCTTGCGCTTGACAAAGGAAATGTAGCTACTACACCTAGAGGCATTAAGGTCAATGAGTATTTACAAAGCACTACTAACCCTAGTGTATATGCCTGTGGCGATGTAGCAGACTCTGGTTCTCTGCCACTCACACCACTGTCTAGCAAGGAAGGTAGACACGTAGGTATACAACTAGCTACTGGAACACATACCAAATATGATTTTCCGGCAATACCTACTGCAGTATATACAACACCACAGCTAGCAATGGTAGGACTCACAGAAGACCAAGCAAAAGAGCGAGGCATTTCTTATAAAGTACTAAGTGAGCACGTTCCAGATTGGTTTAGTGTAAAAAGATTAAACTCAAAGAACTATTGCTACAAAACGCTTAAAGGTGAAAATGATGAGATACTTGGCGCCGAGATTCTTGCGCCAGAGGCGAGTGAGATGATCAACTTATTTGCGATGGCAATACAGCAAAAGCTAACCTGTACACAGTTTAGAGAGACGGTTTTTGCATATCCTACATTTGCAAGTGATATGCAGAGTATGGTTTAATTATCAAGAAACCGTTCCTTGAATTTTAAATGAGGAGCGGTTTCCTTATTCTTAAAGGCGTGTAGCATTGTAATTATTACTAATACTACTGCTCCTAGTAAAGCGTAGTAAGCGATGCTCTCATATTGATCTTTATGTCTTATGAATATCGCGACAAGTGCCCACACAGCAACCAGCGCAAACTCTCTCATATTACGTAACCATACCATAAGTACATTTATAAGTACAGCCACAGTAATCATTACCATAGTCCACACAACCTCGTTAAGATCTGTACCCTTTAGGTCTATACTAGAAAAGAAAGCAGAGAAGTTTGCAATAGTAGCAACGGCTATCCACCCAGAGTAAATACAAATAGGCCACCACACAAGTCCAATGACCTCAGCGGGAGCATCCCAACGTTCCATATTAGTGCGCCAGATTACGAGTAATAAGCTCGACAAAATTCCTAGCATAATGAGAACGGATAATCCTATGTAGTCATACGTAAATGCTACTACCCAAGCTGCGTTAAGAAAATTTGCAATAGCAAACCACCAGCCGGTCTGTATAATAAACGGTGATTCTTTCTTGCTAAAAAAGGCACGACGTATTTGAAAAAGCGAATATCCTATGAGCATTAAGAAAATCACACCCCAGATAGAAAATGCATATCCTGCTGGAGTAAATAAATTCTCATACTTATCTGAAGCTTCACCTATCGTAGTATTATTCCAGCGCTGGGCTTGTGAGAGTCCGTTTACAGCTAGGACTAATAACACAGAAAGAAAATTAACAATCGCATATGTCTTTTTCATAATCACTGATTTTTAGTAAAGTTACAGCCGTGCAAAGACTTGCTGTATTAACATAATCACAAATCTACTCCACAAGGATTACCTCTTCTGGAGTTACAACAAATACCTCATCACCAGCCTCTGGCTCAAGTATGTAGTTACCTGTAAACTCTCCAAAGGCAGGTAAAATAAGTTGGTTCTCTTTTTTAAAGAAACAAGGCAACTTCATTACTTGCCTTCCTAAACCCTTTAGTCTAACCCCAGGGTGTATGTGGCCACAAAAATTAAAATACCCCTCACGCTCCTCAGGGATGTGAGTGAGCAAAAATGTATCAATCACCCGCTCATCAAATATTTTTATACCTAATTGCTCAAAGCGCTCAGGATTTATGATGTCGTGATTACCGGTAACGAGTGTAATCTGAACTGCTTGAGCATTGACCCATTTTTCAAAATAAAGCCATTCTATATTTATTGCCGAGTGAAAAAGATCTCCCAAAAAACAAACCTCCTTGGGGTCACAACAAGAAATAGCCTCGTCTAGTAATTCAAAATTCTTGAGTATAGCTTCTTGCGGTACCGCGCTACCGTGTTTTCTAAAATGAGCCACCTTGCCTAAGTGTACATCTGCAATAAAAAGAATCTCTTGTTCCTCCCAGAACATTGTGCCCGTAGGTAAGAGTGTAAATATGTTGTTATGAATGCTCGTTTTTGTCACCTTACAAAGATACAGCACTCCATCTTTTACACGTATCTTTATCACGTGCAAACTCACTATGATTATATCATTCTAGGCGCTGGCCTTTCCGGACTTACTACTGCCTTACGTATGGCAAGAGATCCCTTTTTTTCAAAAAAGAGTATTGCCATCATAGACCAAGACCTTAATAAAAGTAATGACCGCACTTGGTGCTTCTGGGAGATAGAACCTTCTATGTATGAAGCGATCGTTTCATATTACTGGCCTTCGGTTTTAATAAAAGGTGAGGGAGTGCATAGTCATATCGATATTGCGCCTTACACGTATAAAAAGATAGAAAGCGCTGGATTGTACGCTTTCGCGAAAGCGGAATTATCGCAACATAGCAATATCACGTTTATAGAAGCATCTGTTAGCACTATAACCACACTAGATGGGAAAGCAACAGTAACTACAGACATAAGTATATTTGAGAGTCCTGCGGTACTTAATAGCATTTATAAACCCAGCCTGCTCAAGGAGCAAACGCAAGCTGTTGTACTACAGCAACATTTTATAGGATGGTTTGTCAAGACCGAAAAACCTGTTTTTGACCCAAAACAGGCTACATATATGGATTTTAGCATTCCTCAGGAGGGAAATTGTAGATTTATGTACGTTTTACCTACATCTACCACAGAGGCACTTTTAGAGTACACCCTGTTTTCTGAAAAGCTCCTCTCTAAAGCCGAATATGAAAATGCTATCAAAACTTATCTCAAAAATCTAGGTGTAGAAAACTATGAGATTATAGATCGTGAGCAAGGAAGCATCCCTATGACTACCTATGATTTTACACAGCACAACACACCGCACGTACTACACATAGGAACTGCAGGAGGCTGGACAAAGGCGAGTACAGGGTACACATTTACCCACACGCTCAAAAAATCAAAGGATCTCATCACTTTTTTAAAAACCGACAGCAGGTTTACAACTTATAGCCTTGCAAACAGGTGGCGCTTTTATGATGCTGTATTACTAGAAGTGCTGGCAAAACATAACGAGCAAGGCGCCTCAATTTTTACCCGAATGTTTAAAAAGGGAAAAGCTGCTCATATTTTTAGATTTCTAGATGAAGAATCATCCCTCGCAGATGAATTAAAAGTGGTGTTAAGTGCACCAAAAATTCCCTTTCTTAAAGCCGCTTTAAAGGTTGTTTTTAAATAGCGAGTTACTTGATTACACTTGCTAGTTGGCTCAAATCATCTACCACATAATCTGCCTCTGGCACAAGTGGGTACTGCTGTTTTCCTGGCCTATTTATAAAAGCGGTTTGCATACCTACATTTTGCGCTCCGGCAATATCCCAGCCGTGTGCAGCAATCATCAATGCATTTTCGGGTAGTACACCCATAGTAGTCATTGCCCAGTTATAAACTTCTGGGGCTGGTTTAAATTTTTGAACGGGCTCACAACTAAGCAAGGTATCAAAACAATCTGCAATACCCGCAAATTCTAGTTTTTCTTCAAGGCCTTTTTGTGAAGAGTTAGTGAGCGCTACAAGTCTAAAACCTTGTTCTCTTAATGCTAGCAGCGATGTTCTTACCTCGCTATAAGGCTTGAGCTTTTTAAAAGGTTTTATTACAGCAGCTTCTGCTTGCTGTTTTGTGAGTGTGATATCATTACCAGCAGCTACCATCTGTAGTGCGGCTACGCCTATCTCGCCAAAATCTTTATAAGCCTCAATCGTATTTGCCACGAGTGAGTAATGCAATAAGGTGCTAAACCATAGCGAGACGAGCTCTCCTCTATCATCTAGTGCAGTGGTGATTTTTTCTTTTAAGAAACTAAGATCAAGAAGTGTCTCATTTACATCAAAAAATAGGGTAGATGGCTTTTTCATTATGTCTTTTTAAACAAAGTTAAGCAGCCACAACGCAAAGAACTCTTAAAGAAATAGTAAGATTACATACCGCGTTCCTTCTGGATTTGCTCGTAAGCCTCTTGTACATTACGGAATTTTTCTTCGGCGCCGGCTCTGTAGGCTTCGTCCATATCCATAAGTTTATCTGGGTGGTATTTTTTTACCATTGTTCTAAAGGCTTTCTTTACCTCATCATTACTAGCAGATTTATCTATCTCTAAGATTTTATAGGCACTGTCTGCTTTCTTAACAAACATATTTTTTATACTCTCAAAATCTTGATGATTTATTCTAAAATATCCAGCAATAGTACCTAGTACGTTTACCTCTGGCTGGCTCACGTGACCATCTGCTTGTGCAATACCAAATAAGAAGTGTAAAATTTGTAATCGTACCTCATAGCGAGTACGACTATTGAGATAGGTACATATACGCGTGGCAGAGACCTCCCTATCCTTTATTACTGTGTTAAAGGTTCTAAACGTAGCATTTGCACGTTCCTTACCATACGCTCTTACAAAGTATTGTCTAGCGTAGTCTAGCTCGTTCTGACTTACCTTCCCGTCTGCCTTAATGACTATAGAAGCAAGCGACAGCAAGTTGAGCTCAAAATCTCCTGGAGAAACACTTTGCTGTGTAGCTTGTTCAAAAACGGTTTTAAAACGCTGGCCTGTACTACCGCCTTGACCCGTTTTTTTACCCTGGTCCATAAACATATCTACAGCACTACCTAGAAAGTATCCTATTACAGCTCCAAAAAATCCACGTCCCAAAAAGTAACCTACTACAGCACCTATATATTTAATCATACTTACATTCTATTCTTATCCCGCAAATTTACGGGTTCTAACCATTAGACGTGAGGACTATTTAATTGTTACGCCATCCCGCCATACTTACCGCCTCCCCTGTATGTCTATAATCAGACTGTGTAATAATCTGCCATTTTTTCCGTCTTATTATCAAGGTATGCTTTTTGTATATTTGTACTCAAAATAAATTGATTATGTATCCACCAGATTTAGTAAAACCAATGCGTGAAGACCTTACCAGAAATGGCTTCACAGAATTACATACAACAGAAGACGTACAAGCTGCAATGAAAAAAGAAGGTACAACCCTTATGGTTGTAAACTCTGTTTGTGGTTGTGCTGCTCGTAACGCCCGTCCAGCGGCTGTACACGCAGTTCTTAATGGTAAGAAGCCAGATAACATCTATACTGTATTTGCAGGAGTAGATGGAGAGGCTACAGATCTTGCTCGTTCTTTTATGGTACCTTTTCCTCCATCTAGCCCATCTATGGCACTTTTTAAAGACGGAGAGCTAGTACATATGATAGAGCGTCACCACATTGAAGGAAGACCTGCAGAGATGATTGCAGAAAACCTTATGGATGCTTTTGAAGAGCACGCAAGCTAGTACAACACTTCTTGTAACAATACGAAGACCGCTTTTATAGAGCGGTCTTTTTTTATACACGCTTTCGCGAAAGCAGACTTGTTACTCTCCATAAATCTCACGAACTTTAATCCATATTTATAGCATTATTAAATTATAGTATGAGCCAACAGCAAATTCTTATAGAAAACACCATCACCTTTGTAAAAGCAACCCTAGCAAATGCCGAAGGTGGTCACGACTGGTTTCATATAGAACGTGTTTATAATAATGCAATGCACATTGCAAAAGGTGAGCTTGTAGATGAGCTCGTAGTTGCATTAGGAGCCTTGCTACACGATATTGCAGACTCAAAATTTTTTAACGGAGATGAAACCGTTGCGCCAAAAATGGCAACCGAGTTCCTTATAAGTCAAAACTGTGACAGCGCCGTTATAGAGCACGTGGTACAGATTATAAAAAATATCTCTTTTAAAGGCGGTAATAAGGCCCAAGAGTTTACCTCGCCAGAGCTAGATGTTGTACAAGATGCAGACAGGCTAGACGCTATAGGTGCCATAGGCATTGCTCGTACGTTTAACTATGGCGGTTTTAAAAACCGCAAACTGTATGACCCAGAGGTCAAACCACAGTTAGATATGACTGTAGATGAGTATAAAAAGAGTACCGCTCCTACTATCAATCATTTTTATGAGAAACTACTCTTACTCAAAGACCGTATGAACACAAAGACCGGAAAAAAAATTGCCGAAAAACGTCACGCTTATATGGAAGGTTTTTTGGAGCAATTCTACCTTGAGTGGGAGGGTTCAAAATAAACCTAGCGAGCATTTAATAAAAAAGCCCTAAGCATTATAAGTGCTTAGGGCTTTTTAACTCTTACTAAAATATTTATTTAAGATGCGTTGCAAAGAAGCCCATCATCGCTTTATACAGCTCAAGGGTGTTTTCTTCTTTACCAAAGCCGTGGCCTTCATCATACTTTACCATATAAGGCACCTCAACCCCTCGTGCTCGTAGTTGTGCTACTATTTGGTCTGCCTCATCTATATTAACCCTAGGGTCATTTGCTCCCTGTACCACAAAAAGAGGTTTTACAATTTTATCTACGTGTAGTGCAGGAGATACCTCATCCATTATTTTCTTCTCTTCTGGCTTGTTTGGGTTATACCAGATGGTATGTAGCATATCACGGTACTTCTCCCAGTAAGCCGGTATCGTACCCATAAAGGTGTGTAAATTACTCACCCCTACATAGTCTACACCGCAGGCATATTTTTCTGGTGTTTTTGTCATACCACGCAGCACGGCATAGCCACCGTGACTTGCGCCATAAATGGCTACTCTATCTTTATCTATTGCTCCTAGGCTTACCACATAATCTACACCATCTTCTACATCATCCATCGCTTTGCGGCCTATCTGGCCAAAACCAGAGGTATAAAACTCCTTACCATACCCTCCAGAAATTCTAAAGTTTACGTGCAAGGTTGCATAGCCACGACTAGCAAAAAGTTGTGCCTCTGCATTAAAACCCCAACTATCACGTATACCCTGAGGCCCACCGTGGGGATTTACAATCATAGGCACTTTTTCTCCCTTTGCGATATCATTAGGCAAGGTGAGATACCCGTGTAAGGTCACACCATCTCTACTGGTAAAAGTGATAGGCTCCATAGCAGCCATATCTTCCTCCTCCAGTTGTGGGAGTATTTTATAAAGCAAGGTAACTGTATCCTTTTCTACATCATATAAATGATACTCACCTATAATGCGGTCACTAGTTACTACGACCATCATTTTATGCTCATCGTCTGTTCTTCCTACTACATAAAAATCTTTGTCGCCAAAATCTTTTTGTAAACGTGCCTGCACTTTTTTATAAGTTTCACTTACAGGTACAATGACTGCCTTCTCTCCGTTATGCGAGTAGTAATCAATCTCGTAATTGCGCTTTCGCGAAAGCGTAATCCCGCTCACATCATACGTATCATCTCTATACATTGTCTCGAGCACCTTATTTGCCTTTAAGTCGTAACGTTGTATTTCTATCTTATCTGTCTCGAGATTTGAGATTACATATGCCGCATCTGGATTATCTGAAGCATAATCAAACCGAATAATACCAAAGGACTCTCCAAAGGGAACTTCCATTATTTTTTTGAACTCGCCATCTACATTATAGAAGAGCTCCATATCGACACCGTTTATAATTTTTGAGATAGCTCTTAGGTTTCCATCTTTGTCAAAATCGTATCCAGCCACAGGGTTATCTCCTTCCTTTACGGTATACAGCTTCTCTATAGCACCCGTTTTAATGTTGAGTTTATAAGGCTCTTCTTGCGCAGGGTTATCCTTATTCATCTGCACAATAACGTGGTCTTTATCTTCTTTGAGCGTGGCAAGTACGCCTACACGCACATTATCAAAAGGCGTGAGCTCCTCATTACCACTACCATCTAAGTTTACGCCAAAGAGGTGGTAATTTTCATCACCGCCCTTATCTTGAGAGTAGACTATTCTATCTGGGCTCGCCCAGAAGTAGCTACGTATTAGATCTTCTTGCTGCTCTACAAGCAATAGCTCCTCTTGAGTGGTTGTGTTTTTTAAAAACAAATCACGTTTACCGTCCTCACGACGCTTCATATAGGAGAGATAATTTCCGTCTGGAGAAAGTTTAAAAGCGTACGCCTCTGGCGTCTGAAAGTAATCTTCTACTTTGTATTTAAAATCACCATCTTCCTGAGCGATGAGTTTTGCAAGATTTGCTGCGGTAGATGGGAGTGCTGTATTACCTGGTAGTGTTTTTTCTGTCTTCATTAAATCTGTTTGGTATAAGGTATCAAGATATGTAGACACCTAAGATTTGTTCTTCTTTAAGAACAACAAGATACTCGATTTTAAAATGCTTAGCTGTTATAAAAATCTTATTTTCTAGCATTAAGAAGTGTGCTCGTATAAGCATACAAAAAGCCCTCAAAAGAGGGCTTTACAATATAAAATTAAGACTTAGGGTTTACATCGTCACTTTACCAAGTGTCACTTTATCCACCTGCTTAAATAGTTTTATAACACGCACCTCCTTTGTTTCTTTTGGAGTCCCATAATTGCGATATACTGTGTATTTTAAAAATGGAGGTAATACATAATCACCCTCATTGCCTAGATACTGTACATTAATTAACCACTCTCCAGCAGGAGCGTCATCTATAATAAACTCTTCGGTCTGAAAACCTTCCTTTTGTTCGGCTTTAAGGCGGTCTCTGGTTTCTTCTAGCGTGTGTGTCCACTTAAAGAACTTCTTTTGTGGGTTTACAAACTGAAACTCAAAAGGAACCGACTTGTCAGACCAATCTATGGTCATACGCATATCTACCTTAAAGTCTGTGCGTAGCCACTCATTAGGCAATCTACTATAATCTATTTTATCTTTATGTAATGCAACTAGACGGCTCAACTCACTGCGCAGTGGCTTCTCTAAGCCGTTAAAGTTTACGCCCATTATTTGCTCTCCCAGCATATTTATGTACAACTCAAGTGCCTTATCATACTGCTCATCATTTTGATAAGACAGTGCTAGATCTCGATAAGACTGAGACTCACTTGGAGCAATTTTTGCAATGCGCTCATTTACAAGCACGATATTTCCCGTATCATTTACTAGTTCATATAGATATGACAGTGTACGTAGTGCCTTTGTATTATTACGAGCGATATAGGCAAGGTCTGAGCGCACCTCATCTGCAAGTTTTGGGTCTATGGTTTGAAAATACTGTGCGGCATCTACATAATACTCCAGTGGTGACTCTTGGGTACGAGACAACTTCTTGTAAAGTGCAAATTGCTGTTGCGGGGTTCCGCTTTCGCGAAAGCGTAAAATATACGAAGGCAATGCGGTGTCTATACTACCAGTAACATCACCCGTATACTCGTTACCAGAAACTAGAGCGCTCTGTTTATTTTTGGCAGCCTTTGCCTCAAAATTTGCTTCTTTGGTTTTTATAAGAAAAGCCCCTCCTGCTGCAAGCGACCCATAACGAGAGGTTGCGACCACAGATTTAAGTACCGAGATATTGTCTATCTGGTTTACATCCAAAAATGATGGAGGGTCTTGATATGGAGTTCCATTTACAATCCATATAGGAGGTACTTCGTTTGTAAGAGATTGTGAGCCGCCACGTATTTTGTAAGTTGTTGCTTGACCTGTGAGTAGACCACTGTTTACCGTCACGCCACTTACCTTACCCTTTATGAGCTGGTCTAGACTAGTGTACCCAGCACTATAATTTCTTGTACTAATCTCTCCCGTGGCATAGCCTATTTTATCACCACTGGTTTTACCATAAGCGGTCTCTACCGTGTTATCTACGCGCTCACGCCCTTCTAGCACGACCTCATCTAGGTCATTGCTTTTTGAAGTTAAGGTAATAGCACCCATATCTTGAGTTTCTATCAACACCTCTTTTGTAAACATAGCCGGTGCACTCACTACAAGGACATCATCTATAGCTGCGGTGATGGTAAAACGGCCATTTGCATCTGTATATACCTCGTTAAAGGTGCCTTTTTTTGTGATTGCAGCTCCCTTTAATGGTTTTGCTCCTGAGGTTATTACTCCCGTCACTTGTACCGCAGTAGCAGAGCGGTCTTCTATCTCTTCTGTATAATCATTACCGGTTACAAGGGCAGATTTAGGTTTTTTATCTCTATTCTTAAAATCTGCTAAGCTCTGAGTTGTAACATCTATTAATCCGTTAGGAGTTGGTATGCCATACTTTGTTCCAGCGGCTACTGATTTTGTTATCTGTATCATTGCTATACTAGAGGGAGGTATCTCTTCTAAAATAGTAGGCTCCCGTAGAGCACCATCAATGATAACAGCGTATGGTCGTCCACCTCGCGTATTATCAAAATATCGCCCAGGATATCTCCCTCTCAATACCATTCCAGCAAACTTTCCATTCATCACATCTATGAGACTTGAATACCCTTTATTTTCAAACTCCTCTTTAAATAATACATTAGACGCAAAACTACTTTTGCTCCTTATCGCATCCTTTTTCTCGAAGAGTTTCTCCCTTGCGGTTTTAGCTCCATTTAAGACTACCTCGTCTAGTAAATCACTACTGGGTAATAAATTTACCGTATACTCCTCTTTATCTGTAACCGCAATCTCCTTTGTAAACATCCCTAGGCTAGAGATAATGAGGATATCTCCGTTTTTTGCTGCGAGATTAAAGGTTCCATCTGCCTTTGTGTAAGCAATTTCTAGGGAGCCCTTACGTACAACCTCTGCTCCCTGTAATGGCCCTTTGGGACTTGTTACCACACCTGTCACTTGTAACGCAGTAACAGAGCGGTCTTTTACCTCTTCTGTATAATCATTACCGGTTACAAGGGCTGTGTTTTTAATAGCATCTTTTCTATAACTCTTTGTAGTTACCAGTACTTGTAAGCCTCGGTCTCCTTCTCCACCATATTTAATATTTGTAGAAAGTGGGTTGTCTTTTATAATTACAGAGAGAATCTCATTATCTGGAATATATAATGGTATAGGTTGTCCTTGTCTCACCATTACCCCATTTACAATCCAATTAGGTCTCTTACCAAAAATGGTGACTACCTCACCCCTTTCTGTATAACTAACCTGTACACCTTTAAAATTCTTTCTTAATACGCGTTCTAAACTTTGTCCATCTGGTGTGATGTCTTTATCTGTAATATAAAAATCTCCTAAGCTCGTTATGCCTCCTGGCATATTAGGCTCATTTGTACCTTCTATAATTTTATCACCTGCAAAAATTTTCTCACGACTTGCAGTAAGCACCACCTCCTCTAGTTGATCACTACTAGGTAGCATTTTTATATCATAATTATTTTGCTCTTGTACCGCTACTGCCTTAGGAAACATCCCTAGCGCTTGTACAAGTAGTATATCTCCAGCTGCTGCTTCTACTTGAAAAGCACCATTTGCATCTGTAGTATATTCTTTTAAATCTCCTTTTACTACGATGGTTGCTCCTTGTAATGGTCTCCCTAAGCTTTTTACGGTTCCAGATATTTTTTGAGTAAGTGACGTTATCTCACCAGAATATATGCGGTTTGTGCGATTTACTGTTGGGGTTACATTCTCAACAACTGGTGCTTGAGCAACTGCTTTTTTTACAGTGCCAGAAGTATACTTAGCCAGTGCAGCGAGGTATTGCTGGCCTTCGGTAGTTTGTACTGTGGTAAATGGTACAACTGGAATATCTTGATTTGCATTAAGTTTACCATAGTTAGGCACTCCATTTGAGAGTAATAAAACGGCATCTGCACCTTCTAGACTGAGTATGCTATAATTAGACGGGGCATTATAGGTTTGCTGGGTTACGCTTTCGCGAAAGCGGTCCATATCTCCATCCCACTTTTTCCAAACCTCCGTTCTTATGATATCCTTATTAAACACCTCAAGGGTAACCATAGGCTCATTAAGAGCTGCCAAATATTGTTTTACAAAGGCAAGTTCTTTATTGAGGTTGCGATCTTGCATACCCTCAGAGATATCCCAAAATATCTTGAGATGAGTAATTGCTGGGGTTTCTTGTGGTGAGCCCTTTTCTAAAACAATAGCGCTAGATCTATTGAGCAAGGCTCTCACATCTGTCGCGTTTAAGTGTATGGTTTCAAAACCTGGTGCAGATACGAAGAGCTGGTCTGTGTCTGAGAGGGTCTCGTGATATTTCTTATAAGAAAAGGCTCCTTGGGCATTGCTCGTGACCCCCACGCCTTGATTTGTGATACCTATTTTTGCATTTTCAATAGGCGTTTTTGACCCCGCTGCGACCACGGTTCCTCTAAAAATGGTTTGTGCATTGAGCGATAAGCTTCCCAGCAATAGGCAGGCAATGATGTATACATTAGTTCTCATAGTTTGATGAATTGATGATGAAATTATCTATTGTCACTTTGCTAGTGATTTGAGCTAGCGGGATGATTTTTACTTTTTTCTTTTCTGTGTCTGTCGCATAATCCTCATAGCTGGTGTAGGTAAGGAAAGGTGTGGTCTTAGTAATCGCTGAGTCTGCCACGTAATTAAGGTTAATTATCCAATTGCCTTGTGATAAATCATCTAGCTCAAACTCTTTTACAAGAGTCCCTGTCCTAAGTTGTGAAGCCATTACTTCTTGATTTTTATACATTGTATGATCCCAAGTAAAAAATTTACCTTCTGGATTTACAAATTGTATTTCAAACTGAGCAGATGGATCTGACCACTCAAACACGAGACGTCTCTTTTTTGAAAAAGACACATCAAGAAGTGACTGTGGCAAATCTGTAAATGACACCTTAGACTTATGCATTTTTACAAGTCTTCTTAGTTCATTTTCGGCAGTTTCTTGAATGCTTTCAAAGTTGACTCCCTCAAGTTGATTTGCTAGAATAGTTTTATACTCCTCAAAAGCAGCTTGATAATCACCGTTACTATCATATGCTTGTGCAAGATCTAGGTATGACTGCACATCACGAGGTGCTATGCTTTTTATATGCTTTACTACAGACACTACTTTATCATCTAGTCCTAACTCTTGAAGTGCAAAAGTAGCGGTGCGCAATGCTTGTTTATTTTCTGGTGCAACAGCAATAATACTGGTAACAATACGCTCTGCAAACTGTGCGTCTTGATCTTTAAAGTAATTATAAGCATCCATATAAAATGAGATGCCAGGGTTAGTGCGTCTTTTAAGGAGATTAAAATACACTTCTTTACTATCCTCTAGACTTGACCCTTGCTGTAATGCTTTATAGGTGTTAGATACTACACGAGCGTTTTCAAAAACTGGCACCTGCTCTATATAGGTATTACCCGTTGCTAGTGCAGATGCCTTTTTCTTTGCCGCCTTTGTGGTTGTGTTACCCGTTTTTGTTTTAATCTCTATAACACCTCCAGCAGCGATACTACCATAAAGTGTTGTTGCGATAAGAGATGAATTTGTATTTATAGATTTTACGTTTTGCATATCTAATTGTGGGAGCTCTGTAGCATCTGTTTGATTATAGATAACGCCATCTATAACTATAATAGGTGGTTGTGGTGTTTCGATAGAGTTATAAAATGTTCTCGGAAAGATGTAGACTTCCTTACGGGTAAAAACGTCTAGTCTTACCTCTACGCCTGCCTCTCTTCGTAATACTTGTCCCAGTGTTGTATACTTTGCTGTAATTTCTTTCTCATCTATGAGGTTGTTTTTGTAGCCTACGGCATCTTCATTGCGTAAACCTTGCGTAGTTTGTACTAGCACCTCTTCTTGTTTCTTTGAAGTCAGAATCACCTCATCTAGCACATCATAGGTCGCAATCATTTTTACATTATTCCTGCCTCTTTCTCCTACTTTTATGGCTTGGTTTTCCATACCAGGGAATGAAATTTCTAATATATCTCCAGGGGTTGCAGCAATGCGATATGACCCATTTACGTCTGTCTCTACGGTTCTAAAAGAGTTTTGCAATGTCACTTTTGCGCCCTGTAGTTTTATTTCTCCTTGTTTGCCTTGATAACTTACCCCACCCGAAGCAAAAGAAGTAGGCAACTCCTGTACAGGTCGATCTTCTATAAAGTGCGTATATCTTTTTATTAGATCTTTCTTGTCCTCTAGTGAGGCATCAAGAAAATCGCCATCAGTAAATAGAGCCAGGTCCTCAAGACTCTTTTTATTTGCATCATAGTTACTAGAAATAACAAATACAGGGCAGGGAAAGCTAGGTGTTATTTTAGAAATCACTGTTTGTCCTTGAGTTACTAAAATGACAGCGGCACTCTCTTTTAATTCTGGCCTAGTGAGGTTTTCAAAGTTTGCAGATCCCACGTAGGCTGTGTTTTTAAGATATGATATTATGGGTGCGGCCTTCCCTTTATGCATATAAAAGGTTTTTACCTCTTCATAACCTTGAGAAAATTTTATCACATCTACCTGAGCTTCTTTTGTTTTTTTGAGGAGATCACTCACTAGTGCTATATCACTTTCAAGGTTTCTATTTTTATGCACTGTAGATGCGTCCCAGTAGAGTGTAATCATACTTGGAATATCCCTTTTTTCTGGACCACTCCCTTTACGTGCTGGGTTTGAAACGTCAAGTCTAAACGCCATAGCGGTATTCTCTACTGGCTTAAAGTGATCTTGGCTTTTGTAACGTATAAAGGAAGTACCCTTACTCATACTACCCGCTAGTGAGAAGCCTATCTGTCTTCCATATACCTTTAGGAGTTCTATACCCACAATGATATTACTGTGCACATAGATTCCATAATCTTCAAGAGGTATAGAGACTAGACCTTGTTTCGTAGATATGGTGTGTTTTATACTTTGTGATAAGAGATTTTGCCCCACAAGGCCGTAGTGATTTACATCATACACATTTACACGCACAAGGAGACTGTCTGCCCCATTTTCTAAAACCTTAAACTGGAGGTTGTGAAGTTTTGTGTTTTTACGACGTATTTTAATTTTAGTAGTAATCTCTCCTCCTAGTCCTTCTACATCTTTCCAGTACCCTATAATTCGGTCGTCATAATCTAGATCACCTACGGTACTTTTAGTTCGTTTTGTTTCTCCTACTATGACCTCATCTAGGCTATATGGTTTCGCTTTAAGCGAAATAAAAAAATCTTTTCCTACCTGCTTAAGCACATCATTTTTTGAAAAAATTTGTGGCTCATAACCTATTACAGATACCTGAAATTTATCTGTAGCCAAAAGTAAACCTGGCGCAAAGCTGAGGCTAAAATTACCGTCAACATCAGATACAGTTCCTATAGCTGCACCCACAAAGCCTATGTTTGCAAACTCTACTGCTCTTTTGGTTTTATTATCTACAATTTTTCCCTTTACGGTAACGCGAGATCCATATTGCGAATAAGAAGTGCTTAAAAATGTAAGAACTAAGAAAATAAAGCAAATGTACTTTTTAATCATCTGTTTGGTTTTTAGATAATTAAAGATACTTAAATGTCGGCGTTGTAGGGTATAACCGATAAAGGCTTACTTTTTTTAAAGCAAGCCTTTTTTGAAAGATATATCTTACAATTTTAAGATATCGGTATATGTGATGTGATTTTATAAGTTTATTCTACCCAGAGACACCTTGTCTTTTTGTTCAAATAGCTTTACAACCTTTACTTCTTTAGTTTCTTTTGAAGTTCCGTAGTTTCTATATACCGTGTACTTTAAGTAAGGAGGTATGGCAAAGGTGGCCTCTTCTCCTAGGTACTGTACGTTTACAATCCACTCACCGGCTTTTGCGTCATCTATAACAAACTCCTCAAACTGAAATCCCATTTTACGCTCCTTAAGTAATCGCTCTTTATTATCAAATAAGGTGTGATCCCACGTGTAAAATTTCTTCTTAGGGTTTACAAACTGGAAAATAAATGGAGCATCTTGCTCAGACCAGTTTATGACTAACCTGATGTCCATTTCAAGATCATTAGTGAGCCACTCGTTAGGTAGCCTGTTAAATTCAATTTTATCTTTATGTAGTGCGACAAGGTGTCTCAACTCGTTACCTAGAGGTCCTTCTATTTCAGAAAAATCTACCCCTAGTATGCGCTCTCCTAGCATATTAATGTATAGCTCTAGCGCTTTATTATAATCACCGCTTAAGGTGTATGCTAGTGCCAGATCACGATATGATTGTGCCTCTCTAGGTGCTAGTGCTACGATGCGCTCACTTACTTGTGCATTACGTTTATAAGAGCCAGCGGCTTCATATAAGTAACTAAGTATGCGCAGTGCCTTTACATTTTCTCCAGCCACCTCTGCAAGTTGTAGACGTATAAGCTCTGCCTTTGCGGGTGCTATTTTTTGAAAATACTCTGCATTATCTGCATAAAAGGAAACCGAATTCTTAAAGTTTTTTGAAAGCGCTTGATACTTTTTATACTTTGCAGCTACAGTAGATTCTTTATCAAGTGCTGTAATATAAGGTGAAGTTTCTACCACCATATCTGCTAGTGTCTCACTGTAATCATTTCCTTTTACTAGGGCTTGATCTACATTACCCTTACCTTTTACTGCATCAGGATTTGCAGCCTTTGTTTTTACTAGAAAAGCACCTCCACTAGCAATTGTACCGTATCGTACTGTTGCAATTGCAGATTTTAAAATAGTAATACTTTTAATATTTTGAGGGTCGAGATAATACGGTACGCCAGAAAATGGTGCTCCGTCTATTACCCATAGAGGAGGTAGCTCATTATTAATAGACATATTACCACCACGTATTAAAAACTTCTCGCTACCAGGAGGTCCAAGTACTTGTACGCCTGCAAAATTACCGCGTATTGCATCACCCAGAAATGTTGCACTAGGTCTTATATTTTCTGCCGTAATCGTATTTACTGCATAACCTACAGATTCTTTTGTTTTTGCAACACCGTTTCCTGCGTCTACTTTCTTTTCTTTAGACTTAGCATTACCAGTAAGTAACACCTCATCAAGCATATCTGCTTGTGGTATCATTTCCACCTGTATGACTGGATCTTTTGTAACCAACACATCTTTAGGATACATTCCTAAATATCTTATTTGAAGCACATCACCCTCTACGGCAGGTATATTAAAAGTCCCATCTGCTTTAGTAAGATACTCGTTAAGCGTACCTCTTAAAGAAACTGCGGCACCTTGTATAGGTCCATTTGTACTAGACACAATTCCTTTTACCGTTGCTTGTGCTTTACTAAAATCTGCCTTCTTAAAAACACCACCTGCATTTATACGTGCTATAGCCTTATCTGGATTTGTAGAAAAAAGAGGAATATAAGACCCATTATAAAATGAGGCATCTGCCATCATACTCTCGTGATTTGCAGTGGCAACCGTATTTACCGTATATAAACGGCTTGTGCTCGGTAACTCAATGTTTCCAAAACTTTGCTCTCCATCAGACACTACAATAGCAACATCAGTATTACTTCCATCTATAAGCGAGTAATCTGTCGCTCCAGTGTAATTAATATTTTTTATTATTTCGCTTAAAGCGAAAGTACCATCTGCCGCGGCTGTGATTTTTTTATCTAAAACAACCTTATCATTAAAAGCTACAAAACGAACGACTGGCGACGAAAGTGTTGCTAGGTAGGCATTAACAAAATCTATAGCCTTATTACTATTTTGGCTCTTTGCCGAAGCAGAGACGTCCCAAAAAACGACTACATCCTTTGCTTCGTTAAGCGGTTTTACATCTTTAGAAACACCAGGCTTTAAATAAATAGTACTCGTGATATTATATAAATTACGAAGATCATCACCAGAAATACTTACTGACTCATATCCTTTTGCAGAGATAACAAGTTCACTTTCTGGAGAAACGACTTGGTCGTATTTTCTGTATAGAAATCTGCCATTGGTTCCAGAGGTCACACCGGCACCTTGACCAGATACACCCACCTTTGCCACAATAGGCTTTTTTGAGCCTTCCTCAAGGACTACACCTCTAAAGACCGTTTGAGAATAAGAATAAAAACTTAGTAGTGATACTAAGAGCGTAAAAATTAAACGAAAATGATTCATTTTATTGATTAATTGATGAAGTGCAAATATGACAGTAAATAGTCTTTTATGTAACAACCGAACACGTTAAAAATTAGTTAACAATTAGTCCAAAAACACTATTAACCAATGTCATATAGTAATACCTCATATATAAATGAATCAATTAAGTGGTTTACATCTATTAAAATGATTTTAATATCTTTAGTGAGCATAAAACTTAAACCCTATGAAACGTCGTTCTTTTCTTCAAAAATCTGCTGCAGCAAGTGCGGCTTTTACAATTGTCCCGAGCTTCGTCTTAGGTGGTAATCACGTTGCTCCATCAGACACGTTATACATAGGGGCCATAGGTGTGGGCGGTCGTGGTGGCGGTGTTGTAAATGAGCTTACTCAGTATGGTAAGGTAAAATTTGTTGCCCTATGCGATGTAGATGATAATCGCGGTGCAGCCAGTTATAAGATGCACCCTAAAGCAAAGACGTATAGAGATTTTAGAAAACTCTATGATAACCATATTAACGATATAGATGCCATAATGGTGGGTACTCCAGATCATACACACGCCACCATATCCATACCCTTTATGCGTGAAAATAAACACGCCTATGTAGAGAAGCCTCTTACGCATAATATTTATGAAGCTAGGCTTATGGCGCAAGTGGCAAAAGAGCAAGGTATTGTGACTCAAATGGGTAATCAAGGCGCCTCAAGCGATGGTATAAGAACCGCACAAGAGTGGATAAACGCAGGGGTTATAGGTACCGTCTCACGTGTAGATTGCTGGACAAACAGACCCGTGTGGCCACAAGGGTTTAAGCATATTACAGAAGGGCAACCTATCCCAAAAAACCTAGATTGGGACTTATGGCTAGGCCCAGCTAGTTACAGACCTTATAATGAAAACTACCTACCTTTTAAGTGGCGTGGCTTTTGGGATTTTGGTACAGGAGCAATGGGTGATATGGGTTGCCATATTATGGAAACTCCATTTAAAGCGCTAGAACTTGGTTTTCCTTATGAAGCAGAGGCTAGTTGTACCACCATTTGGTCTGGAGATTTTGTAGAGGCAGATCATCCAGAAGCCTGCCCTCCTAGTTCTATTGTAAGACTTAAGTTTAAGTCACCTACGCAAGGTGATGTGGGTCTTAACTGGTATGATGGCGGTATTATGCCTGACCTACCAAGCGAACTAGGCGAAGGTGAAACACCAGGTAAAGACGGCGGCGGAAGCATCTTTTATGGTAGTGATGGTATTATGATAACAGACACCTATAGCGGCAACCCTCGCTTATTGCCCAGCGAGCGTATGAAAGATATGGCGGCAGTACCACAAACTATAAAAAGAGTAACCACCGGTCACGCAGGTGAGTGGGTAGAAGCTTGTATAAATGGAGGCAGCACCTCATCACCATTTTCTTATGGCGGGCCACTTACCGAGGCTGTTTTAATGGGGAATCTTGCTATAAAAGCATACCAAAAGAAAGAATTTAAACCTGGCAAAAAGTCTGGCGATTGGGATCCATATAACTACCCTGGGCGTCGCACCATTAAGTGGGATGGAGATAATATGCGCGTGACTAATTATGAAGAGGCAAATGCCTGGGTAAAACGTGAGTATCGAAAAGGATGGGAGATTTAAAAAATAAAAAAGGCTGTAACCTAATGGTTACAGCCTTTTTTAAATCATATAGTTTTACCTGACTTAAAACTCAGCTTTTCTTTTTTCAAGAAATGCCGTGGTTCCTTCGGTGAAGTCTTCTGTGCCAAAACACCCGCCAAATTCTTCTATCTCTGTATCAAACCCATCTACACCATTTTCATAACCTGCATTTACAGCATTAATCGCTGCGGCAATTGCCATAGGTGAGTTACGCATAATCTTTCCGCCTAGTTTATTTGCTAGAGGTACTAATTCTTCTTGTGCTGTGATGTGATTTATAAGTCCGTACTCAAGTGCCGTATTTGCATCTATCATTCCGGCAGTCATTATCATCTCCATCGCACGCCCTTTACCTACTAGTTGTGGTAAGCGTTGTGTACCTCCATAACCTGGTATCACACCTAGACTTACCTCCGGAAGCCCCATACGAGCATTATCACTAGCGATTCTAAAATGTGCTGCCATTGCTAGCTCTAGACCACCTCCCAGTGCAAAACCGTTTACGGCTGCTATGACTGGGGTACCCATTTCGGCAACGTAGTCAAAAAGTAATTCTTGTCCCTTTCTTGCAAGCTCTGCACCTTGCTCTTCAGAGAAGTTTGCAAATTCAGAAATGTCTGCTCCTGCTACAAATGCCTTCTCTCCAGATCCGGTAATGATCACAACGCGTACTCCTGTATCTTCTTCCGCTTTCGCGAAAGCGGTATGAAGCTCCTCTATAGTCTCCTTGTTAAGGGCGTTAAGTTTTGAAGGTCTGTTTATCGTGATAGTCGTGATGCTATCTGAAGTTTCTGAAAGTATGTTATTGTACATAGCTATAAGTTAGTTTATGAAAGTCTTTTTTATACGCCAAAAAATGTGACGCTTATACTTAATTATTTTGGGAAGATGACTCTAAAAACTGTGCCGTCTCCCTCTTGTGTTGTAAAGGTAATTGTTCCTTTATAGGTCTCCACAATATTTTTTACCATTGCGAGACCCAGTCCCATACCACTCGTTTTGGTTGTAAATTTTGGCTCAAAGATCATAGGTAAATTATCTTCAGAAATACCCGTCCCGTTATCTGTCACAGTTATTTCTACTTGTGTATCTAGGTCGTTTACCTCAACTAAAATTTTTGGGTTTTCTGTTGTTTTTGTGGCTTGCACCGCGTTTTTTACCAAGTTTGTTACCACTCTAATAAGTTGTGTGCGGTCAAAATTTGCGAAAATCTCCTCTTTCGCGGAAGCGAAATCTATATAACGCTCATTAAAAATATCTACAGAGAGCTTTACGATATTAGGCACATTGAGAATCTCGCTTTGCTGTGCTGGCATATCTGCAAAGTTTGAGAAAGCACTCGCTATGCTGCTCATAGTATCTATTTGCTGTATGAGGGTACTGCTATATTCTTTTATCTTCTGGTTAACTTCGGGATCTTCTGGGTCAAACCTACGCTCAAAGCTCTGTACCGTGAGACGCATAGGCGTGAGTGGATTTTTGATCTCGTGAGCTACTTGCTTTGCCATCTCTCTCCAGGCGGCCTCACGCTCGTTTTGCGCGAGTTTTGCAGCACTGCCCTCAAGTTGGTCTATCATCCCATTATAAGCGTTTACAAGTGTTGTAAGCTCAGAAGGGAGCTCTGTGGTATCAATTTTCTCGTTGCGCTTATCTAGTTGGGTTTCTTTTATATTATCCTCTACTGTTTTAAGCGTTTTTGTAATGTATCTCGCCAGAAAATAAGCAAGTAAAATTGCGGTTAATACCATAAGGATATTTACCACCACCAGACGCCACAATATCTCCCTGAGTTCCTTATTAATAAAAGCTTCACTGTCTTCATACTGTATTTCAAGTATGGCGAGTGGCCTATATTTAGGGTCATTTATATAGCTATAAGAGAGTTGTTGAGACACCTCACCATCCAGTTGATTTACATATCGTTTTTCTTCAGATTTTTCTAAGTTTTCTAAAGTCTCAAGACATAATTTCTTTTGCGCAGGACTATCAAATAATTGATCTGTAGACGAGATAAGAGGCTCCCCATCTAGATCATACATTGTGAGATTCTCACCCTGTATACTTGCGATTTCATATATTTTCTCCTTAAAGATATACGGTATTCTATCTGTCTTGAGCTCCCAACTGGTATTATCTAATACAAAGTCTATGGTTTTCTTTATGGAAGACTCTTTACGTTCTAATCGTTCCTCATTATAGTCTCTTATTTGCTCTTTGTATTGAAAGTAAGTGACAGCAGCAATCATCAAGAAGGCAATCAATACCAATGCAAGCATTGAGGTAAAGATTTTTGTGCCGAGGGATGTACGATTAAAAGTGAGCATTAGGCATCTGGATTTTTATCTTGTATTTTCTTATACAGTTTTATGCCTAGCATCAATAATACTGCCAGACCTACAAGACCTAACATTCCAAAAATCCAATTGGTTGTGCTTTTTGTGACTGCTAGAAAAACAACCGCAAAAAGTATAAGCGTTGCTCCTTCATTCCAAAGGCGCATTTGTCTAGAAGTATATTTAAAAGTACCTGCTTGAAATGTCTTGTGTATACGCCAGGTTTTCCAATGATATAAAAACAACAACACAATAAAAGCAAGTTTAATATGCATCCACGGGGCACTAAAAAGCCCTGGATTTATATAAAACATCAAACTCCCAAAAATCACCGTGAGCACCATAGAAGGCCCTGTAATTATCTTCCAAAGGCGATGTGCCATTAAGCCCAATTGCTTACCAAGTATCTCTTTATCTGGTGATGGTTTTTCACTAGCTTCTACTTGATATACAAAAAGACGTGGCATATAAAATAAGCCAGCAAACCAAGTGACCACAAAAATGATGTGTAGGGATTTGAAATAAAGGTAGTATTCTGCCATAATGGTAAAGATACGAAGCAAGACAAAACAATAAAGGCGCAGAATTTCTTCTGCGCCTTTTAAAAAGTTTACTTCTCTATGTTAGAAAAAGATACTTAGTCCTCCAGTTATACCTAAATTAGATGTGGTAAACTTAGCGTCAAAGTCATCATCTGGATCTTTATTTGTTCTATTAGTATAAGCCGTTTCTACATTAATAGCGATTGTTTTATTTAAGAAAAACGCTACTCCAGCACCCGCAGACCACATAAAGGTGCGATCTTTCTGTTCAAAACTCTGAAATACAATATCTGAATCACCACTAATAATAACTGCACTAGTGCCGTCCAATTTTGAATATCCAATACCGGTACTTGCCGACACGTAAGGTCTTATTTTAGAGTTACCCACGTCAAAGTAATAACTTGCAAAAGGCCCTGCATTAAAACTTGATGATGTGTTTTCATTATTACCATCCTCATCTTCATTTTTAAATCTCGATATACCTGTTTGCACACCAAGCGCTAAGTTGTCAATGATGAAATAACCTACTTTCCCCTCCAGCACAAATGTATTAGTCTTGTCTTCACTTACAGTATCCCCATCAAATTCATAAGAAGTTTTTGAGAAATTAAGACCTCCGTTTGTAGACCCACCTAATAATAGTCTGCCCTTTCTTGTAAAATTTTCTCCACTATCGGCCTCTTGAGCAGTAAGGCTCATTGCAAAGAGGAATAAACAGAGTCCCGTAATTGTTTTAAGTTTTGTCATTTTTTTTGATTTATTAATGAATGAATATTTTGATATAGATGACAATTTACAGAATAGGTTGGTTAAGAAAATCATAAAAAAAAGGCGCAGAATTTCTTCTGCGCCTTTCTAATAAGAATATTACTTATTTACTCCTTTGCATCTTCCACAAAAAGGTAATCTAACTTCAAGCTATTAAACTCTTCATTAAATTTTGACACCTCTGCATCTAGCATTGTGTCAAACGCATTGAGTTGTGTATTGATTGCTGCCGTAAGTTCATTTTTTACAGCTACGTCTTGGTCTGTAGGTCCAAAATCTCCCATACCTACAAGACTATTTAAATGCCCTAATTTATTAGTTAACTTAATAGGGAAGTTAAGCGGATCTTGACCAGAACGGTTCTTAGTCTGATAGAGTTCTTTCTCAATCTTACCAAACTCTTCCTGCATTGTTTTTGCTTTCTCACGCAGTGCTTCTGTACGTGGGTCGTCTTTATATTGCGCAGTAAATGACTTAAGTTGCTTATTGATTTTTCTAATCTTTTTGATACTCTGGTGCGCTCTGTCTACAGATTTATTTACATCAGAAATAAAATCGTGTTGCTTCTGCATATCTGCCACTGTCGCCTCTGCATTAGGATTTGCAACAATCTCAAAGGTCTCTGTTTGCACATCACCATTTACATTAAGTGACACTTTATAATTACCAGGTACTGCTTGTGGCCCGTCAAGACTTGCCCACCATAATATCATACCATCTAGACGCTCTGCGCCGTCTATTCTAGTATTCCAAGCAAACATATTTCCGCCTTTTTTGGCTTTCAGCTTTTTCTTTTTACTACCTGTACTATATGATTGTAAGGTGTCACCCGCCATACTCATATAGGTAAGAGTAACGGTATCCTTTTTCTTGTCAAAATCCTTGAGATTAAAATAAGTCATCACACCACCTGGATGATTAGTTCCAGCTGTAAGGCTCGATCTACCACCACGGCCGCCCATTCGGTACGTTTTCTTAGGTTTAAACAATTTATTTGTTCCCGCTTTCGCGAAAGCGGACTGATGCAACATTCCCAAATCATCTATAATCCAAAGGCTACGTCCCTGTGTTGCTACAATGAGATTATCATCCTTAATCGTAAGATCTGTAATAGGAACGATAGGCAAGTTGAGTTGGAATGATTTCCAGTTTTTACCATCGTCAAAACTGATGTACATACCCGTCTCTGTACCGGCGTATAATAACCCTTTTTGTTTTGGGTCCTCACGTACTACGCGTGTAAAGTGCTCTGCAGGTATACCACTTGTAATCTTTTTCCACGACTTACCGTAGTCTGTAGTTTTGTACAAATAAGGAGCAAAGTCACCTAATTTATAACGTGTTCCAGCCACGTAGGCCGTTCCTTCTTCAAAGGCAGATGGCTCCACACTGTTTATCATCATATTTTCTGGCATTCCTTTAGGTGTTACGTTTTCCCAAGATTGTCCTCCATTACGAGTAACGTGTACGAGACCATCATCACTACCTACCCAGAGAAGTCCTTCCTTAAGAGGAGACTCTGCTGCTGCAAAAATGGTACAGTAGTACTCTACAGAAGTATTATCTTGTGTGATAGGTCCTCCAGAAGATTTCATTTTTTCTGGATCGTTAGTCGTAAGATCACCACTTATTACTTCCCAGCTTTGACCCTCGTTTTCACTCACGTGCACGCTTTGTGAGAAGGTATACAACCTGTTAGGATTATGCTTTGAAAAGATGATGGGGAAATTCCACTGGAAGCGGTATTTCATATCCTCCACACCGTGACCCATTGGGTTATCTGGCCATACAGATACGCTACGTACCGTGTTTTTCTCGTGGTTTACACGTGTGAGGAATCCGTCGTAACTTCCTCCATACACAATCTCATTATTTTCTGGATCTACAGCTATATGTGCAGACTCACCACCAGCGGTACTCTCCCAGTCATTTTCTGTAATGCTACCACCTTCTGTGCGGTGCGGAATGCGTATTGTGCTATTATCTTGCTGGGCTACATAAATTCTGTATGGAAAGGCATTATCTGTAGTCACACGATAAAACTGAGCCGTAGGCTGGTTCATATATGTACTCCAAGAGCGACCACCATCATAAGACACTTGTGCGCCTCCATCATCACCTATAATCATACGGTTAGGATTTTCTGGAGCTATCCATAAATCGTGGTGATCTCCGTGCGGTGCGTTATGTGTGCTGAAGGTTTTACCTCCATCTGTCGATTTGTGGTAACGCACGTTCAGTACATACACTGTATTCTCATCCTTAGTATCTGCATATAGACGTGTGTAATACCAAGCTCGCTGACGTAGCTTGCGCTCGTCGTTTATTTTTTTCCAAGTCGTACCTGCGTCTGTAGAGGTGTATAAACCTCCTTGCTCTTGGTTTTCTACCATTGCATACAGACGGTTACTGTTTGCTGGAGAAACAGTGATACCCATAATCCCTAATATACCTTCGGCAAAACCTTCGTTTGTAGAAATCTCCTTCCACGTTTCACCGCTGTCTGTACTTTTCCACACAGCAGATCCTTCTCCACCAGAACTTAAACTGTAAGGTGTCCTACGAGCATTCCACGTAGTAGCGTACAGTACTCTTGGGTTGTTTGGATCTATAATTAAGTCAACGACACCACTATCTGCGTTAGAAAAGAGTGTTTTTCTCCACGTCTTACCACCATCTGTACTTTTATAAACGCCACGCTCTTGTGTAGGTTTATAGATGTTACCTAAAACCCCTGCATATACAATATCAGAATTAGTAGGATGTACACGTATTCTTGGCACGTGACGGCTATTTTTAAGACCCGACTGTATCCAAGTTTTTCCTGCATCTTCAGACTTCCAAATACCATATCCAGAAGATACGTTACCTCTTAATGTTTTCTCACCACCACCTACGTAGATAACGTTTGGGTCGCTTTTTGAAACCTCAACGGCTCCTATACTTCCTCCAAAATAGCCATCTGAGATATTTTCCCATTCTTTACCACCATCTGTAGTGCGCCACACGCCACCACCTGTACTCCCCATATAAAATAGGTCTGGTTGTCCCGGCACTCCAGTAACGGCAGCACTTCGACCACCACGGAAAGGGCCAATGAGTCTATATTCTAAAGCTTCGTAAGTAGAAGGGTCTGGTGTTTGTGCAAACGTATCAAAAGATAATACTGAGCACACCGCCAGTAATAGGTAGCATAATTTTGTCTTCATTTGGATTGTGTTTGTTATAGCTAAGAAAATTACACAATTCTCTATGAAGTAAGAAGCAAGGATGAATTTTTAACGCTTTCGCGAAAGCGTACAGAAAAAACGGTAGCTTATTTTTTTATGACTTTTATAGTTTGAGTAGAGTTATCCAAGTAAAGTTTTAGAAAATACATTCCAGCTCGATAATTGGATAAATCAAATGTTGAAACATTGAATGTTTCAGATTGAAGGAGAGCTCCTGTAATTGTAAAAACTTCAACTTTATTGATTAGCCCTTTATAGTCAATAAATATTTGAGACGACGTTGGATTAGGGTAAATATCTAAATCTAAAACCTCTGATTTAGGAATATTTAAAGTGAGACTATTTCTAAAGGTGTAAAGATATCCAGGAACAAGCTCCAAATAAAGTGTTTCATTATCATTAGTTACTCTAATTTCTCCATTAGGTTGTAAAAGAAATTCAAAAATATTATCTGTGTTTTCTCCTATACATTCTTGGTTAAATTCCGTAGCCTTCAGGTGCGGGAGATCATCTAAATCTATACTCACGTATTCAAAAACTCCTTCGTATTCCCAACAGTTATTTTCTCCATAAAAAGAAAGATTCTCATTTATTAATAACTTAGGAACGTTCTCTCCTTCATAAAAAGTCGTTTCTCCAAGATCTTCAGTAGATGAATACAAATACCACTGTTGAAATAGATCTTCAGATGGTTGATGTATGGGGTTGAAAACATAATCGGCTATGCTTCCCTCATCGTCTATTAATCTTAATCGCTTATTTATAAACGAGGTTAAATCCACATACTCATAACTGAAAGTCTTTGAACCGCCATTTTGATCGGTTAGAAATTCATTAAAAAGTAACTGCTCAAACTCACAATCTTGATTAGTACAGCTTTCATCAGAAAACACTAGATTAGAAAAGGTAACCTTGCTATTTGGAATATCAAAAATAGCATCTCCAATAAAAATATTAGAAACGCCTGTTCCTGAGACATTATTAGAAAGGTCAATACTAGAAAAATCTAATATAGTTCCTGCATCATACGGAGGAAAGTAAAGAACCCCATCAATTCTAAGACTCCTCAAATACCATTGTTCTTCAATGATTTCATCTATTTGAGCATTACACCAAAGTGGTAATAATACTAACAAAATTATTATGTAGTTTTTCAAGCTTAAATAGTTAATAAGGAACTAATTAGGTAATAGTAAAGCACAAAACATTTTAATTAAAAATATAATATTCTCGTAAAGTTAAAAAAAATTATCTTTCTGCCAATACCACCAAATTCTCTTTTACATCACGCCTTAAAAAATAACCTGTAACTACTGTAGAAAGTACATCTGCAATAGGAAATGCAATCCATACTCCCCAAACACCAAAAAAGTTAGGTAATATGAGTATCAGTGGGATTAAGAAGAAGCCTTGCTTAGTAAGGCTGAGCAGTAAAGCTGGTATCGCTTTACCTATGGCTTGAAAATACACAGCTCCTATTAACTGTATTACAATCACTGGCGTCGCAGCAAAGACAGTGCGTAGTGCATTAGGCGTACGTTCCATCAATACTTTATTATCTGCAACCGCCTGGGCTTGTGCATTACTATCGCTTATAAACCAAGACACAAAAAAATCTGGTACCGTCATTATGATTATAAAAATAGCTAGTGCAAGACCGCCTGCATAGAGAATGGAAGTCTTGATGGTTTCTCGCACACGCGCATATTGGTTTGCTCCATAATTATAACTAGCGATAGGCATAAATCCTTGAGTAACGCCTATTACTGGAAACAAGGCAAACATTAACATCCTGCTTATAATACCATAACTGGCAACATCTAGGGCGTCTCCATAATTGATAAGTACATTGTTAAGTAATATAGTAAGCACAGAAATTACTCCTTGTCGCGCAAGTGTTACAGAGCTCAAACCAGAAATTTCTGAGACGATTTTTCTTGTAAGCACAAGGCATTTAGGTACAATTCTAAGTTCGCTCTTAAAAATGAAAAACCATACGATAAAAGCAAAACACACCGCATAACTCGCAAATGTTGCCCAGGCAGCACCTTCCATCCCATAACCTAGTACATTGATAAGAAGGTAATCCATCCCTATATTACCTATGGCTGGGAGAATCATCGCATACATCGCAAATTTAGGTTTACCCTCTGCTCGTATCACGTTGTTACCCATCATACACATTGCAAGCATTACAATACCGTAAAGTACAATGCGGTAATAGGTGAGCGCCATATCTTTAAAAGAGTCATCTGCTCCAAAAAACTCTATGAGCGTATTTTGAAAAACGAGTCCTAGAATTGCTAGTAATCCCGATACTAAAAATGTGAGTGTTATTTGATTACCAAAAACTCGAAGCGCCTTATCATCATCACCAGAACCTAAGGCTCTAGACAGTACAGAACTACCACCTATACCTACGGCAAGGCCTATAGCTGCTATAAAAAAGGTTACGGGTATAACTACTGTTATGGCACTAATGGCAAGAGGACCTATCCATCTTCCTACAAAGATGGTATCTACTATCATATTGAGCGACATTACAAGTATCCCTATAGATGCGGGTACAGCTTGCTGTACGAGCAACGTTGATATGGGTTGTGTGCCTAGTGCTGTAGATTTTTTAGTGCTCAAAGTAATTAATTGCGCTGTTTATTGTATTAAAATTAAAACTTATTGAAAATTTAACTTAATCAACCCTATAGATTCTATATATTTAAATGGAAAATACTGGTTTACAGTAAATTAATGTTCCCCAAACATCCCAAGATATGAGTAATTTAATTCAAGTTAAAAAACTTTCTTTTGCAACTATTGAGTTTTATAAAACTTTTATAATATGCAAAATGAAAGAAGGAATCGTATTAGATATTTCAAAAACCATAGAACTTCACGAGCAATCTCGCGCATTTTATAACGGGCTCAAATACGGTTTCATCTTTGACAGAACAGTAGACTTTACAATAGACCCCATAGTCTATATGAAATGTCCGTACTACCCAGACATAAGTGCTTTACACATTGTAGCAGATAAAATTACTACGAAGAAAGTAATTCACTTTGAGCAGAATTTTACAAAATATCCTATTAAGCTCTTCATCACTATCGACGAAGCAATAAGCGCTATGAACGAGGTTCCCTTTGGAGAAAAGTCAACCTTCTCTAAAAAAGAAGGGACTATAAACCCAAGGCAAAATAAACTGCGCTCTAAAGCTTAAACAACTTAACTACGCTATAGCCTTACCAGCCTCTACAAGCGCCCATTCATTTATCCACCCTGCAACAACACCTGCCCAGTCATCACGATCATTGATACAAGGAATGGTATGGAAGTCTTTTCCTCCAGCTTCGTGAAAGATTTCTTCACCCTCCATCGCAATTTCTTCTAGCGTCTCAAGACAGTCTGATACAAATGCTGGTGTTGCAATTGCCATTTTCTTAAATCCTTCTTTACCCATACGTTCTATTGTACGGTCTGTATACGGCTGTAACCACGGGTCAAAACCTAAACGTGATTGAAAGGAGGTAGAATAAGTAAGTGGCTCCATCCCTAAATATTCACCTACTAGCCTTGTAGTCTCATAACACTGGTGACGATAGCAAAACTCGTGTGCCTTAGATTGTGACATACAGCAAGAACCATCTATTTTACAGTGCATACTCGTCACATCACTCTTACGTATGTGCCTCTCTGGTACACCGTGATAAGAAAATAACAGATGTTCATAATCTACACCTTTAAGGCTATCTGCAATAGAGTCTCCTAGCACCTTGATATACTCTGGCTTGTTGTAAAATGGCTTTACATCTGTAATCTTCATCTTAGGGAAAAACTCAGCACGTATCTCTTCGGCTAGTACTAAGATGGTTTCTGTAGTTGCCATTGCATACTGAGGATATAATGGTAATAGCATTACCTCATCAATTCCTTGATCGTGTAATTTTTGAAGTCCTTCTTTTATAGAAGGTGTACCATATCGCATTGCGATTTCTACAGGGAGTTTTGTGTGGCTTTGCACTTTTTTCTGCAAGCGTTCTGTAAGAACAATTAACGGTGATCCTTCATCCCACCATATCTTACTATAAGCCTCTGCACTCTTTTTAGGGCGTGTATTTAAGATGATACCTTTTACTAGCAATGCTCTTGCTGCATAAGGAACATCTATTACGCGCTCATCCATTAAGAACTCACCTAGGTATTTTTTTACGTCTTTTGGATCTGTACTATCTGGTGATCCCAGATTGACCATTAAAACTCCTTTGTTCATTTGTTGGCAATTTTTCTTTAACAAAAATAAGGCTTAACCTTCTTTTAAATGTTATGATTGTTATAAGACTTTGTGATAATGGTATTAGTTTTTACGCTTTCGCGAAAGCGTACCTACCCCAAGCTCATTAAATACTTTTTTGGAGTGGTACCAAATTTCTTTTTAAAAGCAGCTATAAAGTGACTCGCCGTACTATAACCTACTTTAAGACCTACCTCATTTACATTATGTGATCCCGTCTCTAGCAACTGCCGTGCGACTTCCATTTTATAGTCAAATAAGAAGCTAAACACAGAGTCACCATAAATCTGTTTAAAGCCTTCTTTTAATTTACTGAGTGAGAGACCTATCTCATCTGATAATTCACTTAGTGTGGGTGGTGCATCCATTCTTGCAATAATTATTTGCTTAGCACGCTTTATTTTTTGCACATTATCCTCATCTACTAGAAAAGGGCACTGTTCTATATCTACATCTGCAGGTCTATTAAAGTAGAGGCTTAATAGCTCGTAACTTTTTCCCTTAAAATACAATTGCATTATAGAAGGGTGCAAGCTGTAATTCATTAACTGGTTAAGTACAATCGCCATACTAGGCGATATGCTGCCGTCCTTGTAGTACTTTCTATCTTTATTTTCATCACTTAAGAAGTGCATAAAATTTGCCTCGCTTGAAAAGAGGCTATGAAATTTCTTGATAGAGATAATGACACTCACTAGCCAGGTCTCTGGGGCGAGTTCTAGATTCATAGGTAAATCACGCTGCGGATTATATAGCAACAACGAATTCTCATCTGTAATAGAAAGTTGATAGGCTCCATTATTAAAATTAAACACCGCAGAACCCTTGATACAAAAATGAAACTGTATAAAGCTACTATCTACCTCTCGTTCCACTTGGCTCACATTAGCATCATTGTTATCAAAACGTAAGACATAAAAACCGTCTTCTATTTTAATCTCTTGAAGCAAACCTTGAGCGTTACTTTTTTTATTTAATTCCATTTTATTAATCTCTTTTTTATTTAGAATCACTCTAAATTAAGACGGACGTAATCCTTTGTCACTAGTAGTCATAGCGATAGCTTACACAAATTTACGATTTATTACAGTCTTGATAAACCGCTCTCGACACAAATGATTCTTCTAGCGTTATTTTTTAAGGATAGTGACCTTTATTTTTGCACTCCCTCATATTTGGGATACAAATAGAATTATACTTTTGAATAGAGAGCAACAGTTTTATGCCATAGGTCTGAGTTACAAAAAAGCAGACGCGACCACGCGTGGGCATTTTGCAATATCAGAAACAGCACAAGCCGCCATACTTAATGGCGCTCGCGATGAAGGCGTTACGGCTCTTACCGTAATATCTACTTGTAACCGTACAGAGTTATACGGCTTTGCACCAGACGCGATTACACTAGTTAAAATTTTATGTGAGCATACGCACGGAACTATAGAAGAGTTTCTAGACGTAGCATACTTACACAAGGGAGATGACGCAATTGCCCACCTCTTTAAAGTAGGTACCGGTCTTGATAGCCAGATACTAGGCGATTTTGAAATTATAGGTCAGCTTAAGATAGGTTTTAAGCGTTCTAAAAAACTGCAACTTATTAATCCTTTTATGGAGCGATTAGTAAACGCTGTTATACAAGCCAGTAAGCGCATTAAAAATGAGACCGAGATTTCTAGTGGTGCAACTTCGGTGAGTTTTGCAGCGGTACAGTATATAATGGCACGCGTGCCTTATATGTCAGAAAAGAATATTCTTCTTTTTGGTACTGGTAAAATAGGACGCAACACTTGTGAAAATTTAGTGAAGCACACTAAAAATGAGCACATCACACTCATTAATAGAACTAAAGAAAAGGCAGATAAAATTGCTGGTAAATTTAACTTACTAGTAAAAGAGTATGCCCAGATAGAAAGTGAGATTGCACAAACAGATGTACTCGTTGTAGCCACAGGAGCTCAAAAACCTACGGTAAGCAAAGAGATTATTCATTCTAATAAACCGCTTCTTATACTAGATTTATCGATACCTAAAAATGTATCTAATGATGTAGAAGAGCTAGAGAATGTCACACTTATACATCTAGATCAATTATCAAAAATGACAGACGCAACACTTAAGCGTCGTCAAGGATATATCCCACAAGCAGAAGCCATCATAAAGGAAATTACAGAAGAGTTTAACGCCTGGTTACAAACCAGAAAATTTGCTCCTACCGTAAAGGCTCTCAAGGCTAGACTTAAAGAAGTACAAGCCGCAGAGCTAGAAAATGTACGCAAGAAAACTCCAAATTTTAGCGAGGCGACGGCAACAGCTATGAGTGATAAAATCATTCAGAAAATCACAAACCAGGTAGCACATCACCTGCGTCACGCAAATGGAGAAACCGAAGAGAGCATTGCCTTAATTTCCACTATTTTCCAACTAGATCAACATAATGTCTAAAACGATACGAATAGGCACTCGAGACAGTGAGCTCGCTCTCTGGCAAGCAAAAACAGTTCAAAAACAACTAGAAGATCACGGCTATACCACAGAGCTCGTACCTGTAAAATCTACAGGGGACCTCATACTTGACAAGCCGTTATATGAACTAGGTATCACCGGCATTTTTACAAAAACACTAGATGTTGCAATGCTCAATGGTACGGTAGATATTGCCGTACATAGTATGAAAGACGTCCCTACGGCATTACCTATAGGGATTGTGCAAGCTGCAGTATTACCTAGAGCAGAGACCGAAGATATTTTAGTACACAAAGGCGCGCCAGATTATAAGCAAGCCTGCACCATCGCGACAGGTAGTTTAAGAAGGCAAGCCCAGTGGCTCAATCGCTACCCTAACCACAAAACCACAGATATACGTGGTAATGTAAATACACGCTTACAAAAGCTAGGAGAAAGTGACTGGACGGGCGCCATTTTTGCAAAGGCAGGCCTTAAACGCATCAATGTACTTCCAGAAAATTATGAAGTACTTGACTGGATGATTCCTGCGCCGGCACAAGGAGCTATGCTCGTGGTAGCAATGGAAGAAGATGCATTTTCTAAAGAAGCTTGTGCAAAGCTTAACGATCGCACAACAGCATTGTGCACACATATAGAACGTGAGTTCTTACGCACGCTAGAAGGCGGTTGTACCGCACCCATAGGTGCACTAGCACAAGAAATAGATGGAGCCATACGTTTTAAGGGAGTCCTTTTTTCACTAGACGGCGCGACAAAGATTGAAGTGGAGCAAGTAGTCTCAACAGAAAATGCACTAGGTTTTGGTACAGACTGTGCGCTAGAGGTTCTTGATAATGGTGGTAGAGCATTAATGAAGGAAATCAAGAGTAGCTTGAAAAAATGACCGTGCTATCCACAAAAAAACTAAAGCCTAACCAGCGAGAGCTACTTCTCAATGCAGGCTTACAATTTGTGGAATATGATGGGATACGTACACAAGAGGTTGCTTTTACGCTTTCGCGAAAGCTAAAAAATATCATTATCACCTCTCAAAATGGAGTACGCGCTTTATGTAACAACCTTTCTAATGAAGAATTAGAAAGTATAGAAAGTTGTTTTGCTGTTGGCATAAAAACAACAGCACTTCTAGCCGAAAATGGCATAAAAGTGACAAAAACAGCTCATAATGGAGAAGAATTGGCTCATTTTATAGCCAAAAACCATAAAAACGAATCATTCACTTACTTCTGCGGGAGACAGCGCAGAGATGAGCTACCTACATTACTCAAAGAAAATAATGTAGCGTGTGAAGAGGTGGTGGTTTATGAAACTCATCAAATAACACAGTCTTTTGACCGTACATTTGATGGAATTTTATTTTTTAGTCCGAGTGGTGTGAACGCTTTCGCGAAAGCAAACAAAAACACACGAGCAATAGACAGCATAGCCTTTTGCATAGGCGAGACCACTGCCACAACAGCTAGATTACACTTTAAAAAAGTAATCGTGTCTAATGCAACAACTATAGAAAGCACCATTGCTAAGGCGGTGAAAACATTGAAAGAAGAATCTAGAACATAAGCGTCTAGAAAAACATAAAATTGTCCCCTCGAGCGCAGTCGAGAGGTTCATTATAAGAGTACAATTAAGTTCTCGACTGCGCTCGAACAGACCTAGAGATATGAGCATAAAAAACGACCTATTTTTAAGAGCACTTAAAGGAGAAACTGTAGACCGTCCACCAGTATGGATGATGCGTCAGGCTGGAAGATACCTTCCAGAATTTATGGAAATTAAAGCAAAGTATGACTTCTTTACACGCTGCCAGACGCCTGAGCTTGCGAGTGAGATTACCGTACAACCTATACGTCGTTATGGGATGGATGCTGCTATTTTATTTTCTGACATCTTAGTGATCCCACAGGCAATGAATATTGATGTAGAAATGAAGCCTAATGTAGGGCCGTGGTTGCCTAACCCTATACGATCTGCAAAAGATGTGGAGCAAGTAATTGTTCCAGATATCGATGAGACGCTAGGCTATGTGATGGATGCCATTAAGATGACTAAAGAAAAACTGAATGACGAGATTCCGCTTATAGGTTTTGCAGGATCACCGTGGACGATACTTTGTTACTGTGTACAAGGTCAAGGGTCAAAAAACTTTGACAAGGCAAAGGAGTTTTGTTTTACACAACCACTAGCCGCGCACGCTTTACTTCAAAAAATCACAGATACTACCATTGCTTATCTTAAGAAAAAGGTAGAGGCTGGTGTAAATGCAGTACAAGTTTTTGATAGCTGGGGAGGAATGCTCTCACCAGTAGATTATCAAGAATTCTCGTGGCAATACATACAGCAAATTATAGACGCACTTAAAGATGAGGCTCCCGTAATTGCCTTTGGAAAAGGATGCTGGTTTGCACTTGATAAAATGGCAAAGTCTGGAGCATCTGCACTAGGTGTAGACTGGACTTGCTCTGCACGCAACGCTCGCTACCTTACTGGTGGTAATATCACGCTGCAAGGTAACTTTGACCCTACTCGATTATTCTCACCTCCTAGCGAGATCAAGAGAATGGTGCACGAGATGATTAATGAATTTGGCAAAGACAAGTACATTGTAAATCTTGGTCACGGTATTTTACCTAACATTCCTATAGAAAATGCAGGTGCATTTATAGAAGCAGTAAAAGAGTACAAAGCATAATGAACGTCTGGGCTGTTGTCAAATCTATGGATTTTAAACAGCTGTGGAGCCTTTTTTGGCTCAGTGCCCGCCATCCTAGATTTGTGATTCCTACCATAAGGGGGACTCGCAAAACAGTTGCTATATGTAATAAACATTATGGCAAAAAACAGCACCTCAACGGCCCAGAAAATGCTTTTAGACACGCCCTGTGGAATATGCTTATCGTACACCTTAGTGTGCAAAGAGGCTTGCCGCTGCAGCGCTCGCTTGCGTGGGCAAAACGGTTTACAGACTGGCACGAAGATTTTTCTCCTAACGCACCTTTAGAGCGTGCGATGGACTTGCATAACAACCGCGTGGGGCGCGACCTCATCACTAGTCTTTGCGGGCAAGACGAAGAGCAACTGGTGACACAACTACTGGAGATGGTCCCGCTTTCGCGAAAGCGTACTGCAAAACAAGAATTTGCAGATAGTTGTGATTACCTCATTTACATAGAGGAAACGGTTTAAATATCTACAAAACTGTGAGTATCTTTAAGTTTTGTTAGATAGAATAACCAGCATCATAAATCAAACATATGATAAAAGGCATCTTAAACGGATTACAGACGTATAAATCATCATTTGGGTTAATCTCAAAGCTGGGGCTTTGGAAGTATTTTGCCATCCCAATGGCTATAAGTCTTATTACTGCCTCGATGATTGCAGCATCTGCCTGGGGTTTTTCTGATAATATAGGTCACTGGGTAGAGCAAATCTGGCCTTGGGAAACGGGAAGACACGCCTTCTTTATATTTGCAGAGATAGTAAGCGCACTGCTCATTATCGCCATAGGCCTTATCTTGTATAAGCACATTATTATGGCACTGAGCGCGCCATTTATGAGCCCTGTTTCAGAAAAAATAGAAGCTCACCTCAAAGGAGAAAATCACACCCATAGAGACACCTCAAACACCGAACAACTTATACGAGGCATACGCATAAACGTGCGTAACTTGGGTCTAGAACTGCTTATCACACTACCTATCTTACTGCTCAATTTTATCCCAATTATAGGGAGTATTGCGGCAGCAGTGTTACTGTTTCTCACGCAAGCATACTACGCAGGTTTTGGTAATATGGACTATACACTAGAACGTCATTTTAAGTATAGAGAAAGCGTAGATTTTGTAAAAAGAAACAAGGGCCAAGCCATAGGTAACGGTATTGTATTTATGCTGTTTCTTATCATTCCACTTGTAGGAATTATACTCGTTTTACCCATATCTGTAACTGCAGCGACGGTACAAACCATAAAATTACTTGACAAGGATCATCACACTAGCCTGACTGCATAGGTCACCACCTAAAAAATATATAATGAAAGAACAATTTGTAAACTACATACTCAATCTTCAAGATCAAATTACTAGCACACTAGAGCAACTAGATGGTAAGGCCAGCTTTCAAGAAGACAACTGGAAACGCCCAGAAGGTGGTGGTGGTCGCACACGCGTGATTGAAAACGGAAATATCTTTGAAAAAGGAGGTGTAAACACATCACAAGTGCACGGCGAGTTACCAGAGGCAATGCAAAAATACTTTGGCGTAGAAGATGCAAATTTCTTTGCCTGCGGTTTATCTCTAGTGCTTCATCCTAAGAGTCCTATGGTTCCTACGGTGCACGCAAACTGGCGTTACTTTGAGATGTATGACAAAGAAGGAAACATTGTAGATCAATGGTTTGGTGGAGGGCAAGACCTCACTCCTTATTACCTTTTTGATGAAGACGCAACGCACTTTCACCAAACCTGTAAATCCGCTTGTGATGCACACGATGCCGACTTTTATCCAAAATACAAAGCACGTTGTGATGAGTATTTTTACAACACACACCGCAATGAAGGTCGCGGTATAGGAGGTTTATTTTTTGATTACTGCAAAGCTACCACAGAGCGTTCTATGCAAGACTGGTACAACTTTGTGACCACAGTTGGTGATAGTTTCTTAGAGGCATACGTCCCTATTGTGGAGCGTAGAAAGGATACCGCTTTCGCGAAAGAACAAAAAGACTGGCAAGAGGTACGCCGTGGTCGTTACGTAGAATTTAACCTAGTACACGATAAAGGAACCCTTTTTGGTCTCAAAACCAATGGCCGCATTGAAAGCATCTTAATGAGCCTTCCTCCCGTAGTACAGTGGAAATATGATCACCACCCAGCACCTGGAAGCGAAGAAGAACGATTAATAAAAGTACTGCAGCAACCGAAGGAGTGGGTTTCTTAAGAACCTATCTCCATATAGCACTCGTCTTGGTTTTAAATCCGCCTTTGGTATTTAAGTAATGAAAACGTGCTTTTAAGAGTCGTTTTCTACCTTCCTTAGTACGCGTGAAAGTGAGCCTTGCATTTTCTGAAATGTAAATTCCCCAGAAGTTAAAAAAGAGCGTAGCATCTTTTTTATTACCTGCAAAGAGTTCTGGTACGGGATAATAATTTGCAAAGCCAAATTTGCGCTGCCACCACCCAGACTGCTCAATCATATAGCGTGCATTATCTATAGGCGTAAGAAGTTCTTCCATACACTTTACAAAAAGGATTTCTTCTTTGGCAGTAGCTCCTGTAAGAAAGCAAGAGACGGCACCATTAGGTAGATACTCTACACCTAGTTTTAGGGCTTCTAGCTGCGTGGTGATGTAGTACTGCTCTCGTAGGCTTTTAAGCACTACTTGCCCCATTTTATACACCAGTTTATCTACACGTCCATATTTTAAGTACAACACGAGAGTTTTATATGTCTTGGGCGCAAGTACCATTGCTGCTGTGCCTAGCACTGCATATATAAAAAAGCCCATTCCTCTAGAGAAGTAAGCTCCTGCATTATTAATAATAATCTCCGGTACGGTAATCGTGAGTAAAGCCCCAAGCTGTAGTACTCCATATTTTACAGCATCCTTATAGTAAACGCTGTTTTTTTGTAGCGGCTTCCCCTTAGGTTTAAAGTCTAATTTCAGTTCGCGCACTAACAGTTTTCCCGTACCTATAGCTTGCTCCCATCGCTGTTGTATCGCACCTCTATTTCCCGCAAGGGTACACATTTTACTATTTAATACTTCTTTTTCTAAAATAGTGGTAGGTAGAGCAAACCGCTCTGCGCCATTTTCTATAAAGGGAGTTCCCTCTAGTGATACACCACAAAAGGCATCAAAGCGTCTGGTTAATTTTATCACATCCTCACCACCACCATCTATAGTGGGATCTATACAAGCAAGATGCCATATAGAAGCTACCTTATCTGGATTACTAGGCTGTACTCGTATAGCTCTACCGCGCATCTGGTTAGACATTACAAAAGAACTCACGTAGGAGGCAAGCACCAGTGTATTAATAGCTGGCGCATCCCAACCTTCTCCTAGTAATGCTGCTGTTCCTACTAGCACTTCTATATGGCCGTCTGTAAAAAGAGCCGTCATAAGGCTTACCATCTGGCTTTTTACCTTTTCTCTAGGTCGCACTATCACAAAGGCTGTATCACCTAAGGCGTCGTGCGTAAAATCATCACTATCTAGTGTCTCTGTAATTTGTGCTACCAGAGTTTTATGTACTATGATAATGGTACCTGTGAGTACGGCAAGTTTTTCTAGTTTATCCTTACCCTGCCACCTATCTGGATGTTGTTCAAGTGAGTAGCGCAGGTGGTGAAAGATAGGTATTACTCCCAGCTTATTTATTGTGTCAAGCGCATCTATAGGGGTGTCTATAAACTCCTTACGCACGTAATCTGTAAGTATAACAGCGCGTAAGTTTTCACCCATTTGAGCACTTTCAAAATCTATAATCTCTCGTATGCTCTTGTGCTTATTAGGGCTTTGGGCTAGTGATTTATATAATTGCTGCTCGCCTTTAAAGTTTACACGTTTTTTATCAAAAGCACCTACCTTACGAAGTGTCTTCTCAACAGTAGCAAGTACCTCTTCGTCTTCATAATGATCTTCTCGGTCATCTACTAGTAGCGGTTGCAATAACTTTTCTGCCCACTCTTGATTAAAGGTAGGAAGCTTTTCTTGGGTAAGGTCTACACCTAGCAAATCTATTTTTACCTTAGGGATTTTATACCCACGTGCATTAAGATAGACAAGAGAAGCTATATAAAAGTTAGGGTCTTTATAAATGATCTCAAGATGTTTTCCTGGTGTTTTATATACTGGGAGACTTATAATAAAACTGCCAAACTCACTATTTTCTACCAGTTCATCTATAACTGTTTTTGCCTTAACACGATAGTCTAAAATGTATTCTATTTGTGCAGCATCTGGCTCAGAAAAATAAATATAATCTTGGTGTGCACAGAGGTTACCTTCTTTAACCAGCTCTGGCACGCTTATCTCAATATCTATAGGTCCACAAAGCTGAAAATACTTTGCTATCTCTGCTTGATCACTATCATATGGCGGTGTTGCCGTAAGTGCGGTAATGGTGCACTCTGGCAGTTCTTTAAGTGCAAAAAGTGGTTTCCACCACTCGTTTTTGAGGTGATGGGCTTCGTCTAGTACGATGTTTTTTATTCCCGCTTGCGCGAAAAAGTTAAGCACACGTTCCATATCGCCTTCCATTTCATTTTTGGCAAATGCGTGTAATGATTGATAGGTTGCAAAGGTGATGTGTGCAGGTTTTTTTATATTTCGCGAAAGCGGAATAGTACATTTTTCTTGCTCGATAAAGCACTCAAACATACGCTCCTCCCACTGGTTGCGTATCGTGATAGTAGGTGCGAGCACAAGCGTACACTTATCTACACGGCGCATCATCTCAAGACCAAGCACAGTTTTTCCCGAGCCTGGCGGGGCAACTACGTGCAAGTGATCATCTGCAATGTGATCTTGAAAATCTTTTAAAAATCGTTCCTGATAGGTGCGCCAGGGATAAATAAATTGAAAGGCTTCTTTGAGCAAAGGAAGGCGATGTTTAAATTGGTAAATTTGTAATGCAAAATACGAGGTTTAGATAGATATTGAAACTAGATTTATTTAAAATCACACACCTATTTACCTCAACACATAGAAGATAGAACGATGCTTATAAGAAACCGAAGACTACGTAGCAGTGAGGCTATGCGCTCACTAGTAAGAGAGACCTATATCACTCCAAATGATTTTCTTGTACCGCTTTTTGTGGTAGAAGGAAAAGGGATAAAGCAAGAGATAGACTCTATGCCAGATTACTATCGCTACAGTCTTGACTTACTTACTAAAGAGGTAAAAGAGCTCTGGGCAATGGGACTTAAAGCCGTACTTCTGTTTGTAAAAGTACCAGATAACTTAAAAGACAACTCTGGTACCGAAGCGCTTAATGCAGACGGCCTAATGCAACGTGCTATAAAAACCGTAAAAGACGCCTGTCCAGATATGCTGGTTATGACAGATGTTGCACTAGATCCTTACTCAAAATTTGGCCACGATGGTGTGGTAGGTAATGGTGAGATTGTAAATGATGACACCACAGCTATACTTGCCGAGATGGGATTGAGTCACGCTCGTGCAGGAGCAGATGTACTTGCACCAAGCGATATGATGGATGGCCGCATTTTTGAAATGCGCACCTTGCTAGAAGACGAAGGTTTTTATAACACTGGCATTATGAGTTATAGTGCAAAGTATGCAAGCTCTTTTTATGGCCCTTTTCGTGATGCTCTAGACAGCGCGCCAGTAGACTTAAAAGATATTCCAAAAGATAAAAAAACCTACCAGATGGACTTTGCAAATCGTGACGAAGCGGTTAAAGAAACCCTGATGGATATAGAAGAAGGTGCAGATATCGTGATGGTAAAACCAGGACTATGTTACCTAGATATTGTACGTGATTTACGAGAAGTTGTAAATGTACCGATAGCCGTTTACCAAGTAAGTGGTGAGTATGCAATGCTTAAAGCCGCTGCCGAAAAAGGATGGCTAGATCACGATAGCGTTATGATGGAACAAATCACAGCTATAAAAAGAGCAGGAGCACAAGTAATAGCTAGCTACTTTGCAAAAGATGTGGTAAAGTTACTCGGGTAATGGTATATCACCTTGCACAGCTCAATGTAGCCCGTATGAAGGGTGTCTCTATAGAAGATCCAGAGATGAAGGACTTTAGAGATAATACAGACCGTGTAAATGAGCTAGCCGAGAGTTCGCCAGGGTTTATATGGCGTGACATTATAGATACCGAAGCCGCACCCGCTCCTAATGCGCTTAACGATGAACAGGTTCTTATTAATTTTTCTGTGTGGGAAGATGTGGCGTCACTAAGAGAATTCACCTATAAAACCTTCCATAGTGCGATTATGAAACGCCAGAAAGAGTGGTTTCAAAAATATGGAACAGCACACTACGTACTCTGGTGGATTGAAGCAGGCACAACACCTACAGCGCAAGAAGGACTAGAGAAGCTCGAGTTCTTACAAAAGCACGGCGCAAGCAAAGAAGCATTTACTTTTAAAGAGGTTTATGAGAAGTATGAGTAAAATTACGCTTTCGCGAAAGCGTAAAAGCACTTCTACTATACTCTCTTTTTCCATACATTTACATAAATAGCAAACTAACTATGGGTCAACTTTTACTTTGGGCAACGATTTCGATATTTTTTTCATTCTTGTGTTCTATACTTGAAGCTGTACTTCTAAGTGTGACACCTACGTTTATAAACATCAAGAAAAACGAAGGAAAAGCCTACGCCGAAACTCTTGAAGAACTTAAAAAAGATGTAGATAAACCGCTTATTGCAATCCTTACCTTAAACACACTTGCACACACCGTAGGTGCAATGATGGTAGGTACTGTAGCTGCAGATTTATATCCCGAGTTTGTTATAAACTTAGGCTTTACAGAGATTAATTTTCTTGGTTTTGTCTCTGCAATAATGACCTTACTTATCTTAATTGCTAGTGAGATTATACCTAAAACTATAGGTGCAAAATTTTGGAAATCTCTAGCAAACTTCTCTGCAAAGACACTTAAGATAATGGTGCTACTTTTAAAGTACACAGGAGTATTATGGTTGCTACAACTTTTTACTCGTATGGTAGGTGGCGGTGGTCATCACGAGAGTGTGCTAAGCCGTGAGGACTTTACTGCAATGGCACAAATGGCTGGTGAAGATGGCGTTTTTGAAGAAAGTGAATCTAAAATTCTTAATAACCTTCTTACTTTTAAAGAGGTACTTACTAAGGATATTATGACGCCACGTACAGTCATAAAAATGGCAGATGCAAACACAACCGTTGCAGACTTTTTTGAAGAAAATCAATCGCTACGTTTTTCTAGGATTCCAATTTTTGAAGGAACACGTGATCACATCACTGGTATTGTTTTAAAGAGCGAGGTTTACCGTGAGATGGCACTAGATAATCACACAACAACTCTTAAAGAGATAGAACGTCCTATTTTAATCACAAAACGTAATTTGCCTATTCCAGATCTTTTTGAAGAACTTATTTCTACAAAAAATCACATCGCCCTAGTGGTAGATGAGTATGGTACTATGAGTGGTCTTGTCACAATGGAAGATGTGATAGAAACTCTTCTTGGACTAGAAATTATGGATGAAAGTGATAGTGTAGCAGACTTGCAAACGCTAGCCCGTCGCAACTGGCAAAAAAGAGCCAAAGCTCTAGGGCTTTATGATGAGAATAGTCCTAAAAGCGAGTAAACCAGCCACTTTATGCGGTTACAATATGTTTGTTTTTAATATTACGTACTAGCACGCTTAAAAACAGCGATACATCATAAGGTTTTACTAGAATGTCATCCATTCCTGCTGTATAAATTTTATGTCTTATCTCTTGTATTTCTACCGCTGTTAAGGCAACTATAGGTGTAGACTTATCAAATGTTCTAATTTCTTTTGTGGCCTGTATACCATCTTTTTTAGGCATATGGATGTCCATAAGTATAAGGCTATATTCTTGATTTTTTGCCATCTCTACGGCCTCTATACCATCACTAGCTAGACTACACAATAAACCTTTGCTCTCAAGAAGTTTTTGAGTGATTTTTTGATTAATACGGTTATCATCTACCACAAGAATATGAGCATCTTGTAGTGTGTGTACACTCTCTGTCCCTAACAACTCATTTGATGTAATAACTTGACGAGGTAATGCTGTGCTCTTAGGTTTTTCAAATTCTATAACAAATGAGAAGGTTGCTCCTTGCCCCTCATCACTTTCTAATATAACCTCACTATTATATAATGCCAGTAGCTTTTTTACTATAGGTAAACCTAAACCGGTACCTTGATAATTATAGTTTTTATTCTCTACCTGAGTAAACTCTTCAAAAATGGTGTCTTGGCTACTTTTTGGTATACCCATACCATCATCTTTTACTACAAACAAGATGCTATGACGCCCTTCATCTGTGTGGGCTTGCTGATGTATGTTTATCCAGATATTTCCATTTTCATTAAATTTTATAGCATTACCTATAAGGTTCATTAGTATTTGAGAAAGTCTCACAGAATCTCCTTGAAGCTCATTAGGGACCTCTGGGTCTATATGTAGATGAAGTTTATTGTTGTTTTGCTCAAGGCTAAACTCAAATGAGCGAGTAATACTGTGTAATAAGGTAGTAAGTTTAAAAGGTGCGTGCTCAAGTTTTATATCTTTTGCCTCCATCTTACTCATAAGGAGCACATCGTTTATAAGAGCAAGTAAATAATCTGCCGAAAACTTAAGCGACTTTAAGTCATCACGATGTGTTTTTATGATTTTATCTTCAAGTAAAATGGTAGCAATACCTATTACCCCATAAAGTGGCGTGCGTAACTCGTGGCTTATGGTAGAGAAAAATTGAGTCTTGAGCTTTGAGAGTTGTTCAGCTTCATTTTTGGCTTTTGTGAGTTCTATGTTTTTTTCGCGTAAGCGATCACTATAGTTTTTACGAGATTTATACATCGTGTAGATGATAAATAAACCTATAAGCAAGAGTAATGATGCAACTATAAGCACGGTATTTGCTCTACGTGAGCTTGCCGCTAGTATATCTGTAAGGCTTTTTTCTTTCTTGGTAATTTCTAGTTCGCGCTTATTTGCTCTGTAATCAAACTGTGCGCTGGCAAGTCTTACTTCTTGTTGGGTTTCATTTTTATATAGTTGGTTTGCAAGTAATAGCTGTCGCTGCGAGTGATAATATGCCTCTTCAAATTTTTTCTCTTGCTCATAGAGTCTCGCTATCTGTTGCTGTGCTTGTTCTTCTTGGGCAATGAGTTCTTGTTCAAAAGAAATATCTATAGCTTCTAGTAAGGCTTCTTCGGCTAGAGTGCTTTTATCTTTTTTAATGTAATATTTACCTAATAGTGTAAGGATCTGTGCCCTTGGCTTAAAATTAAGTGTATCCCTTAGGCTCATCATTTTTGCCTCCATAAGGGCAGGGTAAGCCATTGCAATATTATCTCGTGTGAGATACATACGGCTTAACTCTATATATGACTGGAGGGCATCATCTCTAAGGTTAAGCTTAGTATAAGTATCTATACTTTTTTTAAACAGTGTAGTAGCCCTTTCTTCAAACTCAGGATATACGCTATATGTTTTACCTAGATTACTGTATGATATGGCAAGTAGTGTGTCATTTTTAGACTTTTGTGCCATTTTTAAGGCACGCTCAAATGCCTCGTGAGCTTTAGGTGTATCCTTAAGCATTAGATAGATGTCACCTAGTAATGTAAATCCTTGGAATTGCTTTTTTGAATCTTCTTCTATTGCTGAGGAGTTAAGTAACTCATCTAGTGTATGTATAGCGCTAGTGTATTCTTTACTTTGGAATTGCCCTTTTGCAATATCTAAGGTGTAAATTCTACCCTCATCATAGGTCTGAGCATTTTCTTGCCCAGAGACCTTATGACTAGATAAAAGTATAATAGGGATTATAAATACTAATAATAGACGCATATGCCTGCCTTAAAACCATCAAATGTACTGACTTACAGTACAATATACAACACACTTAATTCCTATATTTGAAACTATGGAAGCAGCTATTATATCAACACCTCTAGGTCTATTATTATTAGAAGGAAGCCAAGAAGGACTCTGTGCTGCTACGTTTATTGAAAAAGAAGAAGCGGTTACAAAAGCAATTCCAGACGCTCTTCAAGAGGCTGTAAAACAACTTAAAGAATACTTTGCAGGAGAACGGAGTCATTTTGACCTCTCTCTTACCCCTAAGGGAACGACTTTTCAGCAAAAGGTCTGGATGGAACTTTGCACCATCCCTCACGGCAAGACTACAACCTACCTCACAATGGCAAAACAACTGGGTGACCCAAAGGTAATACGTGCAGCAGCCAGTGCAAATGGTAAAAATCCTATTTCTATCATCATCCCTTGTCATCGCGTGATAGGTAGTGATGGCTCTCTCACGGGCTACGCTGGTGGACTACATCGCAAGAAGTGGCTCTTAGAACACGAGAGCCCAGTGACGCAAGGTTCTTTATTTTAGATTAGGCTTTTATTAAAGGTGAGTAACGCTTTCGCGAAAGCAAAAAAATAATACTTTTAAAATATCAATCTTTACAAAATGAGGTATCTGAAAATTTTTTTTAAAGGCTTACTTTTTTTTATTGCTATCATTATAGCGGCTCTTTACATCACAGACTATGACTACATTTTAAAAGGTGTGCGCGTGGTATATATGACTGGCCATACTACGGCTTTTATAGACGACTATGATTATTTTGATAACGCAACTATTGAAACTACCACCCCACAGACCTGGCCAAAGCATAAGCAATATAATAACATAGTACCTACAGAGCGTCTTTCTTCTGTTAATAGTGAGCTTGAGACCATTGCCTTTTTAATCATTAAAAACGATAGTGTTTTATATGAAGATTATGCAACGAGTTATAGCGAGAAAAGCAAGACTAACTCGTTCTCTATGGCAAAGAGCATTACCAGCGCGTTACTAGGTAAGGCCATACAAGACGGCTATATAAAATCACTAGATCAACCGGTGAGTAATTTTTTCATAGAATTTGCTGGTTCTGGTATGACTGTGGGAGATCTCTCCTCTATGGCTTCTGGTCTTAACTGGGATGAGAGTTACTCTAGCCCCTTTAGCCTTACAGCACGTTCTTATTATGATGATGACCTTGCCGAAACTATATTAAATCTCAAGGTTACAGAGCAACCCGGTCAATCTTTTAAATATCTCTCTGGCAACACACAATTGCTAGGTATGGTGATACAGAAAGCTAGTGGCATACCGCTACCGCAATACCTATCAGACAGCTTCTGGAAACCTATGGGTATGGAGCAAGAAGCATTATGGCAGCTAGATGATGATGATAACAAGCTGGCAAAAACCTATTGCTGTATAGCAAGTAACGCTAGAGACTTTGCCCGTTTTGGAAAACTTTATAAAGATGGTGGCTCTTGGAATGGCAAAAGATTACTTCCAAAAGATTTTGTAACGACCAGCATAAACCCACGCTTTGCTCAAGATACAGAGTATGGATACGGCTTCTGGCTAAGTAACTATCGCGATAAAAAAATATTTGCAATGCGAGGTATACTAGGGCAATATGTAATTACCATACCAGAAGACAATCTTATTATTGTAAGACTAGGACACCGTCGTGGTGACTCGGTAGAAGGAAAACCATTTACTCAAGACTTTTATGATTACATAGACGCAGGGTATGAAATGACTCAAAACACTGATTAGCATAGAGTTCTATTAATTTATTGTATTTTTCAATACATTCAATCATCAATCAATGCGATTATTTTCCCCTTCAGAATTCATCATCAAGGCGCTTGCTGCCTTTAAGAGATTTCCTGTGACACTCATCTGGGTTATATTATTTACACTACTGCTAGTAGTACTTGCCGAAAGAGATGTAGACGACATATTTGAAACCTATAACAACATTTCACTCACAGCAATAATAGGTGTGAGCTGGCTTATAGGGACTCAGTTTTACATCGAGCAGTTTAAAAGAAAAGGACTCTGGTGGATTAAAGTTATTATCATATTACTCCTTGTTGCATTCTATTTTACATTACCTGACTATGACTTTCAAAATAATAATGAGACCCCATATATAAGGTGGTTTGTACTACTTATAGTAGGTCATCTAGCGCTACTCTTTGCTCCTTTTATTACTGTATGGCACCCTAAAGCCTACTGGAATTATCTGGCAGATATGCTTATGGCAATCGCCAGGAGTGCCTTGTTTTCTGGAGTGTTTTATCTAGGTATCGTACTTGCATTGCTAGCCATAGAGTATCTTTTTGATGTAAAAATAAATGGTAGGCGCTACTTCCAGTTATTCTTGCTGTGTTTAGGAATCATAAATACGTGGGTATACCTATCAGATTTTCCTAAAGAGGTACAACATAACATACACCTGCACTTTCATAAAGCTATTGAAGTCTTTGTAAAGTTTATACTCATACCGCTTGCCGCACTCTACATCACAATACTGTATGCCTATGCTCTTAAAATCTGTATACAGTGGGAATTACCTAAGGGCTGGGTGAGCTACCTTATTATCGCACTTGCTGGGCTTCTATTTATCATTCAGTTTATTATTCACCCATTAAAAGCAACTCATACCTCTAGGGTTTTTAAAAACTTTCAGCCGCTAGCATATTGGTTATTACTACCCCTGCTCATCTTGTTTTATACTGCGATTTATAAAAGAGTATCAGATTACGGCATCACAGAGCCGCGATATTTTCTTATTGTAATTGCGATTTTTATAACAGGCGCTACGCTTTACTTGCTCTTCAGTCGCAAGCAGCAGCTTCGGTTTTTACCTATGGCTCTTGCGGTTATGGGATTGTTGAGCACTTTTGGGTTTTGGGGAGCCTTCGCTGTGAGTAAACGCAGCCAGATAGATGAATTTGAAAAGATGTATACCGCTTTCGCGAAAGCAGAAATTAAAGAAAACTCAGACCCCGTAGCTTATAGAAGATTTTCATCTATCACAAGGTACCTCGTAGAACACGATGCCGCAGAAGATCTAAAACCCATCATAGGTTACAACCCGGTAGAAAAACATACCGATGTAACTACCTGGAAGTTGTCTAACTATATTTTAAAAGACTTAGGGTATAAAATGACGGCTAGTGATATAGAGAAAAAACGCGTACACTTTAACAACGCCTCTAGTGCAGCATATGATATACGTGGCTATGACTGGAAGCAAGACTTTCACTTTAACCTAAACGGCCAGTCAGAATATATAGAAGAAGGCTTTTCTATGATGCTTAATGGGAAAGAAATTCTTATCACAACACAAGACAGCACAGCACTCACGATACCCACACAGGCATTTTTAAAACAACTAGAAGGTGAGGATATAAATAAACCCATTAACGACCGAGATAAACTTACACTCCGTAAAACAAATGATCTTGTGGATGTAAAAATAATATTCAACTCCATAAATTTAAAGGTTGATGGTGGTGGTCAACGTGTTATAAATTATGCGAGTGGTAGTATACTTTTAAAAGTAAAAAAATGATACAAAGGCTTCAACTAGAACATATCCTTTTTTTGGATATTGAGACGGTACCTCAACATCCAGATTTTTCTGATCTAGACGATGTAGAAAAGGCACTTTATGCAGATAAAACAAGATACCTCCGCAAGGATGAGTATACACCAGAAGACTATTATGAGCGTGCCGGCATCTGGGCAGAATTTGGAAAAATAGTGTGTATCTCTGTGGGCTATTTTAATACCAGTACAGATGGAAAACGCTTTAGAACCACCTCCTTTTTTGGTGATGATGAGACCAAGCTACTTAATGAGTTTAAAAATCTACTTGAAGATCATTTTAACCGCCGCGAGCACTTACTCTGTGCACATAATGGTAAAGAATTTGACTTCCCATATATCGCGCGACGTATGATCATAAATGGAGTTACGCTACCACAAAAGCTCAATCTTTTTGGCAAAAAACCTTGGGAGATACCTCATATAGACACCCTAGATTTATGGAAGTTTGGAGACTATAAACACTACACCTCTCTCAAGCTTATGACCAAAATTTTGGGAATCCCTTCTCCAAAAGATGATATAGACGGCAGCCAGGTGCGCCAGGTATATTATGAAGAAAATGACATTGATCGCATAGTCGTATATTGTGAGAAAGACACCGTTGCCGTGGCTCAAATTTTACTCAAACTACGCAACGAGCGCTTGCTTGATGAAGATGAAATAATATCGGTTTAAAAAATCCATAGTTATGAAAGTAAAACATATACTCGCTCTTTTTATTTTAGGGTTAATTTGCACTGTTCTAGGCGCATTATTTAAAATTATGCACTGGCCAGGAGCTCCAGAATTATTAACCGCTGGCACCTTCTTACAAGTTATCGCTGGCTTTTTAGGCATCTGGAAACTCTTTACTAATAAAGAGTTTAAGAAGTTCTTAAATAAATAGTATTGCTTTATTTACGCTTTCGCGAAAGCGTAATAACAACAAAAAAAATCCCGACTTCATCTGAAGTCGGGATTTCTTATGTTTATAAATGACTGGCCTTACTTTTTGATAAAGCGTTTAATCATTTTTGAACCTTCAGTCTCTACTTGAATGACATAAACGCCAGCTTCAAGTCTCGACACATCAATTGTGTTTTCAAAATTACCTTTATGAACCGCTTGACCTAGAAGGTTAAATATAGTTACAGAGGTTGCTTCTGCTCCTTGTAAGCTTATATTTAATTCCCCACGAGTAACTGGGTTAGGAAAGATTGAGAAGTCTCCTTTTCCAAAGTCTGTAAATTCCGTATCACCTTCTGTATCTCCACCAAAGGCTGCACTACTTGATACATTTACAATGTAGTCTTCTACCTCTCCATAGTTAAAGCTTCCACAAGCAGCTGGCACAGCGTTATATCTCATAACCACTCTCATACGAGTAGCTCCTTGAGCCGCTCCAGAAGGTACTGTGATAGTACCACTTACCGGTGTAGCCTGCGTTGCAGAAATGGTAAGAGCCGTTTCTCCAGCATCTGCAAAGTCACCATCACGATTCCAGTCTACAAAAACAGCATAACCTTCACTGTAAGTGCTTCCTGGCCACTCTGGTGTTATAGTGATTGTTGCATTACCACTTAAGGCTGTTGAGATATTTGTAAAGTCTTGGTATCCGGCAGCATTTCTACCAGAAGCATTATCTATACTTCCTATCTGCACACGTGCGATATACTCTTCTGTACTGTTATTACCGTTTGCTGCACAGTATCCTGTAGGTGGAGTTGTGGTGTCATCTCCTCCGCCTCCAGCAGTAAGAGCAACATTATCTATTGCAACATCAGACTGCCACGTACTACCTGTAATACGGTTAAAACGTAACTGAACTGTACCTCCCGTATAAGCATCTAAGCTCACGGTAACTGCATTCCACTGGTTGCCTTGGTTTCCTGTCTGGTTCCATAGGCTTGTCCAGGTAGTACCACCGTCTGCACTCGCTTCTAGATCTACTTGACCTCCATCTGTCGAACCATACATATGATAATCAAATGTAAAGTTTGCCTCTGTCTCTGTAGATAAATCAAAACAAGGAGAGTTTAATATTGCTCTCTTGTTTGGGTATCCTGTACCGTTACCAGATGCTTCTACAAACATATAGAAAGATCCTTGTGATCCAGAAGATGGTCCTGTACCACTAGAAGGTGTTCCAGATGCATCACGTGTCCAGTTTATATCATCACTGCTATCTTGAGTCCATTGACCAAGTCCAGCTTCAAAACTTTCACTATATCCTGCTCCAGCGGTTGCTGTACAACCCGATGGAACTGTAGTAGTCTCTGTAGTGGCTGTTGCCGTATTACTCGCTCCAGAAACATTACCTGCCTCGTCTTTTGCTCGTACAGTAAACTGGTAAGTAGTTCCCTCTGCAAGACCAGTAACATTTGCGGTAGTCACTGTAACTTCTCCTAGGTTATTAGATCCTTGGTATACATCATAAGCTACCACACCTATATTATCTGTAGAAGCGTTCCAAGATAATGCAACACTAGAGGTTGTTACATCTGTAACAACAAGACTTGTAGGAGCTGTAGGAGCTTGCGTATCTGCCGGAGCAGTACCTTCTATAGCAAATCCATCTATAGCAATATCACCTTGCCAAGAGGCAGATGTAGTTGCTCTAAATCTTAATTGTGTAGAGGCATCATATGCCGCAAGACTTACCGTTGCATCTTGCCAGGCAGCTCCTTGATCTCCACTTTGAGACCATAACTCTGTCCACGTTTGTGAGCTATCATCTCTAGCTTCTAGTCTCACTGTACCTACTGAGTTACCTGTCATCTGGTAACTAAAAGTAGCCTCTGCAGCATTTACTCCTGCAAGGTTAAAACAAGGTGAGTTTATTGTAGTAGTCTTACTTCCAAAGTTAGGACTAGATGCTTCTACATAAATATAATATGATCCTTCATTTGCACCAGAAGGTCCTGTACTGTTAGAAGGTGTTCCTCCTGTACGAACTGTCCAGTCAAAATCATCTGATGTGTCTTGTGACCAAGCTCCTAAAGTATTTTCAAACCCTTCAGAATATGGGAAAGAACTCACAGTAGAGTTACAAGATGCTGGTGGTGGTGGTCCAGAACAACCACTTGTAAATGAAGCGACTTGATCTGTATTTGTATTTGTACCACCGTTACTATTTTCTACAGCATCTACACCTACACCTCTTCTTGCAAAAGCGTCCCATATTAAACAGTTATACTGTCCTCCATAAAGATCTTGATCTGCTTGTAATATTCCATCACGTCCAGAAACATATCCAGGGTTATTTGCCGTATTCTTAAGACCTTCTATAACAAGAGCCATTGCGATGTTGTTACCACCTGTACCATTATACTGGTCATTATCATATCCTTCTAGATCTATAAGATCCCAAGTCATATCCCATAGTATCGTTGCAAAACCATACCCAACACCGTGAGGTACCACAAGGCTACTTACGTCATTATAAGTAGTACCATTTACAGCAAGATCTGTAGCATATCTCGTAGGTCTAATACCTGCTCCTGTAGTAGGCTGTCCTATAGCATATGTACCTACTCCTCTAGCAGTATCTCTAGTATCTCCTGGGCGTATAGTCATCACTAGACCTAACCAGTCTGACCATCCTTCACCCATTTGCTCACTACCTCCTAAGGCATTTGTACCAGGACCTCCTACAAGACGTGTAGAAATACCGTGACCGTACTCGTGGGCAATAATCACGTTGTCAAAATCTCCATCACGAGTAGGATTTGTAAATAAGAACATTTGCATTCTCGGGTTACTTCCATCTGGTGGTGTTGCAAAGTTTGCGTTATTTGTACCACTACCATCTTGGGCATCTGCATTTACAGAATCGCTTCCTATACCACCTTTACCATAGTTATTTTCTTGAAAATTACCTGCTGCCTCTGTAAACCCATACTGGTACCACACATCGTGCATAATATTATTCCAGTAAAATAAATTTGTAGTTGCTGCTGGTAAAAATGTAGATGGGGTATTATTTAAATTAAGTGCAAAGTCAAAGTTAAGAGCGCTCCCACCATTAGGACTTGTTCCAGAACCATTGTTACCATTTGTATCATCTTGAGCTAGAACGTTATTTCCTCTTGTAGTAGTAAACTCTGCTCCTGCAGAACCATTTGTATCGTGCCACCCGTATGGTGAAGCATTTGCCACAGCTGGATCTGTTACTATCGCGCGGTTACCGTGACTAGGGCTTTCTATACCTAGCGGGTACACATTATAAGAGCCTCCACCTACTACTGCAGCTGCAGAGCTAGCTTTTACCGGACCGTAAATAGCATCTTCTTTTGCATTAGAACTAGTATGATTGTGCTCGCTGTGGTTTGGATCTTCCCAAGAGCAAGACACTACCCAATCTTCGGTTTTTAATATCTCACCTGTAGCAGCATCTACATTTACATTCCACCAGTGTTGAGCATCTAATTGATAGATTGATACATTCCAAGTAAGGTGTAATTTGTTTCCTACAGATAGGTATCGCTTTTCTACTTTAATAGGCTCTATACTTATACCTGAGTTTGCATACTCAAAAGTATTACCGCTAGATTTTGTTGCCGAAAGATTGCGAGGTGCTTGCATCTTATGATGCTGTACCACTTTTTGTATCGCATTTTCTGGAGATAAGCTAGCAGCAGCTCCAGCACTCTTTGTTGCTACATCTTTAATAAACTGGTTAATCTCATAAGTAACCTGTCCATTTTTTACGGTAAGTTTATATGTTCCGTTTTGGATAGGGATTCCTTGATACTGCTGTTGCACATAGACGTGCTGTATTTCGGGGTTGAGTGATGGGACAATATCTGTAACTGTCCATTGTGCAACGTCTGTAGTTTTTAAGCCTACTTCTTCTGCGTTTCCGCTCAAATATTTCTGGACAATGCCATCTACACTTTGAGCAATTGCTGTCGATCCTGCTAGGAGTACCAGTAGGACAAAAGAGTACAATTTCTTCATAATTTGATTATTAGATTAATGTTGGAGAATTTTAATTAAAAATGGATTGTTTGTAATTTTTTAATTAAAAAATGGTATTTGAATCGTAAATAACGCCAATTCTTTGATTAAATCGTAATCTTTTCGATGAACTACACATTTTTTTTTAACAAAACATTAATAAATACCTAATGTTTACGCAAGTACCCCATATGCTAAACAAGAATTGTAGTTCCTTAATTAATTAGAATAAAAATAGACCAGGCTAGACCATTGTTATAGTTTACCATCTGGCATATAAAAAACGTATTTTTGAGTAATGCAATCGCGAGAACTTCTTTCTGTAAAACAGCTTCATATATCTTTCCGGCAGCAAGGAGAGGTAAATGAAGTGATACACGGTATCTCTTTTGATTTATACCGTAATGAGATACTTGCCATTGTAGGAGAATCTGGTTCCGGAAAAAGTGTATCATCCCTCGCGGTGCTGGGTTTACTTCCTAAGAAAAACACACTTATAGAAGGTAATATCATTTTTGATGATGAGTCCCTAGTTCATCTGTCTGAAAAAAAATTTCAAACCATAAGAGGTAATGAGATTTCTATGATTTTTCAAGAGCCTATGAGCAGTCTTAATCCTTCTATGCGATGTGGAGAACAAGTAGCAGAGATTTTGAGAAGGCATACTACGCTTTCGCGAAAGCGTATAAAAAACGAAGCACTAGCACTATTTGAAAAAGTAAAACTCCCTACTGCCTCAAAAATTTATGAGGCTTATCCTCACGAAATTTCTGGAGGTCAAAAACAACGGGTAATGATTGCAATGGCTATTGCTTGTAAGCCTAAAATTCTCATTGCAGATGAGCCCACAACGGCACTAGATGTTACGGTTCAAAAGGAAATTATATTACTACTTAAACAATTACAACAAGAAACCGAGATGAGTGTGATTTTTATATCTCACGACTTATCGCTGGTAAGTGATATTGCAGATCGCGTTCTTGTAATGTATAAAGGTGATATTGTAGAAACTGCAGAAGCACAACAACTCTTTAAGTCACCTCAACACGAATACACAAAAGCACTACTAAGTGCAAGACCGTCGCTAGATGAGCGACTCAAAAAGCTCCCTACTATACAAGATTACCTAGACAACACAACTGCTTCTGAGGTGCAGTCTAAAACAGAGCGCGCTGCACATCTTAAAAAACTATACGACCAACCAGCATTACTAGAGGTTCATAATGTTGAGAAAACATACTTTTCTAACAGTGGCATTTTTAGCAAAGACAAAGGTTTTAAAGCGGTAGATGATGTTTCTTTTAAAATTTATGAGGGAGAAACGCTAGGTCTGGTAGGTGAGTCTGGATGTGGTAAGTCTACGCTAGGGAATGCGATATTACAGCTAGATCGAGCAACAGCCGGACATATTTTATATAAAGGGATAGATATTACACGTTTAAGAGGTAAAGCGTTACGTAGCTTACGTAAAGAGGTGCAAATCATTTTTCAAGATCCGTTTGCTTCTCTTAACCCAAGATTAACCGTGGGCCAGGCTATTATTGAACCTATGGAAGTGCATAAACTATATGACTCTACAAAGGAGCGTAAAGAACGTGTATTGCAATTACTAGAACGTGTAGGTCTAGAGAAAGAACATTATAATCGATACCCGCACGAGTTTTCTGGAGGGCAGCGCCAGCGCATAGGTATTGCACGCACTATAGCTGTAAACCCAAAACTTATTGTGTGTGATGAGTCTGTAAGCGCGTTAGATATCTCCGTACAAGCACAAGTGCTTAATCTACTTAATGAGCTTAAATTAGACTTTGGGTTTACTTATATTTTTATATCTCACGATCTCGCAGTAGTAAAATATATGTCTGATCAACTTGTGGTGATGAACAAAGGTATGATAGAAGAAATGGGGGATGCAGATGCTATTTATGAACAACCTCAACAAGCATATACTAAACGACTTATAGGAGCTATACCTAAAGGCATCTAGTCACTATAGTTATATCATAAATACTTTTCTTGCTAGTTTTATACAGTTTGATGTAAAGTAGAAACTATTTTGAACTCCAGTTGCGAGTTGTCTGGCTGAGTTTGTAATTTTTTTCATTCTTGCGTCAAATAGGGATTAAAACAAAATCCGCAGGGCTCCCCCCGCGGATTTCTAACAAATCATAACTCAAAACACTCTTATACGTTTAAGCTATACTATATGATGAAGCGAAATGTAGATTATCGAACTTACCTTGCACTTCATCGGAATCAATTACTTGATTTGGGAATGTAAATGTAAGATAATATTATAAATAGACAACGACCAAAAGTGTAGAAATAAGCGTCAAATGTTAATATTTTGTGTATTTCATCGAATAATTTAGTTTTTAGTCGATATTTTATCTCAATGTTTAAAATTAATGCAGGTGCATTTTCATAAAAAAACCACTCTAAGAGTGGTTAAATATTTGTGAGATTCTTCCGTTTTTCCGTTTTCCTTTCTTTCTAGGGTGGATAACTTCTTCTACTTCGTAATAACTACGCCCATAATTAGACCTTTTATCTTCTCCAAGTCTTTTGGCAACTTGGTTTGTCATACGTATTACAAATTCCTCCTCTTTATTAGGATAAGAAATATCATTACCGGCGCTATCTATTTTCTTTTTACGCGAAGTATGGTTTAATTTTCTAGCTTTATAATCTTCTGTTTCAAACAGCTCATTATAACAGTGTATTAACTCGTGAGCGAGTACTGCCATAGGAGAATTGTACCCCTTATTTTTTGAAAACCATCGCTTACGATGATTCTTTCTAAAAACAATACCGTGTGTGTCATAAAACCCCACCGTATTTGTAGACGGCCTGTAATAGTTCTTGCGCTCTGAGTACACGATATTAATGCCATTTACCACATCTGCTACTAATACATCTATGATATCTAGCGTTTTCTTTTCTCCCTCGTCTATATATGTAATCGTAAGAGCATTAGTTCTATATAAATAATCTAATGCCATAAAGGTATTACTCAAAAAACGATCACCTAGTTGCTCATAGTCTCTCCCGTCTACATATGTATAAACGTGTGGTGTATTATGTAAATCATAGATAATCATACCTTAGAATTGCATCTCTGGTATATCTCCCTCCACAAGTAATGTGCCCTCTGTGGCCGCCTGTATCTCTTCTACAGAAACTCCAGGTGCACGTTCTAATAATTTAAACCCATCTGGTGTCACCTCTAGTACCGCAAGGTTACTTACTATCTTCTTTACACAACCTACGCCCGTGAGTGGTAAGCTACATTTTTTAAGAAGTTTAGAAGCCCCTGCTCTGTTGGTATGCATCATTGCCACGATAATATTTTCTGCACTTGCTACAAGATCCATAGCACCTCCCATACCCTTTACCATTTTACCTGGTATCTTCCAGTTTGCTATGTCACCATTTTCGGCAACTTCCATTGCTCCTAGTATGGTTAAATCTACGTGCTTACCACGTATCATACTAAAACTGGTAGCACTGTCAAAAAAGCTAGCGCCAGGCAGTGTTGTGATGGTTTGTTTTCCGGCATTTATAATATCTGCATCCTCTTCTCCATCATAAGGAAAAGGCCCCATACCTAACACTCCGTTCTCACTTTGAAACTCTACTTCTATATCATCGCGTACATAGTTTGCAACTAGTGTAGGTATACCTATACCCAGGTTTACGTAGTATCCATTTTGCACCTCTTTTGCGATGCGCTGTGCGATTTGATTTTTATCTAATGCCATAATTAATCTCTTGTTCTTACCGTGCGTTGCTCTATTCTCTTCTCGTACGTCTCTCCTTTAAAGATGCGCTGTACAAAAATACCTGGTATATGTATCTGGTTAGGGTCTAGCTCACCTACGGGTACAAGTTCTTCAACTTCGGCCACAGTGATGGTTGCTGCTCCACACATATTAGGGTTAAAATTACGTGCCGTTCCTTTAAAAATAAGATTACCCGCTGCATCACCTTTCCAAGCTTTTACAAAAGCAAAGTCTGCCTTAAATGCGTGCTCTAGCACATACATCTTCCCATCAAACTCTCTTGTCTCTTTACCCTCTGCTACTTCTGTACCGTAACCCGCTGGTGTATATATTGCTGGAAAACCTGCTTGAGCCGCTCTACAGCGCTCTGCAAGTGTACCTTGAGGTATTAACTCTACATCAAGCTCACCGCTAAGCATCTGGCGTTCAAACTCGGCGTTTTCTCCCACGTAGCTAGAGATCATTTTTTTAACCTGCTTCTTCTGCAATAACAATCCTAGGCCAAAATCATCTACTCCCGCATTATTAGATATACAGGTGAGATTATCTATATTAAGTTCTACTAGCTTTGCAATAGCGTTTTCTGGAATACCACTCAGGCCAAACCCTCCTAGCATCATCGTCATACCGCTGGTTACACCTTCAAGAGCCGCATCTACTCCGGCAACTTTTTTTGTTATCATATTCTTGGTTTTGAATGATTAAAAATACGGATTTTGTAATTGATTACGCTTTCGCGAAAGCGTACTTATCATATTGATAGGTATAAAAAAAGAGTGTGATAGACTACCACACTCTTTTGAAACTTTATTGATACTACGTTTATTAAAAATCTAGCTCATCTGGAAGCTCATCGTTTACGCCTTCACTTTTATAATTATCACAATCTATGGTAATAGAAAGATCTTTAGGCTTATCAAACTCACTTTTTGAGATTTTTAAATCCTTGTTTTCATAAACGTCTTTCATATACATACCCCAGATAGGTAGTGCCATTGTAGCTCCCTGACCATAATTAATGCCTGGGAAGTGCACCGCACGATCATCTCCTCCTACCCACACACCGGTAACCAGGTTTGGGACAATACCCATAAACCATCCATCACTTTGGTTTTGAGTTGTACCCGTTTTACCAGCAATTGCGTTTGTAAATCCATAAGGATACCCTGTTACTGCTTTTCTATACACAGGGTCTTTGCCTCTCCAAGTATGACGTAATCTTGATCCAGAACCAGATCGGGTTACTCCCTCCATCATCTGTAAAGTTACATAAGCAGACTCTGCACTTAGTACATCACGTGTTTCTGGCACGTGCTGGTAAAGAATAGTCCCGTTTTTATCTTGTATAGTACTTACTATTTGTGGTTTTACATATACCCCTTGATTTGCAAAAGCCCCGTATGCAGAGACCATCTCATAAAGACTTAAATCTGCAGTTCCTAAAGCAATAGATGGTACCGCAGGAATTTTACTAGTGTCTACCCCTAGCTTGCTTACTAAGTCAATTACTGGCTCTGGGCCTACTTTATCCATTAGTCTAGCAGATACTGTGTTTACAGATTCAGCAAGTGCTTTTTTCATTGTGATCATTCCACCCATCTCGCCTCCAGAGTTTTCTGGACACCAGTCTTTAGTATTACCGTGACTTCCTGCCGCAATACAATAAATAGTATTAGGCAAGGTATCACAAGGAGAGATTTTGAGTTGGTCTACCGCGGTGGCATATAAAAATGGCTTAAAGGTAGATCCCACTTGTCTCTTTCCTAACTGTACGTGATCGTACTGAAAGTGTGTCATATTATTACCTCCTACCCAGGCACGTACTTCACCGGTTTGTGGCACCATAGACATCATACCGGTACGTAAAAACTTTTTGTAATAACGTATAGAGTCACGAGGAGTCATTACTGTATCTATCTCCCCTCCCCAAGAGAAGATGGTCATATCTGTCTTTATATCAAAAGACTTTCTTATTGCATCTTCAGACTTTCCTTGGGCTTTCATTTTACGCCATCTAGAAGAACTTTTTATAGCGTTGTTAAAAATTCTGTCTACATCCTCTTCTTCTATATCTCTAAAAGGCGCCGTTTTATTTTTTTCGTTTTGTCTATCAAACTCTTTTTGCAATCTAGGCATATGGGCTGCAACAGCATCCTCTGCAATTTTTTGCATACGCGAGTCTATGGTAGTGGTAATGGTAAGACCATCTCTATAAATATTGTAATAAGTAAGATTACCTTCTAAATCCTCACCCTTTGGGTTTTCTTTTATCCAAGAGGCCATAAACTTCTTTAGGTTTTCTCTAAAGTAGGTAGCAATACCATCTGCGTGGCCTTCTGGTGTAAACTTCACCTCCATAGGTAGCGCTTGCAGGGAGTCTTTTTCGGCAGTGGTGATCATACCGTTTTTCTCCATCTGCTTGAATACCTGATTACGTCTTCCTAGAGATTTTTCTCTAGAAATTTTACGATAAGGGTTGTACTGACGAGGGTTTTTAAGCATCGCAACAATTACTGCACTCTCGTGTAGCTCAAGCTCTTCTACATCCTTATTAAAATAAATACGTGCGGCAGAGCTTACCCCTATGGCATTAAACAAGAAGTCTTGTTTATTGAGATACATTGCAATAATTTCTTGCTTTGTATACTGTCTCTCAAGACGAGTTGCGATAACATACTCCTTGATTTTTTGAGCATAACGCTTCCATCCTCTAGCCGCTTGACCTGTAAATAAAAGCTTTGCAAGCTGCTGTGTGACTGTACTTGCTCCACCCTTTTGACCTAAATAAGCAAAGGCTCTTGTAGTCCCTCTAAAGTCTATACCAGAGTGATCATAATAACGCTCATCTTCTGTAGCAACGAGAGCATCTACTAGGTTTTGTGGTAGTTGCTCATACTTGATAGGTGTTCTATTTTCATTATAGTAAGTTCCTAACTGCTTTCCATCTACAGAGATGATTTTTGTAGCAAGGTTACTCTCAGGGTTTTCTAACTCTTCAAAAGTAGGAAGCTCTCCAAAGGCGTTCCAGCTAGCAAGTAAGAACACCAGTATCACTAGTGCTAAACCTCCTACAAATAGTCTCCAGAACCAAGAAATGTATTTACTGTAATCTCCACTACTCTCGGCAGTTTTTTTTGGAGCTTTTTTTGTTGCCATAGGTGTTTTTATTCTTGTTTTTCTATGCGTAAGCCTACTTCGGTAAGTCCTTCAAGATTTGAATCTCCATCTATATTACCGTTTTTTCTTACTGCGTGTTTTATGGTAAAGGTGTAGGTTCCGCTTTCGCGAAAGCGTACTCCTTCTCTATATATTAATTTACTTTCTTTTATATCTCCAAAACCGTCTCCCATCCAGGTGCCATCTGGGTTTGCCATCTCATACTCTAGTGTATCTGTAATGGTTCTACCACGCGGAAACTGCATTTCTGTTATTAAAAACAGGTTGCTGTACGGGTATTCATTATTGTTGCGCACAGTGATAAATGTATCGTATACCTGCATACTATCTAGCTCTGTAACTTCTAGCACAACAGGCTCGTCTATCTTCCAAGAGTCACCTAGCGAAATGTAACTATGGTACTCCTGCTTTGAATCGCAAGAGGAACAAAGTATGATGAGTATACCTAGTAATACGTTACGCATTAGGTTTTGGTTTATGAGGGCGCTTTTTATTTCTGTTATTTGGTTTTGTGCCACCTTGTTTTTGTCCTTCTTTTTGAGGTTTTTGAGTGGTTTTACCCTTCTGGCCGCCTTGCTTAGGTTTTTTAGGACCTTTAGGTTGTGAGCGCTTTGCTTGTGGTTTATTATCACTATTGCTACGCTTTTTCTTGCGATTGTTGCGGCGCTTGTTTGTTGTTTTTGGCTTATCAAAACGGGTGAGACTGTCTTGCCCTACCACGTTGCCAAAATCTACAGTAGTCTCTACAATAAGCTCTGATGCAAATTCTTCTAGACTTGCAACAGGTTCTTTTTTTCTATTTGCAGTGATAATCTCATTTGCGTGATCTGTGGTGAGCTCGTGCCAGTTCATCCACTCGCCTTCATAAGCATACCATAATCTACCCTGAAAGATGTCTATCTTCTGGCATACTGCTGTACCCTTCTTAGTATAAAGTTTTGTTTCTGTTTTTGGAAAACTCTTTAAGGCATCCATATAAGCATCAAGCTCATAATTGAGACAGCACTTTAATTTACCACATTGCCCTGCAAGTTTTTGAGGGTTAAGTGATAGTTGCTGGTATCTCGCTGCACTGGTTGTTACAGATCTAAAATCTGTTAACCACGTAGAGCAACATAACTCACGACCACAAGACCCTATGCCTCCCAGACGAGCTGCCTCCTGGCGTAAACCTATCTGGCGCATCTCTATACGAGTACGGAACTCTTGTGCAAATTCTTTTATGAGCTGTCTAAAGTCTACACGATCTTCTGCCGTGTAGTAAAAAGTAGCTTTTGAGGCATCTCCTTGAAACTCTATGTCTGAGATTTTCATCTGTAGTTGTAGGCGTATTGCGATCTGTCTCGCACGTACCTTCATAGGTTCTTCCTTCTCACGAGCAGTAGTCCAGATATCTATATCACGCTGTGATGCTTTACGGTAAATTTTAAGAGTGTCTGGTGTGTCTTGTTTTATTTTCTTGCGTTTCATTTGCACGCGCACAAGTTCTCCGGTAAGGGTTACCATCCCTATATCGTGACCAGACTCTGCCTGTGTCGCTACAATATCACCTATACTCAGGGTGATTTTGTCATCATTTTTATAGTAGTTCTTACGTCCGTTTTTAAACCGTACTTCTACATAGTTAAAAGCTTCTTGTCCCTCTGGAAGAGACATATTAGAAAGCCAGTCAAACACCGTAAGTTTATTACATCCATCTGTCCCGCAGGTTCCGTTGTTTTTACAACCTTTAGGAGATCCGTCTGCACCTGTGCCACAATTGCCACACGCCATATTATTTTATATTTAGAAGGTTTATCACTCTATATCAATCACTGCGACTGCAACAGTAGTGTAAACACGTTATTTTTTTGTTCAAAACTGAACTATGGATAAAGATAGGTAATCTCAAGCGCCTTTGCCAAACAGAAAATTGTAAGTTCTACTTCTACAGTCTTACTTCTTAAAAGCTAGCTTCTCAGATCTTCCTTTCTTAAATATCTTATTACTATTTCCTTTACCAGAACGTAATTTCTTTTGCTCTTCGTATGGTAGTGCGTTTATCTCTGCACACTCTGTAGAGCAGCAATTTTGGTTTGCTTTTGCACACTCTTCACATTGTATAAATAGAAGGTGGCAAGCCTCATTTGCACAGTTTACGTGCTCATCACAAGGGTCTCCGCACTGGTGACAGTTAGAAATCACATCGTCAGAGATGCGCTCCCCGCGACGATGGTCAAAAACAAAGTTCTTACCCTTAAATTTATTATCAAGCTTCTCTGCCTCTACCTGGCGAGCATATTCTATAATACCTCCCTCAAGCTGAAACACGTTTTTAAAACCTTTATGTTTAAAATAAGCACTAGCCTTCTCGCATCGTATCCCACCGGTACAATACATTACTAGCTTTTTATCTTCTTTGTGGTCTTTGAGGTCTTCTTCTATAATATCAAGACTATCTCTAAAGGTATCTACATCTGGAGTGACTGCATTTTTAAAGTGACCTATCTCACTCTCATAGTGATTGCGCATATCTACAAGCACCGTATTATCATCTTCTATGAGCTCATTAAAGGTAGATGCATTTACGTGCACACCTTTATTAGTCACATCAAAACTTTCATCTTCTAGACCATCTGCCACAATCTTGTGACGCACCTTTACCTTGAGCTTTAAAAAAGATTTATTGTCCTGCTCTCTAGCTATATTAAGGCGTACATTTTCTAAGAAGTTTATACCATCTAGGTGTTCCTTAAACTCTGTAAATCGCTTTGCCGGCACAGACATCTGGGCATTAATCCCTTCGTGAGCGACGTATATTCTACCTAAAGCCTCCATCGCGTCCCAGGCAATGAAAAGGTGATTTCTAAAAAGTTCTGGATTACCAATTTTATGGTACTGATAAAAAGAGAGTGTAAGACGTTCTTCCCCGGCTTGTTCTATAAGCTCTGCTCTCTCTTTTGCGCTTAGTTTATTGTACAGGTGCATACTATACTTTGTTTAAGTTAAAAGAAAAATAATTCCGGCAAAGGTACATTTTCTAATCTCAAGGCACAAAAAATGCCTCTACATCGATATAAAGGCATTTTTTGTGAATTGTGGCTAATTCAGATTTTTACTTATTAATAATTCTCATAAGTACTATTTTATATCACTATCTCGCTTTGGGCCTTCCTTTTCATACGTTCGTGCATCATTTTAAAAACGGACATATGTTAAGGGAATTATTGTTTTATTAAGGGTTAATAATTCAACTTACAATACTACTTCATAGTAAAGACGTAAGAATTCCAAATGGTTGCGTTGTGACATATATTTTATCACAGTTGTCTGGTAACAAACACCTTAATTGATCCTTTAAAATGATTATTGCTTCTATAATAGTAGTCATACCGTGTCATTAGGAATAATTCCTTTATAAATTAGTAAAGATTCCAAATTTTAGTATCTTCGCCATATCAATTTAATATTGGGCGCTATAATTCTGAGTAATTATACACTTAGAAATGATGTTAAAAAGTATTACGCTTTCGCGAAAGCGAACCTTGCTTAAGCCTCTATTAAAAGTTATTTTTACAAGACAAAAAAGAAGATATGAGCAGCGAAAAAGATGCAAAATTAAAAGCCTTAAAGCTTACCCTTGATAAACTAGACAAAACGTATGGTAAGGGTGCCGTAATGAAAATGGGCGATCAAGCCATAGTAGATGTAGAGTCTATACCTACTGGATCTTTAGGTCTTGATGTAGCACTTGGTGTAGGAGGATATCCTCGCGGTCGTGTTATAGAAATTTATGGACCAGAATCTTCTGGTAAAACCACCTTAACACTACACGCTATAGCAGAGGCACAAAAAGCTGGAGGTATTGCAGCATTTATTGATGCAGAGCACGCTTTTGATCGTTTTTATGCAGAAAAGCTCAATGTAGATATAGATAACCTTATTATATCGCAACCAGATAACGGAGAGCAAGCTCTTGAGATAGCAGATAACTTGATACGCTCAGGCGCTATTGATATCGTAGTAATTGACTCTGTAGCCGCACTTACACCTAAAAGTGAGATAGAAGGCGAGATGGGAGACTCAAAAATGGGACTTCACGCTCGATTAATGTCACAAGCACTTCGTAAACTCACGGGATCTATAAGCAAAACTAACTGTACAGTGATTTTTATTAACCAACTTCGTGAGAAGATTGGGGTAATGTTTGGAAACCCAGAAACTACTACGGGTGGTAATGCTCTTAAGTTTTATGCTTCTGTACGTTTAGACATACGTCGTTCTACGCAAATAAAGGATAGCAATGCAAACGTAATGGGTAATAAAACTCGTGTTAAGATTGTTAAAAATAAAGTAGCGCCACCTTTCCGTATGGCAGAGTTTGACATTATGTATGGAGAAGGAGTTTCTAAAGTAGGAGAGATTATAGATATAGGTGTTAACTATGAGATTATCAAAAAAGCCGGTTCTTGGTTTAGCTATCAAGATACTAAGCTAGGACAAGGTAGAGATGCTGTAAAAGCATTACTACTAGATAATCCAGACCTTATGGAAGAACTAGAGACAAAAATACACGCTGCCATAAAGGTGAGCAACGAGTAAAAACTCAATATGTTTTATTTAAAAACCTCCTGCTCAGGAGGTTTTTTTTGTTACTACGCAACCTTTATAGACATTTTGCATCTACTTAGTGCAAACTAGAATAAAAAACCCCTGTTATACGAAGAGACGTGATTATACGATATCACAAAGTGGAAGAAAGAACCCTTTAAAAAGATATCTGTTCTTATATTTAATGAGAACATAAACAAAACCAACAACAGTTGAGTCAAGACCAACTCATAAAAAACTGTAAGAAGAAGCAACCTAAGGCACAGGCCGATTTATACAAGCGATATGCGAGTGTACTTTTTTCTGTTTGTCTCAAATATGCTCCTAATTACGCCGAAGCGGAAGACATTCTGCAAGATGCGTTTATAATCATATTTGATAAGATTACCCAGTATAAAAATAAAGGTTCTTTTGAGGGTTGGTTAAAAAGAGTCGCTATCAATACTGCGTTACAACGGTACCGTAAACCAGGAGTTTATAGCCTTGTAAATGAAGAAAATATAAAAGAAGTAGAAGTCGAGGTAGAAGAAGATGCTATCCCGCTAGATTACTTACTTAGTATTATACAAGAGTTGCCAGATCGTTATAGAATGGTTTTTAACCTTTATGTAATGGATGGCTACTCACATAGAGAAATATCAGAATTGCTTACTATTTCTCAAGGCACCTCAAAGTCAAACCTTGCGCGTGCTAGAATGATATTAAAAGAAAAAATTGAGACGAGCCAGCATAGCTTGCAGAGCAAATCTCACCTATAATAATGAAGGAGAAGAAGAACATAGACAGACTTTTTCAAGAAAAGTTTAAAAACTTTGAAGCACACCCTAGTGATCGTGTGTGGGCTGGTATTGCCCAAAATCAAAAGAAAGATAATCGTACTATCATACCACTATGGTGGAAGGTAGGTGGTATTGCCGCAGGACTTTTGTTACTTTTTGGACTTGGGACCTTGTTTGTTCCTTCTAGCACTAACGAGGTAACACCTATTGTAAACCAAAATACCATCACAACAGAGTCTGGCACAAATCAATCTATAGTTAAAGCCTCTTCAGATAGTAAAGAACAACAGGCATCAGATCAAACAACTATTTTAAGTAATAATCTGCCTGTAGATGAGATTAACTCGTCTATTACAAATCCTGAAGAGAAAGGCAACTTAACAAACCTTACTAAAACTAGTAACTCAGAAGAGAGTAAGGCAACTGCAAATAATTTCAGAACTAATAGACAATTACAAAAAACAAACAAGTCACAAGAACTTATTGCGTACAGCGATGTAAATAATACGACTACATCTTCTACAGAAAAGAAGGCAACTACCACAAATCAAGTAACAAAAGATCAAAAAACAACAATAGGAAAAGAAGATAACCCTACTACTATCGCAGCAAATGAGACAGTTGCCATAAAAGAGAAAGACCTCGTAGAAGAAGCAAAACAAATTGAACTTAACAAAGAAGAAAACACAGTTGCGCTAGAAGAAGAAAACACAAATAGCTCTAGATGGGATGTAGGCGCTGTAGCAGCACCTGTATATTACGGAGATTTTGGAGGGTCTGGACTCGATAAGCAATTTGCAGATAATGATAAGTCTGGCGATGTAAACCTGAGTTATGGAGTTCAAGTAAGTTATGCCATAAGTCCTAAATTAAAAATACGCACCGGTGTAAATAACGTAGATTTAAGTTATAATACTAACGAGATTTCATTTTCTACTAACAGCCTGGGGCGTACATTAAGAGGTGTTAATTATTCTGATAACGCAAAGACAATTGCTATTGCAGATAACAGTACAGCTCAAAATAATTTTAATACAGACGGCGCTATACCAAATATAGGGGTCACTGCAAATGGATCGCTGCAACAACAACTTAGCTATCTAGAAGTACCTCTAGAGGCAATCTATGTTATTACAGATAAGCGCGTGGGAGTATCACTAGTGGGAGGAGTAAGCACATTATTTCTAAGTGATAACGAGGTTATACTTAAGTCTAATGAACTAAGTACCAACCTAGGTACAGCAAGCGGAGTAAATGACGTGAGCTTTACCACAAATATTGGAATAGGATTAGATTATAAAATGACAGATAAGGTCATATTTAATATAGAACCATCACTTAAATATCAACTCAACAGTTTTGATAATACAGTGGTAGACTTTCAGCCGTATTACATAGGTGTGTATACAGGTGTAAGTTATAAGTTCTAGTAAAGAAGCTATGCCAAGTGTAGTTTACTTGGTATTAGGTTAGTTTTTTAGTTGGTTAGGTAATCATTGCGCTTGCAGTGGTAACAAAAAAGGCTCCGCTGGTTACGGAGCCTTTTATTTTTTATGGTGGTTATTACGCTTTCGCGAAAGCGTACTTAATCCCCTTTTAATTCTTCTAAAATTATAGCTCTTGTTTGCTCCCTAAGCGGCTTTTTATCGTCTTGAGTCATTCCTTCTGTAGGTATAAATGAATGTACTTTTGCACGCATCACACCAGGCTCACCTTCAAAGAATGAATAAGGAAATCTCTTCTTATTGTCATAAAACGTCATAGGAACAATAGGCAACTTATGATCTATAGCAAGTCTAAAAGCACCATCCTTAAAAGTGTCTAGCACGATTGAAGTATCATCTGGCACGCCACCTTCTGGAAAAATACAGATACTAAACCCCTGACTGAGCCTGCGCTGTGCTTGATCAAAAACCTGCTTGCGGCTACGCGCGTTACCTCTATCTACAAGAATACAGGTACGTTTATAGAAAAACCCAAAAAGCGGGAGCTTTGCAAGCTCTGCTTTCCCCACAAACACAAAAGGACTTTTTGCAAGGTGCAACATAAGCAAGATATCCATCATAGAGGTGTGGTTACTCACGAGCATATATCCTTTGCCACGCACAAACTTTTCTTCACGAGTCACTTTTGGAAATAATCCCATAAGCAGCATAATTGTACGTGCCCATATTTGAGCAAGTCTAAAAAACATACCATACCAAGTCTCCTTAAGGATACTTACAATAAGTAATGGAGATAATATGAGAATGACCACAAGCATTAAAAAGTAAAACCATACTTTCCAAAGTGCGACCGCTATTTTTCTTAATATGTGCATTCTTCCAAAAATAGGTAATTCAGCCTATGCAATGAACAGAAAAAGTTAACTTTGCTTTTTACTTAAATTTTATGTCAAGAATACTTACCGGAGTGCAAAGTACAGGCACACCACACTTAGGAAATTTACTAGGAGCTATTATACCAGCGATTGAGATGGCAAATAACCCTGCAAATGAGTCTTTTCTCTTTATTGCAGATATGCACTCGCTCACGCAAATAAAAGATGGAGCACAGCTACGTCACAACACCTACAGTACAGCAGCTACGTGGCTGGCCTTTGGTCTTGACATTAATAAAACGGTTTTTTACAGACAGAGTGACGTACCACAAACGGCAGAGCTTACTTGGTATTTGAGCTGTTTCTTCCCGTACCAGCGACTTACACTTGCTCACAGTTTTAAGGATAAAGCAGACCGTCTAGAAGATGTAAACGCAGGTTTATTTACCTATCCTATGCTTATGGCGGCAGATATCTTGCTGTATGATGCAGAGGTTGTACCCGTGGGTAAAGATCAAGCGCAGCATATTGAGATGACGCGCGACGTGGCAAGCCGTTTTCACGCAGCTACAAAAACAGAAGTTTTTGTACTACCAGAAGCAAGCCACAATGAGGAGACAATGTATATACCAGGTACAGACGGCGCAAAGATGTCTAAGTCTAAAGGTAATATCATAGATATCTTTTTACCAGACAAGAAGCTACGTAAGCAAATTATGGGGATAAAAACAGACAGCACTCCTATGGAGGAACCTATGGAAACAGAGGGCTGTAATGTATTTAACCTTTATAAATTACTAGCAACTCCAGAACAAGTAGACCGCTTACGCGAAAATTATAAACGTACAGATTTTGGCTACGGTCACGCAAAGCAAGCTGTTTATGAGGTAATTATCGAGAAGTATGCTGCACAACGCGAGAAGTATGCGTACTATATGGATAACCTCAACGAGATAGATGCTGCATTAAAAGTAGGAGCAGAAAAAGCGACCAAGGTTGCAAATGGAGTGATTGATCGTGTGCGTAAAGTAGTTGGGTATTAATAAACTAAAATAGAAATAGTATGGACATTATGAGCTTTTTAAGCGGTAACGGTTTGTTCCTCATCTTGGGACTTGTATTGATTATCGTAGTTTTGTACAACAAATTTAGAAACAGACGTTAAGTCGTATAGGTTTCAATTTTCGCGAAAGCGAAAACCAATAATACAGTATGTCAAAAATTAGAATTACAAAACAGTTTACCTTTGAGACAGGTCACGCGCTTTATGGCTATGATGGCAAGTGTAAGAATGTACACGGGCACAGTTACAAACTTAGCGTTACCGTAATAGGAGAACCTATTACAGATATGGGCAACGCAAAGCTGGGAATGGTTATCGATTTTGGTGACTTAAAGAAAATTGTAAATAGAGAGATTGTAAACGTTTTTGATCACGCTACCGTTTTTAATAAAAACACACCGCACGTAGAGCTTGCAAAAGAACTATCTGATCGTGGTCACGATGTACTACTTGTAGATTACCAGCCTACGAGTGAGATGATGGTGATAGACTTTGCTGCAAAGATTCAATCATTTTTACCAGATACAATAAAATTACACTCACTACGCCTTTCTGAAACAGCAACAAGCTATGCAGAGTGGCACGCGGCAGATCAACTCTAGATGACTATTAACCTCCCAAAAGGAAAGAAAATATACTTCTCAAGTGATAACCACTTGGGTGCTCCCACTATGGAGGAAAGTAGACCGCGAGAGCGCATATTCTTGCAGTGGCTAGAGATGGCTCGTAAGGATGCACAGGCTATTTTCTTAATGGGGGATCTTTTTGACTTTTGGTTTGAGTATAAAACGGTAGTGCCTAAAGGTTTTGTGCGCACACTAGGCAAACTTGCCGAGATGCGTGATGAGGGCATCGAGATTTATTTTTTTGTAGGGAATCACGACCTATGGATGAACGGCTATTTTGAAGAAGAGCTGGGCATTCCCGTATATCACGACCCTAAAGTGTTTACTATAGATGATAAGAAGTTCTTTTTAGGTCACGGAGACGGCTTAGGCCCTGGAGATAATGGATATAAGCGTATGAAGAAAGTCTTCCGTGGTAAGTTTTTTCAGTGGTTATTTCGCTGGGGACATCCAGATATTGGGATGAAAATTGCTCAGTATATGTCTGTAAAAAACAAGCTCATCTCTGGTGATGATGATCACGTATTTCTTGGAGAAGAAAATGAGTGGCTTGCAGCTTATGCAAAGCGCAAACTTGAGACTGCTCACTATGATTATTTTGTTTTTGGGCACCGTCATTTACCTATGACCATACAGGTGGGAGAAAACAGCACCTATTACAATATAGGTGACTGGATTGCGCACTACACCTATGGAGTGTATGATGAGAATGGCTTTAAACTCGAGGAGTTTCTCAAGAAATAAAGCCTCAAAATCGATTTCATAGTAGACTTCGCTATCTTTAGAAAAACTTTTTGATGCGATTTCTAGTTCTTACTCTCTGTGCTATTGCACTTTTTTCTTGCAAACCATACCAATCTACTACTGCTCGCAAAGGGCAAATAACGTATGACGGCTTTCGCCAAAATCAGAAAACTTTCAACACTAGTGATGGCGCTATCGCTTATATAGATAAGGGTAAAAGCGATAAAGTGATTGTACTCTTACACGGCGTACCTACGTCTGGATGGCTTTATCGAAAAATGATAGACCCACTTGTAGATGCAGGCTACCGAGTGATTATTCCAGATATGCTAGGTTACGGAAGCAGTGACAACCCAAAAGGCTACGACATCTATTCTGAAGAAAATCACGCACAGCGATTACTAGAGTTGCTAGATAATCTCAACATCACAACCTGGTCTCACGTGATGCACGACGCCGGCGGGCTATGGACGTGGGAGTTGCTAAAAAAACAACCACAGCGCATCAATAACCTCATACTTCTCAATACCATTATTTATGAAGAAGGTTTTGATCCTCCCGTACGATTTAAGGAAGGGTTTATGGCTCGCACGGCTATGTGGGGTTACCGTAATGGCATCACCACAAATGTGATGCTCAAAAATTTATTTAAATCTGGAATGTTACAAAACAACCTCAACAAGATAGACGTAGCAGGATATAAAACACCATTGCGAGAGGGTAAAACAAGAGGGATGTATTACTTCTTTACACAAACGTGCAACACCTTACCAGATTACACATCACTCACTAAAAGTCTGGATATACCAACCGCAGTGATTTGGGGAAAAGAAGACACCTTCTTACGCATAGAACCTCAAATAACCCAACTACAATCTTCTCTAAATATAAAAGAAGAAAATATACACCTACTAGAAGCCAAACACTTTATTCAAGAAGAAAAACCAGAGGAGATAGTCACTATTATTTCGGCTTTTTTAAAAGAGTAATGACCGCTTTACTTAATATCTTTTAGTCTAAGCTGGAGACTTACATTACCATTCCACTCATTTTCATCTATGGCGTAGACTGCCATAAATGGCTTTTTATTTGTAATTAAATCATACTTACCTCCTAGATTAAAACCTATACACCCTATCTGTGAGCCTCTGCTGTTTTGAACAACAGCCGCTTTAAGATGTGTTTGATCTGCTCCTACTTTTTTACCATAACCAGTATCTGTCAAGTTTTTAGTCATAAACGTAGGTGACATATTACGTGGCCCAAACGGCGCAAACTGCTTTATAATACGGTGAAACTTAGGTGTAATATCTGCGAGGTTTATCTCACTATCTATAGAAATTTCTGGCACTAGCAAGCGCTCATCGCAACTAGCGGCAACCACCTCCTCAAACTTTGCTTTAAAAGCCTCATATTGTTCTGGTAACAAAGTAAGTCCTGCAGCATATTTATGTCCACCAAACTGCTCTATATGATCTGCACACTCGTGTAGGGCGTTATATACATCAAAACCTTTTACAGATCTCGCAGAGGCTGCATACTTATCACCGCTTCTTGTAAAAACAAGCGTAGGTCTGTAATATGTCTCAATAAGCCTAGAAGCCACAATCCCTATCACCCCTTTATGCCAGTCTTCTTGAAAAACAACGGTGGTTTTATTTCCTTCCTCTTGATTCTCTATAATTTGATCTAGAGCTTGCTGAGTAATACTCTTATCTGCTTCCTTTCGGTCGGAGTTATATTGCTCTATCTCTGATGCAAACTTGGTTGCTGTCTCTAGGTCTGTCTCTCGTAATAAGGTCACCGCGTGGTTACCGTGCACCATTCTTCCCGCAGCATTTATACGTGGTCCTATGATAAAAACAACATCTGTGATGGTAAGCGTTTGCTTTTTGACTTGCTTTATAATGGCTTCAAAACCGGCTCGAGGTGCTTGGTTTATCACATTGAGTCCGTGATAGGCAAGTATTCTGTTTTCTCCTGTGATAGGTACAATATCTGCGCCTATTGCGGTGGCAACAAGATCTAGGTAAGGAAGAAGCTCTTCAAAATTTTGCTTTCGCGAAAGCGCAATTGCACTTATAAGTTTAAAACCTACACCACACCCGCATAACTCATCATAAGGATACGAGCAATCTTCTCTTTTTGGGTCTAAAATAGCAACCGCATCTGGCAGGTCATCACCGGGTCTGTGGTGATCACAAATAATAAAGTCGATTCCTTTTTCTTTTGCATAAGCCACTTTCTCAATCGCTTTAACACCACAATCTAGTGCGATAATCAGTGTCATATCATTATCTGCCGCAAAGTCTATTCCCATATAAGAAACACCATAACCCTCTGCATAGCGATCTGGAATATAGGTTGCCACCTGCGGGTGAATGGTATCGAGATAAGAACTCATCAAAGCGACACTCGTGGTACCATCTACATCATAATCGCCAAAAACGAGAATGTTTTCGCCTTGAGCTATTGCCTGCTCGATACGTGCCACAGCTTTATCCATATCTTTCATCAAGAATGGATCGTGCAAAGCATCTAGAGAGGGTCTAAAAAAGTTTTTTGCTTTTTCAAACGTGTCAATATCTCGCTGTATAAGGAGTGTTGCAATAGGAGCTTCTACTCCCAGCTCTTGTGCTAGTTTTGCTACTTTTTGTGCCTCTGGTTTTGGTTTTAAAGTCCAGCGCATTAATTAAGGTTCGTTTTAAGCATCCACGTTTTTTCTAAACCTGGTATTTGTTTAGTCACTTTAAGTTTATCGTACAAAGAGGCCGCATCCTTACCTGCCTCTGTAAATACATAAAAGAGCTCATTATCTGGGCGGTAAAACATTTGTGGCTGTAAATCTTTTTGTTGCAACGTTTCCATCCACCGTTCTGCATTTGCAGCGTTAGAAAATGCGTTTGTAATAATGTAATACCCCGGCGCTATACCTTCTATAGTAATTGACGGCTTTTCTAATAAAGCGGCTAGGTCTTTATTTACCACCGCTGGTGGCTCATATTTTTTCTCTTCGTTTACGGTAACATCTGGCACCGCAATTGCTACTTTTTGGTTTACAATAACTTTTTTAGGCTTAGGCACATTCGGCTCTTTTACAATAGCAACGGTAGCAGTCTCTGCGGTAGGCGAGCCTACACGTTTCTCATTATAATAGCGCTCACTTATGGTGGTTTGGAAAGCTGTAAAAAATAAAAAGAAACGATCTGAGCGTGTTTTAAATCTCATTTTTACACCACCCGTGCTGTTTGCAATAATCTTATTTTGAGCTGTCGGAATTTTAATTTTTGCAAGGTCAAAACCTAACGTATTAAGACTGCTAGGCACTCTTTTTGTAAACCGCTTGTCGTTTATAGTAATCGTACTGTTAAAGAAGTTGCTAGAAGCTCTCACCTCATTATCTAGTGTGACAAATATTTTAGTTTGTGGGTCAAAAATACTTATCTCATCACGACCTAAGTTACCATCACCCTCCAGTGCTCCTATAGTTACAGCTGTCTCTAGCTCACCATTTTCTGAGGATTGAAAATTTCCAAAATCAATTTCTACGGCTTTTTTATTTACAAATTCAAGTCCATTAAACGTAGTGATATATTGTAGTGGCTCACTATCGTCTTCATACACTACATATAGTAACCATCCAGCAGAGCTTCCTCCTATAATTTCACCTTGAGTGGCACTTACATTTGCGACTGTAATCTCCCCATCTACAAAAGCCTGCATTTGTTCTGTTACATCTGCCACACACGCATATGGTGCTCTAGATTTTACAGAAACATTGGTTGCATTTTCTCCATCATACACTAGGGAACCACGCACGCGTTGATAAGCTCCGTTAGGTAATTTAAGTACAACTTCTTGTATGTCGTGTGCACGCTCATCAAGCATTTTATGATAGACCTTACCATCTTTCATACGTTTGCCACTACGCTCACCATTATAAGTGCCAGACCAGTGCAAACCAGCATAAACTATGTTAACATCTTTCTTGAGATTAAGATATGCGCTACTAGAGCTCCAGGTACTAGCATCGTTATCTATGTCTACATACTTCATCTTAAACTCATCGTTCACCTTTTCTAAGTCATTAAAAGGCTTTTCGGCGTTTTTGCTCAAGATATTATTGCCTATTACAGCTGTGTTACCACGCACATAAAATTCTTTGTCACGTGTAAAAGCTTGTGAATCTTGGGCAATTGCAATGACAGGTAATGTGCAGAGTATGAGTAACCATTTTCTCATTACTTGCTGTGTTATGAGTTGCTAGTTTCTAAGGCGGCTTCTGGGTGGTAGTGAACCGCTATTTCTAGCTTACAGAATTTTCTAAACATTTCCATAACCCCACAGTATTGCTCTTCAGAGAGTGTTACTGCTTTTTGGATTTTTTCTTCATTTAAGTCATCACCATAAAAGTGATAATCTAGCCATACGGTGTGATATGTTTTAGGGTGCTCCTCTGTAAGTTCTCCTTTTACGACCATTTTAAATTTTGGTACATCTACCCTCATCTTGTTGAGTACAAATACCACATCAAGACCAGTACATCCCGCAAGACCAGAAAGCATCATTGCCTTAGGACCCATCCCGTCGTTATTGCCTCCATTTTCTGGAGAAGTATCTATGAGTACTTTATAACCCGTAGGGCTATCTGTCTCAAATTGCATTCCTTGTTTATAGATTGTAGTTACTGTATGTCCAGCCATTTTATGTGTTTGTTTTGCTTGAAATATGAAGGTACAAAATTGGTAGATAAAATGCCTATATTGCTTTCGCGAAAGCGTAAATAAGAACATTAATTTAAAATATATACGATGCCATTAGTAACACCACTCTCTGCCGAACACGACGAAACAACCAAAGAACTTGCCCTATTTTTTAATGAGACACTAGGCTTTTGTCCCAACTCGGTACTTACAATGCAGCGTCGTCCTGATATCTCCCGCGCATTTATAAATCTTAACAAAGCTGTGATGGCAAACCAAGGCCGAGTGACTTCTGCCTTAAAACGTATGATTGCTTGGGTGTCTAGTAATGCTACTGGATGTCGTTATTGCCAGGCGCACGCTATACGTGCTGCAGAGCGTTATGGAGCAGAGCAAGAGCAACTAGATAATATCTGGGAGTATCGCACACACGATGCCTTTTCTGATGCTGAGCGTGCTGCGCTTGATTTCTCTCTGGCAGCAAGCCAAGTACCAAATGCCGTAGATGCAAAAATCAAGGAGGAATTATATAAATACTGGGATGAAGGTGAGATTGTAGAGATGCTGGGAGTGATTTCACTATTTGGATACCTCAACCGTTGGAACGACTCTATGGGAACTACCCTAGAGGAAGATGCCATAGATTCTGGAAATCAATATCTCGGAAAACACGGATTTGAAGTAGGAAAACACGTGTAAGTTTATATTTGAAATTTAATTTAAAAGAATGAAAAAAATAATTTTCTCATTAACAATTTGCCTTCTTATAGCTGCAGTTTCTTATGCTCAAAATGATATAAGTTATGGCATTAAAGGTGGACTCAATTACAGTAATCTCGTTTATGAATTTGAAGATTCAAACAATGATTTTTTAGATTTTAATGCTAAAGTTGGCTTTTATGCAGGCGGTTTTATAAACATTAGCCTCAGTGATAAGTTTGCACTACAACCAGAATTACTCTATAGTAGTCAAGGAGCTAAACTAGACATAGATTATAGTCAAGTTTTAATTTTTGATCAAAACGACCCTACATTTCTTGAAAATGAAGAAGATGTAAATGTAAAACAGAGTAAGCTGCTGCTGCCTGTACTTTTACAGTATAAGATTGGTAGTGACTTTAGCTTATTTCTTGGTCCACAAATAACCTACACCCTAAACTTCGAAACAGAAGTAGATAGTGGTGATGAGTTAGTAGTTTCTCGATTTCAAGATGATGACAAAATTGGGATTGATGTAAGCGCAAGATTAGGCTATAAAGTTTCAGAAAATATGATGATTGAACTTGGCTATTTTAGAGGTCTCACTAATCAAAATTCTGTTAAGTCTTCAGTCTTTCAGCTAGGCTTAGCACACAAGCTTTAATTCACTATAAAATATTCTTTACGAGCGCCCTAATGGGGCGCTTCTTTATTGCCTAAAAATCTCGTAAATTCGCGCACAACATTTAAAGACTACAAAATGAGCGCTAAGTTCACTGAATATAAAGGATTAGACCTTCCTAACATCGCTAGCGAGGTACTTGCCTACTGGAAAGAAAATGACGTTTTTGAGAAGTCGGTTACTTCTCGAGAAGGAGCAAAACCGTACGTGTTTTTTGAAGGACCACCTTCGGCAAACGGACTACCGGGTGTACACCACGTACTAGCACGTGCGATTAAAGATATTTTTCCTCGTTATAAAACGATGAAAGGCTTTCAGGTAAAGCGTAAAGCGGGATGGGATACACACGGACTTCCTGTAGAACTTGGTGTTGAAAAAGAACTTGGTATTACCAAAGAAGATATCGGCACAAAAATCACTGTAGAAGAGTATAACGAAGCTTGTAAAAAAGCCGTGATGCGCTACACAGATATCTGGAACGACCTTACCGAAAAAATGGGCTACTGGGTAGATATGGAAGATCCATACATCACCTACAAGGCTAAGTATATGGAAACCGTATGGTGGCTACTTAAGCAAATCTATAACAAAGATTTACTATACAAAGGGTACACCATCCAGCCGTATTCTCCTAAGGCGGGAACGGGATTAAGCTCTCACGAACTTAACCAGCCTGGATGTTACCGTGATGTTACGGATACAACGGTGGTTGCACAATTTAAAATCACAGATCAAGGTGAAAACCCACTTGCAAAAGAACTTGCAGATGGGCAAACCTACTTTATCGCCTGGACGACGACTCCTTGGACACTACCTTCAAACACGGCACTTACCGTAGGGAAGAAGATAGATTATGTACTCGTTGAGACATTTAACCAGTACACATTTGAGCCAGTAAAAGTTATCCTTGCTAAGAATTTAATCTCTAAGCAGTTTGATAAGAAATTTGTTTCCGCTTCCGCGAAAGAAGAGCTGGACGCATATACTGCTGGAGATAAAAAAATACCATACTTCGTAGCTAGAGAATTTAAAGGAGCAGACCTTCTTGAACTTCGCTACGAGCAACTGTTTGACTTTGTACAACCTAATGATAATCCTCAAGATGCCTTCCGAGTAATTGCAGGAGACTTTGTAACTACAGAGGATGGAACAGGTATTGTACACACAGCACCTACTTTTGGTGCAGATGATGCTTTGGTTGCAAAACTAGCTTCACCAGAAATTCCGCCACTTCTTATTAAAAATGAAGATGGTAACCTTGTGCCGCTTGTGGATCTTCAGGGTAAATTTCGCCCTGAGCTCAAAGAGTTTGGAAACAAGTACATCAAGAATGAATATTATGCAGATGGTGAGGCTCCAGAACGTTCTATGGACGTGGAACTTGCGATACGCTTAAAAGAAGAAAACAAAGCCTTTAAGGTAGAGAAGTACGTGCACAGTTACCCACACTGCTGGCGTACAGATAAGCCGGTACTTTACTACCCGCTAGATTCTTGGTTTATAAAAGTGACCGATTTTAAAGATCGTATGCACGAGCTTAACCTTGGCGTAAACTGGAAACCTAAGTCTACAGGAGAAGGACGTTTTGGAAACTGGCTTGCAAATGCAAACGACTGGAATTTATCACGTAGCCGTTTCTGGGGAATACCACTTCCTATATGGCGTACCGAAGATGGAAAAGAAGAAATCCTCATAGGCTCTATAGCCGAACTTAAAGCCGAAATCCAAAAGGCACTTGACAAAGGTGTGATGGACACAGATCCTTTTGAAGGGTTTAAAGTAGGCGATATGAGTGAGGAGAATTATGAGCTTGTAGATCTCCATAAAAACATTGTAGATAAAATTACGCTAGTCTCAGATAGCGGCCAGCCTATGACACGTGAGGCAGACCTTATAGATGTATGGTTTGACTCTGGATCTATGCCGTATGCCCAATGGCACTACCCTTTTGAAAATAAAGAACTCGTAGAAGACACTTGGCGTAAAGCAGATTTTATAGCCGAAGGTGTAGACCAAACTCGTGGATGGTTTTATACACTACACGCGATTGCAACGATGATCTTTGACGATGTAGCATATAAAAATGTAGTTTCTAACGGACTTGTACTTGACAAGAATGGGCAGAAGATGTCTAAGCGTCTTGGTAATGCAACAGATCCTTTTGAAACCTTAGAAAAATACGGACCAGATGCAACGCGCTGGTATATGATTTCTAACGCAAACCCTTGGGATAACCTCAAGTTTGATTTGGAAGGAATAGAAGAAGTAAAACGTAAGTTCTTTGGAACACTTTACAACACGTATAACTTCTTTGCGCTGTATGCAAATCTTGATAATTTCGCTTTCGCGGAAGCGGAAATAGAACTTTCTCAACGTCCAGAAATAGACAGATGGATACTATCAGAACTTCATAGTCTTATAGCAGAAGTAGATAAGTTTTATGCCGAATATGAGCCTACCAAAGCAACAAGGGCGATAGACACTTTTGTACAAGAAAACCTGTCTAACTGGTTTGTACGATTAAGTAGAAGACGTTTCTGGAAAGGTGAATATGCTACCGATAAAATCTCTGCATACCAAACATTATATACCTGTCTTGAGACGGTAGCAAAGCTTAGTGCTCCCGTAGCACCATTCTTTATGGAAAAACTCTATAAGGACCTCAACGCTGCTACTGGAAAAGAAGATTTTGAGAGCATACACCTCGCAGAATTCCCTGTGAGCGATGCCGCTTATATAGACACTGCGCTTGAGCACAAAATGCAAAAGGCACAGATAGTAAGCTCACTAACACTCTCATTAAGAGCAAAAGAAAAGATCAAAGTACGCCAACCTTTACAGCGTATTATGATCCCTGTGCTTAATGAAAATGACAAAAATGAGATCCTAGCCGTAGCAGATTTGATTAAATCTGAGGTAAACGTCAAGGAGATTGAGCTCATTTCTGACGATTCTGGGATTTTAGTGAAGCAAATCAAGCCTAATTTTAAGGTGTTAGGACCTCGTTTTGGAAAAGATATGAAGCTGGTTGCCAGCAAGATAAATTCTTTACAAGCTGAGGATATCGCAAAAATTGAGCAAGATGGAGAATTAACCGTTGAAATTAATGGGGAAAATACTATTTTGCAAGCCGGCGACGTTGAGATAACATCGCAAGATATTGAAGGCTGGCTAGTTGCGAGCAACGCTGGAGTAACTGTTGCACTAGATGTAACGATAAGTGATGAGCTTAAAAAAGAAGGTGTGGCACGAGAATTGGTTAACCGTATACAGAACCTGCGTAAGGACTCTGGATTTGAAGTGACAGATCGCATACACATACAGTTACAAGATGAGCCAGCAATTGCTCAAACGGTAGCTGCAAATGCAGACTATATTAAAGCAGAAACACTAGCAGATACTCTAGAAATTGTACCTACACTAAGTGAAGGGCTAGAGATTGCTTTTGACGATATAACAACATTTTTAACCATTTCAAAACACTAGTAATGGCAAACGACACACAAGAAAGATTTGGCGATGCACAGCTCGCTGAGTTTAGAGAATTAATAGAAAAGAAGATTGAGAAAGCACAACACGATCTCGAGCTTATCAAAAGTGCATACCTCAACGATGGTAACAACGGTACAGATGATACGTCACCGCAGTTTAAATCTTTTGACGAAGGTAGCGCCACAATGAGTAAAGAGGCAAACAGTGCACTTGCTATACGTCAAGAGAAGTTTATACGTGATCTTAAAAATGCGATTACTCGTATTAATAACAAGACGTACGGTATATGCCGTGTGACCGGAAAGCTTATCAACCCAGAACGCTTAAAGCTCGTACCACACGCTACATTGAGCATTGAGGCAAAGAATATGCAGTCATAATAGTTGTTATATATCAATAAATAAAAGCGTTCTTATGAGCGCTTTTTTTGTAACCGGTCTTTAAATTTTTGAATTTACGTTTATCCATATTGTTTATACTAGTCACGATGAGTTTATATGCTCAAAAACGACTTACACAAACCTATGATGCAACAGCTATAAAGGAGTTGTATATAAATAGCAATGAAATTTTTAAGATTAAGATTACTACTGGAGAGGTAAGAGAGATTACAGTAGCGACCATTATAGATGGGGAGACTTTTGCAAGTACATTACTTAATACTTCTACAAACGATGGCGTACTTAAAATCACTACGGGAAAGACTCCAGATTACATCCCTTTTAATGATAAACTCGCTGCTCATAAGGTGCTGGCTATTGAGCTTGAGATTACAATTCCCAGAAGCTTAGATGTTTCTATTTACTCAACTTTGGCAAGTGTAGACACTTATGGAAAGCTTGGCCAAGTACGCATAGATTTAGGTCGTGGGCATTTTAAGGGGGAAGAATTCCGCTTTCGCGAAAGCGGAAAAATAAACACTATATCTGGTAGTATTTATGTCTCAAGCAATCTGGTTAATGTCACCGCACAATCTAGAAATGGAAAGATTAACATCCCTCCTACTCAAGCGGATGGCCCACTGCTAGAAATCAAAAGTATACACGGTGATGTGACGGTAGTAAAATCGTTGTGAATACCCTATTTTTGTCACGTTTCAAAACTATATTATGTCGTTAAAAAAAGTTGCTCTTATCGTATTCTTGATACTTCTAGTAGATCAAGTACTTAAGGTATATATTAAAACTAATTTTTACCTACGTGAGAGTATACAGGTTTTTGGTCTAGACTGGTTTCAGATTTTCTTTGTAGAAAATCAAGGAGCTGCTTGGGGCGTAGAGTTACCAGGTAAATATGGTAAAATCACGCTCTCACTCTTTAGACTTATTATAGCCCCAGTGATAGGGTATTACTTATATAAGTCTGTAAAAAACAATGCGCCAAAACTGCTGGTTATCGCATTATCACTGGTCTTTGCTGGTGCAGTAGGTAATATTATAGATTCTCTTATTTATGGATCTATTTTTAGCGCGAGCACGCCTAGCCAGATTGCGACATTTATGCCAGAAGGTGGTGGTTATGCAGATCCTCTCTTTGGAAAAGTGGTAGATATGCTCTACTTCCCTTTTATACAAGATGCTATGTGGCCAGAATGGGTTCCTTTTTTAGGAGGTAAAACCTTTACATTTTTTAATGCCATATTTAATATAGCAGATATGGCGATAAGTACGGGCGTAGGTATCCTACTTGTATTTAACAAGCGCGTGTTTCCTCAAGAGGAAAAAGTAACTACGGCGCAGTAGGTGCTTCTGAAAATATCTCTATCAGCTCGTTAGGACCTATAGGTTTTACAATAAAGTCTTTTACGAGGTTAAAGTGCTTAGAGCGCTCTATATCTACGGGGTTTATAGAGCTACTCACAATATACAGTGTACAGTTGTTAAGTGCAGGAAAGTCGTGCTTGCTTAATTCTTCAAGAAATCCCCATCCATCCATTATAGGCATATTGAGGTCTAGTAAAATTATTTGTGGTACAGGCTGTCCTTGAGGGTCTTTAAAGCTGCTTACGAAGTGGTTTAACGCCTCTTCACCGTTTTTGAATACAAGTATTTCTTCTGCTAGTTTACGTATGTCTATGAGCTTTGTAAGTAGGCTCACGTACATATCATCGTCATCTATGAGACAAGCTAGTTTTATAGGGTAGTTCATATGTCTATTTGGGGGAGTTAACTATAATCTACTGTAATGTAACAATAAATTTTGAACCTTTACCTAGTTTGCTTTCTACCGTGATATCACCGCCCATTGCTTGGACTTCATTACGTGTGAGAAATAGCCCTAAGCCCAAGGCATCCTTATTACCGTGGAAGGTTTTATATAATTTAAAAAGATCTTTGCCGTGCTTGTCTAGATCTATACCTAAACCATTATCGCGTACCATAAGGTATTTCTTGCCATTTTCTTCATAAGCAAAGACAGTTATCTCTGGATCACGATCTGGGTGTTTATATCGCAGTGCATTAGTTATCAAGTTTTGTAATATACTCTCTAAGTAAGCCTCTATATACATCACCTCTTCTACTTCAGAAAATTCTGTATACATAATAGCCCTACTAGACCTTATGTCTTGACTAAGACCTGCGACTACACGGTCATACACTTCTTTTATTACTACTGGCTCCAGCTTTGTACTTGAGATATTATGAACACTTACAATCTTATTGAGGTGCTGTAATGTTACGTCTAGGCTGTTACCTATTTTTTCAAAATTATCTACAAGCTCAATTTGCTCATTGGTAAGATTACTTTTATCCATTAAGGCAGAGCACATTTGTAAATTGCTTACCTGTGACCTTAAATTATGGGATATTATATGTGCAAAATCATAGAGCCTAGAGTTATGTCCCTCTATGAGCTTAAGGGATTGCTTGAGTTGCTGCTCTCTTTTCTTTTGTTCATCTATTTTTCTAAAAACGCCTCGTATCCCTATAATCTCTCCAGATTCATCTCTAAGCGGTTTTCCTTTTGCAATCGCCCAGAAAATCTCTCCGTTATAAGTTTGCATTTTTATTTCTGTAGAGAATGGTTTCCCCTCTGCACAGCCAAAAAAGAACTCTGTTGCTCGATCTAGATGCTCTTCTGCATAAAATGTATATCCAGATCTTAGCGTGGGCACATAATCTTTAGGAACATCAAGAATAATGCGAGCTTGATGGTCAAAATGACTTGTTTTGTTTTTAAAATCTACACTCCAGCCGCCAGCCTCAGTTAAGGCAGAAATTTCTTGATAGTAAAATTTATCAATAGAAAACTGATCAGACTTTTCCATAGGTGATGAGTGGGTGTGAGAATCTCTCCTTCTCTTCATTGTAAAGGCAGTTATATTCATAAATATGATTTGGGATTATGAATATAACAAATAAATCAAAAAGGCCTAAAAATGATACACCTTTTTCGGTGTAATACAGCTATTTAGCGCAATGTCTTGACTGTTTTTTGCGATTATCTCTTCTTCTGGTTCAAAAAAACTAAGTCCCACTTTTACCACATCACTCTTACATTGAGATAAAAAGCGATCATAAAATCCCTTGCCGTAGCCCACCCTATTACCTTCTTGGTCATAAGCTAGTAGAGGTATAAAAACAACGTCTATATTTTTTACAGGTATTTCAATACCGCCAGCTGGTTCTGGAATACTATACTTATTTACAACAAGCTTTGTGTTGTCTGTAAGCAAATAATGCTTCATCGTATTGTCGTTAAAATTTGATGACGAGAGTACAATATTCTTGTCTTTACCTCCTAAAATGGATAATAGAAACTCTGTGTTAATTTCGCGTAAGCGTTCTATAGGTAAAAAGATGTGATAAAAGTCGTGATTCCATATATCAAGACTCAAAGCTTGGTTTGCAATTTTAAGACTGAGCTCATCCTGCTCGTCTGTAGTTAAGGTATTGCGTAAATCTTTATACTTCTTCCTCAGCTCCTGCTTCATCTTGGTCTTCATTGTGGTCTCTAGAGATATTAAAAATAGCATCACCTTGGTAAACGAGCGAAGCCTCGTTTACATTTATGACATAGCCCTCATTTTTTGCTTTCACCACGTGCCTAAATTTCCCATAGGGATCTGTAATGGTTGCAATGTGTTGCCCTTCTTCAAGTCGCTCGCCGCAAATAACTTTTGTATGTAATAAGCCTGAGTATTTTGCTCGCATCCAGCGAGTGCTCTCTACAAGTACTGATGGTTCTGGTGCTTCTGGCACTGTAAACGTATCACCAAGCATCTCTAGATGGCTTAAAACTCGCATTGTACCATATACTCCCTCGCGGGCTATTTCCTTATCGCTTACTTTAGATTTACCTCCCTCAAAGAGAATGGTAGATTTATTCATTCTTGAGCACGTAGCGCGATATGACTTTGAGATTACTTTAGAATGTAAGGTAAATGGCGCATTAAAGATAGTTGCATACTTCATAGAGTTTACATCTAGGGGATCTATACGCACTTGTGCTACGTTAAAACGAGAGGCACCTCCAGTATGAAAGTCAAGACAAAGATCTGCTACGGGTAAAATTTTCTTTACAAACTGGTAAGCAAACCTACTAGCAAGTGACCCTCTAGGGTTACCAGGAAAAACTCTATTGAGGTCTCTCCCATCTGGAAAAGCCCGTTTCATATCTAAAAAACCAAAGATATTTACGACAGGCACGCAGATTATAGTCCCTATTTTAGGCCTATTGATTTTCTTTGCGATAAGCTGGCGCACTATCTCTACTCCATTTATCTCGTCACCGTGTATCCCCGAGGTGATTAATATGACGGGGCCAGGCTCTACCGCCCTTTCTATTATAATAGGCACCTCAACAGAGGATGCCGTGTACAACTTTGCAATATTAAAATTTACCGTTGCGCTCTTACCTGGTAAGATTTGCTCACCTAGTATGGTGAGAACGTTATGTTCATCTATTTGTGCCAAATGCTTCTGTTAATTATATACTACGCTCTATGTAGCGTATGATTGTCTTTGCAATATCTTTTCCTGTTGCTTTCTCTATGCCCTCAAGGCCTGGTGATGAGTTTACCTCTAATATGAGTGGGCCTCGCTCACTTTGTAGCATATCTACCCCGGCAACTCCTAGTCCCATAGCTTTTGCTGCCTTTATGGCTGCATTTTCTTCTTCGTCAGAAAGGGTAATAATCTCTGCCGTACCGCCACGATGTAGGTTAGATCTAAACTCTCCTTCTTTACCCTGTCGCTTCATAGCACCTACTATCTGGCCATCTACTACAAAGGCTCTAATATCTGCTCCTTTTGCTTCTTTTATAAATTCTTGCACAATCACTCGGGCCTCAAGTCCATTAAAAGCTTCTATCACAGACTCGGCAGCATTTTTAGTCTCTGCAAGTACAACACCTAGCCCTTGGGTTCCTTCTAGTAATTTTATAATAAGGGGTGCTCCACCTACGTGAGCAATCATCTCCTCTACATCACGAGAGTAGTTTGTAAAAACAGTTTTAGGTAAACCTAGTTTTGATCTAGATAATATCTGTAAACTGCGCAGCTTGTCTCTACTGCGCACCAAGGCTTGTGATGTGGTGGTGGTAAAAGTATTCATCATCTCAAACTGTCTCACAACGGCCGTCCCATAAAAGGTAATTGACGCCCCTATGCGTGGTATGACAGCATCTGCAGTCTCAAGGGTTCTATTTTTATAGAATACCGTAGGGTTTTTCTTCTCTATAATAAGATCACACTTAAGAGGGTCTATGACCTCTACACTGTGACCTCTTTTGAGACCAGCTTCTTGTAGCCTAGCCGTACTATATAAATTAGGATTACGAGATAAAATCTTTAGATTCATTTTTTTTGAGATTATAAGATACGTCTGTAAGTGAAGTATCTACTATGAATTTATTGGTAAGGAACTTACGACCTAAAAGTACAGGAAAACGCATATCTTCCCTAGAGGTTAAGGTAAGTGATATTTTATACGTTTTACCATATACGGTAATCTGGCTTTGCACCTCATAGCGATACTGTATCTCGCCATTACTACTGCGCACTGCAGCAATATCATAATCGCTAAAGGTCATTACCTGCCCGTTGTACAATGGATGCTTTTTATCAAAAAAAGTACAAATAAGACTATCCTTTGCCTCTACAATGTTGTGACAGTGTATGGATGAGGTATAGGCTCCCGTATCAATTTTTACATCGATATCTTGAAGCCCTAATAATGGGAAGTCTACTTTGTCTGTGCGACCTATAATACGTTTTGGCATACGATAGCAAGGTATAAAATATGCGCTTTCTTTAAGTAGAATTTAACGTGATTTTTTACGCTTTCGCGAAAGCGTAATCCCCATCATATACTATCTTTGGGTATGCCTGCTGCTCCAATAGAACTTCAACTCAAAACACTCCCTACCAGTCCGGGGATTTACCAGTATTACGACAAGAACGAAAAACTACTATACGTAGGTAAGGCAAAAAACCTCAAAAAACGTGTGTTATCTTACTTTAACAAAACACACGATAACGGGCGTATACGCACAATGGTCAAGAAAATTTACGAGATGAAACACATCGTCGTAGAGACCGAAACAGATGCGCTCCTTCTGGAAAACAGCCTTATAAAAGAGTACCAGCCGCGATATAATGTCTTGCTTAAAGATGATAAAAGCTACCCGTGGATATGTATTAAAAATGAGCGCTTCCCCAGAGTGTTTCCTACGCGTAGATTAATTAAGGATGGTAGTGAGTACTTTGGCCCATACACGAGTATGAAAACCGTGCGCACGCTACTAGATTTGATAAAAAGTCTTTATAAACTACGCACTTGTAATTATGACCTTTCTAAAGAAAAAGTAGACGCAGGTAAATTTAAGGTCTGTCTTGAGTATCATCTAGGTAATTGCGAGGGGCCTTGTGAGGCAAAGCAGTCTGAGCAAGAATATCACGAGCATATAGAGCATATACGTCAGATTGTAAAAGGAGATTTTAAAGACTCGTTAACACGCTTTCGCGAAAAAATGAAAGCCCACGCCGCAGCTATGGAGTTTGAAGATGCACAGCGCATTAAAGAAAAACTAGACATACTGGAAGGCTATCAATCTAAGAGTACGGTTGTAAACCCAAAAATTAGTAATGTTGATGTGTTCTCAATCATAAGCGATGAGGGATATGGGTATGTAAACTTCTTACAGATAAGCCACGGTGCCATCATAAAATCACACACCTTAGAACTCAAAAAACAACTAGACGAAACAGATAAAGAATTACTAGAACTAGGTATCATAGAAATACAACAACGCTTTGATCATAACTCAAGAGAGATATATGTTCCTTTTGAGGTAAACCTGGGTGATAGATTTAAAATCACCGTGCCCAAGCTAGGTGACAAAAAGCGAATACTAGAACTCTCTGAGCGCAACGCAAAATACTACCGTATGGAGCGTTTTAAACAAACTAAGATTGTAGATCCAGATCGCCATACTAATAGAATTATGGCACAAATGAAGGCAGACTTACGTCTTAATGTAGAGCCTAGACACATAGAGTGTTTTGACAACTCAAACATACAAGGTACAAATCCCGTAGCCGCTTGCGTGGTGTTCAAAAACGGTAAGCCCAGTAAGAGTGACTACCGTAAGTTTAATATAAAAACTGTTGAGGGTCCAGATGATTTTGCAAGTATGGAAGAGGTGGTCTTTAGAAGGTATAAACGCTTGCTCAATGAAGGAGAACCTCTACCTCAACTCATTATAGTAGATGGGGGTAAAGGACAACTATCAAGCGGTGTAAAAGCACTTGACGACTTAGGCTTGCGTGGTAAAATAGCCATTATAGGTATTGCAAAAAGGCTAGAAGAATTATTTTATCCGGGAGATAGTATACCTTTATATCTAGACAAGAAGAGTGAAACACTTAAAATCATACAGCACCTACGTAACGAGGCACACCGTTTTGGCATCACCTTTCATCGCAACCAGCGTAGTAATGCTGCTCTAGGAACAGAGCTAGATACCATAAGAGGTATAGGCGAAAAAACCATTGTAGATTTACTCAAGCACTATAGATCTGTATCAAAGGTAAAGGCGGCTTCAAAAAAGAGTCTAACCGAGGTAATAGGCCCAGCAAAAGCAACTATTATCTATAATCACTATCACGTAAAACAATGAGAAAACTCCTCCTCATCGCAATAACGCTACTAGCCATACCTATCTATGCGCAAGATATAGCAAAAGAGGATGTAAAGGTAGGTCTTGTATTAAGTGGTGGTGGAGCAAAAGGACTTGCCCATATAGGCGTTCTTAAAGCTATAGAAGATGCAGGTGTGCGTGTAGATTATATTGCTGGCACAAGTATGGGAGCCATAGTAGGAGGTCTTTATGCATCTGGTTATAATGCCCAGCAACTAGATTCTATTTTTACTGCGGTAAATTTTGACAATATCATACAAGATAATTTACCTCGCCGTGCAAAAACCCCTTATGAGCGTCACGATGATGAGCGATATGCAATCACACTCCCTTTTGACAATTTTAAGATCTCCCTACCTAGCTCGCTCAGTAAGGGACAAAACACCTACAACCTTCTCGTTAAGAACCTTGATCACGTATCTGACTTGACAGATTTTAGAAAATTACCTATCCCCTTTTTATGCATCGCTACAGATGTAGAAAATGGTGAGCAGGTTGTACTAGAAAATGGTTATCTACCAGAAGCACTAAGTGCAAGTGGTGCACTGCCTTCTCTTTTTAGCCCAGTGTTATTAAACGATAAACTATTAATAGATGGTGGGGTGACAAATAATTACCCCATTGAAGAACTACGTGCAAAAGGTATGGAAGTGATTATAGGTGTGGATGTACAAGACACTTTAAAATCAAGAGACAACCTTACATCTGCTACAGAGGTACTGTTACAAATAAATAACTATCGTACCGCAAAAGCGATGGAAACTAAAAGAAAAGAAACAGACGTTTACATTAGACCTGCGATAGACAAGTACTCTGTTGTTTCTTTTGACGAAGGTAGCACCATAATAGACTTAGGTGAGAATAAGGCAAAGGAGCAGTTTCCAGCCCTACAAAAACTAGCAATGAGGCAAAGACCGCTTTCGCGAAAGCGTATAAAAACCTCTCCACAAGACTCGATACAAATTGCCACAGTTACTATTTCCGGAAATGAAAAATACACAAGAGCGTATGTTTTAGGAAAACTTAAACTCACACCACCGGTAAAGCTATCTTATGAAGCTTTTTATAATGGGCTTAATAACCTCTCTGCCACCGAAAATTTTGAAAAAATAGGCCACCGTTTACAAAAGGTAGAAGATGGAAGAGTATTACATCTAGAACTACAAGAATCAAAAAGCACACAATCACTACGTCTCGCTTTACATTATGATGATCTATATCGTACGGCAGGTCTAGTAAATTTTACAAAAAAGAGAGTGCTATTTAAAAATGATGTGGCGTCTTTTGATCTTATACTTGGTGATAATATTAGATACAATTTTGATTATTATATAGACAAAGGTTTTTACTGGAGTGTAGGTCTTAAGTCTTCATATACCTCTTTTGAAAAGGGGGTAAACGCACGGCTTTTTGACGCGACAGATGGTGTTTCATTAGAGGGCATTAACCGAGTTAACCTAGGTTATCAAGATGTTTCAAATAAAATATATTTACAGACCATTCTTGCAAAACAGTTCTCTTTTAATATAGGCTTACAACATAAATTTCTTGATATAGAGACAGAGACTGTGCTTCCTACTACAGATGGCGAGACGGCAGTAATTTTTGATAAAAGTCATATGGGTGGTGCCTATTCTCAACTCAAGTATGACTCACTAGACAACAAGTATTTTCCTAACTCTGGAATTCTATTTGATGCAGATTTTGATGTATACTTATTCTCTTCAGACTACAATAATAATTTTAGTGAGTTTGGAATTGCAAATGCAAGATTTATGTATGCCGCAAGTATTACAGATCGCATAACCACAACTATAGAAACCGCTGGCGGGTTTAAAGTAGGTGGCACAGATAACAGATCGCTAGATTTTGCGCTAGGAGGTTATGGTGCAAAACGAATAAATAACATTATCCCTTTCTTAGGATATGATTACTTAAGCATACTAGGCGACAGTTATGTTAAGGCCACTATTGATATAGATTATGAAGTTTTCCCAAAAAATCACATCAATGCCTCTGCAAATTTTGCAAATGTAGGGTATGACCTTTTTGACAGTACTAAGTCGTGGTTACCTCCACCAGAGTATTCTGGATACTCCTTAGGTTATGGCGCAGAGACGCTACTAGGACCTATAATTATAAAGTATACTTACAGTCCAGAAATAAAGAGTAGTGAGTGGTTTATTAATCTTGGTTTTGAATTTTAAATCGTGCTAAGACAATAATAGCAAGGGCTAAGCGTTGTCACACATTTATCATTTTTTTAACGATAGTACGGTAATTTGTGGCACGTATCGTGGTTTCTCTTGATACATTGTTTAACTCAAAATCATCAATTATGAAAAACCACGTCATCGCACTTTCCCTTATTCTTGTTGCATCATTCTCTAGCTGTAATTCTAAAACAGACATAGAAGAAGCACAAACTAATAGTGATCTCGCCGCAATTATAAACCCCAGTGAAAAGGCTACTGAAACTTATTATTATGTAACTGCAAGCTCTGGTTTATCTCTGCGCTCTGGCACTAATCTCAAGTCAAAAAAGCTACTTGTGCTTCCTTATGGTGCTCAAGTAAAGCATCTAAGTTCTCCAGAGCATACAGCTATGACACTAGGTGGCATTACTGGAGAAATGATTGAAGTAAGTTATCAAGGAGCTACTGGCTTTGCCTTTAACGGGTATCTCACTACCCTAGCACCACCACAACCTAGTGAGACTATAAAAGATTATGCAAAACGCATAAGCACAACTGAGCACAAGGTAGATGTAATTACAAAAGCCCATAATAAAGGAGAAGATTACGGTATGACTACCTCAATAGAACTTCCAGCAAGAGACTGGAAAGAAACCTATAAGATAGCACAGCGCCTCTTTAACTTACCGAAAAATATTCAGCCCGATTTTAACACCAAGGGTACAGTAACAATTTTAAATAAAGAAAAGAGGGAGCGAACACTTACAGATGAACTTACACTTAATGTAAGCTCAAAAGGAGAATTACAGAACCTATCTTATGCATATAAGCTTAAAAACTATAAGCGCACAGTGATAATAACTAAAACAAAAAATGGCTTTCTCATTACTGAGGTAGAAGAGTCAAAGTAAAATCTTGTTGTCCATATTGATTAAAAAAGGAGCTTTTCAAGCTCCTTTTTTTAATTCTATAATTTCAATTGTTTTACACTTCAGAAACTCGTAGTGTGTTTACCATTCCTTTTTCTAGTAGTGGCATTGCTACAAGATTAATGAGCATATCTCCCTTACCTACTAGTTCTGTGTTTAAGGCAAGCTGTCTTATATCTTCTACAGTTTCATCTGTGCTTACAAACTTGTCATAAAATAATGCTTTTACCCCCCAAAGCAAGTTGAGTTGTGTAAGTATGCGCTTGTTAGATGTAAAAACAAGTATATGTGAAGACGGTCTCCACGCCGAAATTTGGAAAGCAGTATACCCACTATTAGTAAGTGTTGTAATCGCTTTTGCATCTATCTCATCTGCCATATGAGCAGCGTGGTAACATATTGCTTTTGTAATGTAACGTTTAGTCTTAATGTGTGGTGGTGCTTGTGGCACTTTTATTAAATCTGAATCTTCTACATTACGACATATAGACGCCATTTTTTCTATTACTTGTACTGGGTACTTCCCTACAGATGTCTCTCCAGATAGCATCACTGCATCTGCTCCATCCATTACAGAGTTTGCTACATCATTTACTTCTGCACGAGTAGGTGTGAGACTAGAGATCATAGTTTCCATCATTTGGGTTGCTATGATTACTGGTATTCTTGCCTTTTTTGCTCTTAGTACTAATTGCTTTTGTACAAGTGGTACTTCGTGTGCTGGTATCTCTACTCCTAGATCGCCACGAGCCACCATAAGAGCATCACAGTAAGCCACAATCTTATCTATATTTTCTACAGCCTCTGGCTTCTCTATTTTTGCAATAATAGGCACTTTATGATCTGAGTGCTCTTTAATAAGTTTTTGTAATTGCTGTAAATCTTCGGCGTGGCGTACAAAAGAAAGTGCCATCCAGTCTACTTTAAGCCCTAGCGCAAAAATGGCATCTTTTACATCCTTTTTTGTAAGTGCTGGTAGTGATATATCTGTATTAGGTAGGTTTACCCCTTTTTTAGAACGTAGCGGCCCTCCTTGTATAACTTTTGCTTCGACCTCAGTTTTTCCATCTGTCTTTACAACTTCAAACATTAGTTTTCCATCATCAAGCAGTATGCGTTCACCAGGTTTAACATCTCTAGGGAACTGCTTATAGTTCATATAAACGCGCTCCTTTGTTCCTTCAAATTCTTTTTCGGTAGAGAAGGTAATGATGTCTCCCGGGTTTACGATTACCTCTTCTTTCATTTTACCTACCCTAAGCTTAGGTCCCTGTAAATCTGCAAGGATAGAGGTGTTAAAACCTGTCTCTTCACTGAGTTCACGTATCATTGCAACGCGCTCCTTAACGTCTTCATAATCTGCGTGCGAAAAATTGATACGGAAAACATCTACCCCGGCATTCATCATATCGAGTAAAACTTCTCTCTTGCTAGTTGCTGGCCCTAAGGTTGCAACAATTTTGGTTTTTTTTCTTTTCGACATTATTCAAAAATTAAGTGTTCTTTATTTTTTAATGTGCTTACGTCTACGTCATATGCCGTAACGATTTGCGGTATTTGGTTTAAGGTTTTTAAGGTTTTTGCTTTCGCGAAAGCGTTACCATCCTCAATTACTTTTATAAAATAGTCTACTTGTGGTAGCTCTGGTATAAAATAAGCCGTTTTAAGGCTCTGTTGTGACTCAAATAAGCCTTGAGAAAGGTTTTGACTTACCGCCACCTTAGACTTGTTTGAGAGCACATAGTAGTCTATATACTGTTGCTTATCATTAAATTCAAAACAAGGATATCTTGCTGTACTTTCATATTGTGTTAATAAGAGGTCTTCACAAGTTCTTGCTAGACGAACATCTAAGTTTTTATTAAGTAAATATGCTAAGTAATATGGCTCTAATGAACCGTGTATGGCTATGAGCGTAAAGTCATAACCAATGGAATCTTCTAAAAGAATTTTATACATTCCCATAGTAATAAAGCAAGTGAGAAAGATACAAAGAAGCATCTAAAGCTAAGGGGGAGGTATGTAAAACTTACGTAAACGTTTTCGTTAGATTAAGGTATTTTTTTATGTTGTTAAAGGTAGCGTAAACGTTGCGATGGTTCCTTTACCCTGCTCAGATTCTATACTTAAGTACCCATTATGTGTTTTGATAAACTCATTACAAAGTATAAGCCCAAGTCCAGATCCTTTTTCATTACGGGTTCCTTTTTGAATGGTAGTTTCTGTGAGGCTAAATAATTTCTTACGATAGACATCTGTCATACCTACTCCATTATCTTCTATACTAAATGTAAAATCTTTTTCTGTTTTTGAAAACTCTATTACAATAATATCATTGTCTTTTGAAAATTTGATCGCATTAGATAATAGATTTCGTATTACAGTTGCAATCATATTTTTATCACCCGTAACTTTACCCTTAAAACTAGATTCTAAGCGCACGTTTATTCCTTTTTGCTGGAGATTATTGCTGTAAACTTTTATTTGATCTTTAGTGATAGCAAGTATGTCTAGTGGTATGGGTTCAAACTTTATTTGACCTGTTTCTAGCCTTGACCATTTGAGCAAGTTATCTAGTAAAGATATGCTGTTGCGACTAGAATCTTCTAGTGAGTCTATAATCGCTGCGGTTTGCTTGCTTTTAAACTCTTCTTCTTTTAAAACATCTAAAAAGTTTATCACGGAAGAAAGTGGACTTCTTAAATCGTGCGCGACTATAGAGAAAAACTTGTTCTTTGTAGCAACTAACTCTGAGAGACGTTTATTTTGAGCTGCAATCATTTTATCCTTACGCTCATAGACGTAAAACTGTATAATTAAAAACAACATAAAGCCTAATATGGCTAAGTACCATATTAAAGAGGTTACAAACATTGTCATACTAGCCTCTTGTGGACGTTTATATGCTGTACTTACTATAAATTTTTTATTGTAAAAATTTACTGTGGTTGACACATATAACTCATCTGGAATATTAAAGTTTTTAAAATATTCTGGATCTTCTGTCTTTGCATAGCATTTCTGTCCGTTATAAGATTTTGCCCTGTCAAAGTAATTTCCATTTCCGGCTTGAAATCTATAAACAAAGTCAGCCTTATTTACGTTTTTATAGACACGATCTACAATAGGTGCAAACTCTGCTACGGTTGTAATATACCCTATAGGTTTATTAGTATTATCTAGAATACCAAAACCTAGTGGTAAGCCCACAAAACCTTCAATTAAATTTGTTGGATTAGATGCATAAAAGTTACGACTACGCATCAAGGTATCCATTCTAGTTATGCCTGATTTTCCTATAATTTTTTCTAGTGACGTTCCCTCTAGGTTCTCTAGAGCAGTCTCTCTCATTGTAAAATCAAACTGAAAAATATGATTTGTGTCTAAGTATGAGATGCTAAAAGGTGGTGGAATAGATAGATCTCTAAGCTGCATATCTAAGAGGTACTTAATGTCTTCCTCTTTTAAATATTGACCATCTGTTATCTCTACATACGCCTTGATTCCCGAAACGAGGGCTGCGTAAGTGTTTAAGGAGCTTTGTAGCTCAAAGGCTGCTCTTTTATTTGCTCGATCTAGTTGTATGTAGCGTGTTTCTTCTCTTTGCCTAGTAATGCTTGAGGTAACCCAGTATAGGGCAAGTGCTGTTACCAGCGCAAGTATTGTAAAAACAAGATAATATTTCTTAGGAAACTTCACTGACATAACTATGAGCATTACTGCCCTACAACTTAATCTACTAGCACAAAGATGATTACGGTGCTAATGTAGTGAAATGATTTAGGAATTATACCCTACAGAGATTGAATTTCTCGTTGATATGCATAAAATGCACGTTTAGAAGCAATTTCTTCGGCTTTTTTCTTACTTGTAGCTCGTGCTTTTGCGACAACCTCTCCATCTATACGTAAACGCACTCCAAAGTGTTTTACAGCATCTTGACCTGTGTCTTCAAAAGTTTCAAACTTAAATGTGTGCTTTTCTTTCTGGCACCATTCTATAAGAACGCTCTTATAACTAATAATTCGCCCTTCTAGCTTTTCGATATCGACATAAGGTTCTACTACTCGCTTTGCTATAAACTTCTCACAATAGCGATAACCTCTATCTAGATATATAGCCCCTACTAATGCTTCAAAAAGGTTGCCGTGTATATTTGCTCCAAAATTTTCTATAGGTATACTGGCTTTTACATATCTCACCAAGTTAAGATCACGACCTAGCTCATTGAGATGTTTACGACTTACTACTTTAGATCGCATTTTTGTGAGATAACCTTCATTACCTCCTTGTACTTCATTAAAAAGGTGCGCAGCAATGACAGAACCTAGCATAGCATCTCCTAAAAACTCTAGTCTCTCATAGTTGAGAGGATTTCCATCCTCCTTTTTTAAGCCAAGGGATCTATGTGTAAAGGCTTTTTCATAAAACGCTATATTTTTAGGTTTAAAACCTATAATAGATTGCATACGCATAAAAAAACTCCCGTCCTTTTCAGAACGAGAGTTAAATATTTTTTTAAACGCACTCATCTATATATTAAGCGTCTAGTTTTTTAAATAGTACACAAGCATTGTGACCTCCAAAACCGAAGGTATTGCTCATTGCAACATTTACTTCTTTTTCTTGCGCTTTGTTAAGCGTAAGATTAAAAGATGGATCTATATTTTCATCTACTGTAGTATGATTAATGGTAGGAGGTACAAGGCTATGTTGCATCGCAAGGATAGCAGCAATAGACTCTATAGCTCCAGCTGCACCTAGAAGGTGACCAGTCATAGACTTTGTAGAGTTAATATTAATATGTGCGGCGTGCTCACCAAAAACTTTAGAAATAGCCTTAAGCTCTGCAACATCTCCAAGAGGTGTTGATGTACCGTGGGTGTTAATATGGTCTACATCTTGAGGACTTAGTCCTGCATCGCGTAAACAATTAAGCATCACTCGCTCTACACCTATACCGTCTGGATGTGGTGCTGTCATATGATAAGCATCACTAGACATACCTCCACCTAGAACCTCTGCATAAATTTTTGCGCCACGTGCTTTTGCGTGTTCATATTCTTCTAGTATTAATGCGCCTGCTCCTTCACCTAGTACAAAACCATCTCTGGTCGCATCAAAGGGTCTAGAAGCCGTCTCCATATCTTCATTTCTTGTAGATAGGGCGTGCATCGCATTAAAACCTCCCATACCTGCTGGTGTTACAGCAGCTTCACTTCCTCCAGTTACGATAACATCACAATGACCTAAACGTATATAGTTTAGAGCATCTATCATCGCATTTGCAGAAGATGCACAGGCAGAGACCGTCGTATAATTAGGTCCCATAAAACCGTGCTTGATAGAGATATTACCAGGAGCAATATCTGCAATCATTTTTGGGATAAAGAATGGGTTGAACCTCGGGGTACCGTCTCCAGCGCCAAAATTAAGCACTTCGTTCTGAAAAGTTTCCAGACCACCTATACCGGCTCCCCATATAACCCCAACTCTAAATTTATCAACCGAGTCAAGGTCTATGCCCGCATCATTGATAGCCTCATCTGAGGCTACCAATGCGTACTGAGCAAATCTGTCTAGCTTACGAGCTTCTTTCCTATCAAAGAAGTCGAGAGCATTAAAGTTTTTAAGTTCACAAGCAAACCTCGTTTTAAACTTTTCTGCATCAAAATAGGTGATGGGCGCGCACCCGCTTTTCCCTGTAGAAAGTCCTTCCCAGTATTCCTGAATATTATTTCCTATCGGGGTAAGTGCACCAAGTCCGGTAACTACTACTCGCTTTAACTCCATATGTAGGGACTTATTTAGCCTCTTCTATATAAGATACTGCTTGACCTACGGTCGCAATATTTTCTGCTTGATCATCTGGAATCTGGATATCAAATTCCTTTTCAAACTCCATAATGAGTTCCACTGTGTCTAGTGAATCAGCGCCTAGGTCGTTTGTGAAGCTTGCTTCAGTTACAACTTCGTTTTCGTCTACTCCTAATTTGTCTACGATAATCGCTTTTACTCTTGATGCAATGTCTGACATAATTTTCTAATTTAAATTTTTATTTAAGTCGCAAAAATAACAAACTTTACGGTTAAACAAGTTTGCAACTCAAAAATGTGAAGGTAATTTACGGAAATATAAAATAAGTTCCTTTCTATAACCTTCAAATAGTTACTAATATTTCTTTATTTCGCACCCACAACAGCAACAAGAAAAATGAAACGAATTGTGATTTTTGCCTCGGGTAACGGTACAAATGCCCAGCGTATTATAGAGTATTTTCGGGATCGTACGGATGCACAAGTCGTGCAAGTACTTACTAACAACCCGCGTGCCAAAGTTTTAGAACGCGCCACAAAACTGGATGTACCCGCATTAAGTTTTAACAGAAAAGCTTTTTATAAAAGTGATGATGTACTGCATTTACTCACTGCAACAAAGCCAGATCTTATCGTTCTTGCTGGTTTTTTATGGCTTTTTCCAGAAAAAATCATTTCGGCATTTCCAGATAAGGTCATAAATATACATCCTGCGTTGCTACCTAACTTTGGCGGTAAAGGGATGTACGGTATGAATGTGCACGAGGCTGTTTACGCTTTCGCGAAAGCGGAGTACCTTAAGAATCCCACTCAAAAAATTCACACAGGCATCACCATACACAAGGTAACACCCGAGTATGATAAGGGAGATTTCTTATTTCAAGCCAAAGTTGAAGTCACTCCAGAAGACACCCCAGAAGCAATTGCCAAAAAAATACACCAGCTAGAATACACGCACTTTCCAGAGGTAATCGCAAAGTTCTTATCTTAGAGAGATGGCAAAAAAAGAAAAATTCTACGTGGTCTGGGAGGGTAAAAAGCCTGGAATCTATACATCTTGGAAAGATTGCAAGGCAATGATTACCGGTTATGCTGGGGCAAAATACAAGAGTTTTGACACCTTTGCTAAAGCAAAAACCGCTTACAATGGAGACTATAATGACTTTAAAGGCTCCTCAAAAAAGAAAAAAGTACTCACCGCCGAAGAAAAAGCAACATACGGCGAGCCTAACCTCTACTCTATAGCGGTAGATGCGGCAAGCTCTGGTAACCCAGGCGTGATGGAATATCGTGGGGTAGATACTCAGACAGTAAAGCAACTCTTTCACCAAGGTCCTTTTAAACAAGGGACTAATAATATAGGAGAGTTTCTAGCCCTTGTACACGGGCTGGCCTACTTAAAAAAGATAGGTAGCGACCGTCTTATATATAGTGACTCCCGTATAGCAATAGGCTGGGTAAAAAAGAAGCATTGCAAGACTAACCTCAAACAAAGTCAAAAAAACAAAGATGTTTTTGACCTCATCACACGGGCAGAGCAGTGGCTTAAAACAAACACCTACACAACCACCATCGTAAAATGGGAAACCAAAGCCTGGGGAGAAATCCCAGCAGATTTTGGAAGGAAATAAGTATGATTATGAAGACAGAAAAAAAGAGAATATATACGATAGCAATTTCGGCTTTTCTTACCACGCTGGTTATAAGAAACTGGGATGCTTAAAAAAGTTTTATTGCCAGTTTATTTGTATAATTTAATTTAAAATTTTCGCGAAAGCGGTCTCCTTAAAGTTGAGTTGTCAAACATTCAAAACCGTATATTTGCACAAAAATTATAGATGAGTAAATTGGTTATAGTTGGTTCTTGCGCTTTTGATGCTATAGAAACACCTTTTGGAAAAACAGATAAAATTATTGGGGGAGCTTCTCCTTATATAGGACTTGCTGCGGCACAGTTTGATAATGTTGATCCAGCCATCGTAGCCGTAGTAGGTGATGACTTCCCTCAAGAGTATCTTGATTTTCTTGCAGAGAGAGGTATTAACACAGACGGTATAGAGGTTGTAAAAGGTGGTAAAACATTTTTCTGGAGTGGTAAATATCATAATGATATGAACTCTAGAGATACACTAGCAACAGAGCTTAATGTACTAGCAGATTTTTCTCCTAAGGTTCCTGCATCGCACAAGGAAGCACCTATTGTAATGCTAGGTAACTTGCAACCACAAGTACAGCTTAGTGTTATCGAGCAAATGGATGTAAAGCCTAAGCTTGTGATACTAGACACAATGAACTTCTGGATGGATATCGCGCTTGATGAGCTTAAAACTACGCTCAAAAAAGTAGATGTTATTACTATAAATGACGAGGAAGCACGCCAGTTGAGCGGTGAGTACTCTCTTGTGACTGCTGCAAAGAAGATTCACGAGATGGGACCTAAGTATGTAGTCATTAAGAAAGGTGAGCACGGAGCACTTATCTTTGAAGGAGATAAAATGTTTTTTGCACCAGCATTACCACTAGCAGATGTTTTTGACCCTACGGGAGCTGGAGACACCTTTGCAGGAGGATTTGCAGGTTATATTGCACAAGCAGGAGACACTTCTTTTGAAACAATGAAGACGGCTCTTATATATGGCTCTTGTCTAGCATCCTTTACTGTAGAAAAATTTGGAACAGAGCGATTACAATCTGTGACACCAGAAGAAATAAAAGAAAGATTGCATCAGTTTAAACAACTTGTTCAATTTGACATAAACATAAACGACTAAATCCTGCGCTCCAAATTTTTGGAGCGCTTTTGTTTTATAAAGCTATGAGTGACGCTATTAAGCACGAATGTGGTATTGCAGTAATAAGACTAAAAAAACCACTAGAATTTTATAAAGAAAAATACGGTACCGCTTTTTACGGTGTAAACAAGATGTACCTTATGATGGAAAAACAGCACAACCGTGGTCAAGACGGAGCTGGTTTTGCCAGTATAAAACTAGATGTTGCTCCGGGTGAGCGTTACATCTCAAGACAGCGCTCTACGGCACAACAACCCATACAAGATATTTTTGCAGAGATTAATGGGCGTATCAATACCCTTATGACGGCAAATCCAGATAAAAAGGATGACGTAGCCTGGCAAAAAAGTAATGTCCCTTACATAGGTGAGCTACTATTAGGTCACGTGCGTTATGGGACCTTTGGAAAAAACAGTGTAGAGAGTGTACACCCTTTCTTGCGTCAAAACAACTGGATGCACCGTAACCTCATAGTTGCTGGTAATTTTAATATGACTAATGTAAACAAGCTTTTTAACAAGCTCGTTTCATTAGGACAGCACCCTAAGGAGCAAGCAGACACCATCACAGTGATGGAAAAAATAGGTCACTTTCTTGATGATGAAGTAGCAAAACTTTACAAAAAACTTAAAAAGGAAGGTTTTAATAAACAACAAGCCTCCCCTCAAATTGCAGAGCGCCTTAAGGTGGCAAAAATTTTACGCCGTGCTTCAAAAGATTGGGATGGGGGTTATGCAATGGCAGGACTTCTAGGTCACGGAGATGCATTTGTACTAAGAGATCCAGCAGGTATACGTCCAGCATATTATTTTGAAAATGACGAGGTAGCCGTGGTAGCAAGTGAGCGCCCAGTTATACAAACCGCCTTTAACGTGCCTTTTGAAGAGGTAAAAGAGCTAGATCCAGGTGCCGCAGTTATTGTAAAGAAAAACGGAACGCTTACTGTAGAACAAATTTTAGAACCGCTTACGCGAAAAGCGTGTTCTTTTGAGCGCATTTATTTCTCAAGAGGATCTGATGCCGAGATTTATAAAGAGCGCAAAATGCTAGGTCGCTTATTAATGCCTCGTGTATTAGAAAGTATAGATCACGACACAAAAAACTCTGTTTTTTCATTTATACCTAATACCGCCGAAACATCTTTTTATGGGATGGTAGAAGCAGCGCAAGATGAGCTTAACAGACAAAAGGGAGAAAAAATTCTCGCAGCAAAGGGTAACCTTACAGAAGCGCAGCTTACAGAAATTTTATCGCAGCGATTACGTACTGAGAAGATAGCTATAAAAGATGCAAAGCTTCGTACGTTTATTACAGAAGATAGTAGTCGCGATGATCTAGTAGCTCACGTGTATGATGTTACCTACGGAGTAATAAAGCCAGAAGACAAGCTAGTAATTATAGACGATAGTATCGTAAGAGGTACCACTCTTAAAAAGAGTATTATCAAAATGATGGCTCGTTTAAATCCTGCCAAAATAATAGTAGTTTCAAGTGCTCCTCAAATACGATACCCAGATTGTTATGGTATAGATATGGCGAGACTTGAAGATTTTATTGCCTTTAGAGCAGCTATAGAGCTTCTTAAAGATACTGGTAAGGAGAGTCTTATAGATGAGGTTTACAAACAGTGTAAAGAACAAGTAGATCTTAAAGATAAACACGTTAAGAATTATGTAAAGCGTATTTATGAACCATTTACGCAGCGTGAGATTTCTAAAAAAATCGCTCAGCTACTTACAGACAGTACTATAAAAACAGAAGTAGAAATCATTTACCAAACCGTAGAGAGTTTACACGAAGCGTGTCCAGAAAACCTAGGAGACTGGTATTTTACCGGAGACTATCCTACTAATGGTGGACACCGTGTAGTTAATAGAGCTTTTATAAACTTTGTAGAAGGAAATAAAGAAAGAGCCTATTAATGAGCTTCTTAAGAAAACCTTAAATTATTAAAAAACTGTGTATTTCGTCTAAAAATTGAGTTTTTTATCTAAAAATTAAGTAATACTTAAAAAATGACACCTATATTAGCAAAGCCATAACATAAGTAGGTTAAGTTAATGGTAGATTTGGGGCAAAAAAAGGTGGATCTTTCCGCCTTTTTTTATGCGCAATTTTCACCTAGAGCGATGTAGTCAATTTCTTATTAAAAGATTTTTATCACTCCTCATTACAAACTTTAGTAGCGTACTCTCTCAGAGAGTTAAAACATAAAAAAAGGTCCATTCTAACGAATGGACCTTTGTAATTATATAGGCTATCGCTTATTTATTCTGAGCATATAGAGCGCTTACTTTATCCCAGTTTATAACATTAAAAAATGCGTTTACATAATCTGGGCGTCTGTTTTGGTAATTAAGGTAGTATGCGTGCTCCCATACATCAAGTCCTAAGATAGGAGTTCCTCCACAACCTACTTTAGGCATAAGTGGGTTATCTTGATTAGGTGTTGAGCAAACCTCAACTTTTCCTCCTTCGTGCACACATAGCCAAGCCCATCCTGAACCAAACTGTCCTCCTGCTGCAGATGAGAACTTGTCTTTAAAAGACTCAAAGTTTCCATAAGCGGCATTTATTGCATCTGCTAGTTCACCCGTAGGCTCTCCTCCACCGTCTGGAGACATTACTTCCCAAAAAAGTCTGTGGTTATAAAAACCTCCACCGTTATTACGCACAGCAGTGTTAGACATATCTAGGTTAATAAGTATATTTTCTATAGTCTTACCGTCAAGGTCTGTTCCCTCTATGGCTTTGTTAAGTTTTGTAGTATATCCAGCGTGGTGTTTTCCGTGGTGGATCTCCATTGTCTTTGCATCAATGTTAGGCTCTAGAGCATCTTTTGCATATGGTAATTCTGGTAAGGTAAATGACATTTCTCTTTCGTTTTTGGTTAAACTTCAATTCTGATTTTAACAAAGTTACATAAAGTAAGGTATTCTTTGTGTTATAGAATTCTTATAAATGGGTGTACGCTTTCGCGAAAGCGTAATAATACTCAACAAATTAACGCAACTATTTAGAAAATAATGGTCTTACACATATAGACACTCATTTTAGGGGTATTATATGTGTCTATATTTTTATTAGTTTGATGTTTGACAAGGCCACCTTTTATGGGTGGCTTTTGCTATATTAGTGCTATGACCGAAAAGAATAGCTTTATTGTTCTCAATGCTTCTGCAGGATCTGGTAAAACATACAGCCTTGTAAAGCAATATATCACTACACTTCTTAAAAGTAATGACCCTAACAAGTTTAGACATTTACTAGCCATCACTTTTACAAACAAGGCTGTGGCAGAGATGAAAAACAGGGTGCTAGATACTCTTAAAGCTATAGGTGATTATAATGGTGTTGACAAACCAGATATGCTAGAAGACCTAGCAGTAGCTAGTAATATGCCCGTAAATGTTGTGGTAAAAAAAGCTAAGGAAATCCTCAATAGGATTCTCCATAATTATGCGGCTTTTGATATTGTTACTATCGATACACTTACACATAGAATTATACGCACCTTTGCAAAAGATCTTAATATCTCTAGCAGTTTTGAAGTGTCTCTAGATCAAAAAACGCTTAGTGCGCAGGCCGTAGATGCTCTTGTGGCAAAGGTGGGTGTAGATGACACCATTACTAAGGTGCTCGTAGATTTTGCTCTTGAAAAGGCAGATGATGATAAAAGCTGGGATATAAGCAGAGATTTACTAGAAATTGCCTCACTACTACATAATGAAAATGACCTTAAGGCGCTGGACCGACTTAAAAGCAAGTCGCTATCAGACTTTGATGCACTTGCTACATTTCTTAACACTCAAATTAAGTCCCTAGCTAGCAAGCAACAAGAAATGGGCAAAAACCTTATAGATTTTATACACGGGTTAGGTCTTGATCAAAAAAGTTTTGCCAGCGGCTACTATTATAAATTTATAGTCCAAGTGGCAAGTGGTGTAAGAGGTCTAAAATATTCTGGTTCTGGTTATAAAGACAATATTGAGGAATATGCGTTCTATACAAAAGGACAAAAAGATGATATAAAATCCATAATAGATGCAAACAGGCAGCGCTTTGTAGATGACTTTTTAAAACTAAAATCTCTTGCCGGTAAGCAAAAAAAGTATGAGGCTTTTCGCTCTAAGCTTATACCCCTTTCTGTTTTACACCTTATTAAAAAGGAGCTCGACCTTATTAAAGAAGAAGAAAATGTATTGCTCATATCAGATTTTAATGCCCTTATCTCAAAATCGCTTAAAGATCAACCTGCTGCATTTTTATATGAGCGACTAGGTGAGCGTTATACAAACTACTTTATAGACGAGTTTCAAGACACCTCTGTGATGCAGTGGGATAACCTTGTCCCACTTATAGATAATACCATAAGTAGTGCTTCTGGTGATGAAGTAAGTAATTCTCTACTACTAGTGGGTGATCCAAAACAAGCAATTTATAGATGGCGTGGTGGAGAGGCAGAGCAATTTATAGCTCTCAGTCATCAGATTAATCCTTTTACCACAGAGGCTACTGTGGCTCGCTTAGATACTAACTATAGAAGTAATGAGTCTATTATTCATTTTAATAATAGCTTTTTTACGCACCTCTCCACTCATTTTGATAATGAGCTTTATGGTGAGATATATAAAGCAGATAACTCACAGGGTACAAACAGCAAAAAAAATGGGTACGTATCTCTAGAGTTTATTGATTATGAAAATAATACCGAAGCAGATCTACTCTACCCTGAGCGTATTCTAGAAATCATAAAGAACGTCACTTCACAAGGCTATTTACACAGTGATATTTGTATACTTACCAGAAGTAATAAGCACGGCACTCATATAGCACAAGTTTTACAAGAGGCGGGTACAGAGGTGGTATCTTCAGAGAGTTTACTTATCGAAAATTCTCCTACCGTGCAGTTTATACACAACTTTATCACAATGCTTTCTTTTCCAAAACAGTTAGAGTATAGACTTGCTGTACTTTACTTTTTGGGAGCACATTATAATATAAAAGACACCCATAATTTTTACAGTACTCATACGGCTAGCACATTATCAGAATTTTTAGAGCAACTCAAAGCTTTTGATGTTTTTATACATCTTGATTACTTAAAAAACCTCTCTCTTTATGAGTATATAGAGTATATCATTCGCTCCTTTTACTTAGCCCCATTATCTGACGCCTATGTTGTGGCATATCTTGACCTAGCATATAATTATGCACAGGGTAATAGTGGCGGCATTCTAGGTTTTATAGACTACTGGGAAGAAAAAAGAGAGAAAGCAAGCATTGTAGCTCCAGCACAAGATAGCGCTGTACAGATTATGAGTATACATAAATCCAAAGGGCTAGAATTTCCAGTTGTAATTTATCCTTATGCAGACTCAGACTTATATCGTACTCGTGGTGAGCACCAGTGGTATCCTATGGAAAATGAAGATATAAGTGATTTTGAGACACTAATGGTTCCGCATAATAATGCACTTAATGATTTTGGAGAGGCGGGTACTACTCTTTTTGAAAAAAGAAATAATGAGCAACAATTCGACACCATTAATGTTTTATATGTGGCTCTTACTAGAGCTTCTGAGCGGTTATATGTGTTATCACGCTTTCGCGAAAGCGTAAAAAAAATAGGTTCATACAGCGACCTTTTTATCGAATACTTGCAGACACATAATATATGGAATAACGACCAGCGAGTTTACTCCTTTGGGACAGAAACCTCTGCTCATAAAAAAGACCAAGCAAGCGATTATACACCCTTTGTACCCACCATACGGTCTACAGCCAAAGAAGAGTTAGGTATACAGGTAATTACTCAGGCTAGTTTTTTATGGGATGAGAAAAAGCAAAATGCAATTACTTACGGTAATCTCATACACGAGTTAATGGCTGCTGTTACAGACCACAATACAATTACAGCCGTAGTAGACGATGCTGTGCGCCACGGTATCATACCTCAAGAAAGCCGAAAGGTTATGACGGGCATAATGAATCAGGTTGTCTCACATCCAGACCTAAAGGTATGTTTTGAAGAAGAAAACACGGTTTATAATGAGCGTATGATACTGGCTAGCGATGGTCGTTTTCATATACCTGATCGTGTTGTAGTTACTCCAGACGGAAGCACTATAATTATAGACTATAAAACGGGTGTCCATAACGACTCTTATGCAAAACAACTTGCAACCTACGCCGGGTTATATCAAGAGATGGGTTATAAAGTAACTCACAAACTGCTTGTTTATATAGACAGCACGATAGAAGTAGTCGCGGTTTAATACCTTTGTAAAAAACAAACACATATGTACGGTAGTATACAACAACATTTACAAAAAGAACTTGCAGAAATTAAAGATGCAGGGCTATATAAAAAAGAGCGCATTATCACATCTCCGCAAGATGCGGTAATCACAATTTCTACAGGAGAAGAGGTAATAAACTTTTGTGCAAATAACTATCTAGGGCTATCATCACATCCAGAAGTAATACAAGCTGCAAAGGATACAATGGATACTCACGGTTTTGGGATGAGTTCTGTACGTTTTATTTGTGGTACACAAGACATACATAAAGAATTAGAGCAGCGTATTGCAAAATTTTATGGCACAGAAGACACTATATTATATGCTGCCGCATTTGATGCAAATGGTGGTGTTTTTGAGCCGCTACTAGGTAAGGAAGATGCTATCATATCAGACTCGCTTAATCACGCTTCTATTATAGATGGTGTACGTCTTTGTAAAGCTGCTAGATATCGCTATGCAAATAACGATATGGCAGATCTAGAAGAACAGCTCAAAAAAGCAAATGCGGATGGCGCTCGTCACAAAATAATTGTAACAGACGGTGTATTCTCAATGGATGGTCTTGTTGCTCCCCTAGATGAGATCTGTGATCTAGCAGATAAGTACGATGCCCTTGTAATGATAGATGAATGTCACGCTACAGGTTTTATAGGTGAGCGCGGTATAGGCACACTAGAAGAAAAAGGTGTGCTAGGTCGTATAGATATAATAACTGGCACTTTAGGTAAAGCACTAGGTGGAGCTATGGGTGGATACACAACTGCAAAAAAAGAGGTGATAGAAATACTACGCCAGCGCAGTCGTCCATATTTGTTTTCAAATTCACTAGCCCCTGCCATTGTGGGTGCATCAATAAAAGTCTTAGATTTATTAGAAAAAGACACTTCTTTACGAGATAAGCTAGCAGAAAATACAGCATATTTCAAAAAAGGGATGAAAAAAGCAGGTTTTGATATTATAGATGGAGACTCAGCAATTGTTCCTGTAATGCTATATGATGCAAAGCTCTCTCAAGATATGGCAGATGCACTTTTGGAAGAAGGAATTTATGTTATAGGATTCTTCTTTCCCGTGGTACCAAAGGGAAAAGCCCGTATTCGCGTACAATTAAGTGCTGCACATTCTGTAGCACATCTTGATGCCGCCATTGCAGCTTTTACAAAAGTTGGTAAAGATTTAAAGGTGATTTAGACCCTGCTTACCCCCTGTCTATAAGGGCGGTTTGTAAAAATTTAGTACTTTTAGCTTTGTTGATTAATTTTAACAACTTACTTTTGTCGGTAATTAACACTTAAAATTTAAGACTAAACAATGAAACATCTTAGCAGATTTTTAGTTGCAGCACTTATGATTCTTGCTTTAGGATCAGTGAATGCACAAGACGCAAACAATCCTTGGGCTATCTCAGTCGGAGTAAACGCAATTGACACGTACCCAGTAGGTGACGCACTAGACGTATCTCCAGGAGCTGGTGAATTAAGAGGGAATCTTTTTGAAGAATTCTTTAATGTTGAAGATCACTGGAGCATTGTTCCTTCAGTTTCTTATGTAAACGTTTCTCGTTATTTAGGAGATGGTTTCACATTTGGAGTATCTGGTTCTTTAAACAGAATTGATAAATTAGGTGATGAAAGACCAAGAAACGAATTACAATACTACGGAGCTGATGGAGATTTCTCTTATAGCTTAAGAGATCTTATCAATGGTGAAGGTGGATGGTTTGATCCTTCTCTTTCTGTTGGTGCTGGTTATACGTGGGTTGAGAGTTCACTAGACGGTGAGTTAGGTGGTTTTGGAACTGCAAATGCTGCTGCTGGAGTTAAAATCTGGTTAGGAGAAAACTTCAATGTTGGTGTACAATCTAAGTATAAGCACGCTTTTGAAGATGACGGAATCAAGCACTTTCAACACGTTGCTGCTGTAGGTATTGTTTTCGGAGGAAAAGATACAGATGGTGATGGTATATATGACAAAAATGACGCTTGTCCAGAAGTTGCAGGTCTTCCTGAATTTGACGGATGTCCAGATTCTGACGGTGACGGTATCCAAGATTCTAAAGATGCTTGTCCTACTGTTGCTGGTTTAGCAGAGTTTGATGGTTGTCCAGATACAGACGGTGATGGTATCCCTGATCCTAAGGATGCTTGTCCTACTGTTGCTGGTATCGCTGCCTTAGGTGGTTGTCCAGATGCAGATGGTGATGGTATCAAAGATGCTGATGATACTTGTCCAAACGAGGCAGGACCACGTGCTAACAACGGATGTCCTTACCAAGATAAAGATGGTGACGGTGTTTTAGATAAAGATGATGAGTGTCCAGACGTTGCAGGTACTGTAGCAAACAATGGATGTCCAGAAGTATCTGTTGAGGTACTTAATGACCTTAACGTACAGTTCAAAAACGTACTTTTTGATTACAACAAAGCTTCTTTACGTTCAGAGTCTTACTCTACGCTAGATAATGTTGCATCTATAATGATGGAATACCCAAAAACTCGTTTCCTTATTGAAGGTCACACAGATGATAGAGGTCGTGATTCTTACAACCTAAACCTTTCTGATCAGAGAGCTGCTTCAGTAAGAAGCTACTTAACAGGAAAAGGAATCCCAGCTGCTCGTTTAGAGTCTAAAGGATTTGGTGAAGCTAGACCAGTTGCTTCAAATAAAACTGCTGCAGGACGTCAAGAAAACAGACGTGTTGAGCTTTCTATTCTTAAGTAATAGAAAAAAGATTTTATAATCTTAAAAACGCCTCGCAATTGCGAGGCGTTTTTTATTTTAGACTATGCAAAGTTTTATAGACGTAGTACTAAATAAAGAACAGAACATTGAGGGTGCTAACCTTATATTTATTGTTCCCAGTAGAAGAGCAGGTAATACACTTAGAAAGAAGGTTGCTGTACGTGCAAGTAAGACTTCATTTGCACCACAAATATTTTCTATAGAAGAATTTATATCCCATATTACTGGATTAAAGTCTGCGAGCAATGTAGATCTAATTTTTAATCTTTACGAAAGCTATACAGAAGTTGTAGAAAAAGAGAAATTAGTTCCTTTTCAAACTTTCTGTGGATGGGCGCAATCCATACTTAGTGATTTTAATGAAGTAGATAGATTTTTACTCGATCAAAAAGAAGTCTTTAATCATCTCAAAGATGTAAAAGAGTTATCAGAACACTGGTCTTCTTCTACAAATGAGATTGTTGTAAATTATATAGACTTCTGGAACAACTTGCTTAAGATTTATACAGTTTTTTGCGAGAAATCTCTGCGTACAGATGCTGTACATCAAGGTTATATTTATAGACAAGCTGTAGAAGTTATAGAACACTACATATCCTCATCTTTAGAAATACGTCACGTCTTTCTGGGTTTTAACGCTCTCAACACCGCAGAGCAACAAATTATACAAGCTATACTAGCCTCTGGAAATTCTGAGATATATTGGGATACAGAAAAGTCATTTGTCAAAAACCCATATCACGAGACTAACCTCTTTATAAAAAAGTATAAGAAAGACTGGGCATATTATAGTACTAAAGACTTTTCTTGGAGTTTTGATAACTACAGCATACCAAAAGTAATTAATACATACGCTTGCTCTCAAGATATACTACAGGCTAAGACACTTGGGTCTATATTAGAAAGTATACCTCAAAAAAGCTTGTCGAGTACTGCAATAGTTCTAGGTGATGAGGCCCTATTGTTACCAGTTCTTAATGCGTTGCCCACCCATATACATAAGGTGAACATTACAATGGGAATTCCGATAGGTAAAACACCCACGGCTTCATTCTTTGATCAATTACTTTCATTAAAGAAAAACCCACAAAAAAGCGGCTATTATTTTAAGGAGGTTTTAAAGATACTACGTAACCCTATAACACAATCACTGCTAGGTGATACGGCAACAGTACTTCAAGAAGAAATTATCACAAAAAATCTCATATATGTTTCACTAGAAGATATTCTTACTAAAGTGAAACCAACTGACCTACAGATCACAAAAACGCTCTTCTTAGATTGGGACAATCAGCCCAAAAGTGCAGTTACAAATTGCCTTAATATCATACAAGAATTAAGAACTAGTTATGATGAAAGCAAAGACGCACTGCAAGTAGAGTACTTGTATGGGTTTTACGTAGCATTTAATAAGTTAAAAACGCTTATGGATGATAGAGACCATATAACAGATGTTGCTACATTTATTCTCTTCTATCGTGATATTATATCTTCAGAAACGATAGACCTTAAAGGTGATCCAGATGAGGGGTTACAGATAATGGGGGTGCTAGAATCTCGTGTGCTAGACTATGAGCACGTAATACTCACCTCGGTTAATGAGGGGATACTTCCTTCTGGAAAGAGTCAAAACTCTTACATACCCTATGATTTAAAAAAGTTATATGACCTGCCTACCTATTCAGAAAAAGATGCTGTATATGCCTATCACTTCTATCATTTATTACATAGGGCGCGCACTGCAGATTTACTATATACCACTCACAGCACAGGGCTGGGTAGTAGTGAGCAAAGTAGATTTATAAGACAGATAGAAGAAGAAGGAATACATACCATACATAAATATACAGTTACTCCCGCTTCACAACCCGCCACAATAACTGCACAAAAAATAGAAAAAACGCCAGAGGTAATCACAAAATTATCTCGCCTTTTTAAGAAAGGTATATCTCCCTCTGCACTCACCACCTACTTACGTAATCCAGTAGTATTTTATGAACGATACATCCTGGGCATAGATAATAGTGATGAGGTAGAAGAAACTGTAGCGGCAAATACAATGGGAACCATTGTACATAATACGCTAGAGGAGCTTTATAAACCGCACATAGGTATTGTGCTTACAGAAGATATTTTGAAAAATCTCATAAAAGGTATCGAACCAGAGGTGCGTAATCAATTTAAACTAGAGTATGGCCTCACTCATATACAAGAAGGTAAAAATAAGATCATCTACGCGGTGATATGTCGCTACGTTCACAATTACCTAAAAAGAGAGATATCCCTGCTTAAAAAGGGTGATGTGGTCATAATACAGGCGGTAGAAGATGATTTGCGAGACATACCCCTCACAGACACTGTTTCCCTAAGAGGTAAAGTAGATCTTGTAGAGCAACGCAATGGAAATCTCAACATAGTAGATTATAAAACTGGTAAAGTAGCACAGACAGATCTCAACCTAAAATCATATGAAGACTTACTCCTCCCAGAAGGTAAGTTTGAGAAAGCCTTTCAAGTCCTTATGTATGCTTATATGCTCAATAAGAAAAAGCCCCTAAGCTTCCCTGTAAGTGCTGGGATTATTTCGTTTAAAAATCTACAATCAGGTTTCTTAGCTTTCAAATACAATAAAAATCAAGAGATCACAGCAGAAACACTTTTGGAGTTTGAGGCCGTTTTAAAAAGATTGGTAAAAGAAATATTAGACCCTTCTATTCCCTTTACAGAAAGGTAGTTTACGCTTTCGCGAAAGCGTACTAAAAACATATAAAAACCCATCAATAGGAATTGATGGGTTTTTTATATGTTCTAAGGGTGGAGAATACCAGATTCGAACTGGTGGCCTTTTGACTGCCAGTCAAACGCTCTAGCCAACTGAGCTAATCCCCCAAATTAAAATTTACTCTTGAACTCTTAAAATGAGTAGTGGCTTAGATGTAAAAAACTCTTTCTTGAGCACTACATTTTTCTCCCAAAGCTTCTTAAAGAAACCTCTCTTTCTGCGCACTACACAAACCATATCTGGATTTACAGACTGAAAGTGCTCAAGAACACCTTGATATGTTGTTGCGTTTGAGGTGGTTTTATAAGATGCGCTTATCTCCTTAAGATCTTCAGAGATTTGCTTCATCTTTTCATCACTTTCAGGAGTTTCTACGTGTAGCAGTTGAATCTCTGTACCAAAATGCTTCTGCATTTTTTTGAGCGGTTCTAAATGGCGTTTTTTATCAAAATTTCCATTTTTAAAAGCCATTAGTATTTGAGATGGCTGCTTAAAAGTTTCATTTTCTGGCACAATAAGCGCTGGTATATTTGTACTTTTTACAAGCTTTCCGGTTGTATTACCAAGATAAACCTCATCACGCACAGAGTTACTGCGTGGAGACAAAACCATTAGGTCAACAGGTACGTGTTTATTAAAACGCTCTACACCATCTACCACTCCACCTTTTATAGGATGTGATACAACAGAGACTCCTTTATGATCAACAGTACTTACCACTTTCTCTAGTGTGTTTTCTGTATCTTCTTTAAGAACGGTGTTTAACTTTGAGGCACTTCCTGCTTTAGAAAATTCTTGAAACACTGAGATAACGTACACATTTGCATCTACCTCTTGGGCAAGATCTATTGCATATTGAAGTGTGTTAACCGCACTCTTTGATGAACCTATAGGAACAAGAATATTTTTCATACCGTAATTTGTAATTTTACATAAGATTACAAAAATACTTTTAAACTGTGATTGTAAAGGCAAAAAAAATAGACATTCCAGAGATACTTGCGCTCACTAGAGCGTGCGCAAAATCTATGATTGATAAAGGCATATATCAATGGAATGAGCATTATCCTAGTGCCGCCGCTTTTGAGCAAGATATAGACCGTGAGGAACTCTGTGTTTTAAAAAAAGACGGAGCTATCATAGGGACCATCGTGGTGTCTACCATTATGGACAAGGAGTATGAAGATGTTGAATGGTTAACTCCATCTCAAGGCAATATCTACGTACATAGACTAGCCGTACATCCAGATATGCAGGGTAAGGGTTATGCAACAAAGTTGATGAATTATGCTCTCTTTTCTGCACAATTTGGTGGGGCTCCATCTATAAGGCTTGACACATTCTCACAAAACAAGCGTAATCAACAATTTTATGAATCTCGCGGTTATAAAAGGTTAGGTAGTATCTATTTTCCAAAACAAAGTAATGATCCCTTCTATTGTTATGAGCGCATTTTATAAGGTGTATTTTTGCAACTCAATTATTCTAACATCTGAGTTATCACTATACTATCGCACAACATAGATATTTCCTTTAAGCGCATACAGCAGCTGGCTGTTCCTGCGCTTATTGCTGGTATTGCAGAGCCTGTACTCTCTAGCACAGATGCTGCAGTAGTAGGCAACATTGCAGAAAATAGTGTCGAGGCGCTCGCCGCTGTAGGTATTGTGGGCTCTTTTCTATCTATGCTTATATGGATACTAGGGCAAACACGTAGTGCCATTTCTACTATAATATCTCAAAACCTGGGTGCTGGTAAGCTTGAAGATATTAAAGTCTTGCCTGCACAAGCTATTTACTTTAATATCATTCTATCTATTATAGTTTTAGGGAGTACATACTTCTTTGTAAAAGAGATTTTTATGCTTCTCAATGCAAAGGGGCTAGTGCTATCTTTAAGTATAGACTATTATAATATACGTGTGTGGGGTTTTCCACTTACACTGTTCACCTTTGCCGTGTTTGGAATTTTTAGAGGGTTACAAAATACCTTCTGGCCTATGATTGTGGCAATTATAGGCGCCTCGCTTAACATAGGTCTTGACTTTATGCTTGTATACGGTATAGACGGTATTGTGGAGCCTATGGGAGTTAAGGGTGCTGCCTGGGCAAGTCTCGCAGCACAGGCTGTGATGGCTATACTAGCGCTTGTGCTTTTACTTATAAAGACAGACGTTTCTCTTAAGCTACGATTACCGCTGCACCCTGAGATTAAAAGACTTATCTCGATGAGTCTTAACCTCTTTATAAGATCATTTTCTCTCAATGTAGCTCTTGTGCTTGCTGTACGTGAGGCGACCGCAATAAGTGATGAGACAGTAGCTGCCCACACCATTGCGGCAAATATATGGCTCTTTACAGCATTCTTTATAGATGGCTATGGAGCAGCTGGTAACCTATTAAGCGGTAGATTGCTAGGTGCAAAAGACTACCCTAACCTCTGGCTACTCACAAAACGAGTTGTAAAATATAACCTGGTTGTTGCTGTTTTCTTGATGATTATCTGCGCCATTCTATATAAACCTATGGGCTTACTCTTTAGTAATGACGATGCAGTACTTACCGTATTTTATGGCGTATTTTTTATGGTGATTGTAATGCAACCTATCAACGCTATTGCCTTTACTTTAGACTCAATTTTTAAGGGACTAGGAGAGATGGGCTGGTTACGTAACACGCTTCTTGTAGCTACATTTATAGGCTTTGTACCCGTGCTTTATATAAGTAAATATACGGGGTGGGGTATTTTGGGAATATGGTGTGCCTTTATAGTCTGGATGCTCTTTAGGGCAGGGATGCTCATTTACTTTTACAAGAAAAAATATTATCCACTCGCTATAAAGTAACATTTTTATAAATATATAAGGGGTTGAGAGCGCTTTCGCGAAAGCGTACTAAAAACCTATTCTTTTTCTAATGGTTCCTCTACCTTTTTATCGCTCTCTTTTTGAGTGTCTAGCAATTCTTCATCAAAAGGTTTTCCTAAATAAACAATTTGACTCCCCTGGAAAGACTTAACATCTAGCTCTTGTGCAAAAGATCCTATAATGTGAATGGTTCCGTTTTTTTGTTTTACAAAAAGTGGAATCATCTCTTCATCATCTGTAATAATTTTTACCGCTTTTGAGTACTCCTCTTTTGAAGAGATAGGCACTTCACTTATGGTAGGATACTGCCTTGTGACCTCTGTCATATTTATAAAATCATCTGTTGCAGAGAAGAGACCTTCTTTAGGTAACTGTGCTATGTTATCCATCTCTCTTTTTGAGATGAGACGGTACGCGCCGTTTTCGCCAAATTGTTTTCTAAAACGGTTTATCGCATACTTATTTATATCACTATTACCCGTAAGAGACATTAGGTATCCTATATCGCTTAGCTCTACGTCGTCTGTAAGATCGTCTGCATAAATATTTGCCTGCATTGCCTTAAGTCCAGCTTCTTTTGCAACTTGTATATGATTTGTATTACTGTCAAGTAGCACAACGTGGCGTCCATTTTTTTGAAGATACTTAGCAATAAGACGTGGCATTTCTGAGGCTCCTACTATAAGTATTCCTTCAGATTTTACTAAAAATACGCCCACCGCCTTTGCAAACAGTCTAGCCGTTGTCGCGTTAAGGAGTACTGTACCTAGTACAATCATAAATACAAGTGGTGTAATATACTCTGCACCCGGCTCTCCTTTAATAAGAAGTTTTGACCCAAAGAGAGAAGCAATACCTGCCGCTACAATACCGCGTGGACCCACCCAAGAGATAAAAAGCTTTGCGTTAGTCTGTAAATCTGAGCCCCAGGTACTCAAGAAAACCCCTATGGGTCTTACTATAAATACCACAACAAGAAATAATGCTAGTGTCTCCCATCTGTATAGTAACTCAAGGTCTACAAGGTTCATATTTGCCGACAGTAAAATAAACAGTACCGATATAAGTAGTACACTAAGTGACTCCTTGAAGTAAAGTAACTCCTTTATATTAGGCAAGTTTATATTACCTAATACCATCCCCATTACAACTACGGCTAGCAGTCCAGACTCGTGAGCAAACTGGTCTGACATCACAAATACGCCTAGCACTGCCGCTAGTGTAAAGACATTCATCAAGTAGTGTGGTACTAGCTTTCGTTTTACAATAAACGCAAGCGCGTGTGCAAACGTAAACCCAAAGGTGCTACCAAAAAGTACGATTTTTCCAAACTCAACCAGCGCTGTTTTGGTAAAAGCAGCGCCCTCCCCTACAGAGATAAACTCATACATAAGTACCGCCACAAGCGCGCCTATGGGATCTATAAGAATCCCTTCCCATTTAAGAACGGTAGAGATATCACGCTTTACAGGCACATTTCTTAATATAGGTGATATTACCGTAGGTCCGGTTACAATGATTAATCCAGAAAACAACAACGATATCTGTAAGCTTAGTCCAAAAATCCAGTAAGCAGCAAGACCAGCTCCTATAAAAGTCACGAGACTTCCTATAGAGATAAGCTTGGTAATTACCGGGCCTACATTTCTTATTTCGTCACGCTTTAAGGTAAGTCCGCCCTCAAAAAGTATAATAGATATCGCTAGCGAGACAAAGTAGTATAGGCTCTCTCCAGGAAATAATCCTTCTTCTCCATTCCAGATAGGTTCTATCCATTTTGTACCATCTTCAGATATAAGTGTAGATACGGGTCCCACAAAAAGACCTATGAGCAGTAGTGGTAAAATGGCAGGTAATTTTAAACGCCAAGCAGCCCATTGTGCAATGATCCCTAAAATTATGATTCCGGCTAGTTCTAACATATGAATTCAGTTTTGATGCGATATTAATGTTTTAAAGCTTTTGGCTCTCGTTGTGAAGTTACAATTCTTTGTTAAAAACTAGTGTGTATAAGGGTTTAAAAACTCTCTTTTTGGTATTTTGCAGAGATTTGTGCGGTGGTTAACACGCTTTTTTTGAGGTGTATTACGCTTTCGCGAAAGCGTAAAAAAACCATTATCATTCTTATTGACACGTTTTTATGAAAATATACCCTATTGAGGCAGGAAATTTTAAACTAGATGGCGGTGCGATGTTTGGCGTGGTACCTAAGTCCATATGGAGTCGTACTAACCCTGCAGATAGTAACAACCTTATAGATATTGCAGCCCGCTGTCTCCTTATAGAAGATGGAAATAAGCTCATCCTTATTGATAATGGTATGGGTGACAAGCAGTCTGAGAAGTTTTATGGATATTACTACAGATGGGGTGATCACTCTATAGATACATCACTAGCACAGTATGGTTTTCATAGAGATGATATTACAGATGTGTTTATGACGCACCTACATTTTGACCACGTAGGTGGCGCCATACAGTGGAACAAAGATCATACGGGTTATGAGCCAGCTTTTAAAAATGCTAAGTTCTGGACTAATGAAAATCACTGGCAGTGGGCTATTGAGCCTAATAATAGAGAGAAGGCGAGTTTCTTAAAAGAAAACCTCATCCCTATGCAAGAAAGTGGCCATTTACACTTTATAGAGCGTGGTGAAAATGCCTTTAAGGAAACAAGCGAACTAGGTTTTGGTATTCTCTTTGCAGATGGTCATACAGAAAAGCAAATGTTACCACATATACAGTATCAAGATAAGACCATTGTTTTTATGGCAGATCTTGTACCCACATTAGGTCATTTACCCGTACCTTATGTGACTGGTTATGATACACGCCCACTTCTATCTATAGATGAAAAAGAACGATTTTTAAAACAAGCGGCAGATAATAATTATTACCTCTGGCTAGAACACGACGCTCACAATGAGCTTGTTACTGTACAACATACCGAAAAAGGTGTGCGTGCAAAAGATATTTTTACCTTTAATGAACTATTTAATTAATAATATGAAGATTCAAACTACAAAATCCTTTCTTCTTGCAGCTACTGCTGCAGCTTTTCTAACAGCCTGTGACACGCCTAGCGCACTCGTTACAGTACCGGTAGAAAATGTAGATAGCAACCCTCTTAAAGTAGCTGCCCTTACAGATGCTCAAGAAAAAGCGTGGAGCTATGCAGACCTTAAAACAGACACCATACCTGGTATGAGTGTAAATCGCACCTATGAAGAAATCATACCTAATAAAACTGGACAGCAAGTTATTGTTGCTGTTATAGATTCTGGTATAGACATAGAGCACGAAGATTTAAAAAATAAAATCTGGACAAACCCTAACGAGATACCGGGTAATGGTAAGGATGATGATAACAACGGGTATGTAGATGATATACACGGATGGAATTTTCTAGGTGATGTAAATGCAGAGCAGCTAGAGTTTGTACGTATCATAAAAAGATACGAGAGCCAGTTTGAAGGTAAAACACTAGCCTCTATACCAGCAAATCAAAAAGAAGCTTTCCAGCAGTATCAAAAAGCAAAAAGTGAGTATGATACAAAAGTAACAGAGGCACAAGCAAATAAAACACGCTATGAGCAAATTTTAGGGCAACTTAAAACATCGCACGCGGCTGTAAAAGCAAAGCTGGGTAAAGAAGATTATACTGCGGCAGATCTTAAAGCCATCGCAAATCCTACGGCAGAGATGCAGCAGCACGTTGCGTTCTTAACACAAATGTTGAGCTATGCAGACTCAATACCTGAGTTTATTAAAAATATAAATGATGGTGTAGATTACTTTACAAATCAGCTAGAGGCAAACTACAACAAAACAGCAGATTTTAGAAAAGTACTAGGTGATGATCCTTATGATATCACAGATACAAACTATGGTAATAACAACGTGTACGGGCCAGAACCAGACGGTGCAAAACACGGTACACACGTAGCAGGTATTATTGCTGCAGAGCGTGACAATGGTAAAGGTATGAATGGTGTTGCAAATAAAAACATCAAGATTATGGCACTACGCGCAGTACCAGATGGTGATGAGTATGATAAAGATATCGCACTAGCAATACGCTATGCGGTAGATAATGGTGCAAAGGTGATCAACACCTCTTTTGGTAAATACTACTCTCAAAATCCAGAGTGGGTTTATGACGCAATAAAATATGCGGCAAAGAAGGATGTACTTATTGTAAATGCTGCGGGTAACGAAGGGATAAGCCTTGATGATCCGGCAAATAGAGTATACCCTAACGATCAGATAGATAATGTAAATGAGATGAGTGACACCTTCCTTACTGTAGGAGCACTTAACCTTAAGTATGGTGGAGAGCTTGTAGCAACCTTCTCAAACTATGGTAAGTCTCAAGTAGATGTATTTGCTCCTGGTGTACGTATATACAGTACCACTCCAGAAGATACGTATGAGTTTTTACAAGGTACATCTATGGCATCGCCTAACACGGCTGGTGTTGCAGCAATGCTACGTAGCTATTATCCAAAGCTAAGCGCTACAAACATTAAAAACATCATAATGGCTAGTGGTCTTGCTACCGGTACTCAAGTTATCTTAGGAGGTGATGAGACTAAGAAAGCGCGTTTTAGCGATATTTCAAAATCTGGTGAGATGGTCAATATGTACAATGCTTTTAAACTAGCAGAACTACAAAAATAATTTTAGTAATTTCTAAAAATCCCAAGTTCCTCAATAGTGGAATTTGGGATTTTAACTTTAAATCAATCTATAATGAAAAACGCTTATAAATTACTGGTGATGGTATCGTTGTTCGCTTTCGCGAAAGCGTATGCACAAAACAACACCTCTTACTGGCAACAACACGTCGACTACGAGATGGAGATCGATATGAATGTAAAAAACTATCAGTACGATGGTAAACAGAAGCTAGTGTATACAAACAACTCACCAGAGACGCTAGACCGTGTGTACTATCACCTTTACTTTAACGCATTTCAACCAGGTAGTGAGATGGATGTGCGCTCGCGCAACATTGCAGATCCAGATGGTCGTGTTAAAGATCGCATAAGCAAGCTAGGGCCAGATGAGATAGGTTTTATAAAAGTAAACAGCCTTACTCAAGATGGTAAAAAATTAAACTATGAGGTAGCCGGTACTGTGCTAGAAGTACAACTCGCTGCACCTATCGCACCAGGAGCAAGTACAACCTTTAATATGGACTTTAAAGGACAAGTACCTGTACAGATACGCCGTAGTGGTCGTAACAATAAAGAAGGTGTCGCACTATCTATGACACAGTGGTACCCAAAAATGGCCGAATATGATTTTGAAGGCTGGCACGCACATCCTTATATCGCTCGTGAGTTTCACAGTGTATGGGGAGACTTTGATGTAAAAATCACAATAGATGAAAACTACACAGTAGGAGGTACAGGCTATTTACAAGATCCAGAAGATATGGGTCACGGGTATGCTGGCACTTCTATGAAGCCTGGTAAAAACGCAAAGCGTGGTAAATTACAATGGCACTTTAAAGCACCAAACGTACACGACTTTACCTGGGCTGCAGATCCTGAGTATGTACACGATGTAATTATGGGAGAAAATGATACAGAGCTACACTTCTTCTATAAAAACAAAGAGTCTATAAAGGCAAACTGGAAAAAACTACAGCCTATGACGGCAGACTTACTTGCCTTTTATAACAAGCACGTAGGTACATATCCTTACAAGCAGTACTCTGTGATACAAGGTGGAGATGGTGGTATGGAGTATGCAATGAGTACACTTATCACTGGTGAGCGCAAGTTTGGGAGCCTTTTTGGTGTGACTGCACACGAGATGGCACATACTTGGTTTCAATTCTTACTGGCAAGTAATGAGGCAAAACACGAGTGGATGGATGAAGGATTTACCTCATATATCTCTGCTCTGGCCGAAAATGAACTTACAGGAGGTGATAACCCTAATCCAGTTGCTGGGTCATACAGAGGGTACTATTACCTTGTAAAAAGCGGTAAAGAACAACCACAAACTACACACGCAGACCGTTACAACGAGAATATGCCTTACAGCATCGCTGCATACAGTAAAGGAGCTGTATTTCTTGCACAACTAGGATACGTTATAGGAGAAGATAATCTTAAAAAAACGCTCAAAAAATACTTTGATGATTTTGCTTTTAAGCACCCTACGCCTAACGATATTAAACGTACGGCAGAGAAGGTTTCTGGTATGGAGCTAGACTGGTATCTTACAGACTGGACACAAACTACAAATACCATAGACTACGGTATCACAAGCGTTGAGGCAGATGGTAATAAAACAAAGGTTACGCTTACCCGAAAAGGGTTAATGCCTATGCCTATAGATCTTTATGTAGATATGGCAGACGGTTCTCAAAAATCATACTATATGCCACTGCGTATGATGCGTGCCGAAAAACCAAACCCAACGCCAAACATTACTCGTGAGCAACTCGCAGACTGGCCTTGGACAAACCCTACATATACCTTTACAATAGACGCACCTATAAGTAAAGTAAAGATGATGAAGATTGATCCTACCTCAAAAATGGCAGATATTGATCAAACAGATAATGTGTGGGAAAACAAGTAAGATAACCTCACATTACTAGCACTTAATTAAACCAGCTCATTACGAGCTGGTTTTTTTGTTTGAATGCTTTTTTGGATATATTGCAAGCTCACATCAATCAAATCATCAATTTTAATGTCACTATTTAATTACAACCCTTCTGGGTTTACTACAATCACAGGGCTTACTACGCCAAAAATTTACAAAACTACGCTTAGTTGTTTCTTACTACTTATCACCTTAGTAACAACGATAAACGCCCAAGAGACAGATGCACTTCTCGAGAAAGGAATGGTAAAGGCAAACTTGCTTTTTGCCCCATCTATTAATTATGAGTATAATGTATATGATAACTTTACTTTAAAGGCAGAGGCGGGAATAACTCCTACTTACTTTGATATTTTCGGAAGTAAAAAAGTTGCCTTTTTTCAAAAATATGAGGCACAGGGCAAATATTATTACAACCTTAAAAAAAGAGTCTCAAAGGGTAAATCTGTAAGCGGTAATTCTGGAAACTTTGTGGCTGCAGTCTATAATTACCAAAATAAAGAAGCCTTGTTTAGTGAAGTAAGCAGGTCTACAGATTTCTCAACGCTAGGTGGTGTTTGGGGTTTTCAGCGTAGTTATAATTCTGGGCTCAGTTTACTGTTTGAAATAGGCTTTGGTTATGACTTTGCATATCGATCTAATGGCAGAGATACTAACGGAAGACCATTTCCTCTCATAGGTTTTGAACTAGGGTGGGTAATTTTTAAACATAACTAATGAAGAAGCGGCTACTATCTTTGATAATTTTAAAGACTTAAAATTTGAAGATTCTGATACTAACCTAGCGCTCCCTAGCAATGGAGGTTTAGGATTGCGGTTTCTTATTCGCTATCATTTGTGATAAACTGGTAGACATATAGAATATGTGGGAGAACTAGTAATAATCTCACATTACTAGTATACTTATTTAAACCAGCTCATTACGAGCTGGTTTTTTTTATAAAGACTTTATGATTCATAATCTTCTGATACTATGATAGTTTTATATTTTTAAACGTGAGTAAAGCGTTTATGAATTATAAGTTACTTTTTCTTTTTTGCTTGTTGGGGAGTTATACCTCAGCACAGACGCTCGAAGGGACTATTTATAATGCAACGCAAACACTACCTGGTGCAAGTGTAAAAAACCTGTCAAGAAATATACAAACCCAAAGCACTAGTAATGGGTCCTTTATAATTTCGGCGGCTGTAAATGATTCTATTTCTTTCTATCTCTTTCCATATGCACCTCAACTTAAAGTGATCACCTCAAAAGATATGACCAGCCCCATAGTCATTGAGTTAAAAGAAGTAAACAATGAACTTGACGAGGTACTCTTACATAATACACCTAAAAAAGAAACCACTTTTAGTGGGCCAGCTTATGAGCATACAATCCAGCAGTCTATACTAGGTGATATTGACAAAAATGGGCATCTCTACGTCCCACCAGCGTCTACTTTCGGAATTAACTTAGTTGCACTATTTAAAAAGGCACGTAAGCTATTTAAGAAAAAGGACGGACGGAGAAATGCAAAAACAACTCCAGCCATTACTTCCTTACAATTAGAAAAACTCTTTAAAGAGGATCCTGTCTTTAATGATGACTTTTTATACAACGAGCTGGGCCTACCACAAAATAGTGCTTACTACTTTTTTGACTATTGTGAATCAAGGCTGTTAGATACAAACCTCCTCAAACCCAAAAACAGCTTCTTGCTTATAGATAAGCTTATCACCCTGAGTGAGGAATACAAAGAGTTACTTCGTAACCTCAATCAAAATTAATGAACCATTACTTATAGTTACATTCTATTTACTCAGCTTATAATTGTCTATTAATTTTTTTACAACAGAGTAAAGCCTGGCGTAGTTTTATGTTAAGATCTATTTGGTTGGATAATACCAAAATGGAATCGTTCCAAGTGTATCGTTTACAATTGAATCATTCCTATTTGTTGTTTTTGATATAATTTGAAATGTATGACGCCCACGCTCGAGGCTTTTCAAATCAAGAAAAGTTTCATAACCTCTCTGACCGTTTTCCAAAAAACTAGCTATAAAATTATCCGAATATGTAATGCTATCTATCTTAATGACCGCAATACTATTTAAAGTCTTCAAATATTCTTTGAAATTATTTGAGTCATAGTCTACATCATCTTTAAAGAGCTTTGAGAAAAATGTGTTTACACCGCGTTGATCGTTTTCTAAGGATAGTGAATCATTCAATTTCAATATAATATCTTCTAAACTTGCATTATGCGTGAGAAAAACACGTAAAGAGTTTTTTGAAACATTTTTTCTTTGAATTGCAAAGTCTCTAAAATAACGCTTTCTACTATCCTCAACTCCTTCTAAGTACATTCCTCTAGAAGCAAAATTTTCACTTGCGGCATTTTGAGATCTGTGGAAATTAGATTGCTCATATCTTAATGTTGTTAATGTAGCTATCGTAATATAAAATGGTATCATCCAAAAGAGAATCCTTTTACCTTTCCTATCATCTAAAAAATTATAGAGAATAGGACGATAAATAAATGAAAGAGACACATAACTCATAATCCAATAGATTGGAAAATAGAGCATTGCAATCGTTTCATTTTTCTTAAGTATACCTTGTCCTAAAAAATCAACAAGCATAATTAATAGCACAATCGCAAAGCCTATTACCGCAAAGCCAACAAGCATAACAATAACTATTGAGTCTAAATTTGAAGCAGAAACTACAGCAAGTGCAAATATGATGGCAAAGTATATAAGAAAAGACAACCCTATGAAAACAATTAAAAAACTCAAAGAGAAAATGATACTACAGTAATCCTCAAGCTTACCTATGTACTTATCAAACGATACTATCTTCTTACTAAGGTATTTTGTGAATTTCTTAGAATAATTTAATTCTTCAAAAATTATATCTCCTGAGTAGTAACGTAAGCCAATAGCACCTATCCACAATCCTCTCAGGACAAGGTGCACAACCAGGTTAAATATTAGTATATAATTAATACTAAGTAAAACAAACCCAGCCCCAGCAACTAATCCACCTGTGCGTCTATCTACAGAGTTAACTATACTATCCACTTTAGCAATTAAGGGGTCTATGGATGAAAATAATCCTAAAATCACAAACCCAGACACAAGCAATTCTAATTGCCAGCTCTCTCGTTGTAATTTATCAAGCCACTTTCTAAATTTCTTAGATGTATAATCGTTTTGCACTGGGAAAAAATTTCAATAATTACTTGTTAATACTCAGCAATATAAGTGCTATTTTTTAATTACCCCTTCCCTATTTCCAGTAAACTATCCCACTGGGTTGTATATCGTGGGCTGCGCTCCTCTTTAATGAGTTCCCATTCCTTATTACTTTTTGAAGTGCCAGATAATCCTGCCGAAACTGTAGACTTCCCGTAGCGATTATTTATCGCGTCAAAGGCTTTTATGAGGCGCTTATCTCCCGTCGCTTCGGGCATAAAGAGATTACCTTGTACTTGCTCCTCTGGTATGAGACCTAAAAGGTCTACGCCCACTTTTTTGTACTTAAATCCCGGCTTATAAATTCGCTTTAAGGCTTTCTTAGCTTCCACGATAAGCATAAATGTATCATTAGTAGGGACAGATAAGGTTACAATGGTCTTATCTGCGTGTTGCACATCATTTGTGCTGTGATAGTTTGTAGTGAGATATATACGCAACTGTGTACAACAACATTTTTGCGAGCGTAGCACCTCGCTTACTTCACTTATATAGTAAGCGCAGGCTTCTTCTATTTGTGGTAGGTTATCCAGTTTTTTTCCAAAGGATTTTGCCGTTCCTATTGCTTTTTTCTTTCGCGGAAGCGTTTCAAAAGGAATACAAGATTCTCCATTAAGCTCCCTCCACAAGCGCTCCCCTACTACGGTCATTTCCTTACGTACCCACGCCAGTGGTACTTCTGTAAATGCATAAGCTGTAAAGACACCTATGTGAGCGAGACGCTCCACGTGCTTTTTACCTAGCCCCCAGATGTCTTTTGTTTCTGCCCAGTTAAGTGCCTCTATGCGTCGCTCCTCGGTATCCATCACATACACGTGGTCAAAGTGTGCTACCTTTTTTGAAATACGGTTTGCAAGTTTTGCCAGTACCTTAGTAGGTGCAATGCCTACTCCTACGGGTATCCCAGTGCGCTGTACAATTGTATTTTTAATTTGATGACCGTAGGCATTAAGATCTACGTGAGTCATCCCAGAGAGATCTACAAAAGACTCATCTATACTGTACACCTCAACGGCAGGTGAGAACTCGCGCAGTACATTCATCACGCGGTCAGACATATCTCCATACAAGGTGTAATTTGATGAGAAGAGCGTGACATCGTTTTGTGCCAGCAACCCTTTTATTTTAAAAAGTGGGTCGCGATATGGGATATGTGTGAGTGCCTTTGCTTCTTTATTTTTTGCTATGATACAGCCATCATTATTACTCAATACAGCGACAGGTCTACCCTTTAAGTCAGGTCTAAATACCTGCTCACAAGAGGCATAAAAACTATTACAATCTACCATCGCAATCATACCGCCTTGTGTATTATGTAGCTTATCATTCCCCAGAGTTCTATAGGTTTTGAAGCATTTATTCTTTGCACATCAAAACCCTCTTCTGTAATAACTAGTGCCAGTTTACCCTCTTGTGCTACTTGTGCGCGGTCTATTATCAAAACATCTTTATCAAGAATGTTATGTGACTTCCAGCTATCACCCTTTACACGTACAAAAAAGGTCGCATCACGAGAAGAACTAAGCTCCTTGTTGAGGTCTATCATAGGCTCACGGTAATGTGTCGCAGGACTGGGGAAACCTGTTTGTACAGACCGGTTACCCGAGTAGTCTGTCACAGCACGTTTTACTTTTTGAGGTTCTGTCTTCATAGCTGACAAAATTATGGATATTTTCCAATAAAATGTATTTTTTCCATTATTTGATGTGCTGTATTGTGATTTTTTTGCTTTCGCGAAAGCGTATATCTCCTCCATTACCTACCTCAATTCTACTATCTTTGCCAGCAATGGCATACACGTACCCAAGAAAAGAAAAGCTAAAATCTAAGAAGCTCATAGAATCGCTTTTTATAGAGGGAAGGTCTGTCAAGTCTTTTCCGCTGCGGCTCATATATATAAAGACACCGCTCAAAGAAGAAGGCATATCACATCAAGTGAGCGTTTCTGTATCTAAGCGCAATTTTAAACTAGCCGTATCTCGCAATCGTATAAAACGCTTGATGCGGGAGTCATATCGTTTACACAAAGACCAGATTTGTATAAAAGGCACGACCTTTGTGATGCTTATTATCTATACAGGTCGAGAAGAAGTCTCTCAACAACAGCTGCATAAGGCTATGGTCAAACTTATAAAACGATTTAATGATGCGATATCTACTACTACTTAGTTTTCTACTTATAATCGGTTGTGATAAAAATACTGATGGGCTTAATAATGATCTCATAGCGGCAGATGCTGGATATGCACCAGAAATGCTAGAAGAAATGGTTATTACGGAGGTTAATAGCCCTCAAAAATCTACACCTTCTAAAATAATTAAAACAGCGTCCATACGTTTTGAAACTAATGATCTCACCACCACTCACAAACGTATTCTTAAAGCTATCAAAGAGGCACAAGGCTATGTACAAAATGATAATGCTGGCACCCATAGCTATGGTCGTACATATCAAAACCTAACCGTACGTATACCTACTCGCAACTTTGATATGGCGCTAGAACGCATATCTGAGGGAGTTGCATATTTTGATGAGCGCACAATCTCACAAGAAGATGTAACTGCAGAGTTTATAGACATAGATGCACGCCTTAAAGCAAAGCGTGCGCTAGAAGACCGTTATTTAAATCTCCTTTCAAAAGCAAAAAACGTGAAGGAAATGCTCGAGATAGAACGCGAGCTGGCACAAATACGTGAAGAAATAGAAGCAAAACAAGGAAGACTTAAGTACCTACAGAGTCAAGTCTCACTTAGTACGCTTGAGATTGAGTTTTATAAGGATGAAGTAACTACACAGGTTACAAACTCTTATGGTAGTAAGATAATTAATGCACTTAAAAGCGGTTGGAACGGAGTTTCGGTTTTCTTTTTAGGTTTGTTGCATCTCTGGCCTTTTCTTATCTTGTTAGGTATAGGCGCATTTTTTATGCGCAGATGGATTAAAAAAAATAAAAAGTAGATGATTACGCTTTCGCGAAAGCGTTATACGCACAACTATAGTCTCCTAGAGACATCTTGTATTATGAAAAAGAAAATATTCATTCCCGTTATTGCTGTTGTCATAGGTATCAGTACGGTTAGTTTTAAAAGCGACTTTTTTGAAATCGCAAAGCAAATCGAAATTTTTACAGAGCTCTTTAAGGAGCTTAATATGAATTATGTAGATGAGACAAACCCTGCAGAGCTTATGGATAGTGCCATAGAGGGTATGCTTGCAGATCTTGACCCCTATACAAAGTACTGGACCGAGCAAGAGGTAGAAGATGCAAAAATTAACCGCTCTGGAGACTACTCTGGTATAGGTGCCACCGTGCGCAATCAAGACGGAAAGATGACCATTACAGAACCGCGCAAAGGCTACCCGGCAGATAAAGCAGGTCTTAAAGCAGGTGATGAGATTATAAAAATAGGTGACATTACCGTAGCAGATGTAGATGGTGATGCTGGAGATTTACTTAAAGGAGCTCCAAACAGTGAGGTGGTAATCACCTACAAGCGCCAAGGAAAAACAGATAAAGCAACTATAAAACGCTCTGCGGTAGAGATAGATGCAGTCCCGTTTTCAAAACTCATAAATGGTGATACTGGGTACATAGTGCTTACAAAGTTTAATAAAAAAGCATCTAGCCAGGTAAAAGAGGCACTTGTGAGTCTTAAAACAGATGGTGCTACAAAGATTATACTTGACCTACGTGGTAACGGTGGTGGCTTACTAAGTGAGGCTATAAATATTTGTAATCTCTTTTTACCTAAAGGGTCTCTCATTACAACCACAAAGTCTGTAGTAAAAAAATACAATAAGACCTATACAACTTCGCAAGAACCTGTAGATACAGAGATACCTCTTGTGGTGCTTGTAAATGGTAGATCTGCCTCTGCCTCAGAGATTGTTTCTGGAGGTTTACAAGATTATGATAGAGCTGTGGTGGTAGGCGCTAGAACCTTTGGTAAAGGTCTTGTACAACGCCCTAAACCGCTCACTTACGGTACTTCTGTAAAAATCACGATATCTCGCTACTACACGCCTTCTGGTCGCTGTATACAAGCCCTAGATTACTGGAATCGTGATGAAAACGGAAATGCTGTACGCACCGATGCTGCAGATTATAATGAGTTTAAAACTAAAAACGGTCGTAAGGTATTAGACGGTGGTGGTGTATTACCAGATATACAAGTGAGCTCTGCAAAGTTGAGCCCAGTAACTACTGCCCTTCTCAAGGATAATGCGATTTTTGAATATGCTACAGATTACTATTATAATCATCAGTATAGCGATATGAGTGAGTTCTCGTGGTCACAAACAGATTTTGCAGACTTTAAATCATTTTTAAATCGTACAGGTTTTAAGTATGAAACCGGTACAGAAAAAGCATTTGCAAAGGCACTAGAACAAGCAGATAAGGATGATCTTAAAACAGAAGTATCGGCGGCTTACAATCAACTTAATAATGCGATAACCCTAGCAAAAGAAAAATCTATAGATGAGCGTCAAGATGAGATTGAAAACCTACTCATAGATGAGATTGTAAAGAGATACTTTTATCGAGATGGTCTTTATGAGTACCAGATTATAAATAATGTAGAGGTTAAGGAAGCGCTAGCAGTACTAGCAGATAAAAATCGCTACAATAAGATTTTAAATAATTAAAAGGACTGCGCTACATATAGCCCTGCTCCTATTATCTGTACAAGCTTTTGCTCAGGTAGATAAAACACACGAAACCTTTTTTGAGACAGATAAATCTAATCTCGTTGCTATAGAAAATGCAAAGCTAGAACGCTTTATTACCTCTTTACCTCTAGATAAAATAGAAGATATCTCTATTTATGGCTATTGTGATGACCGTGGCACAGATGCCTATAATAACTGGCTCTCACAAGAGCGCGCAAATACTATTAAACAAAAGTTTGTAGATAGAGGTATTGCAGATAGTATCATAAAAAACTCAGACGGAAAAGGAGAGCTACTACTCACTAGACTAGATGATGTAGGTAGTGAGGTGCAACGCACCCTTAATCGTAAAGTAGAGATTATCGTTTCTTTATTACAACCTCGCGTAGTTCCAAAAGAAGCCGTTGCCGAAGAAAAAGAACTAGAAGAGACAAAGGATAGATATAAAACCTTTGAAGATGAGCCTATTGTAAAGGGAGACCGTATCCTTTTAAAAAACATCCTTTTTAAAACTAACTACAGCTATATACACGGAAAATCACGCAAGGACCTTAATAAGCTAGCCAAATATCTTGCTGCACATCCTGAGATTATTTTTAAGATACAGGGTCACGTGTGTTGTGTGGACCACGGCCGTGATGGTATTAATCTAAAAACTGGAAAACGTAATCTCTCTGAGGCGAGAGCAAAATTTATATACGATTATCTTGCAGATCACGGTGTAGCAAAAAAACGAATGCGCTATCAAGGTTTTGGTAGTAGGTTTCCACTAGGTGGTGACCCTAAAGATGATAAGCGTGTAGAGATTCTCGTTACTTATGTGAAGAAAGTAAAGCCGAAGAAAAAATGAAATTAATTTGAAATGACTTATCCTTTTTTTACTCCTTGTTAATGTTACAATAGTTATATCACAAAATAGTGACACTCATACTTCATTTCGACAAATAACAGGTGTTCTCATAGATGAAAACGAAATGCCTTTTCCTAGACAAAATGTAATTATATTAGGTACTACAGTTGGTACTCAAACTGATTTTGATGGGAAATTTTGTCTTACAATTCCCAATGATATTTTGGTCTTTATTTCCTTACCATTTTGTTTTGAACAAATTACTCGTCAAGTTAAAAATGATGATACTCATTTGATTTTACAAATTGGGAAAAAGAAAAGAAAATCAGAAAGAGCAATGATTAAATGGAGCTTAGTGAGTGATAAACAGAAGCAAGATTTTCAATTAATATATAGGGGTAATGCTTATCTAAAAGCTCAAAAATCTTATTGCCAGTAATTAATTAGCTAAAATTGCTTGAAGCACGCTTTCGCGAAAGCGTAAAAATTCTCACTATTATTTTTTCAGCATCCCAATATGAGGAATACCATCTTCTAGATAGCCCTCACCTACTTCTTTAAAACCAAGATTGTTGTAAAAACGTTTGAGATACGTTTGAGCAGATATTTTTATGGTTGTCTCATCATAATACCGCTCTACAGCTTCTATAGATGTGTTCATTAAATCATAACCGTAAGTGTGAGCGCGTTCATTTTCTTGCACTACTACCCTACCTATACTGGCATTTTCAAAATAGGCTCCTGGTCCAAAAATTCTGGTATATGCGACTAGCTTTTCGTTTTTATAACCCATCACGTGTACGGCATCTTGATCTTTACCATCTACATCTTGATACACGCAGTCTTGCTCTACTACAAAAACCTCAGCTCTAAGTTGTAGTATATCGTACAACTCGCTCGTATTAAGAAATTCAAACTTTTTGATTTTAAAATCAAGGGCTACTTTGTCCATAAGTAATACCCGCGTAGCGGGATTTTTATAAGGCTAGTTACAAGCTATTTTGTCTACACGTCTCTGGTGGCGACCTCCTTCAAACTCTGTAGTAATAAATGCTTTTACCATCTCAAGCGCCTGCATTTCTGAAGTGTAGCGTGCTGGTATCGCTATTACATTTGCATTATTATGCTCACGTGCAAGAATGGCAATCTCTTTTATCCAGCATAGTGCCGCACGTACACCTTGATGCTTATTAACAGTCATTGCAATACCGTTACCACTACCACATATAACGATACCAAAATCTGCCTTACCCTCCTCTACATCTGTCGCAACAGGATGTCCAAAGTCTGGATAGTCTACACTATCTGGTGTGTCTGTACCATAATTACTAACAGTATGTCCAGCTTCTTTTAAAAACTTGACAATAACATTCTTATAACTAGGTCCTGCGTGATCGTTTCCTATAGAGATTTTCATAGTACGTTTGTTTGAGTAACAAAGTTAGTAAATAGCGGTATTGTTTTATCGTTTTACTTAAGCGGTAATTTAATACTGACTATAATTTTCTGCTCTTTTTGTTCTTTGATAAAGTTACACGCTTAATATGCTGTCTATCATAACTTTAATAGGTGTATGTGTATAAACCTCTTGCTTTGTTTACAATTGTTGATAACCGTGAAAAACCTGTTAATAGCAATTGTCAATAACTTTTAAGCAATACTGATAACTCTATTTGTGATTATAAAATAAAAATACAATACAGGACTTAGGGTATATAAACCTAATTTTTCTATCCCAAATAATGATCAAAATTATGAGCACTAAAAGGAGCTATTTTTAATAAGTTAATAACTCAAGTTATAAGCAATTATATGTGAAGTGTGGTTATCAACATTTGTTAACTACCTAACGTAACATACAGATTTACAAGCCTATTTAACTGTAATAACTCGTAGATAAGATGTCAATAACTATCAAAAAGTCACTTTTACAAAGAACAGCTCAAAAAGTTATACCGCTATTCACACTATATAATAAGCATCAATTTTTTTTTAAATTTTTAAAGAAAAGAAATATATATAATATTATATGTGAATAACATCTAGAAGTAACTAGAAGAAAAAAGGAAAAGAAGACTGTTTTTAAAAGTGTTGACAAGGAGATTTGTTTCACTTACGTGAAAAAGGAAACTGAAAAGAAAAATAAAGTTGTTAGGTTATGAGTGATAACTCACTCGCTCTTGAGAAAACGGTGTCGAGGTGTGATTAGAGTTTTCTTCCTCAAAGGTTGCGTTTATATATATCGCAAAGCCTATGATTCCAATAATGAAGATTATTAGAAATAGTAAGGTGTTTTTATGAAAAAGCTTTGATGTATTCATAGTGCTCGTCTCTATAAAGACGCTACAAAAATACAATTGTTACACTAATTTTAAGATTTTTTTAAGAAAAATAGAAATAAGTGTTAATTTTAAAGTTTTGATTTTTAAAATGTTACCTTAAAAGGGATGTTTTAAGTAATATGAGATTAAGATTTACTGTTTCCGTAATTTTGAGAATGACTGTTATAAAATGTTTTAAGGCATAGCTTTTGCACAGTACTCTTTACATATCAAAATGTCTTGACTTAAAGAGTATAAAATTTTAATGCTCTTGCTACATACTCTTATAAGTAGCTCGTTTCATCTTTTCGCGAAAGCGTAATAATCACAAACCCTGTTTCTAAAAGGTTATAAAAACTTAAAATTTTAACAGAAATACTGAAGTTGAACATTTTAAGACTAATTTTGTACCAGATATAAAATAAATGAATAAGAAGAAGAGAAGGAGAGGACCAGGAAAAATAACAAACCTCTCAGAAAGAATACTAAAAATTCTAAAAGCAGATCATCACAAAACTTACAATTACAAACAAATAGCGGCAAAACTTGATGTAGATGATCCATCTAGCCGTAACCAAATAATCAAAAACTTACAGCAACTTAAAGCCAAAGAACAAATCGTAGAAGAGGGACGTGGCCAGTTTAAGATTGCAGCAAATAAAAATTACCACACTGGGATACTAGATGTTTCTGGTAAAGGTGGCGGTTATGTGATGGTAGATGATCTTGAACAAGATATTTATGTACCACCACATCACTTAAATAAAGCACTTAATGGTGACGAGGTTGAGGTATACATATACCGCCAGCGCCGTAGTAAGAAACACGAAGGTGAGATTACAAAAATCATCAAGCGTAAAACTGAAGAATTTGTAGGGGTTGTAAAACTCCAAAAAAAGTTTGCCTTTGTACTTACATCGGAGTCTAACAAGATGTATACAGACATCTTTGTACCACTTAAAAAAATAGGTGATGCTCAAGATGGTGATAAAGTAGTGGTTACCATAGAAGACTGGCCAGAAAAAGCAGACTCTCCTTATGGTAAAATCAAAAAAGTACTAGGTAAACCTGGTGAGCATAACACAGAGATACACTCTATACTTGCACAATATGGATTGCCATATGAGTTTCCAAAAGAGGTAGAAGAGTATGCAAATAAGATAGATACTTCTATAAAAGAAGAGGAGATTGCAAAGCGTCGTGATATGCGTGATGTACTCACATATACCATAGATCCAAAGGATGCAAAAGACTTTGACGATGCATTAAGTTTCCAAAAACTAGAGAATGGTAATTATGAAGTAGGAGTGCATATTGCAGATGTAAGCCACTACCTCGTACCAGGTACCATACTAGATGATGAGGCTTATGAGCGTGCAACCTCTGTATATCTTGTAGATAGAGTAGTACCTATGTTACCAGAAATATTGAGTAACGGTGCGTGTTCTCTACGTCCCAATGAAGAAAAATATACCTTCTCTGCTGTATTTGAGATGGTACCAGAAACTTCAAAAATTGTAAACTCTTGGTTTGGACGTACAGTTACTTACAGTGATGCGCGTTTTGCTTATGAAGAAGCACAAGCCATTATAGAGAGTAGATCTAATATTATTCCAGCGGCAGTATCACTTACTGGTGAAGAATATACAGTTACAGATGAGCTTGTAGAAGCAACTTTAGAGCTAGATAGACTCGCAAAAATTATGCGCCGCCAGCGTATGAAGGATGGAGCTATCTCTTTTGATAAAGTAGAGGTAAAGTTTAACCTTGATGATGATGCAAACCCTACGGGAGTTTTCTTTAAAACATCAAAAGATGCAAATAAACTCATAGAAGAGTTTATGCTACTTGCAAACAGAAAAGTATCTGAGTTTATAGGTAAACAACGACCTAAAAAGACCTTTGTATACCGTATACACGACGAGCCTAATGATGAGAAGCTTGCCTCTCTTGAGAAGGTGGTAGGTAAATTTGGTTATAAAATGAACCTCACAGATCGTAAAAGTGTAACCTCTTCTCTTAACCAGTTACTCGTAGATGTACAAGGTAAGAAAGAGCAAAATATGGTAGACACACTTGCCATACGTACTATGAGTAAAGCTGTTTACAGTACAGAAAACATAGGTCACTACGGTCTTGCTTTTGAGTATTACAGCCACTTTACCTCACCTATACGTCGTTATCCAGATGTAATGGTGCATCGTTTATTACAACATTATCTAGATGGCGGAAAATCTGCTAGTGAAGAAGAGTATGAACAAAAATGTAAGCACTCATCTCATATGGAGCAGCTTGCTACAAGTTCAGAACGTGATAGCATAAAGTATATGCAAGTCAAGTTTATGCAAGACCATCAAGATGAAGAGTTTGTGGGTGTTATCTCTGGAGTTACAGAGTGGGGAATCTACGTAGAAATCATCTCAAATAAGTGTGAAGGTATGGTGCGTTTGCGTGACATAAAAGGAGATCACTATGAGTTTGATCAAGATAGCTACTCGGTCATAGGGCAGAAGTCTGGTAACCAGATTACCCTAGGAGACGAGGTAGTAGTAAAAGTAAAAGAAGCAGATCTTGTTAAGAAACATCTTGACTTTACACTTGTAGGTGTTAAGGAAGGGCTGCATCAATAATAAATACGCTTTCGCGAAAGCAAAAAAATAAGCCACTTTATAAAATTTATAAGGTGGCTTTATTGTATGAAAACAAAACAATGCCATACCTGTAATACACAAACTGAAGTTGCCTTTAGAGTACGACTTCACAGTAAAAAGCAATGGGTTTTTATTTGTGAAGACTGTTGCAATCTTCATAAAGATAGTGCTGGTTATACGTATGGCGGTACTTGGAAAGGGAAACGTCATTAATTGTAAGACTGTAACAATAAGGAAGACCGCCTGTCTCTATAACAAACAAAGACAATTATTATGAAAACAATAGTAACATTTATAGCCATACTTATAACGAGTATTTCTTTTGCTCAAAGTCCTATCACAAAAAATGTAGGAGATTTTACAGAAGTAAAAGTATATGATCGTATTGTTGTAAACCTTGTAAAGTCTACCGAGAATAAGGTGGTGATTACTGGTGAAGACGTCAGCCAGGTTAATGTTGTAAACAAAGATGGAACACTTAAGATTAAAATGGATCTAGATCTCATTTTTGATGGTAACAAGACCTTTGTATATGTACATTATAATAATCTAGAAGTTATAGATGGTAATGAAGGAGCTGTTATTACCTCAAACGAGCTTATAGAACAAGACAAGATTGAGATTAAGATGCAAGAAGGAGCTCGCGTTAAAGTAGGTTTACAAGTGCGAGAAGCCCTTTTAAGAGCAGTTACAGGAGGTATTATAGAAGCGAGTGGTCAAGCAACGGTACAGAGAGTAAAAGTAAATACAGGTGGTATCTATGAGGGTCGTAACCTAGAGACAGAAACTGCAGAGATATTTGTACAAGCTGGAGGAGAGGTAGAGGCTTATGCGAGTAAAATGGCAGACCTTACTATACGTGCCGGTGGTGACATTGTGATTTACGGTAATCCTGCAGAGGTAAAGAAGCATCGCACCTTTGGAGGGCGTATAAAGATTATGTAACCATAATGTATTCTTAAATTATAGAGGGATGTTCATAACCAGTGAGCATCCCTTTTCTTTTGTAAATCCCTTTACCTAACTTTGTGTAAAGCACTATACTTTTATGTTTGAAGATCTACACACGGCCATACCCCTAGGATTTTTCCTAGCGTTCTTAATAGGGCCTGTGTTTTTTGTGTTACTTGAGACAGCCGCTACAAAAGGTTTTAGAGCTGCTCTAAGTTTTGATATAGGTGTTATCATAGCAGACATTATTTTTATAATGGTTGCTTACTTAAGCAGTTATCAACTGCTAGAAAATTTAAGTAACCAGCCAGGTCTCTACGTTTTTGGTGGCGCTATATTGATAGTGTACGGCCTTACTATTTATCTTAAAAAACCTACGCGTGATGCATTAGATCCTAATAGAGCAAAGGTGAAAAAAGGAGGCTACCTACAACTTTTTATAAAAGGATTCTTACTTAATTTTATAAATATAGGGGTGCTAGTTTTCTGGCTAGGTATCTTAATAATTATAGGCCCTACTGTAGAAAATGATGGAGAGCGCCTTCTTGGGTTTTTTATCGGGATGATAGGTGCTTACTTTATTACAGACTTAGGTAAGATTATTCTAGCAAAACAACTTAAAAGATATCTTACTCCACGTAGAATTTTTAAACTAAAAAAGGTTTTAGGCCTTGTTCTTATAGTTTGTGGTCTTGTACTAGTTACTAAGGGTTTTGTACCCTCAGACGAGTTTAATATACAGCAGGAGATGGAGCGTTTTCAAGAAATCCCAGAGATTACGCCAGATAGTATTACCTAGAAAATAATATTGCATAAAAAAAGGAACTCCGTATGAAGTTCCTTTTTGAGGTATCGAGCGGATTCGAACCGCTGTAGATGGTGTTGCAGACCACTGCCTAGCCACTCGGCCACGATACCAGTTGTGCGTGCAAATATAGGAATAGATTTGTGATATAACTTATGAGAATCACTACTTTTTTACATCCTCCTAGTTGCAATTATGCATTATCAAGAAGAGATATAAAAACCTTGTCCTTTTTTTACAGCATTTATATTGTTTAAAATTAGTACTTAACGGGTTTTAGTACGCTCTACTGTAACCATTTCTACATCGCCACCTATAGGAGGATTTACCTTAGATACTGCGACTGTTGCTACTTGTATGAGTGCTTCCTCATTAAAAAATCGTACCAGTATACGCTCGCAAACGGTCTCAAGTAGGGCAGAGGGTATTGCCATTTCTTCCTTAACAATACGGTTAAGTAACACATAATCTACCGTGTGAGATAGCGTGTCTGTTTGAGCACTTTTAGATAAATCTGCCTCAATTTCTACATCTACTCTATAATCAGATCCTATGGCTGTCTCTTCAGAGAGGCAACCGTGATATGCATAGGCACGTATATTTGTTACTCTTATTTTTCCCATATAGCGGTATTGTTTATAAGTAGTCAAAGTTACAATACGTAAAATGTATTACAAGAGTACTATGCTCCAAAGAGATCAAAAATATTACTCAGCGCACTAGTTTTTGCTTTATAGAACTCCGTATATGAGCAGTTTTTGCAAGTAACCGTACTGTATTTTTCGGTTTGCATATTAAGTAATTTAGTAAGAAAGCTACCAGTAGCTCTCATTTGCCCTATGCTATAAGTTGTATTTGCACATTTTGGACAGGTATAGTTGAGTGTTTTCATAAAGGTATTTTGATTACTATATGAGTATGGGTTTACCTTGTTTTGTTACAATATGTAGAAAGTGTTGAGTTATATATATATGATTTATAGAGGTTGTACTACGCTTTCGCGAAAGCGTAAAAAATACCCGTCAAAACACCTGCACAACCCATCGTCAAAATGATTAATTTTACCACAAGAATTATAGGTTATGACAGAAGAACATAAATCATTAAATTTTTTAGAGCAAATCGTCGAAGAAGATCTTAAAGGGTCTTATTCTAAAGAAGATTTACGCTTTAGATTTCCACCAGAGCCTAATGGGTATTTACACATAGGGCACTGTAAGGCTATATGTATAAGTTTTGGACTAGGGGAGAAGTATGGTGCTCCGGTAAACTTACGTTTTGACGATACAAACCCAGCCAAAGAAGAGCAGGAGTATGTAGATGCCATTAAGGAAGATGTCTCGTGGTTAGGATACCAGTGGGATAAAGTATGTTTTTCTAGTGATTACTTCCAGCAATTATACGACTGGACTATCCAGCTCATTAAAGATGGAAAAGCCTATGTAGACTCACAATCTAGTGAGGCAATGGCAGAGCAAAAGGGCACACCTACACAACCTGGTGTACCTGGACCTTATCGTGATCGCACAGTAGAAGAAAACTTAGACCTCTTTGCAAGAATGAAGGCAGGAGAGTTTAAAGAAGGAGAACACATACTACGTGCTAAGATTGATATGGCACACGTAAATATGTTAATGCGTGACCCTATTATCTATAGAGTTTTACATAAAGATCACCACCGTACAGGTAGTGACTGGTGTATCTACCCTATGTATGACTGGACGCACGGAGAGAGCGATTATATAGAGCAAATATCACATAGTTTATGCTCACTTGAATTTAAGCCTCATAGAGAGCTATATGACTGGTTTCTTGACCAAGTTTATACAGGTGAAGATTTACGTCCAAAACAAAGAGAGTTTGCACGACTTAACCTCAACTTTACCATTATGAGTAAGCGCAAGCTTCTTAAACTGGTAGAAGAAGGTGTTGTATCTGGCTGGGATGACCCACGTATGCCTACTATCTCTGGTTTACGTCGTCGTGGGTATACTCCTGCTTCTATACGTAACTTTATAGATGCAGTTGGTGTTGCAAAGCGTGAGAATGTGATAGATGTAGCGCTATTAGAATTTCATATACGTCAAGATTTAAATCGTACTGCACCAAGAGTAATGGCAGTTCTTGATCCTGTAAAGCTGGTGATTACAAATTATCCAGAAGGAAAAGAAGAGTGGCTAGATGCAGAAAATAATCCAGAAGATGAGAGTGCAGGTGAGCGTAAAGTTCCTTTTAGTAAAGAGCTGTACATAGAGCGTGAAGATTTTAAAGAAAATGCTGGTAGTAAATACTTTAGACTTACTACGGGTAAAGAAGTACGTCTCAAAAATGCATATATCATAAAGGGTGAAGAAGTCATAAAAGATGCAGATGGAAACATCACAGAGATACATTGTACCTATGACCCAGAGAGTAGATCTGGAAGCGGTACAGAAGCTTCTAAGCGCAATGTAAAGGGAACACTTCATTGGGTATCTATACAACACGCTATTAAGGCAGAGGTGCGCTTATTTGATAGACTTTTTAGTGATGAAAATCCAGATGGTCACGAAGACAAGGATTTTATGGAATTTATAAATCCTAACAGTTTAACAACCATTACAGGCTACCTTGAGCCTAGTCTCAAAGATGTTGAGGTAGGTGACTTATTTCAGTTTCAGCGCAAGGGATATTTTAATGTAGATAAGGACAGTACCCCATCACATCTTGTTTTTAATAGAACGGTAGGTTTACGTGACTCTTGGGCAAAAATTAAGCCTAAGCAAGCCTCACAAAAAAATCAAAATGCACCAAAACCTCAGCAGCAACAAGCATCTGCATTGAGTACCATAAATAAACTAGGTAAGAAGCTAGCAAATCTTCCAGAGGAGAAGCGTCTTACTACAGTAGCAGATATTCAAAAACTAGCAGCCCAGCTTACAGAAGAAGAGGTAAAAGGATTCTTTAACACTGCGGCAAAAAAGGTAGGAACTCGTCTTGCGGGTATGGAGAGTTTATACGCTTTCGCGAAAGCGCAAAACAAAACCATTAAAGATATAGAAGGTGCAGAAGCATTTGTCGAAAAAGCAAGAGAAGATAAGAATGAGTTGCTGCAAGAAGCGGCTAGTAGATTTTAAGATATGTAGACCATATCTTTAACTAAAATTGGCATAAAAACCCGTTATCTAGATAGATAGCGGGTTTTTTTAACATTTATTGTGAGCTGGTGTTGTGGATATTAACCGGTTATTAACGGAGAATAATGGGCTATCAAAATATCTTTACAAAACAACAATTACTAATCAAAAAAAGCAGAGATATGAGTAAGTCAAGTAATACATTATTAGCATTAGTTCTAGGTGGTGCAATAGGTGCAGCAGCAGGAATTCTTTATGCTCCAGAAAAAGGAACTAAGACTAGAAAAGACCTTTCTAAAAAGGCTAAGAAAGAACAAGAAAAGCTGGTAAAACAACTTAAAGAGACTAGAGAGTCACTTACAGATAATGCACAACAGGCAAAATTATCTTTTGAAGAAAAATTAAATAACACTATCTCAACTGCAAGTCATAAGGCAGATGATGTAATTTCTACACTAGAAACAAAGCTTGCAGAACTGAGACTTCAGAACGCAAAATTGCAAAAGGAAGCAACAGTCGAAAAAGCAAAGGTAAAAACAGAAAAAGCATTATCATAAGCCTACCTAAACCAATCAAATATGGCTTTTGAAAAGTTAACAGATAACCTAAAAGGACTTACAGATAACGGGCAACAGTATGCAAAGGTTACTGCAGAGTACTATAAACTCTCATTGTTTAAAAACGGGATGAGAGGCTTAGTAAGTGCTGCAAATATGGCTTTACGAGCTACTTTTGGTCTACTTGCTCTACTATTTTTATCTATTGGACTTGCTATTGTAATAGGTGATGCATTAGATAGTCCAAGCAAGGGCTATTTTATAGTGGGCGGTATATACTTTCTTATTTTCTTGTTAGTATTCTTATTTGCAGGAAAACCACTTGAGCGTATGTTACTTACAAAGTATAGTAAAATGGCTTTTAGCGATGATAGCTTTAAGGAAACGCCCTCTGCAGGAGCTCCTATGCCTATAAAAAATAAGATAGATGAGAGTATATAATAACTTTGACCAGATAGAACACGATCTTAAAATCCTTAAACTTAAGAGACAAATAAGTGAGGAGGAGGTAAGACTTAATGTAAATGGCGCAAAGACTGGAATGAGCTCTGGCCTATCTCCAGTTTCTTCTATAGGTAATCTTGTAGGCTCACTGGTACAAAAGGCAGTAGTAGCAAAATTACTTAGTGCAATCTTTGGCTACAAGCGCGTTAAGGAAGTAGATAAAAAAGGAGAATATAAAGCGTAGTATCGCATTATTATTTACAAAAAAAAGCCCCAAGATTTCTTGGGGCTTTTTTAATATTAAAAAGATTTTAATCTTCCTGAGAATCTCTATTTTTCTTATTTATGATTCCTTTTGCTTCATTTTCTTTTTTCATTTGCTCACCTATTTGATTTGAAGCTACAAATGAGGTAATCATATCATTAAGCATATTGCTACCCGCCTGTGGTGAGTTAGGCATAAGTATAAGGTTTGAGTTAGTTTGCTCACCCATAGATTGCAACGTATCATAGTGTTGTGTTACAACAATAAGAGCAGATGCCTCCTGAGAGTTAATCCCCACATTATTTAATACATCTACAGACTCCTCAAGACCACGAGCGATCTCTCTACGCTGGTCTGCAATACCTTGTCCTTGTAAACGCTTAGATTCTGCTTCTGCACGTGCTTTTGCTACAATTTTAATACGGTCTGCCTCTGCTTCAAACTCTGCAGCCACTTTCTCGCGTTCTGCTGCATTAATTCTGTTCATAGCTGCCTTTACCTGTAAATCTGGATCAATGTCTGTTACGAGTGTCTTAATGATGTCAAAACCGTAGTTAGACATTGCTTCGTTAAGCTCACGTTTTACTGCAATGGCAATATCATCTTTACGCTCAAAAACGTCATCTAGTTTCATTTTAGGCACTTCTGCACGTACTACGTCAAAAACGTATGAAGTAATTTGATCTCCTGGGTTTTCTAGTTTGTAAAAAGCATCATATACTTGATCTTTTACTACTTGAAATTGTACAGAGATTTTAAGTCTTACAAAAACGTCATCTTTTGTTTTTGTTTCTACCACAACATCTAGTTGTTGAATTTTTAGATTGATGCGCCCCGCAATTTTATCTATTAGAGGGATTTTAAATTGTAATCCAGAATTACGTACCCCTACAAATTTCCCAAAACGCTCGACTACAGCAGCGGTTTGTTGTTTTACCATAAAGAAAGCAGAGATTAATACAAATAGTGTAAACACTATTAGTACAGGAAGAATAACTTGACTCATAATTATTGTTTTTGATGGTTTATTGAACCCTTTACAAAGGTTCTCATAAAGATAAGTAGCTATTATCGAGAAAAAGTAACACTTAAGCTAAAAGTTTCTGAAACGAAATAAACTTGCTCTATATTACAAACTGATTAATCAAAGTCGTTCTAGTCTGAAGCTCAATATATGAGATACATAGTTTTTTTAATATTCTTTGTTATAGGTATGGTTACCGTAACAGCACAGTCTTATTATAGTCCAGGTAACTATAATAGATTAGGGCTGCAGGCAAAACTCTCTGTACTAGATATAGATACCCAAAACTTTAATCTAGCAGGAGAAACGGGATTTCTAGGTGGTCTTACCACAAGGGGTAGATTATACAATGATTTTGGAATTGTTTATGGGATTGATTTTTTAAGTGCTAATATAAATTTACAAAGTCGTCCACTAGGAGAATCGCGTCTAGAAGAAACAAGATATACAGTAATAGGAGCACAGCTTAATCTATTATTTAGTTATAATCTTATAGAAAAACATCTTGCAATAGATTTTGGTCCCGCCTTACTTGTTAATGGTAAAATGAATTTAAGACAGACGGGCCAGAGGGATAATATAGTAGAAGGCTACACAGCATTAAGAGCAGAAGATATTGAAGAAATATCACGTATAAATGGTTTCGGAATTATAGGTATCACCGCTGGTTTTGAGCACGTGAGATTTATTATACAATATCAATATGGATTTACAAATATGTTTAATAATCTTAATGACCGAGATCTATTAGATGTAGATCCTAATGCAAATAATTTTAAAGGATCTCCATCCTTACTAGCTGGAGGTATTGTTCTTTATCTTTAAAGCACAAAAAAAGAGGAAGCTATAAACTCCCTCTTTTTTAGAATATCAAGTAATAATTATCCTAGCGTAGCGATAGCATAATCTATACGTCGCAGTGTTTCTTCTTTACCTATAGTAGTTGCAATATCAAAAACATCTGGTCCCTGCATAGCTCCCACTAGCGAAAGCCTAAAAGGTTGCATTACTTTACCAAATCCTAGTTCACTATCTACTATCCAAGCTTTAAGAGCCGTTTGTGACTCTATAGTTGTAAAGTTATCTACACCATTAAGTATGATTTTTACTTCTTCCATAATAGCGTTAGTACCTTCTTTCCAGGCTTTTTTTGACGCTTTTTCATCAAAGGTAGTAGGAGCTGTAAAGAAGTAGCTACCTAAGGTCCAAAGATCTTCTACAAATACAGCACGCTCTTTTATAAGTGTTACAACCTGTGTAGTATATCCTTCTGTAGTCTCAATACCTTTCTCAGTTAACAATGAAGAGAAAGCTGTTGCAATAGTTGCTACGGGTGTTTCTTGCATATACTGCTGCTGGAACCATTTTGTTTTTTCTGGATCAAATTTGGCTCCGCCTTTATTAACACGTTTTAGGTCAAAGGCAGCAATAAGCTCTTCAAGACTAAATATTTCTTGCTCTGTACCTGGATTCCATCCTAAAAAGGCAAGCATATTTACTACAGCCTCTGCAAAGTATCCATCTTCTCTGTAACCAGAAGAGATCTCATTACTCTTAGGATCCTGCCATTGTAGCGGAAATACTGGAAAACCTAGTTTATCTCCATCACGCTTACTTAACTTTCCTTTACCCACTGGTTTAAGGATAAGCGGTAAGTGTGCAAATTTTGGAGCTGTCCACCCTAATGCTCTGTATAGCAATACGTGTAAAGCAAGAGATGGTAACCACTCCTCACCTCGTATTACGTGAGAGATTTCCATAAGGTGGTCATCTACAATATTTGCTAGGTGATAGGTAGGCATACCATCAGACTTAAATAAAATCTTATCATCTAGTATGTTTGTATCTATCTCCATATCACCACGTATCTCATCTTGAAGTTTTAAAACTTCATCTTGAGGAGATTTAAAGCGTATCACATAGTTATCACCAGCTGCGATGCGTTGTTTAGTTTCTTCTTGAGAGAGTACAAGTGAGTTATCTAGTTTAAGACGGTTATGCCAGTTATATATAAAAGTTTTACCGTTTGCCTCGTGATCTTTTCGGTGAGCATCTAGGCTCTCTGCCGTGTCAAAAGCATAGTAAGCATTACCAGAATCTATAAGCTTCTGTGCATAGGTATGATACATATCCTTGCGCTCGCTTTGTCTATATGGTCCATATCCACCATCTTTAGTAGGTCCCTCATCATAAGAGATACCGCACCAGTCTAGACTCTCACGTATGTAATCTTCGGCACCAGCTACATAGCGATTTTGATCTGTATCTTCTATACGTAAGATAAAAGTACCTCCGTGTTTCTTTGCAAATAAGTAATTAAAAAGCGCCGTGCGCACACCACCGATGTGCAATGGCCCAGTAGGTGAAGGTGCAAATCGCACTCTAACATTTTGAGACATAGTCTTAGATTTTGTGCAAAGATACTTTTAAGAAGAGTAAAATTTTGAGATTTGGGGTTTAAAGTTTTTACGCTTTCGCGAAAGCGTATTTCTTAAAAAATCGTAGCTAATGATTATCGGAATTTACTTTCCCGATAATAGATGTGATTACATTTATTTCAAAATAGAAAATTATGAGACAAATTATTCTTTGTGTAATGCTTGGTTTACTTGTAGGTTGTGAAACAGATGAAAAGGCAATAACAACCGTCTTAGAAGAGGTAGAAAGAGGTGCAATTATACGTACTGTATCTTATAATAATGGTGAAGTATATGTAGGAGATGAAAACTCGATGTTTAGTTTAAATATTGAAGAACAAGATATTCTGGATGGCGATCTTTTAGAATCTTTATTGATTTATGTTTCATTTATTGATCGTACACCAGATAATGGCAGTAATAATATAGAACGTATAGAGCTAGAGACACTACTCGCTTCAGATTTTAATGAAGGTCCCTCTGGTTTACCTGTAAAAACACTAGAATACTCATATGCAGAGCTTCTAGCTGCCACTGGTTTATCTATTGACCAAACAATGTGTAGGGATCAATTTAGATTGGACTTAGAATTAAATCTTACGGATGGAAGAATATTTAGAACCACAAATTCTGCAGGAACCGTGGTAAATAATTCAGGCTTTTTTAAATCACCTTTTACCTATCTTATTAATATCGTATCACCTATACAGGAAGCAGAATTTACTGGGATATATTTTATGGAGCAAATAGAAGAGGGACCTCTAGGCAAAACTTTTCCACTTATTCCTACAATTGTAAGATTGGATAGAGGACATTCAAATAATGTTAGAACAATTACTCTTTTAGATATAGGAACAGATGATTCGCCAGATATTGAGTTTAGTATTGCTTGTGACTATGCAGAAATCACGAGGTATCAGAAGACAAAATTACCTATTTGTTTACACGGTCCTGATCCCACAGATCGTATTTTAATGGGTCCAGATAATCCTCCGGGATTAGTAGACGAAATAGATGATACCGTTTTTGAATTATATATTTTAGAAGGTTTTGAAGGTTATAATACAGAGTGTGACTTAGTTGATTCTCCAGCAAAGTTTAGGTTAACTAAGCAATAGATTTATTATGACTTATGGGATTCAATGCGCTGATCTGATGGGACTCGCTTGTTCATAATCTTAAACCATAAGGGTGGTAATAGCGATAGCACCATACTGGTAGGATATCCATATGGTAGTTGCGGGCTTATGTCGTGATAATCTAGTAATTGATATTTCTTATTTGCACGATAGTGGTGATCACTGTGACGGGTAAGTTCATAGAGCATTATGCGTCCAAAAACGTGGTTACTATTCCACGAGTGTACTTCTCTTACACGCTCGTAACGGCCACTAGGAAGTTTTTTACGTCTCAACCCATAATGTTCTATATAATTAATTGTCTCAAGGAGTAAAAAACCTGCGATTGCTGCAAAAATTACAACCATAAGACCTAAAGAGCCAAAAAACCAATAGGCAACAAACAAATAACTAGCTTGAAAAATGTGATACCAGAAGATATCATTTTTAAAAGATAAAAAAGAGTTATTTGCTCTTTTTAATAGGTCCATTTGTATCCTCCAGGAGTTTGTATACTGCTTGTAAATAGAAGATACCCAAAAAGAATAAAGCGATTGATTATACTTTGCTGTGGCCGGATCTTCTGGAGTGGCAGCTTTAAGATGGTGGCCATAGTTATGCTCTATATAAAAGTGCATATAGAGTGCTGGCATTAGGAGGAGTTTACCTAGAGTTCGCTCAATTTTACTTTTACGATGACCCAGCTCGTGAGCTACGTTTATTCCATTAGAGCCTATTACAATACCGGCAGAAAATATGAGACCTACAAGCTCTGCAAGGCTAGTTTCTTGAGTAGTTACTGTGGACAATGTAAGTAATAATATACCGTACACAATCACAATGTTTAGATACAATAAGAAATCTGTCCAGTGTAATGATTGCTTATCTTCCTTTTCTTGAGAGTCTATATTAACCTCATTTACAGGTAAAATTGATTCAATGATAGGTACAAGAACAAAGGCATAAATTGGGGTTAACCACACCCAGACATCTTGATAAGTAAGACCTATAAAAGCACATAGTGGAGTAGAGTAGGCAGTAAGATATTTGAGATCTTTCATAGGGTAAAAGTGCTGTGTTTAATATATTGTTAGAAAGGACAAAGCAATAATCTTGCATAAAGTGTTGATAGGCAAGATTATTGTATACAAAATAGAACATTCTTAAAACATAATAAAATAGTACTTTAGAGGTTGCTATAAAGAGAATACCTATAATGATGAACAGGTTTGAAAAGATAGAGAGGAAGTTAGAAGGTTTTATTAAGAAGTATTACACAAATGAGTTGCTTAAAGGCGTGATTTTGTTTTTTGCTTTTGGGGTCTTATATTTTTTACTCACCCTCTTAATTGAATATTTCTTTTGGCTCAGTCCTGCAGGTCGTACCGTTTTATTTTGGGTTTTTATTCTTGTAGAAATAGCACTTCTCGCCAAATTCATTTTACTACCACTATCTAGACTTTTTAAACTCTCAAAGGGAATTAACTACAAAGATGCTGCGAGTATAATAGGTAATTATTTTCCAGAGGTAAGTGACAAACTTATAAACACATTACAGTTACACAAAGATGCTGGAGACTCAGAACTTATGCTGGCGAGCATAGCACAAAAAAGTGAAGAGCTAGAGCCGGTACCTTTTAAGCTAGCCATAGATTTCAAGAAAAATAGTAAGTACTTAAAGTATGCTGCCATCCCGATTGTGGTATTTCTTATCGCAAACTATGCAGGTAAGGAAAAGGTATTTTCTTCTAGCTATGAGCGTGTTGTAAACTATAATGAAGCTTATGAGCCACCAGCTCCTTTTTCTTTTTATGTGGTAAATGAAGATTTACAAGCTATAGAGAATAAAGATTTTGAACTTAGAGTACGTACCGTGGGGGATGTAGTTCCAGAGGAGGCAAGTATACGCTTTAACGATGAGGTCTATTTTTTACAACAAACAGCTCCAGGAGAGTATAGTTATGTTTTTGAGCAACCTACAGAAGATGTGACCTTTAGCCTTCAAGGTAATAAGGTGGTTTCTCAACCTTATGATCTTGAGATACTTAGAGTTCCGGTACTACTTGATTTTGAGATGGTTATAGATTATCCTAATCACACTAATAAGCGCACAGAACGTATTAAAAATACTGGAAATGCAATTATTCCAGAAGGCTCAAACGTGAGCTGGGAGTTACGTACAAGACAAACTGATAATGTAGATCTTGTGCTTAAGGATACGATTATTTCTTTCGCTTTAAGCGAAAATAAAAACAACAGCACATCTTACAGCACCTCTAAGCGTATTTATAATAATACGAGCTACGAGGTAAGTACGAGCAATGCAAGATTAAAAAATTATGAAAGCCTTGCCTATAACTTACAAGTTATAAAAGATCAATACCCTCAACTATTACTAGAGGCAAAAAGAGATACAGTAAACGAACAACAAAACTATTTTTACGGTAAAGTAAGTGATGACTATGGATTAACTAAGTTGCAAATCGTGTATTACCCGTCTGAAACTGAAGTAAAGCAGTATAAGACTATTGCTATATCAAACGGTAATGTAGATCAATTTGTTTATGCCTTTCCTGATAATCTTGACTTGCAGGAGGGTGTAAATTATGAGTATTATTTTGAGGTTTTTGATAATGATGCTGTTCATAATTACAAGAGCACAAAGAGTACAATTTTTAGCTACACAAAACTCACAGAGGATGAACTCAAAAACAAACAACTAGAGCAACAACAAAAATCAATTAGTAATCTAGACAAGTCTTTACAAAAGATGAAGGAACGAGAGGAGGAGCTCAAAGAAATCTCTCGTACTCAAAAAGAGAAAAAGGAACTTACCTTTAATGATCAAAAAAAGCTGGACAATTTCTTAAAGCGACAACAGCAGCAAGAAGAAATGATGAAAGACTTTTCTAAACAACTTAAAGAAAATCTGGATGAGTTTCAAAAGGAAGAAGAACAAACAGATGAGGACAAAGAGAAATTAAAGGAACGCCTCGAACGTCAAGAAAAAAAGGCGAAGGAAAATGAAAAACTTCTCAAAGAGTTACAAGAGCTGCGAGAAAAAATGCCAAAAGAAGAGCTCTCAGAAAAACTAGAGGAATTAGAAAAACAGAATAAAAATAATAAGCGCAACCTTGAGCAAATGGTTGAACTTACAAAGAGATATTACGTTCAAAAAAAGGCCGAGCAAATTGCAAATGATTTACAAAAGCTTGCAGAAAAACAAGAGGCATTAAGTAAAAAGGAAGGAGCAGAAAATACCAGTGAGCAACAGCAACAACTTAATGAAGAATTTAAAAATCTAGAAGAAGCGCTTAAGGATCTTGAAAAAGAAAATCAAGAACTTAAAAAGCCAATGGATATTCCGGGGGATGAGCAAAAGCAAGAAGAAATTAAAGAAGAGCAACAAGGGGCTTCACAAGAATTAGAAAATCAAGAACAGCAACAACAACAAAGTGGGCAGCCTCAAGACACATCTGCAGCACAGAAAAAACAAAAAAAGGCAGCAGATAAAATGAAGCAAATGAGCCAGTCTATGCAGTCACAAATGCAAATGTCTGGTGAGGAAGCTTTAGAAGAAGATGCAGAGATGCTTAGGCAGATACTTGATAATCTATTAGTTTTTAGTTTTGAAGAAGAAGTCGTGATGATGAACTTTAGAAGTATGGACGATAAAAATCCTAACTATGCTAAAAAGCTAAGACGCCAGAATGTTTTAAAACAGAATTTTGAGCATATAGATGATAGCTTATATGCATTATCATTACGTCAACCTAAGCTTGATGAGGTAATAAACGAGTCACTAGTAGACATAGATTATAATATGAATAAGGCGTTAGAGCGTCTTGCAGAAAATCAAATTATACAAGGAGTAAGCAGCCAGCAATATGTTATTACTGGAGCAAATGAACTTGCAGATCTTTTGAGCCAATCTCTTGATGATATGCAAAATGCTATGATGTCTAGCAAGGGCTCTGGAAAAGGCAAAGGTGCTGGTGTAGGTTCTGGCGGTGGTGGCGGTGAGCAATTGCCAGACATCATACAAAGTCAGGAAGAGCTCAACAAAAAAATGGGAGAGGGAAAAAAACCTGGTGAAGGTAAAGATGGTAAGGATGGTGAAGGCAAGGAAGGAGGAGAAAAGGCAGGTGGCGATAAACCAGGTGGTGAAGAAGGTGAAGGAAAAGGAGGGGAGCAACCTGGATCTAATGGAGAAGGCGGAAAAGAAGGTGAAGGAAAAGGTGGTAAAGGAGGCAGTAAAGAATCAAGTAATGGAGATAAAGATGGTGAAGGAGAAGGTTCTGGTAATGGCGAAGGTGAAAATAGTGGGGATGAGTATGAGCAAGGATTGCTTTATGAAATTTACAAGGAACAGTCTAAATTACGACAGCAGTTACAAGATGCAATTGAGCGTGAAGGTCTAGGTGATGACGCAAAAAAACTTGTAAAGGATATGCAGAAAGTTGAGGAGCAATTATTAGACAAAGGATTTAGTAATGAGACTATGCAGAATATGACTAAACTTAAGCACGAATTATTGAAGCTCAAGGAAGCCACTTTTCAGCTAGGTCAAGAGGAAAAACGTGAGGCAAATACAAACCTTAAGAGTTTTTCAAATCCCGTAAATAGTGCTTTAGAAAAAGCAAAAAAATATTTTAACACAACAGAGATTCTTAACCGTAACGCACTTCCTCTTAAAGAAGAATATAAGCGTAAGGTGCAAGATTATTTTCAGAAGAGCGATGATAGAATTTAATAGTACAAATGATTTTGAGTTAGTTAATCCAGAACAAATCATTACTTGGTTAGAAGGAGTTATCAGTGCAGAAAAGATGATTGTCGGTGAGCTTAATTACATCTTTTGTGATGACGCTTATTTACATAAAATCAATGTAGACTTTCTTGACCACGATACATTTACAGACATCATCAGTTTTGATTATACTCAGGGCAATGTAGTAAGCGGAGATATGTATATCTCTGTAGAGCGAGTAGAGGAGAATGCTCAAGATTTTAATTGCTCTTTTAGAGACGAATTAAGCCGTGTTATGGTACACGGTATACTTCACTATTGTGGTTATAAAGATAAGAGTACAGAGGAGGCAAAGCTTATGCGTAGTAAGGAGAATACCTATTTAGCATTGCGTTAAGTAGTAATTTTCTTACAACTACTAGTTTCAATAGTTTTGGCTTCTTATAACCTTAACTCTTTAAGTGATTAAAACTATTTATCTTTGCACGATTTTCTGTTAGGGTAATCACGCTTTCGCGAAAGCGTAATATAAAGTGTTCAATAAAGGGCACGTTTAATGTTCCACGTGAAACAATGAGTTTATTTCAAGATACATATGATGTAATTGTAGTTGGTGCAGGCCACGCAGGTTGTGAAGCTGCTGCTGCTGCTGCAAATATGGGAAGTTCTACGCTTCTTGTAACAATGAATCTACAAACCATCGCCCAGATGAGTTGTAACCCAGCTATGGGTGGTATTGCAAAAGGGCAGATTGTAAGAGAGATTGATGCATTAGGAGGATATAGTGGTATTGTGTCAGACAAGACAGCAATACAATTTAAGATGCTCAACAAATCAAAAGGTCCTGCTATGTGGTCACCACGAGTGCAAAGCGATCGAATGCGATTTGCAGAGGAGTGGAGATTGCATTTAGAAGGAACACCTAATCTTGATTTTTATCAAGAGATGGTGAGCGGACTTCTAGTAGAAAATAACAAGGTAGTTGGTGTAACCACTTCTTTAGGTATTAAAGTAAGAGGTAGATCTGTAGTGCTCACAAATGGTACTTTTTTAAATGGACTTATCCATATAGGTGAGAAACAATTTGGAGGAGGTAGAGCGGGTGAAAGAGCAGCTACTGGTATCACAGAACAACTACTGGATTTTGGTTTTGATTCTGGTAGAATGAAGACAGGAACACCACCTCGTGTGGATGGTAGATCATTAGATTTTTCTAAAATGATTATCCAGCCAGGAGATGACGTTCCAGAGAAGTTTAGTTATAGTAAAGAGACAAGCCCGCTTACTAATCAGCGTCCTTGTCATATGAGTTATACTTCGCCAGAGGTACACGATTTATTGCGTGAAGGTTTTGATCGTTCTCCTATGTTTAATGGTAGAATCAAATCTCTCGGACCAAGGTATTGTCCGTCTATAGAAGATAAAATTAACCGCTTTGCAGATAAGGATAGACATCAGTTATTTGTTGAGCCAGAAGGTTGGGATACCTGTGAGATTTACGTAAATGGGTTTTCAACATCTCTTCCAGAAGATGTACAATTTAAAGCTTTGCGTAGTGTAGCTGGTTTTGAAAACGTAAAATTTTTCCGCCCAGGTTATGCGATAGAGTATGATTATTTCCCTCCTACACAGCTTAAGCATACCTTAGAAACGAAGCTTGTGAGTGGGCTATATTTCGCTGGTCAAATTAATGGAACCACGGGATATGAAGAAGCCGCTTCTCAAGGTCTTATGGCGGGTATGAATGCACACTTAAAAGTACACGATCAAGAGCCTTTTACGTTACAACGTGACGAGGCTTATATAGGTGTTCTTATAGATGATCTTATTACAAAAGGTACAGAAGAGCCATATAGAATGTTTACTTCTCGTGCAGAGTATAGAACTTTGTTAAGACAAGATAATGCAGACGAGCGTCTCACTCCACGATCACATAAAGTAGGTCTAGCGTCTGAGGAGCGTCTTGTGACTATGGAAAAAAAGCGCGAGCAATCTGACAATTTAGTTAAGTTTTTTGAGGATACAAGTATACTTCCAGAGGAGGTGAATGAGATATTAGAAGAACGAGGATCTTCTCCTATGCGACAATCTGATAAGATGTTTAAGGTTTTCTCAAGACCTCAAATACATCTAGAGGATATGAAGCAGTTTAAAAAGGTTGCAGCATATATTGACGAGCATAGTCTTGAGCGTGATGTGTTAGAACAAGCAGAAATTAAAGTAAAGTATGCTGGTTATATTGCAAAGGAAAAAGCAAATGCAGATAAGCTTCAACGTCTAGAGAATATCAAAATTCCAGATAATTTTGATTACTCAAAGCTTAAATCATTATCATTTGAAGCTAGAGAAAAGTTATCTAAAATTAGACCTACTACAATTTCTCAAGCATCACGAGTGAGTGGAGTTTCTCCTTCAGATATAAGTGTGATGTTAGTTTATATGGGAAGGTAATTTTAGTTTTCTTTTCGTTCCACGTGAAACAATTTTAATGAAAAAGGATTTTAAAGTTAAAGATCATTCTGTAACAGGAGAAGAATTTGTGCTTACATATGATGAGAAATTACATATGTATTACACGATGCCAAAACCTACTTTGGGAAGTTTACCTTCATATTATGAAAGTGATGATTATATATCTCATACAGATGGTAAACGTTCTTTATTTGAAATTGCTTATCAAACCGTAAAAGGAATTACGCTTTCGCGAAAGCGTAAACTCCTCAACAAATATCATCCATCTCTGGGTCGTATTTTAGATATTGGCGCCGGAACTGGAGATTTTTTAGAACATCTCTCTAAACATAACTGGAATACTTCTGGAATTGAACCTAGCATAAAAGCCAAATCATTAGCTCAAAAAAAAGGACTCAATTTAAAATCTACTATTGAAGAAGTAGGGGAGGAGCAATTTGATGTGATTACAATGTGGCACGTTTTAGAACACGTTTATGATCTACAAGGACAAATAGATTGGCTTAAAACACATCTCACTAAAAATGGAACCGTGTTTATAGCTGTCCCAAATTATGAATCTTATGATGCATTTCATTATAAAGAATTTTGGGCTGCATATGATGTACCTCGTCATTTATATCATTTTTCTGAGCAATCTATAAAAATGTTATTTCAATTAAGTGATTTAAAACTGGTAGAGGTTTTACCTATGAAGTTTGATGCTTTTTACGTGAGCCTACTTTCTGAAAAATATACAACTGGTAAGATGAATTATTTTAAGGCTCTTACTACTGGTCTACGCTCAAACAGGAGAGCAAAAGCAAATGGAGGTTACTCTTCTCAAATTTATGTCTTAAAACACGCTTAAAATTAAAATAAGCCGTTTTAAGAGCGTTTTGTTGATTTGGTCTTGTCTGTGTATGTAATTATTGTAAAAACTAACTTAAGGCACCTTTTAAGAGGTGCTTTTTAATAGGGATTTCTTATTGATAATTATTTTATTGATTGTTTTTTATTATTGTCTCGTTTTTTGACGAATTTATAGCGTGCAATGTTCCACGTGAAATAAAATAAGAGGATTTGAAAATTTATGCATCCATATAACTTGTAGATTTTAAAATGTTAGAATGTTATGGATTCTCAGTATTTTCGCCGCAATTAATTAATAACACACAATGAAAAAAATAGGAGTATTACTAGTTGCAGCAATGATGGCTGTTGCGTGTCAAACAGAGAAGACTGGTTTTGTAGATACTGAAGAGCTACTTACAGAATATGCAGAGCTTAAAGAAGCAAAAGAGCGTTTTACAAAAGAAAACGACGAGATTATGGCAGATCTTGAACTTAAGATCAAAGCTTATCAAATCAAAGAAGATCTTTTTAGAAAAAACGGACCTTCTATGTCTCGTAAGAAGCAAGAGCAACAATACAATGAGTTAGGAGCCGAAGCACAACAGTTACAACAAGAACGCCAGGCAAGAATAGGAAAGCTACAAGTAGAGAGCCAAGAGGTAATAGACTCTCTTATTACTAAGGTTAAAACTAAAGTTAAGGATTACGGTAAGGCAAATGGATACTCATACATTTATGGGTCTAATGATGCTGGAAGTGTTCTTTTTGGGAAAGAAGAATTAGATCTTACAAAGACTATTCTTAAAGAAATGAATGACAATTACACCACAAAGGAGTAAATAAAGTCTATTTAGTATACTTAAAGCGGTGAGAAATCACCGCTTTTTTTATGCTCAAAAATTATTAATAATAGATTATCACATTCGTTTCAGTCTAAATTACTGCGTGAGTAAAATTGAATATCAGTATTTCTCTTTAAGATTGTGGCATTAGAGACATAATATTTTACTTGTAAAATATGAAGAAGTAGGCTTCAGATATTAATTTATTAGGGATTTTTTTAGAAATATTATAAGCTAATTTTTCAGGTGTTTAATTGAATTTAGACCTCAATGTAAGCTATGAATTATCTTAAATTATTGATTGTTTTGTAACCTATTTTAAATCATAATTAGAGTGTATAATACTCGTTATTTTATGAAGCATTATCACTGTAATATAATCTACTTTTAACTAACAAAATTGATCCTTAATGAGAGTGTGTTTTGTGTGTAAATATATCTGAGGGCTAGTCATATTTTTAGCTTGTGAATGTTGTTATGCTATGTTCAATTTAGTTGAACCGGTGTGATGGAGTATACCAGGCTATGCCTTTTTAAGTATCGTGGTGAGTAATCGCCCAAAATGGAATTAATTTCCAAAGAATTTAGACTAAATATTATTTTAGTTTCATCTAAAAATATGTAATAAATTGATTTATTGACTCTTGCGATGTAGTAATCTAGTGAGTTTAATAGAGAGATCTGTAAGGATAATCTTTGCATTACCGTTGCGCTCTATGTGATATTCGGCGTCTTGTATGGCTTCTACAATAGGAAGTATATTGTTATTATGCACAAATGGAGCAAACTTAGAAAGATCAAATCCCGTCTCTGGTTCCATAAAAACAAGGTCATTTGCGTTGTAGTTTTTAAGCAAAGCCTGGCGGAAAAACTGGACACAATATTCAAGGAAATTTTTCTGTGTCTCACGACCAGATTTTGCTATCTCCTCGCTCCAAGATATAAGGCCTAAAACAGCTTCTTTTTTACCCTTTGCTTGGAAGGCTGTGCGTACCCAAGTAACAAACCATTTTTCAAATTGTATATCATCTCCATCGTGATGTAAAAGATGCAATGCTTGTTGATAATCACCTTGTGCTTGATGTGCAATTTTATTTGCTTCGGCTTCTGGTGTATTGTGTTTTGTAATTAGTGCCTGTGCAATTTGAGGTTCACTTAGTTTCGGAAACGTGAGAACTTGACATCTTGACTTTATAGTGTCTATGATACTGTCTTCATTTTCGGCAATGAGGATAAATAAGGTTTGGGCAGGTGGCTCTTCAAGAAGCTTGAGTAATTTATTTGAAGCGGCGGTGTTCATTTTATCTACAGACCAAATGATCATTACCTTATACCCACCTTCATAAGCTTTAAGTGCAAGGGACTTATTAATATCTGCAGCTTCATTTACACCTATTTGACCTTGCTTTTTTTCAATACCTAGGTGCTGATGCCATTCAAAAAGGTCTCCATACGGGTTCTCTTTTATAAAAGAGCGCCACTGTTTCATAAAATGACTAGATACGGGATGGCTTTTTACTTCTGGTGTAGTAGCAACTGGAAAGGCAAAATGTAAATCTGGATGAGATAAATTTTCAAATTTTAGATTGCAATCTGGCGCGCCAGAGTTGTTTTCGCCTTGAGCGTTATTACATAAAATATATTGGGCATAAGCAATGGCCATAGGTAAGACACCTGTGCCAGCAAGGCCTACAAATAGTTGAGCGTGAGCAATACGACCTGCATCTACACTTGTAGTGAGGTGATTTTTAATAAAATCTTGCCCTATAACGTTTGAGAACAGCATAGCGCCAAATATAAAGGAATCACCGCATTTATTATCCTCTGTATCCATTATATTTGCTAGTAAAACCAACGGATATGATCACAGTAGACGACTTTAATTTTGAGAATAAGAAAGCACTTATACGTGTAGATTTTAATGTACCTCTTGATGAGGAAGGTAATATCACAGATACTACCAGAATAGAGGCTGCAAAACCTACTATTTTAAAAATTCTTGAGGATGGCGGTTCGGCTATTTTAATGTCGCACTTGGGACGCCCTAAAAATGAAGAAGAGGAGTTCTCACTATCTCAAATATGTAGTACTGTCTCTGAGATTATAGGGGTAGAGGTAAACTTTGTAGATAATTGTGTGGGTGATAAAGTAACGCAGGCAGCTCAAGACCTTGAGATGGGTAAGATTTTACTATTAGAAAATCTACGCTATCACAGTGAGGAAACTGCAGGTGATGAAGAGTTTGCAAAGCAATTAAGCACTCTAGGAGATATTTATGTAAATGACGCCTTTGGTACTGCGCACCGTGCACACGCATCTACAACAGTAGTTGCTCAATTTTTTCCAGATGCAAAGTGTTATGGATATTTACTAGCAAAAGAAATAGAGAGTCTTGATCGCGTGCTTAACAATAGCGAGAAGCCAGTACTTGCTATACTAGGAGGATCTAAGGTATCTTCAAAAATTACCGTAATCGAAAACATACTTGATAAAGTAGATGAGATGATTATAGGTGGTGGTATGGCATTTACGTTTATTAAGGCACAGGGTGGCCAGATAGGAAACTCTATTTGTGAGGATGATAAAATGGATCTTGCGCTTGACATACTTAAACAAGCAAAAGAAAAAGGTGTACAGATACATATACCTGTAGATGTTATTGCTGCAGATGATTTTGCAAACGATGCAAATACAAAAGTGAGTGACATCACAGCTATAGAAGATGGATGGCAAGGATTAGATGCGGGACCCGCTTCTCGCGAAAATTTTGATGCCGTAGTAAAAAGAGCAAAAACCATACTTTGGAACGGACCTCTAGGCGTTTTTGAGATGGAAACTTTTGCAGGAGGTACTATTGCACTAGGCCATAGTATTGCAGAGTCTACTCAAAACGGAGCGTTCTCACTTGTAGGTGGTGGTGATAGTGTTGCTGCTGTAAAGCAATTTGGTTTTGATTCAAAAGTAAGTTATGTCTCTACCGGAGGAGGAGCAATGCTAGAAATGCTAGAAGGTAAAACACTACCAGGTATAGCAGCGATTAAAGCATAATGACGATACATAAATTTTTAAAAGCCACCCTAAGCGGTGGCTTTTTTAATGACTTATAGTGAGTAATTGCTATAATATGCACAAGTGAATTCTTTAATAAATATTCCTTGTTCTCATAATATATTTCCTTAAACCGTTAAGGTCTTCCCTTATTTTTAAAACCATACGATTTTCTCGTATCTTTCGTTTCTTGACTATGACCCAAATGAACATAAAAAATAATCTTTTCTTGCTTTGCTCTCTAGCGCTAGGTGCACTATCGTTACAAGCACAAGACACATTATCATACGAGGCTTACAAGCGCAAGCAACCGGCTAGTAATCAAGTAAAGACTCAGGTATTGCAACCGGATACCATTACTATAATAAATGAGGTGAAGGCAAATGTAGTATCTCAAGACCTACCTCAAACAGTTATTGCTACTCAGGTAAAAGATTCAATAACATTTAGGCTAGAAGATGAACCACAGGCAGCACTCATAGATATGCGCTGGCGTCAAGAACTTGCCAGAATGGATCTTTATGACTCTATAAATGCTATAAGAAACAGCCAGACCTACCTACCAGAGGTAAGGCTTGAGTTACCCACAGATACCTTAAAAAAGCGACTCGCAGCTATAAATGCGCGCACACCCTTTAACGTCGAGTATAATCCCTCACTAGAGAGCGTGATAAACCGTTATTTAAAACGCCATAAACCTACTATGGAGAAGTTAATGGCTGTGAGCCAGTTTTACTTCCCTATGTTTGAAGAACGACTAGACAGGTATGACATTCCTCTTGAGATGAAATATCTCGCTATTGTAGAGAGTGCATTAAGACCTAGAGCAAAATCTAGAGTTGGAGCAACAGGACTCTGGCAATTTATGTTTGCAACTGGTAAAATGTTTGATCTAGAGGTAAACAGTTATGTAGATGACCGTATGGATCCTATCGCTGCAACAGAGGCGGCTTGTGCCTACTTATCGCAACTATATAATATACACGGCGACTGGGACCTTGCCCTAGCATCTTACAACTCTGGCCCTGGTAATGTTTCTAAAGCCATAAGACGCTCTGGAGGTTATAAAAATTACTGGAATATACGTCAGAATTTACCTAGAGAAACCGCAGGATACGTACCAGCATTTCTAGCAACAATGTACCTTTTTGAATATGCAGATGAGCACGGCTACACTCCAGAAAAAGCACCTGTAAATTACTTTGCGACAGACACGATACACGTGAAACAAACTATTGCGCTAGACCAAGTATCTAGCATTGTGGGCGTACCTCTTGAGATTGTACAGTTCTTAAACCCGCAATACAAGTTGGACATCATTCCTGTGATAGAAAATAAGAAGTATTATGTGAGACTACCTATAGAGAGCGTAGGTAAGTTTGTACAAAATGAGGCAGCTATTTACGCTTTCGCCAAAGCGGAATTAGACAAAAGAGAAAAGCCTTTACCAGAGGTACTAGCGGCGAGCTCGCAAGTAAGATACCGCGTGCGTAGTGGTGATTACCTAGGTAAAATTGCAAATAAATATGGCGTGCGTGTAAGCCAGATCAAAAAGTGGAACAACCTGCGATCTAACGCACTTAAAATAGGGCAGCGACTCACAATATACCCTAGAAAACCAGTGACTAATAATGCTGTTGCGAGCAAGAAGAAAAGTGTCTCTCTTAAAGGGAAAAAGACCTATACCGTTCAAAATGGAGATTCCCTCTGGAAGATTGCAAATAAATTTCCAGGAGTAAGTGTTGAGAATATTAAAGTTTGGAACGATATTAGTAGCTCTAAACTCAAACCAGGAATGAAATTGCGTGTGTCAAAATAACTAGTTATGAAAACTCTTCTGTACGTCTTATGTTTTTGTATTGTGAGTGTGAGTATCGCTCAAGAGACTATACTTGAACCTGTAGATGTAGAGAACATTTCAAAAAAAGATCCGGTATACGAGTATCTATTACAACACTATAAACCTATTTCTGATAAAGAACCCATCCCGTCAGACGGTGTGGTAGATTGTGGTTTTACACAAATATTTGAAAACGGGTTGAGCTATGAGAAGCGCAACTGTGCAGATGCATACCTTGCTAGTGGTGAAGTGCTTACCGTTACAAATCCAGACAGAACATCAATAGTAAAATGGGTTGAGTCTCTCAATGCTATTTTTACAGAGCATAAAGGACACAACGGCTGGAATTTTGATCAGTCAGAATACAGGCCACTGTCTAATGTACCAGGCGCATTTTTTGAAATTTATAGATATAAAAACAGTACCAGCATCTTAGTAATGTCAGGATGTTAGAAAAAATTAAATAAAATGATTAAAAAAGTATTTTTAAGCTTAGTAACAGCAACTATTCTATTTTCTTGTTCTAATGGAGACGGTAAGAGAATCTTAACAGAGTCTGTAGGTAACATAAATAACGTAAAAGTAGTACTTACTAAAGATCAATGGCAGGGCACTATAGGAGACGCGCTAAGAGACGTTCTTGCAGATCCGGTATATGGATTACCTAGAGAAGAACCTAAGTTCTCTATAGACCAGATACCGCCAGAAGCTTTTGGTGACTTTTTACTTAAGAATAGAATCTTTGTACAGATTAAACCGGCAGACAGCGCGACTGTAACTATTGTAAATGATAAGTATGCGCGCCCACAAACAGGTATTATTATTACAGGTAAGAGCGAGACACAAATTGCAAACCTTATCATAGATAATGAAGAGAAGATTGTAACAGCGCTTAAAAATCAAGAACTGGTAGCAAACCAGCGCCGTATTAAAAAAGCACTTAAGAGTACAGACTCTTTGCGCAAGACCTTTGGTGTACGATTCAATTTTCCAAATGCATATCGTTATGCAGAGCAAAAGCCAGATATCTTCTGGATACGTAAGGATTTAAAACGTAGCGGTAATATGAACATAACGGTATACGAAGTACCCCTTCAAGCCATAGATAAGGATACACTTACCATAAAAAACATCATACGTATGCGTGACTCTATAGGTGGTAAAAAAATACCTGTAGATGATGGCCGTTTTATAACAGAGAGAGCCTTCTCGCCATACTTACAAGAGACAGAGATAGATGGCAAGTTTGCTTACGAGACTAAAGGAACGTGGGAGGTAGATGGTCGTTATATGGCTGGGCCCTTTGTAAATTATGCAATACGTGATGAAGAAAACGGGCGATACCTCATACTAGAAGGTTTTATATTCTCACCTTCGCAAGACCAGCGTGATAATATGTTTGAGCTAGAGAGTATATTAAAAACGGCTAAGTTGAAGTAGGTTTTTAATCACGCTTTCGCGAAAGAAAAGTGATACACACAAAAAACCGCATAACTCAAGGAGCTATGCGGTTTTTTGTATAGTATAAAACTAGATTTTATTTTTTCTCTTCTATAAGATCGTCATCTTCATCTTTTGATGCCTTCTTAAATTCTTTAATACCGCCTCCTAAGCCGCGCATCATTTCAGGGATTTTTTTACCTCCAAAAAGTAGTAAAACCACTAATACAATAAGTCCTATTTGCCAAGGGCCTACCATTCCTAAAAGTATACTTAATGTGTTCATCATCTTCTGTTTTAGAAAAACAAAGATAGTAAGAAAACAAACATATGAACGTTAAAGTCATAAAAAGGACATAATAAGGAGCTTTGTAGTGTGTGATGGCAATTTTCGCGTAAGCGTAATAATAGGTCTACACTATATCACATCTAAAAAAGTATATTTGTAAATCAGATGGCAGAAAAGAAAACTAAAAAGAAGAAAATAGCAAAAAAGCTACTACATAAGTACCGCTTAGTGATACTTAATGAAGATACTTTTGAGGAGCGTATTTCTTTTAAACTCACACGGCTTAACGTGTTTATACTAGTGGGAGTATCTGCTATTGTACTTATAGCATTAACCACATTACTCATTGCGTTTACACCACTTAGAGAGTATATCCCGGGTTACTCAAGTACAAAGCTTAAACGCAACGCAACCTTACTAGTCGCAAAGACAGACTCGCTAGAAAATGCGATACGAGTAAACGAGCAGTACTACTCATCCATACGCAGAGTACTAAGTGGCGATGTAGCGGCGCTAGAGTTTGATAGAGATTCTATACGAGATGCGGTTTTTAATGAAGAAGATATTTATGTGCTACCTAGCAAGGAAGATAGCTTGCTTAGACAAACGGTAGAGCAAGAAGATAAATACAATGTATTTGATAAAGCTGTAGAGGATACAGATTTCTCATTATTTCCGCCAGTGCAAGGGACCATTACATCTACTTATAATGCTGCCTTAAAGCATTATGCGATAGATATTGTAACAGAAAAAGATGCCCCTGTAAAAGCAGCGGCCGATGGTACGGTGATTTTTGCAGAGTGGACCGCAGAGACGGGTCACGTACTTATTATAGAGCACCCTAAAAACTTGATTACCGTTTATAAACACAATGCTTCTCTTAACAAGGAGCAAGGTGATCTTGTACAAGCGGGTGAAGTTGTGGCAACTGTAGGTAATACAGGAGAACTCACAACAGGACCACATTTACATTTTGAATTATGGAGTAATGGATACCCCATTAACCCAGTTAATTTTATTGATTTTAACTAATGTCATTAAAGTCTTTTGGCGCAAAGATTTTTGCCTCTTACATCACGGGTAAAATTAAGAAGTGGGCAGATCACCCTATAGAAACTCAACAAAAGGTTTTTGAGAAGCTCATAGATGCTGCGCAGTATACAAACTTTGGTAACGATCACCATTTTGATAAAATAAAAACCCATCAAGATTTTGTAAAACACGTACCTGTAAGAGATTATGAAGCGCTTAAGCCTTATGTAGATAAGATGGTTGCTGGTGAGGTAGATATTTTATGGCCTGGTAAGCCCTTGTACTTTGCAAAAACATCTGGTACCACATCTGGAGTAAAGTACATACCTCTCACAAAAGATAGTATGAAGACGCACCCTAACAGTGCGCGTAATGCCATATTATCATATATCGCAGAGACGGGTAATACTAGCTTTGTAGATGGTAAAATGATTTTTTTACAAGGAAGCCCCATAATGACCGAAAAAAACGGCATCAAGTTAGGGCGTCTATCTGGTATAGTAGCTCACTATGTGCCTAACTATCTTCAGAAAAATAGACTTCCTAGCCTAGAGACTAACTGTATAGAAGACTGGGAGCAAAAAGTCGATAAGATTGTAGAGGAGACTATAGATCAAGATATGACCCTTATAGGAGGGATTCCGCCGTGGGTACAGATGTATTATGAGCGTCTTATCCAGAAGAGTGGTAAAACTGTGGGAGAGCTCTTTAAAAACTATCAACTCTTTGTGTATGGTGGGGTAAATTATGAGCCATACCGTCGCAAGCTAGAAGACCTTATAGGGAGAAGTGTAGACAGTATTGAGTTATATCCTGCAAGTGAAGGGTTTTTTGCCTTTCAAGACTCACAGACTGAGAAAGGAATGCTCCTGCAGCTAGATAACGGAATTTTTTATGAGTTTATAAAAGCAGATGAGTTTTTTAACGAAAACCCTACAAGAATAACCCTCAAAGATGTACAGCTAGATGTAAACTATGTAATGATTATATCTACCACTGCTGGCCTGTGGGCTTATAACATAGGCGATACAGTAATATTTACCTGTCTCAAACCCTATCGTGTGATGGTCTCTGGTCGTATTAAGCACTTTATTTCGGCATTTGGGGAGCACGTGATAGGTAAAGAAGTAGAGCAGGCTATGCTTGAGGCATCTGCAGGTACAGATATCAAGGTGACCGAGTTTACCGTAGCACCACAAGTAGCACCACAATCTGGACTGCCTTATCACGAGTGGATGATAGAATTTGAAAATGAGGGGACGGGAGATTTAAACGCTTTCGCGAAAGCGCTAGACACCTCACTACAAGCTCAAAATTCTTACTACTATGATCTTATAGAGGGTAAAGTACTACAACCTCTTAAAATCACGAGAGTCACTAAAGACGGCTTTAACGAGTATATGAAATCACAGGGAAAACTGGGGGGGCAAAACAAGATCCCGAGACTCTCTAATGATAGAAAAATAGCAGATCTTCTTACAGTAAAGCAGTAACTTGCTTGTACTGAGACTAAAATAGTCTACATCCCGCAAATAGTGAGATGTAAATAGTAATCATTACCTTTGACCTTTAATATGAGTATATTAAAAAAACAAGGGCGTACAAGAGCACAAGAGAGTAGCAGCGCCATCGAAAGGATGTATATCACAATGCGTCACCTCTTTAATAGAGGATTCTACAAACCAATGGGTGTTTCTGGAGAAACATTACGTGAAGCACTATTAATCTTAAGACCAGAAATTTACGGTACTATAGCAGAAGAAAAAGTCGAGCTAGACGGACTTCTTTATGTAATAGATAGACTTCCAGAAGGTATAGAGGAGTGTAGATTTATTAATCTTACCAGCGACGAGGGTTATAAAAATAGCCACTTTGAGCCTATTGTACCGGCTAAGCGCCGTCGTAATTGCTATCGTATAGATGAAGAACAAATGAACATAGAGATTACTCGTGGTCGTTCTGAGATATATGATATCCTTACCCACATTACTTTTCTTTTTATAGAATCTCACAAAATAATGAAGCGTGTACTCATCAATGATGAGGGAGCGGTAATACGTGACTGGGAGAAATTAGAAAAAGCTGTTTTGGATAATGATGATCTTGACCAGAAGGGTTGGGAAATCGCTATGACCCACACAGCAAACATTTTAGGAAGAACCTTTGCAGAGGTAAGTAGTATTGCTCCAGAGTTTAATACAAGAACAAATAACAAACGCTTTTTACAAATCATATACTGGCTAGGTAAACTGGCTATTGCAGAGGTTTTAAAAGAAAACAAGCGTACGGTTACATTTAGCCCAGTGTTGCGTGAGCGACTAGGTCATCACATACACGGTGAGGTGTGGGCAAATGATATTAAGGCTACCTTAAAACAACACGGTTTAATACACAGACCGTTACACATTATAAGTGCAAATATGCACTCTGTAATGAATACGCTATATGCCCCACTTGCTCTTAAGTCTGAGCTTCGCAAGAAGTCTAAACTCGACATTTATGAGATGCTTAGTAATAGCGGCAACAGTGCATTACGTAATAAAGTGCAAAAAGTAGCGTTACAAAACGGAATGATATACCTTCCGGATGAAAGCGGAACGAATATTAACGTTCAGATTTTTGATATGTGTAAGCTTCCTGTGGCAGAAAATGATTTCTGTAAGAAGGAGATGAAAGATGAAGAACACCCCGTAATTATTGTGATGGACTATGCCTTTGGAGAGCAAGCTTACGAAACTATGGAGGAGCTACTCAAACCATATCAAGATGGTGAGGAGAAGATATATCTAGACGTAGATTCTATATCTATAATGGGTAAAGCCGGTATTCTTGAAGGAGGCAAGGGAGATCTTATGATACCTAGCGCACACCTTTTTGAAGGGACTGCAGATAATTATCCTTTTGAAAATGAATTGTCTAAAGAAGACTTTGAAGATAACGGACTTCTCGTTTTTGAAGGAGCAATGGTTTCTGTACTAGGTACATCACTACAAAATAGGGATATCCTTAAATTCTTTCACGACAGTACGTGGAGCGTTATTGGACTAGAGATGGAAGGTGCTCATTATCAAAAAGCGATACAAGCCGCAGCAAAGTTGCGTAAAAGTATAAAGGAAACAGTAAAAGTGCGTTATGCATACTATGCTAGTGATAACCCCCTAGAAACGGGAAGTACACTGGCTTCTGGAGGATTAGGTACTACAGGTGTAAAGCCTACATACCTCATCACAGAAAAAATACTGGATCAATTATTCAAGTAATTTAAGAGTCTAAATTATAAACTGTATTTTGGACCTTTAACGGCTTACAGACCACTAACGACCAAAATATAATACGTATGAGCGATCATTACAATCAACCTGCAACCCAGCAGGAGATGGACCTTTCTGATATATTCTCTCTCATAGGCAGATTTATAAAAAACTGTATCTACTTCATATTTAGAATAGTAGATTTTATAATTAGAAAATGGTGGATTATACTACTGCTTATAGTCGCAGGTATTGTCCTTGGCTACTTTACAAAGGGTGCAGCTTCATATGAGGCAAATCTTTTACTTAAGACTAATTTTAAAAGTCAGTCGTACGTTTATACTGCTATTAACCAGTTTAATAATAATCTAGCCGAAGGGGATACAGACTTTGTTATTTCTCTTGGTAAAGACCCATCTACCTTTGGCGTGGCTTCTGTAGAGGTCGCTCCCGTGGTAGAGGTACTTGATCTCATAGCGTATATAGGTGAGAATGATAGAGCCCTAGGCGAGATGACTCGTGAGTTTAAACTAGAAGATGATAGGGAGCTTTTTGCTACAGATCGTTTTCTGTCTACTTATAAATATCACAAGCTCACCGTAGGCCTCAAGAGTGAGCAGGGTAAAGAAGATATTGCAAGCCTTATGAGTTTCATTAATGATCAACCCTTTGCACGCGAGCTCAAGGAGAAAGGTCTTGTAACTCATACAGAATTTATTAAAAGCCAAGAGCAATCTATAGAACAGATTAATAGTCTTATCAATGCCTACAGTAAAGAAAACGGTCTCTTAAATAGCACTAAGGAAGATGGTTTCTATTTTAATAATAGAAGTGATAATATCTCAGATTTATTTGATGTAAAAACACTCTTACAAAGGAATTTAGAAGAGCTTAAAAATGATGATGTAAGCTACACAGATGTGGCCGTTATTGTAAGCGACATTCAAGCTTCTAGAGACACATCTATTCTAGATAATATGATTGTTATATATCCGCTATTATTTGTGATATTGTTTCTTCTTGTTTCCGGCACAATAAAGTTTTACAACTCATATAAAGCCGAAACATTAAATAATTAAGAAACTCCAATACGCACGTTATGAGTCATAAAGTAGCATTAATCACAGGTGTCACAGGGCAAGATGGAGCTTATCTCAGTGAGTTTCTCCTTAAAAAAGGGTACGAAGTACACGGTATAAAACGTAGGACGTCTCTATTTAATACAGATAGAATAGATCACTTGTATGAGGATCCTCATATCGATAATCAACGGTTTTTCTTGCATTACGGTGATCTTACAGATAGCACAAACCTCTTTAGAATTATACAAGAAGTACAGCCAGACGAGATTTATAATCTTGGAGCAATGAGCCACGTTCAGGTTTCTTTTGAGATGCCTGAGTATACGGCAAATGTAGATGGTCTAGGTGCTCTACGCCTGCTAGAAGCTGTAAGAGCTTTAGGATTAGAGAAGAAAACAAAAATCTATCAAGCATCTACTTCAGAGCTGTATGGTAAGGTACAAGAGGTACCACAAAGCGAGACAACACCGTTTTATCCTCGTAGTCCATATGCAGTAGCAAAGCTTTATGCATACTGGTCTACCGTAAACCACCGTGAGGCGTACAATATGTTTGCTTGCAACGGTATATTATTTAATCACGAGTCGCCAGTAAGGGGAGAGACTTTTGTAACTAGAAAAATCACTAGAGCAACCGCAAAGATTGCCTTAGGTCTTCAAGATAAAATGTATCTAGGTAATCTAGATGCAAAACGTGACTGGGGACACGCAAAAGATTATGTACGTATGATGTGGATGATCTTACAAGCAGATGAACCAGAAGATTGGGTGATAGCTACAGGAGAGACAACTACTGTGAGAGACTTCATAAAAATGGCTTTTAACTATATAGGCGTCACCTTAGAGTTTACAGGTGTGGGAGTAGAAGAAAAAGGTAAAGTAGTCTCATCAAATAATCCTGGGTACCCGGTAAAAGAAGGTCAAGTAGTTGTTGAGGTAGATCCAAAATATTTTAGACCTACAGAAGTAGAGCTCTTAATAGGTGATGCTTCAAAAGCTTATAATAAGCTAGGTTGGAAACCAGAGTATAAACTACAAGGACTTGTAGATGATATGATGAAGAGCGATATCAAGCTAATGCAAAAGGACAGCTATCTTAAAGAAGGAGGGTATCAAACAATGAACTATTTTGAGTAGCACAACTATACCTAAAGAGGCAAAAATCTATGTTGCAGGCCATAGAGGCCTTGTGGGAAGTGCAATTGTAAAGGCACTTACTGCAAAGGGCTATCATCACATCGTCACGCGCACACACCAAGAGCTGGATCTTACAGATACCCTTGCCACGGCAACATTTTTTAAAACAGAAAAACCAGCATATGTTTTTCTGGCTGCCGCAAAGGTGGGTGGTATCATAGCAAACAATACGTACAGAGCAGACTTTTTGTATCTCAATCTTATGATACAAAACAACGTGATACACCAGAGTTACAAGCACGGAGTTAAAAAATTACTTTTCTTGGGTAGTACCTGTATTTATCCAAAAAACGCACCACAACCTATGCCAGAAGATGCGCTGCTCACAGGTACACTAGAGTATACAAATGAGCCCTATGCTATTGCAAAAATCGCAGGAATCAAGCTTTGTGAGAGTTACAATCTTCAGTATGGGACAGATTTTCTATCGGTAATGCCTACTAATTTATATGGGTACAATGATAATTTTGACCTTGAGAAATCACACGTTTTGCCTGCACTTATTAGAAAAATGCACCTTGCAAAGCTCTTGTCAGAAGGTAAAAACGACGAGGTATGTAAAGATCTAGAGGTTTCCGCTTTCGCGAAAGCGCAACCTATCCTAAAAAAGTTTGGCATCTCTGCTGAAAGTGTAGAGATATGGGGAACAGGTAGTCCTAGACGCGAGTTTTTATGGAGTCAAGATATGGCAGATGCCTGTGTACATATAATGGAAAAAACGAGCTTTGATCAAGTAAGAGGCGACAGTAATGAGGTAAGGAATACCCATATAAATATAGGTACAGGCATAGATATAAGTATAAAAGAGCTTGCTATGCTTATAAAAAGCACCGTAGGTTTTAATGGTAAACTAGTTTTTGATACTTCAAAGCCAGACGGAACACCTCGTAAACTTACTAACGTAGATAAACTACACGAGCTAGGGTGGAAGCATACCGTAAACCTAGATGAAGGTGTTGTAAACCTATACAACTGGTACTTAAAAAAGAAATAGATGAATCCCAAAATCTGGACCCCTAGATATATAACAAACAGAATAGGACTCTATGTATATGAGCAATTTAATAAGGATAAACCTTGGATTGCACCTAGCGCTATAAAATGGCTAGACACAAACTTACATAAAGAGATGTCTGGCGTAGAGTTTGGGTCTGGTAGAAGTACTGTTTGGTATGCTCATAAGCTTAAGAACCTCGTAAGCATAGAAGATCATCAGGACTGGTATCAAAAAGTAAAACAACAACTTGAAAAAGCTAAGCTTACAAACGTGCGCTATATCTTAAAATCTTGTGAGCAGGATATGTTAGGCCATATCCCTTACGTAGATATTGTAAAAGAATTTGATAATAGTTCCATAAATTTTATGGTTGTAGATGGTAAATATCGTGATCGTATTGCCCTAGAAGCTATACAGAAGCTCACCTCTGGAGGTTTCTTGTTGCTAGATGATGCAGAGCGGTATATACCACTTGATTCACATACACCTTATAATTACAAGAAGGAAGGAAAGAAACAACCAGAGGAGTGGAAAACGTTTTCAGAACGCACAAGTAGCTGGAAGCAACTGCATTTTACAAGCGGTGTGTCAGACACAGTAGTTTTAATAAAACCATAATTGAGTATATTAAAATCCATAAAAGAGAATGCTGCAGGCCGCAAGATGGCTGGCAACTACGTTTCGTTACTGTTTATACAGGCGGCAAATATTCTGTTACCTCTTATTTTATTGCCTTACCTAGTACGCACACTAGGTGTAGAAAAATATGGACTTGTATTACTGGCACAATCTTTTTGCACCATTTTATATGTGTTTGTAGAGTTTGGATTTAACTTAAGTGCTACCCGCAGGATATCTATTCTCAAAGACAATGCCTCAGAAAAATCTCAAGTATTTTCGGCGGTGATATCTATAAAATTATTGCTGGCTGTTGCAGTAGCGGTTGTGTATGCGATAATCATACTTGCGTTTCCTAGGTTTAGGTTAGAGTGGGAGGTATATGCGTTAAGTTATGGTGTAGTAGTAGGGCAGGCATTGTTTCCAGATTGGTTTTTTCAGGGAATTGAGAAAATGCAGTTTATAGCAATACTCAATGTGCTTGCTAAAATCATTTTTACGGCTCTTATCTTCATTTTTGTACGTGAGGTAGGTGATTATAGCAATGTGCCATTATTCACCAGTATAGGCTTTCTTATAGCCGGAACCATAAGCTTTATCATAAGTCTCAAGTTTGTAAAACTCATTAAGCCTTCAAAAAAGATGATGGGTGAACTTATGACAGAGAGTAAAAGCATCTTTGTGTCTAATATAGCTGCACGTCTTTTTAACTCTGCAAATGTATTTATAGTGGGGATGATTGCTGGAGATGCTATCGCTGGTATTTACGGTAGTTTTGAAAAGATTTTTATGGCAGCCAAAGGTTTCTTTTCTCCCATTATGCAAGCTGTTTTCCCCTGGCTCTCTGTACAAGATGAGGCGAAGAGAAGAGCGAGTATACGTAAGATGGCGCCATTTATTATTTTGCTTGCGAGTGTATTTGTTACCATAATACTCATCTTTGGAGGAGATATTTTACAACTGTTATTTGATGATCCCGCCATAACAGCTTATACAACTGCATTTAAGATATTATGTACTGCAACCGTTTTTGCAGGCCTTAATATGCTCATCCTTACCTTATACTTACCTGCTGTAGGCGCCTATGTAAAGCGTATGAATATACTATTAATAGGAGGCGTTTTAAATGTATTACTCGCCTGTTTACTGGTGTCCATATGGCCTATTTATGGTATTGTGATAGCAGTAGTTTTTACAGAATTAGCGCTAGCGTTATTAAGTTGGGTGTATTTCTTTAAACAGTCTAAACCCCAAACATATGCCGTCTAGACTTACCATTGTACAGACTGCATTACCAGACTATAGAGCAGGCTTCTATGATGAACTCTACAGATTACTGGACACAAATTTCTCACTATATGGTGGAGCTCATTATTTTGAGCCGTCTGTACAAACAGACAATAGTATTTTACATAAAAAATTAGAAAACAAATTTATACTAGGGAATCGTTTTTTATGGCAACGAGGAGTTAGACATCTAGCATTTGAGCCTGGTATTGTTGTACTTGAGATGAACCCTCGCATATTGAGCAACTGGTGGTTGTTATACAAACGGAAGTCTAAGGGGCTCAAAACCGTGTTGTGGGGTCACGCCTGGCCGCGTAAGGGTAAACATAGTCCTACAGATCGCTTGCGTCATAAAATGCGTAAACTAGCTTCTACCATCGTGGTGTATACTAAAAAACAGCAGGAAGAGCTACAAGAAAAAATGCCCGCAACACACATACTCGCCGCGCCTAACGCACTTATGAGTAGTGCAGTAATGAATGTCGCTTCAGGTAAACCACAACACCTTATTTACGTAGGGCGATTAACTCCAGAAAAAAAACCACTCTTTTTAGTCCAAGCATTTAAAGCGTGTTTGCCAGATCTCTCTCCAGAAACTAAGCTTCTCGTAGTAGGCGCTGGAGAAGAACAATCTAAAATCGCTACATTTATAGAGAAACATCATCTTGAGAATCGTGTGGTATTGTATGGGCATATAAGTGACACAAAGGAGTTAGAACGACTTTATGCATCAAGCTTGTTTAGTGTTTCGCCGGGTTATGTAGGTCTATCTATTACCCAAAGTTTTGGTTTTGGTGTACCTATGCTTATTTCTCGTGATGAACCGCACTCGCCAGAAATAGAGGCAGCAATAGAGGGCAATAATGTGGTGTTTTATGAGACAGATGATGTGGTACGCTTTCGCGAAAGCGTAAAAAAAATATTCTCAAACAGAGAAGAGTGGATTGAAAAAAGAGATGCAATCTCCACCTACTGTCGTGAGCGATATACGGTAGAGGCAATGGCAAGGGTGTTTTATAAACTTACGCAAGACGATGATAGGTAGACTCATCTTACTACTAGCTTATCTAGGGATAAGTGTTGTGCTGTTTGCAACTTTTGCAACAGATGTATGGGTGTGGATGTCATTTTTTATGAGCAACCTTGTACTGTTTGCGTTGTTATGGTGGCATTTATATCAAGAGCGAGAGTACTCACCGTTTATATCTGTATACATTGTTTTTAACTTCTTGTTTTTTATCATAGCACCCATATTGCAGCTACGAGTTATAGGAGATAAGAATGCAGATTTCTTAACAAAGCTACCTTACACATCTTCAGGCATTATTTATAGTAATGTATTAATAATACTTTTTACGCTCTGTTTTTTTGGAGCTTATACGTGGTTTAAAAAAACTAGAAAAACGAGGGTTATAGTCCCAAATTATAATAGAGACAAAAGATTACCTCTTGTGCTTTTTGGGATATTAGGTATTTCTTTACTCGTATTTATTGTAAGTATGGGGTTTGTTTTTAACGAGATGGCTCGTGCTGGATGGATGGCCTCATCTATAGGTCGCACTGCTTTACTTATATGGAAAAAGCTACTTTTTGTAGTACCGCTAGGGGGTGTTATTTTAACGGTACAGTATTATAAACAGTCTAAAAAGTCAGGTATAAATGTGCTTGCTGTGGCTGTTATGTTTGTCTTATTTATGGTACTGCTATTATGGTTTAAAAATCCGCTAGTAGAAAAGAGAAATGCCTTAGGTCCCATTTATATTTCTATAATTTACCTCCTCGCACCTAGACTGCTTAATAGTAATGTGAAGACGATGTTTTTTATGTTTTTTACAATGGTTGTTGTGTTCCCACTTTCGGCTATTATTACGCACGCAAAGTCTTCTTTGAGACAGATTATTATACAGCCGCGTATACTTCTAGATGAGTTTGAAGGTGAGGGGATAGGTGAGGTTTTTAACACAATACATTATGATGCCTTTATAAATATAGTTGCTACGATAGATTATGTAAAGTACGAGGGCTTCTCATATGGACACCAGTTTTTAAGCGCTTTTTTGTTTTTTATACCCCGTAAAATCTGGGAAGGAAAGCCAGTGAGTACGGGGCAGCTAGTAGGTGAGCACTTAATAGACAACTATGAGTTTACGTATAGTAACTTATCTAACCCTATGGTATCTGAGGGATATGTAAATTTTGGGATTATAGGTGTTATACTTCTTGCCATTGCTCTTGGGTATGCAATAGTTTACTTTTTAACTTGGTTACATAGCCACATTCTTATTAAAAAAATTATGGCTTTTTACTTTGCGATACACTTATTGTTTTTCTTAAGAGGAGATTTTGCAAATGGATTTTCGTATTACGTGGGAACTCTTATAGGTGTTATGGGTATTGCTAGATTAATAGATTACCTTATCAAAAATGGATTAAATAATCAATATAAATGGAGGCAAAAACAAATAACAAAAGCTTAGTGTATCTAGAAGGAGCTTTGTTTCTTCTATTTGCATCAATACTGTTACCTACAAATGTAAAATCTATTGCTGTGGGGTTGTTTTGTGCTGTCTCAGTTTATCATTTTTTCAAAAGTAAAAACACATTTAATACTCGCTTTTTTCTAGTAAATGCTGCGGTTTATTTTCTAATAGCGATAACACTCATTTACAGTGATAACATCGCTTATGGAGTAAGAAAACTCACCTCTTTTTTGTCATTACTGTTATTTCCGCTCTGTTTTGCCTTGTTTTCAAGAAACGATATGAGATACCTCTATTCTCGGTTAGATAAAATGCTAGGAGTTTATCTTTTGACCGTTGTTCTTTTTAATGTGATTCCGTTTTTATGGTTTTACATTACACATTATAGTTTTAGTGATATGCTCATTCATTTTCCTACTGTGATGCGTGTTGATGTGGGTAAATATGGTATACACCCTATCTATTTATCAATGCATTGTAGTGTGGCGATTTTATTCTCAATGTTCATATTGCGCTCCTTAAAAAGTAAATGGAAAATAGTAGGAGTCTTATTACTTGATGCAATACTCATTTTGTTCTTACTGCTGTATGCAAAGAAGGGGCCTATTTTAGCCCTTATGATTGTCTCTACACTGTTTATACTATTTCAACGTAAAAGAGCAATTGTACGACCTTATATTTTTGCAATTCTAGGTCTTGTTGTATTGATGATTGCCATACCACGCACCAGAAATAAATTTTTAGAACTTCAAAAAATTGAGGTGATTGGTGAGGGAGGACCTACGTCTACAAATATTAGATATACTATTTACGGCGTAGCAAAAGAACTTATTTATGAAAGTCCAATTTTAGGGTATGGTATAGGTGATTATAGGGATGTGCTCAATAAAAAGTATGAAACCACAGGTAATAGTGTTTTAAAAGAAGGGAGGTATAACACCCATAATCAGTTTTTGAGTTTATTAACCATAGGAGGAGTCATATTATTATTAGCTTTTTTATGCACACTAGCTATAAATCTTGTATTTGCAACGCGATTTAATAATGAACTCTTTATACTAGTTCTGTTATTTTATGGCATTGTTATGTTAACTACAAATATTTTAGAGCGTGAGGCAGGAGTTATTTACTTTGCATTATTTTTTAACTTCCTTTCTGCCAAAACACTTTTTGTAAACCCCTCAGATGCCTAATAAAAAAGTTCTTCTTATTGGACCACTACCAGAGCCAACCACTGGTGTATCGCTAGCAAATCAGGTGGTAAGTAGCGTGCTTAAAAATGAAGGTTATAACGTTACGGAGGTAAATACATCCTTTAGTTATCTAGATGAAGAGCTGGGTGTATTTTCCTTTAAAAAGCTTTGGCACAACCTTAAGTATAATACACAGGCGTTTAAAGTTTTTTCAAACCACATTATTTATTTCACTCCAGGACAAACGTTTTTTGGGGTTCTTAAATATGCAGTTTTTATAGTTTTTGCTGCGCTTTCGCGAAAGCGTATCATCACCCATATACACGGCAATCACCTAGGTACAGCTTACCATCAAATGACCGGTATAAAAAGATGGGTTACAAAGAAACTTATGTCTTTATCTAGCGACGGGATTGTGCTGTCTGAGTCATTAAAACCAAATTTGACACCCTTTCTAGATAAAAAAAATATTCATATTCTACCCAATTTTGCTCAAGAGTATTTAAAAATAGATATCACAAAAGACTACGCCTCTCCACGGTTTATCTATTTGAGTAACCTAATGCAAGAAAAAGGAATTATAATATTTTTAAAAGCACTTCTAGAACTTCAAAATCAGAATATTTCTTACCAAGCTCAAATAGGTGGAGCTGTCACAAAAGAAATGTGGATGCAAGTAAAACCATTGTTGCTGCAACTCAAAAATGTAGACTATAAAGGCGTGGTAATGGGAGAAGAAAAGAAAGCCCTTTTTGAGTGGGGTAATGTCTTTGTGCTGCCTACATATTATAAAATGGAAGGGCAGCCCATATCTATCTTAGAAGCAATGGCAACAGGTAGTCTAATAATTACCACAACGCAAGGAGGAATACCAGACATTATAAAAAATGGAGAACAAGGTCTCTTTGTTGAAAAACAAAATGTAGAAGATCTCGTTTTAAAGATGAAAAGTATTGCCAGTAATCCCAAGATTATTTCTGATATTGGGGTTAAGAACCAGGAACATTTTAGTGAAAACTTCACTATGCAAGCTTTTACCAGTAGACTTATAACCATATTTAGAAAGTAGTGGAATACCAGAATTTAGATAAATATAAAACGCCAAAGGGTTTTCGTGGGAGGTCTGCTTTTATAGTACAACTATGGCGTGTGGTATATGCTGTTTTTTTTAAACACTCTCCACAGTTTTTATACGGCTGGAGACGTTTTATTTTGAGATGTTTTGGCGCACAAGTGGGCAAAAATGTCATCATAAGACCTAGCGCTCAGATAACCTACCCCTGGAAGTTAAACCTAGGTGATCACAGCTGGATAGGAGATGAGGTTGTTTTGTACACTTTAGGACCTATTACGATAGGTGCAAATGCCGTTATATCACAACGTAGTTATTTATGCACAGGCTCGCACGACTATCGCTCACCTCATTTTGATATTTATGCAAAGCCTATACACATAGCAGAGAAGTGCTGGCTGGCTACAGATGTTTACGTGGCACCAGGAGTATCTGTAGGTGCCGGAACCGTAATAGGTGCTAGAAGTAGCGTTTTTAAAAACGTACCAGCAGGTAAGGTATGTATAGGTTCTCCACTAGTTATATTAAAAGATCGTATTGAATAATCTCACAGGCAAGCACATCACTCTCATCTCCCTTAACTTCTATCCAGAAGATACGGCCATAGGTTTATATAGTACCCAGATGGCAGAGTACCTAGAGCAACAGGGTGCACATATATCTGTCATCACAGCTTTTCCGTATTATCCTCAGTGGGAGATTGCTCCGGCATATCAAGATAAAGGGAGTTACTTACACGAGAAAAAAGGATCTATAGACATTTATAGATACAAGCAGTTTACACCTAAGAGTCCCACCTTTTTAAAGCGTGTGGTACATATTACAGACTTTACACTAGGCTCACGTTTTAACTTTAAGCAAATAAAGGAGTGCGATATTGTGATTTCAGTAATACCATTTACGAGCAGTGCGTGGTTAGGTAATACGCTTTCGCGAAAGCGTAATGCAAAACACTGGATACATATTCAAGATTTTGAATTTGACGCAGCTTTTCAATCTGGACTTGCCAGCTCGTCAGAAAGTAAAAGTGTTGCTTATAAGGGTTTAATGCGTTTAGAGCGCTCTATTCTGGACAGAGCAGACTGTGTGAGCACTATAAGCCAGACTATGCTGGCTAAACTTAAAGAAAAGACAAATACGACTACATATTACCTGCCTAACTGGATAGATGCCACAGAGAGTGACCCGTCTCAAGTGGCACAACACCCATACTTTTCCCAAGACAAGTTTAGTATTCTGTATGCGGGTAATGTGGGAGATAAACAAGACTGGTCTTTTTTTAAAAAAATAGTTGCTGCACTAGATTTTACAAAGTTTGAAGTAATTGTAGTAGGTGCAGGAGCAAAAATGGAGATTCTTAAAGATCAACTTAAAGCGTCAGATGTACAATTTTATGATCCCGTACCTCTAGAAGGGTTAGCGAGTTTACTAGCTAGTGCAGATGTACATATCTTATTTCAAAAAGCCGAAGTTGTAGACACTGTAATGCCTTCAAAAATTTTAGGAATGATGGCAAGTGCACGCCCTTCTATAATAACCGGCCACCCAGAGGCAGAGCCTGCAAAAATTATAGAGGCATCGCAAGGCGGCTATTATAAAAGCACCACAGATGCACAAGAGATTGTGGCTATTTTAAACAGCCTACGTACCAATAGTGATCGAGCAACGTTAATGGGGAGTAACGCAAGGAAGTTTATAGTAGAAAAATATGCCAGAAAAGCTATTTTGAAAGACTTTACTGACACATTGAGAAGGTTATAGGAGCTTAGTTTTATAAGCAGTGAATACTTCCTTATTTTTACGGCAAGCAGTCAGTCATAAGATTTGCTGCCCAATCAACCAATAATAGAGAATGAAGAGAGTTTTAATAACAGGTGCAGCAGGATTTTTAGGGTCACATTTATGTGATCGTTTTATTAAAGAAGGCTTTCACGTTATAGGGATGGATAATCTTATTACCGGTAGTTTATCTAATATTGAGCATCTTTTTAAATTAGAACATTTTGAGTTTCATCATCACGATGTGACCACTTTTGTACACGTGCCAGGTGAGCTAGATTATATATTACACTTTGCCTCACCAGCAAGTCCTATAGATTACCTTAAAATTCCAATACAGACCTTAAAAGTAGGCTCATTAGGCACCCATAACCTACTAGGTCTTGCAAAGGTTAAAAATGCACGTATTCTCATAGCCTCTACTTCAGAGGTGTATGGAGATCCTCTAGTACACCCGCAAGATGAGGAGTATTATGGTAATGTAAATACCATAGGCCCACGTGGTGTATATGACGAGGCAAAGCGTTTTCAAGAGTCTATCACAATGGCTTATCACCGCTTTCACGGTCTTGAGACGCGCATTGTGCGCATATTTAACACCTATGGCCCAAGAATGCGACTTAACGATGGTCGTGTAATACCAGCTTTTATGGGGCAAGCATTAAGAGGGGAGGATCTTACGGTTTTTGGAGATGGTTTACAGACACGGTCTTTCTGTTATGTAGATGATCAAGTAGAAGGTATTTACAGGCTACTTATGAGTGATTATGTACTTCCAGTAAACATAGGTAACCCAGATGAGATCACGATAAAAGACTTTGCAGAGGAGATTATAAAACTTACAGGTACAGATCAAAAGGTAATCTATAAAGACTTGCCTGTAGATGACCCTATGCAGCGCAAGCCAGATATTACAAAAGCTAAAGAGATTTTGGACTGGACAGCTACCGTAGGTAGAAAAGAGGGTATGCAAAAAACCTTCGAATATTTTAAAAACCTTACACAAGAGGAGCTCTATAAAAGTGAGCATAAGGACTTCTCAAAGCACATACGTAAATAAGTATGGCGCAACGCGTAGGTAGATATTCAGTTTATATAAGGCCAGCAATTTATTGTATAGACCTTGCAATTATAGTGTTGCTAGCTAAGCTATGTCTTGTAATGAATGAAAACTTCTTGTTGTTTTCTCTGTACATCATTGCTACGTGGGTGTTTACCGCAACCAAGTCAGATTTTTATGAGGTATATCGATACACAAGACCCACGCGCATTGTCTCTCTTATTTTATTACAACTTGCCATATTTGCTTTATTAGTATTTGCTTTTTATGGTTTCTTTCAAGATGTAAACACATCACCAAGTAGTGTTGTTTTTTATGTCTTATATGTATTTCTTGGGGTGTCTATCGTAAAGTTTGGGGTGTTTTATTTACTTAAAACCTATAGAACTGTGCTAGGTGGTAACCATCGTAATGTGGTTATTCTAGGTTGGAATAATCAAGCAGAAGAGCTCAAAAACTTCTTTTTAGAAAACAAGGCCTACGGGTATATGGTTAAGAGCACTTTTGATATAAATAAACCTAAAGTCTCTCTAGATAGTATTTTTAGATATGTTTTAGAAAATAATATAGATGAGGTATACTGCTCTGTAGAGCAATTCTCAAATGAAGAACTTAGAGAAATTTCTGAGTTTACAGATAACAATCTTAAAATCCTCAAATTTATACCAGATAGCAGAGAGATTTTTACAAAAAAACTGGAGTACCAGTACTTAGGGATTACCCCAATCTTATCATTACGTACCATCCCTATAGACACGCCTCTTAACCAATTTATAAAGCGTGCTTTTGACATTGTTCTATCGGTAATTGTATTAGTAGGAGTTCTTTCTTGGCTCACACCTATACTCGCCATATTAATTAAGTTGGACTCAAAGGGAACCGTGTTTTTTAAACAAAAACGTAATGGTCTTGATTATCACGAGTTTTACTGCTATAAATTTAGATCTATGAGACCTAATGAAAAGGCAGATCTTGAGCAGGTGAGTAAAAATGATGAGCGCATCACTCGTGTAGGTCAGTTCTTAAGAAAAACAAGTATGGACGAGTTGCCACAGTTTATAAATGTCCTTAAAGGAGATATGTCTGTTGTGGGCCCACGACCACATATGGTAAGCCACACGCATATGTATGCAGAACGCATAGATAAGTTTATGGTACGCCATTTTATAAAACCTGGTATTACCGGTCTGGCACAAGTAAGCGGTTATAGAGGTGAGGTGGAGACAGATGAGGATATTGTAAACCGCGTAAAGTTTGATATATTCTATGTAGAAAACTGGTCATTGTTTTTAGATATCAAAATTGTGTTTACCACCGTTTATAAAGCCATAGTAGGAGATGAAAAAGCCTACTAGCCATACACCACAACCCTTAGTTTCTATTATAACACCATTGTATAATGCGGCACGTTTTATACAAGCTTGTAGCGCAAGTATACAAGCGCAAACCTATCAAAACTGGGAGCATATTATTGTAGATGATGCCTCTACAGATGGCTCGCTATCACTAGCACAAGAGCTTGCTAGCACAGATAGTAGGATACGTGTTGTTACGCTTTCGCGAAACAAAGGAGCCGCCTACGCCCGTAATAAAGCAACAGAGGTTGCGAGTGGTGACTACATAGCCTTTCTAGATGCAGATGACCTTTGGCATCCCGAAAAATTATCTAAACAAATTACTTTTATGCAAAAGCATAATTGTGCAGTATCGTACACCAGCTACATACAAATAGATGATGAGGGTAACCCACTAGGAAAGCGCATAAACGCGATGCCTTCTCTTTCGTATAGTAAACAGCACAAAAATAATTACATAGGTAATCTCACTGGAGTATACAATGCTAGCCTGACAGGTAAAATAAGCGCGCCTAGCATAAGAAAAAGGCAAGACTGGGCATTGTGGCTTGAAGCAATAAAAAGAAGCAATAAAAAAGCCCTAGGGCTTCAAGAGGATCTAGCTTTTTATAGGATACGTGAAGGATCTATGAGTGCAAATAAAGTACAACTAGTAAAGTATAATTTTAAATTTTACAATCAGCATCTGGAGTATTCTTGGTTTAAATCAGCATACTGGTTAGGGATTTTTTTAATGGAGTACTTTTTTGTGAGACCAAAATATATAGAAACTTACTAGAAAGCTATTTGCATCCAGATAGGTCTGTGGTCAGATAGGTAATACTTTACATAAGACTTAAACTTGCTGTGGTTTTCTTGCCATAAGTCTGGAAAAACTGCGTTATCAAAATCAAAAGTCCCATTTGCCTGTATGGTGTTTTTTAGAGAAGGTAAAAAGGCTATTTGATCATACATCTTATCATCTGCAATGTTTGAGTATACCTTAGTAGAATGTTTAGGTAGTTCTAGGCCACGTTTTACCAAGGCTTTATAGATGAGGTCACCAGGTTCTACTAGTGGTAAGTTAAAATCACCAAGTGCAATAATTTTATCAGAAAAGGCATATTTAGAGTTTCCCATCAAGTCTGTGTGCCTAGCTATTGCATAAGTTTCTAAAGCTCTACGATGAATGTTTTTCTTACTGTTACTCCCAAAGTAGGAGTGTACATTAAGTAAAACAAAATTTGTATTTCTCCATTGAAAAGAGCCTAGATAAGGATTGCGATCAAAGCCAGTAAAAGAGCTAGTAACTCCAGGCAACTTTATATACTTATGATCCTTAGGCGGGATTGCTACTTCCCCTACCATCTCAAGTTGCTTTACTACGCGGCTATCAAATATGTAGGCAAACCGTTCATTATTACCAGCCTTATCAGAAAAAAGTAAGTTATAATGACTAGGTAACGCGGCTTCTATTTGTCTAAGGCCTTCAAGGTTTACGTTTACCTCTTGTATGGCAATGAGATCAAACCAGTCTATAATTTCTGCTATAAGGGCTGCGTGTATAGTCCAGCGTTTATGAAGTCCTAAGTTTGCAATGTTCCAAGAAGCGATGAGCAATTTGGTTTTAGACTTTTCTGGAATGTGACGCTTTTCTTTATGTGCTAGTAATAAGTCTATCTGATCTTTAACCGAAAAATTATAAGTAAATGCAGGTTTTGGAAAGGCTGGCATAACACGATATTTTATGGTAAGATAGAAATTGTAATACTACCGATAAAGAGGTATTTGCCTGTTTATCAAGTCAGAACTTATGGATAAGTTCAGTTAGACTTTTGATGTAAACTGTTTTAATTTACCGCGGTCAGATCTATCCATTGTAGTTACCTTGATAAAATCTACTTTTAACCCTTCTTCAAGATAAGTTGCTGTTGCCTTTTTTATAGCATCTTGTTGCTCAGTACTGAGTGGTCTTTGTGCTGTATAAATAAACATAAATGTATCTAGTGCTGTTTGTTCAATTACAAACTCTTCTACATTACCATCATCTTGTATGATGCTCTTTGTTACATAATAAAAGGTGAGACCTGGTACTACTTTTCCGCTTGGTAATCTTGCTATATCATTTGTGCGGCCTTGCAATTTTTCTAGAATTGGTTTTTTGGGAGTACTTTTTCGCGAAAGCGCACCCATATCTCCTATATCATAGCGTATAAATGGATGGGCTTTATTGTAAAAAGAGGTAATCACAATGCGTCCCACTTCGCCATTAGGTACGGTACGATTATTTTCATCAAGAATTTCAACGAGCAGGAGCTCGCTGTCTACTTGTAACTCATTGTCTTTATTTTGAAATGCGATGAGTCCAATTTCTGATGCCCCATACTCATTGATAACAGGTACGTTGAGGTATTCTTCTATAAGCTTACGGTCATCTGGAAAGAGCATCTCGCTCGTTACAATACAAGCTTTAAGAGTAGGACAAACCTCTTTAAGGATGAGATTGTGTTTTTTTAAATATTTGGCAAATAGTACAATACTGCTGGTGTAACCGTTTATGTACTCAAATTTCTTTTTCTTAAATGCTTTGTGAATAGATTTTAGTGCTTTTTCATTAAGATTAAAAATTGGGAAGCGGTATCTATTGCTTAAAAAGTCTTTGAGACGCTCTTTTGTATACCCAATAGCGTTGAGCGGAATACCGTAAAATCGTGCTTGTTTTGAGCGGTCTAGATCAAGGTCAAACCATTGATATCTATCTTCAAAAGAGGCCCAAGTGAGTGCGTGTGCGTCTTTATCTTTTGCAAATGTAAAAGGTGTGCCAGAGGAGCCGGAGGTTTTACCTACGTGTACATTTTTAAGATGATAGAGTTCAGAGAGTCTTTGTTCAAGTGGTTGTTGTAAATCTTTCTTTGTGAGCACTGGTAGTGTTTCCCAGTCTTTTTCATCTCTTTTTATAAGTAGATTTTTATAAAAAGAGTTGTAAATCTCGTGATAGGTTACTATGGTCTTTTTTTGTTCTGAAATGTAGTCTTCATATTCACTTTCTGGTATGCTTTGGATACGTGCTAATTCTGCTTTTGCAAAATCAGTATCAAACCCTTTCATTCGTAACGCTCGGTTAAATAGTTTCAAGTCACCTTAATTTTAAATACCAAAATACAAAACACGTTTGAAAAATATAGAGACATCGCACCTATTTACACAAGCAAAACTTATTTTTGCTCTTAAACCTAAAAACCACTCAAATGAACATCTTAATCTTAGGCTCTGGAGGACGCGAGCATACATTTGCATATAAAATTGCTCAAAGTGATCACTGTGATGCATTGTTTGTAGCGCCTGGTAACGCTGGAACGTCACAAATAGCAACAAATGTTGCTATAGGAGTTACAGACTTTGACGCAATTAAAGCGCTTGTTATAAAAGAAGAGATAGAGATGGTAGTAGTAGGGCCAGAAGACCCGCTTGTACAAGGTGTTTACGACTTTTTTAAAGCAGATGAATCGCTTAAAAACGTGGCTGTTATAGGACCTAGTAAAGTAGGCGCAGCGCTAGAAGGAAGTAAAGAGCGTGCAAAAGAGTTTATGATGGCTCATAATATTCCTACGGCGGCTTATGAGGCATTTACCGCAGAAACACTTGATAAGGGACAGGCATTTTTAGAAACACTACAGGCGCCTTATGTACTAAAAGCAGATGGCCTTGCTGCAGGAAAAGGGGTTTTAATTATAGACAATCTTGAAGAGGCAAAGCAAGAGCTAGCAAATATGCTGGGAGGAAAATTTGGTGATGCAAGTGCAACCGTCGTGATCGAGGAGTTTTTAGACGGTATAGAGCTTAGTGTTTTTGTACTCACAGATGGTAAGAACTATAAAGTACTCCCTACAGCCAAAGATTATAAGCGTATAGGTGAGGGAGATGTAGGTCTTAACACTGGTGGTATGGGCGCTATAAGTCCGGTACCATTTGCAGATGGTGCTTTTATGCAAAAAATAGAGGAGCGTATCGTAAAACCTACGGTAAACGGGCTTTCTAAAGAAAACATTGAGTACAAAGGTTTTATTTTTATAGGTCTTATCAAAGTAGGAGATGACCCTAAAGTAATAGAGTACAACGTGCGTATGGGAGATCCAGAGACAGAGGTGGTATTACCACGTATACAGTCTGATCTTGTAGAGCTTTTTATGGCAGTAGATACTCAAACGTTAGATAAACAGGAGTTTAAACTAGACCCAAGAAGTGCAGCAACGGTTATGCTCGTATCTGGAGGTTATCCAGAAGCATATGAAAAAGGTAAAGTCATTACAGGCCTTGATACGGTAGAAGATTCACTTGTTTTTCACGCAGGAACTACAGAAAAAGATGGGCAAGTAGTGACTAACGGAGGTCGTGTTATCGCAATTACATCTTTTGATGATGACTTCAAACAGGCCATAAAAAAATCCTATCAAAATATAGAAAATCTACATTTTGATAGGATCAATTATCGTACAGATATAGGCTTTGACCTATAAAGTAATATTAAAGGTTGCTCTCGAGCTCGCTGTTTTTTCCTAAAAAACCGTGAGCTTTTGCTTCACGATACTCAGTATCATTTGCATCATATTTCTTGATTTCCATAATCCAGTATACGATTGCAACAGCACAAATAAGCATAAAAATCCAGTTTATACCGTTTGCAAGCCACCAGTTACTTAGCTCTAACTCTGCGAGTGCATTAAAGGGTGCAAATAAAGTTGCTTCTGCAAATTCTTGAACTCCTTCAAAAAATCCTGTCAAACTCATAATGTTGTATGTTTACAATATTGAAATCTTAGTTGTACATCTATAGATGCGACTGCAAAAATAGGAAAAAAACTAGCTATGCTCACAAGATTTTTTGGTACTTCAAAGCCCCTAGCCGTAGTTGTGGTCATCATTTATATGACATTAGGCTTTTTTTATAGCAATAGGCAGTGGGTTATAGAGCCCTTTAACTGGCAAGAAACCCTGCGACTAGTGGGGATGTGGCTACTTTTTATAAGCACAATGTTTATACTCAATTTTGTAGCTCAAAAAAATGATTTGACTAAGCGTAGCACCTACGGCGTATTACTTTTTGCTGCGTTTAGCCTTGCATTGCCAGCGGCTTTACGAGATGGCGCGATACTACTTGCAGGCTTTTTTATTCTCATAGCCTTGCGACGTATCATAAGTTTTAAATCTGAGTTATATATGGAACGCAAGATTTTTGATGCCACCCTATGGATACTTCTAGCAGCACTTTCTTTTTATTTTAGTTGGTTGTATTTAATAGCGATTTATATTGCACTTCTATTATATAATATATCAAACCCCAGATATTTAATTATACCCCTCATTGCAATCATATCATTTGCAGTTATATACTATAGTTTTTTGCTGTTACAAGCTGGTAGTCCGGCAGATGTTGACATTGTATTTGAGTCTGTGTCATTTGATTTTAAGGCCTATAATGAACTTGAAACTCTCACACCCATTGCATTTTTTATAGCCCTGCTATTATGGACCGTATGGCGCTACCTAGGAGAGCAAAGAAATGCCTCTTCTGGAGCAAAGTCTCGATACTCTGTAATATTAGGATTGCTAGCCGTAGGGATAGTTGTTATCACACTCTCGGCACATAAAACAGGTGCAGAGTGGTATCTTATTCTACCTGTAATGACTATTATAGTAAGTAATTTTTTAGAACACACAGAGAGTCCTATTTTTAAGGAAAGCCTGTTGTGGCTTATTGTCCTTCTTCCGGTATTTATAAACTATATCGCATAATGAAGCTCGATATATCCTACATAGAGAGTGAGTTAAAGAAAAGGTGTAACCTTCCCTATGTTTGGAATAGAAAGCAAAATGATACTTGGGATGATGCGACTAAGTTTATTTATAAAACAATGTCTTGGGAAGCACTTTTAGCTCAAATAGAGGAGCAACAAAAGGAGCACAATTTTCCCACACAAGATTTCTTTAACTACGCCATAAACAGATGGTACAACTTCTGGAGTGCCCAGGCCGTAGAAAAAATCTTTACAGACCTACCAGGTTTCGCACCTAACCCTAATCCGGTAGAAGACCACTACGATTTTAGATGGCTAGGCGAGCGCATAGACCATAAAACAAGTATATTCCCAAAAGGATTTGGTGAGAATTACGCTTTCGCGAAAGCGCACAAAACACAACTCATACAGTGGTTTTACAAGCACCAAAGTACCGGACAACGCTTTCACCTCAATAACAGGTTATTTATAGTCGTGCACGACCAAAACGGAGAACACTGGAAACTAAAAGCCGAAATAGAACTCATAAAATCCATCATAGAACCCTACGGAAAACAGAAAACACCAGCAGTAATGGAAGTCCTTTCCCTCGAGGAAGGAAAGGAAACAATGGCAGACATTATATGGGTAAATAGATGAATTATATAGGTTCAAAACATAGATTATCTTCCTTTATACAGGACACTATATATAGCGTGTGTGGGCAAGACCTAAGCGATTTGGTTTTTTGCGATCTCTTTGCAGGTACAGGCGCAGTAGGTAGGGTATTTAAATCTCAAGTAAAAGCCGTCATAGCAAATGATCTTGAGTTTTATAGCTACGTTCTCAATCGTAATTATATAGGAAATTATAAGAGTTTTGAATATAATGACCTCATAGAAAACCTAAATTCATTACCACTACAAAAGGGTTTTATTGCCGCACAATATGGAGAAGGAGGTGTGGGTAATCGGTTATATTTCAGCAAGCATAATGCTCAAAAAATTGATAGCATACGCACAGAGGTTGAAAAATGGTATGGTAATAAAGCGATAAGTACAGATGTCTACTATTTTCTACTAGCCAGCCTACTTGAGAGTGCAGATAAAATTGCAAACACAGCCTCTGTTTATGGATCTTATCTCAAAACTATAAAACCTAGAGCCGCAAAGGGTATGGTCATTACTCCGGCTACTTTTGAGATTACAAAGACGGCTCATCAAGTATTTCAAGAAGATGGTAACGAGCTTATTACTAAAATAAGCGGAGATATTTTATACATAGATCCACCATATAATGTACGGCAGTATGGTGCAAATTATCACATACTTAATACCATTGCAAAATATAATATCTTTGCACCACGAGGAAAAACAGGTCTTCCCATCTATAATAAAAGTGCTTATTGTAGTAAGAAAACGGTTGTCTCAAGCTTTGAACAACTTATAAAAAATGCTCAGTTTAAGTACATTTTTGTAAGCTACAGTAATGAGGGTTTAATGAGTCCATCAGTTATTAAGAAGGTGATGGAGCAGTATGGTAGATATGATGTAAAAACCACCAGCTATAAACGATTCAGAGCAGATAAAACAGCTAGCCGTCATCACAAAGCTAGCAGCACAATAGAGTATTTACACATTTTAGAAAAACAATAATATGTTTACAGATAAGGCAAATGCCATTTTTAAAGAAGCGATAGACACCTATCACGTAATAAACACCGTAGATCAACCTTTTATCAACAAGTATGATAAAAATGAAGATGTACTAGGGCACTTGCTATACCGTAAATGCTGGATAGATACTGTACAATGGCATTATGAAGATATTATACGCGACCCTCAAATAGACCCTGTGGCTGCACTTACACTTAAACGTAAGATTGATGCCTCAAACCAAGATCGTACAGATATGGTAGAGTATATAGATAGCTACTTTCTTGAGAAGTATAAAGATGTAACTGTAAAAGAAGGAGCGACAATTAATACAGAAAGCCCGGCTTGGGGAGTAGACCGTTTATCTATACTTGCTTTAAAAGTATATCATATGCAAGAAGAAGCAACACGTGAAGATGCAAGTGATGCACACAGAGCTGCTTGCCAGACTAAGCTAGATGTTTTACTAGAGCAACGCGTAGACCTCTCTACAGCAATAGATACCTTACTTGATGACATCTCAAAAGGAGACAAGTATATGAAGGTATACAAGCAAATGAAAATGTATAATGACGATGAGTTAAACCCAGTACTCAGAAACATTAAAAAGTAATGAATCCTTACGTACGATACCGTTCTTTATTTTAAAGAGCGGTATCGTGCATTCTTACAATGGCTAGACAAAAACATATTCTCATCATACGGCTCTCTGCAATGGGAGATGTAGCGATGACGGTGCCTGTGGTTTACGCTTTCGCGAAAGCAAATCCAGACATAAAAATATCTTTTCTCTCAAAACCATTTTTTAAACCCATTGTAAGCTCCATACCTAACCTTGAATTTGTTGCTGCAAATGTCACTTCAGAACATAAAGGAGTGATGGGTATATGGAAACTCGCACGAGAGCTTAAAAAGCTTGGTATCACACACGTTGCAGACTTGCACAATGTCATACGGTCTAAAATGCTTCGTACCTTTCTTAATCTGCCTAGTGCAACTCTAGATAAAGGAAGAGCCGAAAAGAAAGCACTCACTAGAGAAAGCGATAAGAACTTTACACAACTTGCTACAACCGTACAGCGCTACAAAGCTGTTTTTGACAACCTAGAATTTAAAGACCTAGTTCCAGAGGTTTTACCAAAACCCAATAAAGCGCCAGCAATCATTGAGTTTACAGCAGGTCATAATCGTAAGTGGCTGGGAGTAGCACCTTTTGCCGCTCACCTAGGTAAGCAGTATCCTCTAGATTATATGAAAATGGTAGTAGAAGGAATAGACCAATTAGATAAGTACGATATCTTTCTATTTGGAGCGCCCTCAGAAGTGACTATACTTAATAACCTCTCAGATAGCTGTAAAAATGTAAAGGTCGTAGCTGGAGCACTTAAATTTAAAGAAGAACTTAATCTTATAAGTCAGCTAGACGGTATGCTTTCTATGGATAGTGGTAACGCACACCTAGCAGCAATGTATGGCGTGCCTACGATAAGCCTTTGGGGAGTAACACATCCTTATGCAGGCTTTGCTCCATTTAATCAAGAAGAGCACTGCATAGTGTCAGACAGAAAAAAGTATCCAAAAATCCCAACTTCAATATACGGCAATCTAGTGCCAGAAGGTTATGAAGATGTGATGAAAACCACCTTACCAGAACAGGTAATAGATAAGATTAAAGCAACTATCTAATATAACATACTATGCGCGCACAGTAAAATTATACTATATTTGTGGTATATTATATAACTATGAGCGCAACAAAACCTACCCTTAACGACTTACTAGGCATTACTCACCCTATTATTATGGCACCTATGTTTCTGGTGTCTAATGTCGCAATGTTAAAAGCCGGAATGGAGAGTGGCATTGCTGCTTGTGTGCCAGCACTTAATTATAGAACTATAGAAGAGCTTAAAGCTGCCATTAATGAGCTTAAAGCGGCAAAAGTACCTGGAGGAGCCTTCGGGATAAATCTTATTGTAAATAAATCTAATATGAAGTACCCTGCACAGCTGGAAGCAGCTTGTGAGCTAGGTGTAGACTTCATTATCACATCTCTCGGGTCACCTAGAATGGTTATCGAGAAGGCAAAACCAAAGGGAATTAAAGTATTTTGTGATGTTACAGACTTGAGCTACTCAAAAAAGGTAGAAGCAATGGGTTGTGATGCACTAGTTGCAGTAAATAATCAAGCAGGAGGCCACAGAGGTAATATCGCTCCAGAAGCACTTATAAAAGAGCTTAATGAAAACTGCGCGATACCAGTAATAACTGCTGGTGGAGTTGCAAACAAGAGCGACCTTGATCGTGCAATGTCTTACGGCGCGATAGGAGCAAGTATAGGAAGCCCTTTTATAGCTTCAGAAGAGGCACCTGTGTCTCAAGAGTACAAGCAAGCTTGTGTAGACTTTGGTGCAAAAGATATCGTGATGACACAAAAGATATCTGGTACGCCGTGTACAGTTATTAATACACCTTATGTTCAAAAGATAGGAACAAAACAAACCTGGCTAGAAGGTCTTCTTAATAAAAATAAGAAGCTCAAAAAATGGGTGAAAGCCATTCGTTTTGCAAAGGGTATGCGTGATACCACAAAGGCCGCACAGGGAGCTACTTATAAAACCGTATGGGTTGCAGGACCATCTATAGAGCAAACCACAGCGATAGAGCCTGTAGCAACGATTATTAAGAAGTTTATATAGAAATACGCTTTCGCGAAAGCGTAAATAAAACCAAAACCTGTCAAGTCATAAAGATGAGACAGGTTTTTTTATGTAATATACCCTTGTAGCCTAAGATCTTCTACCGAATATACTACCGAAGAAAACCCGTTAGAAAGTACAATGTTACTCGTAGTAACGTCTAGTACATCTGTATAATAATGGTCTGTGACTATGATTCCTTTTTTTGCTTTAAGCGAAAACAAAAACTCTTTTATCTTTTCTTTATACAAGGGCTCTATCATAGAGAAAGGCTCATCTAGCATAAGGAATGGGTGATTAAGATTTGCTACAAGTAGCAGCTCTAGATAACGTATCTCACCCATTGAGAGTACGCCCGCTTTTTTTGACGCTATTTTTTCTATAAATGGAGCTCTAAAAATGGCGTCTTGATCATCACCATCACTATAAAATAGCGGGATGATATCTCTTACTTTTAAATGTTTAGGTAAAAAGCTTTCTTGTGGTAAATAGCCTATATATTGACTAGGAATAATCTTTTCTAGAGATATAGGTGAGCCATTTATGGTAAGTGTTGCTTTAGTCGCTTTTAAGGTGCCAAAAAGTATCTTGAGCAATGTAGATTTGCCAGATCCATTAGCACCAAATAGTCCCAAAATATCACCAGTCTTTAGTGTGAAGGAGACATCTTTGAGCACTTCTTTGCTTCCAAATGATTTTTGTGCAGATATGAGTTGTAGCTCGTTTATCATACAAAGAAGGATGTAATGATAAGCAAGACTATGGCTAGAAAACCATTTATCAAATAGGTTCTTGTGATGAGGTGCCTCTTTGTAAAACCAAGATTATGGTACATATAGTATTGTTGTTTTTGAAAGTAACCAAAGGCAAGAATGCCCAAGCCAGTCCCAAACACACCAAAAACAACGATAGTTACTAGAACACCATTTATAATGCTATCTCGAGCAGGAACTGTCGCGAGTCCAAATAAAATGCAGACTGCAGCAGCATATAATGTTACGTCACGATAAAAGTTCCACATAGGTTAAAAATAGATAATCTCCTTTTAAGGTAGGGGTAACATAATTTAATGGCATAAAAAAACCTGCCTATTGTATAACGGGCAGGTTTTTAAAAATGTTATAATGTCTGTGTTTAAATAACATTTATTTGAGCAATATACCTTTCAATAAATTCTTTGTCTTTTTTACTATTCAAAATCAACAATTCATTGTTTTTATGAGTTCTATAATTCATTAGAAACTTCGTTTTACCACTACGAGTCAATTCTGAAAATTGCAAACGTTTTGAGTCAAATTTATTTGTTAGTAATTCCGTTTTTTGAGTATGCTCAAGTATTTTTCTTAGATAAGTTAATTCTCCGGTTTTTTCGTCAATCTTCAATTCAGAATAATAAACCCAAGCAGTAAACCTATATGATATAAATCCAATCGATGTTAAAGCGGTAACGAATATTCCGAGACCAATTCCTAGAAACCAAATTAGAAATACAGAAGAGGCAGCGGTCCAAATAAATAATTCTTTCCAATTAAATGGAAGTCTATCACTTAAAGTATGAACATTACCATTTCTTGAAATTTTATAGTAATTCCCTTTATGATTCATTATTACGACTAACTATATATCATCATAATCTACCACAATTCTAGCTGAGGTAGGATGCGCCTGGCAGGTAAGGATGAGTCCCTCTGCAACCTCTGCATCTGTAAGAATTTGATTTTGTGACATCACAGCAGTACCTTCTGTTACTCTTGCGATACAGCTACTGCATACGCCGCCTTGACAAGAGTGTGGTGCGTCTATATCTTCATCTAGCGATGCGTCAAGAATGTTTGTCTCTTGATCCATTGTAAACTCAAACTCCTCATCGTCACAAAGTACTTTTATAGCCGTTTTACCATCTAGAGGCGCTTCTATTTCTGAAGTTTCTGTGCTTGCAGTAAAAAGTTCAAAATGTATAGCAGTATCTGCAACTTCATTTTCTTTTAGAACTTTAGTTACTTCATTAATCATTGCCTCTGGACCACATAAAAAGTAATCGTCAAAGTTGTTTTCGGCATATTTATTTTTTACCACAAAGTTTACCGTAGATTTCATAATACGGCCAAAGTGTGCGCCATCTACACGCGACTGCGAGTAAATAGACTCTATAGAGAAGCGATCTGTATATTGAGATCTCAAGGCTTGTAACTCGTCTATAAACATCGCCTCCTCTGGTGTTCGGTTCCCAAAGACTAGTACAAAAGTGCTATCTGGAGATTGAGTAAGGGTTGTCTTTATCATAGACAGAATAGGTGTAATACCAGAACCTGCGGCAAATGCTGCGTAGTTTTTCGCTTTCGCGAAAGCGGAATTATCTATCTTAAATCTACCCTCTGGTTCTTGTACCTCTAGCGTGTCACCTTCCTTAAGTTCTCTATTTGCATACGTTGAAAACGTTCCGTTTTCTACCTCTTTTACAGCAACGGTAAGCCCCTCTTGAGGTGTGCTACAAATAGAGTAAGCACGTCTAACCTCTGTGCCATCTATAGTAGTTTTTAAAGTAATATATTGACCAGGCGCAAAGGTAAAGTGCTCTTTTAAAGCACCCGGAAGTGCAAAAGTAATAGCAACAGACTTTGTTGTGATTCTTGTAATGGTCTGAATATGAAGTGTATGAAATGAAGACATTGACGTTTTTTTTACAAAAATACAAAGCAATGCGTTTTATGTGTAACATTACGAGTAGTTTAAATACCTATACCTCGCTAAACAACCGAAAATTATGGTCAAACAATTTGTAAGCCTTGAGTGGAAGGCATTTTTTAGAAGTCCTGCTTTTGGGACTAACCTTGCACTTAAAATTTTGATGGTTTTTGGAGCCTTAATGATGGTTTTATACCTAGGAGGTGCTGGTGTGGGTCTTTATTTTATACTTGAAAAAGCAGACCTTGAGCCTTTCTCTACCGTAAATACATTTGTTATTTACTACATAGTAGGTGATCTTATAATAAGATATATGGGGCAAAAAATGCCCGTGGTAAATATTAAACCGCTATTACTTTTACCTTTTAAAAAGACTAAGATTGTAAAGTTTGCACTTGGTAAAACGGTGCTTGCCTTCTGGAACTGGATGCACGCTTTTTTCTTTATTCCATTTTCTATTGTTTTACTGGCAAAGGGTTTTAATCCGCTAGGTGTGATTGCGTGGCACGTGGCAATGTTTTGCTTTATATATGCAAATAATTTTATTAATGTCTTTTTAAATGACAAGCTGTGGCTTGTGTTGAGCGTAGGAGCATTATTTGCTGCCTTGGGCTTTGCTCAGTATTATGGCTATTTTGATATCACAGCCTTTACACAACCGTTTTTTCAAGGGTTATATGAGTATATGTGGCCTGTTATATTTCCTATAGCATTACTTGTTACAGTAGCAACGGTTGCTTTTAAGTACTTTCTTGCAAGACTATATCTAGATGCAGGGTTGGCAAAAAAGGTGAGTGAAGCCAGTGGTGGAGATTTAGGGTGGCTAGATCGTTTTGGGAAGCAGTCTACTTTTCTTAAAAATGATATTAGACTTATAATGAGAAATAAACGCTCTAAGACTACTGTGTTTATGAGTGTTATGTTCTTGTTTTACGGGTTGCTCTTTTTTACGGGTGCTGTTGAGGTTTATGATGGTCCTTTCTGGAAGATGTTTGCTGCTGTATTTGTGAGTGGTGGTTTCCTTTTTAGTTTTGGGCAGTTTGTTCCATCTTGGGATAGTGCCTATTACCCACTTATGATGACACAAAATATTGCCTATAAAGATTACTTAAAGTCTAAGTGGTTACTTGTGGTGATTGCCACATTCTTTTCGGCCATATTATGTATACCCTATATTTATTTTGGGTGGGATATACTTATTGCAGTACTAGTAGGAGCTATATTTAATATGGGTATAAATGCACACCTTGTATTGCTAGGGGGTGCTTATATAAAAACACCTATAGACTTACAGAGTGGTAAAAAGGCCTTTGGAGACAAGAGTTCTTTTAACCTTAAAACGCTGCTTGTGAGTTTACCTAAAATGCTTGGGCCTATGGCACTTTATGCGATAGGGCACTTTACAGTAGGACCTACTTTGGGCTATGCACTAGTCGCTATAGTAGGGCTTATAGGCTTTGCTTTTAGAGACAAAGTATTTGACCAGATTATAAAAATATATAAGACTGAGAAGTATAAAACGCTTGCAGCTTACAAACAAACAAAATAGAGAGACGATGATCACAGTACACAACTTGTCAAAATCATATAACGGAGTTACAGTTCTTAACCTTGAAGGTTTTGAAATCCCAAGGGGTCAGTCTTTTGGACTTGTAGGTAATAATGGAGCCGGTAAGACTACGCTTTTCAGCTGTCTGCTAGATCTTATACAACCTTCTACAGGTTATATAGAAAATGGAGGCGTAAAAGTAAATGAGAGTGAAGACTGGAAAATACATACGGCTTCTTTTATAGATGAGTCATTCCTTATAGGATACCTTACTCCAGAAGAGTACTTTTATTTTATAGGAGATCTAAGAGGAGAAAATAAGGCAGATGTAGATGCATTGCTCGCGACTTTTGAAGACTTCTTTAATGATGAGATTATAGGAAAACGTAAATACTTACGTGATCTTTCAAAAGGAAATCAAAAAAAGGTAGGTATTGTAGCAACATTAATAGGGAGTCCGGATGTAATTATACTTGATGAGCCATTTGCAAATCTTGATCCTACTACGCAAATACGTTTAAAAGGAATTATAAAAAAGATGGCATCAGATAGAGAGGTAACTGTCTTGGTGTCTAGTCACGATCTTCAGCACGTTACAGAAGTTTGTGAGCGTATTGTGGTGTTAGAGAAAGGAACTTTAGTAAAAGATATTATGACTTCTCCAGCAACTCTTAAAGATCTAGAGGCTTACTTTGCTGGTAATGAGGTGGTAGTAGAGTAAGAGTCTTAAGTTGGGGTAAAAAAAATGGCCACAATAAAGCGACCATTTCCTAAGTTCCCCAACTTAATTCTTCAAGTTTATGCAACTTGAACAGTAAAAATACTAAAGTGCTAGGTATCAACCGAAAAAACAGCGGTTTTTTTTAGAATTTTCTTAACTTTTTTTTAAGACATCCACAAATTATCTGCTCAAAGGCACTATATGACGTGAAGAGTCCTAATAAAAAGATGGAAATCTATGTTTTTTCAAAAAGAAATGTATTTTTACACGCTTCCATACTAAAATGGGTAAATTACAGTTCCTTTTAGTAAAAACACAACAGGTTTGACAATACTCTTAAGACGTATCCTCTGTACAAGTATTCTTGTATTAATTCTTGCGAGCTGCTCTCGCAAGAAAGATTCATTTATAAGTCGCAACTACCACGCAGTTACCACAGAGTACAATACGTTATATAATGGTAACGTCGCCCTAGATGAAGGTAAGAGTGCACTTATACAAACCTTTAATGATAACTACTGGGAGGTATTACCTATAGAGCGCATTTCTTTTGAAGAAAACACGGCTCTAGGTGAAGAGAACAGAGATCCTAACTTTGTAAGAGCAGAAGAAAAAGCAATCAAAGCCATACAGCGCCACTCTATGAAAATAGATGGAGAAGAGCGCAACCCACAAATGGATGAAGCCTTCTTACTACTAGGAAAAGCAAGATATTTTGACCAGCAATTTGTCCCAGCACTCGAAGCTTTTAATTACGTACTTGCATATTACCCTAAGAGTAACAATATCGCTCAGGCAAAAGTCTGGAAGGAAAAGACAAACATCAGGCTAGAAAATAATGAGATTGCTATAGAGAATCTCAATAAGATTTTTAAAGTAGAGAAAAATCTCAAAAACCAAGACATTGCAGATGCAAAAGCAATGCTTGCGCAGGCCTACCTAAATCTAAACAAACCAGATAGTGCTCTCATTTATATAAAAGAAGCATCAGACCTTACTCGTAAGTATGAAGAAAGAGGTCGCTATAACTACATCAAGGGGCAGCTGTATAATCGTCTCGATAAAAAAGATAGTGCAAACCTTGCCTTTCAAGAAGTGATAGACCTTAATAGAAAGATACCGCGCAAGTATCATATTAATGCACATCTAGAGCAAATACGTAGTAGTGACCTTACTACAGAAGATACTCTTGCACTAAGAGAGCGTCTAGATAAAATGGTAAGCAATAGAGAGAATAGACCATTTTTAGATAAAATATATTACACAAAGGCGGCCTATTATATGAGCCTAGGTAAAGAAGACTCTGCTATTGCAAATTATAATAAGTCATTAAGGGAGACTAGCACAGATAACTATCTTGTGTCACGAGATTATCTCGCACTTGCAGACTATAATTTTGAGCAAGCCGCATATAAAACTGCTGGTGCTTATTATGATAGTATGCTGGGTAAAATAAGCGACCGTACAAGAGAGTATAGGTCTGTAAAAAAGAAGCGTGATAACCTTACAGATGTTATTGCATATGAAGATCTTACCCTTCGTAATGACAGTATAATTTCGCTAGTTACAATGTCTGAAGATGATCTAACGGCATATTTTGACAACTATATAGCAGAGCTTAAGGCAAAGGAAGCTGCAGACTCTATTGCTAGAGTAGATAAAATACGTAATAACGAGTTTTTTAATAGTAGTACTAGTGCTCGTAAAAAAACACAAGCTACAGCTGGTGAATTTTACTTCTATAATGATGTGGCCGTATCTTATGGTAAGCAAGCCTTTGAGCGTAGATGGGGTAAAAGAAGACTAGCAGATGGATGGCGCCTCTCATCAAAACAAACTCCAGCTAGTAACGGAGGACTCTTGCCGGTAGCACTTCAAGAAGAAGAGGAGACACAAAAGAAAACAGCACAAGACTATATTGCAACACTACCTAGGGATAGAACTCAAATAGATAGCCTCATTAAAGAGCGTGACTTTGCATACTTTCAGCTAGGGCTTATTTATAAAGAAAAGTTTAAAGAATATCCTTTGGCGGCAAATCGTTTAGAAAAGCTATTAAGTTTCAAACCTGATGAGAAGCTTGTGTTGCCAGCTACCTATAACTTGTATCAAGTGTATGAATCTATGGACGCTTTCGCGAAAGCGGAAACCTATAAAAACGAGATCACCACAAAGTATCCAGACTCTCGTTATGCTACAAGAATAAATAATCCTAATACAGCACTTGAAGCAGATGCAGAGGCTCCAGAAGAAATTTATAAAGGTTTATACAAGCGTTTTCAAAACCAAGAATATGCAGGTCTTCTCTCAGACCTAGAAATAAAAATTGATCAACTTTATGGAGATCCATATTTACCTAAATTTGAACTGCTTAAAGCAACCGTGTTAGGTAGATATAAAGGGTATGATGCTTACAAAGAGAGCCTTAATTATGTAGCACTTACCTACCCACGTACAGAAGAGGGTAAGAAAGCTCAAAACTTATTGCGCAATGCTTTGCCTACAATGAAGTTTGAAAACTTTGATGACGAGGCAATTTCTATAAACTATAAGGTGCTATACTCCTTTACAAGTTCTGACGTGCAAGGAGCGCGCGATTTTCAGAGGAGACTTGTAGAGAGCTTTGAAAAAATAGGCTACACACAGTTTTCTACCTCTATAGATGTATATAATGAGAAAGAGTCTTTTGTAGTAATACACTTTTTAGACAGTAGAAATCAAGCCGAAGGCCTTGTTGAATTACTTGCAGTAAATGATCAAGTAAGAATTACAAGACCTAATACCATTATTGCTTCAGAAAATTATAAGATCATCCAAGTACATAAAAACTTTGATGCTTATAAGGCACAAAAAACAAAATGAGATTAAATATAAACCCCCTTACAAATGTTTTCAGATAACAAAAAAGGAAAAGGACCTGCTCTTACAAATCAACAAAACCGCATAAGCCAGGGTACAACTCTTAAGGGAGATGTTACCTCAGAAGGAGGTTTTCGTATAGATGGTGTAATAGAGGGTAATATTACAGCGCCAAATAAGATTGTAATAGGTAAAACAGGTGTTGTAACCGGTACAGTTATTTGCAACGATGCAGATGTAGAGGGTAAAATTGTAGGTAGATTAGAGATAAAAAATTTACTCTCTATAAAGACTTCTGCACATATTGAGGGAGAGGTTATTACTGGTAAGCTTGCCGTAGAGCCTGGGGCAACCTTTAATGCATCTTGTGAGATGAAAGGCAACCTTAAATCGCTATCTAATGCCAAAGGAAAAGGAGAACGCTCCGCTTAAAAACTGGGCGCGGTTTTCTACCATTGCCTTACAAATGGGTGTGACTATATACTTAGGTAATCTATTAGGCATATGGCTGGATCAAAAGTTTGAAACTACATTCTTAGAAAAAACAGTTACACTCTTTGCTATTTTTCTTTCTATCTACTTCGTCATAAAAGGGGTAATGCGTCTCAATAAATAAGTGTTGATCAAAAAATTAATTCTTTATACACTTGGTGTTATAAGCTTATTTCTCATTAGTTATAACGTTCACCATTATCTCACATTAAAATTTGAGATATATCATCCATACAGTTTATGGAGTGTTTATCTATATCAAGCAATAGCATCTTATATACTTGTTGTAGTCTTTGAGCTACTTGCCTCGCTCACAAAAGAGTTTAAAGATCAACTAGGTTTTTTATACTTAGGATCTATGGCGGTAAAAGTTTTATTCTTTTGTGTTCTTTTTAGAGATGTTATTTTTTTTGGACCTGATTTGAGTAAGAGAGACAGTGTTTCTCTACTGTTACCCATCTTCATATTTATCTTTTATGAGGTAATTGTTATTGTGAAAATCTTGAATAGAGAGACTCAAAATTGAAATAATTACGAAATCTGTTTTATTTTCAAGAAAATGAGTACTTTTGCACAGAATTTTAGGCCACGTCATTTATTGAAAATATTGGAATGAAAATAGCATCAAAATCGATTTCATTTTTAACATTAGTTCTTGTGCTTTTGACTTCTTTTTCTGTTTACGGAAAAGATGGAGCAAAAAAGGGTGATCCTGTTAATACAAGAACGGAGATTAATGAGTACATACAACATCACTTAAAGGACTCTCACGACTTCCATTTATTCTCAACTTTTGATGATAATGGAGTTGAGCATCACTGGGGTTTTCCTTTACCAGTAATGTTGTGGGGAGAAAATGGCTTTACGGCTTTTATGTCTTCAGAGTTTCACCACGATGATGATGGAACTGTCGTTGTAGAAAAAGGTGATAGCCGCTTTGTAAAACTTCATAGTAGAATATATGAGCTTAACGCTGGTGAGACTGCTGTTCAGTTTGATGAAGAGCACCACGCAGTAAATGCTTCAAAGCCTTTTGATTTATCTATCACAAAGAGTGTCTTCGGGATATTACTTATAGGTTTATTAATGCTGTTTTGGTTCTCAAGACTAGCAAGACAATACAAAAACAAACAAGTTCCTACAGGATTTGGACGTGTACTTGAGCCACTAGTGGTTTATGTACGTGATGAAATTGCTAAGCCAAACATTGGTGAGAGCTATAGAAAATTTACTGGATACCTTCTTACTGTATTCTTCTTTATTTGGATACTTAACCTTGTAGGTTTAATGCCATTCGGATTTAATGTTACAGGTCAGATAGCTGTTACAGCGGCACTAGCTGTTATTACATTAGTAATTTATGTGTTTAGTGGTAATAAGCACTTCTGGGGGCATATGTTATGGATGCCAGGTATTCCTTATGTGTTTAGACCATTACTAGGTATTATAGAACTTATAGGTACACTAGTTATTAAGCCATTTTCATTATTAGTACGTCTGTTTGCAAACATTACTGCAGGTCACACGGTTGTAATGAGTCTTGTAGCGGTAGGTATTCTTATGCAAGAAAGCTTATCTGCAACAGGGTCTACTATTGTATCATTATTTTTATCATTATTCATAATGCTTATTGAGGTGCTAGTAGCATTCTTACAAGCTTATATATTTACAACACTCTCTGCACTATTTATAGGTATGGCAGTTGCAGATGATCATCACGATGAGGAGCTGCACGACGAGCTAGGAGAGGAGATTGAGGACACTGAAGTTATCCGTAAGAACTTCACTTAATTAAGAATTTTTATTTGTTTAATTTTTTATATACACTATTATGTCTTTAGCATTAGTACAAGAAGTAGCACCAATGTTCCCAAATTTAGTAGGAGCTGGTCTAGTAGTAATTGGAGGTGGTATCGGTCTTGGTAAGATTGGTGGAGCTGCAATGGAAGGAATTGCTCGTCAGCCTGAGGCTGCTGGTAAAATCCAGACTGCGATGATTATCGTTGCTGCACTTTTAGAAGGACTTGCATTTGGAGCGCTTATATTAGGAGCTTAATCCAGATCAACTCTAAAAATTCAACTTCCTGTAACGGTTGGTTACAGGAGTTGAATTTAATTAAACAAAGATTATAAGAACACAGAACCACTTTTGAGATGGAACAATTATTAGAGAATTTTTCACTTGACCTGTTTGTAAAACAAACAATCCTTTTCTTATTGCTTATTTTCCTTATGGTAAAATTTGCTTGGAAACCTATTATGAGCGCACTTAATGAGCGTGAAGAAGGAATACAAGGAGCTCTTGATGCTGCAGAAAATGCAAAGAAAGAGATGGCAAGTCTTCAAGCAGATAACGAGAAGCTTTTAAAAGAAGCTAGAGCAGAGCGTGAAGCGATGCTTAAGGAAGCTCGTGAGATGAAGACTAAAATGATAGATGACGCAAAGGTAGAAGCCAAAGACGCTGCAGATAAAATGGTAGCTCAAGCACAAGCAGCTATTGAGGCAGAACGTAAGAGCGCTATCGCAGATCTTAAAGGTCAGGTTGCAGCACTTTCTGTAGAGATTGCAGAGAAAGTTGTAAAAAATGAGCTTTCTGATAAAGAAAAGCAACTAGGTCTTGTAGACAAGATGCTAGGTCAAGCAACATTAAACTAACAGATTTTAAGCCGCTATCACTATGAGTAGAGCAGCAATACGATATGCAAAAGCAGTACTAGATCTTGCAAAAGATAATGGATCTGTAGAGGCAGTTTTAAATGATATGAAATCTGTAAAGGCTACTATTGAAGGAAGTAAAGAACTTCGCAATGCCTTAAACAGTCCTGTAATAAAAGCAGACGATAAGCGCGCTGTATTACGTCAGGTATTTACAGACGGTACAAAAGAGACCTTAGGTCTTGTAGATGTTCTTGTAGATAATAGTAGAGCAAATTTACTAGGTGGTGTGGCAGATAGTTTTATTGCAGAGTACAATAAAAGCAATAAGATTGAGAGTGCTACAGTAACTACAGCAGTAGCTTTAACTCCAGAACTGGAGACTAAGGTTCTTGCAAAAGTAAAAGAGCTTACAGGAAGCACGAACGTAACTCTTACAAACGAGATTGATGAGAGCATCATAGGTGGTTTTGTATTAAGAGTAGGTGATACACAGTACAATGCAAGTATCGCTAGCCAGTTAGGCAAGTTAAAAAGAGAATTTAGTAACAGTTTATAAATAAACGGCTCATCGTGAGATGAGAAAATTTTCGCGAAAGCGGACTTATAAATTTAGATCAAATGGCAGAAGTTAAACCAGCAGAAGTTTCGGCAATTTTAAAGAAACAACTTTCAGGTTTTGAAGCAACAGCTTCCCTTGACGAAGTAGGAACAGTACTAACTGTGGGTGATGGTATCGCTCGTATTTACGGACTTGCAAACGCACAATATGGTGAGCTTGTAGAGTTTGAAAGCGGTCTTGAGGCAATTGTTCTTAACCTTGAAGAAGATAACGTAGGGGTTGTACTCTTAGGTACTTCTTCATCTATTAAAGAAGGTGATACCGTAAAACGTACACAACGTATCGCATCTATCCAGGTAGGTGAGGGTATTACTGGACGTGTGGTAAACACGTTAGGTCTTCCTATTGATGGAAAGGGACCTATCGCTGGAGAAACTTATGAGATGCCACTTGAGCGTAAAGCGCCTGGTGTTGTTTTTCGTGAGCCAGTAACAGAGCCATTACAAACGGGTATTAAGGCAATTGATGCTATGATACCAGTAGGTAGAGGGCAGCGTGAGCTTGTAATTGGTGACCGTCAGACAGGTAAGTCTACTGTTTGTATTGACACTATCCTTAACCAAAAAGAATTTTACGATGCTGGTGAGCCAGTACACTGTATATATGTAGCTATTGGACAGAAAGCTTCTACTGTTGCACTTATTGCACAAGTACTAGAAGATGCTGGAGCAATGGCATACACAACTATCGTAGCGGCAAATGCATCAGATCCTGCAGCAATGCAAGTATATGCACCATTTGCAGGAGCTGCAATTGGAGAGTACTTTAGAGATACAGGTCGTCCTGCTTTAATCATTTATGATGATTTATCTAAGCAAGCAGTTGCATACCGTGAGGTATCACTTCTTCTTCGTCGTCCACCGGGACGTGAGGCATACCCTGGAGATGTATTCTTCTTACACTCTAGATTACTTGAGCGTGCTGCAAAGGTGATTAATGATGATGCTATTGCAAAAACAATGAATGACCTTCCAGATAGTCTTAAACCTATCGTAAAAGGTGGAGGATCACTTACTGCACTTCCTATCATTGAGACACAAGCGGGTGACGTATCTGCTTATATCCCTACAAACGTAATTTCTATTACAGATGGGCAGATCTTCTTAGATGGAGATTTATTTAACTCAGGTGTACGTCCTGCTATTAACGTAGGTATCTCGGTATCACGTGTAGGTGGTAACGCACAGATTAAGTCAATGAAGAAAGTATCTGGTACACTTAAGCTTGATCAAGCAGCTTTCCGTGAACTAGAAGCGTTTGCAAAGTTTGGATCAGATCTAGATGCTGCTACCCTTAACGTAATTGAAAAAGGAAAGCGTAACGTAGAGATACTTAAGCAAGCAGAAAACACGCCATTTACAGTAGAGGATCAAATTGCAATTATTTATGCAGGATCTAAAAACTTATTACGTGACGTGCCTGTAAACAGAGTTAAAGAATTTGAAGCAGAATATATCGAGTTCTTAAACGCAAAGCACAGAGGTATCCTTGATACACTTAAGTCTGGAAAGCTTACAGATGAAGTTACAGATACACTTGTAGCAGTAGCAAAAGACCTATCTGCTAACTATAACTAGTAGAATTTCGCTTTCGCGAAAAATATAATTCAACAACTCCCGCGCAAGCGGGAGACTTGTCAAAATTAAAGACAAATCGTGCCTAGCAAGTCTTACTTGTAAACACGGGAATTTATACAAGATGGCAAACTTAAAGGAAATAAGAAACAGAATTTCATCAGTATCTTCTACGATGCAGATTACCAGTGCTATGAAAATGGTATCTGCTGCAAAGTTGAAGAAAGCACAAGATGCAATTACAGCAATGCGCCCATATTCTGATAAGCTTACTGAGCTTTTACAGAACTTAAGTGCAACGCTAGAAGGAGATTCTGGAAGCAAACTCGCAGAAGATCGTGAGATTAATAAGGTACTTATTGTAGCTATTTCATCAAACAGAGGTCTTGCAGGAGCTTTTAATACAAACATTATTAAAGGTGTAAATGCACGTGTTGCTGCAAAGTATGCTGGCAAAGAAGTGCACCTAGTAACCTTAGGTAAAAAAGCAGATGCTATACTTGGTAAGACTTTTAAGGTAATCGAAAATAACAATGATATTTACGATGATCTTACTTTTGATAACGTATCAGCTATTGCAGAAGATTTAATGGCTCGTTTTGAAGCTGGTGAGTATGATCGTATAGACATCATTTACAACAAGTTTAAAAATGCAGCAACGCAAATTGTTACTCCTGAGCAGTTTCTACCTATCGTAGCAACCGTACAAGAAGAAACAACTGCCACTGCAGATTATATTTTTGAGCCGTCTAAAGAAGAGATTGTAGAGGGATTAATTCCTAAAGCATTAAAGACACAGCTTTTTAAAGGTATAAGAGACTCTGTAGCGTCAGAACACGGTGCACGTATGACTGCGATGCACAAAGCAACAGATAACGCAACAGAGCTTAGAGATGCGCTTAAGTTGCAATATAACAAAGCACGTCAAGCGGCTATTACAAACGAGATACTCGAGATTGTAGGTGGTGCAGAAGCTTTAAATAACTAATAAGTAGCAATTACTTTCATTATAAAAAAATCCCGAATCATTTGATTCGGGATTTTTTTATGCCTAATTGAAACGTGATGTAGGTACGTTTTAAATGCGTCTCTTTTAAAATATCGACCCGTTTTACGGGTGATAATAGAGTAAACGATTATCGGTTTTCACCTATTTATTGATGAAGCTAGTTATATTTAAATTCTTTCTTCACAATTATTTTGGTTTGAGTGTAAACCTCGAGGTGTCTATGATCTCGAGGTTTTCTTTTGTAAGACGAAGTCTAATTGTTGTTTACTATCGTATCTTGGAATGAGATTTGTATATTACTCATAAACAACCATCATATGTATAAACTATTTACAGTTTTGAGCCTAGCAGTTAGTTCTTTGTTATTAACGCAATGCAAGTCTGCATCATCTATAGAAAATCAAGAAATAATGACTTTGTCCACACCTTCATTTGCTTCTGTAGCCGCTCATTATAATACGTATGTTGCCGGTGTGCAGGGTGGTGGTACGGGTATTGAATTTTATATACCTACAGAGGTAGCTTCAACAATTACAATGGAGAAAATCTTCTTTCGCGAAAGCGCAGGTAGACTTATGAAATCTAATACAGGTTATGTTGCACGGTTTAGAACAGATAAAGGCTTAGATCAGGATGTTGTGATGTCTAATAATGCAAATGAAGAAGCTGTAAATACACCTCCAGTGGTAAATGATACATTTCCATTTGCCCTTACAAATGATCAAGCAGGGCTTATCTATAAAGATAATGGGGTTGTGAAGTACTGTATCTTGTCTAACATAAAGGAGCGCGACTCAAAAGCCTACCCACAACAACGACCAAGAGGAAATGGCTACTAGATACTAGGGTTAATTTCTGTATTTTTAGCCTATAAATTCCTTCCTCTTTGAGCGCTCTTAAAAATCTTTTTAAACACACGTTTATTTATGGCCTGGCAACAGTTTTGCCTAGAGTTCTCACGGCTCTATTAACGCGATTGTATACTGGTTACTTGCCAGATACAGATGCTTTTGGAGAGATGACTATTGTGTTTTCATATATAATGATTTTTAACGTGCTGCTTACTTATGGTATGGAGACAGCCTTTTTTAGGTTTTTTAATGATGAAATGCATACTAAAAAAACACTATCAACCTCTTTACTTGGTTTGCTAGGGTCTACCATTTTATTTGTTATTATAGCATTTACTGGGATAGATGCACTCTCAAGTATATCTGATGTTCCTGCGCAATACTGGAGATGGGTGATTTTAGTCATAGCGTTTGACACGCTTGCGGTAATACCCTTTGCATATATGCGAGCTCAAAATATGAGTATGCGCTATGCACTTATAAAGTTACTTAACGTTATTATTTCTACAGGATTATCTGTGGTATTTCTTGTGTGGTTACCGCAGTTAGATAGTATAAACAGTTATTTACCCACAGATAAAATTGAGCTTGCATTTATTGCATTTTGCATACCTAGTTTTTTGATACTACTTATCGTGATAAAGCCCTATTTTACAAGATGGTCTTTTGATACGATTTTATTTAAAAAAATGCTTGCCTACGGTGCTCCCGTACTTATTGCAGGTCTTGCCTTTGCTGTAAATGAATCCTTTGACAAGATTCTATTAGAAAAGTTACTACCAGAAAATATTGCAGAGAGTGAAGTGGGAATTTATGGTGCGTGTTATAAACTTTCAATAGGGATGACGCTGTTTGCCACAGCTTTTAGAATAGGGATAGAGCCCTTCTTTTTTAGCGAGGCAAAAAATGAAAACGCACATTATATGTATGCTCAAATCACAAAGGCATTTGTGGTTCTTGGTGCCATTGCGCTATTTGTCTATGTAGTACTTGTAGATGTGGTAAAAGTAATCCTTCTAGACGACCCTGCTTACTGGGAGGCTATGAATATTGTGCCACTTATACTCGTAGCATACCTGTTTTTTGGAGTTTATCAAACGCTGTCCGTCTGGTATAAAGTAACAGATAAAACTAGATATGGCGCTTATATTTCGGTTGCAGGGGCATTACTTACCATAGTGATAAATGTCTTACTTATCCCAAAAATAGGATATCTAGCCAGTGCCATTGCTACCTGTGCAGCATACACCTTGATGATGGTAACATCATATATAATGGGTCGCAAACATTTAGCAATCCCTTATGACCTAAAAAATATACTTTTGTACCTCGTGTTAAGTATCGCATTGTCTAGTCTATATTTTTATGGATTTAGAGATTACTTTGGCGTGGGTAGCTTGAGACTGTATCTTGTAGGAGCTGTAATGACCGTATTATTGATTGGTGTAATAAGCTTCCGCGAAAAAGAGCTACTCTTGCGTATATCAAAAAGAAAATGAGTACGCTTTCGCGAAAGCGTAATTAAAAAATAATAGTATCTCAGTACGAGAATAAGTTAGAAAGAAGAACAAATGAAAATAAAGGTTATAAATAAAAGTGCACACGCACTTCCTCACTATGAAACCATTGCTAGTGCAGGAATGGATTTGCGTGCAAATATCACAGAGTCAATCACGATAGGACCGTTAGAAAGAGCTATTGTTCCTACGGGAATATTTATGGAGCTACCAGTAGGTGTAGAGGCTCAAGTAAGACCACGTAGTGGCCTAGCTGCAAAAAAGGGCGTGACTGTGCTCAATGCTCCTGGAACCATAGATGCAGATTATAGAGGGGAAGTGGGAGTAATCCTTGTGAACCTATCTAATGAACCGTTTACAATTGAAAATGGTGAACGCATTGCACAAATGGTCATTGCAAAGCACGAGCAAGGACAATGGGAAGAAGTGACAGAACTTTCAACCACAGATCGTGGTGAAGGCGGTTTTGGGAGTACAGGGGTAAAATAAGAAATGACACCTAGCAACATAATAGCAACCTTATTATAGAAAAATTTATATAAATGAAAATAATAGTACCAATGGCCGGTCTAGGCTCTAGATTGCGACCACATAGTTTAACCATACCAAAACCATTAATTCCTGTAGCGGGAGCGCCTATTGTACACAGACTTGTACGAGATATTGCAAAGATCTTAAAGCAACCTATAGACGAGATTGCTTTTGTACTAGGAGACCCTACATTTTTTGGTGATGCTGTAATTGCACAACTTGAAGAGCTTGCAGAAAGTCTTGGAGCAAAAGCATCTATTTATCGCCAGGGAGCTCCATTAGGAACTGGTCACGCTATTATGAGTGCAGAACCATCTTTAAGTGGTCCAGCGGTAATAGCTTATGCAGATGCGCTTATACGCGCAGACTTGGAACTAGATCCTGAGGCAGATAGTGTAATCTGGACTAAGAAAGTGCCTAACCCAGAAGCTTACGGAGTTGTAAAACTTAATGAGAAAGATGAGATTGTAGAGCTTGTAGAGAAGCCAGAAACCTTTGTGTCTGATCAAGCGGTGATAGGTATATATTATTTTAAGGATGTAGCCGTTCTTAAAGAGAAGCTTCAAGAAGTTCTTGATGAAAACCTTATGAATGGAGGTGAGTACCAGATTAACGATGGTATTAAGAAAATGATGGCAGAAGGTCGTATTTTCAAAACTGGAACCGTTACAGAGTGGATGGATTGTGGTAATAAAGAGGTTGCCATAGATACTAATTCTAAGATGTTACAGTTTTTACACGATGAGAAGGAAGAGCAACTAATAGCAGACTCAGTGGTAAATGAAAATTCAACTATTATTGAGCCTTGTTTTATAGGTGAAAACGTAGTTCTTAAAAATTGTACCATAGGTCCAGGTGTTGCGATAGGAGCTGGCACAACTATTGAAGATAGTACCATAAGTCACAGCTTAATCCAGCAAGATAGTTTGATAAAAAACGCACAGTGGACAGAAGCGATGATAGGTAATAAAGTACAATATAACGGAGAACACACACGCGTAAGTCTAGGGGATTACACGGTGATGAAATAAGTTTTATATAATCATATTTAATGAAAAAAGGAATCTACATACTCATACTCACGATCGCTTTTACACTAGTAAAGGATCGTGCGTATGGGCAATTCTTAAAAGAAGCAAATCCCTTTGCAGATGAGAATGTAGATGACCTAGGTAATGTTTCAGACGATTTTCAGACATCTTTCTTTGAAGCATTAAAACAAAAGGGAATTGAGAATTATGAGCGTGCCATTATGGAGCTTAACAAGTGTATCTCAATGTCACCATCTAGTCATCCTATTTTATATTTTGAGCGAGGTAAAAATCACGTATTCTTAAAAAAGTATGATGAGGCTGCTTTAGATCTTAATAAGTTTTTAGAACTCGAGCCAAATAATGAAGATGTACTAGAAGCATTATATGAAGTCTACTTCCAGCAGCGAGATTATGATGCAGCAGAAACTACTGTAAAAAATCTTATTAATTTTGACGTGCAGTATAAAGAAGATCTTGCACGTATTTATACAAGCACAAAAAGATATAACGAGGCGCTAGATCTTATAGATGAGCTTGATGAAGAAATAGGTACAGATATATATCGTGATAGATTAAAAAACAGATTGTATCTACTCTCTGGAGATACATCTAGGCAGGTAAAAGCTATAGAGAAAAATATAGCCTCAAACCCTAAAAGTGAAGCAGAGTATCTTAAACTCATATTGCTTTATAGCGAGCAAGGAAATACGCAAAAAGCTTATGAAACCGCTCTAGAACTTCAAAAGGTAAACCCATATGCAGATGAGGTACACCTAGCTCTGTATAAGTTTAATCTCAATGATAATAAAATAGACGAGGCCATAAGCTCTATGCAAAAAGTACTGGAAAGTACTCGTATGAGTGCCGCAGCAAAGCATCGCGTGCTTAATGACTTTGTGCTATTTGTAAACGGTAACCCACAATATGAACCGCAGTTAGAAAAAGCCATTGCAGTTTTTGACACACAGGTGGGAGATTCTAATATCTATCAAGAATTAGCCTCTTATTACATTAAAAAAGGAAGTAAGGATAAGGCACTGCCATATCTAAAGAAAGCTTTACAAAGTGATCCAGAAAATCTCGAGCTTATTAAAAACACAAGCCTTTTACTTTTGGACTCTGGAAGCTTTAAAGATGCCGAAGAGATTGCTGCAAATGCACTAGACCTTTATCCATCACAGCCTCTACTATACCTTACTTATGGAGTCGCACTTAATAATCAAGGTAAATTTAAAGCAGCCATAGATCAACTTGAACTAGGCGTAGATTATGTGATAGATGATGTAAAGATGGAAATAGATTTTTACCAGCAACTAGGCGATGCACATAAAGGAGACGGTAATGCTTCTACAGCAAGTAAATACTACAATAAAGTAGAACAATTAAAAGCGCAAGGATAATAATGAGAAAGCTCGTTTACATTATTTTATTAGTAGCTCTCGCAAGTTGTGGTGCAAAAAAAGCAGCGAGTACTAGCACTGCCGAAGATGTCTCTGCAAAAAGACTTATAACTGAGTATTACAACAATGCACTCACTTATAAAACGCTAGATGCCCGTACCAAGATAAAGTACAGAGATAAGAAAGGATCAAAGCCTACAGTAACACTTACGATACGCATAGAAAAAGACAAAAAAATCTGGCTAAACGCGTCACTCATTGGTTTTTCTGGTGCTCGCGCCTTGATTACACCACAAAAGGTACAATTTTATGACAAGCTCAATAATCAATATTTTGATGGAGACTTTACATTTCTTAGTCAGTACTTAGGAGTAGATATAGATTTTTATCAGTTACAGCGATTGCTTACGGGACAAACTGTTTATGACCTAAGAGAGGGAAAGTATACCTTTAAAGAAACGCAAACGGGTTATGAGGTCACACCAAAAAAGCAACTCAAGGAGGCACTCATCTTCTTTGGGATTGCTACTCAAAATTTTGTCACGCAAGAACAGCGCATAGAGCAAACAGATGGTAACGGGACTTTAGATATCGCATATGGAAATTACAAAGAGGTAGGTGGTAAGACCTTCCCATTTTCGCTAGATATTCTTGCAGATGATGGTCGCAACCAGTCACAGGTACAAATCGAGTTTCGTGATATAGATTTAGATGGAGAGGTACGTATGCCGTTTAGTATTCCTTCTGGATATGAAGAAATAAAGCTAGATGCAAAGAGATAGGCGCATATATATAGCTCTTCTGAGTGTTTTTATGATGCTCTTTGCTACGCAAGCAGCTTTTGGGCAGTCTGCAAAGCAAAAGCAGCTAGAACAGCGTCGTGAGGCTCTTAAAAGAGAAATGCGACAGTTGCAACGCTTACGCGAAACAAATAAGAAAAAAGAAATATCTATCCTCACCCAAGTAGAAGATCTGGACACCCAGATAAGACTACGCTCAGATCTCATACGAGTTACAAATAGTCAAGCCAATTTATTGTCAAGAGAGATTAATGAAAATCTCGTAAAGATGGAAAACCTCCGTAAGGAGCTCGCCATATTAAAAGAAGATTATGGTGAGATGATACGCAAGTCGTATAAAAGTAAAAGTGGACAAAGCAAGGTGATGTTTTTACTCTCTAGTGAAGATTTTAAGCAAGCTTACAAGCGTGTACAGTATATGAAGCAGTATGCAAACTACCGCAAGAAGCAAGGTGAGCAAATCAAAGAACGCACAATACTTATACAAGAGACTAATAAAAAACTAGTCAAGCAAAAAGCAGACAAAGAAACCCTAATTGCCGAAAATAGAACGGCAAAAAAGGAACTAGATAAAGAAAAGCAACGCCAGGACCTACTCATAAAAGAAATACGTAAAGAGTCTAGTACCTATATCGCTCAGATTAAAAAGAAACAAAAGGAGGCAGATCGCATAGACAGACAGATAGATAAGCTCATTGCAGATGCTATTGCTGCTAGTAATAAAAAAGCAGGTAAATCTACAAGCAGTAAGACATTTGCTCTCACACCAGCAGAGGTTACACTCGCAAAAGAGTTTTCTAGTAATAAAGGTAGACTCATATGGCCAGTAGAGCGTGGCCGCGTGGTAAGACCTTACGGTAAGTCTGCACACCCTACCTTACCCGGGATAACTTTAAGCAATAGTGGTGTAGATATAGAAACTACAGAAAATGCTACTGTAAGAGCCATCTTTGAGGGAGAGGTAACTTCTATACAAGACGCAAAGGGAGCAAACATTGCTATTATCATAAGGCACGGTGATTATCTTACTACCTATTTTAATCTTAAAAATATTAAAGTAAAACTAGGTCAAAAAGTAACTCTTAAACAGCCACTAGGTGAAGTCTCTCGTAATGCATTTACGGGCAAGAGCATTCTTAAATTTAGGGTAAGTAAAAACCAGACCAAGCTCAACCCTACACAGTGGATAAGTAGACGATAGCTGCTGGTTTACGCTTTCGCGAAAGCGTACTTCTAAATATCATTTGGCATTTCATTTATATTTTTTGTAATAAGCTTAACACAAGCGAGTTACATAAGTTTTAAATTTAGGGCTATGAAACATCTCAGCCTCTTGCTCTTAATTTTATGCGCTTCAATTATTAGTGCTCAAAACACCACAACCACGGCAGAACCTCGTTTTTCTCTCAACGCAATAGGTGCGCTACCTAGTAATGTAGGAGAACCTAATAAAGAATTTTATGATCAAACACGCACGCTACTTGTGGGGACATCTTTAGGTTATAAGTCTAGCTTGCAGGGTGGGATATCAAGGTCACGTGTAGGTAATGACGAGGTGGTCGAGTTTCCTCTTATTTTTAGATATCAAGCCACAAAGGGTATAAGTGCATACCTGGGTGTACAAGGGCAAGTAGTGAGAGGACTTGACACCAGTGGGCTTATGTTTACAGAGTTTGCCCCTACTATGGGAATAGATGTGCAATTTACACCAGAGTGGGATGCAGGTATTCAGTTTATGGCACCCGTATATCAAAATAGTGCTGCGCCTGCAGTAAGCTACGAGCTATCGCACCCTATTAGATTAAGAACAGGTATAAAATTTTAGTGTTTACTAGGCTTGCAAACTTTAGCACAACCATAACACTTTTTAATACACTCTTATTACAATAGACATCTCATTGTGAGTAATTTAGTGGTGAACTTAAAAAGAAATATTATGAACTCGACAGAATTAGAAGGAAAGTGGAATCAAGTAAAAGGAGATTTCAAACAGAAATATGGTAAGCATTTTGATAATGATGAGACCTTTGTAGATGGAAAGATGGATGAGGTTCTAGGCCGTATTCAAGAAAAAACAGGAAAAACAAAAGAGGCTATTAAAGAAGAAATAGAAAAGTGGTAATAGCCCATAGATACAAATAAAAAAAAGCCTCCATAATGGAGGCTTTTTTATGCTATATAAATAATGCTTTGAGCTCTGTTGCTTCTGCAGGTTTCATCTTGCCTGCAAGCACAAGTGATAGTTGTTTACGGCGTAAGGCTGCATCATAACGCTGTTTCTCAAGATCAGATTCTGGTACAACTTGAGGTACTGGTACAGGCTGCCCTTGCTCATCTACTGCTACAAAGGTGTAAATCGCCTCGTTTGCTTGCGTTTTAAGGCCGCTCTCGCGATCTTCTATCCATACATCTATAATGACTTCCATAGATGTTTTAAATGCTCTAGAAATCTTTGCTTCTACAGTAACAACGCTCCCTAGAGCAATCATTCTATTAAAAGCTACGTGATTTACAGATGCTGTAACAACGATACGACGTGAGTGACGTCTTGCAGCAATACTAGCTGCTCTATCCATACGAGCAAGTAGCTCACCTCCAAAAAGATTACCCAGTGGGTTAGTCTCACTTGGCAGTACAAGATCTGTAAGTATTGTTTTTGAGTCGCTTGGTGTGCGTGAATCCATAGATATTCAATTTTGGCGCAAAGGTACACCAAAGTAGAAAAGGGAAACAGTAAAATGTATAAAGAGTATTAATCGATACTTTGTACAAGTAACCAAGCATCTTGATTATCTGTCTTACGTATTGCTCTAAGTTCTGAAAGTGCTTCTTGAGAGTCTGTAAAGCTTCCGTACACTACTTGATGCAGTCCATACTTGTTAGTCCCTATGGTACGAGCTTTATATCCTTTTTCTGTAAGCTGGTCTACACGCTTCTGGGCATTTTCTTCCATACGGAAGGCGCCCGCTACAATGTGATAATTACCTGCAGGCTTTGTAAGTGATAGCTGTATAGCTGGTAAAGGATTAGGGATAACAAAAGTCGCTTCTTGTATCTTATCTTCTAGCTGCTCTCTTGCTTGCTCTTGTGCCACATAGTTATGCTCTTTTACATCTTGAACATAGTTAAAGCTAGCCGCTCCAAGAACGCCAAAGGCGATAACCGCTGCTGCTGCATACTTAAGCCAAGAGTTACTTGCCTTACGTTCTGGTGTAAAAGCAATAGGTGTTGTCTCCTCAAGTGCAATAACTTCTTCTTTATAAACTTCTCGCATAATCTCTGGAGAGGTAAAAGAAGATAGCCCAAAAGAATCTGTAAGATAGTTGAGGTGATATGATGGCTCAAACTGTAATCTACTCTCTGTGTCTAGAGATAGTGTACCTATGTTTGTTAGCGTTTGTGACTCTCCCTTATGCAGGTTGTCATAAAGAAAGCGCACGTAGGTTTTAATACGATTACTCGCCTCACTATGAGGAATCATCTCTGTCTTTGCAATATAGTTTGCCAGTAAACCATCACTGTCTGTAAGTTGTGCATTAAATGACAATTTCTTTTTAGGCGGATAAAAAGCGTGTGTAGTGGCGTGTATTTGCGCACTTTGGATTTGAGTCAAAAAAGCCCCAAAACCTGGTAAAATTACACACTCATATCTGTATAAAAGGTCACTTATGTATTGGTCTAACTGCATAACTCAAAAATAGTCAAAATGTCTAGTCACGCAACAAGGCGAGATATATTTTATTAACAGATATAATAGTTGTTACTTAGTAGCCTCAATTTCAAGCATTAATGACAGAAAAAGAATTACTCGCACTTCTTACCTTACAATACACCCCAAATCTGGGTGATGGTTCTATAAAAAAACTGCTTCAGCACTTTGGTTCGGCTACGGCGGTTTTAGAACAGAAAAAGAGCACATTGCTTAAGATAGATGGTATAGGTGAGCATAAACTTAAAGCTTTTGGTAATGAGGAGTATCACGCTTTCGCGAAAGCGGAATTAAAATTCATACAAGATAACAACATAAACGTCTGTGCATTTACAGATGAGCAATACCCACAACGCCTTAAACACTGTCTAGATGGACCAGTGCTGCTATTTTCTAGAGGAAACATAAACTGGAATAATAGAAGAATTATAAGCATTGTAGGGACTAGAAAGATTACCACCTATGGGGAGCATTTTATAAAAAAGCTCATTAAAGATTTGGCTCCCTTAAATCCGCTTATTATCTCTGGCTTTGCTTATGGGGTAGATATTACCACACATAAAGCCTGTATTGAGCACGGCTTGCAAAATGTAGGTGTACTGGCTCACGGGCTTAATCAAATTTACCCCAAGGTGCACGCTAAGTATATGAGCGATGTAGAGGCAAATGGTGGTTTTGTTACAGACTTCTGGAGTAAGAGCAGTTTTGTACATACTAACTTCTTACAGCGCAACCGTATTATTGCTGGGCTGTCTGAGGCTACTATCGTTATAGAATCTGCAGAAAAAGGAGGCTCTCTTGTGACTGCAGACTTTGCAAATGGATATAATCGAGACGTGTTTGCGGTACCGGGCAGGGCAGAAGATAAGCAGAGCTTAGGTTGTAATAATCTCATAAAACAGCAGCGAGCAAATCTTATGACTAGTGCTGCAGATCTTATTTATATACTGGGCTGGAAACTAGAGCAAGAACAAGCTCCCGTGATCCAAAAACAACTTTTTGTAGAACTTACAGATGAAGAAAAACTGGTATGGCGCTTCTTAAAAGACAATGGCAAAGAGCTTATGGACATCATCGCTCTTAATTGTAAATTGCCCACTTACAAGATTGCAAGCATCTTATTACAAATGGAATTAAAAGGAGTAATAAGGCCTCTCCCTGGTAAACTCTTTGAAATTATCTAGTAACATAATATATTTAAGTAGCTGATTTTGAGTTAATTGAATTTTTGGCACGTGGTTTGAATACTGTTAAGGGAATCCAAAAACAAACAGTATGAAAACGATCAAACATTTTATTGCAGTAGCGCTCGTCGCCATTTTGTTTACTTCGTGTTATACAGAGGCGATTGTAGAAGTAGATCCATATGTAGAGGTTAATAATGGACCTACACTTAATCAAGTATTAACAGATTATGAGATTTGGTATGTAGATATAGATGCCTCATCTGGAAATATAGTTGTACCATTTTTACAAAAGGCATTTACAGTCTCTTTTAGAGGAGGAAATATCTTTGCAAATAATAACCTTTCTGGTTTAGGGTACAATGGAGCCGGGTTTGGGATAGATGTAGGTAGCTATGATACCTTTGGTTTTGAGCTAGATGCTTATCACGATTTAGACGGAGATTACAGCTTTGACGTACGCCAGTTATCTGGTAATGAGATAGAATTATATCACCCGTCTACAGGAGCGAGATATATACTGGTAGGTTACCAGCGCAACACCTTTGACTATGACCTAGTGTTTTACAATAACATACACTACTTCTTACAAGAGTTTGAGGCTTGGGAAAAAATATATACGAGTCAAGAAGGTGAGATCAATCCTTTTGATAATGAGAACTACTTACAGTTTTTACCAGCAGGGGTTTCTGGCAACTTTAGAAGCTCTGAAGATGGTAATGGTACACCAGTAAATAATATATACTGGGACTATGATGGGATTTATGATGTAGATGATGTACCTGGTGATTTTTACCTAAAAACTTTAACACTAGATTATAATTTTCCAGACAATGAGTTCTTTGACCTTACCGTTATAGATGACGAGACCATAGAGTTATATCAAGTAACTACAGGTACTACCTACCAGTTTAGAGGTAGAGGGTATATAGAGTTTAGAACCTCAGAAGATGGGAAGTCTAAAACCTTACCTAAGTTACGTAAGAAGACTTCAGAAATTAAAAAAGAAATAGAAGCGCTCAAGGCGAAAAAAGCAAAAGCGCTAAAATAAAAAGGATCACTGTACAACCACAGTGTGACGCATAAAGATTTTTTGGTTGGTTATTTAGTTGGAAAACCCTTACCTAAGTGTTACTTAGCGTAAGGGTTTTCTGTTTTAAGAAAGCATTATTTCTATAGATATAATGCATAATAATGAAGACTAATGTACTAGAAGATTATTATTGCCAAACTCCTCTTAACAATACTGTATAAACACCTACTTTTTTGTAAATTGACTACACAATAAAAACACTAACTAAAAATTATAATTATGGGATTATTTTCATTTATTAAAAATGCCGGAGCAAAAGTATTCGGAATAGGAAAAACAGAAGAAGAAGAGGCGGCAGAAGCAGCAGCAGTTGCAGAAGAAAAGATTGCAATGGAAAATGCAAAAGCAGCAAGTAATATGGCAGAAACTATTAGTGACCTTGGTCTAGATGTAGATGATCTAGATATATCTATAGATGGTGATGTTGCTGTTGTTGCAGGTAGTGCACACGACCAAGCTACTAAAGAAAAAGTAATCCTTGTAGTAGGAAACTCTACAGGTATTGCAACGGTAGACGATAGACTTACTGTAGAGAACCCAGAGCCAGAAGCTCGTTTTTATACGGTAGAAAAAGGAGATTCTTTAAGCAAGATCTCAAAAGCGATGTACGGAGACCCAATGAAGTACCCACAAATTTTTGAAGCAAATAAGCCTATGCTTAAAGACGTAGATTTAATTTATCCAGGGCAGGTATTACGTATTCCTCACTTAGAGAAATAAAAGAAAGCGCTCAAGCGCGATTATAGACTAATTAAAAGAACAAATATGAAGGGCTATAGTCTAGAATGTTTGTTCTTTTTTTATGTAATAAATTCATCTAGTTTAATGAACCAAAAATGTGCAGAATCTCTTTGCTCATATTCATTAAGACTAACACCCAGAATACTACAGCGAGCCCTGCAAAGAGCTTTGCTTTACCTAGGTGAGTATTATGAGGTTCTTTTCGAGCCTTGACGTATTTTATAATTGTAAAGACACTGGAAACAATAAATATTGCCGTGGCAAAACCTGTTAAAAAATCAGGTAAGTCATTACTTGATTTAATAACTCTGTTTAATATAAAATATACTAGAAAAGACACAACCATCATAAGCCCGTAGTAAGTGGCTTCTTTTGCATTTTGGTCAGTGAGATCTCTTTTAGGCATCAGGATTATCTATAAAAACTCATCTCGTCTATAAAGGTGTAAACTTCTGGAGGAAGTAGCGGTCGTATGTTTTTGCCCTCTTTAATCGCCTTACGTATCATTGTAGAAGAAATCTCCATAATAGGAGCGTCTACTTTGTGAATCTTTGGGTGATTATCAAACTGTGTTTCAACCGTACCTTCAGAGATTCTAGGGTATACATAGATGTCGTGACGTTCCAAAATAACTTCATAGTTTTTCCACTTATGAAGGCTTTTAAGGTTGTCCTCACCCATTATTAAACAAAACTCGTGCTGAGGATACTTTTCTTCTAGATGAGCTAGCGTGTATACCGTATAGTTAGGCTGTGGTAAGTCAAACTCAATATTACTTGGCTCGATTTTGTCATAATGCTCTACAGCCTCCATTACCATCTGGTAGCGATGGTGATTGTTAAGAAGGCTACTCTTCTTCTTAAAAGGGTTGTGAGGCGTGATAACCATCCAGATTTTATCTAGATCACTATACTCTGCCATATGATTTGCAATAGCAAGATGCCCTATGTGTATAGGGTTAAAAGTTCCAAAGTATAGACCTATTTTCAAGGGATAGTAAGTTTTGAGTTATTTCTTTTGGAGCGGGTTTGTGTCAAAGGCAATTCCGTCCCAACCGTATTTGATAAAATTTCTAATATTTTGGTGATCTGTCCCCTTTGGGTTTTGTAGCACATCTTCTCTGTAATATGCGCCAAAACACTGTAGTGTGTCACTTTTACTTAGTCCTTGCTCTTGTGCAAATGCAAACAGCTTACAAGAGCCATTGTTCTCACCTGCGTCATTATGAATGTCACCATTCTTAAAAGAGCTAGGTGTAAAAGTATATAGAGCTTCTATAACAGCCATTGTATCTGTAAACTCAATTTCGGTGGGTGCGCTGGTAAGTTTAGTTTTAAAATCTTGTAATGTCATTGCGCTATTATTTTACAAAATCGGTAACAAGTGTGACCGCTTCTTTAAGAGCTTTTTCTAGATTATCATTAAGGATAATATGATCAAATTGTGGTGCTGTGGCAAGCTCTACAGAGGCTTTTGCAACACGCATATTGATTTTATCCTCACTTTCTGTACTACGTTTTTTAAGACGTATTTTGAGCTCATCTACACTAGGTGGTTTTACAAAAACGGCAAGTGTCTTATCTGGAAACTTTTTCTTTATGCGTAAACCGCCTACTACGTCTATATCAAATATAACGTGCTTACCCATCGCCCAGATACGTTGTACTTCTTTCCAGAGTGTACCGTAAAAGTTGTCACGATAGACCTCTTCCCATTCTAGAAAGTCGTCTGCTTTGATATGATTTTTAAACTCCTTAAGAGATATAAAGTAGTAATCTGTGCCGTGTACTTCTGTGCCACGAGGTTCTCTACTAGTCGCAGAGATACTAAACTCTAGATTGAGCTCTGGTTGACCCAAGAGATGTCTTACAATTGTTGTTTTACCACTACCAGAAGGCGCCGAAAAAACAATGAGTTTCCCCGTGTGATTTAGTTCTTGTGCGTCAGGTTGTTTTCCCATTAGAGTACGTTTAATACTTGCTCTTTTATTTTTTCTAGCTCATCTTTCATTTGCACCACTAGCTGTTGCATAGGTGCATAATTAGACTTTGAGCCTATGGTATTAATCTCACGACCTATTTCTTGACCTATAAAGCCTAGCTTTTTACCGTTAGAGTTATCAGAATCTAGTGCTTCTGTAAAGTAATCTAGGTGATTTTTAAGACGTACCTTTTCTTCTGTGATGTCGTATTTCTCTAGGTAATAAATAAGCTCTTGCTCAAACCTATTTTCGTCAAGATTGACCTTGAGATCTGCAACGGCTTTCTCCAGACGTACCTTTACATCTGCAAGACGATCTTTATCAAGAGTGATAACTTCATCTAGTAAACGCTGTAGATTTTTAATGCGCAGTTCAAACTCAGTCTTGAGAGAGTTACCCTCGTCTAGTCTGTAAGCGTTTATCTCCTTAAGCGCACCTTCTAGATTAGTTACAATGGCTTTGTACTCATTTTCATCCAGTTCTTCACGTTCAGTTTTGAGAGCATCGGGAAGTCTCACAGCCATTTTAAGTAGCTCTATCTCGCTAGGCTCACCAGCAACAGCGTTTGACAGCTGTTTCATATACGTGTTTACAACAGATTCATTAATCGCTGTATTGGTGTTTTCGCCAGTGCTTTCTATGTAGAGACCTACATCTATCTTACCACGTTCTAGAGCTTTTGCCACCATATTGCGTAGTGCGAGTTCCTTCTCACGATATGTAGAAGGGATACGTGCATTGAGATCAAGGTTTTTGCTGTTAAGCGATTTGATCTCGATAGTAATCTTTTTTCCGGGAAGCTGTACGACACTCTTCCCAAAACCAGTCATTGATTTTATCATAGCGCAAAGATAATGGTTCAGTAAGTAATGAAAAATTAAGAATGACTGTGGTTTTTTACGCTTTCGCGAAAGCGTAATCACACCCTATTTTACTTTTTCTTGCATATAAGAGCGCACCTGGTAGTTAGCTAGCACAACATATGCTACTAATGCTATGTAACCACCGTATGCGGCATAAGGGCTTTCTAAAAAGAGAAGACAACTACATATAGCAAAAAGTGCAATGGTGCCTATCCCGTACTTTTGAGCAAGAAAAGAGTATGCTTTATCCCAAGTGGCTTGATCTCTCATCCACCATTCTGGAGCTTTTGATAAAAAAGGATTACCCAGCGATGGCGGAAAGTAACGTGTATTTATAAATAATGCCAGACTTATGAGTGCTGGGGCAAATGTGGTAAGGAGTGCAGGGAAGTTCATTAATCTAATTTACGTAACCAAATATTTCTATATCCTACACCACTCATATCTCCGTGATCTTGCAGTACGATAGGACCGTCACCGTGAGCATTGTTTTTTGGGAAACCTATGTATTCTGTACTACCTTTAATCTCGTAGTGATCTTGTATGAGTACACCATTTAAAAATACGGTGATTGTAGCAGCTTTTGTTTTTTTACCCGCAGCATTAAACGCTGGCGCGTGAAAAACAATATCATAGCTGTTCCACTCTCCAGTAGGCTTTGCAGCCATAACGTCTGGAGCTTTTTGCTTATAAATAGAGCCTACCATACCGTTTACATAGGTGTCATTATCATTGTTATTTAAGATTTGTACTTCGTATAAGCCTTGAAAAAACACACCACTATTACTTCTGTTTTGGTTAGTCTGCGTGTTGTTTGGGTCACTGCGCCATTCTAGGTGTAATTGCACACTCCCGAAGTCTTCTTTGGTCACAATATCTCCCGTCTTATCTTTTACGGTCATACTCCCGTCTTGATTAATCGTCCACTTAGGAGCGCCGCCGTCGTTTTTACTTTTCCAAGCGTTGAGGTTTGTGCCGTCAAACAATACTACAGCATCACTAGGGATACCGGTTTGCCCGTTTATGGCAACCTTTGCAGGTTTTGGACCCCATACTTCTGTTTGTTCTGGTTTTGTAGGTTCATTACCCACATTTCCTGAGCCGCAAGATGTAATGGTTAGTGCTGTTGCGATAATTCCTAAATGGTATAATTTCATAATCTATAATTCTTTTATTGTAATGTTGCGGTACCATACTTTATCTCCGTGATCTTGGAGACCTATGTGACCTTCTTGATATTTACCAAAGCCTTTCCAGTCTGCAAACTTAGTCTTTGCAACCATAGCATCCCACTCTTCGCCATTTACGGGGAAGGTATATGCTTCTTTACCGTTAAGGCTAACTTTACCTAGGTTGCTATCGTGATTGATATAAAGCGTTACTTTATTCCACTCACCAGCGGGATTGATCATACCGTCTGCAGGTTTTATCATATCATAAAGAGATCCTGCTTTGTGCGTTCCATTTGCCACCTTTGCATCTGGGTGACGCTCGTCATCTAGCACTTGTATCTCTGGGCCAGTTTCATAAGCTTCTTTAAACTCTGGAGATTCCTTTACACCCCAAAAGATGCCACTGTTACCACCTTCAGAAACTTTCCACTCTAGATTGAGTTCAAAGTTTTTATAGGTGTTTTTTGTAATGATGTTTTTACCACCTTCTTCCCCAGGCGTAAAAGCCATTGCTCCATCTTCTATGGTCCAGTTGTCGTGCATACCGTCTGTACCATATCCTTTCCAAGCGTTGAGGTTAGAGCCGTCAAAAAGAACAACTTTATCACTAGGTTCGGCAATTTTTTTACCGCCTATAGAGAAGGTATTGCCTTCTCCGCTCCTAATGTCTACAACCGTGGTTTTAGTCTCGTTTTTACAAGCAAATGCCATTAAAGCCACTGTTGCGATATAGAATGTTCTTTTCATAATTGTGTTTTAAAGTCCAAGTATCTTCTTTAACTGCTCCTTGTCAATATCCTCACCTGCAAAATCATCAAAGCGTTTTTGTGTAGCCTCAATAATATGTGAAGCGATAAAAGGTGCGCCTTCTCTAGCTCCTTGCTCAGGACTTTTTACACAACATTCCCACTCCATCACTGCCCAAACGTCACAACCGTATTCTGTGAGTTTTGTAAAAATAGTTTTAAAGTCTATCTGTCCATCTCCCGGAGAGCGGTAACGCCCAGCGCGATCTTGCCAGTCACTATAACCGCCAAAGGTACCACGCTTCCCATCTGGTTTAAACTCAGAATCTTTTACGTGAAAGGCCTTTATAAACTCGTGATAGTGATCTATGTATGCGATATAATCGAGTTGCTGTAATACAAAGTGACTTGGGTCATATAAAATATTACAACGCTTGTGATTACCTGTAGCTTCTAGAAAACGCTCAAAAGTCACTCCGTCGTGTAAATCTTCACCAGGGTGGATCTCATAAGCCACATCTACACCACACTCATCATAAGTGTTGAGTATAGGTAACCAGCGTTTGGCTAGTTCTTCAAACCCCATCTCAACAAGTCCTGCAGGACGTTGTGGCCAAGGGTGCATTGTATGCCAAAGCAACGAACCACTAAACGTCGCACTCACATCAAGACCTAGGTGTTTACTTGCGTGTGCTGCGCTTATTACTTGCTTGCGAGCCCACTCAGTACGCTTCTTTGGATTGTTTTTACAATCGTCTGGAGCAAAATTATCAAACATCAAGTCATAAGCAGGATGTACTGCAACCAGTTGCCCTTGTAGGTGTGTAGAGAGCTCAGTTATCTCAAGCCCATAGTCATTTACTTTACCCTTAAGCTCATCACAGTAGGTTTTACTCTCTCCAGCTGTGGTGAGATCAATTAATCGGTTTTCCCAAGTTGGGATTTGTATTCCTTTATACCCAAGGTCTGCTGCCCATTTACACAATCCGTCTAGCGAATTAAATGGTGCTTTGTCATCCATAAACTGGGCGAGAAATACTGCGGGTCCTTTTATTGTTTTCATTGGATATATTTTTTTCATTCTCGCAAAGGCGAGAATCTTTTCAATTGTTGTTTTTTACGCTTTCGCGAAAGCGTACTTATACTACTCTAGGTCTACCCACACATTCCCATCACGATGAGATTGCACGGCTTTCTCTATAAAATTCATTCCTCGTACACCATCTGTCATACCCGGAAACTCGCCCGAATTGTAGTCTTCTCCACGTATTGCCTTTGCAACACCTTTATAGATATTACCCATCGCGTCAAAAATACCTTCTGGGTGTCCCGGAGGTAGTTTTGTGCCGTCTAGCGATAGCGGACTGTTATAAGCGTGGCCTGGTTTAAGCACGCGCATAGGTTGTCCATCTTCTAGTAAATAGAGATAATTAGGGTTTTCTTGCTCCCACTTGAGGCCTGCTTTTGTACCATAAACAGCTACGGTAAAGTTGTTCTCCTCACCTGTTGCTATTTGACTAGATCGCAATACACCTTTTGTGTATTCATCTAGGCGTAGTAATACGGTACCGTCTATATCCATCTCATTATCTGCATATAGATGGTTGAGGTCTGCAAGTACAGATTTAATTTTTTTGCCAGTCACAAACTCTAGCATCTGGTAAGCGTGAACGCCTATATCGCCAAGACAGCAAGAAATTCCAGATTTCTCAGGCATCAAACGCCAAGTGCTATTGCGCTGCTCCTTGTCGTGTATGAGATTATTAATCCAGCCTTGGTAATACTGAGCGTCTACTTTTTGTATCTCGCCTAGTTCTCCATTTGCTATCATTTCCCTCATCTGGCGTACCATAGGGTAGCCTGTGTAGGTATGTGTAAGCCCAAAGACGTTACCATTCTTCTTTTGGATAGCCTCAAGCTCTAGCGCCTCTGCGTGCGTCATCGTCATAGGCTTCTCACAAATCACGTTAAAGCCAGCCTCGAGAAGCTGCTTTGCCATCGGGAAGTGCAAGAAGTTAGGCGTAAGTATAGATACCACTTGCATACGCTGGTCTGCTGGGAGTGCTGTTTCCTTTTGTACAAGCTCCGTTAGATCTTTGTAAATACGATCTGTCGGGATGCCTATTTGAGCAGCAAATTCTTTGCTTATCTCAATATCTGGGTTAAAAGAACCACCTACTAGCTGGTATGCGTCAAACATACTTGCCGCCACGCGGTGTAACACACCTATTAAACTATCTCCGCCGCCACCTAAGACGCCCCATCTTATTTTATTGCTCATTGTGTTGTGTTTTTATTTTTTAATTATATCAAGTAAATATGTTTTTTCTAAGAAAAGTCTGCCCTTTAGGGTAGGGGAAAGACTTTTTAAGACTTTGCTACTACTCCGTATATTCTATTTTCTCACTCTTAAATAACAGTGCAAAAATCACAAATACTGCTGCTGCAAAAATCGCTGGGAATACCCATACTGAGTTCCAGTCGTGACCTTCACCTACAATGTTTGCATCTGTTATTTTTCCTGCCACATAAAAACCTACAAGCATACCTACACCGTAAGTAGCAAGTGTGATAAGTCCTTGAGCGGCACTTTTAATTTTTGGTCCAGCTTTGCTGTCTGTATAAATCTGTCCAGACACAAAGAAAAAGTCATAGCAAATACCGTGTAAAACAATTCCTGTAATAATCATAAAGAAAAGGTCTCCCGTGTTACCATAAGCAAACAGTAGGTAGCGCAATGTCCAAGCGAGCATCCCTACAAGGATAGTTTTCTTAAACCCAAATTTCTTAAAGAAGAAAGGAAGTAATAACATAAAGACTACCTCAGATACTTGACCTATAGAAGCAAGGGCTGTAGACTTTTCTACACCAGACTCCGTTAGGAACGGACTTAGATTTTGATAGTAAAAGGCAAGTGGAATACAAATAAGTACCGAAGAAAGGAAAAACACTAAGAAGTTTCTATCCTTAAGTAAATCTAAAGCTTCAAGACCTAAAATATCTTTAATTGCAACTTTCTCTCCTTTTGCACTTGGTGGTGTTTTAGGAAGTGTAAAACTAAAAACTCCTAGTACTGCAGAAGCAATAGCAGTCATTACAAATGTATTTTTAAGTAAACCTGCAGCGATAGATTCTTGAGAGTCCCATCCAAAAGCAAAACTTATTAATAGTCCTGCCACAATCCAACCGATGGTTCCCCATACACGAATGAATGGAAAGTCCTTTGATGGGTCTTTCATCTGGTTAAATGCAACCGAGTTTACTAGCGCCAGTGTAGGCATATAAGCAATCATATACCCTAAAACATATGGATAAAACACAGCCGAATCTGTTGCTTGTGACATCAAATACATAAGTACGGCACCTATAATATGTAATACTCCCAGAATGCGCTCTGCATTAAAAAATCGATCTGCAATAAGACCTATAATAAATGGTGCTATAATAGCTCCCCAAGATTGTGTAGAAAAGGCTGCTGCAATTTCTCCTCCTTCGGCGCTTAGGTTATTACCCATAAAGGTACCTAAGGTTACAAACCAGCCTCCCCAGATAAAAAACTCGAGAAACATCATTAGGGATAATTGAAACTTAGTCGTTGATTTCATATTGCTTATTTAAGATTGTCTATTGATTTTTGAACTAGTGCTTTAGTCAGAGCGATACCTTCTTTTGGGTCTTCTAGTGGTCCTTCATATTCTGTACCCACATATCCTTCAAAACCACTATCGGCAACGATTTGCATTAATCGTTGATAGTCTAATTTTGTCTCATCACCATTTTCATCAAAGTTATATGACTTTGCAGACACTCCTTTTGCATACGGCATCATTTCTTCTATTCCTTTATAGGTATCATATTCTAAAACACAAGGCGCGCCCCAGCGTTCTCCACCTTCACGTTTTACACAAAAGTTTCCAAAATCTGGTAAGACACCTACTGTTTCCATATTAACCTCTTTCATCACAGCAACAAGCTTTTCTCCATCACTAGACCATCCTCCGTGGTTTTCTATAATTACGTTTACGCCTACTTCTTTACCGTAAGCTCCTAGTTCTTTAAGAGATGATACAGATAGTGCGTGCCATTTTACAGGATCTAGCTCTCCAAAGAGATTTGCCCTTACCGAGTGTGCTCCCATAAGTTTTGCAGCATCCATCCATATTTTGTGATTTGCGATAGCTTCTTCTAGTTTTTTAGGATCTGGATCTGCTAGTTCACCAGCGTGATCAACCATAATAAGAACGTTATCCATTCCTGCAGCAGTTGCCTTAGCATTAAGGTTATTTGCAAGTTTCATTACACGTTCTTTATAACCTGCCCCTACTTCAGCAACAAATGGATATAATTGTGTCACATATTCTACTCCGGTAAAACCAAGATCTTTGGCAATTTGCGGGAATTCCATCGGGTCCATAGTACCGTCTTGAAACGGTTTGTGAAGAGACCATTGAGCGAGGGAATGTTTGTAAGAGGGCATATTTTCTTTAGAAACTTCTTTTTCCGCTTTCGCGAAAGCGGAATTCTCTTCTTTTTTTACCTCTTCTTTACAAGAAATAAGTACAAAAGCGCATAAAAAAGCGCCTAACAAATAATTTTTCATAAGATGAATTTTAAATAAGACTAGAACTATAACGTTTTCGCCTGTCATTTACTGTTAAATCTAGTGTTTGACTAAGGTAGTCTTTTTTAGATATTCACAAAAAACAACTTAAAATTTATATATTTGGTAACCTATATCCCAATAAATTTTCATTAATACATTTTATGGTGAATACAGCTAACGAAAACGAAATGTACGACGCAATCGTCGTAGGCTCAGGAATCTCCGGAGGATGGGCAGCAAAAGAATTATGTGAAAACGGTATGAAAACACTCATTTTAGAGCGTGGTCGTATGGTAAAGCACATTGATGATTATCCTACAATGCACAATGACCCTTGGGACAATAAATTTAAGGGTAGTAATCCTCGCGATATTGAAGCTCGTTATGAGAAACAAGCGCGCACAGGTTACGTACATCAGGCAGATAGTCGTCACTTTTTTGTAGATGACGTAGATCACCCGTACAATGAGACAAAACGTTTTGACTGGATACGTGGGTACCACGTAGGAGGGCGTTCTATTATGTGGGGAAGACAGAGTTATAGACTGTCTGATATAGATTTTGAAGCAAATAAAAAAGAAGGCATAGCTGTAGACTGGCCAGTACGTTACAAAGATATCTCACCTTGGTATGATAAGGTAGAGGAGTATATCTCTGTATCTGGAGAAAAATTAGGTCTTGATGTATTACCAGACGGAAAGTTTTCTCCTCCTATGGAGCTTAATTGTGTAGAAGAGGTTCTTAAAAAGAATATGGCCGAAAATTATAAAGACGGTCGTCTTCTTACTATAGGTCGTGTGGCGCATATCACAGGTTCAAAAACCTATGATGGTCGTTCTGCTTGCCAGTTTAGAAATCGCTGTATGAGAGGATGTCCTTTTGGAGGATATTTCTCAAGTAACTCATCTACACTTCCAGCTGCAGAGCGTACAGGAAATATGACATTACGTCCATTTTCTATCGTAACAGAAGTTATATATGATGATGCTACAGGAAAAGCTACTGGAGTAAAAGTGGTAGACCAAGAGACAAATGAAAAGTTAGAGTTTAAATCTAAAGTCGTTTTCCTTTGTGCATCTGCTATAGCATCTGCAAGTATACTTATGCAATCTAAGAGTGACCGTTTCCCTAATGGTATGGGTAATGACTCTGGAGAGCTAGGGCACAACTTAATGGATCACCACTTTAAAGCGGGAGCTACTGCAAAGTGGGATGGAGATCTAGATAAATATTATAAAGGACGTCGCCCTAACGGGATTTACATACCTCGTTTTAGAAACATAGGAGGAGTAACAGACCAAAAAACCTTTAAGCGTGGTTACGGTTATCAAGGTGGTGCTGGTCGTGGTGATTATCAACCTCAAATTGCAGAGGCAGGATATGGCGCAGGACTTAAAAAAGCAATTCAAGAACCAGGAGGATGGACAATAGGTCTTATGGGCTTTGGAGAGTGTCTTCCTTACCACGAGAATAAAATGACCCTAGATTATAATGATCTTGATAAATGGGGATTACCTAAGGTAAACTTTGATGCAGAGTGGAAAGAAAACGAGTGGGAAATGCGTAGGGATATGATTGCAAGTGCAAAAGATATGCTTAAAAATGCCGGCTTTAAAGATATCCAGACTATGGATGACCCAAGTGCACCAGGTAACGGAATACACGAGATGGGAACCGCACGTATGGGTCGTGACCCAAAAACATCTGTTTGTAATGGTAATAACCAGCTACACGCAGTACCTAATGTATATGTGACAGATGGAGCGTTTATGACCTCTGCAAGTTGTGTAAACCCATCACTTACTTATATGGCTTTTAGTGCACGTGCTGCAAATCACGCTGCCGCTCAAATTAAAAAAGAAGCATAAGATGAAAAGAAGACAATTAATAAAGAACTTAGGATTAGGTGGAGTGGCGCTCGTTGCAACACCTACAGTATTAAGCCTATTACAAAGCTGTAAAGCAGACGGGCCAGTGTTTGAACCTGTGTTTATTAATAACTCACAAGGTAAAGCGCTTCGTCATATTGTAGATCTTATCATCCCGTCAGACCAGGCGATACCAGGAGCTGTAGATGTAGGTGTGCATAAATTTATAGATAGCTACTGGAATGAAGTAATTACTTTAGAAAATCAAGCCCAACTTAAAGGAGGTTTTGATGCGCTAGAAAATAGATTGCAAGATGCAACTGGTAAAACTTTTGAAGATGCAGAAGCCGAAGATTATGACAAGCTACTAGCCAAATATCTAAATGCTTCAAAAGAACAAGAAGAGGTCTTTAATAAAAGTCTAGGAGAGTATTACCAAGCATACCAGAGAGACAAGACTGTAAAGGTAGATCCAGATGCTGGCGCTTTTAGTTTACTACAAAACGTAAGAGGTATGACTATCTGGGGGTGGAAAACTTCAGAAGAGATAGGAGAAAACGTACTTGCTTATGAGCCTATTCCGGGACAGCAAATAGGTTGCTTGCCAGTAGAGGAAGCAACAGGAGGAAAAGCATACTCACTGTAATTATATGGACAGAAGAAAATTTATACAAAAAGGAGCTCTCACGGGTTCCTTTTTAGGTTTAGGGACTGTAGGTATACACGCTATGGATGCGGTTGTGAGAGATTCCGCTTTCGCGAAAGCGGAAACAGAACCACACACTTTTAATCTCAACTATGCCCCGCACATAGGGATGTTTAAAGAGCTCGCTGGCGAAAATGTTATAGATCAGCTCAACTTTATGGCAGATCAAGGCTTTACCGCCTTTGAAGATAATGAGATGCGCAATCGCCCCATTGACGAACAAGAAGCAATAGCAGAGGTGATGCGTAGGCGTGGTCTTACTATGGGCGTTTTTGTGGCTCATAAAATACACTGGACAAAGCCAAACCTAGCGAGCGGAAAACAAGAATGGCGTGAGGAGTTTCTGGCAGATATTAAGAGCTCTATTGAGGTAGCAAAACGTGTAAATGCAAAATGGATGACCGTGGTACCTGGTCACGTAGACTTGCGTCAGAATATTGATTTTCAGACGGCAAATGTAGTAGAGAGCCTTAGACAAGCAAGCGCCTTACTAGAACCGCACGGCATTGTGATGGTGCTGGAGCCACTCAATTTTAGAAATCACCCAGGACTCTTTTTATCTAAGTCACCACAAGCATATCAAATTTGTAAAGCTGTAAATAGTTCGTCGTGCAAGATTCTTTTTGACATCTACCACCAGCAAATTCAAGAAGGAAATTTAATCCCAAATATAGAACAATGCTGGGACGAGATTGCTTATTTCCAGATAGGAGATAACCCAGGACGCAATGAGCCTACCTCTGGTGAGATTAACTACAAAAATGTATTTAAATACATACACAGTCGTGGTTTCAAAGGAGTTTTAGGAATGGAACACGGTAACAGTATAGAAGGAAAAGAGGGCGAGCAGCGTGTGATAGATGCGTATGTGGAGAGTGATCAGTTTTTGTAAATCTGTATATTTAATAATAATACAATCAGAATCTCTTCGTTTGATAACGGAGTGTGCAGGATTTACTACTTTTACTCAAAACCCTAGCAAATGAGTTCATCTTTTGAAAAATACCAGAAAAGACGATTAATTACCTCCTATTTTTCGGTGGTGATTAGTATTGCTTTGGTTCTTTTTCTATTGGGGATTTTGGGGTTACTTGTCCTCAATACCAAGAAGGTAGCAGATTATTTTAAGGAGACTATTGCCGTAGGTGTTTATTTTAAAGACACTGCAAAAGATGTGGAGATGAAACAGCTAGAGAAAACACTTTCTCTTGCAGCGTACACAAAATCTATAAAATTTGTTTCAAAAGAAGAGGCTGCGGCAGCTCATAGTGAAGCCTTGGGAGAAAACTTTGTAGATTACCTTGGTGAGAACCCGCTTCAAAATAGCATAGACTTATACCTCAATGCAGATTATGTATCTGCAGAGAAGGTAGAAGAAATAGCAAACGAGATTGCATCAAAAGACTTTGTAGAAGAAGTAACTTATGATAAACCTCTCATATCATTGCTTAACGATAATATCAAAAAAATAAGCCTGTGGATACTCATTATCTCTGGCATATTTACGTTTATCGCAGTACTGCTTATCAATAGCTCTATACGACTATCTGTGTATGCAAAGCGTTTTACAATAAAGACAATGCAAATGGTAGGTGCGACAAAACGTTTTATAAGACGTCCCTTTGTATGGAAGAGTGTGCGCCTAGGCATTATAGGTGCGCTTATCGCTATAGCAGGTATGGCAGGAGTGCTGTATTACGCAAATAAAGCATTTCCGCAACTCACATTACTAGATGACCCGCTTGTACTAGGAGCATTATTTGGAGGTGTGTTTTTAATGGGAATACTCATTACTTGGTTTAGTACCTTTCTGGCAACACAACGTTTCTTAAATTTGCGCACAGACGAGCTATACTACTAGCCGAATTAGTAGATGTATTATGGGAGAACAAAAACGTAAAGAAGTATCAAAACAAACTACCGAATTTATATTTGGGAAGAAAAATTTTACGTGGATGCTTATAGGCCTTGGAGTTATAGCCTTAGGTTTTATACTTATGTCTGGAGGAGGTAGTGATGACCCTAATGTGTTTAACCCAGAGATTTACTCTTGGAGACGCATACGTCTTGCCCCAGCAGTAATACTTATAGGTTTTGGTATAGAAGTATATGCCATCTTATTAAATCCTAATAAAGGTAAGTAACACTTGCCGCTTATAACTACAGTTTTATCTTTGCCCTATGAATAATCTTGACGCATTTATCCTTGGTGTCATTCAAGGACTCACAGAGTTTTTACCTGTTTCATCTAGTGGGCACCTCGAGCTAGGTAAAGCCATACTAGGAGATACTTCTGTACCAGAAGAGAGCCTTATGTTTACCGTAGTGGTACATTTTGCAACAGCACTTTCTACCATCGTAGTTTTTAGAAAAGATATCATAGAAATTCTAAGCGGATTGTTTTCATTCCAGTGGAATGAAGAAACACAATTTTCGGCAAAAATTGTCTTGTCAATGATACCTGCAGTTATTGTAGGGCTCTTTTTTGAGGAGCAACTAGAAGCACTTTTTGGTGGAAATATTATGCTTGTAGGCTGTATGCTGCTTGTGACAGCTGTACTACTATACTTTGCAGATAGAGCAAAAGACACTCAAAAGAATGTAACTTTTTCAAATGCATTTATAATTGGCGTTTCTCAAGCAGTTGCTATGATACCTGGTATCTCACGAAGTGGAGCGACTATATCTACCTCTGTATTACTGGGTAATGATAAGAGTAAGGCAGCACGTTTTTCGTTTTTAATGGTGATTCCACTTATTTTTGGAAAAATTGCAAAGGACCTTATGGACGGTGCAATTACGACTCAAACAGGTAATGTCTCTGTACTAGTGATAGGTTTTATATCTGCCTTTGTTGCGGGACTTATAGCCTGCACCTGGATGATAAAACTTGTGAAGAAAAGTAAACTCTCTTGGTTTGCTATATACTGCCTCATTGTAGGAGTTATTGCGATAGGTTTCTCACTTTATAACTAAGTCTATGTCTAAGATAACGAGCCTTACAGATCAAGATTTTAGAGATGGCCAAGTGCTTATTTTTGACAAGCCTCTTGAGTGGACTTCCTTCCAGCTAGTAAACAAAGTGCGCTGGCTTATACGTAAGAACCGAAACATAAAAAAGATCAAAGTAGGGCACGCAGGCACACTAGACCCGCTAGCTACTGGTCTTATGATTATATGTACAGGTAAGTTTACAAAGCGTCTACACGAGTTTATGGGTCAGGAGAAGGAATATACTGGCACCATCACTCTAGGTGGCACCACGCCTAGTTATGACCTGGAGACAGCCATAGATAAAGAATACCCTACCGAGCATATCACTGAGGAGGATATATACGCTTTCGCGAAAGCGTATCAAGGAAAAATAATGCAGCGTCCACCTGTATTTTCGGCACTGAAGAAAGAAGGGAAGCGTCTGTATGAGTTTGCAAGAGCAGGTGAGGAAGTAGAAATTCCGAAGCGAGAGATACACATCTCATCTTTTGAAATCACACGCATTGAAATGCCCGAAGTAGATTTTAAAGTAAGCTGCAGTAAAGGTACTTATATACGATCACTAGCGTTCGATTTTGGAGAAGGGCTTAAAAGTGGTGCCCACCTTACGGCGCTTAGAAGAACCAAAATAGGCGACTATAGCGTAGATAATGCACACCTACTAGATGACTTTATAAGAGACATTACGCAGAGCAATCCTGCCGATATCTAGAGGCGCGCCACCTACGAGCCATAACTTATGGCTTATTTTTTGTAACTTTTAAATACCTATGAAATTATCCCCATCAGATAAGGCACTACTCATTACCGTTTTTGGAGCGAGTTTTCTAGTGCTTGTATTTTTCTTTTTGGGAGTAAAACCATATCAGGGTGAGATAGCAGAGGAGTTTATAGAAATACCCGTTATTACCCAAAATCTAGAAGAACCGGAGGAAGAAACCAAAACACCTGTACAGCAAAGAACTCGCATATCTAACAGAGCATACAACTCAAGTGAATTATCTAAAGCGCTGCAAGAAGAGGATGAGATAAGAAAGGTCATTGCACAGCGCCAGCAAAGCAGTGTTGAAAATCTTAATGAGCGCACAAATAATCAACTCAACGCCCTGCAAGAGGCTAGAGAAGCTGCTCTAGAAGAAAAGAAGAAAGAAGTACAAGCTACAATAGAGGCAAGGGAGGATGCTAGAGGTATTAAGAAAAAGAGCGCTTACAGACAGAGTACTGTTTCTTATAACTTAGTAGGTCGTACAGCTATTGCTTTACCTAACCCCGTGTATACTTGTGACGCTTTTGGGAAGGTGGTCATAAATATTACTGTAAATGATAAGGGAGTTATTGTAAAAAAAACGTTTAATAAAAATGCTTCTTCAAGCGCAAATGGATGCCTTATAGATCAGGCTATGAAATATTTAAACAGAGCGTACTTTGATAAAGGAACAAAAGCCACACAGCTAGGCAGTGTGACTTTTGATTTTCAAGGATAAGCTTAATCTACTTTAATAGATGAAGTAAATCTTCTACAGTGTTCTGGCCTTTGTCTTTATTATACCACACTTGTAAGTCTTGTTTAAACTCTGGTGTGAGTTTGCCGTGAGCTTCTTTATAATCATTTACCATTTTTGTAGCTTCAGATGGACGTGGTCCCCAGTCTCCAAGTACTTCTTGAGTTTCATTGTCAAAGGCAATAAGTCTTGGGATAGACCGACCACCGTTGTATAAAAAGCGATCCATAAGCTCAAGATTTTCATCTCTTAGAATGACCTTAAAGTCAATGTTAGGGTTGAGGTCTGCAAACTTTTGCATTACAGGCATTGTTTGTGCCGCGTCACCACACCAGCTTTCTGTTAGTACAAGCCAATTGGTTTTATTGTCATATTGCTTTATTGCGTTTTGAGCTTCTTCAGACAGTTTTATAGTCTTATCTAGACGCTTCATACGTTTGTGATTGAGCATTGTATAGTTGTGCAATGCCTCTGTGACTTCTGGACCTGTATTTGTACCTTCTAGGGCGTGAGTTTCTGTAAGTACTCTATAATCTTGGTAAGAGATTGCCTCAGAGAGACTTTCTGTTACTAGTTGTGCTGTTGTTTTTTGCATAGTTTCCATAGCCATTATGTCGCAGGCTTTACTACAAACTTACTATCTTTCGAGTTAGAAAAACAAATTGTAACCGTATGGAAAAACATAGATGTGGCTGGTGTGTGGGTGATGACCTATATGAGGCTTATCACGATAACGAGTGGGGAACTCCGCTTAGGGATGAAGATCTACTCTTTGAGTTTTTGGTTCTTGAGACTTTTCAAGCGGGATTGAGCTGGATTACAATTTTAAAAAAGAGAGAAAACTTTAGAGTTGCCTTTAATAATTTTGATTACAAGCGCATTGCCGCTTATAAGGAAGATAAAATACAATTGCTCCTGCAAGATGCTGGTATTATAAGAAACAAGCTAAAAGTACGTGGTACGGTTACAAATGCAAGGCTGTTTATGGAAATCCAAAAGGAATACGGCAGTTTTTCAAAATACCTATGGGATTATGTAGATAATACACCCATACAAAATCACTGGAATGATTATAAGGAATGCCCTGCAAATACACCTCTAAGTGATAAAATATCTAAAGATCTAAAAAAGAGAGGCTTCAAGTTTGTGGGAAGTACCATTATCTATGCATTTATGCAGGCTATAGGGATGGTAAATGATCACGATGTAAACTGTTTTAGGTACAAGATGGTACAAGAGTAGTAAAGCTACTATTTAAGATATTCTAAAAAGGTTTCTCTAGGTATTTCGGCGGCGCCTAGGCTTGCGAGATGGTCTGTGTACATCTGGCAGTCTATGAGCTTGTATCCGTTTTTAGTAAGCTTTCGCGAAAGCGTAATAAATCCCACTTTACTAGCATTACTTACAGTGGCAAACATACTCTCGCCACAAAAAACACCTTTATCTTGCAAGTCTATGCCATACAGACCTCCTACGAGTTTGTCTTCATACCAGACTTCTACAGAGATGGCATAGCCTAGCTGGTGAAGTCTTAGGTAAGCTTCTACGACGTCATTTGTAATCCAGGTGCCTTGCTGTCCATCTCTTTTAATACGTTTACAGGCGAGTATAACTTCTAGAAAATTTTGATTATAAGTAACTGTAAAAGGGTTGTCGCGCAGTAATTTGCGCATAGATTTTGATACGTGTACATCTTGCGGAGCCACTACCATTCTAGGGTCTGGTGTCCACCATAAAATGGGTTGCCCCTCATTATACCAAGGAAAAATCCCAGATCTATAGGCAAGTAATAACCAGTCTGGGGTAAGATCACCACCTACCATAAGGAGACCCTCTTCGTCTGCCAGATGGTGGTCTGGAAACCAAGGATCATTAGAAAACATATGGTGATCTGGTAGTGGTAGCACAATTTAATTTAATAGGTAGGGCAAAGATAACTATGCCTTATTACTATTAAACGCTTGTATGTGGTCAAAATTCTTTCTAGTGTATAAAATATATAAAAGTGCAGGGATGGTGTATATAATTGCAACGAGCGCTACTTGTGTGAGATTTTCTAGTAAAAGATAGCTTGTAACAAGCATTAGGCATCCCGTAATGGCTGCTTCTATAATTGCGCTTGAGACACGTTTTGGAGAACTGGCACGTTCACACGACTTGCATATGGGTTTATTTAACTCATTTACAGGGTGTTTGATGCTAGTGTTACTAGCTGTAAAATTCTTATAGCAATTTTGACACAGGTGATAGACTTTCATAGCTTTAAAGTAAAAAACCCAAATCAATTGAGTTGATTTGGGTTTTAAACTGTTGCTAGTAAGCACTTTATCGATTTAAAACGGTAGATCGTCGTGGTCGTCGCTATTAAGATTTGTTGCAGGTTCAAAAGAGTCTGCAGGAGGCATAGGAGGTAATGGTTGTCCTCCACCAGCATTTGCTGCTGCAAGATTCTCTATGCGCCATCCTTGTATTGAGTTAAAATATTTTGTTTCTCCCTGTGGGTTTACCCACTCACGACCTCTTAGGTTAATGCTTATTTTTACATTTTGACCTACAGAGTAGTTATTAAGTAAGTCTGTTTTATCTTGTACAAACTCCACCATTATGTGCTGTGGATACTGCTCTTCTGTTGTGACAACAATCTCTCTCTTTCTAAACCCATTACTCCCAAAAGTTTGAGTCTCACCTATCATTTTTACTTTTCCTTGTACTTCCATCGTGTTCAATTATTAGGGTGTAAATCTATGAAAATTCTAACGTTTTGCGAGTAGAATCTTCCACGCGTTATTCACATTTTTTTGAGCCAATAATTCTTGCGCTTTTTTGTGTATCACAAGGTCGTCGCCTGTTTTTACTAGTTCCTTTATATGTGCATCACTTGCTATAAATGTATCTATTTGTGCCTGGGTAGGGAGTTGCTCTACATTACCCAGCATCCCGAGGTCATTACCAGTAAGTATATCGCTCAGGCGTATGTTTTCTGGAATTTGATCTACGCCTATTCCTGTTTTTGCAATAGGTTTTGGCACTTCAAAAAGCCCTTCTTTTGCACGGCTATACCAGTTTGCGCCCATACGTGATACTTGATCTATTTTAAGTGGGTCTATGGCACCAGCCTCTGTAAGAATGGTTTTATCTATATGCATTTTAAGAATCTCGCATATCACGAGGTTACCGGCGCCACCTTGATCACCTAGAGCTTTTACCTCGATTACCTTACACTCAAACTGCACTGGAGATTCTGCCACGCGAGGAGGTGTTACCGTTTCTGAGGCAAGCTCTGTAAGACCAGCTTTTACAAATTCATTTACGCCCTTTGCATAAGCTGTACTTGCGAGCGACATTTGCTGTACCATTGCATAGTTTACCATATTTACCGTACACTCTGCAACCTCTAGCACGTTATCTAGCGTGTTTTTTGTTGTATTATCTCTCCCGCTACGAGAGGGTGAGTACACAAGTATGGGAGGATTTGCCCCAAAGACATTAAAAAAACTAAAAGGAGCCAGATTTACATTACCATCCTTATCTACAGTACTTGCAAATGCTATGGGACGTGGCCCCACTGCACCTGTAAGGTGACCAAATAACTCAGAAACAGGAATATCTTTTGGATCTATAGTAAGCATATAATTTCTTTTAAAATGTAAGGTTCAAAAATACCAAATCTTATAGGGTCTATTACGCTTTCGCGAAAGCTTAACACAAAACAATAGATACAAACTAATCATAAGTTGCGATGAATGCACCCGTAGGATTAGGGGTAAAAACCCTAAGCAATATGCGCCATTATAGCTACATACTAATCTGTTTATGGTTGCATATTTGTGCTGTAGTAATCATTAAATAAAACAATTATGAAATCGCAAACAGAAGAATGGGGACTTCTAGAGCAAATATGCCAAGATGAAGAATTTGACGTGTCATTTTTTTCTATCGAGTTTCCAGATGGTAGCTCCTATGAGTATCAGAATTAGAAAATCAAAAAATCTTAAGTTTGAATTAGCCTTTGCTTAGGCACTTTAAAACCGGCTATTGTTTGGGGGAACAATAGCCGGTTTTTTGTAACATTTTGTATCTTCAAGCCACCAATAGTTAAAACAACACAACCTATGGATATTTTTAGCAAGATTAAAGAGAAGCTCAGCAACGAGTTTATAGATATTGTAGAGTGGCTAGACTACACAGATGACACGATTGCACACCGTTTTGAACGTTATCAAAACGAGATTAAAAACGGTGCAAAGCTCATTGTACGTGAAGGACAGACAGCTGTATTTGTAAACGAGGGACAACTTGCAGATGTTTTTACACCAGGTACATATGACCTTACTACGCAAAACTTACCCATTCTTTCAACACTAAAAGGGTGGAAATATGGCTTTAACTCTCCATTTAAAGCAGAAGTTTATTTTGTAAACACACACTTATTTACAGATGAGAAGTGGGGGACTAAAAACCCTATAACATTAAGTGATGACCGTTTTGGACTAGTTGAGATTCGCGCTTTTGGTACTTATGCCTTTAAAATTGCAGATGCTGGGAAGTTTATTGTAGACATCGTAGGGACAGATAATAACTTTACAAATTTTGAAATTAATGAGCATCTTAAAAGTCTCATTGCTACTAGATTTACAGATACGGTAGGAGAAGCAAATCTCCCTATAGAGCTCTATGCGGCAAATACTTCTGAGCTTTCTGAGACGTGCCAAGAGGTGATGAAGCCAGAGTTTATGTCTGTGGGTATTTCTCTTGAGAAGTTTTACATCGAGAATGTATCGATGCCAGAAGACCTCAAGAAAGAAATATTTGAATATAGCCGTTTGGATAAAATAGACCTAGATAAACTTACTAAGTTCAAAACTGCCAAAGCTATAGAAGCTGCAGCAGCAAATGAAGGCGGTACAGCAGGTGCAGGAATGGGAATGGGAATGGGCTTTGTACTCGCACAACAAATGGGAGGAATGATGTCTCCACAAATGGGAGGACAACAACAAGCACAACCACAAATGAATCAAGGTGGAATGATGCCGCCACCTATGCCAGCCGCCGTACAATATTTTTATGCAGTAAACGGTGCGCAACAAGGACCCGTAGGTATAGATCAGCTCAAGGCTTTATTTGCAAACCGCACTATCAATAAAGAGAGCCTTGTATGGAAGCAAGGTATGGCTGGATGGACAGCATTGCAGGAGGTAGAGGAGCTTAAGTCGTTTTTAGGAGGTAACACACCGCCGCCACTGCCGGTTTAAAAATTTTACAATGTAATAGCCTATGTGCGCTTTCGCGAAAGCGTAATTACCCTATGCCCATATGGAAGAAAACCCCAGACATAAAACCGAACTTAAAAAGGCCTGCATAAATTGCGGGGCAGAGCTCAAGTATAAGCCAGGTACCACAGCCATCACTTGTGAGTATTGCGGTCATAAAGAAGAGATATCACTAGAGACTAGCAAGTTTGAAGAGCTAGAACTGTATCCATACCTAGAAAGTATGGGTGATCAAAAAAACAGCGAAGAAATCTCTATGTTGCATTGCAAAAATTGTGGAGCAAACCAGCACGTAGAAGAAAACTATAAATCCCTACACTGCGTGTATTGTAGTATGCCACTCATACTTGAAGATGCCCGCAAGGAAGACTGGATATTACCAGGAGCTGTCTTGCCATTTCAGATAGATCAGAGTGCCTCTTTTACTATTTTTAAAAAGTGGGTAAACGGTCTATGGTGGGCGCCTAATAAACTGAAGAAAGCCTCACTAGACCCTCAGTTTACAAAGGGGCTGTACTTGCCTTATTGGACCTTTGATGCACAGCTTGCTGCAAACTATACGGGACAGCGTGGTGAGTATTATTATGAGACACAAACCTATCGCGATAGTGATGGTAATAGAAAGAGCAGGCAGGTGCGTAAAACAAGATGGTATCCCGCCTCTGGTCACGTGTCTGGATTTGTAGATGACACGCTCATAAAAGCATCAAAACAACGCGCTGGTAGAGTTCCCTCTAAAATTGCACGCTGGGATCTTAAAAAGCTACAACCCTTCAATAGCGGATTCTTATCTGGTTTTGTGACAGAAAAGTATACCATCCCTCTTAAAGATGGTCATACCAAGTCACGTGAGACGGCAAAGCAAATCGCCACAAGCTGGGCCGCTGGAGATATAGGGGGCGACACGCAGCTAGTAACCTCTATAGATATGAAGCTTGCAGAGGAGACCTTTAAGCATATTTTATTACCCGTTTATGTGAGCTCTTATCGTTACAATGGTAAGGAGTATAACTTCTTTGTAAACGGTGAGACGGGCGCGCTTTCTGGTAAAAGACCTTATTCGTTCTGGAAAATATTTTTTGCCATACTTGCTGCACTTATTATTATAGGTGTGATTGTGGTTTTTGCTCAGGGAGCGGGATAATTTTTGTGTTGTAAATCTTTGTTAAACGCAATGTTATAAGGTGTTAATGCCGCTTTCGCGAAAGCGGAATACTTATATCTTTAAACAAAAAAGACAATGAAATTTACAAGAAGCGCAAGCGCACACTGGGAAGGAAGCGGAAAAGAAGGAAAAGGAACAATCTCTACCGAAAGTACCGTGCTAGATAAAGCACAATATGCCTTTGGGACCCGATTTGAAGACGGAGTAGGCACAAATCCAGAGGAACTTATAGGAGCAGCACATTCTGGATGTTATACAATGCAACTTAGTTTTTTACTCAATGAAGAAGACTACGTAGCAGATGCTCTAGATACGAGTGCAGACGTAACTTTTGAAGATGGGGAGATTACAAAAATTCACCTCACCACAAAAGGTAAGGTTCCAAATATCTCAACAGAAGAATTTGAAAAAATAGCAACTAAGGCAAAAGAAGTGTGCCCACTATCTAAGCTTATGAAAGCCCAGATTACCCTAGATGCCACATTGTTATAGAAAAGAACTGTTTATGAAATTAAAGTCCGCTATGAAACATATCATAGCGGACTTTTTTTATATGAAATATAGAGCTATTTACGCTTTACCGTAATCGTGCTCGTCTTGCCATTTTTTAAGATCTGCCCACTTTCCTAGAGCGGCCATTTCGGCTTGCATAGGCCAGGTGCCTGGACGATGTATTTCAAAGCGTTTACCACCAGAGTTAAGAACCTCTTGACACTTCTCTACAGAAGTGCTTGCAAGTGCTGCCCACGTTTTGATATCGTGATTATGGAAGAGCTCAGATATTTTTGGACCTATTCCTTCTACAATAGTAAGATCATCTTCTTTTATTCTTTTCTTACCATACACACCTTTTGCCGCTGCTGCATCAAATGGTACGCCTATGATACCTATAGACGGTGATGGTGCACTCGTATTTGTATTTGCAATAACGGTCTCGCTTGTCGCTGCACCGGCTGCAAATGAGCTCGCCATACTTGCGGTGGTACTAGCTGCTGCTGGAGCCGCTGGTGGAGGTGTAGCCTTAAGCTTTGTTCTACACGCCTCTAGGTCTGCTTCTAGTGAGGCTGTTTTCTTTCTACACGCATCAAGATCTGCCTTGTAATCATAGGTGTCGTGAGTTGTTGTTTCTTCTTTAGAGCTACCAAAGAGTCTACCTAGTAAGTATCCTAAAATTCCGCATACTACTCCGGCTATAAGTGGCCAGATCCAGCAAGCTATATTTGAAAAATCCATATGTATATTTTTTAATGAGTTAGTTTATAGTTATTACGGCGCGTCTGTTTTGAGCGCGGCCTTCTTCTGTATCATTTGTTGCAATAGGGTTACGTTCTCCCTTTGTAACAGTTTTGATTTTTGCACCTGCAATCCCATTGTTTTGAAGGTATTGCTTGCCAAATTCTGCACGCTCAAGTCCCAGTCTATCATTTGTAGCCATACTACCTTGACTGTCTGTGTGTCCTTCTACCGTAATGCTAGATCCTTCTACCTTATCAAGATAACGTGTGATGTCTCCTAGTTTTTTACGCTGTTGCGCGTTGAGGTTTACAGAAGCCTCTGAGTAGTCAAAATAAATTACTAGCGGGTCTGCCTTAATAGCTTCAGCCATATTTGCAAGGTCTTCTTGCGCTTTGGCCTCATCTTCGGCGGCTTGTGCGTAGAGATTGTATGAAACAGGTCCTCTATAAATATCTCCATCTGGAACTAATTCTTCGCGTAGCTCACCATAGGTGTTAATGCGACTTGAAGAGATACCTTGATCTACAAAGTAATTTTTTACAGCAGTGGCACGTGCAAGACCTAGGTTTGCATAAGCCGAGTTGTTTACTTCATCACTGTCATAATAGCCAGTAATATTGACCATTTTGTTGTCATTACCTTCTGCATCAAAATAGCCTTTAAGCTTTGCAATACCATTGTTTACATCTCCTGCTACAGGAGTAATGATGGCAAAGTCTGAACTATTAAAATTAAAATTGTCGTTGCTTGTAAAAGCAAAGTTTCCGTCTGTGCCTCTTAAATTGAAGCCCATTGAGGTGGCCGCTGTGGCAGCAGCTACTGCGTTTTGATCATCTACTGTTGTTTCTTGCTTATCTGTAGTAGAAGCAGCGCTTGCGCCGGCTCCACAACAAAAAATCCAAGCCAAAATCATACAAATGATAATCGTAAGTAGCATACCAAGTAGGTATCCTGATTTCTTACTCATATTGGTTAGGTTTAAATGGTTCGTGTGACTTAAAGTTAGTTAAAATTTTAACATAACAGCATTTTATGCATTGATTGTTAGAAATTTATGTATTTCCTCGACGATTTTAATGGGTTTGTCGAGCATTTTTGGGAGTTCAATCCTTGTAAAACACATTGTTTAGTGTGTTTTGCTGATTTTCAAATGTTTACAAAAAGATAACTTCATAGGCTGTAAGTGGCAAGCCCTTATCTTAGTAAAATTACGGTGGAATGAGATTACGCTTTCGCGAAAGCGTAAAAAGAAAGAATTATCTACTTCTCATAGCTAGAAGCCCAAAAACGGGACCTATAGCGAGAAGTGGTAAGACATACATAAGTGGCATAAAGTTCTGTAATAACACAAGTGTCTGTATACTTATGATGGTAATAGCAAATCCTATACAATTTACCATTGTTAAAGCGGTACCTTTTACAGATGGGGCTGCTCGCTGGGCTACGAGTGTAGAAAAAAGCGGCGAGTCTGCAATGACGACCATACCCCAAAAAATGAGAAACGCAATGACAACTGGGTAATATGCTGTGCTTAATAACAACGGCGCTATAAGGCAGCACATACCAGAAAAGAGTAAAAAGAGTTTTGCCATTTTTTGAACTCCTACTTTTTGTGATAGATATCCACCAGCTATACAAGCAATGGAGCCGGAACCTATAATAATAAATGAATACAAGCTTACAGATAAGCTCGTTTCTGGATGTTGTTTTAGATAGATGATTAGAATGGCAGGAACCAGCGTCCAGAAGGTGTATAATTCCCACATATGACCTATATATCCTAGTGCGGCCTTATTAAAATTAGGATCTTTAAATATATCTTTTAGCTGTTTAAAGCTTAAGGCGCTTCCGACCTTTCTGTATGGTCCGTCTGGCACCAGTAATTGTAATAAAACCCCACCAAATATTGCAGTGCAAGAGGTGACAAGCATCACGGTTTGCCAAGAGATGCTAGATAGCACATCACCCAGCAGGTGAGGAAAAGCGGTACCTAGCACAAGAGCGCCTACTAGATATCCCAGCGAGCGACCCAGTCCTTTGTCAAAATAATCTGCTGCTATTTTCATCCCTACAGGATATATTCCGGCTAGAAAAAAACCGGTGAGAAATCGCAATAAGAGCAATGTAGAGAGCGTGTTACCTTGCCAAATCATAGCAAGATTAAACAAAGCGCCCGTGGTCGCACAAACTAGAAATACCCTAGAAGGAGAATATCTGTCTGCAATGGCAAAAATGGCAAATAGAAGCGTACCTACTATAAACCCTAGCTGTACAGCAGTTGTAAGATGTGCTACGGCATTTTGATTAAGATAAAAATCACTTATGAGCCCAGGCATCACCGCATTACCAGAAAACCATAATGACGTCCCACAAAATTGTGTAAAAACAATGGTAGGTAAAATATGTCGTGCCGGCTTCAAATGTGATCTCGTAATTAATGTGGTAGAAAGATAGCTTTTTTGTGCGGGTGACGCTTTCGCGAAAGCATAAAAAAACCGCTCCTATAAAAGAAACGGTTTTTAATAATTATAAAGAGTATAATCTATAAATCAAACTTGATACCCTGTGCAAGCGGAAGCTCTGTGGTATAGTTTATTGTGTTAGTTTGTCTTCTCATATATACTTTCCAAGCATCAGATCCAGACTCGCGTCCTCCACCTGTATCTTTCTCACCTCCAAAGGCTCCACCTATCTCTGCACCAGAGGTACCTATATTTACATTTGCAATACCACAGTCTGATCCTGCCGCACTTAAGAAACGCTCTGCCTCACGTAAATTATTAGTCATAATTGCAGAAGATAGACCTTGTGCTACACCATTTTGTAACTCTAGTGCATCTATAACGTCTCCAGTATATTTTAATAAGTATAGAACAGGAGCAAATGTCTCGTGTTGTACAATCTCATACTCATTACTAGCCTCTGCTATTGCTGGTTTTACATAGCAACCGCTCTCATAACCTTCACCTGCAAGAACACCACCTTCTACAATGATGTTACCACCTTCTGCTACCACACGCTCTAGGGCGTTATTATAATTTGCAACAGCATCGGTATCTATAAGTGGCCCCACGTGGTTGTTTTCATCTAGTGGGTTACCTATGCGTAGTTGTCCATATGCTTTTACAATAGCATCTTTTACCGTATCATACACACTCTCGTGTATGATAAGACGACGTGTAGATGTACATCTTTGTCCTGCAGTACCTACCGCTCCAAAAACGGCACCTATAACGGTCATCTTAATATCTGCGTCTGGTGTCACAATGATAGCATTGTTACCTCCTAGTTCAAGTAGCGATGTACCAAGACGCTCTCCTACAGTAGCAGATACAATCTTACCCATACGTGTAGATCCAGTAGCAGATACTAGAGGTATACGCTTATCTGTAGTCATCATTTCTCCTACTTTGTAATCTCCATTTATAAGACAAGAGATACCTTCTGGCATATCATTTGCCTTGAGCACCTCTGCGATAATGTTTTGACAAGCAACGCCACAAAGCGGTGTTTTTTCTGATGGTTTCCATACACATACATCACCACAAACCCAAGCAAGAGCCGTGTTCCAAGCCCATACTGCTACAGGAAAGTTAAAGGCAGATATAATACCTACCACACCTAGTGGGTGGTATTGCTCATACATTCTGTGACCTGGTCTTTCTGAGTGCATTGTAAGACCGTGTAACTGGCGTGATAACCCCACCGCAAAGTCACAGATGTCTATCATCTCTTGTACTTCACCTAGACCCTCTTGATATGATTTACCCATCTCATAAGAAACAAGTTTTCCTAATGGTTCTTTTACCTCACGTAGCTTGTTACCAAACTGACGTACAAGTTCTCCACGAGCAGGAGCGGGCATTGTTCTAAAATCTTTAAACGCCGCTGTAGCTGCACTCATTACCGTCTCATAATCTTCTTTTGTAGTGGTTTTTACTTTACCTATAAGTTGACCATCTACTGGTGAGTGTGATTCAATAATCTCACCGTTACCAAAGTTTTTTTGACCCGTTGAGGTTCCTTCGTTTATGGCAGAAAGTCCGAGGATTTTCATCGCTTCGTCCATTCCAAAATCTTTTGCTACTGTGCTCATCGTTTTTTATGAATAACTGAGATAAGAAAACCAGTAAAGTTGCCTTACTCAAGGGTTAATTTCTATTTATACTTCTCAAACATATATGAGAAGTCTATGTGAGTCAAATCTAAGAATAATTCAAAGGTTTCCATAAAAAAGGGTGTATAATTAAATACACCCTAAAAATTATTCTGTTTTTTTATCAATCTGCTGTAAAACGTTCATCTACTTCCATCACCGTACCGCAGTTGTTGCACGTTCTAAGCTCCTCACTATTATAGAAGTCCTTAAAATGCGACTGGAAGTCTTTTTCTACATCGTGAAGTTTAAAGTATACCTCGTGTAGTTTGTTATTACAATTATCACAGTACCATAAAAGACCGTCTGTTCCTTCTAGGTCTAGTCTTTTACGTTCTACTACGAGTCCTATTGAGTTGTCGTGGCGCACTGGCGAGTGCGGTACCCCGGCTGGGTGTAAGTACATATCACCCGGACCTAGTTTCATCGTGCGCTTTACACCTTCGTCTTGTACGTGCACCTCAATATGTCCTTCTAGTTGAAAAAAGAGTTCTTCGGTCTCATTATAATGATAGTCTTTTCTGGCATTTGGTCCACCTACAATCATAACAATGTAGTCACCAGCGTCTTTGTAAAGATTTTTATTACCTACGGGTGGTTTAAGAAGATCTCTATTTTCTTCTATCCATTTATTTAAATTAAAGGGAGGTGCTATGGCCATATGTTTCTTATTTATTTACTATAAAAGTACAAAAAGTAGTACGCTTTCGCGAAAGCGTAAAAAAAACATCCCCACCTACTATAGCAGGTGGGGATGATAATCAAAACAGATTTGGGGATTGTTTGGTTATCTAAAGAATAGCTGTGTGTAATAAGGTACACCCATTTCATTTTTTACGATACCTATACCTGTATGTGTGTAGTCACCTTCTAGTGCTTGTTTGTGTGATGGACTTCCTAACCAACCTTGTACAACAGACTCTGCATCCATATATCCATAAGCGACATTCTCACTTACTATATGTGCACCGTTATTTTGTAAACTCGCCGAACGTGCATAAAAATTATCGTGGCTAGGCTCGCTCTGTATAACCATATAGTTAGAGTGACCTAAAGCAAGATCTTCAGAGTAGTTGTGCCATTGCAACTCACTAAGGCCTAATGTTGCCCTATGTGCATTTAAGACAGCTAGCACTTCGAGCGCTAGTTCGGTGTCGTTTTCAACCTCGATTGGTGCTTCAAGGTTTGTTGTGAGTTCTTCTGACTCATTAATTGGATCGGTACTGCAAGAGCAGATAAGTAGCATAGCTGCAATAAAGCAGAGACTTTGGTTAATCAGTTTCATAATTTGGGGTTATGATTTATGACTGCAAGATAATAACTTTTTGCACTTAATCGTACACTTTGTGTATTTAATCGATGAAATACACAAAAAATGTAGTTTTTTTAAAATTTTACAAGTAGGAAGTATCTGTATTGTTCGCTTTTGGTACGTTCAAATGCTTCTTTCTCCTTATATTAGACCTGTATATTTTAAGTAAAACCTTATGAAAAAGTTAGTTACGCTTGTTATGTTGTCTTTAATTGTATGTTCTTGCGATATGCCTGTTAAAGAAAAAGAAGATAAGATTAGTGCATCATCTATACCTGCAGATCAAAAGTTTGGTCTTGTTATACACGGAGGTGCGGGTACTATTCTTAAAAAAAATATGACAGACTCTCTTGAAAGTGCATATCGAGCAAAACTTGATGAAGCCACAAGAGCTGGTCATAAGGTGCTCTCAGATGGAGGCACGAGTATGGAGGCGGTGACGGCAGCTATTAATATTATGGAAGATAGCCCACTTTTTAACGCAGGAAAGGGTGCTGTATTTACACACGATGGTACAAATGAGCTAGATGCTAGCGTTATGGATGGTAATACCCTTAATGCGGGAGCCATCTCTGGTGTGACTACTGTAAAAAACCCCATTGACCTTGCGGTAGCAGTAATGAACAAGTCTGAGCACGTGATGCTTAGTGCAAAAGGAGCAGAGCAGTTTGCAGCAGAGCAAGGACTTGAGATAGTAGATCCTTCTTATTTTTATACAGAGAGAAGGTATAAATCGCTTCAAAAAATAATAGATAAAGAAAAAACGCAACTCGATCACGATCTAGATAAAAAGGTGACTTATATGGATCCTTTTATAAAGGATAGTAAATATGGAACTGTAGGTTGTGCAGCACTAGATAAGTACGGTAATCTCGCAGCAGGTACCTCTACAGGAGGAATGACTAATAAAAGGTATAACCGCATAGGAGATGCACCTATTATAGGAGCAGGTACATATGCAAATAATGCAAGTTGTGCGGTAAGTAGTACTGGATGGGGAGAGTTCTTTATGCGTGGTATGGTAGCACACGATATTGCTGCTATTATGGAGTATAAGGAAGTTACATTACAAGAAGCGGCAGAAGAGGTAATCCAGAAAAAGCTCACAGATCTAGGCGGTACGGGAGGAATTGTCTCTATAGACCGAGACGGCAATGTAGCGATGGAGTTTAATACAGCGGGTATGTACCGTGCACATATGAATGCCGCAGGAGAGATAGATATAAAAATTTATAAGAACAACTAGTATGGATAGAACGTGTCCAGAATGTGGAGATAAAATTATAGGTAGAGCAGATAAGAAGTATTGTAGTTCTTCTTGTCGCAACGCTCGTAACAACAGCCAGAATAAGGACTCAAAAAATATGATGCGCAACATAAATAACCGGTTGCGCAAAAACTATCGTATACTAGAAAAACTCAACCCTGAGGAAAAGACAAAAACCACTAAGGCAAAACTAAACGCAGCGGGTTTTGACTTTAATTATTTTACAAGCATCTACACGACTAAAGCAGGTACTGTATACTATTTTATATATGACCAGGGATATTTACCGCTAGATGGTGACTTTTATGCACTCGTAAAAAGAAAGAATTAATATGAAAATCTACGCCGAAACTAAGAACCTAATCCTTAGGGAGATTGTCATAGAAGATACGGGGGATATGTATCGCTTAGATAGCGATCCCCTTGTACATAAATATCTAGGTAATAAACCTATAAGTTGTATGGGTAAAGCAAGGGCATATGTAGATTACATACGTATGCAGTATGAAACTTATGGTATAGGCCGCTGGGCTGCTATAGAAAAATCTACAGGTGACTGGATAGGGTGGACCGGTTTAAAAATGAATTTTGAAAACGAGATGAACGGTCATACAGATTTTTATGACATAGGTTATCGCTTTATGCCACAATACTGGGGCAAAGGTTATGCAACAGAGTCATCTATCGCCGCTAGAGATTACTTTTTTAAAAACTTCACTGGCAAAAAACTGTGCGGTATGGCAGAGCTGGGCAACGGTGCTTCTTGCCGTGTGCTAGAAAAAATAGGACTGGAGCGCAAAGATAATTTTACCTACGAGCCAGAAAATATAGAGCTGGCCTGGTTTGAAAAAACAATGCAATCTATTTCCAAGTCTGACCATTAAGTTCTAAAGCAGCTTTAAGGACATCCTTCTGGCTTATCTGGCCTACTAGTTTACCATTTTCTACTATAGGGAAGCGTCTATGTTTTGATTCCAAAAATTTATTTGCCGCATCAAAAACATTCATATTACCATCTATAGTATCTACATTAGATACCATATGATTGCTCACTTTCATATTATCCATAGGCATATTATAATATCTACTCTCTGAGATTTGTTTCATACAGTCGCCTTCAGAAATTATCCCTAGCAGTTCATTTTGTTCATTTACCACGGGACCACCAGATATTTTATGCTTTATAAGACTATTCATTACCTCAAGAACAGATTGATCTGGAGAGAAGGTAATGAGTTTACGGCTCATATAATCACTTACTTTTATATCTGTTGAGGTGCTCTTTACCTCTTTTGCACGTTTACCTATAAAACTTTTAATCGCCATAACTATCTGATTTTGTTGTCTTAAAGTTAGTGATTTATATTTAATAAGTTGTGTTGCGCTTTCGCGAAAGCGTACTCCAAACCTATAAATTTGTATTTTACAACCACCAAACCAAAAGCAAATGAAACGCCTTAAACATTTCTTCTCATTTTTTGTACTTCTTTTTTTAGTGTGGTTTAGTTTTAAATCACTTATACCAGACACCGCCTCTTCTGGAGATGTCCCGCTTACTGAGTTCTCTACAGAACGTGCAATGAGCCAACTTAAAGTAATCTCTCAAAAACCACATTATGTAGGGTCACCTGCACACGCAGAAGTGCGTGGATATATTATAGACGAGCTTGAGAAATTAGGTCTTGAGCCTGCTGTGCAAGAGGGATATGTACTAGACTCTTGGTGGGGGTCGAGTACCTTAGTAAAGCCAAAAAATATAGTGGCACGTTATAAAGGAACCGGTACGGGTAAGGCAGTATTGTTAATGTCCCATTACGATAGTGCTCCACATAGTAAGTCTCACGGGGCGAGCGATGCAGGGTCTGGAGTGGTGACTGTGTTAGAAAGTTTAAGAGCCTATCTGGCTGCTGGAGTTGAGCCAGAAAATGATATTATCGTGCTATTTACAGACTCTGAAGAGTTAGGTCTAGACGGCGCAACGCTATTTGTAAAAGAACACCCTTGGGCAAAAGACGTGGGTATTGCCTTAAACTTTGAAGCTAGAGGCTCTTCTGGACCTTCTAATATGATTGTGGAGACTAATGGGGGTAATGAAAATCTCATTAAAGAGTTTGAGAAGGCTGGACTTGAGTATCCTGTAGCTACATCATTAATGTATAGTATATATAAAATGCTACCTAATGATACAGATTCTACAGTGTTGCGTGAAGATGGTGATATACCAGGTTTTTTCTTTGCTTTTATAGACAGTCATTATAATTATCATACGGTAAATGATACTGTAGATAATCTTGACCCGCGCACACTTGAGCATCAAGGACAGTACTTACTGCCGCTTATTAAGCATTTTGCTCAAGTAGATTTATCGACCATAAAATCTACTCAAGATCGAGTTTACTTTGATACACCTTTATTCACTTTTGCATCCTATCCTTTTGCTTGGGTGTTACCTATGTCTATCATCGCACTCGTAATTTTTATACTCTTACTTTTTAAAGGTTTTAGAGATAAGAAATTAAGTGGTAGGGCTGTAGGACGAGGATTTTTAGCACTTATTATTTCTTTGGGCTGTTCATTATTGTTATTGCAAATTTTTGCTTGGTTAATGCCGTCATTATATCCTCAGTATAATGATATGTTACCGGTGTTTATATATAACGGTCACTGGTATACCATTGCTTTTGTAGTAATGTCTCTTTCGTTTAGTTTTGGTTTTTACAGTCGCTTATGTAAGCTAGAACACACCCCAAGTACCTACGTTGCACCACTTACATTGTGGGTGATTATCAATATTCTTGTTGCTGTATATTTAAAAGGAGCAGGCTTTTTTGTTATTCCATTATTATTTGGTCTTGTTGCCTTTTTTGTAATGATTAAGCAAAAGAAACCAAGCGTTATTTTAATGCTTCTTTTAGTCGCGCCAGGAGTATTTGTTTTTTCACCATTAGTACAATTCTTTCCTGTAGGTTTAGGACCATCTGCATACTGGATTTCTATACTTTTTACAGTACTAGTATTTGGTTTATCATTACCAGTAATAGGCTATTATAAGAGTAAGCGTTTTTTAGGTTATATAGGTTTAATACTTACGTTTGTATTTTTAGGAGTAGCACACGCAAAGTCTGATTATACAGAAGAGAGGCAAAAACCTAATAGTTTATTGTATTACCATAAGGAGGGTGATGCAAAGGCATACTGGGTAACGTATGACGATTATATAGACAGTTGGGTAGAAGGCTATCTAGGTAATGCGCCTAATGCTGCTAGTGATTATATAGCAAATGCTTCTGGTAGTAAGTACAATACCTCTTTTAGCTATGCAAAGGAAACCTCTGTTATAGACCTTGAAGAAACTATCATTATCAAAGAAAAGGATGAGGTTGTAGATGGAAATAGAGAGGTAACACTGAGCATAAGACCACAGAGAGCGATAAATAGAATACGCCTCTTTGCAGATAAGGATACGCCTTTTAAAATGCTATCTTATAATAAGAAGGAGTACAAGCCAGATAGCACAGAGACCTTATATAAAAAACGTAGAACAAATGCGCTGTTAAGTTATTATATGGGTGAAGGTGAAGAGCTAGAATTTAGCTTTACAATAGCAGCAGGAGTAGATCCAAAAATAAGTTTTAGAGAATACTCTTTTGACTTACTTGAGCATCCTAAATTTACTGTCTCAACAAGACCAAAGACAATGATGCCAAAACCTTTTGTAGTAAACGATGCAATTATACAAGAACGCGTCATAAACGTAGATGAACTAGCCTTTGCTACTCCTCAAAACGACACATTGCAATTACAAGAATAATAAGTGCCTTTTAATACAATCCCTCTATATATGAGGAAAGCCTATGAATAAAAGAATAACAATAGCAGGACTAGGGTGGTTAGGACAACCGCTTGCATCTCGTCTCAAACTTTTTGGATATCAAGTAAAAGGTAGCGTCACAGATACAGAGAAGGCAAAAGCACTTACAAAAAGTGGCATCACAGCTTATCCAGTTGTTATAGCAGAGGCTGGTGTGTCTGGACTTGTAGACACCTTGCTGGTTGATACGGATGTGCTTATGATAATGATTCCGCCGGGACTGCGTAGAAATACTGGAGCAAATTATGCGCTTAAAATGGCTCACTTTTTACATCAAGTAGAGCAATCACAAATAGAAAAAGTCATCCTAGTAAGCAGTACCTCTGTATATGATGACTCACAGGGTGTAGTTACAGAAAAAATCGCACCTAGACCTGAGACTAACGCCGGTAAGCAATTACACGATGTAGAACAAATTTTCTTTAACAACAGTGCTTTTAAGACTACAGTCGTGCGCTTTGGAGGGCTTTTTGGAGGTAACAGGAATCCTGTTAAGTTTCTCGCTGGTCGTAAGGGGCTTACTAATGGTAAGGCTCCCGTAAATATGATTCATAGAGATGATTGTATAGGTATTTTAATGGCAATTGTAAAGCAAGACGCCTTTGGCCATATTATAAATGCCGTTGCGCCTAGCCACCCGTCAAAAAAGACATACTATACACAGCAAGCACAAGAACTAGGCCTTGAGCCTCCAGAATACATAGAGGAGGATACAGCTACTTTTAAAGAGGTAAATAGTGTGGTTGTAAAACCTCTTTTGAACTATGAGTTTCAAGTTGAGTTATAAGTTTTAGTAGCCATTAAATAGTTTAAGTACGCTTTCGCGAAAGCATAAAAAAAACCGTCCCTATTTGAGACGGTTTTTTAAGTTTATAAAGCGTTTAGATTACCAAATACGCACTCTATCTTCTGGAGCTAGGTAATTTGCATCTCCTTCTTTTATATCAAATGCTTCATAAAAAGCATCTACATTAAGTAAAGGTTGTACAGCACGCACCATACCTGGAGAGTGTGGGTCTGTCTTGATTTGTGTTCTTAAAGCTTCATCACGGCTCTTAGTTCTCCATACGGTTGCCCAAGACATAAAGAAACGTTGTTCTGGCGTAAAGCCGTCTATGTTTTCTGGACGTCCATTTTCTGCATAGTATTTCTGAAGACCGTCATAAGCACCTAGTACGCCTCCTAGGTCACCTATATTTTCACCTAGTGTAAACTTACCGTTTACAAAAACACTGTCTAGTACTTCTACATTGCTATATTGTTCTGCAAGTGCATTACCACGTTTTGTGAATGCCTCAAGATCTGACTCTGTCCACCAGTTTTTAAGATTACCCTCTGCATCAAAACGTGCTCCACTATCATCAAAAGCGTGTGAGATTTCGTGACCTATTACGGCACCTATACCTCCATAATTTACAGCCTCATCTGCCGTGTAGTTGTAAAATGGTGGCTGTAATATTGCTGCAGGAAAAACAATCTCGTTGTTAAGTGGGTTAAAGTATGCATTAACCGTTTGTGGTGACATTCCCCACTTAGATTTATCTACAGGTTCACCTATATCTTCATAATTTTTAAGCTGCCCCCATTTACCTACGGCTGTCATATTTTCAAAATACGTCTTATCTGCAGATACTTCCATTGTAGAGTAATCTTCCCACTTGTCTGGATATGCGATTTTAACGGTGAATTTGTCAAGCTTCTCGATTGCTTTTTCTTTAGTTTCTGCTCCCATCCAGTCTAGATTTTGGATACGATTTTTATAAGCATCAATAACGTTTGCAATCATTGTTTCTGCCTTTGCTTTTGCCTCTGGCGGAAACTTTGCATCTACATATAGCTGCCCTAGAGCTTCTCCTACAGTACCGTTTACCGTTGCAAGCGCACGCTCATCTGCTGGGCGTTGCTTTTTTGCACCGCTTAAATATTTACTATAAAACTCCCAGTTTGCTTTTTCAATATCTGTGCTTAGTCTACCAGATGCACTATTAAACGTATCCCAGCGCACAAGCGTTTTTATATCTTCAATAGATGTATTATTTAAAAACTTGTCTAAGGCAGTAGTATACTTAAGCTGTGTTACCGTAAGCGTGTCAAATTCTTTTTTGATACCTAGATCTTTAATCATCTTTTTAAGATCTACAGATGTAAGCATTGCATCTGCCTCATCTACAGAACGTGGATTGTTAAAGTTACGAGCATCGCGACTTTCTACCTTGTCTAGTCGTGGTATTGCTAGTGCAGTTTCCATCTTAAGGATTTTTTCTGCGGCTGCTGTAGCATCTGCTTCAGAGTCACCTAGCTTTTGTAACATTCTTGAGATGTGCTTTTTGTACTCTACACGTATTTCTTTAGACTTACTGTCTTCTAAGATGTAATAATCACGGTCTGGAAGTCCTAAACCATTTGCGCCTAGATAAACAGTGTTCATAGAACTGTCATTAAGATCTGCTCCTGCGCCTATACTTAAAAATGGAGAAGATACTGCAGGGTTTGTAGCAAGTACGGTTTGTAACTCTGTGAGGTTTGTTACAGCGGCAATATCATCTAGTGCTGGTTGTAATGGTTTTAATCCGGCTTCATTTCGCGCAAGCGTATCTAACTTTGTATTAAAGATTGCGAGAGCTTTTGCTTGATCTGTACCTGCAGTGTACTTTCCACTTTTTTCTGCTTCATCAAGTATAGCAAGAACATCTGCATCTGTAGATTTACGTAGTACAGAAAAGCCTCCCCAGCTTGTACGATCATCAGGTATCTCTGTGTTTTTCATCCAAGACCCGTTTACGTATTTGTAAAAGTCTTGATTAGGAGTTACAGAGGTATCCATATTTTCAAGTACAATACCTGGAATTTCTTCTGTTTTGGCTTCATCTTTTGAGCCGTCTGTTTTACAACTTGCCATAGCAAGTGCGCAAGAGGCTACAATTGCCACCGATTTATAAAGTTTCATAGTGTTATGAGTGTTTGAAATTATATTTGAATAAGACGTTATTAATTTTAGATTGTTACAAAGTTAATAAAACAAAAAGCCCTCTTTTGAAGAGGGCTTGATTAATTAGTGGCGTATCAGCTTTTTGGTTATTTGCTTTGTGCCTGTATTGAGTTTTAGTAAATATAAACCAGTGGCAAATGAGCTCATATCTAATGGATAGGCAGTCTCACCTGCAGCGGTTGTAATAGGTTTTACCACTACCTTACCTAAGATGTCATAAACTTCTATAGTAAGCGGAGTTCCTTGAGACCAATTAATATTAAAAATACCGTTAGATGGGTTTGGGTGTATACTAAGCCCTGAAACCGTTACCTCATCTATAGCAAGTGGGTCAAGACCTATATGTAAATCATCTAAGAGCACTCCTTCTCTCACAGTGTTTTGATCAGAGTGGAAAACAAATCTAAAGATCATACTGGTCTCTGCGGCAAAGGCGGTAAGGTCATAGCTATACTCGTTAAGAGAGGTGTCATTGTCACCTGTCCACTGTGCTCCTGGGCAGTTAAAGCAATTGTTACCAGGTAATGTGTCACTGTTATACCAGTTAGGATCATTTGCTGTTCCTAATATATTCCAAGTAACGCCATTATCTACGGTATACTCCATATACATTATATCCCAATCATTTTCTAGCTCAAAAGCCATCTTGAAAGAGATTTGAGGAACGTCTAGTGCAGAAATATCATAACATTTAGTAGTTAAAAACTCTTTGATATTATCACCGTGATCACCGCTTAGATTAGTAGCATATACATTCTCTCCAGATGCTGCTTGGTTTAGAGCTGGGCCTGTAGGGATTCCTCTTTGCCAAGTTGTACTTGATGTATCACAATTACCTCCGTTGCTGTTTTCAGTTAGTATAAGAAGGGTGTCTTCTTCTGATTCAAAATCATTTATAAGATCGCCTTCACCTACTGCATTTACAGCTAGAGTTGTTCTTGAGTCATTATTATCAATTAACTGATCACCATCTAGTATAACCTCTGCGACCAGTTCATACGTACCAGTAGGAAGTCCCAGCACAGGTAACTCAACAGTGGTAGATTCTTGAGATGCGAGCGACCCAGACCAATCTATTGTGTTTGAGATACCGCCAGCCATATAGTTTATAGTTGCAGCTGTAATCACATCTGTACCGCTATTTATAAGAGTAAGCTCTGTAGGGATTTCTTCACAAGAGAGTGCTTGATTACCTAGAGGAACAAGTGAGGTGGTTGCTATGTCTAGCGCTATAGGCTCTGTATCTATGTTAGTCTGCCAGATACCACGACCGTAGGTTGCTGCAGTTAGAATTCCGTTTGACTCATTAATATCTAAGTCACGTACAGCAGTATTAGGTAATCCATTATCAAAGGTTTCCCAATCGTTTGTAATATCATCATACCTCCATACCCCTAGTGCGGTACCTAAGTAAAGTGGATTTTCAGAGTGCACATTTTGGTGTTTAATTACAAGTTTTGGCACTTCTGGTAATGACCCAGTAATTTCAGTTGCAACAATATCTGCTCCTGTAATTGTACCTTGATATACTCTACCTGATGTTCCAGCAGTTACGATATATATTGTAGAGCTATCTCCATATTTCACTTCAAGTGAAGAGATGTTATTTGAAAAATTAGTCACGAAATCAAAATTCTCGCCACTGTCAGAACTTTTGTATAGTTGATTATCAACTGCGACATACATTATCTCTGCATTGTTTGGATCTGTTTCAAGGTGGTCAATACGAGTCCCAAATGATGACGAACGTTGTACCCAACTATTTGAACAAAAATCTAGCTCGTATACACTAGTATATCCTGCATATAGCTTACTGTCTTTTGCAAAGGCAAGAGGCGTTATCCAGTTACCAGTTTCTGGCGAGTTGAAAGCTCCTGCTAGTGATGCTCCACCATTGTTTGAAAAATATGGTCCACCACCACTTTGTATAAATCCATATACTCTACTTGGGTCATTTGGATCAAATACATTTTCCATTCCATCTGCTCCGTAGTAGTTTTGCCATTGCTCATTAAGGCGAGCATAACCTCCGTTATCTTGTAATCCTCCAGAAATAAGAGAGGCATCTGTTGCAGCTACATCTATTCTATAAAATTGTCCTATTGCTAGACCGTCTGTAATACTTGTAAAACTAGCGCCACCATCTGTAGATGTATAAATACCACCATCACTACCGCAATAAAGTGTCCCGTTTATAAAGCGCAAATTATGAATATCTGCGTGGGTATATGCAGCTTGATTAGGAGAATCCCAACTGTTTAATTGAGTGAAGTTTGCACCACCATTAGTAGATTTCCACACGTTGAGTATTCCTGTATAAATTTCATCTTCATTTGTGTCTGAAACTGCAAAAGCCATATCAAACCAGGCCTGCGTACTCTGGAAAATATCTTGACTTCCAGTAAAAGTCTCTACAAATGTATCTGCACTGTCTGTAGATTTAAATATAGAACCAGACCCAAAACCAGTGTCAGATTTAAATACGTATAACACTTCTGGGTTTGCTGGGGTTACATCTAGTACGAGTCTGGCAGCTCCCGTTATCACGCCAGCAGAGACATTTGTCCAAGTCTCACCTGCATCTGTAGATCTATAAACTCTATTTGTAGTAGCAGCATATACTATATCAGAGCTTCCTGGTTTTACTTTTAAATCATCAAAGTTACCTGTGATTTTATTTTCCCAATTGAGGCCGCTGTCTATCGTTTTATATACACCCTCACTAGTCGCGAGCCATAGTGTCTTATTATCTGCAGGATCAAAGTAAATCTCATTCATTGTTAAAGGAGAATTACTTTCATTAAGACCTGTGGTGTTCCAAGTAACACCTCCATCTGTAGATTTCATAACACCTACACTTGTAGAGTCACCGGCATCATCATCACCAGTTGCAATGTATATGATATTACTATCGGTAGGATCAATAGCAATTCCAGACACTCCTATTTGTGGTAATTGATCTGTAAGAGGTGTCCACGTGGCACCTGTGTCTGTAGACTTCCAGATACCTCCAGCTGGAGCACCTATATAAATAACAGCAGGGTTTGTTGGGTCTACAGCCATCGCGTTTACACGACCTTGACCAGCAGACCAAGAGCCTGTGTTAGTATGTGTAAGTGGCCCTATATTTACCCAGTCACTATCATCTGCTTGCGCAGCACGTGAAGAGCTATTTACTTCTTGCCATACATCCCACAGTTGTTTTTGAGACATTACAGTACCATCATCATTAAGATAATTTTGATGAAAGGATTCCCATCTTTTGAAAGGTTTGTAACCGCTTCCTTTTACGGTCTCATCTTTGTCTTCCCAGTATAGCTCAAAAGCATTTACAATTTCTTGAAAAGTAGGTTCTGTAATTCGGTTAGGATTGTTAAAAGTTTCCATCCAAGGGGCAGATGTACCTATCTGAGCGACAGATACTCCCGTGACTAGGCAGAAGCCTAGTAGTAGTAGTTTTTTCATTGTAGTTTTATTAGGCAATAAATATAATACAGGAATTGTATTCTACACAATTATTCACTTATAAAACAGCTAAAAAACTTAAAAAATATCAGTAAAAGGATTAAAACACTGCGGTTTTGACAATAAGCAGGTGGTTTGATTAGTCTTTTTTGCGCATCTTCTTGATGTAAAGACTGTCCCATTCTTTTTTACTTTGTGTAAGCTCTGCTACATTTCCATTGGGCACAGCAATAGAGAGTACATAGTGCTGTATCTTCCAGCTGTCATCTACTTTTTTTAGAATACCTGAGCCTCTACATACACCCATTTGTGTATCTAGATGTTCATCAAACCAAGCGGTATTTTGAGAGGTGTCATCTAGATGTATATTTCTATTTATTGAAGTAAATGACCAGGCACGACCTTTGTCAAAATGAGGTTTTGAGTAACTTTTAAAGGCTTTTACATCCCAGATCTCTGTAGCATCTGTACCTATAAAAATGGCAGTATCTGTCATTAAAGCAAAGTAGGCTTCGAAATCTGCATTAGCAGCAGCTTGATGCCAGGCATCAAGAGTACCTTCTATGGTTTTTTTTGTTGTGTTTTTTTCTTGTCCAAGTAGGACAGTAGTCATACTTAAAAAAGCAATAAGAATTACATGTAGTTTCATAGATACTAGTATTATTGAGGCTCATTTTCTTCTTCTAGCTCCTCATCTGGCTGTTCCTTTTCAAGCTTTATTTCTTCTAGTAGATCTTCAAAGCTTGTATTAAAAGCCTCATTAAGTTGTAGGTTGAGGTCTTGATATGCATTAATGAGGTCTCCTATTTGTTGTGAGAGTGTTACAGCATTAGGTTCATTTAAGAAGGCTTCATTTTTAAGAACCTTTACTTTTGTCTCGATTGTTATAAGCCGCGCCCGTATAGCATTAGATAATGTTTCTTGAGGAGCAACTTGCACCTCTGCCTCTTCTGCCTCTTCCTTTGCTACATAAAGGTTATCAAATCTCTTTATTTCTTTTTTGAGTACACCTAGTGTAGGGACTTGTAAACTATCTATAGCAGCCGATAGATCTCTATATAATGGCCAGTTTGCCACACCTTCTCTTGCTTGTGGTGTGAGTCCTATTTTCGGCTTTAGATTTGTAGGTTTTGCAATAGATAAAGTATCCCTTGCATCTATTTTATCTGTGGTGGTAACCTCTTGAGGAGTTTGTTTTTCGTCACAAGCACTTATAGCGAGAACAAAAAGAAATAATAATACAACAGATAAAAATCTCATAACTTAAATACTAAGGACATAACAAAAGTAGGGCAAATGCATATATGCGAGCAATAATTATGACTAAGTTTGTCTACGCTTTCGCGAAAGCGTACTTCAAAACACACACATATGAAATCTAGAATACTCATTATTGGAGCTTGCGGCCAGATAGGGACTGAGCTTACACTTACATTAAGAAACAGATTTGGTGCAGATAAGGTAGTTGCCAGTGATATACGCGAGGGTAATGAAGATATAATGGGCGAGGGCCACTTTGAACTACTTGATGCCACAGACCTTGCCGCTGTAGAAGATGTTATTTTTAGATATAAAGTAGATACAGTCTATTTAATGGCAGCAATGCTTAGCGCTATTGCAGAGCGTTTTCCTGCAAAGGCGTGGCATCTCAATATGACTTCTCTCTTTAACGTGCTTAATCTAGCAAAAGACAAAAAAATAAAAAAAGTGTTCTGGCCGTCTAGTATAGCTGTTTTTGGAGAAACTACACCTGCACAAGATACACCACAACTTACCGTTATGGAGCCATCTACCGTATACGGGATTTCAAAACAAACAGGAGAGCGCTGGTGTGAGTATTATCATAATAAATATGACGTAGATGTACGTAGTATACGTTACCCAGGCCTTATAAGTTATACAACAGAGCCAGGAGGTGGTACGACAGACTATGCTGTAGACATCTATCATAGAGCTTTAAAACACGGCCAGTACCGTAGCTTCCTTAATAAAGGAACAATATTACCTATGATGTATATGGATGATGCCATAAGGGCAACCATAGGTATTATGGATGCGCCAAAAAAGAATATAAAAGTACGCTCATCATATAATCTAGCTGGAGTAAGTTATGCTCCAGAAGATGTTGCAGCAAGTATACAAAAGGTAATACCTAACTTTGAGATAAGCTATGAGCCAGACTTTAGACAAGCCATTGCAGACTCGTGGCCAGAGTCTATAGATGACAGTGTTGCGCGCAAAGATTGGGGCTGGGAACATAAATTTGACCTAGATGCCATCACAAAAATAATGCTCGATAATCTAGAAGAAAGATATAAATAAGCACACTTACGTGAAAAAGAGAGACCTCCCCACAAAAGATTGTCCCGTTTGTAAACGTCCATTTACCTGGCGTAAAAAGTGGGAAAAAAACTGGGCAGAGGTCATTTATTGCAGCGAGCGCTGCCGAAGAAATAAAAACAGTGCGTAGAGAACAGCTCTTACAAGAACTATCATTTAAGGCTTCAAAGAGTAGTGGCCCAGGAGGGCAGCACGCAAATAAAACAAGTTCTAGAGTAGAGTTGAGCTGGTCGTTACCAGAAACCTTTGCCTTTACAGAAGAAGAAATAGTACGCCTTACTGATAAGCTTGCTCACAGACTCACTAAGGAAGGAGTGCTGCAGCTTGCTTCACAAGCGTCACGTAGCCAGCATAAAAATAAAGAGGATGTCATAAAGCGCTTTTTCTCTTTGCTAGAGGTTGCTATACAAGTACCTAAAGTGAGAAAGAAGAAACGGCCTTCTAAACTTGCCAAGCTAAAACGACTTAAAGCCAAAAAGGAACAGTCAGAAAAAAAGGCAAATCGCAAGCGCCCAGAGTTTTAGAAGAGCTGTTGTGGAAAAATAAAAAGCCCTGTAAACAATGCGTTTACAAGGCTTTTTATTTTATAATAGTGTAGATTACTCTACAATAAATTTTCCTTTCATAAGTCCTGAGTGCCCTGGGAAGCTACATATAAAATCATACGTTCCAGCCTCTGGAGCAGTAAAGGTTACAGTAGTAGACTGCCCACCACCTATCATCTTAGTATGAGCAATGATTTGATCTTCATTTGCAATCCAGTCACCAGCTTCACCAGTTGCCGCCGCTGCTGCCGAAAATTCTGGAATAGATGTACCTGGCTTAAGTAGTACAAAGTTGTGACCCATTATTTTTTTGCCAATTTTTCCTGTATGACGAAAAGTAAGAGTCACTTCTTGACCAGCTTTTACTTTAAGTTCGCTCTTGTCATATTTCATCTGGTCATTTCCTGCAAGTGCAAGATTTACAGATTTTCCGTCATCCTTTTTGGTTGTCTTTTTTGAGCCTATTTTTACTGATTCTTTTTCAGTTTTTTTCTCTTCGCCGCCGCAGCTTATCATAAGTCCCGCAAGTGCAAGAGCAGCTATAATTCCTTTAAATTTCATAGTAGTTCAGTTTAGTTTAAGTTTCTAAAGATAATCAACAACAACTTTTTACTCAATATAATTTTTAAAAAAGTCAAAGGTTCGTAGCTCATTGTAATAATAATCACCTTTCATATAAAAGCCTACGTGACCTCCGTGATCTGGCATTTCTAAATGTAAGATGTCAGACTGTTTTGCTTGTTCTATAGGGTAGCAGTCACCGTGTAAAAAACTATCATTTTTCGCATTAAGGATAAGAGTAGGTACTTTAATGTTTTTTATAAACTGAGCGCTACTCGCCTTTGCATAGTAATCTAGTGCATCTTCAAACCCGTGAGCCGGCGCCGTGTATATGTCATCAAAAGATTGTAGGCTATCAATTTTTTTATAAGACTGCCTACTCATTTTCTCAGGAAAGCGAGACATTTTTTTTCGATACTTTGCACGCAAGTGTACTAAAAAAGAGGTGCGATAAATGATGTTTTCTTTTTTTGATAATTGCTCAAGTGACATACGTAAATCTGCCGGTACACCTATGCAGGAGGCTGCTTTAACTTCTGTAGGAATATTTTTATGCTCTCCAAGATATTTTAAAACAGCATTACCTCCTAAGCTCACACCGTAGAGACCTATTTTTGTATAATTACGCTCAATAAGCGTCTGTATAACAAATGCAATATCACCTGTGTCACCACTATGATAAGACCGGTAGAGTCTATTTTGCACTCCACTACAACCTCTTAAATTTACGGCAACCACATCGTACCCATTTGCACTCAATATTTTTGCAGTCCCAAGCATATATGGGCGTTGTGCGTCACCTTCTAAGCCGTGCATTAATACTGCAACCTTTTTACTTTTAGATGCAATTATGGCTTGTGTCCAGTCTATATCTATAAAGTCACCATCGGGAAGTTCTAAACGCTCTCTAGACTGTTTAACTCCGTTTACCCTTCTAATTTTTGCAGAGTAAATGGTAGAAAAATGAGCATCTTTAAAGAGTCCGCTTGCGCGAAAATTTGATGAAACTATAGGCATTTAGGGTATGTAGCTTTATATATTTAATATTTTGTAGTACAACATACTACTATCACAAAATTACATAATTATGAGAGGCTAAGACCTATGTATAGTTATTCTGTAAAAGCTTATTAAGATATTTTTATAGAAAACAACTGTACCTCAAAGAAGCGATTATTGTAATTTTACTCAAAGACAGTATTGTCATAAAACTGATTTAACCAGAACAATTTATATATGTACACAAAAGAATTTGATATACGATGGAGTGATATTGATGCAAATCGTCACCTAGCAAACTCAGCTTACGTAAATTTTATGTCTCATACACGTATGGGATTTATGATTGAGAATGGACTAAGCCAGAAGGAAATGGTACAACATAATATAGGTCCTGTAATTTTTCACGAGCAAATATTCTTTTTTAAAGAAGCCTTTCAAGGTAGACCTATCACCGTGACCTTTGAGTTAGGAGGAGCTAGTGAGGATGGTATGTTCTTTAAATTTGTACATAACTTTTACGACCATAAAGGAAGAAACCTTGCTCGCGGAAGTATGCAAGGAGCTTGGATAGATCTTACTACACGTAAAACTACTGGCCTGCCAGAGGCATTAATGCCTATGCTCGCAAACGCTCCCAAAACACCAGATTATAAAGTCTTAACAAAAGAAGATATGAGATCTCACGGGCAAGCGCCTAGAGATAGAGAGTAATTAAAAAATCATAGGAGCAGTATGATGCTGCTCCTATGATTATACTGCTATTGTCCAGGCATATCATAAAAGAATTGCTCTTGAACAATTTTTCCATCCTTTACTTGATACACTGCTATTTCTGAAGATGTACTGCGTTGCCCGCTAGGCTTATGTGTAGTATCCATATCAAATCTAACAGAAAACCAGTTTTCTGCCACTGTAGGCTCACTTACAGTAGTGCTATGCACGTCAAAAGTGTTTTCCCACCATTCTCCTTTTTTTCCTACGGCTTCCATACCTTCAGATCTTGAGTGTTCTGCCCACGATGGTTCTAAACTCACAATATTTGGGCTATAAAGCTCTTTGTAACATCTATCATACTCGCCATTATTGCACCACTTTACTAAGTTATTTGCGATTTCTTGTGTTTTCATAATATATTGATTGTTAGGTTGTTCCTGTAAATATAGCGACCATATTAGTAAAATGAGCAAGAAAACACAGGCTAAAACTCATATTAAATGTTAAATTTTTAACATAATTTATTATCTTGAGAGAAATTTATAAGACAGACAACTATATGTAATAGTTTGTTTTTTGAACTAGTTACTAGTTCTTAAATGGAGTATGTTGTTTGTATTCTGTCATTTTAATCTGACGCACAAAAGGTTTAAATAACATATTTGCAACTGTACGGCGGTGTTTTATATAACATCTAAGCTGTTCTGGCGTTGCACCTAGAGTACTTTTAATTTCAGATGCTGTTCTGCCTAAGTTGATTTCTTTCACCCCTAATGAGAGGCCTTGTCTTATATAATCATTAAGCATTCTTTGGTAGATGGCATCTGTTTTATTAAAATCATAATCAAGCCCAATAAAATGTGCTTCTAGCACATCATTCACAATAAAAGCTGTTGAGAAGCCTACAAGCTCTCCATCTTTACTGTAAGCAGTAAACCTTACTTGATCCTTAAAGGCCTCTTTAAGTAACGCATATGTCTCGATAGCTATAGGAACAGTATTAAAAACAGCTTTAGATACTACGTTGTTATAAAGGCCTTGTAGCTTGTGTATGTTGTCTCTTATTTGTGTTGCTGTAAATGATGTACTAATAAGATGTTTACTTAACGTATCTGCACGATTTACTTTTACTCTATATTTTGATTTGAGTGAAGCTTTATAGGTTTCAAAATCTTGCCACCTCACGGCAAGTCTCATATTAGGCTCTACCGTAAAAGATTGAAAGTGTTCTTTCTCAGCAATGCTGGCAGAGGCATCTTCTTGGGCATTAAAATCTTTAAGAAAAAAGATGCGTGGTTTTTTTGGTGTGGAGAGCTTTTTTAGCTTTCGCGAAAGCGTATTGTAAATTCTTCTTTTATCGCTTCCAGTTTTTACATAGAGGCCATATGCTCCACTCAGAAAGATGTTTCCACATACTAGTATATGTGTTTTCTTACCACTCAAATAGCACTGTAAGCTACGAGCTAGTTGCTGGGTGAGAGGAAGCTTTTCTGTAGCAGTCTCAAGAGAGATATCTATAGCTTGAGTTATGGCAAGCGCTACTGGCTTGTTGTCAAGGGCGATGATGAGATAGGTGTAGGTGATGAGCTTGTTTGCTCTCTCAAATGCCTGTAAAAAGGGTTTTGAAAAATAGATAGTTTCTTCACAATCAAGCGCTTTAAACACTTGATTATCTATATCGTTTATACTGCTGTAAGTTGTACAGGTGTAGCTAGGCACTTTGTTTTTTTCTTTTGGTACTTAAATATACGCCTAGGAAAATGAGTGATGCCGCTACAATGCGTATTGTGGTAAGAGAATCTGCTCCTAGTATGATAGCTACGAGTGTTGCGATAAGTGGTTGCAGATATATAAATGCTCCTATAGTAGAAGGTTTGAGCTGTCGCAGGGCAAATACATTAAATAGATATGTTAGGTATGTGGTGCCTATTACTACAAACAGCATTACACCTATAACCGAAGGTGGTAAACTAGACCACTGTACTTCGAGAAATTGAGGTAATGCAATGGGTGCGTTTGTAAATACTGCTATTAAAAAAAACCATTTCATAAGTGTGACCGAGGCATATTTGGCCGTGAGTGGTTTTACTAAAATTAGATAGACGGAGTAGGCAATGGCATTAATTATAAACAGCGTGTTACCTAGAGGTATATTGGGCGCATTAGCTTGAGTTTTTGCGCCAAATAATATAAGAATAAGAGCTCCTACTAGGCCTATAGCAATACCAGACCCTTTGAGCCAAGTGATTTTTTCTTTTAAAAATAAAGCCGATAGAATAAGAAGGATAACTGGAGATAGGGTGATGACCACACTACTGTTTATAGGAGTAGACAGCTGTAACCCCTTAAAAAACATAAGCATATTAATAGTCATCCCAAAAAGAGCACAAAGTATAATGCGCCACCAGTCTTTACGGTCAATCTTTTCTGAGGGTAAAAACAAGCTTGTAATCCAGAATAGTATCGCTGCGCCTAACACTCTAAGCATAATGAACCCATATGCCTCAATATAGGTGGGCATAAGATCTTTTGCCAGCGTGTGATTTACACCATATATAAAACTAGCGCCAAAGGCAGCAAGAAATGCGAGATGACGCTTGCTCATAATAAACTATGCTTTTGAAAATGCCTCAACAGCAGCAGCAACAACCTTCTTGCTATTACCTACAAATATTTGATTGTCTACAATCATAACCGGGCGCTTTAAAAAAGTGTAGTGTTCAAGTATAAGGTTTTTAAAATCTTCTTCAGAGAGAGATTGCTCGTTAAGACCACGTTTACGGTAGAGTTGCGCTCGTTTACTAAAAAGCGACTCATAACTACCGCTCATTTCTTTCATAGCCACAACTTGCTCTTCTGTAAGAGGTTCGGTTTTAATGTCTTGTAATATAACATCACTAGACGGGTTTATTTCAGAAATAATGCGCTGGCAAGTATTGCAAGTAGCTAAGTGTATGATTTTTTTCAAAATATGGTGACTTATTAAATTACTTTACAAAATTACCATCTAACTTATCTAAAATGAATTATTTTTAGACAAAAATTACACAATATGATCTATACTTTTGATATCTGTCTTAAAAGTAGACAACTCTTAGAACGCTTTATAAAAAGTCATACTACAGAGGAGCTCAACACGATTCCAGAAGGTTTTAATAATAACATTATATGGAATATAGGTCATAGCATCGCCACACAGCAACTTCTTACATACGGACTGTCTGGGCTTAAACCTAGGCTTGATATGGCATTTATAGATCGCTATAGAAAAGGTACAAAGCCAGAAGGGCTAGTTACTCAAGAAGAGGTGGCACAAATGCATACACTCTTGTTTACAACACTAGCAGAGTTACAAGAAGATTATGAAGCTGGACTTTTTAAAGACTTTAAAGAATACACATTATCTACTACGGGCGGTACACTTACTAACGTCGCAGAAGCTCTGGAATTTAATAATTATCACGAAGGCTTACACTTAGGGTGCGTTATACAGTTGTCAAAACTTCTTAAAAAGTAAGATAACTTTCCGCTTCGTTCCAAGGTATAGTAACCACCATATTTTCCGAATATAATGCGTCTACCTCTGCATAATTAAGAATAACACCGTCTTCGGTAAATCCTATTTCTTGTAGGTTTTCATTAAATGTAAGTACATTAAATAAATGCTCTTGCTGCGGGTATTCTTTTGTGAAGTACGCTTTCGCGAAAGCGTAAAAATCTTCTGTAAATAGTGCTTCTTTAGATAATAGCTCTCCGTTTTGTGGATTTAGGTTGAGGTAGTTTGCTGTGTCATACCCACTTGCGCCACCAGAAAATTGATAGGTATAGTGCACAATAGAGAGTAAATTATTAGTCCCATATGAGAGGGCTGTTTCTATTTGAATTTCGTGAGCATCAGAGAGCTCAGTAGTTTCGGGGTATGAAATTTGAGACTCATTAATATATAAGTCTATAGCATCTGTTATGCTAAGGTCTGGCACTTTAGAAGCATTATACAAAGTGGAAGTTGTCTTATCAAGAATCCACTTATTTGCAATGTCTTTTACTGTCTCTGGTGAAGAGAAAGTAATAATCTCAATATCTATATCTGGACAGGGTTGCGCGGCGCATATGTTTATATCACTAGTTGTATAGTGAGTGCTGTTTGTTTCATAAACAATTTCTTTCTCACAACTTACAGTGGTGATAAAAAGAATAATAAGCAGCAGGGGAGCCAGATGTTTTTTCATTAGATAAAAGTAGGGTTAAGGCTCCAATAAAAAAAGGCTACTCATATATATGAGTAGCCTTTTAAAAATTTTTAGCTTATAAAGCTTATAAAGCTTATTGCTTGATAAACTTGTAAGTTCCTGTTTGACCTTCTGCAGTTACTTGTACTAAGTAAGCGCCAGATTTTAAATCTGATACGTTTATAGCGTCAGAAAGAGCATCAATTCTTTGGTTTACTACTACTTGACCTAGTAAGTTCATTACTTTAACACTAGAGATTGTAGAAGCTGCTGTTACATTTAAAACGTCAGCCGCAGGGTTTGGAAACATTGAGAATCCGTTTATAGTATTTGATTCTGTAGATAGTGTTCCATCTATAGAAAAGGTATCTACACCTGCTCCCCAGGCCCAAGCCCCTTCGTCATCATATGTAAATCTTACTTGAAAAGCATCGTTTATAAATGAAGTAACATCTATTGCAGACTCCATTGTAGGTGCGATATCCGCATCATCATATAATGCAATTTCTTGCCACTCTGCTCCATCCCAAACATCTACTTTAAGAAAACCATCGCCTATAAAGTCTTGTAAAGAATACTCATAAGTAACAGATGCATCTGCATATTCTGTTAAGTCTATGGCAGGAGAAATAAGTTCTCCACCCCCTACACTCGCACTACCTGCACCATCATCATCAAAAATAGCTGCATTTGAAGTAAAAGGATCTCCTGTAGGCATAGCTGGACTACCAAAAGCCCATTCTGCAGTACCACCTATAATGTTTGATGTCCATCCGTCAGGTAACGTATCACCTTCAAAATCCTCTGTTTGGATTTGAGCATAGCTCGTTGTTGCAAATACCATAGAGGCAATAAAAAGAGTAATTTTTTTCATACTAAAATTGTTTAAGGTTACTAATGTGTTAAATATAAGTTATTTAATTAGCCAGAATATTTTATGGGAGTAGAAATTTGTCTTTTTTCGTTAAAGAGCATTATTCTTAGACTTATTTGTAGACAAAAACCTACAAAAACAAATTAACAAACGTTAGTATGTTAAATCATTAGGTATTTAATAATTTTTCGAAGCGCTCAGCAGGGTTGTTTTTTACTATAGTTAAGTAGCTTTGCAAGGTGCAAAAATCTACTTATGAAATTTAACACGAAAACGATACACGGTAACCAGCAGCCAGATGCAGCTTATGGATCTGTTATGCCACCCATTTACCAAACCTCTACTTATGCTCAAGAGTCACCAGGTAATCATAAGGGATATGCCTACAGCAGATCTGCAAACCCTACACGTCACGCACTTGAGCAATCTCTTGCAAGTATAGAAAATGGAGCATTTGGTATGGCATTTGCCTCTGGTATGGCTGCGATAGATGCGGTAATGAAACTACTTAAACCAGGTGACGAGGTTATCACTACAAATGATATTTATGGCGGTTCTTTTCGCTTATTTACTAGAATATTTGAGGGATATGGTGTCGTTTTTCATTTTGTAGATATGAGTGATATTCAAAATATCAAAACTCAAATTACAAATAATACAAAGATGATCTGGATGGAGTCTCCCACAAACCCGATGATGAATATTTTTGACATACAAGCCGTTGCCAAACTTGCAAATCAAAACAACATACTCCTTGCTGTAGATAATACCTTTGCGACACCTTACCTTCAGACTCCTCTGGATCTGGGGGCGCATATTGTGATGCATAGTGCTACAAAATATATAGGAGGTCACAGTGATCTAGTAATGGGAGCGCTCATTGTAAATGAAAAGACGCTAGCGGAAAAGCTTTACTTTATACAAAATGCATCTGGAGCAATATGTGGTCCTCAAGATGCGTTTCTTGCGCTGCGCGGTATTAAAACGCTGCACGTTCGTATGGAGAGACATTGTCAAAACGGGCGTGCAATTGCCCATTATCTTAAAAATCATTCTAAAGTTGAAAACGTTTACTGGCCAGGTTTTGAAGACCACCCTAGCCATCATATTGCTACGAGACAAATGAAAGATTTTGGAGGGATGTTATCATTTTCTACCTATGGAGATAGCACAGAAGATGCACTTAAGGTTATAAAAAATTTAAAAATCTTTACCCTAGCCGAAAGTCTTGGAGGGGTTGAGAGTCTAGCCGGTCACCCAGCCACAATGACGCACGCTGCAATACCTAAAGAAGATAGGCTTAAAATAGGCTTAACAGATTCTTTAATACGACTAAGTGTGGGGATAGAAGATGTAGATGATTTAATAGAAGATCTTGAGCAGGCTCTTGGGTAGTATTCCGCTTTCGCGAAAGCGTAACTCTCCACCTTATTAGCATTTTAATCTAGGTAATAGATATACCCTACATTCATCCAGAATATCCAGTCGTTTACTCTGTTTACAGGTCTTGGGTCTGGATTAAGTCCATCTACCCAGTTTGATGTGTAGTAGTGCCATCTCAAATCTATATTAAGATCACTTAATATACCTAGTTTATAACGAGTACCTACACTCCAAGTGATTGCCCAAGTATCACCCACACGGGTATCTATACCTGTGCCCATTTGCCCTTCACCTACATTAAAACCTTCTATAATAGCAGGACCTGTATCTGTAGGGTCTGATGTAAAAGGATTGAGTACTTGTCCAAATATATTACCATCCTCGCGTAGTGAAGTTGTAGCACTAGGATTAAAGGAAACAAAGTGAGCTCCTACACTTACATATGGAGCAAACTTATAGGCTCCTGCAGAGAAGTCACGTATGCTCATAGGGAAGTATTCTAGTTGTGAGCCTATCTCTAGTACTTGAGTTCTACCTGTATGTGCACGTAGTCGCATACCTCCAAAATCGTTATCACTCGCCTCTGGGCCAAAGTTGTCTAAGTTTGTTATATGGAAGTCTATCTCATTTCTTACTTTAAAATGATCATTAAAGTAGGTGTACTTTGAGTAACAGTTACAGTCTGCTTGGTAAGCAAAGTTTAGGTAGTGCACTATCCCCACGCCAAAGCCCACATTACCAAGATTGGTCTCCACATTACTGCGCTCACCATAGTCAGATTGAAACGCAACTGGACCGGCTATAACGCCAAGCTCGTGTGAAAACCCAAACTGAGCATTTAAGCTCTGCTGTGTGATCACCATTAATAATAATGCCAGCAGTAGGTACTTGGCTCTCATAAGTAGGTAATTAGTTGAGCAAATATATAAAAATATGTCAAACATCGAGTTTTTTTAGTTAAATTGATATTTGTAGTAAGTATAATCTTACAAGCGTATATATTTAATTACGATATTCTAAAAAAAATACGCTAAAAATCAAGGATAATGTATATTTGTAGCTCTAACAGAACAATGTTTAAAGCATTGTCATAATAGATACCTTTTATGTCAGACAGCATTAAAAAATTTGTCGATTATGTTGCTCAGAGCAACCCAAATGAACCAGAATTTATGCAGGCAGTCCACGAAGTGGCAGAAACTGTAATTCCTTTTATAGAAAAAAATCCAAAGTACCAGGGTAAGAAACTCTTAGAGCGTATGGTTGAGCCAGAGCGCACTATTATGTTTAGAGTGCCTTGGACAGATGACTCTGGAGAGATTCAAGTAAATAGAGGATATCGTGTAGAGTTTAACAGCGCTATAGGCCCGTATAAAGGAGGACTTCGTTTTCACCCTTCTGTAAACTTGAGTATCCTTAAGTTTTTAGGGTTTGAGCAAGTGTTTAAAAACAGCCTTACTACATTACCTATGGGTGGTGGTAAAGGAGGATCTGACTTTAACCCAAAAGGGAAGTCAGATGCAGAGGTAATGCGTTTTTGCCAGAGCTTTATGAGCGAGCTAGCTCGTCACATAGGCCCTAATACAGACGTACCTGCTGGAGATATAGGAGTAGGCGGTCGTGAGATAGGCTATATGTTTGGACAGTACAAAAGACTTCGTAATGAGTTTACAGGAGTACTTACAGGTAAAGGACTTACTTATGGAGGTTCTTTAATGCGTCCAGAAGCTACCGGTTATGGTGATGTATACTTTGCACAAAGTATGCTTAAGACTAAAGGTGAAACTTTTGAAGGTAAAGCAGTAGCAGTTTCTGGATCTGGAAACGTTGCTCAATATGCTACAGAGAAAGTTACTCAACTAGGTGGTAAAGTAGTGACTATGTCAGACTCTGGAGGTTACATTTATGATAAAGATGGTATAGATGCAGATAAGCTTGCGTTTATTATGGATCTTAAAAATGTAAAACGTGGTCGTATAAGCGAGTATGTAGATACATACACAAGCGCAGAGTACCACGAGGGACAAAGACCTTGGTCTACTAAGGTAGATGTTGCACTTCCTTGTGCTACACAAAATGAACTTAATGGAGATGAGGCAAAAACACTGGTAGATAACGGATGTATATGCGTTGCTGAAGGTGCAAATATGCCTTGTACGCCAGAAGCTATAGAAGTTTTCCATAATGCAAAAATTCTTTTCTCACCTGGAAAAGCATCAAACGCAGGAGGTGTTGCGACATCTGGACTAGAAATGTCTCAAAACAGTTTGCGTTTTAACTGGACTGCAGAAGAGGTAGATCAAAAACTTCACAAGATTATGCTAGACATACACGAAGCGTGTGTAGAGTACGGAAAAGATGAAGATGGTTATGTAGACTACGTAAAAGGAGCAAACGTTGCCGGATTTGTAAAGGTGGCAGATGCTATGCTAGCTCAAGGAGTGGTATAGTAAGTCACACACATAATATAATATTACAATCAGACAGCTCAGGCTGTCTGATTTTTTTATGGGTTGTATTACGCTTTCGCGAAAGCGTAATCAGAATACCTAACTATCTTATGCATTACCTCGCTCCATTTCTGTGCTCAAAGCAATAATTGTACATTTGATCGTTTTATACAAATAAACAGTTACCGGTAGTGAAGACGCGTTTTTTCTTATTGATTCTTCTCACATCATTTACAGTGATGTCGCAAGACTTTTCAGAAAACTGGACAGCACATTACTCATATAACCGAGTGTCTGATATGACCTCTGGTAATGATAGAGTATACGTGGCCTCAGAAAATGCTGTTTTTATATATTATACACTTGACGAGTCTATAGAGACTAGAACCACCGTAAATGGTCTTTCTGGTAATGTAATATCTGCTATTTATTATAGTGAAGGTTTTGACACACTCTTTATAGGGTATGAAAATGGTGTTATAGATGTTGTAGTGGGAAATAGCACAGATGTTCTTACTGTGGTAGATATTTTTAATAAACCTGCTATCCCACCAGACCGTAAGCGCATTAATCATTTTGAAGAGTATAATGGCTTTGTTTATATATCCTCTAGTTTTGGTATTTCCTTATTTGAGCTTAGTCAGTTAGAGTTTGACGATTCTTATTTTATAGGTGATGGCGGTGGCTTACTAGATATAGGTGGTGTAGCCATACAAGAGCCATACATCTATGCAGCATCTATAGACGGGGGTGTACGTAGAGCGCTTGTTGCAAATGATAATATTATAGATTTTAATAACTGGGAGACTATACGTACTGGATCTTACCAGGAGATTGTAAGTTTTAATGATGACCTTTACTTACAAGAAGACAACCAGATTATTATCTCTCAAAATGGAGTAGATTATAGCATTTTTGAATCATACCCCGAGACGGTAATAGACATTAGGCCTAATGAAGATTTCTTATCTGTAACATATAACGCTACCGTCTTGCTCTATGATGAAAATCAAAATCTAGCTCAAACCTATGGTGCGATAGAAGGTTTTACAACAAGATATACTACTACATTAACACTTCAAGGAGAAATCTTTGTTGGGACACTGGGTTCTGGTGTGGCGCGATTTTCTACTGATAATATTTCTGATGTAGCAAGGCTACTTCCTAATGGTCCGCTAGAAAATGAACATTTTGATGTAGCAGCAAGTGCTGGAAACGTGTGGTCTGTTTTTGGAGATTTTGATGTTTCGTACAATCCTTTCCCACTCAAAACACAGGGAATAAGTAGATATGAAGAGGGTTTGGGGTGGAGTTTTATAAACCCTGGAGATCTTTTTGGGGCGACAAATTTTGTGCACGTTGCTATAAACCCCTTAGACCCTACACAGCTGTATGCAAGTTCTTTTAATGGAGGTTTAGTTGAGGTGCTAGATGCAACGCCTAGTATTTTATATGATGAAAATAATAGTTCGTTATCTCCTGTTTCATCAACTATAGATGATGTACGTGTAAACGGAGGAGCGTTTGATGCTGAGGGTAATTTCTGGGTGACTAATGCAAGATCACCCCTAGGCTTGCATAAGGTAAGTCCAGCAGGACAATTTTCTTCTTTTAACACAGAGGAGATTCTAGCCGGAAGTGATGCAAATCTTGATGCCCTTGCAATAGGTCTTGATGGCGTTGTGTTTTTTGGGACAGATACCAGAGGTGTGATTGCTTATAATCCCGCTACTAATGAGTTTGCAAGAATTGCGGGAGAAGATGGAGCAGCAAATTTACCTATAGATGATATACGCTCGCTAGCAATAGATAGAAACGGGGCCTTATGGATTGGAACACGATTAGGTCTTAGAGTACTATTTGGCCCATCACAAATTTTTGAAAACCCACAGATAAGCGCAAATGCAATTATATTTTTAGAGGATGGTCTAGCTCAAGAATTGCTTAATGACCAAGTGATAACAGATATTATTGTAGATGGAGCAAATAATAAGTGGCTAGCCACTGCAGACTCTGGTGTGTTTTACGTGAGTCCTAATGGTCAAGAAACTATTTTTCACTTCACTACAGATAACTCACCACTGCCGTCTAACACGGTACAATCTATTGCGATAGATCCAGAGACGGGGAGTGTTTACTTTGGTACCGTAAGAGGTATGGTATCTTTTGATGGTACTTCTACCGCTCCTGCAGATAATCTGGAGAATGTACTTATATATCCTAACCCTGTGAGACCAGGCTTTAATGGTAACGTGCGTATAGAAGGACTTACCGCTCGTACTAATGTAAAAATTACAGACCTAGTAGGTAACCTCGTTTATGAAGAAAATACCACAGGTGGCAGCATAGAGTGGGATACAACAGCCTTTGGCCGTCATAAGGTGGCTTCTGGGGTATACTTATTACTCATTACCGGCCCTCCAGAAGAAATGCAAGAGACTACCATAGAAAAAGTAATGATCATACGATAATGCTAGTAAAAACAGAAGCTATCGTATTCTCTGCGCTCAAGTATGGTGAGGCAGATCTTATTGTAAAGGCTTTTACAAAAAGCAGCGGTGTCAAGTCGTACCTACTCAGAAACATTCTTAAATCTAAAAAAGGAAAGCTACGTGTAGCGATGTTTCAGCCGCTCACCCATCTTGAGATAGAAGCAAATCATAAAGACAAGGGGACCCTCGAGAGTATAAGAGAAGCAAAAGTCATCACTCATTATACGAGCCTGCACACGCAGGTGGCAAAGAGTGCTATCGTTTTCTTTATATCAGATATGCTGCGATCTTCTGTGCAAGAGGAAGAAGAAAATGCTTCGCTATTTGAGTTTCTGGTTGCCTCAAGCTTATGGCTAGATTTACATAGTGATATTGCAAATTTTCATCTACTATTTTTAGTGAAGTTAAGCGGTTATCTAGGCTTCTATCCAGATGATAGTGAGGCACATCAACTATATTTTAATTTGCTAGATGGTTATTTTGAGTCTTCAGAGCGCACCTTGTATAGTAGATCTGGAGAAGAAATTGAGTTGTTAAAAAGGTTCTTAGGCATAAATTTTGATGCACTTATACAAATCAAACTAAACCAAAAACAACGCACCTCCTTTCTCAATATACTGTTACAGTATTATGAGTTACATTTGCAAGGTTTTAAGAAACCTCGCTCACTAGCGGTGCTTAACTCAATTTTTAGCTAAATGCGCATACTTTTATCCCTATTTCTGCTGCTGTCTTTTACTTCTTACTCGCAGGTCATTACAGTACTAGATGTAGACACGCGTGAGCCTATAATAGGGGTTGCTATCTTTAATAATGACAAGAGTAAAAGTGCACTCACAGATTTTGATGGTAAGGCAGATGTGACCGCTTTCGCGAAAGCGGAAACCCTTTATTTTCAAGAAGTCGCACATAAGGACGCTCAGTATACAAAAGCACAAGTAGCAGCATTTTCTAACCGAATTTTTCTCAAACAAAAAGATAACCAGCTTACAGAAATTGTGCTATCTGCAAGCAAATTTGCACAAAGCCGAAAGAATGTACCTCAGAAAATAGTAGGCCTCACCTCAAAAGATATTATAAGGGCAAACCCGCAAACAGCGGCAGATTTACTAGAGACAAGTGGGTCTGTTTTTGTTCAAAAAAGTCAGCAGGGTGGAGGTAGTCCCCTCATACGAGGATTCTCTACAAATAGGCTACTCATCACATTAGACGGTGTGAGATTTAACACGGCAATATTTAGAGGAGGAAACGTGCAAAACGTGATATCTATTGATCCTTTTATTATAAACCGCACAGAAGTTTTATTAGGTCCAGGTTCGGTAATTTATGGTAGTGACGCTGTAGGTGGAGTGATGAATTTTTATACAAAACAGCCCAAACTATCTTTTTCAGACAGCCTTACGGTAACAGGTACAGCTGTAGCCAGAGTAAATACGGCCAATAATGAGAAGACTGGTCACTTTGATATCACACTGGGTAAAAGGCAGTGGTCTTTCCTCACAAGTGCTAGTTACTCAGATTATGATAACCAGCGACAAGGGAAGCACGGCCCAGATGATTACCTGCGTTCTGAATATGTACAGACTATAGATGGGGTAGATGTAGCTGTCACAAATGATGACCCACTTGTACAAGTAGGCTCTGCTTTTAACTCACTTAATCTAATGCAAAAAGTGAGATATACGCCTAATGAAAAGTGGGATTTTAACCTTGGGGTGATTTATGCTGCCACATCAGATTATGATCGTTATGATAGATTAACGAGAAAACGTGATGGCGAATTTAGATCGGCAGAGTGGTTTTATGGTCCACAAAAGTGGTTTATGACTAACCTCCAGGTTAATAAAGAAGGTAATGGTCAGTACTACGATAGAGTGATAGGTACCTTTACTTACCAGAATTCTAAAGAAAGTAGAAATGACCGGGATTTTAACGCGACAGACTTCTTTGAGACAGATGAGAGTGTAGATGCAATATCTGTAGGTTTAGATTTTGTTAAGAAGCTTAAGACTAAGAGAAACAAAATATTTTATGGCCTTGAGTATATACATAACAAAGTACACTCAGATGGTCAAGTAACAGACATTACTACGGGTGACATTACAAACACAGCGTCTAGATATCCAGATGGCTCTACCTGGCAATCGCTAGCAGCTTATGCCAGTGCACAAATAGAGCTTTCTGATAACACACATTTACAAACGGGATTACGTTATAATCATATCTTACTAGCAGCAGACTTTTCTGATAATAATGAGTTTTTTGCATTTCCTTTTCAAAACGCAGACTTGAGTACGGGTAATCTCACTGGAAGTTTTGGAGTGACTCACGAGGTGTCAAAAAAAGTAAGTGTTAAGGCAAATGTAGGTACAGCTTTTAGAGCACCTAATATAGATGACGTGGGTAAAATTTTTGATAGCGAGCCGGGTTCTGTTGTTGTGCCTAACCCTGATCTTAAATCTGAATATGCCTATAATGGAGAGCTGGGCGTGAGTCTTAATTTTTCTAACGTACTACAGTTTGATGTAAACGGGTATTATACACTGCTGGAGAACGCGCTGGTGCGCCGTGATTTTAATCTTAATGGTGTTACAGAGATAGAGTATCAAGGTGAGACAAGTAATGTGCAAGCTATTCAAAACGCGTCTAAGGCAGAGGTATATGGTGTAGAGATAGGTGCAAATGCAAACCTCACAAAGCATTTAAAGCTCACAAGCCAGTTTAATTACACGAGTGGAGTAGAGCAAGAAGAAGATGGGAGTTATGTGCCTTTTAGACACGTGGCACCACTCTTTGGAAATGGACATTTAATCTGGGCAAAAGATAAGTGGACACTTGATGCCTCTGTGGCATATAGCGGTAAGTTTGATTTTGATGAGCTTGCTCCTAGCCAGCAAAGTAACTCACACCTTTATGCACTAGACGGAGATGGTAATCCCTTCTCACCTAGCTGGTATGACTTGAGTATTGCGAGTAGATATGTACTTTCAGATAGTTGGTCTTTTACAGCAAATCTGGAGAATATTACAGACCAGCGATACCGTACGTATTCTTCTGGAATAGCTGCTGCGGGAAGAAATTTAATACTTGCAGCGACTTATAATTTTTAAGGTTACGCTTTCGTGAAAGCGTAAAAAAAACCATTTAACTACTTGCTTTTACCACCTACTATGATGACAATCTCACCCTTAGGAGGTTTGTTTGTATAATGTGCTAGCACCTCTGCTGCGTTACCTCTCACGGTTTCTTCGTGTAGTTTTGTAATCTCTCTAGATACTGAGACAGGTCTATCTTCTCCAAAATATTCTACAAAGTGGCCTAAGGTCTTTACTAGTTTGTGAGGCGACTCATAAATAATCATCGTGCGTGTCTCTTCTTTAAGTGCAAGAAAACGAGTCTGGCGACCTTTCTTTACAGGGAGAAAACCCTCAAAAACAAACTTATCGTTAGGGAAGCCACTATTTACAAGTGCAGGTACAAATGCCGTTGCGCCTGGTAAACAGTCTACCTCTATACCTGCCTCTACACAAGCACGCGTAAGTAAAAAACCAGGGTCAGAAATTGCTGGTGTACCTGCGTCACTTATACAAGCTATGGTCTCTCCGGCTGCAATGCGCTTTACGATAGCATCTACCGTTTTGTGCTCATTATGCATATGGTGACTCATCATCTGGGTGTCTATCTCATAGTACTTGAGTAGTTTGCCGCTAGTGCGTGTATCTTCTGCAAGAATAAGATCTGCCTCCTTAAGTATGCGTATAGCACGGAAGGTCATATCTTCAAGATTACCTATGGGTGTGGGTACGAGATAAAGTTTTGACATACCGCAAAGTTAGTGATTAATGATAGTTTGTGGCTGTAAAACTAGCGATACATAGGTCGTACCTCTCTACCAAAAAAATATGATGTAAGTACGAGAACCGTTGCGACAAGTGTGAGGGTAATATCTTGGTCTGCATTATAATGTGCCGCCGCAGCGAGTACAACATCTATAAAAATACCAGCATATGCCCACTCTGTAAGCCAGGGAATACCTCGCCAGAGTACCATCGCAACACCTGCAATTTTTAATATGGCTAGCGGTATAACAATGTATGTGGGGTAGTTTAAAGATTCAAAAAAACCCTCTACCATTGCCGTATTTCTAAAATACATTTGTGCAGAGTATAACATAATGGCACAAATACCTATGGTAGCAATCCAGTAAATGATACGTTGTGTTTTCATAAGTTGGTATTATTAAGGTTAGAATTGAATTTCAGTAACTGAGATTTAAGCTCTTTGCCTTCGTCGTAAGTAATTCTAAAAACTTTTAATGATTTTTTAAAAACACCACTTTGAGTCGTAACTATTATTTGCTCTTTTAGTCCATCATAACTTATGAAGTTTATGCTCTCAAAATCTTTTTTTAAAATTGTTTTATTAGAAATAATTAATTGTAAATGATTTTCTGAAACAATTATTCTGTCAGTTTTGGTCTTTCTTAATTTTAATATAAGAAACAGCAGAAAGTTATTATTGAAAATTGCATTTTCCACAAAAGTGGAGGCAGATTTTTTATTTAAAACAGTGATAGACAAAGCAGTCTTGAATAAATTACGCGTATCGACTTTCAACTACCTCCATAAACCGCTCCTCTTGTGCTTCTTTGCCTTCCCAGTTATTGTAGTCTGGCTTTACCATCTGTGTAATAAAGTTTCTCGCCTCGCTAGCAGAAGCAAATGTTTCTAGCTGGCTCAACACGCGGTTATAGTCAGACGTACTTCCGGCAAAGAGGTGTTTTATAAAAGAGAGTTTGTCATTAAGACCTATTTTAAGTCCTGTCTTTAAGCGATCATTAAGATTTTTAGGTTTTTCTTCTTCTTTGGGGGTCTCGGTAGTTGTTTCTTTTGGTTCAAATACAGGGGTTTGACCATACTCAGAGCCTATTGTAAAGCTATCATTTTTACCTACAGCAGGTTCTTGAGGGATGATGGAGTCTATCACCTTATCAATATCTGCCGCCTCTGGTGCCATCTCGGGCCACATATCTTTAATTTTTTCTATAACTGGCTCGTGTACCGGTTCTTCATCATTGTATTCTGTTCCATCAGGTCTGTGGTGATCTGTTGTTCCCTTTGCTTCTGCATAGCGTGCTTGATTTTCGGCAAGTATTTGCGCTGGAGTTTTTGCGGGCTCATTTTCTTCAGGTTGAGAAAACAGGTCTTGCTTTTTCGTATCATCCTGCTCTATAGTCTCAAGATTGTCTTCTACCTGTTTGAGACCTATAGTAGGCACACCCGTTTTTTCTAGCTTTTCTGCATAGGCTAGTACGGTTAATTTTTCGTGTAGTTCTCTAGAGGTAGCTGCCAGCTTAGCATAATCTGCTGTGTCGCGTAGTTGTAATATTTTGTGTGCTAGGCTTACAAGGTCTGCCTTGATGGATTTCTTCATAACTTTGAGATATGTGGAGTCGGTTTCGACGTAATTTTGATACATTTACCTACTCCTAATCAATGGGATTGTTAAAACGAAATTAAACTCGTTTTGGTGTAGAAAAGTACAAAATGTTTCTCGAAAATACAGTAAATCATAAAGAGCAATTTGGCTGGATAGAAGTCATTTGTGGGTCGATGTTCTCTGGTAAAACGGAAGAACTCATCCGTAGGCTCAAGCGCGCGCAGTTTGCAAAACAAAAAGTAGAAATCTTCAAACCTGCGGTAGACGTGCGCTATGATGAAGAAATGGTAGTCTCTCACGACTCAAATGAGATACGATCTACACCTGTACCAGCAGCAGCAAATATTCCTATTCTTGCAGATGATTGTGATGTGGTAGGTATAGATGAAGCACAGTTTTTTGACGATGAGATTGTAAAGGTTTGTAATGATCTTGCAAACCGAGGCATAAGAGTAATCGTTGCTGGACTTGATATGGATTTTAAAGGAAACCCCTTTGGGCCTATGCCTAACCTTATGGCAACAGCAGAGTATGTGACTAAGGTACACGCAGTTTGTACTCGCACAGGTAATCTAGCACAATACAGTTATAGAAAAGCACAGGGGCAAGATATTGTGATGCTGGGTGAGACAGAAGAGTATGAGCCGTTATCTAGAGCTGCATATTATAAGGCAATGCTGCGTGACCGTCTCCGTACGATGGATGTAGATCAACCAGAAGAGATAACACCTTCTTCAAAAGAGGCTCCTCAAGACCCTAGCTAGATGGCTATAACACGTTTAGAAATAGATCTCAGTGCATTAAGACACAACTACGCATATATGCGCAGTAAAGTAACGCCAGGTGTAAAAATGATGGCCGTGGTAAAGGCATTTGCATATGGTAGCGATGCACAAGTGATTGCTCAAGAGTTAGAAAAACTCAAAGTAGATTACTTTGCGGTGGCATACGTTTCAGAAGGTGTTGCGCTGAGAGATGCAGGAGTTACAACTCCTATTTTAGTACTGCACCCACAACCAGATAATTTTGAAACGCTGCTAGAGCGCTGTTTGGAGCCTAATATTTATAGCAGGAGAATGCTGGAAATGTTTTCCGCTTTCGCGAAAGCAAAAAAGCAAACCGCATATCCCATTCATCTTAAGTTTAATACAGGTCTTAATAGGTTAGGGTTTACAGCAGAAGATGTACCTTGGATTGTCAAAAACGTACTCAAATCCGAGCATCTAAAGGTGAAATCCTTATTCTCACACCTAGCGGCTAGTGAAGATCTTGATGAGCGCGACTTTACTTTACATCAAATTGCCCAGTTTGATGAAATAGCGCAAGAAATAAAGACCCAATTAGGTTATGCACCATTTATGCATATGACCAATACTTCTGGGATTATTAATTATCCCAGTGCTCACTATGATTGTGTGCGCACAGGTATAGGATTATACGGATATGGTAATGCACCAGAAGAGACGGCAAACTTAAAACCAGTTGCTCGTCTTAAGTCTGTAATCTCACAAAAACATATTATCAACCCAGGTGATAGTGTAGGTTATAACAGAGCCCTTGTGGCAAAAGAGAAGATGGTAACCGCTACAATACCTATAGGTCACGCAGATGGTATTTCTAGAGCCTACGGCAATGGCGTGGGTTACGTAACAATTGCGGGAGAGAAAGCTCCTTTTGTTGGGAACGTCTGTATGGATATGATTATGGTAAACGTTACAAACATTGCCTGTAAGGAGGGAGATGATGTAGAGATTTTTGGAACACAAACAGGTGCAGATGCTTTAGCTCAAGAAGTGCAGTCTATCTCTTACGAATTACTTACAATGGTTGGTCAGCGTGTAAAACGTGTCGTTCTCCGAGACTAGTGTTTTTAACATCAAAAAAATTAACGTTTCTTTAGGCTTTACTTTTTTTGCTTACCTTGCTTAAAAATTAACCTTAAAACAAACTAAAATGTTAAAAGAATTTAAGAATTTTATAATGACGGGTAACGTTGTTGAATTTGCTGTCGCAGTAATCTTAGCAGGAGCTATAGCACTTGTGATTAACGGATTTGTAGGAGATATAATGATGCCTATTATTGGTCACTTTGCAGGTGGTATTGACTTTGCAGATATGAAAGTGGTACTTGATGCAGCAGTTGTAGCAGCAGATGGAACGGTAACTTCACCAGAAAATGCAATTATGTATGGTAAGTGGATCAACGCAATCATAAACTTAATCATTGTAGGATTTGTATTATTTATGATGGTTAAAGCTTACAACAAAACTAAGAAGCCTGTTGTAGAAGAAGCTCCAGCAGATCCAGGACCATCTGAGATTGATTTATTAAAAGAGATCAGAGATTCTCTTAAGAAATAATTACTCGTAGCAACCGCTACACTATTATATTCTAACTTAAACCACCTTGTTTATCTAACAAGGTGGTTTTTTTATGCAATTAAAACAAAGTTTGATGTATTGTTATATATCTAACTAACTTTTAAGATTTCAACGGCTTATAAATCGTTAATGCGTGCTAACTTTGACGTTCTATAAAGTTTTCGCGAAAGCGAAGCTCATTTTTAAAACAACCTCTTTAAAACGATACTATGAAAGTAGCGGTAGTAGGAGCCACCGGGATGGTAGGCCAAGTGATGTTAAAAGTTCTTGCAGAACGTGATTTCCCAATTACAGAGTTAATACCTGTAGCCTCAGAGCGCTCTGTAGGTAAAAAGGTTACTTATAAAGACAAGGAGTACACGATTCACTCTATGGAAGATGCCATTGCAGCAAAGCCACAAATAGCAATCTTCTCTGCTGGAGGAAACACCTCAAAGGAGTTTGCTCCTAAGTTTGCAGAGGTAGGCACAACAGTAATAGATAACAGCTCTGCCTGGAGAATGGACCCTACAAAGAAGCTTGTAGTGCCAGAAATAAACGCAACCTCACTAACTAAAGAAGATAAGATTATTGCAAACCCTAATTGCTCTACCATACAGATGGTGCTAGCAATGTCTCCTTTACATAGAGAGTACGGTATTAAGAGATTAGTCATATCTACTTATCAATCTATTACTGGTACGGGAGTAAAAGCAGTAGAGCAACTAGAAAATGAATATGCGGGTGAAAAAGGTGAGATGGCATACCCATACCCTATACACCGCAACGCCATACCAGCGTGTGATGTTTTTGAAGAAAATGGATACACAAAGGAAGAACTTAAACTGGTAAACGAAACTCAAAAAATACTAGATGATCGCTCTATAGCTGTTACAGCTACCGCAGTACGTATTCCAGTAGTAGGAGGACATAGTGAATCTGTAAATGTAGAGCTGCGTGCGCCTTTTGAAGAGAAGGACATTCGTAAGGTTCTTAATGAAACTTCTGGAGTAACTGTACAAGACAACCCAGATACAAATACGTACCCTATGCCTATTTATGCAGAGGGTAAAAATGATGTTTTTGTAGGTCGTATACGTCGTGATTACTCACAAGAGAATACGGTAAATATGTGGATTGTGTCTGATAACCTTCGTAAGGGAGCAGCAACAAATGCAGTGCAAATAGGTGAGTACCTAGTAGCAAACGGACTAGTGTAAATCCAGCTTTAACATATCTTAGTGTATAAAAAGTCCCTCATCGCGAGGGACTTTTTATATTTGTGATAAATACCTCAAGCATTGAAAAAAATAGACATCACCACCTGGAAACGTAAGAAGCATTTTGAGTTTTTCTCACAATTTGAAGAGCCTTACTTTGGGATCACCTGGCAAGTAGATATGACACTTGCAAAGCAACGAGCAAAAGAGCAGGGTATCTCACTTTTTGTGTACTACCTGCATAAATCTCTTGAGGCGGCTATGGCTATAGAAAACTTTAGATACCGCATTAGACCTAATGGAGAGGTGGTCTTGCTAGATACTATAAGCGCGAGCGCTACGCTTATGAGAGACAATGAGACGTTTGGGTTTAGTTACATTCCTTACGATGCAGATATGACGGTTTTTACAAAATCTGTAGAGCGTGAGGTGGAGCGTGTAAAGGAGTCAGATGAGCTTTTTCCGCCTATTAATACAGATGATGTGATGCATTGCTCTGCCATACCTTGGATGGATTTTACAGCAATCACACATTCAAGACTCTTTAAAGCAAAAGACAGTGTTCCAAAAATTTCTTACGGCCAGATTACTCAGAAGGAGCCAGGAGTTTACACTATGCCTGTTGCCTTGTACGTACACCACGGTCTTATAGATGGTTTGCATCTCTCTAGGTATAAGATCAAATTTCAAGAGCTGCTAGACGGTAAAGAGTAGGTCTTGTAATTAAGTGCTGCTCACTTCGTCTAAGGTTAGGAACAATAAAACCAACCATAATGAAATTAGCACACACAATTATAAGAATAGGCCTAGGACTTATGTTACTTGTCTTTGGTCTCAATAAATTTTTCTGGTTTATGCCAGATTTTGAATTTGGTGATAACGTAGGCGCAGCAAATCTTTTTCAGGCATTTACAGATAGTGGTTATATGTGGCCACTTGTGGGAGGACTTGAGGCGATTATCGGAGTACTATTTATTACTAAAAAAGCATTTCCTGCGGCATTACTAGCACTTATACCTATTTCGGTAAATATTGTGCTCTTTCACGCAGTGCTTGATCCGCCTAATATTGCGCCAGCTTTACTAGTTGCTATCCTCAATGGTTACTTCATTTATCGCAACTGGTCTTATTACAAGGATTTAGTGTAGGTCGTGCGCACCATAACATATTTATACCCACTTATTTGAGTGGGTTTTTTTATGCTTTCGCGAAAGCGTAATAACTCGTATCTTGAATCTCCATTCAAACACCCACACGTTATGAAAAAACTAGTTCTATTTGCACTGGCTACAACCGCAATAATAAGCTGTAATCAAGACGCCGAAAAACAATCAACATCGATGGCTGTAACTTATACTGAAACAAAAAAAGTAGATACGGTAGACACCTATTTTGGCACAGAAGTGCAAGATCCTTATCGCTGGCTAGAAGACGATCGCAGTGAGGAAACAATGGACTGGGTAAAGCGTGAAAACAACACTACGCAAGACTACCTCAAGAATATTCCTTTTAGAGCAGAGCTTAAAGATAGACTCGCTACTTTATGGAACTATGAGAAAGTAGGTTCACCTTTTAAAGAAGGTGATTATACGTACTTCTATAAAAACGACGGACTCCAAAATCAATATGTAATTTACCGCTACAAAACAGGTGAAGATCCTAGTACAGCTACGGTATTTCTAGATCCAAACACCTTTGCCGAAGATGGTACTATTTCCTTAGGAGGAGCAAGCTTCTCTGAAGATGGATCTATTCTTGCTTATGCCATTTCTGAGGGAGGAAGTGACTGGCGCAAGATTCTGGTAATGGATACTGAGAAAAAAGAAATTGTAGAAGATACCCTAGTAGATGTAAAATTCTCAGGAATGTCTTGGTATAAAAATGAAGGTTTTTATTACTCTAGTTATGATAAGCCTAAGGGCAGCGAACTATCGGCAAAAACAGATCAGCATAAATTATACTATCATAAATTAGGTACAGCACAGTCTACAGATAAGCTCATCTTTGGCGGGACAGCTGCAGAGAAACACCGTTATGTAGGTGGAAGTGTGACAAAGGATAACCGCTACCTGCTTGTGAGCGCTCGTAGCTCTACCTCTGGAGGAAAGTTATTTATGAAAGATCTTACTAAGTCAGGTAGTGACTTTGTAATCATACTTGGTCACGAAGATTCTGATAGCTACGTGATGGAAAACGTAGGAAGCAAGCTTTTTATAGCAACTAATCTTGATGCGCCCAATATGCGTGTTGTAACGGTAGAAGCATCTAACCCTACACCAGAAAACTGGGTAGATTTTATACCAGAAACAGAAAATGTATTGAGCCCAAGTACTGGAGGAGGATCATTTTTTGCACGTTATATGGTAGATGCAGTTTCAAAGGTAAAACAGTATGACTACAGCGGTAAGCTAGTGCGCGATGTAGAATTACCAGGAGTAGGAAGCGTAGGAGGTTTTGGCGCAGAAAAAGACGAAAAAGAATTGTACTATAGTTTTTCAAACTATAAAACGCCAGGGAGCATTTATAAATACGACATCGCATCTGGTACCTCAGAATTATTTATCAAGCCAGATATAGATTTTGACCCAGAAGCTTACGAGAGCAAGCAGGTGTTTTATAACTCAAAAGATGGTACTAAAGTGCCTATGATTATCACATATAAAAAGGGAACTGAGCTCAATGGCAAGAACCCTACTATTTTATATGCTTACGGAGGTTTTAATGTAAGTCTTACACCTAGCTTTAGCATTGCAAATGCTGTGTGGATGGAGCAAGGTGGAGTGTATGCAGTGCCTAACTTAAGAGGTGGTGGTGAATATGGTAAAAAATGGCACGATGCAGGAACTAAAATGCAAAAGCAAAATGTCTTTGATGATTTTATTGCAGCCGCAGAGTATCTTATTGATAACAAATACACCTCAAAAAAGTACTTAGCAATACGCGGTGGTTCTAACGGAGGTTTACTTGTAGGAGCAACAATGACACAACGTCCAGATCTTATGCAAGTAGCATTACCAGCAGTAGGTGTAATGGATATGTTACGTTACCACACCTTTACAGCAGGTGCAGGATGGGCATATGATTATGGTACAGCAGAGGATAGTAAAGAAATGTTTGAATATCTTAAAGGGTATTCTCCAGTACACAATGTAAAAGCGGGAACGTCATACCCTGCAACAATGGTTACTACGGGAGATCACGATGATCGTGTAGTACCTGCTCACTCATTTAAATTTGCTGCAGAGCTTCAAGAAAAGCAAGCAGGAGATGCCCCAGTACTTATACGTATTGAGACAGACGCTGGTCACGGTGCTGGTACGCCAGTAGCAAAAACTATTGAGCAGTATGCAGATATCTTTGGGTTCACATTATATAATATGGGCTACGAGGTACTACCAGAAAAGGTAGGCAACGTGATGAAAAAGTAACTAGCATAATTAAGACATAAAATACAGATGATGAGTAAACCCACATTTGGAGTTATAGGAGGAGGAAGCTGGGCGACCGCTATTGTAAAAATGCTATGTGAAAACCTAGAGACTGTAGGCTGGTATATGCGCAGTAACTACGCACTTGAGCACATCAAACGCGAAGAGCATAACCCAAGTTACCTAAGCTCTGTAGAGTTTAAGCCAGAACAACTTAAGTTAAGTAATGATATAAACGAGATTGTTGCTTATGCAGATGTAGTCATCTTTGCAGTGCCATCTGCTTTTATAGGCGGTGAGCTAGCAAAGCTCACGGCTTCTTTAGAAAATAAACTCATTATTTCTGCTATAAAAGGTATAATGCCAGAGAGTGGTAAGCTGGTGGGTGATCACTTTCACAATGTATATAACATACCTTTTGAAAATATAGGCGTTATTGCTGGCCCTTGTCACGCAGAGGAGGTGGCGCTTGAGCGCTTGTCATATCTTACAATAGCTTGTGCAGATAAAGAAAATGCAAAGCTGGTGGCAAAAAACCTATCTAGTGATTATATAAAATGTACCACTAGTGATGACATTATCGGGATTGAGTATGCTGCTACGCTCAAAAATATTTATGCCATCGCGGCTGGTATTGCACACGGATTAGGCTACGGAGATAACTTTCAAGCGTTGTTAATGAGTAACGCTATACGTGAGATTAAACGTTATGTAAAACGTGCTCATAAGATGAAGAGAGACATTAATGGCTCTGCTTATTTAGGAGATTTATTAGTGACGGGTTATTCTGTCTTTAGCCGTAACAGAATGTTCGGTAATATGATAGGGAAGGGCTACACGGTAAAAAGCGCACAGATGGAAATGTCTATGATAGCCGAAGGCTATTATGCAGCAAAAAGTGCTTTAGAACTTAATGAGTCTCGCGAAAAACAAGCTAAAATTCCAATTATCGAGGCCGTGCATTGTATTCTCTATAAAGGAAAAGACCCTAAGAAGGTATTTAAAAAGCTTACAGAGAAGCTTAATTAAGTTGTGGTGTTACGCTTTCGCGAAAGCATAAAAAGTTACACTGCTAGTACACCATCTTTATCCATTACAGGAAGCGCTACGGCGCTTTCTGCTTTTATGGTATGTGCAGGAAACTCAAAACGCTTCTCATACATCTTGTTATCTAGAAAATATGTAACCGAATAGAAGTTATCAAGCTTAAAGATATCTTCTTGCATAAACTCAATCTTTGCAAACCCCTTTGCTGGTAGCACTTTTATGGTGTGACGCGTGTGCGTGGTCATTTGCTTATCATTATAGCCTTGTACGGTAAGAAGTACCATCTCGAGTGGTGCTAGGCCATCGTTTATGATATATGCATTCCAGTCTAGTGTTTTAAACTCCTCGTGCATTTCTTGCACAGCAGCGATATAAACGTCTTTTACTTCTGGTATGATAATGTCTTTGCGCATAGCTCTAATCTGGTCAAGCGCAGTAAAGACCTATTTAATAAAGAAATGATGTTTCCCACGACTGCGCTCGAGGGGATAGTATGACTTTAAAAAGCAGATTTAAACTGCTCTAAGAAACGAGCATCGTTCTCACTAAGCATTCTAATGTCTGAGATCTGGTGTAATAATAGTGCAATACGATCTATACCCATACCAAATGCGAAGCCACTGTACTCTTTTGAATCAATACCACAGTTTTCAAGTACATTAGGATCTACCATACCACAGCCCATAATCTCAAGCCATCCGGTTCCTTTTGTCATTTTGTAATCTGTTTCTGTCTCAAGACCCCAGTATACGTCTACCTCTGCACTAGGCTCTGTAAATGGGAAGTATGATGGACGTAAACGTATTTTACTTTTTCCAAACATCTCTGTAGTGAAGTACTGCAGTGTTTGTTTAAGATCTGCAAATGATACGTCTTTATCTATGTATAATCCTTCTACCTGGTGAAAGAAACAGTGTGAACGACCACTTATAGCCTCGTTACGATATACACGACCTGGAGAGATTGTACGTATAGGTGGTTTGTTATTTTCCATATATCTCACCTGTACAGATGAGGTATGCGTGCGTAATAATACGTCTGGATCTGTTTGAATAAAGAAGGTATCCTGCATATCACGTGCTGGGTGATACTCAGGAAGATTTAAGGCAGTAAAGTTATGCCAGTCATCTTCTATTTCTGGACCTTCAGAAACGTTGAAACCTATGCGAGAAAAAATATCAATAATTTGATTTTTTACAATAGAGATAGGGTGGCGTGCTCCTATTTCAATAGGTTCACCTGGACGTGATAAATCTCCGGTAGCCGTTTCTTCTTCGGCGCCTTCTAGCTTTTCTTTAAGCTCGTTTACTTTTTCAAGAGCACTCGCTTTAAGGGTGTTAATTACCTGTCCATACTCGCGCTTCATCTCATTAGGCACATTGCGAAAATCTGCCATAAAATCATTAACGAGCCCTTTCTTTCCAGAATACTTAATTCTGAACGCCTCTACCTCTTCTAAAGTTTGGGCATTAAAGGCCTTTACTTTTTCAATGTGTTCTTTGATTTTATCTAACATAACGGATGATTTTACCCTCTAAAAGGAAAGCGCAAATTTAAGAATAAAATTGGGGTGTAGCCTTAAAAAGAGCGTGCGAAAATAAACACCCACAAAATCTGAGTTTGCTATTAGTAAGATTTAAGAAATAAGTCCTTTTTCTAAAAAGTACTGCACGATGGCATCTTTCATAAGTATTTGTTGCTCACCAGCTTTAAGTGGTGGTAAGGCTTCTAGTACTTTGTAATGCGGCCATCCATCTGGATCATCATAATCGTACTGGTAGTACCCAAAAGGTTCTAGTAAACGGCATATGGCTATATGCATCAAGTTCATCTTTTCATCCTTCTTAAAGGTTTTATCTAGTTGCCCTAGCTCTTGTATACCTATGAGGTATATAATGCTGTCTAGATCCATCGCTCCCGTATCTCCCTCTGCAAAGCGGTCGGCTAGTTTTTGTACTACCGCTTCATATCTCTCTTTAAGTTGCTCGTCTCTTGCCATAAATGTGCATCATCGGGAGTTTAGTCCCGCAGTTGTGATCCTATTTTATTACGAAAATAATGATGGGTCTTACAAGTTAAGATATCCATCAAGTGTAAGATAACAAAGATACAATGCGTAGGTGAGCTACTTGCACAATATCAAAATTCATTAATCTGTAAAAAACTTATCTTAGCCATATGAACACAATAGACATCGTTTTTGGGATCATTTTGATTCTAGGTTTAGTACAAGGGATACGTAAAGGCTTTTTTGTAGAACTTGCCTCACTGGTAGGTCTTATTGCAGGTATTTATGGAGCCATACATTTCTCATATTATGTGGCAGACTGGCTTGTTGAGAAAACGGCGTGGGGAGAGCAAATTATAAAGCTTACCTCATTTGCAATAACATTTGTAATTATTGTTTTAGTGGTATCGCTCGCAGGAAAGTTGCTTACTAAAGTTGCAAATTTTGCAATGCTAGGTATTGTAAACAAGCTGCTAGGCGCTGCATTTGCTGTTATAAAATTTGCCTTTTTACTAAGTGTGGTTCTTATGTTTATAGATGCAGCAGACCGCCAGATAAGTCTCATAGGTGATGATAATAAAGAAGAGTCTATTTTATATCCTATCGTACAGCCACTTGCTCCTGCATTACTTCCGGCAATTATAAAAACTGCCAAAGATGAGGATATTTATAACCCAGATAAAGAAAAAGAGCCGACTGAAACAGACGACTCTTCTAGTATTTAGTAATGTTGATAGTTACGCTTTCGCGAAAGCGTAATTACACCCCACATCATCTATTTAATATCTGTCTTTTACCTGAGTGTTAAGAGAATTGATGCACTCTTCAAAAGTGTCATAAACCTCTGTTTCTGGTATTAACTCAGGGATGATTTTAATACGTTCTAGCATATACTTAGGCTGTTTTCTAAGGCCTACAATATGCACATTAATTCCGCCTTGGTTAAGTTGGAGAATCGTGTCTTCTATCGCATATACACCAGACTGATCTACATAAGGAACACGCCCCATACGCAAGATAACATCTGATGCTGTTGCAGGTATTTGCTTAGTAAGTGCAGAAAAGTCACTCGTATACCCAAAGAATAACGGCCCACGAAGGTGCTTTATAAATACCTCCTCCTTGAGATGATCTGGAAAAATAAGTTCGTCACTCCATAATACTTTATTCTTTTCGGCGGCGCGTAGGTCAAAAACTTTAGACTGTCTAGCGGTAAAGTCACCCATCTTCTTCATAAACATAAGACACGATAACACAAGACCAATTCCTACTGCAGCCACTAGGTCCCACACTACAGATAGCACAAGAACCACAAGCATTATAATCACCTCAGAACTTAGTTTAATAGGTCCCATCTTTAAATCCTTAGGAAGGTTAGGGATGGCTTTAAGACCTTTGTAATCCATCACTCCTATACCTACGGTAATAAGTATACCTGCAAGTACTGCTGCTGGTATTTGTGAAGCGATAGGGCCTAGGGCTAGGAGTATAAAAAGGAGTAATACACCAGCAATCATTCCTGATAACTTGGTTTTACCACCAGAGTTAATATTTACTACCGTCCTTATGGTTGCACCTGCTCCAGGAATCCCGCCAAAGAAGGAAGCGATGGTATTTCCTATACCTTGACCTATAAGTTCTTTGTTAGGCTTATGTCTAGTCTTCGTCATATTATCTGCTACAACAGAGGTAAGCAGCGAATCTATTGCTCCAAGAAACGAAAGCGACAGTGCCGTGAGTATATATGGAGATATGATGCTAAACTTAAAATCGGTAATGATAGAAAGCTTAGGTACGGGAAACCCACTTGGGATTTCTTGAATTGCTCGGTATTCAAAAGGTGCAACATATGCTACTCCAGACACTACGAGCAGAGCGACAAGCGTACTAGGTACAACGGTTGTTATGCGTTTAAAACCGTAAATAATAAAAATCGTGGCAAGCGCTAGCGCAAGCTCTATCCAGTTTATGTTTTGCAAGGCGCGTCCCATTACTTTAAAAGTACCTACCACCCCAGAAGAAGATGCTTTTGCAAGAGTTACGGCCTCCTTGTAAATGTCGGTATCGTCTGTAAGTTTTGCTCTGCGTATGGTTTCTTCAAAGTTTTCTAAAACCAAAAGACCTTCACCTGCTTCGTCTTGTAAAATCTTATCGAGCACAATTTCTTGCGCCTGTGGTTTAAAACTATCTACATAACTTTCATCTTGATTAGGATAATACCCGACAGCTGGTAAAAGTTGCGTGATAAGAATCATCACACCTATAGCGGTCATAAATCCAGATACAACAGGGTAGGGGATGTATTTTATGTATTTACCTATGCCCATTACTCCCAGTACAATCTGGAAGAGACCTGCAAGTAAAAATACGGTGAGTATAGCCGGTAGTGCCTTATCTACATCGCCATCAAAAGTTGCAATAATACCCGCGATAACCACCATACTCACTGCGGTCATAGGAGCAGTAGGTCCCGAGATTTGAGTAGGAGTTCCTCCAAAAAGTGCAGCAAAAAATGCTATAAAAATAGCACCATATAATCCGGCACTTGGTCCAAGACCAGAAGACACACCAAAGGCGAGTGCTAGTGGTAAGGCTACAATACCTGCTGTAATTCCTCCAAAGGCATCGCCTTTAAGGTGTTTAAAGAAGTTTTTCATAATGGTTAGGTTGGTGTCAAAATAGAAAGTTAATTCTTTGCATAAAAATAGGGTGGCTTCTTAACGGAACCACCCTACTAATTTAACATTTTAGTTTGTATGAAGCGTATACTGTTATTAGTTACGCTTTCGCGAAAGCGGTTTTACTATACAAATGTTACTTCGCCGTTTGAGATGTCATAAACGCCTCCTACTATCTTGATGTCACCGTCATTTTCCATTTCGGTAAGAAGTGGGCTATCTGCGCGCATCTTTTCAATCGTTAAGTGTACATTTTTTGTAACCACATCGTTTACAAATGTCTTATTTGCACTAGTGCGGTCTGCAGCATCTTTAGGCTCCTCTACTGCGTGTACAGCTGGACGTATTTTTGATAATAATGCGGTGATGTTACCTAGTTGTACATCGTCACAAGCGCCTTTTACAGCACCACACATAGTATGACCTAATACGACTACGAGTTTTGACCCAGCAACTTTACATCCGTACTCAATACTACCTAGTACATCTTCGTTTACGATGTTACCCGCTACACGTGCGCTAAAGATATCACCTATACCTTGATCAAAAACAAGCTCTGCAGGTACGCGAGAGTCTATACAGCTTAGTACTACAGAGTGTGGCCATTGTCCACCAGTAGTATCTTTTACTTGATCTAGTAGGTTTCTATCTGCTGCTTTTGCAGCAACAAATCTTTTATTTCCTTCTTTTAAAATATCTAATGCACCTTGAGGTGTCGTAGCGTCTTGTATAGCTTTATTAAATGTTTTCATAATAGTATGTTGTATATCACAAAAATGTGATCATTAATATTTTGTTATGCTGTTTTAGGTCTTAGTTTAAAAAACTCAATATAACTAGGTGGGTTCTCTACGATACCACGTTCTGAGATAAGCTTGATATTGATGTTTCGGCTCTTTGCTTTAAGAGCAAAATCTTCTAGTATCTCTATAATATCGTTATCTAAGAATCTTGTTTTACGTACATCTAGTTCAAGGTAAGAGTTTTCTGGAAGGTTGTCAAGTTCCTTTAAGATGGCTCCTTTGTTAAAGAAAGTAACCTCCTCGGCAAGGGTCATTTTCATTTTTTGAGTACCGTTACTTATATCTTCTTTGTTTAAGAAGTGCGAGTTCTTGTAACTCTTGTAAAGTACTACTACGATACCTACGGCAAGACCAAGTCCTATACCCCATAAAAGATCGATAAAGAAGATACCTACTACGGTCACAATAAACGGTACAAATTGTTTCCATCCTGCTTTCCACATTGCTTTAAAAGTAGCTGGTTTTGCAAGTTTATACCCTACAATAAGTAATATAGCCGCAAGTACAGAAAGAGGTATTTTGTTAAGTAAGGTAGGGATTAGAATCACAGAGATTAACAATAAAAAACCGTGTATAATAGCTGCCATCTTTGTCTTACCACCAGACTGTATGTTTGCAGACGATCTTACGATTACTTGTGTTACTGGTAGTCCTCCTATCATACCAGATAAAATGTTACCTGTACCTTGAGCAAGAAGCTCTCTGTTAGTAGGTGTTACTCTTTTTTCTGGATCTAGTTTATCTGTTGCTTCTACACATAGAAGTGTCTCAAGACTCGCAACAAGTGCTATAGTAAATGCTGTTACCCATATAGCTGGGTTTGTAATTGCGCCAAAGTTTGGAAAAGCAAATTGCCCTATAAAGCTGTCTACACTATCTGGTACAGGTACACTCACTAAGTGCTCTGCACTAATGGCATAATCTGTTCCCATTGTGCTTACATAATAGATGATTCCAACGGCTACGGCAACAAGAGGTCCTTGTACTAGCTGGAAAAACTTTCCTTTTTTAGAAAGCACGTTGCTCCATAAAATAAGAATAGCGAGCGCAATAACTCCTATAAGTGTAGCTCCTATACTTATAGAGCCTGCGATGTTTCCTAGTTCAGATAAGGTGTTTTCTCCATCCATTTGCGAGAAAGCAAAGTCTCCCTCAGGATCTGCATCATACCCAAAAAAGTGAGGAATTTGCTTGAAAATAATAATAATACCTATACCCGTAAGCATTCCCTTAATTACAGAAGACGGAAAGTAATAGCCGATAATTCCTGCTTTTAAGAATCCAAAAACAAGCTGTATTACACCTCCTAATACTACGGCTACCAAGAAGTTTTCATAACCTCCTAGAGCGCCAATAGCAGTAAGTACAATGGCAGCCAGCCCTGCTGCAGGACCACTTACACCTATTTGAGAGCCACTCAAGGCTCCTACTACAATACCTCCTATAATACCGGCTATAAGACCAGAAAATAGTGGTGCGCCACTGGCAAGTGCAATACCAAGACATAGTGGTAAAGCAACAAAAAATACAACGACACTAGCGGGTAAGTCGTTTTTTAAATATTTGAACATAATTAATAAGATAATACCCCTCCATAGTTGGACAAGGCGATGATTTAAAAAGTAATAACGCTTTCGCGAAAAGAGTAATGGGTGACATTAACACAAAGTACTCAAAAGATGAAGTAATCTTTATACGTAATCTGGTGGGGGAGAGCTCACATCTTTAATGTGGCCGTAAGAACTGTCTAGGTAGCAATAAAAAGCTAGTACAGGATCATCTGTACGTATAATAGAAAAACTGAGGTCGTCTGTAAGGAACTTCTCATATTCTTCTAGCTCTTTTTTAGACTCACTTTGTTCCTCTTCAATATCTTGAACAATCTCAATAGAGCTGTCTGATTCAAAGAGTGCTATAAATGATGGTCCTATTATAGAGAAGGACATCATAAAGGCGAGTGCATATAAAGAGATTGCCTTAAACAACGGTTGTTTTTTTAATTAGTAATAAAACTAGCAATAATTGTGATAATGTGCTTTGTTTTAAAAAAATAAATAGAATTAAAGTAGACTTGCTATAAGTTACTTATAATACCTAGAATAACAAAAGTAGAACAAATAACTACAACGCTCTTACATCTGTCGTAGGAATCCAGCCAGTTTTACCATCTGCTAGTTTTATCTTGTTCCAGTTATCTACTGTTTCAAGAATCATCACCTTAGTTCCTTCGTGTAGAATAAAAGCTTGTGTGCTTTTTAAGTTTGGCTCGCTCTTTACTTCAGAAGTTGCAGCAAATACGATAGCTGGGTTGTCTTTAGAAATTTTCGCGAAAGCGTTATAAGCAAACACAAGTGATAAGAGGGCAAGAAGCAAACTTGTCACCGAACTCACAAAAAATAAACGTTTCTTGCCAGAGGCTACAGAAAAGTAGTAGCTTATAAATAGTATTACAAATAAGAATACAAATGCGACTGTAGCATATGCCCAGCCGTCTGTAGTCATAATATTGACAATGCTGTTAAACCATTTTTGAAGTGTGTTTTCTGGCAATGGTGTTATGGCATCTATCTTCATCTTATCTGCAAATGAAGCATTGTTTTTTATGTCACTATCTGCTGGAGCAAGTTGCTTTGCTTTCTCGTAATAGTAAATGCTAGGCGCTACATTATTTAGTTTAAAATGTGCATTTGCAAGGTTATAGTATACGGCGGCGCTTTCTTGATTGCTGTCTAATATCTTTTTATAATCATCTATAGCTTCTTGATACCTGCCCTCTGCATAGTGTGCATTTGCAGTTTCAAAATATTGCTCTGGAGTTTGAGCTATAACAGGTGTAACTGCAAGCATAAGTACAGTTACCGCGATGTATGTAATCAGGTCTCTCATCTTATAATTGTTTATCTATGGCACTTATAACTCTCACAGCTTTATCGTAATCTTGCTGCATTGCCACACTACTGGCTGGGGTATATCTAGCAAACTCGCAACTTTCTAGAAGACTTATAAACTCTATTGTGGTGTTTTGATCTACATCACGTTCTTTAAGTAATCTTGTTATGCGATCTTTAGACATCTCACTGGTTGTAATGTTAAGTTTTGCTTTAAGGTAGTTGTGTAGTGCACGCTCCATTGCGATGTAAAACTCTTTTTGACTACCTAGGTTTTTCTTTGCTGTAGCGAGAAATTTTCTAGCAAGCTTATCTGCCTTGCGTATTCTATTACCCGTGACATCATTTGCATAAGATTCCTTCTTTTTGCGCACAAGTATAGCTATAGGAATCAATAAAAATGGAAGTAGACTAAGCATCCAAAATAGTGTGCTCTTAAAGAACTTTTCTTGCGTTACTGGTTTAAGGTTTGCTGTTGTCTTTATGTACTGAAATTGATTATTTGAAGCAACGACTTGCTGCTGCTTTGTATCATTAGTGTCAGATATTGCACTTGCAGTGTCTGTAGGTCCATTTTCTACTGTAATCACACGCTCTTGTGAGGTGATACGTTCGTAAGACTTGGTCTTAGGGTTAAAGTACGTAAATGAAAGTGGTGGTATGGGGTAACTGCCCTTAAACTGTGGTACAACTGTATACGTATCTTCCTTAAGGCCGCTCATACCGGCAAGATTAGTACGTATTTTATCGCTATTTTCTGGCTCATATACTTCTAGTGTACTTGGTAAATTAGGCTTAGGCAACTCAAAAAGTTTGAGATTTCCTCTTCCTTGTACTTGTAACTTGAGCTGAAAAGCCTCTCCTGCATCTAGTGTATCCTTAGTTGAGGTGACCTTAAAGTCAAACTCACCTACAGCACCAGAAAAGTAATCTGGTTTGCCAGCATCTGGTAATGGTTTTACATCTACCGTTCTTATAGGAGCGCTTACTGTAATATTTGCACTTTTACTAAGTATACGTCCAAAGATGTCACGGCGGTTAGTAGGGACACTTACGGCAACACTTAGACTTAAAGGTTCTATTTCTAGCTTTCCTGTTTTTTGAGGGTAGAGCACAGTACGTCTTAAGATAACATAGCGATAATCTTCTCCTTTATACTTGCCTTCATAAATTTTAAACTGCTTCTCGTCTGCGCTTTGACTCCAGAAGTCTGCAAACTTTGGTGAGTCAAGCTCGCGCCAGTTATTTACACTTGTCTCTTTTGAGACATAAAGCTTGTAAACAATAGTAAATGCTTCATTAAGATAAGGGCTGTTTTTTGAAACCTCTGCCACGAGATGTACTTTTTCTTTTGCCAGATAAGTAGGGTCATTTGGGTCTTTTGGGACCTCTACAGCGGCAGTAACCGTAACTGGTACAGGTGGTGATTTATAGACTTGACCCCCTACTGTTATTTCTGCCTGGCCTATCTCAAGGTTACCACGCTTAGTGGGTGATAATACATAAGAATATGTTTTTGAAAAACTACTCTTACCATTTACCCACTGCCTACTTGTAGTCTGGCTAGGGCCACCTACCACGCTAAAACCTTCAAAACTAGGAGCTCTAAAATTATCTCCATCTTGGTTCATTATAAAATCTACACGTAAACGCTCATTTACACCTAGTCTATTCTTGCTCAACTTTGCATTGAACTGAACGTCTTGCGCAAATAAAACTGTCCCTATGAGTAGAAACAGGTAAACTATGTTTGATTTCATCTTCATTACCAGTCTTTCTCCGTTTTTACTTTTGCACCTTTTACCTTCTGCGCATTTATCTTTTCTTGGGTTTTTTTCTCTTGGTCTTGCATCGCTTTTAGTAAACTTTGCACTTGTTGAGGAGATAATTGCCCTTGCTTAGGTTGCGGTGGTGGTTGTTTTTTATCTTCTTCACCCTCGCCACCATCTTGCTTTTTGTCTTTGTCTTTAGGGTCTCCTTTATCATCTTCTTTCTGCTCTCCCTCGTCTTCTTTTTCTTCGCCCTTATCGTCTGTTTCTTCCTTGTCGCCGTCTTCTCCCTCTTTTTTATCTCCTTCTCCTTTGTCGTCTTTTTTATTTTCGTCTTTGTCCTGGTTTTCGTCTTGGTTTTCTTGGTCGTCATTATCGCTACCACCACCGCCATTGTTTTCCTTTTCTTTTTTGGCAAGTTGTAAATTATAGCGTGTTTCTTCGTCTGTAGGATCTGCGCGTAGGGCATTTTTATAGGCTTCTACAGCTCCATCCCATTGTTCTTGTTGAAAGAGTGCATTACCTAGGTTGTGATATGCTTTGTGCTTTTCTTTTTTAGTTTGGGCAACAGATGCTGCTCTTGCTAGCGCACTTGTGCTTTCTTCCCACTTTTTGTTTTTGTAATAATTGTTTCCTGCATTATATTTTGCAGGTACACTCTCTGGTGTGAGCGAGATGGCTGCTCTTAGATTTGATTCCGCTTTCGCGAAAGCGTCAAAATCTACAACGCCACCTTCTTGGTTTATCATTGCTTCCGTGCCTTCTAGAATATACTCTCTAGCCTCACCCGCCAGCGGATTTTGAAGTGTCTTTCCTTCTTTTGCTTTTTCTTGAGCTATGGCAGTAAAAGCTAGTGTGGCGAGCGCCAGTGTAAGTAACTTTTTCATTGCTTAGTTATCATTAAAAAGGTTTAACTTTTTGAGCCAATTAGTCTTACGGTCTAATAGAAATATATCTAAAAATAAGAACAGTAATCCTGCGCCTAAAAACCATTGAAACTGATCTTTAAAATCTGCAAACTGCTTGGCTTCAAATTCTTTTTTGTCCATACCATTGAGCAAATTCTGTACCGTTTCTACCACTGTGGCAGTGCTGTTGCCGTCTATATATTCACCATTAGCCTGCTCTGCAATAGCCTTAAGAGTAGCCTCGTCTAGACGTGTGATTACGGTCTCTCCGTTTTGATCTTTCTTATAAGATTGTACAATGCCATTGCGCTTGAGAGGTATGGGGCCACCTTCGGTTTTACCTACGCCTATGGTAAAAATGCGTATACCTTCTTTATTTGCTTGTTCTGCTAGGCTCGATGCTTCTCCCACGTGATCCTCACCATCTGATATGATAAACAGCACACGATTAGTTTGCTCCTCATCATTATAATAGGTTTTTGCAAGTTCTATAGCTTCTCCTATGGCCGTACCCTGGCTAGAGAGCATATCTGTATTCATCTGGCTTAAAAATAGCTTAGCACTACTGTAATCTGTCGTGATAGGTAGTTGTGGGTATGCACTTCCTGCATAGGCTATAATCCCTATACGGTCGCTACCCAGACTGTTGATGATTTGAGTAACTAGTTGTTTTGATTTTTCAATTCTATTTGGTGCTATATCTTCTGCTAGCATAGATTTTGAAACGTCTATGGCAAACACCACATCTACTCCCTCGCGCTTTACGGTCTCAAGTTTAGTACCCATTTTTGGGTTAACAAGACCTACAACTAAAAATGCAATGGCAATACAGATCATAAGGACCTTAAGACCTGGCTTAAAATAAGATCTATCTGGGCTTAATTTTTTAAGAAGATTTGCGCTTGCAAATTTCTTTTGAGCACTGCGCTGCCAGATTAATACCCCCATATATAAGAGTATCACCGCAGGTATAGCGAGCAGTAACCAAAACCATATTTTTTCTTCTAATAGATACATAGGTGCCTTTTACAAAAGCATATATTATTTATACAAAACTCTTAAAAACAGTATACTTTAATAATAACTCAATCATAAGTAACAATCCAGCTAGTAAAACTAGAGGCCTGTACTTTTCCTCATAATTTGTATACTTAAACTCTTCTACATCGGTACGTTCAAGTTTATCTATCTCGTCATAGATTTCTTGAAGTTTCTTGTTGTTAGTCGCTCTAAAATATTGACCTCCTGTGGTTTCGGCGATTTCTTCTAGTAGCTCTTCATCTATAGTAACTTGTATATTTTCATACACAAATGTACCGTTAGGGTTACGAGCATAAGGTGATAGTGCCGTACCGTTTGTACCCATCCCGATGGTGTATACTTTAATGCCAAACTCTTGAGCGAGCTCTGCTGCGATACGTGGGTCTATCTGTCCTGCATTATTCTCACCATCTGTCATTAATATGATAACCTTGCTTAATGCTTTGCTGTCTTTAATGCGGTTTACACCCGTTGCTAGCCCCATACCTATAGCGGTTCCTCCTTCTATAATGCTGTTGTACTGTATGCCTTTAAGCGCACTTAGTACAATACTCTTATCACTCGTGATAGGTGTTTTTGTAAAACTCTCACCTGCATACTCTACTAGTCCTATACGATCGTTAGGACGGCCATTTATAAAACTTGAGGCTACTTTTTTAAGTGCTTCCAGTCTATTAGGACGTAAATCTTTTGCCAGCATACTGGCAGATACGTCTATCGCGATTACGATATCTATACCTTTTGTGGTTTTAGTCTTAGTAGATACCTCTACATTACGCGGTCTAGCGAGTGCCACTATAATAAGACTAAGAGCCGCTAGTCTCAAAATAAATAGAAGCGGTCTGAGTTTAGGTAAAATGCTAGTGCTCGTTTTAAAACCTTTAATGCTAGATATTTTTACCGCAGGTGTTTGCTTCTTGCGTTTCCATAAGTACCAAGCGATTGCCACTGGCAGTGCAAGAAACAACCAGAAAAACTCAGGATTTGAAAATTCAAAATTGCTTAGCATTACTTCTCTTCTTCTTTTGCTTGCAGTTCTACACTTTGCATCACGCGCTCTGCGATTTGTTTACCATAAGGATCTTCATCGTGCCAGCTTATAAATAATTGCTGAATCACACTTTCTGACTGAAAAGTTAAAAATGCATACTCACCAGAGTCCATCATTTCCTTTTCTTCGTCTATAATTTGAGTTCCTTTTCCAAAGGTTTTAAGACCTTCAGCACCATTAGGCGTTTTGAACTTTTCATTCTTCACCACATCTGCAGAGAAGCCGTTTTGCTCAAACATCGCAAGTTGATTTGCAATGAGCTGCTCTACTTTTACTTCGGCGTTTTCTGGAAATTTGAATTGAAATACGAGTATAGAAACATTTGCTGGTACTGTAGACCACGCAAATGAGGTTGCCTCCATTTGCCCTTGCGCCTCTGGTGGTAATGCCACTTCTTGTCTTGTAAGAACCTTTGGTGTACTTACAATCATAGATGGCGCTCCATACTCACTGGTAATCCAAGTACCTTCGGCAAGCTCACGGGTCATATTTCCGAAAACAAAATCTTTAACCTCACTATACCCCTTAACAACTATACCTACGGTGGTTGCTACAAGTAAGATGGCCAGAACACCACCTATTGCGGTAAGCCATAGTTTTCTTTTACGCTTTCGCGAAAGCGCTTCTCTATAATCCTCCTGCTTCATAAGTTCTTCTACAGTAGGAGGTGGTAGTGCTTCTTTAGTTTCTTTTACTATTTCTTCTACACTAAGACGGTCTGCTTGCGCCTTACCCTCTGGCGGATTTACACGTGCAAATTTTATAAGGTCTGCACGTTTAAAAATATCTTTAAGCTTTACAATAGTCTCCCTGCTGAAGTCAATGTGACCACTGTCGCGCTCCATCTCAAGACGGGCAATGAGCTCATCTGTTGTGCTCTCCATAGCACGATCATATACCTTCTCATCATAGTAGCGACGTATGGCATCTGTAAGTACAGTGTAGTACTCTTTATATTTTGCTTGAGCGATATAATCTTCTTGATCTAGTGCGTTGAGTGTTGCAATAGCTTGCTCAAAAGGAGGCACATATTTTTCTGCCTCTTTTTGTTTTTTATGACGACGTAGTAAGAACCATAAAAACAAGGCGATGGCAATAAGTACTGGGATGATCCATAACAGGTACTTCCACCACTTGCTATAGTCTCTAGGTAACTCTATAATAGGTTTAATATCATAAAGACCTTGGTTTACAGTGTCTAGTACAACATTGTTTACTTCTACTAGAAAAGTATCTGTCTCTACAGTTTTAGTCCCTATGATTATTTTTTGCTTTGGGATGACATAGCGACCACTATCAAACTGTGTTAAACCATATCTCTTTATAAGCTTTACTCTTGCAGATGTCGAGCTTGCGGTGTCAATCTTATAACTTTCTATAACCTCAAGAGGATTAAAAGTTTGGCCCTCTGGAAAAACCACCGCCTCACCATCATTTGCAAGAACTTCAATCTTGTAATTAATTTGTTGCCCTATAAGAATACTTGTAGAATCTATGGTGGCACGCACATCATCTTGAGCTTGAGACGATGTGGCAAAAAGAAAGCAAATCAAGAAAAACACAAACAAGGCAGACTTAGATATGCCAGCTGTATTAAAGTTATGTTGTCTTGAGGTATTCATTAGGTATTTCTCTTTGGGGTTTTTATCGCTACTAGCCACGTCTTTTAAAGTATCCGAGTAGCTTTTTCACATAGCTTTCATCTGTACGTACATCTATAACACCGGCACCACTGCGCTTAAAGGTTTCTTTAAAGTAAGCAACACGCTCTTTATAGTATACCTCATAGTTTGTTCTTATCTTTTTTGAACTTGTGTTGATAAGTGCTAGTTCGCCAGTTTCTTCATCTTCCATCTGTACAATACCTAGGCTAGGTATTTTTTCTTCTCGCTGGTCATAAATACGTATACCTGTAATGTCGTGCTTATTTGCAGCAATTTTCATTGTTTGCTCATAGCCGTCTGTAATAAAGTCTGAAAGCACAAAAACAATGGCTTTCTTTTTCATCACATTACTAAGGTACTTTATGGCTTGTGCAAGGTCTGTCTTTTTTGAACTAGGTTTAAACTCTAGTAACTCACGTATGATGCGTAGTACGTGAGACTTTCCTTTTTTAGGAGGTATAAATAGCTCTATCTCATCTGTAAAAAGGATGAGACCTATTTTGTCATTATTCTGCATTGCACTAAACGCGAGTGTTGCCGCAATTTCAGTAACAATTTCATTTTTGAACTGCTTGTCTGTTCCAAAAAACTCAGATCCAGACACATCTGCCACGAGCATCATTGTGAGCTCTCGCTCTTCTTCAAAAACTTTAATGTACGGCTCACTATAACGTGCTGTCACGTTCCAGTCTATATTACGCACATCATCACCAAACTGGTACTGGCGCACCTCAGAAAAAGTCATACCACGACCCTTAAAGGTAGAGTGATATTCTCCACCAAAAATGTGATCAGACAGCCTACGTGTCTTGATCTCGATCTTGCGTACTTTTTTAAGAAGTTCTTTTGTATCCAATTCTTTTTGGGACTATAATTTATCGCATAGTAACTACTCTCACTGTTTTACGAGACTGTCTATGGTACTTCTATCTGGTTTACAATTTTGTTTATGATATCTACAGAGGTAATATTTTCTGCCTCTGCTTCATAGGTAATACCTATACGGTGGCGCAGTATATCGTGTACCACGGCACGTACATCTTCTGGTATAACATAACCACGACGCTTGATAAATGCATAACACTTTGCAGCTGTGGCAAGGTTGATACTACCACGAGGCGATGCCCCAAAGTTTATAAGAGGTTTTAAATCTGCCAGGCCATAATTTTCTGGGTAACGCGTTGCAAAGATGATATCAAGAATATACTTCTCAATTTTTTCATCCATATACACTTCTTTTACTGCCTCTTGCGCTCTTATAATTTGCTCTACAGATACTACAGGATTTACTTTTTCATAAGAACCCTTTAAGTTCTGGCGTATGATGAGTTGCTCATCTTCCAGTTTTGGGTAATCTATAACTGTTTTGAGCATAAAACGGTCTACCTGTGCTTCTGGTAGTGGGTACGTTCCTTCTTGCTCTACAGGGTTTTGTGTTGCCATTACTAAAAATGGCTTATCTAGTTTAAAAGTTTCATCACCTATGGTAACCTGCTTTTCTTGCATTGCCTCTAGTAGGGCAGATTGCACTTTTGCCGGAGCACGGTTAATCTCATCTGCAAGAACGAAGTTTGCAAAAATAGGTCCCTTCTTGATGCTAAAGTCTGCAAGCTTCATATTATAAATAAGCGTTCCCACTACATCTGCAGGGAGTAAGTCTGGCGTAAACTGTATACGAGAGAAAGAGCCGTGTACCGCTTGTGATAAGGTGTTTATGGCTAGCGTTTTTGCAAGACCAGGCACTCCTTCTAGAAGAATGTGACCACGACCCAAAAGACCTATGAGCAATCGCTCAATCATATGCTTTTGACCCACAATTACTTTATTCATCTCCATTGTAAGAACCTCTACAAAGGCACTCTCACGCTCAATTTTTTCATTGATTGCCTGTATGTCAATCGATGTAGTATTTTCTTCCATAATTCTTTATTCTAGTAAGCAGAAACTTCTAACGTCGCAAAGTCTCATTTTATTCCTAAAAATCTTGTTAACATTTGGTTAAAAAATATTGAAAATAAAGGGCTTCGCACACATTTCTGTAGTTTTAGAACAACTACTTTTAATAAAACCAAATCTAAAAACTACAGATGCAATTTTCAAGAATAATTCAAGGCTGTATGACCTGGGGCGTTTGGGGCAAGCAATTTAATGAACGCCAAATGGTTGAGACCATACATCACTGCCTTGAGCAAGGTATTACCACCTTTGACCACGCAGATATTTACGGAGATTATACGACAGAGGGTGAGTGGGGTAGCTCTTTCGCGAAAGCGAACATCCCTAGAGAAACCGTACAAATTATAAGCAAGTGCGGTATCCAGATGATGGGTGACAACAGGCCAGAAAACACCATAAAACATTACCAGTACGACAAAGATTACATCATAGCCAGCGCCGAAAGGTCTCTTAAAGAGCTGCAAACAGAGTATCTTGATTTATTCTTATTACATAGACCAAGTCCCCTGCTTGCTCCAGATGAGGTAGCGGCAGCAGTGAGCCATTTAAAAGAACAGGGGAAAATTAAAAACTTTGGACTTTCTAACTTTACGGCTTCACAAACAGCACTTGTGGCATCACGTGTGGCAGTGAGTGCAAACCAGCTCGAAATCTCCATAACAGAGCGCAGCGCCCTAGATGATGGGAGTCTAGACTATATGATGACTAATGGGATCACACCTATGAGTTGGAGTCCGCTAGGATCTGTTTTTAGAGAAGAGACACCGCAGAGTGATCGCATTAAAAAAGCGCTAGAGCCGTTATGCGAAAAGTATAATGCCACACAAGATCAATTATTACTAGCCTGGTTGCTCAAGCACCCAGCGGGTATACACCCAGTTATAGGGACCACAACTGCGAGCCGCATTACAAATGCTGTGCTGGCAGAAAAAATAGCATTAAGCCTTAAAGATTGGTTTACCATCTTAGAAGCTAGCGTAGGAGAAGAAGTAGCATAAAGAAAATATTATGAAAACAGCACTTATTACCGGAGCCACCAGTGGTATAGGTAAAGCAACAGCCACTCGATTTGCACAAGAAGGGATACGTCTCATTCTTTGCGGTCGTCGTGAGGAGGTATTAAAAGAACTACAAAATGAGCTTGGTAAGCACGTGTCTGTGCACACACTTACATTTGATGTACGTAACAATGAAGATGTTACCACTGCGATAGAAAGTCTGCCAGAAGATTTTAATACCATAGATATCTTAATTAACAATGCAGGTAATGCTCACGGTCTGGATCCTATACAAAATGGCTCTATAGATGATTGGGATGCAATGCTCGACATTAATGTAAAAGGATTGCTGTATGTGAGTAAAGCAATTATCCCACAGATGACAGCGCGTAAGAGAGGTCATATCATAAATATAGGCTCTACAGCTGGCAAAGAAGTGTATCCTAATGGCAATGTATACTGTGCAAGTAAGCACGCTGTAGATGCTATAAACCAAGGGATGCGTCTCGATCTTAATAAGCATAACATACGTGTGGGAGCCATAAATCCGGGGATGGTAGAAACAGATTTTAGTAAAGTACGTTTTAAAAATGATGAGGATCGAGCAGATAAGGTGTATCAAGGTTTTGACTGCCTACAACCAGAAGACATTGCAGACATTATACACTTTACAGTCACCAGACCCTATCACGTAAACATTGCAGATCTCGTCGTGCTCTCCACAGCACAAGCAAGCTCTACGATAGTTAATAGAAATGACTAGAATATAACAATGCACAGAGCACGATGATTAATAAACGACTTCTTGTAAAAAATCTTCTCGCTCACAATGACGAGAACAGTTTTTATGACAAGAAGCGTAAGATTGACATTAGCAATAAGGAGGGCAAAGCAAAATTTTTAAAACATATCTGTGCGCTGTCTAATAGCAACCCAAAAAACAATTCGTACATCGTTATAGGGGTAGATGATGGGGAAAATGATATTATGGGCGTGCCGTTTTTTGATGATAGTAAGTTGCAAAACCTCATAAACGCATATCTAGATAACCCGCCTATTATCTCTTATGAGAACATACCATTTCCTAACCTTCCGGCAGATAAGGTGGTGGGCCTTGTAACCATTAGAGCACAAGATAAACTTACAGCTTTACGTCGCAATATTTGGAAATACTGGGGAGGTACAGTCTTTTTTAGAGATGGCAGTATCTCTATGCCTAAGGTCTTTAAGTCTGATATAGTAGATGTAAACAGTGACATTGTTGCTGCAATAGAGAGACACGCAAAAAATAGTATTAAACTCACACTAGACGGTGTGATGGATTTTGTAAATCATCGTCATAAAGATAGGGATAGCACATATAAAGTCTTTAAAGAGCAGTTTGTACTGTGCTGGGCAGGAGTAAAAAAAGTGGTTAAGGGTGAGACTTATTACTCAAGAGTAGATATAGAGCTTATTAATGAGCAGGTAAAACTATTTTACTCTTCGCTGGACGAGGTTTCAATTACCTATGATGAAGATTGTTTTAAGATTTTAGAGTATGTGCATCTCGGGGTACAAGAGCAGTTTAAATATTACCCACTAGAAGAGGTTGAGATACGCTTTCGCGAAAGCGGAACCTACACCATTCATACAAATTTGGTGTTTGAGCCACCTCAGGTAGATAGAAAGACGTTGTATCATATTTTTAATAATAACAATGTTATTTTTTATAAGCTTAAACGTGGTATAGCGCTCAATCAAGGTGAGTGGAAGGATTTATATAATCTATCAAACACATATTTAATTTGTTATCTCAACGGTTTTGATAGTGCAATGCAAAAACTAGTAGAGCTCAAACCTTTTATGAAAAAGATAAGAGGAGGTGCCTACGGTAGATATCGGGAGACAATGCGTATTTTGAGAAAGGTGAGGTATGAATAAAGTATAAAAGAAGTACAGTTACGATTTATGAGAACATTAATTTTTGGAGATATACACGGTGGTTTACGTGCCCTAGAGCAAGCTATGGAGAGGGCAAAGGTTACAGTAGAAGATCATCTCATTTTTTTAGGTGATTATGTAGATGGATGGAGCGAGAGTGCAGAGGTTATAGATAAGCTTATGGAGCTTCAAAAATCAAATAAAACAACCTTTATACGAGGCAATCACGATGACCTCGTACAGCAGTGGCTAGAAGGTAAAGAGATGTCGCCTAAGTGGCTACAGCACGGGGGACAAAGCACTATAGACTCTTACAGTCGTAGGTCTAAAGAAGAGATCAAGACGCATCTAGATTTTTACAAAACGTTTAAAGACTATCATATAGATGAGCATAATAGAATGTTTTGTCACGCAGGATTTCAGAACCTTAACGGGCCTGAGCACGAGTGGCACACCACAGTTTTCTTTTGGGATAGAACTTTATGGGAAATGGTATGTGCTATGCGAGATGATATAGCAGAGAGTGATGCTTTATACCCTAAGCGCTTAAAGCTTTTTACTGAGATATTTATAGGGCATACGCCTACTACTCGTATTAATAAAACAACGCCTGTAAATAAAGCTAACGTTTGGAATCTAGACACAGGAGCCGCTTTTAAAGGACCGCTTACCGTAATGGATGTGCATACTAAGGAGTACTGGCAGAGTGACCCATTACCAACTTTATATCCCAATGAAAATGGTAGAAATTAACTACAAGTATCTCATAAAGATGCGGTCATTTTTTTAATAGATATTGAGCGTGTGTTATAAAATAGTTGGTTTTTGAATTGTCTGTATCTTTAACCCAAATAGCATTGTATGAATTTTAGCGCACAGCCGCATATTGCGAGATGGTTTATTATCATCTCATCGCTTATCATTACCACACTCATCTTGTGGAATGTGTCGCTATTTTTTGATCAACTTAAAGATGCAGAGCAGTCTAAGGTAGAGATTTATGCTGCCGCAATGAGAGCCCTTGCAAATACAAGTGAGGTTGACCTAGAAAGTCGTAATAGAGATACCCGCATATTATCTAATGAGCTTACCTCTTTACAAAGCCTTATCATAAGTGATAATAGAACAATCCCATTATTACTGTATCAACTAGAGGCAGATACTTTTGTGCCTCAAAATATTCCAGATGCAGATAAGCTCTCGCAAGAAGATTTGAGACAGCTAGCCGAAGAGTATGCCCTGGTAAATGAACCTATTGCTATCACCTTTGACGGCGTAGAGGAGCAAACACTATATTATGGCAACTCGGCTATTATAAACCAGATCAAGTACTTTCCTATTGCCCTTATCGTGATAGTTATTCTCTTTATAGCCTTAATTTACTTTTACTATCTCACCTCAAAAGCGGGTTCTCAAAACTTACTATGGGCTGGGATGGCAAAAGAAACAGCACACCAGATAGGGACACCACTCTCATCACTCGTAGGATGGACAGAAATTCTCAAAACAGAAAATGTAGATCCAGACTATATTGCAGAGATGACTAAAGATATTAATAGGCTTGAGACTATTACAAATCGTTTTAGTAAAATAGGCTCTGTGCCAGATCTTAAAAAAGTAGACCTCATTGCAGAGACGCAAGAGGCTTATGATTATTTAAGCAAGCGCAGCTCAAAACTTATCACCTTTACACTAGACATCCCACAAGGGCAACTACCAGTAATGCTTAATAAAGAACTATATGGCTGGACATTTGAAAATCTCATAAAAAATGCCATAGATGCGATGAAGGGTAAAGGTGCGTTAACCATTACTATCACTCGTGATACACGCTTTGCGATTGTTCAAATTACAGATACGGGTAAAGGCATTGCTAAGTCTAAGTTTAATAAAATCTTTGAACCAGGTTTTACCACAAAAAAAAGAGGGTGGGGACTAGGCCTATCACTCGCAAGACGTATCATAGAAGAGTATCACGATGGCCGCATTAAAGTACTGGAGTCTGAGGTTAATAAAGGAACAACAATGCAAATAGCTTTACGTCTCGCATAATGAGTAATCGAATAAAAAACGTAGCAGAAGAGATCATAAGTGATGAGTGGGCAACGCTAAAAAAAGTAACCTACAGTTATCAAAACCAAGACCAATCTTGGAGCGATGTAAAGCGCGAGGTATATGACAGAGGCCACGGAGCCTGTGCCTTGCTTTATAATGTAAAAAAGCAAACGGTCATTCTCATAAAACAGTTTAGACTACCTGCATATCTTGCTGGAGACAATGGTTTTTTAACAGAAGTGCCTGCCGGTATTATAGAAGACGAGGCGCCAGAGCAAGCCATTATACGTGAGATAGAGGAGGAGACCGGTTATGTTATACCAGCACTTACTAGTGTGGGTGATATTTTTACCTCTCCTGGAGCGGTAACAGAGCGCATTTTTCTATTTGTAGCACCTTATGATGATGCTCAAAAAGTAACGGATGGTGGCGGTCTAGATAGTGAAAACGAAGATATTGAGGTGGTTGAGTACGCTTTCGCGAAAGCGTTACAAGACGTAAAAAAAGGTGTTATTAAAGATGCCAAAACAATTATCTTATTACAGCACCTGGCACTCTCTGGTGTGATGAAAACATCCAATTTGTAACGTGCAAGCGTATCACATTTATGAAAACAACTTATAAAACCATACATACGGCTGCCTTGCAGTGCAACTGCCCAGAGTGTTATAGTAATAGTGGCTTAGAGTTAAGCTTTAAACAGGAGTGGAAAGATACCTTCTGGTCAAAAAAGGCAACAGATGTCGTGAGAGAAGAGTTGGTTTGTAAACATTGCGATTTTCCTATCTACCCCGTAAGCTGGACCGAAGATATTGAGCGCCTTTATGAGTACCATAATAAGCTTGCCAAAAAGGAAACGTATAAAAAATTAAAAGCCCAAACCTATATTATAGGACTTGGACTTTTAGTTATTTTATGTGTCGTTATTTATGGAGTAATAACATATTACTAGTAGTATTCTATAAAGCTTTCTTTATATCACTTATAAGCTCCTTAAATTTATCATCTGTAAGAGATACTTTTTTTTCAAATCTTATGTCATCCATATCTTGTAGCGGGATGAGGTGTACGTGCACGTGTGGTACTTCAAGACCTATGACAGATACGCCTACACGTTTACAAGGAACTGCCTTCTCTAGAGCGATTGCTACCTTGCGAGAAAAACGCATCAGGTCAAGATACTCTTGTTCCTCTAGGTCAAAAATCTTGTTAACCTCTTTTTTAGGGATACAAAGGGTGTGACCTTTTGCATTAGGGTTTATATCTAGTATTGCGATATGCTTATCATCCTCTGCAACAATGTGGCCGGGGATTTCTCGGTTTATGATTTTTGTAAAAATGCTTGACATATGTAGAAATTGAAATTGAAATTGAAACTGAACTTGAAATTGAACTTGAAACTGAAATTGGACTCGAAACTGAAATTGAACTCGAAACTGAAATTGAACTCGAAACTGAAATAGAACTTGAACCTTGAACAGTTTCCTTAATTACTATTTTTAATCCTGGTGACGATAATTCTTATGAGTTGGTCGTTTTCATCTCTTAGCGTGTTGAGGCTATTTTCAGGTAATATATTTGCTTTTACTTGAATGTTGAGATTTCGCAAACTTTCACTAAGTTCTTTTAAACATATTCTGAGCTTATGAATCTTATCTTTAGCGGTTCCAGCTCCTAAAGCTTCTCCATAGTTGAGAGCAGAAGAGCAAGAAGAACGTATGAGTTGCTTGGCTAGATATTCTCCGGCAAATGATGAAGGCTTATTGTTGTAAAGTATAATAATCGCAGCAGCAAAATCTTCCAGTCGCTCACTTAAATCGAAAGGTTTGTCGCTCATACTATAATTATTTAGCCAACTTCATTTTGTAACTTCAATTTCGAGTTCAACTTAGTTCGTTAGTCTCTAGTGATTGATACTACGTCAAATTTCATTATTCCGCTAGGCACTTGTATTTCGGCAACGTCACCTACTTCTTTGCCTAGAAGTCCTTTACCTATAGGTGAGTCTACAGAGATAAGTCCTTTCTTGATGTCGGCTTCATTTTGAGCTACTAGTTTGTAGGTCATTGTCGCGCCGTTAGTCTGGTTTTTAATTTTTACGGTAGAGTGTACCAGCACCTTTGAGGTGTCTAGTTGCGACTCGTCTATAATGCGCGCGTTTGAGGCAAGTTCCTCTAGTTTTGAGATACGCATTTCTAGCATTCCTTGTGCTTCTTTGGCAGCATCATATTCGGCATTTTCACTCAGATCTCCCTTGTCACGTGCATCTGCAATATCTTGTGATGCCTTAGGGCGCTCTACATCACGTAGGTGATTAAGTTCGTCTTTAAGTTTTTTAAGTCCTTCTGGGGTATAGTAATTTACCTTGCTCATAATAGATCCGGTTTTTAGTATAATTAGTATTAAAATGATGTGTCAATCTCTCAAACACAAAAAAAGTCCCTCTTCGGGACGTGCCTTACGAATATACGAAATATTTTAAATCCTTTCTCGTTTTATAGTACCTTGCGAGCTTTATAGGATTAAAATTACGCTTTCGCGAAAGCGTATCAAAAACAATATTATGCGTCACATTTGTGCTTTACTTTTTACTCTAGTTCTTATTACTTCTTGTTCTGAAAGTGATGATGGCGGCCAGCGCAATCCCTTCTTGCTAGATGTAAATTTTTCTACACAACTTAGTGCGATACAGGTGCTCGATCTTGAGATACCTAGTAACCCTATTTATGTGTCTAATGGTGGTTTGAGAGGTTTTTTTGTAATTAACACCGGTAGTGGTCTTATTGCCTGGGAAGCATCAGATCCTAACCACGCTCCAAACGACTGCTCTAGAATGGTGATAAACGGTATAAACGTTTTCTGCCAGTGTGATGATGCGCATAGTTATAACTTATTTACAGGGCAGTCTAATGATGAGGTGTTGCCTTACACGATGCTTAATTACAGAGTAAATGAATCTGGAGGAACGATTACCGTGTTTAATTAAATGAAAAGAAGCCATCTTAACAAGATGGCTTCTTTTGTTACAAAGTGTATTACAGTCCCCCAACTGCTACAAATTGTTGATTATTTGACACTTAAAGTAAGCTAAAAAAACATAAATTCAAAATTTAGTTTTAAAACTTCATCGTAGCACCTACTAGAAAGTTAATCCCAGCCTGTGGATAAAAGCCTGCTCCCTCTATAGTTGTGATCTCATTTGGTACAGAAAAATCATCATCATAGGTAAAGAAGTAACCGTTTGATACATATTCAATATCAAATATGTTATTTACTAGCGCGTTAAACACGATAGACTTAAATACCGGGATATCTTTAAGCTCATAAGTAACATTTAAGTCATTTGTAAAGTAGCTATCTAGTTTAGAAGTCTCACTGTCTATATTACCTAAGTATTGCTCACCTACATATTTAGATAAAAGGCTTATTCTAAAGTTTTGTGCTGGCTTGTAAGAAATGGTGTTACCGGCAACTAGGTTAGGCGAGTATGAGATATCTGTATTACCTAGGTTAGTAAGCTCACCGTCTCTCTCAAAAAAGAAATCTCTGTTTTTATTTGTGCTTATTGCAACATTAGGCTGTACAGTAATTTTATCTGTTATAGCGATTGCCGCGTCTATCTCAATACCAGCTCTAAAGCTCTCTCCACTATTTGCACGTATAGGTGCTCCTACGTCATCTAGCGCTCCAGTAAGTACCAGCTGGTCACGGTAACCCATATAGTATCCGTTTACATTAAGGCTTACCTTTTCTGTATTATGGCGCCATCCTAACTCCCAGTCGTTAAGACGCTCGGGACGTGGTGCTCCGTTTTCAAAATCTGTACGGTTAGGCTCTCTGTTTGCTCTAGCAAAAGATGCATACAGCTGGTTGTTATCATTTACTCTATAAGAAAGCCCCGCTTTTGGGTTAAAGAAACTATAATCTTCATCTACAATAAATTCGGCAATGTCAGAGTTAATCCCGTCTGTTGTGTATGAGATAAAACGTTGCTGTAAGTCAAGGTAACCACTCCATTTTGAGTTGAAACGGTAGTTCGCTTTCGCGAAAGCAGAAAACTCCTTCTTCTTACCAGTTCCAAAATAGTAATCATCACCTAGTTCACTATCACTGGCAAAACGTGCCCAAATCACTTCGCCAAAATGGTCACCGTCATATACACTTCCGTATAATCCACCTACAAAGTCTAGGCTTGTGTCCTTATAATTTACCGTAGCGTTTGCCACATAAAAGTCATTATCTAGCCAGCGACGTCTTATAATATCTGAGGTCTCAAACGTCTCATCACCTATAACTACAGGAGCAATGCTGTAAAATGCGAGATCTTCATCTTCTTTATATTCTTCAAAGAAGCCGCGACCATACGTGTAGTTAAGGCTAAGCTGTGTACTCCAGTTGTTATCATAACGCTGGTTCCAGTGTAGCTGGTAGTGATCTTGCTTGTAATTATCTACTTGATTATCGTGAAAACGCGTTACACCATTCTCATCTGTAAATTGACCAGCTGGGTTAAACGTTCTATCTTCTGCAAGTGTCTCTGCGTCTATGCCAAACCAAGATTGATATGTCACCTCAGATCCTGCAAAGTTAACTAACTTAATAAGCGTGTTATCATCTGTATAAGCTGCTTGTAAAAAGTAAGACTTAAGGTCTGAAGATGCTCTATCTATATATCCATCAGACTTTATTTGTGATAATCTTCCCGATATCTCTATATGATCATTAAGTAACCCTGTGCTAAACTTCACATTGTGACGACGTGTTGCAAAAGATCCAAATGAGTTAGAAATCTCACCATAAGCCTCCTTAGAAATAGCATCTGTAAGAATGTTAAGACTTGCTCCAAAGGCTCCAGGTCCGTTTGTAGAAGACCCTACACCACGCTGTAACTGTAAACTCTCTACAGAAGAGCTAAAGTCTTGAAGGTTTACAAAAAACGTAGTTGCGCTCTCTGCATCATTATAAGGGATACCATTTATAGTTACATTGATACCTTGGTTACCAGTACCACGTACTCTAAAACCTGTATACCCTATTCCCGCACCAGCATCTGATGTGGTGACAACACTAGGCAAAAAGTTAAGCTGTGTAGCGATGTCTTGACCTAAGTTACGCTGGGCGATTTGTGCCTTTGTAAGGTTAGAGTGCGTGATAGGTGAGTCTGCTTTTACTCTTACAGAGCGTACCAGTACTTCATCTAGCGACTCCACTTTTGTGGTGTCAATAACAGTAGTTTGTTGGGCAGTAGCAGTGATTGCTGCAAGTGCCATCATACTTAATAGGATCTTTTTCATCCGTAATTAGTTTGGTTACGAATACAAAGGGCAAATATTCCTTAAATGTTAGTATAAAACATACCTGTGCTATGCGCACATATTGAAGAGGGTGTGCTATAAAAGCACGTCTCAAGAGTAGTGTTACCTTCATAAAACTACGCAGTTGTAGTTTTAGTAAGATCTCTTTCTCATTCCTAAACAGCATTACCTGTTCTAGGTTCAATGGGTATAATCTCAGCTTATTTAAAAGCACCCCTTTGAGATGCCGCAAAGATATACTAGAGTTTTTGATTATCAAGCATACTATGCGAGTAAATTTTAAACCAATATAGGTCATAAATACACGCATTACATTACTTATACAAATCAAATAGGCCAGAAATTTTAATTTCTGGCCTATTCGGATTAAACAAAAGAGTTGCAATTAGGATTACTCTACAATAAGCCTTTTGGTAGTCAAATTATTAGACTCGTCACTTAGTTGGACTAAGTAAATACCAGTATTAAGGTTACTAATATCAAAACTAGTTTGAATTTGATTATTCCTAATCTTTTCAGTAACAATGAGCTTTCCTAGCATATCATAAATTGTAATACTCTTTAGAGTATTATTTCCCCAAGTGATTTGAACACTTGATGATGCGGGATTTGGAAAAAGTAAAACTTCATTCCTAATAAATTCTTCTGTACTTAATCCACAAACATTATCTGGATCTGTAATGTTTACTTCAACAGTACAAGACGTAGCATTACCTGAATCATCTGTTACAGTAATTACTACATCTACGTTACTTGCAGCTGCTTGGAGTGAAACATTATCTATCATTGCTTTTGCAGGTCCAGAAAAATCCTCTGGAATAAATGCACTAAATTCTAGCGTCACTTCTTGACCTCTATAGGCTAATAAGGTAGCCGTCAAATCTAGAGAGATAGATTCATTTCTAGAGGTGACCCCATCTGCAGGAATAAGATCTTCATAAATAACCTCAATTTCAGAACCAGAATTGTCATATAGAGCTACTTCAAGTTTTCTACTTTCATTGCCGTTATAATCAAAGTTTGCCACCCAATCAAAACTCAAATTAGCTTCAAAGTCATTGTCATTAACAGTAGTAGGTATTAAAACACTCTGAAAAAGTCTATACCGTGTGTTTTCACCACCATCAAAAGAGGTGAAAGCGGCATAAGAACCGTCTGTGGGAGACACTTCGTCTACACAACAACATATGGTTTGAGAGTTTTCTTCAACTTTCCAGGGTTGAGTACATCCTCCGTCATCACTTCCATTTTCAATTGTAGAGGTCCAAAAATTTAAGTCGTTTTCAAAACTTCCGTTTTCAATTATCTCAGTGAGAGATATTCCAGCATATTCATCACAAGTAATCTGCGCTGGAGAAATCTCTATCTCAAGATTTGTATCACAATTATCAAAAATATCACCTGTAACAAGATCCTCAGCTGTTAAAGTTACAACACCAGAACTATCTAAAACCACGTCTATTGAGGGTAAGCAGTTAACCACAGGGGCAATGTTGTCAATTACAGTAACCGTTGAGGTGCATTCACTCGTGTTTCCATCTGCATCTGTTGCTGTTACAGTTACTATGTTTTCACCAATGTTAGAACAATCTAATTGATTAGGAGTTACCGTAAAAGTAAGCGCTTCACCATTGCAATTGTCTACAGGTAATGTTCCTAAAAACATTAAGTCTTTTATATCAGAATATGAACCTGTTGGGTTTAAGAGTAAATTAGCCTCTTGACTAGTGAGGTCAACAGTGTATATAACATCGCAGCCAAATGTGGAACTCGCAATAACCTTGCCTTGCCCAACATATTCTATACCTTGAGCACTACAGCCACCATTACTTCCAGGAGTAAAGAAAGAAAATAACTCTGTTACCGTACCAGTAGAGTTGTCAATGGCAAAAAGATTTACTGGGTTAGATCCTGTGGTGTATAGAATTCTATTTTGATCAGTATCATAGGTCATTCCAACAGCTCCAGCAGAGTCAACAGTAGCAATAGCTTCTGTATTGCCAGAATCTATATCATAACTGTTAATCTCACCACCATTAAACACCATATAGAGTGTTCCGTCTGTCCCAAAGGCCATATCTTGAACTTGATTTGATCCATTTACAGAAAGTACTTCCGAAATAAAAGTAGGTTCTCCATCCCCCTCTTGCAAATCAATACTATAGAGAGCTCTACTTCCTGTTTCTGGCACCCTTCTTAATAGATATAGTTCACCAGTTAACGGATTTTGGTCAAAACTATAATTTCTATCTGATCCAGTACTATAAGAGTAAGAAGAATCTAGAATTAAGTCATTAGTCGTGGTGTTATAACTATATTTTGCAATGTTTTGATTACCAGAGAAAGGATTTAAAGCGTAGAGTGTTCCCATTTCAGATTCGCCAGCAGCACCTAGTAAGAGCGCAGCATCTAGGACAACTACACCATTTTCATCGAGATTTACGGTTATATCAGTACAATCTAAATCTGGAATTGCACCAAGTATTTCTATAGTCTGTGTTGCTTGGTCTTGAAGTCCACAAGCGTTAGTGTACGAGTAGGTGATTTCATAAAATCCTTCTCCTATTGATGGGTTTAGTGTGAAATCTATACCATTATTATTATCGGTTACTCCTGGACCAGAATATACTCCACCAGCAGGAAACCCTCCTCCCAGAATAATTTCACCTTGATCTAGACAAAATGTGCTGTCTGTTGCAAATGTAACATCAACTGTTGTTGAAACAAATGCTGTACTTGTGCAAGTTGTTGTGTTCCCTAGACTATCTGTTGCTGTAAGAGTAATTACATTTTCTCCTAAATTAGAACAGTCAAAAGTACTAGGGCTCACCTCTAAAGTTAAAGGCTCGTTAGTACAATTATCAAGGGGCTTTTGAGAATACAATAATAGGTCCTTGATATTTGGGTATGACCCTGTAGGATTAGCTAGAAGAGACGTCTCAAAAGAAGTGAGATTTACCTTATAAAGGATGTCACAAGAAGATGTTCCCCCTGCCATTAAAGTGTCGTTTCCTATGTATTCCAAGGCTTGCGCTGAACAAAACTCACTAGGCCCTGGTGTAAAAAAGGTTCCTATATTGTTAAAGCTTCCGTTAGAGATATTTACATCATAGATGTTTACTGGTCCAGTGCCTGTAGCATATAATAAACGATCATTGTCAAAATCATATGTAATACCTATAGCGCCAAAAACATTTATAAACGTAAAAGGAGATGAAGCCCCTGTCTCTGTGTTTATAATTTCAAGTTCTCCATTATTATATATGCCGTATAGGTTGCCGTTGTTGTCAAAAGTGATATCTACTATTTGATTACTGCCATTTGACGAGACTAAACCAGAAATAAGTAGTGGGTCTTCTGAGGGAGCATTAAGATCAATTCTGTAAAGAGATCTTACTCCTCCAGCCACTTCAGAAGCTACTAAATATACTTGACTAGTTTCTGGGTGCTTGTCAAAACCGTAATTACGATCTAATCCCGTAGAGTAATTAAAGCCTGAATTAAGTTCAAGGTCACTACTAGTTTGATTAAATTGATATTCAGCGATATTCAATACCCCAGAATTTGGATTTAATGCATACAATGTGCTTTCAAGATTTCCCGTAAAGGTACTTGAGTCAAAAATATCTTCCCAAGATACGGTTGCTACTCCCTCGTCATTTAAAGAAACGGTAATATCTTGACAAGATACATCCGGAATACTAGAAATAACTTCTAGTGTAATAGCGGCTGTACCATTTATACCACAAGAATTTTCAGATTCATAAGAAACCGTGACAGAACCTTCGCCCGTCACAGATGGGTCAATTGTAAATGTTTGCCCATTTCCATCATCTATAACACCTGTTCCAGAATATACTCCACCAGTAGGAAGCCCTCCACCTAAAGTGACGCTAGTTTGATCAGCACATAATACTTCTTCTTGTTCAAATGTTACAGAAACATCAGAGATTATAGTAACCGTAGCTGTACAGCTTGATGTGTTACCCTCACTATCTGTTGCAGTTGCTGTTACTATATTTTCTCCTAAGTCAGAGCAGGTAAAGGTATCAATGTCTAAAGTTACAGTAGTTGCATTTCCACAATTATCAGGAAAACCTCCAGCATTAGGAATGAATGCTATAAAATCATTTGCTAGAGTAAACTGCGTGCTATTACGTTCATCAAGTACGTAACCCTCGGTGCCGTCAGCATTTTCTATCCCTTGGCTCATTGTCCCAGATTGTATTATTTCAGTGGTATGTATTTCTATCACTGAACTACCCTCAAACAACTTTAACTGTGTTGTTACTTCTGGAGTAGAATCACAACATAAGGATATATCAATAAAATCTAATACAAATACTCTGTTAGGAGCAGCACCTATTGTCGTGTATTTAACGATTCCATTCCCTCCTGGAGGAAAAAGGTCTGACCAGGCGAAAGCGATATAATTGTTTATGGCACTTTGACTTGGAATAAATTCTCCAGAGCAACAACCAGAATTACTATTATTTTCAAAAGTTAAAAACCCGTTAGATGAAATAATAGCAGTTGAGTATGTCTCTCCAAAAAAATTAAAATCAAACCCTAGAGGTACAGGTCCTGAGGTTTGATCATCAGATAAGTTTAAGCTAGTGCCTCCAGTAATATTCTCCGGTGAAAATATGCCAGATTGATCTATGGTATAACCATCTCCAGGTAAAAAATTAGTCACCACATCTTGAGGAGCGATTTGTGCATTTCCTTCGGCGTCAAGTGTTACTGTGATGTCTTGACATTCAATAATAGGTTCGTCAGATTTAACACTCAGGATTGCCGTTGCTGTATCGCCTCCATCGTCACAAGTAGAGTCTGCAACATAAGTAATAACGTGATTATTTATACCAGCTATTGTAGGGTCAAATGTGAAAGTTTGCCCATCTCCATTATCTGTTACACCTGGACCAGAGTATATACCTCCAGTAGGTAAGCCTCCTCCTAAAACAACAACATCTGCAGAGAGGCATATAGGCTCTTCATTTAATTGAAAAGATGTTGATGGAGAATCAAAGGCTTCTACACCATCAAAACGGTTAAAAGAAGAACCTTGACTAGCACTCAACCCTAAACCTCGTTTTGCAAAAGCATCCCAGATACGACACTGATTTGCTCCTCCATATAGTGTAAGATCTGCCGCGAGTATTGCATCACGACCATCTATAAAACCTGGATTACAAGGTTGTAATTTGAGTCCTTCTGTAACGAGGGCAATAGCAATATTATTTCCGCCAGTACCATTATAAATATCTGGGTCAAAACCGTATTCTTCAATAAGGTTCCAAGTCATCTCCCATAGCATTGCTGCCCATACAGAACCTACACCGTGAGGGACAGAAGTGCTTTGAATACTGTTATATGTACGAGGATCTTGAGATAAGTCTGTTGTATAAGGAAAGTCACGTATACCTGGATCATCAGGCCCTTGTTCGAATAGCCAGTTGCCTACAGGTCTTAAATCTGTTGCAACATCTTCTGGCTTTATTGTCATAACAGCACCATACCAGTCACTCCATCCTTCTCCCATTTGTTCATCGTTAAATAGGCAGTCAGAATTTGCAGCCCCACCGGTAAGACGTGTAGAGATGCCGTGGCCATACTCGTGTATGATTACTAAGTTGTCTAAATCTCCGTCTCTAGAGCCACAGGTATACATTTGCATTCTACCTGAAACTCCATCTGGAGAAAAACTAAAGTTTGCATTACACTCACCAGAACTGTCTTGAGCCTCAGCATTCACTTGGTCATTACCTATACCTCCATTATCATAATTGTTTTCTTGATAGTTACCGCTAGCCTCGTCAAAACCATACTGGTATAGTACGTCGTGTATGACATTATTCCAATAAAAAAGATTTGTAATAGCTGCGCTTTCAGATTGATTTCCACTACTAAAAACAGTGTTTAATGGATAATCAAAGAAAAGGCCTGCTCCTCCATCTGGTTGAAATCCAGGATTATCACCATCTTCATATGCATTTACATTATTTCCTCGTGTAACTGTATACTCAGCACCAGTGACACCATTTGTATCGTGCCACCCAAACGGTGAGGCAACAGTATTAAAAACTCCAGAAACTTGAGAGCGATCACCATCAAAAGGTGAAGCTAGTGGTAGTGGATACACTGTATACGTACCCTCCATAAAAGACGCATCCACTGGAGGAGAAGCTTTCAATATTTTATTTTCCGCTTTCGCGAAAGCGGTTTTATGAGCACTCTCACTGTGATCGTGATTTACAGTACAGGTTAAGGTTCTATTCTTTTTAGAAAGTATATCACCATTTGTAGCATCAACAAAGAAGTTGTACCAATTTTTGCCTTGGGTCTCATTTATAAAAAGTTCCCAAGTAGCAACTAGGGCTCCTTGATCTGTAACAGTAAAGACTTTTTTTACTGGAATAGGGTCACGAGATATGTACGCATTCTTAAAGGTTCTAGTGTTTGTTTTTGCATCATAAGATATTTGATTTAATCCACCAGATGTGTACCCCATTTTAGTCATCACAGATTGTATTGCTGCGGTTTCATTAAGTACGTGCGAGGTAGACTTTACACGAGTTTCTATATCCCTATAGAAGTTAATGTGACTCTGTACTGGCTTACCGTTTTTAACGTGAACACTACTTTCTGTTCCAATAACCTCAATACCATTATACGTTTGTCTAAAATAAATGTGTTGTATACCGCTTGTAGAACTAGTGTGCTCACTTGTTATTTGGTAAGCAGCGATATCAGAAGGTTTAAGTTGTTGTTTTGCAATGTGAGAAACAAGAATCTTATCAATGTCTCTAGAGGTAGACTGAGCGTTTATGGCAAAGGAGAATAGACATAGAACCGCTACAAGTGCGCGTAATTTTGTGATCATAAATATGTTGATTGATTGATGAAATAATTAATGGCTATAAACTTAAGAAATTTCTTACTATATAAATGAAATCTTGAAAGTAATTTTTTTTAACGAGTTGTTCTTTAGTTAAGTGAAGTGTTCATTTGATGATATGTTAAGATGTTATCTCATCCCGAAAGTAAAGTTATTTTCATCTATGTCGTTATGAATTTACTTAGACCTTGAGGTTGGTTTTATATTGAAATATTTCATTTTAAAGTGCCTTGTAATTTTGTTTAAGTTGTTATTGCTATGTTTTCATCGGTCATCAACTCCGTTCTCAAAACTCAATGAAATCCCTACCTTCGTTTATAATGTCTATACTAGAAAACATAATAAGGGCTGCTCAGTATAAAAAGCAATTGCTCGCCATACTCATAGATCCAGATAAGTTTGAGGTGGATGGTGATGAGAAGAGTAGCGCTTTCGCGAAAGCGTACTTAAAAAAAATCCCCGCGCAAACTACACATCTTTTTATAGGTGGTAGTACAGATCACAACCACAAAACAGAAAAAGTAGTACAACTCCTCAAAGCCGAAACAGATTTGCCAGTACTATTATTTCCGGGAGATTACACACAAGTTACTCCAGAGGCAGATGCGCTACTGTTTTTATCACTACTCTCTGGCGATAATCCGGAGTTTTTGATAGGGCAGCAAGTAAAAGCCGCACGAGTAGTGCAACAAAGCAATCTTGAAGTCATACCTACGGGTTACCTTCTCATAGATGGCGGGTCGCAAACGGCAGTTGAGAGAGTGAGTAATACGCAACCACTATCTCAAAATGAACCAGAAACTATAATAACGACTGCTCTAGCGGGACAATATCTGGGCAAAAAACTAATATATCTAGAGGCGGGAAGCGGTGCTAGAAGTGCAGTACAGCCTCATATTATAACATCAGTACGTGAGGCGATTACCATACCCATAATTGTAGGTGGGGGCATACGTACAGAGCGTGCTATGCAAGCGGCTTTTACCGCTGGGGCTACAATGGTAGTGATAGGCACGGCTTTTGAAGATAATACCTGGAATAACTAACGGTTTAAAACCACTACATTTGTTTATATGAAAGTTTTCTTCTTAGCCATAGTACTTACATTAACTGCGGTTGTAAATAGCCAAACTTCCTTTGTTAAAGATGCAGTTACAAAGACGCCGGTTTCTTTTGCAACTATCTCTTTTGGAGATGGGCGAGGTACATTTGCTGGAGAAGAGGGAGAGTTTAGATTTGAGGCGTCTAAGTATAAAGACATTGACAGTCTTTACATTTCGGCAATAGGTTTTGAGAGTAAGGCAGTTGCTACAAAGGGACTGATTTCTCAAGTACTCTTAAAGCCTGCAGCAAGCCAGCTAGAGGAAGTGGTTCTCACCTCAGAAAAAAAAGGAAAGTATAAAAAGAAAAAGCTCAAAGAAACTACACACATCAACTATTATAATAGCTGGCTTCCTACAGTAGAAAGTGAGGTGGCTGTGTTTTTTGAAAGGCAAGAGGGTAAGTCTACAAAAGTGGCGCAACTCTGGCTACCTATTAATTCAGAAAAGGAGTTTCGTAAAAAGGGTAATATGAAGTTTTCTACTCTTTTTAGAATTCAGTTTTATAAAAATGATAACGGACTACCTGGTGATGCTATGGTACACGATGATATCGTTTTTCGCGTAAGCGAGCAAGATGATGAGATGTATGAATTAGACATTTCAAAATTCCAAATCTTTATCCCTAAAGGTGGGTTATATGCATCTTTACAAGTACTAGGCTATGCAGACCCTCAAGGAAAATTGATACAGACTAAAAAATATAATGAGATAGAAACGCCTAGAGGTATACAAAAGGTATCTATCACTTTTAGACCGCTGTTGCCTTTTACAAATGATCTTCCTGCGCAAAAGACATTTGTAAGAAGGGTGTTTTTTAATAATAAAAAATGGCAAGTGTTTGATAAATCTTATAACGAGAATTCTGCACTAGTAAAGACAGGTCACGTAAACTATGGGATGGGAGCACTTTTGCACATCTATAATAAATAAGAAATTATGAATATATCTGTAGACCTTACTTTTAGTCCTTTGCAGGATGATTATGAAGGGCATATTATAAATTTTATAAAAAGGCTACGTGACTCAGGCCTCACCGTTATAGAAAACCCTCTTGCGACGCAGGTTTATGGTGATTATGATGAGGTGATGGGGCTTCTCACTGTAGAGATGAAGCGCAGTTTTAAAGAAGTGGGTATAGGCCTCTTTTACATAAAAATGGTAAAAACAGATCGCTCAGACTATGTCGCAGATTTTTGATTTCCTCTTTGGGCAATATGCGAGTTATGATACACTAGATATCGTATTAGAGTTACTTGCCTCTGTATTTACAATAGCATCGGTTATTTATTCAAAAAAGAATAATGTTCTGGTCTTTCCTACGGGGATGATTTGTACAGCCATTTTTGTGTATTTATTACTCAAATGGGGTTTGCTAGGTGATATGATGATTAATGCATATTACTTTATTATGAGTGTTTACGGCTGGTATGTCTGGACCAGAACGGTAGATGGTACAGCAGTCACTCCTATTACCACTACCTCAAAAAAAGAACACATTATCACTGTGGGTATTTTTATAGCCGCGGCGGTATTTACATATGTGGTATACATCACTTTTGATAAAATTTCACACTGGACATCATATATAGATATGATTACTACAGGCATTTTCTTTGTAGGAATGTGGCTTATGGCAAAGCGTAAAATAGAAAACTGGATTTACTGGATTATAGGTGATATCATTACTGTGCCCTTATATTTTTATAAAGGTTTAACCTTTAGTAGTATCTTGTATTTTGCATTAACAATTATTGCCGTTTTCGGTTATTTAGAATGGAAGAAAAACTTAGACAAGTCCCTAGCAGTTGTATAAGAGTATGTCTTTTTGGACCAGAGAGTAGTGGGAAAAGTACGCTTTCGCGAAAGCTATCAGAGCATTACAACGCTCCCCTGGTAGAAGAATTCGCCCGAGAATATTTACAAGAACTTTGGGATAAGGAGCAGAAAATCTGTAGACCCAAAGATTTACTTCCCATAGCTGCTGGACAGATGGATTTAGAAAATAAAGCAGCCGCAAGCACAGATAGGCTTATCATTTGCGATACAGATGTACTTACTACAAAGGTCTATAGTGAAGCATATTATGATGGGTGGTACCCAGAATTATTAGAGAAAGTAGCGTTAGAGAATCAATATGATTTGTATCTTTTAACCTACATAGATACACCTTGGGAAGAAGATGATCTACGAGATAGGCCAGACCGGCGGTTAGAAATGTTTAAAGCTTTTGAAGGCGCTTTGATAAAATATAACAGACCTTACATTTTAATGAAGGGACGAGTACAAGAGCGAGTGACTGAGGCAACTCAGGTAATTAACACACTATTAGTTTGAAAATAACAGAAGAAGATAAAAAGCAACTGGACCAAAGAGGCATTGCACTAGAGCAAGTACAGAGTCAGTTTGAGAGTCTAACCAAAGGAATTCCTTTTGCAGATTTAAGGGATGCCGCCACAGATGGAAATGGAATACTCATCTTATCTTCAGATCAAGAAAAAGCACTTGTAGAAAAATTTGATCAATCTAGTAGTAACCTCGAGTTATTAAAGTTTACACCAGCCTCTGGTGCGGCAACTAGAATGTTTAAATTTCTCTTTCAGTTTTATGATGATTACAATCCCGTAGAGGGTTCAATAAATGCTTACATTAATAAGAAAGGAGTTCCAGAACTACGCTTATTTTTTGTGGGATTAGATAGCTTCCCTTTTTATAAAAAGGTGCGTAAGCGCATTAAGAAGAGATACAGTGATGGAGAATCACTAGATATAGATGTAAATAGACTGCGGTTTATAAAAATATTGCTCAATGAAGATGAGCTTAATTTTGGAAACAAACCTAAAGGCTTATTCCCATTCCACAGGTATAAAAAAAATATTGCTACAGCTTTTGAGGAACACCTATTTGAAGGCGCATCTTATGCGGCAAAAGATGGAGTAGCGCGTTTGCACTTTACAATCTCTGAGGCACATTTAGAACGTTTTCAAAAACAGTTTGAAAAACGTAAAGACTACGTACAAGAAAAAACTGCCACTTCTTTTGACATTTCATACTCATTTCAATCTCCAGCTACAGATACTGTTGCACTAGCAAGTAATGGAGAATTGCTTAGGGATAAAGAAGGACAACTAGTTTTTAGACCTGGTGGTCACGGAGCACTTATAAACAACCTTAATGAGCAAGATGCAGATGTTATTTTTATAAAAAACATAGATAACGTAGTGGTAAGCAAGTATCGTAAGAAGGTTGCTCAATGTAAAAAGATGCTAGCAGGTAAGTTGCTTGAAATACAAGAACAATCTTTTGCCTACTTGCATAAACTAGATGATGCCGAAGCTATAAATGAGCAAGTTATTTTAGAGATTGCTACATTTCTACAAAATGATCTTTTTATAAAGGTTGCATCAGATTTTGAGCGATACTCGCCTAGCTATCAAGTGGAGTACTTGAGAGAGCTTCTAGACAGGCCACTACGCGTTTGTGGTATGGTAAAAAATGAAGGAGAGCCAGGTGGAGGTCCGTTTTGGGTTCGTCACGAAAATGGGAAGGAATGTCTCCAGATTGTAGAGAGTGTACAAATCAACCCTGGTGATAACGCACAGCAGCAAATTGTTACAAATGCTACTCACTTCAACCCAGTAGATATTGTTTGCGGAGTAAAAAATTACAAAGGTGAGAAATATGACCTTCTCAAATTTGTAGACTATAAAGCCGGATTCATAGCTTCAAAAAGTTACGAGGGACAGAAAATAAAAGCACTTGAGCACCCCGGTCTTTGGAACGGAGGAATGGCACACTGGAATACCATCTTTATTGAAGTACCGCTCTTAACGTTCAATCCTGTAAAAACGGTAAATGATCTCCTTAAACCAGCTCATCAGGTTAGGTGAAATGTTTTTTATTACGCTTTCGCGAAAGCGAACCACTCAATCTTAATGCTAATGTTGTATAATGAGGTTAAAATTTGTTTAATCTTTTTAACAAAACAATAAACAATAGTATCTTTATTCTAAAATTAGGATATGGATACCGCATTGGTATGGTTTAGAAATAATCTTAGAGTTCAAGATAACGCGTCACTTACGGCGGCTATTGCTACTGGTAAAAGAGTTGTCGGTGTTTATTATTTTGATCCTCGTCATTATGAGGAGGGTGATTTTGGTTTTAAAAAGACCGAAAAATATAGAGCTAAGTTTTTTATTGAAACAATAGAAAATCTAAAAGCAAATCTAGACAAGCTCAATATCACCTTGCTAGTTTATAACCACAAGCCCGAAGAGCATATAACCTCTGTAGTTAAAAGTTATAAAGTAACTAGCCTGCATTCTCAAAAAGAGTGGACGGCAGAAGAGGTTAAAGTTACAAACGCTGTAGAGCGCGCAATACCTGAAGTAAGTCACGAGCTGGTGTATGATCAGTTTCTATTTCACCCAGATGATATTCCCTTCAATACCATAACAGAGGTTCCTAAAATTTTTACACAGTTTAGAAAAAAGTGCGAGAAAGAAAGTAATGTGAGACCTATCTTCAAAGAGCTTACGGAACTACCGCAAGAAAATATCTTAACTACCGTAACTCCTATACCTACACTAGAAGACTTAAGATTAGACACCTTTGTAAAAGATCACCGCACAGCATTCCCTTGGGAAGGTGGAGAAGATGCTGCTTGGGCTCGTCTTAATGACTATTTCTGGACCACACAAAAGCTTGCATACTACAAGAAAACCCGTAACGGTCTCATAGGTGAAGGTTATAGCTCTAAGCTCTCAGCCTGGCTTGCAAATGGCTCCATATCTACAAGGCAGATTTATTGGGAGGTAAAAAGATTTGAAAAAGAAGTCAAAAAAAATCAAGACACCTACTGGCTCATATTTGAGCTTATATGGAGAGATTATTTTAAGTACGTCTCTCTTAAACACGGTGATAACATTTTTAAAATAGGAGGTATTCTCAATAAAGAATACGACTGGAAGCATAACAATAAAGCCCAACGCGAGTGGATTAATGGGAATACAAAATATGATTTTGTAAATGCAAATATGATTGAGCTCAAAGAAACTGGCTGGATGTCTAACCGCGGTCGTCAAAATGTTGCTAGCTTTTGGGCAAAAGAACAAGAGCAAGACTGGCGTGTAGGCGCAGCATATTTTGAAAGTATACTCATAGATTATGATGTACACAGCAACTGGGGTAACTGGATGTATAATGCTGGGGTAGGTAACGACCCTCGTGACCGTAAATTTAACATCAAGAGGCAGCAAGATATGTATGATGGAAGCGGGAAATATGTCAGACTATGGACGCAGGAAGAACTTTTTTAAATGAAAAAATTACGACTTATACTAGGTGACCAGCTCAATCATAAACACTCTTGGTATCAAGAGCAGGACGATGAGGTGGTGTACTTTATGGCAGAAATGCGCCAAGAAACAGACTATGTAAAACATCATATTCAAAAGGTGGTTGCCTTTTTTATGGCTATGCGCGAGTTTGCAAGCTGGCTACAAGAGCGAGGTCATAAGATCGTTTATTACCAGCTAGATGATGCTCGTAACACACAAAGTCTTACAGAAAATCTTGAACAGCTTATAGCCCAGTATGATATTGAGCAGTTTGAGTATCAGTTACCAGACGAGTATAGACTGGATGAGTTATTAGTACGCTTTCGCGAAAGCGTAAACATTCCCGTACAATCTTGCGACACAGAGCATTTTATGAGTTCGCGCACAGATTTGCAAGAGTTCTTTAAAGGGAAGAAGCAATTTACAATGGAATACTTCTACCGTATGATGCGCAAGAGGTATGACATTATGATGATAAATGACAAAGATCCAGAAGGCGGAAAGTGGAATTTTGACCACAGTAACCGCAATAAGTGGAAGGGTGAGACCCTCATCCCACACGAGCGTGGTTTTAGAAAAGATGCACGAGAGATTGTTGAGCTACTAGAAAAAGAAGGAGTAAAAACCATAGGCCGCGTTACCGAAAAACACTTTAACTGGCCCACTAGTAGAGCAGATGGACTTTCTGTGTTGAGATATTTTTGTGAGAACCTGTTGGTGCATTTTGGCGATTATCAGGACGCTATGGATCCAGACCAAGCATATCTGTATCATAGTAGATTGAGCTTTGCGATGAATAGTAAACTCCTAGATCCTCAAGAAGTAATTGAAACGGTTATAGACTACCGGAGAGACCATAGCGATGATATTTCTATAAGTCAGGTAGAGGGATTTGTAAGACAGATATTAGGCTGGAGAGAGTATATGAGAGGAATGTACTGGATGCAAATGCCAGAATTTGCTACCGTAAACACGCTAGAAAATACTAATGATTTACCAGATTTTTACTGGACGGGTAAAACTAAGATGAACTGCTTGAGCTGCAGTATAAATAATAGTCTTGATAATGCCTATGCACACCACATACAGCGACTTATGGTGACTGGTAATTATGCACTGCTTACAATGTGTGATCCATCACAGGTAGATGAGTGGTATTTGGGTATTTACATAGATGCAATAGAGTGGGTAGAAATTACAAACACAAGAGGAATGTCACAATGGGCAGATGGCGGAAAGATTGCTACAAAACCCTATGTGTCAAGCGGTAGTTATATTAATAAAATGTCTAATTATTGTAAGAGTTGTCATTACAAAGTGAGTAAGAAAACAGGAGAAGATGCCTGCCCTTTCAACGCTTTGTATTGGAATTTCTTAAGTGAGAAGCGTGCACATTTTGAAAACAATAATAGAATGAATATGATGCTAAGCCTTCTTAATAAAATGGATAAGAAGACCTTGCAAGCACACCAAGAACGAGCGCAAGATATTATAGAGCATCCAGAGAATTATTGAGTAATAGTAAACCACATATCACCGTACACTGGTTTAAAAGAGACCTAAGATTACAAGATAACGAAAACTTGTGGCAGGCACTTCAACATAGTGAACCTGTAATATTGCTATATATCTTTGAACCTTCTTTACTAAATGATGAGCATTATAGTGAGCGACATTTTAATTTTATAAAAGAATCACTTCAGGATTTACAAAACAGGTTAGAAAATTATGGCAGCAAGATACTTGTTGTTCAAGATGAAGTGATACCCGTGTTTAAAAAATTACAGCAGCATTACACTATAAAGCGGGTTTATTCTCACGTTGAAACTGGGATTCGAAAAACTTATGATAGAGATATTGCATTTAAGGTCTACCAGCAGTCTCAAGACATACGATGGATACAATTTATAAATAATGGAGTAAGGCGCAGTTTAAGCAACAGAGTAGGCTGGGTACAAGGTTGGGAATGGTGGATGAGTGAGCCACAACGCATTTTTGTGCCGCAATGCGGAGACCTTGTTACAAAGAAAGAAATAGGGGTTCTTGAGCAGTATTTTGAGTGCATCTCTTTACAAACACCAAGAGATACAGTATTTCAAAAAGGAGGCACTACAATGGGACTGCGTTATTATGATAGCTTTTTGAAGGACAGAATCAAAAATTATAACGCTCATATCTCAAAACCCTTGCTAGCTAGAAAGAGTTGTAGTCGCTTGTCTCCATATATAGCTTGGGGTAATCTGTCGGTGCGCGAGGTATGGCAGCGAGCAAAAAAGTTGCGACAAGACTCACCTTATAAAAGACAGATAGATGGTTTTACCTCGCGCCTTAGGTGGTCTGCCCATTTTATACAGAAGTTTGAGATGGAAGATACAATGGAGTTTGTAAGTGTAAATAGAGGCTTCCATAGCTTAAAGAAGAAGTCTAACCCAGTCTATGCAAAGGCTTGGCAAGAGGGTAAAACGGGTTACCCGCTAGTAGATGCCTGTATGCGATGCCTTGTAGAAACGGGTTATCTCAATTTTAGAATGAGAGCGCTTACGTTGTCATTTTTTACACACAACTTGTGGCAACCCTGGCAAGATGCCTCAGCATTTCTTGCGAGGCAATTTTTAGATTTTGAGCCAGGTATACACTACCCGCAAATACAAATGCAAGCTGGGGAAACCGGTATTAATATGTTGCGTATTTATAACCCTGTAAAAAACAGTTATGAACACGACCCAGAAGGAGAGTTTATAAAAAAGTGGATTCCAGAACTACGCGATGTACCGCTGTCATACATACACGAACCGTGGACGATGAGCCTCCTCGAGCAGCAGTTTTGTAATACAACCATAGGTAAGGACTACCCGCAACCTATTGTAAATATAAAAGAGACCCAAAAATATGCTACAGATACAATGTGGAAATACAAAGAGCGTCCCGCTGTAAAGCAAGATGCTGTGCGCATTTTAAAACGACATACCTTAGTAGATAGACAGGTATGGGATTAATAATAGATTACAAAAAAGAAGAAATATGAAAGAGTTTACAGATAGACAGTTAGATCGTATTATCGAGATGGCCTGGGAAGATCGCACTACTTTTGATGCGATTCAATTTCAGTTTGGGATAAGTGAGCGTGAGGTTATAGATATTATGCGTCGTGAGATGAAGCCTTCTAGTTTTAGAATGTGGCGCGCACGTGTGCAGGGTAGAAGTACAAAGCACGCCGCAAAGCGTAACTATGGAATAGATGATGCCCGTTTTAAGTGTAGTAGACAGAAACAGATTACACATAATAAAATATCTAAGAGAAGATAAGTGCAAACCGCAGTAGGTTAAACTGTGAAGACGCTGTTAAGCTTTTCGTTTTAAGATATTGTTTAATGATTGAGCATTATCTTTGTACAAAAAATGAGTTGTCACGCTTTCGCGAAAGCGTACTTATAACTCCGCTCACCAAGCACGATAATTTAAGATGACAAAGAAAAAACCAGATCAGGTTGTATATAATGAAGAAAAAGGGAAGTATGATGCTGCCTTAACTCCATATGCTACAAACCTAGGTGCTCCAGCCATAGTAACAGATGATGTTACTACCTGGAAAAACTCAAATATAAGTAAGGTTAACCATCAATTTAAGACAGAGTATCAAGAGCTTAAAGCGCAGTATGATAAAATGATGGAGCAGTTTGAGTATAATAACCTTATATACTCTGCAAAGTTTTCTTTTGAGCCTATAGTAGGCGCCGTTTATCATTTATACAAGAGAGGAGGAGGTGAGCCTTTTTTATCACTCATCTCGCCAGAGGAATGTAACTGGGACTTTGTAGGCACTTTTGAGCTTAAAGCAGATAAAATTTGGAACCGCATAGACACACCTATAGATGAAGAAGAATAACTTACAACAAGCAACCGTAGGAGGTGGCTGTTTCTGGTGTACAGAGGCGGTAGTACAACGTCTCAAAGGAGTTACAAATGTAGTTTCTGGTTATGCTGGAGGGACCGTGCCCGGTCACCCTACATATAGAGAGATTTGCTCTGGTCTTACGGGTCACGCAGAGGTGATACAATTTGATTATGACCCTACTGTGATTACTTATGCAGAGATTCTTACAGTCTTTATGACTACGCACGACCCTACTACTTTAAACAGGCAGGGGGCAGACCGAGGTACACAATATAGATCTGTAATTTTTTATCACAATGAAGAGCAAAAAGAACAAGCCGAGCAAGTGATAAAAGTTGTACAAGAGTATTATGAAGACCCTATAGTTACAGAGGTGTCTGAGTTACCTACGTTTTATGAGGCTACGCAAGAGCATCACGATTACTACAACGAAAACAGATTACAAGGCTACTGTAGAGTCGTGATTGATCCCAAAATTGCTAAACTTAAAAAGTACTACGAGCATTTACTAGCCTCATAGAATACTAGTTTTTTTAATATAAAGTGTTTTTTACGCTTTCGCGAAAGCGGACTTATCTTCTCTCATTTATGAGTCTGTAAATTAATAGGGCGGTACGTTTAGTAAGCATCTCTATGGTGTTTATGTATACCGTTTCATTTGGCGTGTGTGCTCCTGTTCCCATTGTGCCTAAACCGTCAAGACAAGCCACATATTCTGCGACAAAAGAGGTGTCTGCAGCACCACGTTTTCCAGGGTCGTATGCAGCCACAGCTGGCCCTCCCATATCGAGGCTTACTTGACTTAATTTTTCTAAAAGCGCATAATTTTGAGGAGTAGGCTGCATTGCTGGATAACTATCTTCAAACTCAACTACAGCGCTTGTTTGCGGTAAATTATTTGCAACAATGGCTCTCATTTTATCACGAGCTTCTTCTTTTTGCTCTTCAGATATAAAGCGTAGGCCACCTTGTACGTATGCAGTTTGTGCTACTACATTTCCTTTGCCAAAGATGCTTCCCTTACTTTGTTTTGCTTCAAGATCCATTTTTGTGCCTCCCAGCATCATACCAGGATTAAAGGATAGTAACTCTGGACCTCTTACGTCGTTATAAAAACCGTTGAGAATACGTGCAAGTTCAAAATTTGCTCCCGCACCTACGCTTTCGCGAAAAATTCCACTTGAGTGTGCTCTCTTTCCTGTAACGGTTACATTCCAGTTTGAAGAACCTCTTCGGGCTACGGTTGCATTATCAAAACCTGTTGAAGTTTCAAAACCAAGGGCAATATCTGAGCTCTTTGCTGCGTCTATAAGATCCTTACGACTTATAGTGAGCGGTTTTCCTGTGCTTTCTTCATCTCCAGTAAAGGCTACTGTGATTTGTGCACTGTCTAGCATCCCTGCTTCTCTTAGAGCTTTGAGCGCATAAAGCACCACCACGTTACCACCTTTCATATCATTTGCTCCGGGACCTTTTGCTACGGTGTCGTTTATCATTTCAAATTTTTGAAACTCGCTGTCTTCTTCAAAAACGGTATCAAGATGACCTATAAGTAGTAGCCGTTTACCTTTTGTGCCCTCTGTGGAGGCAAAGAGGTGTCCTGCACGGTCCATTTCTGTGGGCATATCAATCCACTTTGTGTTAAAGCCTATGTCTGTAAATGCGCTAGAAAAGCGATTACCTACTTCTTTCACTCCTTTTACATTTAGAGTTCCGCTATTTATGTTTACCACCTCTTCTAGAAATGCGATACTCTCTGCCGAGTTTTTTTCTACTAGGCTAAGTATGCGTTGTTCCTCCTTTGAGAGATTTGTATTAGTCTGGGCTGTGAGGGTTAACGCTTTCGCGAAAGCAAAAAAAATAAAAACAGCCGTGTATATAATAGAATTGCGGTTACTCATTGTTTACTATGGATTTATGGGTATGATGTACTTGTTATAAATGTAGCAATATGTCGCCAGTTATCCATCAATCTATAAAATTTAATAAATGAGGGTAGGAGTTTTTTTGAGTAGACTGTTTCATAACCAAAGCATTTAATCCTACTAAATGATAGTTGATACCAAGTGTTGGTATATTGTTTTTATTTAAAACTACCCGACTATGACTTCCCCGAATTCATAATCGGAAACAATAGTTCTCCTACTAGAAGTGTTGTAAATAGAAACATTTTTGAAGAATCCCAAGAAACTTTTGTACTTGGGATTTTTTCATTTTGAATAGATACGCTTTCGCGAAATTCATAATGTAATCACGTAAAAAGCTGTTTAAAAAGTAGTTGTAGATTTCTTTTGTGGGGGTAGGTTTTTCCTTAAGTTATGAAGGCAAAATAAATCACTAAAAAAAGTGGAAAAAATGTCAATTTTTTTTTGATGATTGTAAAAAAGCTTTATATTTGCATCCGCTTACAAAAAGTAACACTCCTCAATAGCTCAGTTGGTTAGAGCATCTGACTGTTAATCAGAGGGTCCTAAGTTCGAGTCTTAGTTGAGGAGCTAGTAAGTAAAAGCCACACAGTCCGTGTGGCTTTTTTTATGCTCAATAGTTTGTGCAGGGTTTTGGTTATAATAAGTTCTTTTGCACTTATCTTTTTTAGAATGTGCTATAAACAAAAAAAGCCTCTCCTACAGGAAAAGCTCTTCACCGGATTCAACTACAAATCCTACCACGTGTGACGTGGCCAACACAACGATGTTAAAAGTACTAAAAAAATAGAAACTTCTATTTTATCTCTCTCAGCGTAAGAAATAAACTAGGTACAGAAATTATAATATATTTGGGAGATGAAGAAATACGATCTAAGCTTCCCTATTTTTTTTCTTACCCTATTTTATCTTTTAATTTTTTCTTCTCACGCCCATAGCCAGACTAAGGAGGTTGATAGCACAACCTTCTACTATAATTCTATTATGGGTGCTACTAGTAAAGAATCTATACAAAAGGGTGTGGTTTTCTTTGAAAACGAATTAAAATCTAATACTAAAAAAGAGGATCCACATTATAGAGCACAGATTTTTGACCTTATTTCGCTAGGATACTTTAATATGGGTGAGTTTTTTAAAAGCGAAATCTCTGCTATAGAAAGTTATAGGGCTCTTGACCTAGCATCACAAACTACAGATAGAGAGGATATCAAAATAAGATTAGGAAACCGTCTAGGTAGACTCTATAGAAGGCTAGGAGATGATGATAATGCACTAAAGTATTATAAAAATACACTCCCTTTTCTTTCAAAAAACAGAGATAGTTTAATCCTTTCAAATAATATAGCTTCAATCCATATGGATCGTGAAGATTATCAAAAAGCAGTAGACGTGCTTGCTCCCTTTGTAATTGATTCAACTTCTATATTAGAAAAAAAATATCTGGCTACTATTTTTGATAATTACGGTTATAGTTTGTCACATTTACGTCCTCTTGAAGGGCTCTCTTTTATGAAGCGCGCAGAAGATATCAATAAGACGACCGGTTATATGCGAGGCCTATTTTCTGTTAAAAGGCATCTTTCTCAATATTATCGCAATAATGAAAATTTTCTTAAAGCAAGTAAGTATGCGCAAGAAGCTAATGAAATTGCAAACTCACTAGGAAGTACTACTTATCAAAAAGAAGCTTTAGGACTTCTCATTGAGGCAGGTATAACAACAGACGCCTTAGCCTATAAGCAACTGTCAGATAGTTTACAGAGTGTGCAAGAACAAGTGGCAAATAAATATGTTGCTCAAAAATATGACTACAGTGTTTTTCAAAATGAAGCTCAGGAGAGTGAGTTAGTTGCTCAAAAGGAAAAAACTAAAAATAGATTTTATCAGTTTTTAGTCATTTTCTTAATACTTCTTGCTGTTGCTGTATTTGTTATTTCCAGGCTGTTAAACAAGAAAAAAAGGATGGAGGAGATGTTTAAAACAGAGGCTCGTTTTTCTAAAAAAATACACGATGAGGTATCAAATGATATTTATAAAGTAATGGCACATATGCAGAGCAGTGAGGAGCTGGATCCTGGTCTTATGGATAACCTAGAAAGTATTTATAATAGAACACGAGATATTTCAAGAGAGACAAGTCCAATAGATATTAATAAAAATTTTCAGACTACATTAAGTGATCTTTTACTGGGGTATCAAAGTGACTCATTAAATATTGTTACTAGAAATAGTGATGGCGTGAGATGGACACAAATATCTAACGAGAAGAAGAATGCTATTTATAGAGTTTTGCAAGAGCTTATAACAAATACAGTAAAACACGGTAGGGCAAGTTTGGTTCTTATTGAGTTTAATCAAGATCATAAAAAAATTGCAATCAGATATAAGGATAATGGCATAGGATCAGAACTATCTAATAAAAATGGATTGCAGAATGTGGAAAACCGTATAAAAGCCTTTAAGGGAACTATTACATTTGAAAGTGAAAAGAATAAAGGTTTTCAGGCAAATATCCAGATGTAATGTTTAAAAAAGTTCTAATTGCAGATGACTTAGTCAGTATTAACGAAGGTGTGTCGCATACACTTAGTGGTTTAAATATAAATCGTGCAAAACAGGTCACATATTGTGATGAGGCGTATTTACAAATCAAGAAGGCAGACAGAGATAATTTACCTTATGACTTATTAATAACCGACTTGTCTTTTACAGCAGATTATAGAAAGCAGCGATTTTCTTCTGGAGACGCCCTTGCAGAGGTTGTTAAAAAAGAACACCCCGAGATCAAAGTAATAGTCTACTCTGTAGAAGACCGCTTTCAAAGAGTGCGTCAACTCTATAATGATGTCCATATAGATGCTTTTGTGTGTAAAGGCAGAGATGGCATTACAGAGCTTAAGGACGCAATTAAAACCGTTTTTGAGGGTAACCGTTATATCTCACCTAAAGTTGCAATGGCGTTATCTAATAATGCAAATCTAGAAATAAATGAGTACGACATTACACTTATGAGATTACTCTCATATGGCTACTCTCAAGAAGAAATAAGTAATGATCTTAAAGAAAAGAATGTATCACCTTCTAGCGTAAGTGCTATTGAAAAGAAGCTAAATAAGTTGAAAATTCAATTTAGAGCAAATAATGCAATACACCTCGTAGCTCTGGTGAAGGATATGGGGCTCATTTAAAAGAAAAAATGTTCTAATTGTGGATTCCCGTAAAGTATAGAAAGTACAATCTTATATACTTGTAATGCTTTAAGTTTTTGGGGGGCTTAAAGCATTTGTTTGTTAAAGAGCATCTTCGGGTGCTCTTTTTTTTTGTGCTTTACTTTATCCAGAACTTACCGAAAACAAAAAAAGCCTTTCCAATCAGGAAAAGCTCTTCATCGGATTCAACTACAAACCCTTACCACGTGTGACGTGGCCAACACAACACTGTAAAAAAAAAGCCCACAAATGTGGGCTTAATTATGCGGTCTGGACGAGACTCGAACTCGCGACCCCCTGCGTGACAGGCAGATATTCTAACCAACTGAACTACCAGACCGTTCCCTTATGTTATAGACTTGGAGGTTGTCTTAATTCTTCAATATTTTACTTGCTACATTTCCTTTGTCAAGAACTAACAACTCATCGTTGCTCTGTTGCGGGTGCAAATATAGAACACCTTTTTAATTGCACCAAATAATTTTTTAAAATTTTTATAAAAATTTCTGACGCTCTACTAAAAACGTCGTGAGTATAGGGCTAAAGCCGTTTTCTATAATCGCAGGAATGTACTTAATTCTATATTGTGCACACTTGATTTGCAGTGTTTTAAAATAAGTTTCTACAGAGCTTTTGTAAATATCACGTATACTATCTGCATATAAATTAATAGATGCTCCACTTTCTACATCAACAAACTTTTTTGGGCTATTGTCAAAATCAAAGTTATATTCCTTCTCTTTACTGTAGGTGTGAAACAAAATTACTTCGTGCTTGTTGTATTTAAGATGCTGTAAGGCTTCAAAAAGTTGCTCTTGCTCCACGTCATCTTGTAGCATATCAGAAAAAAGAAAAACTAGAGACCTACGTTTTAACTTCTCTGCAATAAGATGAAGGTGTTTGTAAGTGTCTGTGCCTTTAGGTTGTTCCTTATGTGAGCGAGTAGTATTTATAATACCATTAAGTTGGTCTAGTAGCATATGGTGGTGCCTATCGCTACCTTTTTCTCCTGTATAAAAATCATAAGTATCACTATAGATACTCATTCCCACAGCATCACGCTGTTTCTTCATAAGATTCATAATAGCTGCGCTAGCCAGCGCAGAGAAGCTTATCTTGTTAAGCTCTGTTATGCTCGGCTCTTTTACAGCAGGATAGTGCATAGAACTACTATTATCTACAATAAGGTGACAGCGCAGGTTAGTTTCTTCTTCATATCGCTTTGTATAAAGCCTGTCTGTCTTTGCATAGAGTTTCCAGTCTATGTGTTTTGTGCTCTCGCCGGGGTTGTAAATCTTATGCTCTGCAAACTCTGCCGAGAAGCCGTGAAAAGGACTCTTATGCATACCAGATATAAACCCCTCTACCACCTGGCGCGCTAGTAGCTCTAAATTACCAAAGCCTGAGGTTTTATGAAGTTCTGATTTTATATCCATCGTTATGCGAGTGTAGCGGTTAGAAATGCTCTTAAATGAATCGGAACTTGCCCTAAAAGAAGAACAAGTTCCGATGTGTGATTAGAGTAGCGGGTTTATCCTTGGTAAACGCCGTCTACGATACCGTAGTCTACAGACTCATCTGCACCCATCCAGTGATCACGCTGGAAATCTTTCATTATTTTATCAAAAGTTTGCCCACAGTTATCTGCAAGAATCTGTGCGCTAAGCTCTTTTGTTTTTACAATTTCTTGTGCAGTAATTTCTATATCAGATGCTTGACCTCTAGCTCCTCCAGAAGGCTGGTGTATCATAACACGAGCGTGTGGCTGTATAAAGCGGCGACCTTTTTCTCCTACAGAGAGTAATAGTGACCCCATACTAGCAGCTAGACCTGTACAGATGGTAGAGACTGGGCTCTTAATCATCTTTATAGTGTCATACATTGCAAATCCAGAAGTTACATAACCACCAGGGCTATTTATAAATAACTGAATCTCATCGTGCCCTTGTGCGTCAAGATATAGTAATCTATCTATAACGTGCTTTGCGCTCTTATCATCTACCATTCCCCAAAGGAATACCTTTCTATCATTGAGCAACTGGTTGTCAATAGCGTCTTGTACTTTTATTTTCTTTTCCATAAATATCGCTGCTCTGGCAGCTATTAGTCATTTTCGCTTGCGCAAAAATCTATTGGTGTTAGACAATATAAATTTCATAAATAGTAAAGTGTGCATTTTACGCTTTCGCGAAAGCGTACACCTTCTATCTAATGCTTTAAAAATACAAAAAGGCTCGGCACTGTGCCAAACCTTTCTGATAATCTTATTAAAATAGGGGAGACTATAAAAGTCCGTCTATTGCTTCAGTATAAGTAGCCTTTGGAGCAACACCTACTTGACGTCCTACTACTTCACCGTCTTTAAACATAAGTACTGTAGGGATGTTACGTACACCGTATTTTGCAGCAAATTCTTGGTTTGCATCTACGTCTACTTTACCTACGATAGCTTTACCTTCGTACTCTCCAGCAATCTCTTCGATAACTGGCCCTACCATACGACAAGGTCCACACCAAGCAGCCCAAAAGTCTACTAATACTGGCTTATCGCTTTTTAATACTTGTTCTTCAAATGTTGCATCTGTGATTTCTAATGCCATAACTATATCGTGTTAAATTGTTATTCTAATTTGTAATACAAAGTTAGTCAATAATAATTCCAAACCTTACAATGCGCATATCAGGATTGACTATCGCGTCATTGTGGCAGGTTATAGTAAGTAATTAACTACTATATAGTCTTTTATCTTCTACTTCCAAAAACTTGTAGTGCAAAATATAAGAGAGTGGCAAGTGATCCTAAAGCGGCAACAAGATAGGTGCGTGCTGCCCATTTTAAGGCATCCTCTGCACCATCATACTCTTCTGGTGTTACCATATTTTCGGCTTTGAGCCAGGCAAGTGCTCTATTACTTGCATCATACTCTACCGGAAGTGTGATAAGGCTAAAGAGTGTTCCCATTGCATAAAGTGCAAGACCTATAATGGCAACAGTACCACCTATCTTAGTAGTAGCCATAAGTGCAACACCACCCATAATTACCCACATACTCATCTTAGAAGCAATATTTACCACAGGTACGAGCTTAGATCTCATTTGTAAAAAGCTGTATGCTGTAGCGTGCTGTATAGCGTGACCTACCTCGTGGGCAGACACGGCAGCTGCTGCGGCATTGCGCTGGCTGTAAACAACCTCACTTAAGTTTACCGTTTTATCTCTAGGGTTATAGTGGTCTGTAAGCTGGCCTGCAACAGAGATTACTTTTACATCTGTAATTCCATTATCTGCAAGCATTTTTTCGGCAATCTCAGCGCCAGACATCCCGTTGCGTAGTTGTAGGTTAGAATAATGTTTGAATTTGCTCTTAAGCTTAGAACTTACAAGTCCGCTTATGAGTGCAATGGCTCCTACTATAATGTAGTAACCCATAGATCCTGCTAGCATAGTCGTTTATTTTTTTAGTTGTTTTACGTTTTTAAAGTTACAAAAGTATAGCGCATAAACTACGCCAAAATATAAAACGACATTTTCTCACCTCTTTCGTGTCAATAGTCGGTAGATCTATTGCTTTAGTGGAGTGATAGGTCTATAAAGAGTTTTACGCTTTCGCGAAAGCGTACTCAACCTCCTTTTTAAATCGCTAGTGGTGTGTATGGGATATCAAAAACCTCAGAGATTTCTTCATAAACCACGTTTCCGGAAACAATATTCACCCCTTTTTTAAGAACCTCATCTTGTGCACAGGCTGTTTTCCAGCCTTTGTCTGCTAGTTTGAGCACATAGGGTAATGTAACGTTTGTGAGAGCTACCGTAGAGGTGTAAGGCACTGCTCCCGGCATATTTGCAACACAATAGTGCACCACATCATCTATGATAAAAACTGGATCTTGGTGTGTGGTAGGTTTTGAGGTTTCTACACAGCCACCTTGGTCTACCGCTACATCTACTATTACGGTACCAGGTCGCATCTCCTTGAGCATATCACGTGTGATTAACTTAGGTGCTTTTGCTCCAGGTATCAATACACCTCCTATGATTAAATCGTGTGTTTTGATATGTTTTCTTATGTTGAATTCGTTTGAGAATTCTGTAACTACGTGTGGTGGCATTATATCATTTACATAGCGTAGTCGCTTCATACTTATGTCAAGTATAGTGACGTGTGCGCCTAGACCTGCAGCCATTTTGGCTGCCTGTATACCTACTACGCCTGCACCCAGAACGAGTACTTTACCAGGGCTCACGCCTGGTACACCACCTAGTAGTACACCGCGCCCTTTTACGGGTTTTTCAAGATATCTTGCTCCTTGTTGTATAGACATACGCCCAGCGACCTCGCTCATAGGGGTAAGAAGTGGTAGAGACCTATCTGCTTCTTCTACCGTTTCATATGCGATACAAGTAGCGCCGCTAGCTATCATTGCTTTTGTGAGTGGCTCGCTAGAGGCAAAATGAAAATAGGTAAAGACAATCTGGTCTTTTTTAATAAGCGTGTATTCTGGAGCTATAGGCTCCTTAACCTTTACAATCATTTGAGCAATTGTATATACCTCTTCTATGGTGTCTAGTATGTTTGCTCCAGCATCTATGTATTGCTGGTTTACAAAACCACTGTTTACGCCAGCATCCTTTTGAATATATACTGTATGACCGCGTTTTGTGAGTTCATATACACCTCCTGGGGTGATGCCCACTCGGTTTTCATTGTTTTTAATCTCAGTGGGTACCCCTATAACCATCGCTTAAATTTTTGCGGCAAGGTAGCAGAAATGTAAAAAATGAAAGCTGATAAAATATTAAAAATCAGGGGTGTAAAAAGTGATATTATTAAAAATAGACTGCCATTTTTAACAATATGTAAATGCTAGTTTTTGCCGTATTTGATTTTAAAATACAATAGTAAAAATGAGGAGATAACTGTAATAGCATTTGCCAGTATGATAGATAGACTTTCTTTAAGCACTCCATAAATAAGCCAGAACACAATGCCTACAAAAAACATTGTAAACATAGGTAAGCTCAACCCTGATACATCCTTAGTTTTCCAAGTTTGATATACTTGGGGTAAAAAGGCTGCAGTGGTAAGTGTAGCAGCAATGAGACCTATGATCTCTATATCATCTATTTCAGACATTAGTATGTAATTAAATCTTGCCCATAATATGACTTACAGGCAAGAGTATATGTGTGTTAACCCACTATGTTTACAATCTTACCAGGCACAACAATCACCTTTTTTGGTGTGCGGCCATCAAGATACATTTGTGTTTTTTCGTGTGCCATCACGGTTTTTTCTATCTCATCCTTACTCATATCTAATGGTAGCTCAAGGGTGAATTTCATTTTACCATTAAAAGAGATAGGATAGTTTTTTGCACTTTCTACAAGGTGCTTTTCTTCAAAAACCGGGAAGCCAGCTTCAGAAATACTTTCGGTGTGACCCAGCTTACTCCATAACTCCTCTGCAATGTGTGGTGCATAAGGTGCAATAAGAATAGCAAGTGGCTCAAGAACTTCTTGTGAAGTGCATTTTTGAGCACTTAGCTCATTTGCTGCAATCATAAATGTAGATACAGAGGTATTAAAAGAGAAATTCTCAATATCCTCTTGTACCTTTTTTATGGTTTTATGTAGCGTTTTTAAGCTGTCCTTACTTGCTGGTGTATCTGTAACATTAAAAGTAGCCTCTGCGCCATTATGATATAACTTCCAGAATTTCTTTAAGAAGTTATGTACGCCCGTAATACCTGCCGTGTTCCAAGGTTTTGCTTGTTCGAGCGGCCCTAAAAACATCTCGTACATACGTAAGGTGTCTGCTCCATACTGCTCACAAATCTCATCTGGATTTACGACGTTGTACTTAGACTTAGACATTTTTTCAACCTCGCGGCCTACTTTGTAAACCCCATCCTCAAGGATAAACTCTGCATCTTTAAATTCTGGTCTCCATTTTTTGAAAGCTTCTACATCTAGCTCATCAGATGCATTTACAAATGCTACTGGAGCGTGTATAGGTTGTACCTGCTTGTCTTTACTTAATCCTAGTGACAAGAATGTATTGCTATTCTCCTCTCTGTAAACAAAAGCACTCGTCCCCAAGATCATCCCTTGGTTAATCATCTTTTGGAAAGGCTCATCTACAGATACGTGACCTCTATCTTTTAAGAATTTTACCCAAAAACGCGAGTATAATAAGTGACCGGTACCGTGCTCAGATCCTCCTATGTATAAATCTACATTACCCCAGTAGTCCATCGCTTCTTTTGAGGCAAAGACAGCATCACGCTGTGCTTTTTCCATATACCTAAAGAAGTACCAGCTACTACCTGCCCAGCCTGGCATTGTGTTTAATTCTAATGGGTAAATTCCATTATCCTCGGAGTTCTCGACTGCGCTTGAACGAACAAGGTCATTTGAAACAACTTTATTAGTCTTACTATCCCACGCCCATACATCTGCACGGCCTAGTGGTGGTTCTCCATCTTCTGTAGGGAGGTATTTTTCTATTTCTGGCAGCTCCAGTGGTAAGTGTTCCACATCAATCATATGTGGCATCCCGTCTTTGTAATATACTGGGAAAGGTTCTCCCCAATAACGCTGGCGGCTAAAAACCGCATCACGTAATCTGTAATTTGTTTTACCAGAACCTGCACCTACTTTTTCTAACTCATAGATGGCAAGTTTTACTGCTTTCTTATACTTTAATCCGTTTAAGAAATCAGAATTTGCAATGACGGTAGCTGCCTTATCTGCAAAGGCTTCTTCAGAAATATCTACCCCTTCAAAAACATTAGGAATAGCAATCCCAAAATGCTTTGCAAAGTCATAATCACGCTGGTCACCACAAGGTACTGCCATTACCGCACCTGTACCATAACCGGCAAGTACATAGTCACCTATCCAGATAGGTATAGGCTCTTTTGTAAATGGGTGCTCTGCATAGGCTCCTGTAAATGCTCCCGTGATTGTTTTTACATCTGCCATACGCTCGCGCTCAGAACGCTTTGCGGTAGAGGCGATGTATGCATCTACTTTTTCTTTTTGCTCTGGAGTAGTAATCTCTTGTACAAGATCTAGCTCTGGAGCAAGTGTCATAAAACTTACACCAAAAATAGTGTCAGGGCGTGTGGTAAATACTTCTATCTTTTTGTCGTGATCTTTTAAGTTAAAAGATACAGTAGCTCCTACAGATTTACCTATCCAGTTGCGTTGTGTTTCTTTTATAGACTCACTCCAGTCTAAGCTGTCAAGCCCTTGTAGTAAACGCTCTGCATAAGCAGAGATGCGCATAGACCACTGTGTCATTTTCTTGCGCACTACAGTATGCCCTCCACGTTCTGAAACGCCGTTTACAATCTCATCATTTGCCAGAACAGTACCTAGTGCTGGACACCAGTTTACTTCTGTTTCGGCAAGGTAGGTGAGGCGGTATTGTAGGAGTATGACTTGTTTTTCGTTTTCAGAAAAGTCGTTCCATTGTGCTGCGGTAAATGGCTCAATGTTATCATCACAAGCAGCGTTTATATTTCCATTTCCTTCTTTCGCGAAAGCGGAAACTAGAGTCTCTATACCTTCTGCTTTATTTGTGTCGTAATTGTACCACGAGTTAAATAGCTCTGTAAAAATCCACTGTGTCCATTTGTAATACTCAGGATTTGAGGTGCGTACCTCGCGACTCCAGTCAAAAGAGAATCCTATTTTATCAAGCTGGTTACGATACCCGGCAATCTCATTACCTTGGTTATCTACACCGCCCTCTATATTAACCTTTGTAGTTACGGCAGGGTGCTGTCCCGTTTGTATTGCATATTGCTCTGCTGGAAGTCCAAAAGAGTCATACCCCTGCGGGTGCAATACATTAAAGCCTTTAAGGCGCTTGTAACGCGCATACACATCACTGGCAATATACCCTAGCGGGTGCCCCACGTGCAGTCCTGCTCCAGATGGATAAGGAAACATATCTAGCACATAATATTTAGGCTTGTCACTGTTGTTTGAGGCGTTAAAGGTGCCCTTATCTGCCCAGTATTTTTGCCATTTGGCCTCTATCTCGTTAAAGTGATATTTCATTGTAAGTGTATTATATATGCGCTTTCGCGAAAGCGTACTCATCCCTATTTAAGGGGGCAAATTTACAATTAATTATGTGGATTAATAAGTGCTTGCTGTGAGAGTTGCTACAACACCTTTGAGTAATGAATAAATAGACTTTATAAACCGTACACGCAGGTAAAACCTTCAAACTCCATAAGATAAATTGCATAGGTTGAAGATGCTCCATTATAGACCACTCTTGCTGTAGTTTGTGAGGCGTCCATCTCAAAGTCTTGCACATCTATATGTTTTAAGAAACTCAACCCCTCTTGATTATATAGTTTATATAGCGATTCTTTTGCTCCCCATACATAGGTGAGTTTACGTATGCGAGCCTCAGAGCTGGTGAGGGTGTAATACTCCTCAATAGGTGTAAACTTATGAGCGATGCGTAAAATCTTATCGCGCTGCTTCTCTATATCTATTCCTACTGGGTTATCACTTATAATAATAGCGGTAAATGTGTAGCTATGTGTTATTGAGATGTGCTTGCCATCGTGCAGGTGAGGCTTGCCAGATGGAGAGTAATATAGGTCAAAATCTGTATAACCCGCCTCTGCGAGTAGGTGGCGTATGCTCATAAAGCCACGCTGGTGCAGGTCAGACTTCATACTGTCAAGTCTTTTTTGGCAATGCGGTGTAAGGATGTGGGTTTGTCCTTCGCCTAAGGGTAGGGTAGATTTAAGCGTTTCTAGACTTTCCTCAATCTTCCAGATGTACACTTCTGTAGTAGGGGAAACTGTTATCGTTTTGTAAAGAGGCATTAGAGTGTCTAAGTTATTGCGTAAATTTGCACCGCCTTAACGGGTCTATGAATTTAAGATAAAGATAAGAAAATGAGCAATAAGACAGTACCGTACGTACCGTACAAAGTAAAAGATATTTCCCTTGCAGCTTGGGGACGTAAAGAGATAGAACTAGCAGAGGCAGAGATGCCTGGGCTTATGTCTTTACGTGAGGAGTATAAGGACGAGCAACCACTTAAAGGATCTCGTATTGCTGGATGTTTACATATGACTATCCAGACTGCAGTACTTATAGAAACTTTAAAAGCACTAGGAGCAGAGGTAACTTGGTCTTCTTGTAACATCTTCTCTACGCAAGATCAGGCTGCTGCAGCAATTGCAGATGCTGGTATCCCAGTATATGCTTGGAAAGGAATGAATGAAGAAGAATTTGACTGGTGTATCGAGCAAACACTTTTCTTTGGAGAAGATCGCAAGCCGCTTAATATGATTCTTGATGATGGAGGAGATCTTACTAATATGGTATTAGATCGTTACCCAGAACTTGCAAAAGATATCAAAGGACTTTCTGAAGAAACTACAACGGGTGTACACCGTCTTTACGAGCGTGTAAAGAATGGAACGTTACCTATGCCAGCTATAAACGTAAATGATTCTGTAACTAAGTCTAAGTTTGATAACAAATACGGATGTCGTGAGAGTGCGGTAGATGCTATACGTCGTGCTACAGATACTATGCTTGCTGGAAAGCGTGTAGTAGTATGTGGATACGGAGATGTAGGTAAAGGAACTGCAGCATCTTTTAAAGGAGCTGGATCTATCGTTACAGTAACAGAAATCGATCCTATCTGTGCACTTCAAGCAGCAATGGACGGTTTTGAAGTTAAGAAACTAGAAAACGTAGTAGGTAATGCAGATATCGTTATCACAACTACAGGAAACAAAGACATCATACGTGGTGAGCACTTTGAGGCAATGCGTGATAAAGTAATCGTTTGTAACATAGGGCACTTTGATAATGAGATCGATATGGCTTGGTTAAACGGTAACCACGGCGCTACAAAGGATGAGATCAAACCTCAAGTAGATAAGTATACTATAGATGGTAAAGATATTATCGTTCTTGCAGAAGGTCGTCTTGTAAACTTAGGTTGTGCAACTGGTCACCCTAGTTTTGTAATGAGTAACTCATTTACAAACCAGACACTAGCACAAATCGAGCTTTGGAACAATAGCGAGAAGTACAATAACGAAGTTTATATGCTTCCTAAGCACCTAGATGAGAAAGTAGCAGCATTGCACTTATCAAGACTAGGAGCAGAGCTAGAAACACTATCTAAAGATCAAGCAGATTACATCGGCGTGACAGTAGAAGGGCCATTTAAGCCTGAGTACTACAGATACTAAGAGCGAGTCGTATAGACAGAACATTTTTTTTCGCTTTCGCGAAAATGTTAAATAGAAAAACCCACGTTTATAGCGTGGGTTTTTTATTGCCGTAGATTTATTTGAAACTGATTACTTTTGCTGCTCACTCAAAAAACAACTAATGAATTTAAGATTTCTAAAGATTGCAGTACTATTAATAACATTTGGCTTCATAACAAGCTGTGGTGATGATGAAGGACCAGCAGAAGCACCTAGCGTAAAATTTAGAGCCTCTGTAGGTGGCGCGGTATTTCGTTCAGACACCCCGACGGCAGTATTAAGTAATGACGGTAAAATCTTTGTAGTAACCGCTACAAACGATGTAGGAAGCGAGACATTTACTCTCACAGTAGGCTCTTCAAATCCAGATGCGCCCTTAGTGATGGAACAGTCTTATAACACAGCAAATGAAACATTACCAGCTTCTATACAATTTGAAACAGGAGGGGTGACTTATAGAACTAACTTAGAAACTGTAGGTGCAATAAACCTTAACAGTTTTGACCTAGACCTTAATTTTGTTTTTGGTTCATTTACTGGAGATCTTGAAAACGTTGCCGTGCCAGATGAGTTGCTATTTGTAACAAGCGGAAATATGACAGGTATAGAGATAAGCGTGCAGTAAAAACACATACCTCTTTTAAAGTCTAAAGCCCTTATGTTTTATAACATAAGGGCTTTATTAATTTTGGAAGTGTGCTTATTGCTTTACAAGTGTAAGCTCTGCTTTTTCACCAGTTTTGAGGCTTGTCCTTGTGGTTATAAGACTTGGCCCGTCTTTTACTTCTACCTTCACTGTGTTAGGTGATGAGGTTCCTTCGGTTATTGCCTCTACACGCACGACAGCGGTTTTATTTGTAATAGTTACGGGTATGTTTTTCTTCTCACGAGTGATAGAGTAGTTTTCTAGTATAAGCTTGTCATCTACGTATAGATTAATGCGATCATCATCTACTTTTCCAGAGTCGTATATAGATACCATAATCTCTTTGCCCTTTGTAAAGATGTTAAGGTTCTCGTCTTTCTTTACAATACTCATTGTAAGTGTGTCAACCAGCTTTCTAGCCGAAATCTTATCCTTGACCTCTTGGCTTACCTTTTTTGATTTTTGAATCTTGCGGTCCATTCTATCTATTCTTTTCTGTACTTCTTCAGACGCAGACATTATGAGCATACCATCTAGACAAGGATTTTTGTCAGGATAAAGCCCTTGAAATGGACCGCTAAAGGCCTTGCTACGCTCTAAACTTCTCAGACCTCCTGAAAAGTTTACAAGACACATATCAATTTCTCCTAAAGGTGATTTTGTATACACAATATCATACTCTGCAAATGAGAGTTCTTTTTTGTCACTATCATAAGTCCCCTTTATATTAGACTTGGTCTCGTGCTTACCACCTAGATCAGACATAGAGTAGCCTTGTATCTTCCCGTCTAACTCTTCAAAGGCTAGCTTGTATGATATAAAGGCGGAGTCATTAAGCTTTATCACACCCATATATTCATAATCTTCTAATTGCCCAAAGCAAATAGCTGTAATTAAACAATTGAGAAATAGTAGTATATATTTAAAGGGCATAGTATTTTTTTAGTAAATTAGATTCGTCTAACAAAATAAAATCAAAAAATGAGACTCAAAATTACACTATTATTTGCGTTTGTAATGCTAGCCGTTACAAATACTTATGCTGGATTTCCAGTACAGAGAACTGCAGTAGCAACAGTAAACGGGGTAACCCTTGCTGAGGAGGATACTACAGAGGTTCTTACATCACCTGCCGCTACTGCTGCAGACAAGCAAGTTGTTGCACTATTGCTATGGTTCTTCTTAGGACTTTTTGCAGCTCACAGATGGTATTTAGGAAGTCCAATAGGATGGAATATTCTATACATCCTTACGCTAGGAGGTTTAGGAATCTGGGCTATTGTAGATCTTATCGATCTAATCACAAAGAACTACCCAGGACTATAATTTATAGTTTCTTTAAAAAAGTAAAGCCTCTCATTTTTGAGAGGCTTTTTTTATGAAGTATATATAAGCTCTAGTTTATATTTTTATCTGTCTGTCTATTTGCTGGTCTAGGGAGATAAAGGTTTCTGTACGAGAAACCCCGTCTATAGCTTGTATTTTCTTGTTAAGTAAGTTCATAAGATCCTCATTGTTTTTACAAAGAATCTTGATCAAAACAGACCAGTTACCTGTAGTGTAGTGACACTCTATTACCTCTGGTATATCTTTAAGTTGTCTTACGGCTCTTGCGTTATTTGCAGCGCGATCTAAGTGAACTCCTATAAAAGCCTGCGTGCGATAGCCTAGTACTTTTGGGTCTATAATAAATTTTGAACCTGCAATGAGTCCAGATTTTTCTAGTTTACGTAAACGCTGGTGTATTGCAGCACCAGAGATACCCACTTTACGAGCAATCTCAAGTATAGGTTTACGAGCATCTTCCATAAGCTGGCGCAAGATAATTTTATCTATACCATCTATAACCAGTTCGTCTTTAACTATTTTCATCGCTTGTGATTGTAAATTGAAAGAGAAAGATACGTAATAACTGGTAATGTGTAATTGAGTTGCGTGTTTTTTGTGACGCTTTCGCGAAAGCGTAAAACTATCCCCCTACATTATCTGGGTTGTAACCTAGGTAGTCTACCTCGTACTCTTTAAAGGTGATGCCATACTCTTCTAGCTCTTTGAGAATAGGCTCATACACCTCACGATTAATAGGTAGCTGAACGCCCGGTGTGGTAATCTCACTATTAAGTATACGTAGCGTGGCCATCGCCACTGGGAGTCCCACGGTCCTTGCCATTGCAGTTTCTACTTGATCTTCTCCTATGTTTACCATAGTCGCATCTATTTGCTTGCGAGTACCATTGAGCTCGTAGCCAAATTTATGATACATTACAATCATATCTTTATCTTCTGGAGCGAGTGTCCACTTGTCTTCTAGTATGCGTTGTAGTGCTTGTGCTGGCGTAGCGTTTGTAAGCCCTAATTTTTTTGAAGGATTAAAAATGTCTAGTTCTAGTAATTTATCCCATAGCAAGTCATCTTGGTCAATTTTAAGATAGTGACGTAGCTTGAGCTCTACAGAGTCTGTAGGTGAGTAGGGTAAGAAGAGATTTGTATAATCACGATAGCTCATTGTCTCTGTGTCTTGTAGGGTATAACTATCATCTGTCATACCTAGTAACACAAATAATTGCCAGGCACGTGAGAAGCCTACTCGACGTATGGTACCTCGGTAAAGCGTAGGGATGTCATCCAGGCCATATATAGAACGATACTTAAGGGAGTTACGGTTTGCGTATCCTTCAAATCTTCCGTGGCCTTCTATTTCTAAAAATTCTGTACGTCTAAAGAGTCTTTGGTAAGGGATGTATTTATAAGTACCTTCTTGTATAAATTCTGCCGCACCACCTTGACCGGCAAGTACAACATTGCGAGGGTTCCAAGTAAATTTATAGTTCCAGAGGTTTGTGTCACTCTCTGGCGCAACAAGGCCTCCAGTAAAAGACTCAAAAAGTATCACCTTACCGCCTTTATCTCGTATGCGATCTAGCACCTGCATAGCACTCATATGGTCTATACCTGGGTCGAGCCCTATCTCATTCATAAACACAAGCCCTTTTTCCTTAACAGCGGTATCTAGGGCTTCCATTTCTTTTGAAATATAAGATGCGGTCACCATAGACTTATTAAAGGTCACACAGTCTTTTGCCACCTCTATGTGAAAACGTGCGGGTAGCATTGAGATAACGATGGTTGCTTCTTGTATGGCTTGCTCTCGTTGTGTTTTGTCAAAAACATCTAGTGAGATGGCTGTCCCGTTATCGTGATTATTTATAAGCTTTTGAGCATTTTCAAGAGAGAGGTCACCTACGGTAATGTGCAAATCTTCTGCTGCAGATTTATTGAGTAAATAGTTTACGAGTTGGCTAGTAGATTTACCGGCTCCTATGACTAGAATCTTTCGCATTGATGGTGTATTTTGTAGTTTTGTGTTTGATTTATGCAGGTTTAAATGTACACTTTTGCAAAGCATATAATAGTAAGATTATGGATAAAAAGTTACGTATAGCGGGTGCGATATTTGGGTTAACGGCTGTAGTTATTGGTGCCTTTGGGGCTCACGGGCTAGAAAAAGTTCTTGATGCAGATGCACTTTCTACATTTGAGACAGGTGTAAAATACCAGATGTATCACGCCTTATTGCTATTGCTCATATCTGTTTTCGCTTTAAGCGAAAAGTCAAAGAGGATACTTCTCATACTTACGGTTATAGGTATACTATTCTTTTCTGGCTCTATTTATGGGCTTGCTACTAATGATTTGACCAGTTTTAACTTCACAAAAATTGCTCTTATCACCCCTCTAGGAGGTACTTTGCTCATTGTGAGCTGGGTAATACTCCTAGTACAATTCATAAAATCTAAATAAAACAGCGAAAACGTTATAGTACCTAGATTAGACTTCTTACTTTTGTGTCATAAAACAACACAAAACTCATTGGTATGGTCGCAGATAGCTTAGCATCGAAGACACTCTCATTAGAAAAAATTGGCATAAAAAATGCCAAAATCAACTACCAACTTTCTCCCGAAAAACTACATCAAATTGCTGTAGAAAATGATATGGGTAAAACCGCATCATCTGGCGCTCTCGCTGTAAACACAGGTAAGTTTACAGGTAGATCTCCTATGGATCGTTTTATCGTAAGGGACGCAAAAACAGAAGATAAAGTCTGGTGGGGAGATATAAACCTCCCCTTTGGAGAAGAGGCGTTTGCAAAACTTAAAACAAAAGTTGCAAACTATCTCTCAGAAAAAGAAATCTACGTGCGTGATAGTTATGCGTGTGCAGATAAAGATTACAAACTCAACATACGCGTTGTAAACGAGTACCCTTGGTCTAATATGTTTGCATATAATATGTTTCTTAGACCTACAGAAGAGGAGCTTAAAGGATTTGACCCAGAGTGGACTATCTTAAACGCACCGGGCTTTCTAGCAGATCCAGCTGTAGATGGCACACGCCAGAGCAACTTTGCGATATTATCTTTTACAGAAAAAACCATCATTATAGGGGGTACAGGTTACACAGGTGAGATTAAGAAAGGAATCTTCTCTGCACTTAACTTTATACTTCCTGTAGAGAAAGAGACATTACCTATGCACTGTAGTGCAAACGTAGGTGATAACGGTGAGACTGCTATCTTTTTTGGACTTTCTGGAACAGGTAAAACCACACTCTCTGCAGACCCTGAGCGCAAGCTTATAGGTGATGATGAGCACGGGTGGACTAAAGATAACACCATCTTTAACTTTGAGGGTGGCTGTTATGCAAAAGTGATTAACCTCTCTGCCGAAAATGAACCAGATATCTACAATGCTATAAAGCCAGGAGCCATTCTAGAGAATGTCATACTAGATGAGCAAGGTAATGTAGCTTTTGAAGATACATCTATCACACAAAACACACGTGTAAGTTACCCTATAGATCACATTGAGAACATACAGGTACCATCACTAGGTAAAAATCCAAAAAATATCTTCTTCCTTACGGCAGATGCCTTTGGAGTACTACCTCCTATCTCTAAGCTCACACCAGGTCAAGCGGCATACCACTTTATAAGTGGGTATACTGCAAAGGTTGCTGGTACAGAAGCAGGAGTAAATGAGCCTGTACCATCATTTTCAGCGTGTTTTGGAGCGCCATTTATGCCGCTTCACCCTACAAAATATGCAGAGATGCTTAGTAAGAAAATGACAGAGGCTGGAGTAAACGTATGGCTTATCAATACAGGGTGGACCGGCGGACCTTACGGAGTAGGATCACGTATGAAGTTAAAGTACACGCGTGCAATGATTAAAGCTGCGATGGAAGGTAAGTTACCACAAGAAACTACGCACGATGACTATCACATACACTCAGTTTTTGGACTAGCACAACCACGTACGTGTCCAGGAGTGCCTACAGAAGTATTGAGCCCACGCGCAACGTGGAATAATGACAAAGGTTATTATGAAACGGCAAACAAGCTCGCAAGATCTTTTAAAGAAAACTTCAAGCAGTTTGAAGCATTTGCAAGTGAAGAGATTATGAATGGACAGCCACCATTAGGCTAGAAAAACGACAGTTTAGTTGGTGAAAGGCGGTTTACTTAGGTAGACCGCTTTTCTTTTTTTCACGCTTTCGCGAAAGCGTTAACCTATAAGTAAAAGTTGTTTTTACAGTGCTTATGCTTTTTTTCTGGCGCTATTACCTATATAAACACCGACAAGAATGATAAGGGTGGCAATAAACTGAAGCATTGTAAAGGCCTCTCCATCTAGCAGGCCCCACATTACAGATATAATAGGCATCAAGTAGGTGACAGAAGATGCAAAGACGGGATTGCTCATTTGCACAAGTTTGTTAAACATCACTTTTGCTAGTGCAGTGCCAAATATAGAGAGGATCACGATGTACCCTATAGACTGCTGTAGCGTAGCGTCTGTAGTAACGGGTAAATCAAAAAACCCAGAAATAGCGAGTATAATTGCCGCGGGTATAATGAGAAAGACAAAGTTACCAGCCGCAATAGCGATGGCAGGCACTTCTTGTAGGTGTCTTTTTATAATATTTACATTAAGTGCATAAAAGGAGGCTGCTATAATGACCAGTGAGGCATACCAATAATTTTGACCTTCATTAATTTGAGCGCCTATATAAATAAGAGCCCCAGCACCCACAAGCCCTAGAAGCACGCCTATAAATTGCCGTTGTATAAATTGTGCACCAAAGAGTAGTATCCCAAAAATAAATGCCAATAAGGGTACGCTAGAGTTTAAAATACCTACCACAGCACTATCTATCTCTGTCTCTGCAAAGGCAAATAAAAATACAGGCAGCCCTGTGCCTAGTATACCGGTAATACCTATCCATTTCCAGTCTGATTTCTTAATCTTTTTGAGACTTTTCCACCCAAAGAGCAATAACACCGTTGCCGAAAATAAAATACGTAAAGCCCCTAGTTGCAATGGGTCTAGACCTACAAGCCCTTTTTTAATAAGGATAAAAGAACTACCCCAGATAATGGATAATACAAAGAGATATATCCATTTTAAAGACTTGTTTGGCATTGCTTTGATTTAAGAATGCAAAGGTCGGCGTTTTTAAGGTAAAAATCTAAAAGGTTTGTGAGGTAAAGTAGTGCGATATTATTTACGCCATTCTATACTTTCCATAAGGTGGCGTATGTCATTTTTGAGATACATAGCTGCAGGATAGATACTATCATAGTTAGGCTTTGCATTAAAGTATATAGACCCCGTTAGAAAGTGATTTGTACTATCTGTAATATAAAATTGAGACTGTGAGGCTGCATCTCCTTTTATATCATAAAACATCCCGTAGGCGTTTTGGGTCTCGTTTACATACTTTTCTTCTATAATATTATCTGCTTTACGCACGTGCTCATAGGTGAGCTTTTGAGCGTCATTGAGCAATGCATTAATATTATTATTAACCTTGCGGTAGGTTAAAAAGATGCTGCCGTTTATGGTTGGGTAATCTATTACTGCAGAGCAGTCATCTTTGTAGCGTACAATCCCTAGTTTGTTGAGGTCAAAGTTATAATCACATTCGCTAGCAGTAGTCTTGTAGTTAGGCGCAGGGTATGATAAACTAAGCTGGCTCTTAGGTTTAGGCAAGGTGTCGCCTCCACAAGAAATAAGTGATATGCTTACAATGATTAAGATGAGTATGGCTGCTGTGTTTTTCAAGATGTAATGGTAAATTTAATTTGCTTGATGCGCTTTTTATCTATAGCCTCCACAGTAAACGCATAGGTGTCATACTTTATTACCTCATTTTTACGAGGAAAGCCTCCAGATACTTCTAGTACAAAGCCAGCGATGGTTTCGGCTTCACCTTTTTTGTTTTCAAAGATAGTGGTGTCTTCTAGTTTTATGATGCGATAAAAATCCTTGAGCGATGTCTTACCATCAAAGATCCAGTTATAATCATCAAGTTTAGAATAGATAATATTTTCATCATCAAACTCGTCTGAGATGTCTCCCACGATCTCTTCTATAATATCTTCTAGAGAGATAAGGCCACTAGTACCACCGTACTCATCTACTACGATGGCTAGGTGGTTTTTCTTTTCTTTAAACTCTGCGAGTAAGTCATCTAGCTTTTTATTTTCTGGCACAAAGTAAGGCTCGCGTATAAGTTTTGTCCAGTCAAAGTCTTTTTTAGTAAGATGTGGTAGTAAATCTTTTACATAGAGAATACCTACTATAGTATCTACACTCTCAGAAAACACAGGGATGCGGGAGAAACCATTTTCTGTAATTTCTTTAAGTACTTTTTGGTAATCGTCATCCTTATTAAGGGCAAAGACATCCATACGTGGTCGCATTACCTGTTTTGTATCTGTATTACCAAAAGATACAATGCCTTTTAAAATTTTTTGTTCCTCCTTTGTTGTGTCTTCTTCACTTGTAAGCTCTAGTGCCTGTGATAATTGATCTACATTAAAACTAGATTTTTGTTCACCTAGCTTATTTTGTATCCACATCGTAGCAAGTCGCATAGGGCTGCTCAGTGGTGTGAAGATCATATCTAAAAAACGCAGAGGGTATGCCATTAGCGCTGCAAACTTCTTATTGTTTCTGTTTGCATATACCTTAGGTAAAATCTCTCCAAAGAGTAATATCAAAAACGTGATAAGTACCACTTCCAGTAAGAAGCGCACGGGGATGGTAAGAATCTCTGCCGTAATATTTGCAAATATGACTTCACCCAGGCTGGCAAATAGAAGTACAATAGCAATATTTATGGCATTATTTGCCACAAGTATAGTTGCTAGTAGTTTTTTTGGTTTGGTGAGTAATTTTTTTACCACCATCATCTTGCGATCTGCTACCAGCTCTTCGGTTTCTAGTAAGTCACTAGGTGATAATGAAAAAAAAGCTACTTCTGCACCGCTTATAAGCGCAGAGCACGTAAGCAGTATAACAAGTGCCACAAGACTCAAAATACTTGAGGTGTCAAGGGCGAGTAAAAGTATAAGTAAGGGTTCGGGATCGGGATCCAAAGGTTCAAAAATTTAAATTAACTTAAAATGGCAAATCATCTACATCACTAGTGTCTGTAGTAGGTTGCGCAGGTTGAGATGGTTGATTTGTATTATAAGGTTGCGCTTTAGGCTGTGCTGGTTGAGCAGCTTGTCTTGGTTGCTGGGCTTGCTGCCCTTGCCCTTGACTCTCGCCTTTAGGTGTTAAGAAGGTAAACTCTTGACACTGTATCTCTGTAGAGTAGCGGTCCATACCTTTATCATCTGTCCACTTGCGAGTTTTAAGGCGACCTTCTACATATACTTTATCACCTTTTTTTAGATATTTCTCGCAGATTTCGGCAGCTTTATTACGCACAACAATGTTGTGCCACTCAGTGTTACTTACGCGCTCTCCCGTGGTACGGTTTACATACTCCTCGTTAGTCGCTAGAGGAAATCTTCCTATACAATTACCTCCTTCAAAGTAATTCATCTTTACGTCATCTCCGGTGTGACCTATTAAGATCACTTTATTGATAGTTCCTGCCATAGTATCAAATGTAATAAATATTGCGATGCAAGGCGGTTATGCTTTCGCGAAAGTTTACCAAAACACACTTGTATCATATAAAGGCCATAGTGTTCTAATCTCCTTAACTAACAGTGATACCTCACAACAAGACATAAAAAATCCCTAAAAGAACCACCTTTTAGGGATTAAACTAAGCATACTAATTTTTACACAAAATAAACTAGTCTTGTTTATCCGATAACCACCTCTTTGGTGTAACTCTTGTCACCGTCTTTTACTTTTACATAATACGTACCCTTGAAAGCTTTAGTAAAGTTAAAAGCCTTGTGTACCGTTTTTGTCTCTTCAATAGTTTCTGTAAAAACAATACGTCCCATTGCGTCACGTACTACTACATTTACCGGGCTTTGGTCAAGATTAAGTAGGTTAAGATACACGACCTCTCCGTCTGTTTTTAAAACTAAGCTCTCTGCAGATGTCTTAGGAGGATTATTTAATCCTGTAGCATTAACTTGAATGCTTGTTACTAAAATTGCAAAGGCTGCTAGTAATTTGATTGCATTTTTCATAATATTTCAATTTAAAAGATTGATTTCTAATTTTTTACACTGCAAACATACGGTCGATTATAAGTTTCTACTACACGCATATTTTCAAATATATGTGTGTAATTAACACGGTAATGTGTTAATAAATCATAAAATGTTAATTTAGCACATAATTGAGGTAAATCTCTAGTGATGTAAGGTTTTAAACCTATTTAATTTTGCCTCGTAAAGCAGTTCTACTATGATTTTGCAAAAACCTACTTTTGAGTCTATTTCTCCAGATTTTGGAACCTCGTTTGCCTACCAGAAGTTTGATGAGCGCACTACAAACGTTAATAATGTGTGGCATTATCATCCCGAGATAGAGCTCGTTTTTGTAAACGGGGGTACAGGGAGAAGGCAGGTTGGGAGTAACGTGTCTTATTATACCTGGGGAACACTTATAATAGTAGGGAGTAATTTACCTCACTGTGGTTTTACAAATGAGGATACAGGTAACAGCTGTGAGACCGTCATACATATGAAACCCGATTTTTTAGGAGCAGACTTCTTTAATATTCCAGAGATGGCAAATATTAAAAGACTACTACACGTAGCAAATCGTGGGATTGTGTTTTCTGGAGAGACAAAGGCGAGAGTAGGGGCGATGATGGAAGCAATGGAGCATCAAACAGATTTTGAACGTCTAGTATCACAACTCAACATCCTAAGTGATCTTGCTCAGACAGAAGAATATAGAATTCTCAATGCAGATGGCTTCTCGTTACTCTCAGATGTAAAAGATAACGACCGCATTAATCTCGTATTTAATTATGTGAAGACTAATTTTAAGGAAGAAATCCCACTAGAAGATATGGCAGATCTTACTAACCTTACCATCCCGAGTTTTTGCCGTTTCTTTAAAAAGATTACAAATAAAACCTTTACCCAGTTTGTAAATGAGTATCGCCTCGTACACGCGTCAAAATTACTAGCAGAGCAACCCCTTAGTATTACAGAGGTATGTTTTGCAAGCGGGTTTAATAATTTCTCTCACTTTAATAAAAAATTTAAGGCCTTTGTGGGGCAAAATCCTTCAGAGTATAGAAAAGAGCTTAGAACCGTACTAGAGTAACTTCTCTATAAAATTTCCTATCAGCACTGGTACAGGCAGCTCGGTGATTCTATTTATAGGTGTGGCATTATCAGTAATTTCATCTACCGTTACTATCCAGAATGTGGTGTGTAGATGCTGGTGTGACAGTTTATGCACAATAGGTGTGTCATTATATCTATCAATATCATTTATAACCAGACCTTGTAATAAGGAGTGGTTTTTTACGCTTTCGCGAAAGCGGTCTTCTTCCCCCTCTTGCAGCGCCGCAAGTTCTTCTATAACCGGAAACTCATACAGTCCCTGCCAGATGCCCTTGCCCGTGCGTTGCTTTATGATAGTTTGCTCTTGCTTATCTTTAATATATAGGTAGTGGAAATATTTGTGCTTCACCTTAGTCTTCTTAAGCTTCACAGGAAGCTCAGATACTTTATTTTGTTGTAGCGCCACACAACTGTCATTATATATACAGTGCAAGCAGTAAGGGTTTTGAGGTTTACATTGTATCGCCCCAAACTCCATTATAGCCTGGTTAAAATCTGCAGGGCGGTCTTCATTAATAAGTTCTTGTGCCAGTGCTTTAAACTCTTTTACTCCGGCAGTACTATTTATAGGAGTGTCTATGCCGTATACTCTAGATAGCACTCTATACACATTGCCATCTACTACGGCAGTAGGCTCATTAAAGCATATGCTTGCAATGGCACTGGCCGTATAATCTCCTACACCTTTAAGTTTTTTAATCTCCTCATAGGTGCTAGGAAAAACGCCATCCATCTCTTCTACAATCATTTTTGCACTTGCGTGCAGGTTGCGACCACGAGAATAGTAGCCTAGACCTTGCCATAATTTAAGTACTTCTTCTTCTGTGGCTTGAGCAAGATCTTGTACTGTGGGAAAGGCTTCTGTAAAGGCGATATAATACGGTAATCCTTGCGCTACGCGCGTTTGCTGAAGAATAATTTCTGAGAGCCAGATGTGGTAAGGATGGGTGGTATTGCGCCACGGCATATCGCGCTTGTGTTCTAAATACCAGGCAATGAGTTTGTTAGAAAAAGACAATGTAAAATAGGGTTTTATACAAAGCTAGATGTTATGTGTCTATTTTTTAAAAGATTATGTTTGATTCTTTGATATTTTAATTCCTATATTTGCAGTCTTGAATTTTAACCCCCTAATATATTTGACATTATGACTAAAGCTGATATCGTAGCGAAAGTTTCTGAGAAACTTGGTATCGAAAAGAACGACGTACAAGCGACTATTGAATCTTTTATGGAGGAAGTAAAAACTTCATTAGAAGGAGGAGATAACGTGTACTTAAGAGGATTCGGTAGCTTTATAATCAAAACTAGAGCCGAGAAGACTGGTAGAAATATTTCAAAAAATACAACTATCAAGATTCCAGCACATAATATTCCAGCGTTCAAGCCTGCTAAAGTATTTGTAGAAGGTGTAAAAACGAACGTTAGTGTAGACTAATAAGTAATATTTTAAACTATCATTTTTATGCCAAGCGGTAAAAAAAGAAAAAGACACAAGGTAGCGACTCACAAACGTAAGAAAAGACGTAGAGCAAATCGCCACAAGAAGAAAAAGTAGTCTTAAGACTACTTTTTCTTTTATTACACCCTAAGGGTGCAATAACGCGTTCTTTGACATCGCAATAACAGCACTATCTTCTACCTAAGATACGTCATTATTGCAACGGTATTTATTACACACAGTATGTAAACACATACACTATACACCTGTGATAAATTAAAAGTATCAACCATCCCGATTTATATTGGGATAAAATTACTACAACGTGAATAAAGAATTGATCATAAGATCTAGTTCCTCCGTAGTTGATTTTGCCTTACTAAAAGATGGAAAACTTATAGAACTTCATAAAGATGAAGATGAAAATAAGTTTAACGTAGGTGATATTTATATCGCAAACGTGAGAAAGGCCGTATCTGGTCTCAACGCTGCATTTGTAAATGTAGGCTATGAGAAAGATGCATTTTTGCATTACCACGATCTCGGACCTAAGCTACCTACCTTACAGAAGTACATCAAAAGTATAAGCACAGGTAAATTAAAAGACTATTCCTTACAAAACTTCACCTTTGAAAAAGACATAGATAAAAATGGCAAAATAGCCGATGTTCTAAAGTCTAAACAAAGTGTACTTGTACAGATTGCAAAAGAACCTATCTCGACTAAGGGACCTCGCATAAGTAGCGAGTTGTCTATAGCTGGCCGTTATATTGTTCTCGTACCATTTTCAGACCGCATCTCTATCTCACAAAAGATTGAGAGCAAAGAAGAAAAGGCACGTCTTAAAAGACTAGTAACAAGTATCAGACCTAAAGGGTTTGGCGTGATTGTGCGCACTGTTGCACAAGGTGTAAAAGTTGCAGAACTAGATAAGGACCTGCAAAATCTAGTGGACAAATGGACCACTATGAGCAAAAAAATTAAAGGTGCTCACCACCCTAGTAAAGTTCTAGGAGAGATGAACCGTGCATCGTCTATCCTGCGGGATATTTTTAACGATAGCTTTACGAGCATCACTGTTGATGATGAAACACTTTATTATCAAATTAAAGAATACCTAAGCGAGATCGCTCCTCACAAAGAGAGCATTGTAAAATTATACAATAGCCAGGTGCCTATTTTTGAGAAATTTGGAATCGAGAGACAAATTAAAACGTCTTTTGGACAAACAGTATCAATGAGCCGTGGCGCTTATCTTGTGATTGAGCATACAGAAGCCCTACACGTCGTAGACGTAAACAGTGGTAACAGATCTAATAAAGCCAAGAGTCAAGAAGATACAGCACTCGAGGTAAATATGATTGCTGCTACAGAAGTAGCAAGACAGCTTAGCCTCCGTGATATGGGAGGAATTATCGTAATAGACTTTATCGATATGGGTAAAGCCGAAAATCGTCGCAAACTCTTTAACCACCTCAGAGATGAGATGAAAGAAGATCGCGCAAAGCACAAAATATTACCTCCTAGTAAATTTGGACTTATCCAGATCACTAGGCAGCGAGTACGTCCAGAGATGAACATTAAGACCCGTGAAGATAATCCTAACGGGGGATCTAATGAGATAGAAGCACCTATTGTAATAGTAGAGAAGCTTCAAGGACAACTCAACCGTATTTTAAAATCTGGTGCAAAAAAGGTAACGCTACACGCGCACCCCTTTGTTGCAGCCTATTTAACAAAAGGCTTTCCTTCTATACGTTCTAAATGGTTTTTAGAACATAAAAAGTGGGTAAAGGTAATGCCACGAGATGCATACACGTATCTCGAGTATAACTTTACAGACGCTTCTGGCAAGGATATCAAGATTGTAAACTAGTAAAAACCCCATTCTCAATAGAGGATGGGGTTTTTTTATGCCTTGTTGTAAAAATGATATCGCGGTAAAACAAGTACATTTGCCCAGTGCAACAACCCGTAAAAACATATACTGTAGAAGAGGCAAAACGCAAGCTAGAAGCCTACTGCGCCTATCAAGACCGCTGTCATAAAGAAGTAGCACAAAAGCTTAGAGATATGCGTATGATACCAGAAGCTATAGATGTAGTGATAGGTCACCTACTTGAGCACAACTTTTTAAATGAGGAGCGATTTGCAAAAGCCTTTGCAAGGGGTAAATTTCGTCATAAAAGCTGGGGGAGGGTACGTATCACTCGTGAGTTAAAACAACGCGGCATAAGCGCTTATAATCTCAAAACAGCCCTACTTGAGATAGAAGAAGCGGAGTATGATAGGGTTTTTAATACGCTTTCGCGAAAGCGTTATGAACAACTCTCCTCAGAAACCGATAAATACCGCAAGCGTAAAAAACTCGCAGACTATCTCTCCTACAGAGGTTGGGAAGGTGATCTAGTATATGAAAAGGTGAAGGAGCTGGTGCCTTAATTAATAAACTTCTACGCCAAAAGATGCTCTTACGTAAGAACCATTTGCTTGTGACTGCAACCAGATTTTATCTTTGAGCCTGGCAAGCGTTACAAACGCATTTATAGATGAGTCGTTGCCAGCTGTAAATCCATAGGCAGCATCATTATTTTCTCCTAGCCATTCTAAGCCTATAAACAGTCCTTCGCTAGGCATCTCTATGTATTGATCTTGAATATCTATACTAAGTGTGCCTTTTTTTCTACGTACGGGATAGATAATTGATTTTGACAATAACTCTTTGTTGGGCTTTTTAGTTATGGGGTCAACGCTATAAATGTGGGCTCTTACTAAAAGGCTATCTTTTTTCTTTGATCGTATCTTGTAGTTAAGCGATTTAAGGGTATGTGCAGCGCCTGTTTTATTAGGTATGTGTTGTGCTAGAATAATATTTTCACCATAGGTTGTGATATAACGAGTTTTCTTAAGATTTGTATACCCTAAGGTTTGCACTTTTTTATTCTGTACTATAACCTCTGTTAGGTTTGTGTTCTTTTCTTTTAGAAAGATAGTATCATTATATACTTCTTTTTTTAAGGTTTTTGTGTAGTAGCCTAGATGGGTTATTGTAATGGCTTCTTCCTTATATCCTTGTTTTAAAATCACGGCTCCAGTTACATCGCTTGCAAGACCTTCATTGTTATTGCCTGTAAAAATATGAGCAAATGCAATAGGCTTATTTGATAAACTGTCAACTATTATAAGTTTTCGTTCTTGGCATTGAGCGTGACAACAAATAAGCAATGTAAGTAGGAACAAATAAAATTCCCAAATAATAAAAACATTCCTATAGTTTATATAGGAATGTTTTAGATTTTTATTGACTTTATATTTACCGCTCACAATAAGAGTTTCTTAATTTCTTTATTAGGATTTTTAAAATAAGCCCCAACTATAATCTCTCTATACGGATTTGCGATTTATAAAAATATTACCAATTAATAGTTGTATTTAACTGATTCGTATCACCATTAACTTTGTGAAATATTGAACCACTCAAATTAACTCGCCATTCATAATGACTTATTGGGGTAGAACTAACAAAATTATAATTACCTATCCAAAAGGATTTGGTTCCTTTTAATGGTGAAGAACAATAATTTTTATCATTAATTGAAAAAGATTTAACTGAGGTTATATTTCCTCCATATTTGTATTTAATGTACCAACTTCCAGATAAATTGAGGTCATATAACCTTTCAGTTGTCGTATTGTTATATTTCCAACCAGATCCCGTCTTTTGACTCATTCTCAATTTAAAAATTAGATCTGACTGAGTAAAAAACGGACCAGATACTTTTCGTACCACTAAGTAGTGTACGAGTCTGTACTTTAGGCTTTTGTTGTATGGTGTGCCGCAGCGAGTACGATATTTTTGTCTATTATATTCGCGCCATCCTTGTTTGTATTCCCCTCCATTAGCATTAATTGAAACCCTATTAGATGTGATTTTATCTGTTAAGCCATCTTCGTTATCTGTTGAAAGAGGGGATTGCTCGACTTTTGCAAATATTTTATTAGATTGGTTTAAACCATTTAGATTCCTTTCATAAAAGACACCTTCACTGTAATTAATAATTCTATCTCCTATTTGAAATTCTCTTTTTTCATTTAATAGGAATAGGAATGATAGAGGCAAATCTTCTTGCTCTTTTAGAGTAATGTTCTTGTCAGAGTAAAGGGAATTATAGTTTTGTTGTCTACTCCAATCTTCAAATTCAGAGATTTCATTAAAAGAATTAAATAAATTTAGCGTATTTTTAAAAGTCTCATTGCTTTCGAAATATATAATTTCTCCAAGACTATTTTAATTTTCAATTGATAATTCTTCTTTCGAGCACGAAAAACTCAGGCTCAATACTAGAAGAACAATGGTATATATTAAAGGCTTTTTCATTTTTGATTGATTATAAATTATTTAGTTTGTGGTTTTAACATTAATATGTGTTTTGTTTTTTTTGCATTTCATCTGCGGGTGGTCAGCCCATAATTAACCTTATAATTTTAGAAAGTAATTTTGAGCAATGTAGAAAATTCTTACGTGATTATTTTACGGATTTCCTTTATTTCAGAGTTCTGTCAAAACAAATTAGTTGTTTTGATTTTATAGAAAGAGCTGTTTTGTAGTGGTATACAGTTTTTTTTGTCAAAAAGTTAATATTTTGTTAAAAGAGATTTAAGGAGTTTAGGAGTAGTTTCTAACGCTTTCGCGAAAGCGCAAAAATATCCACCTGCAATTTGCGTGGAGTGCAAGTAGTTTAAGAAAAGTGTGCTATACTAATGAGTCAAAAAAGGGAGGACTCAATATTTAAAAGAAAAAAATACTAGGCTACTCTAGCAGGTTTCTCTAGTGCCATAAAATGAGTGATTTCACTTTTTGAGTTGTGTAGCGGTATAATTTTTATATCACACAGGTACGGTGTGCCGTCTTTTTTATAATTGAGAAGTTGTCGCTCTACTACGGCCCCTTTACTAAGGTGTATTTTAATTTCTTCACGTACTTGCGGAGAAGTTTTTGCTCCTTGTAAAAAACGAGGGTGCTTCCCTATGGCATAACTCTTAGGGTAACCTGTCATATCGCTAAAGCCTGCATTTACCCATTGTATGTGCTGTGTGTGATCTGTAACAACTATGGTGGTGTAGTCTTGGTCTGTGATAGAAGCTACGTCAATTGTCCACTTATGTTTTTTCTTGAAAATCGCAAGTTGCTCTCGTTCGGCTTTTTTTCTCGCTTTTATGCTATTTTGAGCAAGACCTTCAGAAAAAATATCCCAAGACTGTAATGGGGCAATGGCACGTATAGTTTTCTTCTTCATCTTCTCAATTTTTGAGAAAAGTACACAAGTTTATATCCATAGGTGTTAAATTAGTGAGGATTAACACTTTAGTTTAAGGTGTAGCGTATCCCAAAGAAGCCGCGTATTCCTTGGTTAGGAGCAAATATATAGTTGGGGTCAAAGGTGAGTGCATTTGGGTTATCTGCCGTAGGCACTACTTGCCCTTGATTATCAAAGACTACATTTTCGTCAAAAGGATCGTCTGCTCTGGCGATGATAAAAGGGTTATTGCGGTTAGGAGTGTAGTTCAACAAGTTTTTGACGCCGCCATAGAGTTCTAGATTTGTAATGCCGTCATAGGTGAGCTGTATGTTTTGTGTGCTCCAGGTGGGGCTGTATTCTTCTCTAGGGTCTAGTTCTCCCAGTATGGGTAATCGCATAGGGCCGTATAGGCTGCCTGTATAATCTATATTGAGATTAAGGTTTTCTATTTTATAACTTAGTGACCAGTTTGCGCTATAACTCTCGGTAAGAATTTGACGCTCACGCACGCCGTCTTCGGTTTGTGATACATCTTGATATGTAACTCCTAGACTTCCTTTTATACCGTTTGTAAGTGTGGCGTCTAGATTAATACTAGCACCGTAAGTTTGTGAGTAGCCATTAAGGTTGCTGTATATAATCTGGTTTGGGTTTGTGTCATAATCTGGGAGTATTTGATTTGTAAAATGTGTAAACCAAGTAGAAGCATCTAATGTTAAGATAGCATTTCGATTATAAATTTTCTTTAAGTAGTTGAGATTTACATTATACGATTGCTCTGGGTCTAGCTCTTCTGTGATAATGACATCTCTTGCACCTGTAAGCGCGGCGTGATCTTCGGCAAAGAGGCTTACTATTCTAAAACCTGTACCAGCATTGATTCTTAAAATATTGTCTTCATTAAATTTATGTCTGTATGCTAGGCGCGGGGTAAATATGCTGCCGTGTCGTGAGTCATAATCATAACGAGCACCCAGTAAAAGAGTGTTTTTATCTGTAAACTTAATCTCATCTTGTATTAAAAATGAAGGAATCACCACCTCTTCTTCGGCATTTGCTCCTGCATTAAAGGTTGCTGTGGTATTGTCATCATAATAGTTATAACGTACACCACCTGCGAGCAGTAGGTCGTGTCTGTTTATTTTTTTATTCCAAGTGAGTTGGGTAAAGCCTATACGCTGCTGTGCAATGTAGGCTTCATTACCATACACGCTATTTTGATCGTGGTCTGTGTATGAAAAGCGTAGTAAAAAATCTTCGGTAGTGGGTAGTTGGTAATTTCCTAAAATTTCAAAACGACGCGTGTAAATGCTCTCTCCATATATTTCATCGCCTCCGCGAAAAGCGGGTGTCCACTGTAGTTCTCCACCCCATCTGTCTTCATAAAAAAACCGCCCAGCGAGATCAAAGACTTTATCATTCTTGCGGTCAAAACTCCATTTATTAAACACCGAAATACGGTCTTGCAGCGTTACATCTGTAAAGTTGTCGTTGTTGTTATCTATGGGATTGCTGTAGTTGTAATAGTTTACACCCACTAGACTGTTTGCTTTTCCAGCCTTAAAAGAAACGCCTATGTCTAAGTTGTTTTCTCCCCAACTTGTAAGTTGGTTTTCTATAAAAAAGCGTGGTGCTTGCTCGGGTATTTTTGTAATCACATTTATTAATCCTCCTACTGCCTCGCTTCCATAGAGCGATGAGGCTGGTCCTTTTACCACCTCTACTCGTTCTATAAGCGAAGTAGGAATCCCAGAAAGGCCATATACAGTAGAAAGGCCACTTACAATAGGCATCCCGTCTATGAGTACAAGCGTGTATGGACCTTCAAGACCATTAATATGTATGTCGCCTGTATTACACACACTACAGTTGAGTTGCGGGCGCACGCCATTCACATTTTGCAACGCCTCAAAAACCGAGGGTACAGGATTCTTTTTTAAAAATGCTTGAGAGTATACTTCTACCGGCACGGGACTTTCTTTACGCACCACAGGTTTAAGGGTTCCAGAAATTACGACTTCCTCGAGAGATGTGTTTTGTTTAAGAATGAAATTTGCGGTTATAGTACCACCGTTTACAGTGACGTTTTTCTTTATAGATTCATAACCTGTAAAAGAGGCAATAAGGGTATGAGTTCCGTCTGGTATATTTAAAATCTCAAAGCTACCGTCATTATTTGAAGATGCACCTAGGGTTGTATTTGCGAGGTATACGTTTACAAAGGGTAATGGGCCCTTAGGGTCAGAAACTTCACCTTTAATGGTGGTTTGAGCAGTGGTAAATTGAGTAGCAAAAAGCAATAGACATAAAAGTACTCTATGCATAGTTTTTCTTTTTTCTGCAAAGCTATAAAAAAAGTTAGTCTTATCTAAAAAATTATTGTTGCGATTGTAAAAATCTGTATCTTTGGTGACATCAATAAGTTATGTATAGCAAGTCAGAAGAAAATTATTTAAAAGCAATCTATCATCTTGAGGCGATTGCAAAGCACGGGGTGAGCACTAATGCCATAGCAGGAGAGATGGAGACTAAGCCATCTTCAGTCACAGATATGGTAAAGAAGCTTGCAGACAAGCAACTAGTGAATTATGTAAAGTATAAGGGCACCACACTTACAGAAAAAGGAAAAAAAGCGGCGCTAGGTGTCGTGCGAAAACATCGTATTTGGGAAGTTTTTCTTTTAGAAACGCTCGATTTTCAATGGGACGAGGTGCACGATATAGCAGAGCAACTGGAGCACATAAAATCACAAGAGCTCATAAACAGGCTCGATAAGTTTTTAGATTATCCAGATTACGATCCGCACGGTGATCCTATTCCAGATAAAAACGGAAATATCAAAAGTGCCGAAAAGAAACTACTCGCCGAACTTAAGAAAGGAAACCAAGGTCAGCTAGTAGGTGTACGTGAGACAAGTCCAGATTTTCTTCAGTTTTTAGACAAGCGTAGCATAGCGATAGGTTCAAAAATCAAAGTACTTGGTAAAGAGTTTTTTGATGGATCAATGGTCATTCAGGTGCAGGGAGAGCAGTTTTTTATCTCAAAAAAAATAGCCGAAAATCTTTACATCCACATTTAATTTAAAGCAGCATTAATGAAGCAGAGTTTTTATATCGCAATTGTATTTTTCGCTTTAAGCGTGATAAGTTGTAAAGAAAATAAAGAGGATAATGGTAGGTTAAACGTTGTTACCACTACCTCTATGATTACAGACCTCGTAAAAAACATAGGTGGTGAGCACATCAACTTGCAGGGGCTTATGGGTGCCGGAGTAGATCCACACTTATATAAAGCAAGTGCTGGCGATGTGACAAAATTATCTCGTGCAGATGTTATTTTTTATAACGGCCTACACCTAGAAGGTAAACTGGTGGAGGTGTTTGAAAAGATGAACGCCACCCAAGTGACCCAAGTGGCTCTAGGAGAAGCTCTAGATAAAAGTACGCTCATAGGGTCAGACTATTTTGCGTCTAACTATGATCCTCACGTCTGGTTTAATATCAATTACTTTAAGCAGTTTGTAGCAGAGGTGACAAGTACGCTTTCGCGAAAGGACCCTCAGAACGCACAATACTATCAAACAAATGCTAAAGGATACCTCGCAAAACTAGAAACCCTAGAAGCCGAAATAAAGGCCAAAGTAGCAACCCTTGCCCCCGAAAAAAGGATACTCGTTACCGCACACGATGCCTTTAATTATTTTGGGAAGAGTTATGGTTTTGAGGTAGTAGGCTTGCAGGGTCTATCTACAGCAACAGAGGCTGGTGTTCAAGACGTGCAGCGTTTATCAAAATTTATAATAGAGAACAAGGTAAAAGCCATCTTTGTAGAGAGCTCTGTGCCTAGACGCACGATAGAGGCATTGCAAGCCGCAGTTCAGTCTAAAGGAAACGAAGTAACCATAGGGGGATCTTTATATAGCGATGCGCTGGGTAATGCTGGTACAGAAGAGGGAACCTACATAGGGATGTTTACATATAATGTGACTACAATCGTAGAAGCCTTAAAATAAAACAATGTCAGATTCAAAAATAGCCATACGCGTAGATGATCTCACCGTTGCTTATAACTTTAAACCAGTGCTGTGGGATATTGATCTTGAGGTGCCTGAAGGCGTGCTTATGGCAATAGTAGGTCCTAATGGTGCTGGTAAGTCTACTCTTATAAAATCCATTTTGGGTATTATAGACCCCATAGCTGGGAGTGTTTCCATTTATGGAAAACCATACGATAAGCAGCGCAAGCTAGTGGCCTACGTACCTCAAAAGGGGAGTGTAGACTGGGATTTTCCTACTACGGCGCTAGATGTAGTGATGATGGGAACGTATGGGAAGCTAGGGTGGATAAAGCGACCAGGAGCAAAGCAAAAAAAAGCAGCGCTAGAAGCACTTGAAAAAGTAGGGATGCTACCTTTTAAAAGTAGACAGATAAGCCAACTGTCTGGCGGGCAGCAGCAACGTGTCTTTCTTGCCAGAGCACTTGTGCAAAATGCTGCTATTTATTTTATGGATGAACCTTTTCAAGGGGTAGATGCTACGACAGAGATTGCCATTATCAATATCTTAAAGGAACTTCGTAAAGCAGGTAAAACCGTAGTGGTTGTACATCACGATTTACAAACGGTCCCAGAGTATTTTGACTGGGTAACATTCTTAAATGTAAAGAAGATTGCTACCGGTCCAGTAAAGGATATTTTTAATGATGATAATCTCACCAAAACCTATGGGATTAATTATAAGGTAGCTGTAAATCAGTAGTTGGTAGTTTTTAGAGCTTAGCTTTTAGAATATTTAGATAATGAGTAAAGAAGTTGTATTTAATTTTGAGAAACTAAAAGTGTATCAAAAATCACTAGACTTTGTTGACTTTGTCTATGAAATAATTCAGAAGTTTCCAGTTGATGAGAGATTTGCTTTAAGCTCTCAATTCATTAAGTCTAAATCCCAAAGCTAAAGGTTAAGAACTAATAGCTATTAATTTATGGAACTCTCAGATTACTTCTCGCAATTATTTTCAGATTATACTCTAAGGACTATTACCTTGGGTACAGCTATTCTTGGAGCAATCTGTGGGATGTTAGGGAGTTTTGCGGTATTGAGAAAACAGAGCCTTCTAGGTGATGCTATATCACACGCAGCCCTACCAGGTATTGCAATAGCTTTTTTAATCACCGGTACAAAGGATAGTAATATCTTATTGCTTGGAGCACTCGTAAGTGGTTTGATAGGTACTTTCTGGATACGAGGTATGATTACAAAAACGCACCTCAAGAGTGATACAGCACTTGGTCTTGTGTTATCATTATTTTTTGGTTTTGGAATGTTATTGCTCACATTTATACAGAAACAACCTAATGCAAATCAAGCAGGACTTGATAAATACTTATTTGGTCAAGCCGCAACCCTCGTAGAGAGCGACGTAATGTTGATGGCGATTGTAACTGGAATTTGTCTGGTGATTATGTTACTCTTCTGGAAAGAGTTTAAAATTCTTCTCTTTGATGCAGATTATACAAAGACATTGGGTTTTAATACTAGATTTATAGATGTGCTTATCACTTTTTTTATTGTTCTGGCTATTGTTTTAGGATTGCAAACGGTAGGTGTTGTACTTATGAGTGCTATGCTTCTTGCTCCTGCCGCAGCTGCAAGACAGTGGACAAATAAGCTAAGTGTAATGATCGTGCTTGCGGCGATTTTTGGTGCCTTTTCTGGTGTATTTGGGACAGCTATAAGTGCGAGTCAAAATAACTTATCTACAGGGCCAGTTATTGTGCTGGTAGCTGGTGTGTTTGTGGTGGTTTCATTTGTGTTTTCTCCTGGTCGCGGAATTTTGTTTAAACAGCTGCGCAAGTATCAGAATAGACGAGATCTCAAATTACAAAAGACCTTGCAATTTATGTTTGATATCGCAAAAACACACGAGAATATATCACACCCACACGCAATAAAGATTCTTAATAATTTTCAAGGGTATACCCGTGCTTCTCTTAAAGAGATGGAAGAAAAAGAATGGGTGAAAGTACGAGGTCAGAAATGGGCAATGACAGAAAAAGGCTATGACGCCGCAGTAAACCTTTATAAGAATAACTAATGGATGCTCAGGTAGAAATACAACTTATTGCCGCAGTAGTCGCTATAGCGTGTGCTATACCAGGAGTTTTTCTTGTATTGCGTAAGATGGCGCTCATAAGTGACGCCATAAGTCACTCTATCTTGCCGGGTATTGTGATAGGCTTCTTTATAACAGAAGATCTTAACTCTCCGCTTTTAATACTTCTTGCGGCCCTTATGGGAGTGATTACAGTAGTACTTGTGGAGGCAATACAGAAAACGGGACTTGTAAAAGAAGACACGGCAATAGGCTTAGTCTTCCCAGCCTTATTTAGCATAGGTGTTATTCTCATTGCAAAAAATGCAAACGATGTGCATCTAGATGTAGATGCCGTCTTGCTAGGTGAGCTCGCTTTTGCTCCTTTTGACAGACTCATTGTGTCTGGTACAGATATCGGTCCAAAATCTTTATGGGTTATGGGTACAATTTTGTTAATAACCATAGGTATGCTATTTGCCTTCTTCAAGGAGCTTAAGGTAAGCACCTTTGATGCAGGACTATCAGCAGCATTAGGATTCTCACCTGTCGTTCTGCATTATGGATTAATGACAGTTTCCTCTGTTACTGTGGTGGGCGCTTTTGAAGCAGTAGGTGCAGTGCTAGTCGTAGCGCTTATGATTGCCCCTGCGGCCACTGCATATTTGCTCACTTCAGATTTAAAAAAGATGCTGGTGTTATCTGTTATCTTTGGAGTCTTTTCGGCAATAGCGGGGTATTGGGTGGCTCATTTTCTTGATGCCTCTATCGCTGGATCTATGACAACCGTCTTAGGTTTAGTCTTTCTAATGGTCTATCTATTTGCGCCAAATAAAGGTCTCATTGCAGTGATGTATCGCCAGAAACAACAGCGCACGGAGGTGTCACTTCTTACATTTTTATTACACTTAAACAACCACGAAGAAGAGAGTGAGCGCCACGTAAAACATCTTAATGAGCATATAAACTGGCAAAAGGTACGCTCTAAAACAGTACTTGACCTTGCCGAAAGAAACAACCTCGTACACATTGATAAGAACATTGTCTCTCTTACTATAAAAGGAAAAGAGTTTACAGACCTCGCTCTAGAATATATCATCACAAATAAGGATGAAAAAATAGAGCATATGAAGGATGACTTCTTCCTCTTTAGAGGCTAATTAATAGTTATTTTGCAACGTGGCATTAGTTTTGGAGTATTTAAGTAACTAATCATAAGATTTAAAAAGAACTGTTGTTTATGAAAACATACCTTACACTCATTTGTTTGCTTTTATTTTCCGCTTTCGCGAAAGCGCAAGACACCACAAAAGTAGAAGTCCCAAAAATATATGTAAAAGCTTATCAAGGGGCTGCTACGTCTATAGATTATACATCATTAAGACTTGTGCAAGTGTTGCAAGATAGTAGATGTCCAAAAGGAGCCGACTGTATCTGGGCAGGAAATGCAAAAGTTGAGGTAGAAATTACAAATGAAAAAGGTGATAAAATCACTAAGCAAGTCACACTTAATGGAAAGCAATTACCTGCTATCTACACAGAAGACGGTCTTGAAATTTTTATAAGAGGCTTAGCACCTTACCCTACAATAAATTCAAAAATAAAGTCTAGCGACTATTATTTACAGCTAGAGGTAAGAAACTAGCAACCGCAACTGCTGTTACCACAGCCGTTGTCGTCCTTCTTTTTTAAAAAAGAAGGAGTGTATATGAATTTTGTTATTAAGTAACCTACAGCTGCAAGAAAGATGAGCAGCACCATAATTTTTTGAAAAATTTCCATAGCTTTTAGTAGTTCTTAACGGTTAATCCTTACAGTTTATTTAAGCACTTGGTAGGCAACTAGTGCAGCTACGTAGGCTATTACAGTCATAGCACCTAGTTGTATCATAGGCCACTTCCAGGTGTTAGTTTCCCTTTTTACAATAGCAAGTGTACTCATACATTGCATTGCAAAGGCATAAAATAATAAAAGCGATATACCACTTGCAAAGTTAAATCTAGGCGTACCTAGTACTGGGTTGATCTCGCCTGCCATTCTGTTTTTTATTGTTTCTTCTTCGGCGTCACCTACGCTATAAATAGTTGCTAGCGTACCTACAAAGACCTCACGAGCAGCAAAAGAAGTGATAAGGGCAATCCCTATTTTCCAGTCATAACCTAATGGTTCTACTATAGGCTCAATGGCTTTACCCATATAACCTATATAGCTGTGTTCTAGCTTTTGGCTCGCAACGAGTTTATCTATTTCTGCTTGATAAGCCTGCGCATCTGTAAATGCATTGATACCTCCTTGTGCTTCTAGGTTTGTAGTTACAATATCTTCTGCCTGATTAAACTTTTCATTAGGCCCAAAAGAAGCGAGTACCCAAAGCACAATACTTATGGCGAGTATGATTTTACCAGCATCTACTACAAAAGATTTTGTCTTTTCAAGTACATTAATCCCCACGTTTTTAAGAAGAGGGAGTTTGTAGTTAGGCATTTCTACCACAAAGAAAGACTTACTCTTTATTTTAAGAATCTTATTGAGGATCCACGCAGAGCCTATAGCAGCACCAAAGCCTATGAGGTACATAAGCATAAGTGTGAGCGCCTGCAGATTAAAAAATAAGAACTTCTCATCTGGAATTACCAGTGATATAATAATGAGATATACAGGTAACCGTGCAGAGCAGGTGGTAAATGGTGTTACTAGTATGGTGATTAATCGTTCTTTCCAGCTTTCTATATTACGAGTAGCCATTACAGCTGGTATGGCACAGGCAGTACCAGATATAAGCGGCACTACAGACTTCCCACTTAGTCCAAAACGGCGCATCACCCTATCCATCAAGAAGACTACACGACTCATATAGCCACTCTCTTCTAGCACAGAAATGAATAAAAATAAAAAGGCAATTTGTGGTATAAAAATCACAATACCACCTAGTCCCGCAATAATACCTTCTGCAAGTAAGTCTGTAAGCTTTCCTTCTGGTAGCGTAGCTTGGACCCACTCGCTCATATGTGCAAATGCAGCGTCTATAGCATCCATTGGGTATTGTGACCAGTCATATATCACTTGGAAAATAAGTAATAGTATCGCAAAGAAAATCACATAACCCCATACCTTGTGTGTGAGTATGCGATCAAGACGTGCTCTTAGATCTTTTGCATTTTCTACGTCTATAGTTTGCGTCTCGTTGAGCGTTTCATTTATAAACTTATAGCGTATGATGGTTTCCTTTTGCTGTAGTCTTTTAAGATTACTCTCAGATTCGGTCTTAAAAGATGAGATACTTTTCATCTCTCCCCGTTCTAGCTTACCAAAGTTTACATCTTGAGTAATTACTAGCCATAATTTATATAAATCTTGATTAGGAAACGCAGTGCGTAATCTATCAAAATATTCTGGAGCAATGACAGATGCATTAACACAAGGTTCTGTGTTAAGCGTGCGATACTCAGATATAAGCTCTTTGAGTTCTGTTATTCCTGTATTCTTTCTTGAGCTTATAAGAGCGATACGTGTTTTAAGACGCTTCTCCATCTCTGGTATATCTAGAGAGATGGCTTTGCGCTCCATACGGTCTGCCATATTTATGGCGAGTATGGTGGGTATACCTAGATCTTTAATTTGCGTAAAGAGAAGCAGGTTGCGCTTTAGGTTTTCTACGTCAGACACTACAACGGCTACATCTGGGTAGTCTTTATCATTTTTATTAAGTAGTAACTCTATTACAACATTCTCATCTAGTGAAGAAGCATTAAGACTATAAGTACCTGGTAGGTCTAATATATGTGCTTTTACACCACGAGGGAGTTTACATACACCTTCCTTTTTTTCTACCGTAATACCGGGATAGTTACCTACCTGCTGGTTAAGGCCTGTAAGGTGATTAAATACTGAGGTCTTCCCTGTGTTCGGGTTACCGATGAGTGCAACGTTGAGCTGTTTTGCCATAGGGTTATGCTGGCGTTTCTATTAGAATGTGTAATGCAGTCTCACGACGTATCGCCATATGACAACCATTTACATCTATGTACATAGGGTCTGCAAAGGGCGCAAGTTGTAATAAACGCACTTCGTTACCTGGTAGACAGCCCATTTCTAGTAGTTTAAGAGGTACCTCGTCTGTCATTACATCTGTAATGATTGCGCGTTCTCCTTTTAGTAAGTGGGCTACTGTTTTTTTCAATGTTTATTTAGATTGAATTTAGATAACAAAAGTAATGCATTTTACGCTTTCGCGAAAGCGTACGCATTCCAAACTAAAAAATCTTTTGATACCAAGCTTTACGTGGCTCGTACTCTTGTTTTAGAATCTCGATGTCTTCTAGCAATTGATCTATGGCTTCACGATCTGTACCGTCATAGTATCCTCTTATTTGACTTTTTTTGTCAATGAGCATAAAGTTTTCGGTATGTACCATATCTAGGTCATCTTCTGTACCTGGTATATCTTTTACCGCGAGATAACTCTTTCGCGCAAGCGTAAAGATTTCTTCTTTTGAGCCGGTCACAAGATTCCATCTACTATCATCTACTCCTTTCTTTATGGCGTATGCTTTTAAAATTTCTGGCGTGTCATACTCAGGGATAACGGAGTGCGAGAGAAGTTTTACGAGTGTGTCACCTTTGAGCTCTTCTTGTATGTCTACCATATGGTCTGTCATAATAGGACATATAGTCTGGCAGGTGGTAAAGAAAAAATCTGCCACATAGATGTGATCCTCGTAGTCTTTTTGAGTTACTAGATTGCCGTTTTGATTAGTAAGAGCAAAGTCACTTATTTTGTGGTATTTCTTGACATACTGAAGGGTGCTGTCTACGAGTTCTTTACTCACCATATCTGGCTGATATATGGGTAGTGTGGGAGTTACTTTAAGTTGGCTATATATTAAGGTAAGTATAATTACAGATAGCACAAAAAGTGTAATGAGTAGTATTTTATAGCGATTAAAAATCTGTCGCATAGCTTTATTTTTTTACAAAGTTACAATGCACGTGGCATTTACTTTAAGTATGGCTTGAAAAATGCTATCATACAGCTCTAGAACTTTACTATGCGCATCGAAAAGCCTATTTTTGTGCGTTTTAAAAATTGACTTTTATCCTTTATGGAGACATTTATACAGATTGCCCAGTTTACGCTTGCTATTTCTATACTCGTTGTTTTACACGAGTTTGGTCACTTTGCTCCTGCCAGATGGTTTGGAATTAAGGTGGAGAAGTTTTTCCTGTTTTTTGATGTGAAGTTTGCACTTTTTAAAAAGAAAATAGGTGATACTGTTTATGGTATAGGATGGCTACCTCTAGGTGGTTATGTCAAGATTGCTGGTATGATAGATGAATCTATGGATAAGGAGCAGATGGCAAAAGATCCAGAACCGTGGGAGTTTAGATCTAAGCCAGCCTGGCAACGTCTTATTGTAATGATAGGTGGTGTGACGGTAAACGTACTGCTTGCGTGGTTTATCTATAGTGCTATGCTTGTGTATTATGGTGATGAGTATGTGCCTGCAGACCGATTAAAATATGGTATTGCAGTAGGTGAGATAGGTGAGGAGATAGGCCTTCGTAATGGAGACCAGGTTATAAAAATAGATGATAAGACGGTCACACGTTTTGATGATGTCCAGATAGATATTTTACTAGGTGACAATGTAACTGTTGTACGTGATGGAAATGAGATGACATTTGCCATACCAGATGAGGCAAAAAAATCTGTGCTTGACGCAGAGGAGCGTTTTATAAGACCAAGATTTAGTAATATAATAGGTGTTGTTGCAAAGGACTCAATAGGGTATGTAAATGGAGTGCTTGCAGGAGACCGTATTATGAATATAAATGGTACACCTATAAATGAGTGGTCAGAGTTTCAGTCTGTCTTTGATGCCGCAAAGGGTGGTGAGGTTGTGATGCAACTAGATAGAGATGGCGAGCAGATTGAGAAAAGATTTATGGTAGCTCAAGATAGAGCGCTAGGTGTAGCAGCAAATGTAAATGAACTTCTGGTTAAAGATGAGTATAGCGTTGCTGCCGCAATACCAGCAGGTCTCACAAAAACTTGGGATGTACTTACAAAGCAAGTAAGACAATTTAAACTCATATTTAATAGAAAAGTACAGGGGTATAAAAAAGTAAAAGGTCCTATAGGTATTGTTGAGATGATGGCGCCACAATGGGACTGGTATAAATTCTGGGGCTTTACGGCAATGTTTTCTGTATGGCTAGCTTTTGTAAATATTCTTCCTATCCCAGCTCTAGATGGTGGACACGTTATGTTTTTACTTTATGAGATGATTTCTGGTAAAGCACCTTCAGAAAAAACTTTAGAAAGAGGACAGATAATAGGTTTTGTTATTGTAATGGGTCTTATGGTTATCATCTTTGGTAACGATATCTGGAATTTAATAAAGGGATAACCTTTCCGCTTACGCGAAATATTACATTTGTTTTTTCTATAGTGTCAACTCGTTCTATAGGCCTTCAATATAGTTTTTGATTTTTCGACTTCTTAAAAGCTGCATATAGCGGGTTTCTTTATTTTCTTAAGTCACACTATCATATTATTTAATTTGCTCTTAAATCTTCTAAAAAGAGCTCTGGTGTGTTTTCTTTAATCATCTGTTGAATTTGGAAATTATTGATGAAAAATTTTTACGATTATTTTGTAAGAATATATGTGTTAATAAATTTTACTTAGACTGTTGAAATATCATCTTGATATGTTAAAAAACGGAAAAATTTTCTAAATACTTGCTAATGAGTTACTTGTAAAATATTGATTTAAGTTCATTTATTTTAAAATTCTAAAAAAGTAATTTTTTTCAAAATTGCTGTGAATGCCTTTGTTTACGTATCTTTCGGGCTGTTAAGAATTTTTTTTGACCTTTTTTAAAATGTTAAACTTTGTTAAATAAGATTATAGGGCTTTGTTGCGTAATTTCCTTTTAACAAAAATTTTTCCTGTGTAGAACGTCGATGTAATTTTTCGGTTTGTCGGATAATCTGCTAGTTATTTGATAAGTAGAATTCATTGTTTCTCTGTCATATACATTTGTTTTGGTTTTTAAATTACACCCTCTTAATTGATAATCAAACCCGAAAGCTTGTCTTTCATTTTTAATAGTTTATGAAAAAAGTTACTCTTAATCAAGTTTCAAAAAGTTTAAAATACTTTGTGATTCCTGTTTGTGTCTTTCTGTTTGGTCAAAATATACAAGCACAATCTACACCTAGATCGTGTGATGATGACCCTATTGTTTTAGATAGTGCAAATTTTGTCGGTGCAAATATGACAGTAGAATCTGAATCTGGAGATCCTAATGCGGTTGAAGTCAATGATGTATTCAGATTTAATGACGTCGCTCCAGGGATTGATTGTTTAATATCTGTAGATGCATTCATAAATGGTGCTGGAATAAGTAGCATAGATAATCTTGATGCTTCAACAACGCTTGTTGGCGGTTTTGATCGAGCATTTCAACCAGTGATTGATGGAGATCCAGGTGTTAATGGTCAAGAGGTTGTGTTTACATTAAATTTTGTTCTTGCAGATACAAATATTAGCCAAACAGTGTCAATATACTTGACAGCACTGGATTTAGACAGTAATCAGCCAGGTGATAGGGAGAGGGTAAAACTAGAACTTCCAGATGCATACTTCACAAACGGTGTAAATTCTGAATTGATAATCACTGAAACTGCAACCCAGATTATAGGTGAGTCTAATGGTTCTGGAATTGTAAACGGTATAAATGTAGACGATTCATATTCGTTTACAGGTTACTATAATTCATTTTCATCTATTGAGTATACTATAAGTAAAGATGGTTATAATGGAGGTTTAGGTTTTGAAGATAGACAGTTTTCTTTATTATTTGAAGATGTAGTTTATTCTCCAGAAGAGGCTGTTCTTCTTACTGATCCAATAATTTGTGGTCAGGTTTTCGTTGATAACGTTCCGAGGCAGGGTGTGACAATTAATCTTACCGGTGATTCAACACAAACTACGGTTACTGATTCAAATGGCCAATACAGTTTCACGGTACCTGGTAATGGAAATTTTACAATTACCGAGGTTGACCCAACAGGTATTACTTCTACTAGTGATGTAGATGGTGCTAATGATAATGTTATTAATACATCAATCACTGGTCTAGAATCTTCTCAGGAAAATGATTTTTTTGATACAATTACTGTTTCTATTGGAGATGTAACAGTTACAGAAGGGAATAATGGAACTACGGTAGTAGCCAACTTTCCAGTAACTTTAAGTGCTCCGGCAGACATTGACACAGTTGTTACAGTTGTTGTTTCTGAAGGTTCTGGTACTCTAGGAGATAATGACTATGTAGCACCAACAGTATTAACCGTAACGATTCCTGCTGGTCAAACAAGTGGGGTATTTCCTGTTACCGTTAATGGAGACGATAAAGTCGAAAATAATGAGCAATTTTCGGTTAGTATAGCTAGTGTATCTAGCGGAACAATCAATTCAGCGGCAAATACTGGAGTGGGAACTATTACCAATGACGATGATGCTGGTGTAGTTTCAGTATCAACGGAAGAAGAATTAGAAGGAACTTCATTAGTACACGATGTAGTTGTTACAGAGAGCGCAGATGCTGAAGTATATCCATTTGTTATTTCAAATGACAGTACTGAGGATGAGGATTACACGCTACCAACGGATGCAGAATTTACTAACGGTGTTGTATTAAATGGTGATGGTACCATTACAGTTCCTGCTGGAGTTACTGACTTTACAGTAACAGTACCAACAACTGAAGATGCAATTGATGAGGAAGCTGAAGTTTATGATCTTACTGTTGGTGGAGTAGCTGCTACAGGAACGATTACAGATAACGATGATGCTGGTGTAGTTTCAGTATCAACGGAAGAAGAATTAGAAGGGACTTCATTAGTACACGATGTAGTTGTTACAGAGA
>NZ_CANMDS010000003.1 GCF_947496725.1 uncultured Dokdonia sp.
GTAATTGATGTATTAGATAATGATGGTTTTGATCCTGCTGCTGATGTAGAAGTAACTGATGTTACAGATCCTGCAAACGGAACTGTAGTAATCAACGATGATGGAACAGTAACGTATACTCCAGATCCTGATTTCAACGGAGAAGATACTTTTGAATACACAGTAACTGTAACAAACCCTGATGGAACAACAACTACTGAGACTGCTACTGTAGTAGTAACAGTAACTCCAGATAATCCATCACTAGATGTATTTAAAGAAGGTAATTATGAGGATACAAATGAAGATGGAGTAGTGAACCTTGGTGACTCAATTATATACAACTTTATTGTTTTCAATAATGGTGATGTACCATTGAGCGATATTACTTTAACTGATGAACTAGTTGATGTAATGGGTGGACCTATCGATCTTGAAGTTGGAGAAAGTGATTCAATGACTTTTACAGCTATATATGCAATAACTCAAGAGGATATTAATACAGGAGCTGTATACAACCAAGCAATTGCTACAGGTCAAGATCCAGCTGGAGAAATAGCAACAGATGCGTCTGAAGATCCAACTGGTATAGATCCTAATAATCCTCTTAATGATCCAGATTGTATGGAATGTACTATTACAGTTCTTAATCAGGATCCGGAGATTGCAATCGTTAAGACTGGAACGTTCAATGATGAGGATGGAGATGGCTTTGCACAAGCTGGTGAGACAATTACTTATAACTTCACAGTGACAAATACAGGAAATGTAACAGTAACAAACATTATTGTAACAGATCCATTAGTAACAGTAACTGGCGGTCCTATTGATTTAGTACCTGGAACTAGTGATGATACTACGTTTATTGCTGAGTATGTATTAACTCAAGAAGATGTAGATGCAGGTATGGTAGAAAACCAAGCGCTTGTAACTGGTCAGGATCCAAATGGAGATGATGTAGTTGATACTTCTGATGATAATAGTACAGTAGAAGGAGAAGAGGATATAACAATCACAGATTTACCAGAAGATCCAGGAGCAATAGCAATTGTTAAGACTGGAACGTTCAATGATGAAGATGGAGATGGTTTTGCAGAAGCTGGTGAGACAATCACTTATAACTTCACAGTGACAAACACAGGAAATGTAACAGTAACAAACATTATTGTAACAGATCCATTAGTAACAGTAACTGGCGGTCCTATTGATTTAGTACCAGGAGCTAGTGATGCGACAACGTTTGTAGCTGAGTATGTATTAACACAAGACGATGTAGATGCAGGAATGGTAGAAAACCAAGCACTTGCAACTGGTCAGAACCCAAGTGGAGATGACGTAGAAGATACATCAGATGATGATAGTACAGTAGAAGGTGATGATGATATAACAATCACAGATTTACCAGAAGATCCAGGAACAATAGCAATTGTTAAGACTGGAATGTTCAATGATGAAGATGGAGATGGTTTTGCACAAGTAGGTGAGACAATCACTTATAACTTCACAGTGACAAACACAGGAAATGTAACGGTAACAAACATTATTGTAACAGATCCATTAGTAACAGTAACTGGCGGTCCTATTGATTTAATACCAGGAGCTAGTGATGCGACAACGTTTGTAGCTGAGTATGTATTAACACAAGACGATGTAGATGCAGGAATGGTAGAAAACCAAGCACTTGCAACTGGTCAGAACCCAAGTGGAGATGACGTAGAAGATACATCAGATGATGATAGTACAGTAGAAGGTGACGATGATATAACAATCACAGATTTACCAGAAGATCCAGGAGCAATAGCAATTGTTAAGACTGGAACGTTCAATGATGAAGATGGAGATGGTTTTGCAGAAGCTGGCGAGACAATCACTTATAACTTCACAGTGACAAACACAGGAAATGTAACAGTAACAAACATTATTGTAACAGATCCATTAGTAACAGTAACTGGCGGTCCTATTGATTTAGTACCAGGAGCTAGTGATGCAACAACGTTTGTAGCTGAGTATGTATTAACACAAGACGATGTAGATGCAGGAATGGTAGAAAACCAAGCACTTGCAACTGGTCAGAACCCTAATGGAGATGACGTAGAAGATACATCAGATGATGATAGTACAGTAGAAGGTGATGATGATATAACAATCACAGATTTACCAGAAGATCCAGGAACAATAGCAATTGTTAAGACTGGAACGTTCAATGATGAGGATGGAGATGGTTTTGCACAAGTAGGTGAGACAATCACTTATAACTTCACAGTGACAAACACAGGAAATGTAACAGTAACAAACATTATTGTAACAGATCCATTAGTAACAGTAACTGGCGGTCCTATCGATTTAGTACCAGGAGCTAGTGATGCGACAACGTTTGTAGCTGAGTATGTATTAACACAAGAAGATGTAGATGCAGGAATGGTAGAAAACCAAGCACTTGCAACTGGTCAGAACCCAAGTGGAGATGACGTAGAAGATACATCAGATGATGATAGTACTGAAGAAGGTGATGATGATATAACAATCACAGATCTACCAGAAGATCCAGGAACAATAGCAATTGTTAAGACTGGAACGTTCAATGATGAAGATGGAGATGGTTTTGCACAAGTAGGTGAGACAATCACTTATAACTTCACAGTGACAAACACAGGAAATGTAACAGTAACAAACATTATTGTAACAGATCCATTAGTAGCTGTAACTGGCGGTCCTATCGATTTAGTACCAGGAGCTAGTGATAGTACAACGTTTGTAGCTGAGTATGTATTGACACAAGCCGATGTAGATGCAGGAATGGTAGAAAACCAAGCACTTGCAACTGGTCAGAATCCTAATGGAGATGACGTAGAAGATACATCAGATGATGATAGTACTGAAGAAGGTGAGGATGATGTGACAATTACAGATTTACCTGAAGATATTGGATCTATTGCAGTTGTAAAAACTGGAACCTTCAATGATGAGGATGGAGATGGTTTTGCACAAGCTGGTGAGACAATCACTTATAACTTTACAGTATCAAATACTGGAAATGTTACGATATCAAATATTGTTATAACAGATCCATTAGTAGCTGTAACTGGAGGTCCAATAGATCTTGAGCCTGGAGCTAGTGATAGTACAACATTTGTTGCTGTATACACACTAACACAAGAAGATGTAGATGCAGGAATGGTAGAAAACCAAGCACTTGCAACTGGTCAGAACCCTAATGGAGATGACGTAGAAGATACATCAGATGATGATAGTACTGTTGAAGGTGAGGAAGATGTTACAATTACTATCTTACCTACAGGAGCAAATTCAATAGCTCTTGAGAAAACAGGTGAGCTTATCGATCTTAACGGTGATGGAGTATTTGAACCAGGAGAGATTATTCAATATACATTCACAGTGACAAACACTGGAGAATTAACTATTGAAGATATTGTAATTACTGATCCACTAGTTGATGTAGATGGAGGTCCTATTACATTATTACCAGGAGAATCTGATAGTACAACATTTACGGCTACATACCTTATCACTGAGGAGGATATCGAAAATGGAACAGTTATTAACCAAGCTACTGTAAGTGGTATATTACCTGATGGAGTAGAGTTAATTGACCTATCTGATGATCCTACAGATGATACAAATGTTGATATTAATGGAGATGGTAACCCTGATGATCCAACAATAACAGTAATACCAAGTGTTCTTAATGTAACAGATCTTGAAGTATTTACTGGTATGTCACCAGACGGTGATGGACAAAATGATGTATTTATTATTGAAGGAATTATAGACTTCCCAGATAATAATGTTCAGATTTTCAACAGATGGGGTGTTCAAGTGTTCGAAGGAAATGGTTATGATAACACATCAGTAGTGTTTAGAGGTATTTCAGATGGAAGAACTACTATCAATGCTGATAAGGAACTTCCAGAAGGAACATATTACTACCTAATCAACTATCAAACCGAGGACGGATTGAAACGATTAAGTGGATATTTATATATTAACCGATAATTAGAAAACCGCTTTCGCGAAAGCGTAATAACAATAACATCTAGTAAAATGACGATTCCGTTCAAACAACGGAAGTCATTTTACTAAATGATTTAAACTAAGATTAGAATGAAAAAGCTACATCTCATCGTATTGCTAGTGATTACGATGCTAAGTTTTACCGAAGTAAATGCTCAGCAAGATCCACAGTATACGCAGTATATGTATAATACCGTGGCAATCAATCCAGCTTATGCTGGAAACAGAGGAGTTACAAGTATTGTAGGACTACACAGAAGTCAATGGGTTGGTCTAGACGGCGCACCACGTACACAGAGTTTAAGTATACACTCACCTATAGGTGAAGGTAAAGTAGGGCTTGGACTTTCTATTGTAAATGATGCACTTGGACCGTCGCAAGAGACTTATGTAGGGGCAGATTTTAGTTATACAGTTAATACTTCAGAGTCTGGAAAATTAAGTTTTGGACTTAAAGCTGGAGGACACATACTAGATGTAGACTTCACTAAGCTTACATTATTTGATGTGACAGATCCTAGATTTTCTCAAAACATTGATAATAAGATCTCACCTATTATAGGTGCTGGTTTATACTATCACACAGATAATTTTTATGCTGGTGTAAGTGTGCCTAATCTTATTCAAACAGAACATTTTGATGTAGGTAATAATAGCAATGGAGCTAGTTTTATAGCAAAAGAGCGTATTCATTACTATGGTATAATGGGATACACATTTGATATAAGTGATCAACTTAAATTTAAGCCTAGTACTCTTGTAAAATTGGTTCAAGGTGCGCCATTACAAGTTGATCTTACTGCAAACTTTTTGGTAATGGAAAAGCTTCACCTTGGAGCGGCTTACAGATGGAGCGCTGCATTAAGCGGTCTTGTAGGTTTTCAAGTATCAGACAGTATGTTAATAGGGCTTGCTTATGATAGAGAGAGCACAGACTTAGGGGATACTGTCTATAATGACGGTAGTTTTGAAGTGTTTTTAAGATTTGAGCTCTTTAACGAGTATGATAGAATGTTAACACCACGATTCTTTTAATACAGTACTATGAAAAAAATTACATTATTTATATTTCTTCTTACTGCATTTTTTGGATACGCGCAGGAAAAGAAGATAGAAAGAGCAACAAAGAGATTTAATCAATATGATTATGTAAACTCTCAAGAAATTTATCAAAAAGTAGTTGATAAAGGATATGAATCTGGTGACCTCTTTAAAAGACTTGCAGACTCATATTATTTAAATGCAAAATATGATGAAGCAGCAACATATTATGGAAAGCTTATAGAGCAATTTCCAGAGGATGTAGAGCCAGAAGTATATTTTAGATATGCAACGTCATTAAGAGCAACAAAAGATTATTCATTATCTGATAAGATGATGGCTCGCTTTTATGACCTTGGTGAGGATGATACTAGAGCTGTATTATTTAGAAAAGCACCTGATTATCTTAGAGAGATTGAAAAGCAAAAAGGAGCTTACGATGTTTCTATCACTCAAATTAACTCTGGATACTCAGATTTTGGATCTGCATTGTATAAGGACAAATTGATTTTTGCCTCAAACAGAGATACAGGCGGTTATACAAAACGTGTGCATAAATGGAACGGTCAACCATTCTTAAACTTATACCAAGTAGATACTAGTAAAGTAGGTCAAGATGGTGGAACTAAGTTTGCTAAGCCATTTAGCGCAAACCTTAATACGCAATATCACGAGAGTTCTCCTGTATTTGCAAAGGGAGATAGTGTTATGTATTTCACACGTAATAACTATAGCAATGGCATCTTTAGTAAAGATAGTACAGGTACTAACCAGTTAAAGTTGTACCGCGCAAGTTATAAAAATGGCGCTTGGGGCGGAGTTAAGGAATTACCATTTAATAGTGATAATTATACCGTAGCTCACCCGGCTTTAAGCCCAGATGGTAAAAAATTATACTTCTCTTCAGATATGCCAGGTACTTTAGGTCAAGCAGACTTATGGTATGTAGTAATTAATGATGATGGTACGTATGGAGAGCCAGTAAATCTTGGTAATAGAATTAATACTGAAGGAAGAGAAAGTTTTCCATATGTAAGCGCAGCAAATGATCTATTCTTTGCTTCAAACGGTCACCCAGGTCTTGGAGGTTTAGATATTTTCTTAACTAATCTTGATGCAACTGGTGAGGATGTAACTATACTTAATATTGGAGAGCCTGCAAATACATCTAAAGATGATTTTGCATTCATAATTAATTCTGACACTAAAACTGGATTTCTTTCTTCTAACCGTGGTAAATCTGGTATAGATGATGACATCTATATGATAAGAGAGCTTAGAAGGCCAGAACCTCTTTGTGAAATATTACTAACTGGTAATGTAACAGATAAAAACACAGAAGAGCTTTTAAAAGGTGCTACTGTAGCTTTATATGATGATAAGAGTAATCTTATTGAATCTATAGTTACTGGTAGAAAAGCAACTTTTGAGTTTGAGCCAGAATGTGATGCAAAATATCTTTTAAGAGGATCTAAAGATGGATACACTACAGTAGAGAAAAGAGTGTCTACGCCTAATCTATCTGGTGAAATTCAAGAGTTTTTACAATTAGAACGTGCTGTTCAAATTGCAAAACCAGGAGACGATATTGCAAAAATATTAAATCTTAATCCTATATACTTTGATTTTGATAAGTACTATATAAGACCAGATGCAGAGATTGAGCTTGCAAAAGTACTAGTGTATATGGAAACGTATCCTTCTGTACGTATAGACGTAAGATCACACACAGATAGTAGAGGTAATGATGAGTACAACCGTACACTATCTCAAAACCGTAATGTATCTACTAGAGACTGGCTTATTGCAAAGGGAATTAATCCATCTAGACTTTCTGGTCGCGGTTATGGAGAGTCTCAGCTAGTTAATGAATGTTCAAACGGTGTTCAGTGTAGTGAAGAACAACATCAACTTAACAGAAGAAGTGAGTTTATAGTTTTAAGTAATAACTAACCTTACTTTCAATAATTTCAAGAGCGTCTCATATGAGGCGCTTTTTTTATGAGTTATTTGTATTTTTACAAAGCTTATGAAAGAAGAATTAGTCATCTTAGTAGATGAAAATGATAATAAAATAGGGTTAATGCCCAAAATGGAAGCTCACGAAAAGGCCTTACTACACCGCGCTTTTTCTGTATTTGTCTTCAATGATAAAAACGAGCTTATGCTCCAGCAGCGAGCGCTTCATAAATATCACAGCCCCGGCCTATGGACCAACACCTGTTGTAGTCACCAGCGCGATGGTGAGAGTAATATAGAAGCTGGTACCCGTAGGTTACAAGAGGAGATGGGTTTTACCGTTCCTCTAGAAGAAAGCATTTCTTTCATATACAAAGCGCCTTTTGACAATGGCCTTACAGAGCACGAGTTAGACCATATCCTCATAGGTCACTCAGAGCAAGAACCTGTTATAAATAAAGATGAAGTAGCGGCCTGGAAATGGATGGATTTAGAAAAGGTTAAACAAGATATAGCAAGTCACCCAGAACTATATACAGCTTGGTTTAAAATTATATTTGATAAATTCTATAACCACATTAAGCAATGAGAATAACTGCACACAGAAAAGCACATTTTAACGCTGCACATAGGTTATACAGACCAGACTGGAATGATGAAAAAAATAGCCAGATTTTCGGTAAGTGTAGTAATCCTAATTTTCACGGTCATAATTACGACCTTACAGTAAGTGTCACTGGTGATATAGACCCAGAAACCGGATTTTTGATAGATCTTAAAATTTTAAAGGATATTATAAAAGCTCAGGTAGAAGACTATCTAGATCATAAAAATCTTAATCTTGAGGTACAGGAGTTTAAAGAGCTTAACCCAACGGCAGAAAATATTGCGGTTGTCATTTATAATAGAATCAAAACAGTGTTAGAACCTAAGTTTGATCTGGAGGTGACTCTATATGAGACACCGCGCAACTTTGTAACCTATAAAGGAGAGTAAATGGCATTAAAAGTAGGAGATAAGGCACCAGGCTTTAGTTTAAAAAATCAAGACGGTACAGATGTTTCTATAGACTCACTACTAGGTCAAGTACCTCTAGTAATTTATTTTTACCCTAAAAACTTCACACCCGGTTGTACTGCGCAAGCCTGTAGTTTTAGAGATCAGTATCAGGATTTTACAGATGCAGGGGCAAAAGTATTTGGTATAAGTGCAGATAGTGTAGCGAGTCATAAACGATTTAGAGCAAAGCACAACCTACCTTTTGACACCCTTTCAGATCAAAAAAATAAAATACGTCGTTTATACGGTGTAAAGAACGAACTTCTAGGTTTGTTACCAGGACGAGAGACCTTTGTTATAGATGCCACAGGCACCGTTAAAATGCGTTTTAATAGTATGATGGCTGGCAAGCACATTCCTAAAGCACTTTCTGTAATAAAGGGGCTGTAATCTTTTTACGCTTTCGCGAAAGCGTGCTCACATTTACTTTTAATAATCGTAATGGTTTTAAAACAAAAAAGGCCTTCTATAAAAGAAGACCTTTTTGAGCCGATGGAGGGACTCGAACCCACGACCTGCTGATTACAAATCAGCTGCTCTAGCCAGCTGAGCTACATCGGCATTGCGGGTGCAAATATAATAGCATTTATATCATATTTGCAACCTCAATTTGAAAAAAAATTAAAGCTTATTAATTCTTTCAATAAGACCGCTTGCATCTCTCTCAAGATCAGTGCGTACGGCTTCTAAATTTTTTCCTCTATTTTCAACCTTACGGTCATTTACCTTTGCAATAAGGGTATCAAATGTCTTAATTGCGTCATCTATAATCGCTTCACCTTTAGCGGCATCTTCTTTTGGGTTAAGCGCTTCCCATACGTACACGGCATCAATGATGTCACCTAGTACAAAATTGATATCTTTCTTTAAATCTCTAATATTTGCCATAGTTCTTATTTTGAATGCAAAAATACTGTAATTTCTGAAGATGAGCTTCAGTTTGTGATGGTAAATTGAGCGTTGTTTATCAACAGAGTGGCATTAATTTGCCTTGCGCTCTTCGAGTAATCTTTTTACCTGTTTACCATATAGAGATTGCTTAGTCTTTCTCGGGAATGTCTTGTAAAGGGTATCTAGATAAGAAGTTGTAGCATCAGGAATCTGTGTCAAAAGTAGGTAAGGAGCTACCTCTTTGTCTTTATGTACAGATGCAAAGTTACCTGTGTAAAGATACTTCCTTTTAACAAGGCTTTGTAGTGAGTCATCATAGGCTACAATATCTTCTTGTAAACCGCTCTGTCTAGCCTCAAAAGAGCCCTTTATAAGATCAAGGTTTTTATCATTAAACTGCTTGTTCATATTTTGAAACTCTTGCCAGTACATTTGGTTTTCTGACCCTATTACTGCTGCAAATCCTTCAAAGTTTTTGAGTGATGTAGTGATGTTGATAGCTCCCTCTTCTGCAAAGAAAGGTATGCGATCATCATAGCCAGACTCATTTTCTTTACTTAGGTGTAAATAGTAAACCTCTGGCTCTTTTATGTCTAGTATAAATTCAAACTCTGGCTCTCCATCTATTTCTAGAGAGTCTATATTTACTAGTGCAGTGTCTTGTATATGCTGCACATAAAGAGTCCCTTTTTTAAGGCCTTTTACGGTTCCTGTAAGTGTTAAGTTACCAGATTTTGAACACGAGATAATTAAAAAGCTTACTAATAAAAGGTATGTAATTCTAGTCATAATATAGTCTTGTTAAGGCCGCAAATATCTCATTATTTTACAAACAAAACTAGCCTGCAGAGGCCATTTCCATTAAAATTGTACACAATATCGCACCATAGGTTCCTACCACGTAGCCAAAGACCGCTAGCAACACTCCCACACTCGCTAGTGACGGGTGAAACTCTGCTGCAACAACAGGAGCAGAGGCTGCTCCTCCCACGTTTGCCTGACTTCCCACAGCAAGAAAGAAAAAGGGCGCTTTTACTAGTTTTGCCACAAGTATAAGTAGGCCAGCGTGTATACCCATCCAGACAAAACCTATAGCTATAAGCCCTGGGTTATCAAGTATACTTAGTAAATCCATCTTCATACCTATGCTTGCAACCAGTATATAGATAAAAACACTACCTATCTTACTTGCTCCAGCGCCTTCATAGTTTTTTGCCTTTGTAAACGAAAGCAAAATACCTATTGCCGTAGCAATTGTAATCATCCAGAAAAATGTAGAGCCAAAAGACGCAAGGGCAGAGTCCTTAGGTATATCAGAAAACAGTGCAGACATACCACTCGCTCCCCAGTGTGCAATACCTACAGCGCCAAAGGCAAGTCCCAGCATTACCATAAGGTCATTAAGAGTAGGGTTGCGTTTTACACCTTCGGCAAAGGTTGATACCTTTTCTTTTAATTTTTCTATAGCTGTGTTATCTGCTTTAAGCCAGTTATCTATGCGTTTTGATTTTCCTATTCCTAGAAGTAATACTGCCATCCATACGTTTGCTACTACTATGTCTACGAGTACCATTTGCCCATACTTGGCAGGATTGTATTTATAAATTTCTAGCATAGCTGCTTGATTTGCACCACCACCTATCCAGCTACCTGCTAGTGTAGACAGCCCTCTCCATATCGCATCTGGACCAGCACCGCCCACCGTCTCTGGTGAAATGGCTGAGATTAATAAAATAGCAAGCGGCCCGCCTATTACGATACCTAAGGTCCCTGTGAAGAACATAATAAGTGCCTTTGGGCCTAGATTTACAATAGCTTTAAGGTCTATACTTAATGTCATAAGTACAAGAGAGGCAGGTAGCAAGTAGCGACTCGCTACATAATATAGCTGGCTACTCTCTGCATCTATTAATCCTACACTATTAAATATTGCGGGGATCAAATAGCATAATAGTAAGGCTGGTACAACGCCATAAAACTTACCCCAGAAGCCTGTTTTCTTTCCAGAGGTGTAAAATATGCCCGCTAGTGCAAGAGCTATGAGGCCAAAGACGATAGCATCATTTGTAAAATAAGGTGTGTTCTCCATAGTTGTGAGGGTGTTTACGCTTTCGCGAAAGCGTAAAAAATAATCGCTCCTAATTTATCTAGAAGCGTCCCGAAAATATGAAAATCCCTATAAATAGAGCCAGTAAGTGAGCTTTAAATTTATACTTCTGAAGCGTGGAGCAAAGGTGGTATCTGTAAAATAGTTGTCATTATAAACCAAAAATAAATCTGATAAAGGAGCAAAACGCCACTGCAATCTAGAGTTGATACCAAAGTTGTCTTGCAAGGTACTGTATTGAAGCAAGGTGTTCCAAAATAGATTTTTTGTAAATGTCACTTCCACACGAGGGCTTACGAGCCAGATGTCATTATCTGAGTAGGGGGCAGGAAGGTTTATTTTATCATAACGCGCATTAAAACCTATAATTAACTTAGGTTGTAAACGTAGTGTTGCTCCTGCTCTTAGTGTTAAAATCTCACCATTAAAGTAGTCTCCATAGGTAGCATTTGAGGTATATGAAAGTGCCTTTCTTCTATCTGAATTATACTCAAGCTCTATGCTATTATAACTATACTCACTGCCTTCTGGAAGTTCTAAACCTTCAGAGCGCGACGGGTCAAAGGTGTCAAAAAGCTTAGTAAAACGTGCTCGTGGCTTTACAGCGAGGCTGGCTGTATTTTTAAACTCTGCCTCCCACTGTGGAGAGAGCGTGCGATCACCTAGTGTGAAGTCTAGCTCTGGTCGCCACACATAAAATGAGTTGAGAGAGAATATATGTCTATTTATTGCTCCAGACTTGGGGAATATGAGGCGTTCAAGTTTTGAAAAATTTCTAAAGATATCTTTACGGGGTATAAAACCTAGGTCTGAGTTAAAGTCTTCGTTTACAAAGAGGGTAGCGCTGGTTGCTCTCCAGTTATTTCTATTATACTCAATTCGAGCTCCTCCAGAAAAGTCTTTGCGCTCTACACCAGGGGTAAAAGATTTGTGTAGGTAAAATTTACCGTTCCAACTGTTATCCTCATTTGCAAGATTATAATCTAGACCTACTAGTCTGTTATATTGCTCGCCAGGTTCTACAAAAGTTTCATTACCTGTGGCTTGTCTGTTTACAAAAATAGCAGAGATGTTTGACCGGCTAAAGACTCTATGCTGTAAGGCAATAACAGTATTATTATTTGCAGAGATCTCATTGCGCTCATCCTTTTCGGTTTGCATATTAAGTAGACCTACGCGCAAGTTATTATTCACTTTGCCACTTAGTCTTGCTCCAGCTACAATGTTATTTATAATGGTATTTCCCTCAAAGTCTTCTGCGATACCTATGCGTCTCGAAAAAAATGGATTTGCCGCTCTAGGATCTCCAAAATCTGCAAAGAGGTCACTATTTTCTATAAAAAACTGGCGCCTCTCTGGTAGCCCCACCTCAAAACGTGAGAGATTTGTGATGGCATTATCTACCTCTACCTGTGAGAAGTCTGGGTTAATGGTGACGTCTAGATTAAGACTATTACCTATAGTAAAACGAGCATCACCGCCCACTTTTACTTCTGTAAAATCATCTGGTAGTTCTCTATCTTGACCTGCTATCGCATTTATATATGGAATAATTGATATGGGACTTTTTGAGTTACCTAGCGGTTTTTCAAAAACCATATCTCCCATATAAGCCAGATTAAATATAAACTGATTTTGAGGTATGTTTATCCACGTGTTTCTAGTATTATCTTGAGTGTCAAACTGGTAACTGTTAAAGCGCCACCTGGTCTCGCCTTCTCTAAATTTAAAGGCACTCATAGGGATGGCCCACTCACAAATGTAATAGCCATCATACTGCTTAGTCTCACCTACCCATTTTGTGTCCCAGCTAGTTGTAAAACCTCTTAAGTCTGTACCACCTCCAGATACGAGAGCCTCGCGACGTATACCTAAGGGATTTGAGCCAAATAAGAAAGCATTGTTTCCATCATTAAAAGTGTCAAACATTAAAGTGGTATTATCACTTCCGCCAGCTCTAAAGTCACGCTTTAGCGAGGGTATCACATAGTCATCTCCTTGAGAAAATACTTTAATACCTACATAAAGTGTCTTGTCTGTATATAAAAACCTTATTTCAGATTGATATGGAGCCTGTATGGTATCTGTAGGGAAGTATTGCCAGAAGTTTGTTGCTGGTTTCGTCTCGTTCCATACTGGCTCATCTAGCGATCCGTCTACGGTAATGGGTGAATTTATAAATTTTACACCTACCTCCTTAGTCTGTGCATAGGTAGTAAGGCTCGCAACTAGTATTGCGATAGATAAAACGTATTTAAGCATTAATATTGATTGGTTATGCCTAAAAGTAAATAAAATGGCTATGCTATAACTTAAATTTAAGAAGCTTTTAACCCCATATAATAATCTTTATGCTTTCTGTTTAACGCTATAGGCATTACTCACGATTTATAAACGCACTTATTGTATCTATAAGCGCAGAGGCAATAGGTAAGGCGGTATTATTATATGTTTTTGAGTTTTCAAGATTGTCTTTACCGGTAATACGTAAGACGTGATTCATCCCCTCTATGTGGGATAAACTAGCTGTAGGAAGGGCAGCTTGTAGTTTTATAGCTTCTTCTGGAGAAGTTTGTAAATCATTTGTACCATCTATAATGAGAACAGGTATCTTAAGTTTTGCAATCTCTTCACTGGGGTTATAACGCATCCAGCTTGCCATAAACGGTTGCACGGCTGGCCTAAAAATAGATCCTAGGGCTGGAGAGTAGTCTTTTACCTTTCCTTTTTCTTTAAGTGTTTTAAAAGCTGTTGCCGCTTTGTCTTTAAGGTCTGGCATTTGCAATGCTATTTGATTAATAATAGATTGATCTATGGATTGTCCCGCTCCAGTGAGTGATATAAAACCACTTGTAGTTGTTTGTTGAGCAGCCACCATCCCTATGAGTGAACCTTGCCCGTGACCTATGATAAACACTTCTTTAAAACGCCCTTGTTTATTAAAGTAATCTATAACAGCCACTGCATCATCTATAAACATTGTGAAGTCCAGTTTATCTTCTTGAAGCGCATTTTTCTTTAGTAATGTAAGTACCCTCTTGTCATATCTAAAACTAGCGACACCCTCTTGAGCAAGACTTTCGGCGAGAAGTTTTAAGCTGTTATTACGCATCATTTGCTGGTTTCCATCGCGATCTGTTGGGCCTGAGTCTGGAATAATTATCGCAAGTTTTGAAGTGGGAGTTTCTGGGGTAAGCAAGGTTCCATAAACCATATCTGTGATACGCAGGTCACTTCTACCACTATAACTTTGAGAAAAGACACCAGTTTGTACGAGTAAACAAAGTATCGGTATAAGTAATTTTAGCTTTAGTGAAGTTTGCATTATTATATGAATTTATAGAGTTAAAGATAGTGTTGTTTACGCTTTCGCGAAAGCGGACTTATTCTTAATATTTTTATAACACAGAAGAAGGTTGATTCATTGTACTTTTGCTCAAAATTTTATACAATGCGTTATTCTTTACTTTTAGTTTTTGTTTTACTTTTTTCACTACAAGCCACTGCTTTTGACTGGGGAAAAACGGGTCATAGAACCACTGGTGCTATTGCTGAAAAGTACTTAACTAAAAAGACAAAAAGAGCTATTGCAGAATTACTAGATGGGGAGTCTCTTGCACTAGTATCTACCTATGCAGATGAGATTAAGAGTGATAAAAAATATAGATCTTTTGGACCTTGGCACTATGTAAATGTACCTTTTGATAGTTCTTTTGAACAGCACCCTAGAAGTGAGAAGGGAGATATTATAAGCGGTATAGAGAAGAGTATAGCTGTTATAAAGTCTGACACTGCTACAAAAGAAGATAAAGCATTTTACTTACGTATGCTTGTGCACTTTATAGGAGATTTACACCAGCCACTGCATAACGGAATTAGTGAAGATAAAGGTGGTAACGATTTTCAAGTACGATGGTATAATGATGGTACAAATCTTCACAGAGTATGGGACACACAGATGATAGAAAGTTACGGGATGAGCTACTCAGAACTTGCAGATAATATGCCTAGTCTTACTAAAAATCAAGAGAAAGCAATCGCCCAGGGTACTTATGTAGACTGGATGAAGGATAGCCGCGTTCTTGTAAAAGAAATCTATGCAAATACTGAAAAAGGTGAAAAGCTAGGGTACAGATATATGTATGACTACTTTAATGTTCTTAAAGGACAATTACAAAAAGGAGGTATACGTCTGGCTACTTTACTTAATGAGATTTTAGGCTAGTGGCCTAGCTTCTTCTTGCTTCTTAAACTGTTTTGGGGTTAGACCGTTATATTTTTTAAAGATACGCGTGAGGTGACTCTCATCTGTAAAGCCTAGTTGATAAGCTATTTCAGACACTGTAAAGTCAGTATTTTTGAGTCTATACTTAACTAGCTGTATTTTATACATTAAAATATAGTGATGTAACGAGTCTCCAGTTTTCTTTTTAAAATAGGCGCTTATCCCACTGCTAGTCATATTAAACTTATCTGCAATAGCACTTATTTTCATAAGGTCTGTGTCATATACGTGCTGTCGTATATAATTAAGTAAAGACTCTATAGTGGTATGTTGATCTTTATTACCTGTTTTCTTAACAGGTTTAATATCTCTCAGAATGTTTCTAGCTATAATACTCAAGGTGGTACTCACCATATTTGAGATATTATGCTTGTAAAATTCTTTACCCATCTCATACTCTTGTATAATTACATTGTGCATATGCCAGATGAGTGCCTTGTCGTAAGGATTTGTAATAATATCTCCCGGCATCTGGTTAGGACTATGTATAATACCTTCTATGCGATGTAGCCAGTACGACCTATCTGGTAGGTTCATTTTACTAGAAAATAATGACTCTGTAAATTGAAAATAACAAAACGAGGTAGTACCATCTATTTCAAACCAGTACTTATCTTCTGGTGCGATTAAAAATACATCACCAGTTGTATAGGTTACTATAAACTCGTTTACAAAATGACGACCCTTACCTTCTTCAATAAAAATTATTTGAAAATAAGATCTGAGGTCTGTATCCTGATGCTTTCCAGTTCTCTCAAACTGTTTAATAAGGAAAGTGTCTTGTAGGCTAAATTGTTGCATATTATGACTAAGTAGGGGCTTTAAATAGTGTACCTTAAGATACAAATTTAATTTTAGATTGCATAATTACTGCTTATTATCAGATTGTTACAAGTTTTTTACAATTTTTTATCAATATTTTACTAGTTTAGATTTACTATGCGTGCATAGCTTTGCGCCCGTTAGAATAGACGAGTGTAAGAGTACAAAGTTTGAGGTATTGTCACGTTTGGTTTTAAGGTTAGTTGTTAGTTCCTTTTTGCTCTTACATTCTATATATGTTCATAATATATACACTGTTTATCGCTTAGGTTGACTTTTTTCTGAGTTCCCTAGTTTTTTAGTTAATGATTTTTTTTGGTGACAATACCTCTTTTTTAAATCATAACAGTATCACATCCCTAGTAGAGATGCGCGATTATAATTATTTGATATAGTGACTTAGAAGTAAAAAATTGATGCTTAGTAACCCCTAAATTACTTATTGTTTTAAGCTTCTAAGTCTTATGTAAATTGGCTTTCATCCCAAGAAAGAATTCATCTACTCGTGACTTTAATCGGGTAGATAACTAAGGCAAACGTACCCCCTAAGCGTTTGCTTTTTTTATTTTACAACCCTAAAGGTTAGATTTATACGCGGCGTTACTTGTTTTGCAGTTTTTGGTACTGTATGCTGCCAGCACTCTTGCGTAGATCCTTTCATTAAAAGTAAACTTCCAGAGTCTAGCATAAGCTTTTTATTAATACTGTGATCTTTCTTATACCTAAGTTTAAAAGCTCTAGTTGCACCTAAGCTCACAGATGCTATTGCAGGGTTCTTGCCTAATTCTTTCTCATTATCTGAGTGCCACCCATTGCTGTCATTTCCATCTCTATATAGGTTAAGCAAGCAAGTAGAAAATGTAATACCCGTGACTGCTTCGACTCTTTTTTTTATTTCGCTTAAAGCGAAAGTAAATTCGAGCGGGTGCATCGTGATATTAGAGTAGGAGTAGGGCTTGCCATTATTACCATAGAGCGCAGTGAGCCTAGGTTGTGCATAGGTTTTTCCAAAAACGGTAATATCATCTTGTTGCCAGGGCGTTTCCTTATAAAGTATATTATAAAAGTGTAGCGCCTCTTCTTTTGAGAGAAAATCTTCATAATAAGTGATATCTCCATCCGGAATATCAAGATTGTATGGCTCGCTAGAAAATAAAGACATTTATAAGTATTGATAAGCCCAGTACATAAGTAAAAATTGTAACGGTAGTCTTAACCATAGTAACCACATTGGGAATTTACCTTTGTGTTTTTCATTAGTAATCATATCTATATGAACCGTAAAAAATACAAGGAGCATTAAAATAATACCCCACGCGGCATATACTCTGGTAGTATCAAAAAGAAGACCCACACCAAGTACAACCTCTGCCACACCACTCCAGAATACCATTGCTTTCTTATATGGTATGTAAGGAGGCATTATTGCTCCGTAAACACGTGGTTTTATAAAGTGCATCACACCTGCAATGATGTACATTGCAGCCATAATATATAAATGCCAGATCATAAATTTCTTTTGTTTTAAAGATACGTACTAAGGTCGTTTTATGAGATCTTTACTGGTTAAATATACTTCTTACTGCTCTCAACAACCGTTTCATTTGTAATCTGTAAATGTTTTGGTAGTCGGTTATCGCGAGGGAGTACGGCTAGGTAGCGATCTGTATTGCTAGTAAATACATTTTTATAAATAGGTTTTCTATTAAGATCGAGCATTATCACCAGCTCGTGTATAAACTCCTTGTGGTGTATGAGATCTGTACTACCTAAATGAAAGATACCAGAGAGTTTTCTATTTATAATATAATGTATCTGCTGGCGTAGTTTTGCATCTGTGGTAGTATTCATCACAAGATGCGGAAAGACCTCTATGGGATCACCTAGTAAGAGCTCATTTTTAAGAGCTTGTATACGTGGTGAGCCTACCCCAAAAACCATAGGCAATCGCACAATGGCATATTGTTCTTCTGGTAGATGTCTCATAAGGAGTGTCTCCACACGTATTTTTAACTTTCCGTATATGCTTTGTGAGAGGGTTTTATCATTTTCATAACTTGGGTAGTTTGAAAATGCGTCAAAAACATTTGCGCTTGATAAAAATATAATACGGCAACCCGTTTCTTGGGCATAACCCACCATAAGCTCGTGTGCCTCTAGCTGGTCTGTAAATGGACCTCGCAGCGCAGAGATAATTACAGAAGGCTGTATTTGTCGCAATAACTCATACACATCATCATTTACAAGGTCAAACTTTAAATAGTGCTTGTTATCACTATAAATTTTACCAGAATGATAGGTGCCATAGGTGTTATAATACCTGTACAATTCCTTGTATAGACCATTGCCTAAAAAGCCACTGGCTCCTAGTATGAGTATCTTATCTTTTGACTTTTTAAATGCGATAGCGTACTTATTTTGTATAAAAAATCCCAAATTTCAAAAAGTAATCCTTTTTGAAATTTGGGATTAATCTTTCGGTTTTTCTATCCTTTATAAAATGGAGTCTTTACAACGGTTGCAGGTACTCTTTTCTTGCGTATCTGTATAAAGATTGCTGAGTCCGCTTTCGCGAAAGCGGTATCTACATACCCCATACCAATACCTTTATCTACAGATGGGCCCATTGTACCAGAGGTAACGTGGCCTATTTTTGTACCTTCTTCTGTAACGATATCATACCCTTGTCTCGGTATACCACGCTCTGTAAGTTCAAAACCTACAAGGCGTTGCTTTAATCCTTCTTCTTTTTGAGCCTTAAGTGCATCGCTGTTTACAAAGTCTTTTGTAAATTTTGTTACCCAGCCTAAACCAGCCTCAAGAGGCGAGGTAGTCTCGTCTATATCGTTACCATATAAACAGTATCCCATCTCTAGGCGCAAGGTATCACGAGCCGCAAGACCTATGGGTTTTATACCCCAGTCTGCACCAGCTTCTAGAACCTTGGTCCATAGTTGCTCTGCCTCTTCATTTTTACAATAGATTTCAAACCCTCCACTACCAGTATAGCCTGTAGCACTTATAATAACGTTTTCAAGTCCAGCAAAAGGTGCTACCTCAAAGGTGTAAAATTTAATACTAGTAAGATCTACTTCTGTAAGGCTTTGCATTGCCTCGATAGCTTTAGGTCCTTGTATAGCCAGTAGCGAGTGCCCTTCTGATATGTTTCTAAGATCTGCATTAAAACCCTTTTCTGCGTTTTGTTTTTCTATCCAAGCCCAGTCTTTATCTATGTTGCTCGCATTTACAACGAGCATATATTGATCTTCTTTTATGCGGTAAACAATGAGGTCATCTACAATACCGCCCGTAGCATTTGGGAAGCAATTGTACTGCGCACCACCTACTTTTATTTTAGAAACATCGTTTGAGCATACCCATTGTAATAGGTCTAGCGCCTTTTCTCCAGAAACAAGAAATTCACCCATATGTGACACGTCAAAAACACCTACACCGTTTCTTACGGTATCGTGCTCTGCATTTACACCCTCATATGATACGGGCATATTATAGCCCGCAAACGGGACCATTTTTGCCCCAAGGGCTTCGTGTACTTTTGTTAAGGCTGTATTTTTCATATAAAATCTACTTCTTTTTGATACACAAATGTAAGGAAAGGTCCTTATTTGATAGATAAATTAAATCTAAATTATCTACGTATATCGAGAGTGATTTTTTAGCCTTATTAACGGGCAATTTTTATGCTTGAGTGTATGTGTCATTTTTTAAAATGCAGAGCTTAGCACTTTTTCCATCACTTCATAACCTGCTTTATTACAATGCACACCATCATAGGTGAGTAATGACTGCATCCCGTTTTGTGCATCTATCATCACACTGTGATAATCTATGTAGGTATGACCATTTTTAAGGGCGTAGTCTTTGAGTAATGTATTGAGTTCTGTGATTTTGTTAGCAGGTTGTAAACCAGTTTTCCAAGGGTAGTCATATACTGGAAGAATAGAACTTAAGACAACATCTATATTATGAACTGTGGCAAGCTCTGCCATCGTAATGATGTTATCATAAATAGTTTGATTTGAGGTAATCCCGGTGTTACCCGCAATATCATTTGTACCTGCGAGGATAACTACTTTTTGTGGTGCTAGGTTGATTACGTCTTTTCTAAAGCGTAGTAGCATCTGTGAGGTGGTCTGGCCACCTACACCACGATTTATGTAATGAGGATTCTCTTCCCAAAACTCTGGACTTGTACTAGACCATCCCTCAGTGATAGAATCTCCCATAAAAACAATACGTTGTGAGTTATTTGTAGTTTTTAACCGTTCATTGTCTTTTTTAAATTTTGTGAGTAGGCTGCTTTCAGAAAACTTGAGCCACTCTGGTGTGCAGTCTTCAGTGATTACCTCTGGTGTGTCAGCTGGATCACCTGTTTCTTTAGTATGTCCATATACCCACGAGAAGAAATCTGGCTCATTAAAAGCATTTGTCCAGCTGTCGTGGTTTACGTTAGGATATAAAGAAAATCTAGGTGTTTGACCGTTTTGCAGCAATGATTCTACCATAAGTTGAGAGTAGATTACTGGCACAACAGCATCTACCTCTCCGTGAAAAATCCATACCGGTGTTTGTTGTGCCCATCTCGCAGTATTTGCAGGATAGCCACCTCCACATATTGCCGTTGCAGCCGCAAAGGTATCTGGCTTGCTGGCGAGTAACTCATATGTACCCATACCTCCCATAGAGAGTCCACCTAGATAGATACGATTATGATCTATATAGGACTCGTCAAGCGTTTCTTCTAGTAAGGCAGTAACCGCTTGCATTGCCCAGGTAGGAGTAGGATTTGCAGGGTACTTAAAGACATTTTGGTTTTCTCCTCGCGTGACCTCAACATCTGCCCAGTAGTCACCTTTAGGACATTGCGGAAATATAACCACAGCAGGGTATTGCTCATTCATCTTCACAAAGAGATCACTGCCGTGTACAAGCTGAGCTTGGTTATCACTACCACGCTCGCCTGCGCCGTGTAAAAATAAATGTAAGGGGTATTTTTTACTCGTATCAAAATTCTCAGGATACAGTATTCTATACGGAAGTTCTTTGCCTTTATAAGCGTAGGTCTTAGCCTCAAAGGCTTTTAGTGCTTCACTAGACACTTGTTGAGCAGACATTTGTAAAGTTATGATACATAGCAAAAGCGATATATAATATTTCATTGCACTGGATTTTTGGTCTATTATCGGGTATAACAACTGTAGAAAGTTACTATTTTTTTGCACGATAATGATGCCGCTACCAGTATGATGAATGAAATAGGGTTATACACGCTTTCGCGAAAGCGTTATTCTAACAGGTAATTTTTAAGTTCTTGATAATCACTTATGGCGAGGGCATCTTTTTGAGCATTCATAAGTTCTTTTATTTGCTCTGGAAGGGCTAGCGGTCCTACTACTGGCTCTACAGCTGGTAAAAATTTTATAGGATGCGCTGTTTCTAAAAAGATACCGTGCGCATCTGGATGGTCTTTAAGGTATTCTTTTAGCCCCAAGTATCCCACAGCACCGTGTGGATCTGCAGTGTAGTTGTGTTCCTTATATATATCAAGCATCGCACCTCTAGTGGCATTATCACAGTATGAATATGATGAAAACTTAGTAGATAAAAGCTGTCTACTATTTTCAAAAAGCTGAAGCACTCTCACAAAGTTGCTAGGGTCACTTACATCCATCGCGTTACTTATGGTAGGTACGGTAGGAGTAGGGCTGTAATGACCCGTTTTCATAAACCTAGGGATAGTGGTATTGCTATTTACAGCAGCTACAAAGTGATGCACGGGCATCCCCATAAGGTGTGCCACCATACCAGCACAAATGTTTCCAAAGTTACCACTAGGTACAGAAAACACAATCTTATCTGCCTTGCCCTGTTTTTTTAATTCTTTATATGCAAATAGATAATACAGTGATTGTGGTAACCACCTAGCAACATTAATACTATTTGCAGAGGTAAGCTGTTTTATACTAGTGATGTCTGTGTCTAAAAATGCTCTTTTTACCATAGCCTGACAGTCGTCAAAGGTGCCGTCTACCTCTAGAGCAGTAATATTTTCTCCTAGCGTGGTGAGCTGTCGCTCCTGCACGTCAGACACTTTACCAGAGGGGTAGAGTATGACTACTTTTATACCGGGTACTTTATAAAAACCTCTTGCCACAGCGCCGCCAGTGTCACCACTGGTAGCCACTAGTACGGTTACTTCTTCTTGCTGGTTTTGCTCTTTAAGAAAATGACCTAAACATCTAGCCATAAAGCGAGCACCCACGTCTTTAAATGCCATTGTAGGCCCGTGAAAGAGTTCAAGCGTACCTATATGGTTTGTTATGGGAACGATAGGAAAGTCAAACGATAATACATCTGCTACAATTTCTCTAAGCGTAGTCTCATCCATCGTGTCACCTACGTACGGTTGCATCACTTGGTAAGCAATCTCTTCTTTAGACAGCTCTTCTATAGTTTCCCAAAACTGCGTAGGTAGTGTAGGTATGCGCTCAGGGAAATACAGTCCTTTATCTGGCGCAATTCCTTTTATAACTGCGGTGTCAAAGGTTACCTGTGGTGCTTTATTATTGAGACTGTAATAGTGCATTATTAAGAGAGTTACTTTATTGTTATAAGGTGTATCATTAAAAAGTAAATCTAATAGGTTTTACGGGATTTTTCACCATTTTACCGGTAAAAGGATAGATGTTAATATAGAATTATAAACTCATTACTAATTGAATAACAGTAGTTTGTGTAAAAAAATAAACGCTATTCATAAAGAATAGCGTTTGAGATTATACTTTGTTATTGCAAGCTTACTCTGCAAATGTTCCGTCTGCAGGTTTTTCAAATAGATTTTTATCTAGTTGAGTAGGTGTAGCTGTGGGTTTTGTAAAGTTCATTGCGTTGCGCATCTCGGTAGGTTGTCCTTCCTCTACATTATACCATTGTAGCTCACTAGGGAGTTGTAATCCATTTACTTCTTGCCACTTGTCATATTTAATGTAGCTGTAACGCTCGCTTGGACCTTCCTTACCATAGGTAACTGTATATGCTAGCCACGCCATTTGGTTTGTACTAGGATCTCTATAGATGATATAATTATCATCAGACGCGTCACCTACACCGTCCTCAAAGCTAATTTTTGTACCAGGGTAATCTACACCATCTTTAGATAGGGCAGGAGCCTCACTATACGTGATACCTTCATCACCTAGTACAAACGGCATTGCATAAAAGTAAAACATAAGATTGTGGTAAAAACGTGCTCTTTCTGGTTTAAAAGCAAGACTATCTTGCTTGAGCCATACTTTTTCTCCGTCAAAACCTAAAGTATATGCTGGTGTCTCGATACGTGTTTTTCTAGATTTTAAATCTACAGTATGTACTTCTTCTATATCACCTTTAGGAAGTGTAAAGCATAAGTTGTTCATTGCATTCCAAGTGTCAATACCTCCGTGCGCTTTAAAAATAGCGGCTATATCTTCTGGATATTCTCTTAGCGGTGTCTCAGCTACAGTTTCTTCTGTAATGGTAGTTTGCTTTGTTTCTGTCTTGCAACTTGCGAGCAGTACGATAGCTGCTAGTACGAGTAGATTGTTTTTCATTTTGAATTAGTTATAATTAGCTTGTTTTGTAGTAAAAATAGGCGATTACTTACAAAGGAGTTTAATCTTCTTCGGTGAGTTTAAAAAAATCGTTTACGGGTTTATTAAAAAGCGCAGATAGTTTTAAAGCAAGTACGGTAGATGGTACGTACCTATTCTTTTCTATTGAGTTTATAGTTTGTCTTGAGACGCCTATTTTTTTTGCGAGATCATCTTGAGTGAGATCTAGTATAGCGCGTTCTACCTTAAGAGAGTTAGTCATTTGCAGTGCTTTTAAAAACGTGAAAAACTAATATCTGGCAAAATAGTAATACCCATAGTACAAAGAAGTCGTTTACCGGTTTTAGTGTTGAGCCACCATCTACTATAGTCTCAGCACCTAGCGTAATAAATGGCATAATAAGCGTTTGTATCACTCCTAGTATAAAAGCAATCATATATGACTTCATACGCATACTCTTGATAAACTCATCTTCAATAGGCTCTTTGGCTAGAGAGACTATAAGTAAACCTATGAGCATCGTGTATTTTACAATCACCACTATTGTTGATTTTAGACTCTCATCTGTGATGATTATGCTAGATGCAAATAGCGATATAAAAGAAACTATAAATAGTACCCAACCCACTTTTTTAAAATGATGTGGTAGTTGAAACTTGCTAACCTTCCCTAGACTCCTGCGCTCGCACGCAATAATTTTCTTTATACTCATACTGATTTTCTTTAAGTAATTATAACTTAACTTTCCAAAATGGAAAGATATTTTATTATAATGTCAAATATACTTTACATTTTGTAATTATCAACTATTTTGAGCAACTATTTATCTAATCTTCAGAATATTCTACATTTGCGCTATGTCAAAATATATTTCTAGTCTTCAAAACCCAACGGTAAAACGTTTACTTCAACTTCAAGAAAAGTCACGCACTCGTAAGAAGGAAGGTGGTTTTATAATAGAAGGTAAACGTGAGATTAAGCTCGCTATCGCTGGCGGCTATACCATTACTGAGGTGTATTATGACGAGCAACTTATAACGCCATCTTCGGTAGAAGAACTTGTGGGGGCCAAGATATCCCTTACGAGCCTAGCAACCGAAGTTTATAAAAAAGTAGCTTACAGAGCAGGTACTGAGGGGGTGATCGCTTTCGCGAAAGCAAAAAAAACCACATTATCAGAATTACAATTACCAGTAAACCCACTCATACTAGTTGCCGAAGCACCAGAAAAACCTGGTAACATAGGCGCACTACTTCGCACAGCAGATGCTGCCGCGGTCGATGCCGTTATTATAGCAAACCCCAAAACAGATTTATATAATCCTAACATCATACGCTCTAGCGTGGGGTGTGTGTTTACAACACAAATTGCTACTGGGAGTACGGAGGAGGTTATCTCTTTCTTGCAAGAAATGGATGTTGCTATATACAGTGCCATATTACAAGAGGCGGTAGACTATGCAACGCAGGCATATACTGGTGGTAGTGCTATTGTAGTAGGTACAGAGGCTACTGGTTTATCTCCAGAGTGGAGAACGGTGGGTACAAATATTAAAATCCCTATGCGTGGTAAAATAGACTCTATGAATGTATCTGTAGCAGCGGGAATATTAATCTTTGAGGCTAGAAGACAGCGCTCATAGAGTAACGATTATTCTATAATCTCAATAGTCATATACACATTTTCTAGTGGCCACTCACTGCCGTCTACTTCTAGTTTATTAATTTCATCTATCACGCTCATACCTTTAGTCACGTGGCCAAAAACGGTGTGATCTCCATCTAGGTGATGTGCACCGCGAGAAGGTTGTACTATAAAAAACTCAAAAGGAGCGGTTGCATTACTTACATTTTGCTCGGTGTACTTAGCAGAAGAAAAAGCCCCTCTAGTATGCGTGTGTGAGGAATTTGCCTCATTAGGAATCAAGTAACTCCCAAAGCTTGACCGGTTGCGCGCAGTACCTTGTGTGTCATTATTACCACCCTGCACAACAAAGTTAGGCGAGACTCTATGAAACTGTGTTGTGTTAAAATAGCCATTCTTTACAAGCATAATAAAATTTGCTCTGTGTAGTGGCGTGTCCTCATAAAGTTGTACCTCAATATTTCCAAAACGAGTCGTAATTCTCACCTTAGTCTCAGGGTTGTTTTCTCCATAGGTAGTAAAGAAATCAATAACATCTTCTTGCCCTTTTATAGTAGGCTCTTTTATAGTGCCCATATCTGGTGAAGGATCTTGTTCATCAAGAGTTTCTATAGGTGTGATGGTATCTTGTATCACAACCTTTTTGGCTACAGATTTACTTTCAGATTTCTTATCTTGACAACTTGTGCTTAGAGCAAAAATTATAATAATCCAGAGAAAGGTGCGCATATATGAAGTTTGAGTCATTTTTAGAATTAGTTTCAAAAATAAGAAAACTACCGCTTCCCGGGCGTGATGTACAGCTTGAGATGGCACCACAAGAGCGGCTTAAAGAGCTTAAGGAAGAAGATATTGCAAAGCACAACCCTAGACAAGCTGGTGTGATGTCCCTTTTTTACCCTAATAATGAGGGGGAGACAGAGCTTATACTCATACTGCGTAAGACCTATAAAGGAGTACATTCTAATCAGGTAGGGTTTCCGGGAGGGAAAGTTGAGCAAGAAGATAGAGACCTCGCACATACCGCCTTGCGTGAGACAGAGGAGGAGGTAGGTGTTGCTCAAGATGCGGTCACACTCGTGCGTGAACTTACTAATATTTATATACCACCCAGTAATTTTTATGTACAATCATTTATAGGCTACGTGCAACATACTCCCGCTTTTAAAGCTCAAGAAACAGAGGTAGAAGATCTCATACCCGTACCACTCTCAGAATTCTTGTCTGATGAGGTTGTAATTACCCAGCGCCTCACTACCTCGTATATGGATGAGGTAGAAGTACCAGCCTATATGTTGCAAGGTCACGTAGTGTGGGGAGCTACTGCAATGATGCTCAGTGAGGTAAGAGCTCTTGTTAAGAAATCTTTAATATTGTAAGGTCTTTTGTATATTTACAGGCTGTTTGTAACCAAGTACGCTTTCGCGAAAGCGCACTCAAACGCACACAACTTTAAACTATTAAATGGGGCTATTCAAAAAAAATCCATTTGGACATATACTATTCTTAAAACGCTGGCTCATTCGTATTGCAGGAGCAATGACACACAGGCGTTACCGCGGCTTTAATGAGCTACAGATAGAAGGTTCAGAGATACTCACAAATTTACCAGATACTAACGTGCTTTTTGTGTCTAACCATCAGACCTACTTTGCAGATGTGGTGTCTATGTTTCACGTATTTAATGCGAGTCTAAGCGGTCGTACAGATTCTATAAAAAATATAGGTTACCTCTGGAGGCCAAAACTTAACTTATACTACGTTGCGGCAGGCGAGACAATGAAGTCTGGTTTACTACCGCGCATACTGGCTTATGCAGGAGCCATTACCGTGAGTCGTACCTGGAGAGAAAAAGGTAAAGAGATAGAACGTCAAGTAAACCTTAAGGATACAGAAAACATAGGTATCGCTCTGGATGATGGCTGGGTAATCACCTTCCCACAAGGAACCACAAAACCGTGGAAACCTATTAGAAAAGGAACGGCGCACATTATTAAAAATTACAAGCCTATTGTAGTGCCTATCGTGATAGATGGTTTTAGAAGAAGTTTTGATAAGAAAGGTTTGCGTATTAAAAAACGTGGCATCTTACAATCTTTTGAGGTAAAAGAACCACTAGAGATAGATTATGAGAACGACTCTGTAGAGAAGATTGTAGAGCAGCTAGAATATGCAATAGAGCAACATCCTTCTTTCTTAAAAGTGATCCCTACAGAAGAGATAGAGGCAGAAGAAGCACTCAATAAGAAAAGACAGTGGGAATACTAGCCTAGTCTAGAAATCCAACTAAAAAAGTAAAGCGATAATACCAGCAGGTATTATCGCTTTTTTTATGGTAAGGCAACAGCTTGACCTATTGCCTTGTATAGAAATTTAAACCCCCTACAGTTAAATTTCTAATTTCTTAAGTTCTCTATAATTTCTATTGAGCTTTCTTAATAATAACCCATAAATAATTCTATAAAGTCCCCATAGTAATCCAAGGGCTATAGTTATTACAATAATAAACTTGAGTGAGAGATACAGTAAATTCTCATCTGCAAGGGCTGGGTTATTTTGTATCATAATTGCATAAGCAATAGTAGAGGCAATCGCTACAAATGCCATACTAAACCAAATGTAGTACTTTACCGTATTACGCGTTTTGATAATATTTTTCATTAATACTTTTGCAGAGTCTGTGGCTTGTATTTTTTTGAAGTTTTTATAAAACCACACGGCAAAAACCACAAGAGCCGTAAGATGCACAACAAGTACGATAGTATCAAAGGTTTGTAACCCAAACTGTTTTTCAAAAGCTTTTGTCTCATTGTCGTTAAAAGCAAATGAGAGTACAATCCAAAAAGCAAATTCTATAAGACTTACAATAAATATAAGCTTCACTATAGAAGAAGACTTCTTAAGGAGCATAGGGTACAAATCTTCCTTTGTGTATTTAGGAAGGGTGTCTTCTTGTTTTTGCCAATCTTTTTTTAGCAATTCTAATTCGTCTACCATATGATTATGGGTTTAATATTTTCTTGAGCTTTTTCTTCACTCTATTCATCTTTACTCTAGCATTTACCTCTGTGATACCTAAGGTTTCTGAGATCTCGCTATAATTTTTATCTTCTAGATATAAAAACACAAGTGCTTTATCTATATCGTTAAGCTCCTTTACAGCACTGTACATTAACTTTAATTGTTGTTCTACCGTATCATCATACTCCTCAGAAGAGATGCGGAACATCACAGAGTCAAAATCTTGTGTTTGTACCGTTCTCTTAGACTTACGATATAAAGTGATGGCAGTATTGAGACCCACTCGGTACATCCAGGTACTGAATTTTGAATCTCCTCTAAACTTAGGGAAGGCACGCCATAACTGTATCGTTATCTCTTGAAAGAGGTCATTGTGCTGGTCGCGATTGTTTGTATACAACCTGCATATTTTGTGCACAATATTCTGGTTCTCCTCCAGTAGGGTAACAAATTTTTCTTCGGTGGTTTTGTCCAATGGTTGGTGGCTTTGTTATCTATAAGTAGGTTATTCTTACAAAGTGTTACACGCTGTTGTAAAAAGTTTTTTTATTTATTGAAGGACAGTGTGTTGGTGTGTGGTTTTCTTTATTACGCTTTCGCGAAAGCGTAATAACACCTGTTTTCTTAAAAAGAAAAAGCTCCTTTACCCAAGATAGGCAAAGGAGCTTTAATAGTAATTGTTTTTACTTAGTTCTTGATAATCTTCTGGCTTGTGCCATCTTCAAAGTTTACAATATAAACACCTGTGGTAAGTGTACTAATGTCTGCCTGTGTTACTTCCTTAGACGATATTAATACTCTACCTAAAATATCTATAAGTGTAAAGCTTGTGTTTTTTGTAAAGTAAAGTGTGTTACCTACGGTAGGGTTAGGGTAAGCCAAAGTTTGGCTAGCTTCTGCATTAAAGTCATCTGTTGTGAGTACATCATTTGCGAGTGTGTACACAGATACTGTAGAGCTTACCTCATTTGCCACAACTATAAGTCCCGTGTTTGTAGCGTTATCTTCTGGCTGTATGTAAACAATTCCTTCTGGAGCAAGATCACCTGCAGGATCTTCGGCATCTGGTGTTACATCGCGATTATTTACATAGGTTTCAAATACCGGTGCCTCTGGATCTGATATATTAAATACAGCTACACCACCTATGCGCTCAAGACCTACAAAGGCATACCAAACGTCATCTATCATTGCAAGGGTTACGGCTTCTGGTTCTGGTCCCTTATCATCAGATCTGTTTTTAAACGCATTTTCATCATCTGTAGCGTTAAAGATGGCTCCGTATACTTCATCTTCAGAAGTTATGCGCTCTAGTAAATCTCCACTGTCATAAACAATAGCACCTGTCTCTGCATTAAGAATAGCAAAAGAACGTCCACCATAAGAGTAAATCTGGTCTATATCTCCATCACCATCTATATCACCAGTAGCGCTTGTTGTTTTAAGTCTTCCCAGTGTTTCATTTTGTTGTAAGATACTTGCATTAGGATATGCAGTAGGATCAAGGTCAAGATCTTTTACACGCTCTTCTTCACTGTAGCCGTCATAATCTCTTGAGTCACCTTCATTTGCAATTACAAGGTATTGTGTGCCATCTACAGTATAGTTTGCAATAGCATCTGGTTGATACATTCCTAAAGTTTGCCAAGTAGACATAAAGACAAAGTCTAAGCTGTTTGAAGCATCTATAGCATTTTCTGGTAATTGGTGATCTTTATATCCATAAGGTATTATAGATGTGATTGTTGCAGCAGTGATATCTACTACCGCATATGCGTTGTTTTCTTGAAGTGATACATAAGCAGTAGCACCGTCGTCACTTACAGTAATATATTCTGGCTCTAAGTCTTGTGATACAGTTGCTCCTGGACCATAGATACGAACCCCAGCATCTGTAAGTTCTGTAAGTTGTGAATCAAAACTTGTAAAAGAAAGCGAAGTCACGTCATCTTGTACCACAGCCGCAGCGCCAGCTGCAAGGTCTATAATTGATACTGATCCTTCTGGGTCTACTGTATAATCTGCATTAGGCTCTCCTTCATTTGCTACGAGTACTTTTGATCCATCTGGAGTAAAGGTTAACATATCTGGTAAAGACCCTACCATTACATTTGATAAAACTGTACCGTCTGTATCCATAAATACAACTTGGCCATTACTTTGGTCTTCTGCACGTACAGCTACCGCTACAACACCATCATATGAAGATACGCTTGTTACCTCACTACCGTACGTGTCTAAAACAATAGAGTTTAGTACAGTAAGAGCAGTAGGGTCTGTAAAGTCTAAAATCTCTACAGCAGCATCACCAGCATTTGATACAAACAGTCTGCTTGATCCAGCGTCAAATGTTATAATCTCAGCTCCGTTTACTTCTATGTTATTTGAGAATACCATACCTAGGGTATTTGTTGCTGTAGGGGCGTGAGCCTCATCATCTACTACATATATTGCGTGTGATACTGTCTCACCCCCTGTAGCTCCTGTAATATCTGTAAGACTTAATGATACATAATAGTCTATAGAAAGGTCCTCATTATCTACAGGTGTAAAAGTTACTTGCTGTGTGGTAGCCTCACCTGTTACAAAGTTTACAGCATTATCTACTGTAAATGATTCATTCTCATCATTTGTATAACTTACTTCTACTACAGCACTTACGGTTGCAGACTCAGATATTGTAACTTCTAGTGTTACCGCACCTTCGTTTTCTGTAAGTTGTGTTTTTTCTTCTGTAAAAGTAATAGTAGGTAAAGTGGTTGTAGCAGCTTCATAAGTAGCTATTGGCCACGCGTTTGTTGCTGTTGCTTGTGTAGCCATATTATCATCATCATTTTCATTAGGCCCGCTAAAGCTCCAGTTTGCAATTACAAAAGTACTTCCATCTGGTCCTGTTTCATTTACTCTAGAAGCCCATCCATCTAGATATTCCCAAGCTTCTCCGTTTCCATCTACGTTTATATCACCAAAGGTGTCAATAACCGCATCATTCATAAAAAGCTCTACGGCATCATCTCCATTTATACCAGCAGCACCATTTACATAATCTGGATCAAAACCAAAGAACGTATTAAAGTTAGGTTGCTCAGACGCGATGTAAATAAAATCTCCGGCAGCTGCGCTTCCTTCTAGGCTAAGCTCAACACCATCTGTACCGCCTCCATTATTTGCAGAGCCAACACCATATATAGATAGGTCAGAAATGTCATTAAGTACATAAAGCTCTATAGCTTTAGGAGTTCCTCCAGATAGAGGCCCGTCATATACGCCCGTAATGATGAGGTCTTGAGCTTGTATACTACAGCTCAATAAGAATGTAAAAAGTAATAAAAAGTAATGTTGTTTCATCTGTGTGATTTTTGTGGTTGATTAATCCCTTAAAAGTAGAAATCTACCCACTAGATGATGAGATGTAAACGTTAGTAAACCTTTACATTTTGAGAAGTTTATCGCATATTTTACGTCTATAAAACCCTATGATAACTTAAAATTAAAACAAGGTTATTCGAGACTATGAAGGCTATTATATTCTGAATTATAAATAATTACGCTTTCGCGAAAGCGTAACCACATCAAACAAAAAAAATCCGTTGCCCTTTCAAACAACGAATCTTTTATGCAATCCTGAATTATAACGGGATAAAAGTATATCTAGAGCGTTACTCAATTGCAATGTTAAGGTTAAGAATGTATTAATACTTGGCCCTCATATAGGTAATCGCTCGTTCTATAATCTGTTTAAGTATGTCCAGATCTACATCTGCTAGTTTATTTATATACAGGCAGGCTTTACTCGTTTTATGTTTACCTAATGCCGGCAGAAGGTCATCTATAACACTAAAACCTGGCATAATATATATGCTCAAATTTTGCTTGCGAGGAGAAAACCCCACCATAGGCCAGTGTGCTTTTCTTCCAGAGGCATACACCATCTCATACTCATCATACCCTACAATACTATCTCCCCACATTACCGGCTTCTTTCCGGTTACGGTTTCCATAAGCTTAAGTAAGTAAAGACTGTCTCCTTTGCGAGTGGTATGTGCAAGAGCATTTATAAAGTCTACTGGAGACTGGTCATTTTTTTTGGTTTTTACGTCAGACACGGTGTAGGTAATTTTAAATTAGTTTTTCTTCCAGAGTGCATCTATTCCTTTACCTTCAAGTATAAATGGGATACAGCGATCTAGTCTCTTGCGCTTTGTGGCCTCTTGCTTTGCCTCATTTATATAATCTGCATAGGCGCGTTGTTTCGCTTTTGTGAGTGCAGTAAAATGTAGTTTAAGCTGTGCATCGTTATAGAGTTCATTTTTAAGCATTGTAGGCAATAGCACTTTCTTTACAGAGCGCACCACAGGCATTTTTTTACCATCTCGAGCATTTTGTATAGCCTCATCTACATAAGATGTAATGAGTTTTTCATCTATAATATCATCTTCTGTAAAGTGTAAGTGGCGCATTGCCTTGGTTTTTCCTTCTTGTGCATTACGCAGTATCTTACCAGCATCTGTAAGATAGACACCTTGATAAAACCATAAGCCATAGTGCTGCTTAAAAGAAGCAACACCTACTACATTATCATTATTAATGGTGTACACTGGCATTCCCCATTTTACATCTTCTACCAGATCTGTACTCTTGAGAAGCCCTCTTATTTTCTTTAAACTCGCTAGCCAAGGCACTTCTTGATTATAAAAATTATTCAGCTTTTCATCTTTAGTCATAACCTCAATGTACAAAATATTACAATTGAGTTGCAGATTATGACGGTTGGGAGTATTACGCTTTCGCGAAAGCGGGATTCCCTTCATATTTGTCCCACAATCAATCTAACGAACCACTTATGAAACCTCTTTTATCACTCTTACTCATTTTATCAAGTTATTTTCTCACTGCCCAAACCACCGTTTCTGGCGTAGTGACAGATCCCAAAGGCGTGCCAATAGAAGGTGCAAATGTATTTCTGGACGGTACTTATGACGGTGCAAGCACAGACGCAAGAGGCATATTTTCTTTTACGACTACAGAGACTGGAGAGCAGCTACTTAAAGTCACCTTCTTATCATACGAGCCTTATGAGATTTTTATGAATGTAAGCACTTTTAAAAACCTTAATATTAAACTACGAGAAGATATAAACTCACTAGAAACGGTTGTACTCTCTGCAGGTACTTTTGAGGCAAGTGATAACAGTAAAGTATCTGTTTTAAAACCACTAGATGTGGTTACCACAGCAAGTGCGCTAGGTGATTTTGTAGGTGCTTTACAAACCTTACCAGGTACCACCACAGTGGCCGAAGATGGTAGACTCTTTGTGCGTGGTGGAGATGCTGGAGAGACTCAAATTTTTATAGATGGCATACGCGTTTTTACACCCTATACACCTACGGCAAACAATACACCTACAAGAGGCAGGTATAGCCCATTTCTTTTTGACGGGATCACATTTTCTACCGGAGGATATTCTGCCGAATATGGGGAAGCCCTGTCTAGTGTTTTATTACTTAACACGGTAGATGAGCCAGATCAAAACAAAACAGACATCTCTATAATGTCTGTAGGGGCAGGGCTAGGTCTTACTAGAAAATTTGAAAAAAGTTCGCTCAGTTTGAGCACCTCATACATCAATCTGGCGCCTTATGTCGCGTTATTTTCTAATCGTAATAACTTTAACAAACCCTTTCAAGCACTGGCGGGAGAGGCTGTATATAGATATAGAACTACAGATGGACTTTTTAAACTCTATGCCGCTGGAGATCGCACTAGCTTTGATATCACACAAGAGGATATAAACAACCCAGAAGGATTTAATCTAGGGCTTACTAACAGTAATGTATATGTAAACTCATCATACACGGGTATGCTTAATGATACGTGGAGTATACAAACAGGAGGTAGTTATACGCTTGCGCGAAATGAAGCCAACATACAATCTACAACCCAGGTTCTAGACACAGAAAACAGTGCACACCTCAAGCTCAAACTAAAGAAAAGGTTTTCAAATAGATTTAAACTCTCCTTTGGCGCCGAACAGTTTATCACAGATTTTGATGAAGATGTCACCGTTGCGGTTAATGACAATATGTTTACTGCAAACTATGATTTTAAAAGTAACATCACAGCCGCCTTTGCCGAAAGTGATATTATCTTCTCCAGAGACTTTGCTATAAAACTAGGAGCGAGAGCGAGTTATACAGACTATATGAAAGATGTTACATTTTCGCCTCGAGCGAGTATAGCCTATAAGACAGGAGCAAAGAGTCAACTATCGCTAGCATATGGTGACTTTTATCAAAATCCGCTTAATGACTTTTTGAAGTTTAGTCAAGATTTTGAAGCTCAAAAAACTACACACTACATTGCAAACTATCAATACAGTGATAACGGTCGTATTTTTAGAGCAGAGGCTTATAGAAAGTCGTATAGTGATTTAATCACTTCTACAACAGAGTTTGCTAGCCCAGAGAGTGTTTTTACAAACGAGGGGAGCGGCTATGCACAAGGTGTAGACGTATTTTGGAGAGATAATACCAGTATTAAAAATATGGATTACTGGGTGAGCTATTCTTATCTAGATTCTGAGAGAAAATATCTCAACTATCCCGAGCAGGCGAGGCCTACTTTTGCTAGTCCTCATAGTGTCTCTATTGTGGCAAAGTATTTTGTAGAAGACTGGAAATCACAAATAGGGATGAGTTTTCAGCACAGTTCTGGTAGAACCTATACAGACCGAAACACCCCAGGTTTTTTACAGGCAAATACAAAGTCTTTTAATGACTTGAGTGTAAACTGGGCCTATCTTTTATCACAACAAAAGATATTATACTTCTCTATCAATAACGTGCTAGGTTTAAGAAACATAAATGGCTACCAGTATGCAGATACCCCAGACACAGCAGGAATGTTTAATAGGCGAGCGCTTAGGCCAGCAACAGATCAGTTTTTCTTTGTAGGTTTCTTCTGGACCATAAGTGATGATAAAAGTAGTAACCAGCTTGATAATTTATAAAACGCAAACTTTTTATAAATTAAGTATCTTAGTAAAAAAAAATGTAACTATTATGAAATACCTACTTTTTGTCTTTTGCTTTGTAACTTTAATTGCTTGCGGAGGTGATGATGATCAAGACACGCAGGATCCAGTGGCAGACTGTACTACAGAGATTCTACCTACTTTTAGTATAACCATACGTGATGCTAGTACTAATGCCTTGCTAGAAGATGTATCCATAACCGTTATGGACCAGACTTTTACAGCAGTATTAACAGAAGTTTCTCCAGGTGTTTATGAAGGCCCAGATGAGCGAGATGGTAGCTATACAATTAGAATAGAAAAAGAAGATTACCAGACGATAATTACAGCACAAATTACTCCACAAGAAGATGAGTGTGGTCTAGTAACTGAGGTGTTAAGTTATGAGCTAGAAGAATTATAAAACGTAAGATATATTTATATATAACAAGGCCTACAACAGTGTTGTAGGCTTTTTTTTATGCGAGTTTTGTAACATAGCTTTCTATATTACTACCTATAGTCACAATCAAAAACTTTAAAAATGAACGCACACGAAATAGATTATGAAATCTTCGGCGAGGAGATGCAGTATGTTGAGGTAGAGCTAGATCCTCAAGAAGGAGTCATAGCAGAAGCAGGAAGCTTTATGATGATGGAGGAAGGGATTCGTATGGAAACTATTTTTGGCGATGGCTCTGCAAAGGATACGGGGGTAATGGGTAAGATCTTTGGGGCAGGAAAGCGACTCCTTACTGGAGAAAGCCTGTTTATGACTGCATTTTATAATGATGTTGTGGGTAAAAAGAAAGTAAGCTTTGCTTCTCCATATCCCGGTAAAATCATTCCGATAGATTTAGGAGCGATAGGAGGGAAGTTTGTGTGTCAAAAAGATGCATTTCTTTGTGCTGCAAAAGGCGTATCTGTCGGGATAGAATTTTCGCGTAAGCTAGGTAGAGGGCTTTTTGGAGGAGAAGGTTTTATTATGCAGCGCCTAGAGGGCGATGGCATCGCGTTTGTGCACGCAGGCGGTACAATGCTTAAAAAAGAACTTGCTCCCGGTGAGCGCCTCAAAGTAGATACAGGTTGTATTATAGGCTTTGATAGCTCCGTAAACTATGATATAGAGTTTGTAGGAGGTATTAAAAACACCATTTTTGGTGGTGAAGGATTGTTTTTTGCAACCCTAACAGGTCCAGGAACGGTTTACATACAGTCCTTACCTTTTAGTCGTCTGGCAAATCGCGTACTAGCAATGGCTCCAAAAACTGGAGGAAATAAAAGAGGCGAAGGTTCTATACTAGGAGGACTTGGAGATTTACTAGATGGAGATAATAGATTTTAGATAATTAACTATTTTTTAAGAAGTTATAACGCCGTTTGTTAACACTTTTGTGATCATTATGTAGTATATTTATAGAATGGAATTCAAAAAAACCAGCCTATTGTTATAAAACTACCTTTAAAAGTCTAACCTATAAAAACCTTCGAATATGGCGAGAGCAATGTTTGAATACACGAAGACTATTCTTGATAAGGTAAGTTTTGATAGTTCATTATTTTGTAAAGAACTAGAAAAGGCTATTAAGAGATTATTACCTTACGAGATAGATGAATTAAGAATCTGGATCAATACACTTGTAGAAACAAGGCCAGATTTAGGACAATGTTTAATATATCTAAAACCGTAAAAAAAGCCCCGTACTACGGGGCTTTTTTAGTTATATATCTATTGTAATCAACCTATTTGTTAAGCGGACTTATAATCTGTACGTTTTGAAAAGTAATTGCACCTTTTACAACACCAGCTATGGTAGAACGCAACGCCTCAATAATCTGCATTTTTAGTTCACTTTTATGAAAAATGATACTCACTTCTCTAGCGGGAGATGGCTCCTTAAATTCCTTAAATAATTCTTTTTCCTTAATAGGCATATCTAAAGTATGTAGATAAGGTAAAAGCGTCATCCCTAGTCCCTCGTTTGATAACTTTACAAGTGTTTCAAAACTTCCACTTTCTAGTGTAAATTTTTCTTCGTCTTTGTTGCGAGGAGTAGTACATAAGTTAATAACTCCGTCTCTAAAACAGTGACCGTCCTCTAGTAGCAATAAGTCTTGAGTATCTAGATCACTAGGTTCTAACACCTCTTTACTTGATAATCTATGGTTGTTTGGCACATATGCCATAAAAGGCTCATAGTATAATGGTCGTTCTTTTATGTTTGGGTTTTCTAGAGGTGTTGCAGCTATGGCTGCATCTAGATGCCCCTCTTCAAGACGTTCCATTATTTGATCTGTATTAAGCTCTTCTATTTTGAGAGTAACCTTAGGGTATTTCTTTATAAAATTAGTAAGAAACATAGGTAATAACGTAGGCATTACTGTGGGTATTACACCTAGCTTAAACTCTCCACCTATATATCCCTTTTGTTGATCTACAATGTCTGTAATGCGATTTGCTTCATTTACAATATTACGCGCCTGGTGTACAATTTTTGCACCTATATCTGTAAGCTCTATGGGCTTCTTACTACGGTCAAATATTTGTACATCCAGCTGGTCCTCTAGCTTTTGTATTTGCATACTAAGCGTGGGTTGCGTAACAAAAGTTTTTTGAGCCGCTCTAGTAAAGTTTTGATGCTCTGCAACAGCAAGCACATATTTAAGCTGAGTTATAGTCATTGGTAAGGTTATCTATCACAAAAATAAGAAATGATTAATTATAACCCTCTACAAAGGTGATGAGAAGTAAACACCACAAACAAAAAAAGTCTGTGTACAAGACACAGACTTTTGAGTTGTTATATGATCCCAACATTACATTTTAATCTCAAGTTTTAAATCATCAGATGCTACTGTAAACTTAGCATCGTTCCAAGTAGGAGGACCAAAACCAGCACCACTTCCAGAAATTCCATAATCTTCTTTAGGCATACCATTTGCTTCAAAGTCCATACGGTTATTGCCATTCATATCGTGTAATGTGATAATACCATACTCACCTGGTTTTACATTTTCAAAAACGAGTGTAACTGTTTTATTTTCTGGTGTTGCAGACTGTGTGTCGAGAGGAGCTGCCTTCATAAAAGTTCCTTCTGTGTATAATGAGGCAGAGGCAGCTCCGTCATTATTTGTTAGGTTTGGGATAGTAACGGTTACAGTTACTCCAGATGCTTCTTGCCCAAAAGAAAAAGATGATACGGCTGCTAGTAATAAAAAGATAATTGTTCTCATAATGATTAGATTTTTAGAGTTGTTGTTTTTAATTGATGATGTAAATGTATCACCACACTTTCGTGAAAACAATCTGCTGTTACCCAACCGTCATTTTATGAGACTGAGTTGTAATAATCTAAATGTAAGAGCTCATTTTTAATAAGATAACCCTATTTGCGCTCTTATTTTATCTAGCATCATAATGAGTTCTTTACTCTTAGAAAATGTCATTACATCACTCTCAGTCTTTTTTAAGGCAAGCATCTCTTGACAATGTAGTATCTCATAATGATATCCATTTACATCATTAGGCGTAGAAAATTCTAGTGTTTCTGTCACTCCATTTTCGGTAAGGGTTACTGAGCTCGGTTCGTGAAAACGGCTGTTTATGATAATTTCTCCTTTTTCTAAAACAATATGGCAGCGTGTAGGTGTCTCCTCATCTATCGCCGAAAATAGTTGTGCCTCCACCCCAGTAGGGTAACGCAGTTTAATAGTACAGTTATGATCAACGCCAGTAGGGCCTAGAGTAGCCTTAGCATTTATATCTTCTGGATAACCAAGTAAAGAGAGCGCTGCAAAAACAGGATAGATACCTACGTCTAGTAAACTACCGCCACCAAGGGATTTATTGTACAGCCTAGAAGTCGTGTCAAACGGACTATTAAAACCAAAATCTGCTTTAAGTGATTGTATCTCTCCTAGGGTGCCACTAGCTACTTTGTCAAGTACAAATTTATAATGTGGTAAAAAGTGTGTCCATAATGCTTCCATTAGGAATGTTTTTTTCGCTTTCGCGAAAGCGATCATCTCCTCAACCTCATTAAGATTCATAGCAAAAGCTTTCTCGCAGAGCACAGCCTTGTTATTTGATAAACAGAGGAGCGTATTTTCCTTATGAAACATATGTGGCGTAGCGATATAAACAATGTCTATGTCTGGATCTTGCGCCATCTCTTCATAACTACCATAAGACTTTACAGCTTTGTAGGTGTTACCAAAGTTTACAGCCTTTTCTTTATCACGACTCGCTACGGCATATAAGTTTGCACCTTCGGTGAGGAGGAGGTCATTTGCAAATTTGCCAGCTATCTTTCCGCAGCCTAGTATTGCCCAGTTTGTCATAGTGGTTGTTATTTATAGGAGTATTTTGCTTTCGCGAAAGCGTTCAAAAAAGAAAATTACACATAGTCCTTATTAGAACTCCCAAAGCTTGCCTGTAGCAACATTGCTAGCCCCATCACAAGACCACAGCCTACTACATTAAGCCACAAGTACGGAAACTCTATAATATCATAATGTATCAAGCCGTAAACGATAATAATAATTACCTGCGTGATAAGCGCTGCGATAAATACGGCATTGCTTTTTACAAATTTGATAAAGAAGGCTAGTAAAAATATCCCTAAGATATTTCCATAAAAAATAGAACCTATAATGTTTACTAGCTGTATTAAGTTTTCAAAAAGGCTGGCCGTACAGGCTACAATAATGGCGAGTATACCCCACATAAGTGTAAAACCTTTGGTGCTTTTTACATATAACGCATCTGTCATCTCTCCTTTGTAGTTGCGCTTGTAAAGATCTACGGCTGTGGTTGCACCCAGTGCATTGAGCTCAGATGCGGTAGATGACATTGCAGCACTTAATATTACAGCAAGAAGCAAGCCTATAAGGCCATTAGGTAAGTTGTTAAGTATAAAGTGAATGAAGACATAGTCTTTGTCATTATTCTCTACTTCTGGAGCAGCTTTTGAGATAATAGTTTTTCCTTTTTTACGTAACTGTTTATCTCTAGTTTCATAGGTAGTGATGTAAGATAGCGTCTCACCATCTCGCTCATAAGTGTCAAGAGTAGGGTCTTGAGCATAGTTAAATGCTGCTTGTTTTTGTAGTTCTTGGTTTGTAAGAAGTTGTTCTTCTAGCGAGGCAAATTCACTTGCATAAATAGATGATTTAACTGCATCTGTCGCCGCGGGATTAAAGTGCAGCGGTGCACTATTAAATTGATAAAAGACAAAAACCATCACACCTACCAGTAGTATGAAAAACTGCATAGGTATTTTAAGAGCACCGTTAAAGAGAAGACCCATTTGCATTTCCTTTACATTTTTACCAGAGAGGTAACGCTGCACTTGACTCTGGTCTGTACCAAAGTAAGAGAGCATTAAAAAAGTACCTCCTAACAGACCTGTCCAGACTGTATATCTGTTACTAAGGTCAAAAGAAAAATCTAGAAGGTTCATTTTTTCGCCAGCACCGGCTATGCTTAGCGCATCTGTAAAGTTTATGTTTTCTGGAAGTTTGTCAAGTATGAGGTAAAAAGCAATTGCCATCCCTGCAAAGATGACTGCCATTTGTTGCTTTTGTGTAATACTCACCGCCTTTGTGCCACCAGAAACGGTATAGATAATCACAACGATACCTATAAGAATATTGAGCATTGTAAGATCCCAACCTAATACGGCAGAGAGAATGATGGCAGGAGCATAGATAGTAATACCTGCTGCGAGACTACGCTGTATTAAAAAGAGGATAGCAGCTAGTGAGCGTGTTTTAAGATCAAACCTACTCTCTAGATACTCGTAAGCAGTAAAGACCTTAAGCCTGTGGTATATAGGGATGAAAACAAGACATATAATGACCATTGCAATAGGCAGTCCAAAATAGAATTGTACAAATCCCATTCCATCATAAAAACCTTGCCCTGTGGTAGATAAAAAAGTGATGGCACTTGCCTGTGTTGCCATAACAGATAGACCTACGGTCCACCATTTTGATGAGTTACCGCCTTTTATATATTCTTCGGCATTTTTACTTCCTTGTGTTTTATAGGTTCCATAAACCACAATAAAAATTAAGGTAAATGCAAGTACAGCCCAGTCTATAGTTTCCATATTATGAGAATGAGGTCATTAAGAGATAGAAAGCAATAAAGTATGCTAGATTAAGCAATAAGATGATTGTGTATTTCTTCTTCCAGGTGTATGAGGATGGCTTGTTCATAATTACTGTTTAATATCTTGCTGCTCTTGTTTACCTACACTAAGCATATTTGCAAATAGCTTGTATGCCCCAGATACTCCAGCTGGTAACTCTCTAAAAAAGCTTAAGCCAGTGTAGATATAATGTCCTTTACCATATGCTGCGATGAGAAGACTTCCATCTTTTGTAGTTTCTCCCTTATCGTTCATTGATAAAATAGGCGTGTACTCACTAGACCATTTATTCGGAAAATAAAGACCTCGCTCTTGTGTCCATCCTTGAAAATCTTGTTGAGACAACTTGTTAGGAAAATTCATAAGTGGGTGATCTTTTGCTAGGATTCTCACCTCGCTATTTTCATCTGTCACACGGTCTCTAGAGAGTGTAAGCTCATACGGAGCGCCTATTTTTGTGTTGCCCCAGCGTCCAGAGGTGTTGTATTGTGCGATAAGTGTTCCGCCATCTTTTACATAATCTAGTAGTAGTGGTTGTTTTGCTTGCATCTCATCTACCACATTATAAGCACGTATACCTACAACCACAGCGTCAAACTGTGATAGCAACTCTGGTGTTATGGTCGCAGGATCTATCACTGCAACTTGATAACCTATCTGCGCGAGGTTATCTGGTACCGCATCTCCAGCTCCTTGTATGTAACCTATGTAGTTACCCTTGCGTGCAATGTCTAGTCGTACAACACGTGCTTTATTAGGCAAGAATAATGACTGCAGCGGGATGTGCGCGTAGTCTATTTTTATAAGCTCTTTAGTATACGTCTTTCCGCCAGAAACCACACGCGGACTCAAATCACCCTCGCTATCACCAGCCGGTGGTGTTACTGTAAATACAAACTCTTTTTCTTCTCCCTTATTTGCTATAGAAACATCATAACTAGCAGGTGATACCGTCCATCCAGATGGTTTATTTAGTAGTACAGTTCCTGTAAAATTAGCTTGATGTGCTGTGACTGTCACGGGTATTTTTTTTGATTCCGCTTTCGCGAAAATGATCACCTTAGACTCTAGTCTAGATGACACAGCTGGTACAATTTCAAAAGGCTCATACACTTCACCTTTTACTCTGTCATTGTATTTATAGACGATAGGTTTTGTAATACTTATAGGCACTCCCGAAATGACAAGGTCAAATGTGACTGTGTTTTCTTGTGGTGTTTCTGGTTTACCTATCATTTGCTGGTCTGCAACCTTGTACATACCTAAAGTACCTTCTTCTCGTAACCAGTATGCAGAGGTATCTTTAAAGTCATCACTTACTGAAAGGGTTGTTGATGTAGTATAACGCTCATTATTCGCTAGTGGTTGATTAGACGCCACTACGTTATCTGTAACTGTTACGGTAGCTTTTTTGAGAACTACAGACTGAGTACTTCTATTTATAGCTTCTATATCCAGTTTTATTGAGCTGCCTATGGTTGCATAATTTGTATCTGCTTTTGCTTCTAGGTATAGGCCTGTCACTGCAGTGATAATTGTCTCAAGTTCTTTAGACTTTATGTTTTTCCAGTGTGTGTCTTCTAGTTGTTGTACGAGGGCATATGCCTTCATAAGTTGTGGTATACTCTTATCTGGCGCAGTGAAGTCATAGGTGGCAACTACGTTGTCTAGTATTGTCTTTATTGCTTTTCCTCCTTTAACACGTGTCCAAGTGGTGTTAATACCTTGAAAAACATCATCGTTAGTAGGCATTTCTCCACGTAGTAACTCAAAATAAGTATCACTAGTACCACGCGAGCCTGTATTACCAAATCCTTGAGACTTATGCTGACTTCTACTAAGGGAAGATATTTCTGTATTTGATAACCCTAAGCCAGGGTAGAAGGTACCTACATCTACTTTTACAAGGTTAGACTTATCTGCTGCTTCAAATTTTTCTCTACTTCCATAAAACCACCAAGAGGTATTAAAGAATTGTCTTTGTGGTGACCAGGTATCTGTGTATTGTAATTGATTTGGATATTTTGCGGCATCTCCAGCAAGATCATATGCTTCTACAGAGAGCATTGCACTAGAGGTGTGATGGCCGTGTGTGCTTCCCGGTGTTCTGTGATTAAATCTATTAATGATTACATCCGGCTTAAAAGTACGTATCGCCCATACTACATCACCCAGTACTTCTTCTTTGTTCCAGATGGCAAGTGTCTCATCTGGGTGTTTTGAGTAACCAAAATCGTTTGCACGTGTAAAACGTTGCTCTCCACCATCTGTTGCGCGAGCGGCAAGTAACTCATTAGTGCGTATTACTCCTAAAAGTTCCCTTAGTTCTGGGCCTATAATATTCTGGCCACCATCACCTCTTGTAAGTGATAAGTATGCCGTTCTTGCTTTTACGGTATTTGCAAAGTAGGAGATAGCTGTTGTGTTCTCGTCATCTGGGTGTGCAGCAACATATAGTACAGAGCCTAAGAAATTTAGCTTTTTTAGGTCTTCATAAATTTCGCTAGCTGTAGGTTTACTGGGCTGTACAGTGATTCCTTGTGAGTACGCTTTCGCGAAAGCAAAAAAAGAAATCAGAACAAAAATCACATAGGATTTGCGTGTCATATTGAGAGTGTTGTTATCTCTCAAATATACCTAATATCAATGCCTAGGACGTTTTCTTTAAGTTTTCTTTAACGATTATACAGGCTTGTTAAAGTGGTCATTATCTGATGTAGGATCAATAGGCTCTACAATGCGTGTTGCGACTCCATCTTGTACTAAGGTGACTCCTTTTTGCATAATAAGACTGTTAGGGTAGGTGTGTAGACCGCCATCATCTGTGCGCAAATTCATATGGAAGCCTTTAATGTCTTCTATAATGGCAATAATGGGAAAATCCTTATCGTGTATCTTAATGCGATCACCTATCTTGTAGGGAAGGGTGAAAAATATAATTACACCAGAGGTCATATTACTTAATACAGACCATTGTGCAAAAAAGCCTACACCTATAAGAGCAAAAACCGAAGAGGCATACACGCCTATATCTCTAGCATTAAGGCTCCAGATAAGAAAAGCAAACACAGAGGCAATGAGGATAAGAATAAAGTCTACATACTTCATTACTAGATTTGCACGTTGCTTTACCTTATTTTTTCTATCTGAAAAACGATTTACAAAGTAAGAAATCACCATACGTAGGCCTATCATAACAACCGCTACGATGGCACTTTCTATAAGTTGCTCTCTGTATAAGTTTATAAAATCTATAGCCATTTTTTACGCTTAAAGTATATGATAGAACCTATAAAAATAAATACCATCGCTCCCCAGAAGTAGTAGTAACCATTTTGCATTTGTAACTCTGGAATGTGTTGAAAATTCATCCCATAAATTCCTGCTAGAAAAGTCATAGGTATAAAAATAGTAGCGATAATAGTAAGAACCTTCATCACCTCGTTCATACGGTTTGCAATGTTTGTTGAGTTCATATCCATTAGTCCTGCTATGGTGTCTCTATAAACCTCTACAGTCTCAATTACCTGTATGGTATGATCATAAAGATCACGCACAAAAACTTGTGTTTTTTTAAGTATGAGGTGATTATCTACTTTTTCTAGCTTATTTACAACCTCCCGTAGCGGAAAAATTGACCTACGTACTTGTATCACCTCTTTTTTGAGCTGTTGTATTTCTTGCGAATAGTTTTCTGAAGGGTTTGTATATATTCTTTCTTCTAGCTCTTCTATTTTATCACTTAGGGTCTCTATGATTATAAAGTAGTGATCTATCACCGCATCCATAAGTGCATACATTAGATAATCTGCTCCAGTAGTGCGCACCCGACCTTTAGACAGGCGTATACGATCTCTAATTCCATCAAAAACGTCACCATCATACTCTTGCATAAGCAAGACATAGGTCTTGCCCAGAATAAGGCTTATGTGCTCCGTGTTTAATTTACCATCTGTATCGTGATAGAGCATTTTAAAAACAATAAATAAATGATCTGGATACTCATCTAGTTTGGGTCGCTGGCTGGTATTTGCCACATCTTCCATCACCAGTGGGTGTAGGTCATACTTGTGTGATATATCTGTAAGTGCCTGTGTGTCAGAAAGACCATTTACATTTACCCAGGTAACCGTTTTTTCGTCTGTGTCTTTTGTGTAGCTGGATAACTCGTGTACCGTTTCTTCTTCTACAAAGGTTGCATTGTAGTCAAAAACATCTATGAGGACATCTTTTACTTCCTTTGTACCCGTATAAACTACGTGACCCGGGGCGTGCGACATTTGCTCTTTAATGACGCTTTTTGATATAAGGTTTACCGCTGTAAAGGGGTTAACTTTATTGAGTTGTTTACGTAACCTTCCCATTAGTTTAATTCTAATTCTGTACGCAAAGCTTCATCTGCAATACTTTTTTTACCCCAGTAGGCACTTTTAATGGTTTTCATCTTAGTGGCTGTCGTTGTCATAGGAGTGCCGTCACGCCCTTGAGGAAATGTCTCTGTCCAGCCCTCTATAGTATGAGGGAACTCAGGCGTAAATTGTATAGTAACTGTGCGTTTTAATTCTGGATATTCTATTGTGTAAGAATCCCCATTTAGGCTTCCTGTTGCTTGATATGCTGCAAGATCAATATGTGAGTTACGTATAAATTCAAGATTAGGTATAGCCTTAAATGATCCTGTAGGGAGCGAGGTTGGGTCAAGGCGTATTTGTGTCCATAATTCATTTTCTAGTATATCTTTTGGGAGACCCATTTCTTGGTCTGCCTCAGATTGAAAGTAGGAGTGAGAGGTCACTTCAAAGTCTTCTCTGTTATTAAGTTGTGCATATACGTGACCGCACCATTCTTGTGTGCTCTGTGATACTTTTATAGCGTGTTTTTTTTCGGTAATGGGATAAAATGTGCTGGTCATTATGGAATAGGGGTAGATGCCTGTTACAAACTTTTTGGTAGCATTGAGCTTTAGGACAGGGATGTTGCTATCGTTTTGGGCATCTGCTTTTACTTGTTCTTTTGGCAAGAAATCTTCGGTTACATAAATCAAGACTGCTGTGCCTGGTCTTATCTCGCCATATCGTGCTTGATCTAGTTTATAAGAAGAAATTTCGGCAGTGCCGGCATACCAGTAATCTTTCCACTCTTGAGATAAATTACGTTTTTCTGAGGTGGTGGTTTTAGCTGAGTCCGCTTTCGCGAAAGCGATATTATCCCCAGTCTCTTTTTTACAACTTATAAGTATCGCAGGTAGCGCAATAGCGGCTATAAAAAAGAATATAGTACGCTTTTGTGTAAACATTTTTTTTAAGAATCCCATAATTTATTTTTAACTAAAAGTACAGAAAAGCTACTAGTCTGCCAGCTGCATTAACGTTTCATAAACTTTATGCAGGGGCATACCCATCACATTAAAGTATGAACCCTCAAGACTTGTTACGGCTATGTAGCCAAACCATTCTTGTATACCATAACCACCAGCTTTATCATAAGGCTGGTAATTATCAATGTAGTAATTAATCTCTTCTTCTGTAAGCTCTTTAAAGGTGACGGTGGTCGTATCGTTTATCACGGTCTGACCTTCTTTTGTAGTAAAAGCTACAGAAGTAATAACCTGGTGGCTATTACCAGAAAGGGCTGCTATCATCGCATAGGCTTCATCACGATCTTCTGGTTTGTTAAGTGCTACACCATTAAACCATACTATGGTATCACTGGTTACGAGTATATCTGTTGCTTTTAAGTCTGTAAAAGCTGCGGCCTTAAGTTTTGCTAGATAATCTGTTATCTCTGGACCTTGTAAATGGTCTGGAAAGGTCTCGTCTACAGGTTTAAGTTGTATGGTAAAATCTAGGTCTAGTTCTTTAAAAAACTGCTGGCGTCTAGGAGATCCAGAGGCTAGTATGAGATTGTGATTTTTTAATTTTTCTTTAAGCATAGTAAATAGCGTGTATAAGTAATGGGATGATACATATACCTACAAACATAATTACTTTAAGGATGAGTGATATGTGTGAGAGCTCACTTTTTTTAGTCGCCTCCCATAATTTTGAACAGCAATATCCTAATGGTGCGATAATGGCAAAAAATACAGTAGCCACAGCTATTTTATAATCGTATAGAAATGTAAATGTATACCAGCTTATAAATGTGATTATTATAAGTGTAAGTATGACAGAAACTCTTGCTGTGCGTTGTGCGCCTAGTAATATGGGTAGCGTTTTATAACCAGCAACGTGATCTCCTTGTATGTCTTCTATATCTTTTACAAGTTCTCTTACAAGTGTGATAGCAAAGGCAAATATAGCGACCGACGTAAATACTGTAAATGCACCTAGTTGCTCCTCATTATTACTTGTGTCTATAGCAGGTATAAGTTCAAATAGTGGTACTAAAATAACCGAGAGAGCTACTAAGATACTTACAAGCAAATTACCTAATAAAGCATACTTTTTTATAAACCTAGCATAGAGGTATAAAAACCCTGCACTAAGTAAGAAGTATATAAAGTATATGGGGTGTCCCATCAGGCTTGTGAGGATAAAACCAAGCCCTAAACCAGTAAAGGTGAGTCCAAAATAAATGAGTTTTGCTTGTTTCTCATCTATAGAGACACCTACGGTGCGTTTTTTGGGCTTATTAATTTTATCTGCCACAACATCATAGCTGTCGTTAATGATGTATCCTCCTGCTGCAATTAACACCGTAGCAAGGATAAGGAACAACAGGCCTAGATTGCTTAATGTGATGTCAATATCATCTATTTGAGCAATGGCATACCTTATGACACATTGCATAACAATGATCATAAGAAGATTATTAAATCTTATGAGGTTTAGATACTTCAACTAGGGGTTAGGTTGTTTTATTAAAAATACATAATATCTCGTTAATGAGCTGCTGCATCTATATTTTTCATCCAGTTGCCTTGCACTTTAAGAACTTGCTCTATCACATCTCTCACACAGCCCTGACCGCCATTTTTATGTGAGATGTAATTTGAGATGTCTTTTATTTCTTTTACAGCATCTTGTGGGCAGCAGGCGAGACCTGCAAATTGCATTACGGGATAGTCTGGTATATCATCTCCCATATATAGTATGTTTTGTGCTGCGATATCCTTGTCTTTAAGATAAGTGTTAAGGTGTTCCATCTTATTGTGAGCACCTAGAGCAACGTCACTTATGCCTAGTTTTTGTAGCCTTGAGCGCACACCCTCATCAGTGCCTCCACTTATGATACATATATTGTATCCAGCATCTAGCGCTGCTTTTATGGCATACCCATCTTTTACATTCATCGTGCGGTGCATCTGGCCTTCTGTGGTAATATGTAGTTTACCATCTGTAAGGACACCATCTACATCAAATATAAAGGTGGTAATATTATGTAAGTATTCTTTATAACTTTTTTCCATAGGTAGTGTGTATCGCTTTTGTAAGAGCGTTATAAATATCTTTGTGATCTGGGTTTTCTAGTAAATCTAGTTGATTGTTTATGACAGCTATGTCACCTCTTTTTGCAGGGCCTGTTTGACTATTTGCAGGTCCATTTTCTAAAGCCTTTTGAGCTGTTTTTAAGATAAGTGGGTGTAGGGTTTTTACATCTACCTCATATTGCTCGCAGATGTCTTGAGCGATGGTATAGCAGTGGTTTGTAAAATTATTTGCAAACACGGCAGCTAGATGGAGCTGTCTTCTCTGTGTGCTATTTATTACTTGTACTGTATTAGATATCATCGCACCTAGCTCGCGCAAGGTTTTTTCATCTTCATCGTTATCTGCCTCTACTAGAATTGGTATTTCGGCAAAGTTTATAGACGTATCATCTTTAGAAAAACTTTGTAAAGGGTAAAAAACGCCTTTATTATGCTTTCGCGAAAGCGTACTCATAGCCGTATATCCAGAAGTGTGTACTACAAGTGTGTTATCAAAAGGAATTTGACTAGACACCTCTGCAATCACATCGTCACTCACAGCAATGATAGTCACGTCTGAAGGAGAAAGCTCCTCAATACTTACCGTATGACGAGCCATATTTTTAAAAGGCTTAAGGCTAGCCTCAGTACGGCCAGCTACTTGCATTACGACTGCACGGTTTTGTGCACCTAGTGCCTTTGCCAGATGCCACGCTACATTACCAGTACCCACAATGTTTACTTCTATCATAGTAGCAAAAATAGGCTTTTTTAAAACTGTTGAGGTTTCATATTTTATGAACCCTAGGTTTAAGGTTTTTAAGCCGTCGTAGGTTATCTTTGCACTCGTTAAAATTTGCCTGAATTATGCAAAAGAAAATCGCTTCTATTTTATTCTCCACACGCTTGATGGGGATCCTTTTTATAGCCTACTTTGTTGCAATGGCAGTAGGAACATTTTTAGATATAGGTCAAGAAACTTCACCTACGCCATACTCAAGATACTGGATTTATGATGCTTGGTGGTTTACACTTATTCATATTCTGTTTGTAGTCAACTTTATAGGAAATATATTCAGATATAAATTGTTGCGCAAGGAGAAGATAACGACATTAGTTTTTCACCTTTCATTTGTACTTATTTTAATAGGAGCGGGTATTACAAGATATATAAGTTATGAAGGTGTTATGCCTATTGAGGAGGGTTCGACCGAAAATTCTTTCTTAAGCGAGAAAACCTACCTTGATGTTTTTATAGATGGAGAGCAAAACGGCCAGCCTATGCGCCGTGCAATAGAAAAGGAGTTATCACTATCGCCTAGATTAAATAATGATTTTACGTGGACAGAAGATTTTGTGCACGATACAAATAACAGAAGTGACAAGACCACTTTTACTTTTGGTTTTAACAAATTTATAGATGGTGCTCAAGATGGATTTGTAGAAGATGAGAGCGGGTTATGGCACCTTAAAATTGTAGAGACAGGTACAGATAACCAGCGTCACGAGCACTTTCTAGTAGAAGGTGAGCTAGTGAATATTCACAATGTACTCTATGCCTTTAATAAGCCTACAGATGGCGCTATAAACATAGGGTTTGACGGTGAAAACTACACTTTTAAATCACCATTTGCAGGTTCTGTTACTGTAATGGCAACACAAGATGAGAGTGAGGTGCCAGAAGATGTAGAGCAGCCACTTAAACTACGAGCACTTTATAACTTAGGCGGCAAGTTACTCGTTATACCAGACCAAGCTATACGTGGTCGTACTGGTATTGTTGCAAAAGAGGTAAAAGAAAAAAATCAAGAGGATGCACTCTTTGTAGATGTAACCGCAAATGGCGAGACCAAAACAGTAGGACTACTAGGTGGTAAAGGCTATAGTAATGATAAAAAACAAATAGAGGTAGGAGGGCACAAAGTTTATCTAGCATACGGAAGTAAGTCTATGCCACTACCGTTTTCGATAAAGCTCAACAAATTTATCGCTAGAAGATACCCTGGTACACAAAATGTATACTCGTCTTTTGAAAGCCAGATAACGGTAGAAGATCCTGAAGAAAATTTTGATTACGAAATTTATATGAACCACGTTTTAGACCACAAAGGATTTAGATTTTTTCAAGCAAGTTTCTTTCCAGATGAGTCTGGTACGATACTTTCTGTAAGTCACGATTTTTGGGGAACTTGGGTTACATACATAGGTTACTTTTTACTGTACATAGGTATGATGATGATTCTTTTTGATAAGGGATCACGTTTTGGTGAGCTCAAGCGTCGTTTAGATAAGATTAAACTTAAGAAGTCTAAACTTATGATGATTGTGTTTTTGATTGCTTTCGCGAAAGCGGGATACGCACAAGAAGATATATCTAATCAAACTACCGAAGTAAGCAACGGAAACGTAGTCGTAAAAGACACCGTAGCTGTTACTGGAGAAAATATAAGTGACATTTTAGGACTTGACAGTCACCAAGGAGAGCCACACGAGCAGGCTATGCCCTCACAAGAAGAGATAAAAAGACTCATTGTAGAAAATGCAGTACCACTAGAGCACGCAGAAAAGTTTGGCCGTCTTATCATACAAGAAGATGGGCGTATGATGCCTATTAATACATACTCAAGTATGTTATTACGTAAGTTAAGTAGGAGTGATACTTATGAAGGCCTTACTGCAGACCAAGTAATGCTCTCAATGATGGAAAACCCGCAAATATGGAGTTTTGCAGAGATCATATACCTTCAAAAAGGAAATGATAGTTTACGTAATGTAGTGGGTGTACCGTCAGACAGAAAGTACTTTAAACAAATGGATTTCTTTACCTCAGACTTTAGGTATAAACTAGCTCCATTTTTACCAGAGGCATATGCAGAGGCAAACCCTACAAAAATTTCTAAAGAATTTATAGACGTCTCAGAGCGTATGAATCTCCTAGACAGAACACTGGTTAAAGAAGTTTTAAGAATATTCCCAAAACCAGATGATTCAAATAACACGTGGATCTCTCCTATAAAAGTAAAGGATGTCCCTTATCGAGCTACAGACTCTGTCATTGCAAATCAAATTTTTCCTGCTTATTTATTGAGTTTAAAGAAGGGTAGAGCTACTGGAGATTACACGGATGCAGATAAAGTTTTGCAAGGTATAGAGAAGTTTCAGCGCAGTCATAGTAATGATATAATGCCTTCTATAGAGAAGCGTGATGCAGAGATTTTTTACAATAAGTATGATGTCTTTACAAAGCTTTACTGGATGTACATGCTGGCAGCCGTATTTATGATGATTTTTGTTATTGCTGCTATTTTTAACAACAATAAGTTCATCAACTGGATGACTAAGCTCGGTGCAGCTGCGATTGTTGTATTATTTATTGTACACACCATAGGCTTGATATGGCGATGGTATATTGCTGGGCACGCACCGTGGAGTAATGCTTATGAGTCTGTACTATATGTAGGGTGGGCAACGGTATTTTTTGGCCTAGCCTTCGGGAGAAAGAGTCAACTTACTATTGCTAGTACTGCGTTTGTAGGTGCTTTTATATTATGGGCAGCCTCTATGAACTGGATGAATCCAGAGATAGAGAATTTACAAGCTGTACTAGATAGTTACTGGTTAATGATTCATACTGCAGTAATTGTAGCGAGTTATGGTCCTTTTACGCTAGGAGCTATTCTAGGAGTTGTCTCATTATTCTTAATGATATTTACAACTGAAAAAAATAAGGAAAAGATGGATCTTAATATTAAAGAGATAACCATCATTAATGAGCTTGCTCTTACAGTAGGTATGGTATTACTTGCCATAGGTACCTTCTTGGGAGGTCAGTGGGCAAACGAAAGCTGGGGGCGTTACTGGGGATGGGACCCAAAAGAGACTTGGGCGCTTATCTCACTTATCGTTTATGCCTTTGTGATACATATGAGATTGATACCTGGATTGAGAGGTAGATGGCTATTTAACTTTGTCTCTATTGTAGCATTAAGTAGTATTATGTTTACTTACTTTGGGGTAAATTACTACTTATCTGGACTGCACGCATACCAGAGTGGAGGTGATATAGCAGACCAGAAGATACTCATCACAGCGGTTATTCTTACGGTGTTTGGTACGGTATCATATATGAGATACAGAAAGTATTATATAAAGAAGAAAAAGGCTTAAAAAGCTAGATTTTGTAAATCACCAGAAGTCTCTAAACCAAGCTTGGTATAGAGACTTTTTGTTAATTGGTTTAAGCGATCTGTAGTTAAGTTATATTTTGAAGCAATAGCTTCATTACTTAAGCCCTTAGCAATGTCATCTAGTATTTTTACCTCTATATTTTCAAGTTTAAATTGGTAAATAAGAGATTCTAGATAATCATCATCTGTATCTTGTATATTTCTATAGGTATTTAATTCTTTTAGCTCTTCTACATACCTTTTTATTTTGTGCTTCATTATTACGCCCGTAGTTTGGATACCATAAAAGGAGAGTAATAGGAGTACGGCAATTAGGGTAAAGTTTAGTAAAGCAATCCCTGCTCCATCAAAAGTGCTACGCTCTAGCAGTGTGATTCCTAATAAATGAAAAACAAATACATTAACTAAGAAAAACAGGTTTACAGAATAAATTAGTAGGAGTATGTAACGTTTAGGTCCACTAGCAATTCTCAATATAAGAATCCAGAGAAGTGCAGTTGCTAGTATAGAACAAGAGTTAACCAGTATAAGCCCCCAAAGCATCTTAGTAATCACAAAATATATTAATGAAACGGTAGAGACAGCAATTATAGAGATCATTGCATATTTAATCCATTGCTGGTTTTTTCTCAAGTTGAGATAAAAAATCATAAAAAACAACGCCATTATACCTACAGAATAATGACCAAGTGCTTCCATATATAACGGATTACCTAGATTAATATCTAAAAAATTAAGGATATTATCTTGAGCTATTACACTGAGCAGTATGCCAAAAATGATAAATGCAAAAAATAGAAATTTTGTGTTTTTGACTATAAAGAAAAATATAAGCGTTGCAATAAGTAAAGCTATACTGGTCCCATAAAAGAACCCTATACCTAGCATATTCACTCGATCATTTTTTGCATACTCGCCTTCGTTAGAAATTGTTATAGGGAAGTAGGACTCCAGTGGGAAGTTACCTTTTAGATAAAGAGGAAAGCTGTGTAAATCTTTACTTATAAAATACGAGGGAAATCTCGTGTTATTCATTACAGAAATAAGCGCTCCATTATTATCGAATAATTCAAGATCAGTAACGTGTGCTGTCTGAAGTTCTAATATAGCTCTAGATTGAGATATATTATTTATTTTAAACCAGTAAACACCATTGTCTAATCCTAAGTTTTCTGATTCTAAGTCTGTAAAAACAGCACTTTTTGCACTTGTTATGTTATGTGTGCCAGAAGCATCCTTAAGATAAGTTATGGTCTCTGGTGGTAGGCTCACACTGCAAAGCAGGAAGCTTAAAAGAACCAATAGTAGTTTCATTTCTTATGATTTGGGACCATAAAGATATGATAAGCTATTGATAAAAACAAGTTAATCGATGAATTTGTGTATTTCATCGATTAACTTGTGTTTGCTACATAAGAATTAAACCATATCTTCAGGTCGTACCCACTCGTCAAATTCTTCGGCGGTTACGTATCCTAGATTTACAGCTTCTGTCTTTAATGTTGTACCATTTTTATGTGCCGTATTTGCTATTTCGGCAGCTTTGTAATACCCTATTTTTGTGTTTAAAGCAGTTACTAGCATTAATGAGTTATCTAGTAATTCTTTAATTCTTGCATCGTTTGGCTCAATACCTGAAGCACAGTGCTCAGAAAAAGAAACACAAGCATCACCTATAAGTTGTGCAGATTGTAAAAGGTTTGAAGCCATCATAGGTTTAAATACATTAAGCTCGTAGTGTCCTTGCATACCACCTACACCTACAGCGACATCATTACCCATAACTTGAGCACAAACCATTGTAAGTGCCTCACATTGTGTAGGGTTTACTTTACCTGGCATAATAGAAGATCCTGGTTCATTTGCCGGGATACTTATCTCACCTATACCACTACGTGGTCCAGAAGCCATAAGACGTATATCATTTGCAATCTTATTGAGAGATACCGCAAGTTGTTTTAACGCACCGTGAGTTTCTACGATTGCATCGTGAGCAGCAAGTGCTTCAAACTTATTATCTGCAGTACGGAACGGGTGACCAGAAAACTCTGCCATATACTCAGACACACGCTTTGCATATCCTTTAGGAGTATTAAGACCAGTACCTACAGCTGTTCCTCCCAGAGCAAGCTCTGCGAGGTGATCTAGTGTATTTTCTAAAGCTTTAAGTCCGTGATCTAGTTGTGATACGTATCCAGAAAACTCTTGACCTAGTGTGAGGGGAGTGGCATCCATAAGGTGCGTACGACCTATTTTTACCACGTTTTTAAAAGCATCAGCTTTCGCTTTAAGCGTGTCACGTAATGTGCGTACTCCTGGTATTGTGTTTTCTACAATCTTTTTATAACCTGCAATGTGCATTCCAGTAGGGAATGTATCGTTAGAAGATTGTGATTTATTTACATCATCATTAGGCGCTAGTGTTTTATCACCTTCACCTATTGTTTTTCCTGCAAGTTGGTGAGCTCTATTTGCAATCACCTCGTTTACATTCATATTGCTCTGTGTTCCAGATCCGGTTTGCCAGATTACTAGTGGGAACTGGTCATCGTGCATACCTGTAAGTATCTCATCACATACAGCAGCGATAAGATCTCTCTTTTCAACCGGTAGTACACCTAGCTCACAGTTTGTATAAGCAGCTGCTTTTTTAAGAATCGCAAAGCCGTGTACCACTTCAATAGGCATAGAGCCAGGAGCTCCTATTTTAAAGTTATTGCGAGAGCGCTCAGTTTGTGCTCCCCATAATTTATCTGCGGGTACTTGTACCTCGCCCATTGTATCTTTTTCGATTCTATATTCCATTGTGAATTATGTTAGAAATTTGGAACACAAATTTAAACATTTGGCTTCATTTTGCATCGTTGATAAGCTGTCAATAAATCTATTTTTTCTCTTGTGTGACATATATATTATCAAGTATCTTTGCTACAAATTAGAAAAGACACCATCCTATGTTCGATTTTGACCAATATTTAGGTTTTCTCGCATTTTTAACCATCCTTACTATAGGATTTTGGTTAATGATTTTCCTTCTTACTTTTGTAATCCCTTACTGGGTAGGAGGTTCATTTATTGAATTTATGAAAGAAAAAAGAGAAGAACGTAAGCTTAAGAGAGAGCAAGAGAACAACTAGTATCTCTCGCTTTTACGATATGTAACCTCCTGCAATTACTGTAGGAGGTTTTTTTATGCGCTTTCGCGAAAGCGTAGCTATACCCACAAAAAAAAGAGCCTCCGAAGAGACTCTTTTCATATTTATAATGGATTGTGGTTATTGTTTCACCTTTGTAAGGTCTACCTCATTACCATCTTTGTCTAGCATTTTTACCTCATCAAAGCCCATATCTTTAAACTGAGAAAACTGCGTGGCAGCATCACCTACTACTAGGTACGCCATCTTGTTTTCATCAAGATATTTATTTGCTAATGCTTTGTGCTGGTCTAGTGTCATATTTCTAATGACATCTTCTTCCTTCTCAATATAATCTGTTGGAAGGTCGAAAGCACTGCGCTCTTGAAGCATACCTAGAAGGGCAAACTGCGTCTCAAAGCGACGAGCATTAGATTTGATAAGCGCATTTTTTGTAAAGTCAAGGTCATCTTGCGAAATACCGTCTTTATATGCCTTAATCTGATCTCTAAAAATCTCAACAGATTCTCCTGTCGTATTAGTACGTACGCTAGATGATGCAGTAAATGTCCCTGGTATTTTAGATCCATTAAAGTAAGTACGTGCTCCATAGGTATATCCTTTTTCTTCACGTAAAATAAGATTTACAGCTCCAGAGAAAGATCCTCCCAGTTTATAGTTCATCACCTCTGCAGGGTAGAAATCTTTGTCTGTACGAGCCATCCCGATGTACCCTATATTTATTACAGATTGCTTTGCATTAGGAATGTCTACAAATAGGAGTGAAGACTTATCTCTATTATTTGCTACTGGATATTCTGGTATGGTAACTTCTTTTGCTTCCCACTTAGACTCTAGGTCACTTAGGGCTGCAAGTGCATCGCTCTTATCTATTTTACCTACAATATGAAAACGGCTCACAGATGGTGAGAAGTTATTTGCATAAAAATCTTTAAGATCTTGCATTGTAATTGCTTCTACAGACTCTTCTGTACCGCTCGTAGGGTATGAGAAGATGTGGTCTTCACCATAAAGCACTTTGTTATATACGTTGCTTGCCACCGCATTAGGGTTTGCAGAGCGACGTTTAATACTGTTTATAGTAGCTGTTTTGATACGACCTAGTTCTTCTTCATCCCAGCGTGGCTCAAACAGAATTTCTTCTACTAGATCCATAGTTGCGGCAAAATTTCGCGTAAGCGTGTTACCTTGTATTGTAATAGCCTCGCGAGAAGTGTACATATTAATACTTGCTCCCAGTAACTCGATAGCTTCTTCAAGCTCTTCTGGAGTTTTATTTGCAGTACCCTCCATCATTATATCTGTCATAAGGTTTGCAACCCCATTCTTTTCCATACTATCAAGTAGGTGACCTCCTTCTATTACCAGGTTAAAGTTTACTGTAGGAATCTCATTTTGAGAAATACCATATACATCTATCCCGTTAGACAACTCTGCTTCCCAAGATTCTGGAATACTTAGTTTTGGCGCATCTCCTACTACTGGTGGCGTAGAGCGATCTATTTTTGAAGGTGTTTTTACAATTTCCTTTGCCTCATCTTCTACAACCTTAGTAACATTCTCTGTGATTTCTTCTTCTACCACCTCTGCTTTTACAGAGTTCTCTACAATGAGATCCATCTGTCCTTTAGGTACAAAACTAGTTTGTACAAAAGGCTTACCTTTTATGTAAGTGTTATACACACGCATTACATCTTCTTTAGTAACCGCCTTGATGTTTTCTATGTCTTTTTCTATAAAGTCTGGCTCTCCAGCAAATACATTGTAACTCGCTAGTTGAAACGCTTTACCGTTTACACTACTTATACCATTGTAAAACTGAGTTTCAAGACCAGCTTTAATGCGCTCTACATCTTTATCTGTAACGCCTTCTGCTTCAAACTTTGCAATACCTTTATCTATACCTGCTTCTACTTGGTCAAGATCTACACCGCTATTTGCAGTAATGATGATGTGAAATTCACCAGCAATCTCTTGACTACTATTATAAGCAACTGTTCTAGAGGTAAGGTCTTTGTCTTTTACTAGCACTTTATATAAAGGTGCCTTTTTACCACTTGAGATGATTTCTGCTAGAAAGTCTAGTGCATATGCATCATTTGTGTATTGCTGTACTGTAGGATACACACGGTGTAGTTGTGGTGCTTGTGCAAAGTTATCTTCGTGGTATAGCTTCTTTGTTTCTGCTATAGTTACTGGCTGTGCTTCAAGTGGTGCAACCTCTTGACGTTTTTTAATCTCACCAAAGTACTTTTCAATAAGCGCCTTTGCATCTGTAGTTTTAAAATCTCCTGCTAGTACAAGTGTCGCATTATTAGGACCGTAAAACTTGTCATAAAACTCACGTACATCATCTACCGTAGCATTTTGTAAATCTTCTAGCTCGCCTATAACTTGCCAGTTATATGGGTGACCTTCTGGATAGATATTTTTATCAAGTACCCAGCTCGTATGCCCGTAAGGATTGTTATCTACACGTTGTCTTTTTTCGTTTTGAACAACCTCTTGCTGGTTTTCAAAGGCACTCTCTGTTACCGTATTAATTAAGAATCCCATACGGTCAGACTCTAGCCATAAAATAGTCTCAAGTGCATTATTTGGTACCGTTTCATAATAGATTGTACCATCTTTCCAGGTACCACCATTAAGGGTTCCTCCTGCATCTTGTACCGTTTTAAAGAATGAGTCTTGTGGTACATTTTCAGACTCTTGAAATAACATATGCTCAAAAAGGTGAGCAAAACCGGTGCGTCCCGTCTTCTCGCGGTTAGAACCTACCGCATACTGTATCGCAAGTGATACAATAGGGTCACTACTATCTTGATGTAAGATCACGTCTAGACCATTCTCCAGCTCGTACTTCTCATAATCAATAGATAGTTTTGCATCTTCTGCTACGGCGGTATCTTTATTACCCTCGCAAGAAGTACATAAGAGAGCAGTTACCATCACGGCAACAGCAATCATTTTAAAACTGTTTGATTTGATCATTTTTAGTGTTTTTTGATAATCCTCTAAGATAGTGAGACGGTAGTTTTTGAGTCTTAATTATTTGTTAAAGAGTGAGCTAGCTTTGAACACCATTGCTAGGTCTATCATTTTTTAATTTTAAATATCATACAGATTGGGTATATGTGTATCTATAAAAAAATATGAATAACTTTGACGCCTATCACAGCTTAGCACTACGGTAAACCTATGTTGCAAGCTTTTGTCTGTTACTACAACATTGTCATCAATACTTATAAATGAAAAAGATAAAAAAACCGCTCATCGCCATATTCATCATTGCAAACTTATATGCCATCCTTTGTGGCGGACTGTATTTTTTTCAAGACAACCTCATTTTCCACCCGCAGCAATTGCCGCAGGAGTATGCTTTTGATTTTGATGGCGATTATAAGGAGGTTTGGGTAGATGCGCCAGATGGAGCCCGGCTTAATGGCTTGCACTTTACGGTTACAAACCCAAAGGGCGTGATACTTTATCACCACGGTAATGCAGGCAGTCTCGCGCAGTGGGGACAAATCGCCCAGCCATTTGTACAAAAGGGCTACGCGGTTATTATTATGGATTACAGGCAGTATGGAAAGAGTGGGGGAGCACTCACAGAGGCGGCGCTTTATGATGATAGTTTGCTGTGGTACGCTTTCGCGAAAGCGCAATATCCCACAACACCCATAACGAGTTACGGCAGGAGCCTGGGGACGACCTTTGCAACCTATGTGGCGTCAAAAAAAGAAGTCACTAAGCTGGTGCTTGAAACTCCTTTTTATAGTATACTAGACGAGGCACAATCCCGCTTTTCGATCCTTCCGGTTGAGAAACTGCTCAACTATAGATTGCCTACGTATAGCTTTATAAATGAGGTGACGGCTCCTATAACCGTGATACACGGCACAGAAGACAGTGTGGTGGCTTATGAGCACGGTAAAGCCCTTTATGATAGCATTAGGACAACTACAAAGACTTTTGTAACTGTACCTGACGGTGATCACAATAACCTAAGCGATTTTGAGGCGTATCAAAAAGCGACGGCTACACTTTTTGAGTAGTTAGTCATTGGTATGCTCTTTAATCCACTTTGTGATAAAGGCAAGAACCTTTGGCGCCATAGTTTGTTCTATCTCTGAGTATTCAGATAGGGCACCGGTGGTGCTTTCTTGAAAGAGATGATTAAGATCGTCAAAGGCAACAGTTCTAGCATTCTCATTATTTCCAGCAGCAAAGGCTTCTTTTATAGCCGCAATATTTTGCTCATAAGGAACCTGAAAATCTTTCTTGCCATTGAGCGCAATAACAGGTGACTTTATAGCACTCAGGTAGCTCGCTGGTGTAGCTTTAAGGAGGCTTACTATCTCTGGGGTGGTGATTTGATCTGTAATAGCTTCTACTTGCTGTAAGGGAACCATAGGTCCCAGTTTCTCTTTGAGAGCGAGATTTACAGCATCTTTGATAGCCGCATTTGTACCGTCATTTTGTATAATAACATCATAAGCATAACCTAAGAGGTCTTGACCTTGTTTAATTTGTGCTTCTGGGACGTTCATAAGGCGCTCCATTGCTTCTTTTTGCGAGAGCATAAGTTCATTACCAGGTATGCCTGGTCCAGCAAGCATAACGGTAAAAGCCACATCTGCATTTGTAGCTGCTATTTGAGGAGCGATGATACCTCCTATACTGTGACCTATAAGACCTACTTGAGAATATTTGGTTTTCTTATACTTCTTTAAATAAGCTATAGCTGCTGTGGCATCACTTGTAAACTGTGCAATACCTGCCGTTTCAAAAGTACCTGTAGATGCACCCACGCCACGTTCGTCATAACGCAATACACCTATACCGTTACTTGATAGGTAGTCTGCAAGTACGTAGTATAGCGAGTGTCCAAACATATCTCCATCTCTATTTTGTGGGCCGCTACCACTTATAATCACCGCAATAGGCGGGTTTTTTATATCCTTAGGTAAGGTAAGTGTGCCAGCAAGGGTGATATTTTCTTCTTTGTTCTTAAAAGTCACCTCTTGTACATCATAATTAAAAGGAGCCTTAGGTTGCTGTGGTCTATTAAGTACGAGCGCACCTTTTGCGAGAGTAAGCGGTACGGGAAAGTTATTCTGTATCAAGTTACCTTGTATGCTATCATTTTTGGTCACGCCTATGTAGCGCATTTTAAACTGCGGAAAGTCTACCTTAAGAGTATCGTTTGTATAGGCCGTGTTTGCTGCTTTACCACCTGTAAGTCCTTGGCTCGGGATGTCCATTGTGGTGTGTAGGCTATCTTGTGGCTGCGTGATGTGAAAGGCAAAGTCTATGCTTTGACCTTGAAAGTTTACCGTTCCCTTCCAGTCGCCTGTGACGTTTTGGGCGTGTGATATAAAGCCAGTAAGGCAGGTAACGGCAAGAATGATAAGAGTCCTCATAGGTTTACTGTATATAAGTCTGTGACTAAGGTAGTTGTTATTATTGTGTTTTGATAAAGGGAAGGCACTTTTTCGCGAAAGCGTAAAAAAAGAAACCCGAGGCTCTCGCGCTCGGGAATCTAACCAACCAAAGTTGTTTTGCGTTTATAAACGCAGTGGGGGAAATGTATTACTTATACATTTTATCGTTTGGTTTAACTTCATAGGTGATGGTTGTTACCGTATCATCCTTGTCATTATATTTTTCTGACACCATATTTCCATTTTTGTCAAAATAGTTTACAGAGATACCCTCCTTTGTTTTCATAAGGTATACGTCACCTTTTGCCAGTTTACGCATTGTACCATACTCAGAGGTGTTGTTTTCTCTTGTTCTTTTTATGGCGTATCCATTTTGAGTTTCCTCTAGGCGAAAGTCTGAGTCGTTATAGGTGTATGTCACCTCTTTTTTTACCATTGTCTTACCACGTTGTAAGGACTGGTTGAGTTGCCCCTTGTCACTTTTTTTAACTGAGGTAGGGGTTACCTCAGTTTCTTTTACCGTTTTATATACGGTCTCATTACCTAGTGAAGACTTTACGGTCGTTCTAGTTTTTGTGATTTTTTCTACTTTTTCTTGTGCTTGTACGGCTGTTGCGGTACATACAGCTAGTGCTGCTATGATAAGTGATTTTTTCATCGGTCTTGTTTTTTGTTTGTACAAATTTAAGATCCTTTTCTGCTTATGATAGCCAACGGGATGGTAAGACTTTATTAAGCCTTTCCCAATATTACTGGGCTCGCAAGGCGATTAACTTAAATTAACACAAAAGTGATGCTTTCTGTGGCTCGTCGTATAAGCCACTCGGTAGATCAATAAAATAGGATTATCTTTGCACCCTAAAAATAAAGTGGAAAGAATGGTTTTCCGCTTTCGCGAAAGCGTACTACTAATACATACTATTATATGAAAGCTGGAATCGTAGGATTACCTAATGTAGGGAAGTCAACCCTTTTTAACTGTCTGTCTAATGCCAAAGCACAGAGTGCAAACTATCCGTTTTGTACTATTGAGCCTAACGTGGGTGTGGTAAATGTACCAGATAACAGGCTATCAAAACTAGAGGAGCTCGTAAGCCCAGAGCGTGTGATCCCTGCTACGGTAGAGATTGTAGATATTGCAGGTCTTGTAAAAGGGGCAAGTAAGGGAGAAGGACTAGGAAACCAATTTTTAGGAAACATACGTGAGACGGATGCAATACTGCACGTGCTACGTTGTTTTGATAATGATAATATTGTGCACGTAGACGGGAGTGTAGACCCTATACGTGATAAGGAAACGATAGATATAGAGCTACAACTCAAAGATCTTGAAACAGCCGATAAGAAACTTGAAAAGGTAAAACGTGCGGCTCGTACGGGTAATAAAGAAGCCCAGGCAGAAGAAGCAGCTTTACTTAAAATAAAAGAAGGTCTAGAAGCAGGTATTTCTGTACGTGCGATAGATATAGATGAAGATACACGCGAGGAGTTTGTAAAGCCTTTACAGTTTATTACAGACAAGCCAGTACTTTACGTATGTAATGTAGACGAAGATGCTGCTGTAGCTGGTAATGAGTATGTAAACAAGGTACGTGAGGCAGTAAAAGACGAAAATGCAGAGGTGATTGTACTTGCCGTAGGTACTGAGGCAGATATTACAGAACTAGATGATTATGAGGAACGCCAGATGTTTCTTGCAGATATAGGTCTTGAGGAGCCAGGAAGCGCCGTGTTAATACGCGGAGCTTACAAGCTGCTTAACCAGCAAACGTATTTTACAGCAGGTGTAAAAGAAGTACGTGCCTGGACGGTAAACATAGGAGCAACGGCACCACAAGCTGCCGGAGTGATACACACAGATTTTGAAAAAGGCTTTATACGTGCAGAGGTTATTAAGTATAATGACTTTGTGGAGTACGGTAGTGAGGCAAAGGTACGTGAGGCTGGAAAGCTAGGCGTGCAGGGTAAAGATTATATAGTAAATGATGGTGATGTGATGCACTTCTTATTTAACGTATAAACGATACTACTATATAAGACAGTAAAAAGCCTTTCTCAGCAATGAGAAAGGCTTTTTTTTGTGGATACTTTAGTATGCGACTATCTCAACAGTGTTGAGGAGTCTTGAGATTTTATCTGAAGTAGAGGAGACGATGGCGTGTTTTTTTACATACGCCTTGATATCATCAAGCACCTCACTATCTTCTACCTTGAGAAACTGCGAACTGTAAGACGTAAACACGGGGTCGCTACCTTCTTTATGTATCACTTCAAAAATGCTATGATGCCTTGGGTCTGTTTTTATTCTATTCTCATAGAGGTCTGTGAGATAAGCCTCGTCACCTTCTAGCACCTGAAAAAAATTACCCATCGTATGTAGTAAGATGCCACATACGCCTTTTTCATTATTTTGGTGATAGGTATGATCAAAGATCTCTTGTATCTCCTCATCTGTAAGATCTGGAGCTACTTTGCTAAAATAGCAAATGGTATACATTGGTTAGGGATGATTTGTTATGAGGTAAAGATACTATTAAAAGCGTTTTGTTGTTTATCAATTTTTTAAAATAGATAAACAAAATATATAAATTAATGATAGCTAGGGGAGTAGTGGCGAGAATAAAAGGGTGTATTGTGAGTGATGAAATTATTTTCAAAAAAACTCATTAAAAGGTTTTGGTAATTAAAAAAGCGCTGTATATTTGCACCCGCAATCAAGCAGATAGCTTGGTGAGACACTCAAGGAGAAATGGCAGAGTGGTCGAATGCGGCAGTCTTGAAAACTGTTGAGGGTCACACCTCCGGGGGTTCGAATCCCTCTTTCTCCGCAAAAGAAACCTGTAACGTATGTTACAGGTTTTTTGTTTTATACCAAGCCCCAAGCTCGCTTGGAAGGCGAAGGGATAAAACAAAAAACCTAACGAGCAGCGCTCGTTATGGTTTTATGCTTGCAAAGGATACCCACCCGGGATCACCGCAGGTAATCCCATTGTAATTTTTCTAACTAAAACAGAGGTAATAGAATTTCGAATCTCGAATAAAGAATTTCGAATAACGACCACAAATAACTAACAGCTAAGAACTACCGTCTACCGTCTACCGACTATTGAATATCAAATAAAGAATATAGAATGTAGAATAACGACTATAAAACAGCTCACGGCTTAGAGCTAAAATCTAAAAGCTAAGAACTACCGTCTACCGACTACAAACTACTAATAGCCAACCCCCTCAATTAAGCACCTCCTTAAGCGTTCCTTTTCTATAGCAGCGTTCTTCACCTAGGTATAGCGGGTTACCGTGTTTTTCTGACCAGAAGCCTTCTAATAGATCTTTGGTGATGCATTGATAGACCACGACGCCTTTATAGATAGTCTCATCATCTCCCTTGTAGTTAAAATTAATCACGAGGATGTTGTTTTTAAAAAAACCAGTTCCTTGTTGGCTCTGGCTACCGCTTATGAGCCAGTTTGCAATTACTCTATTGTTTTTATCTAGCGCTAGGGTGAGCTCACCCGTGTAAGGAGCAGCGTCTGGGCTTTGGTTGGTCCCTGTGATGGTATAGGTGCCTACGAGGTCTTTTAGGGTCATTGTGGTGGTGTAAGACGCTATTTAATTATTATTCAAGAAATTTACTAGATGTAGATAACAATTATATAGTGATCTCAAAAAATGGACTATTTTTTATTTTTTTTAAAATTCTCTGCTTGTGAGAAGATTTCCTCATAAACTTCATCTCTCTCAACTGGAGGATATCCAAATTCATCCAAGAGTAGAATGAGTCCAACTTTTAAAGCTGCTTTAATATCATTTCGCTTGCTCCAATCAGGAAATTTTGCTTGACTGTCTACAAGTTCTTTCACTTTCTTAGCTAACTCAATTAACTTGTCTTCTGGATACGTAAAATCATATTTAGCACACAACTCAAGAAGAATATCATAAAAAGCTTTTTCTTCAAAGTCTATTCCTAGTTCGTCGCCCGCATTAAATTCTTCTCGAACTTGCATTATCATTTCTGTTAATGCTTCAGCCATTTCATCATAGACTTCACTTCGTAAGATATCATTTTCGCTTCTATCATTATATTTAGCTACCAGAGCATCCATTTTCTTAGTAAAATCGACACCTTTTACCTTATTTACTTTCTTCATTTCTCCAATAGCCCTTGCTAGTAGTTTTTGAAGTAGTTTAATTTTTGTGTTAGGTAATTTAATCTTGTCTATTTTGGCTAAATAGTCATCATCAAAAATATCTTGTTCAGCTTCAGATTTTTCTCCTATTTTAAATATTTCTTCTACACCGTCACTTTGTAATGCATCTTTTATCATATCACGCACTTTTGCATTCATTTGTGCGGTGTCTGGTGCATCACCTTTTGTTAATTTGAAAACGATAGAACGAACTGCTAAATAGAAATGCGTATAATCTCTTTCCTTTTGGGTTAGCTTTTCACTTCCTGCACAAATGTCATAAGCCGCTTTTAAACGCTTTATTAAGCCCATAAAGCGAGTTTCAGCTTCTTTGGTTACTTGTGCAAATTCGGCGGCTTGATTCAAGGTATTTAATTGATCTAATGCAGAACCATTAAAGTATTTGCTATAATCAAACTTGTGAAAGAATTTACTTAATAGATCCAGGTGATTACGAACTATAATTAAGGAAGACGCTATATCTTCAAAGTTATCTTGGTCGCCTTTTCCGTATTTGGCTAAAGCCATATTCATAGCTTTTTTAATACCAATATAATCCACTACTAAACCTTTATTTTTACCTGCAAACTTTCTGTTAACACGAGAAATAGTTTGAATTAAGTTATGTTGCTGAATAGGTTTGTAAATATAAATACTGTCTAAAAACGGAACATCAAAGCCAGTTAACCACATATCTACCACAATGGCAATTTTAAAGTTTGACTTTTCATTTTTAAATTGACGGTCTAACTCTTTTCGATATTCTTTTGTACCTAAAGCTTCATACATTTCTTTAGGGTCATCTTTACCACGTGTCATTATCATTTTAACACGTTCCATTGGTTTTATTTCTCGTTTGTCTTTATCGGTTAATTCTACTCCGTCTTCAGCCTGCTTAATTTCGGCCCATTCTGGTCTTAATGTTATTAGGTTTTTATACAATTCATAGGCAATTGGTCTGCTAGGACAAACAAATAGTGCTTTTTCTTTTACAGTAGCGCCTTCAATAATTCTGTTTTCATAATGGTTTACAAAATCTACTGCTATTTTTTTGAGCACGTCTGGGTCGCCCAAAATGGCATTCATATTTGCCGATTGCTTTTTACTTTCTTCTACTTGATATTCATTAGCTCCTGCTTCGGCTGCTTCTTCGTAATATTCTTCAATTTTTGCTAGTTCGCTATTGTTTAAAATTACTTTTGCAGCTCTTCCTTCATATACAATTCTTACTGTTATTTCATCTTTTACAGATTCTGTCATTGTATAAGAATCTACTACTTTACCAAAGACATCTAATGTCGCATCTATTGGTGTTCCTGTAAAACCAACAAAAGTCGCATTTGGCAACGAATCGTGTAGATATTTAGCAAAACCATAGGTTTTTTTAACCCCTTTCTCGGTAACTTTTATTTTTTGGTCTAGATTGGTTTGACTTCTATGGGCTTCGTCGCTTATACAAATGACATTGGTGCGTTCTGTGAGCAATTCTAAGTCTTCGGTAAACTTATGTATGGTAGTCAGAAATACACCGCCAGATTCGCATCCTTGCAGTAATTCTCGCAAATGGTCACGACTTTCTACACTTACAATGCCATTATCACCTACATAATTTTTTGCGTTTGTAAATTGTGATGATAATTGGTCGTCTAAATCTGTGCGATCTGTGATGAGTACAATGGTTGGATTCTTAAAATATTCGCTTTTCATTAATAAGCGCGTTAAGAACAGCATTGTAAAACTCTTGCCACAACCTGTAGCACCAAAATAGGTCCCACCTTTGCCATTTCCACCTGGTTTTTGAGCTAGTTTTATATTGTCATATAATGCTCTTGCTGCATAATATTGTGGATAACGACACACAATTTTTTCGTCTTTTTTACTACTATCTGGTAAGTAAATAAAATTGCGAATAATATCTCTTAATCTGTTTTTATGCAACATTCCTTGAACAAGCGTAAACATTGAATCTATACCATCTACATCTTTCGCTAATCCAGAAACTCGTCTCCAAGCATAGTAAAACTCATAAGGTGCAAAAAATGAACCCGCTTTGTTATTTACACCATCACTAATAACACAAAATGTATTGTAGATAAAAAGTTGTGGAATATCTCTCTTATAACGTGTTGTTAATTGTACATAAGCATTGTGAATGGTAGTGTTTTCTTGTATGGCTGTTTTGAATTCAAACACCACTAAGGGTAAACCATTGATGTAGAGAATACCATCTGGAATACGTTTGTGTGTACCTACAATTTCTAATTGATTGACAAATTTATAGATGTTATTGTCGTCATAAGTTAATTCAGGTTCTGCAACTTTAATCGTTTCTATGCTTGCGCTTTTAACTTGTTTTTCTAAACCTGAAAAATCGATCAATTGCACATAGATATCCTTTTCACTTGGATCTTCCCTTTTTAGAATAAACCCGTCTGAAAGCATACGCATAAAACGTTTATTGCTTTCATATAAATCTGAGCTAGGTAATGTTTTTAATTGCAGGATAATACCATCTATCTCTGTATTAGAAATGTTCTCTATAGCATACTTAGAAGCTAAAAATGACCGTAAATCGTCTTCAAGAATAACTTCATCTTCTGCACGATTTAGTGTGTTGCCTAGATGGTGTGGATAGCCTTCATTTTCTAATAGTTCAGAAAAAGCGGTTTCTAGTTGTGCTTCTGTAAATTTTTGACCCATCCGTTATATTTATAAACTTTCGTAATATGCTTTTAATTGTATTATTTTTTGAAAATACGTTGCCCAACAATTGCAGCTGTTGACGCTGTAATAGATTGCTGCTTATCTATTAATACTTTTTTTACCTACCGATAACTCTTCATTTTTTAACTTAACATCAGGGTTACGCCAACTTTATAATGTTTTTACGGGTTGTTGGTGTACACTATATTTTGCCATAATTTTATGAATATCAAAGTATGTTATCTTTAAACCAAGCCTCACTAATGTTACAATTTTCAGAATTTGGTGCTGGACTGGCTTCATTAATTCTAATGTGAAGAGGCATAGGTACACAATTACCAAAAACAAGAGCTTCTCCTGGAACTTGCTGCTTTATTTTAATTGTGTAATCATCTGAGAAAAAAGGTAGTACAGAATATATAAACCTCATATCAACTTCATTTTGTATTCTATGAATTATGTAATTACCACATTGCGATAAGACTGTTGGTGAAAGTTCTGATGGACGTTGAGAAGAAATTATTAAGTACAGAGAAAATTTTCTACCTTCTCTAGCAATTCTTTCAAATACATTTTCTTTAAGAAGGTAGTCTACATCTTTCTTAATATATCTGTGTGCCTCATCAAGAATTAAGTGTACTGGGTTGTTTCTTCTTTCTTCTCCGATTTTAAATTTTCTATTATCAAAAATCATTCTACTAATAACACCAGTCATTAATTCTAATGCATCATTACCTACTTCACTTGAATCTACTACAACTAATTGACTTTCGTTATTTTCACCAATCCCAAATACTTTCTGTAAATAATCACTTGTATTATCATATTTGATATCATTGAATCGCATAAAATCGCAATCAGGATTTGTAATAAAATAATCCAATCTACTTAACATAGTGGAAGTAAACTCTCTAATCCGAGAATTTCCTTTTGCTTCCTCGTCTAAAAGAACAATATCAACAGCTGTCTTTAAAAATTTATGGTCAAAATATTCACCAGCTTTTAATCTTAAACTATTTGTATTTATTGCTTTGTCTTCTTCAACTTCTATTTTAGATAAATAATCAATTAAATCATTGTGATTGTTACCAAAACTGATATTACAATGAGAATCTAGTTCTTCTAGAAATTCAGTTAACTCTTCATATTTATACTCAGCATTAATTTCTTTGCATTTAATGATAATCCCTTTTGCTGCTGTAATTTTGGCAGTATCACTGTCTACCTGCGAAACAACATTTGCAAGAATATTTCTGAATTTCCATTTAAAATAGTTTACAAATTCTTCTTTTGCTGCATCAGCATCAGAATTGAAAATCTTATAAAATTTAAAGCACTCTTGTAGCACTTTATCCCAAAATGGTTTTTGTGTTCTATCTGATGCTAAAAGAAATCCTAACCATTCATCTAAATTCATTAAATAATATGGAAGATGAAATTTCACATATGGTGCTAAAACGGTGTTTGGTTTATAAAATCTAGTTGTGATATTTTCAAATATAGAATCGTCAAATGCTCGTGCATATTCACCATTTACATCGAATAGGATTGTTTTTGCTCCTTGTGCATAGTTTTCTTTTTTACGAAATACCTCCTGTAAAATATGTGCAATTGTATTTGATTTGCCACTTCCGCTATTACCTAATATTGCAGTATGAATATTAAAAAACTTATTAATGTTTAAATTAATTTTATAATTTATCATATTCTTACTCAAACCAATTTCTATTTCTTGGTGAATTTTAGGAGTATCATCTTCATCAGAGTGAGAGCTAGATAGAATTGCTTTAATATCATTAATAGTAACAATGTTTACATCACTATAAATTGATGGAAATATCCCTATTCCCATATTAAAATCACTTTTTGTTAAAGTACCTATTGGTTTTATAACTAGTTCTCTTGAACTATCTAAGTTATATGTTGAATATAATTTGCTCTCTGTATTATGGTCTAATACTGCTATTACTTCACAAATAATTGTATCACCTGATGGATTCTGAGTTTTTAAGTAGCTGCCAATATTTCCAAAATAATAAACTTGTCCTTCCAAACTCACTGTTGAAGTCTTGGTAGTATGGAAAAGCTTTATTCTGAACTTGTCAAATTCAACTGAGATGATTTTACCTATTTTCATTTATTTAGGTTTTCATTATAAAATTTCACAAATTCATTCAAACTATTGCTTTCTGATTTAAAAGCATTTACATTAGGCAAAATATCTTTTATGATGTTGTTGAAATAATGTAATTTTTGACCATCTGATTTTTCTCCCCATATTTTAAAAATCCTATCATCTTCTATTTTAAAGATATCTCTATCTGAAACATCATTAATTATAACAAGATTCATTGTTGAATTAGTCGCTAAAGCCTGATAAATGATATTGTTTACGTGTTCATCACTAAAACTATAACCAATTACAAATAAAACACTTAAAGGCTCTAAAAGCTTTCTTTGAAACTCTCTAAACATTTCAACATAGGGACTACCTAAACTTTTATTTTGCTTTGTAGGTGTAGGATAAACTAATACATTATTTTGTCCTTTTTGGGGATTATAGGTTTCTTTAATTTTAAAAAAAGTGTTTGCATTTTTTGTGTCTTCTATCCAATTTATAGAACCGTGTATTTTATAAAGGTGAACCATATTTTCTACTGGTTCAAACTTATCAATACTTGTATCCATTCTTTTTGAGAATGTATAATTAAACAACGCAGGATTAAAATATCTATTTAGACCACCATTAAACCCATTTATATAATGAATATTTAAACTATCTAAAGCTGTTTCATTAAACAAATCATTGTTGGTTGTAAACACATTTATACGTGATAAATCTTTATTTCTTAAAGCTGTTTTTCTATAAAATCGTTGGTAGTTTTCAATATTATCTTTGTATTTAACATCATCAAAGTCAATATTAATTTCATCAAAAATTATAGTTTCAATAATCTCAATTAATGATAGACACACTTTTAAATCGCTATTATCTTTATCGCCATCGTTAAGATAAACTCTATGCGAGTATAGTATACCTAAAACATCTTCAAGATTTTTGTCATCTACTCTAAGCTTAATTTTCTCAAATTCTTCTTTTATAAACTTATTGAGTGGTAATTCCAATCCAGCAATATGAGTTTCCACTTTGTCATACAATTGAGCCATTGTAGGTATAGCTCCAGCACTTGTGCCTGAACCAAACAAGAAGTGGATATTTTTCATATTGAATAATTCACTTATTTTGTTCTTTATAGACTCAATAGATTTATTTTCAACTTCTTCATTTGTATTTTTAATTTCAGTTAGTAAATCTGATTGCCCTTGAAAGAAATTTATTTTTAATTCACTCATAACTGATTTGATTTTAAGCTAGCTCCGTCTTAATATGTGATTGTGTCATTTTAGCTAACAATAGACTTTGGAGTTCTTTGAGGGTTTTAGTTTGAGAAATGGCACTTGATATATTATTCAAAATAGTATTCACTTTAATATCAAAATGTTCTTGTAACACAATGCTAGGTGTTAATATATTTCTAAAACCTAAATCGCCAGTTGTGATTTGAGATTGTGCAGAACCACTATCTAATTCACGTAAATTATCATTCTTCAAATAGAAATATAGAAAGAGTTTTTTTAAGATACTTTTATCAGGTTGTACAATAATACTAAGGTTGGTTATATAAGACTTTGGTGGCGATAATTCAACTCTTCCCGTTCCGCTTACGCCTCTGCATAATACTAAAATTTGTCTTTCTTTATACATATATTCAGAGTAGTAACCTCTAATTCCATAACCAGAAAAAACAGGGTAACCTTCAGGCAAAAACAAATCAGAATTAAGCATTTTTCCATATTTCAAATTAGAAATATCACCCAACCTCTCCACACTCCACCCAACAGGAATATCGGTATCCAATTCTTCATTATAGACCATTTTCCCACCAGAAGATTTATAAGGCATCTCGACTCCGCTCGATGTGACATAAGGAAACTCAAAATCTACAAACCAATGTTTGTATAAAGCTTGTGCAGTAGCTTCTAGGTTGGTGTTTATTTTTTCATTGAGTTGTATGCGGTTGGTTACCGTGTTGTACTCGGCTACTATTTGTTGTTGTTTTTCTATGGATGGGATGGGTAATTCAAAATCTAAAAAATCTTCCCATTCTAAACTACCTCTAACACCACCAACTGCGTGAAAAGTTGCTTCTCTGTCAAATTCTGAACGAGTAAACCACATCATTAAATAATCAGGTAAAAGTTCTTCTTCATCAATTACTTGAAAAACTGGATACGCTTGAGAAATGATTGCTTCATCAAAATCTTTTAATAATGCAACTGGCATTTTTCCATCTCTACGCACCTGCATCACACTACAAGCAAATTGGTTTTTTCGAATTATTTTATAATTCTTCATATTTGTACCAATGGTATTGGCTACAGAAGGAATGAATTGTTTCGAAATACTTAAACCTAATAAAGTAGTTACTTTTAACTCTTTATTTCTTTCATCTACAAGTTCTATATAATCACCAATTCGCTTATAATTCATAGCCAAGAGAATTAAAAACGTTTTGTAAATCGGATTTTGAGGCTTCTTCTTGTGCTAACAAGTCTTTAAGTTCGGTTTGCAAGCCTTTCATTTTGGTGTCAAAATCTATGTTTTCATCTCGGTTTACAAATTCAATGTATTTACTTGGTACTAGAGAGTAGTCTTTTTTAATGACCTCGTCTTTGGTGGCGCTGTAGCAATATTCAGGTATATTTTCAAAAGATTCTTTATCTGTTTGCCACGTATGGAAGGAATTGGCAATATCCTCAATTTGGGTATTCGAAAATTGTATGTACTTTTTCTCAAACGGTTCGCCCTTTTGGCGTAAGTCCATAAATAAAATTTCACTTTCGCGAAAGCGGTATTCTCTAGTTTCCGTTCCTTTACTAACAGTTTTTTCTGTTTTGTTCTTGTTTAAAATCCAAAGCGTTACCGAAATATTTGTGGTATAAAACATATTTTGTGGTAAAATGATAATGGCTTCTACCAAGTTGTTTTCAATGAGTTTTTTACGAATTTTATATTCTTCGCCGCCGCCAGAGAGTGCACCATTTGCCAATATAAAACCAGCAACACCGTTATCAGATAGTTTAGACACCATATTTAAAATCCACCCGTAATTGGCATTAGATTTTGGAGGTACCTCATACCCTTGCCAACGTGGGTCGTCTGTGAGTTCGTCTTTACCACGCCAGTCTTTTTGGTTAAACGGTGGGTTTGCCATTATAAAATCGGCTTTGAGATCTGGGTGTTGGTCTGCTCCAAAAGTATCAGCTGCTTTTTCGCCTAAGTTGGCAGATATACCACGTATGGCTAAATTCATTTTTGCCAGTTTGTAGGTGGTATTGGTATATTCTTGTCCATAAACAGAAACCTCTTTTTTGTTTCCGTGGTGGTTTTCTATAAACTTAACAGACTGTACAAACATACCACCAGAACCACAAGCAGGATCATAAATAATACCTTGGTAAGGTTCTATCATTTCTGCAATGAGGTTTACAATACTCTTAGGTGTATAGAATTCTCCTTTTCCTTTCCCTTCTTTAATAGCAAATTTGGCTAAGAAATATTCGTACACACGCCCTACAATATCGTTTTGCTTATCGGCAATGGTGTTTATTTCACTTATTTGGTCAATAAGCGAAGCCAGTTTGGTTTTATCTAATCCCAAACGCGAGAAGTAATTGTCTGGTAGTGCTCCTTTAAGCGCAGGATTGTTCTTTTCAATATTGTGAAGAGCGGTATCTATTTTAAGCGCTAAATCGTCTTGTTTGGCGTTTTCTTTTATAAAGCTCCAGCGAGAAGTTTCATTTAAGAAAAAGACGTTTTTCATATTGTAGAAGTCTTTCATTTCTACATACTTTTCTTTGCCTTCTTCAATGAGTTCTTTTTTACGTTCTTCAAATTTATCGCTGGCAAATTTTAAGAAGATTAAACCTAGCACAACGTGTTTGTATTCACTAGATTCTACAGAGCCTCTAAGTTTATCACAGGCTTGCCATAATGATTCTTCTATAGATTTTTCTTTTACTTGCTTTTTAGCCATTAATAGTATTTTCTGTTATTGATGTATTGGTTTGTTTTTTTTTCTTAAAACAAAGCGTCCTATTTTAAAAACTGTAATATAAGCACAATGAATTTTTTAAGTTTACGTGTTTCCGTAAAAATGTAAGATTTTACTGTTAAAATTTAATAATTTACTAGTTGGAGTTTAATGTCCAAACGCACAAAACCCCGCAACAATTTTACGGGGTTTTACATATCAAAAGTTTACTTTCTACAAGCTATTTTTTAGCTACTAACACCTACTCATTATCCACGGCAAACTCAGCCGTGGTATTTATATATAAAATCACTCCTTTTGCGCCAGCGGTAATCTGGTGTTGTGATACACCTGTAGCGCCAAAATAGCTGCCAAGCATCGTAGTTACCGGAGTAGTCGCTGTGGCTGCATTATAGCTCGCATCACCACTCACAATGACTGCTTTAAAATCTCCTTCACCTGTGGTGATGTTTCCGGTAAAGCCAGGCGCGAGGCGTAGGTAAAAACCTTTGTGCTTTTTATTAGTTTGTGATTGCCATAAGGCCGCCAGTGACACGCCGTCTAGATTGCCTGTTTTGTTAAGCCAGTTTATGTCTTTACCATTTAGCCATACCACATTTATATCGTGTACGTTAATAGGGCGCTCTGTGGTTTCAAAAGCTTCCTCAACAGGTTTTACTACGTAAGGCCCGTTATCTATCTCTACAAAAGCCATATTAGTCGCTGCGCGTGCCGCTGTGATGTGCGTCTCTCCAGAAGGTTGCGTCCAGAAGGATCCATCTGGCATCCAGAACTCACGGGCATCCTTATCTGCATTGTGAATCTCCCCATCTAGTACAACCGCTCGATAGGTCGCATCGTGTATGTGTGGAGGAGAGGCAAACCCTTCTTTAAATTTTACCAGCATACCAGAAGGTCCTTCTTTGGTGCGGTCTCCCCATAAGTTGGTCGCGCGCGGTCCATTCTCACCACGTGCAGGGTTAAGTGCACCCCAAGTAACATCTGTAGCGAGCATAAGCTCATAGGTAGCATCTTCATATGATGGTGCTTCTATAGCTGTGATGGTTTCTTTTTGTGTAGTTTGCTCTGCACAGCTAGCCGAAAGTATGGCAAAGGCTGCTGTGGCGATAAAATGTTTCATAGGCATCGCTTTTTGTGATTTATAATATGTTTTTTAAAATCTGTTGTGTCGTGGTGATTAAGTGTGTGCGTTTTTCCTCGCTGTAGGCATCTGTGTGTGCCCTGCCAAAGCTTCCTTTATCATTATCAAAATAATCACCGCTATGGCTTGCATAGCTAGGGTTTGTGGCTAAATCATATAAAATGCTTGCTCCTTTATCTGCTGGTGACCAGTGGTGACCATAGGCTTCTTTTACCATATTGGTATTAAGTAAAGAACCTGGGTTTACAGGGATAACCGTAAGTGCTGGTTCTTGTATTGCTAGGTGAAAGCTCCACATTAATAAAGCAAGCTTACTCTGTGCGTAGGTCTCTTGCTGGCTCTCTTCTTTAGTACCCGCTAGCACGCTATCTATTACAGATGACTGTGCTGCAGAGCTCAAGTTTATAATGCGCGTGTGATCGCCTTTTTTGAGTAATGGGAGTAGGGAAGTGGTGAGCAGGTAAGGCGCTATATAATTTACTGCCATACGCATATCAAGCCCATCTGCCGTAAACAGTTGACGGCTTTTAAAAATCCCTGCGTTGTTTATGAGCACATCTAGCGTTGTGAGTTTTTCTTTTACCTCACTAGCCATAGCACGCACTGCTTCCATACTAGAAAAATCTGCTACAAAACCGTCTATATTTTTGTTGTTAGATTCGGCTTTTATGGTGGCGATGGTCTCTGCTACTTTTGTAGCATTACGGCCGTGTATATATACGGTATGTCCCTCACTTGCGAGTTTGCTGGCTGTGAGTTTACCTATGCCGTCAGTACTTCCGGTAATTAATATGGTGTTGCTCATTAATATATATTTATGTTGATAAAAACTGGCAATAGTTGTACTGCCAGCTTTTTTAATTCTAGTGTTTCTTTAAGATAATAATTACGGCTACGTTACTTAAAAAGGTGCAACGGTATCTTTTGGGCCATCTGGTAAACTCCATCGCTGGCGAGCGGTCACGCTTTCTAACGCCACATCTTTAATGGTGTCGCTGTTGCTACTATTACCGTAGCTGCTATTACTACCACGTGGTATTTGCATACGGTCTCCATATAACCATACTACTAAATTACTGCGTTGCCCGCTGGTAATAGGGTGTGTTGCGTGTGGCACATTACCTCTATGGATGATTGCTTTACCCGGCTCAAAAATAGCTTGTACCGTTTTTCCTGAAGCTTTATCATAAAAATCGACCTCAGATCCTGTAAACTTTTCGTCTGGTAAGTTGATGTTGATATTTAAGGTAGCTGCAGAGGCATCTGTATGTGCGTGTAAATCTTTGTCTTTATCTGGGTTATACTGGATTGAAAAACCAAAAGTCTGATTGTCATAACCGTAAGTTCCTAATAACAAACGCGCTATAGGACGCATAAAACGGTCCATCATATCATTATAAAATGCCTGAAAATGAGGTGCCGCCAGATGACCTTCAGAACGCGGGTCTAACATCATTCCATATCGGTTTAACTGTATTCCGTAAGGCGCACGTTTTGGCACTCCAGAGTTTGCTACAGCTTCTAGATAATTACGAAAATCTGCTAAACGATCTAGATCAAAAAACTGTGCTACATAAACACCAGGTATAATTTCTTCCCACAAATCGGCAACAGCAGATTCTTTTTCTGGGTTTTCCCAAGCATCTTTAATGGCTTTACGTAATCTTGGGTCTAGCAAGGTTTCATCAGGAACTAATACATCATCTTTGTTTTCTATTTCCCATTCTGCCCAAGCAGCTTCTAGTAATTTACGATTTTCGTTCCAAAATTGAGAAACAGATGGATCGCGTCTTAATGATAATTCTCGTGATGGTACTTCTAAAGCACGAGCTTCTGCAAGTGCATTTGTATGTTCTATGGTACTCATAATATTATGTTTTACATATAGCTACTGCTATTATATTTTAAATTTATAACAGAACTGCGCACAAATGGCTGTTGGCTTTGGTAGTTGAAATGGTGGTTGTTGTAAAAAGCAAAGTTCTGTATTTTTTTAACCTTAAACACCTATAAAATAGATGTTTAAGGTTTAAGTCCTGCCATAGTAAGCCTATGGATGTGGTCTTAGTTAGTTACAACTACTTTACCTATTGCTTTACCACTCTCTAGTCTTGCATAAGCATCACCTACATTATCTAGCGCAAATGTGCTGTCTACTAGAGGTACTAGTGCTTTGTCTTGTGCGATGTTGCTTAGTTCTTTTAAAATCGCTCCGTGCTCTTCTCGCTTGTAGTTGTGTAACATAGGGATGAGCATAAACACAACGTGTAGTGATAAGCCTTTAAAGTGTGCTGGAGTAAGATCTAGGTTGCACATAGATACTGTAGTAGCAATTTGTGCATTAAGTGCTGCTGCCTCAAAAGACTTCGTAAGGTTATCTGCACCTACGGTATCATAAATAAGGTCAAAACCTGCACCATCTGTATATTTTGCTACATATGATGCTACCGTTTCTTCTTTGTAGTTAATTGCTGTTGCTCCATAACCTTCTATAATCTTTTGTTGTTCTGGTCCTCCACAAGTAGCATATACATCTGCGCCAAAGTGAATAGCTAGTTGTACCGCAACGTGGCCTACACCTCCAGATCCACCCTGTACAAGTACCTTTTGTCCCTTTTTAATCCCTGCACGCATTAACCCCTCATAAGCAGTAATTGCTACAAGTGGTAGTGATGCCGCCCCTGTCATAGATAAGTTGGCAGCTTTGTGAGCAATAAGTTTACTATCTGCTACGATATATTCGGCTAGCGTACCCTGTAAGTCGGCAAGGCCACCTACACAACCGTATACCTCGTCACCAACTTTAAAGTCATTTACACCTTCGCCTACTGCTTCTATCACTCCTGCAAAGTCCATTCCTAATATAGCTGGTGCTGCTGGTGATAAAGGTAGGTCTGACCCCATCTTGCGTATCATTGTATCTACCGTGTTCACACTAGAGGCTGCAATCTTGATACTCACGTGACCTGGAGTTACTGCTGGTTTTGCTACTTCGCTTGCTGTGAATGCGGCATTCTCACCGTATTCGTTTATAATCATTGCTTTCATATATGCTTTCTTTTTATAGTTTGTGTTGTGTGATTTTTTTATTGTATTTCTTGAAGGTCTAATAACATTCCTTCCCAGTTTTTCTGATTGTTATGGTCAAACTGAGCTCCATTTTCATCTGCGATGGTAAAACGTTTTATCGCCGGAGTTCTGCTAGTAGCTTGATAAAGTTGGTAAGCTTCCTCTTTTAAGGCCTCTTTTATAGGTAGATCTATAGATGCATATACGGCACGTTTACAAGCTGTAATTGCCTCTGCAGGAAATTTTGATATGCGTGTGGCAAGTGCGTCTACATAAGGTCCTATTTCATCTGGGTCTAGTGCTTTGTTTATCGTACCATACTGCTCTGCTTGGTCTGCATCCCAGTCTTGTGCACCTAGAATAATCTCTAGTGCTTTACCAAGACCTGCTTGTCGTGCCATACGTGATGCGCCTCCTCCACAAGGAAGAATACCCATACCTACTTCCATCTGCATAAACTTAGCTTTTCCTCTAGCTGCAAATCGCATATCTAGCGCTAGAGCCATTTCGTGTCCACCACCACGTGCAAATCCTTCTATTTTTGCGATAGTAGCTTGTGGTAAGTTGCTTAAACGTTCTAAAACCACTTGTAGATCTAGTAATGCCACTTCATCTCTGTGTACAGCCTCTGTAGACATATCTCTTAAAAGGTTGGTATCGTAATGACATACCCAGTAATCTGGATTTGACGATTCAAAAACAACTACTTTAACGCTTCTATCTCTCTCGAGACGTAGTGCAAGGCTGTTGAGGTCTGCTAGCATTTCTTGTCCTTGTACATTTACAGGGCCAAAATTAATTGTTACGGTGAGTACGCCTTCTGTTTGTGAAGCCGTAAATGTTTGGAAGTTTTTGTAATCCATCTTAGTACGTTTTAGTTTGTGAGTTTGTTTGATGATACAAATGTAGTGGGATAGGTCGCTGGTTTATTTGTATATAAAATGGTTAATTAGGTATAAATAGAGGTTATTAAGTATGTTATGATAATTTTAACGCTATAAAACCCTAAATTTGTCCCTAAATCATACTATTATGCAAGTATTAGAAGCTTATAAACCTTTTGAAATACAAGAAATGGAGTTGTCTGAGTGGAAACAACGCCCAGTTAAAAACAATTTTTTTGAACTTGTACTTATTGAAAGTGGAGAGGGTACGCAGTGTATTAATTACAACTTTTATGATTATAAAAAGGATAGTATCTTTTTACTACCTCCCTTAAAGTGTCATTCGTTCAATATAGAGAAGCGTACAAAATTTGTCTTTTTAAAGTTTACAAATTCGTTTTTCAAAAGCTCTAATAAAATGACGCTGGATAAGTCTGAGTGGTTTAAAGAAGCCGCCTATATCTTGTCTAACTATAACCAGCTGCCTGGCGATATCATTAAAAGTGATGTAGATAGGGAGCATCTCAAACAGCTTACAGCAATTATTTTGAGAGAGACTAGAAACTATGGAGAGGTCTCAGTATCGCTTATCTCAAGTCTTATGGTAAGTATATTAGAAGTGGTTATTAGAAATATAAAAAAAGGGAGTCACTATGAGATTGTAAATACAACAAGTGATGATAGAGCAACAAAAATGCTCACCTACATCAACGAGAATATTGCAAAAAGTGAATTACTTAAAGTAGATAGACTTGCAGAAACATTTATGATGTCTGCCACCTACGTAAGTGAGTTTTTTAGAAAACAGGTAGGGATGTCTTTGCGTGAGTATATTATGAAAGCCAAACTTAGACTAGTAGAGATACGTCTTCTCAATTCAGATTTTACCCTTACTGAAATCGCAGATGAGCTAGGCTTTACAGATGTAAGTCACCTCTCAAAAACATTTAAACGCTATACAGGCACTTCTGTAAGAGAGTTTAAAAATGCTGGGGAGTATATGCTACTTAAAAGAGCCTCTTGTGCTGTGAGTGCTTAAGATGTACTCGTTTTTTATAACCAATCAAATATTAATGTATGAGTGGAGGAATACTTTTTGAAGCAATTATATTTCTAGCCGGTGCCGTGATATGTGTGCCACTAGCAAAAAAACTAGGACTCAGTTCTGTAATAGGATATTTACTAGCCGGGATGCTCATAGGACCTTATATTTTAGGTTTTGTTGGGCAAGAAGGGCAAGATATACTGGAGTTTGCAGAGTTTGGCGTAGTGGTAATGCTCTTTATTATAGGGTTAGAGATCAAACCAAGCAGCTTCTGGGAGATGCGAAAACTCGTTATAGGTATGGGGAGTATTCAAGTATTTGGGACGATGCTGCTCACGTATGGCATTCTGTACCTAGCTGGCGTAGATTGGAAAATTGCACTTACCAGTGCAATGGCAGTCTCGCTATCATCTACAGCGATTACTTTACAAACTAATAAAGAAAAGGGCTTGATGGAAACTACCTACGGTACTTCTTCATTTTCTATTCTGTTATTTCAAGATATTATTGTCATTGTAATGCTTGGTGTGTTACCTCTTTTATCTAATGTGAGTGATGCTACTACAGCAAGTGAAGGTGGTCACGGTGGTCACGTGAGTCTACTAGATGACCTGCCTCTAGGACTGCAAGCTCTGGCTATTCTATTATCTATCGCTATTATTATAGTAGCGGGTAGGTATCTTATTGTCCCTATGTTGCGTCTGGTGGCGAGGTCAAAGGTGAGAGAGCTACTCGTAGCCTCTGCTTTACTTATAGTAGTGGGTATCTCGTTTCTTATGGAGTTAGTAGGGCTCAGTCCTGCTCTTGGAGCCTTTTTAGGCGGGGTCGTTCTGGCTACTAGCGAGTTTAAGCACGAGCTTGAAAGTACGCTAGATCCTTTTAAGGGATTATTACTAGGCTTATTTTTTATGGCAGTAGGTGCCTCCATAAATTTTATTGTTATTGCCGAAAATCCTTTATTGATTACCGGTCTTGTGGTGGGTGTCATCCTTGTAAAGGCAATTATATTGCTCATCACGGGATTAGCCTTTAAGCTTAAACTTGACCAGCGATTACTACTTATTGTAGGACTAGCACAAATAGGGGAGTTTGCCTTTGTATTGTTATCCTTTGCTTTCCAGCTCAATATATTTGAGAGAGAGCAGCTAGATATTATGCTCGTGGTTACTGCCCTCACAATGACTATTACACCTGTACTCTGGATTGTAAACGAGCGCCTTATTTTACCCCGCAAAGGAACTAAAGAACAAGAAAAAAGACCTATGGACGATATACAGTCTAACCATAAAGTGTTGCTTATAGGTTTTGGTCATTTTGGGAGTACTGTGGGCAGATTTTTACGTGCCCACGGTATAAAAACTACAGTACTTGATCTAGACTCAAATAGAGTAGACTTCTTGCGTAAAATGGGGTTTGAGGTATTTTATGGTGATGCAAATAGAATGGATCTTCTTGAGTCTGCTGGTATTGCAGAGGCAGATTACCTTATTTGTGCCATAGATAACCCAGAGCTGGTACGACGCATTGTAAAAAAGGTAAAGGATAAGTATCCTCACATTAAACTACTCGTGCGCGCCAGAAATAGATATGATGCTTACGAGCTTCACAATATGGGAATTGATCATATTTACAGAGAGTCCCTAGATACATCTGTAAAGATGGCGAGTGATGTATTGCACTTTATGGGCTTTGATCGAGAGGCTACAGATGAGCAAGCAGCCAAGTTTATACAGCTGGATGTAGATAGTCTAAAACGTCTTGCAGTAAGCCCAAAAGACGAGAAAGAATACATCTTTAGAGCAAGAAAGGAAATTGCACAACAAGAGGAATTGCTTAATAGTGACCTCCATATGGGAAGTAGTAGCCTGGGAGGTAAGCGTTCATAAAAAAAGCCCATCATAACGATGGGCTCAACTAGCAGACTAATTAAACAACTTAGTTAAAAGTTGTTTCGCCTTCATTAGGGTTATAGACATAGTTAAATGTGTAATATCTACTCGCGTCTGTCTGTGGGTCTGGACTGGCAGGTGCATCTTGATAGTAGCTCAGTATCTCAACTTTTGCATAGTTACCCTCGGTAGTTTTAAATACAAGTATTTGTCCTGGTATTGGAGAGACCACGTTGTTTTGAAAGTTGTAATTGTACCATCCATTATCACTTCCTGTAGGGATAGCAAACTCGCTTTCTGAGTCTTGTGTAAACGTAAGACCTTCTGCTGTAGTCACATTATCAAAAGTACTAGTAATGATAGCTGCTGCCGCATCACCAGTGCGTGTAGGCTCATCATCTGTGCCTGTTGCTACACCACCATTTACAGCAATGGTAGTACCTCTAAAGGCAATGTCCCAGGCTGTATCACTTGTAGTGATTGCTCCTGTCTCAAAGTCAAATTTTGTGAAATCACCTCCTATAGGTGCTCCTTGTCCGCCCGTTTGTGGCGCATATAGATTACTTACTTGCTCTGCCTCAACAGGGGCGAGTGTAACCGTAGTATCATCATCGCTGCTGCACGATGTAAAAGCAAGGATAAAGAGGGTTGCTAGTGTAAAAAAGTTCTTGTTCATTGTGTGTGTATTAAATAGTTAAAATTGATAATTAAGTGAGGCATACCCTTGTATGCCCGGTAAAGTTGGGATGTTACTATCTTTATAATCAAAGAGGTTATTTGCTCCTACTTGAAGCGTGAAGTCATTATAAAATGTTTTTGAAGCAGCAACATTGGTCGTTAGGTAACCATCTACAAAGCTGGTGTCGTAGCGATCTATTAGGTTATTACCGTTTGTGTCAAACTGTGCGTACTTACTACGGTAGAGTAGGCGTACATTCATAGCTATATCTAGCGATGGGATGTTATAAAATAGCTTTGCATTTGCATTATGGCGGGATCTATTAATGAGTCCAAAATGGTCTTGCTCTTCTATAACAACCGTCTGGTTAGTCGCTGGGTCTCGTGCAAAAACTTGCCCATCTCGCACCGCATCCCTGTTTGCATTGTTATATGCATACAGCAACTGGTATCCCGCACTAAGACGAAGATCTTTTGAGAAGGTGTAGGTGGCATTAAGCTCAAAGCCTGTGGTAAATACCTTATCAAAATTTGCATAGCTAAAGACATTTTGACCATTTTGTTTTCTAGCAATAATGCGTGTATCAATCAGATTTTTAAAGTCATTTCTAAAGCCATTGAGCTCTCCATTCCACTTTCCTTTTTTATAGGTGACGCCTAGGTTGTAACCTACAGAACTTTCGGCGGCGAGCGGTTGTGATAAGTCATCTTGAGAGATGAGTACATCTAGTATCTGGTCTTGATCTTGCAGTTCTTGAAGCTTACTTAACGCCACATTATAGCCCAATACGGTGTAACCCACGGCCGCATTTGTAAAATCAAAGTATAGCTGTCTAAAGTCTGGCGCTTTAAAGCCATACCCCACAGAGCCCTTAATGGCAATAGCATCTGTAGCCTCGTAGCGTAGGGCAATTTTTGGACTAAGTTGATTACTATATTCAGAGTGATTATCATAACGCAATCCTGCTATAACATTCAGTTTGTCTAGGGGTGTGGTGTCATATTGTGCATAGATGTATTGCGAGTTAAAACGTACTGTCTCGTCAAAAAAGGTACGATCTAGCTGGTCATACTGTAAGCCTATACCTGTTGTGAGTGATCCCGCTTTCGCGAAAGCGTAATTACCACGTACCTCTGGCCGCCATAATTTCTGGTTAAAGTCATTATCACTAAGCACTCCTGCCGAAATAGGGTCTTGTAGCAACTCCCTCGCTTGATAGTTTGTGTAGTAAAGTTCATAGGTAGTAGTGAGTGGGGAATCAAATTTTTGGTCTAATTTGAGATGGGTGTTATACTCACGCTCGTCTGTATCACCCTCGTATCGCACATTATCTACCGTAAGGCCAGCTTCCTGCTCTTGATCATATAATCTAGCAGAGCCAAACAATGAAAGCTTGTCACTAAAGTCATAATACACACGACCATTTACAGTGTAGTTTACAAATGGATTTACGGTCTGTCCTTCATTTTCTGGTGTGAGATCATAACCATTGCTAGAGTTTCGGTTTGCAAACAGGGCATATCTCAATTTTTCAAACCCCTGCTTGATGCTGGCTTGCACGTCTTGTGTGGTATTTGAGCCTATGCGATAGGTCACATCACCATCTAGCTGTTCTGATTGTGGCTTTTCTGTAATAATATTGATAACTCCGCCCAGCGCCTCAGAGCCGTAAAGGCTACTAGAGGGACCTTTTACCACTTCTATCTGTTTGATATTACCTACGGTGAGCCTACTCAAATCAAAGTTTCCCGCACTACGACCCACTAGTGGCACACCATCTATAAGGATAAGTATATAGTCTGATGAGATTCCTTGTATTTGCACCCCTTCAAAACCGCTCTCATCTGCAATGGTGATAATACCTGTTTGCTCATTAAGTATCTCTTGTAATCGTAAACTTCCAGATTGCTTTATGGTTTTTTGTGAGATTAAAGTTGCGGGTAGAGGGAGGGAAGATAATTGTCGTTTTGTGCGCGTAGCTGTCAGGATCACTTCTTCTAGTTCTTCTGGTGTTACAGCCTCTGGTTGCTCTTGAGAAAAAAGTGTTTGTGAGGTTATAACAAGTACTAAGCTTATTGCTAGTGTTTTAGGGTTCATTTTATTTAGATTGATTCTTAATAGTGGGCAAATATAGTATTTATTGTTATTTAGATTTAATAAAAATAACTATTTTTACACCACAAATTACTTAACAACATACCGATCAGATGAAAAGAATATTATTTACCCTACTTATAATAAGTATAGGATTACAAACCACAGCACAGACTAATAAAAAGGAGCTCGATAAAGAAGCTATAAAGAAGATGTGCGGCTGCTTTGAAGTGACTTTTAACTTTGCAGAGACCTTTACTTATAGCAATGACTCATTATATAAACCTTCAAAAAATAAGGTAAGCAAAGGACTAGAGTGGGCGCAACTCGTTACAGATAAGGAGAATCAAATTGAGATACAACACTTATTACAAGTAGGAAGCCCAGAACAACCTATGATTGTAAAACACTGGAGACAAAACTGGCTTTATGAAAACACAAACCTCTACTCATACAATGCAGATAATGTGTGGACTTACGAAAATAAAAGTGCAGATGAAGTAGCTGGACAGTGGACACAAAAGGTATATCAAGTAGATGATAGTCCGCGTTATGAAGGCTCTGCAACCTGGGTACACGTAGATGGTAAGAGCTACTGGGAGAATACCGCAAATGCACCTTTACCTAGACGAGAGTATACTACTAGAAGTGACTATAATCTTACGGTACGTGGTAATCGCCAGGAGATTACTCCTTATGGATGGGTACACGATCAAGATAATAGTAAGGTAGTGCGCACCGCAAACCAAGAAGATCAAGTAATAGCCAAAGAAAAAGGATACAATACCTACAAGCGCGTAGATGATAGTAAATGTGCTGCTGCTGCACAGTGGTGGGTAGATAACCAAGAAAAATGGGCGCTTGTGCGCACTAAATGGGATGAAGTTTACAACAAGAACAAAGACCTACACCTAGAGCAAAAAGTAGATAATAAAGTACTATACAAGCACCTTTTTGGCGAAGGATATGAAGATCAGGAAAGTATAGACCAACTTATAGAATCATTTGTAAAAGAATAATTATGAAAAGAGCACATAACATATTACTACTGGCTATTCTTCTAGCAAGTACACTAGTAAACGCACAAGACGATAACATTTTTCTAAATAGAGATTTTTGGAAAGGTGATGTCACAGTAAGTACTGTCGCACAAAAAATAAAAGAGGGTAACAATCCAGCAATACTCAATGCAAACGCCTTTGATGCTACGGTGTATGCACTACTTGAAAAGAAAGATGTAGCTGTAATTAAATATCTCCTCGCACAGCCAGGTAATGACGTAGCAAAAAAGACACACGACAGCCGTATCTATTTACACTGGGCTGCATATGCGGGTGATGTTGTGACTGTAACCTATTTACTTAAAGAGGGGTCTAGTACAACAGCACTAGACAGCCATAGTTTTACTCCGCTAGCTTTCGGGATTAATGCTGGGCAGGTTCATCCAGCCATCATTGATGCTTTTGAAGATGCAGGCGTAAACCTCACCGCTCAACAAAGTGATGCCGGTGTAAACTTACTTTTACTCGCAGCACCATCATTAAAAACAGATGCAGGTCTTGATTACTTTTTAAACAAAGGTTTTGACATAAATGCTACAGATACTAAGGGGAATGGCATTTTTAACTATGCCGCAAAAAAAGGAAATATAGATTTTCTTAAAACCCTTGTAGCACGTGGTGTGGCTTATAAGGAGCTTGCCAGTGATGGAGGTAATGCATTTATGTTTGCAGCTCAAGGTGGTCGTGGTTATAGTAACTCACTAGCCGTTTATGAGTATCTACAATCGCTAGGTCTTGTGGCAAATGTGGTTACAAAACAAGGTACGACACCTTTACACCGTCTTGCGTATAGCAACAAAGACACAGCTATTTTTAACTTCTTTATAAATGCAGGCGTAGATGTAAACCAGAAAGATAAAAGTGGTACAACCGCCTTTCATAATGCTGCTGCCAGAAATAATCTTGCAATCGTGCAGTTACTCGCAAAGCAACTTACAGATATTAATACAGTAAATGATAAGGGGCAAACACCACTTATGCTTGCTGTGGGCGGTAATGATATGAGTGTTGTACAATATATACTAGATAATGGTGGTGACGCTTTCGCGAAAGATAAAGCCGGTAACTCACTAGCATCATACCTTGTACAATCATATAGGGCTAGGAATCCAAAAGCTTTTGAAAGTAAGCTTGCTTTGTTATCAAAAAAAGGAGTGTCTCTTACCACTACACAAGCCGAAAGAAATACACCATTACATCTTGCAGTCTTAAAAAATGATGTAAACCTTGTAAAGCAGCTTCTCGCATATAAACCAGCCATTAATGCAAAAAACAGTGAAGGACTTACCGCACTTCACATTGCAGCAATGAAGGCAAAAGACGACCGTCTTATGAAGTTGCTTATAGCGAGTGGCGCAGATCACAAAGTAAAAACAGATTTTGAAGAGTCTGTACTAGACCTCGCTACCGAAAACGAACTATTACAGCAAAATAACATCCCTCTAACATTTTTAAAATAATGAAAAGTATCTATAAAATCATACCAGCCCTGTTACTCACGGGGCTTTTACTAAGTGCGTTTACTACAGCAACTACAAAACCTGTAAAGTGCCTTATCCAGATGACTAACTATAGTGGAGAAGGAGCCTACCTTGTAGTATCGCTTCTAGATCCTACCGGTGCGTATCAAGAGACACTTTATGTGCAAGGTAAAGACAGCGAGTGGTATAGTGAGATTACTGCCTGGTGGCAATTTTATGGGAAGCGCCGTCCTAATATAGATGCAATTTCTGGGGCTACCATAAGTGGTGGTGAGCGCACAGTAACTGTATTACAAATACCAGAAGATAAAATTGATCAAGGTTATAGTTTACGTTTTGAAACCTCTGTAGAAGATCAAGAATATTATGAAGATGATATTCAATTTGAACTTACTTCAGAAAACCTGAAAGCCAAAAAAGAAGGTAAAGGTTTTATACGCTACGTAAGAATGTTACCTCAGTAAGATACCTATGACCCTATCTATCTGGCGATATAGTCACTTTGTACTAGCCTTAGTTTCATCTTTATTTTTACTCGTCGCAGCTATAACGGGTGTTATACTTGCGGTAGAGCCTATTGCTCATCAAGCAAAAGGATATGATGTACGCGAGCTAGATAGCATCTCACTAGGCACTACAATAGGTGTAGTTAAAGAAAACTATGATGAGGTTTTTGCCCTAGAAGTAACCACTGCCGGATTTGTAAAAGCGGCCGTGCTTACCTCAGAGATGGAGACGCAAGATGTCTACATAGATGCGCTTACGGGTGAAACCCTTGCCATTGTACAAGAGCGCCCTTCCATCTATAGCTTTGCGACTAACTTGCACAGATCACTGTTTTTAAAAACCCTAGGGCGTGTCTTTGTAGGTATAATAGCGCTATTATTACTCGCTATAGCTCTTACAGGGTTTCTATTGCTTATACAGCGACAAGGTGGCCTAAGAAAGATATTTGCTAGAGTTCATAAAGATTACCCAGAGTTACGATATCACGTCTTGCTTAGTAGGTGGTTTATCATCCCCATAATTATAATTGCTTTTACAGGCGTCTATCTCTCTGCCGAAAAGTTTGAATTAATACCTACTCCACAAACAGAAGTAGCGGAGTACACCCCTCAAGATAATGCTGTGAGGTATAATCGTGTTACTGAGATACCCTTTTTTAAAGAAATAATGCTCAGTGACGTGCGTGAGGTGGCTTTTCCATTTTCTAGTGATCCAGCGGAGTATTATGAGATTGCACTTTCAGATAAAGAGGTTTATGTAAATCAAGCTACTGGTGAGATTGTAAGGAGTACTACATATCCATTTATAGAAGCTGTATCTAAGATAAGTTGGGTATTACATACCGGAGAAGGAACCGTCTTATGGTCTATCGTACTACTACTGGCTAGTATTTCCATTTTATATTTTATGTACTCGGGTTGTGTAATGAGCATAAAACGACTGTCAAAGAAGGGGAGAACGCTCAAAATGCCAGATAAGGATGACTGTGAGTACATCATTCTTGTAGGTTCGGAGACGGGTACAAGTCACTCATATGCACGCGCGTTGTATCACGACCTTACTGCTGGCGGTAAAAATGTGTTTATGACGATGCTTAACACGTATTCCGCTTTCGCGAAAGCGCAACACATCATCATTTTTACATCTACATATGGAGAAGGTGAGGCACCTACAAATGCCAGAAAGTTTATAAAAAATTTTAAAACCATATCACAACTCAACGAGATTGCTTATGCTGTGGTAGGTTATGGATCACGTGAGTATCCAGACTACTGTAAGTTTGCCATACAAGTAGATGCACTTTTACAAGCTCAAGCCGGTTTTATACCACAACTGCCGTTACATAAAATTAATAATGGAGATGTGGCTCAAGTAAAAGAATGGGGTGCACAATATGGAAAACGTATAGGTGTAACATTACCGCTAGACACTAAGAAAAAAGTAAAAAAGGCAGCTTTACAAGACTTCAAAGTCCTTAAAAGAACTGAAATAAATGTAGATGAAACCTTCATTATTACCCTACAGCCTGTAAGAAAGACCTCATTTACATCTGGCGATTTATTTGCAATCACACCACCAGATACAACAGTCGCTAGGCAGTACTCCATTGCTAGGGTAGGAGACACCATAGTTTTAAGTGTAAAAAAGCACAGTATGGGTAAAGGGTCTTCTTATTTATACAGTCTTAATGAAGGTACCGTTATTAAAGCAAGTATAAATCATAATAGCCCCTTTCATTTACCTAAAAAGGCTAGACAAGTGGTAATGATTGCAAATGGTACTGGTATCGCACCTTTTATAGGGATGCTAGATACAAAAGCACCTACGGAGTTTTACGTGTTTTGGGGAAGTCGTACAGCGGCATCTACTGCACTTTATGATGATTACCTCTTAGAAAAGTATGCAACAAACCCACGTGTACATTTTTATAAAAGTCACTCCAGAGAGGGAGACAAGCAATATGTGCAAGATGCTTTAAGAGTACGTCGCGACATTCTCCTTAAAGCGATTGAGGATAAGGGCGTCATAATGATATGTGGATCGCTGGCGATGCAAAACGATGTGCTTGACCTTCTAGAAGAAACGCTTGCTCAATACGGCACAACAGATATTGCAAGCCTTAAGGAGTCTGGACAGCTAAAAACAGATTGCTATTAAAAACAATGCTTATGTGTACTAATCTCAAAACACTTTCAAAAAATATAGAAGGAGAGCTCTCATACTGCAAGGGGTGTAAGGTATATCATCTTTATTTTAATAATATATACCTTCAGTTTACTCCTAGAGAGTTTAAGGCGTTTACCAAGTTTGTGTATGAGATAGATATAGATTACTGGGAAGCTTCTTGCCAGCGCGCATTGCTCAAGCGTAAGATACCTATACAATCTATGCAACAAAATCTGGCAATGGTTTTTAATCAAAGCGAGCTTAACGCACTTAAGGACTTATTAAAAGTTAGGACCAAAACAAACCGTTTACTCAAGCCTCACGAGATAGACTATATCTCTTTTCTAAATTAAACAAGCGTTAGATTTTCTTTAAGGATGTCCTTGAGAAAAAAAAATGAGTAATTGAGAGCATTATAATTACGACATTTGCTAAGTATTTCAAATTCAGCATATAAGTTGTTGTGAAGTAATATACTAGTAGAAAATATCATTTTGCTTTCGCGAAAGCGTAAAAAACACTCATTTTTACCACTCGTCGACACTTTTCTACCATCCGTCTACAGTAAAATGTGTGTTCAACTATTTTTCATCTAAGAATCAATTTTTAATATTCATATTTGTTGACATTTAAAAATAATGATTTGGGGTCAAAAAAATTAAAAGTTCTTTTAATAGAGGACGATGCTATTGAAGTTATGAAGCTTAAGAGAGCGATAAAAAAGCTCGAGATGCAACACGACCTCATAGAAGCAAAAAATGGAGAAGAAGCGCTTGCTATTCTTAAGGATGAAAATGTGGTTCCAGATATCATATTTTTAGACCTCAATATGCCACGTATAAATGGCATTGAATTCTTGAAAATTTTAAAAGAAGATGAGGTGTTAAGGTATTTACCTACCATCATACTTACAACATCAAGTAACCGAAAGGATGTACTAGAATGTTACAAACACGGAGTTGCTGGTTATATCTTAAAGCCGCTTAAGTATGATGATTACGTTCAGAAAATAGAACGCACACTTAATTACTGGAGTCAGAACGAACTAATAAAAGCATAATGAAAGGAATTGTATTTACAGAATTTTTAGATCTTGTAGAAGATAAGTTTGGACTAGAAATGGTTGACACCCTTCTTGCTAACTCAGAACTTCCGTCTAATGGAGTTTATACAGCAGTAGGTACTTATAGCTTTGCAGAGATGGTGAGTTTACTTACTAATCTAAATAAGGAAACTGGTATCGCTATAGACGACTTATTATTAGTTTATGGAGAGCACTTTTTTAGTGTAGTAAAGAAGAGTTACCCAGAGTTTTTACTTCAATTTAAAGATCCTTTTGATATGCTAGGATCTATAGAAAACCACATACACGTCGAGGTTATAAAAATATATCCTGATGCAGAGTTGCCTACCTTTGAAATTGTTAAACAGACTGAAAATGAGCTGGTAATGATTTATACGTCTAGTAGGGCGATGCACTCTTTTGGTAGAGGATTAATGAATAAAACATTTGAGCATTTTAATCAAAAAGCTACTATCTTAGTCGAGAAACTAAACGATAAGGGTACTGAAGTTAAATTCAGTATCACTGCAGATGAGTGAAGAAAAAATAAAAATGTATGAACGAGCGCTAGCTCGTGAAAAGGCGGCCCGAAAAGAGGCCGAACGTATTCTTGAAGATAAGTCTCGTGAACTTTTTTATAAAGGGCAAGAGCTACAAAAGGCAAATGAACAACTCGAAGGCCTTGTGCGGGAAAAAACCTCAGAACTTAAAGGGGTTTTTGAAAACATAGTTGATGCTTATGTAGTGACCAATCTTTTTGGTGACGTTTTAAAAATGAATGAAGCTGCAGAGCAGTTACTAGATTTTAATCTTTCAGAAAAGAAAAACCTCCTAGACACTTTACATAAAGATGATGTAGAGAAGGCTGCTACTGCTTTTCAAAAATTATACAGCACAGGCTCTCTCACAGGTTTTAATGTAAGGATTGTCGCTCACGGTAAAACAGTACTACTTGAACTCAATGCAAGTATCGTTTATGATGAAAATCAAATCCCAATAGCTGCACAAGGGATTGTACGTGATATAACCGCACAAAAAGCCGCAGAGCGTAAACTTCTCAATTCAGAAAACAGACTCTCTGCAGTGATCTCAAACCTTGAGAGCGGGATATTACTAGAAGACGAGAACAGAAAAGTAGTGATTGCAAACGAGCGTTTTTGCGACTTCTTTAATATGGCTAGTACTCCAGCTGAGCTCATAGGTCAAGATTGTACTAATGCAGCAGAGCGATACAAACACCTTTTTGAAAATGAAGAGCGTTTTGTAACTAGAATTAACACACTTATTAAACTTAAAGAGCAAGTAGTAGGTGATGAATTGCACCTCAAAGATGGCAGAATATTAGAAAGAGATTTTATACCCATCTATGAAGAAGGCATTTACAAAGGTCACCTTACCACTTACAGGGATGTAACATTACATAGAAGGTTTAGAAAAAATATTGAGGCAGAAAGGGCTAAGTACAGTAGTATCATTGCAAATATGGAACTGGGTCTTGTAGAGGTAGATAATGACGACAAGATTCTTATGGTAAACCAGAGTCTTGAAGAAATGTCTGGTTATACTGAAAATGAATTAATAGGCAAGAAGGGTAGTGAAGTACTTCTTGATGAGAGCTCAAGACAGGGACTCATAGAAGAAAATCAAAAACGCCTTGAAGGCTCATCAAACTCTTATGAGGTAGTCGCAGTGACTAAAAAAGGAGAAAAGAGACACTGGCTTATAAGTGGAGCGCCAAATTATGATCTAAGTGGTAATATTATAGGCTCTATAGGTATCCACCTTGACATTACAGCTATTAAAGAACTTGAATTACAAAAAGAGAGTTTATTACAAAAGCTAGCTTCTAGTAATCACGAGTTGCAAGAATATGCACACGTGGTTTCTCACGATTTAAAGTCTCCATTGCGTAGTCTTGATGCACTATTAACCTGGGTGAAAGAAGATAATGCAGAGGTACTGTCAAGCGATAGTTTAGAAAACTTAGACTTGATGGGTACCACGCTAGAGAAGATGGAGCAACTCATATCTGATGTGCTTGAATACTCAAGTGTCTCATCAGATGATAAAGAGGAGGAAGATGTATCTGTCTCTGGAGTAATAGATGATATAGAAAAGTTACTCCACATCCCTGATAATATACGTATAGAGCGAGAAACCACTTTACCTATTATAAAAGCAGATAGAGTGCGTATACAACAGCTCTTTCAAAACTTAATGAGTAATGCCATACGTTACTCAGATAAGGAACAGGGTGTTATTAAAATAGCTTGTAAAGAAGGAAAAACACACAATACATTCTCTGTATCTGATAATGGGATAGGTATTGAGAAAGAATATCATCATAAGATATTTGAGATCTTTCAATCCCTTAATAAACATAAGGACTCTACAGGTATAGGTTTATCTATAGTTAAGAAGATAGTAGACTTGTACTCTGGTGAAATTTGGTTAGAAAGTATACAGGGAGAAGGAACAACATTTTTCTTCACATTAAAAAAATAATAATATGAAAACAGTACAGTTACAGCGACAAAAAGATAAAGAATGGCAGTACCTGTCTGAAAATGTTTCATTAAAATCGCCTTTGGTTCTCGTTTTTGGTAACAGGTATTTGCTTGAGGATGCTGCTATTTATGAAGAAGTACGATCACTGTTTCCAGATGGCCACCTCATTTTTGGTTCTTCTAGTGGTGAGATTGTTGCTGGTGCGGTAAATGATGAGCACATTACAATTACAGCAATTGAGTTTGAAAAGACGCGATTTGAAGTACAAACAACGTCTATTATAGAAGCTCATAATGATAGTGAGCAAGCGGGAAGAACTGTGGTAGAAAAGCTGAGTAAAGAGGGGCTTAAGCACATTTTTGTAATTTCTGAAGGTAGCTCTGTAAATGGATCTGCACTTACAAAAGGAATGCAAGAGGCCGCACCAGAAGTTCTTATCACTGGAGGTCTTTGTGGTGATGATGCTCGTTTTGAGAGAACGCTTGCTTCATATAACCAGCAACCCAAAGAGGGAGAGATTATAGTCATAGGTTTTTATGGAGAAACCTTTGAAGCCTCCTTTTCAATCTATGGTGGCTGGACGCCTTTTGGTCCAGAGCGACTTATTACTAAGTCTGAAGGAAACGTTCTTTATGAAATAGATGGGAAACCAGCATTAGATTTATACAAGAGATACTTAGGAGATAAAGCAGAGGAGTTACCTGGGTCTGCACTCATATACCCGCTCAATGTGAAAAGTCAGGAAAATGAACAATCTTTTGTGCGCACCATACTTAATATAGATGAGGAGCAAAATGCGATGATACTTGCTGGTGATGTTCCTGAGAAGGCTACAGTACAACTTATGATGACTAATATGGATAACATAGCCATTGCATCAGAGACTGCAGCAAGTAGAGCGATGGAAGGAAGAAAAACACCACCAGAGCTTGCGCTACTTATAAGTTGCATAGGGCGTAAACTCGTACTAGACCAGCGTGTAGAAGAAGAGGTAGAGGAGGTAATGAGCGTGATAGGTAATGATACCACCATAGCCGGTATGTATTCTTATGGTGAGATTGCACCATTTTATGGTGAGCAAAGTTGCAAATTGCATAACCAGACAATGACTATCACTTTAATAAGCGAATAGATGAACCCGCTCTTAAAAAGACAAATACGAAAATACCTCCCAGAAGACTTAAAAGATAGAGAAGATCTAGCTGTGTTTATGGATGCTATTAGTGGCTCTTATGACACCTTAGACAATCAGTTCAAAATGACTCAGAGAGCAATGATGCTCAGTTCAGAAGAGCTTTTTGAGGCAAATAAATTATTAAGACAAGAAACAGCTCAGCAAAAGTCATTACTAGATAGGTTACAAGCTGTAATTCATAAAGCAAATCCAGATAATATTGATGAGAATGCAGAGGAGAGAAACCTAGCAGAGTACATAAGTGAGCAAGCAGAAGAGCTTATACGAGTTAATGAAAATCAAGAGTTGTTATTACAAGAACTTGCATTACAAAATCAAGAACTTAACGATTATGCTCATATCGTTTCTCACGACTTAAAATCACCACTACGTAGCATAGAAGCTCTCATAAGCTGGCTACAAGAAGATTATGAAGAGGCACTGGGTGATGACGGTAAAGAGCAAATAAAACTCATCGTATCACATCTAGAAAAGATGGATGCCCTCATCTCTGGTATATTGAGCTACTCCTCTATAGATAAGGACTTACGCAAAGAGCGAGAGATAGATCTTAATGCATTACTAGATGAAGTAGTAAATCTACAAGCTGTCCCTAGTAATGTTGAGGTGATTATAAAAAAGCTACCCGCGATCGTGGCAGATAAGGTAAAAATCCAGCAATTATTTCAGAACCTCGTAGGTAATGCCATTGCAAATATGGATAAACCAGAAGGTAAGGTGACCATAAGTTGCGAGATAGTCGCTCGGGCTCCCAGATTTAAAATAGCAGATAATGGTAAGGGTATCAACAAAGCTTACTTTGAGAAAATTTTTCAGATTTTCCAAAAATTAGATAGTAATACCTCAGGTACCGGCATAGGCCTCTCCATAGTAAAAAAGATTATAAACTTTTACGGCGGTAAGATCTGGCTTGAGAGCGAAGAAGGAGTAGGAACAACTTTTTATTTTACATTACCACATACTACATAAATGGAAAAGCCTAATCTAAGCTACATACAAGAACTTTCAGGTGGAGACGCATCTTTTGAAAAAGTACTCATCGGGGTGGTACAAGCAGAGCTTCCTGTGGAGATCGCAGAATATGAAGAGAATATGAAAAATTCCGCTTTCGCGAAAGCGGCAGAAAACGTACATAAAATCAAGCACAAGCTAGGTATAGTAGGCCTCGTAGATGGGTACGAACTTGCCATCACTTATGAAGCCGAACTTAAAGAAGATAACACACGCCTGGAACAAGCATTTAAAGACATCTTAAATAGCGTCATAGATTTTATAAAAGATTTATAATCTGTAAATTGCATATACAACAATAAATGCCTCATATGTTGAATTGTATAATTGTAGATGATGAAACTGCTGCGAGAACTATAGTCTCGCATTTATGTAGTCAAGTAGATAACCTTACTGTAGTAGATGACTTCCCTAACGCGATGCAAGCGATTAAGTTTTTAAATAAAAACGAGGTCGATCTTATATTCTTGGATATACATATGCCAGATTTTACGGGTTTTGACTTTATAGACTCGCTTAAAAATCCGCCAAAGATTGTTCTCACCACTTCAGACCGTGACTTTGCTATTGAGGCTTTTGAGTACGATTGTATTGTAGATTACCTAGTAAAACCTATTACATTACCTAGATTCCTTAAGGCAATGCAAAAGGTAGAAAGCTTTAAAGCACCTGTGGTTCAAAAAGCAGCTCCTGTTGTACAAGAAGCAAAGCAAGAAGAGTCAGAAAAAGAGATGTATGTAAATATAGACAGGCGTCTCATAAAGATTGTATTTGATAACATATTTCTTATCGAGGCAAAAGGCGACTACGTACTCATAAAAACCGAAGGGAAGAATTATACAGTACACTCTACACTTAAAAAGATAGAAGAAAAACTGCCAGACAGCTTGTTCTTAAAAGTACATCGCTCTTATATCATTAATATTAAGAAAATAGTTGATATTGAGGATAATAGCGTCCTCATAGCAAGAGATGTAATCCCTATAAGTCGTTCTAATAGACCAGAACTTATGAAGCGACTCAACTTGTTGTAATTTAGGTATTTCCATTCGTCTACAGTAAACTACCACTCGTCGATATCACGACTAGTGCTATCGAAAATTAAAAAATACAGAGTATAAACGACCTAATTTTGTTTCTATAATCAAATCCATAGAAGCATAATGAAATCAAATCTTTACTCACTAGCACAACAAGTTTTCTTAGTAGCTTGCTTAGTATGTACTTTTAATGTAAGTGCACAAGACACTCCATTTAACTGTGATTACAGTGCATACTTATTTCAGTATAATGATGTATATGCGATAGACCTAGCCTCTGGAAACTCTTTTCTAGCGGCCGAAAATATAACTACTGGTAACATTAACGCTGCAGCATATAACCCTGCAGATGGTTTTATATGGGGGTATTTATCTAGCCCATCAAAATCTATTGTGAGAATAGGTCAAGACTTTAGCACAACCGTTTTTACTATAGATGCACTTACCACGGGTAATAAGTATATAGGAGACATAAGCGCTACGGGACAGTATTATTTTAAAGCTGGAGGTAGTACGTATTATAAAGTAGACTTAGACCCAACCTCAAGTACATACACAGAGTTTTTAAGCACAGAGACGCTATCACAAAGCATTAACGTGCACGACTGGGCTTTTAATGCAGTAGATAATCAACTATATACTGTAGAAAAAAATTCAAACATACTATACCGTATTAATCCAGAAAATGGAGTAGTGCAGTCACTTGGAGAAGTACCTATCTTATCTGGTCTTAAATACACCTATGGTGCTGTATATTTTGATGCATCAGGGAGATTTTATGTCTCTGCAAACCAGACAGGAACTATCTATGTAATACAAAGTGTGCAAGACCTAACGGGAAGTAATAGTATGGATTCAAACCTCTTTGCTTTTGGACCATCTAGTAATAGTAATGATGGCGCTCGTTGCCCTACTGCACCAGTTTTACAAGAAATATGTGATAACGGTATAGATGATGACGGAGACGGTCTTACAGATTGTGAAGATCCATCTTGCTCTGGATATGGAGACTGTGCAACTATAGATCCAGAAGCTTCTACTGGAAATAAGGGCGGTCTTGAGAGTAACAATAGATTATCTAATGCAATTGCAAAACGTAATTTTAACCGTGCAAAAGAGAGCTATACATTTAATAAAGACCTAGCCCCACTTAAAGAAAAAACAGCAAACTATGGAGTGAGAAATGCACAGTCATTTACACTACAAGATTTTATCCCTCTAGAAGAAATAAATGAAGACTATGTAGTAGAGTCTACTCCAGAAGACCTTGTTGATATTACAAATGCTACAGAAGTATATGCTGTAGACTATATTAAAAATGATATCTCTACCGCTTCTATACTAGCACTCAAAACTGAAAATGGCGTATATGAGCACACTAAGTATATCTGTGATCGTTTACTAGGAGCAGAGCTTACCTCTGTGTCTACCATAGAGATTAATGGACAGCAGTTTATCAAATCCCTTATAAGAAATATAGACGGCAGTGTAGAATTTGTTTTAAGCCTTTCGGCGAAAGAAGTAAATAACGGAGCAGAGTTTGCCGTAGAGAGCCACTGGAATCTAGATCGCTATGAAGAAGAGGTAACCTTTTATAACTTCCAAATATGGGCAAACTCAATAGATGACCTTCATAAACTAGGACAACAATTATTAAACTTACTTGAAGTACAAAAACCAGTAACATCTTATGAGGTTACAACACCACCTACAGTTTTTGTAAAAAGCGGTAGCTATACAAATGGTGCATTACAACTACAGATTGTAAACACAAATGCAACAGAGAGTGTAACCTTTGATGCAGGTATAAGAGCTACAGAGACAAGTGATCTCGTGACAACTACCTCTATAATAGATCTAGGAGAACAGTACATCACAGAAGTTACTATTGACACAGGTTATTTATTTGACATAGGCTTTAGAATAGGAGATGGTATAAACACACCAGATGACTTATTTCTATCTGATGGGCCTTGGGGAGTAGATGCTTCGCAAGATGGTACAGAAGTACTCTCTTATGAGATTACAGAAAATGAGAATACCTATAGTGATGAGGTATATGCTATAGAGCGTAACCTTGCCTTCACAGCAACAACAACGAGTTATGTAGGAGCTTACAGAGCACTTACTCCACGTTTTCAGGCAGTAGATGTAAGTAACTATAACGCACTACAGATGAGTGTAAAAGGAACGGGTAACCTAGAAGTAACCTTTGTAAAAGCAAGCATAGAAAACTGGGAAGAACAGTACAAAGCAACCATTGAGCTTACAGATAGCTATCAAGAGATAGACTTCTCACTAGAGAACTTTGTAAACGGCTCTGGTGCACCACTAGTGCTTGATGATCTTGTAACGATAGTATTTACAATGGTATCTCAAGATGGAACAACACAAACTAAAGAGATGTTCCTTAATGACATAAGATTTGCAAACTCAGAAGCCCTTTCGGTAGAAGATGTAGATGCTACAGTAGAGGCGCTAGCCTTAACAAACTATCCTAATCCTTTTATAGGAGAAACTACGATAAGCCTAGCAAAACCAAGTGCAACGGTACAAATCACAGTAGTAGATATGCTAGGACGCATAGTAGACACGCAAGATATAACAACAAATAATGGAGGGTTAACAGCTGTATACACAGCTCCAAACCTACAGACAGGCATCTATACCTATAAACTAGTAGATAGTGCCTCACAACAACACAGTGGCAAGTTTGTCATAAAGAGATAAGTAAGTAGTTTTTTTGATTTGATTTGATGTTTGGCCATCACCGGGGACGGTGGTGGCTTTTTTTGTGGGGTGGGGTAAAATCTACTTCTAAACGAGAATACTACATTGCTGATTGCGCTTTCGCGAAAGCATACCTCAAGTAAGAGAAATAAAAGATCTTAACGCAGTGTTAAACAAGCTGTTAAAACAAGTCTTTATCTTCATAAACTCAGGAAGTCCTTATAATGAAAATTATAGGTTAAGATTAACTTAGAAGTACTTATTGAGGAGAATTGGACTAGGCTTGTGTTTTAACTTAGCGACTGCATTTAATCAATAAATTTATAAACACTAAAAAAGGTTTTTAAATAATTCTCTCTTCCAAAACATTCTAAATCGGCACTTTTAATCATTTTTGCATTTATTTCCCAAACGAAATCGCAATTTGCCTCTGTTCTTTTAATTCTATTATAGTACAATTTCCCATCTAAACTAATTCCATTTTTATCATTAGCATTTTTTAAAATACAGCAATGCTTAGGGTCAAGAGGTATTAATATAACATTCTCTTTATTAAACTGTTCCTTGAATTTATGGTTAATTAACTCTCCTTTGGGATTAAGTATTAAAAGGGGGTTGTCGCTTGTTATAAATTCAGAGTTATCAACTATTTTTACTATTGTTATTGTTTTGTACTCGTGTGTTTGAATAAAGTCAATGAGTGTATTTCCAATATGACTCGTTTTGTAATCTTCTTTTATTAAATCAATTCTATTTTGAAAACTTTCTGGAACTGATTTAAAGAAATAATTGAATTGTTTCGGTGTTCGACAATGAAGAGATAAGAGGCACATTAAAATTCTTGATCTATCGTCAAGAGATTCTAATTTTGATATTTTTGGGTTGATTAATAGTTCATAATATTTTGGATAATAGTTTTCTATTTCTCTAGAGTAAAATATTGATTCAACAACCATTGGTTCAGTTCCCTTGTCAATAGTATAGAAATGTTCTTTTGTGGTTGCTTTTTTTTAATGACGTAGGTTTCCTTAGCTCAATATTTGTTAATTCTACTTTAGAAACTTTTTTAAATTTTCGAAATATACTGTATCCATCATCAGAGAAGTTTTTTAAGTAACATTTTGGAATTGTATGTTGATCTTTAACTTGTTGCATTCTGATATTACAGTTAATTGCGCACAATAAAGTGAATGAAGCCCCCAATACCTATCGAGATTGCTAGTTTACTTTAATTTGCGGTCTTGTTAGTTTGACCTAAATATACAATGAATATTGTAGTTCTATGTTTCTTAAAACTAATAGTATACTAACACTATGAAGAAGTATAATCTGTATGTTATAACAACAAAAAAACGCCCAGCTGGGCGTTTTTTTAATATCAAATAGCGTCTTCAAGATTACATCTTTATAATTCCTTTTTCAAGCACTTGCCATCTCAGTTTTAAGCCTACTTCCATAAACTCAAATCCTGCTGCGGTTGCAGAGGCAATGTTACTGTACTTACCATAAGCACCCATCTGGAAGCGGTTTGATATCGCATACTGTACTCTGGCTTCTACGCGAAAAAGGGTAGTAGCCTCATCATCTTCTACTACTTGTAAACCTCCTGCTGCGTTTGCAGCATAGCTCCACTTTCCTGCCTGCCCGGTAAGATCTAAAAATAACTCAACTGCTTGGTATTTTGATGGACTGAAGTACAACGTAGGCACTTGATCCTTAAAACCTACATACTGGTAATTGATACCACCTTTAAGCGTTGGGTTTTTTGTAAAGTTGTAGTATAAAGAAGTGAATAGTAAGTTACGAGAGTTTCCATCTGTTTGCTGCGTGTGCATTAAACCAGTATACCACCCTAGATTTATGTTTGTTCCCATATTGTAATTAAGGGAATAGTTATTCATAAAGATTTTTTCATCTAGCAGTGCGGCGTTAAAATCTTGTAACGTCCTGCTGTAACCCACCTCTAAAAACTGAAGCGGAAAAGGTCTTGACTTTACAAAAATAGATCCATTTACATCTGTATACTCATTTGCATCTGCATCTGCTTTTACAAACCCTAGTGTTCCTTCTAGCCAGGTATTATTTATGACTCTATAATGAGCTCCAAGGCTTGCATTTGTGTTATAAGCCATCGTGTTTGTAGTCATATTTTCGGTAGTACGGTAGTTGTAAGAAAATATAGCCTTAAACCTACTTGTAAATGGCAAGGTAGCGGTAAGACCAGCCGAGTATGCTTGGTTATCACCATTATCTTCGGTGTATGCAGCTCGTGTTTCAATCACGGGAGCGAGGCTACTTTCTATAGTTTTCATTAACCCAGTAGCATCTTTCTGGTTAGGGTAGAAGGTTAAGGTATTTTTCGCGAAAGCGTAAGCCTCATCCAGATTACCCTGTGCACGGTATGCATTTGCAATCCCAAGATTTCCGTCAAAAGAGGCACTGTCCTTCTCAAGGATACCGTTATACACCTCGATACTCTTTTTAAAAGTCCCCGTGTACATCCCTAAAGTTGCCTTAAGGGCAGCCACGCGCGCATTAGTCGGGAAGGTGCTTTTAAGATCTGCAATGGCAGTTCTTGCTGTGGCATATTTTCCGTTCCAGATGAGTGCTTGTATGTAGCGCTCGTTTGCGGTAATGATTTTTGTAGTGTCCGCTTTCGCGAAAGCGATACTCTCCTGCGCCAGTGATAATGCAAGCTTGTCGTCCTTCTGTAAGTGAGCAACTAATGATTTACCCACTTGCGATGTTAAGGTATCAGAAAGCTTGCTGTACATTGTGTTTGCATTCTCATAATCCTTCTTTGCGATATAGGTATTTGCAAGCGCGCTTATGATTTGCTGATCGTTAGGCATATCCTCAAGAGCACTTTTAAGTAATTGTATTGCCGCATCATATTGAAAGGCAGTTGTGAGTTGGTTTGCCTTACCTAAACGCATAAACTTTTTTGACACCGCAGCATTTGCATTACCAGGTTGTACGGTAAGTGCCTTGTTTACATAAGCGATTGCCGCGTCATATTCTTTAAGGTTAGAAAGCGTGTTTGCATAACCGAGTAGGGCAGAGAAGCTTGTACTGTCTTTGGCAACGAGGGTTTCATAAAAGTCTTTTGCAGCGCCAAAATCACTATCCCATAAAAGAGACTCGGCATAGTTTAAGCCCACTTCAAAATCTGTAGGGTAGTCTGCTTTTAGGTTTGTAAAAAGTGTTCTTGCTTTGCCACTCTCACCACTCAACCCTAGAGCACGACCGTAACAGAGTCTTGCCGTTTTATTATCTGGGTAGTCTTCAAGCACTTCGCCAAAAAATGTTTTTGCCTCCTCATATTTCCCAGTTTCTAATAAAGTGAAACCTGCAGACATATCTTGGCTGTATGCTGTTGCACCTAATAGGAAAAGAATAATATATGTTAGTTGTCTCATTGCGTATGTTTTACAAGTGCAAGTTATGGCAATATACAAAGGATTCAATCTTAATGTATCTGCAATTCGTCGACACTTATCGTCGACTGGTGGAGGTTGCGTAGAGTGTGAGTGGAGTTTTGAGAGAAGTGTGCTGCGAACATCTCCCCAAGGTTCTATTTATTGTTCCTAAAGTCACTTGCCTCCAACATCTCCCCAACCCCTCTTCAAAGAGGGGCTTTCATCTTTGTGTACTCCTCCTCTTTGAAGAGGAGGCTGGGAGGAGATGTTTTGAGTTTGAGTTAGAAGATGGCTGCGAACATCTCCCCAAATGTGCCTTCCTCTCGTTCATACTTAACTCGTCGGAGGCAAGTTCAAAGAGGGGCTTTCATCTTTGTGTGCTCCTCCTCTTTGAAGAGGAGGCTGGGAGGAGATGTTTTGCGTTCGAGTGAGAAGTTAGTTGCCAACATCTCCCCAAATGTGCCTTCCTCTCGTTCATACTTCACTCGTCGGAAGCAAGTTCAAAGAGGGCTTCAAGTTGTCACTCCTCCTCTTTGAAGAGGAGGCTGGGAGGAGATGTTTTTGGGTTTGAGTGAGAAATATATAAATGTCGGGAGGAGATGTTTTGAATACGAGTAAGAAACAGAGAAGTTTACATAAGACCTTCTACACCCCAAAACCCACTCCTTATATAGTATCACATTAAACTTTCGCGAAAGAGACATAACCACAAAATATGCTTTAAAGATAAAACACGACCACTCGTCTACAGTAAAATTCTACTCATCGAAATTTCAACCGAAAGCCTCTTAATTGCTTGCATCTTTGTACCAGAATCAAACAACAAACTATTATGGGACTTACAGTAATAAATAACTCAAACACATTAAGAGTAGTACACAACGCTAGAAATACACAAGCTAGTAATACATTAAGTGTAGTACACAGAAAGGTAGATAAGCCGGTTATCCAGTTAATGACTTATTAATCATTAGTTATGATCGCTATACAACACAAAATCAAAAAGATACTCTCTCCCGAGCAAATATTTATGCTCAGTGCCTTTGTGGTAAATGGAGGAAACTACCTCTATAATTTAGGACTGGGTAGAGTACTAGGCCCTGGCGCCTTTGCAGATGCGGCTATACTTATCACCTTGCTACTTGTACTATCATTTGTTGCAATGACTTTTCAGCTAGCAGTTGCAAAGTTTACGACGGAGTTTGACAAGTCAAAACAAGAAGCATTTGTACAAAGAGCTTATAAACAAGCTACCACCTTTGGAATCATATTGGGTGCGGCAATTGTAGTTTTTGCAGGATCGCTGCAAACACTTTTTCAAACAGAATCTTCTGTAATGTTTACCATTTTTGGAATAGCAGTCCCACTTTATTTCATAATGAGCGTAAACAGAGGAAACCTTCAAGGACGTAAATCCTTTATTGCATTATCAATCACCTATCAATTGGAAATGGTATGCAGACTCGCACTTACATTTGCATTATTACTTTTCTTCAATATAGAATCGTCTGTCGCGGTAGCTACAGCAATCGCAATCTCTTTTATAGCAGGTGTATTTCCATTTAAAAAATTAACGTCTAAAAAGGCAGTGCAATCTGCCCTTACCTCAAAAGAGAGCAAGGCAGTTATGAACTTCTTTGTACTTACTGCGTGCTATGAGCTTACCCAAATCATTTGTAACAACAGTGATATACTCTTAGTAAAACACTATTTTCCATCTTATGATGCAGGATTATATGCATCTCTAGCGCTTATAGGTCGCGTAGTTTACTTTGTAACCTGGATGTTTGTAATGTTACTATTACCTACAGTAGTTTCTATGCGCAAGGAAGGTAAGAACTCTGTACCTGTACTTATGAAGTATGTAGGGTACATCACAGCCCTTGCTAGTGGTATTGTGTTATTTACATTTCTGTTTCCATCATTTGCAGTACAAATATTATTTGGAGAACAGTATATGTCTATTGCTCCATTATTAGGTTGGTATGCACTTGCGACATCTTTTTTTGCCCTATCTAACATTTTTGCCTACTACTATCTATCCCTAGATCATTATAAACCTATTGTAATTGCTGCCATTTTTGGAGTGTTACAAATAGTGTTAATCATATTATTCCACGATTCATTGTTTGAAGTTGTTTTAGCCCAAGTAGTTGCAATGGGAAGTTTACTCATTGCTCAATTACTTTATTTCTGGAAGATGCAAGTAAAGTAACAGTTTCCCCAAATTGTAGTTGCCCTCTTACATAAGCATTTGCTTTTGTGAGAGGGTTTTTGTTTTGACTAACTCAAGCCTATTAGGGAGGTCTATAAGATCCTTTTATATACTCCTTATCTATATCAAATCTCTATCTGGTGATATCTAATCTTAGTTACTGCATTATAGTGACTTAGCCTATGTGAGCTGTAATTGTAAGAAAGTGCAAAATCGTTTATCGAAGGTCAAATACCATTCGTCTATACTAACGGTCGAGTAAACGTTTTTCGTCCGCTTTCGCGAAAACAAAGTCCCATATTTGTACTATCAAAAAAACATAACTACTTATAAACAAACATTATGGCACTAGAAATAAACAACATTTACGGAGTAACTTGTATCAAAGGAAAAGTATCAAACACACACGTACAAGAAGTAAAAGGATACTTTAAAGCATTATTATCTGTAGAAGATAATGTCATCATAAATTTATGTGAGGTTAAAAAAGGAGCAAAGAAACTAGTAAGAGTTTTAGAAAGCTTACAAGCCGAAATCTCAGAACAAAAATCACTTAAGTTTTTCAGCTATCCAGAGCCAGCAGTTGCCGAATTATATGCGCAAATTAATAACCAGTCCAACTATTACCAGGCAGCAGCATAAGACAACACAAATTACTATAACAACATCAAATCTATATATTATGAAACTAGCAATCGTAACGGCCTATCCACCGAGCAAAGTAACTTTAAACGAATATGCATACCACTTAGTAAAGCACTTTCGTCAAAACCAAGAAGTAACAGAACTGGTACTTCTTACAGATGTAACTCCAGACCAAGCAGATATCACTTTTGAAGAAGATGGATGTGAGATTACAGTAAAGCAATGTTGGAAATTCAACAGCTTAAAAAATGTATTTTCTATCGCAAAAGCCGTAAGAGCAACTCAACCAGATGCAGTACTTTATAACCTACAATTTATGAAGTTTGGAGATAAGAAGGTAGCTGCAGCGCTAGGATTGTTTTCTCCTTGGGTATCAAAAATGATGGGAGTAAAAACAACGGTATTACTTCACAATATAATGGAAACTGTAGATCTTGATAGTGCAGGTTTTACAAGTAATAAATTAAAAATAAAGGCATATAACTTCATAGGCGAGATGCTTACTCGTGTGGTACTTAAAGCAGATACTGTGGCGCTTACCATCAGTAAATATGTAGACATACTAGAAGAGAAGTATAACGCAAAAAATTGTGTACTGATCCCTCACGGTACCTTTGAGATTCCAGAAGAGCCATCTTATGATGTTGCACCAGGTCCTTTAAAAATAATGACGTTCGGAAAATTTGGGACCTACAAGAAAGTAGAGATACTTATAGAAGCTGTTCAAATCGTAAGAGAGCAAACTGGTCGTGATCTTGAGATCGTAATTGCTGGTACAGATAGTCCTAACACGCCAGGATACCTAGCAGAAGTTCAAGAAGTATACAAACACGTTCCTAATCTTACATTTACAGGTTATGTGGAGGAAGAAGATGTACCTGTAATCTTTTCAGAAAGTGCGATGGTTGTTTTTCCATACACATCTACTACGGGAAGCTCAGGAGTATTACACCAGGCTGGGAGTTATGGTAAGGCAGTAGTAATGCCAGACTTAGGAGATCTAGGTATTCTTGTAAAAGAAGAAGGATATAGAGGTGAGTTTTTTAACCCAGAGAGTTTACATAGTCTAGCTACAGGAATCCAAAACCTTGTAACAAACGACGCTTACAGAACAGAAATAGCAAAGGCAAATTATCAAGCAGCTACAGCATTACCTATGAGCCGTATTGCTCAAATGTATATAGATGTTTTTAATGGCACATCAAGAAGAACAAAAAACACCACATTAATGGCAGCATAATTACCGGTTCTTAATGACCAAATAGGCATCGTCTTTCACCCCAAGTGTATTAACAATTCCAAAAAAAGCCTGTTTGTTCTTTCGCCACGGTAATCTACCAGCCACTTCACTCGGTATATCCCTAAAATCATAAAGTGTCCAAGAGAGATAGTGTATACTATCTCTTTTCTGGGTTTTATAAAACTCAGTATAATAAGCCGCTTGGTCTTCTTCATCTGGACCTATGGGATTCCATAAACCGTGATAAGCGGCAAGACCAAATTCTTGTAAAACCACAGGTTTACTAGTTACATCTGTAATTGATTTGTGAGCAGCACCTAGATCTTTGAGCTCTTTGTAATAATGATAAGAGACAATGTCTACTTTGTTTTCTAGATGTAATGCCGCCTCTGGAGAAGACCAGCCTATAGTTACTGGATGTGTATTATCTATAGTTTTGAGATAATCTATCGTTTGACTCAGCCACGATAATACCTCGCGTTGCCCACGACTTTCAAAATCTAGATTAGGCTCATTTTTTATATCCCACCCTAATAAAGCAGGATGGTCTTTTAAATGTGTTACGATACTATATAGATGAGCATTTGTAATAGTCCAATCTTGTATGCGATAATCTCCATAAAAGTCAAAAAGGGTGACCACAACCTTAAGATTTGCTGCTTGTGCTTCATCTAGAAGTGATGTGAGTTTTTCAAGCTTTTCTCGCGGAACACGCGCTTTGCCAAAATCCTCAAACCCAACAAAGACTCTTATAGAATTAAGCTTAAGATCATTAATAATTTTAAAATCTGTGGTGAGGGTATCTTTACTAAACGTAGCTCCAAAGGTATCCCAAGGGCTCCCTTGTGGGTAATAGTTAATTCCTTCTAACAATGCAAGATCAAGCGGGATTGTCTCTTTTTCACCATCATCTACTGGATGTGAGGCTACTTTTTCAAAATGTCGCACTCTCCAGAAGCCATCTTCCAGTAATAGTATGATTTTATAATCATCATTAAAAGAGCGCTCTACTAGAAATTGCTCATTTTTAAAAACTCGTTCTACACCTGTGACATTGCGATCTGTAAGTACAACCAGTGTACCGTCTGCACTATAAAATTCTAGCGAGAGATGATGGGTGAGGGTCGTACTTTCTATATATACGTTTGCCTCATTGTTTAAGGTGATTAAGTCCTCAACCTTTCCGCGGGCTTGCTCTGTAAAATGATCAAAAACTCCAGCATTTTCACCTGTGTAAAAAGCTCTATTTTTTACATACCAAGCGTCTAGATAATCTTCTTCTATGCTTTTAAGGTTTGCTTCTTCCATAGGTCTACCAGGATTCTCAATAGACTCCCACGTAACCTGAGGGACATAGTGACGCTCTTTTGTTTCATCTAGGTGAAGCATCTTACTTCTGTCTGCACCCGTGTTTAAAAAAGCAATCACCTGACTGATACCATAGAGGATACCTGCATTTATGAGAATAAATCCAGCCAAGATTAAGATACGATATAGCGTTTTATTGGTTTTCAATCTGTAATGGTGATTTTGTATGTAGCCTCGAGTCCTAGGGTCTCAACGTTTACATTATATGTTCCTGCTGGATAGTCTTCTTCTTTTAAATAAAAGACGGCAGATCCATTTTTGGTTAAGCCGTTGTAGGTGTTATTGTTTACAGTAACTTGTACGTCTATTCCATTTTGCACTAGCTGGCCTAGGTAGCTCGTAAGTGGGCCTACAGTTAGATTCCTTTCGGTGATTTGTGGTGCTGGGATGCTGTCTATGATAGCTGTAAACTCTTGAGTAATGGTTTTACTCTGTGCAATGCCTGTCGCTGCTGCTCGTACATTCCAAGTGGTAGGGAAGTGTGGGTGTAACGCTTTCGCGAAAGCGTACCCATTTATAGTACTCGCCGTAATCTGCCATTGGGCACCTGTAGCATTTGTCATAAAAAAGGTGACGAGTGTCCCGTCTGTCATTACATTACCGTGTGCATCGCGTATTTGCGAACTATTAAATGTGATGATTTCATTACCATCTGCATAGTTGTGATTACTACTTGCGGTGATAGTAAAATCTTGAGCAACATCTGGAAATACATCTGCTACCAACTCCTTAGACGAAATATTTTCAATCGTACTTCCCGTACTTACTCGGCCGGTCTTGAGTGGAGCATAAATACGTTTCCACACAAAGCCAGATGTAACCTCGTGAGATGTAGTTGTAATTTTAGATTTAAACTGTGACTTGAGAGCCACTTCTGTATTATCTGGCAGCGTGTTATCTAGTGTATCTGTAGGGATACTCACTAGCATCGTGTAGTCACGCACATTTGCAACAATACTACGTGGCCCAAGATAAGTTTCTACAGTGCCTAGTTGAGTAGGGTTGGATAGTAGTCTAAAACTTCCTTCTTGCGTAACATTATCATTAAGATATAGGCTATAATTTACCACACCACTACGTTTTGTAAAACTAGGAGGAATATAAAACTGTGGTGTATTATTAATCGCTTCGGGCTCTATAACAATCGTAGCATAGGTGCTAGAGAGAATGAGATAAGCCTGTCCCGTGGCAATAGCAGTGTCACCCATCGTGCTAATGTAGATTCCCTTTTCTGTAACTGTAGTATCCTCTATGTTATTTATAGATAGTGTTATAGGCGTAGCTGTTACTTCAACGGGTTCTTCTTTGCAACTAGACATACCGAAGCATATGAGTATACTCATATATAAAAGTAAATGCGATATGTGGGTGTGTCGCTTCATTATTTTGGATTACCTACATAGTTATTTGTGATGATGGTGATATATGCATACGGCATACCTGCTACAGATATAAACGTACGGTTAGTCCCAGCATCATTGCGTTGAGGCACCACCTTATCAGAGATACTCTGGTTAGGTAGTCCATTTACAGAGGCCGTAGCTAGTCCAGATGCAACCTCTGTAGGTAATGCATCTGTATAAAGTACTTCAGAAAAAGGGCGTTTGCGTTGCTGGCGCACACTCTCATCTATATATCTGCTTTCTACCCATAACAACTCCTTGTCTTCATTATAATAACCTATGAGTAGTTGTGGTATGGTCGCTTCCTCTATACTCGTATTAAAGAGAAAACCATTTAAGGTTGTGTCTTTTTGTGTGACATTAAAAAGGTCTGCAGCTTGGTAAAGATCTGTTGTTGCTACGTTTGCGCTTACTTGTACCTCAAAGTTTACTGGGATATCGGTAAGATCTACCTCTGTAAATGTATCTGGCTCGTAGGTAGTAGGCTTTTCTTCTAGCGCAGATGCCCAAGCAATACCCTCAAAGTTTATACGATATAGCGTTGTTTCCTTAGGCAGTAGTTTATGCTTTACTACATCTTTTGCATTAAATCTTGCCAGCTCCTCATTTTCTTCATTATATAAAGCTCCTGTCACAGAGATATCTGCAGGGATATTATCTACATTCTGTATTTCGCCTACAATAGCATAAGTTGTGTCTAGCTGTACCAGTCTTGCAGAGAGTACCTCTACAACGGGCTGTTTAAGTACATCTTCGTGAAAGGTTTGCTCTGAGGTGACGGCACGCTTACCGTGATTATAATACCTAGTGCCACTTTGTATGAGTAATTGCTCTGGTGGGATGTCTGGATCTACCTTTTGAGGTATAATGTACCACTTGCTTTTCTTCTTAATGAGCTCTAGCTCATCTTGAGTTTGTATCTCCTTGAGGGGTGTAATCCAGGTGGCATCTACGACACCTTGTGCAGTTGTGTCTGTCTTAGGGGTTATATCTATGTGCAAGCTATCTAGCTTTGCATATGAACTTAACAGACCATCTGAGACTGATATCTCAAGCATAAACTGGGAGAGTTTTTTATCACTCTCTGGATCAAGATAAGAGTGCGCACGCTCAAACTCTTTAAAATCTACAGCATCATAATAGGCCGTGACCACATTTCTTGCAGAGAGTTGTGTGGTGTTTTTTACATAAAATAGATATCCTGCATAGGCTATTATAATGAGTAAAACAATCGTCCATAAAATAGAAGCCCAGTATAATAAGGAGGGTGCTCGCTTGTATTTTGCCGCAAATGCAAAATATAATGGAAGCTCATTTTTTCTATTAAAAGATCGCGTCCACAAGGCACCTAGATGCAATAGTATTGCGAGTATTACTGTTGAGAATGGAATGATGCCCCACATAAGCTTTAAAACTAGCGGTGCATCTTCTCTAGGCAGCACACTAGGTAAGGGAGCAATACCTGCTTTTTCCCAAACCATAATACCGTTTTCTAGTAAGCTTAATCTGTGCCAGCCAGCAAAGTAGAGTAGTGGGTCATAAAATTTATCATTAGAAAACACATATTTTAAATGATACTTCTCCGGTACCGTAAGAAACTGCTGTAGTGAGCCTATTCCTTCTATACCTCTATATTTTGAGTTTTCGAGACGCTCTACCGCTCGTGTGGTAAGCTCTGGCAGCCTTCTAGCAGAGTGGTAATCTCCATCTACCGTGGTTGCCTGAGTTTGTGCAGAGAGCCACGCCATCTGGTCTCCAAAACCTAGTGGTAAGTAACGCCATTTATAATGCTCATCTTCATTTAAGAAGTTTACAATAGGCGTCATCTTAATTACATCTGGCTGGCTCGGTCTAAATTTTCCTAGGGTAATTGTAAAAATGGCAATAAAAATAAATAGTAGTGATAAAAATGCTCCAGATGCTCTATGCACCAGCGTTCCCCATTTTTCTTGCAAGTAGTCCTTATAATCTCCCTCTACAAAGCGATAACAAAATTCGCCAAAAACCGGCAGTGCCATTATAGATGCCCATAATGTAAAGCGGTCTAGTGTAAGGATATTAAAGGCATTTTCGCCTAGCATTGCCAGCGGTATAGGTGTAGTACCACCAGTACCCAAAATAAAAAGTAAAGTAAATGAGATGCCAAAAAATAGAAGGCGCTTGCTATAATATCTATAAAAGAAATAAGGAAGCAAGAACATTAAAAGTCCCCAAGGGATCACAAAGAACACCAGTCCAGAGGAGAGTACTTCAAGAAAGCTGTCACGCGACCCGTGCGGTATGGGCACCTGCGTGATGGGATTATTTTTAGTATTTACCCAATACGGTAAGATGCACGTGATGATAAGAAACAAGGAACATCCTCCAAATATGATGATGCGTCTTAGGTGGGTCCATACCGCTTTCGCGAAAGCGATAACAGTCACCTCTTTTGTACTATTAACCTTTTCTCTCGCGGCATCCATTACCACCATTCCTAACAGCGGGAATATGAAGAAAACCATACCAAAGATAGGAGTCACGTGATGTGAAGTAACTGTTACCGAGAGTAATGCCAGTGCTTTAAAGAGGTGTCGTTTGCGTGCAGTTTTTACCCAGAGATATATCTCCGGCAGGCAATGCATTAATACAGAGATACCTATAATGCTAGGAAGTTGCCCAAATATATGGAGCGTTTCTACAAAGGAAGAACTAAATACGGCTAGCACCGCAGCATAACCAGCGACCTTTTTATTAGGTATAAGCACCATCGTAAAGCGATACACTCCAGTAATAAATAGTACGACTCCCGTGAGGGCGACGGTAAACATCCCAAATTTAAGACCACCTATATAAGAGAGTGCTCCTATAGTTTGATGCACCAGTGGTGGGTATCCCATTACTGTAAAGCCAGTATACCAGCTATAACTCCACGGCTCAAACCAGTTAGTCGCATAGTGATTTGCAAAAAACAGGTGAATAAGAGCGTCATAAGTGCGCTCTACAGTAAAAAACATAGCCGTCCCGTGGAAAATCATTCCGAGGAGTACGGCACTTACTAAATATTTGTTAGTTCTAGACTGTTTCATTTGGGAGTGAAAAGATACCCTTTTTAATATTCTGATTCAAAGATAGTTCTTTCGATGAATGGTTCATCCTTCGACGAATGGTAACCGTCGATACAAAGAATCCAGCCATCGAAAATTCAAAAAAATAGCTGCAATCTGGGGGTATGTTTGTCTTGTAAAACAATAACAACACACAAAAACACACATTATGAAAACTGGAATAATCATCCCTTGCTACAACGAAGAAAAGAGACTTAACACAGAAGCATTTGTAAAATTCATTAAAGAAAACCGCGATTACCACCTATGTTTTGTAAACGATGGAAGTAAAGATAAAACGCTAGAGGTTCTTTATAGTATGAAAGAACAAGCGCCTAATGCAATAAGCATTGTAGATGTAAAAAAGAACTCTGGTAAAGCAACCGCTGTAAGAGCAGGAGCTAGATTCTTATACAGCAAGTCTACTATCTCTACGATAGGATTTATGGATGCAGACCTCTCAACAGACTTCAGAGATTTTAAGGACCTCGTTAAAACTCTGAAGACTGAGGGAAAGCTCGTAGTTTTTGGTTCTAGAAACGCTTTAGGAAGCGGTGAGATAGAGCGTAACTTTATGAGAAATATGTTTTCAAAATTTGTGAAGCAGTTTATCTTATTAATCTTAGGATTACCTATAAGAGACACGCAGTGTGGAGCAAAAGTATTTACAAGAAGCATCGTGCCTGTAGTATATGACAATGCTTTTACTAGCAGATGGTTGTTTGATGTTGAGATCTTCTTACGTCTTAAGAGCTACCTAGGAAAAGAAAATACAATGACGAACATCTTTGAGCAGCCACTTATGAGATGGGTACACGTAGATGATTCTAAGTTAGGAATGAAAGACGCTTTACAAATCCCAATGAATCTTACACAAATCTGGATGAACTATGCTTTTCAAAGCAATACAGCAGCCAGCGCAATCCCTACAGAATTTGCATTAGACACTATGTCTCAAGAATTTTCTATAGCAGCATAATAATTACTGTTTCCTAGTCCCCATAAAACATCATTATCCACATCAAATCTACTATTATGAACATCTATCCAATAAAATTTGAGCCTATTCTTCAAGAAAAAATCTGGGGAGGATCTAAACTACAATCGGTACTTAACAAGAAATGTACTAGCGATACGACTGGTGAGAGCTGGGAAATATCTGGAGTAGAAGGAAATATATCACAGGTAGCAAACGGATTATACGAGGGAGAATCACTGGTTTCTCTTTTAGAAAACCACACAAGTGAATTTGTAGGAGCTGCAAATTATGAACGATTTGGAAATGAGTTTCCGTTGCTTATAAAGTTTCTAGATGCAAAGACAAATCTTTCTGTTCAAGTACACCCAGATGATGAGATGGCACAAAGAGATCATAACTCATACGGTAAAACCGAAATGTGGTACATAATGGATCACGAAGAAGAAGCAGAGATCATATTAGGTCTTAAAGATAAAAATGCAAATACAGAGATCTTACGTGATGTGACAGGAGATAATGTATATGATGTATTTAATAAAGAAAAAGTAACAAGAGGCGATGCATATTTTATCCCTGCAGGAAAGATACACGCCATAGGAGCGGGGGTACTCGCAGCAGAGATACAGCAAACCTCAGATATCACCTATAGAGTATATGACTGGGATCGCACAGATAAGGAAGGTCAAAAAAGAGATTTACACCTAGACCAGTCTGTAGCAGCTACTAAGGAGTTTACTGAAGAGTGTAAGAAAGATTGCAAAGTAGAAGATAATGTATCACAGAATGTTGTTGCTTGTGATTATTTTACAACAAATAGCTTTAATGTAAATAGTACATTTCAAAGATCATTTACTAACCTAGATTCGTTTGTTATTCTTATGTGTGTAGAGGGTACAGCATCTGTAACTGTAAATGATAAAACAGAAATTATATCTATGGGCGAAACTATTCTCTTACCAGCACAATGTGATGAAGCTTCATTTTTTGCTCAGAATGCAAAGTTTTTAGAAGTGTATATTGATTAAGAAATAGATCTAGGGTATCACTGTGATGTAAACCTAATAATGTACGTTGTTGTTATTGTTACATTAAATAGATTAAGCATTACAGAGTAGAACTATTAGATCATAAATAAATCCGCATCAACTATAAAAAGTTGTTTGCGGATTGTTTTTTTAAATTCCTCATCGCCGTTTTTAAGAATTAATTTATAGTTATGTACGAGAGGGTAAGAGCTACGTAATATGTACTTCTAGTAACTTTACACCTTTTGTTATAAAGTCTATATGCTCTATAGTAGCTGGAATTAAAATAGTCTCACCTTTACTAAGTTCATAAGTAGTATTAAAACATTGTAAACTAGTCTTTCCTTCTACACATATATATATCACAAATGATTTTATGGAGCTGAGATCTCTAGAGAAACTATCTTTTAGATGTAATGAGTTCGTTTTAAAGTATGGGCTAAAAATCAGTTTATTAACCTTATTAGGGCAGGTTTCATAACCTGTTGCATAAGAGGCATAATGATTATAATCTATAGCGTCTAGCGCTAGATTGGTATGTAAGTCTCTCTTTTTACCAGTGGTTTTATCTACTCTGTCATAATCATAAATCCGGTAGGTGATATCTGAGGTTTGTTGTATTTCGGCAAGTAATACTCCCGCACCTATGGCGTGTACTCGTCCTGCAGGAATGTAATAAGCACTACCTTCTTTTACTTTTTCGGTGTTAAGAATTTCTGGGAGCGTGTTGTCTTGCAAATGTTCTTGATAGTTTTCTTGAGAGACTCTCTTATTAAATCCTACTATAAGTTCGGCATCTTTTTCGGCCTGCATAACGTACCACATCTCGTTTTTTCCATACGAGTTATGTCTTTGTCTTGCGAGGTCATCGTTAGGGTGAACTTGTATTGATAATGGACTTTTTGCATCTATAAATTTGATTAATAGCGGAAATGTCGAACCAAAGTTGTCATAAACACTTTGACCTACTAGCTCATCCTTATAGGTTTCTATCAGATCTTTTAGGGTTTTTCCGGATAATGGTCCTTCACTCACCTTAGTCTCGTTACCTGGCACACCAGACACTTCCCAAGATTTACCTATTGAGTTTTGCTCATAGTTTTTATTGAGTTCAGTTTTTAATTTTTCACCTCCCCAAATACGATAGCTGTAAACGGGGGTGAATTTAAGGGGATAGAGTGTCATCTTTATAAGTATTTTGTTGCAAATGTGCTTGCTATGTGTTGTAGATGGTATTCCGCTTTCGCGAAAGCGTCATTAAGATCTCTAGCTTTTTCCATTACAGAGGCTGCATATACAATCCCTATATGCTCTAGTTCAATTTTATCAAGATCAATTGCCCCACAGAAAGCGGCAACTTTACTGTTGTTTCTTTTTGCAGAAGTGATTACTCCTTGAATGGTCTTTCCAGAGAGTGTCTGGCTGTCTAATTTACCCTCACCAGTGATAATCCAGTCTGCATCTTTGATACGATTGTCAAAATCTGAAAGTGATTTTATAAGGTCTATGCCCGGGCTAAGCTTACCATTCAAAAAAATCTTTGCGGCTATGCCCATACCACCAGCAGCACCTGCACCTTCTATAAGTTGTGGGTTTATATTAAAATGGTTCTCTATTACTTGCGCTATATCTTTAAGTCCTTGGTCTAGCAAAGTGATATCATCTCGTGTTGCTCCCTTTTGAGCTGCATAAACCTGGGCAGCACCGTTTGTGCCGTAAAGGGGGTTTTTTACATCACAGGCGATTTCAAAATTTACATTTGCAAGACCTGGGTGTATTGCACTAGCGTCTATTGTGACAACGCTAGAGAGATTTGCACCTATGGGATGTACTGTGTTGCCATTTTTATCTAGAAACTGATATCCTAATGCTGTAGCCATACCCATACCACAGTCATTTGTTGCACTACCGCCTATACCTAGTATAATTGTTGTAGCGCCTTTATTTATAGCATCTACAATCATCTCACCAGTGCCTAAGGTGGTTGCGTTTTTACAATCTAATTGCTGCTCTGAGAGTAATTTTACTCCAGAAGCTTCTGCCATTTCTATAAAGGCTGTTTGAGTTTGTGATGCATATAGGTAAGTGGCTATTACTTTTTCAAAAAAAGGATTACTTACAGCTACATCTATATGCTCACCTTTAAGATAATAGTTTACAACCTCTATGGTACCATCTCCACCATCTGCCAGAGGAAGTTTAAGTATATCAATATCTGTGCAAACAGAATGTATCCCATTTATTACGGCATCACAAAACTGTAATCCTGTAAGGGAATTTTTGAACTTATCTGGTGCTAAAACTATCTTCACAATATCTCAAATTAGCTTAAAATACGTTGCATAGACATTGCAAGAATCACAATAACTATAAAGTAGCTCAAGAGGATAATTACTTCTCTTTTCCCTGCTTTATAGAAGAAGACTTCAAGACCTTCTTTGCGCTCTCGTTTTATAATGAGACTTATACTGTAAGCTACTGCCATAGTAACAATACATCCTATAGCGTTCCACCAGAACCAGAATATGGCAGGTACATAAAGCCATAAATACATATTAAAGAGTACACCCGCTACAATACCTATGTTTGCGCCTAGGGCGTGTGTCTTCTTAGTTAATATAGCAAGTATAAATGCGGCAAGAATAGGTCCATAAAAGATGGAGCTTATTTTATTAATAACTTCTATTACAGTACCTTCTATACTACCTGCAAAAAAGGCAAAAAATAAACATACTAGCCCCCAGAATACCGAAAGTAAACGAGAGTTCATTACATATTGCTTATCTGTCATATTAGGTTTAAAACGTTTAATAAAATCCTCAAGAGTCACTGCAGATAGCGAGTTTACCGTAGAACTCAATGAAGACATCGCTGCAGACATAATTGCCACTATAAGAATACCTATAATACCATTAGGTAAATACTTGATGATAAAAACAGGCACCATCAAATCTGCTTTTTTACCTTCTAAGGAAGAAATGTTAGTTTGATACACACTATCTAAAAGCTCTTGAAAACCTGCGTCTTGTATAAGTAGGGTTCCTAGCACGAGACCCATTATACAATAGGTAAGCGTTATGGGGAATCTAAAGAGGCCATTTGCAAGTAGTAATTTCTTTATGGTAGGCATTCCTTTTGCAGAGAGAAGGCGCTGCGACTGTGTTTGATCTGTACCGTAATATGAGGCGTATAAAAAGAAACCTCCTATTACCATAGGCCAGAACCCAAATTCATCATTCTTATCTGCATTATCAAATCCCCACTTAGAAAAATCTACAGCGGTAAGCCTATCTTGATCTACATTAGTCAAGAAGTTTTCAAAACCACCTAGCTCACTTATTCCATAAACAAGACACACTATAATACCAAAAAAGAGAATACACATTTGTATCACATCTCCCCATATCACAGCCTTCATACCACCTTGAAAAGAATATATCATCGTGATGACACCTATAATAAGCACAGAAATCCAGAAATCTATACCAATAGTGGCTTGTAAAATAAGCGCCATAGTATACACCATCACACCTGTCGCAACAGATCTACTTATCTGGAATACAAAACTTATAAGCAAGCGTGAGGAGGCGTCAAATCTTTTTTCTAGATACTCATAAACACTTACGATACCAGACTTATATAAAGACGGGATTATAGCTATAAGCAAGAACGCCATAGCCAGTGGTACTCCAAACTCATAAGTTAACCACTGTAAACCTCCACCATCTTTAAGCCCTACAAATGCCGGTGCCGAAATAAAACTTATGGCAGACAGCTGTGTAGCCATAGTCGATAAACTGAGCGGAAACCACCCCATAGACTGCCCTCCTAGAAAGTAATCTTTTGAGTTGTTGTTTTCTTTAAAGAAATAGCCTATTCCTAAGAAACCGAGGAGATACACGACAATGATAATGTAATCTATATAATTCATTTCTTATGCTTTGATGATTAGTAGTTGTGATATTTACGCTTTCGCGAAAGCGTAATACTCCCTGTAAAATACTTAAAAGTAATGTATTAGACTTCTTATAAGAACCTACAGGGAGATACATACTTAGAGTAAATGGGGGAACTTGGTATGTTTTAATCTTTGCTCAATAAATCTATTAATAGCGCTGCACTCCAAGAAAAGTCATTACCACCATAACCGCCGCTGCCGTCCGTGTGCATTTCCTTTCTTGAGTCAAAATATTCATAAAAACCATTTTTTTCTATAAGAGCAATGGTATCTTCTTTTACGCGCGCTGCGATATCATTGTATCCATAAGAGATGAGACCCTTATAAAGCATCCAGTTGAGGTTCACCCATACTGGTCCTCTCCAGTACTTTTTTGGATTAAAGCGCTCGCTAGTAGGATCAAATGATGCACATAGATATTGATGGTCACCTCCAAATTTTTTCATCATAGTCTGCACCATTGTTTCTGCACGTTCTCGTGAAGGAATACCGGCAAATAAAGGAGCAAATGATGATGAGGATAGATAGGGTAGCGGCTTTTCATTACGTAAGTCGTAGTGAACGTATGCACCCATCTCTTTATCAAATAACTTGTTATCAAATGACTTTACAGCCTTGTCTTGCCATTTTTTGAGTTGTCCAATTTTATCATCGTTACCTCCTAACAGTTTATACAATTCGATAAGACATTTATTAGACTTTATAAGAACTGCATTAAAAAGAGGGTCTTGTACGAGAAAAGGAGACAGCTCTGCAATTTTTGCATCATCATAGTTATGTGCTTTTGCAATCTCAATAATGTGAACATAGTGGTCATATTCTCTTTTTGATGGTCTCTGAGCGGCATCTACGTGTGTAGTATCTTTTCTCTCAAAGTTATAATCTGGCGGATTCATTGTTTTCCAGATATCATCCCATATAGGAGAGTTATCTGTGCCAGACTCCCAGTTGTGATAAATGTAGACAAGTCCCTCATCTTGAGGGTCACGTTTATTATAAAAGTATTTGTGATTGTGATATACCTTATCTATTACAGATTGTATAAAGGCTAGTGAAGCTTTTTTGTTAACACTGGTATCATAGAGTTCTTTAAGTACAAATCCTGTAACTGGAGGTTGGGTCATTCCAGTAGATTTATATTTTTTTGAAGACTGTGGATGTAAGCTTGATTTATGAAAATCTGCTCCTGGAAAATAGGTGTCTGTTTCTGTATGAAAAATGATGTGAGGTATAAACCCATTATCCCACTGTGCATCTAGTAGTGTTTCTATCTCTTTTTCTGCCTTAGGCATATCAAAATGGGCAAAACCAATAGCAATCAAGCCAGAGTCCCAAAACCATTGAAAAGGGTAGAGGTTTGCACAAGGAATACTAAAGGCATCTTTCCAGTTTTTATTTAATACATCAATCGCTCTTTGCTGTAATGTTGTCATAGGGTTATCGTTAAAGGGATGTATTATTAAATAATACACTTAATTGGTTTTGAAAGTAAATATATTTTCATATTCATAATTATCACATCGCTTTTTTACTTTATTATTATGCAAACGTTTGCGGTAACGTTTGCAATTTTATTATTTTTAGATGATGAAAAAAGAGGTAACTACTCTTAAAACTATAGCGAGAAGATTAAATATCTCAATATCTACAGTTTCAAGAGCACTTAATGATCATCCAGATATAAATAAGGAGACAAAGGCAAAAGTGAAGCAGCTTGCAAAGAAGTTGCACTATGTGCCTAATATATTTGCAAAGGGCTTTAGAAAACATAAGTCTAATATAATAGGTGTCATTGTACCTACAATAACACACTATTTTACAACTACTATCGTGAGGGGCATATTAGAAGAGGCCGCTGTAAAGGGATATCGTGTTATTATATCTGAGTCCAATAACGATGTAGACATCCAGAATGAGATGCTTAACACTATGATTCAGTTTGGGGTAGATGGTATACTAGCAAATCTTACAAAGACCACTCGCAATATAGATACCATATTACCCATCGCACATACAGTACCACTAATATTATTTGATAAAGTCTCAGAAAAAATACCTTGTACTCAAGTAACTATAAACGATGAGCAAGCCGCTTATAATGCAGTAGAGCATCTTATTAATATAGGAAAGAGAAGAATAGCTATTTTAAAAGAAGGTGAGTTTTCTTATACCTCACAGAAGCGTTATAAAGGATATATAAAAGCCCTAGAAGCTCATAATATTGCTGTAGACGATAAAATTATATTAAGTGTAGATGACATCTCTCTAAATCAAGGGAAGCGTATGACTAATATTTTATTAAGTCTCAAAAAAAGACCAGATGCTATTTTTGCAATAACAGATAGTGCCGCAATAGGGGTCATACAGACTCTTAATAAATCAAATATTAGAATCCCAGAGGAGATTGCCGTTGTAGGCTTCAGTAATTCTAAAAGCTCAAAAATAGTAGAGCCTAATCTCACTACTGTAAGTCAGCCTGGTAATTTGATAGGGAAGACTGCAGTATCATATCTTATTAGCGAGATAGAGAATGAGAGCGATACAGAAATGACCACTAGTAAAACCGTAGAGATTAACACGGAACTTATAGTAAGGGAATCTACATTAAAATTAAGCTAGTTTGCAAGCTTCTTTTTACGCTTTCGCGAAAGCGTACTACAAAAAACATCAATTATGACTATTTATAGTACATTAGTATGCCTTAATGATTTTTAAAATAGAGCAATTTTTCTAAATTGAAAATGGTCTAATAAATCACAAACACTCGCAATAATGGAGGATCTTCTTACTTTTTCTTTAACCGTATTTACCGGTTTTTTTGCCATTACAAATCCTATATCAAATATGACAATTTTTTTGTCGCTTACAGAGGGTGCCAGTAAGAAGGTAAAAAGGGATATTAATAAAAGAGCAACAATAGTGGCCTTCATTATCGTAGCACTGTTTGTACTATTAGGTAAGTTTATTTTTGAATTATTTGATATCACCATACCTGCTTTTAAAATTTTTGGAGGGATACTCGTCTTTCTTATAGGTTTTGATTTACTTCAGTCTAAGAAGTCTAGTGTAAAGCACCTCAAAACGGTAGATGTAGATGAAAATATTGCAATATCACCTCTAGCTATACCTATTATCGCGGGACCCGGTACAATTGTTACTGCAATGAACTCTGTTGCAGATGCGAGTTATATGCAAATAGGTCTTGTGATTTTCATTTTTGGTTTAATGTGCTTATTAACTTATATCACCTTTCGTGCGAGCGATTTTATCGTAAAAGTCTTAGGTAATAATGTGATCTCTGTGATAGGTAAGATTATGGGATTAATCATTGGTATAATAGGTACTGGGATGATTATTGAGGGAATTAAAATTTCGTTTAACTTATCTTAAGTAAGCTCTTTATAGAGGTGAGTTGTGAGATATATTGTAAATTATAGTTCTATAAATCAATCCTCAGATTATGAAAATAGCAATACGTTATGTACTTGTTCTACTTTTTTTAAGCAGTTGTACATCAAGTAAATTGATACCTTCTCAATATGTTTCTGACGCTTTTAAGGAGGCAAGTCTAGATCGTATTCTCATTTTTGGAAATACAGAAGATAAAGAGCTTCAAAACAGATTTGAAAACAAGATGGCTGTTATAATGCAGGCAGAAGGTATCGTTCCTTACAAAATGCACGAAGTTTTTCCAGATGTAGTCTATAAGGAAGAACGTACTCAAACAGAGATAGAACAGTTTATTGTAAACTGCAAATCAAAAAATATTGACAAGATTCTTTTTGCCTCACGTAAGTCTATTACTGTAGATACGGTACTATCAAAGTCTCTGCATAATTATATGAACTCCCTAGAACCACTTAGAATGGGGAGCTCGTCTTCACAAGATCTTTCATATGATAAAAAAGAAGTTGTCACCTATATCATCGAGGCAGCTGTATATGATATTGCCACAACCTCAGAAGATAAGCCTATTGCTACAACTACCTTAAAAGCTGTAGCACCAAAATCTCTAGATGACCTAGAAAACAAGTTTATAAAAGCAATAGAAAAACTATTTAAGAGTAGATAAATATAGACTTACTCATTTTTACTTTTAATAATATAGAAAGGGACAGCTGCCTTACTCCCTAGTTTATTTACTACTGGCTCGTTTATAAGGTTCTCTATAAAGTTATGCTTGTATACAATCATTACTAACATATCGATATTAAAATCTTCTATAAAGGATCCTATAAGCATTCTCTTTTTTGCAGTTGCTTCTACATAATTTATATCTGTTTCAATAGGGTGTAATAATCGCTTTAAAGAATTTAAATTGTTGAGTTGTTCTATATGTAGACTCTGTTTATCGCCTATATGTAGTATTTGAATTGTAGTATCGTCAAGCGCAGATGTTTTTTTTAATGGAGCAATATCATTATCAAACGAACGTGTAAAATCTGTGGGAAAGGCTATTTGCTGTAGTGGTTCAAATTGATAATTATCTGGTATAATAAGTACGTCACATCGTTTAGTATTTTTGACAACCTTAATGGTATTACTCCCAAAAAAAAGCTCTTTTGCTCCTGTAGCTCCTTTGGTGCCCATTACAATAAGGTCAATGTTATGTTGGTTAATGCTCGCTTCAATGCCATTAAGTAGCGAGGTATCTGTGTGTACAGCCCTAAATGTATGTTGTGCGTTTTTATGTGATTGTGCTATTTGATCTTTATAAGCAGACAATTTTTTTTCTGAAGCTTCCTTCATCTCTTCTACATAATGTGAGGTGATAGTTGCTCTGTTGCTATCAGTAGGGAAAGACCACGCGTGAAATATATAAAATGTGCAATTTTCTTGTGCATATAACTTAATTGCATATTGTATTGCACTAAGTGCATTATTAGAAAAATCGGTAGGGAGTAGTATAGATTTCATAGGTTTATTTTTCTCAAAATTATGACCATCTTATTAACTCTAAAATGACTTTGGTCAGTGTTTAAAACTTATATATACTGGTAATTTGTATCACACCTTACAAATCATAATACATTGCTATGCGTTATTATATTTTTCTAATTTTTATGCTAGTTAGCTCTTGGTCTACAAGTGCTACACAAGTAGAAAACCGCTACTTTGATATAATACATAACAATAAAGTTATAGGGAGTTTAAAAGCCGAAAAAACCATAGATGACAACAAAACTCTTTACCAGAGCACCACAAATATTACAGCAACGATTATATGGGAAACACAAATAAACTATAATTATAAGGTGTTATTTGAGAGTGGGCTACTACAAACCTCAGACGTTGATATTTTTGTAAATGATAAACCGCGTGCTCAAACATATACAAGAAAACAAGACAGCCTTTTTATAATCTCTAGAGATAATAAAAGACCTCAGTTTTATAAAGAACCTATTAATTATACGACCATCCAATTATATTTTGAACAACCCACAACTATAACAAGCTGTTATTCTGAGCAGGATGGAAGTATTAATAAACTAGTAGCGCTGGGTAATCACTCGTATAAAAAGGTAAATGCCAAAGGCCGAGAAAACCTTTACTTCTATAAAGATGGGAGACTTATAAAAGCAAGTATAGACGGTGGGATTATACAATTTGAACTCGTAGCCACGGCTAAGATGTAAAAGTTCAATTATAAGAATGTGTAGAAATAAAAAAAACCTTACAATCATTTGATTGTAAGGTTTTTGTGACCTCGACAGGATTCAAACCTGTAACCTCTTGAGCCGTAATCAAGTGCGCTATTCAGTTGCGCCACGAGGCCTTTTAGAAACAATAATTACTTGTTTGTTTCGGGGTGCAAATATACAATCATTTTATTGTTACACACAAGAAAAAGATAAAAAAAATGAGATTGTTTTAAACTCAAAACGATAGTTGTCATTCATTCAGCGTTTTACAATATTGATTAATTTATAGCACAAACTTTTGTATATCTTAGTACTATAAATACTCGCTTTATCTATGCAAATTTCAGACTACATAAGAGACGTTCAAGACTTTCCTAAAGAAGGAATTACTTTTAAAGATATAACACCTCTGCTGGGAGATAAGACCGCTTTCGCGAAAGCGGAAGAAATTCTATACACACTAGTGCCAGAAGTAGCAATAGATGTTGTGGTAGGAATTGAAGCGAGAGGTTTCTTTTATGGACCACTACTTGCAAAAAGACTCAATGCTGGATTTGTACCCGTACGCAAGCCTAATAAACTACCTTATACTACCATTAAGAAAGATTATGATCTCGAGTATGGTACAGATGTACTAGAGATGCACAGTGACGCTATAAAGCCGGGAGATAAAGTGTTATTACACGATGATGTACTCGCAACGGGAGGAACGGCTGCTGCGGTAGTTGCAATGATTGAGGAGCTAGGGGGAGAGGTAGTACAGTGTAATTTTATTATAGAACTCGATTTCTTAAATGGTAGGAGCAAGCTGCCAGGCAAACACGTTGCTGCTGCTATAACGTATTAAAAACTGTACTGAAGACTAAAGTTAGGAGTGATGCCTAAAGATTTTACTGTAATTTTTTGAATTTCATCATTGCTATTTATGAGATAATAGGTGTTGAGTATATTATTGTTGTCTAGTAAATTCCATATAGAGGCTCCTACTTGTACATTTTTAGAAAACAGCTCAAATTTATAAATAGCAGATACGTCAAATCTCAAAAAGCTATCTGAAACACTACTGTTAGGTAGGTCATATATGATTTGACCATCTACAATAGGGTTTTCTTCTCTTGGGCTGGTGAGAGGTGTACCCGTACGCCAGTTAAAGCCTAGTGAAAATTTAAAATCATTAATAGTATAAGTAGAGCCGTAGGTGAGTGAGTGCCTTATATCTGTATTATTTGGGAAGCGTCTACCATTATTTAAACTCTCAAAATCAAAATTATTCTTACTAAAAGAGTAGGAGAGCCAGGTTCCAAATTTTTGAAACTGTTTGTTTACCAAAAAGTCTATACCCATCACATCATATGAGCCTACCGCATTTGTAAATTGAAACTGATTTTGAAAACCTTGACTACGTGAAGAAATTCCATCTACATTTTTAATATATCCTTCTACACTTAACAGCCATTTACTCTTTGTATAGTCAAGGCTTACAGAAGCTTGTTTGCTTTTTAAAATAGGAAACGAATCATCATTTGCCGCAATCCAGCGACTACGTTGCAATCCTAAAAAGTCATTTGGTTGATCAATTATTTGAAAAATAGACTGACTTTTAAACTCTCCCAAAGCACTTATTTTTAAAAAACTCAAAAACCGCTGGCTAAAGCGTACTCTAGGCTCTATAATGAGGGTATTAAAAGTATCGAGATAATTACCTCTTACTCCCGTTATAAATTGTGTCCCTTTTGAGGGAGAGAGGTAAGAAAGTTCAGAATAGAGGCTATGTGTACGTATTACGTCGCGCTCATTACTAAAAAAGATGGGCCTATTAGTTTGTGCTAAGTTACGTGCGCCCACCTCTGTAAATTGATAGCCATTGTTCCAGATAAAGGTATCGGAGAGTTTGCTGCTTAGCTGAAGTTTTACTCCTACATCTAGTACTTCGTTTTCTTGATCTAGTTGTTGTCCGTTTTCTAAGTTAAAATTACGTGCATTAAGATTGTAATTTGATAGATAAAGCTCTACATCTGTCGTGTGTTTTTTGTTCCAGTTTCTGGTGTAAACTAGTCTTGCACCATTGTTACTCTGGTTAATACCGCTACGCTCATTTATTTCTAAGGCTCTAATGGTCTCATCATACCCTAACTTATTATAGATTGTGGTTGCACTAAGCTTAAGTTTGTCCTTTTTTGAAATATCATAAATAAGATTTGTACTTACATCATAAAAGTAAAAATTGAGATCTGAGACTTGTGATTCTTTATCACTATTTATACTCAAGTCTGTATCTTGAAAAATACGATCGGTATAGCTTGTATATGTAGGGCTTTGTATGAAATCAGTATTAGAGCGTCTTGCAGAAAGAGAGAGGGTAAGTTTTTTTGAGACCGGAAGTGTAGCAAATCCTTTAAGATGAAGCAAGTTAGCACTCACACTGCCCTCATAATCTGTAGCGACTTTATCATCTAGTTCAATATTTATAGTACCAGATACACCATCTCCGTATCGTGCGCTTGTGCCATTTTTAATAACTTCTACACGCTTTGTTAAGTAAGGATTAAAGGCAGATATAAGACCAAAAAAATGTCCAGATTGATACATTTTAATACCGTCCCATAAGATAAGATTTTGATCATTTGTGCCTCCACGTATATTTACATCAGACACAGTTTCTTCTGTGCTAAAAATACCGGGTAATGCTTGTACAGCTTGCAAAACATCAGGTTCTATTATGCCTGGTAGTATCCCAAATTGTTCTGGGATGATACGCGTGATTCCAGATCTGGATTTTGAAATCCCGGTAGTAAGAAGGTTTGAGATGTAAATCTGGTCAAGCTCTTGTACCTCATTAATGATATTTTCTGTAATAACTATAAATCGCTCATTAAGAAAATCAAAAGTGAGATCTGTATTGTTCTCAATATATTCAAGTGCTTTCGTGAGTGTAGACCCTTTAGATATATCTTTTATATATGTGGGAGCTACAATATGATCTGCATAAGAAAAGCTTACATTAAAAATAGCCTCTAGATTATTTAAAACTGTAGCTAGCGGAAGCGTTGCTGTATTTTGTTCTTGAGATTTTAGATCAGAAAAAAATAAACAACAAAGTAAAGTGAAGAATGTAAGTACACTTTTTTTAGTCACGTGATAAAGTTACCTTATTTCCCTGTTTTTTATGGGATAAATTAAACGGTAAGCTTATTGACTTTAAAGCAATCTCCATATCAAGATGTGTAAATGTACCTGTAAAGAGTAGGTTTTCTACTTCTTTATCTAAAGATACAGTTACGTTATAATGTCTCTCAAATTCTTTAAGTACTTCACCTAGAGGTGTTTTTTCAAACGAGGTTTCATTAACTATCCAAGAGGGTTGAGATAGCGCAGTACTTGTATTTGTACTAGCTATTTTTACGCTTTCGCGAAAGCGGTCTCCAGGTTTTAATATCACAGTATGCTCACCAGTATCAACTTGTACTGATCCCTCGTAGCAGTATACTTCAAACTTATCATCTCTATTGCGCACATTAAACTGGGTCCCTAGTACTGAAATCACACCATTAGAAGTCTCAACGCTAAATGTAGCACCCTTTGCCACCTGAAAGTAGGCTTCGCCATCTAGTGTCACAGCTCTAAATTCATCCCAAGTCGCTGGATCATAATATAAATCAGACATTGCATTAATCGTAACAATAGAATTATCTGGTAAAGTCACAACCTCTTTTTGAGCAATGGCAGTTGTTATCTCAACGGTTTGTTGTGATAATGTAGTAGCATAATAAATACCTGCAAACAAGATGAGAATTGCTGCGACTTTAAGAAATGGCTTGAGATAGATTATTCCAGATTTTTTCTTGGTGTCTAAGCTAGTCTGTAATCTCTCATACTCTTGTGTAGCCTTATATGCTGGTGGTACAAGCTGTTTTGTGGTCTCTGCGATACGCACAAGATCTTCGTAATCCTCAAGACGCTTAAACTCCTGAAGCTCTGCCTCAGACAGCTCATTGTCTAACCACTTTGTTATTAATTGTTCTCTTTCCATAGTATTACCTGTGTATATAACAGTGTGTGTTGAGAAAGTCCTACTTAAGTTCTGTAATTTCTTTTTTAAGCTTTGCCAGCGCCCCGTAGATGCGCTTTTCTACAGCCTTTTTTGAGATGCCTAGCATCTCTGCTATTTCTTTATGTTTTTTACCTTCTATTCTGTTTAATAGAAATGCGCTGCGTTGTGCCTCACTTAGTTTTGCAATGGCCGCTTGTAATCTTGCATTGTATTCTTGTTCTTCAAGCACAAACTCTGGCGACTCATTTGTATAATTTTGAGGTTTCGTTTTCTGAAACTTTAAAACAACCTTTTGATGTGCATAAGCATTTAACGTGAGATTATTTGCAATGGTAAAGAGGTAACTTTTTGCTTTTTCTTCAGGTACTTTTGAGCAATTTTCCCATAACTTCACAAATGCTTCTTGCACCTTATCTTCAGGGCTGTAGAGGCTCCCGTACTTGTAATATAGAAAATTAAAGAGGTTTTTAGAATGCGCCATAAAGACTCTGTTATAAACAGTTTCCTTACATACGCCTTCTGTGTTTTTTGTGCTCATTAATAGTGCAATATTAAATAAACGTACATAATTACTGCGGTTAGGTAGGAGTTTTTTAAATCTAGATGTTCTATAATTGTAATCATAGAATCGATTACCAAATTATGAGTACTAAAAAACTGTCTTTGCATTTTATCACTACAAGCCTTCTTTTACTAGGAGTGCTTTTAGGTACCTCTAGTTGTCAAGATGACTTATCTCAAGATGAAGACTTTGTTGACGTTATAGACGAGGCAAATGCGAGCGCACAGTTATTACAGTATATTAATAATGTAGCACTTAATGATGGCTCTGTAGATAATATCATAGACAGAGCGAGCTGTCTCGAGATGGTACTGCCTATGACTATAGAGTTAGGACCATCTACGTTTACAGTAGAAAATGAAGAAGATCTTATCACGGTAGAGGAGTATCATTATGAAAACCCTGCAGATTCTATTACGATAAACTATCCAGTAGATGTAATTTTAATGAACCACGAGGTGGTTACTGCTAGCTCACAAGATGAAATGGATGCGCTTGTAGCAACTTGTAGTGACCCTAGTATTGCAGATATAGATATAGAATGTGTAGACTTTGATTACCCAATCACGTTTAATACGTTTGACCCAGAGTTTCAAGTAGCGACGACTGTTACCGTTACGAGTGACGCAGAAATACTTGAGTTTATAAACACGTATACAGGTACAAGTACGGTGATAGGACTTACGTTTCCCATCACTCTTATTAACCACGACAGTACAAGTACAGAAATAGTAAATTATAATGAACTAGAAGAGGCACTTGCTACTGCTATCTCAAGTTGTGATGAAGATGATGGTATAGACTTCGAGACACAACAAGGCTGCCCAGAAGAGCAAATAGATCAATATCTCACAAGCTGTTACTGGCAAATCACATCATATAATGATGAAAATACGTTAAGTAATTATACCTTTTTCTTTAGTGTAGATAATGGTTATATGTTCTTTTATGATGTAAATACATTTGTTGAGTCTACCTGGTCTACCTCACAGTCTGATCAAGGAGGTGTACTCTCTTTTCCGAGTATCGCGGTGCTTAGTCAAGAGTTACAAGGCGACTGGATAGTTACAGAGTGCAGCGCCACCACATTATTAATGCAGCGAGGTGATAACACACTAGTTTTTGAACGTAACTGTTTTAATGAACCACTTGACTGTTTTACAAGTTCCATACTGGGTGTTTGTGATAACGGTACTACAAATGAAGGTAGCCTAGATCTTGAAGCAGCTCTTTTAGGTTGTGATACCACAGAGGTAAATGTAGATTACTACATTTCTGAAGCAGATGCAATGGCAGAGATAAATGCTATTCCAAATCCAGAAACGTATGAGTTTACTGGTGATATAGTAATCTGGTCACGTATAAGTTTACTTAGTGATCCTAGTGCATATAAAATTATATTCTTAGACCTCACTGTGGTAGATTGTTGTGATAATCCACAATTATACTTGGAAGATGCTATTATATATATGCCACTTTCTGAGTATCCACTTGAGCTTATAAGTGGTTATTACAATGAGAATGCTCTTAATGAGTGCGTGGTAGATAGAGATGGTAACGACCACTGTTCTATCGCTTTCTCACAAGACGACTTTACTATACCAGTGACAGATGAAAATATGCTTGTACAAGGAAATGCATATTCTATAAGTATATGGTTTAAAATGCAGAATGAAATTGCAGGAGATTACGAGGTGTTTTTTCAAAAAGGAACCACAACGGGAGAAGGCTTTCAGCTGGGAGTATATGACTTAAACACACCTTTGTTTTCATCTGGAAACTTTAGCATATGGGATGAAGACTGGGCAAACGAGACAGACGTTGCTTGGAATAATACAGACTGGCATCACCTAGTTGTTACCGTAGATGAGGGTAACACTGTAAAGCTTTATAGGGATGGCATTTTACGTAATGAGGTAATAAATGCAACGCTAGATATAGGCAACACAGCGCTTAATGTATACACACTTGGACAGGGCTTTCAAGGTCATCTAGATGACCTTAGAGTTTATAACAGTACTTTAAATCCTACTGAAATCAATCAACTCTATGCTTTAGAGGGAGATTGTTACACCTGTCTATAGAGCAGCTCAATTTTTAAGGTTATTGAGCTGTATAAAGGGCTATCTTCTCAGATAGCCCTTTATTTTTGATGGTTCTTACAGTATTACGCTTTCGCGAAAGCGTAACTATGAGCATTTCTTAATTAGTATCTCCTGTGGTTTTTTCTACATTAGGTAATCTATAGCTTTTTACAGCTCCCAGAAGTCCTATTATGGATAGTGCAAGTATCACACTCTCAACAGAGACTAGTGATAATACAGCACTTAGACCACCAGTGACTAGAAGTATAAGACCTATAATTGTATTACTTACAGAGACATAATTTGTTCTCTCATTACCACTTGCCATATCTATAATGTAGGTTTTTCTCCCTTGACGCACACCGCTATGAGCAACTCCTAAAACAAAGAAAGCAATAGGGTATAGCCAGAGTTGCGTTTTAAAATCACCAGCAAATGTGATTATCAAAAAAAGGATTAAACCACAAAGCGATGCTATGGTAACGGCATAAGCCATTGTGTTTTTACTAGACTTATCTGCCAGTTTACCCCAGTACGGAGAGCTCACGATAGATGCAAGGCCATTTGATATAATAAGTAAGCCTAGTAAATAACTGGTGTCTTTTACACTATTTTGTGCAACAGTAACATAAAACGGTGCAGAGAGTGCAGAGCAGAGCAAAAGAGATCTTGCTATAACAAAATCTCGTAGATGTTTATCATCTTTTAATAGTTTAAGATTATCTGCTATACTGTTTTGCTCGCCAGCCTCATTTTCAATAGGAGTGGGAAACTCTTTTACAGAAGCATATATCACAGAAGCAATAATCCACATTGAGGCTGCAAAGAAAATTAGGTTAGTATAAAACTGAATGTTTTCTGTTGTTTTTGAAGTGTAGGTTATATAGAGCCCGGCTATAAGTACTAATATGCCAGAAAAGGAAGAGGTATAACCGCCTAGTCTCCCTCTACGAGTTTTTGGTATCGTTTTACCCTTAATATCTTTAGAACTTACTGAGGCAAGACTACGAGCTAAACTAAAAATGATTAAACAAACTATGATTAACCAGCCAGCCACTTTTTTATCAAAGTGTAATGAGACGAGACCTATAGCAGCAATGGCTACCCCTTGTATTATAGAACCTACTACCCATATGTATTTACGTATAGGTTTTTTCTTTACGTAATTTGAGATTGCTACCTGCGGGATAAGAGCGCCAGACTCGCGTATGGGTACAATAAGACTTATAAGAAACACAGGAGCATTTACATAATTCATTAACCAAGTGAGTACTGTTTTTGGGTTACTGAGGGTGTCACCTAGTTTTGTAAAAGTGTGAGTAAAGAGTATGGTAAAAAAATTACTAGCTACGTGATTGCAAGCCTCATCTGTTATGCCCTTGCATACACGATCTTTACTTTCATTATTCAGGTAATCATAAAGTTTATTAAGAGTAGATGTAAGCATATGGTATGACTAAGTAGGAGGTATGTTTCTTATACTGATTCTAAATATACGTTATTTTACAAGGCGTTTATATAGAATGATATGTTACAGTTGTGTATACGCTTTCGCGAAAGCGTAAAAAAAAAGAAGACCTTACGATCTTCTTTTTTTTAATTGTACTCTAACTACCGTTATACCTATAAGGATAAGCAATATGCTTGCGGCGGCTATTTTGCCAAATATAAGCCATAGTAGCCAGTAGGCTAGTAGCAGTGCACTAGCATAAAAAGAGACTGCTAGTAGCATTACAAAGTATAAGGCTATTGTTTTCATTTACTCGGTATTCTTATTTTGTCTTAGGCTCAAATACTGGTAATAGCTTAGTTGATACTTCGCCAAAACCTATGCGCGGGTAATCCTTAGACTTAGAGTAACCACGTATAATTACCGTATCATTATCTTCTATAAACTTGCGGTCACCACCTTCTTTAAGTTTTACAGGTTTCTCACCTCTCCACGATAACTCAAGCATAGAACCATATGAGTCTGGTGTAGATCCAGATAGTGTACCACTACCCATCATATCTCCAGCATTTACAGGGCAACCATTTACTGTATGGTGTGCAAGTTGCTGGCTCATATTCCAGTACATATATTTAAAGTTAGACTTACACACAGTAGTCTCCTTCATACCTTCTGGCTGTAATGCCACCTCAAGGTTAATGTCAAAACTCTTTTTACCTTCAAACTTAAGGTAAGGTAAAAGCTCTTTTTTAGGCGCTGGACTCTCTACTCTAAAAGGCTCAAGCGCATCTAGTGTCACAATCCACGGTGAGATAGATGAGGCAAAGTTTTTTGCAAGAAACGGTCCTAGTGGCACATATTCCCATTTTTGAATATCACGCGCACTCCAGTCATTAAAGAGTACAAGGCCAAAAATATTTTCTTCGGCTTCTTCTGTAGAGATAGATTCTCCCAGATTATTTGCATCTGTTGTTATAAAAGCCATCTCAAGTTCAAAATCTATAAGTCTTGATGGGCCAAATATTGGGTTTGTCGCACCGTTAGGTAGCTTTTGTCCTTTTGGTCTGTGTACTGGTATTCCAGATGGTATTACAGAAGAGCTACGACCGTGATATGCGACAGGTAGGTGTAACCAGTTAGGCATAAGCGCGTTTTCTTCTCCACGGAACATTGTACCCACATTAGTCGCGTGCTCAATACTTGAGTAAAAATCTGTGTAATCACCTATTTGTACTGGTAGTTGCATTTCTACCTCTTCTAGTTTAAAAATAACCACGTCACGATCTTTTGCATTGTCACGCAGTGCAGCATTGCTCTCCTCAAAGATTTCAGAAATGCGGTTACGTACGAGTCGCCACGTCTTGCGACCATCTGCAATAAAGTCATTAAGGGTATCTTGTAAAAAGATATCATCTGTAAGAGGTATGCCCTCAAAGTATCCTAGTTGGTGTAGCGCACCTAGATCTATTGCATAATCACCTATGCGTGTGCCTATTGTGATTACATCATCACGAGTTAAGAACACCCCAAAAGGAATATTCTGTATGGGAAAATCTGTATTCTTAGACGTGTCTAACCACGTTTTTCTAGAAGGATCGTTTGCAGATAGAGGCATTCTATATGTTTTAATAAGTTGTTTGTAAATCTCTTCCTCAAATATATGATTTATAGCATTCTTAAAAAGAGATTGTAGTATTTTTGTATCACTTTAACAAACATCTTAAATATGCAACGAGATACCGCCATTTTTGACCTAATACAAGAAGAAAAAGAACGCCAACTTAATGGCCTTGAGCTTATTGCTTCAGAAAACTTTGTGAGTGACCAGGTAATGGAAGCCGCAGGATCTGTACTAACTAATAAATATGCAGAGGGGTATCCCGGTAAGCGCTATTATGGTGGTTGTGAAGTAGTAGACGAGGTTGAGACACTAGCTATCGAGCGTGCAAAAGAGCTTTTTGGCGCAGCTTATGCAAACGTACAGCCGCACTCAGGTTCTCAAGCAAACACGGCCGTTTTTCACGCTTGTTTAAAACCAGGAGATAAGTTTTTAGGTTTTGACCTTGCTCACGGTGGTCACTTAACACACGGGTCGCCAGTAAACTTTTCTGGTCGCTTATATAACCCTGTTTTTTACGGAGTAGATAAGGAAACAGGATTACTTAATTACGATAAAATACAAGAAATAGCAACTGCAGAGCAGCCTAAAATGATCATAGCAGGTGCCTCTGCATACTCACGTGAGATTGATTATAAACGCTTTCGCGAAATTGCAGACTCAGTAGGCGCCATCCTTCTTGCAGATGTTGCTCATCCAGCAGGTCTTATTGCAAAAGGAATCATAGCAGACCCTATACCACACTGTCACGTAGTAACAACTACTACGCACAAAACACTAAGAGGGCCACGCGGTGGAATGATACTTATGGGTGAAGATTTTGAAAACCCTTTTGGGATCACACTTAAAAGTGGAAAGAAACGTATGATGTCTTCTCTACTAGATAGTGGTATTTTTCCAGGTAACCAAGGAGGACCATTAATGCACGTGATAGGAGCAAAGGCAATTGCCTTTGGAGAAGCACTTACAGATGAGTTTTTACACTATATGGTGCAGGTTAAGAAAAATGCAACTACACTAGCAGATGCACTTGTGCTTAAAGGGTATGACATTATATCTGGAGGTACAGATAACCATATGATGCTTATAGACCTACGCAATAAAGATGTAACGGGTAAAGCTGCCGAAGAAGCGCTAGGTAAGGCAGACATTACGGTAAACAAGAATATGGTGCCATTTGATGATAAGTCACCATTTGTAACTTCTGGTATACGCATAGGTACTGCTGCAGTAACTACACGTGGTCTTGTAGAAGGTGATATGCACGAGATTGCAAACTTTATAGACAAGGCAATACAGCACCACGATAATGACGAGGTGCTAGAAAACGTAGCAAAGAGTGTAAACGAGATGATGGGGCACAGACCATTGTTTAAAGCATAATAAACACATATATTATATAAAAGCCAGTAATTATATTGCTGGCTTTTTTTATGTTTGTTTGTAACAAAAGCTTAAAAGCGTACACCTACCGTAAGAGATTAAGATTTATGAAACATATACATTTTAACAAGAATAATTGGTTCTGGGTAACACTACTAGTGCTTTCTCTTGTATGCATACTCGCAGGCACCTTTGAGTTTTATGAATTTGAAAATCCTGGTATAAATAGGAAGATTGCTGCAGCTGGCTTCTTGCTACAGGTGATATATTTTTTTCGATTTTTTATCTATAAGAATGATGTACAGGTTACTAAAAATATAATAATGATACGTCTCAACTCGTGGAATGGTAAACGCATATATTTTGACCACATCGCTAGTACAATTCTTACAGAAAGCTCTCTTATAGTAACTAAAACCAATGGCGAGCACATCACTTTTGATGCAAAAGGAATTCACCCAGATGATTTGCAAAAGTTAAACGAACTCTTATTAAGTAAGTTAGAAAGCCCCATAAATATAGGGTAGTGCCCTATTTTAGACTTGTGAGTATCTATCCCGATTAAGGTTTTAAAACCAGTTTAATTAAAAACAGAAGTACTACAAACCCTATAAAACCTAGCAATACCCATTTACTTCCTTTGTATTGCTTTTTGTGTAGCTTAAGATCTTTGCGATAGCTCCATATAATGAGTGTTATGAAAGCAATCACAAAAAAAAGTACGAATATAACCTGACCAGTGCTAAACATTTGGAGTATTTTAGAAGTGTAAAAATACGTATGAGTACGCTTTCGCGAAAGCGTAATAAAACAAATTTAACTTATGAAAAATAAAATAGCAGCTGTAACCCTTTTTCACGATACTTATGGGCTGGATAGAAAGGCTACGCCTACAGCTCAACTCTCTAAAGCCAAAAATGAGTTACGTTATAACTTGATGAAGGAAGAAAATGAAGAGTATCTAGAAGCAGCAAATAATGGAGATCTCGTAGAAGTGGCAGATGCGCTAGGGGATATGCTGTATATTTTATGCGGGACTATTATAGAACACGGTATGCAAGATAAGATAGAGGAGGTTTTTAATGAGATACAACGTTCTAATATGAGTAAGCTGGGGGAAGATGGAAAGCCTATCTATAGAGAGGATGGTAAAGTACTTAAAGGACCTAACTATTTTAAGCCAGACATTGCAAGTATACTTAACAAGTAAAAACTATAAAAAAAGCCGCTCTCTTAAGAAAGCGGCTTTTTTTATGAAGTAGTAAGGTTTTTACTCCTCTACTTTGATACCCATTTTTGCAAGTACAGCCATTGTGATGTCTGATGCAGGATCTGCATATGCAAAGTTGTTATTGTTACCTATAGTAAGGATGTGTGAGAAGCCTTGCTCTTTTGCCACTGTAGTTACAACTTCACCTATTTTTTTATAAAGTGGTTGTACTACTTCAGATTGCTTAAGTTGTAAGAGCTGTGCTCCGTTCTGACGAAATTTTGAAATATCGTCTTCTAATGCTATGATTTCTCCTTGCTTAGTTTTTCTTTCTTCGTCTGTAAAGCCTGCTTGTCCCGCTTGGTATAGTTTTACTTTAGCTTCATAATCTTCAATCTTTACCTTCATTTGAGACTCAAGATCAAGATTGTATTTTTTTACTTCTTCATTTGCAGCAGTAAGCTCTGGCATTTTTGTGAGGATAAAATCTGCATCTACAGTTCCTACTTTACTTTGTGCAAAAGCTGTTGCTGTAAATAGCACGACTAACATTGCGAGTACGAGTTTTTTCATTGTATGTGTTTTGTTAAGGTTTATCATTTGCGCGTGCAAATATATGTGATTGAAGACAATATCTGTGCCAAGGGCGCTTTTTTAAGTAAAGAGCTGTCCTCTGTGGGGTTTTAAGTCGTCTCTCACTGGTTTCATTGCTTCTTTGTCTACTACAAGGTAAGCAAGTGCAAAGTCTTCAGATTGTTTTTCTACTCCTGTAATAGGGGTGGCTAGTTCTTTTGCACTTGCATACTCCTTTAAGTGTATCTCGTGGTGAAGAGCAATCTTCTCTGCGTCTGGACCTCTAAAGTCCCATATAAGTTTAAGTCTTTCCAATGGTGATGATCTTAATATTATTATGCCAAAAATATATAATATGCTTCTTACTCAAGGGTATATATGTACTAAAGATTACTTAAAACCGTTGGTATTGCACAGTAGTTGATTATGCCTATTTTTGCAATTATCTAAACCCTCATATGCGTTATCTTTTTATAGTATGTTTTTTATTCTCTTTTGCTTTAATGGGGCAAGAAAAAGTGCTACTTAAAGTAAATGATGAAGAAGTAAGTACAGAAGAATTTATACGTGTTTACGAGAAAAATTTATCACTCATTAAGGAGGTGGAACATAACTCTCCAAAACAGTATCTTGATCTCTTTATAGATTATAAGCTCAAAGTGCAAGAGGCATATAAGCAAGGGCTTGATAAGAAACAGGCTTATCAAAAAGAGATTGCATCATATAGGTCACAACTAGCAAAGAATTACCTTAATGATGTGCAAGTAACAGATGATCTTGTAAAAGAGGCATACTTTAGGAGTAAAAATGAGCTTCGTGCTCGACATATACTTATACGACTTCGTCCAGATGCATTGCCTAAAGACACTCTCGTAGCCTATAATAAACTTATAGCTGCTCGTGACCGTATCATTAAAGGGGAGGATTTTAATAAGATTGCCCGTATTTACAGTGAGGATCCATCTGCAAAGCAAAATGGTGGAGACCTAGGTTGGTTTAAGGCTTTTAAAATGGTTTATCCATTTGAAAATGCTGCGTACAGTACACCGATACAGGAAGTCTCAATGCCTTTTAGAACAAATTTTGGTTATCACATTGTACAACCTACAGCGACAAGAATATCACAAGGAACTGTACAGGTAGCACACATTATGGTTTCTTTAAATCAAAAGGATAGTACAGTCTCACCAGCGGCTAAGATCATTAAAGTAAAAGAACTTCTAGATTCTGGAGCAGATTTTGAAACGCTAGCTCTCAATTACAGTGATGATAAGAATACAGCAAAGAAAGGCGGTGTGATCAATGCGTTTGAAAAAGGACAACTTAGTAGTGATGTTTTTGAAAAGACAGCTTTTAATCTCAAAAGCATAGGAGAAATTTCAGAGCCTTTTAAAACAAAGTTTGGCTGGCATATCCTTAAGTTAGTAAAGAAAAATCCACTACAGGCATTTGAAGAGATAGAAGCTTCCTTAACACAAAAGGTTACAAGAGATGCCAGAGCACGTGTTTTATCTGAGGCTTTATATGAAAAACTACGTAAGAAATATAATGTAACAGAAGAGGTAGCAATTGTAGAATACTTTACAAGTGTCTTGCCAGAAGTGTATAACAGAGAGGAACAATTATTTACAGATAAGAGCGCATTAACAAGAACAGCCTTTACCATAGGTGACGAGACTTTTTTATACAGTGATATAGCAAAGGTGATTGATAACAAGCTTAAGCGAAAAAACTATACATCACGTTCATATTTTGTAGAAAATGAGGTGGCAAATTTTATAAATGACGCGCTTAAAACATATCATCTAGCACATTTAGAAGAAGAAAATCCTGGATTTAGGTCTCTTATTAATGAATATAAAGAAGGATTGTTGCTATTTGATCTTTTAGAAAGCCAGATTTGGAAGAAAGCGCAAAAGGACTCTGTTGGGTTAAGAGCTTTTTATAATGCAAATGCACAAAACTATAAAACTCCTAAAGTATATAACACACGAGTATTTACTACAAAACAGAAGGAAATAGCAACCACGTATAGAAAGCGTCTACTTAAGGGAGAAAAAAGTGAGATAATTATAGAGGCACTTAAAGTGAAATATAAATCACCCTTAATTGTTTCTAACAGAGAGATTGTTGAAGAAAACCTCCCATTTTCGGGAGATAATAATCTTGGTATAAAAAAAGTAATAACAGAAGGAGACAATTATATCTTGTACGAGGTTTTGAGCATAGATGAAGCAAAGTTAAATACACTAGCAGAGTCGCGAGGGGCAGTAATGAGTGATTATCAAAAGTACTTAGAGACTAATTTTGTGAAAGAATTGAGAGAAAATAGTGAGATCAATGTTAATACAACAATCTTAAACAACCTTGAAAAAAGATATGATGAGTAGATATATAACGGTCTTACTATATAGCTGTGTTGCTCTGCTCATATCTAGTTGTAGCTATTTTCAGAAAACTGAAGAAGAGACTGTCATTGCTAGAGTAAATGACCATACACTTACAGAAGAAACATTAAAAGATATTCTATCATCAAATACAATTACAGATAGTGCATCTTTTGTGCAAAACTACATAAATAATTGGGCGACAGACCAGTTGTTGCTTGATGGAGCAATGCGCAATTTACCCAAAGATGACCAAGAAGAATTTGAAGCGCTAGTGGCAAATTACAGAAAGGATTTATACATACGTTACTATAAAGATGCGCTTATTAATAAGCAGCTTGACAGTGTTGTTTCAGATGTAGAAGCTACGACCTTTTATGAAGACAATAAACAGAATTTCTTGCTCAATGAGCCCTTGTTGCAGTTTAAGTTTATACAAGTAGAAGAGGACTATAATGGCTTAAACGATTTGAAAAAGAGATTTAGAAGTTCAGATTATGAAGATGCAAAAATATTAGACTCTCTTAAGTTTCAATATAAAAATCATTTTCTTAACGACTCTATATGGGTAAAAGAGCGGGTTGTCATAAACCAAATAAATATTATTAACAACGAAAATTCAAAACAGTTGTTAAAAAAAACCAATTTCATACAGCTACGAGATTCATTAGGATTATATTTGATCGCTGTAAAAAATACGTTAGGTCGCAATGATATCGCACCATTAGAATATGTGCGCCCTACTATCAATCAGATTATTAATAACAAAAGGAAGTTAGCCCTTATAAAAAGGCTTGAAAAGGAGATTAAGGATGATGCTATTAAAAACAAGAAATTTGAAATTTACAACTAACATATTAGTCCTACTTTTTGCTATACAAATAGGTTTTGCACAAACTACAGATGTAACATCAGAGCCTGTAACTACGCAGGTTGAAGAAGTGGCAGTAGTAAAAAAGGATACCGTAAAAATATCTTATGATAAATTTAAGGTAGACGGAGTAGCAGGTGTAGTAGGTGAGTACCTTATACTTGAGAGTGATATAAATAAATTTCTTTCAGATATAAAAAACCAAGGGCAAGCAGCTTCAGAGGTTACACCTTGTCAAGTAATGGGTAATTTACTTGAGAGTAAATTACTTGCACACCAAGCGGTACAAGATAGTCTTATAGTGCAAGATGCTAGAGTAAACGGAGAAGTAGATCAAATTATACAACGTTTTTCGAGCCAGTTAGGTTCAGAACAAAAGGTTGTAGAATTCTACAAGAAAGATAATATGGCAGATCTAAGAGCCGAACTTTTTGGAATTAGAAAAGACATTATCTTATCAGAATTAATGAATGATAAAATCATTGAGACGGTAGATGTTACACCAGACGAGGTTAAGACATTCTTTGAGAGTATTCCAGAAGATCAAGTACCTACAGTAGGAGTAGAGTTAGAAATATCAAGAATCGTAATTGAGCCTAAAGCTTCAGAAGAAGAGCGTGAGAAGGTGATAGATCGTCTTAAAGGTTTCCGTAGTGACATACTTGAGAACGGGAGTAGCTTTGCTACAAAGGCTGTACTATATACCCAAGATCCAGGTTCAAGACCAGAAGGAGGACTTATGGTAATAGACCGAAATACACCACTTGTAAAAGAGTTTAGAGACGTTGCCTTTAGCCTTCAAGACGGAGAGATAAGTGAGCCTTTTGAGACAGAGTTTGGGTTTCACATTGTTTATGTAGAAAAAACAAGAGGAGAACGTAAGGACATACGTCACATACTGCTTGTACCAGAAATTAAAGAAGCTCAAGAAGAAGAAGCAAAAGATCTTGTGAAACTCGTAAGAAAGCGCATTATAGACGGTGAGTTAACTTTTGAAGAGGCTGCAAAGGAGTTTTCAGATGAAGAAGAAACTAAGTATGATGGAGGTACGCTTACAATACCACAAACAGGTAGCAGACGTTTTGAGCTTACTAAAGTAGATCCAGACATTTACTCAAAAATAGATGACCTTGAGGAGGGTGAAGTATCACTTGTTTTTACAGATCAAACTAGAACAGGGCAAAAGCAGTATCTTTTGTACTCAGTAAACAATAGACTTGAAGAGCACAAGGCAGACTATGTAAATGATTACATAAAGATTAAAGAACTTGCCTTACGCCAAAAGCAAATTAAAGCCATAGAGAAGTGGCAAGAAGAAAAAATTGCAGAAACTTATATCAAAATCAATGGAGAAAACCGTGATTGTGATTTTGTAAGTAACTGGTTAAAAAAATAAAGAAATAGATGTCTGACGTTGCAGCCATAAAGAATCTCGTGCAAAAGCACGGATTACTCAAAACAGAAATATCAAAAATAATAGTAGGTCAAGAAAAAGTGATAGATGAGATTCTTCTCTCTATTTTTTCTGGTGGACACGCTTTATTAATAGGTGTTCCTGGGCTTGCAAAGACATTAATGGTAAACACTATTGCTACTACCTTAGGTCTTGATTTTAAACGTATACAGTTTACTCCAGATTTAATGCCTAGTGATATATTAGGATCAGAGATACTAGATGAGTCTAGACAGTTTAAGTTTATTAAAGGCCCTATCTTTTCTAATATTATTCTAGCAGATGAGATTAACCGTACACCACCTAAGACACAAGCAGCCCTTCTAGAAGCAATGCAAGAGCGTGTGGTTACAGTTGCTGGGCAGAGATACCCTTTGTCATTACCTTATTTTGTACTAGCTACTCAAAACCCTATCGAGCAGGAGGGTACCTACCCACTGCCAGAGGCACAGCTAGATCGCTTTATGTTTTCTATTAATCTTGATTACCCATCTTTTCAAGAAGAGGTAGATGTTGTAAAAGCGACCACATCAGATAGTAAGCCTACAGTAAGTGCATTATTAAATGCAGCTCAGATTATAGAGTTTCAGCAACTAGTGAGACGTATCCCTGTTGCAGATAATGTGATAGAGTATGCAGTAAATCTAGTAAGCAAGACAAGACCTAAGACAGAAAAGGCAGCTCAGATTGTAAATGATTACATAGACTGGGGAGCGGGACCACGTGCATCTCAAAACTTAATACTGGGAGCAAAGACACACGCAGCTGTAAATGGTAAATTCTCTCCAGATATAGAAGATGTGCAAGCCGTAGCTACCGGTATCCTTAGGCACAGAATGATTAAAAACTATAAAGCAGAGGCAGAGGGACTCACTATAGAGTCTATTATTAAAGATCTTTTTTAGTACGCTTTCGCGAAAGCGCTATTACCTAATTCTTCATATACAGCAAGTGATTGATAAACAGTACAATGTTTATTATGGGGCTTGTATTGTCTAATTTTTTTCTCAATATCTGCCATATTTAAGGTATTTCAACACCTAAGTAAAAACACAAATTTGTGTATTTCATCGAATATTTGTGTTTTTCAACGATGATTTGAGGTGTTTATTATACATTTGAATTATACGCCCCAAATCATAAGTATAATGAAGAAATATATATACTACACAGCTTTAAGTTGTTTACTAGCTTTTACCTCTTGCTCAGTAGAAGAAACGGTACCTAATAATACATTGGGTAATGAGAACGGATTTCAGTACAATAGCGTTGCTTACATTACAGATATGGTATATGTAACACCACAGGGAGACGTGATACTTTCTAATAGTAATCTCTCTGATGATGGATCTGCAAGTGATGTAGATGTGGCTGTATTTAAAACTACTGAGAATAACTTGCTAGAAAGATCATATTATGTAGGAGGTGATCTCACAAATTTTGTTACTGTAGCAAATGGTAATCTTAATCAAGGAGAAGTGACAGACGGCGACTTTATTCTTGATCAGGATAATGTTTCTTCTGGTTTTTTTAGAATTGTTTCTGTAGATAGAAATAAGAAAGAAATCCACATCATTTTTGAATTTCAGCGCACAGATGGTGATCTAGTAGCTGGCTCTTTTGATGGAAATTATGCATTAAGTACATTTTAATACAACGTTTTCGCGAAAGCGTAATTATCAACATATAAATTTAACCCCTTCAAATTATTAATATGATAATTTGAAGGGGTTCTTTTTTAGAATTGTGTAATCTGAAGTTTAATTTTTATGCACCTTCATAAATCTCACTTTCTCTAGATGAAGCGCCCATTGTACTATTGCTATTAAGTAGGGTATTTTGTACTTTCGTAGACCGTTTTTAGAACGGAATTATTTAACAACCTAATACATAAATATATGGCATTTGATATTGATATGATCAAGAAGGTTTATGCAAGTATGGCAGAGCGTGTAGACGCGGCTCGTGATCTTGTAGGTAAGCCCCTTACACTTTCTGAAAAGATTTTATATTCTCACCTTTGGGATGGGAAGCCTTCTACGGCATTTGCACGTGGTAAAGACTACGTAGACTTTGCTCCAGATCGTATCGCTTGTCAAGATGCTACGGCGCAAATGGCGCTATTGCAGTTTATGCAGGCTGGTAAGGATAAAGTAGCAGTACCTACAACGGTACACTGTGATCACCTTATACAAGCAAAAGAAGGTGCAGCAACAGACCTTAAAAATGCAAACAATGTCTCTAGCGAGGTTTTTAACTTCTTAGAGTCGGTTTCAAATAAATACGGTATTGGTTTTTGGAAACCAGGAGCTGGTATTATACACCAGGTAGTTCTTGAGAACTACGCATTTCCAGGAGGAATGATGATAGGTACAGATTCTCACACAGTAAACGCTGGTGGTCTAGGTATGGTAGCGATAGGAGTAGGTGGAGCAGATGCTGTAGATGTTATGGCTGGTATGGCTTGGGAGCTTAAATTCCCTAAGCTTATAGGTGTAAAACTTACAGGTACTATTTCTGGATGGACAGCGCCAAAAGACGTTATCCTTAAAGTAGCAGAGATTCTTACTGCAAAAGGAGGTACAGGTGCTATTGTAGAGTACTTTGGCCCTGGAGCAGAGTCTTTATCTTGTACTGGTAAAGGTACTATTTGTAATATGGGAGCAGAGATAGGAGCAACCACTTCTACATTTGGATATGATGCTTCTATGGAGCGTTACTTACGTGCTACAGATCGTGCAGATGTTGCAGATGCTGCAAACAATGTAAAAGAATATCTTACTGCAGATGCAGATGTTTATGCAAATCCAGAACAATATTTTGACCAAGTAATTGAGATTAACCTTACTGAGCTTAACCCATTACTTAACGGTCCTTTTACTCCAGACCTTTCTACAGCTGTAGGGTCTGATATGACAGAAAAAGCAACAAAAAATGAGTGGCCACTAGAAGTAGAGTGGGGACTTATAGGTTCTTGTACTAACTCTTCTTATGAAGATTTATCTAGAGCTTCATCTATTGCTCAACAAGCAATAGATAAAGGAATAAAAATGAAAGCAGAGCTTGGTATCAACCCAGGGTCTGAGCTTGTGCGTTATACAACAGAGCGTGATGGTATCTTAGATATTTTTGAAAATCTAGATGCTAAGATATTTACAAATGCTTGTGGACCTTGTATCGGGCAGTGGGCTCGTTATAGCGATCCTAAAAATGCGCCAAAAAACAGTATCGTACACTCGTTTAATAGAAACTTTGCAAAGCGTGCAGATGGTAATCCAAATACACACGCCTTTGTAGCATCACCAGAGATTACTGCTGCTATAGCAATTGCTGGTAGATTAGATTTTAACCCAATGACAGATACGCTTCTTAATGAAGATGGTCAAGAGGTTAAATTTGATGAGCCTACAGGATGGGAATTACCTCCTAAAGGATTTGAAGTACAAGATAATGGTTACCTAGCTCCGGTAGAAGATGGAAGTGGTGTCGTTGTAAGTGTATCTCCTGATTCTGAAAGGCTAGAGCTCTTAACGCCATTTACACCTATCCAAGATAGTGAGATGCAGGGTATGAAGTTACTTATCAAAGCATTTGGTAAGTGTACAACAGATCACATCTCTATGGCAGGACCTTGGTTACGTTATAGAGGACACTTAGATAACATTTCTAACAACTGTCTTATAGGTGCTGTAAACGCCTTTGGAAAAAAGACAAACTTTGTTAAAAATCAACTTACAGGTGAGTATGGTGGAGTGCCAGACACACAACGTGAGTATAAAAAGGCAGGAATTAAAACTGTAGTTGTAGGAGATCACAACTATGGTGAAGGTTCTTCTCGTGAGCACGCGGCAATGGAGCCTCGCCACCTAGGCGTAGCTGCAGTGATTGTAAAATCTTTTGCACGTATACACGAGACAAACTTAAAGAAGCAAGGTATGTTAGGTCTTACCTTCCAGAACGAGGCAGATTATGACCTTATTCAAGAAGATGATACTTTTAACTTTGTAGATATTGCAGATTTTACTCCAGATACTCCACTTACAGTAGAGATCGTTCACGCAGATGGAAGCAAAGACACTATTAAAGTAAACCACACGTACAACGATGCTCAAATCGCTTGGTACCGTGAGGGAAGTGCTCTTAACTTAATCAAAAAAGAGAACGCTGCATAAGCACATCTCTTTTAAGTATATAAAAAAACTCCGCTAGTAATAGCGGAGTTTTTTTTGTTTAAGCTGGTTTGCCTGTGTAAGCTCCAGATGAGTAGGTTAACTCATAACTATGTGTGTATACCTCAAAAACAATCCCAAAAGGATCTTCTACATAACACATCTTAAATGGTTTCTCTTTTGGGTAATACTCACGTATAGGCATTCTTTGTTTTCCTCCGTGAGCGACTATTTTATCTACTAGCTCTTCAATTTGTGGATCTTGTATACAAAAGTGAAATAACCCAGTATGAAACGGATTAAAAGCAGGAGCTTTTTTGACTCCGTGCGGAAATGAAAATAGCTCCACACCGATACCGTCTGATGTGGCTAGGTGTGCAATTTCAAATTCTTCCCAATCTGTCCCAAAAACATCAATACACATTTGCCCTATCGCAGTATCTGTTTCTTTTTTTACGGTAGATGGTTCCATAATTACATACCATCCCATAACCTCTGAGTAAAATTGTACTGCAGCTTCTATATCTGGAACGGTGAGCCCAATGTGGGAAAATGACTTTGGATAATTATTTTCTGTTTTCATAGATTGTTATTTTAAAGTCAAAATTAGAGTATATTGTATCTTAAGGCAATAACGCACCATAAAGTATGATAGTTACTAAAAGGTGTAAAATAATGATTGTTAATTAAGTAAAAATAAAACTTTTGGAAAATAATAACATTTGCCCACTCCATTATACAATGCAACTTATAGGCACAAAGTGGAAACCGCTAGTTCTTTTTCATTTACTTGACCAGCCACTTAGATCTGGTAAACTCCAAAAGCACATTAATGGGATATCAAATAAAATGTTTACTCAAACGGTAAGAGAGCTCGAGAGGGATGGACTGGTTTTTAGAAAAGTATATCCTGTTGTGCCTCCTAGGGTGGAATACGGTCTCACTAAGAGAGGAGAAACGCTTAGAGATATATTACTCAGTTTAGATAAATGGGGAGTAGATGATGCTGCGAGTAGTTAGTATTTATAAGATACTCTTGTGATGATTAGTAGTTTTGAGTACGCTTTCGCGAAAGCGTGATTCACCTTTCAATATTTACTATAGTTGTAAGAAAATGTTAAAATGTTCGACAGAGCTTATGATCACTAACTTCATATTGCGATGTCAAAAATTTGGTTTTTAGAAGATGTAAATGTTTTTGGAGCCTTATGCCCACACAAAACAAAAAGATATAGAGAGCGTAATCATTTTTGCCAATACGGAAAGCAAGATTATATCTACTTTGAAGAAGATGCGGCTACAAAGGTCTATCTTATAGAAAAGGGTAAGGTAAAACTAGGTTACTATGCCGAAGATGGTAAAGAAGTGGTACGTGCAATACTTACAAAGGGAGAATTATTTGGCGAAAAAGCAATACTTGGTGAGGAGTCTCGCAGTGAGTTTGCACAATCGCTAGATGCTCAAACTATGGTGTGCCCAGTGCCAGTAGGGCAGATGCAGGAGTTAATGCGATCTAACAGAACCTTTAGTCTCAAAGTATATAAGTTTTTAGGAATGCGTTTTAAAAAATTAGAACGTCGCTTAGATTTATTACTTTTTAAGGATGCCACGACTCGTGTAAAGGAATTTCTTGATGAACTTGCCGACGATTTTGGCTACTGCTGCCCAAATACTGGAGACACAGTAATAAAACACCCATATACACAAAAAGATATTGCCAGTCTTATAGGAACCTCACGTCCTACTTTAAATGCTATAATGAATGATCTCAAGGCAGTAAATTTTTTAGACTTCTCGCGCAATGAAATTAGACTTAAAGTCGCATAATTTTTCCAAATGTAAGCTAGCTTACATTTAAAGATAACAGATGGTAATAGTTTTACAGTATAAAAAACAAATTACTATCAAATGAAAAAACAATTGCTATTAGGATGCTTAGCTCTAGGAGCTTTATTTGCATCTTGTGAGTCTGATGATGACAACACAAACACAATCACTCCAGAGGCAGGTATGCTAGAAGGAGGTCCATTTACATTCTTTGTAGACGGTATGCCAGATATGGTGACAGGAGTCTCAGTGAGTGGTGAACTTGCCGGTGACGTTACTACCTTTGTGGTAACAGATGCAGATCGTAATATTTTAGGAATCCCACCTACAATTGATGCCTTAGAAGGAGTAAACTTTGATGATGCTGGAGTAGGTGCTTGTTATGTGTACCATCTTGCATATCAAGACGGTCTAGCTGGACTTGCAATGGGTGAAAATCTAGATGACTTTTCTGGAGATTTTGATTTATCTAACTTTATTATCGTAAATCGTAATGCAGGACCTATGGCAGCAGAGATTGTAGGAGGACCTTTTGAGTTTTGCGTAGATGGAACACCAGATATGGTGAGCGGTTTATCACTTACTGGTGATTCTGTAGGATCTGAGAGCACGTGGGTAATAACATCAGACACAGGGGAGATTTTAGGATTACCACCTACACTTGAAGCAGTACAAACTGTAGTAGATTTTGATGCTGCCGGACCAGGAGTATGTCTTATATGGTATATGAGATATGAAGAAGGTGTAGAGGGTCTAGAAGTAGGAGGAAATACAAACGATCTCACTGGACCTTTTGATCTTTCAGAACCTGTAGAAGTTGTGCGTAACCAAACCCTAGCTGCCGAAATTACGGGAGGTCCTTTTACCTTTACTGTAGATGGCACGCCAGATATGGTTTCTGGTTTAGGCCTTACAGGTGACAGTATGGGGTCGCTTAATACTTGGGTAATTACATCAGATACTGGTGAGATTTTAGGATTGCCACCTACGCTTACAGCTGTAGAGGGAGTAAACTTTGACGATGCAGGTACAGGCGTTTGTCTTATCTGGTACCTACGTTATGAAGATGGACTTGAAGGTTTAATGGTGGGAGCAAATGCAAATGATCTAGAAGGATGTTATGATCTTTCTGAGCCTGTAACGGTTACTCGTAACTAGCGGTTACACCATTTTAATAATAAAATATGTAAGTTTAATGCGTGTATACGACTCTTGTATACACGCATTATTTTTTATGAAAAAGCAAAAGAAGTTTACCTGGCAAAATGTTCTATTTATAGTAGTGATATTGTTGTTACTTATACCACAAACTAGAACGCCTATACAGGTGGCCTTAAATAAAGTTAAGATGGCAATTTTTTCTCCTTCCGCTTTCGCGAAAGCGGACCAGCAACAACTTAAACCATTTACATATAGCCTTACATCACTAGATGGAGCGCCCAAAGAAGTATCTATAGGAACAGGAAAAGTAACCTTTATAAGTTACTGGGCTACCTGGTGCCCGCCTTGTATAGCAGAGCTACCATCTATAGAAGCTTTATATGAAGATTATGGCGACAAAGTAGAATTTTTACTTATCACAAATGAAAACCCAGAAGTAGTAGCCCGGTTTATGGCAAAAAAAGATCACAAACTACCGGCAGTCTTACCAGCTATGGAAACTCCAGAACAACTCTTTGAGCGTTCTATACCTACAACATATATTATAGATAAAACAGGTCATATCATTATAAAAGAAAAAGGAGCATCAAACTGGAATAGTGATGCTGTGCGTACTACACTAGATGAGCTTATTACCGAAGATTAATCTTCCATTCTCCAGAAGATAAATGGAATCTCTGTATCCTCTGCAGAGATGGTCGCTGTGAGCACATCATCAAAGTACGAGTACGTAATTACCTTTGGAAACTCATTATCAGGATTTACAGCTGTAAATGCACTGTTTGTATGTTGAGTAATTTTAAAAAGTGTAGGGTTTTCATTAGGACCACTTATAGAAAGTATCCACTGTTCTTGCTTTTTGTAAATGCGCATACGTTCATTAAAAACTGTATCCTCATCTTCTATGGTATAACCGTGACCTCTCAAGTCCTCGCTAGTTGTCACCCTCCAGTGTTCTGACGTTGCACTACCACCTTTACTATTAGTACGTTCCCAATCACCTATGAGGTAATCAAATTGACTAGTAACAACAGTGTGTTTCTCTTCATTTTTACAAGAGTAGAGAAGGAGTGTAAAGAGAGATAATAAAAGTAATGTGTAGCGCATAATGATGACGATTATACCTTATCCGTGCATTGTTTCTTTAACGCTTAGATCTTTCATTACTTGCTTTTCAAAATCAAGTAATTCTTGCCACTTAGCGTCTACCTTTTTGCGTTCTCCATATTGACGGGCAAAATTTAAGAACATTGTGTAGTGTCCTGCCTCACTTATCATAAGCTTACGGTAAAACTTTGCGAGTTTTTTATCTTCTAGTTGTTCAGAAAGTAATCTAAAGCGCTCACAACTTCTTCCTTCTATAAGTGCTGCTACGAGTAACCTATTTATCAAGCTTTCTACTCTTGAGCCACCTTTTGGGAAGTAAAAACGTAGTTTATGTACATATTCATCTTTACGTTCTCTACCTAAGTGTAAACCTCGTTCCACCATAAGGTCGTGCACCATTTTAAAATGGCTCATCTCCTCGATAGCTAGATCACTCATTGCTGCTACAAGCTCTGAGTATTCTGGAAAACCTATAATAAATGAGATTGCGCTAGAGGCTGCCTTTTGCTCACAGTAAGCGTGATCTGTAAGGATTTCTTCTATGTTTTTTTCTACTATATTTACCCACCTAGGATCTGTAGGTAGTTTAAGATGTAGCATCTGTATTGCTTCTTTATTTTCCATAGCAAAGGGTTTTATAAGTCTAGGTCAAAGGTCTTTCTCAAAATATCCAGAGCAGGATTTTGCTCTCTTAATTTATCGTATTTTTCTTGAGGAGTGTAGGCATATTTGCGCTGTACTTCTTCATTTACAGTGATATCAAGGGTGATATCATAGTTTTTTAAGCTTCTTTTTAAATATTCAAGTAGTGGGCCTTGTGCTCGTTCTACCTCAATTTTCATTGTTTCGTTAGGGTACTCTAGTTCTATAGTCGTACCGTTAAGAGTAGGTTGGTCTGCCTCAAGGTTTGAAGCGATGATGCGTTCTCCTTTTTGTAGTAATTTTTGTACGTAAGAAGCCCAAGCGGCTTGCATTGCGATTTCTGTAAAAGGTTCTGATGGCAAGTTTTGCACATCTACTTTTTTATCTGCCTTTTGTTGTTCAAGTTCTTTTTTGCGTTGCAATCCTTTTAGAGAAAGCCCTGATACTCTGTCTTTACGTATAGATAGGCTTGGAGTTGCCTGTGTAGTAGGTGAGACTTGAGCAGATACAGGTTGCTCTGGTTGAGCAGGAGTAGCTGGACTTGTTTGCTCTGTTGCTGGTACAGTTGCATTAGTTTCAACGGTGGTTGGTGAAACTTGCGTAGTCACTTGCGACTCATTATCGCTTACTGGAGTAGCTATGTTGTTATTTACGGGCTGCTTTTCTGTAATAGCTGGTTCTTGTACCTGTTGTACAGGTGATGTTTGTTGAGCTTGCGTAGGGCTATGTACGGCTTGCCCTTGTGGAGTTTGAGGTTGTGCTACCTGCTGTACGGCCGGAGTGTTAACTTGAATTTGTGTTGTTTGTGTAGCACCTACCTTATAATAAGATGGCGGAACTATGAATGGACCGTCATTTTTTTTTTCTCCATCAAAAGTGATAGAGGCAAGTTGCATAAGGCTTAGTTCTACCAGTAATCTCTGGTTGCGACTAGTTCTATACTTGAGATCACAACTGTTTGCAATATCTATCGCTTCCATTAAGAAAGCCATTGTTGTTTTTTGTGATTGCTCGTAATATTTTTTCTTAGTACTGTCACCTACTTCTAGTAAATGTATTGTAGGTGGGTTTTTACAAACCATTAGGTCTCTAAAGTGGGATGCAAGACCCGCGATAAAGTGATGCCCGTCAAAACCTCTTGCTAGGATATCATTAAACTGTACGAGTACCTGCGGGATATCATTTGCAAGTAAAAGATCTGTAGTTGTAAAGTAGGTGTCGTAGTCTAATACGTTTAGATTTTCGGTTACCGCTTTTCGCGAAAGCGTCTTTCCACTAAAACTTACTACTCTGTCAAAAATTGATAATGCGTCACGCATTGCTCCATCTGCTTTTTGTGCGATAATGTGCAGTGCTTCTTCATCTGCTTCTATCCCTTCTTCGTCAGCGATTTGTACTAAGTGCTTGCGCGCGTCTGCTACTGTGATACGTTTAAAGTCAAATATTTGACAACGTGAGAGTATAGTAGGTATGATTTTATGCTTCTCTGTGGTGGCAAGTATGAATATGGCGTGCTTAGGTGGTTCTTCTAGTGTTTTAAGAAAAGCGTTAAAAGCAGCTGCAGAGAGCATATGGACCTCATCTATAATATAAACTTTGTACTTACCTACTTGAGGAGGTATACGTACTTGATCTATGAGGCTTCGTATATCATCTACAGAGTTATTTGAAGCGGCATCTAGCTCAAAAACATTGAAGGCAAAGTCTTCATCTGGGCTAGTATTTTCGTCTGTGTTAATCTGTTTTGCTAGTATACGTGCACAACTCGTCTTTCCCACTCCTCTAGGACCACAAAAAAGTAGTGCCTGTGCTAGGTGGTTGTTTTGAATCGCATTTTCAAGCGTGTTAGTAATAGCCTGTTGTCCCACAACATCTTTAAAGGTGGTAGGGCGATATTTTCGAGCTGATACTATGAAGGGTTCCATACTCACAAATATAAAGGGGTATGTAAAATTATACTAGTGAGTATGGCCTCTTTCTTGTTTACTTATTAACAGTAAGGGCAGATACTTTTTGATCTATGACCTTTACCATTATTTGATAGCTGTGACTTGCCATCTCGTCTGTACCGTTCCATTTTTTTGCATTTGAGATTGCTTTTTTACGGTACGCTTTTAAGCGCCTCAGTTTTTCTGAGGAATAGAATAGGGATTTCATATAAGAGTGTTTAAGGTTTGCTGTTGTAAAATAGAAAAAATCTTACAATACTTAATAGAAAATCAAAACATTATGTTAAAAAGTTATGAATGTCGTGATATCTCTTTTTCTATTTCGGCAGCTTCTGCATATAGCTTATCGCTTGCACTTCGGTCACTCTTAGATAGTTGGAAGGCTTGTTCTAGTATCTTTTTGTGTTTTTCTTGTAGTTTTTCAACTGGGCTTTTCTTTTTAAATAATCCAAACATTTCTTTTTTTTATTTTAAAGATACGGCTTGTAGCGGTCTTTTTCAAGGCTATATATGTCCGTTTTACAATTGAGGGCATATTTTCTACAATTCGGTAACTGCAACTTTAAAAAGAAGCAATTTGATATGATATTTACACCATCAATCAATAACAAAGTAATTATGAGAACTTCAGATCAAGAAAACAAATATCAAAGAGCACAAGCGAGAGTAGGAGAACTTAAAGAGTTTTATAACCATTTAGGCATTTATTTAATTTTTGTCGTATTCTTTCTAGCGCTTAACTATTTTACGAGCGCTTATTTTTGGGCAATCTTCCCTATATTAGGTTGGGGGCTTGGTATATTAGGCCACGCAGCAAATACCTTTAGATGGAATCCTTTTTTCTCAAAAGACTGGGAGCAGCGTAAGATAGATGAGTACTTACGTAATGATGATTTAAAATAATAACATATGGAAACGCCACAAGAAAAATATCAAAGAGCTGCGGCTCACGTACAAAAGGTGCGTAAGTTTTATGGTAAAATCATAAATGCTGTCATCGTTTGTGCCGTTATCGCGGGGATAAATTATTATGTAAATGAGTTTAGAAATCCTTGGGTGCTGTGGGTAGTAGGCTTCTCACTTCTAGGTATTGTGATAGATGGTCTCAAACTGTTTGGTCTAGGTATCTTTTTAGGAAAAGGATGGGAACAGCGCAAAATACAAGAACACCTAGAGAGAGATGAAAGAGAAAATTCTTCAAACCCTATAATAAGAAAGTAATGGAGTATAGCAAAGAAAAATATGAACGCGCAAAAAAACGCGTAGCAGATGAGAAAGGTTTTTATAATCACCTTACCGTCTATCTAGTAATAAACACCTTACTACAGCTGTTTTATTCAGGTATCTTTTTTGACTTACATATCGGTGAGTATGCGCCGTGGTGGGTGCGATTTACAACACCATTTTTCTGGGGATTGTCTCTATTTATACATTGGATTTATGTTTTTAAAGGCTTTAGATTCTTAAAAGGTATACGTAAGTGGGAAGAGCGCAAGATTAAAGAGTTTATGCAAGAAGAGGAGGAAGAGTTTTCTTCACGCTTTCGCGAAAAATAGAAGCTATGAAAACACTACTACTCACGCTCCTGCTAGTTATAACTTCTATAACTAGCGCTCAAGGAGATTTTGTTATAAACAATGTAACACTATTTAATGGTGAAGAAATTTTAGAAAACCGCTCTGTAGCAGTAAGTAACGGAACGATAACTAAAGTATCTAAAAGACCCCAAAAAGCCGAAACCATCATAGACGGTCGAGGTAAATTCTTAATGCCAGCTCTTACAAATGCACACGTGCACACTTGGGCATTACCACAGCTTAAAGAAGCAGCTCAAGCGGGAGTGCTCAACCTACTAGATATGCACGGTATGGAACCTATGCAAAAAGCAATGGTAGAAGCCAGAACCTCTCTAGATGGTGCCAGATTATACAGAGCGGGATATGCTGCCACGACAGAGGGTGGTCACGGTACACAATATGGATTTCCTATACCCACTTTAAGCAAACCAGCAGATGCTGAACCGTGGGTGAATGACAGAGTAGCTGCAGGTGTAGATTATATTAAAATCATAGTAGAGCCGTGGAAGAAAACTCTAGATAAAGAAACGGTAGCACAGATTATAAATGAAGCACACAAAGCAAGTAAAATTGCAGTTGTACACGTTTCAAATGAAGAAGATGCTTATAATTCCTTAATTAGTAATGCAGATGGACTCGTACATATCTATCACGATAAACCTATGACAGACCAGCATTTGCAAAAGCTGGTAGGAGAGAAGGACTTTTTTGTAATTCCTACAATTTTAACCACAGTATTGATACAGCCTTTATACTTTAATAAAACTACAGAGGAGACAGCTCTTATAGAAGCAAATCTTTTAAAAGAGGTAAAACGTTTGTATGACGCTGGTATACCTATACTAGCAGGTACAGATCCACCTAATGCAAATATTAATATAGGAAGTGATTTGTATAAAGAGTTGGCTTTTTTCGCGAAAGCGGGATTACCCATAGAGGCTGTACTAGCAAGTGCTACGTCACTACCTGCAGAGAAGTTCTCTCTAGAAGGAGTAGGGTACATAAAGAAAGGTTATAAAGCAGATTTGCTATTGCTGGAGCAATCACCAGTAAATGATGTAATGAAGCTCAATACATTATCACATATCTGGAAAGAAGGTACCCTTGTCGAGCAAGAATAAGAATTAGTATTTTTACGTAAATCAAAGCACAAATAAATGAATGTACTCATCATAGAAGACGAAAAACCATCTGCTAGAAGACTTAATAGAATGCTAGCTGAACTAGGAGTAACTGTAAACGAAATGCTACACTCTGTAGCAGAAGCAGTGGCTTGGTTTAAGTCTAATGCGCATCCTGATTTGATTTTTTTAGATATCCAATTATCTGATGGCTTGTCTTTTGAAATTTTTGATGAGATAGAGGTTAAGAGTGCTATAATTTTTACTACAGCTTTTGATGAGTATGCTTTACAGGCTTTTAAACTTAACAGTGTAGATTATTTACTTAAACCCATAGATGACGAAGATCTTGAGAAGGCGGTAAACAAGTTTAAGGAGCGCACACCTAAGCCGCAAAATGTAGCTCTTAACTTTGAAGATATACGTAAGCTTCTAGGCGCTACGCCGGTAGAGCGGGAGTATAAAAAGCGTTTTACTACTAAGGTAGGGCAGCATATAAAAATGATTCCTATAGACGAGATTGAGTGTTTTTATAGCGAAAACAAAGGGACCTATGCCGGTACTATAGAGGGGCGCAATTACTTGCTAGATACTACGCTGGAGCTTCTGGAAAATGATCTGGAGCCTGAGACATTCTTTCGCGTAAGCAGAAAGTATTATGTAAATATTAATGCCATTGCAGATATTATAGCATACACAAATTCTAGACTTAAGATAAAGCTTAACAACTGGGATGAGCAAGAAATAATTGTGAGCCGTGAGCGCGTAAAAGATTTTAAAACCTGGATTGCTTAATCTTCAAGATTTTCATTAAAAGCACTTGGAAGCATTTTTGGGATAAGTCGCACGAGTATAGGTAGTAACAAACCACCTCCAGGTAGTAAAAATACTGCGAGTGACGGTATACTTTTACAAATATCTAACAGCTGATTTTTCACCAGTTTACGTTCGTCTTTAGATAAATCCCGCGTGGTAGATTGCCCCAGTAATATGACCAGATCGCGGCTCTCACGTATCTCTCTTACTAGTCTTTTACTATTGCGAGAGATGAGATTACTTACCGTGCTAGTGGTCTGGTTATAAAAATGCTTTACAGGATTACTGTAGTTGAGATAGGCTACTTCATCACTATGCTCGGTAAGGAAGGTTTTTACAGCAAGTACACCCTCTAGATAGCCTTTTTCATCTAGGCCCATTACAGTGCAAAATTCCATAATAAAAAGACGCTCGTGCTCATCTATTTTTTGATCATCCCAGAGGGATAAACTACATAAGTCAAGTAGGTATTGTTGCTCTAGCGGTTCTGTGACTATACTTAAGTCTATCTCTGTAACCCGTGTATGTGTGTGCTTAATTAATGAGTTATAACGCAGCGAACTTTCAAAAAGCTTTATGAGTAGCTTGTTGTACTCATCTTTACTTTCTTTTTGTTGCAGGGCTAACCAGATGGTCTCAGTAAGTACGGCTTCTAGCTTTTTTGCATACTCATAAGGATCTTCTTGTGTAATAAGGTAGTGGTCAAAACTTAAGATGTCTATATAAACCAGTGCATTAGTTATAATGTGACTAAAGTTTTTTTGTAAAACAGACTCGTTAGTCTGTACACGCTGGTGTATGATTTTTTCTACCTTATACTCAAGTGACCCTTTACCTATAGGGATATTTATGATGTACTGTTCCTTCTTATCAAGTAATTTGTAAAAAGCGATGATGGCCTCAAGGCAATCTTCTTTTCTTGCATTTGTAATAGTATCGTAATAGGTGAATGCAAGTGCGTCAAAAAGGTTCACCTTTGTCTTTTCTTGAGTAGTCCAGGTAAGACCTTTAGGTTGTTTTTCTGTTATGGTATCTAGAGAGTGCCCATAAATAAATCCCACCGCTCGCAATGCCTCATAGAAGTCTTCTTCATCCATCGTATTCTTGTCTATAAAATCAAGAAATGATGAGAAGTGCTTTTTTACCCAGCCAGTTGCAGAGGGATTCATTTTATTTACTTTTTAAATAGATTGCTACCTGTTATGCTTTCTTTTGAGCAGTAAGCTCTGCAATTTTTACAATGACCTCAACGGCCTTCATCATACTCTCTACAGGAACATATTCATATCTACCGTGAAAGTTATGACCGCCAGCAAAAATATTAGGACAAGGTAATCCCATAAAAGATAGTTGCGATCCATCTGTACCACCACGTATAGGTTTTATGAGTGGCTCTATATCAAGTGCCTTCATAGCTTCTTCTGCAATGTCTACAATGTGCATTACAGGTTCTACCTTTTCACGCATATTAAAATATTGATCTTTTACCTCAACGGTAACGAGCTCTTTTTCTAGCTGTGCATTAAGCTCACCTGCTAGTTGTACCATCATAGCTTTGCGAGCTTCAAAATGTCCTTTATCGTGATCTCTTATGATGTACTCAAGTTTTGTGCTATCTACACTCCCTTCTATATTATGAAGGTGAAAGAATCCTTCTCTATCTGAGGTATGCTCTGGAGTTTCTAGTCTAGGTAAGCTATTTATATAATCTGTAGCGATATACATACTGTTTACCATCTTACCTTTTGCATAACCGGGATGAACTATTTTACCCTCTATGGTAACCACAGCACCTGCGGCATTAAAATTTTCATACTCAAGTTCACCTATCTGGCTACCGTCCATCGTATATGCCCAGGCAGCTCCAAATTTATCTACATCAAATTTATGCGCTCCGCGGCCTATTTCTTCATCTGGCGTAAAGCCTACACGTATCTTACCGTGTTTTACTTGAGGATTTGCCAGCAAGTATTGCATTGCTTCCATAATCTCAGTAATCCCAGCTTTATCATCTGCTCCTAGAAGGGTAGTACCATCTGTAGTTACAATAGTTTGACCTTTGTATTGTTTAAGATCTTCAAAATAATCTGGAGATAATACAATATTCTGCTCCTTGTTAAGCATAAGATCGCCTCCATCATAGTTTTCCCATATTTGCGGTTTTACATCTTTACCCGTAAAATCTGGAGTGGTGTCAAAGTGTGCGACAAACCCTATAACTGGCACCTCATAATCTACATTGCTAGGTAATGTAGCCATTACATATGCATTCTCATCTATAGTAACCTCTGTCATCCCCATTGCTTCTAGTTCATCACGCAGTTGTCTTGCGAGGTCCCACTGGCACTCAGTACTAGGGGTTGTGTCACTTGCGGGATCACTTTCGGTATAGGTGGTTACGTAGCTTATAAATCTTTTGAGTAGTGCGTCTTTATCTATCATTGTGGGTGGTTATGAGTGCGCTTTCGCGAAAGCGTAAAAATCATCATTCAGTTCTACTTCAAAAATACCTCTTTTTGGAGTATTTTTGCACCACAGAAATCACCGAAATGTACAAACTCCTTATACGCCCGATTCTATTTTCTTTTGATCCAGAAAAAGTGCACTATTTTACCTTTAGATGGATAAAACGACTGCATAAACTCGGACTTTCTGGAATACTCAATAATATGGGTAAAGTAGAAGATAAGCGCCTAGAGAGAAAAGTATTAGGTCTTACCTTTAAAAACCCCGTAGGTCTTGCCGCAGGGTTTGATAAAGATGCAAAACTTTTTAATGAGCTAGGGGATCTTGGTTTTGGTTTTATAGAGATAGGTACGGTCACGCCTAGAGCTCAAGAAGGAAACCCAAAGCAACGCCTCTTTAGACTAAAAGAAGATCAAGGTCTCATAAACAGAATGGGATTTAACAATGGCGGTGTAAAAGAAGCAGCAAAGCGACTTAAGACTAGAAAAAATAATTCTATTATAATAGGAGGGAACATAGGTAAAAATACCGACACAGACCCAAAAGATTATACAGAGGACTATCTTACGTGTTTTCACGAGTTACATCCCGTGGTAGATTACTTTGTACTCAATGTAAGTTGTCCTAATGTATCTAGTCACGCAAAGCTTAATGATAAGGATTACCTAGAAGAGCTTATACAAGCAGTACAAAAAGCAAATGCGTCTTATGAGATACAGCGCCCTATTGTTCTTAAAATCGCACCAGATCTAAATGACCAGCAACTAGATGAGATTGTGGGACTTGTAAAAGACACAGGCCTAGATGGTGTAATAGCGAGTAATACATCTGTAAATCGTGAGGGACTTAAAGTTACAGATGCTAGACTAGAAGAGATAGGTAACGGTGGTTTAAGTGGTAAACCTGTAACAGATCGCTCTACAAGAGTTATAAAATATCTAGCAGATAAGAGTAATAGATCATTTCCTATTATAGGGGTAGGTGGTATACACAGTGCGCAAGATGCGCTAGATAAAATAGAAGCTGGTGCCTCGCTGGTACAATTATATACTGGCTTTGTGTATGAAGGGCCAAGTCTCATAAAAGACATAAATAAAGCAATACTAGCGAAAGGATAAGAAACAACTCTCGTCTACAAGTTTTTATTTATAACTATGAGAAATTCTCACAAACTTATTTTTGCCTCCATTGCCGTTATGCTTTTTGTAATGAAGCCAGATGTGGCTGCATTTATTCCACAATGGCTCAAACTTGCAGTTGCGGGCTTGTTACTAGTTTTAGGTTTTTACACAATGTGGAAAGAACGACAGTGGTAATCGTGTTTGCTTTTTCCTTATTTTAGGGCTTCATAAACCTACCTATCTGTGATAGCATCTTTACTAGCCTTTCTTGCAGCAACTGCCTTACTAGCATTTTCGCCTGGACCAGATAATATATATGTACTTACTCAGAGTATTGCAAATGGGAGTAAATCTGGACTAGCAACTACAGCTGGGCTTATTACGGGTTGCATTGTGCATACAACGCTAGTTGCCTTTGGACTCTCTGCAATTATAGCAGCTTCTCCTTATCTGTTTCTCGCAATAAAAATTGTAGGGGCAGTTTACTTACTCTACCTGGCTTACAAAGTGTTTAAAAGTGATAGTACTATAAACCTAGCAGAAGCAGCGCCAAAGAAAACATATCTCGCACTCTTTAAACAGGGCGTACTTATGAATATCCTTAACCCCAAGGTCACCATATTTTTTCTAGCGTTTTTCCCAGGTTTTCTCTGGGATCCTGAGGGTAATACGGTGTTTCAATTTTATGTGTTAGGTATTGTATTTATGGTAGAGTCGTTTTTGATTTTTGGATCTATAGCTATTGTTGCTGGTAAAATATCACATATACTACGCACCAGTGAGAAAGCTGGGGTTGTCTTAAAATGGCTACAAATTATTGTATTTATTGGTATTGCGATATTTGTACTATCAGACTACTAGTTTTCTAATTTATATACAATAGCTTGCCAAGGTCTTAATAAGAATTCTTTAAAAGTTTTATCATCAAGTATCTTGTCATTTGAGATGAGTTTTATCTTTCTATTGTAACTTAATGATAAGGGTAATGAGAATCGCTCCACCTCGTTAGAAAAATTGAGAAGGATAAGGAACCTCTGGTCCTCTTGGGTTCTTGTATAGCAGTATACACGCTCGTGCTCTGGCCGTATGCACTCATAATCTCCATATACTAGCGCTGGGTGCGTTTGTCTAAGTGCAGTAATATCTTTAAAATAAGAAAGAACAGAATGCTTGGTTTTAAGCTGTGCTTCTACATTTACTCCATTTTCATAATCTGGATTTACTTTTATCCAGGGAGTTGCGCTTGTAAATCCAGCATTTGTGCTTGTATCCCATTGCATAGGTGTGCGTGCATTTTCTCTAGCTGCGTGTTGCTCACTTTGCATAAAGGCTTCTAGATCGCCACCTCGATTTTGTACAGTTTTATACCTATTTATTGTATTTATATCTCTATAATCTTCTATATCTGTAAAGCATACATTAGTCATACCTATCTCATCACCTTGATAGAAGTAGGGGGTACCTCGCATAGTGAGTAAAAAGGTGTGGAGTAGGGTAGCGCTGTTTTTCCAGTGTTCTGGACTATCATTCCCCCAGCGGCTTACAGACCTTGGGAAGTCGTGGTTTGCGAGAAATAAGGAGCCCCATCCAGCTTTTTGAAAAGCAGCATCCCAGTCACTAAATACTTTTTTAAATTCCACAAGACTATATCCTCCTTCCCTCATTTTAAAAACTTCTCCAGGAGCTCTATCTAGGCTCATCAAGTCAAAGTGAAAGAACATATCCATCTCCTTACGATCCTCGTGTACAAAATCCAGCGCTTGGTCTATAGCTATGCCAGGACCTTCACCTACGGTAAATGCATCATACTTTGAGATTACCTCTGTATTAAGTTCATTAAGATACTCGTGTACCTTAGGCCCATTTGCATAATAGGCAATATACTCGTGCGGCTCTGTCGCATTAATCTCTGGATAGCTAGTGTCTTTACTTATAAAGGGAATAACATCCATACGGAAACCATCTACTCCTTTTTTAAACCAGAAATGCATCATATCATATACCTCCTTGCGCACGGCTGGGTTTTCCCACTTAAGATCTGGTTGCTTTACGGCAAAGTAGTGTAGGTAGTAAGCATCTGTTTGCTCATCATATTTCCAGGCATTTTGTTCTACATCAAAGTAGCTCCATCTTTTAGGCGGCGTTCCTTTTTCGGCAGGCCACCAGTGAAAGTAATCTCGATAGGCATTATCTCTAGAAGATCTACTCTCTTTAAACCACTTGTGCTCATCACTGCAGTGATTAACTACAAGATCCATAATGAGACGTAACCCTCTTTCTTTCATACCAGAGAGTAGCTCATCAAAATCTTCCATAGTGCCAAACTCTGCCATTATCTTGCGATAATCACGTATGTCGTACCCATTATCATCATTTGGCGAGTCATATATAGGGTTTAACCATATAATGGTAACACCAAGACTTGCTATATAATCTAGTTTTTCTATAATACCACGTAAATCTCCTATACCATTTCCGGTAGTGTCATTAAAAGATCTAGGGTAAATCTGGTATACAATACCTTCTTTCCACCAGGTTTTAGTTTGCGACATAATGTGTAAAATAAGATGAGTTACGAAGTTAGGTATCTATACGCTTTCGCGAAAGCGTAAAAAGATCTTCTCTTCATCTAAGCTCGCGTTTTGATAATCAAGGCATTAAACAAAAACAGCAGATCTAGGCTTTATTAATTCATTTTTGTAAGAATAATCATCAAAATAAATTGCTAAATTTTTTAAAAAGTAGTTAATGTTAAATTCGTAAAACGTTGAAAACGTAGCTATTAATCGAGTGTTTAAAAAGAATTTTCTCACGTTATCGAAAAATTGTAAGAATTTACTTTTTGTTTAGCATTCTGTTTTAGCTTTACAATGTTGATAAAGATCAAACGCCTTCCCCCTTTAGTTTGTATCTCAACGTCCTCCCCCGTAGTAAATTGATTAAGCGCACATTAGTGCACTCCATACTATTGTAAAATAGTAGAGATAGACTGTATTTATTAACCATTTATTTATTAATCTAATTTTTTATACTATGAAAAAATTAATGATCAGTGCTGCGGCGCTAGTATTTGCTACAACAGTTGTAGCGCAAGACAATGTAAGCTCTGTAGAGCAAGTAGGAGATGCAAACCTTTCTACAGTATTACAAGTAGGATCTATTAACAACAACAAACTAGTTACTAAGGGGGACAATAACACTGCAGAGGTAGTATCTCTAGGTAGAAACAACCGTAATGTAAATAGTCAAGGTGGAGATGATAACAACTTTGAAGTATTACAAACAGGAAGTCACAACTCTTCTAGAGTTAACCAAGGTCAAGTATCTAGTAACGGTGCTGTGACACGTGTAGGTAATGACAACGAGGCTCGTTTATTACAAGATGGAGTAGGAAACTCTTCTGTAATTAATCAATACTCTGCAACTCCTGGACAACTATCTAATGACAATGAGGCTGTTGTAAGTCAAGTAGGAGATGGTAATGCAAGTGTTGTAGGTCAAGACGGAGATTTTAACTTTGCAGACACTGCTCAAAATGGAAATGATAACGACGCTATCGTAAGCCAGGTTGGAGATTCTAACTTTTCTGAAGTAGATGCGCAAGGTAACTCTAACGTTGCAAGAGTATACCAAGGTGGACAGTCTAACACTAGTACAATTCTTTCTTCTGGAAACGGAAACTTTGCAGATACTGCTCAACAAGGAACTCTTAATGATTCTACAGTAGATCAGTTTGGAGACGGAAACTCTTCTGAGGTAGACGCACAAGGTAACTCAAACATTGCACGTACGTACCAAGGTGGTAATAACAACGACAGTTCTATATTTTCTACAGGAGATAGCAACTTTGCAGATACAGCACAGCAAGGTAATGGTAATAGCTCTGAAGTAATCCAGACTGGAGATTCTAACTTTTCTGAAGTAGACCAACAAGGTAACGGAAACTTAAATTTTGTTTCTCAAGTAAGTAATAATAGTAGCTCTGACGTTTTTCAAGTAGGAGACGGAAATGATACTCGTGTAAGCCAGTTAGGTGAGAGCCAGGTGTCTTTTGTATCACAACTAGGTGATTCAAATGTTGCACGTGTTTATCAAGGTGGAGATTCTAACTTAAGTGTTATTGCTCAAGACGGTACTTCAAACTTTGCAGATACAGCACAGCAAGGTACTAATAACTTATCTGGAGTTTTACAGATGGGAACAGGTAACCAGTCTGAAGTAGATCAATTAGGAACTGCAAACCTTTCTTTAGTAGGTCAATTTGGAGCAGGAAACGTATCTACAGTATTACAAGACGGTACGTCTAACGGGTCTCTAGTAGGTCAGTTAGGTACAGGTAACACAAGTACAGTTTCTCAAACAGGAACTGGTAACGCTTCTGTAGTATTACAAGCTGGATTCTAAGCATAAAAACATAAAGCCATTATAGACATTGTAGTTATTATTAATTAATAATTATATAAATGGTGAAAGCACTACCGTATGGTGGTGCTTTCTTTTTTTAGAGAAGGGGTTGCAGAGTACGCTTTCGCGAAAGCGTAACAAACCCTACCAGTAAACCTTAATATTGTGTAACTTTGTCCTCCGAACAGATTTCGGAAATATCTATGAGCCAAAAAGTACTTCTTAACGCGACAGAGATCAACATCATTCTCAATCGTCTGGCTTGTCAACTCATTGAGAATCATCTAGATTTTAAAGAAACCGTTTTAATAGGTATACAGCCCAGAGGTGTCTACTTAGCCGAACGTATTAAAAAGTTATTAATAGAAGAATATGCCATAGAAGAAATAAGGCTAGGCTATCTTGATATCACTTTTTATAGAGATGATTTTAGAAGAACAGAGAAGACGCTAGAAGCAAATAAGACCAAGATTGATTTTGTAGTAGAAAAGAAAAAGGTAGTCTTTATAGATGACGTTCTTTATACAGGTAGAAGCATTAATGCTGCTCTTACTGCAGTACAAAGCTTTGGACGTCCAGAAGAGGTAGAGCTACTATGTCTTATAGATAGAAGGTTCTCTCGACACCTACCTATACAACCAGATTACAAAGGGAGACAGGTAGATGCCATAAACGAAGAAAAAGTAAAGGTGTGCTGGAAAGAAAATGAAGGCGAAGACACCGTATATCTTGTAAAAAGCTAATTTTTGAGTATGAGTGAGCTTAGTGTCAACCATTTGCTGGGTATTAAATATATCACTGCTGCAGATATTGAACTTATTTTTAAAACGGCAGATCATTTTAAGGAAGTGATTAATAGACCTATTAAAAAAGTTCCTTCTTTGCGTGATATTACCATCGCAAATCTATTTTTTGAAAACAGCACCCGTACAAAGCTCTCTTTTGAGCTAGCCGAAAAGAGACTAAGTGCAGACGTAATTAACTTCTCTGCTGCAGCCTCCTCTGTTAAGAAGGGAGAAACACTTATAGATACCGTAAATAACATCTTATCTATGAAGGTAGATATGGTGGTAATGCGTCACCCTAATCCTGGAGCAGGTATATTTTTATCAAAACATATTAAGGCAAGTATTGTAAACGCTGGAGATGGAGCACACGAGCACCCTACGCAAGCGCTACTAGATAGTTACTCTATACGTGAGAAACTAGGTGACGTTGCTGGAAAAAACGTGGTTATAGTGGGCGATATTTTGCACAGTAGAGTAGCACTCTCAAATATTTATGCCCTTAAGCTACAAGGAGCAAATGTAAAAGTTTGTGGACCCAAAACATTAATGCCTAAGTACATTGAGTCACTAGGCGTTGAGGTAGAACTAGATTTAAGAAAAGCACTAGAGTGGTGTGATGTGGCAAATATGCTTAGAGTACAAAACGAGCGTATGGACATAAGTTACTTCCCTAGTACTAGAGAGTACACCCAGCAGTATGGAGTCAATAAACAACTGCTTAACTCACTCAATAAAGAAATTGTAATAATGCACCCAGGTCCTATAAATCGAGGTGTAGAGATTACCAGTGATGTTGCAGACTCAGACCAGGCTATTATTCTAGATCAAGTACAAAATGGGGTAGCCGTGAGGATGGCTGTCATCTATTTACTTGCGTCAAAAATTAAGCAATAATGAAAATTATAGAAAAAGATACATACACTATACTAGGAGACGAGCGTGATGACGTGTTAGACTTTGCGATGTATCTGGAGAAAATAGTACCATTACATTACGATAAAAAAAATCTTGTTATAGATTTATTAAAGTATGAGAACCTCACTCTAGACCAGCTAGTGCAGTTTATAAAACTGTCTAACTACCAGCGTGGTGGTAAGCTCTCTTATGTGATTGTAAATACAGGTATAGATTATGACCTTGTACCAGACGAGATGGTGGTAGTCCCTACGCTAGAAGAGGCTGGAGATATTATCGCGATGGAAGAGATAGAGCGTGATCTCGGTTTTTAAAAAGTAATATAATGTCTAGCAATCTACATCTTACCATATTAGGTTGTTATGCAGCTGCGCCCGGTAGTTATAAAAACCCCACCTCTCAAGTTTTAGAAATACGCAACAATCTATTTCTCATAGACTGTGGTGAAGGTACTCAAGTAGCCTTACGACGCAATAAGATTAAGTTTGCCCGTATTAAACACATTTTTATATCACACCTGCACGGTGATCATTTTTTTGGTCTTATGGGCGTGATAACAACTTTTAGTTTACTTAAACGTACTGCACCACTTACCATTTATGGACCTAAGGGTATAAAAGAGCTTATCTTACTGCAATTAAAACTCACAAAAGGATTTACAAGCTATCCCTTACACTTTCGTGAAATAACAAGTAAGGAGCCAGAAGTGATTTTAGAAAATGAAGAGATTACGGTAACCACTATACCACTCAAGCATCGCATCTATACAAATGGTTTTTACTTTGAAGAAAAACTAGGTGAGCGCAAGCTAGATATAACTGCTTGTTTAAAACTAGATATAGATCGTGCATATTATAATAAAATAAAGCAGGGGGGAGATATCACATTAGATAACGGGACAGTTGTAAAAAATGAACAACTCACCTTTGATCCGCCGCAACCTAAAAGTTATGCTTATTGTAGTGATACTGCTTATTATGAAGAAATTGTACCACAAATACAAGGGGCAACAGCATTGTATCACGAGGCTACATTTCTAGAAAGTCACGCACACTTGTGTAAACCTACTGGGCACAGTACAGCAGCACAAGCAGCTCAAATAGCAGCTATGGCTGGAGTAAAAAATTTAATATTAGGTCACTACTCTGTACGATATGGTGATTTACAAGAATTTATAAAAGAAGCCACACCCTACTTTGAAAATGTACACCTAGGTGACGATGGTAAGAATTTTACCTTTTAAAAAAAGATTATGATGGAAGAAGAAGTAAAGAAAATAGCAAAACCTATTTTAGCAAGATTACAAGTACATTTTGATGGTTTAATCCCTCGTAACCTGTTTCTTGTTAATCCAGATATACGTCTTAAAAAAGTTAATAAAACCTACGGTTCTACCTCTGTAAAGGATAGCATAAGTATTGCGTTTAAGGTTTTCATTTTTGAAGATCAATATATCTGTGAGTACTTTTTAAATGCAGATGGATACACTGAGCACCGCAGGTATAATATAGATAGAGATCAGGTAGAAATGCTTGAAAATTTTGAGGGGCAGTTTGGTGCAGAAGATTTTGATGATGATGATATGGACTATGAAGAATTTACCCGTATTAGAAAACACAATGATAAGGTGAGAAAACTCTTGATAAAGAAAGGGTTTATGAGGAAATAATACTGCCACTTCCACTTTTAATTTTATAGCGGTCTTTGTACATTTACTACAATGAACAGGGACTTACACGACTACAGAAAATCATACGAAAAAGGCGAGTTACTTATACAAAACGTCGCACAACATCCTATAGATCAATTTAAAACTTGGTTTAAAGAGGTAGAAGAAGCTGGAGGTATTGCAGAGCCTAACGCGATGACTATTGCCACGCTAGGCGATGACGGTTTTCCAAAATCAAGAATTGTACTTCTTAAAGAATATGACCAGCAGGGATTTGTATTCTACACAAACTACACGAGTGAGAAAGGAGTGAGTATCGCACAACATCCTAAAGTGGGTGTTTCTTTCTTTTGGCCTAATTTAGAGAGACAAGTCATTATAAAAGGTGATATAGAAAAAGTTTCAGACGCTCGTTCGGATGCATATTTTAATAATAGACCTAAAGACAGTCAGCTAGGGGCTTTAGTTTCAGACCAAAGCACTGTTATAAAAGATAGAACTGTTCTTGAGGAAAAGATGATTTCGCTTAAAGCGAAATATAAAAATCAAGATATACAGCGTCCCTCACACTGGGGTGGTTACATTATAAAACCAGTTACAGTTGAGTTCTGGCAAGGTAGACCAAGTAGATTACACGACCGTGTGCGCTATCGTAAAGAAGGTGATAACTGGATAATAGAGCGACTAGCACCTTGATATGAAAACATTATACCTAGTACGACACGCAAAGTCAAGTTGGAAATTTGATGTAATAGACCACGAGCGACCGCTCAATGAGCGAGGCCTTGAAGATGGACCAAAAATGGCGGCACATATTGCGGCTACAATGCCTAAGCCAGATCTTTTAATGAGCAGTGACGCCTTAAGAGCAAAGACTACTGCAGTATTTTTTGCAAAGGCATTTACTATTCCAGATAAAGAGATTATACTTAATCATAAAATGTACGATTTTGAAGGACGTGATGTGGTTGAGGTGATAAAGAGTGTAGGTGATGAGGTAGATACACTTATGGTTTTTGGTCATAATAATGCAATGACAAATTTTGTAAATTCCTACGGTGATTTACGAGTAGATAATGTAGCTACTGCAGCATTTACGGCTATCACATTTGAGATTCATAATTGGCAAGATTTAATACCCGGAAAGACAATTTATCATAAGGCTCCAAAAGAACTTTAAAATGACGCAAACTAAAGAAAACAGGTATATAAATAGAGAACTAAGCTGGTTACAGTTTAACGCACGTGTGTTGCAAGAAGCAGCAGATGAGAGTGTGCCGCTTATAGAACGCTTTAGGTTTTTGGGGATTTTTTCAAATAACTTAGATGAGTTTTTTAAAGTACGATATGCTACCGTACGTAGAATTGTAGATGCGGGTAAAACGGGTAGAAAAGCACTAGGAGTATACTCTGCCGAGGAGTTGCTCGGTAAAATAACCGAGATTGTTATTGAGCAACAGACAGAAAGTCTCCAGATTCTAGAAGATATTTACAAAAAGCTAGAAGAACAAAATATTTATATGCTTACTGAGGAGGAGGTAACACTTCCTGAGCATAAGGCATTTATAAAAGACTTTTTTACAGATAAAGTAGCCCTTGCGGTAGAGACTATTATATTACGTGAGGATTTAGAATTGCCACGTATACAAGACCTTGATGCCTACCTTATGGTAAAGATGAATCTTACAGAGGAGCAAAAACCGCTATATGCACTTCTGGAGATTCCTAGTTCATTAGACCGCTTTGTGGTACTCCCACAGGTAGATGGTAAAGATTATATAATGATTCTAGATGATTTGATTCGTTATAATCTAGATACCATTTTTAGCATTTTTGAGTACGACAGTATCTCTGCACATATGATTAAAATTACTCGTGATGCAGAGTTAGATATTGAGTCAGATCTTGGTAAGAGTTTTTTAGAGAAACTCACTCGTAGTGTAAAGGGGAGAGAAGATGGTGAGCCTGTACGTTTTGTTTTTGATAAAACAATAGAGGATGAGACCCTACAATTTTTACTTAATAAATTGGGTATTAAACGTAAGGATAGTATTATACCTGGCGGGCGTTATCATAACCGTAAGGATTATATGAACTTCCCTACATTTGGTAGGCAAGAACTTTATTACCCTAGTGTAAAGCCATTACCCATACCAGGTATAAGTCTCGAAGACAATCTATTTTCTATAGTTGCAAAAAAAGATTTCTTACAATATACTCCCTATCAAAGTTTCTCATATACCATCAAGTTTCTTAGAGAAGCTGCTTTAGATCCAAAAGTGAGATCTATAAAAATCACTATTTATAGGCTTGCAAAGCTTTCAAGTATAGCTAGCGCATTAATAAATGCGGCTCAAAACGGTAAAGAAGTAACCGTACAGATTGAGCTTAGAGCAAGATTTGACGAAGAGTCAAATATGCGCTACGCAAAAAAAATGCAAAATGAAGGAGTACGACTCATATTTGGCGTACCTGGTCTTAAAGTACACAGTAAAGTCTGTGTGATTGAGCGTGAAGAAGAAGGTAAAATTGTACGCTATGGTTTTATAAGTACGGGTAATTTTAACCACGCTACAGCACGTATATATACAGATTACACACTATTTACAGCAAATAAAGAAATACTTAAAGACCTCTCAAAACTCTTTAACTTTTTTGACACAAATTATATAGTAAATAAGTACAAACATTTAGTAGTGTCTCCACACTACTCACGTACAAGAATGTATAAGCTCATTCAAGAGCAAATAGAGGTGGTTCAAAATGGGGGAGAAGGCCTTATAAGACTTAAGCTCAACAGTATCTCAAACTATGATATTATAGATAAGCTATATGAAGCAAGTCAGGCTGGGGTAAAAATAAAAATGATTGTTCGTGGTATTTGTTGTCTCATTCCAGACGTTCCTGGTATGAGCGAAAACATTGAGGTTATAAGTATTATAGATAAGTTCTTAGAGCACCCTAGAGTATACATTTTTGGTACTGCTGGAGAAGAAAAGGTATTCTTATCATCATCAGACTGGATGAGTCGTAATCTAGATAATAGGGTAGAGGTTTCTGTCCCTATTTATGATGAAGATGTAAAGCAAGAAATTATAGATACACACGAGATATCGTGGAGTGATAATGTAAAGGCGCGCGTTCTTAACAAACAAATGGATAATAAGTACAAAAAAGACGAATTACCATTCGTGAGATCACAATTTGCTACTTATGATTATTACGTAAACAAACTCACAGACTTATAGTGCTTAACATATTAAAATACGCTGCAATAGATATAGGTTCTAATGCAATTAGATTACTTGTTGCAAATATAATTGAGCAAGAAAACGGGCCCACATTATTTAGAAAAAATGCCTTAGTACGCGTGCCCATACGCCTAGGAGAAGATGTCTTTATTAATGGAGAAATCTCTTTGAAAAATCAGGCACGTATGGAAGATGCGATGAAAGCCTTTAGACTACTTATGAATGCACACCAGGTAAAAGAATACCGTGCCTGTGCTACCAGTGCGATGAGAGATGCAAAAAATGGTCACGCTTTCGCGAAAAAAATAAAAGAAACCTCAAATATTAATATTGAAATTATAGACGGAGAAGAAGAGGCACAAATTATCGCCGCTACAGATCTTCAAAGTTTTATAAAAGAAGATAGAACATACATCTACGTAGATGTAGGAGGTGGAAGCACAGAGATAACTATTTACCATATGGGTAAAGTTGTAGCCTCAAGGTCCTTTAAAATAGGAACAGTAAGACTTCTTAATGATTTGGTTTCTTCAGAAGATTGGGAGGTATTTAAAAACTGGATACATCAGCACTGTAAAGATTTTAATCACATAGACCTTATAGGCTCTGGAGGTAACATTAATAAAGTGTTTAAACTGAGTACAAAAAAACCAGGTAAAACGTTATCATATTTATTCTTATCACAACTATACAAAGATTTAAGTGATATGAGCTACGAGCAACGCGTGATAGAATTACAGCTTAATCCAGACCGTGCAGACGTTATAATACCAGCTTTAAGAATATACCTACAAGCAATGAAGTCGTCAAAAGCAAAGCAAATTATTGTCCCAAAAATTGGTCTTGCAGATGGTATTATCAAAAGTTTATATCTTTCAAAACAAATGTTAACATAAATAAAATGATGTATATTTGTGTCCTAACCCTCTGAAAATTCGATAAATGAAAAAATTATTACTCAGTACAATTGTCTTTAGTTTATTTGTGTTTACCGCTGTAAATGCTCAAGTTACATCTGGATTTAAAGCCGGAATTAACTTCTCAGATGTTAATAGCTTTGAGTTTAGTAATGATGGTTCTTCTGCGGCAAATACGATAGAAGATCAACTTGATGGAAAACGTACAGGTTATTTTGTAGGTTTTTTAGTTGATATTCCACTTACTGAAAAGTTAAGTTTTGTTCCAGAATTTATCTTCTCACAACAGGGTAAAAATTTAGAGAGCTTTAGACTTGATTATTTAAATCTTCCACTTGGTCTTAAATTAGAAATAAGCGATTTATATGTAAATCTAGGGCCACAAATAGGTGTGAGGGTTTGGAATCCAGATAGATCTGGTGAATTTGCAAACTTTGAAGCTTCGGCATTTGGAGGTATAGGATATATTTTTAAATCTAATATATTTATTGAAGCTAGATATACGCTAGGATTAACAGATATTTTTCAAGATAACAACAGTACAACCTTTAGTAATGGAGGAGGAACAACTTTCTCAAACCTTGAAGGTAAAAATGCAGTAATACAATTAGGTGTTGGTTATAGACTTTAAGTCTTAAAGTGCACCTTATCGATTGTATGTTGTTTTTTATAGTGTGTAAATAGCTTTGTAGTTTAAAAGCCATATTATCTAATATATAGCATTTATCTTTACATTCTAGTAGTTTCCCAGCGACTTAAAATGTTATTAACGACTATTATATTATTGATATGAAAAAACTAGTACTTTCTTTATTATTCTTTGCATTTTTATGCAGTACACAATTGTTTGCTCAAGGAGCAAGACTTGGCTTTAAAGCTGGATTAAGCTATAGTCAAATAACCGGTTATGAGTTTAGTCTCTTTAATCAAGCAGGCGAGACCGCTAGACAAGCACCTACTGGAGCCGAAGAAGGACGTTATGGATTTGCAGTAGCATTTCTTGCCGAATTCCCGATTAATGATAAAATAAGTTTTCAACCAGAATTTGCGTTTTCTTCTCAAGGTAATAAATACGAAGGAACACGTTTTGATAACTTACAATTACCATTAGGTTTAAGAATAAATTTCAATCAGCTTTTTGTAATTGCTGGTCCACAAGCAGGAATAAAAATATCTGACCCATTGCAGTCTGAAAATTATAAGTCTATAGACTTCTCTGTTTTTGGAGGTATAGGATATCACTTTAACGAGAGTGTTTTTATAGAAGCACGTTTTACAAGAGGGTTTTTAGAAGTATTTGAAGACGACTCTAAAATTGTTGTTCCTTTCACACCTAAGGATGGTGAGTCTGCAAATAGCAATAGCTTAGTAAACAGCGATAACTTCCTTGTAAATAATACAGGAAAAAATCAATACTTTACTTTAAGTGTAGGGTACAGATTATAAGATGACAATGATTAACAAAAAAGCCCAGACTAGTTGCTAGTCTGGGCTTTTTTATGCGCTATAGTCAGATTGATTAAAACTTCATACGTAACAAGATACAAATGGGTACCAGTATCGTGTAACCTATAAAAAATGGAATAATAACCTCAGGCAGCTGGATTACCAGAAGTACAGCCATAATGAGAAGTTGAAATCCTAAACCAAAGGTTGACACAAGTGTCATTAACCAGTTTGGAATTATTTTACCATCAGAGGCTTTAGGATCTAGCGTGTATATAAGCTTGTCAAAAAGCCCATACAGTATTTTATAGGTGTAAAAAAGGATATTTACCGTAGTTTGCTCTTCTCCTGGTAATGCGGTAGGAGAGCCGGTCTCAATAATACGACTAGTGGTGTCTCCATCTAGTTTATTGCGTAAAATAACATAATAGTAGTTATACAAAGTGCCTTGTACTTGTAAGGCAATAAATGCTAGAACAATGTACATAACAGAAGATCCAGTCACGTATCCTATCATAAATAAAAATAGAGCATTGAGCACTATGTCAAGTATAGAATCTAGATAGCGCCCAGTGTATGAAGGTGTTTTTTTAACCCTGGCCAGTTCTCCATCTGCGGCATCTAGTATAGATTTCAACACTAAGAAAATTGCCGCTAGTACATAGTGTCCAGTATAAATACAATAAAGGGCGACAATTCCAGATACAAAAAATAGTAGGGTAACTTGTACAGGTGTAGTAGTTGTGTTTTTAAGAATGTTTACAAGGTACTGAGCAGGTTTTCTGCCATAGTCTGATAGATCTGTAAAGCGGTGAGCTTTAGGTAATTTTGACATATATTCTAGGTTGTAGCATTTTTAAAAACCTAGAAGGGCAATTTAAAACAGCAATTCTTGATTAAATATAAGTATTAAAGATGTCTTTTTACGCTTTCGCGAAAGCGTAATTAATAACTTATTTATTTATTTGATTAGTTATATATGGGTACATAGATAGCATCATAAACATAAGCACACTAAGTACCACACTTATAGATATAAAGCTGAAGATTACGTCAAGATTAAAGAGGATGATAGCTATGGGTTGAAATACTCCAAAAATTACCAGAAATACAAATAATGTAAATGCCAGTGTTATAATTTTTGGAACTCGTTTTACAGATTGTACGGTCAACCCGAGTAACTGCGGTATTACTTCATCTGAGAGCTGGATACCTAGCTTTGATATAAGTTCTTCACTAAATCCTACATTTTGATAACGCAGGGGGTCAATCTGCACGGCATACTTCATTATTTTTTCTTGGTGTCGTTCATATATACGTGACACATCAAGCTCTTCTTTAAACTGATTATATTTAAAACCAAAGTAATGGCTCCATCCAGTTCCTACTTTGTGATCTCGCCATTTTTTGAGCATACGGCGATCATACTCTTTAGGATTCATATAATTATCTACCCTCCCTTTACTAGGGTCATTAAGAAGTAATGCTTTAGTCTCTAGATATAGTATTTCGGTCTCACCATATCTGTCTTTTTCTTCAATATATTCTAGTGCAAGTTTTGATCTTCCTTTGTAAAACTCCTTTACTAAAAAGTAGTTGAGATGTGTAAACTCGTCATCTATATATTCTTTTAAGCCAGGAGCCCAAACCTTAGAACGTACGAGTATATCTGCAATATCTCTAAAGTAATGCATTTGTTGTGTGAGCTTCTCAATCTCTGCATTAGTAGAGTCTCCTGTAAACTGTAACTGTGCTGTTTTACTTAAAATAAAACCTATAATAACGACTACAAGTACTATACTTATAATGGCAATAATTTGTAATGCAGATGAGAGTTGTGCGACGTTTTCAAGAGGGAAATAAAGTATGAGCCCTATAATAGAGAGCATACCTCCACAAACGCTTATTAACGCCGGGATAAAGGGTGTGACCAACTTGACAAAATTGCGCAATTTTATCTATCTTTTTAATAATTAAGTAGTTGGGCCCCTTACCGTAAGGTAAAACAAGGTGAGCAAATAAACAATTTATAATTGGATCTACAAAATTGTAAGAAAATGAATTGTAATAGTCGTATTTACCAGATATACGATGGGTATTAAGTAATCAATATTATAACCCTCACTCATTTATAAATGCTACACTGTGAGAGGCTACAATAGCTGCAGTCTCAGTGCGTAGTCTACTATTACCTAGTGATACTGGAGTGATACCTTTTTCTAGCGCTAGTTGTATTTCAGTTATAGAGAAGTCTCCCTCTGGACCTATCAAAATTGTGTAGTCTGTTGCGGGTGATAGTTCGTTTTTGAGTAGGCTCTTTTTATCATCTTCACAATGAGCTATAAATGTGTTACTTTGAGTACCTGCTACAAAATCTTTAAAGGAGGTGAGAGGATGTAATATAGGTAGGTGATAGTGCAGTGACTGCTTCATTGCACTTTGCAGGATTTTAAGAAAGCGCTCTTCCTTTATAACTTTGCGTTCACTATGATCGCAAAGTAGTGGCGTGATTTCTGTAACGCCTATCTCTGTTGCCTTTTCTAAAAACCACTCAAACCTATCATTGAGTTTTGTGGGAGCTACGGCAAGGTGTAAATTATAATCTCTGGGATTTTGGTACGTGTAACTTGTGATGGATAATTTACATTTATTTGGATTTGCATCATATATCTGTGCAGTAAATAAGTATCCCTTTCCATTAGTAAGATAAATGCTATCACCTGGTTGCTTGCGTAGTACACGTATAACGTGCTTACTCTCATCCTTAGGTAAAGTGTACGAGGTACTTTCTATATCAAGACTCTTGCTGTAAAATAGTTGCATACTTATATTTTCAATCTAGATTGAGCACTTACTTCTAAGTTTTGAAAAGAATCTCGTTCTACAAGGTCTTTGTACTTAAGATATCCTACAATCCCTATCATAGCCGCGTTATCTGTGGTGTATTGAAATTTTGGTAAAAAGGTTTTCCAGCCGTGAGTAGTTTCGGCATTTTTGAGAGCTGTTCTTATACCACTGTTTGCAGAAACACCACCACCTATAGCGATTTGAGTAATTCCGGTTTCTTTTACCGCTTTCTTAATTTTATCCATTAAGATATTTACAATTGTATATTGTATTGAGGCACATACATCGTTTCTATTTTCTTTTAAAAAGTCAGGATTTGCCTCCTGTTGTCTTTGTACAAAGTACATTATTTGTGTTTTAAGACCGCTAAAGCTAAAGTTAAGACCACCAACTTTTGGTTTTGTAAAAGGAAAAGCTTTTGGATTACCTAGTTGTGCATACTTATCTATGAGCGGTCCTCCAGGATAGGGCAAATCCATAATTTTTGCACTTTTATCAAAAGCTTCACCCACAGCGTCATCTATGGTCTCACCTATAACCTCCATCTTAAAGTAATCATCTACACGTACTATTTGTGTATGTCCACCAGAAATAGTTACTCCTATAAAAGGAAAACTAGGTTTATCATACCCTTCTTCACCTATGAAGTGAGCGAGTATATGTGCTTTCATATGGTTAATATCTAGCAGGGGTATATCTAGTCCCATCGCAAAAGACTTTGCAAATGAGGTGCCTACCAGAAGGGAGCCAAGTAAGCCAGGTCCACTAGTAAAAGCAATGGCGCTTAGTTGTTTTTTGTCGATATTTGCTTTACGTAATGCAGCGGTAACAACTGGTACTATATTTTGTTGATGTGCTCGCGAGGCAAGCTCTGGAACTACACCTCCATATTCTTGATGAATCGCTTGGTTTGCAACAACATTTGAGAGTACCTTATCGTTTTGTAATACGGCAGCAGCAGTATCATCACAAGAGGATTCAATAGCGAGAATGTAAGTTTTTTGAGAATCTGTATTCATAAGGCACGTAAGTTGCAATAAGTGTACAAAGTTAAAACAATAAGCCCTATCAAGAAATTTAAAAAAATAGCACTTCGCACTCTTTTGGTGTTGTTCTTACTATTTGGGCTCATTGTGCTGCTTTTTTCTATTCCCGCGGTACAAACTCGTATTGCAAAAAATGCAACAGATCGTATTAATGATAAGTATGGTACAGAGATTCATCTAGAGCGCGTAGGTCTTAAATGGAATGGTGATGTACTCGTAAAAGGTACACTTATAAAAGATCACAAAAATGACACGATGATTTACGTGCGTGAGCTAGCCACAAGTGTTTTTAGCTTACAAAAAGTATTAGATAGTGATCTTGAACTGGGAGATATAAGCCTAGATGGTGTGCGATTTTATCTTACTAAATATAAGGGCGACACCTCTGATAACTTATCATTGTTTTCACGCAAGTTTGCTTCTCAAAATCCTAAAGGCAGTACAAATTTCCTTCTCTCATCAGACGATGTAGATATTACAGATGGTAGATTTATGTATATAAATGAGGAGCTTGATGACCCTTTTGTGCTAGATTATCAAAATCTCTCTACAGACTGGCAAGACTTTGTACTTAACAATGAGACGGTAGATGCTCATATAAGAGCACTCTCTTTTGATGCCATAAAAGGATATCAAATTAGGACACTAGATGGCCTATTTCACTACGATCCAGATTTAATTTCTCTTAAAGAATTTTCATTAACTACAGATGATTCTTCACTTGAGGGCGACATTACCTTAGATACCTCAGATGGTGCACTAGATGATTTTAACACACTGGTAGAGGTGGAGGCCGCTTTCGCGAAAGCGGAAATATCAACAAACGATATACGCCCTTTTTATAATGACATCGCACCAGATATTATATTAGATATAAAAGGTAACCTCACGGGACATCTCAATGATTTTAGGGTTCCTAATCTTGAGGTCCGAGGTTTAGGGAAATCCCTGATACGAGGAAATGTTTTTTTTGAAAATTTACTAGACAGTAATGGCTTTAGAATTTCTGGTAATTATCAAACCGTACAAACAAGTTATTTTGACCTTAAAAAGTTACTGCCCAAGCCACTTGCGAGTCTACCTACAGAAATAACACAACTTGGAACAATACGTTTTACAGGAAATAACGCACTTACAAGTGAGGCTGTTGTGACAGAAGGTATTATAACCACAGATCTAGGTACAGTAAACCTTGACCTTGCAATGACTGGCTTACAAGATGCAGATAATGCTGGTTATGAAGGTACCGTGATAGTAGATGATTTTAACCTAGGTAAGTTATTTAATGATGAAAGGCTAGGTAATGCTACATTTAACCTAGATGTAGATGGTAAGGGATTTATACAAGAAACGGTAAACACAAAGCTTTCTGGGACGATTGCAAGCCTAAATTATAACGACTATACGTATAAGGATATTACAATTTTTGGAAATCTTAAAGCTCCAGTTTTTGACGGAGAAGTACTCATAGATGATCCTAATGCTCGGGGTAAGTTTAATGGACTGGTAGATATCTCAAAAGATGTAAATAGTTATGACCTAGAGGCACAAATAGATTATGCAGATCTGGTAACCCTCAATTTTATTAACGATAGCATCTCTATTCTTAAAGGTAATGCTGTTGTAGATATGAAGGGTACAGGTATAGAGAATATGTATGGCCGTATATCTTTTGAGGATGCTAGTTATCAAAATAAAAATAACACCTATAGCTTTAAAGATTTTGAGATTACTTCAAAGTTTGATAAAAAGCAAGTACGCACCATTGCTATAAACTCTACAGATATCATAAGTGGAGAGGTAAGTGGTATATACAAGTTTAGTGAAGTGGTTCCTCTTTTTAAAAATGCCATAGGCAGTTTGTATACAAATTACCAACCTGAGATTCTTACAGAAAATCAGTTTATGGATTTTGAGTTTACGATCTATAATAAGATTGTAGAAGTCTTTGTGCCAGATTTAAAACTAGAGCCAGAGACTATTATAAGAGGTAGTGTGGTGGCAGACGACTCTGAGTTTAAACTCACCTTTAAGTCACCACAGATAGATGCCTTTGGGTATATGGCAGAAGCCATAGAAGTTCGTGTAGATAATAAGAACCCACTATTTAATACATACGTCGCTGCAGATAGTATAAACGCAGGATTTTATGCTGTATCAGACTTTAATCTCATTAATGTGACACTTAAAGATACACTCTTTATGCGCTCAGAGTTTACAGGTGGTAAGCGCAATGATGACTCTTTTGACCTATCATTATACCATACAATTAATGAGGAAGGAAACTCTGTATTAGGTTTTAAAAAATCTGAAATCGTTTTTAAAGACAATCCTTGGTTTATTAATGAGAAAAATGATCAAAATAACAGTGTTGTCTTTGATAATAACTTTAAAGATATAGATATTAAAACGCTGGTGTTAAGTCATAAAGATGAGCTTATAGATCTCAAAGGACAAATACGTGATAGCACCTATAAGAACATAAAAGCAAATTTTAAAAATGTAGATTTAGCTAAGGTTACTCCAGAGCTGGACAGTCTTAATCTAGGAGGCCGTATTAATGGACAGCTAGATGTACTTCAGAAAAATGGAGCTTACTTACCTGTAACTTCTCTAGCAATTTCGGACTTCTCTGTAAATGAGACTAATCTTGGTCAGTTAGATATAAATGTAAGAGGTAATGCAACTTTATCAAAATATGAAATAGATTCCCGTCTTGCACGTGAGGGACTTAAATCTTTTACTGCTAGTGGTACTATAGATGCCGCAGGTACTACACCTATCATAGATATGGCTGTGGGTCTTCAAGATCTTGATCTAAGTCCGTTTAACCCTATGGGACAGGGCGTGATAGATAGAATACGTGGTTTAGTGAGTGGTAGAGCAAAAGTAGAAGGTGACTATCGCAATCCTGAGATAAATGGTGATTTAACACTAAAAGATGCTGGGCTACAGATTCCTTATCTTAATGTGGATTATGATTTTAAAGGTATCTCAAATGTAGTACTAAGAAAACAAGAGTTTGAGTTTCAAGCAGTGCAGCTAGAAGATACAAAGTATAAAACACTAGGTGTTCTTAATGGTAAGATAAGTCACAAGTCTTTTAGTGACTGGAAACTCGACTTAGGTATAAGTGCTGCCAGAATAGCTGTACTAGATACAGAAGAAGATCTAGAGTCACTCTATTACGGTACAGCTTTTCTAGAAGGAGAGGCATTTATAAAAGGCCCTACAGATAATCTGGTTATAGACGTTTTTGGAGAAACAGCAAAGGGTACCGTTTTTAAAATCCCTATCGACGACTCAGAAACTCTAGGAGACAATTCTTATATCAAATTTTTGAGCCCAGAGGAGAAAGAAGCTCGTATTAATGGTGAGAAAATTATCACAGAAGCTGTAAAAGGTCTTTCTGTAAATTTTGACCTAGATATAGATCCAGATGCAGAGGTAGAGGTGGTTGTAGATAAAACTAATGGAAGTACTTTGAGAGGTAGAGGAGTGGGTACCTTACTTATACAACTTGATACTAATGGTAAGTTTATAATGAACGGGGATTTTATTGCCACCGAAGGGGTATTTAATTTCCGTTATGGAGGCTTTGTGACTAAAGATTTTATATTACAACAAGATGCAAACATACGCTGGGATGGTGATCCAGCAAAAGCCATACTAGACGTAAGTGCGATTTATAGAACGCAGGCTAACCCAAGTACATTACTAGAAACTTCTACCGTAAATAGAAAAATACCAGTAAACGTAATTATTAATCTAGCTGGCGAGCTGTTAAAACCAGATATTACTTTTGACATTGAGTTTCCTGGAGCTGGTAGTACAGTGGTGTCAGAGTTAGAATTTTTATTACAAGACCGTAATGCAAAAGAGCTTAACGCTATATCTCTTGTTTCACAGGGAGCGTTCCTAAGTTCAGCTAGTGTAAATACCGCTACTGCGGCTGTAAATAATCTTCTTGAGACTACGTCTTCTATACTATCTGGTATTCTTTTTAATGATGACGATAGTATTTTTGACGTGGGTGTAGATCTTGTGCAAGCAGAGCGCGACCCCACTGCAAATATCCAGTCTGCAGGTAGAGTGGGAGTGACCTTGTCTACTCAAATTACAAACCGAGTTCTCATAAATGGTAAGGTAGGAGTGCCTACAGGAGGTATTAGTGAGAGCGTGATTGTGGGTGATGTAGAGATAGATTTCTTACTCAATGAAGACGGTACACTGCGAGCAAAAGTTTTTAATCGCCAGACAGATATCCAGTTTATAGGAGAGACAGAAGGATATACGCAAGGAGTAGGGCTCTCTTATGCTGTAGATTTTAATACTTTTGAAGAACTCTTGCGCAAAGTTTTTAAGGGTAAAGTAGAAGAAGCTGTTCTTCAAGCTCAAGGCGAAAGAGATGTGCCAAAAAAGATTGGACCAGACGGCGTTCAATTTAATAAATAGGAAAAGTCTTTTTTTACGCTTTCGCGAAAGCGTAATTCTTCCTCATTTTATCAGTTTAAGCTTCTTTTTGATGTGTCATTATTAAGAATTCCAAAAAACTTTTCAACCGAAAACGTTTGAAATTGACAATCCAATAAATTACACCCCAATTCATTGATTTTTCTACATTAAGTTTGCTAAATTTAATCTAAAATTGTGCTTATATGAGTAAAAAAATCACCAAAATAGCAGTTATGACCTCTGGAGGAGACGCCCCAGGAATGAATGCTGCAGTAAGATCTGTTGTACGTGCTTGTGCCTATCACGAGCTAGAATGTGTAGGGATACACAGAGGGTATGACGGTATGATTGAAGGTGATTTTATTCCGCTAGACGCAAGAAGTGTACGTGGTATTATTAATAAGGGAGGAACCTTTTTGAAATCTGCCAGGTGCCAGCGTTTTAGAACTACAGATGGTAGACAGATTGCACATAACCAGATGGTAAAGGCAGGTGTAGATGCGCTTGTAGTTATAGGTGGTGACGGTACGTTTACGGGAGCACTTCATTTTAATGCAGAGTTTGACTTCCCAGTGATAGGTATACCCGGTACTATAGATAATGACATAAGTGGTACAGATCGCACACTAGGATATGATACAGCCCTTAATACTGCTGTAGATGCAATAGATAAAATACGTGATACTGCACACTCACACGACAGGCTCTTTTTTGTAGAAGTAATGGGCCGCGATGTAGGACACATTGCTCTTAATGCGGGAGTAGGTGCTGGGGCCGAAGAGATTTTAATACCAGAAGAAGATATGGGTATAGAACGACTAGTAGAGTCACTACAGCGTTCTAAAATATCTGGAAAATCATCAAGTATCGTTGTCGTAGCCGAAGGTGATAAAATAGGTAAATCTGTTTTTGAACTTAAAGATTATGTAGATGAAAATCTTGAGGGGTATGACGTACGTGTTTCTGTACTAGGGCATATGCAACGAGGAGGATCTCCTACTTGTTATGACCGCGTGCTAGCTAGCCGTATGGGAGTAAAAGCTGTAGAAAGTCTTATAGAAGGTAAGAGCAACTTTATGGTAGGTACCATACACGATAAAATGACACTCACACCGCTAGAACAAGCAATTAAAGGTGAGAGTAAAATAAATAAAGAATTAATCCGTGTGTCTGAGATAATGACCACATAATAATAGAGAAGAACAATGGCAAATTTAAAATTAGGAATAAACGGTTTTGGACGTATTGGACGTATCGTATTTAGAGCGACAGTAAAGCGTGATAATGTAGATGTAGTAGCAATAAACGATTTACTGGATGTAGATCACCTAGCGTACCTTCTTAAATATGACTCTGTACACGGACGTTTTGATGGAACTGTAGAGGTAAAAGATGGACACCTTGTTGTAGACGGTAAAACGATACGTGTTACTGCAGAGCGTGATCCTAAAAATCTTAAGTGGGATGAAGCTGGAGCAGACGTTGTTGCAGAGTGTACAGGTATCTTTACAACTCTTGAAACGGCAAATTACCATATAGAAGGTGGAGCAAAGAAAGTCGTAATATCTGCACCTTCTAAAGATGCACCTATGTTTGTAATGGGAGTAAATGATGCAGATCTTACTGCAGAGCACACCGTGGTGTCTAACGCTTCTTGTACTACAAACTGTCTAGCACCTATGGCAAAAGTTATAGAAGATAACTTTGGACTTGAAGAGGCGCTTATGACTACAATACACGCAGGTACTTCTACACAGTTTGTAGTAGACGCACCTAGCCGTAAGAACTACCGTCTAGGCCGTAGTGCTTTAAATAACATTATACCTACATCTACAGGAGCTGCAAAAGCAGTAGGGAAAGTATTACCTGCAGTAGATGGAAAACTTACAGGGATGGCTTTCCGTGTACCTACGGCAGATGTTTCTGTGGTAGACTTAACTGTGAAGACTTCAAAAGCAACTTCTGTAGAAGCTATCAAAAAAGCATTTAAAGATGCTGCCGAAGGTTCTATGAAAGGTGTGGTAGGTTATACTGAAGATGCTGTGGTATCTCAAGATTTTGTAAGCGAGACACGTACTTCTGTATTTGATGCAGATAGTGCAATAGAGTTAAACCCAACTTTCTTTAAGCTTGTGTCTTGGTATGATAACGAGTTTGGATATTCTAATAAACTAGTTGATCTTGCAGAAAAAGTAAATACACTTTAAGATGCATTAACGCGCTTTTGTAGTAATATGTGCTTAGCTGCTCTTAAATAGGAGGTAGGTGTATATTGCTGTAAAAGCGTTTTTATATTATTTTTCTTCATACACGTATTATATGATTTTAGTAGTAGATAGCGGTTCGACAAAAACAGACTGGATTGCGCTAACTGATGATGGTAAAAGTCTTTTTCAAACACAAACTTTAGGATTAAATCCTCAAGTTTTATCTCGAGAAATTTTAAGAGAACGTATTGTAAACAACTTTGAGCTTTATAAACATAGAAAAGATGTAAAAGCACTTTACTTCTATGGTGCTGGTTGTGGTACAGAGCGCCCTCGTGTTTTAATGAGAAGTGTTTTTGATGAGATATTTACTCAGGCTACTGATATTGTTCTTAAAGAAGATACGTATGCAGCATTATATGCTACAGCCACAGAGGGAGAGAGAAGTATTGTGTCTATATTAGGTACAGGGTCAAACTGTAGTTACTTTGATGGTACAGACATCATTCAGAAAGTAGTTTCTTTAGGTTATGTAGTAATGGATGATGCTAGTGGTAATTACTTTGGACGTCAACTCATACGTGATTATAAGTTCGGGAAAATACCGGCTGCACTAGCCCAAAAATTTGAGTCAGAATATGACTTGAGTTCAGAAAATATAAAGAATCACCTTTATAAAAATCCTAACCCTAATACGTACCTAGCAACCTTTGCACGTTTCATTATTGAAAATAAAGATGAGGAGTATTGCCAGAGCGTTATAAAGGAAGGGCTTTCTGTATTTGTAGAGCACCAGATTGTTCTTCAATTTCCAGATGCAAAAGATATACCTATACACTTTGTAGGATCTATAGGTTTTTATTTACAAGCCGAACTTAAGGAAGTATTAGGTAGTTTTGGACTTACTGCTGGTAAGATTCTTAAACGACCTATAGATGGCCTCGTTGCGCATCATAAAGAACACATACTTGCCAAGTAGCAACACTATTAATTATAAAAAGAAAACAGCTGGAGTATATTAAGTTTTAATACCGTTATACAGAGAATTATAACCCATAAAACAACACGTATCCAGTTTTTTGAAACAAGTGACCTAAGATCTCCATCTGTGTGAGTATTTTGGGTCACTTTTTTATGTAACGGTACAAATATAAGTGCAGTGGTAACCCAGGTAGATAATACAAAGACTAGATAAATAGTCCCTATCATATATAAACCACCGGCAAATACAGTATAAACGGCTAGTAAAAGTTGTATGACCATAAGCGGCCCTACTATTACAGCAATCTTACCTGTATACTTGTTATGCCAGCTTACAAGATTATCACGAGTATAATATAAGAAGCTAGGGTATATTATGAGCTGTACGATTAAAATAAGTACAACAAGAGCCGCATCTACTGCAAGACCTATGAGGCTTAGTGAATCTATCATAATTGTGTCAGCCGTATTAAGTGCTATAAATCCTTACGGTAGGTTCTTCTACGTTTGTGAAGCTTGTGTTCGTAATTTTTCCAGAGCTGTTGTATGGCTTTATTTTCTTCTAGTTCTGGGTTTGTTTCAACTTGAGTAATTCCTCTAGAGTTAAATAGTTCCTGCATTTTTTGAAAAATAACAGCTGTTACCCCTTTGTTTTGATACTCTGGATCAATACCTATAAGGTAGAAGGCAGCAGTGTCATTTTTCTTTTTTGCTTTAAGCAAGTGATAAAACCCAAAAGGAAAGAGCGATCCATTTGCTTTTTTGAGCGCTTCATTAAAAGATGGCATTGTAATAGCAAAAGCTACTAGTTTACCCTCCTTATCTTGTACACACTTTATAAAATCTGGGTGAATATATTTTATATATTTCTCCTTATAATGATCTATTTGATACTGCTGTATAGGTACAAAGGTGCTAAGAGTATTATATGTCTTATTAAGTAACCCAAACATCTCATCTACATACGGCTTTACATCTGCAGAGGTTTTAAACTCTAGCGGGCTAAGCTCGTAGCGCTTTGCAATAATATCTGCAAACTTCTTCACTTTAGGGTTCTGCTTTTCTGGTGGGTCTATTTGAATTTTATATTCAACCCATTCGGCAGCTTTTTCAAAACCTAGTTGCTCAAAGTGATCCTTGTAATACGGGTAGTTATACCAAGTAATCATTGTGTTGAGATACTCAAACCCCTCTATCAGCAATCCTGCTTTCTCCATATTAGAAAAACCTACCGGCCCTTCTATAAACTCAAGATTGTTTTCTTTTCCTATCTCTGAGACTTTGGATAACAGTGCTTTAGTCACCTCTATGTCATCTATTACATCAAACCAGCCAAAACGCATTTTTGATTTCTTTTGCTCGTTGATTTCTATATGATTTATGATAGCACATATTCTTCCTACGGCTTCTTGTTTTCCGTTTTCCGCTTTCGCGAAAGCGAGAAAATAACGTGCCTCTGCATTTTTAAACACAGGGTTTTTTGCCGGGTCCATACTATCTAGCTCATCTGCTACAATAGGAGGTACCCACTTAGGTTCATTTTTATATAGGGAAAATGGGAACTTAACAAATTGTTTAAGTTCTTTTGGGGTAATCATTTCCTTAAGCGTAATCATCTGCAATATTTAGGGGTATTATTTAATGCCGTCACCGTCAGGATCTACTGCATCTTTACGTTTTCTGTTTTTATTTATGCGCTCTGCTTGACGCTTTGATGAGCTTTTTTTATCACCATCTGCATCTCTATCTTTTATAATCTCATCCTTCTCGTGTAAATCTAGTCTATAAGAAACTCCTGCAGAGACGTTCCAGCGTGTAGGAGTGTCTTTAAAGTTTGCCAGACCACTAAGGTCTACTTGTAGATTTTTTGTGATAAGATATGCAGCTCCTGCTCGTACTAGATAATCTGCATAGAGATCACCATCTATAAGCTGGTACTCTGCAAAGCCAGCAAATTTTGAATTAAAGGAGTGTGTTAAGGTTGTAATCCAAGAGTTAGTAGGGTATGTGGTACCTGCTCTATCTACTATAATATTATTTACCCACACCCAGCGACCCCAGTTATGCTGGAGTATAAGCGCTAAGTTAGGACTAATACCATCCTCACGTATAGAATTAAACTGGCTGTTTTCAAAATCAAAAACACCTCCAGCATATACTGTTACAGCAGGGATAAGTGACTTCCATTTAAAACGTCTATTTGCGTGGTAACTGTATAGATTTACCTCGTCACTAGCATATTTATATGGGTCATAGATAAGATATTTAGCACCTATTTGTACCGTCTCTAGTCCTGCGATAACATCTGGCGTGGCAGATCCAGAAATAAATGATACCTCATTGCGCTGGTATCTCATAAACCCGTTAAGCTCTAGTTTTTCAAAAAATAAACCGTAGCGTAAATTGAGGTTATACCCCAGTATATCTGTATCAGTTTGTAAAAGCGAGTGGGTGTCATTCCCAATGTCAAAACCAGTTTCTACCTGTAAAACACGAGTCCCTACACTAAAAGCGCCTTGAGATTCTCCAGGTCTGTTTGAGTTAATTGTCTCTGTGTATTGTGCTGTAATGGAGCTTGTTGTAGCGACACAAATTAATAGAGTAACAATAATACGTACGGTGTGCATAAAGGTTATGGGTTAGTCGTTCAAATATAGAAGAATTTATCTTTTTTTTAGGCTTCTACATCTCTTTGTTGCAAGCTATAATTACTAATTTTGAAAAAAAAGTAAAGATTATGCTGCTAGTTGCAGAAATTCCAAGTTTTATTAAAACGATTGCCATCATACTTCTGGTATATTTTGGACTTCGTTTCTTGGCAAAATTAGCTTGGCCATACATTGTAAGGTACATTACAAAAAAAGCCGGTCAGAAAATGGAAAATGCCTTTAAAGGCTTCCAGCAACAGACGCAACAATATGGGCAATCACAACAAGAGCCCACAAGAGATGTTCCTAAAAAATCTTCAAAAGTAGTAGGAGAGTATGTAGACTATGAGGAAATAGATTAATGTTGAGTACGCTTTCGCGAAAGCGTAAAAACCACATTTCTACCACCATTTTTTAGAGTCATTAGGCACTTCAAGATTGCAAAGCACTTATCTTTGCGCTATGTCTACACTTGTACAAATAAATGTTCTCCCACACCAAGCCGAAGATGATGACTACATCGCAGAGGTTGCTTTTAAAAAAGCCCGACTTCGTGCAGACGATGTGCGTGAGTGGGATATACGTAAGCGCTCTATAGACGCTCGTAAATCACCGGTAAAAATATCACTACAAATAGAGTTTTGGAAAAAAGGCGAGGAGCGACCTAGTATTCCTCCATTTGTACCTCAAGATGTTTCTAACGCTCCAGAGATAGCCATTATAGGAGCTGGTCCTGCTGGACTGTATGCCGCATTACGCGCCGTAGAAGGGGGACTAAAACCCATAATTTTTGAGCGTGGTAAAGATGTAAGAGCTAGAAGACGAGATCTTGCGGCTATAAATAAAGATCATATTGTTAATCCTGATTCAAACTACTGTTTTGGAGAAGGAGGTGCAGGCACCTACTCAGACGGAAAACTTTATACACGATCAAAAAAGCGTGGTAATGTACTTAAAGCTCTAGAGTGGTTTGTACATTTTGGCGCGGTAGAAGATATACTGGTAGATGCACATCCTCACATAGGTACAAACAAGCTTCCTAAAATTATTACAGCGATGCGTGAGGCTATTATAGCACACGGCGGAGAAGTACGTTTTGATACGAAACTCACAGATCTCAAAGTGGTGGATAACCAGATTGCCGCTATACAAGTAAACGATACAGACTGGCTAGATTTTGATAATGTGATACTAGCGACTGGTCACTCGGCGAGAGATATATTTTACTTACTGCACAAGCGTAATATTAAGATTGAGGCAAAGCCATTTGCCATAGGTGTACGTATAGAGCACCAGCAAGAACTTATAGATGATATACAGTATCACTCAGATGGTGATAATCCTTATTTACCTCCAGCGTCTTATAGTCTGGTACAGCAGGTAGACGGTATGGGGGTCTACTCTTTTTGTATGTGTCCAGGTGGTATTATAGCACCTTGTGCAACAAGTCAAGAAGAAGTAGTGACAAACGGCTGGAGCCCCTCTAAGCGTGATAACCCCTATGCAAACTCAGGCATCGTAGTGAGTGTGACCCCAGAAGATTTGCCTAATTATAAAAAGGATGATCCCTTTGTATGTCTTGATTTTCAAAAGTCTGTAGAGCGTGCTTGTTGGGAAGCCGCAGGTAAAACCCAAGCAGCACCGGCACAGCGTATGCGCGACTTTGTAGACGGTCGTGTCTCAAAAAACTTCCCAAAGACGTCGTATCAACCCGGTATTGTTTCTGTAGATCTCAATAAAGTTTTACCAGATATTTTATCCAAACGTTTAAAGAAGGCGTTTAGAGCCTATGGTAGAAAGATGAAGGGCTACCTTACTAATGATGCCGTAATACACGCACCAGAGAGTAGAACGTCATCACCCGTATCCATACCGCGTGAGTGGGAAACCCTAGAGCACGTAGAGGTAAAAGGCCTTTATCCTTGCGGGGAAGGAGCTGGATATGCTGGGGGTATCATCTCTGCAGCCATAGATGGTATAAATTGTGTTGATAAGATTATTGAAAAGAAGCAGGCGTAAAGTAACACAACTCTTACAAGTCCGTTTTTAAAATCCTATTTTTACAAAGTGAGTAAAAAGGTAAAAATAATAGAGTGTCCTCGTGACGCGATGCAAGGCATAAAAGATTGGATTCCTACGGAGTCTAAAATCCAGTATATCCAGTCGCTACTGCGTTGTGGTTTTGATACGATAGATGTAGGTAGCTTTGTGTCTCCTAAGGCAATCCCTCAGATGAAAGACTCTGCAGAAGTATTGCATAGCCTTGACCTCTCAAAAACAGATAGTAAACTCCTTACCATAGTCGCAAATCTGCGTGGTGCGCAAGATGCTGTACAACACGAGATGGTAGACTACCTAGGTTATCCTTTTTCTATCTCAGAAAACTTCCAAATGCGTAACACGCATAAAACCATAGACCAGTCTATAGATTTACTACAAGACATTATAGAGCTCGCAGACTCAAAAAATAAAGAGCTTGTGGTTTACATATCAATGGGATTCGGGAATCCATATGGAGACCCTTGGAATGTTGATATCGTAGGGGAGTGGACAGAACGACTAAGTAAGATGGGAGTTAAGATATTATCACTATCTGACACGGTAGGAACCTCAGACCCAGAAACCATAGACTACCTTTTTTCAAACTTAATACCAAGGTACTCAAATATAGAATTTGGGGCACATTTACATACTACACCTACTACCTGGCACGAAAAGGTAGATGCGGCGTACAAGGCAGGTTGTGTTCGTTTTGATGGAGCAATACAAGGTTTTGGCGGTTGCCCTATGGCAAAAGATGACCTTACCGGTAATATGCCTACAGAGAAGTTAGTTTCTTACTTTGCCTCTGTACAAGCATATGATAACATCAACACGATGAGTTTTGAGAGCAGCTATAACGAGGCGCTCAAAATATTTCAAAAATATCATTAGAAGAAAATAGTTTTAGGGACGCTTTCGCGAAAGCGTAATCTTACTCCCTACGAGCAAATCTATAAAAGGCAATAGACGCCAAAAGCCCCACTGCCGAAAAGATGGCTAGCATCCAAAAAACAGCAAAGTGACCTTCTTTACCAGGAATGCCATCAAGGTAATAACCTATCATAGGCCCTGCAAAAATATCTGGAGTATAGCCTATAAAAGAGATAATACCCACCGCCGTACCGGTTAACTTAAGCGGTATTTTACCCTCTTGCATAACAGCAAAGTAGAGGACTCGTGCTGCATAAACTCCAAGAGCTGTGATAATGATAGTTAAGAAGAAAAGTACGGTAGTATCTTCACTAAGTATGTCTGAGGCAAAAAGTATGGCTCCTATAATAGATAGTGCAAAGCCCATACATAGGTAAAGTGAGGCACGCGACCTATCTGCTAGAAAACCAACGATAACACCCACTAGCGGTCTTATAAATAGTAAAAATGTACCCGTCTTTGCGGCGTCTACCTCGCTATAATTCATCACATCTTTTGCATATAGAGAGAAGATGTCTGTGATTTTATAACCTACATAGGCACATAAAATGATGATCATAAGTAACCACACAGATGGTAGTTTAAGGACTGTTTTTATAGCATCTAGCGTAATGGTTTGCGTGTTATTTTCTTGTTGAGCCACATTAGTTTTCAAAAATAAGAGTACAATAATACCCACCAGAGCTACTATTGCAGAAGAGGCATATACAATAGTTTGGAAAGCTTCTACTTGTTGTGCACTTGTAAGTGCTACATTATCTTCTACTATAAATAGTGAGAAGATAACAACCCCAAGCAACCCAAAAGATGCGCCTACCAGACCACGACCGCCGTCTAGAAAACCAAAGGCTTTACCTTGGTTACTAGCTCCACCCCATACACGTGTAGCTTTAATCATCGCAGCCCAAAATAAAAATATAGTCGTAAATCCCCAGAAACCGTAAAGTACCTGCAATGTTAGCAATGATGGATTACTAGCATACACGATCCCGCCCAGAGCTGTGAGTATAAGACCTATACCCATTAGGTTTTTTGGCGGATATTTATCGGCTAGTGGGCCGCCTATGATGTATGATATTAAAGCAACAATCCCATAAATGGAGAAGCAATAACCTAGTTCTGTATTTGTAATTTGAAATACGTCAAGCACTGTTGCTCTAAAAACTCTTGCTAGTACAAAAGGAAGTATAAATACTGCCTCGCCAGCTAGTACAAGTAGTATAATGTAAAAAAGAGATTGATAACGTGTGGTACTTTGCACAGAGCTGTGTATTAAATAGCTTGATAGTTTTTAGAACTATTACGCCTCATATAAGCGTCGAGCAATCCGTTTGTTTTCTGTTGGATTTTTTTACGCATAAAGCCTGTCCAACCTAAAAGTAGTCCTGGAGTGCCCAGTGCCTGTTTTGACCACTTGTACATATCAAAGGTGTCGTGATGTGCTATAATTTTTCCATCCTGAAGCTCAAACGCCGCTTGGACGTGGTTTACAACCTTTCGCTTTTTTGGGCCGTAGGTATAATGAGCCGTCCATTTTGCTGTTGCTGTATTACCAGAAACTTGGACATCACCATAATCTATAGTCATAGCGCCGTTTGAGCGTTCTATAAGCATATGCCACATAGCTTTTGCTCGATTGCCTTGAAGCTCTCCAAAAGCAGGATCTGAAAATACGATATTATCGTGATAGCAAGCAGTCATCCCGCTGGCATTACCTTCTTGAAATGATTTGTAAAATGTCTCTATGATATTCATATTCTTTTGCTTTCGCGAAAGCGTCATTAAGTTTATATGGCTACTATAACAGTTTGCTGTTCTGGTAATCTAAGTATACAGCAATTAGGTGGTAAGATACTTATTAAAAAAAGCAATTGTTCTATCCCAGGCTAGGGTTGCAGCTTTCTCATCATATCTAGGTGTTGTGTTATTATGAAAACCGTGATTTGCACCTTCATAAAAATGTGCGGTATGCGGGATATTATTTGCTGTGAGTACTTTCTCATAAGCAGGCCATCCAGCGTTAACACGCTCATCAAGACCACCATATTGAAGTAGTAGTGGGGCTTTTACCTCTGCGGCTTGCTCATCGTCTGGTTGTCTACCATAAAATGGGACCGCAGCAGCAAGATCTGGGACGAGTACTGCCATCATATTAGAAATCCATCCGCCAAAACAAAAGCCTACAACTGCTACCTTGCCATTACAATCTTTGTGGTTTTTGAGATGGTGATATGCTGCAATAAAATCTTCTAGCATCTCCAGTCTATCTCTCTTGCGTTGCATTGCACGACCCTCATCATCATTACCAGGATAGCCGCCCAGCGGCGATAGTGCATCTGGGGCTAGTGATAAGAACCCTGCCTTTGCAGTACGCCTGCCTACATCTTCTATATAAGGATTAAGACCTCTGTTCTCGTGCACCACAATGACCCCTGGTAATTTACCAGAAGCATTTGCAGGTTTACTATATAGCGCCTTGATAGACCCACCTCCTTTTGGTGAGTCATAGTTTATAAATACACTTTCTATGGTAGGATCATTTTTTGAGACCGTTTGTGTAGTTTCATAATCTGGACTTATAAAACTCAAGAGCGCTGGAAGGGTTACCGCACCTACAGCAAATACCGATAATCGCTCAATAAAAACTCTGCGATCTATTTTATTGTGAGCATAGTCATCATAAAGGTCAAAAACTTCTTGTGAGATATCTTCTTTGCGTAGTGGTTTCATATAATAGGTGTTTAATTATTATGAGTTAATCAAGTCCTCCTTTTCTTATGGGAGAACGAGGCGTAGGCCATTCTCTTTGTTTACCAGACCTTCTATCTAGTGGGAGCACTGCTTGCTCACGAGAGGTAAATTCTGGATCTTCACTAGCCATATATGTAAGTATTGCAGTAAGGATTACATTATTGCGTACATCATCAAAAACGATCTTGTCATAAGTGTCACGGTTGGTGTGCCACGTATAATTCCAGTACGACCAGCTCAAACTACTGAGACTAAACCCTGGAGCTCCAGCAGCTTGAAATGAAGCGTAGTCTGACCCTCCTTGTGCTGGCGCACCAGGAAATGTAGTTTCTATCTCATCTGTTATTTCCTTAGGTACAGCATTTAACCATCTGTTTAAATAATCATAACTACGTAAGAAACCGCCACCATTAAGGCGCACAACACGACCTGTGCCATTATCTTGATTAAATGATGCTTGCACTTTTGCTACAATTTCTGGGTGATCTTCTACAAAGGCTCTTGAGCCATTAAGCCCTTGTTCTTCACTTCCCCAATGACCTACTAGTATAGTACGTTTTGGGTTAGGATAGATTTTTTTAAGTACACGCATAGCTTCCATCATTACAAGCGTACCCGTTCCATTGTCTGTAGCTCCTGTACCGCCATCCCAAGAATCAAAATGAGCCGATAATATGACATACTCCTCTGGCTTTTCTGTCCCCTTTATTTCTGCTATGGTATTAAATGTAGGTACGGTACCCAGTTCTTTTGAGATTGCTGTAATATTAATTTTAGGAGTATTACCAGATTCAGATAGTCTATAAAGCATACCGTAATCTTCTAGTTCAAGATCTACGGTAGGTATTTCTTTTGTTCTAGCACTAAATATCTTATTAACTCCAAAACCTCTTGACCAGTTAGAAGTTACGATACCTACGGCTCCTGCATTTTCTAATGCTTCTGGTAAACCTCTACTAGTGTATCCCGTGCGCTGTATGTTGTCATTCCATAAGTTTGATAGAGAGTCGCGTTGTTTTTTCATTTTGGCAAACGACTTTTCGGTAGCAAACTCTTCCCAGTTATAATCTGGGCGTCCCGTGATTTGCGGTTTTGAAATAAGAACAATCTTACCCTTTACGGTTGGCAGCCATTTTTTAAACTCCGTTGCGTTTTTAATAGTAGGTAGGGTGATAACCTCTGCAGTAACACCTTCCTTTGAAGTACTTGGATTCCAGGCTAGTTGCGTACCTCTTAAACTCTGTACTCTGGGCTCAAGCATATCTATGTGAGAAATTCCTCGTTCCCATCCTCGCCATTCTCCCCATTGCTCATTGCGAGCCTCTATACCCCAAGATGCATATTGTTGTACAGCCCAGTCATTTGCAGCTTGCATTTGTGGTGTACCCACAAGTCTTGGGCCAAGCACATCTGTGATCTGGTGGGCAAGCGATTCTAACTGTGAATTTTGTGTGGCTTCCTTTATTAAAGCCTGCACCGTAGCATTGTCTCTTTGAGCTGTGAGTATTGAGCCCATAAACATACAAAGTACAAGTGAAGTAATACGTATTTTCATTTGGATTGATTTTAGACGTAGAAGTTACGAATGATAAATCAAACTCAATTAGAAAAAGAGGCAATTAACCTCATATATGCTTTGTAATGACTAGCTGGTGCTTAAAATTTTAGGGATAAAGTTTCCGCTTTCGCGAAAGCGGAATTCGCCCTACTCATTAGTGATAATCACGTTCTCACCATTCTCTTGGAATGAGATTTTAAAGCGATTTGTTTTAAGGTTTGCTTGTAATACCACCCTGTTTACATCATTAGACCACGCGATATGTATTTCGTTTGCAGTACTGTTTGATATGGCCATCGTACCATTAAAAGCAGGAGATGTGTTACGTAATCGTAGCATCGCTAGTTGCATTTGTACCACTGGTTTCTGTAAGCCAGATGTAATATCTTCTTGAGTAAGAGTTGTACGATTAATCTCTTTATGACCACCTGTGCCTGCAGCGTCTGCGGCGGCATAGTCATTTTTACCAGCAAAGAGGTCTAGGTACCACACCTGTGGGATACCTGGCATAAATATTTGTAACGCTCTTGCCAGTAGTAGCTTATTATCGTCTTCACCTAGCGCACTGTAAAAGGTTGCATTTACTTGGTAGTATGAGATTTTATTACCCTCTGGGTCGTATATATTTTTAACACGACCACCACGGTCAAGTATCGTATCTATAATATGCTCAATCTCTCGGTCTTTAAGTAGTCCTTGGTGTGTATTTCCTTTTTTATCTATGATGCCCTTAAGGTCTAAAACAGGAATCCCGTCGTGGCAACCTAGCATATTTACGGTCTTATAGCCCTTTGTAACGACTTCTTTTGCCCATTTTGTGAGTGCCGTATTATCACCAGTCTCAATGGTATGAATCACTAGACCCGGAAAGAAAAAATCATAAATCTGATATCCCTCGCTTGCCACCTCGTCGTGTAAACCTAGTCCATACTCTGAGTGTATTTCTGGTAAAAGGGTAAGATCATACTTTTCGGCAATCTGGCGTATGCGCTCTAAGTAGGTCCAGGTGCCAGGTTTATTAAAAAAATTAGTCTGTCCTACTTCTTTATGTAAGTAAGCAAAGGCATCAAGACGTAGTATCTTACATCCAAAACTTGCCACCTTGCGAAGTGTTTCATCATAAAAATCCCACACTTCTGGCGCATTTGCATTTACATCCATCTGGCCCAGGTATGATCTATTTTTATGTACTATGTTTAATACATCTTGCTTGTGGGGTTGTACGCTTTCGCGAAAGCGTAATTCCTCTAGTATTCCTCCTGCCTCAATGGTCTCATTAATAAGAGTTATAGCGTGATCTTTATCATCTTGTGACAGACCTAGATGTGCTATGTCTTCAAGAGTAATGGGTTGTAGGGTGATTTTTTGGTAAAAAGTATTCCAGTAAGGGCGCTCTGTGCCGTCTGGAAAAAGTACGTTAAGCACAGGTAAGCCTGGCTTACGCATAAATAACTTGTCCAAATATTGTTTTTCTGGAACTGCAACGCCATCTTTATAACTTGCGGTATGATTTTTCCAAAAGTTATTCCAGTCTATAAAGAAGTCTTTATAAGGTGATGCGTCACCGTTTTTTAATATATCCTTAAACTGTGGAGAACCTACAGAAAGGTGGTTGAGCACAATATCAAATTTGAGCATAATATCTAGCTCTTTAAGTGCGTCAAGATCTGCTTGAGAGACAAGCTCTTTATTAATATTGTAATCTACGATAGAAAACCCTCTGTCTAGATCACTATTAAAAAAGGTGGGTAAGACGTAAAATAGTGAAAATACATCCTTAAGCGCTGGTTTTTGAAGCAATGTTACGACATCACTGAGGTTAGTACCTATGCTATCTGGATATGCGTTAAGCATAACGCCGTTAGGGATTTGCGAAGTATTTTTTGCCATATCGGTAGTTCTTTGTGTTAACAGCTAAAGACCGTGTTTGAGTAGTTAAAAATAAAGAAACTTAGCTAGTCACAAATAGATATGCACCTACAATTATAATGTTGTATGCTACATTACCCGTAGTAAGCTATAAAAAGAAGTTACAGCACTAAAAGTCCTTTTTCTTTAAGTGTTTCCAGAGGTTTTGAAAACCAAAAAAGCTCAAAGTGCTCAAACTGTTCTTCATACGAGCTTTTAAGTTTTGAGTAAGTCATTAGCTGCTCACTCTGAGGGCTTAGAGCCGGTAGTATAGCAATAACCCATCTGGCTTCTCCCTCACTGAGAGTAATCGTAAACTCATCACTTATGGTGTGAAATAGGAGCGTGGCAAGCTGTCTCTTTTTCTTTGAGAAGTAACTCACGATAGGCGTTGTACCTATCCAAACTATTTTTGCCGTAGGTTTTACACTTAGATTTACCTCTGTGTTGAGACAGTCTTCTATGTAATATGGATCTATAGTAGATGTAGGAATATCAAAATCAAACCAGTCTTGTAACGGCATCTCAAAGCCTATACCGTGCATATAATTAAAGAGTGATTTCTTGAGTCCGTAGCTAAAGCTAGCGTGGTCTATCCCTGTGCTATCTGTAAAGTCTACATCATTATTTGCGAAGGTAATCTCGTTATAATGGGGTGTCACGCCATATGCTTCTGGATCTTGCCCTACAGGACTGTGAGCTGTGAGCGCAAACTGATGCCAAAATCCAGATTGTATAATACCTAGCTCAAAGAGCTGTCTCACCATCTCAAGGCTATCTACCGTTTCTTGTACCGTCTGTGTGGGATATCCATACATAAGGTAGGAGTGCACCATAATATTTGCCGCTGTAAAGTTGCGAGTAACTTGTGCCACTTGTGCAACCGTCACGCCTTTGTCTATAAGTTTAAGTAGCCTATCTGAAGCTACCTCAAGCCCTCCAGACACTGCAATACATCCAGATTCTTTAAGAAGTAGACATAGATCTGCAGTAAAGTTTTTTTCAAATCTAATATTTGTCCACCAGGTTACTACAAGCCCTCTACGAAGTATTTCTAGTGCTACAGCTTTCATTAGAGCTGGAGGAGCAGCTTCATCTACAAAGTGAAAACCGTTTTCGCCCGTTTGAGCGATAAGGGCTTCCATACGGTCTACAAGCGTGCGTGCTGCAACAGGTTCATAAATCTTTATGTAGTCTAGTGAGATATCACAAAAAGTACATTTACCCCAGTAGCAGCCGTGTGCCATTGTGAGCTTGTTCCATCTGCCATCACTCCACAGGCTGTGCATAGGGTTTGCAATCTCTATCACAGAGATATACTCATCTAGTAGCAAGTCATTATAATCTGGAGTTCCTACTTGTGCTTGCTTATAGTCTTGTCTTGCCGTGTTATTTTTATAAACCACAGCACCATTTTCTATGAGAAACGTACGTTTATAGGTTGGGTTTTCAACTTTATGTATCACTGCATCTATGAGTAGTGCAACGGGTAGCTCGCCATCATCTAGGGTGATAAAATCTGTAAACTCAAAAACTCTGGTATCTGTAATAGAGCGCAACTCTGTGTTAGGAAATCCACCGCCCATAGCCACTTTTACTTCCGGGTAATTTTTTTTGATGTAAGCACCACATCTCAGTGCACTGTATAAATTTCCGGGAAAAGGTACTGAGAGTAGTACTAGTTTTGGAACGCTTTCGCGAAAGCGGGCTTCTAGCAATCCAATTGTTATCTCATCTATATATGTGAGTTCTTGCTGTAACTCATCATATAACTCGTCAAAGTTATTTGCGCTTTGACCTAGACGTTCTGCATATCTACTAAAACCAAAATTTGGGTCCACACATTCTACTAGAAAATCTGATAAATCTTCTAGATACAAGGTAGCAAGATGCTTTGCTCTGTCTTGCATTCCCATTTCACCAAAAGCCCAAGAGAGATCATCTAGTTGCTCAAAACGAGAGGCACGCGGTAAGAAGTTATCTGTACAAATGAGTCTAGCAAGCGTCTGGTTTTTACCTTGTAAGAAGGCAATTATTCTATCTAGCGGTTGCACGTACTGCGTACTAAGTGCAAGTATGCGCTGTGCATTTTCTGAGAGTGCTAGGTCTTGGGTTTTAACACTATCAAATATTTCTTGAAAGCTATCACTGGTAAATAAATTAAGTATTACCTCAATACCCAGATCCATCTGGTAGCTTGTGATATCTATAGTATTAAGAAAACCTTTTATGTATGCTGTTGCCGGGTATGGCGTGTTAAGCTGTGTAAAGGGTGGTGTTATGAGTAATACGTCTTCCAATAGATTGAGAGGCTCTTTTGTGAGGTGCAAAGATAGCTTAATATCTTACTATCGTTGTGCTGCGATTATTTCTCCTACGGCTTTTTGATACTTCATAGGGTTGCTTGCTTTTTTTATAGCCTTAAAAACCTTCTGTGGGTTGTGTGTAGACTGTGCAAAAAACTCCCAGAAGCCTTGCATTTTCATTTTGATAGGAGTGGGGCCAGAGAGGGCAGCATCATATTGTGTATAAATCTCATCGTGAAATTCTCTAAAGATTGCCCATCTATTTGCAGGATAGGCAGTAGTATCTGCCTTAATCATACTTGGTAAAAAAGGATCTGCAATAAGACCGCGACCTATCATAAAATGCTCGATAGAAGGGAAGCGCTCTCTCATTTTTCTAAACTGTGCTACCGTTGTGATATCACCGTTGTAATATAATTTGTGTTTTGCCGTGTCTATGCATTTTTGAAAACCCTCAAGATCTACCCCACCTTTATATAACTGCTTACCTAGACGTGCGTGTATAGCCACACTCTTGAGCGGGTATTTTTCAAGAATAGGAAAAGAATTAATAATCTCTTCTGGACTTTCATAGCCCAGTCGCATTTTCATTGAGATGGTAACATCTGTTTCCGTATGCGCACGGTCAAGTATGTGGTCTATTTTTTCTGTATTGCAAATAAGTCCAGATCCCATACCGCTTTTTGTGACCATAGGATAGGGACAGCCTAGATTCCAGTTAAGTTCTTTATAACCTAGCGACTGTATATATTTAATCACAAAAATAAAGTCATCTGGATCTGCCGTCATTACTTGCGGGATGACCTCTAGCGATGTGTTTACTTCTGGATTTAAGTCTCGCTGGTAAGAGCCTTTTATGACTTGTTTTTTATTAAGTCGTATGTAAGGAGCATAGTAAGTGTCTATACCTCCAAAATATTTTTGTTGTGCATTGCGAAAACGAAAATCTGTAAAGCCCTGTAAGGGCGAAGAAAGGAGGTGGTAACTCATTAAAACTAGTATCTGCTGCGAAGATAATTTTAATACACCTTAGTCTCGTTATTTTGCACAAAAAGTTACACCCCTATGTATGACATTGTGCCTTACATAGGGGTGCAATAATAATACGTGTTATCTCGTCTATATCTTTACGAGCATCTTACCGGTGTTTTTACCATCAAAGAGGTCTATAAACGCTTGCGGTATATTTTCAAAACCTTCTACAATAGTATCTTCGTGGTGCAGTTTACCTTCTCCGTACCACTTACTAAGTTGTTGTACCCCTTCTGGAAAAGAATCCATATAATTAGACACTATAAATCCTTGCATCAAGGCACTATTCTTAATTAAAAATACCTGCGGACTCACACCAGTAGGCACTTTATTATCATTATACACGGCAATTGCACCACAGTTTATAATACGTGCTTTCTGGTTAATATTAAAGAATACAGCGTCTGAGAGTTCTCCTCCCACGTTATCCCAGTATACATCTACACCATCTGGGCAGGTTCTCTGTATAGCAGCGTTTAGATCATCTTCTGTGTTGTAATTGAAGCCATCGTCATAGCCAAAATCTTTCTTAAGCTTTTCTATCTTTTCATCAGAGCCTGCAACACCTACCACGCGGCAGCCTTTTATTTTTGCTATTTGCCCTACGATACTTCCTACGGCGCCTGCTGCACCAGATACGAGTATGGTTTCTCCTTCTTTAGGTTTTCCTATTTCTTTAAGGCCAAAGTATGCAGTAAGACCGGTCATACCTAGCGTACCAAGATATGCGGGTAGGGGAGCATTGTCTTTTGACACTTTGTGTAATTCTTCTCCAGTAGATTTCTGTACCTCTTTCCAGTCTAGCATACCAGATACATAATCTCCTTCTTTAAAGTTGTCATTTTTGGTCGCTATAACTTTTGCCACTACACCAGAGTGTATAGGCTTATTAAGCCCAAATGGCGGCACGTAAGATTTGGCATCTTGCATTCTTCCTCTTAGGTAAGGATCTACAGAGACGTATGTAGTTTCTAAGAGTATCTCACCATCATTTATTTCCGGCACTTGCTCTTCTGTAAATTCAAAATCACTAGATGACGGTTTGCCGCTCGGTCTATTTTTAAGTAGTATAACTTTTGTAGTATTCATATCGATTTAGTTTTAATTTAAAGTACAAGTTGTGTTGTATAATTCCTATTCCCTAGGTGATATTAGGTTTTATTTAACGCCGGTTGTAAATATGAAGTTAAGGTACTTTTGAGATAGGGTTTTATTACGCTTTCGCGAAAGCGGACTCACAACCTGTAAAAGTACTTGTACTCTTGAGAACAAAAAAAGCCGCCTGTCAAGAGGCGGCTTTACCGAGTATCTCATCAAAAATTGTGAGATGCAGGGGGTGGCTTATTCAAGAGTTACAACGAGATCATCTTGAGACACCATTGTTCCATCTGTCACGATTATAGATTGTACTGTACCATCTTTAAAGGCAACAACGGTAGTTTCCATTTTCATAGCTTCTATTATAAAAAGTGGGTCATTTTCTTTGACTTCTTGCCCTTTTTTGACCAGCACTTTGTAAAGAGACCCTTGTAATGGAGCACCTATGTGGTTTTCATTATCTGGATCAATTTTTACGTTTTCAACCTTTTTGATATTAAGGGAAGTGTCGTGTACCTCTACAAAACGATTTTCTCCATTTACTTTAAAGAATACCGTGCGCATTCCCTCATCATTAGGAATACCAATAGAGAGTAACTTGATGATCACCGTTTTTCCTGGTTCTAGCTCAATAAGTGTTTCTTCACCTAGTTTCATACCAAAGAAGAAATTCTTAGTAGGTACGAGCGCTAGGTTACCGTATTTCTTATAGTTTTCGTGTGCTTGCTCAAAAACCTTAGGGTAGAGCATATATGATAGAAAATCTTCTATCTCTAGTGGTCTGGTAAACCCTTTTTGGAAGGTCTCTGTAAAGACTTTATACTCCTTATCAAAATCTACTGGCGCAAGGTGTGCATTAGGTCTATCTGTATAAGCTTCTTTATTTTTTAAGATAATGGCTTGTAGCTTTTTTGGGAAACCACCTACTGGCTGACCTAGATCTCCTTTAAAGAAGTTTATAACAGACTCTGGGAAGGAAATGGTATCACCACGCTCCATCACATCTTCTGGTGTGAGGTTATTGGTCACCATAAAAATGGCCATATCACCTACCACCTTAGAACTAGGCGTAACCTTTACTAGGTTGCCAAACATTTTATTTACAGCGGCATACATCTTTTTTACCTCTGTAAATCTATCTGCAAGACCTAGAGCAGTTGCCTGAGGGCGCAAGTTTGAGTACTGCCCACCTGGTATCTCGTGCTGAAATACTTCTGCCGTTCCGGCTTTAAGTCCAGACTCAAAAGGGTAGTAGAGATCACGCGTATCTTCCCAATAATTAGAAAATTGATTGAGTTTTTCCATCTCAAATGGGTGTTCTCTATCTTGATACTTAAGCATCTCGACTACAGCATTAAAGTTTGGTTGAGAAGTTAATCCAGAAAGTCCTCCTAGAGCCACATCTACCACATCTACATTTGCCTCAATGGCCTTGAGGTAAGTAGCTGTTTGTAAAGAAGACGTGTCGTGTGTGTGTAAGTGTATAGGTACATTTACCGTCTCCTTAAGCGCTGTAACAAGTTCTGTCGCTGCATATGGTTTTAATAATCCTGCCATATCCTTAATGGCAATCATATGTGCCCCAGCATTTTCTAGATCTTTTGCAAGTTGTGTGTAGTACTTGAGGTTGTATTTAGTTTGCTTAGTATCTAGAATATCTCCCGTATAACTTATGGCACCTTCGGCTATTCCTCCTGTAAGATTACGCACGTATTGTATACTAGGTTCCATCGCTTTTACCCAGTTAAGAGAGTCAAAAATACGGAAGAGGTCTACACCATTCTCCCAAGACTTCTCTACAAACTTTTCTATAAGGTTATCTGGATATGCTTTGTAACCCACACCATTAGAACCACGAAGGAGCATCTGGAACAAGATGTTAGGTACTGCCTTGCGTAACTCTCGTAAACGTGTCCAAGGGCTCTCGTGTAAGAATCGCATACATACATCAAAGGTTGCACCTCCCCATACTTCCATACTAAAGGTGTTAGGGTGATTTTTTGCAAAACTTGATGCTACTTTGAGCATATCATAAGAGCGCATACGCGTTGCCAGTAAAGACTGGTGTGCGTCACGCATTGTGGTATCTGTAAAGTGTATTTTTTTCTCCTCTAGTAACCACTTACAAAATGCCTCCGGACCTAGCTCTGTAAGCATATCTTTTGTCCCTTTTGGAAACGGATCAGACAGGCTGTAAAGTGGCACCTTAGGGTTTGTAAATACCTTTTTTGGATCTTTTGTTTTTACATCACTATTACCATTGACACTCACATCTGCCAGAAACTGAACAACCTTAGAGGTACGATCTTGAGAAAGTTTAATATTAAATAGGGAAGGAGTATTCTGAATGAAATTTACCGTGGTCTCTCCATTTTTAAAAACGTCTGTCTGTATGACATTTTGAAGAAAATGAATGTTAGTCTCTACACCACGTATTCTAAATTCTTTTAAGGCGCGCACCATCTTACGTATTGCACCATCCAGCGTTCTACCGTGAGCAGATACTTTTACAAGCATCGAATCAAAAAACGGACTCACTTTATACCCTTGATAAATGCTACCGGCATCTAGACGTATACCCATACCAGAAGCGCTACGGTAGGTTGTTATCTTTCCGTAATCTGGTGTAAATTTGTTAGTAGGGTCTTCTGTGGTAAGTCTACACTGTATGGCAAAGCCGTAAGTACCTATAGACTCTTGTCCATAAATCTTTATCTGCTTATCTGATAGTTTATAACCGCCAGCCACAAAGATTTGTGTTTTTACAAGGTCAATACCTGTAACCATTTCGGTTACTGTGTGCTCTACTTGTATACGTGGATTAACCTCGATGAAGTAAATATTATCATCTGCATCTACGAGAAACTCTACGGTGCCTATGTTGTTATAATTTACCTCTGTAGCAATAGCTACAGCATACTTATAAAGGTTATCGCGTAGCGTTTGTGATAGGTTATATGAAGGAGCCATTTCTACCACCTTCTGGTGCCTGCGTTGTACAGAGCAATCACGTTCATAAAGGTGTCTTATATTACCGTGTGTGTCTGCTACTATTTGTACTTCTATATGTTTTGGGTCTTCTACATATTTTTCTAAAAACATTGTATCATCTCCAAAAGAGTTGAGCGCCTCATTACGTGCAGAGTCAAAACTAAGCTGTAAATCTTCTTCCTTACGTATAATACGCATACCGCGACCACCGCCACCAGAGGCAGCTTTGAGCATTACTGGATACCCTATTTTTCCAGCTTCACTTAGGGCAGTTTCTAGTGAATCTAAGGCTTTCTTATTACTCTCTATTATAGGTACCCCACAAGATTGTGCTACTTTTTTTGCGGTGATTTTATCACCTAGTGCATCCATTACTTCTGGCTCAGGGCCAATAAATATAATACCGTTTTTTGCACATCTTCTTGCAAATTCTGAGTTTTCAGATAAGAAGCCGTAGCCGGGGTGAATGGCATCTACATTTTTAGATTTTGCTAGATCAATGATTTGATCCATATCTAAATAGGGTTTGAGCGGCTCATTATCTGCTCCTATCTGGTAAGACTCATCTGCTTTGTTGCGATGTTGTGAGTATCTATCTTCATAGGTGTAGACAGCTACGGTTGCAATATTAAGTTCTGTACAGGCACGTAGTACTCTAATAGCAATTTCCCCGCGATTTGCGACGAGGACTTTTTTAATTTTCATTGTGTAAAATAGGTTGTTGTGTTACGAAATCGTTGTAGTAGTAGGGTACAAAAAAAGCCACTTCGATAGGGAAGTGGCTTCTGTTGATATTAAATTTTCGCGCAGGCGAATACATATACATTTAAGTCATTTTCAATACGTAATCTAGTACACATAGTTTTAGTGACTTAAAAAAATATATTATCCGTCAAAGCGGTATTTACCATTTTCTTCAACATCTGCAGCAATCTGGTTGCGCAGTGCGATTACATTAGGCTGGTTTGTGTACTTTGTAAAACGTTTAAGTCCCATAAGCATCATACGTTGCTCATCACCTTCGGCAAAAGAGATAATAGCTTCTTTTGCTTTAGTCTGGATGATATCTACAGCGTTAAATAGGTATAGTTGAGACATTGCAACTTGTGTTGCTTGACTATCTAGACCAGTGCGCTTAATGTTTTTCTCAGTACGTAGTATAGCACTCTCTGCCATATAGATTTCTATAAGAATATCTGCAGCTGCCATAAGTAGTTGCTGATTTTTCTCTAGCTCTGTTCCAAACTTTTGAGCTGCAGATCCTGCAACCATAAGGAATACTTTCTTAAGGCTCTTGATAAGTGCTTTTTCTTCAGAAAGTGTCTCAGAGTAATCTGGAGTGTCAAAAGAAGGGATACCCATAAGCTCATCCTTTACAGCCATTGCTGGTCCCATAAAGTCTACGTGTCCTTTCATCGCTTTCTTTACCATCATACCTACAGCGAGCATACGGTTAATCTCGTTTGTACCTTCATAGATACGAGAGATACGTGCATCACGCCAAGCAGACTCCATAGGAGTATCTGCACTGAAGCCCATTCCTCCAAAAATCTGGATACCTTCATCTGTAGTATTCTGTACATCTTCAGATACTGCAACTTTAAGGATAGAACACTCTATAGCATACTCCTCAACACCTTTAAGCTCTGCTTCTTGGTGTGTGTTACCTTCTGCCTGACGCATAGCGATACGGTCTTCAATGTTTTTGGCAGCACGGTAAGATGCAGACTCATCTACATAGACGTTTGTAGCCATAAGCGCAAGTTTTTGCTTAATTGCTCCAAAGTTTATGATAGGAGTTTTAAACTGTACACGCTCTTTTGCATATGTTACAGCCTCGTTTATCACACGTCTCTGTGCATCAAGACAAGCAGCAGCAAGTTTAATACGACCTACGTTAAGTGCGTTCATCGCGATTTTAAAACCGTTACCACGGTCAGAAAGCATATTCTCTACAGGTACTACTGTATCATTAAAGAATACCTGACGAGTAGAAGAAGAGTGTATACCTAATTTCTTTTCTTCTTCACCTAGTGTGATTCCATTAGAAGGATCATTTTCTACGATAAACCCTGTAATGTTTTTATCATCTTCTATTCTAGCAAAAACGATAAATAGGTTACAGAAACCAGCGTTAGAAATCCACATTTTTTGTCCAGAAATCTTGTAGCTCTTTCCATCTTCAGATAAAACGGCTTTTGTTTTTCCAGAGTTTGCGTCAGATCCAGCACTAGGCTCTGTAAGACAGTATGCTCCAAACCACTCACCAGTAGCAAGTTTTGGCACATATTTCTTCTTTTGCTCTTCGTTACCATAAAGTGTGATAGGCATTGTACCTATCCCAGTATGTGCTCCAAAGGCAGTACTAAAAGATCCAGTAGCTCCAGAAATGTAATCACAAACAAGCATTGTAGATACAAATCCCATCCCAAGACCATCATACTCTTCTGGTACAGCAACACCTAGTAAACCTAGTTCACCAGCTTTGCGCATAGTCTCCTCTGTGTATGCATAATCTTTCTTTTCAAAACGCTCCCAGTGTGCCCAAAGATCGCGGTCTACAAACTCTCTTGTAGAGTCGCGCATCATCTTTTGCTCTTCATTAAGATCTTCCATTGTGAAGACATCTTCACAAGCTGTTTCCTTTACGATAAATTGACCACCGCGTAGGATATCATTTTTTGTTGTTTCTGTGCTCATTGCTATTGCTAATTAATTTTTTTCTTTCTCTATAAGAAATATGTACTATATTTTTTTGTTTTTACGCTTTCGCGAAAGCGGAATTACTTCAAGAATTCATAAATCCCTGCAGCTCCCTGTCCGGTACCTACACACATTGTAACCATACCGTATTTACCTGACATATCACGCTTGCGCATCTCGTCAAATAACTGTACTGATAGTTTACCTCCAGTACATCCTAGTGGGTGACCTAATGCAATCGCACCACCATTTACGTTTATAATATCTGGATCAAGTCCTAACTCGCGTATTACTGCAAGTGACTGTGATGCAAATGCCTCGTTAAGCTCAATAAGCTCAATATCATTTTGCTTAAGTCCAGCTTGTTTAAGGGCTTTTGGAATGGCAGCTACGGGACCTATACCCATTATACGTGGTGGTACACCTGCTGCTGCATAATTTACCATACGTGCGATAGGCTCGATGTTAAGTTCTTTTACCATCTCCTCACTCATAACCATTACAAAGGCAGCACCATCACTCATTTGTGAAGAGTTACCAGCAGTTACACTTCCTCCAGCTGCAAATACTGCTCTAAGTTTTGCAAGTGCTGCTTTATTTGTTCCTGCACGAGGACCTTCATCCTTGTTTACTGTGTAAGATTTTGTAGCTTTCTTACCGTTTGCATCTATATACGTTTGCTCTACGTCTATAGGTACAATCTGGTCTTGAAAACGATCTTCGGCTAGTGCGCGTAGGGCTTTCATATGTGAGTTATATGCAAACTCATCTTGATCTTCACGAGAGATTTTATACTCATTTGCTACTGCCTCTGCGGTGTTACCCATTCCCCAGTAGTAATCTTCGTGTCCAGACTTTACTACAGTATCGTAGTTAAGTTCTGGTTTAAATCCTGTCATAGGTACAGAAGACATAGACTCTGCTCCACCGGCGATAATACAATCACCCATACCAGCTTGAATCTTTGCTACTGCCATTCCTATAGTTTCTATTCCAGAAGAACAAAAACGGTTTACAGTTACACCAGGTACGTCTATAACGTCTAGTCCCATAAGAGATATAAGACGCGCCATATTAAGACCTTGAGATCCTTCTGGCATTGCGTTACCTACAATGACGTCATCTATTCTCTTTTTATCAAATTCTGGCAGCTCCTTCATCATATACTGAATCGTTTCTGCGGCAAGCTCATCTGCTCGCTTGAATCTAAAGACACCTTTGGGAGCTTTCCCAACGGCTGTTCTATATGCTTTTACTATATATGCTGTTTTCATTTTAGTTTGCTTTTGGCTATAAGCTGAAAGCTTTAAGCGGTTTATCATTGCCTATAGCTTAGCGCTTAAGGCGTATTGCAGAAACTTTAGTTTCTTAATGGTTTTCCTTTTTGTAACATATGCTGTATACGCTCAAGTGATTTTCTCTCAGTAGCTAGAGATAAGAACGCTTCACGCTCTAGATCTAGTAAATACTGCTCAGAAACTCTTGTAGGCTCAGATAAATCTCCTCCAGCCATTACATAAGCAAGCTTGTTTGCAATTTTCTTATCGTGCTCTGATATATAGTTAGATGCTTGCATAGAGTCTGTTCCTACTAAGAACATACCTAGTGCCTGCTTACCTAATACTAGTACATCATTACGTTTTACAGGTTGTGTGTATCCCATATCTGCCATTTGGCGTGCAACAGCTTTTGCTGTAGCAATCTGGCGATCGCGGTTTACAACTACAAGGTCTTTACCGTGCTTAAGGATGTTAAGATCGTACGCCTCGTGTGCAGAGGTAGATACTTTTGCCATACCTATAGTAAGGAAGTGCTCCTGTAATACGTTAAGTTGTACATCACCTTTATCAAACTTATCTGATGCTCTAAGGGCCATTTCCTTAGATCCACCACCACCTGGTATTACACCTACACCAAACTCTACAAGTCCTATGTAAGATTCGGCAGCTGCGACAACTCTATCTGCGTGTAGTGTCATCTCACAACCACCACCTAGTGTCATACCGTGAGGTGCAACAACTGTAGGGATAGCAGAGTAGCGTAAACGCATACACGTATCTTGGAAATATTTTACAGCAGCATTAAGCTCATCATACTCTTGCTCTACAGCAAACATAAAGATCATACCAATGTTTGCTCCTACAGAGAAGTTTGTACCTTGATTACCTACTACTAGACCGTCAAAGTCCTTTTCGGCTAGATCTATTGCTTTATTTACTCCTGCAAGTACGTCACCTCCTATAGAGTTCATCTTAGAGCGGAACTCAACGTTTAAGATTCCATCTCCTAGATCTTGTACAGATACTCCCGTGTTTGAGAATACTTCTGTTTGCTTTCTAATGTTATCAAGAATGATAAATGAATCTTGACCTGGTTTCTTTACGTGCGCTTTCGCGGAAGCGGAATACACATAAGTAGCACCATTTTTTACAGAGTAGAAAGTCTCACTTCCAGCAGCAATCATATCTGTTACCCAAGTGGCAACTTCAAGACCTTCTGCCTTCATAAGCTCGATACCTTTTTCTACACCTACAGCATCCCAAATTTGGAATGGTCCGTGCTCCCAGCCAAAACCAGCCTTCATAGCATCGTCTATCTTGTAAAGCTCATCTGTAATCTCAGGAATACGATTTTGTACATAAGTAAATAGGTGTGCAAAAGACTTGCGGTAAAACTCACCAGCTTTGTCTTTACCACCTACAAGCACTTTAAAGCGATCGTAAACGCTGTCTATATTTTTAGTAAGCTCTAGGGTAGCAAATTTTGCTTTCTTGTTAGAGCGGTACTCCATAGTGTCAAGGTCTAGTGTAAGAATTTCTTTCTTACCAGCCTCATTTACACTCTTTTTATAAAAACCTTGACCAGTTTTAGACCCTAGCCATTTGTTTTCCATCATTGTACTAATGAAGCCTGGAAGCTCAAAAAGAGACTTGCGCTCATCATTAGGACAGTTTTCTGCAATACCGTTTGCAACGTGTACAAGGGTATCAAGACCTACAACATCTACCGTACGGAAGGTTGCAGATTTTGGACGTCCTATAACTGGACCTGTAAGTTTATCTACCTCTTCTACCGTCATACCCATATCTTTTACAGTATGGAAAAGTGACATAATAGAGAAGATACCTATACGGTTACCTATAAAGGCAGGTGTATCTTTTGCAATAACAGAGGTTTTCCCTAAGTATTGCTCGCCGTAGTTATTTAAGAAATCAAGAACGCTCTGGTCTGTTTTAGGCCCAGGTATGATTTCAAATAATTTTAAGTAACGTGCTGGGTTAAAGAAGTGAGTTCCACAAAAGTGCTTTTGGAAATCTTCACTACGTCCTTCAGACATAAAGTTTATAGGGATACCAGATGTGTTTGAAGTAATAAGTGTACCTGGTGTTCTATGCTTTTCAAGGTTTTCAAAAACTTGTTTCTTAATATCAAGTCTCTCTACTACCACCTCAATGATCCAGTCTACATCTTTTACTTTTGCGATATCATCTTCAAGGTTACCCGTTGAGATTCTTTTTGCAAAAGCTTGGTTATAAATAGGTGACGGCTTACTCTTAAGTGCTGCAGTAAGCGAGTCATTTACCATTCTATTACGTACAACTTTGTCTTGAAGTGTAAGTCCTTTAGCTTCTTCTTTTGCAGTAAGCTCACGAGGAACGATATCTAGCAAAAGAACGTCAACACCTATGTTTGCAAAATGGCAAGCAATACCACTTCCCATTATTCCACTACCGATGACGGCTACTTTCTTTATTCTACGTTTTGCCATTATTTTATTGCGGTTTCTTTTTGGTTAAATACTCTTCTATTTTGAATCAAGTCATTAATAGTTTCAATGACTTCGTAAAAATTATTAATCTTTTCGTCAGATATATTGCCACGTACGGCATCGTTAAAAGTTACAACGCGGTCTTTCGAAAAATCTCTTTTTTCAAGTCCAAACTCTGTGAGATGTATAAGAACGCCTCTACCATCTGCAGGGTTAGGTTTACGCACTATAAGACCTTTTTCTTCCATAGTCTTAAGTGTACGAGATAGGGAAGTAGCTTCCATACCCATACGAGGTCCTAGTGCTGTAGAGGGAGTTCCCTCTTCTGGATCAATACTAAGGAGTGCAAAACCTACCGCCATAGTTACATCGTATTCGGCAGCTTGTTCATTATACATTTTCATAACTGCTTGCCAGGTGGCTCTTAAACAGTAGTCTATAGTTTTATCTTTCATATAGTTCTTCACAATGTGATTGTAAAGATACTAAAAATATACTATGCACGCACAGTAATTAATGCAAATTTATATGAATATCTTGTGAATATGATAGTTACGCTTTCGCGAAAATGAGAACATCATAAATATACCCCTTATTATTTAATAAAACCGAAGTCTAACAAATAGATAATTGTAAGAGAATTCAATAGCGTTAACATATTATGCAATAAAGCAAAATTGTTTAAGGTTGAATGTTATTTTTGTATATTCTATCTTAGTTACTTAAACAATATATTGTTTTTTAAATAGTACATTCTTTATGATCGCACCAGATTTCCCTCTTAATGAAAAGCAACGTATGAAAACCTTATTAAGCTTAGGGTTACTAGACACAAATCAAGAGGAAGATTTTGATTACATTACTAAGCTTGCTGCATACATATGTGGCACTCCAGTTGCATTAGTAACCCTTGTAGATGAAGATAGACAGTGGTTTAAAAGTAAAGTAGGTATGGCATTATGTGAGACTTCACGTGATAGTTCTTTTTGTGCGCACGCCATTTTGACTCCTGATGAGATATTAGAAATACCAGATGCAACAAAAGACTATCGATTTATAGATAACCCACTTACAAAGCTTGAAGATCCTGTTATATTTTATGCAGGCGTCCCGCTACGCACAACAGATGGTATGTCTATGGGGTCTCTATGTGTTATAGATCATAAGCCTAATAAACTTAGTCAAGAACAAAGAGCCGCGCTTATAACTCTTGCAAAGCAGGTGGAGCGACTTTTTGAATTGCGCATTGTAAATAATCAATTAGAACAGGCAAAAGCGAGTCTCACAAAACATAATACATTGCTCAAAGATTTTGCAGGTACGGTATCACACGATTTAAAAATGCCCCTTGCAAACCTTATTCTCACCTCAGATATATTAAAAAAGAAGTATACAGCATCACTAGATGAGTCTGGAGTAAATTACCTAGGTTATCTCAAGAAGTCTTCACTCTCTATGAGTAACTATATAACAAACATACTTGCTCACTACGAGAGCACGGCATATGATAGAGAAGATGCCCACGAGTTTATGTTTAACGATATGCTAGAAGATCTAGTAGATCTATTAAATATAAACTTTGAGTGTGAATTTCACTTTCCTGAGGTAAATATAGAACTTAGATGTAACCGGTCTGCACTTGACCAGATATTCTTAAACCTTATAGGTAATAGTATAAAGTATAATGATAAAGCGCATACAGTAATACATATAGATGTCCTAGAGCAAGATGAGCACTTTGAATTTTCTATAAGAGATAATGGGCGCGGTATAGAAGAAGAAAAGATAGAAGGTATATTCACTTTATTCAGTACCGTAGGGCACCTAGATAAAAATGGAGAGAAAGGCCACGGCATAGGATTATCTACAGTAGAAAAACTAGTGCATAATCTCGGTGGGACCATAAGTGTTTCTTCAGTGCTAGGTGAGTATACAAAATTTACGTTTACAGTTGCCAAAAGTTAAAGTATATTAAATATTCGGTTCTGGTGCGCTTCTTCTGTTAGTAAAGCGTTAATGGATATGGATGTTGCTGTATACTCTATTACCTTTAGTTCACACTATCCAATCTAACCAATAAATGATCAAAATTTACAAAGCATTTCTTGTGATATTATCTTTTACTATCACGAGTCAACTTGTTGCTCAAGACTTACCCGTAGCAACTATCCAGAAGAATATCGAATCTTTTAAAGAAAATCCGCGAGGCCCTTATAAAAAAATAGAGTGGTTTTGTGAAGATGGTACGATGCGAGAAGCACGTGACCCTTGTCCAGATGATATAGGTGGTGGTGTGCAGCACGCAAGTTATAGCGAAGATCTAATAACGCTAGGTACTAAGTATCACCTCTTTTTTGCAGATATACTTGCAAACACAAATAAGGTAGCTTTCTGGGATGTAACAAATGATAATAGCCGCATCAAGCAATATCAACTAGCGAGATACCTTGCAAGTGTAGATAATGGTTGGGTACAGCGCAAGTCACAGTTTTACCGTGGTGCCATCCAGTCTGAAGATGAGGAGGCGTGGGGCGTTGAGTTTTATGAGTGGTTATTGCGTAGCGATACTCGTTTTAGACAAAACTACTATTTACTACGCCAGACCTTACGAGATATTCCTCACGATGGCGATAGCAACATTGCCCAGCGTATGCGTAGTGAGTCAAAAATACTCGCAGAGACCTACCCAAAGTTTATGGATGCCCGCATTAAAATACACGGCAAGCCCAGTGTGAGTGACATCCAGATGGTTCAAGAGTTTAGAGCAAAACATAAGGGAGACCTCTCTGATGAAGTGAAGAAGCAGTTTGACCAACTAGAGAAAACGCTCGCCGAATTTTATACACCTATCAATTTCAAGGAACTACAGAGTCAAGTAAACGCTATCTCTGTAAAAAATGATCTAACAGAACGCATTAGCACGTTTTTAGAAAAAGCTGCTCAAGATACTTCTGCGCAAATACTTGTGCCAGAAATTGCAGATGTGCTCTGTTATATACGTCAAGACGTACTTTCTTTACGTAGGTCTAGTGACCGTCTTGCGATGCTAGATTTATCTAATGAGCTGGAAGATATATTACTCATAAAGACACAAGAGTGGCAACCAGAAACTTTAAAGGAGCTACTTTATAAAATACAAACCCTTTCATATGCAGCAACAGGTACAGGACTCATTGAGTTAAATGAGTGGGCAGCAGTAGAGCCGTATTTACAAGCAGATAGTTACCACAATGACAAGAGTGTCGAGCAGCTTAACGATTTCTTGGCGACAGCTAGAGGTGTTGTAGAGTGGAGCGCTTCACAAGTAAAGGCAAAGTATCAAGAAGTAGTTGACACTTACGCAACTTTTGAGCCTAAGGCTTACGGTTTTATAGATGACCGCGTGCGCTCCTCTGTTGCATTAGATTTAGGTGAGAGTGTGAGCACGCTTGGTGCATTTATAGCAAAGCATTCTGGGCTTGAAAATAAGGTGATGGATATAGATGGACAGTCTTCTGTGAGAGGATTAAATCCTGGTTATGCCTACGGTGAACTTGTTGTTATAGAAGGTTCTCCAGAAGGTATAGAAGTGGATACAGAGAAGATATACGTCTTTGAAAAACCGCCGTCAGACCTCAAGCCTGTGGCTGGTATTATGACGGTATCAGAAGGTAATCTGGTTTCACACGTGCAGCTACTAGCTCGTAATTTAGGAATCCCTAATGCGGCATTATCCCAAGAAAATCTTCAAGATTTGAGCAAGTATAGCGGTAAGAAGGTCTTCTATGCAGTTTCAAATAAAGGAAGTGTGATTATAAAAGGCGAGGACGATATTACAGATGAGGAGCGTGAGTTATTCTCAAAGAAGCAACGTTCTACAAGTCAGGTAACCGTGCCTGTAGAGAAGATAGCACTAGATAAGAAAGACATCATAAATATGCGTGATCTAGATGCAAGCGCGTCTGGAAAACTAGTAGGCCCTAAGGCGGCAAACCTTGGGCAACTCAAGAAGATGTTCCCAGAGCAGGTGGTAGAAGGTCTTGTTATTCCTTTCGGCATTTTTAAGGACCATATGGATCAAAAAATGACCAATTACGAGGGTTCTTATTGGGAGTTTTTAAATAGCGCTTTCGCGAAAGCGGAACAAATGAAAAGTAACGGCGCGTCATCAAAAGAGATAGAGACGTACCAACTGCAAGAGTTGAAGCGATTACGTGAAGCTATAAATATGATGACGCTAAAGCCGTCATTTGTAAATAGCCTGCGTGCAGATTTCCAAAAAGTCTTTAAATCGCCTATGGGTAAAACTCCTGTATTCTTGCGTAGTGATACAAATATGGAAGACCTTGAAGAATTTACTGGCGCAGGATTGAACTTGACGCTTTTTAATATTCTTGATGAGGATAAAATATTAAAAGGAATTAAAGATGTGTGGGCTTCTCCATATACGGAGCGTAGTTTTAAATGGCGCCAGCAGTATCTAAGCAACCCAGAAAATGTGTTTCCTTCTATACTTATCATTCCTTCGGTAGATGTGGAGTATAGTGGTGTGATGATTACAAAGGGTATTAATCAAGGTACAGATGAGGATCTTACTATTGCCTTTAGCCGTGGGGCAGGAGGAGCTGTAGATGGACAAGCCGCAGAAACTAGACTTGTTACCGCTACAGATGCACGCTTACTATCGCCAGCTAGACAGGCAGATTTTATTAGACTGCCAGCAACGGGAGGTGTGAAGAGAAACATCGCAACCTTTGACGAAGAGATTCTCAATGAGAAAAACATAAAGGATATACGTGCCATTGCCCAGTCTATAAGAACTAGATTACCAGAAATGACAGGTTCTGACTATGATGGGGCTTATGATGTGGAGCTTGGTTTTGAAAATGACAAACTATGGCTATTCCAGATACGACCATTTGTAGAAAATAAAACGGCAAAGTCCTCAGAATATCTTGAGGCAATCTCACCAAAAATTGACAAAGACTTTTTAATAACGCTTGATGCACCTATAAACTAATGAAAACATATATCACATTGACATTCATCGCTTTATCGACTTTATTTGTAGCGATGCTTTATCCTATAGACGGCTATGATACGACGGGTATAAAACGATTGTACCGACTTCAGAAAATGGAGATGGATAGTATTGCAAACAAGCGTATTCCTAATGGCGCTTACTTAAAACTAGAGGATATCAAGCTCAATTTGCTTTCGCGAAAGCGTGATTCTCTTGGAGCAATACTAGTAGAAGACAATGATTTTGCCAGAAAGATTGCGAGAATTACACCCGGCGGAAACTACTCACTTGCGGTACTTGATATGACTAATCCAGATAGTTTAAAATATGCGGCTCACAGAGAAAATGTAGGGTACCAGCCAGGAAGTGTGGGTAAAATTGCTGTCCTTAACGGTTTCTTTACAGAGCTTGCAGAGGTATATCCAGATAACTTTGAGTTGCGTACGGGGCTTATGTGTAATAAACGAGTAAAGGCTCGCTACTGGGGAACAGGAGATCACCACACAATACCTGTGTATGATATAGACAGTGATAAGTTAACAAAGCGACAAGTGGTTGCTAGTGATGAGTTCTCACTGTATGAGTGGGCAGATCATATGGTCTCTGTGAGTAATAACGGGGCTGCGAGTGTGCTGTATAGAGAGACAATGTTGCTAGACGCCTTTGGACGAAAATATGCAGACCTCACCGAAGAAGAAGCAGAAAATTACTTTGTAGAGACCGATAGAGACTCTCTAACGAGTCAAGCAAACCGAGTGGTGAATCAGCCATTAAGAGATCTAGGAATTACAGAAGACGACTGGAGACTAGGAGGGATGTTTACACGTCCTGCTGGTAAGTACGTAGGTCGTGAGGGTGGAAGTATAGGAACACCTAAAGGACTTATGAAATTTCTAGTAGCCCTAGAGCAAGGAAATGTAATAGATGAAGAAAGCTCGCTTGAGATGAAGCGATTATTATATATGACAGACAGACGTATACGTTATGCACACTCTAATAGACTAGATGACGCGGCGGTGTACTTTAAATCTGGCTCGTTTTATAAATGTGATCGAGAGAAAAACCCTAACTGTAGCGACTATGCAGGTAATGTGTTTAACTATATGAACTCAGTGATTATTGTGGAGCAGCCTAATGGTAAAAAATACATCGTATGCCTAATGACTAACGTACTTAATAAAAATTCTGCAGGTGCACATATGTACCTAGCAAGTAGTATTGATAAGGTGGTAAATCCCACATAAAAAGCATTTACAGTTCTATTAAAACGCCTTCTAGTTGTTACTAGAAGGCGTTTTACTTTTGTTGCTGTTTTACCCGTTGTAGACTTGTAGATACACGCGTAGCAAGTTTTGCAATGTTCGTGTTTTTATGCTTTGTAAAAGATTGAGTAATGGCAGTATACTTTGTGTCTTCTAGTATCTCAATAAGGTGGAGCATAGCGATATTCATCTGTCTGCTGCGATTACGAATTAAGCTTCGCACAGCATCAAATTCTGTTTGTTCTATCATTTCTTGAGAATGTATATTATCAACATCTGTGTCAATGATATGTACTTCAAGCAATGGCAGGATCTTATTTTTAAGTTTGATATGTAAGAGGTTGTCTAGAAACTCTATGGCATTGATTCTCGCTGTATCATCTTTACTTTTAATACCCAAAAATGCAGCACTAATATCTTCTTGATTGTAGCGTATACTTAAAAGTGTAAAGATGCTATGTAGACTTTGATCTACTTGTTCTCTTAATATGAGAACTATGGCTTCACGGGCGAGTAAAACCTCTGTTTCTTTAGCTTCCTCTGGTGAGTCTGCTGGCGGATTGTTTACAAGTTTTGTGAAGGTAGCAAGGGCGTTAAACGTGCTTTGGTAGTAGTTGCTCTCTAGTAATATGTATCTAGAGATCTTGCGCTTATCAATAGTAAGCGATGGGTTTTTACTACTTAGTTTTAGTAATGATTTTGAGGCATTTTTACGTACGATGAGGTTGTTACTACCTAAAAATTTGAATAAGATTTTTACCGCATTTTGAGAGTTAAATGTAGCGATCACCTTAGGTAGATTTCTTTTTATGTCTAGACTAAAGGCATCTTCATTTTCTAGCCTGAGAAGTGTTTTTGTAATCTCTGGCCCATATTGAGTAAGGCTTTTTATGGCTGCTTTACGAAGTTTTTTATTTTCTAGAAACTGGAGGAGATTCCCTACAAAGAGTGGGTCTGTGGTAATGCCTGCAGCTTCAATAGCTTTCTTTGCTACCTTTTTATTTTTATTGCTAAAATGAATAGAGATAAAGTAGTAAAACTCATTAAGCCCTGAGTAGGCAATGCTAAGAAGCAGATCTGAAGTTTCGGCAACATTTTCTAGTCCTTCTGGTGTGCCTAGCCGTTCTATTTGAGTCGCGATACGGTCTCTTAAATTAAACTGCTTTCCAAGATTTGTATTGAGGCGTGCATCTTGTGCCAGGCATAACAGCGCGGCATTTGCAATGGGCTTTTCTGGATGGTCTAGATAGGTTGTAAATAATTCTTGATCGTCTATTTTGGTGTGATGAAGTAAATACTGTAATGTGGCTATAATGAGTGCGCTGTCGCTAGTGTGAAGGAGGGCTTTGATTTTATGTAATGCAGTACCTTCTTTATAATAATACAACTCCTCAATAGCCGCTATTTTTATAGCATTAGAAGGATGGTCTAAAAGTGCTACTATTTGCTTTTTTAAGGGATTAAGTCGAGCCGATGATAATCTAGATAATAAAGTGAGAATCTCGCTTTCTTCACCATTTTGTAAAATATGTCTTGCAGTAGCGATGGTGCGTTCTTTTCTGAAGTTTCGTTTGGACTCATCTTTATTGAGCAGTAAACTCTTGAGGTTGGACCTAAACGAATCAAAGTAGGCATCTCTTAGCTTGTAGATTAACAAGAGCCATATAAACAAGAAAAAGATAGTAAGAATGGTCACAAACTTGGTGCCTAGCTCCATACCCTTAATTACAAAAATGAGTAGAAAACCAGCAATACCTGTGGCTACACTATCTACCACAATATCTATAAACGATTTTGCTTGGTTCTTTATAGCATACGGTATGGGTAAAATAGAAAGCTCTGCAGCTGCTTTGTTTATAGACTGCTTAAAACTACCGTCTAGTCCTTTTATGATAATAAGCACCCAAAGCTCAGGAACCGTAAGAAATAGGAGGGAGCCTAAGGCAATACCTAATGGTAGTATAAGCATTGTTGAGGTTACTCCTAGATAGCTCAATACTCTATTAGTAACAAAAAGCTGTATCAGTAAAGCCACCACATTAAAGGATGAGAACCAGAACCCTAAAAAAGAAGCAAGCTCATCTGAGTCAGGAATGGCCTTGTGCGCAAAATCACTAAATTGAAAGTCAACCAGCTTTGCCACCAGCACACTTATCCCGATAATAGATGCCAAATACAGTAAATGCTTAGATTTTAAGATGATTTGAAAAGCATTACGATCTGGGTTAGACACTTGGTGTATCTCTTTCTTTCTCGTGTACATAGAAAGCGTGCGTAATCTTAAATTCCAAATACGATAGATTATAGGCACACAGCATAAAATGAGAATCCCTGCGATAAGAATAGACGTTTTATTCCCAAAAGCCGCCGAAATTAAGGTCGTTAAGTACCCACCAAAAATTCCACCAGCAATAGCGCCAGAGCCTATAAAACCAAAGAGTCTTTTTGCCTCTCTCGCATTATAAACCATATTTGCCAGTATCCAGAATTGTGAGGTCACCACCACGGCAAACAAGGATATGAGAACGTAGTAATAGTAAAGCAGCCAGACCTCAAGAAATTTATAATGCAAGGCGACAGAAAGCAACATAAAAAAGAAGCCAAAAGCGCATAAGGTTATCGTAGCGACCTTTTTAAAAGAATATCGTTTTAGAGCTTTGTTGTAAAAGTAAGAACTTAAAATAGCCACAGCCGCAACAAGAAGATACCCGTAAGGTAATCGCTCTGCACCTAGCGCAGATAGGAATAATGCGTTTACAGTGGGCTTTACAATAAGTAGCACTGTAATCACCAGAAAGATGTACAGCTGCATAAAAAAAGAGATGGTGATCTCACCATCTCTTATATCAAAGGCTTTCTTGTAAAGACTTTTAAGCATTCATTGCGTTTATAATGAGGTTCCCTAGTTATAGGCTAAAGCTCGTGATTTTTTCATTGCTTTTTCTAAAGGAATTACTAAATCTCTTACAATTTGCTCACCCTGTGCATCTTCTATAAGAGCTACTAATATATACTTGCGCTCAGGTCCCCATACCAATACAGAGTCAGAGTGCCAGTTTTTCCACGATCCAGACTTTCTATAAATATCTGCCTTAGGAGCAATTTTATCTAGCGTGTTTACAAATTTGTGGTGTAGCGCTGGGTCTTTCATAATATCCAGCATCTCTTCAGACTTTTCTGTACTTACTAGATTACCCATTGCAAGCTGGTAGTAAAAACTACATACCTGTCTAGCTGTAGCCGCGTGACTTAATCCCTTCATAGGGTCTGGGTTACGTTTTCCGCCAGCGGCATATCTCTTGCCTACCCATAAACCACCGCCTACTTCTTCATCATATAGTTTGAGCTGGTCACTGCGCAGTACTTGTTCTATTTTATCATAGCCCACACGGTCTATCATACGAGTAGAGGCAGCATTATTAGACTTACTTATCATAAGTCGCATATCCTTACGTATTTCTCTAGAGTCTTGTAGTTCGCCATTTTCTATAGCATCCATAGCGGCAAGAAGTATGGCAATCTTAGGTAAACTTGCGGCATACATCATAAACTCATCATTGATACCTGCATACTCTATATTCTCTAAGTTGGACATATCTACAACGCCTATAGACATTCTATTAGACTTCACTAGATTTTTCCATTTTGAGTTTTTATTAATCTCTTGTATTAAAAGCTCTCTCAATATAGGACTCGTATGAGTCTCAAGAGGCTCTACAGAGTCCATCTGTATAGGAAGCTCCTGAGCATTAAGTACAGAAGACATTATAACGCACACTATAAGCGTGATATATTTCATAAAATTCTATGTATTTATAGTTCAACCTAAGTATACAAAAAGGCTGCCAAAGATAGCTAGTATTACTGTTAATTCCATCCCAAACTGTTAATGTTTACAGCGCTTAATTCTTAAGACTAGTAACGGGAATTATATGTGTTTGTTGTAGGTGGTATTTGATAAACTACGCTTTCGCGAAAGTGGAAAATCAGAAAGTTCGTATAGTGAAAATTATAGATCAAAAAGAGCTTAGAATTTTGTGTTTATTAAAGTTGAGGTTGTTGTGTTTTTAACTCAATGCTTTGGTGCCATTTGGCATTATTTCATTATTTCTGTCAGATAAACGATCCCGAAAATCCAACCAACATAGAGCAGCGTATAAGTCAGCGAGTAAATTGCTGAGATTCCCATATTTCCTTTTGTTTCTTTTGATTTATTAAAAACAAATTTTAATGCTCTAAAAAAAATCCAATATAGCATTGCCAAAATTATAAATAAGGAAAACCAAAAAACGACTTCGAAAACTACTAGTAAAATTACAAACAAAATTGACATCGCAATCCACAACAGAATTGATAAAATAAGTCCTCCGATTCCATCTCCCACTGACGGTAATTCCATTGTTGGCCCTAGGTCGTTATGGGGAATGAAATTTCCATTTTTAAATTTTTTAAAACTTCTAAATTTTGGAAAATTATCAATTAGTCCGATTCCAGTGTAAAGTCCATAAGTCATAAACAGAAATAGAGCTGCAGCTATAATTCCAAGTGACAAATAAAGATTGTAAGTCAGGCTCCGATGGTAATTTACTCCAGTAAGATAGACAGTCAGAATTGTGATTCCTATTACAAGTAATGAAACTATAAAAACAGATTTTCCTTTCAGATATGGTCGTTTGACTTTCAATTAAGAGTGTTTTTAGACTATTGGTGGCAAGATCTTAGAAGCTGTCGAGACTGATCGTGCGCCTATGTTTTTGTTTTTTAATTGATGTTTAAATATAACTTATTTGTCATAGATAATGCTTTCGCGAAAGCGGAATTGCTATTTTGGATAAACGATAAAATTTTTAATTCTAAATAAATAGCAACACTTTATTGCTTTATAAATTGCGTTTCAATTTTTTGAAACAATAGTCATTTTTGAATAGTTTGGAAATTGATCTAATTAGTTTTTTAGATTGCTTTGTACTCTTAATAGGAATAAATATATCATAAAATTCTTTCGACTCTTTATACAATATCAGATTCAAAATCATTTTTGAATCATTCCAGTTGAATGTATCAAATGACCTTATATTTTCGTAGGTGTTATTTTCAATATTTAAGTATAAGTTTTCTAAATATTGCTCTGATTCTAATAGATAGATAAGTTTTGAATTCTTAATTGAATCTGTCTTTATATCGCCACATTGTTCCATTGTTAAGTCCTCAACTTCCCAATCTTCAGTATAAATTCCAATAGAAAAATCTTCAGTTGGAATTATCAAATTCATACATAAAGTACGTTTAGAACTTTTTATTTCAATAAGAATATCTTCATAATTAACAACTTTCTGAGCAGAGGCAGAAGCTGCTATGACAAGAAATAAGATATTGCAGACAAACTTCATATTTAAATACCCCCTAAAACCCTACCGCAGTATCATCACCACGTCTATCTGCGCCGCCTTCTAGTGTGCCATTAGGCAGGACTAAAATACCGTCTACTTTACCTATTACGGGAGAGCGCTCCTCGTTGGTTTCATAACCTTTTTCTTGCAGTCCGCTTATGATGGCTGGATCAAAGCTGTTAGGTTCAAATAATACCACATCTGGTAACCACTGGTGGTGAAAACGTGGTGCGTTTACCGCCTCCTGCATTGTCATCCCAAACTCGTGTACATTAAGCACCGTTTGTAACACAGAGGTAATAATGGTAGATCCTCCAGGCGTACCTACGGTCATCCAGAACTCGCCATCTTTTTCTACTAGGGTAGGTGTCATACTAGACAGCATACGCTTGCCTGGCTCAATTTTATTTGCCTCGGCGCCTATAAGCCCAAACATATTAGGAACTCCTGGTTTACTAGAGAAGTCGTCCATCTCATTGTTTAAAAAGAAGCCTATGTCACTCGCATATAATTTAGATCCATAAGCGCCGTTAAGCGTGGTCGTTACTGCAATGGCATTACCATACTGGTCTACCGCGCTGTAGTGCGTTGTTTCCATACTCTCATAACCTGGCAAGGCACCGTGTGTCATATCACTAGACTTTGTAGCGGTGTCCCAAGAGAAGGTTTCCATTCTGTTTTTTGCATACACATCAGAGATGAGTGTATCTATAGGGATGTTTACAAAATCTGGATCTCCTAGGTAAAAACTTCTATCTGCATACGCGCGACGCTCTGCCTCTGTAAGTAGTTGTATACTCTCCACACTGTTGTGATCATATTGTGAGATGTCATACGGTTCTATCATCTGCATAATTTGTGATAAACAAACCCCACCAGAACTAGGCGGACTCATAGAAATCATTTTTAAGTTATCATACTCAAAGGTTACCGGTGTGCGCCACTTTGCTTCGTATGCCGCAAGATCTTCCATTGTGATAATCCCACCTTTAGATTGTAAGAAGTCTACCAGTTTTTGGCCTGTCTCACCTTTGTAAAACTCGTCTTTACCATTCGCTACGATGCGCTCTAGTGTTTGTGCGAGGGCTTCGTTTTTAAGGGTGTCCGCTTTCGCGAAAGCGTTTACATATATAATACTATCTCCGTTAAGCTCTTTAAATTTATCTTGTAAAGCGCCAAACCTTCCTGCTTGGTTTTCTGTAATCACATACCCATTGCGAGCAAGGTCTATTACGGGCTTGAGAATGGTCTCCATAGGTAGTGAGCCAAATTTCTCGTGCACGGCAAACATACCTGCAAGACCACCTGGTACACCCACAGCAAGACTTCCCTCTGTGCTTAAACCTGGTATTACATTACCGTCTTCATCTAGGTACATATCACTTGTAGCCGCACCAGGTGCCATCTCGCGATAGTCTAGCGCTCCTATATCACCATCTTTAGTACGATATACTAGAAAACCACCACCACCTAGACTGCCGGCAAACGGGTATGTCACATTGAGCGCCATATCTGTAGCAATCATTGCGTCAAAAACGTTACCACCTTTCTTCATAATCTCAACGCCTATGCGTGAAGCCTCTTCTCTCGCCGAAACGACCATAGCCTCCTGAGCAATAAGTCCCTGTACGGGTGCAGGAGCAGGCGCTTCTGTCTTACAGTTTATAAATAATAGGGGAACGCAGAGTAAGAGTAAATACTTCATAGGTTGGATTTGTAATGGATATTAAAATTTAATTTGTCCTGGTAGATATTTATAAATACCTCTGTCAAATGAACCCCAATAATAGAGTGTACCTGAAAACCAAAAGACAGTAATTTCATCGTTTATTTCAAATGGTTTTGAATTGCTACTTGCGTATTTCAGCTTTCTTAATTCAGATGTATTATCATTAATAGACACATAAGGATATGGTAACAATGTATAATCATTTCTCATAGGTCCTTTCTCATTTCTATACTCAACAACTTTTGCGGTTAAGGGCTTGCTTGCATTGCGCATTTTTAAAAATGTGACTTTAGAGTTCCACAGGGTTAAATATAACAGAATCAGTATGAATAACAATCCCCAAATCATAAACTTAAAGCTCTTCTAGTTTTAATGCAACAAAGGCTTGTAATTCTTTAAAAAAGCGTGTGAACTCATCTTCAAAGCCTTCATAATGTTCGGCAAGGTCTTCTATGGCTTTATCCATCGCCACGCGGCGTTTTGTGCGTATGTTCATATTGTAAAGCACAGTGCCTATACCTTCCATAGTTGCATAACTGAGGAGCCAGTTTTGCTCCATCATAGGGATCATCATTTTCTGTATGCGACCCGTGAGCAAGTGGTGATGGTCTTGTAGTAGCTGGTAAAAGTCATCTATGTACACATCTAGCGATGTGTCGTGATAGTTGTTCCAGTTTTTGGCTAGAAAGTGATCATAAATAATATCTACTATCACACCAGAGTAGTGGCCATACTTTGCGTGCAGGCGTTTTGTACTCTGCTTTACAATAGGGTGACTATCTGTGTAGCTATCTATCCAGCGATGCACGAGTATACCTCGCTGTATATCATCACTATACTTGAGGTACTTTTTACCTTTTATACCATCTGCCATAAAGTTGCCTATAGTTTCCATAGGTAAGCCATCGGTAAGGTAAATGTGTGCGAGAAAATTCATAGTGGTGAAGTTAATAGGAAAAATTAACCTGTTCAAAGATTTTATGAGGCATTGTGAAGCAATGCATTCTTGTTAGGCTGGTACGTATGTGTTTTAGTACTTTTGTTTAACAATCAAAAAAACGAAGATTAATGACGCTTTCGCGAAAGCGTACTCAAAATTTACATATGACATTAATAAAATCTATATCAGGAATACGTGGTACCATAGGAGGTCGCACGGGTGAAAACCTTACACCAGTAGATGCAGTAAAATTTGCTGCAGCATACGGTGCGTGGCTCAAAAATGATCGTAATAAAGAAACCTACAGAGTAGTAGTAGGGCGTGATGCACGTATATCTGGATCTATGATACAAGAGCTTGTGATGAACACGCTCGTGGGTATGGGAATCCATATTATAGACCTCGGTCTCTCTACCACACCTACGGTAGAAGTTGCCGTACCTATGGAACACGCAGATGGTGGTATTATACTCACTGCCTCGCATAACCCAAAACAATGGAACGCGCTTAAACTATTAAACAGTAAGGGAGAGTTTCTTAATGGAGTAGAAGGGGAGAAAATTTTAAATTATGCAGATAATGAAGATTTTACCTTTGCAGAGGTGGATGATTTAGGTAAAATCACAAAAAATGATGCCTACATAGATTTGCATATAGAAGAGGTAAAAAACCTTGAGCTTGTAGATGTAAACGCTATTAAGGATGCCAAGTTTAAAGTTGTGGTAGATGGTGTAAACTCTACGGGAGGTATTGCCATACCAAGATTACTAGAAGAGCTAGGCGTAGAGGCAGTAAAATTATACTGTACACCTAATGGGGAGTTTCCTCACAACCCAGAACCGCTTAAGGAGCACCTAGGTGACATTTGTAAAATGGTGGTAGATGAAAATGCAGATTTTGGAATCGTAGTAGATCCAGATGTAGACCGTCTTGCTTTTATAGATGATAAGGGAGAAATGTTTGGAGAAGAGTATACCCTCGTTGCTTGTGCAGATTATGTACTAGGAGAGACTAAGGGTAATACGGTGTCAAACTTATCTTCATCACGTGCGCTACGTGATATCACAAGAAAACACGGCGGAGAATACTTTGCAAGTGCCGTAGGAGAGGTAAACGTAGTACAAACTATGAAGGACCAAAACGCTGTAATAGGCGGAGAAGGAAATGGTGGAATTATCTACCCAGCATCGCACTACGGTCGTGATAGCCTGGTGGGTACAGCGCTTTTCCTTACACACCTTGCAAAGCTTAAAATCTCTGTGAGCGAACTCAAAGCTAGTTATCCTCCATACTTTATGAGTAAGCAAAAGATCCAGCTCACACCAGGTCTTGACGTAGATGCATTACTAGAAAAGATGGCTGCCAAATATGCAAACGAAGACGTGTCTACGGTAGATGGTGTAAAAGTAGATTTTGAAAATCACTGGGTACACCTACGTAAGTCTAATACAGAACCTATTATACGTATTTATACAGAGGCAAGCACACAAGCCGAAGCAGACCAAGTTGCAAATGATATGATTGCTACTATTAAGGAAGTAGCTGGTATCTAGACAGATATAGGGATTAAAAAAAGAGGGCAATCGCCCTCTTTTTTTGTGCTTAATTTTAAATATCTTTACAGTGCAAACTATTGATTATGAATACATTAAAGTCTACTAAGCCTAGCGGTAAACTAGAGAATTACTTTTCACGCTTTCGCGAAAACATCATTGGTATTAACCAAAGTTTTCAATCTCCATACGGAACAAAGCAGCTTTTATACACGGACTGGACCGCCTCAGGAAGATTATATGGTCCAATAGAGGAGAAGATGTTACGCGACTTTGGTCCATACGTAGCAAATACCCATACAGAGACGACCGTCTCAGGTACTGCTATGACAATGAGCTATCATAAAGCAAAGCACATCATAAAAGAGCACGTAAATGCAGATGAGAATGATGTACTCATAGTAGGTGGTAATGGTATGACGGGTATGATTAATAAATTTCAGCGCATACTTGGATTAAAAGTGCCAGAAAACATAAAGAAATTTACAGAAGTACCTGCAGAGATAAAGCCCATTGTTTTTGTAACACATATGGAGCATCACAGTAATCAAACTACGTGGCTAGAGACCACGGCAACAGTAGTGGTCGTGCCTGCAAAAGAAGATGGACGCTTTTGTATACAGATGTTTGAACAAGAACTACTCAAATATGAAGATCACCCTTTTAAAATAGCATCTATTACTGCTTGTAGTAATGTAACAGGTATACAGACACCATATCACGATGTGGCGAGACTTATGCACGCTCACGGTGGTTTATGTTTTGTAGATTTTGCGTGTAGTGCGCCTTATGTGCATATTGATATGCATCCAGAGAATAAAGAAGAGCGCCTAGACGCTATTTTCTTCTCTCCACACAAGTTTTTAGGAGGTCCAGGCTCTTCTGGAGTTTTAATCTTCAATAAAGATTTATATAAAAACGTGGTACCAGATAACCCAGGTGGAGGCACCGTATCGTGGACAAACCCTTGGGGTGAGCATAAGTATATAGATAATATAGAAGAGCGTGAAGATGGAGGTACTCCGGGTTTCTTGCAAACCATACGTACGGCCTTATCAATTAAAGTAAAAGAAGAGATGGGTGTAGATAATATACTCGCTCGTGAGCACGAACTTATAGACATCATTTGGAGTGAGCTAGAAACGGTAGAAAACGTAAAAATTCTTGCAGGTGATCATAAGGATAGACTAGGTGTTATTTCTTTTTATATAGAAGAGTTGCACTTTAATCTAGCGGTAAAATTACTCAATGACCGTTTTGGGATACAAACTAGGGGCGGTTGTAGCTGCGCCGGAACTTATGGGCATTATTTACTTAATGTAGATCAAAAAACATCAAACTCGCTCGCTTGTGAGATAGATGCAGGTAACTTAATACAAAAGCCAGGATGGATACGTATGTCTATACACCCTACCATCACAAATGAGGAAATAGCTTATGTATGCGCGTGTATAAAAGAACTAGCCTTACACCATAAAGACTGGTCTCAAGATTATATATACCAACCTTACTCAAACGAGTACTTACATAAAGACGATAGGGCAACCTCTTTAAGTCGCAGTACTGCTATAGACTCTTGGTTTGAATTTTAATGCTATTTCTTAGACTTATTTATTTCAGAAAGGACTTCCTCCTTTTTGCCTAAGAGTTTAAAACGTTTATGAGTCCAGAGGTAATACTCTGGATTTTTACGTATTTGAGCTTCAAGGGCGGCGGCATAATTTGTCATAATCTCGCCATCTTCTGTTTGAGAACCATCTGGTGTAATGAGTTGGAAAGATCCTTTGTAGTAGCCACGTTTTATCTTTTCTGTACCGTAGTAAAATACGGGTAGTTTAAACTCTTTTGCAATACGTTCTACCCCAGTAAAAAAAGGCAACTCGTGACCTAAAAATTGTGTCCAGTAGCGAGCACGGTGAAATCTAGGCGATTGATCTGCTACAAAGCCATAACAGCCTGTTTTATTCTCACTCTCATTTTTTCTTATAAAGCGCATTGTATCCTTAGAGTCTATAAGATAGGTGTTCCATCTACTACGTATCTTGCGTATGAGGTTATCAAACTGTTTGTGTTTTATCTTTTTATATACTCCGTAACCCGGATTTTCCATAGATAGTTGTAGTGCAAATATCCACTCATAGCTTGCGTAGTGTCCCATCATAAGGAGTGAGCTTTGTCCTTCCTTATCATATTTTGTAATGAGTTCCTTGTTAGAAAATTGGTAACGTTCAAGGAGGTCCTCCTTTTTTATATTCATAGATTTTATCATCTCTAGAAACATATCACAGAGATGGCTATAAAATTTACGTTCTATGGTATGGAGTTCTTCTTTAGATTTTTCTGGGAAGGTAGTCTTTAGGTTATATCTCACTACTTTCTTACGATAGCCTATAACTTTATAAATAACGAAATAACAGAAATCTGAGAGCAGGTAAAGCCCTTTAAAAGGGAGTATGGAGATGAGCCATAATAGCGGGTAAAACAACCAGAAAACAATAGCTTTCATTCAGATATAGTTAAGATATTAATCTCACAAATATAGCTATCTTTACAAGTAAAACTTAGTATTTATGGCGGATTTACATCCAGTTACAATTGCAATTATCTTAGCAAATGTCTTATTCTCTATGAGTGGTTTTAAAAACTACTCAATGTTTGAAAAATATAAATTTAACGTAGGAGCTATACGTAGAGGAGAGCAAGTACGTATGGTATCTTCTGCCTTTTTACACGCAAATACGCAGCACTTGTTATTTAATATGCTCACGCTATATTTCTTCGCAAATGCTGTTATCTACACTATAGGCGTACCTAGATTTTTACTTGTGTATGTTTCTAGTTTACTATTAGGAAATTTACTTTCTTATTTTCTACATAAAGATGAGTATCACTACTCTGCAGTAGGAGCTAGTGGTGCAGTAATGGGTGTAGTGTATGCTGGGATACTTCTCAACCCAAGGTTAGAAATTTACTTTATGCCAGGTTGGGTATTTGGAGTGGGGTATATGATTTACTCTATTTATGGTATGGTGAAGCGTAATGATAATATAGGGCACGATGCCCATTTTGGGGGAGCTATTGCTGGATATGTAATTGCAATTATCTCTGCGCCTATACTCCTAGAAGAGCGACTTTTAATAGTTATTGCCCTAGCTTTACCTATTATTGCTTTCTTTATTCTTTTTAAATTAGGAAAGATTTAAGGAAACCTCTTCTATTGTTTTTATATTGAGAGAAACAAAAAACCAATAATTATGAAATATATAACCGCATTAATTCTATTAATCACAATGTCTATATCTGCTCAAAACAACACAATGCAACCCTTAGTAAATGTTACCGGTGAAGGTATTGTTAAGGTAGTGCCAGACGGTGTAAACATACGCGTGCGCGTAGAAAATCAAGGAAAGGAAGCAAAACAAGTAAAAGCAGAAAACGATCAAGCTATAGATAATGTTATAAAGTTTTTACGTAGTCAAGGTATAGATAGTAAGTATGTACAAACAGAATACATAAACCTTAATAAAAACTATGATTATAACAGTAAGACCTACAACTATAATGCAAACCAAACCCTTACCATAAAACTCAAGGATTTAAAGATGTATGAAGGTGTAATGGCAGGACTTCTTAATTCTGGCATTAATCGTATTGATAACGTACAGTTTACCTCTTCACAGATGGATGCTCTCAAGGCAGACGCGCGTGTGAAAGCAATCAAAGATGCTAAAGATAAGGCCACAGCATATGCTGGTGCTTTAGGTCAAACTATAGGTAAAGCAGTACAAATAAGTGAGCAAGGTAGTGCTTCACCACAACCTCCTATGTACAAGGCCAGAATGATGTCTATGGAGATGGATAACTCTGCAGGAGGGGAGACCATCGCTCCAGGAGAGCTTACAATCACTACAAAAATCTCTGTAAGTTTTGAATTAAAATAAGCTTAACTAAGATTAACGACTTGTTAACCATTCTTATAGCTTTCTCAAAGTATCTTTAAGTTATGAAAAGGAAAGAAAAAGAAACCAACAAATCTGAGCGCGAAAAAGAGATAGATGGACGCATCGTGAGAGATGACCCTCAACCTATATCTATAGGTAACGGAGTGCATAGAGAACCATCTAAACTTGCGAAAAAAGAAGCAAAAGACGAGGCGCTCCAGAGAGCAAAGAAAAAGTAATTTTATTTTGTGTGTAAATAAAAAGGTCAAGGAGATTTCTCCTTGACCTTTTTTAATTTTATGATGTCGCCTTACTATCTATTCCTGTTTCTGCGTAGGTTAGGATGTCTAGGTTCTTTAGGAGCATCTGTATGCGTCTTTGCAGAGTCTTCGACAAGTCTATTAATCTCCTCCATCTCTGTATCGCTAATGTAACGCCATTTACCCACCGGTACATCGAGTTCAATATTCATAATCCTATTTCGCTTTAAGCGAGTAACCTCATAATCTAGCGCTTCACACATTCTGCGTATTTGCCTATTAAGACCTTGGGTAAGTATAATTTTAAAAGAAAATCTACTTAACTGCTCTACGTGGCATTTACGTGTCACGGTATCCAGTATAGGTACACCATTACTCATTTGTTGTATAAACGAGGGTGTGATAGGCTTATCTACCCACACTTCATATTCCTTCTCGTGGTTATTACGAGCTCGTAATATCTTGTTTACAATATCACCATCATTAGTAAGGAAGATTAGACCTTCAGAAGGTTTATCAAGTCTACCTATAGGGAAGATACGAGAAGGGTAGTTTATAAAATCTATGATATTATCCTTTTCAACCCGAGTATCTGTCGTACAAACGATACCTACAGGCTTGTTAAGAGCGATATACACAGGCTTTTCTGTAGAGCTTGTAATAAGTTCACCATTTACGCGCACTTCATCACCTTCTGTAATTTTTGTACCCATTTCTGGCACCTTACCATTTATGGTAACGCGACCTTGGTCTATAAGCTTATCTGCAGCGCGACGTGAGCAATAGCCAGCCTCGCTGAGGTATTTATTGATACGGGTTTGTTTTTTCTCTTCCATTAGGAGCAAAAGTACTATTTATAGAATAAAAAAATGCCAGTCGTGAGACTGGCATTACAAGTTCAAAAAAGTGAACTAAAAAGTTATATGTGCTTAGTCAATTACTTTGACGTTTACTGCATTTAATCCTTTCTTACCTTCTTTTAATTCAAACTCAACAGCATCACCTTCTCTTACCTCATCGATAAGTCCTGTTACGTGTACGAAGTGCTCTTGGTTTGCTTCTTCTTCATTGATAAATCCAAAACCTTTAGTTTCATTGAAGAATTTTACTGTTCCTTTGTGCATTATAATAATTTAAATATGTTAAGTTGCAAACTTACTGCTATTTAATCCAGAAACTCACAATTGTGTGTTATTGTTTTAAAATACTTTTTTTACGCTTTCGCGAAAGCGTAATCACCTCTCATCCCATTGTTTATAGTGTTTGACAATTTTATGACATAGTCTTATGAGGGTGTGTTGTGATGTTTTTGCAAATAATAAGTAGGGATATTTTGTTTGTTAACCCGTAACTTGCGCTCAAAACCGATACAAATGGCACTTACAAACAACGATATCTTTAAAAAATTACGAGTTGCGCTGCAGTTGCGAGATGATGAAATCATAGAGATATGTAAGCTTGTAGATTTTCAAGTTTCTAAGAGTGAGCTAGGAGCTATTTTTCGTAAGCCAGATCATCCTAAATTTATGGAGTGTGGTGACCAGTTTTTACGTAATTTTTTAAATGGTCTAGTAATACACAAGCGAGGACCTATGCCTCCTAAAAAGAAGTAGGGCTATTGTGCCACTTTTTTAGTCGAGATAACTACTTTCTTACCATCATCTAGCGTGGTAAAAAATAGGTATACATCTCCACCATCTTTTATCTTTAACTTTTTACGTATCACATCTACTTGCATAGGGAAGTTGCGAGTAGTGATATTTGCCTTTGTGATCCCTAATTCCTTTGCAATTCTTTTTGAGTAAGGAACAATCTTCTCTATCACAAAACGACGGCCTGCAAATGAGATGAGCTCTCGTGAGGTATATAAGTGTGAGTGCTCGTGCAGTTTTGAAACATTAAAATACGTACTCACCCAGTTAAAAGCGCCACTCTTCATAAGGGCACTGTTAGGCTCATAAAGATATTTTTGAGGAATATCTATAACAGCTTGCGCAATAAGAGCATCACTATGAGAGAAACTCACTACAGGATCTGATGATTGTAAGTTTACAACAGTAAACTTTATGTCTTTACAGCGCTGTGAAGTAAGTTTCCATAACAACTCTTTCACCTCATTTTTTACAGCTACAATGTGTATTTCGGTCACGCTGCGCAGTTCTTCTATACCTGCTGCAATGTCTAGTATGGGAGATGTTTTTATCCAGAGGGTGTTACACTTTGACAATAACAGGTTTTTGTAAAGCGGTACATTAGGTAGACAATCTTTAAGCATAAAAACTTTTCCCTTACTATCTGTACGTCTCCCTGGGTCTAAAAAAATGGTGTCAAAACGAGTATCGCAGGTTTCAAAATAATGCATTGAATCATCTACTATAAACTCTATGTTTTCTTGCTTGAGAACTTCTGCATTAGACTGTGCAAGTCTTGATAAACTGGCGTCCATCTCTATGTGGATTACCTGCTTGTTAGTCTGTGCAAAGTGATAAGCATCTATACCAAAGCCACCTGTACCATCTGCTAGGGTAGTACCTTGCATAATACTGGCTTTGTAACTTGCCGTTGCCTCAGAAGAGGTTTGCTCCATATTGAGTTTAGGCGGGAATAAGATACCAGCGGTGTTATGCCAGCGCGGTAATTTTCCTTTGGCTTTACGTTTACCTTCAAGTTGTTGTGCAAGCTCTTGTACTGTAATATCACTAAAAGGGCTTCCTTTTAAAATAAAAGCGTGGAGTGGTGTATGCTCGTGCTCTTGTAAATAAGCACGCACTTCAGGCTGTAAAAGCGCGGTGTTCATTATAAGTCTTGTGTAAGTTTTTGTACAATCTTATACTCGCTCAAAAATTCTTTTGAGATCACTTTAAGTGCGGTATAAACAGGAACGGCAAGTATCATCCCAAATACTCCAAATAACAATCCAGCAATAATAATAGCTAAGAATATCTCTAGCGGATGTGACTTCACACTGTTACCAAAAACAAAAGGTTGTATCACAAAATTATCAACCATTTGTGCTGCGCCATAGCATAAGGAGATCCAGAGTAATTTAGGTAAAATAATGGTTCTAAAATCCATCTCAATATTACTCGAGGTAACCAGTAATAGCATAACTGCGCCACCTACAAGAGGCCCTAAATAGGGAACCAGGTTAAGTACAGCACAAAAGAGCGCTATGGCAAGCGCGTTTTCTATACCAAATGATAAGAGTATTATAGCGTATAAAACAAACATTGTAAATACTTGTATTATGAGCCCTATAAAGTAGCGAGAGAGAAGGTATTTTATCTTTTCAAATACGCGTAAGAATTTGCCCTCGTTGCCTTTTTTCGCGAAAGCGAGTAAACTATTTACAAGCAATCTATTATCCTTTAAAAAGAAGAAAGTAATAAATATAATAGCAAATGTACCAATGCCCGCGGCACCTAGATTGCCTATAATTCCGTTTAAAAATGCAGGGATGATACTAAAATCAAAATTCTTTACAAGCTCTGCCTCTTGAACTCCTTGTATTATAGTCATCTTATCGAGACCAAAATAAGTTGCAATCTCGCCAAAGAGCCTATTAATATTAACTTTTACCTCTTCAAAATCTATCTGACCCAGATGCTGGCTTTGGTCTATAACCACCGGTATAAAAAGCATAAAAACACCTAGTATTACCAGTAATAATATAAATATTGTGACTATTGCTGCCCAGGTTGGACTAAACTTAAGTGTGTACCTTAAAAACTTTACAACAGGCCTACCCACTAGTGATAGTACAGCTGCAACGGCTAGATAAACAAGCACACTTTGTATGGTATAAAGAAGCCAGAGTAAGATTAAGATACCCACAACGACACCTACGGCGCGTAAGATTCCATAACTTATTTCTTTTGCTTTTAGTGGCTTCATATAAAGGTCAAAGATACTGGTTTTATTATCGTGTGAGCTCGTAAAGTGCGATGCCTGCGGCCTGTGCTACATTCATACTACTATTAATGCCGTGCATAGGTATATGTGCAATCACAGCACATTGTTCTAAAGCTTCTGGAGTGACACCCGTACTTTCGGCTCCTATGACAAGCGAAATTTTTGACATATTAGCAATATGAACTTCGGCAATGGGAATACTTGTAGAATCTATCTCTAGTGCGATAGAGTTAAACCCTTGCTCTCTAAGATTAATAAGTGTATTCGCTATATTCTCGCTTTCGCGAAAGCGGACTGTACGTTCTGTATTGCGAGCCGTCTTACGTAGTCTACTACTAGTAACATCTGGAGCGTTGCCGCAAAAAATGATCTCTTGTACACCAAAAGCATCTGCCAGCCTAAAAATGCTACCCGCATTTGCCGGACCAGAAACGTGATCACATACAATGATAATCTCTTTGTTATGAGAAGCTGGGGTGTGATGTGTATGAGTTAATTGCAAGGGGTGAGTTATATATTGTTTATGATTAGTTACTTGTCATCTACCATTACCTTGTTAAAATTGCTCGCCATATTATTTGCATATGAAAAAGCAAGGATAGGTATTGTAAATGTAAGTGTTGCAATCCGGCCTTGGTTCCATAAAAATAGTGCAGTAATAACCCCAAGAGCGAGACCTGCTAAAACAATACCTAGGTTTGGTTTGGCGTGCACTCGATTTACTCTTCTTTTAACTTGAGACCCACACGAGTTACAGCGTTCGTTTATGTGGTTTCCTCTTTCTTCTTGTAGCTCAAAGCGGTTTGTAGCTTTAGTCTTAAAACTATTTTCTTTTTTACAAGAACTGCAGTAGTAATATAATTTCAATTTTACTGATTTATTGGTTGTTAATTTTCAAAAGCATACTTAACTATGTTTGCACCCATTTTGAGCGCTTTTTGTCTCACACTCTCTGGGTCACCGTGTACTTCTGAATCTTCCCAGCCATCTCCTATGTCTGATTCTGTTGTAAATAATACGACGAGTCTATCTTCATAAAAGAGCCCTAGTGCTTGTGGTCTCTTTCCATCGTGTTCGTGTATTTTGGGTAGTCCCTTCGGAAATTTATAAGCACTAGAAAAAATGGGGTGGCTAGCGGCAAGCTCTGTAAGCTCTTGGTCTGGAAAAATCTTTTTGAGTTCCTTAGGTAAATACTCAGCCATTCCATAATTATCATCTATGTGTAAGAAACCGCCACTAGTTAGGTAATCCCTAAGGTTCTCTACATCGTCGTCTGTAAAAAGTACATTACCGTGACCCGTCATATGCAGCAGTGGGTATTGAAAAACGTCAATACTACCAGCATCTACAGATTCTGGTTTGTCATTCATCTTTGTGTTTATGTTCTTATTACAAAAACGTATGAGATTAGGCAGGGCAGTGGGATTACTGTACCAGTCTCCACCTCCTTTATATTTTAGTACTGCAAGATCTTGAGCAGCTATAAACCCGCTGGTAAAAAATAGTATAATGACTGCTAGAAAGGTGCGATGCATAAATGAATTTATAAAAATTAAAAATACTGATAACTTAAATTATGAGTGTGCTAAATTATATTAAAGTTAAACAGAAATCATAAAGTTCTAAAAACCAGTTCCCAGTGAGATGATAACTACTGCCTAGGCTTGCTGTTAGTATAATGAGTTCTTAAATTTACTCTAGTAAGTTGTAACAATTTACAACGATTGCGACTTACGTACTAACACTAATTTTAATTTTTAATATGAAAAAGAAAATGTATGCTTTGGCAGCTTTTATGTTGAGTGGCGTAGTCCTTACAGCACAAGAAGTTAGCTTTGAAGAGTATGATCTTGATAACGGTATGCACGTTATTTTACACCAAGATAACAGCGCACCTGTAGTAACAACATCTGTTATGTATCACGTAGGAGCAAAAGATGAAGATCCAAGTAAAACAGGATTTGCTCACTTTTTTGAACACCTTCTTTTTGAAGGGACAGAAAATATTGAGCGTGGTGAGTGGTTTAAAATAGTTACTTCTAACGGAGGTAAAAACAATGCAAATACAACACAAGACCGTACTTATTATTATGAAGTCTTTCCTTCTAATAACCTAGAGCTTGGTCTGTGGATGGAGTCTGAGCGTTTACTTCACCCTATTATTAATCAAATAGGTGTTGATACTCAAAAAGAAGTAGTTCAAGAAGAAAAGCGCTTACGAGTGGACAATCAACCTTACGGCCGTTTTCAAGAAGTAATAGGTAAGATGCTTTTTAAGAAGCACCCATACCGTTGGACTACCATAGGGTCTCTTGATCATCTCGCTAGTGCAACACTAGAAGATTTTCAAAAATTTAGTGATACATATTATGTGCCTAATAATGCCGTGCTCGTTGTGGCTGGAGATATTGATGTTGCAGAGACAAAAAAGATGATTGATACGTATTTTGCACCTATACCTAGAGGAAAGGATATTGTACGTAATACTTTTAAGGAAGATCCTGTAGTACCAGTAAGAGAGACGTTTTATGATTCTAATATACAGATACCTGCTATTTTTCTAGCTTATAGAACACCTGCTCAAACAGAGAAGGATGCTTATGTGCTCGATATGGTATCATCAGTATTAAGTGATGGTAAGAGTTCTAGACTTTATAAAAAATTAGTAGACACTAAGAAAAAGGCGCTACAAGTATTTGCTTTTAGTGGTGCACAAGAAGATTATGGATCATATTTAATAGGTGCTTTACCACTAGGTGATAACTCTCTAGATGATTTAATTACAGAGATGGATGAGGAAATTGTAAAGCTTCAAACAACTTTAATTTCAGAAAGAGACTACCAGAAGCTTCAGAACAAATTTGAAAACCGTTTTGTAAACTCTAACAGTAGTGTAGAAGGTATTGCAAACTCACTAGCGCGCAACTATATGTTATATGATGATACTAATCTTATTAATACTGAGATTGATATTTATAGATCAATAACTAGAGAAGATATTAAGGCAGCAGCTATCAAATATCTTAAACAAAATGAGCGTGTAATATTAGAGTACTTACCAGAATCTCAAAAAGAAAAATAATGAAGAAGAATATTATAATAGGTGCAATGTTATTGCTAGCAACAGCTAGTTATGCACAAGTGGACAGAAGTAAACAACCTGAGCCGGGTCCAGCTCCTGAGATTAATCTTAAAGACCCAGCTTCTTTTGAGCTTAAAAATGGTCTCAAAGTACTAGTTGTAGAAAATAAAAAGCTACCTAGAGTATCTATACAACTTACTATAGATAACCCTCTTATTGTAGAGGGAGAAAAGGCTGGAGTAGCTGCCCTTACTTCATCTATGTTAGGTAAAGGGTCAAAGAGTATTGCAAAAGATGTGTTTGAAGAAGAGGTAGATTACCTTGGAGCAAACATTAGCTTTGGGTCTCAGAGCGCATTTGCAAGCGGTCTATCTAAGTATTTTGAACGTCTAGTTGAACTTACTGCAGATGCTGGTATAAATCCAAATTTTACACAAGTAGAGTTTGATAAAGAAAAGGAACGTCTCATAGAAGGATTAAAATCTAATGAGAAGAGTGTGACAGCTATCGCTGGTCGAGTACAAAGTGTACTAGCTTATGGTGCAGACCACCCTTATGGAGAGTTTACTACAGAGGAGACTGTAAATAATGTAACACTTGCAGATGTTGAGAAGTTTCATTCAGATTACTTTCGACCTAATAATGGTTACTTAATCATTATAGGTGATGTAAATTTTGATACCGTAAAGAAGGTAGTAAAAGACAACTTCAAGAAGTGGAAAAAAGGAACTATACCAGAAACACCATTTTCTGAAAAGCAAAATGTCTCTACTACAGAAATCAACTTTGTTAATATGGACAATGCCGTTCAGTCAGAAATTGCAGTTCAAAATACTGTTGAGCTCAAAATGACAGACCAAGATTATTTTCCAGCTCTTATTGCAAATAACATCTTAGGAGGTGGAGGAGAAGCCCGTCTTTTTAATAACCTACGTGAAGATAAAGGATATACTTATGGTTCTTATTCTAGAATAGGTTCTAATGAAAAGACAGTAACTCGTTTTAGCGCTACAGCAAGTGTGCGTAATACAGTTACAGATAGCTCTGTGGTAGAGATTGTAAAAGAGATTAACCGTATAGGGTCTGAGCCTGTATCGCCAGAAGAGCTAGCAAATGCAAAAGCAAAGTACACTGGAAGTTTTGTACTCGCTTTAGAGCGACCACAAACTATTGCAAACTATGCATATAATATTGAGAGTAAAGGGCTCCCTAAAGATTTTTACAAAAACTACCTTTCTAATATAGATAAGGTATCTCAAAAAGATGTACAAAATGCAGCTAGTAAACTATTTAAAGGTGATAACGCAAGAATCGTTGTGACTGGTAAGGGTAGTGAGGTGATAGATAATCTAAGTAAGGTGGTTATAGACGGTAAGACTATCCCTGTAAAGTACTTTGACGTATACGGTGAAGGAATAGAAAAACCAGAATTCAAAAAGGAACTTCCTGCAGATCTTACGGTAAATAAGGTCCTAGAATCTTACATTGCTGCTATAGGTGGTAAAGATAAGCTTGCTGCGGTAAACTCGGTTTATATCAAAGCACAAGGAGCTATGCAAGGTATGACGCTTGACTTAGAACTTAAAAAAACTACAAAAGAGCAGTTTGTACAAAACATTATGATGGGAGGGAACTCAGTTTCAAAACAAGTACTCGATGGAGATAAAGGATATGTGGTTGTACAAGGGCAACGCAAAGATCTAGAAGGAGAAGATGTAGAGAAGGTAAAATCTGAGTCATCTCCGTTTCCAGAAGTAAACTGGTTAAACGGTGGAGCGAGCCTAGAAGGTATAGAAAAAGTAAATGGAGAAGATGCTTATGTCGTTAAAGTAGCAGATGGTAAAATGAACTACTACAGTACAAAAACGGGGCTTAAACTTCAGGAGGTAACTATACAAGAAATGCAAGGTCAGACCATAAAAACGTCTATCACCTTTAGTAAATATCAAGATGTGGGAGGAATCAAATTTCCTTTTGTATTAAGTCAGTCATTTGGCCCACAATCTATAGATTTTAATGTGACAGAAATTAAAGTTAACGAAGGAATCACAAATGCAGATTTTGAGTAATTTCATTCTATAAACTACTATTAAAGGTCAGCTTTTGCTGGCCTTTTTTATGTTATAGAGTTAACAGTTTGTAATAGAGAGTACTATAAGGTTATAAAAACAAGCTGCTATAATAGATAGTATTACGCTTTCGCGAAAGCGTACTCATAACTAGTAAAAGTAATAGTTAGATATAATGAAATAAAAATGCTCGAAATCGATTGCAAATAATACATATTAAAACAAAGGCGGTCTTTTATTGTGAGATTGCCAAAACTGACTTTGCTAAGCGTGCGATACTTGTGGTTTACGTATTTTTAATAAAAATATTAACAGATGTCAAGAGAGCCGAAAATAGAGCGTTTTAATGCAAATGTAAAGTCAAAATACGAAGTCTATAATGGAATATTTATGACGCTTCCCTTTGATGGTATTTCAAATACGGGAGTACTTTTGCCTTTGTTTCATTCTATTTGTACAGAAGGATATAGAGATAATAAAAACCCAACAGAAATTATTGAGTACTTCTTTGAACGCTATATGCGAGATGCAACCGAAAAGGAGCGAGAAGATTTACTCTTTAAGTTTATACAATATATAGAGCGTCAAGTAGTACTCTTTGATGCAATAGAGGATGCTTCATATCGTATTGTAAATAATATGGATGGTCGCGGTACCCTGCGTAATATTAAAGAAGAGGCAGAGGCAACTGGTAAAAAGGAAGAGCTCATCTCTTACTTAAACAGGTTTACCATACGCCCTGTACTTACTGCACACCCTACACAATTTTACCCAGGGGTAGTGCTTGGTATTATAAATGACCTAAGTGCAGCAATAAGAGAAGATCGTCTTGAAGATATAAAAACGCTACTAGCACAGTTAGGTAAAACGCCATTCTTTAAAAAGGAAAAACCTACACCATATGATGAGGCTGTGAGTCTTATTTGGTATCTTGAGAATGTATTTTATCACAGTGCGGGAGCTATATATGACTACCTGCATAAGCATTTAATACAAGATGAAAGTTTCAGTAACACGCTGGTAGATCTTGGTTTTTGGCCAGGAGGGGATCGTGATGGTAATCCATTTGTTACCACAGCCATTACACTTAAGGTTGCTAGAAAGTTGCGCAGCTCTGTATTGAGAAATTACTATAGAGAGGTGAAGCAACTAAGGAGAAGAATCACCTTTAGAGGTACGGAGGCACCACTTTCAGAACTAGAAGATCAACTGTATACAGCCATTTTTTCTGAAGAGAAACCAGCTATCTCACAAGCGTCTATTCTCAAAACACTTAAAGATATACGTGATGTAGTAAGAGAAAAGCACCAGAGCCTATATCTTGATAAAATAGATAGCCTCATACATAAAGTGGAGCTTTTTGGACTTCACTTTGCATCGTTAGATATACGTCAGGATAGTAGTATTCATAAAATAGTTTTTGAGCAAATTGTTGAAAATGCAACTATAAATGGGACAAAGATTTTTCCGGAGGGTTATCTCGCTTTAAGCGAAAACGAGCAAATAGACTTCTTAAATAACGTGCACGGAGCGCTAGATCCAGAAAGTTTTGAAGAGGAAGTTGTGACTAAAACCCTTGGCTCTATCTATGCGATGAAAACCATTCAAGACGAAAATGGTGAGCGTGGCTCAAACAGATATATCATAAGTAACTCAAAAAGCGCACTGCACGTGATGCAAGCCTTTACATTTTTAAGACTGTGTGACTGGGAATCTCCTACGGCAGATGTGGCACCACTATTTGAGACCGTACCAGATCTTATCGCTGCACCCGCTGTGATGGAAGCACTGTATACAAATCGTACATATAGTAAACACTTAAAGAGTCGAGGTATGCGACAGACTATAATGCTAGGCTTTTCTGACGGAACCAAAGATGGTGGTTATTTAATGGCAAACTGGAGTATCTTTAAGGCTAAGGAGGCAATGACCGCTATGTCTAGAAAGTATGGGGTAACCGTAATTTTCTTTGATGGTAGAGGAGGACCACCAGCACGTGGAGGTGGTAAAACACACCAGTTTTATGCATCATTAGGACCTAATATAGAAGCACAAGAAATTCAGATTACAGTACAAGGACAAACTATAAGTTCTAATTTTGGAACGGTAGATTCTTGCCAGTACAATCTAGAGCAACTACTTAGTAGTGGTGTTAATAACGAGGTCTTTAAGGGAGCACATAATGATATCTCACCATCAGATAGAGAAACGCTAGAAGCACTCGCACAAAAGAGTTATGAGGCTTATACGGCATTTAAAGGACACGATAAGTTCTTGCCATACCTAGAGCGTATGTCTACCCTTAAGTATTATGCAAAGACTAATATAGGTAGCCGCCCTAGCAAGCGCTCTCAAAAAAGTACCTTAGACTTTGGGGATCTTAGAGCGATTCCATTTGTAGGTAGTTGGAGTCAACTCAAGCAAAACGTGCCAGGTTTTTATGGAGTAGGAACAGCACTTGCCTCTTTTGAAGATGCTGGTAAACTAGAGGATGTCAAGCAGCTATATAAGAATAGTTCATTCTTTAGAACGTTACTTGAGAATAGTATGATGAGTCTTACAAAGTCATTCTTTGGACTTACAGCATATATGCAAGAAGATCAAGAGTTTGGTGAGTTCTGGAAGTTGCTTTTTGAAGAGTACAAACGTAGCAAGCGTCTTATGCTAGAAGTAGCTGGTCTCACAGAACTTATGGAAAATGAGAAGGCAGGTAAAGCGTCTATACAAGAAAGAGAACGCATTGTATTGCCATTACTTACCATACAGCAGTATGCATTGAGAGCAATACAAGATATGCAACGCTCTGGTGAGCAAACAGATAAGGCAAAAGTATATGAGCGTATGGTAACGAGATCACTCTTTGGAAACATAAATGCGAGTAGAAATTCTGCATAAACTAGTAATGATAAGGGAGTATCTATTGCTCCCTTGTCATACTTAGACTACCTTTGCGCTAGCAGGCCGCCTTATTGATCCAGTAATGGATAGGAAAGTCCGGACACCACAGGATAGCATAGCGGCTAACAGCCGTCATCCCAAACTCGTTTTGGGAGAGGACAAGTGCAACAGAAAGAATGTACAGGTAATGCTGTAGCGAACCCAGGTAAACTCTATGCGGTGCAATGTCAAGTATACTCACAGTTAAGTGCGATCCGCGCGTTGTGGGAGGGTAGACAGATAGAGATTATTAGTAATGATAATCCCAGATAAATAATAAGGAATTTCTAGAAGCATCTAGATTGAACAGAATCCGGCTTATAGGCCTGCTTATTTTATGAATACAAATAAATCTAAATAACAATAAATCCCGCAACTAGCGGGATTTATTAATTTTACTGTATGTTGTTACGCTTTCGCGAAAGCGTTCTTATTCTTCTTCATCACTTTCTGGTAGTTCAAAAAAACTAAAGGCATTACCACCATAATGACGGGTTTGTACGTAGTTTATAAAACTATCAAGTTTAGAATACTTACCGTGCTCAATGATGAGAACACCATCTTGGTCTAAAAGATTATTCTTAAATACCAGTGTTGCAATCTTTTCAAATTCTTTAATATCAATGTCGTACGGAGGATCTGCAAATATGATGTCGTAACTGCCTGTTGCACGTTCCAAGTATTTAAAGACATCACTTTTTATGGCGTGTATAGAAAAATCAAACTCTTGTGACGTTTTATTTATAAACTGCACACAACCATAATGACCATCTACCGCAGTAATTTGATCTGTACCACGAGAGGCAAACTCATAGCTTATGTTGCCAGTGCCTGCAAAGAGGTCTAACACCCTAAGCTGGCTTATGTGATAGTTACTTCTTATAATATTAAAAAGGGCCTCCTTTGCCATATCTGTAGTAGGGCGTACGGGTAGCTTTTTTGGTGCCGCGATTCTTCGGCCTTTATATTTTCCAGATATGATACGTGTCATAATAAACTGCCAAGTATTGCTTGGGCTTGTTGTATTTGGGAATGTTCGGCATCTGCAATAGTGAGATGTCTTATATAGGTGTGTGCGATTTTATAATATGCATCTTCCTTTGTAATGCTTCCTGTAAGAACTACAGCAGTGGTTTCTGAGCTTAGTTCTAGTTGCTCCATTGTAAAAAGTACGTAGTATATGAAATCTTCTTTACTTCGTATTTCAAAGCGGTTTACAAATAAGAGTTTTTTATGTTGCACAACTCCCATTTCAAAATAAGAGCCTTGTAGGTTGATAAGTACTTGAGGATCTTCGCCACTTGTAAATTTACCTAAAAGGTATTTTGTAAAAATAGTCGTGCTATGATAATAATCAAATGATCCAAAAGTATCAAAGAAAAAATTATTTACGTTAGTATAGGGCACATACACGGTAACGATGTCATAAAAGTCTATACTATCGTGTGCAATATGGTCTGTACTAAGAATCTTTGTGTTGAACTTTAAATAATCTGCTCCCTTTGTAGGGTCAAATAATGCGCTAGGCACTACTGTAAATAACTCATTTGAATATACCACAGTTACTTTATCAAAATTTTGAGATAGCACGAGACTATCTTTAAATGCATTTTGAACTTCAGTAAGTAGCGTAGCAGGATTTACTTGCGTGCTAAATGCAATAATCTGTGCATCAATGACTTCTTTACTATGGATGTTTTGAGTAAAAAAAGAAAGTCCATCCAAATGTATTTGGATGGACAGACTATATAATGAGTTTGTATTGTCTTGACTAGTCATTAGCCCCATAACTCTTAGGCCAGTTACCATTTGTATTAATAGTTTCCATAGATCCTACGGTAAGTGCATCTCCATTAACACCATCTACAGATACGATTTGCTTTTCTTTAGCAACATAATCTTTAGGTTGGTCTGCAAGTAATACATCTTTCTTTACAGAGATAAGAAACACAGGATACATAGTGTTACTCTTTTCTATCTGACCAGCGTCCATAGTATATTTTGCATTCACACCTTCTACAGGTACGTTAATCATCGTTTTGTAACGATCAGATCCTTTAAATAGAGAATCTTTTACTGGGCGAGTACCTAGTGTATCAATTACAACTATTTCTTTAAAGGTATCAACACGGAAACGCTTTGTCTTTTCTTCATCAAGTACTGTTGTATCTCTACGCTGAGTAATTGTAAATTCTGCAGTATCTATAAAACGTACTAATTTATCAAAGTCTTTCTCGTAAGTTCCTGTAACGGTTTTATGAGCTAGTTGCGCCTGTCTAAGATCACGCATATTTTTTATGGCAGCACTATAACGCGCTTCCTTAACTTCATTAAATTTTACTTCTCCCCAAATTGCGTTAAAAAGAAGGTAACCTAATGCGGCAATTACTACCCAAAGTACAAGCTGTAATACTAGTTTCATGTAATGTTGTTTAAATTAGTTATGGTGAACAACAAATCTACAATTTTTTTTTACTTACAAAAATTTATTATCTCATTTTTCCTTTGCGTAATTTCGTTGCATTCTAAGCCTTCTATGATAAAAGATTCACGAGCATTCTATAAGCTGTTAATTAAAGATTTTGCACATACACCTACTTTAAAACAAGATAGGTTGTTAGAGCAGTTATCTACTTTTTTATTTGATGATTCTAAAGATAAAGTATTCGTTCTTAAAGGGTTTGCCGGGACTGGTAAGACTACCGTTATAGGGACGGTAGTAAAGAATCTATGGCACGCAAAAATGTCATCAGTGCTTATGGCTCCTACGGGTCGAGCTGCAAAGGTTGCTAGTAACTACAGTAAAAAACAGGCCTACACAATACATCGCAAAATTTATTTTCCAAAAAAAGAACGTGGAGGTGGCGTCTCATTTACGCTACAACCCAATAAACATAGAAACTGCCTCTTTATAGTTGATGAGGCTTCAATGATATCAGATAAAGCTACAAGTTCAAAGTTTTTTGATAATGGATCTTTGCTAGATGATATGATGCAATATGTCTATAGTGGTTATAAATGCAAACTTATTTTAGTAGGTGACGAGGCACAGTTACCGCCTGTAAAACTTGAGATGTCACCAGCTCTAGATATTGATGTTTTATCATTGCAGTTTAATAAAACCGTAGAGACTATACAGCTGGACGAGGTAATGCGTCAAGGAGAAGATAGTGGTATACTTATGAATGCCACTTCTCTGAGAGAACAGCTATCAGAAGGGTTTTATGAAGATTTTAAATTTGAATTAGAAGGGTATAACGATATTGTTAGGCTCATAGATGGACACGAGATTATGGATGCCATTAATGATTGTTACAGCTCTGTAGGTACAGAAGAAACTGCAATTATTGTAAGATCTAACAAAAGAGCAAACCTATATAACCAGCAAATAAGAAATCGTATTCTCTTTCAAGAAGAAGAAATATCTGCAGGAGACCACTTAATGGTGGTAAAAAATAATTACTTCTGGCTAGATGCAAAAAGTGATGCTGGATTTATTGCAAACGGTGATATTGTAAAAGTATTAGAAATACTAGCTATTAAGGAACTCTACGGCTTTCGCTTTGCAGAGGTAAAAGTGCAAATGGTAGATTACCCACAAATGCAACCATTTGAGACAGTTGTTATGCTAGATGTGCTCACACTAGAAACACCAGCACTACCTTATGAAGATGGAGATCGGCTCTATAAAGAAGTTCAAAAAGACTATGTAGACGAAACTTCGAATTACAAACGCTTCCAAAAAATAAAAAACAACAAATACTTTAATGCCTTGCAGGTTAAATTCTCTTATGCTATTACCTGTCACAAATCACAAGGTGGGCAGTGGGAAAATGTCTTTATAGAGCAACCCTACCTTCCAGACGGGATGAATAAAGATTATTTAAGATGGTTGTATACAGCTATAACTAGATCAAAAAGTAAGCTGTACTTAATAGGTTTTAAAGACGAAATGTTTGTAGAAGCAGAGTAGCGTTGTTATAGAAAATTGCTTTAGGAGCTATTTCCCGCTTTACGCTACAATTCCTCATCGCGTCTACGCCAGCTCTTGCGGGATTTTCACTACAATCGGGGCTATGGATTAGATAGTTATATATTTATGGCTAGTTTTTTGATTATAACGTCTGTATATAAATAAGTAAACAATTATGAGTTTTGAATTAATAGTAAGTATCATATTAGGATTTTCACTTGCCGCCGCCGCTGGTTTTAGAGTATTTGTTCCTTTATTAGTCTTAAGTTTATCTGCCCACTTTGGTTGGTTTCCAGTAAACGATACTTGGCAGTGGGTAGGTAGCGTTCCGGCACTAGTTTTACTTGGTGTTGCTACATTATTTGAAGTAGGAGCCTATTTTATTCCTTGGGTAGATAACCTACTGGATACGATATCTGTACCACTAGCTGCAATCGCGGGTACATTACTTATGGTAGCTACTATGGGAGATATGGATCCTACTATTACTTGGGCACTGGCCATCATTGCTGGTGGCGGAGCAGCGGCAGCTGTTTCTGGTACTGCGAGCGCCACCAGATTAGGGAGTACAGCAACTACAGGCGGTATTGCAAACCCACTAGTTGCGGGTACAGAAACCATTGCAGCGACTACAGTTTCAGTAGCGAGTATCTTTTCGCCTATACTTGCACTAGTGATTGTATTGTTACTTATAGGTCTTGGCTGGAAGATTATTTCTAGGCTAAGAAGGGCCTAAGTTTTACATTTCTTTTTAAGTAACTTTGCAACTTGTTTTATGGTGTTTTATGCTTTCGCGAAAGCGTAATTATAACCAAAATAAGACATTCAAAACGTCAATATATTGAAAGAAAATCTTAAGATTATAGCAATGATTCCTGCACGTTATGCGGCGTCTAGGTTTCCCGGTAAGATGATGAAAGATCTTGCAGGTAAGCCTGTTATTGTGCGCACCTATGAGAGTGTAGTGGCCACAAAGTTGTTTGACGAAGTATATGTAGTTACAGATAGTGATGTTATTTATAAGGCAATAGAAGCCGAGGGCGGTAAAGCCATAATGAGTGTTAAAGAGCACGAGTGCGGTAGTGATAGAATTGCAGAGGCAGTGGCTTCTCTAGATGTAGATGTGGTTGTAAATGTACAAGGAGATGAACCTTTTACGAGTAGGGAGGACTTAGCACCAGTGCTAGATGTGTTTTATGGAGATGATGCTGTACAAATAGATCTTGCTAGTGTGATGATGCCTATGAAGGAGGAGCAAGAGATTGTAAACCCTAATAATGTAAAAGTTATTGTAGATAATTTTGACTTTGCACTATACTTCTCTAGGTCACCACTTCCATATGTGCGCGATAATGAAGCTGGTATAATTACTTATAAACATAAAGGTATTTATGCCTTTAGAAAGCAGGCTATACTTGACTTTGCATCTATGCATATGACACCCCTTGAAAAGGCAGAAAAAATAGAGTGCATACGATTCTTAGAGTATGGTAAAAAAATTAAAATGGTACGTTCATCAAGGCTTGCAATAGGTATTGATACTCCAGAAGATCTAGAAAAAGCAATTAAAATTTATTCGAATAAGTAGCGCATATGGGACTTGCAAAGTTTATATATAAAAATATTTTAGGCTGGAAGGTAAAAGGTGACTTTTCTCAAGACACAGTAAAGAAGGCTGTAGTAATCGCTGTGCCCCACACCAGCTGGCACGATTTTTATATGGGTATTTTACTTCGTACTATGCTCGATGTTAAAATTGGCTTCATCGGTAAGAAAGAGCTTTTTAAATGGCCTATGGGACCTATTTTTAAAGCAATGGGAGGCGCGCCTATAGATCGTACACCAGGTCAAGATAAAGTACAATCTATCGCAAATGTTTTTAAGGATAAAGAGGAGTTTAGACTCACAATAGCCCCAGAGGGAACACGTAAAAAAGTTGATAAGCTCAAAACAGGGTTTTACTACATTGCTCTTGCAGCAGAGGTGCCTATTATAATGGTTGCTTTTGATTTTGGTAAAAAGGAGCAACGTATATCTAAGCCTTTATATCCGTCAGGTAATATAGATGAAGATCTTGCACTTATACACGAGTTTTTTAAGGGAGCTGTAGGTAAGGTGCCAGAATATAGTTTTACTCCAGATGAGTAGATATTTTATAAGTACTTAAATAAAATGCCTCAATACTATTTAAAGTATTGAGGCATTTTTTATTTGTAAGAGTGATTAGGATCTATGCTTCTTTGTAGGTGCCTGCAGTTTTCTTTCTCCAAGCGTCCAGCATCCAGCTAGTTTTTTCTAATTCACGTATGTAAGCTCCTATGAGGTCTATGGTACCTTCATCACCGGCATCGTCTGCTTTTTTCACAACAGCGCTTAGTTGTTTGAGAATTTTTCCGTGATCTCCAAGTATCGTGTCTACCATATCTCTGTCAGACAGATCAGATTTTGACTCTTTAATGCTAGATGCTTCAAGATAATCTGAGAGATTACTTACTGGTGCAAAACGCAATGTTAGGATACGCTCTGCAATCTCATCGATTTTAATTTTGGCATCATCATAAAGTTGTTCAAACTGCTCGTGTAAGTCAAAAAAGTTTTCACCAGAAACGTTCCAGTGAAAATTGCGAAGTTTTTGGTAGTATACGTGATAGTCAGATAAAAGTATGTTGAGCTCTGTAACTGTCTCTTTAGTTTTTTTTGTGTCTAAGTTTAAATAATTCATAGTTCTTTGGTTTTTATATAAAATTACAAAGGCTTAGAGGTCTGAGGGTTATTTGAGAGTTGGTTTGGGATAAGTTTAACCCGATATGCTAAGATTGTGATAAAAAACAATGTTCTGACGGCATAGAAAATACTTTATATTTGCCAAAAATTAGATGAATGTTAGAGAGTATACAGTCTCAAGTAAAGGATAAGAAAATTTTAGTAACAGGAGGTGCTGGTTTTATAGGTTCTAATATATGTGAAGTTCTTATAAAGAATGGTGCAATTGTAACCTGTTTAGATAACCTTGCTACAGGGCATAAACATAATTTAGATGCTATTAGAGATCATTCAAATTTCACTTTTATAGAAGGTGATATAAGAGATATAGAAACTTGTAAAAAGGCAGTATCTCAGAGTGACTATGTATTGCATCAGGCTGCATTAGGATCTGTACCAAGATCAATAAAAGATCCTGCAACGAGTAATGAAGTCAATGTAGGTGGATTTTTGAATATGCTCATCGCATCTAAAGATAAAGGTGTAAAACGTTTTGTGTATGCGGCAAGTTCTTCGACTTACGGAGACTCTCAAGGATTACCAAAGCAAGAAGATATCATAGGGAAACCATTGTCTCCTTATGCAATAACAAAATATGTAAATGAGTTGTATGCAGATGTGTTTCATAAAACATATGGGATAGATTGTATAGGGCTTAGATATTTTAATGTTTTCGGTAGAAAACAAGACCCAAATGGCGCTTATGCGGCTGTTATTCCTAAGTTTACAAAACTATTAATGGATCACGATTCTCCTGTTATGAACGGAGATGGAAGCTATTCTAGAGATTTCACGTATATTGATAATGTTATCGAAATGAATATACGCGCAATGCTTACTGACAACAAAGACGCACTTAACACAGTTTATAATGTTGCATTCGGAGAGCGCACAGACCTCAATGAACTTGTAAATATTCTGAAAGAGGAATTAAGTCAATTTGATGAGAAAATTGCACAAGTAGAGGTGAAGTATGGACCGAAAAGAGCCGGAGATGTGCCTCACAGTTTAGCAAGTATCGATAGAGCTAGAGAACGAGTAGGTTATAATCCAGAATTTAGTATTAAAGATGGTCTCAAAGAGGCAATGGCTTGGTACTGGAAGAATTTAAAATAATTTTTTTTGCTTTCGCGAAAGCGTAAATACAACAATATATGACAAAAATTAAAGTAGGAGTTATAGGGTTAGGCTATGTTGGTCTTCCATTAGCAAGGTTATTTGGAACAAAGTATAATACGGTAGGTTTTGATATTAATCAAGAGCGTATAGATGAGTTAAGGTCTGGTACTGATAGTACATTAGAAGTGTCTGACGAAGTTCTTCAAAGCGTATTAAAAACTGAGGTAAATGATGCTAATGGACTTTTTTGTAGCGCAGATAGTAAGGATATAGAAGACTGTAACTATTATGTAGTTACAGTACCTACACCAGTAGATAAAAATAATAGACCAGTACTCACGCCTCTTTATAAAAGTAGCGAGACTGTAGGGAAGGTTCTAAAAAAAGGTGACATTGTTATATATGAAAGCACAGTATATCCTGGAGTAACAGAGGATGAGTGTGTTCCTGTTTTAGAGCGTGTGAGCGGACTCAAATTTAATGAAGACTTTTATGTAGGCTATTCTCCAGAAAGAATCAATCCAGGAGATAAAGAGCATACTGTAGAAAAAATTCTTAAAGTTACTTCTGGAAGCACACCAGAAATAGGTAAGAAGGTAGATGATTTATATGCTTCTGTGATAACCGCTGGGACGCACTTAGCGCCTACAATTAAAGTGGCCGAGGCTGCAAAAGTTATTGAAAACTCACAACGGGATATAAACATTGCATTTGTAAATGAGCTGGCTAAGATCTTTAACCTTATGGAGATCAATACACACGATGTACTTGAAGCTGCTGGCACAAAATGGAATTTCCTTCCATTTAAGCCAGGTTTAGTTGGTGGACACTGTATAGGTGTAGATCCTTACTATCTCGCTCAAAAAGCTCAAGAGCTAGGATATCATCCAGAAATTATTCTTGCAGGTAGAAGGCTTAATGACAGTATGGGAGCTTATGTAGCTGCAGAGGTTGTGAAGCTTATGCTTAAAAATGATATAAAAGTAAAAGGCGCTTCCTTATTATTATTAGGTATAACTTTTAAAGAAAACTGCCCAGATGTTAGAAATACGAAGGTTGTTGATGTTGTAAAACATTTAGAAGATTTTGGTGTTAACGTTACTATCTATGACCCTTGGGTAAATGCAGATGAAGTTGAGCACGAGTATGGTCTCAAAGCCCTAACAGAATTACCGAGCCAAAAGTTTGATTCAATTGTTCAGGCAGTTTCTCACAAAGAATTTGGTGCCTTAGATTTAGAAGCTCTTAAAAATAATAAATCTGTAGTGTATGATGTTAAAGGAGTTTTAGGCAATAAAGCAGATGCTAAGCTGTAATGAACATTCTTATTACAGGAGGAGCAGGTTTTATAGGTTCTCACGTAGTGAGGCTATTTCTAGAAGTTTTTCCAGAGAGTCATATTTACAATCTTGATGCGCTTACATATGCAGGTAACCTAGAGAACCTAGCAGATTTAGAAGCGTCTAGCAATTATACATTTATAAAGGGGGACATCAATGATGCCCCCTTTTTGATGAACTTATTTTCCAAATATCAATTTGATAAGGTAATACACCTAGCAGCAGAGTCTCACGTAGATAGAAGTATTAAAAATCCTCTAGCTTTTGTGCAGACTAACGTCATTGGAACATTAAACTTGCTCAATGCAGTTAAGGAAATATGGAAAGATAACTTTAATAACAAGCTTTTCTACCATATAAGTACAGACGAGGTGTATGGTACACTTGGTGAGACAGGCTTGTTTACAGAGACTACGTCATACGACCCAAACTCACCCTATGCCGCGTCTAAGGCAAGCTCAGATCATTTTGTAAGAGCTTATGGAGAAACCTATGGTTTGCCATATATCATTAGTAATTGCTCTAACAATTACGGACCTAATCAGTTTCCAGAAAAACTCATTCCTCTATTTATAAATAATATTATTTTAAACAAGGCGCTTCCTGTTTACGGTGATGGAAATTATACAAGAGATTGGTTATTTGTAAAAGATCACGCAAGCGCTATAGCACGTATCTTTAGAGAGGGAAAACTAGGCGAGACCTACAATATAGGTGGGGTTAATGAATGGAAAAATATTGATCTCGTAAAGTTACTATGTGATAAGATGGATGAGAAGCTTTTGCGAAAGCGTAATACCTCTCAATCTCTTATTACCTTTATAAAAGACAGACCAGGTCACGACAAGCGTTATGCGATAGATGCCTCAAAAATTGAAAAAGAACTGGGGTGGAAACCATCTGTTACTTTTGAGGAAGGGCTAGAACTCACAATAGATTGGTATCTTGCCAATAGCTCTTGGCTAGAGAACGTCACTTCTGGAGCATATCAAGAATATTACAATAAAATGTATACTTAATGAAAGGTATTGTACTTGCTGGAGGATCTGGAACTAGACTGTCACCACTTACAATTGCTGTAAGCAAGCAATTGCTACCTGTGTATGATAAGCCTATGATATATTACCCTATATCAGTACTTATGCTTGCTGGTATACGTGAGATTCTCATTATCACAACGCCGGAAGATAGTCATCTATTTGAAAGGCTATTAGGTGATGGATCAGGACTTGGATGTTCCTTTTCTTATGAGGTGCAAGAACAGCCCAACGGACTTGCAGAAGCCTTTATTATAGGAGAATCCTTTATTGGGAATGATAAAGTAGCTCTTGTACTAGGTGATAATATCTTTTATGGGAATGGTCTCAGTAAGTTATTACAAAGCAAAGTAACAGTAGATGGAGGTGCCATATTTGCATATCCTGTGCGTGACCCAGAGCGTTTTGGAGTTGTCGCTTTTGATAAGGATATGAATGTCACGAGTATCGAAGAAAAACCAGAGAGTCCACAATCTAACTACGCCGTACCAGGTATTTATTTTTATGATAATGATGTAGTTGCTATTGCAAAAGAAATTAAGCCCTCTCATAGGGGAGAGCTTGAGATTACAGCAATAAATCAAGAATATTTACTTCGTAAAAAGCTTACTGTAGGTGTTATGAGTAGAGGGATGTCTTGGTTTGATACTGGCACAGTAGATGCACTAGATGATGCGACAGAATTTATAAGAGTTTTACAACGTAATCAAAGCACAATGATAGCTTGTCTTGAGGAGATTGCTTACAAGATGAATTGGATATCATACGAAGCTCTTAAGGCAAGTGCATCAAGATATGGTAAAGGTGCCTATGCACAATACATAAATACACTATAGTGGAATTTCAAAAAACAGCATTCAAAGATTTAATTATATGCACTCCAAAGGTGTTTGAAGATGATCGAGGTTATTTTTATGAATCCTTTAATGCAAAAGCATTTCAAAGCTTTGCAGGATTTGAACCAAATTTTGTTCAAGATAATCAGTCGCAGTCTACATATGGCGTCTTGCGTGGACTCCATTTTCAAATAGGGGAGTTTGCACAATCTAAGCTCGTACGGGTTGTGGCAGGTGAGGTACTTGATGTAGTTGTTGATTTAAGAAAAAACGAACCTACTTATAAGAAAGCTTACAGCATACGTCTCAGTGCAGAAAATAAAAAACAACTTTTCGTTCCTAAAGGGATGGCGCACGGTTTTGTAACACTTAGCGATACCGCAACGTTTATTTATAAATGCGATAACTACTATAACAAAGAGAGCGAGCGTGGTCTGGCATATAACGATTCATCATTGCAAATCGATTGGTTACTAGATAAGCAGGATGTCATCCTTTCAGAAAAAGATAAGGAAAATACGATGCTTGCAGATTTACCTTCTAACCTGTTTTAAATGAGTACGCTTTCGCGAAATATACGATTACTCATTACAGGTGGTGGTGGTCAGCTGGCTCAAGCCATAAAGGAGGAAGAAGCTACTTTTGAGAATGTTACGAGTATACATCTGTCAAAATCTGAATTAGACATCACATCAACATCTTCTATTAAAAAAACCCTTGATTTACATCAACCAGATGTTATAATAAACACAGCCGCATACACCGCTGTAGATGCCGCCGAAGAGGACAAAGAGAAAGCTTTCCTAGTAAATGAAATAGGAGTAAAGAATCTAGCTCAAGTTTGTAAGGATAATGGAATCAAACTCATTCACATCTCTACAGATTATGTCTTTGACGGAGAAAAACCAGAAGAATATATAGAGGAAGATATTCCAAATCCAACAACGGTTTATGGCAAGTCTAAACTTGCTGGTGAGCAGGCCATAATTACTTCAGGGCTTCTTGACTACGCTATTATAAGAACATCCTGGGTCTACAGTGTTTACGGGAGTAATTTTGTGAAGACTATGTTACGATTAGGTAATGAGAAAGACGAGATTTCGGTTGTAAACGATCAATATGGATCTCCTACGTTGGCAAATAATCTAGCTTCTGTTATTTTACAGTTGTCAAACGTTCTTACTGCACACAACGCAGGCGTATATCATTATACAAATGAGGGTGTCACTACGTGGTACGCTTTCGCGAAAGCGGTATTCAGCTATAAGAAAATGAGTATAAACGTTTTGCCTGTGCCCAGTGACCGCTTTATAACAAAGGCCACGCGGCCAAAAAATAGTAAATTAGAAAGTTCTAAAATCATCAACCTTTTAGGGATTGAGAACGTACCTTGGGAAGAAAGTCTTGCGAAAATGCTGGTTAAATTATGATAAGTGATCAATTTAAAAGTATCGCTGTCAAAGCTGCGCTTCAAGCTGGTGACGTAATTAGAGAGGTGTATGCGACCGCATTTGGCAGCATTCTTAAAAGTGATGATTCGCCCCTTACAGTTGCAGATACTCGTGCCCACGAGGTAATCTATAAGGAGCTGAGTGCTACAAACATTCCTGTTTTAAGTGAAGAAGCCGCCGAAATCCCTTATGAAGAAAGAAGTACTTGGGACATCTTTTGGCTCGTGGATCCATTAGACGGCACCAAAGAGTTTATAAATCGCAATGGAGAATTTACTGTAAACATTGCATTGATAGTAGGAGCTAGGCCAGTTTATGGTATTATCTATATCCCTGTGTCTGATACACTATATCTAGGTGGAAGCTCACTAGGCAAAAGCTATAAAATTTCAAATCCTACAATAGAGATGGGGTGGAATCAAGTAGTGGATGATAAGCATATAATTTTTACAAATAAGCTAAAATCACAAAAAGAGATACGAGTCGTGACAAGTCGCTCTCACCTCAATGAGCAAACAGTAGCGTATATAGAGGATTTAAAAAAAAACACCACTTCGGTAAGCTTACTTCCTGCTGGTAGTGCACTTAAATTCTGTATGCTCGCAGAAGGAAAGGCAGATAGGTATCCTAGATTTGCTCCTTGTATGGAGTGGGATACTGCTGCTGGAGATGCTATATGTGAGACCGCTGGAGTTACTGTTTTTATTGCAGGAACAACCCAGAAATTAACATATAATAAGAAGTCCTTATTTAGTCCTAACTTTGAAGCTTATTAATACTGTTTATGAAAATTCTTGTTACAGGTGGCGCTGGTTTTATTGGGTATCATCTTTGTGAGCAATTGCTCAAGGAAGGGCATACTGTAGTGGCTCTTGATAATGTTAACGATTATTACGACCCTAATCTTAAGTATGATAGATTATCGCAATTAGGTATATCAAAAGCAGAAGCATCAGTCTGGAATTTGACAGTGGCAAGCCACAAGCATAAAGCACTGCAATTTGTGCGTATGAATCTTGAGGATAGGGAAGCGTTGCCTGAGCTTTTTAAAAAAGAGTCTTTCGACCTCGTATGTAATCTTGCGGCTCAAGCGGGTGTGAGATATTCTATTGAAAACCCAGAGGTATATATAGATACAAATGTTGTAGGCTTTTTAAATATATTAGAATGCTGTCGTAATAACGATGTAAAAAGGCTTGTTTACGCAAGTAGTTCTAGCGTATACGGCAATAGTATAGATGTTCCATTTACAGAAAAACAGCCTGTAGACGAGCCCATAAGTATCTATGCCGCTACAAAAAAATCTAATGAGTTGATGGCGCATACCTATGCGCATCTATTCGGTATAAATGCTGTTGGTTTACGTTTTTTTACAGTTTATGGTCCTTGGGGAAGACCAGATATGGCAATGTTTTTATTTACAGATGCGATAATAAATAATAAACCTATTAAGGTTTTTAACGAGGGTAATCTCTCACGTGATTTTACATATATATCAGATATTATTGCTGGCGTAACGGCTGTAATACAAAATGAAGTACAACCCGGAAATACGATTTTAAACATAGGTAATAGCAAGCCTGTAAAGCTATTAGACTTTATAGAAGCCTTAGAGCTGGAACTTGGCAAAAAAGCAAAAAAAGAAATGCTTCCTATGCAGGATGGTGATGTAAACCAGACTTGGGCAAGTGTAAATGCTATGCGTGAACATTATAACTATCAGCCATCTGTAAGTGTAGAAGATGGGATAGCGGCCTTTGTGAAATGGTATAAAAGTTATTATAAGGATTAGTACGCTTTCGCGAAAGCGTAAGATTTCCCTGTCATTAGTATGCAAACTGCTATATTTGCGATTTGCCAATAATTTGAAAAATATGAGCATAAAAAACATTTGTTGCATTGGAGCAGGCTATGTAGGAGGACCTACAATGTCTGTAATTGCGTTAAAATGTCCAGATATAAAAGTTACAGTAGTTGACCTTAATGAGAAGCGCATCGCAGCTTGGAATGATGAAGATGTAAGTAACCTACCCATTTATGAACCAGGCCTAGCTGAAGTTGTAAAAGAAGCTAGAGGGAGAAATCTATTTTTTTCTACAGAAGTAGATAAGGCGATAGATGAAGCAGAGCTTATTTTTATATCTGTAAACACACCTACTAAAACGTATGGAGTAGGTAAAGGGATGGCAGCAGATCTAAAGTACATAGAACTATGTGCTCGCCAGATTGCCAGAGTAGCGACTACAGATAAAATTGTAGTAGAAAAATCTACGCTACCTGTACGTACTGCCGAAGCATTACAGAATATACTTCACAATACAGGTAAAGGTGTACGCTTTGATATTTTATCAAACCCAGAGTTTCTAGCCGAGGGTACTGCAATTCAAGACTTACTTAATGCAGATCGTGTACTTATAGGAGGAGAAGATACTCCTGGTGGTCAAAAAGCTACCGAAGCTCTTGCAAACATTTATTCAAATTGGATTCCAGAAGAGCGTATCCTAAGAACAAATGTATGGTCCTCAGAGCTTTCTAAGCTTACAGCAAACGCCTTTCTTGCACAACGCGTTTCTTCTATTAACGCGATGTCTGAGCTTTGTGAAGTTACTGGAGCAGATGTTCAAGAAGTTGCCAGAGCAATTGGTACAGACTCGAGGATAGGGCCAAAGTTTTTAAAGGCTTCCGTTGGTTTTGGTGGATCTTGTTTTCAAAAAGATATTTTAAACCTTGTTTATATTGCAAAGTCATATGGACTTAATGAGGTGGCAGATTACTGGGAGCAGGTCATTATTATGAATGATCACCAAAAAAGACGATTTGCAGAAAAGATAGTCAAGACGCTGTTTAACACCGTTTCTGGTAAGAAGATTACATTATTAGGTTGGGCGTTTAAAAAGGATACTAACGATACACGAGAATCGGCAGCTATATATGTGGCAGACTATTTGCTAAGTGAACAAGCAGAGGTGGTTATTTATGACCCAAAGGTATCTCAAGAACAAATTCTAGCAGACCTAGATTATTTAAACACGCGTTCTGAAGCTGAAAATAGAGCTTTGGTTACAGTAGTTAACGACCCTATGGAAGCCTGTGATAATGCACACGCTATTGCAATTATGACAGAGTGGGATGAATTTGTAGGATATGACTGGCAACAAATTTACAATCTGATGCAAAAGCCTGCTTTTGTTTTTGATGGAAGGGGCCTGCTCGACACGCAAAAAATTGTGAATATAGGTTTTGAATGTTATACAATAGGGAAAGGTTAGTTTTTCACTTTGAATGAAGTGTATAACAGTTAAAAGCTTAGAATTTTAGCCAATCTTTTAATTAGTAGATGCGATACAGAAAAACTATATTTGCAACTTAAACAAAGCTTAGAAAAATAATTTTTATCGATGTCAAAAACAACTTATTTCGCCCACGAAACGGCAGTTATAGATGATAATTGTTCCATTGGTGATGGAAGTAAAATTTGGCATTTTTCACATATTATGACAAATTCTACACTAGGAGAGAATTGTAACGTAGGACAAAACGTTGTTATTTCGCCAGATGTAATATTAGGTAGTAACGTGAAAGTTCAAAATAATGTCTCAATATATACAGGGGTCACTTGTGAGGATAATGTTTTTCTAGGGCCATCAATGGTTTTTACAAATGTCATAAATCCTAGAAGTGCAGTAAACCGTAAATCTGAGTATGCACGAACCATTGTTAGGGAAGGAGCATCAATCGGGGCAAATGCAACAATTGTTTGTGGTAATGATATAGGTAAGTTTGCATTTATAGGAGCTGGAGCGGTAGTTACAAAAGAGATTCCTGACTATGCATTGGTAGTAGGTAATCCCGCAAAACAACTTGGCTGGGTAAGTGAATATGGTCATAGACTGACATTTGATAACAATAATATAGCTATCTGTCCTGAGACTAGTCAGCAGTATAGTCTAAATGATAATAAAGTTAAACGCATAGCATAAATTTTATGAAGAATTTCGCATTAATAGGGGCTGCAGGATATATTGCACCTAGGCATATGAAGGCCATTAAGGAAACTGGGAATGATTTAATTGCAGGCTTAGATAATTTTGATAGTGTAGGGGTTATAGATAGTTATTTTCCAAATGCTGATTTTTTTGTTGAATTTGAGCGTTTTGATCGTCATATCTCTAAGCTTAAGTACGATAAAAATATAAACTTAGATTATGTAAGTATTTGTACACCGAATTATTTACACGATGCTCATATTCGTTTTGCGTTAAGACAGGGGGCAGATGCTATATGTGAGAAACCACTTGTCTTAAATCCTTGGAGTGTAGATTCATTAAAGAATATACAAAAGGAGACAGGTAAAAAAATATATAATATTCTTCAGCTTCGTGTACATCAGAGTATAATAGATCTTAAGAAAAAAATAGATGACGGGCCCAAAGATAAAATTTATGATGTAGACCTTACTTATTTAACCTCAAGAGGTAACTGGTACTATACATCTTGGAAAGGTGATGAGTCAAAATCTGGCGGTATAGCAACAAATATCGGTGTACATTTCTTTGATATGTTATCTTGGATTTTTGGGGGTGTAAAACAAAATATCACGCATATCTATGAGCACGATAGAGCTTCTGGTTATCTAGAACTTGAGCGTGCAAGAGTAAGGTGGTTTTTGTCTATAAATGATGAAGTCTTACCAAAAGAAGTTGTAGATAAAGGACAGAGAACATATAGATCTATTACCATTGAGGGGGAAGAGTTAGAGTTTAGTGGAGGCTTTACAGATTTGCATACTACCAGTTATAAAGAAATATTAAATGGTAACGGTTATGGTATAGAAGATGCTGCACAAGCCATAGATATTGTATATGATATCCGTAATTCAGAAGCAATAGGTCTCAAAGGAGAATATCACCCTTTTGCAAAGAAAGCACTGGCTATACACCCTTTTAGAAAAAAATAAATAATGAAAGTCGTTACAATTATAGGAGCTAGACCTCAATTTATTAAATCTGGAGCGGTTAGTAGATCTTTTATAGAGTACAATCAAACCAATCCAAAGGAATCTATAAGTGAGGTTATAGTGCATACGGGACAGCATTACGACAGCAATATGAGTGATGTCTTTTTTGAGCAAATGGATATTCCAAAACCTGCATATCAACTCGATATAAATGGACTTGGACACGGTGCTATGACGGGACAAATGCTAGAGGAAATAGAAAAAGTATTACTTATAGAAAAACCAGATTGGGTGATGGTTTATGGTGATACTAACTCGACACTTGCTGGAGCTCTAGCTGCATCAAAACTGCATATTAAATTAGCTCATATAGAAGCAGGGTTACGTTCTTTTAATATGCGTATGCCAGAAGAGGTTAATCGTATTCTAACCGATAGAGTAAGTAGTGTGCTTTTTTGCCCCACAGATTCGGCAATAAGTAATCTAGAAAAAGAAGGGTATAATGATCTTGATATCGCTATTGTTAAGAATGGTGATGTGATGATGGATGCAAGTCTTATGTTTTCCGCTTTCGCGAAAGCACCACAAGAAGAAATCCCATCTAACTTTATCCTTACAACTGTTCATAGGGCAGAAAACACTGATGACCCTGAAAGATTAAAGAATATTTTTAAAGCACTAAACACCATATCTCAAGAGACTCCTGTAGTCTTACCATTGCACCCTAGAACTAAAAGTTTTATAGAAAAATATGATATACAAATAGGAATTAACCTACACTGTATAGACCCTGTGGGTTATGTTGAAATGTTGTATTTACTAAAAAACTGCTCTCTTGTACTAACAGATAGTGGAGGTTTACAAAAAGAAGCATATTTTTTTAAGAAATACTGTCTAACCTTACGTGATGAAACCGAGTGGGTTGAACTGATAGATAATGGTTTTAACAAACTTGTAGGAGCCGATTTTGAAACTATTATGGCTGCCTTTAAAAATGCTCATTCTCAATCACCAGATTTTTCGTTAGATCTATATGGTAATGGAGAGGCTAGTAAAAAGATTATAGAAGGTTTACTTAAGCATAAATGAATAATTAAATCAAAATGTAATTGATTTAGATTTAATAAATTTTGACGAATAACATATTACGATATATGACAATAATGAAGAATTTACGTTCTCTATGTGTTTTTTGTTTTATTATACTAATAACAACAAATTCTTACAGCCAGACCGTAGAAGATATAAACGCTATGCCGTCACAAGATGTGCAAAGCTTAGTTTCCAAAGCTAAAGCTAGCGGATATACTCCAGAGCAGCTTAGGGCGCTTGCAGCCTCAAAAGGGATGTCACCAGAACAGGTAAACGCACTTGCAGGTAAAATGCAAGGTGCGCAAGATGTAGGTAATAATAGTCAAGACCTATTAGCAATTCGTAAGGATACTACAGATGTAAATCAAGAAAATTTTAGAGAGTTAAAAAAGTCTACCTTGTTTGGATACGATTTTTTTAATAATCCAAAGATTAGTTTTCAACCTAATTTAAATCTTGCAACTCCTGTAAATTATCAGTTAGGTCCTGGTGACGGGCTTGTAGTGAGTTTATGGGGTGCTGCCGAAAATACTTTTGATCTAGAGGTTAATAGAAATGGAAGTGTAAAAATTCCAAATATAGGTCAAGTATTAGTAAGTGGTTTAACTATGGATGAGGCAAGTTCTAAAATTAAAAGTAAGTTACTTAACGTATATCGAGGTATCTCTGCACCAGCTAATAGTCCTTATAAAATTTTTACAGATATTTCTTTATCTAGTGTGAGAACAGTCCAGGTTAATATAATAGGAGAGGTGGCAGTACCTGGTACATATTCTTTAAGCGCATTATCTACAGTTCTCAATGCATTATATGCAGCTGGAGGCCCTACAGATCAAGGTACTTTTAGAGAAATAAAGCTTGTGCGTAATGGTGTTGAACTTCCGTACTTTGATATTTATAATTATTTAGTAAATGGAAGTCAAACTGGAAATGCTACACTGAGGGATCAAGATGTTATTATTGTCAAACCCTATGTATCTAAAGTAAATGTTAGTGGGATGGTAAAGCGTCCAGGGGTTTATGAAATGAAGACAAATGAAACTTTTGCAGACCTTCTTAAGTACGTAAGTGGTTTTACATCAAATGCTTTTAAGGATGTAATAAAATTAGAACGTATAGAAGGTGATAGAAGAGTTTTAAAAGAATTGAATATTGGAGATTTTAGAAATGCTAGGTTGCGTGATGGTGATGCAATTGTAATCAATGAAATTATTGATAAGGTAGAAAATAGAATCTCGATAGATGGGGCGGTTTATAGACCCGGTGATTATGAGTTTACACCTAATATGTCACTAAAGCAACTATTAGATAAAGCGAGTGGACTTTTGGAAACGGCATATTTAGATAGGGTAGTGATAACAAGTAATCCAGAAGGAAAAAATAGTACTTCATCATCATATTCACTTGAAGACGTAATTGACGGTAGTGTAGATATAACTTTACAGGTTAATGATGTCGTAAGTGTTTTTGATAAGTATAGTTTAAAAGAGCAAGGCACACTCACCATAGGTGGAGCAGTAAAAAAACCACAAACTATGTCTTACATAGATGGAGTAGGACTAGAAGAACTAGTTCTCCTAGCTGGTGGATATGAAAAAGATGCAGATCCTAGAGTAATAGATGTTACAAGAGAGGTTATTGATGATGATTATAAAACCATTAATCAGACTTTTAAAATATCTGGTAACACTAAGCTAGATATGAATACAAATACCCCTTTTGTATTTATGCCTAATGATAAGATTATTGTAAGATACCTTAAAGGTTCTGGAGATCAAATAGGTATTTCTGTAGTGGGTGAAGTAATGTTTCCTGGAGAGTATGATGTAAGTTATAGAAATGAACGTATTCTTGACCTTATTGAAAAAGCTGGTGGTTTATCCCCTTATGCTTTTAAACAAGGAGGAAGTCTTGTGAGAAGAAACCCGTATTACAAAGAAGTCATACAACAATTAACATCAGATAAAATTAACGATAGTACGGCGACAAAAAATGTAAACATTAATTTAAACAATCTCGAGGAGTACCGCGTTGCTATAGACTTTAATAAATTACTCAAAGAAGGACCAGGATCTTCACAGAATATGGTCTTAAAAGATGGTGATAGAATTATTATCCCGACCATTAAGGAGACCATAAAGATAGAGGGGGAGGTGTTGCTTCCATCTCTAGTAAGATATGATAAAAGACTAAGATTTAAAGATTACATAAGCAAGTCTGGAGGTTTTAATAATCAAGCTAAGAAAAGGAAGGCTTATGTAATTTATCCTAACGGAGATATAGCTGCAACAAAAGGCTTTTTGTTTTTTAAGACCTATCCAGCTATACAACCAGGTTCGTTAGTAGTAGTGCCATCAAAAAGTGAGCGCACAGGTGGTATGAGTACCGAAGAAGTGTTGGGTATTACGACAGGATTTGCTACTATAGCGCTCCTAGTAGAAAGATTATTTTCAAACTAATATGGAAGAAAGAATTGATCACTCAAATGAAAATGATTATAAAATCATCCTTGGCTTAGTTAAAGGTTTTCTGCAAACTAAGAAATTTATCTTTGTATCTATTTTAGCATTTGTTTTAATAGGCATTGTGGTGGTATTATTCACCCCAAAAACTTATAGTTCAAGAGTGTTATTTATCACACAAGATTCTAGCAGTGCACAATCTAGCGGTTTGGGTGGCATTGCATCTCTAATTAGTGGGGGGTCTATTAAATCTTCAAGTTCTAATGATATACCTACATTTTTATATCCACAAATAATAAATAGTTGGGAATTTCGAAAACAACTTTTTGATATTCCAATTAAACTTAAAAATGAAGATTCTTTAATTACTTTTGAAGAATATGTTATAAATAAAGAGGGTTTATCCTTAAGTGAGAATATTGTAAAATATACGATAGGGTTACCTAAACTAATCTTTAGTGATGACTCTTCTCCAGAAAGAGTTGTTAATAAATTAGATTCACTAGAGTATATATCTAGTAATGATAAAAGAGTACTTAAATCACTAAAGAATAAGCTTTCTTTTAGTATAAGTGAAGAGGATGGTACGCTAGAAATAAAAACTATTTTTGAGGAAGAACCCGTTGCAGCGGCCCAACTTGCCCAACAAGTTCAAGTTCGATTACAGAAAGAAATTATAAGATATAGAATAGCCAAAGCTAGAGAGAAATATAATTTTATAGAAAGCCAATATCAAGAGACAAAGCAAGAATATAAAGATGCTCAGATTAGGCTGGCGAGCTATACAGATCGCAATAGATTTAATGCAACAGAGTCATCTCTTATAAGAAAAAGACAGCTTGAAAATGAGGCCACCTTACTATACACTTTATATTCAGATCTTGAACAACAAAAAATTTCTCAAAGCTTAAAAATAAAAGAAGATACTCCAAATTTCACATTAATTAATCCCGCCGTAGTTCCTCTAAAAGCTGAAAATGGTAATACGTTAACTAAAATTATTCTATTTGCTATTATAGGATTTATGTTTGCAGTATTTAGGTACGTGTTTATTGTGTCAAAAAAATATATAAGGAGTCTGTGGACTGAAGTTTAATTTTATTGCCTTTTATAGAGTAACCTTAATTTATTTTGAATTTGTACAAGAAAGTTATTTCAATATTGGAGAAATATAAGGGTGGAACTACAGTTAAATCATTTCACATTGCGATATCACAGAGTTTTGTAGCCGTCCTTTTTATTGCAATTGATTTTATTTTTTCGAAAAAACTCGAAGTGAATGATTTTGGATTATGGAAAGAAGTTTTTTTTCTACTCAATTTAGGTATTCCATTAGTTTCATTTGGTTTTGCAGAAAGTTATAAATTTTTCATTGCTAAAGACATAGTTAATGTCGAGTATTATCTAAATAATGTAGTACTTATTTTCTTTCGAATAGGTATTATTCTATTTACTATACTATGCGTTTTCAATCTCTTTCACTTTTTTAATTTGGTAAATCTTGGGAGTTATTATCTATATTCTATTTTTTTTCCATTACCACTTTTAGCATATCTTTTTAATAAAATTCTTAGATATACTTATATAAATATTAATCAAGAGGAAAAGTTAACAATGTTGTCTATTTATGGAGCATTGAGTAGTTTGTGTATTATCTTTTTAGGCTGGTATATTTTAGATTTAAAACCCGAATACTATATTGGAGTTGCTATACTCACTTATTTTTCTGTGTTTTTTTTTCCTAGTCTATTTTATTTCTATAATTCTGGTTTAACATTTAAGGTTTTATCAATTGATAAAGGTATTTTAAAAAAGTTATGGGTTTATGGGTTTCCACTTTACTTGGCTACATTTACAGGCCTCTTTAGTGCATATCTAGATAAGGCCATAGTTAATATTTTTGAAGATGATACGACATTCGCGATTTTTGCTGTGGGTGCTTTTGAGATACCAATTTTTGCAATGCTTAGTGCGGCATTTTCGCAGCAAATATTTCCAAAAATGGTTAGATTTATTGAGTCCAATAAAGAATCTGAGGCAAAACTCTTGTGGCTTCTAACCACAAAAAAGGTTTCTTTTCTAACCTATCCTTTTATATTAATAGCAATGTTTTTTGCTGATGATATTATTTTCTTTGTTTATAGTAAAGACTACACTGCATCAGTAACATTATTTAAAACATATTTATTGGTATTACTTTTTAGAAATAATAACTATGGTATTTTATTAACTGCAAAAGGTCAAACTAAATTGATTACAAAAATTAGTTTATTAGTTTTATTTTTAAATTTAATAGTTTCTGTCAGCTTATATTACTTCTTAGGTATTAGGGGAGTTGTTTTTGGTACTCTATTCTCTACCTCCGTAATGTGGATCATATATTTAGTAAAAGAAGATATGTTAAAACGATATTTGCAGATAGTCACTTTTAACAAAATTATATTTGTATTACAAATGTTAATTATAATAGCTTATTTGAGATGATGAAACTTGTTAAGATGTTTGCGTTTATTCCATTCGTAAATAGACTAATTGAAAGAAAGTATTATGCAACAGGAATAGGAACTTATCTTCTAAATTCATTTGTTAAGGTTATATTGCGTATTAATGCCCCTAGTCCTTTTCTATTACATTTTACTTCTAGGGTCAATAATCCATCTAATATCAAATTATCGGGTAATAATCTTAAGAGTGTCTATTTAAGTCTCGCAACTTCAGGCGGATGTTACTATCAGGCAATAAACGGTATTGAATTTGGCGAGGGAACCATATGGGCATATAATTGTAGTTTTATTAGCGCAAATCATTCAAGTGATGATTTAACTAAACATAGTTTAAGCGAGCCAATTATTATAGGTAAAAATGTATGGTTTGGTAGTAATTGTGTAGTGCTTCCTGAAGTTAATATAGGAGATAATTCTATAATTGGTGCTGGTGCTATTGTCACTAAAAATATACCTAGTAATTCAATCGCAGTAGGAAACCCAGCTAAAGTTATAGCATATATTTGTACTAAATGCGAAAAAAAGTATAAGGCAAATAGTAATTGTAGTAGTAGCTCTTAATTAATTTGAAATAATCTTGTTTGTTATTGTTAAATGAAAAATAAAAACTCATTATTAAACATCCCTATATTTTTCATTTATCCTTTTGTGTCTTTTTTGATTGCACTACGAAATTTGAAATCTAGAACAAATGGGGTAGTATTTATTGCATTCTGTACCTTATTTGGGTTTTCCTTTGCATTTTCAAATGACTCAGCAGATTCTTACCGAGTAGCATTAGTTTTTAATGAGTTTAATTATCAGTCTATTTATGATATATATCAGTTATATTTATTAGGTGGAGCCCCAGATCTTTATAGATTTTTAACTTATGCGTTCTTAAAGTCTTTTACTGATAACCCTAAAATTCTTTTTGCAAGTTTTGGTTTAGTTTTTGGAGTTTTTTGGTATTTATCTATGCGTGTTTTTAAAAAAGAACAGGCTAATTATTCTGGGTTCTACGCATCTTTATTATTCTTTTTATTTATAATAATCAATCCAATAACTAATATTAATGGAGCTCGTTTTAATACCGCTATTTGGGTATTCTTTTATGGAGTCATTAATGTCGTCCTTTATAATAAGAATAGATATTTATTATTAGTTCTGTGTGCACCTTTGGTCCATTTTTCTTTCTTATTCGGTGTTATAGTTATTCTATTATACGTATTTATTAAAAAATTCACCTACAGTAATACTGGCGTAAATAACTTATTATATTATTCTTTTATTGTCAGTTTCATCGCTTCTTGGGTATTGGAATCTAATATTATAAGTTTAGACTTTATAGGGTCTTTTGTACCTTCAGATAGTATATCAAATAAAATTGGCACATATAATAGCTCCGAAGTAGCTGATATTTACAAAGAGAGAGCTTCAAGTTCCCCATTTTTAATGGTATCTAATTTCTTTCAGAATCTTATAAAAATAGCTTTTTTCACTATACTTATTTATTTGAAGCGTGAATTACAAAAGAATAGTGTTAAAGACTTAGTGATAAATAAGATGTTGGCTTTTGTTTTCTTTTATTTCACCTTTTCATTCATTATTGCAACTATGCCTTCTGGTGGGAGATTTCTTATGGTAGGTTATTTATTTGCTTTGATTGTAATTTTAATGATTCTGAGAGAATATGAAAATTATTTAAATAGTAGATTTGTATTGTTATTAATTCCTGCCTATTCATTCACGTTCTTTTTTAATGTCATTTTTCTAAGCATTTCCATTACGAGTAAAACTATCTGGTACGGTAACTTACTCTGGATCATTTATGAAGGTTGGGATTATACTTTCATTTATTTATAAAAATTTATCTATTTAATAGAAAAACCAATGAAAAACATACTCATCATAAGTTACATCTACCCACCTTATAATGCACCAGCAGCCAGAAGACCTTATAGCTGGGCAAAATATTTGGATAAGAGTAAGTATAAGGTAACTGTATTAACGTGTAGTAACCCAGATAGTTCACTTGGTATGGATAGCTCTATGAATGTAGATCTTCCAAATGTAACATTGGTGAAAGTTAAAAGTTCTCTAAAAGGTAATATAAGCAAGGATTTACGTGATTCTAATACAATACATAATAGTAATGGATTAAAGACTAAGGTTAAGGGTTATGTAGTAAAAGTAGGATCGTATTTCTTGATACCAGATAAGGCAATATTTTGGTATTCTAATGTTAAGAAATATTTAAGCGCAAATGCTGGATTGTTAGAAAATATGGACGTGGTAATAACAACATCTCCTGCTATGACCAACCACCTTATTGGTATGTATGTTAAACAAAATTTTCCTAAAATAAAATTAATTGGTGATCTACGTGATTATCATTATATAGGCGGACATCAATTACATTCACCTTGGCCACTTTCTTTATTACATAAAAAATTTGAAAATAAAATCCTTAATAAAGCCGATAAAATCACTTTTATTTCAAATGCAATGCGTGATATCTATGCAAAGCACTATCAAAAGGATGCCGAAAAATTTTCTGTGATTTACAATGGGTTTGATGCAGATGATTTTAACGTTGAGACAGAGGTAATAACGAGAAGCTCAGAGAAGATAAGGATATTTTATGCTGGTAGCTTCTATGGCGGTATTAGGTCTCCAAAAGGGCTTTTGCAATTATTAGATTGGGCAATAGAGGAGGGACTGATGTCTCTAGATGATGTTGAAGTTGTGATTGCTGGTAATTTTGAAAAATCACTACAAGATGAAATGGCAAGTTTTAAATCTTATGCAGTAGTAGATTACATAGGTAAAATACCGCGCAATGAGGTCTTGAAACAATATCAACAGTCTACCATATTGTGGTTAATAGTAGGGGAGAAGCTCTCACATTATACAGGGGTTCCCTTAAAGTTTTATGAATATCTCGCAGCAAATAAATATATTATTAATTTCGCGCCAAATGCTTCAGAACCATCAGCCCTCATCGATACATATAATTTAGGATCAAATTTTGATATTAATAATGATTCTAAAAAAGTTCAAATAGAAAAATGGAAGGCAATTTTAACTGAATGGAAGAAGAGTCAATTAGAGGTATCTTCACAAGAAGATGTTTTAACTATATTTAATAGAAAAAACCAAACTAAAAAGTTAGAATCAATATTAGAGTCTTTAGATTAATTGTAATACAATTTTTACTAATTATAAATCATCATAATGATTGACAAAATATATAAGCTTAGTCCTTATTTTATAAAGGTTATTTTACTCAATTTAAAAGCCTTCTTAAATACGCGCACAAGATATACCAATGACTATTACAGTTATTTAGATGAGTATAATAAGCTATGGAATGCAGATTTTGATGTAGTAAAAGAATATCAGAGGGAAAGATTAACGCAGCTTTTATTAGAAGTTGTTGAATATGTCCCATTTTACAGAAATAGTTTTAAAAAGTCTAACATCACTACAGAAGATATTTTAAATGACCCATACACTGTATTAAAACGTCTACCACTACTTTCAAAAAAAGATAGAAAGATTAAAGTTGAGGAACTTATAAATAGTAATCCAAAACGAAAATTAATTGAAGTGGGCTATACGAGTGGTACGTCAGGGTCGCCTACAGTAAATTATTTAGATAGTGAATCTGTTGAAAGAGCTTTTGCTTTATGGACAAGATTTCAAAATAGTATAGGTATAAAAAAAGAAGATAAAAGCATTAGATTTTCTGGAAGGATTATTATTAAACCATCCAGTATTAGACCACCATTTTGGGTTGCTAATTATGTTCAAAATCAGTTGTTTATGTCTACTTATCATTTGACAGAAGATAACATAGTTCACTATGTAAAAAAAATGAATAAGTTTAAGCCTGCCTATATGGATGGTTATCCATCAGCTTTTTATATCATAGCTAAGTTTATTGATGATAATAATCTGAAGATAAATTTTAAGTTGAAAGGAATTACAACAACAGCAGAAACGCTTCACGACTATCAAAGAATTTTGATTGAAAAAGTTTTCAATTGTAAAGTGTTTAATCAATATGCATCTAGCGAAGGCAGTCCATTTATTACAGAGTGTATAAATGGAAATTTACACGTAAATCAAGATTCAGGTGTATTTGAATTTTTAAATAAGAACGATGAACCTGCTGGCCCCAATGAGATTGGTAGAATGGTAGTAACTAGTTTTAGAAACTACAAAACTCCATTAATTCGATATGATATTCTAGATACCGTCTTAATGCCGTCAGAGAACTATTTTTGCGATTGTGGATGCAGTATGCCGGTTATAGAGAAAATAATAGGTAGAGAAGATGACTTACTATGGACAAGTGAGAAGGGTTACATTGGTAGAATGGATACCGCTTACAAAGGACTAGTAGGAATTAATAAAAGCCAAATTATACAAGTGGATCATAATGATTTTCTTGTAAAAAATGTTGTTAATGATGATTATACAGATTCCGTTGAGAGAAAGTTTATTCTAAATTTAGAAGAACGATTAGGAAAAAAAGCCAATGTTAAAATGGAATATTTAGATGATATCCCTCTTGGAAAAAATGGTAAATTCAACGCGGTTATAAGAAAGTGCAAATTACCAATTGAAATATGATGATTAAATTATATTATGGATTAACTACTCTTTTATCCAGATTTAAGTGTATTGTTAAAGGTGTTAAATTGGGGAATGGCGTCCTTTTTAAAGGGTTGCCATCAATTATTAAAAAGACGTCTGCAATAATTGAGGTTGGAAGTAATACTTTATTAAACTCTAGTAATTACGGATACCATATAAATATGCATTCATCTTGTAAGTTACTTGCTGATAGGAATGATGCTAAAATTAGCATTGGTTCAAATTGCAGAATTCACGGTACTTGTATACACGCTTATAATTCAATTACAATTGGCAATAATGTATTAATTGCGGCAAACACTCAAATTATCGATGGTAATGGACATCAATTATCATTTAATAATACAGCAGATAGAATTCACACAACAGATATGGGTAAACCTATAATTATTGAGGACAATGTTTGGATTGGTGCAAACTGTTTTATTCTAGGAGGAGTTACTATTGGAGAAGGTGCAGTTATTTCGGCAAATAGTGTAGTACATAAAGATATTAAGAGGAATACCATTGTAGGAGGTAATCCAGCAAAGCTTATTAAAGATGCAAATTAATTATTATGGATTTATTGTTAATAATTATTATATTCAAGAGATAAGATAAGATGTCCAGAGCAAAACTTATTAGAATTACCACCGTTCCCATTTCTTTAGATAAGCTTCTAGAGGGACAACTTGCTTTTATGAAAGAGTACTACGAGGTTACAGCTGTTTCATCACAAGAGGAAGAGCTTAAAAGAGTAGCAAGCAAGCAAGGTGTACCTTATTTTTTTCTTCCTTTAACTAGAAAGATAACGCCTATACAAGATCTCAAAGCGGTATATAGGCTTTATAAGTTTTTGAAAAAGGAAAAACCAGAGATAGTACATACACATACACCTAAGGCTGGTATTGTAGGTATGCTTGCGGCAAGGCTTGCTGGTGTGCCTCTACGATTACATACAGTAGCGGGTCTCCCTTTACTTGAGGCAACCGGTGCAAAGAGAAAAATACTAGACATAGTTGAAAAACTTACCTACCGTTGTGCCACAAAAGTGTATCCTAATGCACAAGGTTTAAAAACCATTATAGAAGCGTTAAATTTTACAAAGAACACTAAGCTTAAAGTGATAGGGAAAGGCTCTTCAAATGGTATTGATACTACGTACTTCTCCCCAGATTATGAATCAAGTGATATGGTAGATGTAGCAAAGAAGCTTCACATATCACAGACTGATTTTACATTTATACTGGTAGGTAGGCTTGTAGGAGATAAAGGGGTAAATGAATTAGTAAAAGCATTTGTAACTGTTCAAGAGAAACACCCAGAGACCTCACTTCTGCTTGTTGGCCCATTAGAAGAAGAGCTAGACCCTCTTATGCCTTCTACACAAGAAACAATTAAAACACATAGTAAGATTTATACAACTGGATATGTGGATGATGTGAGGCCTTATTTTGCTTTCGCGAAAGCGTTAACCTTTCCATCGTACAGAGAGGGTTTTCCTAACGTCGTATTACAAGCAGGTGCAATGGGGTTACCATCTATAGTGTCTGATATAAATGGATGTAACGAGATTATAGTAAACAACCGCAATGGATTGATTGTTCCTGTAAAAAGTAGTACCGCACTAGAGATAGCAATGTGTAAACTTATAGAGGATAAGGGACTTTATGATCGGGCTAAGGCAAATGCAAGAAGCGTCATCACTGATAGTTATGAGAGAAGGGAAATATGGCAAGCATTGCTAGAAGAGTACAGAGGACTATTAAACGGCTTAATGGCCAAAAAAAAATAATATATGTGGTATAAAAATTTTCTCAAACCACTTATGGACATAAGTTGTGCTTTTATAGGTTTAATAGTCATTGCTCCCATTTTTTTACTAATTACGTTGCTATTGACCATAGCAAATGGTGGAAAGCCCTTTTACACACAATTAAGAACGGGTAAGAACGATATTATTTTTAGAATCATAAAGTTTAGATCTATGAATAATAAACGTGATACATCTGGTAATTTATTACCAGATGCTGTGAGGCTTACTCCAGTGGGTAAGTTTATAAGAAAAACATCGCTAGATGAACTCCCACAACTCATAAATGTACTTAAAGGTGATATGAGTTTTATAGGGCCTAGACCATTACTCCCAGAGTATGTTGAGCTGTATTCTCAAGAGCAACGTAAGCGAGGGCTTGTTAAACCAGGCATATCTGGATGGGCTCAAGTTAATGGACGAAATGCAATAAGTTGGGAAAGGAAATTTGAGTTAGACGTCTGGTATGTAAATAATCAAAGTCTTTTACTTGATATTAAAATTTTATTAATGACTATTAAAAAGGTCTTTATTTCTGAAGGGATATCACAAGAGGGAGAAGCAACAACGACTAGATTTAAAGGGTAATGAAAATTTTTGGAGCAAGTGGCCACGGCAGGGTAGTAAATGCCATCGCAACTAATAATGGTATTGTTGTAGAGGGATTTATAGACGATAATTATCAAAAAGATACTTATTTAGGAATACCTATATGTAAGATTCAAGATTTTGATGAAATTATCATTGGTATAGGAGATAATAGTATCAGAAAGAAACTTGCAGATAGATATAAAAATCAATGGCACAAAGCTATAATACATAGCAAGGCAACTGTTTCTGTACAAGATGAGATTGGTCTAGGAACTGTGATAATGCCTAATGCTGTGGTAAATGAATCCATTTCAATAGGTAATCATTGTATTATTAATACTAGTGCTGTTGTGGAGCACGATTGTATTATCAAAGACTTTGTACATATCTCACCTAACGCTACTTTAAGTGGCGGCGTAAGCGTAGATGTAGGAACACACATTGGAGCTGGAGCGGTAGTTATACCTGGTATAAAAATAGGTAAATGGTGTACGATTGGAGCTGGCGCAGTTATTATAAAAGATGTTCCAGATTATGCTGTTGTGGTGGGCAATCCTGGTCGCATAATAAAATTTAAGGAAATTGATTAAATCTATTTTTGATTTTTTATTTGCTACTGTGATAATTTTTTGTCTCATACCATTTTGGATAATTATGATTATTGTCCCAACTTTCACAATTTTTAAACAAACTAGAATTGGTCAATTTGGTAAGCCATTTACCATCTATAAGATCAGAACAATGCATAGTGGTAAAGTCACGAGTGTAGGTAAATTTCTTAGAAAATTTAAAATAGATGAGCTTCCGCAGCTTTTTAATATCATAAAGGGAGATATGTCTTTTGTAGGCCCAAGACCAGATATACCTGGGTATTATGATAAGCTTGAGGGTAGTGATAGACAAGTCCTTAAACTTAAACCAGGGTTAACTAGTCTAGCGGCTATTAAATATGTAAATGAAGAGGCATTGCTTAAAAGACAAAAAGATGCTAAGCAATATAATGATGATGTAATCTTTCCAGATAAACTACAAATGAATCTAGATTACTGCTCTAAAAAGAGTCTAACCTATGATCTCTATATCGTAGGTCTCACCCTAAAGGGTATATTTGTAAAAAATAAAATCTCTATATAAATAATGTCAAGTTCTAATAAAATCTGGTTATCATCTCCACATATGGGAGGTACTGAGCGCAACTTTGTAACAGAAGCTTTTGATACTAACTGGGTCGCTCCACTTGGGCCTAATGTTAATGGTTTTGAAAATGACCTAGAATTATATCAGGGGCAGGATACTCACGTTGCTGCCTTAAGCTCTGGAACTGCGGCTATTCACCTGGCATTAATACAGTGTGGTGTTGAAGCTGGAGACGAAGTAATCTGCCAATCATTTACCTTTTGTGGTAGTATTAATCCTATAAAATATCTGGGAGCAAAGCCTGTACTTGTAGATAGTGAGTCTACTACCTGGAATATGTGCCCAATTCATTTAGAAGAAGCCATACAAGATAGAATCAAGCAGGGTAAAAAACCTAAGGCAATTGTTGCTGTACATCTATATGGTATGCCTTATCAGGTTGACTTAATAAATGAAGTTGCTAGCAAATATGATATACCTGTAGTTGAAGATAGTGCAGAGGCTCTGGGTTCTACCTACAAAGGTCAAAAGTGTGGTACATTTGGTCGTTTTGGCATATTATCATTTAACGGCAATAAGATTATCACGACAAGTGGTGGTGGGGCTATGGTTTGTCATTCTGAAGAAGATAAAAAGCAAACCGTTTTTCTTGCAACGCAAGCACGTGATGACGCTCCCCATTATGAACATACAACCATAGGATACAATTACAGACTAAGTAATATTTCAGCAGGAATAGGAAGAGGTCAAATGGAAGTGCTAGATAAGCATATAGGTCTGCGTAGAGCTATGAATTCTTTTTACGTTAATGCATTTCGGGATATTGATGGTGTTACTGTTTTTCAAGAACCATCAGAAGATTATTATAGCAATCACTGGCTAAGTGCTATATTAATTGATACAAATAAAACAAATGGGATAAGTAGAGAGGACTTACGTCACGCTTTCGCGAAAGCAAATATAGAGTCAAGACCGCTATGGAAACCTATGCACTTGCAGCCTATTTTTAAAGATGCTCCTTATTATGGTACGGGTGTTGCAGAAGAACTATTTGAGACGGGATTATGTCTTCCTTCTGGATCAAATTTGACAAATGACGATAGAGAACGAATTCAAAAAGTTATATTTGAATTATTCAACAACAAATAACGAATGCTAAGTAGATTAAAAGCCGCTATAAATAGGTTGTTTTCTGACGAAAACAAGTTAGATATTCGTAATGTTCGCTATTTACCTAGGTGGACAGTCCTGTTTATAGATACTTCGTTGATTTTGGTATCAACACTTATTACTTATTTTTTATTATCAGATCTACATATAAAGCCATTAAGCGTTATAAGCAGTGGACAACAGTTAAGCTTAGTAATAGGAGTCAATTTTGTTTTTTTACTTGTTTTTAAAACATATGCAGGTCTCATAAGACATTCTTCTTTTATGGATGCTATGAAGCTTTTGTTTGCAACTGTTGCAACTTTTGCTACATTGATGGTCTTCAATTTGACTTGGCAATATATATATGACCTGAAAGTTTTTATTACAACGGGTCTTATTCTTTTTTCATTTATATCGTTTACAGCATTATTTACTTTTAGGCTTGCAGTAAAACAATTGTACGAACGTTTTAAAATTGCTCAAAACAATGCAGAGATAATTAACGCAGTTATTGTAGGTGTAGATGATGGAGCAATATCTGTTGCAGCTGCCCTAGATATTGAGCATCCACAGCGTTTTATAATCAAAGGGTTTATTTCAAAAAGGCAGAATAAGAGTTTAAGAATTCTTGATAAACCAGTATTGGAACTTGATAAAAGCGTTCAGCATTTAGTGCAAAAACTAAAAGCAGAGGCAATTGTCTTTGCTGGAAACTCAATGAGTGCAGAAGAACGGTTTTCAATCGTAAAAGAATGTCTCGAGCACGACATTAAAGTGTATAACTCTCCGCTTGTGATAAATTGGAGTGAAAAGACAACGGTAACAGATCAGCTAAAAAGTCTCCAGATTGAAGATTTATTAAACAGAGATCCCATACAGCTTAATGATAGTGTAAAGTCTAGTAAACTTCAAGGAAAGACAATTTTAGTGACAGGAGGAGCTGGTTCTATAGGTAGCGAAATAGCAAGGCAAGTTGCTTCTTATAATCCAAATAAATTAATTGTATTAGACCAAGCAGAAACACCTTTGCATTCTCTTAGTTTAGAATTACAAGGAGCTTTTCCAGATATAGATTTTGAGTTTGTAATTTGTGATGTAGCAAATAGAAATAGGTTGAGAATTCTTTTTGATGCGTTTAAAATTGATATAATTTATCACGCAGCGGCCTACAAGCACGTACCTTTAATGGAGAATAACCCTTCTGAAGCTATACTCACAAATATTTATGGTACAAAAAACCTTGCAGACATTGCAGCTAAGCATAAAGTGAGTCATTTTGTGATGGTGAGTACAGATAAAGCGGTAAACCCAACAAATGTTATGGGTGCTACAAAGAGGGCTGCCGAAATGTATGTCCAGTCTAAGTATTTTAATTTACAAGCCAAAGGAAAAAAGAAGAGCACCAGATTTATTACAACTAGGTTTGGTAATGTACTTGGGTCTAATGGGTCTGTGGTTCCATTATTTAAGAAGCAAATAGAGAGTGGAGGGCCAGTTACGATAACACATCCAGATATCATACGCTATTTTATGACCATACCTGAAGCTTGTCAACTAGTTTTGGAAGCTGGAACAATGGGTAAAGGAGGTGAGATTTTTATATTTGATATGGGAGAGCCTGTACGTATTATGGATCTTGCAGAAAAGATGATTAAACTAGCGGGGCACACTCTTAATGAGGACATAGAAATAAAAATTACAGGACTTCGACCTGGAGAAAAACTCTATGAGGAATTGCTAAGTAATGAAAGTAAAACCTTGCCTACTCATCATAATAAAATAATGATAAGTGAGGACCTAGAGAATGACTATGAGCAGGTAAATACGGTCATAAATTCAATTATCAAAGCCGCAATAAAAAATAATAACACGATAAGTGTAGCAAAGCTTAAATCTTTAGTTCCTGAGTTTAAAAGTAATAATTCTGAATATGAGATTCTTGATGTAGAAGTGACAGAAGATATTTCGAAGAACTTAGGAATGGAAGAAGACTTACCTCAAGATCTTTTTAAGTAGGCAATATGAGTAATGGAAATTATTGCAAATCCAGAGAATATCTTTAGCTAAATATTTCAAAGGCTATAGCTTTAATTATATACAAAAGTAGTTTTATGAAGTTTGGGAAATTATTGTTTTTATTAGTATTAATTTCATCCCAACTCGAGGCTCAGGAAAATATAGAAATTAATGGAGCTATAAACGTAAACACTTATTTAAGTGAAAGTGAATTGCCTTTCTGGTTTTACAGAAATACTGAAGGTCTTGTTAAATCTAACTCAAACGCTGCATTGAGTGCATTCTCTAGCTTTGAATACAAATTAACCCCATTATCTACGTTAGAAGGAGGCATATCATTATTTTATAGGGATGGGAGTCTAGAACGCTTACAACGTGGAGACTTATTTGTACGTTTTAAGGCTAAACATTATCAAATTACACTAGGTTCTAAAAGTGCAGATGTTGTAAATGGTCTCTCAAGTACCAATAATAATATTTTAAACAGCGGAAATACACGTCCTTTTCCAGGTTTAGTTATTGAGTCACCAAAATTTATTTCTCTTCTAAAGAATATGTATATAGATTATGGACTGGGTCATTACGTACTAAATGATATGCGTTATGTAAAAAATACTCGAGTGCACTATAAGCGTATTAATGTAAAATATACAACGGAATTATATGGCGTATTTACCGCTGGTGTGCAACATTATGCTCAGTGGGGAGGTAAAAGCCCAATTGATGGAGATTTACCTAATAGTGCAAGTGATTTTTTTAAAATATTCTTAGCTCAATCAGGTGGGGATAATTCTGATGAAGGCGAACAAGTAAATGCCTTAGGCAACCACTTGGGGAGTTTTGATTTTTCATACCAAAGAAACTTTGAGAATGGAACTTTGAAAATGTATCATTTACACCTTTTTGATGATGGTTCTGGAACGGCATTCAAAAATTTTCCAGATGGTGTTTGGGGAATTAACTATACATTTAAAAATAAAAAGTTTTTTAAAAACCTTTTATATGAGTACGTAGATACTCGAAGTCAAAGCGGAAGTTCAGGGAGAAGCGGTCGTGATAATTACTTTAGTAATAAAGGATATAGAAGCGGCTGGACGTATGAGAGCGATATAATAGGTTTGCCTTTTTTTGAACTTAATCCAGAGACAGGACTAGGTATTACAAATAATAGGGTTATCGCTCACCATTTTGGCGCAGGTGCAGCCATAGGTAACTTTTATTTTCAAGCAAAACTAACATATCTTGAGAGCTTAGGTACATACGCAGCTCCCTTTGAACCAAAGCAGAAAAGCTTTTTAGGCTATTTATCCACAAAATATAATACCGACAAATTTGGAATTTTTAATATAGATTTAGGCTTAGATGTAAAAAACTATGAAAAACCTGTTTTTGGTCTTAGTCTAGGATACTATTATACAATAAATAACTAGCAGAATCAAGGTTGTTTAAGTGTTGCATCTCAAAAACAGATACTTACCTTCTAACCACTTCAAAAAGATCTGTGCGTCTATCACGTAAATTTTTTACCGCGCCAAATTGATTGAGTTCTTTTAGTAAATCTAGGTCAACATCGGCTATTAATATCATCTCTGTATTTGGTGTTGCTTCTGCTTTTATGCCATTAGTAGGGAAGGAGAAGTCACAAGGAGTAAACACCATAGATTGTGCAAACTGTATATCCATATTTTCTACATTAGGTAAGTTACCTACACTACCAGCAATTGCTACATAACATTCATTTTCTATAGCTCTAGCTTGTGAACAGTGGCGCACTCTTGAGTATCCATTTTGTGTGTCTGTAAGAAAGGGAACAAATAGTATATCCATTCCTTCATTTGCTAGTAGTCTACTTAACTCTGGAAACTCAGAATCATAGCAAATTAATATTCCTATTTTTCCACAATCTGTATCATATGTTTTAAGCTCAGTACCACCTTGCATACCCCATACTTTTGCCTCGTCTGGAGTAACGTGTAGTTTTTCATAACGTTCAGTACTGCCATCACGTCTACATAGATAGCCTACGTTGTATAAGCGTCCATCGCGTATCTCAGGCATACTACCGGCTATAATATTGATATTATAGGTTATAGCAAATTCAGAAAATTGCTTAACTATAGCTTCTGTATGCCTTGCAAGTTTTCTTATCGCATCTGACGTTTTGAGATGATTATCTTTTGCCATAAGGGGTGCATTAAAAAACTCTGGAAATAACACAAAGTCAGATCTGTAACCAGCAACAGCATCTATAAAATACTCTGCTTGGTTAAGTAACTCCTCTAAGCTATTATAAGGTCGCATTTGCCACTGTATGAGCCCTAGACGAACATTTGATTTTTTTGTAGCTGCTTTTCTAGATGGTTTTTTATAGTAAATGTTATCCCATTCCATCAGTATAGCAAACTCTCCAGATGCTTTATCTCCTTCTAGATATCCTCTCATAACTTTTGCTGGGTGAAAGTCATTAGAGATTTGAAAGTTAAGCACTGGGTCATTTATCTCTTTGCGCTTAACTTGCTCTATATATTCTTTAGGTTTCAGGTCTTCTGCATAAAGACTGTAATTGGGCATTCTACCGCCAAAGGTGATACCTTTTAAGTTAAGTTCTTCACATAGCTCTTTGCGATAATCGTAGAGCCTTCTGCCTAAGCGCAGACCTCTATATGCCGGTTTGATAAATACATCTATACCATAAAGGACATCACCATCATCTGAGTGGGTAGAAAATGTGTAGTTGCCAGTAATATCTCTATACGTGTGATCATCTTCAAAATCATCATAGTTGACAATGATAGATAGTGCACAGCCGGCAATTTGCCCGTTAATTTTTATTACGGCTTGTCCCTTTGGGAACTTTTTAATCAAAGTTGATATATGTTTCTCCTCCCAGTATGAATCTGGCATATTTGTATATGCAGATATCATAGCCGTTTTAAGTTCTTGATAGTCATTGAGCTCAAGATACTTGAGCTCAATGTGTTGTATATCTCCAGTTTTCATTATTCTTTTATATCCTCGTCTGTGTCAAAAGGATCTTGTACAGCTGTTGGGTCATTATCTTGGTATGACTCGTAATCATCTTCATCATATTGTTCCATCACACGTTCTAGTTTTGCACTAATTTTTACTAGGTATTTTGTGTCCTCTGTAATAATTTCAATACACTTTACGAGTTCATCTTTTACGTTTCTAAAACGTATGATATCACTATCATCATAACCGTAAGGATACTTCTCGACCACTAGGGCAAGTATCTCAGGAGTTAACTTCTTGAAGTCTACGATTACTCTATTGAGGTTTGGATTATTTGAGTTTTTCATAATTACATATCTAGAAGGTAAGCAAATATGAGTGGTGCTACGATGGTTGCATCACTTTCTATAATAAACTTAGGCGTATTCATATCTAGTTTACCCCAGGTTATCTTTTCATTAGGTACTGCGCCACTATAAGAGCCATAGCTAGTTGTGGAGTCACTTATCTGGCAGAAATAACTCCAGAATGGTGTATCTGTGCGTTCCATATCTTGATAAAGCATAGGCACAACACAAATAGGAAAATCGCCAGCGATACCACCACCTATCTGAAAGAAACCTATACCGTTATCTGAGTTTGCCGTATACCAGTCTGCTAGATAGGTCATATACTCAATACCAGATTTTACAGTACTTGCTTTAAGTTCACCCTTCATCACGTAGCTTGCAAAAATGTTACCCATTGTACTATCTTCCCAACCTGGCACTATAATAGGTAGGTTTGCCTGTGCGGCAGCATACATCCACGAGTCTTTTATGTCTATCTCATAGTATTCTTCAAGTACGCCAGAGAGTAATAATTTATACATAAACTCGTGTGGGAAGTAGCGCTCACCGGCAGCCTCTGCATCTTTCCATATTTTTACAATATGTTCTTGTATTCTTCTAAAGGCTTCCTCTTCTGGAATACACGTATCTGTAACTCTGTTTAAACCACGTTCTAATAAATCCCACTCATCTTGTGGGGTTAGATCGCGATAGTTAGGCACGCGCTCGTAGTGGCTGTGCGCCACAAGATTCATTACATCTTCTTCTAGGTTTGCACCAGTACAAGAGATGATCTGTACTTTATCTTTACGTATCATCTCTGCAAATATTTTACCTAGCTCTGCCGTACTCATAGCACCTGCAAGAGATACAAGCATTTTTGAGCCCTTATTAAGTTGCTCTTCGTAGGCCTTTGCTGCATCTACTACAGAGGCCGCGTTAAAGTGTAGGTAGTACTTCTCTATAAATTGAGAGATTGCTCCTTTAGTCTTCATCTTGATCGTATTTTAACTTTGTGATTGTGTTTTGATTTTTTGCATAGAGATTATCATTATCCTCATCTGCATCGTGCTCCACAAATTTGTAGCTCAACATTTTATAGTAAAGCTTAGCCGCTAGAAAGTCTGAAGATTTTTCTGAGGGATTAGGGCATAGCTCTACGATGTCAAAGCCAACCACATTTTTTTCTTCAAAGACCTTTCTTAAAAACTCAAGTGTCTCATACCATAAAAGTCCGCCTGGTTCTGGAGTACCTGTAGATGGCATTATAGAAGGGTCAAGGGCATCGAGATCTAGCGTTATGTACACATTATCTGTCATAAGCTCTATGGCATTATCCATCCAGTAGTCATCTGTACTCATATCGTGTGCATAAAACACGTTTTCTTCATTGAGAACTGTTTTTTCTGAGGCATCCATACTGCGTATACCTACTTGCACAAGGTTTGTAGTCTCATTTGCTTCATACATCGCGCAAGCGTGATTATATACAGACCCTTCATATTCCTTACGTAGGTCTGTGTGCGCATCTAGTTGTAGTACGGTTAAGTCATTATAACACTCATTAAAAGCGCGTATAGATCCTATAGACACAGAGTGCTCTCCACCCATCATCGTGACAAACTTATTGCGTAAAATAGCAGCTTTTACCTCTTTGTGTACTTCAGCTACCATTTCTTCTGGAGTGCTATGACCCGTAAGAGCCTCTGCAAGAAATACGCCTTGTTTATAAACCTCTGTATCTGTCTCTATATCGTACAGCTCCATATTTTCAGATGCGTGTAAAAAGGCTTCAGGACCTTTATCTGCACCTTTTCCCCAGGTACTAGTACCGTCATAAGGGACAGGGATTAATACGATTTTTGAAGATTCGGCGCTGGCATATTTTTCATCTATACCGGCATACGTTTTTTGAGATTTCATTGTAATTTGTTTAAGTTTTGTTACTTGTGTTAGTTTACTGTTTCTTTGGTTTGTGAGGCTGTTTTTGATTCCGCTTTCGCGAAAGCGTCATTAACCCCATAATCATATCCTAAAATGGATAGTAGTTGCTCAGAGGTTTGCTGCTCTGCAAAAACGCTAGTTACCAGCTTACCATCTTGATCACGATCTATTAAAACGTGTTTTGGGGTAGGGATGAGGCAGTGTTGCAATCCGCCAAAACCGCCTATACTTTCTTGATAAGCACCCGTATTAAAAAAGCCTATATACAGTGGTTTATCCTTATTATACTTAGGTAAATAGATCCCGTTCATATGCTGCTCGCTGTTATAATAATCATCACTATCACAGGTAAGACCACCTAGTAAAACGCGCTCATATTCCTTTTGCCAGCCGTTTATGGCAAGCATTACAAAACGTTTATTAATCGCCCAGGTATCTGGTATGGTGGTGATAAATGATGAGTTTATCATATTCCATTTTTCGCGATCATTCTGTTGTTTTTGATATAGCACTTGGTAAATCGCACCGCCACTTTCTCCTACGGTAAAACTGCCGAACTCTGTAAAAATGTGAGGCACCGCAACGCCAGCCTCATCACAAGTTTGCTTAATCTGGCCTATAATCTCGCTCACCATATATGCATAATCATAGTCAAAGGCGAGTGAGTTTTTTATAGGAAAACCACCACCTATGTTAAGGCTATCTAGTGACGGGCACACCTTTTTAAGAGAGACATACACCTTCATACATTTAAGAAGCTCGTTCCAGTAGTATGCGGTGTCACGTATGCCCGTATTTATAAAAAAGTGCAGCATCTTAAGAGTCACCTTAGGGTTATCCTTTATCTCTTTATTAAAAAAAGGCACAATGTTTTTATAACCCAGACCTAAACGAGAGGTGTAAAACTCAAACTTAGGCTCCTCTTCTGAGGCGATACGTATACCTATGTTATAATTACCATCTATAGCATCGCTTAGCAGGGTGATCTCTTCATAATTATCTATAACCGTGATACAGTTTTTATGACCATTGTTTATGAGACGTGCGATGTTTTGAACATACTGGTCACGTTTAAAACCGTTGCTTATCACAAAGGTGTCGTCATTGATCTTGCCCTGTGCCTTGAGATTTTCTACAATATCTATATCAAAAGCAGAGGATGTCTCAATATGAATATCATTTTTTAAAGCCTCGTCTAGCACGTGCTTAAAATGTGAACTCTTAGTACAATAGCAGTAGTTATAACTACCGGCATAGTTGTGCTCTTTTATAGCAGCTGCAAACCAGGTTTTTGCTCTGTTTATATTATCAGAGATTTTAGGTAGGTATGTAAACTTAAGTGGTGCACCGTGTTCTTTTATAAGTGCCATTAAATCAATCCCGTGGAACTGGAGCTCATTTGTTTTTAGGGTGAACTCTTCCTGCGGAAAATCAAAAGTTTGATCTATAAGATCAAAGTATTTTGTCTTCATTATAAAGTTGTAAAATATGTAAATAGAGATGTGGGCCCAGTGATAATAGGGCAGTGGAGTGATCTTCTAGTACATTCAGATGCGGAAAATGAATACCGTATAAGGATCAAAGCTTAGAAGCTTTAATGAAGTAAGGGTAGTAATGATTTCAGAAGTCAGCCTAAAAATTCGGGTCTCTATCCCTAGAGCAGCTTTCGAAGTAGACTTCCTTATCCTTCTAAGCCCGAATATGAAAAAAGATTTCATCGTTATGACAATTCGATTTAACTATGCCCGAATTATGCGGTAAACATAGTAAAAAAAACAAATCAAAAAACTTTTTTATAAAAATTTTAAAATTATTTTTAACTAACTGAATAACAATAGTTTAATTTGGTTTTTAAGGTGGTAATTATTACTCAGGTATGCAATATTCTAGACTTAAAAGATCTTAATGTAGTGTGATTACGCTTTCGCGAAAGCGTACTTAATATCATTATACCGCTGGAGTACATAATAAGTAGTAAAAATGTGTTTAGGGATGCGATGTACCTATTAAGACGTTCTTAATATCTTGTCCATCTTGCGACCTTTTGCCAGCTCGTCTATAAGTTTTTCCATCTGCCTGCACTGCCTGTAAAGTTCAAACTCATCATCTATCTCCTCAATGCGGTAACCGCATACAACACCTTTTATGAGATGAGCGTTAGGGTGAATAGTTGCTTCTTTAAAAAAGGTCTGAAATGTCACCTTCTCGTCTATAAGTCCCTGTAGCTGTGCCTCATTATAGCCGGTATACCATTCTATAACTTGATGAAACTCCTCTCTGGTACGTCCATTTTTTTCTAGTCTATTCCAGTAAAGTGGGTATATGGATGCAAATATCATTTGTGCAACCTTATCTTCTTTGGCAGCAGTAACTTTCATAGTGTTGTCTATATTAATGAACTTAAATATACAATTATTTACAGATAGCGATGAAGATGTGATGATGTGCTGAGTATAATAGAGGTAGAGTTGTTTCTAACTCAGTTCTTTGTTGTGTACTTGATTTCCGTCCTAATCTAGTTTGCTGTGCTAATTTGTTACTAAATTGATTTTAAATAAAATTCAATATTAGAGGTATAATTCCGAGTACAAATATTCCGACTATCGCAATCCAAAATTGATAATTTCGTTTTTCTTTTCTAATCATACTCATTATAATAAAAGCTAAAGCGAGAAACATTAAGACAATTGATATTACTTCTAAATATAATAAAGTTGAATCTGTGTTGTTTTCCACACCTGGGAAATTCACATAATTAATTGTCAAATAAAATACGATAATATTAATTATTATAATCCAAATCATAAATCGGAAAGCCCAATTTTTAAAAATAATTTTATTCATTTCGTAAGTTTATTTGTTGTTCGGTATTTTGTTTTTAAGCTTGTACACAACAGGCCACTACATAAAGCGAGTGCGGCATACTTCGACAAGCTCAGTACAAGCCTTGCTGGTGTGCCTGTTTTTTATTTTTTAATTAATTGTTTAAATATACGAGTATTTGAGAAAGAGCACGCTTTCGCGAAAGCGTAAAATCAGGAAGTCCTTATGACGAAAATTATAGATCTAAACAAGCTTAAAAGCTTGTGCTTAGAGTAACAGATATTGGCTTTTTTACTAAGTTGTTTGTGTTGTACATTATTGTTGTGCTAAAATCAATTTGTCATTTGTGATTTATCATTACAAGTACTACATTTCAGTTTTCAAATCTTAATAATAAATTTAATGAAAAACCTACTCTCTGTAATTCTTGTATTGATTCTAATTATGTCTTGCTCAAAAGATGAAATTAATGAAGATACTACACCAACTAGTTATGACGATTTAATTGTCACTAGCTCCGTTAGTCAGATAGGCTTAGATGATGCTAAGGTAGTATTATCAACAAATATTATAACTCCATTAGGTTCAACTAGAACTTTTTTTTATAAAGAGTTTGGAACTCAAAGTTTTTTAGAATCAACTAACGGAATACTTACTAATTTAGTAAGCGGTAAAAAGTATGAGGCAAAGGCGAGAGTAACCATAAACGGCACAGACTATGATTCACAAACATTATTTTTTACTACAAAGGGATATCTTAGTGACTCTGAAGTATATGGAGAGGTAGATGAATTTAATAAAAAGTTTACTATAACATTTGTGGATGGCGGTCAAAATGTATCCGAATTTGTTCAGCCACTTGTAGCATATGCTAAAGTAGGACAGGATAGTGTGCAAGTTGAGAATATCAGTTATGTGGATAATATAATATCATTTGAAATTAACGCAGATACACAGCAATTTTTTGAAAATGATACTCAGTATATTTCTAACAAAGAATTTACCTTAGGGTTTTTCAGTGGAGATTACTATCAAAACTTAATTACGCCTCAATCTAGTATTAATTATGATGGAGAAATTACTAACAGATGGAATTTCTTTAATAAAAAACCTAGATTAGATTCTTATATGAATATTGAGAATTCAGATTGTCTGGAACCAGATAATAGAAAAGAGGTTCTTGACATTCAAGGTAAATTTTGGGGTCTCTTTACTGGGCCCTCGCTCAACACAGGAACAGGAACACCTAATATTCCTGATAATCTAACAATACGATTAACAAATATTAATAACCCTGATATTGAGAAACTATATTTTATAAATGATTTAGAGAGTATATACGAGGTTTATACACAATGTGATTTAGAAGCATTTGGAATGGCTCACGAAATAGTTGATGGTGCTTTCACCGGTTTCCATTCAGATAATTTCTTACGATTGCGTTTCAATAAAAACTTTATTATTACAGGAAATTATAATCTAACTTTTGCAGTTGAAAAAGAGAACGTTACTTATACTTCAGATGAGTTTATGGTGGTTATTGACTAACAGTTAGCCTTCTATTGGAACGTAACTAATATCGTATTAATTCTACTCATAATACAGTTTAATATACTATGTAAAGCGAGTGCTTCTCCCTTATAGCTATAGGTAGAAGCACTCGCTTTATTTTATGCTCTTCTTAATTTATTTGAGCATACAATTAATTTTCGATTTGTGCGCCGCGCATAGCGCTTTAAAATCCTAGCAGATTAGCTTTATTATCTATCTGTACAAGATCCTTGATTATAGCTCTTACAATCGCTCTTAAACCTATTTTGAAGCGTTGCCATACGATTGCGGTAACCATCAAGTATACAGCTGCCTTTTGTGTGGCTTATTTTGTCGTGAACTGCGAGCCCTTGGGCAATCAGCCGCCACGGTTTTGTATAAGATTAGTGGCGTGTCTAGGCAATTAATTTAGTAAACAAAAACTTGCCAGCGGAAAATTCCGCAAGAATTTTCCAAGTAGGCTAAAACCAGCCATTAATTATACACGGTTTTGGCAACTGCCTTTTATTTTTTAATGTTCCCAATATTCTAATCTAAAATCAATTACAATTGAGTCTTTGTCAAATTCTACGTATAATTCTTTTCCTTCCACTGGGTCGATATTCCAACCATAATCAACCATTATTTCGTAAGTAATTTCGTTTTCTTTTTTAATTTGATAATTACCAGGTTCTCCTAATAATCCAATGACTTTTTTTAATTCCATTCCTTTTTCGAGATGATTTTCCATTAAGTCTTGGACCATATTTTCTCGATATTCATAAAATCCGTCAAATCTTTCATTCCATTTAGATTTGTCAAATTCCATTTCTTTTACTCCGCAACTTGATATTAGCGTTATGATAATTAAAAGGAATATTCTATTTAATATTTTCAACTTGTTTTTTCATTTATTCGGTCAAATTTATTTTCTCCGAGTTCACTTTTTATTAATTCCGAATTCCGTTCCACAATATTTTTAAAAGTCAAAAATTCGGTTTTATTTTCATTCCAAAATTCAGTCGGTAAATTCGAAACTACAATAAGTAAATCGCCTTCATAAATATCACATTCGGTCAAAATATTCCGTTCAAGTTTTTCGAGTGCGATTCCGATTAGATATTTAGTTCCGATTTGTTGAGAAATCAGAAGTCTTATCTGTTCGTTTGTCAATTCTGCAATGCTGATTTTTCGATAACGATAACATTTTTCAACCAAATTAGTAGGAAATTCGGAAGGGTTTTTCCAAATATCTTTTTCTAATTGTTCGATTGATTTTATTTCCATTCTCGGTTTTTTTCAGCTTGTTGCCAACGGTTTAGTATATGGAAAGTTGCGGGTTTGCGTGCGAGGAATTTTCGAAGGAAATTCAGACGTAGCAAACTTGCAACGACCTTTGATTTAGCCCAAAACCAGCAATTTTTTATATACTGTGTTGGGCACAGTTTTTTATTTTTCAAATGTTGAAAAGTATCCACAACTATAAATAACTGTCAAAAACTCTCCTAAATCGTCTTTTAAAAGCGAAAAAGTCGCATCTATTTCCTCTGAATCGCTACTTCCGATATAATCGATATCCACAATCCATTCATAATTCAATTCCTTTAGTTTCTTTATAATTGTCTGTAATTCCTCGTACTCAAAATGTTTTGAACGAATATAAATTTTTTCCATTCAATTATTTTTTTGGAACTACATATTCAGCCAATTTCACACCTTTAGTCAGTTCAGTCAAATAAGAAGCAGAAATTCCAGATTGCTCAATTATGTCTTTCTTTGAGTAATCGCTTTGTTTTATTTCATTCGCATATTTAATTCCGAACAAATGTATCATAGCTACAGCATCTCCTTTTGGTGCATCATTATACATTTCGCTGAGTTTAGTTCCTAATTCATTTAAGGTCATATTTACTGTTTTTAGTGTTCAGATTGTTGTTTGGTCAAATTGTGCCCAAAAGGCCACTACATAAAGCGAGTGCGGCATACTTCGACAAGCTCAGTACAAGCTTTGCTGGTTTGCTTTACTTTGTGGTCTTGATTTGTTTGATCTAAATATACAATGAATTTTGGATTTGTGCGCCGCGCATAGAGCTTTCAAATCCTAGTAGATTTGCTCTATGACCCATCTGTGCCAGATCCTTGATTATTGCTCTCACAATCGCTCTTAAACCTATTTTGAAGCGTAGCCATACGATTGCGGTAATTACCAAGTATACAACTACCTTTTGTGTAGCTTATTTTATCGTGAACTGCGAGCCCTTGGGCAATCAGCCGCCACGGTTAGTATATGGTTAGTTACGTGGTTAAGGAACTAGTTTAGGTTATAAAGTCACATCATCTAAACTGATACAACTTATTGGATCGTAGTACGCACAAACCAAATGATCGCTTCTTAGAAAATTGAAAGTCCTCTACGCAGGTGTTATTATCTAATTCTACAAAATCGATGAGATTGCCTTGCTTTGAAGAAAATTGTGCCACACAATTCTTTCCATTTTCATTAATCATAGCAAAAATTGTTTCACTTAAAACAATAGGTTTTCTTCTGGGATGGGCTAAAACTTTAGTTCCATCCTTAAAAATAATGTTATCAAAGACTAGTTCATTCGTTAATGGCTCTCCTGAAGTACTGTTAATCCATTTGAATTTATCAAAATTGGACGTTAGTAAAATTTCGCCCTTAATAACCTGAATATTTTTGAATTTACTTACTTCCCTAGTTTCCCAAACAACCTGTCCTGTAGATATCGCTAATTGTACTAATGTATTACCAGCCAGTACGTATAAAAAGTCATCACTTACTGCTATATCTGTAATAGAACCTTGCGTTTTTTCACCTAATATATTTATGTAATCACTTTTATGAGTGAGCCGGTATTCCCAGATTATACGATTTTCTTTTTGGCCATAGATTGAATTAACACTACGCAGTATTACTATATCTTTTTGAATAAATACTGGTTTGCTATTAGAGAATAACGTGTTTAATTTTCGTACTTTCTGAGTATTAGGATTAAAACAAAAGTATTGAAGATCTTCATCTTCCAAATATACTAACCATTCTGAATTGCTATATCTTAAGCCTGTAGGTGTAAAAGGTTGAGCCATTTGATCTTCAAATTCATCCTTGTTTAGATTAAAACGATAAAGTCCTGACCAAGTGAGATAGGTGCCTAAATGATTGATGGTAAATCTGGAATAGGGTATTTCATAATCCTTGTGTAATACAAAATCAAAATCACCTTGTAACTTATAAATTCTCATTCGATTTTCTCCGAAAATAAATAAGCGATCGTAGAGCAATTTAAATTGATCGACGTTGTTAAAAGAGTTTATGAGTTCCATATTTCTAATTCGTTTTTCATTTAATGAACTACAATAGGCCACTACATAAAGCGAGTGCGGCATACTTCGACAAGCTCAGTACAAGCTTTGCTGGTGTGCCTGTTTTTTGATTTTCTAAATATACAATGAATTTTGAATTTGTACGCCGCGCATAGAGCTTTCAAACCTGCCTCCGACGAACGTAGCGAGAGGAAGGCATAAATTCGCGTTATGTAATAGTTCTTGCATCCGACGAGAGAGGGACGACCGAGAGGAATGCACTCTTGCAACTAAGTGTGAGCTTTCTATAATTGAGATTTGTAACCTTTAGGCATTTTTGAGTAGTGGCCTGTGGCGGCTGATTGAGTAGGGTGGGAGCTTTAAAATCCTAGCAGATTTGCTTTACAATACATCTCTGCCATTTATGCGTGTAATGCGGAGCAATACCCTTTCGCGAAAGCGGAATTAAGCAAGGTACAGCTTCAAAGTGAAGACAAAATCATCACCAGGGTGCTATACATTTGCGTATTTAAACCGTCTCGTGATAAATAACAAATGACTACAAAACAGACGCTAACTGCCCGTTTTTCAAAAGATATCTCTCTCCAAAACTAGAAAAGCTCAGAAAGAAATATCAATCTGAGCTTTTTAAAAAATTAACGGTGCCTTTGTACGTCTATTTTGATAGGCTTCATATGAATGAGATGTATACGGTGTAAAAAACGCATAATGAGATACGTCACATCTATCTCATACCGTCGCACCCCTCCAAAGTTAGGCCTAGACCCAAACTTGTGATGATTGTTATGATATCCTTCTCCCATCATCAAGAAGTCAAAGCGAAAGAGATTTTTAGAAGTATCCTTCGTTTTAAAGTTTCGGTAACCTAAAATATGTCCAAACCAGTTAATGATGACACCGTGTATAGGAGCCATAGCAAGTACTACAGGTAAAAATAGCCATTGCCACCAAGCGGTTGCAAATACAGCAAAAAAGGCAATATACAATGCACCCCAAAGCAATCTAGAGAAACGAGAACTGGCAAAAGCATCAAAACGTTTCCATTGTGGAACGTTCTTTTTAAACTTTTCATCTACTGCTACTCGGTCGTTATTAATGTCTTGGTAGATGTTTTTTGTTTTCCACATCATAGCAAATGGATTTTCATCATAACTAGGGGAGTGTGGGTCCTTATCTGTATCTGTATAGGCGTGATGCATTCTATGCATAATACCATAGCCATAGGCACTCAGGTAACTAGGCCCTTGAAAAAGCCAGGTTAGTATAAAGGTTATTTTTTCGGCAGTTTTTGACATTGTAAATGTCTGGTGAGCGGCATATCTATGTAGAAAGAATGACTGAAAAAACAGGCCACTATACCACATCACTATAACAAAGATGAGAATAAGCATTTCTTTTTTATACAAAGGTACTCTGGCAGTAAAGGCAATACAATGAACCTACATTAAGTAATACGCTTGCGTATACGGCTTAGGGCTTGTGGGGTCACGCCTATGTAAGAGCTTATGTATTTGAGAGATACCTCCTTGAGAAGCTGTGGTCGTTCTTTAAATATACTTAAATAGCGTTGCTCTGCCGTTTGATCAAGAAGCGATTGTAGCCTTTTTGACTTAGTAATAAAGAGGTTTTCGGCAGTGAGCCTTCCTATAAGGTTACCTATGGCCGTCTTATTGTAAATTTCTTGAAGATCGTTATAAGAAATACTAAGCATACTCGTATTAGAAAGTGCCTGTACAGCGTGCTCAGAAGGTTGTTGTAACAAAAACGAGTCGTAAGCACTCACAAATTGATTCTCAAAACAAAAGCCAAAGGTGATTTCCTTTTCGGTTTTGGGTTTTGGTATAAATAATCGCACCGTGCCTGTAGTAATAAAGGAGATATAATTTTCTACTACACCAGCTTTATGTATGATTTCTTTTTTCTTAAAAGTACGCTCTTTTAGCTTAGAGCTAAAGAGCTCCCAATCACTGTCTGAAACGGGTGAAAACTTATTTATATAATTACGTATCTCTGTCAACGGTTTGCAAATGTTTGTATAGCAAAGATACTACTCATACATCTCTTTAAAATCGTTATCTAAAGATGTTTTTACTTTAGTTATTATCGTTATGTTCGTATAGCCTTATTTATCCCCCATAAAACAGTCACTTATGAAAAAGGAAACCTACTTAATTATTCTTGCGTTTTTCTCAATTTATGTCTTTTGGGGCTCAACTTATTTATGGAATAAGATTGTAGTGAGTGAGGCTCCCGCTTTTATGCTTGCGGGATTGCGATTTACAATGGCTGGATCGCTTATTTTTCTCATAGCAAAGATGACAGGAAAATCACTTAAGGTTACTCCAAAACAGCTGCGCAACTGTGTTCTGGCGGGGTTTTTCTTTCTGGTGTATGGTAATGGAGTTTTTGTATGGGCACTTAATTATGTAGATAGTGGTTTTGCTGCATTGCTTGCTGCGCTGCAACCGCTATCCATCTTATTGTTAATGAGAATTACCCAAAAGAAAGGTCTCAAGCCTAAATCTATTATAGGTGTACTATTAGGGCTTATAGGTATGTATTTACTCGTGTCACAGCAAGAAATTGCGATGAAAGAAGGTGCTGCTCTAGGTATAGGAATGATTTTTACCTGTATTTTAAGTTGGAGTATAGGGAGTCTATTTGTAGCAAAAGCAGACCTTCCTAAAAACTTCTTCATCACAACAGGGTATCAGATGGTAAGCGCTGGTATCTTATTATGGATTATAAGCCTAGTTATTAATGAATCGTGGGTTTTTCCAAACGCCTGGAGCACACGCGCACAAATATCTATGGTGTGCCTCGTTATATTTGGTGGGATTGCTGCATTTACATCTTTTAACTATTTACTCAAAAAAGTATCTACAGAGAAGGTTGCAACCTCTGCATATGTAAACCCTGTTGTAGCATTATTTTTAGGGTGGTATTTTCTTGATGAGCAAGTCACCTTACAATCTATGATTGCTGCCGTAGTACTTCTAAGCGGTGTTTATTTTATAAATAGTGTAAAGAAAACTGATAATACAGCCTTAAGAAAGCCCTGGCGTAGAGGTAGGGGCTAAAGGAGTTAAAACGCTTTATAGTACATAAAAAAGTCTCGCTTCAAGGCGAGACTTTTTTATGATAAGCTATGAATTCTACTATACAAACTTTGTTTCTTGTGTATCTAGAGCTTCCTTTGCATCTAGTATAGTTGCGTCTTCAATATCACTTGCGTGAGCAGTTTTATGTCGTACCTTATTATTTGCCTTAGATAACTCTCTGTCAAGAGCATTTTTTAAACTTGTGAGTTTTTCAGACACTTGATCTTCTACTTCGTTATAACTTTCTTTAAGTGTATCACCAGCCTTTCTTGCTTTGTCCTTAAGAGCTGCTTTCTCCTCTGGTGATAGTCTATTGTATTTATATAAGCCTAGAGCTCCCGCTGCAACAGCAAGTAAACCTAGTATTCCCTTTGTGTTATTATTCATAATTATATCTTTTAAGTTGAATATATAATATACAAATTCTGAACCAATTCTTCTTACAGCAGTAGGGTATTGGGATTTTGTTAATACACTTTTAGCAAAAAGCAGAATTTATTTATGACATCATCACTTTACATATGTGATTACGCTTTCGCGAAAGCATAACAGAAAACAGCTCAATTATTACTAAGCTACAGCCTCTGTCATTGCATAATAATGCAAGATGTTTTTATAAAAAGAGATGTTTTCTTTAGTCTCACGTATACAAGATTTTAAAAACTTCTGTAAATCGTCAAAAGTAATTTCTACCTCGGCTCCTTTTTCTAGCATATCTACACCTAGTAATGCGGTGCCATTATCTATATCAAGTACCACAGATGTAGCATTAAAATGATTTTTAATAATAGCGATATGCAATTGTTTAAAGCTGGCTCTACGTTGATAACGGAAGTCTGTAGAGTACTCTATAAGATTACTAATACTTCTTACGATGGTGTTGTTTGGTTGGATCATAGCGTTTGGTTTTTTTCTTTTGAACATCATAAAAGTAAAATGTTAAGTGTTAATAAAAATCTAACTATCAGTAATTTATAAATTGTTTAACTTGAATTGTTAAAGGTTGCACAAAACAAGAAGACGCTAGTAATTGTACGTTTTACATAGCCCAGTTAGATCTTTTGTGAGACACACTTTACTGATCAAAATTGTTATTATTCTGATTCTTAACGCTATATGTTTTTCTGCTTAGGTTTTTGATAAAGGACGGTACTGGGCTCTTAAGTAATTTGTTGTGTTATTTTCTTTAAATAAACGCGCTCTTAAAACCATAAATAAGGCGTACTTTCGCGCTCTTATAAAAGCCCTGATTATGAAGCGAATAAATGAATACAAAAAACTCTTTGGAGTTGAAAAAGAAATAGATCTTAAAATGCTCAAAAAGAGCTATAGAAACCTTGTAAAAGAGTGGCATCCAGATAAGTTTCAAGCAGGAGATCCTAAGCAAGAAGAGGCAGAGCTGCAAAGTCGTCGCATCATAGATGGTTACCACTTTCTAGTAAGTATGGCACCTGAGACTAAGGAAGCAAATCTTGAAGCATATACAGAAACCATAACTAATGCCGCCATTGCAGATTACCAGCATAAAGGTTTACTACTTGAGGTTACATTTACAGATGGTACTACCTATGAGTACTTTGGGGTGACAAAAAAGACGTACATAAAAATGGTTAATGCAGGCAATCTTAACCGTTTTGCAAAGCGTAGTATTTACCCTAAGCATAACTACCGTAAGTCAAAAAGACATTTACAAGAAGCATAAAACAAACGCACATCTAGTAAACAGATTATAAGGCACATTATATATGACAAGTACATTTACAGCACTAGGAATCACAAACTCAATACAAGAAGCACTGGCTGCTCTTGACATCACACAACCTACAGACATACAACAGCAGGCCATACCTGCACTACTTACTTCAAAAAAGGATGTCGTGGCCCTAGCGCAAACTGGTACTGGTAAAACGCTAGCCTTTGGCGTGCCTTTATTGCAACTTATAGATCGTACTAATCCTACGGTGCAGGCTGTTATACTTGTCCCTACACGAGAACTAGGACAACAGATATACTCAAACATTGTAGCCTATGCGGCACAATTACCAGAAGTATCGGCAGCGGTGTTTTATGGAGGAATACCTGTAAAAGAAAATGTAGAACGTCTTAAAGAGCCCGCTCAGATTGTAATTGCAACGCCTGGACGTCTTATAGACTTAATGGAGCGTAAGGCAATAAACATCTCTCAAGCCAATTATCTTGTGCTCGATGAGGCAGATGAGATGGTAAGTGCTCTTAAAGACAGTATAGATGTTATTGTAGAGACAATGCCTAATAATAGACGTACCTTCTTATTTTCTGCTACTATGCCCGGTACGGTTAAACAACTCGTACAAAATTACCTGTCTAAAAATCCGCTAGAGATTACTGCAGAGCGAGCAAATCTTGCTAGTCACAAAATCACACACGATTATGTAGTGGTGGAGCCTATAGAGAAGCTAGATGTATTAATGCATTTCTTAAACTCAAAAATAGGGGAGCGTGGTATTATCTTCTGTAAGACAAAGGCAGCTGTAAATAAACTTGCAAAAAACCTGGCTATTAATAAGTTTTCTTCAGGGGCCTTGCACGGTAGCTTGAGCCAGGCTATACGTGACCGTATGATGGGACAGTTTAGAGAAGGTCACATAGATATACTCGTAGCGACAGATCTTGCGGCACGTGGTATAGATGTAAAAGATATCTCTTATGTGGTTAACTACCACTTACCAGAGTTTTATGATATGTATGTACATAGAACGGGACGTACTGCCAGAGCAGGAAAAACAGGCTATGCGCTTACTGTTTTACAACAAGAAGAGGTTGCAGAAATACCAGAATTTGAAGAAGAGCTGGGAATCACTTTTTCCGCTTTCGCGAAAGCGTCACCTCAAGAAATCGCAGATAATAATCTCATACTCTGGGCGCGTAAAATTTTTAAAACAAAGCCTAATCGTGAGCTCTCACCAGAACTAAGAGATAAAGTACACAAGGTTTTTCACCACCTTACTAAGGAAGAACTTATAGATAAGCTACTTGCAGGGCAGACCTCTTAAAACTGTAAGTCTGCCTTAAATTCTATTGCTTCAGAGATGGCTCGGTTCTTTACTTCATTATTATAAGTAATACCCCAGCGCGTACGATCTATTTTAAAATGGGCTTTAAAGGATCTTGCTTGACCATCTAAGATGGCATAAAACTTTATATTTTTAGTAACGCCTTTAATAGTAAGGTCTGCAAATACTTCGTGTGTGTTTGTATCTTCAAAATATGTAATAGAAGTAATGGTTAGACTCGCCTCTGGGTATTTTTCTATATAGAAGAAGTCTTCATCTTTAAGATGCGTCACAGGACCTCTGTTATGTAGATGATCTTCATTAGTGATAGACGTCATATCTATCGTAAAAGAACCACCTATCACATTATCATTTATACTGTTGAGATAACCATCTTTAAAGTATACCTCGCCATTGTGTTCACTTACGTTAAAAACGTATGACCCCTTCCAGTGCAAGATGCTTTTACCCGTGTCAAGATTGTGAGTTTCTGGTGCGACTACTTGCGAGTGTATTTGAGAAGTTACTACTAAAATAATGAGTGTGCTTATGAGCTTATACATAGGTTTAATATTTTGGAAGTAAAACTAGAAGCACACCGCTACAAAAGTGTCAAAAGAATGTAAAAGAACTGTCAACGGTTGTAAAATCTCGATTTTTTGGCGGTTCTTTGTGATAAGATGAATAAAACGAGACTCTTATTAGTATGTCTTTTTGTAATGTGTGCAAGCATATCTTGGTTATTACCTCAAGCCGATATGCCGGCTACTATGCGTGAAGAACGCAGTAAGATTGTTATACGCGAAGTGGGTAACCAGCTATTACTTGCACAACGAGACACTATATCTCGCATACTACCTGTGCGTCAACTTGAGAGCGACATTTATGTACTTGCTTTCTCTAGTGATTTATCCTTCTTACCAGAACAGCTTGTAGCCATCGCTAGTGAGCAATTTAGTAGAGCTCAGTTTCCTAAAAATTATATTATCGAAGTTTATCAGTGCTATGATAATGAGGTAGCTTATAGTTTTGAAATCAATAAAACCATTGAAAACACGATTGTTCCCTGCTCTGGCCGCAAGTTGCCGTTAGATTGTTATACGATCAAAATTCAATTTATAGAAGAAAATATTGCCCCTCCTCAAACATCCTATTCAAAGATGGGACTATTATTTATAGCAGGTGGTGCTTTATTATTTTTAGGATTCCGCTTTCGCGAAAGCAAAAAAGAAACCCTTCCCAGTACCGAAAAGATAGTAACTATAGGAAGTTTTTCTTTCTATCCAGAACAGCATAAACTAGTAAAGTCACCCGATGAACTTGTTTTGTCTAAAAAGGAATGTGAACTACTAACCCTATTTGCTAGTAGGCCTAACGAGGTGATAAAACGTGAAGAGTTGTCTAAAAAAGTATGGGAAGATAAAGGGGTGATTGTAGGTAGAAGTCTAGATACCTACGTCTCAAAACTTAGAAAAAAACTACAGACAGATCCTGCTATAAAGCTTACAAACATACACGGAGTAGGGTATAAGCTAGAGATAAAGGAGTAAATCACACTAGTTTCAACCTCTTAAATTAACTGCATTTACATAATTATAGCTTTGTAATTATTACTTAGCTTTGGCTATGACATTAAAACAAAGCCTTTTACTAGTATGTCTTATCATAACTAGTAACCTATTTGCTCAAGAAAAGCAACCTTCAGATATATTTTGGGAAACACTCGCTAGTCATTGCGGTAAAGCTTACAAGGGTCATCTTGCTTTACCAGAAAATGATGAAGCCTTTGGCGGTAAAGAACTTGTAATGCACGTGCGCTCTTGCTCAGATAACGAGATAAAGGTTCCTTTCTTTGTAGGAGAAGATAGATCGCGTACTTGGGTCTTTACAAAGAAGGATGGTATTATCACTTTAAAACACGATCATCGCCACGAGGACGGTAGTGAAGATGCCGTAACTCAATATGGAGGTACAGCAAGTAATATGGGGAAGGGAGATATTCAATTCTTTCCTGCAGATCCACATACACAACAACTTATACCTGCCGCAGCAACAAACGTCTGGTGGGTAACTCTAGATGACACCACCTTTACATATAATTTAAGAAGACTAGGCCGCGATAGTGTCTTTAAAGTAGTGATGGATATCACAGAGCCTATTGCCACACCAGAAGCGCCTTGGGGCTGGAAAGATTAAATAATAACGAGATTACAACAAACACAACCAACTATGAAAAAACTATGGTATCTCTCAATGATTGCTGCTAGCTTTATAGCCTGTGAGCAGTCTGAGCAAAAAAACGAAACACACCCTGAGGTAGTCTTTGACGGAATATCTGAACAAATTGCTCCAGGTGATGATTTTTATAACCACGTAAATAAAAACTGGTATGATAATGCTGTCATTGCAGATGACCAAGTGGGAGTGGGAGCATACCGTTTTCTCAATATACCACAGCAAGAACTTCTTAAAAATATACTCGAAGAGGTTTCTGAGCAATCACACGACAAGGGTAGTGTTGAGCAACTAGTGGGAGATTTTTATGCCTCTGGTATGGATACGCTCAGTATTGATAAGCGTGGTATCACGCCTATACAACCACTGCTAGAAAAGATAGATGGTACTTCTACTACAGAGGAGTTGATGGATGTAGTAGCAAATCAAATTAAAACGGGTGATTATTCCTTTCTAGCACCTTACATCTCACCAGATCAAAAAAACAGCAAGCTTAACATCTTGCATCTAGCTCAAACGGGATTAGGTCTACCAGATCGTGATTACTACTTTAATGAAGATCCTTCATCTGTAGCCATACAAGATGCGTATAAAACGTATTTAACTACACTTTTTGAATTAGTAGGTGACACAGAAGCAACTGCAAACGCTGCAATAGTCTACGCTATAGAAAAAAAACTTGCAGATTCTCATAAAACAAGAATACAGCGTCGCGTTATAAAAGATAATTACAACAAAGTCTCTGTGGTAGACCTAGATAATGGACATAATCAAATAGACTGGAAACATATTTTTACAACGCTAGGTACAGATATAGACTCATTAAATGTGAGACAGCCGGCATACTATGATAAAGTAAATGATGTACTTGCGAGTACTTCTCTCAAAGATTTAAAGCTTTATGTAAAGGCAAAGTCTTTAAGCAATCACGATAATATATTAAGTACACCTTTTCAAGATGCCTCTTTTGCATATACTAAGGTGATCTCTGGACAAAGCGAGCAACAGTCACGTACTAAACGTATGGTGCGCAATGTAGATAGACAAATAGGATTTGCCTTAGGCCAGCTGTATGTAAAGCGATATTTTAATGAAGAAGCAAAGGAAAGAGCACTTGACCTGGTAAACAATTTTCAGAAATCACTCGAGCAACGCATAGAAAATCTGGAGTGGATGAGTGATAGTACTAAAGTAAAAGCCAAGGAGAAACTCTTTGCTATCAATAAAAAAATAGGCTATCCAGATGTATGGAGAACATATGACGTAGAGATAAACAGAGATCAGTTTTTTGAGAATGTAGTTGCCTTACGCAATGACAGTTACCAGTACGAACTTAAACAACTTAATAAAGCACCTAACCGTGATGAATGGGGTACTACACCATCTACAGTTACCGCTTATTACAACCCATCACTTAACGAGATAGTGTTCCCTGCAGGAATATTACAGGCACCATACTTTGACCTATATGCAGACGATGCCGTAAACTATGGTGGTATAGGGATGGTAATAGGTCACGAGTTTACACACGCCTTTGACGATCAAGGAGCTCAATATGATAAAGAAGGAAATGTGAAAAACTGGTGGACAGAAGAAGACTATACCAAGTTTAAAGCAAAAACACAGCAAATTATTGAGCAGTACGACAGTTTCACTGTTCTTGACAGTGTGCACCTTAAAGGAGCACTTACAGTAGGAGAAAACACGGCAGATAATGGCGGAATCTCTATCGCTTACGATGCCTTTAAAAGAACAAAGCAAGGTCAAGACACCACAAAAATAGGAGGTTTTACTCCAGACCAGCGTTTCTTTTTATCTGTAGCGCGTATCTGGCGTGTCAAGACAAGAGATGAGTATTTAAGAAATTATGTAGCTACAGATCCACACTCACCACCTATCTGGCGTGTAAATGGACCACTTATGAACTTCACTCCATTTTATGAAGCTTTTGATGTAAAAGAGGGGCAAAAGAACTTTAAAACACTAGAAGAAAGAATTAAAATCTGGTAATACGATTTACAAGAGATTTGTATTTACGATATTTGCCACGTAAAAAATTAAAAATAGTGATGAGGAAGAAGAGATTACAATCACTAGGACTTAATTAAAACAACCAAAATAAAATTAAGATATAATGATTAAAGCATTTTTTAATAGACTCTTTGGGTCTACTAAAGCATCGATAAGAAAAGAAGGAAAGGTAAAATTTTTCAATACAAAAAAAGGGTTTGGATTTATTGCCATAGACAATTCTGACGAGGAGGTTTTTGTACATACTACAAACGTAACTGGAAGATTGAGAGAGAATGACAAAGTTACATTTGAAGTAGAAGACGGAGAAAAAGGACCTAGCGCTGTAAATGTAAAGCGAGTAAAAAAATAATATTCGTTTTACAAGATCTGTATTATTAACTCCATAAGCACAATAGTGTTTATGGAGTTTTTTTACGCTTTCGCGAAAGCGTAATACAGCTATATAAAAGAATCGCAGAGTATAAAGCGGCTTTTACAGAATGTCATACTGTAACGACTTAAAATCAAAAAAGCACACGTTTAATCACAGTACATTTATCAAACAAAAAGATAAGCTTACTATGACAAAAACACTAGCCATACTACTAATTGTGATGAATGTAGCCCTTGTAAATGCTACATCTCCTAATGACTATCGTAAAAAGAAGGATATTAAGATAACACCAACTGCGACCACAGATGGTACGTATATCTATGTAGATATACGCACGGCAGATCAAGGGGTTATCACTTCATTTTTAAGAAGAGGTTTTACAGTATATTTTGATAAAAAGGGAAAAAAGAAAAAAAGAGTAGGAGTAAGCAGTCCTACATTAGATCGAAAAAAACTAGGTAATACTCCGCCAAATTCTAACGAAAGAGAATCTAGAAACTCTGACGAAGAAAGAGAATTGCCCGTTGCACGTATGATAGAAGATATAGACCGTAAAGCTGTTTATATAAAAGACGACAGCGCGCAAGAGTTTCACCTAGACCTTAATGCGCTAGATATCACAATTAACTACAGTTATCAAAAAGAACCTCAAGGAGGTATTCTTGTATATAAACTCAGAATACCTGTTTCAAAAATTGATGAGAATCCTATTGATTTTGAAAAACTAACTTTAGGTATCATTTCTACACCACTACCCGAAAGAGAAAATCAAGGCCCTCAAGACCGTGGAGGTTTGTCTCTAGGTGGTGGCGGTAGATCACAAGGTGGTCCTGGTGGAGGAAACCGTGGTGGAGGTGGAGGCCGTCCCGGTGGACAAGGACAGGGTGGTGGTCAAAAAAAGGCACCACAACAATCTCAAGACGTAGCGCTATGGTTTGGTCTCACAATAAACTAAATCTCCCCATTTGATAAAGCACCAATAATTGGTGGTTGACTATGTATGTTTAAAAAGGCTTCTCTTGATTGAGAGGCTTTTTTTACGCTTTCGCGAAAGCGTACCTATACTTTTTAATAGTAAATAGAAAAAGGCGGTCTACTTGATGTAAACCGCCTTCATAAAAGTTATATGGCATCTTTTATTCTTCTTCGCCAGTAAGAGAATCTGCCATTGCCAGCTCTTCATTCTCACTATTATCTGCAGGAACAGAATCTTTTACTCTTGTAAACTCTTCCAGACGCTCTAGATCTCCTTCTTCACCAGAAAAGTATGGAAAAACATCTTCTATAGGAGACTCAGCAATGGCCGGTATGGTGTATTCACCCATAGTATCCTTCATAGTAGAAACCGTGTTTTCAAAGGCTTCTTTAACGTCATTTGCCTGCACGAGTAGGTATAGACTCGTTTTGCGCTCCTTACCGCTTTCCTCATCATAAGCTATAAGAGATACGCGTGATTTAAACCATCTGTCGGTATTTTCAAAAGGGTGAATCTCTGCATAGTTTGCCACCTTGATGTTTGTAATTTTTATTTCTTCACTATCTGGAAGGTAAGCTGCCATCTCTTGTGTGATTCTACTTTCGGCCTCTGTATATGAAATTGCATCTACTAGAAAAGGTGCTGTTTTAACCTTTTGCGTTCCCGATGCTTCATCTAGTTTTCTATATTTTACTTTACACTCGTACCACGTTGCGCTCATATCTATTTTGTTTTAAGGTTGCCAAAAATAGGGTATTGTAAATGTCAAAAAAGTGATGCTATGTAATAGATATTCACAATTTAAAATATCATTTCCTAGCGCATTTAGGTTAAGTCACTTAGGAATTCTCAATGACTGAAATATGTTGTTTATATATGATTATCTCAAACAATTATCATAAAAAAGCTTCCCACAAAGGAGAAGCTTTAAAAACACATCATACATTTTTACCTGTAAGATTTATGAGATTTTCTTAAAGTTTAAAAAAGTAAAAATACTGATGATTAGGATAGTTATGATAGTAGGAAGTAACAGCAATAGCCAGCTAAATTCTGTGTTGTGTTTATAAAACTTCGCATTATAATTGTCCCATTGTACCGCATCTGCTGTTTTTAAATCAAATATTTTTTTATAAAAACCAACACGTAAATTTTTGTGAAATTCTGTGAGTCCATCTAAAAAGTTGAGATGACTTAACATATCTGTACCAGCCAGCTTATTAAAACTAAGTTGAGCGTGCATTGTAGGTACAAAAAGTGCAATGTTTGTACTTACTTTATTTCTAAGTAATAGTTTTTCTCTGAGCTCTTTACTGGTCGCTTTTGCAGTGAGATCTCCCATATGTTGCATACCGTAATACCATATCCAACTGAATTCATCCTCCGGCACCTCATAAGATGCATATTGAGGATACTCTTCAAGAAAGCCTGTCATTGTAACATCCTTTTCAAGATCCCATTTCTCGTGATATCCATCACGTTGCTCTACCATTGCATCAAGAGCCTCAGGGAGTTGATATTCATTTACGATAAAATTATTTACAATAGCAGGGACAAGAATTGTGAGGACAACCCAAGTAGAAATAAGTATAAGCGCGTTAAAGCTAGAATTCTTTAAAAACGAGACCACCCAAAAACTCAAAACCACCCAAAATAAAAGGTATAAGAATCCTTGCACATAAATAGCCAGAAGTGGAGCTCCAAGCGGTATCTGTAATACCAAACTTGCCGTAACCATTAAAAATGTAAAAATAGTTAATACAAAAATGGCTCTAACCGAAAGCTTTTGCATTAAAAATTTAGTCTTTGCCGAGGTTTGTGCTGCAAGTATTCCCCAAGTACCTAGTTCCTTCTCTTCTGAGTATAGATTAAAACTCATTGCTATAAGAACAAGAGGAAAGAGGTAAATAATAACAAAACCTAAATCTAAATTACCAGACATAAGTAAGGATGGATTTTCAAAATCTGTATCATACTTTTGTGCCTCAAGCCCTCGTATAGTGACCGCTTGTAAAGCAGGATTTACATCAGTCTGACCTATAGAAATGGCATTTATATTTGACGGTTCTTTCATTAGGGTAAACCTAAGATAGTATAATAAAAGACCTAAGTCTTCTCCGTGATAATCTACATTTTGTTTTATACTTTCTATTTGAAACGCTTGTGCCGCTTCAATATTAGTTTGTTGCTTAATGAGATATTGCTTTCCTATAAATATGCTTACGATACCAAGAGCTAGCAATAGCACAAGACTAAAGAGGAAAATCTTTGTTCTAAAAAATGACTTGAATAATAGTGTATACATCTAGATAGCTTTTAGATTTGAAGACAATTTTAAAAGACCAAAAATGGCGAGAACACTCCATAAGAGTAAGGCTATTATTGAGATAAGCTCATTTTGTATCACCTTATTTACACTTAAAAACTCATACTCAAAAGGTGGAAAATTTTTCCAATACTCACTTGAAATTTTGTTAGGCGCTTCTTTTCCTTTATTAGGTATTAAGTCCATTTGCAATTGGTTCATCTCTTGTGCTAGATGATAGCGGTATGCCTCTGCTTCTGATTTGAAGTTTAAATAAGATTGAAAATCTGTACCAGAAAATGCCATAGACACATTTTTAATCGCAGTATATGGATTTACAAAGGCTGAGTAGCGCTCTACATTATTCTGTTTTGAGTATACGTTGTACAAATCATCTTGATGTTTTAAATATACTTTTGTACTTAACTCTTCTCCTTGTGCCATAATATAACCACCATAATTAAAGGGTAGATCATTTACATCATTAACATTGTGCACACGTAATACTGAATCTCTTATAGCGTTAAAATGCTCATCATCTGGATCGTGACTATCGCCTACGAGTTTCATATCACTTTCTACAGCTCTTTCCATTTCAATTTTTGAAGGAGTAGGGTACAAGTAGTGCCCAGCAGCTTGAAGTGATTTTGGCAATACAATAACAAATAATAGCCAGATAGCTAGCAACTTAACTAATGCTCCTTTCGCAGTTGCAGAATATGCTGATACTAAAATGGTAATCGCACTTAATATTCCGAAGAAAGCGAGATAAGAAACAAATAATATCCCATAGCGTATAAAGCTTTGAGGTGACCACATACCGTGTGAAGCCGCTACAATAAAAAAGAAAAGAATTAAAAATATACTCACCAAAAATAAGAGTGATAGACTATAAAGGCCTATCCATTTACCAAAAACAATCTCTTTTCTTGTAATCCCTTGACCTATGAGAAGTTTAAGAGTTCCATTTTCTCTTTCTCTAGCGATTGAAGCAAAACCTAGATAAAAAAGTAATAATGGCACAATCACTTTAAGTAGCATCGCAAGACTCACTTCGCCAAAACGTAGTAGTCCGGATGACATACTTACCTCAGAAAAGTTAACCGTGTTTTGCTTGTGTGCTTCTAAGAAGACCGCATTCCCCACAAAGTTTTCCATCCCAAGGTCAAAAACACTTAGCTCGTGCTTCATCCTCAACGCAAATGATCCATAATGAGACATACGGTGCGGGTGCTTATCTGGGTTGTTTTCCCAGCTTTCTTGCACTTCCTCTTGCACATCTGTTCTTATATGGTTTTGGTCCTCATAGTTATGCCAGCCCGTATATGACGAAAATAGGATTAAGATGGCCATAAGACCCAAAGTTATAATCATAACTTTGGATCTAAAGGCATCTTTCCATAGCTGGCGGGCTATTAAAGAGATTACTTTTTTTCTCATTCTTAAAATTTATAGGATGCGTTAAGCAATACATTTCTTGGAGCTCCGGGTCCAAGCCTAGATGGATTAAGACCACCTAACCAGTAGGTCTCATCTAATATATTGTTCAGTTTAAGCGTTAGTTGTATTCCTGAGCTATTTGGTTTGTAATACACTGCTCCATCAAAAACTGTATAAGAAGGTAATAACACTCTATCTGTAGCATAAGTAGGGTTGTACCACGTAAATCTCTCATCTACATATTGGGCTCCAAGACCTATACCTATTCCTTTTAATGGAGTATCTGATGTAAAATCATATCTACCCCAGAAGTTTGCATTGTGCTTAGGTGCTCCACCTATGCGTGCTCCTATAAATTCTTCTATGGCATCTTCTTCTATTGTTGCATCTGTATATGCATAAGAAGCTGTAAGTTGAAGATTAGGCAATATATACCCAGATATATCTGTTTCAAAACCTCTACTTCTTTGTTCACCCCTTGTAGTAAGGTTATCTAAATCATAGGTGTCACCTAGTAAAATATTCTTTTGTGTAATGTTGAATATTGAAAGGTTTGCAAATATTTTTCCATTCATAAACTCACCTTTAGCACCTATTTCTGTTAGGCTACTTTCTAGTGGGTCAAATCTTGCTGGAGATGCAGCCCAGAAGAAACCTTCGGCAGTAGGAGAGAGTGATACCGTGTTTGTATGAGGCTGAAAACCTTGTAAATATGTTCCATATGCACTAATCTCATCTGTTACTTCATACGTTAATCCAAGTCTCGGTACAAAAGCACTAGTTTTAAACTCTTCCTCGTCACCTTTATAGTTAAATATATCGGTAAACCACTCATAACGTAAATTTACAAGGGCAGAAAAGCGTGCTATCTTAAACTGGTTTTGAACATAGATACCGCTTGAAGTATTGAGGTTTGCTGGTATAGTTAATTCAGCAAGGTTGTAATTATCTGTATTTCTCGCTCCATTAAAAGGATTTGCAAGATTAAAGTGGGGAACAGCAGGTACAGGCATAGTAACGCCATCTACCACCATTTGCTGAAAATTATCTGGGTTACTCGGGTCAAAATTAGCCTGACCACCACTAACAGTTAGGTATCTTCTAGCTCTTAAGAAACCAGCGCCTATCTGTCTTTCCCAGCGAGTTGCGTCATAACCCACAAGAATTTTGTTTGTTATGTTACCTTTTTTAATGTCGTAATTAAAATACCCACTAAAGTTATCTGTCTCCCAGAACTGTTGTCTTCTATCATAACGCATTCTTGCAAGAGTAGGTATCACGTTACCTTCTATATCTACCGCCGTACCATCTACTCTGTGCTCTGCAAGATCTTCATCCCAGGTTTGCTTCATAAACTGTGCATTAAACCCAAAGTTTTCTGTAAACTTCTGTTTGAAGTTTGCCATAAAGATCACCTCTTTGTTTTTGTAATGATCGTTTGATGCACCTACATTTCTTGTTATTGGTGTACTATCTAAATCAAACTCACCATTAATGGCCCCAAAGATAGGCTGGCCTCTATCTAGATTACCCTCAGCGTCATTATAAATCATCTCTACATTAAGAGAGGTATTCTCATTAGGAACAAAACTTATAGATGGCGCAATAAGTATCGCATTATTGTTTACCACATCTCTAAAAGAATCTGCCTCTTGAAATGCTGCATTAAAACGATATAATAAAGTTTTAGACTCATTAAGTGGTCCTGTAAAATCTGCCGTAGCTCTTAGTGTACCAAAGCTTCCAGCAGTAAGACTTACTTCATTCCTCTTTTCTGTAAGCGGTTTTTTTGTAACCATATTTACCGTTCCTCCTGGATCTGCACTTGAAAATGTAACAGATGCTGGACCTTTTATAACTTCTACCCGTTCTAGATGTGACGTAATAGGTTGTAAGAAATAGTACTGACGCGTGCGCATCCCATTAAGCACTTGTCCATCATCTGCTTGAGTGATTCCACGTATGTTATAGTGATTATATAAACCTGTAGCAGATACACCACTTACTGTTTTAACAGCATCCGGTAGTTGAAAAGCAAGACGATCGCCTATAAGCTCTTTTGTAACAGTAGCTACAGCTTGAGGCAATTCCTTGTTTTTGATTGCAATTTTAGTAGCCGAAAAGGAGTAATCACTATTGTAATCCTTTCTCACACGACCTAAAATCTCAACCGTTTGTAGTTGATCTACATTATCTTCTAGCACAAGTGTCCCTAGGTTATAGGCTTTTTCTTCTGTGAAGTCTTTTTTGATATCTTGAGAATACATTCCTAGATAACTTATAGATACTCTATAGCTGCCAGTATTAGAAAGCTTAAAGCGAAAAATTCCATCCGCATCGGTAACTGTACCATCGCGTAGTCCTGTTGCAAGATTTGTATAAACCACAGAGGCACCAGAGATGACCTCATTTTCTGTATTTTTAACAGAGCCCTCTACCGAAACTTGGCTAAATACCGAAGTCATAGAGAAGGTGAGTAATAAGAGTAAAATAATTTGTTTCATTGTGTTTGATTAAATAGTTTGTAAATAAAGTTGGTTGAGTTCTTCTGCGTTGATGTCTTTTGCTTTGAGTTGTTGGGCAAGCACACCCTCTTTCATTATGCCTATGGTTGTCCCTAGTTCTACAGCGTTGAATATATCGTGCGTAGCCATAAAAATGGTTTTACCCATAGCCGTCAGTTCTTTACAAATCTTTGTAAACTCTGCTGTTGCCTTAGGGTCTAGTCCAGATGTGGGCTCATCCATAAAAATGACTTCGGCATTTTTTGATAGGGCTATGGCGATACCTACCTTTTGGCGCATTCCTTTTGAGTAGGAGGAGAGGCGGTTGTTGTAGGCTTCTTTTTCTAAACCAGTTTTCAGTAGAAATTCTTCTAGCTGTTCTGAGGTATAGTTAAATCCAGCGAGCCTACTAAAGAAATCTAGATTTTCAATACCGTTTAAGTTTCCATAAAGTTGTACTGTCTCAGGGATATATGCCGTAAGATGATTACAGTCATCTACGCCCACTTCCTTGTCGCCTATATATGCAAGACCACCATCTTTTTTTAGAAAACCTAAAAAGATATTGATAGTCGTTGTTTTACCGGCTCCATTTTGACCCAGTAAACAAAAAATTTCGCCTTGAGCTACTTTAAAAGTAACATCCTTAAGCGCCTCTTTTCCATTGTAGGACTTTGTAATATTCAATGCTCTTAGCATAAAATCAAAAATTTAAAAATGTGATATAAACTGTATAAACACTACTAGGTACAGCCAGATGCTGCCTATAAAAGCGTTATATAATCAAGGGAGTAACCCGTACGAAGTTTTATAATGGACACCATACAAGAGCATAAAATGCTCTATATGTGTAGATTGTAGATAATCATATATGATGATTAGCCACAGTAGACCTGTAACAAAAAGTATCTCCTCTATGTAGAGAGATAATTGTATAGTTGTACAAAATAAATTAAGATAGGGCAGGGGGAGGCCTCGTACGAGATGTATCTAAGAAATACTTATTCTCAAAACTAATGGTACCAGTTGCGCTTGTAAGCGAAGTAGCTATGTAAACAGCTTCTGGAACCGGCACTTGAGCTATTTCTGTCTCAAGTAGTGGGGTGAAGTTAGTTATTGAGGTAATCTCACAAACTTCACAATGGTCTATGCCGCCATCATCTGTATGATGTGTAAACGCGTGCAAACCCGCCACCTTGAAAACCATAATCAAGGCAATATAGAAAAGTGCTATATAGTGTTTTTGCTGCTGCATTTATTGACGGGTAAATGTATAGATACAATTACATAGCAAACAAGAAATTTTAAAATTAATTTTAATACACTGCAAAATAGTTACTTACAAAAAAAAGGACTAAAGCTCCTATAGTCTTCTTACATAGTGCATTTACTTATTTAAAATATTTACGTGTCATTGTCACCCTTCAACAGTGTGATTTTTGAAAAATGACAACATAACAAATTTTAGATTAAATGAGAACTAGTGGAGATGAGAAGCTCATTTTATTTATAAAAACAGTGTGCTCAACTTATTATGTAAGCACTTGAATTTAAAGAAGTAAGAAAAGTAATATCGTATGTATTTAGTCGTAAAAATGATTTTTTATTTAGTTTTTAGACTATTCTTGTCTATCTTTTAACACCCCAAAAAATAATTCTCTTGAAAAACAAGCTCCTCATTATCATAATAGTATGTTGTTACGGTGGGCTCGTGTATTGCCAGACTGGTAATAATAAAGTAGTAGATAGTGTAACTGTTCTTCTGTCTTTATCTAAAGATGAAAACATAAGCGGTAACTACAAAGAGGGGCTACAATATGCCACCTCTGCTGTGCAATATGCAAATCAGTATAAGGATAAATCACTACAGGCAAAGGCCTACGTAAGTCTAGCCAATACCTATCAAGCTATAAAAGATTATGCTGATGCAAAAAAATACTACAACCTCGCATTAGATAAAAATACAGACGATTACTTTGTAAACGTAGCGTCACTTAATGGTCTCGGTAATATATATTCTATGGATATTGCCACTGCAGACAAGGCTGCAGCTTTCTTTGAAAGATCAATAGATTATACATTAGAAGCAGGTAACACTGAGCATTCTTTTTACACCTACTATAATATAGCTGGTATGTATCTTAATTTTAAAGATCCAGATAAGGCTTATCCCTACATTTTAGAAGCTAATAAGTTATTACCTACAATTCAAGAAGAAGATCCTATCTATGAACTCTTACAACAGTTAAACTTTGCTATCTATTACAACCAAAAGGAAAACCATACACTTGCGCTAACATATATTGATAAAGCGCTAGAAATAGGAGAGGAGCATACCCTTACTAGAGAGCTTATAGATGTTTATGATTTTAAAAGTGAGATACATCAAGAGCGAGGGGAATATGATTTAGCATTAGAAAGTCTAAAAAAACATTTTTATTATAAAGATTTAGATTTTAATGAGGTAAAAACTCTTCAAATAGAGCAGGTTGAAGCAGATTTTAAAGTAAAAGAGTTTCAACAAAAAGCAGAAGCATCTCAATTAAAATCTAATTTTATCGCCATATTAGGAGTTGGTATACTATTATTCTTAAGTACTTGCTTTCTTGTATTTTATAATTATAAGAGACGGTTATCTTTTACACAACTTGAGAAAAAAAATGATGCCTTATTGCAAGCAAAAAATGAAGCTGAACACGCAAATCAAATCAAATCAGAGCTACTGGTAAATATTAGTCACGATTTAAGAACACCACTTTATGGAGTTGTAGGCATAACTGAGATGCTTATGGAGAATCCTTCAATTATTAAGACGAAAAAAGGACTTCTAAACTCTTTAAAATTCTCTGGAGATCATTTAAAATCTGTTGTAAATAATATTCTAAAAATTAACGAGGTAGAGTCTAATAAAATCAAAGTCAATCAATCTAAGGTCAATATAAAAACCCTTCTAGAGAACGTTGTAAACTCATTAAAATATCTCGCAGATCAACAAGAAACTCAACTGATATTAGATATTAAAGAAGAGGTTTACGCGTATTATATGCTGGATGAAGTAAATCTCTCTGATGTACTATTAAAGCTTATTGATAATGCGATAAAAAACACTCAAAAAGGTACCGTAACTCTAAGTGTAAGCTTATCAAAAAGAGAAAAAAGCAAAGATCTTATAACATTTAAAGTCTCAGATACAGGAACAGGAATTTCTAAAGAAAATCTAGCAGTTATTTTTGATAGTTTTAAACAAGGTAACTCAGAAGAAAACACCGCGTACGGCATTGGTTTAGGACTGCCTATTGTTAAGTCATTGATAGAGGTTATGGGTAGTAAATTAACTGTAGTTAGTGATATAGGTTTAGGGTCACAATTCTCATTTACACTAGAATGTGAAATTACAAATGAAGACAATCAGTTAGACGATATTTCTATACATAAGAGTTTACATATCCTAGTAGTTGAAGACAACAAAATCAACCAGTTAGTAACCCAAAAACTAATAAGCTCATTGGGTCACAGCTGTACCATTACTGTAAATGGAGAAGAGGCTATAAAAGAATGCAACAACACCCATTTTGACTTAATACTTATGGATCTCAATATGCCTGTGATGAATGGATTTGAAGCCTCAGAAGTAATCTCCACAGAAAATAAAAATATCCCTATCATTGCATTAACAGCACTAGAAATTAGCGAGGTTAAAGAACGATGTCACAATGTGGGAATATGTGCTATCATAAATAAACCTGTAGATAAAGAAGCTCTAGAGGATATTATAAGAAAGAATCTCTCTCTCTCGTAAAAAGTACCTAGCTTCTTAAAGTGTATAACTTCTACAGCGTAGCATTTTATTGCTTTCTATTCCCAAAGCTCACACCTTGAGTAGTATCAATCACTTTAACTGTCAAAAATAGAGTTAAGGAGAATCAACTAAGGCTCTTTACAACAGCTCTTGCATATACTTTTTGATATCAACGTCATTGTAAAAACGATTGACCATCTCCGTGTATAGATCTGTAAATCTTTTGTTATCAATAAGGTTTCCAAAAATAGATTCCAGCTTTATAAAGCTTAAAGCATCTTCTGTAGTCTTCTTTGCTGCTTGATACAACTCCTCCTTCATTTCATCTTGAATGACTAGTTTTTGCCCATTTTGATTTTCTTGCTTGTCACTATAATAACACCAAGCAACTAAAACAAGTGTTGCATATTTGATACTTCCACCAGCAGCTAAATTCTCTTGAATAGTTGCAATTAAAAACTTTGGAAGCTTTGCCGAGCTCTCTGAACAGATACGATCTACACTATCCTTAATATTTGGATTCCCAAATCGCTCCAGTAAGCTATCTTTATAATCTGCTAGATTAATGCCTTTAATCTCACCTAAAACGGGTGTTGCTTCTTTGTCAAAAAAGGCACGTAAATACTGTGCAAATAGCTCATCTTGTACACATACATCTATAGTAGGGTGGCCGTGCAGCACTCCTAAAAGTCCTAACACAGAATGTCCAGCGTTAAGCAGGCGTAATTTCATTTTCTCATATGGTACTACATCGGGTACAAACTTGACGCCAACTTTTTCAAAAGCGGGTCTTCCATTAGAAAAATTATCTTCTACCACCCATTGTATAAAAGGTTCGCAGGTAACGGGCCATTCATCTTCCACACCATAAGTTTCTGCTAGTAATTTGATGTCTTCTTCCGTGGTTACTGGCGTGATACGATCTACCATACTGTTGGGAAAACTCACCTCTTTTTCAATCCACTGTGCTAGTGTTGGGTCTTGCGCTTTCGCGAAAGCGAGCAACATTTTCTGTATCATATTGCCGTTATGCTCAATATTGTCACAAGAGAGCACCGTAAAGGCAGGTAGTCCTTCATCACGACGTCTCTTTAAGGATGCTGTAAGAAAACCATATACTGTTTTTGGGTCGTCAGGATGTGCGAGTTCGTGCTGAATCTGCTGATTTTCAAAATTGAATTCACCTGTATTAGGATTAAAATTATATCCACCCTCAGTAATAGTCAATGAAACAATCTTAGTTTCAGGCGCTGCCATACGGGTGATTACAGCTTCAGGGCTATCTGTACCCATTTTAAAATCTACAATGGAGCCAATGACTTCTGCCTCCTTTTTTCCGTCTGGATGCTGAACCATCAAGGTGTAGAGATGGTCTTGTTTCTTGAAAATATCGTGAAGTTTTTGATCATTTTGGCGCAAGCCTATCCCGCAAATTTCCCATTCTGATGCTTCGCCCAGCTGTCTGAGTTGATGCACATAGTATGCAAGATGCGCGCGATGAAAACCACCTACGCCTATGTGTACAATGCCCGCCTTATCTGGCGAACGATCATAGGTAGGTACTGATATTTGTTTGCCTATTTTCGATAGATTTTCTTGATTAAGTGGTGTCAATTCTCCCATTAGATAGTTGCGTTTTTTATTTTTCCTCTTCGTAATGCCCAATATGCTAATACAAAATAAAGGATAGTACATATAAAAGTGTACGTATAAAATAGTTGTCTATTGTCAATATATTCTGTCTCTGAAGCACTGCCAAACATCACATTGCAAGCCAGGGCTAGACTAGCTACAAGTGCTGAAATTGCTAGGAATTTTAATGTCTTTGAAAACATAGAAGTATCCTTAACCTGCACATCTTCTTGTGCGGCTTGTTGCTCTTGAAAACGTTTTATAGTTTCCTCTCTAAGTGCTTCTTCTTTTACCTCTTCTGTATAACTATCTTTTGCCCCATATCTAGATGCAAGGAAGGTGTACATAGCGATGGTAAAGAACCAAGTAGGGATAAAGAGGTAGTAAAAGGATATTACATCTAGCGCTTGCAGTCCGAAGCCAAAAACCAAGCCTAATCCCCAAGAGGCAACAGCCGGCATACTAAATTTAAGCTTGCGGTATGATGACCAGTATCTTGTAAAACCTATTCTAGGGAAGATTTGGTGCTCTGTAAATACAATCGCACCTACTGGTACTACAAGCAATCCTGCATAGGTGAGGAGTGGTAAAATCTGTGAGAATACAAAAGGAAAACAAGCGATGGTCACGGTAACTAAACCTACGACGATGGTTGTTTTCTTTCTAGAATGATTTGAAAAAATGGCTTGCGCTGCGAGACCTGCCCTATATAAATTTGTTATTGCTGTAGTCCATCCTGCAACAATCACAATGACAAACCCAGACCAACCTAAAGCGTAATAAGCAACATCACCTGGATCAAGTTCTACAATAGATTTGCCTAAAATTACGGCAGCACCAGCTCCCATAATTCCTGCAGCAATCCACGCAACGTAGTGACCAAACATCATACCCGTACTAGAAGCATAGGCATAGTTTTTCTTTTTGGCAAAACGTAACAATGCCATATCTACCAGTCCAAAATGGGTAATTGTATTTGCCGCCCATCCAAAACCGATAACTTCTACAAGTCCAATTCCAGTTTCTCCATCGCTATTAATACCTGTCCAGATGGACTGATTACCCAGCGTCATAAAATCTGCCCAATTTGACGGTATGGTTTTATCTAATACATCTAGAGACAATGCAGGCAGCAGTACCATTGCACCTCCTGTAAACATTACAAATAGCCAGGGCGCACAAAGCCCAGAGAACTCAGAAACAGCATTAAAACCATAAAGAGCGATGGAAACCACAACAATACCCACTGCCAATACAATCAATACAAACCAAGCATTTGTGGGATACCAATTAAGTTGTGCTGGGATATCAAATGCAAAACGTACCGCCGTAGACGATACCGTAATCATCGCCGCCGAAATAACAGAAAAGATAATCACATTTGCCCAATTATATAACTTGGTCATCGAGTCACCCGCAATCTTATTAAGATAGGTGTAGAGGCTTAAACGCGTTTCTACAGCGATAGGGGAGGTGATGAATCTCCAACTTAATACAGCTAGAATATTACCAATTAACAAGCCTAGAATAATATCTGAAGTTTTGGCACCCAGTGCAACAAAAGTTGCCCCAATAACAAACTCTGTTGCTGCTACGTGCTCTGCAGCGTAGAGACCAGCAAAATGCGTCCAATCTTTTAATTTGTTTTTTCCTACGGGTAGCTGTTCTTCATCTACCGATTTTAAGTGGTCGAACTCTTTGGTTTGTTTACTCATATGTTGCGATCATTTTTCTGGAACTTCTAAGGTAAATAAAAACTGTAAGTGAGCAGTAATATGCCTTGGACTTTTATAGATATAGTTAATCGCTTTTGTGGTGGGGACATTACAGAAATGAATTGGACGATTATTGTTTACAAGAATTTTTTGCAACCTTAATTTATTTTCTACGCAAAAATACAATTCGCGAAAATCGCTCAAACAAAATCATCCCATACATTTTCCCATATAAGCGAATTATAAGCAAAAGAAAAAACAAAGCATTTTACAGCTGTAAGTGACGATATAGACCTGAAGGCGCTATATCTGCATCTATGTAAAATAGAACCGAAAAAGTTCTATTCGCCGTTTTACTCATATATCCTATTTGTATTATAATGTTCTGCGTTATGTAACTTTGCTTTGGTAAAAAGCTTTTACCAGTACTAATCTTCTTTATTTTTTTCTTTCTAAAACGTTCTTTAAAAATGTAATGGAATACGCTTTGCCCGAAGCGACGATAGGAGCGAAGTGGGAATGTGTATGGAATGGGATTATTCTCTCTAATTTTCAATCAATTACGGAATTCCATAAATAACTTCTTGTTAATTTTTTATATTTGTTTTATAGTCAATAACTTAAATGATGATATAAATTTAATGCACTTCAAATTAACAAAGGAAATAATAAAACTTAGTGAGTCAGATTACTGGCATAGTGCAAAAAATGAGTGGAATTTTGAATATGCATATTATAGTGATGAATTACAGAGGTGTCTTTGTGGACACTATCCAATTAAAAATGTTTGTGTTATTAAAAACACCATAAATAAGAAACAAACTGAAGTTGGAAATTGTTGCGTGAATAAATTTTTAGGAATTGACGAAGGGAATAAAATTTTCACATCAATTAAACGATTAAAAGAAGACCCAACTAAAAGTATGAGTCCAGAAGTATTAGAATATTTATTTGATAAAAAAGTATTATCTGACTTTGAATATAAATTTTATTTGGACACATTGAGAAAGCGTAAATTTTCTTACAAACAACTAGAGATACGTAAAAAAATAAACCAAAAGCTTATTGATTTTACTAGTTATGAATCTAATTCAAACTTTTCAAGAATAAATTTAGTTCTGGAATGGGCTAAAAACAATACTTGGTTTGATACAAATTTTGTTCATTCTTTCAAACAGAATTGTGAAAGAAAAGGAAAGTTGACTGAAAACCAATCTAAAGCTCTTGAAAACATAATAAAAAAACTAAAAATTGAATAATTCTTTCTGTTATTTAAATTGGAAAAGACAAGAAGTCCTTTCCCAAGGAAAGAACTTCTTATGATGCTTTACCGTAAAGCTGTATTAATTTATCTATATCTATTGATGAATAATGGGATTTTACATAGTCTTGAAAATCAATCAAAGAACCATTATAGTTTTTCACATATTCGATTAGTTTGTGCTTAGGTTTTCTGTAATGATTATTAATGTTTTTTATTATAGCTTTTTTAGTGCCATCTTTTAACTCATTAATAAAATTATCGTTTCCATCCGTATTAATGGTTCCATCTAAAATGTCTTTAGATAAATAGTTACTAGAAATAAACCAATTATAATGATTCGTATAAATTCTTTGACCACTTGTCAAAAACTGAGGAACTAGAATGATACATTTTCCTTTATAATGAGGTAACATTACTTTTTTGCTAACCCATTTTTTTGAAGAATGCTCGTAATATTCAATTCTAGTTTCTTCAACATCAATATTATACTTTAAACATTGCTGAAATGTAAATTCAGCTAGAATATCTCTACAAACGTTTGCTAAAGTATCCGACATATTATCTTGTCCAATACCTTTTACCAATAATAACACATTGTGAGCTTCATTGGTTACTGTAATTCCTGCTTTAACCAACTTATTTGCTCTTAATGAATCAAAAATTATTTCTGCTTTTGTATGCCCAATTCCTTTCCCTTTATTATTATGAGAATAGCCTAAATGATATTCATTAGCTTCTCCTAAATGTGATAAAAATTTTAATCCGTTATTTCTGTCATTAGAGATTATAAATGTTCTATTTAAAGTTTCTAAAAAAGATTTACTTCTTATATACATTTTTTTTGCAATCATATTATCTAAATTATTTGCAATATGATATGGGTCAATAAATGCTTCTAAATCATTTTCCATTAAAATGTTTAGGTGTTCTGTGGCATTACTTTTAATACCAAAATGTTCGTTAAATGTTTCTAATTTTATCATTGTTTATATATTTTATGATTTTTATTTTAAACCTGTCTACAAAAATTAATCAATAGACAGATTTTAATTTTTAATATTAAGGTTACTGTTATTTACCTTTACTATCACTTCTGTTACTTCTTACGTGAGGTTTAACCTTTATTGTTTTTCCTCCAACTTTTTTTGTATAACCAGGAATTCTATTGAATTTTCTTCCTTCTGCATCTTTAGCCATATTTTACACCTCCTTTCTTATATTGTATATTATTTTTTATGTAGATTACTAACTGGTAACTATCTACATAATACTATTAACCGTAGAAAATAAAAGTTCCCCAAAATGGGGTGAAAAGTAAATTTGCAATTAATATGACTATAGAAGGTGCTGGCACTTTTTTTGAAAGTAATTCAATAAAACTAAATACGGTTAGTAATGTTGAGTGGGAAATTGCTTTAAGAAAAGCTGAAAAGCATTTGAATTACAGATTATGGAATAGAACTAGTTTTGGAGCTCATACATCTGAAAATCTAGGAGTACCAGCAAAAGAATATTACTTGAATTTTGCTTATATGAGTGTAATTTATGGCAATTGGGAATGGAAAGATGATTTTGATTTGCCACAGCAATTAATTAGAATAATAAATAGCAGAATATCCACTGTTGTAGAATCTTATAAAAAAGCTAAAGATAAAAATGAAGAAAGATTAAAAGATGGTAAGCATCAATTAACTACTACCGAAGTACCTCAAGATATTGAAAGTACATTTTACGACCTTGAAGGAGATGAAGAAATAAATGAAGAAGATTTATTAAAAATAGAAGAGCTACATAAAGAAATAGAAGAATTCATTTTAGAATCTAATGATGATGATTTAATTATGTTTTGGGAATGTATTAAAGAAGGTTATACAAGGAAGGATATTGCAGAATTAATTGGAATAACACCCAAACAGTTAGATAAAATAAAAGAAAAATTATTAAGACAAATAAAAAAAGAAGTAATAAAAGATAATGGAAACCGATAACGCATTAAAAACATTAAGAAATCTTTATGGCTTATTTATGGAAATTAACTACCATAAGGAGCCTGCTGATTTTGTTAGTGAACTCAATGACGAAAATCCTTTTATCTCTGTACATTTAAAAAATGTAATGCTTCATAGAACTAAAGCAAAGGCAATACTGAAGAAGAGAAAATTTGAAGAACTTAAAGAACAGTTTATTTCGTTGAAAAAGGTTGGTTTGGAAAAACTACAAGAATTATTTGCTCCTGCAGAAAGAGTTGAAATGGTTAAGCTGTTTAGTAAGTTTGAAGAACTAACCGAAAAAGATATTGAAGCTATTAATGAAGACCAAGACTTCTTAACATTTATTTCTTCTATAAAAGATAAATTGGAAGACGAAGATGGTATTAAATAAGGCTCAAATAGCAGCAAATAAGCTACTAAACTCTCTAGGATGGTCAAAACCAGGAGATTTGAGTTTAAATGAAATTGCATTTGCATCTAATGCATATGTAAAAGAATCTAATTTAGAAGGTTCGGATGGAAGGATCTTGATGAATGGTAATAACGCAATTATAACAATTGATTCTAAAGTAGGCTTTGAGTCTAGGAAAAAATTTATACTCGCTCACGAAATTGGGCATTTGACTTTACATAAAGGGCTTTCAAAATTATTTTCAGATACTGATAAGACACTCAATGAATGGTATGCAAATGGCAAACACGAAATAGAAGCTAATCAATTTGCTTCTGAATTATTGATGCCAAGCGATTTATACAAATTGAGAGTTAAAGGTAATGGAATGAGTTTAGATTTAGTTAGAGATACGGCTGAATATTTTGGAACATCACAAACTGCAACATTATTAAAATATAAAGATTTGGGGGACTTTTCGATTTCTATTATATATATGGAAAATGGAATAGTAAAATGGAAGACTGAATCCGCAGGTTTCCCCCTTAAGTTTTTATCCTATGGAAGTAAAGCTCCTGTGGGTTCAGTTGCAGGGGATTTTTTTAACGGACAAGGTTTGGAAGAAAAACCTGTGCTAGTTGAAGCTTTAGATTGGTTTCCTGAAGATTTTGGAATAGAAGAACATTTAGAAACTGAATTATATGAACATAATTTCCGAATTGGTACAGATGGATTATTATGTTGTCTTTGGATGCAATAATTTCAATAACTACTATTAATTTGGTATTATGTTAGAATTTATAAAATCAATACTAAAAAACTAAGATTTAGAATTAAAACCCAAACAAAATGGGGGGGAAGGAGTTGATTTTTTAATTGGAGATAATCAAATACACCTACAATCTATTGATTTAGACACCGTACAACGCAGTATTAAATTATCTAAACAAGATTTAGGAGAATTAAGAAATAAACTGTTTATTGCTCTAGTATTAATAGTAGATAAAGAACCAAAGGTTGTTTATTTAATTCCATCAGAAGATTTATCACAATCAAACAGCAATATATTAATAAATAATGAAGTAAGTTTAATGCCTAGTTTATCTAATTGGGAGATTAAAGTATCCAGTAGCACAATTCCAGAATTAGCAAAGTATTCGTTAGAAAATATGATTGACAAACTAAAATCTTAGTTTTCAAATATTATGTAAAATAGAATCGACACTTTTACCCAGAGATGGAGCGTTGGCTAAACGGCCTCAGAAAACTTTGATCAAAACAATAGGGGAATGAGCGTGCATATTTTAGAGGTCTAGCAATACATATTCTTAACAATAACAAGGTTTAATACTAGTTCAAAACAGTCTTAAGAGTTAGAATGTTTTCTAAAATATAGCGATTGAGCGCCAACGCCACAGGCTCGCTACTCACTAAAAATGTCTCTAGACATTTTCTTAACGCTCGTCCGTGTTTCCAAAGTTTTATGCAGCCTTGATTTATTTTCAAGACAAAAACACAATTCCTGAAAATCGCTCAAACAAAATCATCCTGCACGTTTTCCCATATAAGCGAATTATAAGCAAAAGAAAAAACGAAGGGTTATATCTGTAACTATGTCAAATAGCGCTGAAAAGCGCGCTATCCACTCTTTTTTAGATATATCAATTTGTATTATAATTTATATTATGTCAAATAGAATATTTAAAAACCTATAACAAGGCCTCAAGTACCTCACGCTCCTTTTTAATCTGTTTTCCTAAAATATAAAGCTCTGCATAGTATGCTATAACAATAGTAAACTCAAAGTATGCCACACGGTTTCTATAATCGGGACTATTTTGAAAATAGTCTAAACAATCTCCTTCGCAGCTACCTCTAGATAAGTATCCGGCAAACCAGTCATAATTATTTTTCCAATGATTAATATTTTCTGTGAGTTGATCATACACTACTTGATCATAAAGCTCCTGTTGCTGTAAAGCATCATTATAAAGAAGTTCTATCTTATGTAACTGTTTTTCAATATTTCCCTTAACTAAGGGATTCTGTCTTATAAGATTAGGAACACGCACAGATGTATTGGGCACTGGCGATCCTAATAAAACTTGAAAACAACTCTCACAGTTTGCATCTATAGACTTATTTTGTGGCGTTTTATATAAAACCGTATCAATCATTTTTTCAAGTAAATCCAGTTCTTTTAAAGTCTTCTCTATGTTTTTCTCATCATCTTTCATTTGAGATTGTACTAACTCTGCAATGCGATACATTTCCTTGCGCTTATCACCTTCCTCAGACGCCTGATTAATACCCAGTGCTATAAGTATCCCAAAAACGACCAATATGATCTCTCCTACAGCATATAAAAGGTACTTTTTGAGACCGCTGCCTGCTATTACATTCTTTCTAAAACGATTAAATAATTTCATAAACACCTCATTAGCTAGCTGAAAATACAAATAAATTACATTTTAGAGACTAGTTTATAGCGAGTTAGCACCCTTTTCGGTATTATAAATATCTGTCTAGCGTGGTATCTATAAGTTTATTTTTTGGAGTGTCTCCCCTATGCTTTTATTGGGTTTTGAGTACGCTTTCGCGAAAGCGTAACCTCACTCATAACAAATACTCCACACAGTGCTAAAAGCTCGTTAAACCTTTATAAACTGGCGTTAAAGACCTAGCGATTGCCTCATACGAGCGCTAACTTTATGAAAAAAGAAACATTATGAGCACAAAGAATCTATCTAATCAAGAAGCATACGATAAACTGAAAGAACTAGCCGAAAGCATAGACTATGCGATGTTTGAGACTAATCTGGGCGCAAGACCTACTCACGTGATCCCTATGAGTACAAAAAAGTGTGATCAAGAAGGAAGTCTCTGGTTTTTAAGTAATAAAGACAGTGATCACAATAGCTTTATCCATAAAGACAAAGACGTACAACTACTCTACTCAAAGCCTACAGCGATGGAGTATATGAGCATCTACGGTCAAGCCTTTATTTACAACGATCTGGAGACCATAAAAAAGCTGTACACAACCAGCGATGATGCCTGGTTTAACGGGCCTACAGACCCAAACATTACAGCTATCAAGGTCGTACCGCAAGAAGCACATTACTGGGACACAAAAGATGGTATGATTACTACTTTATTTAAAATGGGACTGGGAGCCTTAACTGGTAACAAGCAAGATCTAGGACAGTCTGGAGATCTAGATTTATAGAGCTACTACCCTAGTGAGATTTACAAAGCCAGCTGTTGCTGGCTTTTTTATGCGTTAAGGTCACACATTTTTAATATTCCTTTAAGGAAATAGCAACGGCTAGCTTATAAATACGGCGTACTTTTGCCGGATGCAAAAATCCCGTAGTTCGCAAATAGAATTTATCGCCCTTATGGCAGCACTTATGTCTGTCACGGCGCTCGCTATAGATGCATTGCTTCCTGCTCTTGATATCATAGGAGAAGCCATACAAACTAAGACACCGGCAGATAACCAACTGCTCATCACAATGATCTTTTTAGGGCTAGGTATTGGTCCGCTTATTTTTGGGCCACTGGCAGATGCTCGCGGGCGTAAATCGTCGGTTTATATAGGTTTTTTTATTTTTATAATCGCTTCATTTATATGTGTTTACACGCGTAGTTTTGAAGTGATGATTTTGGGTAGAATATTACAAGGAGTTGGACTTTCTGCACCGCGTACTATTTGTGTTGCTATTATAAGAGACCTGTATGAAGGAGATTATATGGCACGCATAATGTCTTTTGTAACGGTAGTTTTTTTACTCATACCCATCGTTGCTCCAGCAATGGGAAAAGTAGTTTTAGACACCTGGAACTGGCAAGGTATTTTTATAGTACAGGTTATTATAAGTGTGCTTGTTATGTTCTGGTTTTGGAAACGCCAGCACGAGACACTCACCCCAGACAAGCGCATACCTTACTCAGTAAAACGAATTTTAAGTGGCTTTTATGAAACCATAAAGTACAAGCGCACCATCGCATTTACTATTATACAGGGATTCATCGTTGGCTCTTTTCTAGTATACCTAAGTGCCAGCCAGCAAATTTTTGAAAATCAATATGGCCTCGAAGATGAGTTTCCATACATATTTGCAGGTCTAGCAGCCTCTATAGGTGCCGCCATACTTCTTAATGCCACGCTGGTAGTGCGTCTAGGGATGGAAAAACTAGTTACCTATGCCCTTGCAGGCTTTTTTTGTGTGTCATTACTATATGTAATACTATTTTATGATGTGTTACACCCTTCTATTTATATACTTGTCGCTTTCTTTGCGCTACAGTTCTTTTGTATAGGTTTTATGTTTGGAAACTTACGTGCGCTTGCAATGGAGCCAGTAGGTCATATTGCTGGTATAGGAGCGGCTATCACTGGGCTCATCTCCACACTTATGGCTGTACCTATAAGTACCTTTATAGGCCGCTTTGTAGAGAACACTACCCTACCGCTTTTTATAGGTTTTTCTAGTTGTGCAGCAATATCGTTAGGTATTTTATTCTGGATAAAGAAAAAGGCCCCAAGGAAAATTTCCTTGAAGCCCTCATCATAATATGGATTTTTAGTTCGCTTTCGCGAAAGCGTATTTCTTACGACTCCTCTACGAGCATTACAGATTTTGCATTTACAAACTCTTTAAGTCCAAAACCTCCGTGCTCTCTACCATACCCAGAGTCTTTTACGCCTCCAAAAGGCATCATAGGCTGAGCAAGTCCGTATGAGTTTACAAATACCATCCCGGTATCAAAGTGCTTTTGTGCAAGTTGTATAGCAGCTTTTTCGTCTTTTGAGAAGATTCCTCCTCCTAGTCCAAAACGGCTATCATTTGCAATGCGCATCGCATCTTCATTATCTTTTGCACGTATAAGTGATGCTACTGGGCCAAAAAGCTCATCATCATAAGCGGGTTGCCCTGGCTCTACATTACTTAATACGGTAGATGGGTAATAATACCCCGTGTTATCTGGCACCTCTCCTCCTACTTCTATCACGGCACCTTTTTCTACACTTTCTTTTACCTGTTCTGCAAGTAAATCTCTTAAATCTTCACGTGCAATAGGTCCGAGCTGTGTATCTTCATTGTTAGGATCTCCCATTACGGCATCTTTCATACCCTGTACAAATCCTTCCTTAAAAGCATCATACACTTTATCTACCACCACAAAACGTTTGGCAGCGATACAGGTTTCTCCATTATTAATAAGGCGTCCTTGCACACAAGCCTTTACAGCCATTTCAATATCTGCATCATCTAGAACTAGATATGCATCATTACTACCTAGCTCAAGAACTGTTTTCTTGATGGCAGCACCAGCTTTTTCGGCTACCTTGCGTCCACCGGCAGAGCTTCCTGTAAAGGTTACACCACGTACTTTATCATTCTTAATGACATCATTAGACTGGCTGTGATCTATTACTAGTACTTTAAAAAGTCCTTCTGGCACACCTGCTTTACGTAGTACTTCTTCTACGAGCAATGCACTTCCAGTCACATTTTGTGCGTGCTTAAGAAGTACTCCATTACCAGCCATTAAGTTTGCTATCACAACACGTAGTGGTTGGTATGTTGGAAAATTCCACGGTTGTATACTATATATTACACCTTCTGGTGAGTAGGTAATGATTCCTTTACCTCCATTTGGTAAATCACGCTCTATAGGTTCTAATTCTTTTCCTGCATTTGCTGCAGTATATTCTGTTATGCCTATACACAAATCTATTTCAGATCCTCCTTGTGTCACCACTTTCCCCATCTCGTCTGTTATTAATTGTACGAGTTGTTCTTTATGATTTTTAAGCTCCTTGCCTATGTTTTTTATAATAGTGGCACGCTCCTCTAGTGACTTATCTTTCCACTCTAGAAAAGCTTCGTGACAATTGTCTATTGCATCATTTACTTCACTTTCTGTAAAGTATGTATAGGTTGCAATCTCTTTTTCGGTATGCGGATTAATGGTTCTAAAATCTCCTTTTATCTCTCTTTCCATAATATCTTGTTTGGTTTTTTTTATAAAATTACAAGGATTGTGTGCTGAGCAAAGTGGCTTTAATAGTTTTTGTGAAGTGTATTGAGAGAAGTTTAACAATGGGGTTTTACGCTTTCGCGAAAGCAAAAAAAAAGAAGCCTCTCTATCATATTGATAAAAAGGCTTCTCTTATTGTGTAAATAGATTTTAGGCTCGTGCCTAGTTCTCTTCTGTATCTAAAGTCACGTTGCCATCACCCTCTACGGCAAAAGTTTCCTTTGGGATAATGCGTCTAAAATTTGACGAACGACGATAGGGATCTTGAAAATCTGCGTGTTTTTTTGTGGTTGACTTATGCATAGCTTTTTTATTGTAAAGGTATTTTAAAATCTAAATGCTGTCTTTTTAAATAACAGATAATTAACAATTTACCCATTACTCAAAATTATTTTTATAAGAATATGGGATATTTCAAATACCATAATTTATCATAGATACATATAGAATTATCAAAACAAATTAGATTGCAAATAAATGTATTTCAGACAGTTAAATATGATTAACACTTGTTGCGCTTTCGCGAAAGCGTATATACACACCCTCTTAACACGATAACGTTTTCGGACTTTGGCACGCTACTTGTATTTAGGTAATCGTGAACATCAATCCACATTGATAAAAAACGAATATTATGAAACAGATAGCATTATTATTTATAGGTCTACTCACCTTTGCAGGAAGTACCTATGCAGCAGAAGAAGATACATCAATAAGACGAGGAACAGTTTACGACGGAAGTAAATACATCTTTGTAGAAAACGGGATAGAGTTTTCTGTCTTTCCAGATGGCGAATTTGATTTTTACATTCCAGAATATGTAGAGGGCGTAAGTCTATCTGTAAACGCTGGACCTGTAGGGATAAGTTTTAACACAGGTTTTGATTATGACCCTTACGTACAGTATGATGAGTATGGAGCTGTGATACAGATAGAAAATACACCTCTATATTATGACAACTATGGTCGTATCTCACAAGCAGGTGATGTAAATATCTTTTACAGAAACAACAGAATCTCTCGTGTAGGTGGCTTACAGGTATTCTATAATAACTTTGGCGCTTTTTCACACTACACAGGTTTTATAAATGTGTATAACAGAAACTATGTATTTCACCCATATCACAACTATTACTATAGACCACTCTTTAATAGATGTCTAGTGTATACAACGCCTTACAGAAGATTTTACACTCCTATACGTTATAACTACGCGTTTCATAGAAACAACTATTACAGAGGTTATAATAATGGATATAGAAATGCTCGTAGAGACTTTAGACGTCCAGATAGAGGTCGTGTAGCACATAATAATGGTCGTCGTGATAATGTAGATCGTAACAATGCTCGCTTTACTCGTGCAAATACTGGTAGAGTAGCAAGTCGAGGAAACTCACAAAGAACCATAAGCCGTGCAAACCGTACTACTTCAAGAGGTAATACAGCTGCAAGAACTACAAATGCAAAAAGAAATACTGCAGTAGCTCGTGATGGTGCTCAACGTGGGAGACCTACTACAACAGCAAGAGGAAATTCAAGCAGAAGTACAAAGGCGATAACGTCAAGATCTGGTAATACAGCTCGCAAGGCTTCTACTAGAACTACGAGACCAGCAACAAGACCTACTACTAGAACAGCGACAAAACGCTCTAGCAATAAGTCTGTAGCAAGTAACAGAACATCACGCCCACAGGCGAGAACAACGCAACGCTCTTCTCAAAAGAGAGCAACTACATCAAGAAGTACTAATGCAAGAAAAGCAACTTCACAACGTAGTACACAGCGTAAAGCAACATCACAGCGCAGCACAAGAAGTACAAGCGCTAGATCTTCATCAAATAAAAAATCAAGTAGAGCAACCACTACGAGATCAAGAAGAGGATAGGAGATAATAACTTTGGTTGGTTAGTTTGGAAGACCCTAGTTGCTATATGCGCTAGGGTTTTCTTTTTGTTATATAGTGCCATATCTTTTAGACAATAAAGCAGACATTTTTAGTACCTTAGGATGCTTAATCCAAACATCCTAACCAATGAATAAACTATTTTATGTTGTTGCTTGTGTGCTACTCTTACAATCTTGTCAAGAGAAAGAAGTAAAAACTCCAGAAAAAATGACAGAAAGCCAACTTATAGCAAAGGCTACGGCCATCCATAAAAATGTTATGACGCTAGACACGCACTGTGATATAAACGTCAAGAACTTTACAGACTCTATAAATTATACACAAAAGCTTACCTCTCAAGTAAACTTACCAAAAATGCAAGAAGGCGGTCTAGATGTGCCTTGGTTTATCGTTTACACAGGTCAAGGTGAACTTAATGAAGAAGGCTATAAAGCCGCCTATGAAAATGCTATGTCAAAATTTGACGCAATCCATAAACTTTGTGAAGAGATAGCTCCAGAGCAAATCCAGCTAGCCACAAGTGCAAAAGAAGCTAGAGAGATCTGGAAATCTGGTAAAAAAGTAGCAATGATAGGGATAGAGAACGGATATCCTGTAGGTACAGACATTACAAACGTTGAGAAGTTTTACGACCTAGGTGCGCGCTATATGTCTCTTGCTCATAATGGCCACAGCCAGCTAAGTGATAGTAATACCGGTGAGGCAGATGATGTATGGCTTCACAATGGTCTAAGTGATCTAGGTAAAGAGGTTATTGCAGAGATGAACCGCGTAGGTATGATGATAGATGTATCACACCCTAGTAAAGAAGCTATGCGACAAATGATAGAACTAAGTGAGACACCTATAATCGCTTCACACTCCTCTGCGAGAGCATTATGTAACCACAGCCGTAATCTCGATGATGAGCAATTACAGTGGATGGTAGAAAACGGTGGCGTTGTACAGACAGTGGCTTTTAAAAGCTACCTAAACACAGAAAAGCACGATGCCTATGAAGCCGAAGCACAGCAAATACTAAAAGAAATTGCAGACTCTATAGGTCTTAAATGGATGGAGCGCAAAGAGGTAATGGCTTTACCACAAGAGCAACGAGCAGAATACTATGAGAAGTATACAACCGTAATGCTACCGGTACAAAAAAAGAAACTCGCACAACGCACAGACCTCCCTCCTGCTGTAGATGTGACAGACTTTGTAGATCATATAGATTACCTAGTTGAGAAGATGGGAATAGATCACGTAGGCATCTCATCAGATTTTGATGGTGGTGGCGGTATAGAAGGGTGGAGCGATGCTTCAGAAACGATGAATGTTACTGTAGAACTTGTAAGGAGAGGGTATACAGAAGCACAAATAGAACAACTATGGAGTGGTAATTTACTACGCGTACTTGACGAGGTACAAGCCTATGCCACTGAGATGAAATCTTAGTGAGCTGTAAATGATTAAAATGAAAGAGCCCAAACAATCTCGTATTGTTTGGGCTCTTTTATATTTTATTATTTAGAGATATTACATATCTCGCTCACGACATATCTGATTAATCCTACGCTTTAACTTACGCTCGTAATCTTCTTGTAGCCAGTCTCTATAGTTTTGAGTATTATTCATAATACTATAAGAATACTGGCGTACTCTATAAGCAATATCATCTCGTAATTTACGAGCCAGCACACGAGCATCAAAAACGTCTTCACTGTTTTCTACCACCATCTGTGCGTGTTGCTCGATGGCATTTTCTAGTGCGGTCTTTGCTTTCTTACCTTCTTTAATTACCTTTTTATATTCCTTCTTTATATCAAAGTGTATCTTTTCTGTATTTGCAAACTCTTTACGAAGGTCTGGAGGCATTACATATGTGAAGTTGCGCTCTATCTCCTCATCTGCAATTAGATTTTCAAGGTAAAAATCTGGGTATGCAAATATCTCTTTCCAGTCTATAGGTGCTTCCCAAAGACCAAAACGTGCAGCATTGTTACCTAAATCTAATACTTTAAAGGTAGTCTTACCAGGCGCTATACGTGACCCACGACCTATCATCTGGAAGTAAAGTGTAAGCGACTTTGTTGCTCTGTTGAGTATAATGGTATCTACCGTAGGTTCATCAAAACCTGTTGTAAGGATACTTACAGAGGTAAGTATCGCGTCTGGTGTGTTTTTAAACCAGTCTAATATCTCTGCACGTTCCTTAGCACTATTTGTGTTATCTAAGTGGCGTATGTCGTATCCCGCTTGTCTAAAAGTCTCGTGTACGTATCTAGACGTATTAATACCATTATTAAAAATAAGGGTCTTCTTACCTTTAGATTGATCTTCATAGGCGCTAAGCAGCTTTTGCTGCATAGAGGCATCTGTATATAAGATATCAGAAGATTTTACAGTATAATCTCCATTAATACCCAGCTTTAGGGTACTTAGTCCTACATTATAACTTATGGTTTCTGCCTTAGACAAGAACCCTCTTTTTATAAGTGCAGGTATGCTCTCTCCTATCATAAGTTCTTGATAGTTGTCCTTCATAGGCAACTTTATGTTAGAACTTAGCGGTGTTGCTGTCACACCTAGTATAAAAGCATTTTTAAAGTAGCTAAAGAGTTTTCTAAACGAGTTATAGTGTGCTTCATCTATAATTACGAGCCCCACATCTTCCATTGTGATTTGCTCTTCTTGTAGTCTGTTTGTGAGTGTCTCAACCATTGCTACGTAGCACATATAATCATCTGCTTCGTCTAGGGTTTTTACATCACTACTTATAATCATATTAGGCACCTTAAACTCCGTAAGCATACGCGAGGTCTGGTTAGAGAGCTCAATACGGTGTGTAAGGATAACTACCTTCTTATTTGCACGTTTTATATAGTTACGTACAATCTCAGAAAATATTACCGTTTTACCACCGCCGGTAGGCAGCTGATACAACAGGTTATAATCTGGAGTGGTTCTATCCATCACGCTAAAAACGGCGTCTAGATCCTTCAGCTGGTAGTCGTATAATTTCTTTTCTGGAGTGTCTTTTTCTTTAATGAGGTCGCTCAAAAGTGTAGGTTTCTTCGGTTAAAAGTGAATCTTGCAAAACTAAGGGATTTTTCTGCTTTCGCGAAAGCGTACCGCAAAAAAAATAGTACTAATCTTACAAAATCTTACTCTGGGTCTGCTGCTTCGTCAAAAAGTGCTGCATTAGGCCAGCGCTCATCTTCGGTAAGACTTACAATGCGCTCTATGCGATCTCCTACCTCTTCTAGTAAATGATGATAGGTCACATACTGCACAAGTTCTTTAAAAGAGTTGAGCATACTTTTATAAAAAGCATCTGGTTGTGGTGTGGTACCCTGGGCGTAGGTTTGTGCTATCTCAATATTAAAAAGCATTACGTCTACAAGTAGTAAGGGGTTTATCCCTAGTGTTTTAAAGTGCTTGATGTATTTTTGAGCAACAGACCTCCTTTTTCTTGCTCGTTTACGGCGGGTAGGAAAATATTCATTACTTATTTTAACCTTTGCTTCGTCTACCAGCTTGTCTTCTTTAGGGTTAAAAACAAAATCATAATAGGTCTTAACCGCTGGTATACGGTCATATAACTCGATAATTTGCTCTTGTAAGGCAGCGTTATCTAAGGTGGTAAGATGTTTTTTAAGTGCTCGTTTACTCATTAAGAAGTGATTACCTGTAGCGAATTTAAAATAAAAAATAGTGGCAAGAAGCGATTCAAAAACCTATTTTTGTAACAATACCAATACAGTTACTAAACCACCACCTGCAATGAATACATTACAAGATAGTAAAGCCGTAAACTTGATCAAAAAATTGATCGCTGATGTTGCTCAAAACGGAATCATTACAAATACCGTAGTTGAAGACCTTAAAGCTTTACGCCCACATACTATTACAGAACAACTACCATTACTTGCAAAGGCTACACGCCTCTCTGCAGAGCATATAGAAGAGTATGGAACTTTTGCCATCCCTATCCCACAAGATGAGGATATCGCAGATGAGAATGATGAAATCATCTCTGAAGTAGAAGTTGCCGAAAGTACTCCAGAAGAGAGTTTTCACTACTTTATGTCTCTTATAAAAAATATAGACAAAAAGACAAATGAAGACGAACTACGTGTGTATGTACAGGCGCTTAGAGATTACTAAGCCTATAAGTCACAAATAAAAAAAAGCCTCAAATATCAATTTGAGGCTTTTTTTATGCACTTATTTTGTGGGTGGTTTTGCTGGTCTCACCTCTACTTTGCTAGGTAGCGTTCTAGGGTGCATCTTAAGCAAGTCTACAGTGAGTTGCCCTAGATCTTCTGGTTGTATGCGCCAGTCTGTACCCTCATCTGGCGTTCTCCCACCAAAATGGCTACTCACAGACCCAGGCATAATAGTCGTTACCTTAACATCATCCTGACGTACATCCATCATTAAGGCTTGTGAAAACCCTGTAAGGCCAAATTTACTCGCATTATAAGCCGTGCCCTTCTCAAAGAAGTTAGTACCCGCAAGGCTAGAGATGGTAATCATATACCCTTTTGACTCTTTTATAGCCTCTAGCGACGCTTTTACAGAGTAAAATACGCCCGTGAGGTTTGTATCTATAGTCTCGTTCCATTGCTGGGGTGTCATATCTGTAATATTTTCAAAATGTCCCAAGCCCGCGTTTGCAATGAGTACATCTATCTTCCCAAACTTGTCAAGCGTTGCCTTTACAGCAGCCTGCTGGCTATTGTAATCTCTTACATCTGCAGCGACGCCTAGTATGTAATTATCGTTTTCGGTGAGCTCTGTGGCAGCTTCTTTAGTGCTTTTTTCATCCCTTCCGGTGATGGCTACTTTCATTCCTTGATGTAGTAATGCTTCGGCTATGCCTCTCCCTATTCCTTTGGTACCGCCCGTGATGAGGGCAACTTTATCTTTTAAATCTTCCATTGTGATTGAGTTTTGTATAAAGGTAATCACGCTTTCGCGAAAGCGGAAACATACTATTTTAAAGTATTGTGAAAATTTACCACGCCCTTAATCTAGAATGATAACGTTATATTATCATAAAATGACAGACCTTTGTAACCTAAAATGATATGCACCTATGCAGCTACGTAGCCTACTCCCGCTTCTTTGTTTATTACTCATAACTTCTTGCAACTCCTTACCAAAAGGCGTAAAAAGCACCGCTAAGGCCGAAATTACAGCGCTCACTTTTATAGATGAGACTATTATACCTGCAGCTACCACTTATAACGGGACTAAGGTGGGCGGTCTCTCTTCTATAGATTATGCAAACGGACAGTGGTTTATGATTTGTGATGACAGAGCACACCCTAGATTTTATACAGCGCGCATAGCAACTAGCGCTGCCGGTATATCACAACCTGTGTTTACAGCAGTTACCTATTTTAAGGATAAGGACAGCGTCTTTACACCTGGCATTGCAGATCCCGAGGCGCTGCGCGTTACAAATGATAATCACATTATATGGAGCAGTGAGGGCAATGTGGCAAAAGGGATACAGCCCTTTGTACGTATGGCATCACAAGACGGAGCTTATGTAAAAGATATGACGGTTGCACCTAAGTTTTTGATCTCTCAAAAGGATAAAGGACCTCGTAATAATGGCGTTTTTGAAGCACTCACAAGAGACTATAGCGATAATAGCTACTGGCTTACCACAGAGTTACCGCTTAAACAAGACGGTAATGAACCTACGTATAAAGAAGCACAGTCACCGGTGCGTATGGCACATATAGAGGCAGATGGCACCTTTGCAGCAGAGTATGTGTATCTACTAGATAAGGTGGCAAGACCTGGCAAGCTAGAGGTAAATGGTGTGACAGAGATCCTCTCTTATGATAAAGATTTTTTTCTGGTACTAGAGCGCTCTTATGCCTCTGGCCATAGTGATGGCGGTAATGATGTCAAGATTTATAAGGTAAATACCGCTGGTGCTACAGATGTACGTGATATAGCAAGCTTGCAGGAAGCCTCATATACTCCTGTTACTAAAACGCTTTTACTAGATATGGAGACCTTGCGACCACAACTTACAGATGGTATGATAGATAATATAGAGGGAATGACCTTTGGACCCGTACTAGAGAGTGGGAAACGGTCACTTATAATTATTTCTGATAATAATTTTAACTCTTTTGGGAACCAGCTTAACCAGCTTATCCTCTTTGCGGTAGAATAAGTGCGGCTTATTGTTGGCTCATTTTACGTTGCGTATTATTTTTGTCAAAAAAATAAACAATGCTCAAAAGCTTTAGAATACTTAGTTTACTAGAAGGAGTTTCATTTCTTGTGATTCTCTTTATCACGATGCCGTTAAAATATGCTTTTGACAATGGTGCGCCAAACAAAGTAATCGGGATGGCACACGGTTTTTTATTTCTTGCCTATGTCGTGATGGCTATTATGATGAAGCCCGTATTAAAATGGAACAATAAAACACTTGCCATTGTACTGCTGTGTTCTATCATTCCATTTGGTACTTTCTGGATGGATAAAAAATATCTCCGCCCGCTAGCTTAAAAACTTGATGCTTATATAATAATTAGGCTTCTCTCCCCTATTTACTCTTACGGCATTTACAATAGGTAGTACAAACCCTAAGATAGCGACTCCTAGTAATGTGATGAGCCCCAGGCCTAGTAGAAGGATAGCCGGTATGCTCAATAGTGCATATACAATAAGGCTTATCTGGAAGTTAAGTATCTGCTTTCCATTTTCATCTAGTTCTTGCACGCGCTCCTTATTTGCCGCCCAGATAATGAGCGGTACGATAAGACCGCCAAAACCTACTACATAATGTAACAGCTGTGATAAATGTGTGAGTACTAGAAGCGTTTTGTCTTCCCTTACGTGTGGTGTTTGTTGTATAATTTCCATAATAACAGATTTTTGATTGATTAACATATACGTCTACGCTTACGCGAAAATGTTACACGTTTGTTTAATTTTGCAGTGATGAATATACAAGACACCATAGTTGCCCTCGCCAGTCCTGCAGGAGCTGGAGCCATTGCCGTGATACGCGTTTCTGGTCCAGAAGCACTTGCCATATGCTCACCCATTTTTAAATCTGTAAGCGGCAAAGTACTTGCAAATCAAAAAACCCACACCATACACCTAGGGCATATTATGGACGGGCAGCGCACCATAGACGAGGTACTTGTATCCCTCTTTAAGGGCACAAACTCTTATACTGGAGAACCCACAGTAGAGATCTCTTGTCACGGCTCAAGCTATATACAGCAAGAGATTATACAGCTCTTACTGCGCTCTGGCTGTAGAGCAGCAAAGGCTGGAGAGTTTACCCTGCGCTCCTTTATAAACGGTAAGATGGACTTGAGCCAGGCAGAAGCCGTGGCAGATCTTATTGCAAGTGATAATGAGGCAGCACACCAGATAGCAATGCAGCAAATGCGTGGTGGCTTCTCTAACGAGATTGCACAACTGCGACAAGAGCTACTCAACTTTGCCTCACTTATAGAACTAGAACTAGACTTCTCTGAAGAAGATGTAGAGTTTGCAGATCGTACCCAGTTTAAAGACCTCATAGCCCGTATTACAAAAGTACTCAAGCGCCTTATAGACTCCTTTGCCACCGGTAACGTTATAAAAAACGGTATACCTGTAGCCATTGTAGGAGAACCTAATGTGGGCAAGTCTACCCTGCTCAATGCCTTGCTTAATGAGGAGCGTGCCATCGTGTCTGACATAGCGGGTACCACCAGAGACACTATAGAAGACGAGCTATCTATAGGCGGGATAGGCTTTAGATTTATAGATACAGCAGGGATACGTGAGACCCAAGACGTGATAGAAGGTCTTGGGATTAAAAAGACTTTTGAAAAGATAAAACAAGCACAAGTAGTTGTATTACTACACACCGCTAGCGAAGTCATACACCAGACAGCCAGCGTAAAACTTGAGATAGAAAAAATTAAAAATCAATTCCCACTCAAGCCACTACTTGTTGTGGCCAATAAAATAGATGCCCTATCTCCTACAGAACTCAATGAGATAGCGACAAAAATAGACAACCTACACCTACTCTCTGCCAAAGAAAACGAAGGTGTAGACGCTCTTAAAAACAAACTCTTAGACTTTGTAAACACAGGCGCCCTGCGCAATGACGAGACCATAGTTACAAACTCACGTCACTATGATGCCCTCCTCAAAGCCCTAGAAGAAATAGAAAAAGTACAGTATGGTCTTGACACCGGCCTCTCTGGCGACCTTATGGCGATAGATATACGTGAGGCGCTCTACCACTTTGGGGAGATTACTGGCCAGGTGACTAACGATGAGCTACTGGGCAACATCTTTGCAAACTTTTGTATTGGGAAATAGTTGCTAATATTATTTGATTTCAATTGGGTTTAATTGCCTGTAAATCAAATGACTGTTAATAACTCTCGAAGTTTTACTTTCTCTTGGTTATCCGATTTTCATACTTTTATTACATCTAATTTACACCTCGAAATTATTTTTTACACCTGAGGTGTAAAAATTACACCTGTTATGAAAATCCATCTAAGAAAGAAGAAATTAAAAAGTGGAAAAACGAGCCTCTATATCGAATACTATAAAGGTCATAAAACTACTACCGAGGGAAAGATAAAGCATATCCGAGAATTTGAGTACTTAGAGCTTTATCTTATTACTATTCCTAATACAGCTTCTGAAAGAAAGAAAAACAAAGAACAGCTTGAGTTGGCACAACAAATATTAGCTATCCGTAAAGCCGAAGTCTATCAGGGTAAATATAAAATTCAGAATAATTCAAGAGGAAGGACAAGTTTTATAGAGTTCTACAATCTTAAAAAGGAAGAACGTTATCAAACAAAGGGTAACTACGATAATTGGGATGCAGCACAGAAACACATCGAAAGATATTGCCCTTACACCACTACCTTTAATGATATTAATATTGATTTTATAAAAGGGTTTAAAAAACACCTTGATACTGTTGCCGTAACTAAGAGCGAGAAAAACTTATCTCAAAATACGAAGCATACCTATTTCAATAAATTTAAGGCTTGTATGCGAGCTGCATTTGAAGAAGGCTATTTGAAAGAAAATATTATTGTTAAAGTTAAAGGGTTTGCAATGGGTGAATCCAAAAGAGAATATCTAACTTCAGATGAATTAAAAAGCCTTGCAAAAACACCTTGCAAGATTAAAGTTTTCAAACAAGCCTTTCTATTTTCTGCATTAACAGGCATAAGATGGTCGGATATTCATAAGCTAACGTGGTCTGAAGTTAGGGACGAAGGAATTGACAATTCTGGTAATGAAATTTTCCGTATAGTCTTTAAACAGAAAAAGACCGAGGGTATGGAATATCTATATATCTCTAAACAAGCCAGAGAATTGTTAGGCGAACGTTCTGACCCAAAAGATAGGGTTTTCACTAACTTGCGTTATAGTGCGCATATGAATCTTCAACTACTGCGATGGTGTATGTTTGCTGGTATAACCAAGCATATTACTTTTCATTCTGCTCGCCACACTAACGCAGTATTATTACTCGAAAATGGGGCGGACATCTATACAGTCTCAAAACGCTTAGGGCATAAGGAAATAAGGACTACTGAAATCTATGCCAAAATAATTGACAAGAAAATGAAAGAAGCGGCAAATTTAGTCCCGACGTTGGAATTAAACATTTTAGAAACTGCTTAATTGTTAATAACTCAGAATCTTGGGTTTCCAGCTCAAATATATATAATGTCAAGTTGAACTATTTATGATTCAATTTTATAATGGCAATAAAATTTAAACTCATTTAATCGTAAATGAAGTTAAGTATCTGTACTTGTGATTATTGTGAATAAGTAACAATACTTTCAATCTTATTTTAGACTCGTTATTTATACCTTTAATTCAAGAATTATACTGAGAAAAATATATACTCTATAGAGTTTTCCACAGCGAAAAAATTAGGATGGAAAGTATCACAATTCAAGAAAAACTCGATAGAATCGAGAGCTTACTATTAGGTAGAAAACAGGTACTTACTTTGGAAGAGGCTTGTAATTACACGGGTATTTCTCGAAGTTATTTGTACAAGTTAACCTCGGCTGGAATCGTTCCTCACAGCAAACCAAATGGTAAATTGATATTTTTTGATATCAATCGTCTAAATGAATGGCTGCTTCAAAATAATCGTAAATCGAAGGCTGAAATCAAAGACGAGGCTTTGGATTACGTATTAAAAAAAGGATAGGTCCTTCCAGAAAAACAGCTATCGATTAAGTCCATAAATTACTTCCATATAAACGAATTTCATCCATAAAGATGCTGATGATGCATTGGATAGCGTGGTCAATTTTTAGATAAAAGTTGACCCGCTGTGAACATCTTCCTTAATAATTTTAACATTTTAGATTTTCATTCTTATACCTTTACGACCTAATATTTTAGGTGTATGGTTTTAAAGGTCGAATGGATAGATTTCCAAAATAAAATCGAAGAATACGAGGTTGAAGGTGAAGCTTTGATTGATAAATATAAATCTTCAAGAACTGAAGAAGATTTAGAAAGCCTAAAGGAAGAAAAGCAACATTGGGAAAGCGAAGTAATTGACTACGTAAAAACTTCCTTTGAACCTGAACACACAAACTTTAGATATGAATTCAAAGCCCAGCGAGGTTATAATACTGGTTTCAAATTAGGTGTTGACCAAAGGATTAAAAACATAATTCAAGCCCTTAAGGATGAAATTAATGGTCTTGACTATTATCTAAAAATGCTATTCATTTCTGATGCTATTGTCCGACCAGATGAAATTAATTTAAACGAACGTCAAAATCTGGACACCGAAGGTGTGCTCGACCTTATTCTTTCAAAACTTTACGACCTCTATAAAGATGGAAAATACCATTCCATCAAATGGATTCTTGAAGGTAATGGTGTAAAATTGAATCACGGCGAAGATTGGGACTATGGAAGGATGCTTGAAAATCAAGGTTTAATTGATTCAATGAATGGTCGGGAAGTGAACGCTAAGCTGAAGCTGGAAGGCAAGTATACCATAGAGCAGGCAAGAAAAGCGCGAGTAACAGACTACACGAAAATTAGTAGTTCTGATGAAGAGTTGAAAGAACTTATAAAAGGTGTCCTAACAGAAGTCGAAAAATTGGGAATTGGTCAGCAAATCATCTTTGATGAATTTGATGAGCTACGAGATGATATTCCCAAACTCAGTAAGAAATCTTTCGGGCAATTATTGAAGACCAAGCTGTATGATTTAGTAACTGCCAAGGCTTTTGACAAAGCAATTGCCAGCGATATCTTTAAACAATTTACTGACCAAATATTACCATTTTAATTTATGAAAATACTGGCGAGACTTAAAGAAACAATTAAGGCCTTCTTTCAAAAAGAACCACCACCAGAATACGAGGTTACACAGCTTGTTATTTCAAATAGACAACCTATAACGGGTGCATCAAAAATTTCATTTTTTGTAAATAACCCCGAACCAGATGCAAGTGTGACCAGAACTTTTGAAAATGAAGACGATGTAATTAATTGGTTAATGAGCAATACCGATTTTAAACATATGCTATTCAAGAATCTATTTTCAACAACCTCTATCATCCATCATAGTGGCGTGAAAGAACCAATAACAGAACCTAAAAAGAAACCTGGCGATATTGATATACTTCTTTACAAAGAAGGCGACGAAAACAATGCAGTTGGTATAGAGTGTAAAATAGTAAAATCAGAATCCTTAGAAAATCAATCGCCAAAAATCAATAAGATTACAAGCGTTCAGAAAAAGGGAACAAAGCAAGCAGATGGCTACGTTAAAATAGGGTTTAGCAGAGTCTTTCTTATGGTCATATTGCTGGACGATGGCAGACACTTTAAAAATCCAAATTTCGTCTTTAGAACAACACCAACCGAAGAATTGAAAGAGCTGTATGACTTTGACTGGAACACAAAAATGAATAAGGAAGTTGGAATAATCTATACCTATGTCAATCAACTTACATCAAACCATATTAACCAGACGAAAGGCCTGGGTATAAGGGTTGAACGAGAAGCAAAAGAAAGAATTCAAGATATAGGGTTAACTGAAAAAATTAAAAATCTTAACTACTAAGTATTAGTTGAAGAAAGAAGGGATTTGCAGAATCTGCGGTAAGTATGGAAAATTGACGTTCGAGCACGTTCCGCCACAAAGTGCCTTCAATTCTAACCCTGTATTCTTTCAAAAGTCTGTCCATCTTCACGATAAAAAAAGTTATTTGTACGGTAAAAAAATACGTAGTAATCAAGGTGCCGGCGGTTATTACTTATGTAAATCTTGTAATAATCTTACGGGTAGTTACTATGGGGAAAGCTACAAGAAGTTCGCTTATATAGGAATGATGGCATTGACCAACAGAATTTGGGCATCAAAAATTATAACCTTTGAATATGCCATACAGCCCTTAAATATTATTAAACAGATATTAGCAATGTTTATGGCCATAGATACAAGCGACCAACTTTTAAATTTAGAGGGTCTTGCGAATTTTATTTTAGATAAAGATTCAAAGGACTTGCCAGTTGACTTAAGAGTTTTTGTGTACCACACCGTTACAAAACAAGTAAGAAATGGTTGGGGAATGGCAAGAACAGAAAAAGGATATCATCATCTTGGCGAAATCACTTTCCCGCCGTTTGGTGTTGTCTATGCTTTAAATTCTAAACCAACTCGAAACGATTTTTATGAAATAACAAATTTTAAAGATTTCAAATTTAACCAAACCGTACAGGCGAGATTGTCAGTTCCATTTCTCACACCGAAGACTTATATTCCTGGACTATACAATTAGATATTTACAATATGGCAAAAAACGAACCCATCAAACAACACTACATACCACGTTCCTACTTGAAAAACTTTGGTATCGAAGCCAAAAAGGGAAACTATTTAGTAGATGCCTATAGACTGGAAGACGATTTACTTCTCGAAAAGATTAGCACAAAAAGTATCTGCTTCAAAAAAAATCTTTACACAATTCCGAATGCTGAAATTGATAGGAAATATGATTTAGAACACCATTACGCCGAACACGTAGATTCAGAATTCCCTAAAATATACAAATTACTTGTCGATGAGAGTGTGAAGGTATTGACCCCTGAGCAAAAGAGACAGGTATTATACGTCTGTCTTTCTCTTTATTTTAGAACACCAAGATTTCTTAATCATCAAAATGCCTTTACAGACCAAATTTTAGATAGAATGCTTTTGTACGCTGACGAGAATGGCGATGTGAAATTTACGTTTGAAGAAGAAAGGCACGAGTTCAATATAAAGGATATTGATAAAGTTAGACACGAATTTAAAGAACGAAACAGGGTAAAATTCTTAGTGCAACATTTGGAAAAATGGAAAGAATTTGTGGACTTCAAATATGACTGTACAATAAACGTCCACCGAATCAATGATAAAAATGCACCATTGATTACCTGTGATAATCCAGTTTCTATACGTGGCATAAAATCAACGCGATTTGAGGGCCTCTTTAATCCTGACTCTGTAATAACTTTACCCTTGGATACTCAATATTATTTGGAAATCTTCCCAAACAATATTGCTGATGGTCAAACCATAATTCATAGAATGGTTCACGATAGGGATTACGTTTTTACTACCAATGCTATTATTCAAAATAATGCTGAAAAACTGATAATTGGAAAACCGGGAACAATAGAAAAACATTTCGAAATTCAATCAAGTTATGAGGAATCTGAAAATGGCGAACAATTTGTTGAGAAGGCAAAATTCAAGTTAGAAGAATTTCAAAAGTTTCATCAACTTTGTGAAAAGACAGGATTAACTTCAAAAGAAACCATTGGTCAACTTAAGAAGATGCTGAACCATCAACATTTTAAAGATGAGGGTCATCTCATAAAAATGAAAAGACTTTTAATTGCAACTGGACATTGGAAATAAATGCTTCTGTGAACATTTTCAACAAATTAAATTTGTGTTAATCCCAATAAAAACTGTTAAAATTTTGTAATTTTGCAACAATGAAGCAAGTGTTCCATAAAATATTATCCATTTCGATGGCTTTCGTAGTGATGTTCTCTACAATGTCATTTACTGTGGATATGCACTATTGTGGGGAAAACTTGGTCGATTTCAGTTTATTTTCAAAAGCTGAAGGTTGCGGAATGGAAAAAGCGCAACCCGTAAAAAGTTGTGAGAGTCCTAAAATGACTGAAAAGTCTTGTTGTACTGACGAGCAAATTGTCAAGGAAGGCAAGGAAGACCTCAAAATTTCATTTGACACCCTTTCATTCGAGCAGCAAACATTCATCGCTGCTTTTACCTATTCTTATATTAACCTTTTTGAAGGAACCGAATCTGAAGAAGTTCCTTTTGAAGATTACCCACGACCCTTTGTCAAACGGGATGTGCAAGTGCTGCACCAGACTTTCTTAATTTGATTTGTTAGATTTTTAGAATGAAGCCCAACAGCTATGCTGTCGTGGGCTAAAACTCGTGTTTGCCATTTTTTGCAACACGCAATTCCAATTATCTAATAATCAAATGCTATGCTGAATAAGAGCATTAAATTTCTCATAGAAAACAAACTTGTTGCCGTTCTACTACTCGCCCTATTTGTGGGTTGGGGCGTGGTTAATGCGCCTTTTAATTGGGAAACTGGCTTTCTGCCCACAGACCCAGTTGCCGTAGATGCCATACCTGATATTGGCGAGAACCAGCAGATTGTTTTTACCAAGTGGCAAGGGCGTTCGCCACAGGATATTGAAGACCAAATCACATATCCGCTTACCACTTCCCTTCTCGGTATTCCGGGCGTGAAAACCATTCGTAGTTCTTCTATGTTTGGATTTTCCAGCATCTACATCATCTTTGAAGAAGACATTGAGTTCTATTGGTCACGCAGTCGCATACTGGAAAAACTGAACTCACTTCCTGCAAACCTTTTGCCCGATGGTGTCAACCCATCTTTAGGTCCAGATGCCACAGGTTTGGGACAGATATTTTGGTACACGTTGGAAGGTCGTGATAAAGACGGAAACGTGACTGGCGGTTGGGATTTACAGGAATTGCGTAGCATACAGGATTATTATGTAAAGTACGGGCTATCCTCTGCAAGTGGTGTTTCTGAAGTGGCTTCCATAGGTGGTTATGTTCAGGAATATCAAGTCGATATCGACCCAGAAAAAATGCGCCAGTACAATGTAAGTATGGGCGATGTGGTCAAAGCCGTAAAGCAGAGCAATCAAGATATAGGCGCACAAACACTCGAAATCAATCAAGCCGAATATCTCGTGCGCGGATTAGGTTACGTAAAGTCTATCGCAGATATTGAAAGTGCTGTTGTAGATTCTGAAAATTTCACTTCCATCCGCATTAAAGACGTGGCAAACGTTCATTTGGGACCTGCTGCAAGACGTGGTATTCTCGATAAGGAAGGTGCAGAAGTCGTAGGTGGTGTTGTAGTCGCTCGCTATGGTGCAAATCCGCTGGAAGTTATCAATAATGTGAAGGCACAAATTGCCGAAATAAGTTCTGGACTTCCTACAAAAACCTTGGCAGATGGTCGCACTTCGCAAGTTACCATCGTACCATTTTACGACCGTACCGAACTCATTGAAGAAACGTTGGACACGCTCAACGAAGCACTCACGCTGGAAATTCTCATAACCATTCTTGTCATTATCATAATGGTATTCAACCTGCGTGCATCTATCCTTATTTCAGGATTGTTGCCCGTGGCCGTTTTGATGGTTTTTATCACGATGAAACTCTTTAATGTAGATGCAAACATCGTTGCCCTTTCAGGTATCGCCATTGCCATCGGCACAATGGTGGACGTGGGCGTCATACTCGCCGAAAATATGATTCGGCATTTGGAAGATGAAAAATTACGCCTTAATGAAAACGGTAAGGAATACAGTACAAACGAAATCATCTACAACGCAACTGCCGAAGTTTCTGGTGCTATCCTAACCGCAGTTTTAACAACAATAATCAGTTTCCTGCCCGTATTCACGATGATTGGTGCCGAAGGAAAACTATTCCGTCCGCTTGCCTTTACCAAAACAATGGCACTTACGGCATCGCTTATCATTGCGCTGTTTATCATTCCACCCATCGCGGCTTTCCTATTCCGCAAGACGAGTGTACGAGAACGCACCCAATATGCTATTAATGGTGCACTTGTTTTATTGGGGATTCTCGCTATCGTTTACGGCTATTGGCTGGGACTTATTCTTATTGCGTTCGCCATAACTTCCTTTTTAAAGATGCGTGGCACGCTTTCGCGAAAGCGTAAAAATCTACTTGATATCATCATTTCATCGGTTGCCATCGTCTTCTTGCTCGCTACGTATTGGCGACCGTTGGGCTTTGACCGAAGCATCGTGATGAACCTGATATTTGTTTCCATTATCTGTTTTGGACTGCTCGGTGTATTCTCAATTTTCAGGATATACTACGAGCGTATTTTGCGATGGGCACTTCAAAACCGATATCTATTCTTAATCGTTCCCGCTACGGTGCTCACGCTCGGTATTCTCATAATGCGAAATACGGGCAAAGAGTTTATGCCAGCGCTCAATGAAGGCTCGTTCCTGCTGATGCCTACATCCTTGCCACACGCAGGTGTTGAAGAAAACAAGCGTGTACTACAACAGCTCGATATGGCTGTGGCAAGTATTCCTGAAATTGAAACCGTAGTGGGAAAAGCTGGAAGAACAGAAAGTGCTCTTGACCCAGCACCACTCTCAATGTACGAAAACGTCATTCAGTATAAATCTGAATATATGCGGAATGCATCTGGCAAACGACAACGCTATAAGGTTAATGACGATGGATTGTTTGTGCTGAAGAACGACAAATTCATCATCAACCCAAATAATGAGATAGATGAAGATGTGAACTATGAAAAAGCTTCGCTCAAGACTACTGCCACACGCAATGATTTGATTGAAGATGAAGATGGCGAATACTACCGAAACTGGCGACCAGACATCGAAAGTCCAGATGATATTTGGAACGAGATTGTACGAGTAACAAAGTTGCCAGGCGTGACATCCGCACCCAAGTTACAACCCATCGAAACCCGATTGGTAATGCTACAAACGGGAATGAGGGCACCAATGGGCATCAAGGTAAAAGGTCCCGACTTAAAATCGATTGAAAACTTTGGACTGCAATTGGAAGACATTCTAAAAAAAGCCGAAGGCGTTAAAGAACAAGCCGTGTTTGCAGACCGAATCGTGGGCAAACCATACTTGCTCATCGATATCAAAAGAGACCAATTGGCACGCTATGGCATATCCATAATGGATGTGCAGGAAATTCTTCAAGTGGCTGTGGGTGGTATGCCACTCACGCAAACTGTGGAAGGTCGTGAGCGTTATGCCGTGCGTGTTCGTTATCCACGAGAGTTACGAGCAAACCCAGACGACCTTAAAAATATCTACGTTCCCGTAGAAAAAGGCAGTCCTGTACCGCTGGGCGAACTGGTAGAGATACGCTACGAACAAGGACCACAAGTCATTAAAAGCGAAGACACTTTTCTAATCGGCTATGTGCTGTTTGATAAACTCGATGGCTTTGCAGAAGTAGATGTGGTGGAAAATGCCCAAGCCTTAATCCAAGATAACATAGACAACGGTACGCTGGTCGTGCCAAAAGGTGTGAGTTATCGTTTTACCGGAACTTATGAAAATCAGTTGCGAGCAGAAAAAACCTTATCGTTTGTCGTACCACTTTGTTTGCTCGTTATTTTCTTGATTTTGTATTTCCAATTCAGGTCGGTTTCTACATCGCTTATGGTGTTTACCGCCATTGCCGTAGCCTTTGCAGGTGGCTTCATAATGATTTGGTTGTACGGGCAAGATTGGTTTTTCAATTTTAGCTTTTTTGGCGAGAACCTACGGGATTTGTTCAATATGAAAACCATCAATTTAAGTGTGGCCGTTTGGGTAGGATTTATTGCCCTTTTCGGTATTGCAACGGATGATGGTGTGGTAATGGCCACCTATTTAGACCAATCCTTCAAAAGCAATAACCCAGACACTCAAAAAGGTATAAGGCTCGCCACTTTGGAAGCGGCTGGAAAACGCATTCGTCCGTGTTTGATGACAACCGTAACCACAGTTTTGGCACTACTACCAGTACTCACATCCACAGGAAAGGGAAGTGATATAATGATACCGATGGCGATACCCATTTTTGGCGGAATGATAATCGACGTAACGTCCTATTTCCTACTGCCAGTCCTATACAGCTGGAAAAAGGAATACCAACTTAAAAAAGCAAACAGATGAAGAAATTAAAATATATACTGGTGTTTTTGTTTGTTTCCGCTTTCGCGAAAGCGCAACAATTACAATCCTACATTCAGGAAGCCGAAGCCAACAATCCAGAAATTCAAGCCTTTGAATTGCGATACAACATCGCCGAAGAAAAGGTAAACGAAGCCAACTGGATTCCCAATACCGAAGTAAGTGCCGGCTATTTTGTGAGCGAGCCAGAAACCAGAGTCGGTGCGCAACGAGCACGAATCGGCGTAAAACAAATGTTGCCGTGGTTCGGCACTATCACGGCTCGTGAAAATTACGCAACCGCAATGGCAGATGCCGAATATGTGGAAATCACAATAGCAAAACGCAAACTCGCACTTTCGGTCGCACAATCCTATTATCGTTTGTATTCCATACGTGCCAAGCAAGCCGTACTGGATGAAAACATACAACTACTGGAAACCTATGAGCGACTTGCGCTTACATCCGTAGAAGTGGGCAAAGCGAGCGCCGTTGACGTATTGCGACTTCAGATAAGACAGAACGAGTTACAGCAACAAAAAGAAGTGCTGGAAGAAGAATTTACAGCAGAACAAACGGCTTTCAACAATTTGCTCAACCGCGAATCAATGATGACTGTTGACGTAGTTCCAGAAATGGAAATTCCGAAAGAAGACCCATTTTATGATAATGAGGCGCTGGCGCTCAATCCCGAACTGCTCAAATACGACAAGCTCTATGAATCGGTAGCACAATCTGAACTGCTTAACCAGCGTGAGAGCTTGCCTATGATTGGTTTTGGTGTAGACTACTTGCCTGTAACTGAACGTAGCGACGTCAACTTCAGCGATAATGGGAAAGACGTTCTGATGCCTATGGTATCGGTTTCCATCCCCATTTTCAACAACCGTTACAAATCTATTTCAAGGCAAAATGAGTTGAGACAGCAAGAAATAGAAACACAACGGGAACAACGATTAAATGTGTTGGAATCCGCTTTCGCGAAAGCGCAATCACAACGCAACCAAGCACGCATCGCTTACAATACACAATCCCGAAACCTAAAGCAAGCGCAAGATGCCGAAGAAATTCTGGTCAAAAATTACGAGACAGGCACAATTGATTTTAACGATGTGCTGGACATTCAGGAATTGCAGTTGAAGTTTCAAATGAATCAAATCGAGTCGGTAAAAGGGTACTATGTGCAATCGGCCATTATTAACTATTTAATCAACTAATTATGGTCAAGGATTTTTACATAAAAAATATGGTTTGTGATAGATGTATCAAGGTCTTAAAGGATGGACTGGATAATCAAAATATCGAACTTTTACAAATCGAATTGGGCCGTATGCGACTCGATATCGAGAGCGACGATGAAATCGAAAAATTAAAAAAACTGCTTGAGAGTAATGGTTTTTCCCTTATTGGCAGTACCGAAGAAAAACTCACAGAGCAAGTCAAGGTAGAACTAATAAAGGCATTGCAAGAATTGCCTTTAGAACTCAATGAGAAATTATCCGTGCATTTAGCAGATACATTGGGCCAAGAATATTCAAAAATCAGTAAGGTATTCTCTTTTACCGAAGGCATTACCATTGAAAAGTATTTCATCAAATTGAAAATTGAAAAGGTTAAAGAATTAATTCAAGGCAAGGAACTCAATTTTACTGAAATGGGACAACTTCTGGGTTACAGCCATATCAATCATTTGAGCGGTCAGTTTAAAAATCAGACGGGAATGAGCCTGACGGCTTATAAATCCCAACAGAAAAATTTTAGGAATTCCTTGGACAAAATTATGTAGATAACAACCATAATTATGACACAAGCTGTTGATTTACAGCGGTAATTTTATCAAAATAAAATTAAATACTATGAAATATAAAATCACATTACTTCTAACGATGCTCATCGCTTTTGGTGCAAAAGCTCAATTGGTAGCGAACGAGACTGAAGAAAATGTTGACAACTGGCCAGAACGTGTTTATGACCTAACCATAGATTATAAAACCGTAAACTTTACGGGTAAGGATGTTAAGGCGATGACCATTAATGGCGGCATACCTGGACCCAATCTTGAGTTCAATGAAGGCGAGTTTGCCATTATAAATGTGACTAATAATATGGATGTGGAAACATCAGTCCATTGGCACGGTTTAATTCTACCAAATTTCTATGATGGTGTTCCATACCTAACGACGCCACCTATTAATCCCGGCGAAACCCAACAGTATAAATTTGCATTAAAACAATCTGGAACGTATTGGTATCACTCGCATACTGGTCTGCAAGAGCAACGTGGTGTATATGGTTCCATCCAAATCAACCCAAAAGAAACTGATTTAGAATATGATAAGGATTTAGTGTTTGTACTATCAGATTGGATAGATGAAAGCCCTAAATCCCAACTTAAAAATCTAAAACGTGGTAACGAATGGTACTTGATTAAAAAAGGACAGGTTCAAAGTCTTGATAAATTAATTGCACAAGGTGCGGTAGGTGCCAAGTTAAAGATGGCTTGGCAGCGTATGCCGGATATGGCAATTTCAGATAATTATTTTGACAAATTTTTTATCAATGGTAGTGCTTCACAGGATTATCCAGATTTTCAGCCTGGCGAACGTGTGAGACTTCGTTTTGTAAACGCAGCCGCAGCGTCTTATTTCTGGCTCACATTTGGTGGCGAAGATCCGATGCTCGTATCTGCCGATGGGCTAGATGTCGTTCCTGTAACGCATAACAAAACCTTGATAGGTGTTGCCGAAACCTATGATTTTATAGTGACGATTCCAGAAAACGGAAAGCTTCAAGTGCGCGCTACCGCACAGGATGGTTCTGGCGAAGCTTCAGCATTTATAGGTACTGGAAATGTATTGGAAGCACCTGTAGTTCCAGAGCCCAATCTTATCAAGAATATGAAGCAAATGATGTCTATGGGAATGAAAATGGGCGCACCTGCTTCAAAATTCAACCCATCAAAAAACGATTCCATTCAAGTAATGGAAAAGTATAAGATGGATATGGGCGGTATGCAAATGAATGGTATGTCTATGAAAGATGAAAAGATGGAAATGAACGGAATGGCGATGGATTCTACCAAAATGGCTCACACTAAAATGGACCATTCTAAAATGGATATGAAAGACGACAAAATGAAGATGTCCAAGACCGAAATGAAGATGAAAAAAGGTAAAGCAAATATGGAAATGAATGGCGATATGGAAATGGACGGAATGAAGATGGGCTATATGGTACCAAAGGATAAAGTAGTAGGCGATAATATGAAAACGGGCGGTAATCCCGAGTTCAATTACAATTATTTACGGTCGCCTGAAAAGACCGTATTTGAAAACGATAAGCCTGTAAAGGAAATGCTGTTCAACCTTACTGGAAATATGAACCGTTACGTCTGGTCTATCAACGGTGTTCCTCTTTCAGAAACCGATAAAATTAAAATTAAACAAGGCGAAGTCGTGCGTGTTACGCTCAATAATCTCACGATGATGCACCACCCTATGCACTTACACGGCCATTTCTTTAGAGTATTGAATGAGAACGGCGAATATTCGCCACTAAAGCATACAGTAAACGTGGCACCAATGCAGAAAGTTGTATTTGAGTTTGCTGCTGACGAAACCGGTGATTGGTTTTTCCATTGTCACATCCTTTATCATATGATGAGCGGTATGGCAAGAGTTTTTAGTTATGATACACCTCGTGACCAGCGTCTAAATGATTATCCACTTACCAACCTTACTAATGAAGCAGACCACATATTTACTTGGGGCGAAATCACGGCTGCAAGTCATATGACCGAGCTATACGCTACCGCAACAAATATTAGAAATCAATTTGCCTTAAGGGGCGAATATGGCTGGAACAAAAATCTGGAAGCAGAGTTCACATACGAGCGCTATCTCAATGATTACTTCCGTGTATTTGGTGGTGTAAATGTAGAGAATGAAGGCGAAGATAGCCTTGAAGAAATAAACACGACCGCCATCGCTGGTGTACGATGGTTAATGCCATTGCTCATTAATTCAGATTTCAGAATAGATAGCAAACTGCGTCCGCAGGTAAGTTTTAGTACAGGCTTTATGATTTTCCCACGATTGGGGATTTATGGCGAGTATGAATACCAGATGGATTTTGGCTGGGACGGCAAGTTGCCCGAAGGTCAGGACTTTGAAGAAGAAACCACGTGGCAAGTTGGACTGGAATATGTGCTAAGTAGAAACTTCTCATTAATGGGAAGTTATGACAACCGCTTTGGGCCTGGTGGCGGACTGTCATTAAGATTTTAAAAATTAAAACTGAATATTAATAAAAACTATAAACTATGAAAAATTCAAAATTGATTGAAGCTTTAAACAACTGTATCACACATTGTAATTACTGCTCAGATGCTTGTCTAAATGAAGACAACATCAAGATGATGGTTGACTGCATTCGCACGGATAGAGCCTGTGCCGAAGTATGTAGCACGACGGTAAAATTGCTGGCTATGGATTCCGCTTTCGCGAAAGCGATGGTAGAAAAATGCCACGAAATATGTAAGCAATGTGCCGATGAATGTGGCAATCACGACCACCAGCATTGTAAAGATTGTGCAGAAGCCTGTAAAAAATGTGCTGATGCGTGTGAAGCCTATTTGGCATAATCAAAACAACAGATTCCCATTTTTAACGAAATGGGAATCTATTATTCTAAAAAATAACCCTTAAAACCAAAATATATGAAAACAGTAACAAGAACGATAGGAACAATGGCACTTGCTGTGACAATGGTACTAACGGTTTCCTGCAAAGATGGAAACAAGAACGAACCGGCTGCACCTATGAGTAACGAGATGCACCAAGAGTCTATGGATGACAAAGACGATATGGCGATGAGTGACAACCAAGATGCAAAAGCAGAAGCAATCCTAAATGACTATTTAAACTTAAAAGATGCGCTTGTAGGCGATGATAATGGCAAGGCGAAAGAATTGGGAAATGCATTGGCTCAATCTCTTAAATCCTTTGATGCTTCAAACTATTCTGATAATGAAAAATCAGAATTAAATGACATTATCGAAGATGCCACAGAACACGCAGAGCATATTTCAGAAAGTGATATTAAGCACCAGCGTGAGCATTTTAAGATATTAAGTAAGGATGTAACCGATATGGTTGCCATCACAGGTACACAAGCGAAACTATACGAGCAATTTTGCCCTATGTATGATGGTGGAACTGCGTGGTTGAGCAAAGAAGAAAACGTGTTGAATCCTTATTACGGAAGCCAAATGTTGAGATGCGGAAAGGTTCAACGAGAAATCAACTAATTGAAGTTTCTTAAAATCATAGCGTGGATTGCCCTTGTGGCATTGGTAGTGATTCAGTTCTTTCCAGTAACCCTGAACGAGAGCGATACCATACCACAAAGTGATTTTATGTTAGTGAATAAAGTACCTGCAACGATTAAAAATCAGTTGCAGGTTTCCTGCTATGATTGCCATAGCAACAATACAGATTATCCGTCGTACAGCAAGATACAGCCTGCCGCTTGGTTTCTGGAAGACCACATCAAGGAAGGAAAGGATGAACTAAACTTTAATGAATGGGACACCTATTCCAGTCGTAGGAAGAACAGCAAGCTGCGTTCCATTATAAAGCAGATAGAAAGTGGCGAAATGCCTCTGGACAGTTACACACTCATCCACGGTGGTGCACGATTAGATAGTACCGCTGTAAAAGAAATTATAGGCTATATGGAAAGCCTACAAAAAGATTAAGTCCTGATACGGGAAAGTGATTTTTCATTGATGGTTGGTTAGTTAGAACCTTTCTCGTATCAGGCATATTATTGAATAAAAAATGAAACATACATATCACATACAAGGGATGACCTGTAACGGTTGCCGAAATCACGTAGAGCAGACACTTTCTAAAGTCGAAGGTGTAACTAATGCGGTTGTCAATCTCGAAAAGGCCGAAGCGACCATAGAAATGGAATCTCATATTGCCATCGATAAATTTCAAGAAGCGCTGAAAGCTGATGGTGGACGGTATAGCATCCATAAAAATGGGGAACATCATCACATCAACGATAAGAAGAAAGTTGAGAAACCCAAAGAAAAAGGTACAGGAACATTCTATTGCCCGATGCATTGTGAAGGCGACAAGACTTACGATAAGCCTGGCGATTGTCCTGTTTGCGGAATGGATTTGGTTGAAGAAGTTAATCTTTCTGCAACCACATCAGAACAATGGACGTGTCCTATGCACCCAGAAGTCATAAAGGACGAGTCTGGTAGTTGCCCTATATGCGGTATGGATTTAGTACCGATGGAACCTGATTTGTCCGCAGAGGAAAAGAGCTATAAAAAACTACTGAAGAAATTTTGGATTGCCGTAGCCTTTACATTGCCCATTTTTATAATTGCAATGAGCGAGATGATTCCTAAAAATCCTTTGTACGATGTTTTAGAGCTAAAATACTGGAACTGGATTCAGTTTGCACTTTCCATTCCTGTGGTTTTCTATGCCACTTGGATGTTCTTTGAACGTGCCTATCGCAGTATAATAACGTGGAACCTTAATATGTTTACGCTCATCGGCATTGGTGCAGGTGTAGCTTGGCTTTTTAGTGTATTCGGGATGCTCGTTCCCGACTTTTTTCCTGACCAATTTAAGACCGAAGCGGGAACGGTTCACGTTTATTTTGAAGCGGCAACAGTCATTCTAACTTTGGTACTACTTGGTCAAATGCTTGAAGCTCGTGCACATAGCAAGACTAATTCAGCGGTCAAGGAACTTTTAAAATTAGCACCTAATAAGGCTGTAAAGGTCGTAAATGGTGAAGAGCAGGAAGTAGCCATCGATAAAATTGAATTAAATGATATTTTGCGTGTAAAGCCTGGCGATAAAATTCCTGTGGATGGTGTAATAACCGAAGGTGAAACTTCCATCGACGAATCGATGATTACGGGCGAACCTATTCCCGTAAACAAATCAGTAGATGATAAAGTAAGTAGCGGAACAATCAATGGTAACCAATCCTTTTTGATGAAAGCCGAAAAGGTAGGCTCTGATACGCTACTCTCACAGATTATACAGATGGTCAATGATGCCAGTCGTAGCCGTGCGCCAATACAGAAATTAGCAGATACGGTTTCGGGATATTTCGTGCCTGTCGTCGTTATAATCGCTGCCGTAACATTCGGTGTTTGGGCAATTTGGGGGCCAGAACCAGCCTATGTTTATGCCTTGGTCAATGCAATCGCCGTATTGATTATCGCCTGTCCGTGTGCTTTGGGACTTGCCACACCAATGTCTGTAATGGTGGGTGTCGGCAAAGGCGCACAAAATGGTGTGCTCATCAAAAATGCCGAAGCACTTGAAAAAATGGATAAGGTTGATACCTTAATCGTGGATAAAACTGGAACTATTACCGAAGGAAAACCTACAGTTGAAAAAGTGGGTTCTTTTGATGAAAGCTTTCGCGAAAGCGAAGTGCTACAATACATTGTATCCCTTAATAGCCAAAGTGAACATCCTTTGGCGGAAGCAACGGTAAAATATGGAAAAGAACAAAGCGCAGAATTTTTAAAAGCTGATAGTTTTAGTGCGGTTACTGGAAAAGGTGTTGAAGGGAAAGTGAACGGAAAAGAAGTGGCTTTAGGAAATGCCAAAATGATGGAACAGGCGAATGCCACGCTTACCGAAGTGATGGAAAACGAAGCGCAATCCTATCAAAAGCAAGGTAAGACAGTTTCCTATCTCGCCATTGATGGTAAAGTTTCTGGTTACGTGGTCATAGGCGATAAAATCAAGGAAACGAGCGCAAAAGCTATCAAGGATTTGCAGGATAAGGGAATTGCAGTCATTATGCTTACGGGTGATAATCACGACACCGCAAAAGCTGTTGCAGATGAACTGAACCTTGCAGATTTTCAAGCAAGTATGCTACCCGAAGACAAGCTTAAGGAAGTCGAGAAATTACAAGAGCAAGGTAAAGTGGTTGCAATGGCAGGTGATGGTATCAATGACGCACCTGCATTGGCTAAAAGCGATGTAGGTATCGCAATGGGCACGGGAACGGATGTTGCTATCGAGAGTGCTGCCATTACCTTAGTTAAGGGGGATTTGCACGGTATTGTAAAGGCACGTAATCTTAGTCACGTAGTAATGCGCAATATTAAGCAAAATCTCTTTTTTGCACTTATTTATAACACATTAGGAATACCGATTGCGGCAGGACTGCTGTACCCCTTTTTCGGAATACTCTTATCGCCAATGATTGCGGCTTTGGCGATGAGCTTCAGCTCAGTATCAGTAATCGGTAACTCATTACGTCTAAAAGGTAAAAAAATATAATCTAACTAATTGAATACTTATGAAATACAAAATTTTAATAATCCTATTGTTGGCTGCTGTCATCAGCTGTAAAAATGAAAATAAGAACAATTCCAAAATAGAGACAGAGCACAATCATACTAAAAGTGAACCTAAACCTGATAATAAAAAAACCCTAAGCCCACATACATCGGCAATGGCAATGATAGGCGATGCCCATATTCATATAGATTATTCGTCGCCAGGCGTAAGAAATAGAATCATTTTTGGTGGGTTGCTGGCCTATGACCAAGTCTGGCAGGCTGGTGCTCATATGGCTACTTGGTTGGAAACAAATAAGGATTTAGAAATTGACGGTAAAGGATTGAAAGCTGGGAAATATGGGTTTTTTGTAATTCCGAATCAAGAAGAATGGACTGTCATTTTTAACAGGAATTGGAACCAACACGGTAAGGACGACTATACTGAAAACGATGATGTATTAAGATTTAAAGTGACACCTAAAATTTCGGAAGAAATCAAGGAACACTTAGAGTATAAAGTAAAAAAAACAACTGAGACTTCAGGAACAATCTCAATGAGTTGGGAAAAATCTACGATTGAATTTCCTTTTGAAATAAAGTAATATGGTTAACCGAAAAACAGCGAAATGGATTAGAAAAGCGCACCGCTATTTGGGTATTTTTTTAGGTATTCAGTTTCTGATGTGGACAATTAGCGGGATGTATTTCAGCTGGACGGACATCGACGAGATACACGGTGACCATTTTAAGAAAGTGGCACCTGTGCAGGCCTCTTTTAATGATTTGCTCGGCACATCCCAACTTGCTGCAATAGAACCCGTTCAATCTTTGGAACTACTGGAAATAGCAAATGAACCTTACTACTGGATTAATGAAGCACAGCTTTATAATGCCAGAACAGGACAAAGGAAAAATGGGATTTCTAAAAAAGAAGCTCAACAAGTTGCAAATAGGTATATGTTGAACGATTTAGAAATAGCGAAAATTCAATTAGTCGATTCTGTAGGACCACATCACGAATATCGCGGTCGCCCACTTCCAGCCTATGAAATTTCTTATGAGATACCACAAAATTTAAAAGCCTATGTGGCAGTTGAAAATGGCGCTTTTCAAACGGTAAGACATAGAGACTGGCGCTGGTTTGATTTTCTTTGGATGACCCATACGATGGATTATCAGGGAAGGGATAATTTCAACACCTTACTATTAAGGGCATTTTCACTTTTGGGATTGATAACCGTCTTAAGCGGTTTCGTTTTGTGGTATATCAGTTCCCCATCAATCAGAAAACTAAAAAAGAAAATTAAATAATTAGTAACAAAAAAACCAAAAATTATGAATGCAAACGAACACACAAATTCAGGAAAATCAAAAAATCATTATACACGTTTTGTAGCGATGCTTGCTTGCTCTTTTGTAGCAATGTACATTACTATGTATTTAAACACCTATGAATGGGACCACGTTTGGTTTAGCCTAACGAGATTTTATATGGTCTGCCTTGGTATCGCTGCAATGGCCATCATTATGTTTGTGGCAATGCGTGGTATGTACCAAAATAAAAAGAAGAATATCGCCATAGTCTTGGGAAGTATCGTTCTCTTTGTAGGTGCATTGGGACTTGTACGTGACCAAAAGTCAACCGTAGGCGATGTACTCTGGATGAAAGCAATGATACCACACCACTCAATAGCAATATTAACAAGTGAACGTGCCAATATTAAAGACCCAGAAGTTAAGAAACTGGCAGAAGATATTATTAAGGCACAACGACGAGAAATTGCCGAAATGAAAGAAATGATTGAACGTTTAGAAAACGAAAAATAAGATTATGAATAAGAACATTTTATATATAGCAATAGCCGTAATCGTAGGTTTGGGCGCAGGCTGGCTCATTTTTGGAAATGGGTCAAGTGATTCAAATAAGAATATGTCTGAAATGTCAGAACACGACCATTCTGGTAAAACCGAAGACCAAATGTGGACGTGTTCAATGCACCCACAGATAATGCAACCCGAAGCTGGCGATTGCCCTATATGTGGAATGGACTTGATTCCTGCCGAATCAAGTGCTGAAGGACTCGCATTGAACGAGATTAAAATGACCGAAAACGCAATGGCGTTGGCAAATATCCAGACCATTATCGTAGGTAATACACAATTCAGCGATGATGACGGTATGATATCCCTTTCGGGAAAAATTGCGCAAAATGAAGAAAACAATACCGTGCAAGCCAGTTATTTTAAGGGAAGGATTGAGCGACTTAATGTTAATTATGACGGTCAGCAAGTAAACCGTGGTCAGTTACTGGCAACCATTTACGCACCAGACCTTGTAGCGGCACAGCAAGAATTAATTACCGCAGCATCGCTTAAAACATCGCAACCAGCGTTATACAAAGCTGTGCGCAATAAACTAATAAATTGGAAACTTTCGGACTCACAAATTAATTCTATTGAAGAAAGTGGAACGGTACGTGAGAACTTTCCGATTTATGCAACTGTTTCAGGAACGGTTTCAGAAGTAATGGCAGCACAAGGCGATTATGTTAATCAAGGACAGCCTATTGTCAAGTTGAGCAATCTTAATTCGGTTTGGGCAGAATTTGATGCCTATGAAAATCAGATAGCACAATTCAAAGTTGGGCAAAAAATCAACATTACGACCAATGCCTATCCCAATAAGGAATTTGAAGGAACTATCTCTTTCATCGACCCTATGCTTAACAATGCCACACGTACAGTAACGGTGCGTGCAACCTTACAAAATCGAAACGACCTATTTAAGCCAGGAATGTTTGTGTCTGGAAAAGTGAAAGGCGCAACACAAACTATGGAAAACACCCTTTCTGTTCCAGCAAGTGCTGTACTATGGACTGGCGAGCGTTCATTGGTATACGTAAAAACCAATCCTAATGAACCTGTTTTTGAAATGCGTGAAGTTACCTTGGGCAATCGCTCTGGTGAGAATTACCAAGTATCAGCTGGACTGAATAATGGCGATGAAATAGTAACTAATGGAACGTTTACAGTAGATGCAGCTGCGCAATTGCAGGGTAAGAAATCGATGATGAATCAGCAGATGATGCAGGACGAATCAGCTATGATGGGCGATATGGAAATGAGTTTCAGTAATGCGTTTAGTTCTGACTTTAGTGAAGCATTACCGTCGTATCTCAAAATGAAAGACGCTTTAGTGGCAAGCGATGCTGGTCAGGTTTCCGTTTTTGCGAAAGCGACAACAGAAAAATTAAAAACAATATCGACAGAAGGTTTAGGCAAGATGGAAAAACAACACCTAACCAAAAGTATAGAGATGCTGGATGCCATCGCAAACAATGATATTTTGGAAAATCAGCGTTCTCACTTCGTCATCCTAAACGAGAATATCGTGCCTATTGCTATGAGTATTCAAAATTTAAACAATTATTTCATCCAAAAATGCCCGATGGCAAACAACAATAAAGGTGCAGTTTGGTTAAGTACTGAAGAAGAAATAAAAAACCCCTACTATGGTGATGCAATGTTAACCTGTGGTAGTGTGATTGAGTCATTGTAATAATCATTTGCAACACAGTTGCACCAAAATATTTTTATCTTTGTAATGTGAAACTATTTACAATCATACTTTCCATTTATTTCTTGGCGCTCAACTTTGCGCCTTGTGCTGATACAGTAGTCGATAGTGATGATACGCAAATTGAATATTCACTAACGGCAGATGCAGACCACGAACACAGCGATAACGACTTATGTTCGCCTTTTTGCCAATGTCATTGCTGCCACGTTCACACGATAAATTTTGGGTTGGTTGCGTTTCAACCGCTACAGCCTGCTATTCCTCACGAATTCTTTGCCCATTTCGATAATCTTGGCAAAGACATTCCACATTCCCTTTTACAACCCCCTCGGGTATAATTCAGTTTTCATAGGATAACTATATCCTGTTCTGACGTTTCTATGTTTTTAGATTCGTCAAAATCGTGCATTGCATTTTTTGCAATGTACCTAAAGAGAATTTAAACTGAATTAATACCCTATTTATGATTAATAAAATCATTGATTTTTCAATCAATAACAAATTTATTATTGGGCTACTCACACTTGCATTAATAGGTGCTGGTATTTATAGTATGACCCAAGTTCCCATTGATGCCGTACCCGATATTACAAATAATCAAGTACAAGTTATTACGCAATCGCCCAATCTGGGGACAGAAGATATTGAGCAATTTGTAACCTATCCCGTCGAAGTGGCTATGAGCAATCTGCCCAACGTTAAAGAAATCCGTTCGATTTCTCGTTTTGGGCTTTCTGTTGTAACCATTGTATTTTATGATGATGTAGGAACGTATTTGCCCAGACAACTCGTTGCCGAAAAACTGACAGAAGTACAGGAACAAATACCAATGGGCTTCGGCAAACCTTCTATGGGACCTATCTCAACAGGGTTGGGCGAAATTTATCAATACACCCTTGAAGTTGATAAAGAACACCAAGGCGAGTATTCATCCACGGAACTGCGAACGATTCAAGACTGGATTGTCCGTAGGCAGATGGCTATGGTAACTGGGGTGGTCGAAGTAAATGCCTTTGGTGGAAACAAAAAGCAGTACGAAGTATCTGTTGACCCTGATGAACTTCGCGCCATTGGTATCACGATTTCGGATGTGTTTTCCGCTTTGGAAAATAACAACCAGAATACTGGCGGTGCCTATATTGAACGTAACCATCAAGCCAATTTCATACGTGGCGAAGGTTTGGCGAGAACCGTTTCGGATATCGAAAATATGGTTGTCAAAACTGTCAACGGCATTCCCATTAAAATAAAGGATGTAGGTAACGTTACTATGGGAAGTGCCGTGCGCTATGGTGCGCTGACTAAAGATGGAAAGGGCGAAGCCGTGGGTGGAATGATTTTGATGCTGAAAGGGGCTAATAGCAACGAAGTAATTAAAAATGTTACCCAAAGGATGGAACAGATTCAGCAATCCCTTCCAGATGGGGTAAGCATTAAACCCTTCCTTGACCGTAGCGAATTGATTGCGGAAACCACGGGAACAGTAACCGGAAATCTTTTGGAAGGTGGTCTCATTGTAATTTTTGTCTTGGTGTTACTTTTGGGTAATTGGCGTGGCGGTCTAATCGTTGCATCCACCATTCCCCTTTCCTTATTGTTCGCTTTTATTTTGATGTACGTTTTTGACGTATGGGCTAACTTAATGAGTTTAGGGGCTATCGATTTCGGTATCATCGTAGATGGTGCAGTCATCATTGTGGAAAGTACCGTTTTCTTAATGTACTCTTATGTAGTGAAAAAGAAAGCTGTAAGTTCTGAAACACGAGATGAAATCGCAGCGAAGTCATCAAAAAAGATGATGAATGCCGCTTTTTTTGGTCAGCTCATCATTCTTATTGTCTTTCTTCCTATTCTGGCTCTCGAAGGTGTCGAGGGCAAGATGTTCCAGCCTATGGCGCTGACCTTCATCTTTGCGATGATTGGGGCAATGCTACTTTGTCTGACTTACGTGCCAATGATTTCAGCTCTTTTCCTAAGACCACCAAAATCTGAAAAACAGTCTTATGGCGATAAGTTTGTGCATTGGGTTGAGCGAAAGTATGAGCCGCTACTGACTAAATCACTTGTCAGAGGGAAAGTGATTATCGGCATTGCCGTTGCACTTTTTGTAGTTGCTATTTTTGCCTTTACCAGAATGGGCGGCGAATTCATACCACAATTGGACGAAGGCGATATTGCTTTCCACGCCATTTTAAAGCCTGGCAGTTCTCTTACTGAGACCATTGAGACCACGACAAAAATCGAGCGTATCGTAAAAGCGGAATTTCCAGAAGTAGAAACTATCATCAGCCGTATCGGTGTAGCAGATGTGCCTACCGACCCGATGCCGATGGATATTGCCGATGTATTCGTTATCCTTAAACCAAGCGATGAGTGGACATCCGCTGAGAGTAAGGATGAACTGTTGGAAAAAATGAAGGATGCCATTAGCATAGTTCCCGGTGTTAATTTTGAGTTTACACAACCTATCGAGATGCGATTCAACGAATTGCTTACAGGCGTTCGTGAAGATGTCGCTATCAAGTTGTTCGGGGAAGATTTGGATATACTCGCAAGTAAGGCCGAGGAAATGGGCAAAATCATAGCGACCGTTCCCGGTGTTGCAGATATGAAAGTAGAGGCAACCGATGGCCTTCCGCAAATTACGGTTAACTATAATCGAAACAAGCTCGCGCAATACGGACTGGAAATTAACCAGCTCAATAGTGTGTTACAAGCAGCGTTTGCAGGTGGAAAAGCAGGTGTTATTTTCGAGGGCGAAAAGCGGTTCGATTTGGTTGTTCGCCTACAAAAAGAAAATCGGGAAAGTATTGCCGATATCCAAAACCTGTTCATAAATCTTCCTAATGGTTCGCAAATCCCACTTCGGGAAATCGCGGACGTGAGCTACGAATCCGGTCCAATGCAAATAAGCCGTGATAATACAAATCGCAGAACATACGTAGGTATCAACATTCGTGACCGTGATGTCAAATCTGTTGTCGAAGAAATTCAAGCAAAATTGGATACCCAATTCGACCTTCCCCCAGGATATTATATTCGTTATGGTGGTGCATTCGAGAATCTCGAACGTGCCAGTAATCGGTTGCAAACTGTTGTCCCAATTGCTTTGATACTAATCTTTATCCTGATTTATTTCGCATTAAAATCTTTTCCGCAGACCTTAATGATTTATCTGGCCATACCAATGGCGACCATAGGCGGTGTGTTCGCCCTATGGCTTCGGGATATGCCTTTTAGCATTTCCGCAGGGGTAGGTTTCATTGTGCTATTCGGGGTAGCGGTACTTAACGGATTAGTAATGATAAGTGGACTAAACGAGCTGAAAGAAGAAGGCGTTACCGACTTAAGACAGCGAATTATAGAAGGTACTAAACGTAGAATTCGTCCTATTATGCTAACGGCCTTGACCGATATATTAGGGTTTCTTCCTATGGCCATTTCAGCATCGGCAGGGGCTGAAGTACAGCGACCATTAGCTACCGTTGTCATTGGTGGATTGCTAACTTCCACGCTCTTGACACTTTTTATTCTTCCTATTTTTTATCAATTGTTCGAGAAACGCTCGGAACGTAAGATGAAAGTCAATCCAAAATTCGTTACTGCAACTGCGGTAGTCTGTTTACTTTTTACATCTACTTTCGTTAAGGCACAAGAAGCTTCTCAGAATAATTCCCTGCCAGTTATATCATTGGAAAAAGCGGTAGAAATTTCCAAGGAAAACTATCCGCTCTTGAAAACGAAACAGTTGGAAATTCAAAGACAAACTGTGCTAAAGGGTACAGCTTACGATTTTGGAAATACCCAAGTGTTTACGGGTGGCGAGGAAATTTCGGATAGTCAGGGTATTTACACTTTGGTTGGTTTAGGACAGCAGAATATCAACCTATTCGGTATCGGTGCTAAAAAGCGTTTGCAAAAACAGCGCATCGCTTTGGCGGAAACAGCTCTTGACCTTTCTGAACTTCAGGTAGAACGGGAAGTTAAAAAGGCTTGGTCTCAAGCCTATCAGCAACGACAGAAATTTGAACTGTACCGTGAACTGGATTCTATCTATTCACAATTTGAAAAGGCCATTCAACTCAACTTTGAGGTGGAAGCTATTTCAAGACTGGAATATTCATCGGCCACAAATCAAGCCTTGCAAATCAGTAACAAATTGCAACAGGCAGAAAGCGATTATGCCATTGCCCTGCAAAAATTGAATCTTTGGTTGGTATCGGACACGTATTATTCCGTTCCTGACACTTTAGACGGAAGTGAGGTTGCCGTATTGGGAATGGAAACCGATTTAGGCAACCACCCTGAACTACAACTTTCGCAAAAGCGCATTACTGAAACAGAAGCTAACTATGATGCAGCGCGTTCCGATTTGATGCCCAATTTCAACTTACAGGGCGGACTTCAAAGGGTAAACGGCAATAATGGGTTTTATAGCTATCAGGCAGGTATTTCTATTCCTCTTTTTTCTGGTACGGTACGTAGCCAAGCAAAGGCCGCTAAAATAGATAACGAAATCGCAAAAGCAAATGCAGATTTTACCCAATGGCAACTGCAATCTGAATATCAGCAGGCAATACAAGCTTATCAAAAATGGGAAGGCTCTTGGGCTTTTTATAGTGATAAAGCCTTACCACTTGCAGAAGAACAGCGCAAAGGTGCATTGCTCGCCTATAAAGAAGGGGCGGTGGACTATGCAGCGTTCACGCAAATTATACGGGATGCCATTCAGACGGAAATGGATGCGCTGGACGCTCTCGACAATTATTTAAAATCAGTTTTCGAACTACAATATTTCAAACAATAACAAATGAAAAATCTATCTAAATATACAGTTATCGGATTATTTACGATGCTCTTAGGTCTAACAGCTTGCGGCGACTCTAAAACCGAGACTGCCGAAAACGATGAGGGAAATTCCGAAATGGAAGAAGCACACACAGAGGGCGAAGCTGAAGAAGTGATGCTTACGGCCAAACAGTTCGATGCATTACAAATGAAAATCGACACCCTACATATGCGAAATATGAGCGGTTATGTGGAAGCAAATGGCCAACTGGAAGTTCCACCTCAGAATGAAGCGACTATCACTTCGGTCATAGGTGCAAATGTGGTTTCCATTGAGGTCATCGAGGGCGATAAGGTCAACAAAGGGCAAACGGTCGCTTATTTATCCCATCCCAATATCATTCAAAAACAGACGGATTATCTGAATGCGTATAGCAATAGCCAATATCTTAAAAAGGAATTTGAAAGACAAAAGACTTTATATGACGCTGGTGTAGGCAGCGGTGCCAATTTTCAAAAAGCAGAAGCACAATATGAAGCATCCCGAAGTATGGCCAAAGGTCTGGAAGCGCAGCTGCAACAACTAAATGTTAGCGCTTCTGGCGTTAGAAAGGGAACTATTTATCAGCGTGTGGCCTTGCGCAGCCCCATAGAAGGATACGTTCAAAAAGTAGAAGTAAAAACAGGTCAGTACGTAGAACCGCAAACCGACCTTATGGAAGTGGTGGACACCCATCACGTTCACGCAGATTTGATGGTCTTTGAAAAGGATGTGTATAAAGTCAAAAAAGGGCAGATGGTTACTTTTAATGTACAATCCAATCAGGGCCAAGAATTGACCGCAGAAATTTATTCCGTTGGAAAAACTTTTGAGCAAAACCCCAAAGCATTGCACGTACACGCAGAAATTGAGAACAAGCAAGGCAATCTAATACCGGGAATGTACATACAAGGGCGCATCCAAACTGACAATAGAATGACCACGGCAATCCCTGAAAGTGCCATTGCAGCCGATGGCGAAAAGTCATTTGTGTTTACAGCAAAAAAGGAAGGCGAGGATTGGAAGTTTATGCCCGTAGAAGTCACAAAAGGCACTCACGATGGCGAGTGGATTGCCATAGATTTTTTAATGGAACAAGAACCTGATACACAATATGCCTTTAATAATGCCTACTACATTATGGCAGAAATGAAAAAGGGCGAAGCAGAACACTCACACTAAATATATTAATACCATCATAAGATGACAGAAATAGAAAAAACATTAGAAAGCAAAACTGTGCGTCCTACGGCTATGCGCATCTTGATTTATAAATATATGGCCGATAAAGAAATCGCAGTCGCCCTAACCGATATTGAGAACGCTTTCGCGAAAGCGGACAGGACTACGTTATACCGGACGTTGAAAACCTTTGAGGAAAAGGGTATTGTGCACCAAATTGATGATGGCACTAATATTTCAAAATATGCTTTATGTGAACCTGGTTGCAATTGTGAACTTGAACAAGATTTGCACCTGCATTTTCATTGCGGCAACTGTGAAGAAACCGTTTGTCTGACCGAACAAAAAATTCCGCATATCAACTTGCCCGATGGATATATAGCTGAGGATGCGAATTTGGTCATAAAAGGAATTTGCGAAAAATGTAGCGGATAAAAAATGCACTTCCGTTGCACTAATATTTCCAGTATATTCTGTGCAATTTATAAAATGGAATAAACTATGATACGGATATTAAATACAGAAAAAGATAATTTGATTTCTGCTAAAATCAGTGGAAAGATTTCAAAAAATGATGTTGAAAAAATCCATCCTCTCATTCATAATATAATTGAAAAAGGGAAAAAAGTAGATTTCTATTTTGAAATGGAAGACTTTGAGGGTTATACACTCAAGGGATTTTGGGAAGATATTAAAGTGGACAGCGCACATATTTCAGACTATGGAAAAATAGCTTTTGTAGGCGAAAAGAAGTGGCAGGAATGGGCTGCAAAAGCAACTGACTTCTTCACAAGCTCGGAATTAAAGTATTTTAAAATAGAAAACAGAACTCAGGCTATGGTCTGGATTAAATCTTAATTCCAGTAATGAAATTCAACACCATAATCCCAAAAGGTTTAAAAGAGCATTATCAAAGCGAATTGTCGTTATATCGCCTATCGTTAAATCAAAAAGAGTACACCGTTGCGTGGAAGCACTTGGAACGTTCTCACATACTTGGTCAAGCTTATCCCTATGAGCATACTTATTCTCATTGGCTGATGCTCAAATTTGGCTTCAGACAAAAAAATACTAAAGAAGTATTAGGGCAATTACTTCGATTAGCTGTCGGTGGGTGGAAATCCTTTATCGACCATATACCAACTGGAAATACAGGTGGTTCCAATGTTCCACCACTTAAAAAGATGGACCTTCCACAAGATTTAAGCATCATTTTAAACCAATACAAACCAACATAATGAAAAAGAAAAAAATAAACTTACGTGACTTAGAACCAAAAGAACACCAAGGCGAGCACAGTCACGACGATGGCCATAACCATAGCAGTCCCGAAGATGTTTCCAATTTTAGGACTTACCTGCCCGCAATTTTCAGCTTTGTGATGCTTATTATCGGGATTGCGGTTGATTACTTTGACACCTTTCCTTTTTTTGAAGGCTGGGTAAGAGTGGTCTGGTACACCGTTGCCTATATACCCGTTGGTTTTCCTGTTATAAGGGAAGGTTGGAACAGTATTAAAAATGGCGATTTTTTCACAGAATTTTTCTTAATGTCGATTGCCACTTTAGGGGCATTTGCCATTGGCGAATATCCCGAAGGCGTGGCCGTAATGCTATTTTATGCTGTGGGCGAACTATTTCAAAATGCAGCCGTCAACCGTGCCAAAAGAAACATTAAAGCTTTACTGGATGTAAGACCAAATGAAGCTTTGGTTTATCGTAATAACGATTTTATTTCCGTAAATCCCGAGACCGTTGAGATTGGCGAAAAGATTCAGGTCCGTGTTGGCGAAAAAGTTCCGCTTGATGGCATTTTAATTTCTGAAAAGGGCTCTTTAAATACTGCTGCCTTGACAGGCGAAAGCAAACCTGATACTATTGCTAAAGGTGATACTGTTTTTGCTGGAAGTATCAACCTTGATGGTGTAATTGAAATTCAGACTACTAAAGAATTTAAGGATAGTTCCATTGCACGAATTCTGGATATGGTACAGAATGCAACTGCCAGAAAATCAAAGACCGAATTGTTCATTAGAAAATTTGCGCGGATTTATACACCAATCGTTGTATTCTTGGCAATCGGCCTGACATTCTTGCCTTACTTTTTTGTAGATGATTATGTGTTTAGAGATTGGCTATATAGAGCATTGATATTCCTTGTGATTTCGTGTCCGTGTGCGCTGGTTATTTCTATTCCTTTGGGCTATTTCGGCGGATTGGGTGCGGCATCCCGAAACGGTATTCTATTCAAAGGTGCATCTTTTCTCGATGCAATGACCAAAGTGAACACGGTCGTAATGGACAAAACCGGAACGGTTACCAAAGGGGTTTTCAAAATCAAGGAAATCAATTCCATCACATTTGAGGAAGCCGAGTTTATGAAATACCTGATGGCGATGGAAGAACAATCTACCCATCCTATTGCAAAAGCGATTCTCGAATACAAAGCAGACGGTTCGGATTATGAAGCGACTAATGTTTCAGAGGTTGCCGGAAAGGGATTGAAGGGAACAGTTAATGGGAAAACGGTGTTGGTAGGTAATAAAGCTTTGATGACTTTAAACAACATAGAAGTTCCTTCGGAAACGGATGGTATTGTAGAATCAATTGTTATGGTGTCCATTGATGAGAAATTTGCAGGTTACGTAACCATTGCAGATGAACTAAAGGATGATGCACACCAAGCTATAAAACAAATTAGGGATGCAGGAATTTCTAAGATTATAATGCTATCAGGCGACAAGGACTCTATTACGCAACAAGTTGCAAAAGAGTTAAATATCGATTGGGCAAAAGGTGGTCTGTTACCTGAAGACAAGCTAAACGAAGTTGAAGAACTGAAGAAACAACCTGATACAAAAGTAGCATTTATTGGTGATGGCATCAATGATGCACCAGTCTTGGCAGCAAGTGGTGTAGGTATTGCGATGGGTGGTTTAGGAAGCGATGTAGCTATCGAAACGGCTGATGTTATCATACAGACAGACCAACCGAGTAAGATTGCAAGAGCGATTCAAATTGGTCGTTCAACTCGAAGTATCGTATGGCAAAATATTGGTTTGGCCTTCGGTGTAAAAGTAATAGTTCTAATTCTTGGTGCAGGTGGATTAGCAACAATGTGGGAAGCTGTTTTTGCAGATGTAGGTGTTGCTTTACTCGCTATTCTTAATGCCATTAGATTGCAGAAAATGAAGTGGAAGGATTCTTAGAGGCCTTACTCTGACTAAGCAAAAAAATACTCTCAAATAAATTAACGTTATCTTTATAAGTGATAAGAAGTCTAAATCTATGATTCACATTCTCACAACTGGTGGTACAATCGAAGGGTTGGACTATATTGATGATAGTGGCATTACTTCATCCAATGTAGGGATTGAAGATTTTTTGAATAAAGCAAATATCGATTTTGAATACACTATCGAAAATGTCTTTAAAAAAGACAGTCGTGCTATAACAGATGATGACAGAAAGCTATTGACGAGCAAGATAAAGGAAGTTAATGCGACTAAGATACTGATTACCCACGGTACTTTCACAATGGAAGATACCGCAAATTATATAGGAAAACTCAATTTGAATAAGACAATCGTTTTGGTTGGGTCTTTCATTTTAGGCTCATCTGCAGATACAGATGCGCCGTTTAATTTAGGGTATGCAATTAGCTCACTACAGCTTCTAAAACCGGATGTTTATATTGCTATGAACGGACAAATTTTTAATTGGAACAACGTTTTCAAGAATTTAGAAACCAACAAATTTGAGCACAATGAGAAGTAGAATAAATGTTTGGTACAGCGATACATTGGACAACCTTTTTCTATCTATTAATAGATACGTTCATAGTATTGCTCACTATTTACTTTTCCAGAAAGAAAACGCGCAGTAGTCTAAGACGCTTTCTATACCTTGGAATTTTGTTTGTAGCCTATAACGCAACTGGCGGTTTCCTACCAATTGACAACTTCCCAGGCCCTTTCATTTTACAATATATTATCACGTATGGTGTAGCCATAGCATTGTGTGTATATATCGTTTACTACCTCTATAAAGAATACGATATTGTTGTTTTGAAATTCAATTCGTCCATAAGAAACCTTGCTATACTCGCAAGCGTGAGTTTTGTGGTACTGTTTCTCATTCCGTACTTTTTGACAGATTCGCTTAATTCCGCTCGCTTTCTGTTTACCATACCAATATCCGTTATTGCATTTGTTTTTCTGTTTATTTTCTACCGTCGTATATCTAATCCCAGCAATCCAAATCGTTTCATATTGAGGCGAAACAAGCTTTCAATGGTAAGCGTTGGCAGTATAGCTTTTTTGCCTATATGCACGGTCATTGGCGATTATCAGTGGATAACATTTACCGTAATGAACTTGGCTTTCTTTGCCATAACTGCGATTGAAACAGATAGATACTTGTACTTCATAGAGAACAATAATAGAATGTATGAAGTGTTTGCATTAAAGGAAAAACAACGTGACGAATCTATTGAACGAAAAATCATCTATGAAGATTTAACTCGTAGAGAGATAGAAATTGCCTTGTCGATATTGGGTAATTCAAGCTACCGAAATATTGCAAAAGACCTATTTATTGCAGAAAGTACAGTATCAAAACAGAGATGCTTGAATTATTCCATCATTAAAACGATTAAAAACAAAAGGGTCTAAAACATTTTTCACAAAACTGGTTTGAAACAACCCATCTTTATTATTATTACGCATATTATTCAGAACGCAGGAAATAGTAAAATATACGTCAGATTGAGTTACATTTTGATAATACTTATTATCGTTAAAAAAAGCTGAGTTTTTTCTTATTTCAAGTTCACTACCTCCTATACTTGAATAAAAGATTTTTTCGCTTCCACCTCGATTTGTAGAATCTGAAAATGCTCTCAAAACATCAATCCTATCATTAATAAATTTTGAAGGCACATCCAATTCTTCTTGAACTGATTGTAAATAATCGAGTTCTTGTTCCCAAGGTGTATTCGAACTTGAATTATCGCAGTTTATGGTCTCAATCTCTACCAAAGAACTATTATTGGGACCATAAAGACCATACTTGATATTAGTTCTGAGCTCAGCAAATTTATTTGGGTCGCTAACTCGGTTTATTCCAATAAAATAGATTAACCTAATGTTCTCATAGTTCCGAAAAAACCGACTTAGATAAAGCAGATTTTTGCCATTTGAAATACAAGAACCCACAATTAATATAGAGCCTGAAGAACTACTCGCAATAGTATCTTCCTTCAATTCTGATTGATTAATTATAGTGACTTCATTTTTTGCGAAATCCTGAATTCTATTATTGATGTACTGTGACAAAAGCCCGGAACCTTTGTCATTAAGATGGACTACGTGGGTTATAGATGCTGGAACGTATTGATTTATGTAAGCGTCTAATTTACTTTTATGACTTTTGAAACTTTCATTAGCAATATTTCTAATGATATTCTCGTAATCTATATAAAGATTGTAATTTTTTCTTGAAGTCGAATCCTCACTATATGAAACCTTAAGAGATGTTCCGGACTCATTATTTAGTTTAAAAACTTCTACAAAGTTTTTCAAGGATTTTGAAATATACTTAGATGCACTTATATTTCTGGCATAAATTACCGGTTCATCTAAATTAAAAGAATCGCCTATAATACTGATAGGTGTAGAATGGTTTTCACAATAGGTGCATTTTTCATTCTTTTTTGATTGGTCATATAGCGGAATGCCATAGTTTAATTTTTCATTTCTCTCTAAATTACATAAAACTCTTTCTTGAATTATAGGTGAGTCCTTATCAATTGGCATATAATATAAAGTGCATATTTCATCAGAACCTATTTCAGGGTGATTCTTTTGAATATAATTTATAAGTCCACCAGATGTAGATGCTGAAATAAGAAATATAGATTTGTCATAAAAGATGGATTGGCTGTTGTACAAGCCGTCATAGGACTTAAAAGATTCAATATTAATTTCTTTATCCTGATTATATCTTTTTAAATATTTGGTCATTGAATATGCAATGACATTAATAGACAGAGTATCACAATATATGTTATCAAAATCTACTTTACTAAATAGGTGTATTGTGTTGAGTGCTATAAAGTCAATTTGACTTTTAAATACCAAAACATTGGCAGTTCTAAGAAATTTTGATGAATGCTTTCCAGAAGGAAAAACAAAATGGTGGGAAATTCCATTACTTTCAACCAAGCCACCATTATCTTCAAAAATTTTAACCAAACCTTGGTTCAATATTTCTTTCTTGTTTTTTGCCAAATATTCTCTCTTTGGAAAACTGAATGTTTACGCTTTTAGAATGGGAGATGTTTCGATTACTCTAGGATATTTACTTTGGGTTATAGCTAAAATTCAAAGAAAAGGTGCTCATCCTCTCGGACTTCTTCTAGAAATGAATGGAAAATGGGATTTGGCCAACAGAATGTTGGAAGCTTATTCCGAAATGTTAGAATCTGAAAAATAAAGAACTACTCACAACAATGGCTATAAGTAATTGCTTGTTCTCGCCTACTTCTGAAAATCCTCGCGGATTTTCAGTTTGGTGTGTACTTGCAAAGTTAAGTGCTAACCCACGCAACTACTCATAGCCGAGACCGTGGCGGCTGATTGCCCAAGGGCTCGCAGTTCACGACAAAATAAGCAATACAAAAGGTAGTCGCATACTTAGTCATTAAACTTATAAGTTAAGAATAGCCGTGGTGCGCTGTAATTCTTTATTAAAATGCTCTTTGGTGATTTCTTCCTTGTAGCTAGGTACAATTTCTTTAAGTTTTTTCTTTCCTTCTGGGGAGTTCATTATCTCTGGGAAGGCTTGCTCTAGTACGTCTAGCATTATTTTGGGCGCGGTAGATGCTCCTGGAGATGCTCCAAGTAAACAAGTGATCTTACCGTCAGAACCACTTACAATCTGTGTTCCAAATTCTAGTTTACCACCTTTAAACTCATCTCGTTTTATGGTTTGTACACGCTGGCCGGCAACTTCTATACGCCAGTCTTCGTTTTTTGCATCTTTTATAAAATTACGTAGCTCGTTCATACGGTCATCAAAGGTCATCGTGACCTGGCCTATGAGATATTTAGTAAGATCAAGATTATGCCAGAAAGCGCCTAGCATAGAAGGGATGTTTTTAAAATTGACACTTTTTACGAGATCTAGATTAGACCCCTGCTTTAAAAACTTGGGACTAAAACCAGCAAAAGGGCCAAACATAAGTTGCTTCTCACCATCTACATAGCGAGTGTCTAGGTGCGGCATACTCATAGGTGGCGCGCCTTCTCCCGCTTTACTATATACTTTTGCATTGTGTTGCTCTATAAGCTCTTTGTTTTTACAAACCAGCCAGCCACCGCTCACAGGAAAACCGCCAAAACCATCCTTCTCCTCTATCTCTACAGTCTCAAGTAGTAACAACGCACCGCCACCTGCACCTATAAAAATATGGTCTGCCTCTATAGATTGTTTCTTACCTGTTTTAAGATCTTTTGTAATTGCCGTCCAGTTACCATTGTCTAACGGGTCAAGATCTTCTACCTCTTTATGAAAGTGTACGGGTGTGTCAAACGCTGTTGCTAGTATTTCATATAAACGCTTGGTAAGTACGCCAAAGTTAACCTCTGTGCCACGATCTATACGTGATCCAGCCATTACCTCATCTTCTGTGCGATCGTGCATTATAAGCGGGAACCAGTCCCTCATCTTACTTATTTGATCTGTATACTCTATGGTATCAAACATAAAGTGCTCTTTAAAGGCTTCAAAACGCTTTTTAAGAAACGTGACGTTCTTTTCTCCTGTTACCCAACTATGATGTGGTATGGGTTTTAAAAAGCGCTGAGGATCCTCTATAAATCCTTTTTCTACGAGATGTGCCCAAAACTGTTTTGTAATTTCAAATTGCTTACAGATTTCTATAGCCTTTTTTATGGAGACAGAACCATCTTCTTGCTCTGGGCAATAATTGAGTTCACAAAGTGCCGAGTGACCGGTACCTGCATTATTCCAAGCGGCCGAACTTTCTTGAGCAACATCACCTAGACGTTCTAAAATTAAAATGCTCAAATCTGGCTTAAGCATCTTTGCCATAAGTGCAAGATTTGCACTCATAATTCCACCACCTACACAAATGAGGTCGTAATGATTTTTCGGAATTTCTCTGTTCATAAAAAAGGGTTTATGGTATAAAGGTATCGAAATCTAAACTTACAATTTGAACCCTCATTTATTAATAAAATATACAAGCTGCTATGTTACTCAATTGGTCTCAAAAACCCAGTATAGACATCTCTTATACGTTAAATTTTAACTTAAAATCACTATTTTGAGAGTAATAGGGTTTCTCTATAAAGCACATATTTAGTATTAAATAAAAACTTTATATAAATCCTATAAGTATTTGATTATAAGTGTTTAGAATAAATATGTTTAATCAAAAACCCCCACTATAAACAATGTCTATAGTGGGGGTTTTAGACAAATGATGTACTACTGTAGCAATCCTTCTATTTTTTCTATAACAGCTTGAGCAGCTCTTTCTCCAGAGATCATTGCGGCGTTAAGAGAGCCGTTAAGAAGATGGTCTCCAGCAAGAAAAATTGTGTCTTTAAGTTGCGTTTCAGACGCTTCACAATCCATACGTAAATTGTCAAGTTTAGGTAAAGCTCGCGGAATCACATATGATTTTAAGAAAGTAACATCTGTGATATTACAGTAAGTTGCAAGTTCTGAAGTAACGGTTGCAACAAGTGCTTTTTCAGATAAATCTTGATCGTCTACTACGGTTACAGAGAGTAGATTTTTTGCTCCAGTAGTTGCAGTTTCTAGCGCATCTACATAGAAGAGATTGTTAATTCGCGTATTCTCATCTGCTACAAGTTGGATCAAGGGTTGCTTCTTCCCTACTGCTTCTACCTCGTAATACAGGTTCACACAAGACTTCCAGGGAGTCTCTTGGCCTCTTAGGTTTGCTATAAACTGGCTAGCTTCTGTAGCTATAATGGTATAATCGCTCTCTAGGGCGGTTCCGTTTGTGAGGGTGATGGTGTTATCTTCTACACTTGCTACACTCGTATTAAACATAAAAGTGGTGTTTTTTAGCTGTGAAGAGAGTTGTTTAGGTATTGCTTCTATTCCAGCTTTTGGCACAGTGGCCATCCCTTCTCCAAACATTTTATACACAAACTCAAACATACGGCTTGAGGTGCTAAGCGCTGTCTCTAAGAAAATACCACTGAAAAACGGCTTAAAGAAATCTGTAATCATCGCTTGGCTAAAGCCTCTCTTGCGCAGGTAAACTAGCGTAGAGCTTTCTGGAGTATTAAAAATCTCTTCTATAGATTTGTTTTTTAAATCCTTATTAAGCTTAAGTACCTTAACCTTGTCACCTAGTTTACCTACAGATGAGGTCATTGTAGGTATAAGCATCTTGATACTGCGTGTAGGGTCGCCTATAGATTGAGATTTACGATTTTTAAATATGGTAGCGCCTGGTAAAAAAGATTGTAGCTCTAAGGCCTTATAATCTAGATATTCCTTTGCTTTTGGGTATGCGTCTAGTAGCACTTGAAAACCGTGATCTAGCTGGTAACCGTTTACAACATCTGTCTTTACACGACCACCAGCACGATCTGTAGCTTCTATAATGGTAGGTGCATATCCCTTCTGTTCCAGTTGTATGGCAGCAATGAGGCCACTTATTCCGGCGCCTATGATGTGTATTTTATGAGTAGAATTGTTCATATATGAAGTAGTAAGAGTGTTATTTTTTTTGCTTTCGCGAAAGCGTAAATTATTTAAAAAGGGTAACCAATAGCAAAATTAAAGATAGGTTCATCAAATTTGAAATCCCAGCGTTCTCCCTCTGCAAGCGATGGATCGTGAAAAGGAGCAGCGAGATCAAAACGTATTACAAAGCCTTGTACATCTACACGTAGCCCAAAACCACCACCTATACCAAGCTCGTTTATAAAATCTGAGGTAAACTTATCTTTACCCGGCAGATCTTCGTTCTCAACGCTATTCCAGATATTACCTGCATCTACAAAAAAGGCTCCTTTAAGGTAATTAAAGATAGGAAATCTATACTCTGCATTTGCCTCTAGGCGTATGTTACCTATCTGATCAAAAAAGCTCCCACTCTCAGAGTTACCTGTTGACGTACCAGGCCCTAAAGAGCGTATTCTGAACGCTCGCACGCTGTATGGACCGCCTGCATAATATTGCTTTACAAAGGGTAATATCTCTGAGTTGCCGTATGCATACCCATAACCAGCAAATAAGCGAGTGGCAATTTTTTGCTCCTTACCAAAGTTAAAGTGATACCTAAAATCTGCATCTATCTTTGCAAACTGTGCATACTCTAGTCCTAAAAAGGTGTTGTTTTCTGTATCCTCATTTTCTTGGCCAAGTAGACTTACCGTGTTACCAGCAATCTCAACATTTGTGTTAAGAAATACTTGATATGTATCACTAGTATCTACCATCCCGTTGTAGGTAAAACTATAGGTAAGACCGGCGATAAATTGCTGCTCAAAACTCTGTTCTAAAAATGGATTTTCTGCAAGTATCTCGTCAAAGGCTTCTGTGGTGTTTGACAATCTCGTGTAACTTAGTGAGATAGGGTTTATTTTATGCGTCACATATTTATTTGCATCCCAAGTGTAGCCAAAGCCTGCGTTACCAGAGAGAAGCGTGTATAGCTTTGACCTGTTTAAATAATCAAAACCTAGGGCCGTGACGGTTTTTGGGATGTTGTATTTAAAGAAATCTGTATTAATCTTAATTGGAAAAATCACTCTAGGGAATACAAGCTCACTTGCAAGACCCAGCTCAATACTGCTCAAAGACTCGCCACCACCTACTTGCACTTCATAACCTGCAGAGCCTGTAATATTAAGTACTTCTCCCCCTTTAAAGAGGTTTCGGTTGCTGTAGGTAAGTGCAAGGCCCGGCCCAGCAAAATTATTAGACTTTGTAACCGCTTGTATCTCTGCTCTTATGGCTCTTTTATTAAGAGGTGATAAGTATATGTTTGCCTCTAGAATCCCTAAACTATCTGTGCGCAGGCTATCTACTTCTTCATACTGGATATTTACAAATTTATAAGCTCCTATGGTAGATAATCTTCTGGCTGTATTGCGGGAGATATCTGGATTATAAAGCGATCCTTCTTTAAGTGTAATGTATGGCGCAAGATATTTGGGTTTAAAATAGGTCTCGTTTTGTATCATATTGAGACTATCGTAGCGGACTATATTTTGCTGTAAGGTATCCTTTAGCTCATAGTTAGGATACACATTAATTTTTTGCACTTTGTAAGGCACAATGACCTTGTTAGGAACATCTTTTTTAATCTTTAAGAACATATCAAAACGCTTGTTCTTATATTGATTTGTGTCAATCTCAAAAATGAGAAACGATGGGTTAAAGTTGTAATATCCCTTTCTCTTAAGCTTGTAGTCTATGCGGTCGCGCTCTTGTTTTAGATTTGAGAGGTCATAGCGCATTCCCTTTTTGAATGGCGAACTCTTAACCGTACTTATCATCTCTCTATAAATAGGCGGCGAGAGTGTGTCGAGCTGGTATGTTTCCATACGGTATGGTGTAGGCACCTTAACCATATATGCTATAGAGGCTCTTTTCTTTGTTTCGCTTTCGCGAAAGCGAGAACTCACATCACTATAAAAGAAGCCACGGTTCTCAAGTCTGTTTCTCAACAATGCCTCTACCTCAAACTCCTCTACATCTGACTGGTAAACAGGCTCCTCTCCTATTTTTTTATTGAGCCACTTATTTATCACTCCAGGATTTTCTCGCTGTGCTTTGTAGTGTATACTTAGGTTAGGATACATCCCTAAAACCTTAGTGTTAGGAGATGGTCTTAAAACACTTTCTAACTCTGCCTTGAGTAAATTTTGATTAACTATAGTACTATCTGAGTTAATTATAACCTCACCACCCGTATATAATCGTTCTCCCTCAGTTATATACTTTTCTACACTACACGAGCAGAGTGTGATACTTACTATGACAAGGACTATGTGTATTAATTTACGGTACTGCACGTGCTTAATCTATCTTATTAGTTTTTCTATTTTCTTGGGAAGGTTTAAGTTCTTCCTTTTGCTCTTCTTCTTGAAGGAGTTGTTGTTGCTTCTTTTTCAAAATAGCACTCCACAACTGACTAAATTTATTAAACTCTTGCTGGAATATGAGCGAGATCCCACTTACAATGGTCTGTCCATCTATCACGTTTTCAAACTCACTACGTCTAAAGCCTTTGAGACGGTACTGTCCATCTTCAGTAAGTTCATACTCTAGGCTTACATTACCTATAAGCGGTGTGGCATCACCACTTGCACTCTCGCCCGCCACGTCTACACTACTCCCCACACGTACGGTAAGCTTATCATTAAAGAATTTACGTTGTGCAGCAATATCCAGCTGTGTGCGTTCTTGTGGAGTTGTGCCTTGATAGTCTGTAAATGTATCGAGTCCAAAATCCAACTGGAACCCTGTGTTGCCTAATAATTTATCAGAAAAAATATTAAGCTGATCAGACAGGGCATCATTAAGGTTATCTCTAGCAATACTAGCAAACCCTCCCTGACTCCCATCTGAGTTAGAGTCAGGATAAAATCTATTAAGTACTAAGAGTGAAAAGACCTGTCTGTTTAACTCTCCAGTTTGTTGATTAACTTGTTGTACGCGACTATATACCTCACCTCCTAGTGCTCCTTGCTCATCTTCTGGCAGGTCTAATGCAAAGTTTATCTCTGGACTAAGAAGGTCCCCGTCGATGTTTAGGTATACTAAAAACGGCAATTGCTGCCTGTATTGTGACTGGGCCGAGGGATCATCACTAGTACTTGTAATAGCCATAAGTGGCGCCGCAGAAGCATCAACCGAATATACGGCACGCACATCAAGTTTTGCGTCAAAAGGATCTCCAGACCAAGATACTCGGCTGCTTGGGTCAAGTGTAAATGTGCGGTTTACCAAGTTATATAAGTTCATCTCATACTGGCCACCAGCCACGTCGTACACCCCTGTTAGATTCATACGCCCATTGGGTTGTAGTGTGAAATTTAAATCTGCATCACCATTTACCTTTAGATTATCACCTGTCTCTTCATCTATAAGTATGGTTACTTGTGCATCTCTATTTACCTTAAGTAGTGATTTTATATCAAAACCTGTAATTGTTCCCGTTTCTTCTTCGGTGCGTGTGAGAATGGCGTCTGGATTTTCTCTATTAACAAACACTACAATACCATCACTAGACTCTATGTTTGCCGCTGCCGTAGGCATTATGTAGGTGATATCTGTACTACCGCCCACGGTGGCGTCAAGATCTATTACGGGGATTTGTAAATCACCGGTGATGGAGGCAGTAGCGTCAAAAACCGCTGTCCCGTATACAAAGTCGTTATCGCCTTTTTTAGCATTAAGGGCTTGAAAGTCATTTGCAACCACTTTTAAATCAAACGTTGGGTTTATAAAACGCTCTGTACCTACAAGACCGTCAACTGTTAGTTTATTGTCCTTATCATCACGTATGGTAAAATTTGACATTGAGATTCCCTCATTGTCTATAGAAACGGTTTCTTTAAGTAATGTAAATGGTGCATTAAGCTTAGTAACAGTAAATCCTGCATTAGTAAAACGTAAGAAACCTTGGTATTCTAGATCAATAAGCTTCCCGTTCATTTTAAAATTACCATTGAGCGTTCCGGAACCATCTTTAAGCTCGCCTAGAGAAAAACCATCTAAGGCTTCCATTTTGAGTTCATTTATATCTAGATCCATATTAATGGTAGCGCCATCTATATCTGCAATGTAGTCTCCGGTAAGTTCTAGATCTGCAACCCCTTCAGAAACAGCTAGATTAAAGTCGTATTTATTACCATTAATAGACCTACCTGTGAGTTCTAAAATGCCTAGATCTTCTTCTAGTACTCGTAGCTTTTCAACATATATATCTGCCAGAAAACCTATGTCACCAAAGGGTTCTTCTAGTACAAAATCTCCATTAAGGTTACCACTAGCAAGTTTTTCGTCTGGGTTGAGATATGCAAGAAACTCACTTATTTTAAAATTCTGAAAATCGATAGCTATGTGATCCTTTTCAATGGTAGGAAGTTTGTCTGTAAATTCTACAGATTGCAACTTTCGCGTAAAGCGAAAATCATTAAAAGCCAATTTTCCATCTGTAATAAGAACTTCATTACTCGACGGAGTTTTCCAATCTTTTTTATTAAAAATAAGACTGTCTTCACTTACGTGAAAACGTAATCGCTCCCTGCTCCCCGTAATGTCTGACTGTACTTGTATAAGTTTTTCATCATTTGCATAGGCAAGAAAATCTAGTGAAAGCTCATTGTTAGTTTGATTACCCTTTATACGTGTTTCTTGTATAGCGATAGGTCCTGCAGTTAAGCCGTTAAAACCTAAATCAAAGGTAAATGCATCTCGGTCTGTGTTCATACTAAATGAGAGGCTATCCAGCTCATTACCTGCATAATTAATGTGTGGTGCTTTTATCGAGGCATCTAGTTTACGAGTAGCCTCACTAAAAGCAAGGTCAACAGCAATCGTGTCTAGATCTTTCATATTTACTAGAAAAACCTCATTGAGTAAGGGTGATTGTCTCACCTTCCCTTTAAGTACAACATTTACTGGGTTTGTAATGGTATCTTTTATAATAGCATCTCTGTAAAAATAACTGTTTACGTGATTTTGTAAAGCAGTTGCTATCCTCGCTGGGTCAGCATTAGATCTTAAATCAAGGTTCAATATCTTGTTGTCAAATTGTACAGAAGTACTATCTGGACGTACACGTGCAGACCCTTCTAGATTACCTATTAAATACGTGCGGTCGTCATAAACAATTACACCATCATCCATTACTGCTGTTACATCATAACTCGCGGTACTCCCTTTAAAAGTGCTCGTGAGTTTAAAACCAGTACGTACATCACGTTGCATTAATCCTAGAGCTTGTAAATCTGCTCCTATGACATCAAGATTAATACTAGCTGCAGTTGCAATTGTGTCTAGCACAACGAGGCCTGTAAGGTTTGTATTAAGATTACTGTCTTTGTAGCTTGATGTAATAGCACCTTCACCATCTTTTATTTTACTAGTAATCGTTAGGTCTTTTATAGCATAGTCATTGTATAAAAATGAAGCTACAGTAGCATCTACATTTGCATCAAGCGTGTTTAATGAAGTGCCCGAGCCCTGGCCCTTGAGCGTGAGATTGAGGTTCCCTATGCTATTGTTTTGAAGAAGCTCACCTAGGTTATACTCTTCTATTGCCAGTGTGGTGTTAAAAGCAATGGTATTATTATTTTTAAAAGTACCATCTATGGTTGCGAGACCTTGTGTAGTCGTAAGGCTTGCAGTAGTCGTAATATTTGTAAGGGTACCTTTTGCGGCAGCTACTAGCTTTAAGTCTTGCGGCAGATTAATACTTAAAGAATCTGTTGCTATAAATTTTGATATGTCGTTCTTACTAGTAGAAGCATTAATGTTAGGCAGATTAAAATATAGACTCTCTATATCATTTATATTCTTAAGGTTACCATTTGCCTTTAAATCAGTGTTAGACCAACTTAAAGCAAGATTAGGAACCGTCAAATCTGCTAGCGTGCCTGATGCCGTTATTGCCCCAGCAATAGGATTTTTACTTACTGTCTGTAAATACGTGTTAGATCTTAGAGATGGTTGGAATAGAAATAAATCACCCAGCGCTACCTTTACGTCTGTAATGTTAAGGTCTAATTGCACATTTTCTGGTTGTGTCGCTATCTTATCTAGCGAAGGGTAACTCATCACGATATCTCCTCTCAGTGTGTTTGAGTTGATAGCCGCATTCATATTTTCAAGCTGTAAATCTGTATCAGAAACAAGAAAATTTGTAGAAACTGATTTGACATTTATACCAGAGACTTCTCTTCCTGACAGACTTTTCACATTACCACCCGCCACAAAATCTTTTAGATAAGTGTCTGTACTTTCTAGATTCACATTAGAGAGAAACACCGCTTCAGGATTAAAGACACCTTTTGTAGCTACCGCACCATTTACGGTATAACGTATACTTGTATTAGTCACGCTAGCCTTATCTACTGTAATATTATAGTCTGGAAATGGGGAATTGCTAGATTCAATAGGTACTTGTGATGCGGTAGTACTAAACATATCAATACCTATCGCGCTATCATTTATTACAATGTCATTTATAGCAATGACAAAGCTGTTAAAATCTGCTTTGGGAATACTTGTTTCAAGCTCCTTAAAATCAAAATCAAAAGACACGCCTACCTCCTCACCTGTATAGTTTCCGCTTACGTCTTTTAGGGTAAGCTTGTTAAAAGCTAGGTATGGCAGTGGTATTTCTTCGGCATCTGGGTCTGATGGTACTGGTACCTGATTAACCTTAATTTGAGCATTTTCTATATATCCCTCACTGGCAGTAAATCTCATCTCATCCAGGTTTACTGTATCTGGTGATATGCGTAGCTCTTTAAAAGTGTACCTACTATCTATACCTGTAATAACATCGTTATACACTACATCAAAATCTTTGAGGTCTAGATCACCTATAATAAGATCCATTGGTGCCGTGCTAGTTGTATCTGTTTGTTGAGATGGTGGAGTTGCAAAAGCAGCTGCAATAAAGTCAAAGTTGAATCCGCTTAGGGTGTCTTTTCTAATAATATTTGCTCGTAGACCTTCCCATTGTGCATTCTCTATGCCTATACCAGTACCATTTATAATGGGCCACAAAGGGATATCTGCCTCTAGAGACCTACTGTATACAAGCGTGTCGCCTTGCTTATCTTCGAGATATAGCCCTTCTATGGCAACATCTCCGTCAAAGGTTATAAAAGCCCTTTCGAGCTCAACCTTAGTTTGCGTTTTTTCAGAAAAATAACTCACTGCCTTAGAAACAACAATGTTTTGTCCCCACTCACTTCGTATAAATAAAAGTAAGAGTATAATAAGTACAAGAAGAACAAATAACGTGCGAGCCAGAATGCGTAGCCACCTAAATTTTCGTTTAGGTTTTTTTGTTTGTGGCGCTTTGTTTTCAGGGTTTGTCACCAGAGGGCTTCAATTTTTTAACAAATTAACGCCGTTTGCTCATTTTAACATAATTTGCCGCTGTAAAGTATTGTTAAAACGCCATCTATGATACTATAAAGCTGTTTTTTGAGTGTTTTTATTGCGCTTTCGCGAAAGCGTGTATCTATTTATCTTACCTCAGTAAAGAGAAGTGACCTCGAAAGATACGACCACCCTGTAGCTCTACAAGATACCAATAGTCATTTCGCGGAAGCGTAGACCCTTTGTACTTCCCGTTCCATCCATTACCCATTGCACGTGATTGATACAGTTTCTTCCCAAAACGGTCAAATATGATAAACCTGACCGTAGTGGTGAGGTCTTGACCAGCACCTTCAAGCTTCCAGGTGTCATTTATACCATCACCATTAGGTGTGAAATAGGTAGGGAAACCTATAACAGATAGCTCTTGGGTAACAATACCGCAACCATTAAGATCGCGTATAAATACGTTATATAAACCAGCGGATACGTTTTGAAAGGTAGATTCTTCTTGATAGGGACCTAAAATACTTCCCAAGGCATACTCATAAACGCCACTACCTTCTGCAGTGATCGTTACGGTATTATTTTCTCCTCCGTCTACAACCGAAACATTAGTTATAGTTGCTGTACTTGATGGAGTTACATTAATACTTCTTGACGACTCACAGCCATTAGCTCCTACGGCGGTTACGAGATAGTTACCCGGTTCATTAATCCCAATAGTTGATGTGTTATCTATAAGTAGCGTGCCATTGTGCTGCCAGGTATACTGTAAACCAGCAGTATTGCTTATTACTCCCGCACTAAGCGTTATAGTCTCAGGAAAGTTATTTAAACAATAAAAACGCAATTCATCATCGGCCATTACTGGTGGAGACAGAATAACTATATCTGCCGTTGTGATAGACAGGCACTGCCCATTATCATTAACACGGATATAAATGGTTTGATTAAAAGCCTCAGTGTTAGTAAATGAAGTAGTGATTTCCCCTTGCTGATTAAATGCAGCCTCCTCGTTCTCATAAAAGCTTACGGTTGCTCCTGCAGGCACTTGGTCTTGTACCTGTGATGAGAGCGTGCTTAAATCAATCTCTGTAATACCATCTATAAAACCATCTGTGTCGCACACTTCTAGTGAATCTAAAACTAGCGTACTATTGCCCGTAGTAAGCTGTACGCTAGCAATAGCACTACATCCTGATTGTGATGCAACACGTGCGTATACAACCTGGTTTGCTTGTGTGTTTTGAAATGTATTAGGATTTGCAATTACATTTACTTCACTTTCGGCATCTGTGAGGCTGTAATAAAATCCTGTTATGAAAAGGCTACTATCGTTTACTGTTACGTCATCTAATGCGTCAAATAAGTTATACTGCGATAAGCCGTCTCCACTTGCATCACACTGCTGTAACGTACTATTAGAAACGGTAGGGTTCTGAGCAAACTCTATTGTGACTTCTCCAAAGGCTTCACAACCATTATCAAGCGTAATCTCTACAGTATAGAATCCATCTTGGTTAACGGTAAGTTCATTAGAAGTTTCTGATAGTGGTACACCGTCACGTTGCCACATAAATGCTGTTGCCAGAGGTTCATTTACTACAAGTGTGGTTTCTCCTGCACCGCATATGGGATTTCCCCCGGCTACGGTTCTGTCTGGACCTAAATCTGTACCTAACTGAAAACTTCCCGCCTCTAAAAAGACAGCAGAGTCAAATCTAAAGTTTTGCTCATCTGCTATTACTAGCTTAACTTGATAGTTTACATTAGGCTGTATAATTGCTTTTGCTTCAATGACTTTGGTTTGACCATTAAAGTTAATGGGTGCTGTGTTTTCATTAAAGCTTTCAAAGTAAAACTCGTTTATGGCAGGGCAGCCATTAGGTATTTCTGGATGTACGGTTGTAACCTTTACAGGGGTAGTTGTGTCTGGAACTAAGGCAATATTTTCATACCCTTGCTCGCCTTCTTCTCTTATAAGAAACCCAAATAAATCTGAAAAATTACAAGTGTTAGGATTGCCCTCTTGATACTCTTCTGAGGCAAATACATATCTAAAACGTACCTCTGAGGCTGTAGATTGAAAAGTAAACTCTAGTATAGTTGCGTTAGTCGTATTTTCTTCATCAAGTACAAACTCAAGATCTGCATCTCCTAGCCAGTCTGGAGCATCATCATCACTGAGACTTGTGTTAGGACCTTGCACATTCTGCAATCTTCCGGTACTTAAAACAATACCTTCTTGAAGAGGGAAGTTACTACCGTTTGCATTAAAGTAGCCATAGCTCTGCTCCTGCCCTCCAAAATCTCCTCCTACAACGTTTGTGACCTGTATGTTTGAGATACAGTTACTATCTATGAGAATATCTTCTATTAATTGCTGTGGAGTATATGTTTGACTATCTACCACCACATTTTGCGCTATGAGACTCGTAGATATAATAAGAAAGCAAAAAACTATAAAGTGCCGCATTAGTAGTTTATGGATATTACAAATGTAAATACTACTGCTTTTATATTGCAATGAACTTTTTAATAACAGAAAGATGGATCTCAAACGTAGGGTTATAAAAAAAGCGAACTTAAAAGTTCGCTTTTTTTAATTGTAATATGACTTTAACTCAATGATTCCATATCGATTACAAATCGGTATTTCACATCGTTGTTTTGTACACGTTCATAAGCCTCGTTAATGCTAGACATATCTATCATCTCAATATCACTTACAATATTGTGCTCACCACAAAAATCAAGCATTTCTTGAGTTTCTTTTATGCCTCCTATAAGAGATCCAGCTACACTTTTACGCCCAGAAATAAGGTTACCGCCGTGCACATCTGGTAGCGGCTCTATGGCTCCTACCATACACATTGTACCATCTATGGCTAGCAGCTCTAGGTATGGATTAATGTCGTGGCTTACCGGTACTGTATTAAGAATAAAGTCAAAAGACCCTTTATGAGCTTTCATAGCGTCTTTATCTTTTGAGATAAGTACATCATCTGCGCCTAGTCTCCTTGCATCTTCTGCCTTTCCTTGAGAAGTTGTAATCATTACTGTCTCTGCTCCCATTGCGTGAGAAAATTTAAGTCCCATATGACCTAAACCTCCTAGACCTACCACCCCTACTTTCATTCCTTCCTTTACACCCCAGTGATGCAATGGAGAGAAGGTTGTAATACCAGCACATAATAGTGGTGCTACTGCCTTTGTGTCAAGGTTTTTTGGGATGTTAAGTACAAAATTTTGATCAACCACTACCTCTTGAGAATACCCTCCAAAGGTGTGCCCATCTGTATGCTTGTCTTTACTGTTATAGGTCCACGTAGCGCCGTTGAGGCAAAATTGCTCTAGATCGCTCTCACAAGATGAGCACTCCTGGCAAGAATCTACTAGACATCCTACGCCTACTAGGTCTCCTTTTTTGAATTTTGAAACTTCGTCTCCTACTTCTATTACTTCACCTACAATCTCGTGACCAGGTACTACTGGGTACATAGATGGTCCCCAGTCACTGCGTACAGTGTGTATATCACTGTGACAAACGCCACAATAGGTTATTTTAATTTTTACATCTGTAGGCAAGGTATCACGACGTTGTATTGTCATTTCCTTTAAATCTGCCTCTTTATCTTGAGCACCGTATGCTTTTACTTCTGTCATAATATTTTTTTTAAACTAATTAGTTAGTGTTTTTGCTTTCGCGAAAGCGTAATTATAACCACTCTTAGGGTTTACTTACTTTCTTCAAGCGTTGGGTAATCTGTGTATCCTTCTTTACCCGGAGTATAAAATGTATCTTGATTTGGTTCATTAAGGGATGCATCTTTTTTAAATCGCGTTACCAAATCTGGATTTGCAATAAATTTACGGCCAAAGGCAACAAGATTACCTTTATTATCTTCTAAGGCTTTATTTGCGCTCTGAGCATCATATCCTCCACTTAAGAGAAGTATACCGTTATAATTGTTACGTATATTAGTACGTATGTCATCTGGTAAAGCTGGCGCTCCCATAGAGCCGTGATTTACGAGGTGTATATAAACTACATCTAGTTTTTCTAGCTCTTTTGATAGATAATCAAACGTCTCTTCTTGCCCTTCAAAAGGTCCTAAATCATTCATCGCCCCATTAGGAGATAAGCGTATCCCTACTTTATCTTTTCCTATAGCCTCAATAACTTTTGCAGTGACTTCTAGTGTTAATCTGCTTCTGTTTTCGGCAGAGCCTCCGTAATTGTCTGTTCTTTTATTTGTACCAGCGTTTACAAATTGGTCCAGTAAATAGCCATTTGCGCTGTGTACCTCTACTCCGTCAAAACCAGCTTCAATAGCATTTTTTGCTGCTTGTACATATTCCTCAATCACAGTATTAATATCGTCTTGAGTCATCGCGGTAGGCTCTGGGATTTCTAACTCACCCTTACCATCCACATACATCTTTGTATCTTCTGGTTGTATGGCAGATGGTGCAAGTATTTTTGCCCCTTCTGGCATATTATCTGGATGCGAGATTCTACCCGTATGCATAAGTTGCATAAAGATCTTACCACCTTTATTATGAACGGCCTCTGTTGCAGGCTTCCAAGCTTCTACTTGATCACTATTATATATACCTGGTATGCGTGCATAGCCCACACCATTAAGTGAAGGAGCTGTTCCTTCTGTAATTATTAATCCAGCACCAGCGCGTTGCCCGTAATAGAGTGACATTATTGCTGTAGGTATATGCTCTTGCGTAGCTCTAGACCTTGTGAGAGGTGCCATTACTACTTTATTTTTAAGCTCTAGACGACTATTGCTAAGAGGAGATAATAGCTGGTTATTAATATCCATAGTTTCTTTTTTTAACAAATTTAGAGCGTCTCAACGTGCTTCTCCGTTAACGCGTTGTTAAATGAAAATAAAGGGTTTCACAAAGAATTTCACTTTCGTGAAAATGGAAACTCTCACTATTTAAGCCGAGCAATAGACAATAGATTATGTATTTTTAAAATGCGACAAGCATAGAAAAACAGATATATAATTTAAAATAATACAGTTATGGCTACCAAAGATATGATCCTCAATAAACTGCAAATCCTCATAACTCAAGAATTTGATAGCCCAGAGCAGGCTTTTGCGTTTTTTGATAAAGATGGAAATGGCACACTCTCTAAAAGTGAAATCAAGACCCTGCTAAAAAAAGCTGAAATAAGCGGATTTATAAGATCTATCGTGGCAAATGCCTTAATAGATGGGTATAGCAAAGATGGAAATGATAATGTGAGCTGGGAAGAATTTAAGGCAGCACTTGATGAAATTAAAGATAAAGACTAATGAGTTCACATTTTGTCCAATAGAGCGCATATTTTATTCCATTTTTTAGGAATAATTCCTAATAGTCAAAAATAAAGTGTAGTTTTGTTACTCAATTATGACTGAGTTAGCACCTACATATCATTGTATTATAGACGTTGAGACCACGGGTAAAGGAATAAACGGTAATCGCATTACCGAGTTTTGCGCCGTACGTCTTAAAGATGGAGAAATAATAGACAAGTTTACATCGCTTGTAAATCCTGAGCAATACATTCCACCATTTATTACTAATCTTACTGGTATAGATGATGCAATGGTAGAAGATGCACCCCTCTTTGAAGAAATCGCTCAGCGCGTTTTGGAAATTACAGAGGGTGCCATTTTTGTAGCTCACAATGTCAACTTTGACTTTAATGTGATTAAAGGAGAGTTTAAAAGACTTGGGGTTTCATTTGTGCGTAAAAAATTGTGCACGGTACGTCTTTCGCGCAAGCTTATTCCTAATTTATTTAGTTACTCACTAGGTAATCTTTGTGCGTCAATAGGGATTCCTCTTAATAACAGACACCGAGCAGAAGGTGATACAGATGCTACTGTTATTCTTTTTAAAAGGTTGCTAGATCTAGATGAGGGCAAAAAGGTTATGAACGCATTTTTAAATGTACGGTCTAAAGAGGCTACATTACCTCCTCACCTACCTTCACGTATTATTCAAGAGCTTCCAGAAACGGCAGGTATTTATTTATTTAAGGACCGTGCTGGTAAAATCATTTATGTAGGGAAAGCGATTAATATCAAGAAGCGCGTATTATCACATTTTTATGATAAAAAGAATAAGGAATATCTCCTAGGTCAAGAAACATATCAAATAGATTATGAAGTAACAGGTAATGAGCTTTGCGCACTACTTCTAGAGTCTGAATATATAGAACAGTATTTTCCAAAATTTAATAGAGCGCAAAAAATGCCTGTGAGCACTTATGCTATTGTATCTTATGAAAATAGAAAAGGAATACTACAGCTAGCTGTTGCAAAGTCTAAGTATCGTGCAAGTGCAACAGATAAAGTTTATACGAAAGCAAAAGCCACAGAGCGTTTAATGGAACTTTGTGACACGTATCACCTATGCGCCCGTTATTGTGGGTTACAAGCCACTTTTGGTCAGTGTTCACATTACCGTCTTAAAGGTTGTAAAGGAGTGTGTAATGACGAAGAAGCCGTCGCAAATTATAACGAGCGAGTACATCAAGCACTAGCAGCTTATTACTCAGAAAATGAAACATATCTTATTAAAGAACGTGGCCGTACTGAAGATGAAACGGCTTTTATCTACATAGATAAAGGAGTTTATAAAGGTTTTGGTTTTGTGCCAGAGACAGAGCAGCTTAGTCATTTTGATGAAGTGGCTTCATATCTTAATCTTAAGAAAAGTACCTACCACACAGATGTTATTTTGAGAAGTTACCTGCGTAGACATAAAAACCCAAGTATAATTCCCCTACCTATTTCTGCCTGATATGAACACCACATTAGATTATAAAACCTACTACCTACAGCTACCTGATACACTAACACAAAAGTATCCAGAGCTCAATTTTGAGAACCACTGTTACTTGCGCATTGCACTAGACAATGTAGTAGGTACAAAATGGGATAAACGTATTGCCCGGCCAGCTTATAAGAACTTATCTACAGAGCAACGCGCTCTTGTCATATCTTATTTGTCTACCTATCTGGATGATAAAAGCACACTATTGTCTCATAATATGATATCTCTCGCATACAGAGGTAAACTTGCTTAACTAGTCATAAGACGTATTTACTAAGAATTGTAAGGGGTGATACCAGCATTAGTTGTAGTTTTGTGCTTCTTAAAAGCACAAGGAAATACTTAACTATTCTTATTGTGCTCAAATACAATTTTATGCACCCAGATAATAAGAATATAGGTCCTTACCTCTTTAAACAATTACGTAAAGCAAATAAGGAGCTTGCACCTCATATACTTGAAACTAACAGAGGTATTCAAACCATAGATTTTTCTAATCCCAAAGCTGTTTTAGAGCTTAATAGAGCCATCTTACTTAATGATTACTCTCTTAACTGGTATGACATACCAGAGGGATATCTGGCGCCTGCAATACCTGGTCGTGCAGATTATATCTTATATCTCAAAGACTTTCTTAATACAGATAAGCAAGCGCAAGGCCTTGATGTAGGTACTGGTGCAAACTTTATATATCCGTTACTAGGAGGATCATTATTTAACTGGAAAATGAAAGGTGTCGATATAGACCCAAAGGCCGTACAAAACGCAAATTTATTACTAGAAAAAAACACCCACCTCAAAGGTTTTCTCTCTGCTGTATACCAGCAACAAAGAGCTCAAATTTTTGAAGGTGCTATTCTTCCTGGTGAGCAGTATGACTTTACAATGTGTAACCCTCCTTTTTATAGCTCAGAAAAAGAGGCTTTTAAAGCAACTAAAGAAAAATCAAAAAACCTAAAGCTCAAAGAGGTAGAACGTAACTTTGCGGGGCAATCTAACGAGTTGTGGTGTAACGGTGGTGAGGCACTATTTATAAAACGTATGGTAAAAGAAAGTGTACACTTTAAAGATCAAGTAGGCTGGTTTACTACCCTAGTATCAAAAAGCGAGCACTTGCCTAAAATAAGAAAGCAACTAGAAAAACTTAAGGCAGAGCATAAAACTGTAGATATGTCTCAGGGTAATAAGAAATCAAGATTTCTAGCTTGGCGTTTTAAAGAGTAATTAGTGATGAAACTTACGGTCAGGTATGCTTAGTTCTTCACTCACAAGATAATCTGAGATTCTTCGTTTTTCACCAAATTGTTTATGAGTATATGATAGGTGTAAAGAATCTTTACTAGCATAAAAGATTCTAAAATCCTTATAATCTTCGTCTATATGAAGGAGTTCTTTGAGTTTTACACTTGTTATTCTAATATGAGTATATCCTAGGCTATCTGTTATGACACTCCAGGTGCCAGATAATGATGGCCCACAAGATGGGTTCTGTGCATTATTGTCTGTTACAGTGCCATTGCTATAAAAGCTTTGCCTGTAGTGTAAAAAGCAATCTCCCATATTCATACGGGTTTTACCATTGTACCTTTTGGCAAGTTTCCAAGTCTTTAAACTATCACCCGCGATAAGTTTTTTAATATCACTAGAAACCTCAAATGGAGTAGATTTCTCATTTGTACAAGAAGTTGTAAATAAGAAAATAACCAAGCATACTATTAATTTTTGCATTAATAAATATAAGAATTATAATGAATCCTATACTTTCGTTAGACTTTCTTACAATCTATGCATAGACACTTTAAATTGTTCAAACCGTATGGTTATTTAAGTCAGCTCATTACTAATGATGCAAGGCAAGCTCGTAAAAAAAAGTTTTTAAAAGAGTTTTATGATTTTCCAGAAGGCACAATGGCTGTGGGGCGACTTGATGAGCACTCAGAAGGTTTACTATTTATGACTACAGACGGTAAGCTGTCTCACACTATAAACACTTCTGGGGTAGAAAAAGAGTATTATGCTCAAGTAGATGGCGCTATTACAGATGAGGCAATTCTCGCATTAACTCAAGGAGTGGAAATAAGTGTAGAGGGTAAAAAATATATAACAAAGCCCTGTAAAGCCAGACGTATAGATGGTGACCCTGGTTTTCCAGAACGTGCAAAAAAGATAAGAGACTTACGACACGGTCCAGCGCCGTGGATCTCAATTACCATTACTGAGGGTAAATTTAGACAAGTACGTAAGATGACTAGCGCGGTAGGTTTTGCTACACTACGACTTGTAAGAATAAGAATAGGCTCACAAACCCTAAAGGGTCTGGAGCCTAGCCAAGTTATTGAGGTAAAAGAATTACTTTAAGTAATCTTATTAACGCGTACAGCGTTCATTCCTTTTTGTCCTCTTTCTATTTCGTAAGAAACTTTGTTTCCTTCTTTAAGTTCTCCTTCTATAACTTCAGATATGTGAACGAAGTACTTTTCTGGAGTATCTGCATCTTTAATAAATCCAAAACCTTTTGAAGAGTCAAAAAACTCTACAAAACCAGTTTTTATAGGATCTGGTTCATCACCTTCTACCTTTTTAGGAATTCCTAAAACGATGTCTTCTACATCTACTTCTTCTTTCAGTGACGGGTCTGGTGGCGTATCCACTAGTTGACCTAGGTGGTTTACGTATACAAACTCATTTAATTTCTCTCCGCTCTCTTTACGGGCAAGTTTTTTCTTGCGTTTGTCTTCTGCTTTTTTAAGCCTCTTCTTTTCTCTTTCTTTTTTACCAAAGGTTTCTTGTGGTCTAGCCATTAACTCTTTTATCGTGTTTAATTATTACGTTGCGAGAATATCTCTTAACGTTCACATATTAGTCGCTATTTATTATAAGAACTTACATAAATAACTGTGACTCTGCTTGTAGTATGCTTTGCCGTATATTGTGATTATTGTAAAGATAGGAATTAAAAGTGGTTTTTACGCTTTCGCGAAAGCGTATTTATTCTTACAACACACTACTACGTTGTATTAAGAGCTTATTTACATAACATATAGAAGTCTTTTGGGGCCGTAAAGTCAAAAGTTAAGACAGCCCACTATTTTAACAAGTCTGTTATCTTTTTCTTAGTGGCGGGTTAAAATAGTCTTGAAAGGTGGTACATAGTCGTAACTTTAATAAAAAAGAACATTATGAAACCAATGAAAGATACAAGCAATAAGCTTACAGCCGAAAAAACAGATACTACTTACAACTCTGATGTTACTCCAGAAGATCTTAAAGTTTTAGGTCAAGATTTTGAAAACAATATACGCCAAGATGGTGGAGATGATGTGGCTCTTACTAATAGAACAGAAAAAGTAGACTTTGCTGGCAAAGACCTAGATGTACCAGGAAGAATGCAGGCCAGTAAAAAAACTACAAACCGAATTAAAGATGAAGAAAATATGCTCTATAGCCAAGGAGGTGAGTCTAATGAAAACTTAGAAGAGCAAAGTAGTCAGTATATTAAATAGATATAATAATCATATTAAAAGCGACCTACGGGTCGCTTTTATTTTATGTGGGTAGTACATTTGTAAAACAAGTATTAATTATGAAAACAGCACATATAATTCTTATAGGTTTGATAGGGTTTTCATTCTTATACTACGGCATAAGTTGTTTATCTTCAAACTTTATGACTACCGAGTTTAAACGTTTTGGTCTCTCTGCAACACAACGTAAAATTACTGGTGTTGCACAAATACTAGGTGGTTTGGGTATTATTATAGGTTTCTTTTACAGACCATTACAAATAAGTGCCTTAATAGGTATTTCACTTCTTATGCTATTGGGATGGTTTGTAAGACTTCGCATAAAAGATAGCTTTATTGCCTCACTACCTGCGTTTACATTTTTTGTTCTCAATGCTTACTTAGCCTATTATCTAATAGTTCTTAGATAAGAATAATTAGAACGGAAATTGCCAGAAATAAAAATGCTGGGAAAGACTTTTTAAGAGCATCACCTACCTTAACGTGCATACTAATAGCTCCAGCCATCATTATCGCAATACCTAAGGCGCTATAAAATTCTAACGGACTATAAAAAATTGAAACTAGTAAACCTACAGCAAGTAAACATTTTATAGTTCCTACAATCTTCATTATACTTTCTGATAGTCCATAGTGTGCAAACTCTTCTTTGAGCGTGCTCGCATTACCGCCTCTCCATTGTGAAGATGTACCGGTGCGTAGTAACCATACATTTAAGATGCTTAGTCCTACAATACACTTTAAGATAATTGATAAATAATCCATTTTTAATTTTCTTATGATTAGTTGTTTATAAATTTAGCGTTTTTATTAAACAAGGATTTACATATTGTGATAATTATAAGAAGGTATAACCGTAACTTTATATCTTTATTAAGAACACGGTATAATCATTAACAAATTTTTAGAAATGAGTCACACACCATCATCTACCATAGAATATAATGTTTACGGAGAAACACTTATAGGCTGTTGTACAGACCCTATGACTGGTTATTTTAGAGATGGTTACTGCCGCACGGCAAGTATAGATAGAGGCACACACGTAGTTTGTGCTGTTATGACCGAGGCATTTTTAAACTACACCAAGACTAGAGGAAATGATCTTTCTACTCCTATACCTCAATATAATTTTCCCGGTCTTAAACCTAACGATGGATGGTGCCTTTGCATAATGCGCTGGCTAGAAGCAGAAAAAGCTGGGGTTGCTCCCCTACTCAATCTAGCAGCTACACATCAAAAAGCACTAGAGTATACAACTATAGAAGTGCTTGAGGCTTACGCTTTATAATCTTCACCCTATATTTTTGCTTGATAGGTATATAGATCATAATACCTTCCCTCCTGCGCTATGAGCATATCGTGAGTGCCCTGTTCTGCTATGCGCCCATCTTCTATCACTAGAATTTGATCTGCTTTTTTAATGGTGCTTAGTCTGTGGGCAATAACAATAGTAGTTCTATCTTTTACAAGCTCAGAAAGCGATTTTTGAATTAGGGCTTCGCTCTCTGTATCGAGATTTGAGGTTGCCTCATCTAGTATGATTATTTTTGGGTCTGCAAGTATTGCTCTTGCTATGGCAATGCGCTGGCGCTGTCCTCCAGAAAGTTTTACGCCACGTTCTCCTATTAAGGTATCAAGACCGTCATCAAAACGATCTGTAAACTCATTTACATAACCTGCTTTTACAGCCTGCTGTAATTGCTCCTCACTGGCCTCTGGTCTTGGGAACAAAATATTGTCGCGTATAGTTCCCTCAAAGAGAAACTCATCTTGTAATACAACCCCAAGATACTTTCTAAAACTTGCCAGTTTTACTTTTGATAAATCCACTCCATCTATAGAAACCACTCCTGCCTGGGGATTTAAAAAAGTAGCAGATAGTCCAGCAATGGTAGATTTTCCAGAACCCGAACTTCCTACTAGGGCTACAGTAGTGCCAGCTTTTGCTTCAAATGAGATGTTATGTATCACTTGTTTACCTTTCTCGTAAGAGAAGGAAACATTATCAAACTTAATATCACCGTGTAGCTTGTCAAGTATAACATCTCGATTACCTAGCTCATCTTCTGGTGTCATATTCATTAACTCCTCTGTACGATCTAGACCCGCAAGCGCCTCTGTGAGCTGGCTGCCTATATTACTCATCTGCACGATGGGAGCAATCATAAAACCTAGTAAGAGTGTAAAAAATAAAAACTCACCAGTAGTCATCTCCCCTTGTATCATAAAGTAACCACCTATACCCATTATACCTACAGAGGCAAGACCTAGTAAAAATGTAGAGCTACTGGTCATTACTGCTGTTGCAGTAAGACTTTTCTTTACATTTTGAAATAGCTTGTCTACACCTTCTTCAAAAGTTTTATTTTCTTGTGCCTCTGCTCCAAAACCTTTTATGACGCGCACCCCTGCAAGCGTTTCGGTAAGTCTTCCTTTTACTTCGGCATTTATTTTACCTCTATTTCTAAAAATGGGACGTATATACTTAAATGCTCGCAACGCTACATAGCCAAAAATGGCTACTGGTAAAAAGACAAATAACGTCATTAACGCATTAATTCTTATTAATAATACTAGTGAGACTATGGCAGTAATCGTTCCTCCTACTAGTTGAACGAGCCCTGTACCTATAAGGTTTCTCACTCCTTCTACATCACTCATTATACGAGATACAAGAGCTCCAGACTTGGTATTGTCAAAAAAACTAATAGGCAATGACAGTACCTTTTTTTGAACTTGAGCACGAAGTTCTGATATGAGGTATTGTGCTTGTACGCTTAGTATCCTGGTGAGTAAAAAGGAAGTGATTGCTTGTATGAGTAATGCAAAACCTACGAGCCAGAGTAGGTCATAAAGAGCACTCATATCCTTATTAGGAATGATATCATCAAGAAGTGCCTTAGATTTCCAAGGTAAAACAAGACTAGCGAGTCTACCTATAACAATTAAAATAAGACCTATAAAAACTAGCTTACGGCGCGGCCAGATAATTGATTTAAAGGCTGATGCTATAGTAACTTTACTCTTCTTATCTGTTTTCTTTGTCATAAGGTAAAGCTAGTTATAAATGCCCTTTCGCGAAAGCGTACTCATACATTACATAGCATCTCTAAAGTATTTTTTAACTATTGTATCTGGGTAGCATCATACACAATAACTTTCTCCCACAAATGAGCACATTCGTCGATAAATACTTTGTGAGCAGGCTCATCTTGATATGCCTCCTGCGCCTGGGCCGAATCAAAACTTAATATAAGATTGTAAGTAAAACTATCATCTACCACATCACGCGTAGCCCTAGGTGGTGTCCCTATAAAGTTAGTCTTTGCATATTTTGACTTGTTTAAAAACGTGAGTAATGACTTCTCAAATAGTGCTCGATCGTTTTGAGTGGTACCCTCCTTAAACCAGAAATACACGACGTGTGCATATGTGGGGTCAAAAGTGGTGTATATATCACTATTTTTTGAGGTAGTTGTATCCTTAGAGTTACTTTTTTCTACATTACTACTATTATTACAAGAGACGTAACACATTAGTAATAAGAATATAACGACAAATAATCTTTTCATTTTAAATAATTTTTGTTCATAAATGTAACAAAATAGAAATTTCTACGTATAAATTAATTAGAGGCCAGAGAGTATAATGTAAAAAAGTACAAGTACTTATATATTTCTTACTTTCAGAGGCTATTAATTAACAGGTTTAGTTAAATAGTTGTTTTTAACTCTTATTTAGATTATACTAAACCATATACTTTAATTCAATTATACCATATGAGACAACTCAAAATCACCAAGCAGGTTACTAACAGAGAGACGAAATCCCTGAATAATTATCTTCAGGATGTGAGCAAGATAGATTTGATTACTGCCGAAGAGGAGGTTGAGTTAGCACAGCGTATTCAAAAAGGAGATGAGCGAGCACTAGATGCACTTACACGCGCAAACCTTCGTTTTGTTATATCTGTAGCAAAGCAATATCAAAACCAAGGTCTATCACTTTCTGACCTTATTAATGAAGGAAACGTAGGGCTTGTAAAGGCTGCTAAGCGTTTTGACGAAACTAGAGGTTTCAAATTTATATCTTATGCTGTATGGTGGATTAGACAGTCTATCTTACAAGCAATAGCAGAGCACGCACGTACGGTACGTTTACCTCTCAATAAAATTGGAGAAATAAGCAAGATTAACAAAGCAATGGTTTACTTACAACAGGTACACGAGCGTAAGCCTACCTCTGGTGAGATTGCAAAGTATCTTGATATCTCTGAGGAGAAAGTAAAAATATCTCTTAAAAACGTGAGTCGTAGCCTTAGTATGGATGCGCCATTTGCAGAAGGAGAAAATGATAATAACCTTTATGACGTATTAAGTTCTAGCGAGTCACCTCGCCCAGATAGAGAGCTTATGCAAGAGTCACTAAGTATTGAGATCAATAGAGCACTAGATACACTTACAGAAAAAGAAGCAGAGGTTGTACGTCTTAACTACGGTTTAGGTAATCAACCAGCGATGACACTTCAAGAAATAGGTGATATTTTTGACCTAAGTCGTGAGCGTGTACGTCAGATTAGAGAGAAAGCAATTAAAAGATTGCGCCATACCTCTAAGAGTAAAATCTTAATGAAATACTTAGGATAATACGTAATTCTAATTCATAAAAAAAGCCCGTTTATACGGGCTTTTTTAGTTTAGTAGGTTAGATAAAAAATGCCCAATTTGGGGTAAGGCACTTATCAATCATTAAATCAAAATATGAATTGGGGTATTCTTAAATTAATCAACTTCTTTATGATGGTGTAAATATAAAAGATGTTTTTAAAGCTTACAAGCATTTTGTGTATTTTATCGCTATAAAATGCACTTTATCGATAAAGTGGAATTTTAATGTTAAATAAAGACTGCCATAAAGTTATTATTGAAGATAATTAAACCTTCTACAAGTTATTGAGTCCAATAATTAAGAAAAGTATACTAAAATAGAAGAACAAGAACTCATAGCATCTCTCCAGAAGGACGACACTAGGTCCTTCTCGTTATTACTTGACACGTATCAAAAGCCTCTCTATTGGCATATACGAGGTATTGTAAAAAATCACGAAGATGCAGATGATGTACTTCAAAATGTGTTTATAAAAGTTTACAAGAGTATAAAAAACTTTAAGGGTGATAGTAAACTGTACACCTGGCTTTATAGAATTGCGACAAATGAATCGCTCACATTCTTGAAGAAAAGAGCAAAACAAGCCCAGATATCAAGTGAGGAGTTACAAGATAGAATAATAGACAATCTAGAAAGTGATGTTTATTTCACAGGTAGTGATATACAAATCGCGCTAGAAAAGGCACTCTCACAATTACCAGAAAAGCAAAGGCTTGTCTTCCAGATGAAGTACTATCAAGATATGAAGTATGACGATATAAGCGAGATTTTAGGCACATCTGTGGGCGCATTAAAGAGTTCTTATCACATCGCAACAAAAAAATTAACAAGCATTTTAACTCAAGATTAAACCTTTAGACATTTTAAACGTCTCATAAGTAACGTGAAAACAATAAACAACATACCAAAGGATAGAGGCTACACCACTCCAGAAAACTATTTTAAAGATAGTAAAGAGCGGTTATTAAGTCAGATAGCACTAGATGAAAAGTTGCATAATACTGTTGTTCCAGCTTTTGAAGTACCAGAAGATTATTTTGATACGAGTAAGGAACGTATTTTGGATACGCTTTCGCGAAAGCGTAATGAAGACGCAACTATAAATCTAAATGCTGAAGCTAGCCAGACTAAGGTTATTAGTTTAAGAAAGTACCTCTACCCTATTGCGGGTATTGCGGCAGCACTACTTATAATGGTAAGTATTTTTTGGACCCAAGTACAAAGTTCTTCAAGTGAAGATCTCAATTCTATTGCAGCTTATTTTGATGATGACGCTGCAGACCTAGAAGGCATAGAATTTGCAGAGTGGCTCACAGAAGATGATATAAACGATCTTCAAAATGATCTCGCACTAGATGAGTCTATTATTATAGATTATCTAGATGAGCGCGTAGATGGTTTTGATTTATACATAGATTAATTATGAAAGCATATATAACATTAGTACTCACATTTATCATAGCTACAACAGCTATAGCACAAGAAGATAAAGAAAGTAAACGTGAGAAAATAAAAGCGCTTAAAGTAGCCTTTATTACAGAACGACTAGAACTTACCCCAGATGAGGCTCAAACTTTCTGGCCTGTTTATAATATTTACGACGGCCGTATGGGTGATATCTATGATAACGAGCGTAAGGTTATGAGAGAGCTCAAGTCTGAGTTTGACTCGATGGATGAGGCTACTGCAACAACCACATTAAAGAACATACAAGCACTAGAAAAACAAAAACTTGAAGCACGCACAAAATTATTGAGCGGCTTAAAAGATAAAATCACCTCAAAGAAGATATTAGTCCTCCTGAAGGCCGAAAATGATTTTAGACGTGACTTGATACGTAAGTTACGTGGTGATAAAAATCACAAACGTGACAAAAGATAACTCGCTAGTTACTACGAGTTCTTTTAAAGGTAAGTTTTGCAAGGGCATTACGACCGCCAGCATATGCAGTACTATCATTTGCAAATCTAAAACTTAAGAACGGTGCGTCTGAGATTTGTGACCAGCTTTCTCCCCCATTTTTTGAGTAAGAAATACCTGTAAACCCTGAAGCTATAAGTTCTTGTCCATTTGAGTTTGGCACATATTGCACACAGCTTTTGTAACCATCATTTGCTCCAGAGGCTATAACCTGCCATTGTTTACCTCCATCTGTTGTTATCGCAATATTATCATTGTTATCTTGAGCTTGCTCATAATCTCCTCCATAAATAATACCGTGATTTTCATCATAAAAATCCATTGTATAAGCACCTAGTGTACTTTTACCCTGAGCAACAGGTGTATTATAAATATTCCAGCTTCTACCCTTATCTCCAGAGTAATAGACACGTGAAGTACCTCCACCAGTAATTATCCAAGTTTTATCGCCTATGGTTTTTATGTTAGTATTACTTGCTGCAAAAGCACCTTCAGAAGCTATTTGATTTGGTAAAGAGCTACACGCTAGCTTGCCCCAACTTAAACCTCCATCTCTAGTCACTATAATAGATAAACATCCATCTAGTGAATCACCTACTGCGATACCTTCATTATCATTCCAAAACGTCATAGCATCATAGAACACATTTTCATTTTGCTCTGTATAAACTAAGGTAACAGCGTTACTCTCTTTATCATACCTATATAACAATGCAGGATTCTCTATAGACAATATGTAGAAAGCCTTGCTTGTACTTGCTATACTTCTAAAAGAAGGGTTCTTGCCTAAGAAGTCAATACGCCCTTTATTTGCCACTTCGTATTGTGATGCCACGGCGGCATCTGTAGTCTTTAAATTATTAATGTTTAGTTTATAAATGCCATAATGCCCGTTACTTCCTGCATACATTACAGCATCTTCTGTAACTTCTACAGCTCTTATACTCGTACTATCTTGGTGTAAAAATTCTATCTCAACGTTAGAAAAAGGAGTAATAACCTCATTCTCTGTTTTTTGCGTGTTTTTACTCTCTTGTTTACAAGAAAGTGATATAAGTAGTAAAAGTGATAAAATAGATAGTATTCTCATTGTCAAAATTTTAGTAAAAATAGTACTATTCATTCAAGAACCAATACCTTTGCACCTTCAAAATAAGGTATGAAATTACACAGAAATCTAGTCTTTGCAGCAGTAGATGCATTGGGAATGATATTTAATGATGGAGAACAAGCAGATAAAGTACTGCGCAAGGTTCTCAAATTTGATAAACGCTGGGGATCAAGAGATCGCAGTTTTATTGCAGAAACAGTTTATGACATTGTAAGATGGAAACGTTTATACTCTGAGATTGCAGAGGTAAAAGCACCATATAGTAGACCTAATTTATTTAGGCTATTTGCAGTGTGGGCCACACTACGTGGTATAGAGGTGCCAGATTGGAAACAAATGGAGCCTATCCCTACTCGCCGTATTAAAGGACGTTTTGATGAATTATCAAAAATTAGAAAATACAAAGAGTCTATTCCAGACTGGATGGATGAGATGGGTGAAAAAGCCCTCGGAAAAAAATGGGGAGCAGAGCTAGCAGCACTTAACACGCAAGCTCAGGTTGTATTAAGGGCAAATTCCCTTAAAGCTACGGTAAAAGAAGTGCGCAATACACTTGCAGACCAAGATATAGATACTAAAATACTTGATAACCACCCAGATGCACTCGAACTTGTAGAGCGTAAAAATGTTTTTACATCTGAAGCGTTTAAAAATGGATTTTTTGAGGTACAAGATGCTTCATCTCAAAAGGTTGCTCGTATGCTAGAGGTAGAACCTGGTATGCGTGTGGTAGATGCTTGTGCTGGAGCTGGTGGTAAGACACTTCACCTTGCTGCTCTTATGGAAAACAAAGGGCAAATAATAGCAATGGATATTTATGCTGGTAAGCTTAAAGAGCTCAAAAGAAGATCTAAGCGTGCAGGAGCACATAATATCGAGACAAGAGAAATTACCTCTACTAAAGTCTTTAAAAAGCTATACAACTCTGCAGATCGTGTTCTTATAGATGCACCTTGTACAGGTCTTGGTACTATAAAACGTAACCCAGATTTAAAATGGAAATTACAACCAGACTTTGTAGATAAGGTAGTACAGCGTCAAGCAGACTTACTCCAGAGCTACAGCAAGATTTTAAAAGAGGGTGGTAAGATGGTGTATGCAACTTGTTCTATTCTTCCTAGAGAAAATCAAGAACAAGTGCAAGCATTTTTGGCTACAGAGCAGGGTCAGAAATTTCAATTAGAAAAAGAAGAGACAGTAAGCCCAGCAAAATCTGGATATGATGGATTTTATATGGCTTTGCTTTCGCGAAAGCAATAAAAGAAGACTATGAAAAGATATTCCTCACTTTTACTTTTACTCCTACCCTTTATAAGTATAGCGCAGCAATCGTATTATGATGATACAGCTGTATATCTTACGGGTACAGAATTGTTGCAAGAGCTACGGTTAAAACTTTCTGTTTATAATGAAAATTATACTTACGGAGATTTTAGAGATACTACCAAAATTACAGATGCCAATCCTGAGGATGACTCTGAGGTTTTACTTATTTATGGTTTTAATGATAACGATGGTAACTGTAACACAGATATTACAAGATCAAATGATGAATTTGGTGGTGATAACTGTGAGTATAATAGAGAGCATACCTTCCCACGTAGCCTAGCAAACCCTGCTATGGGCTCTGCTAGTAATAGTAGTAATGGTATCGTAGCAGATCCCCATAACTTACGACCTAGTGATGTGCAACGCAATGGTAACCGAGGCTCAAAAAAGTTTAACGATGGCACAGGAAACTCTGGTGACGTAGGTTCTGGTGACTGGTATCCTGGTGATGAGTGGAAAGGTGATGTTGCACGTGCGATGATGTATATGTATGTGCGCTATGGTGAGCAATGTTTACCATCACTTGTGGGACAAGGTCCATTACAGGGTGATACACAGATGTTGCAACTATTTTTAGAATGGAATGTAGAAGATCCAGTATCTGACGTAGAGATGCAACGCAATGACCCTCTAGAGACAGAATATGGAAGTAGAAACCCTTTTATAGACAACCCTATACTGGCTACAAATATTTGGGGAGGCGAACCTGCTGAGGATTTTTGGGGAGAGCTCTCTGCTCCTTCTTCTGAGTTCATACAGGCTAGTGTTTTTCCTAACCCAGCAAATACGGTAGTTCAAATTGAAAGCAATCAAGATATTACTTCTTTAAAAATATATAACTTATTAGGACAAGTTTTATATAATGAGACTACCTCAAACCATATAAGAAATACAACACTAGACGTTTCAAATCTTACATCTGGTATGTATATATTACAAATTAATGATGCTTCAAAGAGACTAGTCATAAAGTAGTTTACATAACTATATGTAGTTATTTAAAAACAAAAAGGGATAGACCACTAGGTCTATCCCTTTTTGTTTAAGCTGAAAATTGAATTTACTCAACTAGAATTTTAGCTGTTTTTACAAAATCACCTCTTAAGTCATTTACCTTGATAACATAAATCCCTGAAGAAAGACTTGATAAGTCAAGGTTGACACGATATCCGTTTGCATCTTTCGCTATAGGCTTATACTTCAATTGTTGTCCTAATATGTTTGAGAGCCCTATAAATACACGGCCTTCAAAATTTGTAGTAAGCAACACATCAAAATTATTATTCTCAAGTTTAGTAACTGTAAGTGCCGTATAGTCTGTACTTAAGTCATCTACCGTAAGTGTAGATTCCACAGTAGTGGTAGCCGCATTATTAGTGTCATTAGAGTCAGATGCTAGTAGTGTTCTAGCTTCAAACTCATAAGTATTTATTTCACTTAAGTCTGCTTGTTGTGCAAAAGTGTATGAGATAGACGACCCAGGACCTATTGCAGTATCAATAGTTTCTACAACTGGAGTACCTCCATTAACAGTATACTGTACATCAAAATTAATTTGCTCTAATGAACCAAAATTTGACATCTCGATGGTAACATCTTGATTACCTAGCTCTACACCAGACTCTGGTGCTGTGATAGCAACTACACCAATATCTGCTGTTTGTAATTGATCTGTGATTACCACCGTATAATCTTGTACTTCTCCAAATGAAAAATCACTACAAGGATTATTTATGTCACCATTTTCAGATGTATCAATTGCTTTTGCGCGAAGTCTGTGAGAACCTAGAGCCGCTCCTTCAGGTATAGTAAGTGTAAAGTCTTCTAATACATTTGATGATTGAAAAAACTCACCAGCTATAAGCTGTTCTTCTGGTTCAAAACCTCCATTGTCATTAAAATCAATCCAAACAGAAAGCGCTTCAACACCGGCTCCGCCTCCCCAGTTTTGTCTTGCTCTCAGTGTATATACATTTGACCCTGCAAGATTACTTAATTCTGTACTAAGGTCTGTTCTATCTGCATATCCAGCTGGGCTGCCGTCTGGCTCAGTATTACAACCATCTGCCCCATCATCTGCACTTATTGTATTAAGAATAAATTGCTTGATACCGTCTACATTACAACCACTTAATGCATTGGGAAGGCAAACTTGATTCTCAATAGTCGTAGAAAATGCATCATTTGCTACTACTTGATCACCAGTTAAAGCAGTTTCAATCACAAAATCATAAGAACCTATGCTAGAAAGATCTGCAGTGGTAGCAAAGGAGAATGAAGCTGTGCTAGCTACAGCTAGAGTCTCAGTATAAGTCTCTACAATAGGAGTACTTCCATTTATTGTGTATTGTACCGGGAATCCTGTTTGATCTTGAGAACCAAAGTTTGTAATATCTACAGTTATAGTTTCAACATCTGTTAATCCCGATGCATCTACAGGTGCTATTAGTGCTGTAACCCCTACATCTGTCTTAAATAAGTGCATTACTTCTTTAATCGCAGAGTCATTAACAGCAGCTTGATCTCCAGATAAGCCAGTCGTAGCTTCAAGTATATAAGTCTGTCCTTCTGTAGACATATCTGCTGTAGCAGTAAATGTGTAATTTATAGCAGTACCCGGTTCAATAGGCCCAGGGATAACTTCATTTGCAATCTCGACAGCGTCTAAGGTTAAGGTAACAGGGATATCACTTTGAGCTACTGTTCCAAAGTTACGTACAGTAACTTCTACAGTTTCTGCATTGGTAAGTGCCCCATCTTCTGGTGTTACTATAGAAAGAACACCTAAATCTGTTTCAAAACCAGCAGAAAGATTAAAAGACGCGATGCGTGTATTCCAAAAATTGTCAGCAGAAAAATATTCTGAAGTATGCCAGAATGTAAAGTTATCTGGATCCATAGTAAGGTGAGAATAATCTCCAAAGCGGTTTGTATTAGATTGTACTCCTCCACCTTCTACAATGATTTGCTCGGCTGCTGTCATTTCTCCTAGAGTATCACCGTCAAAACGTCCAGTATAACTAATACCTACTTCTAGATCTGGTCCACCTACATTAAAGGCAAGCCCTATATTACCTTGTGCATCCATAGCACCACTTCCCATAAAACGGCTATTACCATCATCTGGTGCGTAGGTTCCTTCTTGAAAAATTGACCAAGGCTCTGTGTCGCTATTACGTAACTCTATCCAGCGTATACCAGATGTGGTATTATCACTATTTACATCTACATTAAAAGTGATAAGCCAAGAGTTGTGATCTTCAAAAGTTCTATAATTTGCTGCATAAGAAATAATACCACTTAGCATATCAATTTTATTCGTAGTACCTGGTTGATCAAGTTCTCCAGCTCCAAAAGGTGCAATAAAAGAATCAAAAGGTGCAGTTGGTATTTCTAAAGGTGCAGATACCGTTGAGTTTGCTGAGTTTTCAAAATCTATATCTAGCTCCCATACTTTAAGGTGGTCAAAAGCCGCACCCCATCCGTCATCTTGTAAATAAACAATGTAGCCTGGCACATCACCCTGAGGAAATGAAAATCCTGTTAGATTTGCCGGTTCTGGGCTAAATACTGTATTAGGGTTTGCAATAACACCAGGTAAATTAAAACCTTGTATTGCGGGATTTGCTTCACCAGCAAGTAATGCATCACGGTCTAATGCGTATGTGGTTGCACCACCCTTGTTTGATGTAAGGTAATAAGCATCTGGCCAGATTGCATAGTGTGGATAATCTGGAAATGAATCTAGCGGATATTCATATAAGAAATAAGCACCAGTAGGGTCTGGAGTTTCAGATATACCTATAATTAATGCATTATTTGAAGTTTGAAATTGGCTTACAAACCATCTATCTGCAAGTTGATCATACATTATAATAGGATCTCCATTATTTGCGCCATTTCCTAAAAATTCTCCTAATGATGTAGGCCCCGCGAGTAGGTTACCTGTTTTGTCATATATTTTGATAACAATGTTAACACCTTGTACATAGTGATTAGGTCCTACAGCGCCAGATGGATCTGGTGGTGTAGCTTGACCTTCAGAAGCATTTGCTCCATCAAAGTTTACTATGGGCGCATAGCTCATATTTTCTCCCATCGTACGCTGCCCTATTGGATCTCCATTAAGCGGTAACGCATTTTCTGATGCGCCGGGTGACACACCAAAATTATTTTCTACAATATTGAGTTCAGAAAATCCATAACTTGGACTTGAAGAAAGAGTGGGGAAATCTCGTAGGGGTTCAGTTTTACCTAAATAAGTTCCAGTGCCAACAGTAGAAACAGGTTGTGTTTCTTGTGCAAATACCGACATACTCATTACTAGTAAAGAAATTGCAAGTAATTTTCTTATCATTTTGGATACATTTTATTGTGAGTCTTTAAGATACAGCTTTAATAATAATTTATTCACATTTGTGGTTAACAACTCATTTAATAAACATTTCAATCTCCTTAATTCCTACCATTAACATAAATAAATATTAAGTAATTTTACTTTTTCAAAAACACACAACAAAACCACTCGGATGATCCACTTTTTTGGTAACCCTCAGAGCACTGTGTATGCGGTGCAAACCACACAAGACTTTACACAAGAAGATATTGCTAAGCTTGTATGGCTTTTTGGCAACTCCCCACAAATTGAAGCGTCTACTATTGACGCTTTTTTTATTGGCCCTCGTGCAGCTATGATTACTCCGTGGAGTACTAATGCGGTTGAGATTACTCAAAATATGGGTATTACGGGTATTGTGAGAATAGAAGAGTTCGCTTTCGCGAAAGCGGAAACAACTTTTGACCCAATGATATCTCAACAGTTTGAATCATTAGACCAAACTATTTTTGATATTGAGGTTACACCAGAAGAAATTCTCCCTATAACAGACATTGCCGCATATAATGAAAAAGAAGGGCTATCGCTAAGTGATGAGGAAGTGGCATATCTAGAAGGTGTAGCTGCCAAAATAGGAAGACCGCTCACAGACTCTGAAGTTTTTGGTTTTAGCCAAGTAAATTCTGAGCACTGTCGCCACAAGATTTTTAATGGAACTTTTGTGATAGACGGAGAAGAAATGCCATCTTCACTATTTAAGCTTATTAAAAAGACCTCTGCCGAAAATCCGAATACGATTGTCTCTGCTTATAAAGATAATGTTGCATTTATAGAAGGGCCTAAGGCTACTCAGTTTGCACCAAATACGGCAGACAAACCAGATTACTACACAGAAAAAGAGTTTGAATCTGTGATTTCTATTAAAGCTGAGACTCACAACTTCCCTACTACGGTTGAGCCGTTTAATGGTGCTGCTACAGGTTCTGGTGGTGAGATAAGAGATAGACTAGCAGGTGGTAAAGGATCTTTACCACTAGCAGGTACAGCTGTGTATATGACGCCGTACTCAAGGCTTGAGCAAGACCGCCCTTGGGAACAGGGTATGCAAGAAAGAAAGTGGCTTTATCAAAACCCAATAGACCTTCTTATAAAAGCATCAAATGGAGCTTCAGACTTTGGAAATAAATTTGGACAACCACTTATAGTTGGTTCAGTTCTCACTTTTGAGCATCAAGAAGATGGGCAACGTCTAGGTTATGACAAAGTAATTATGCAAGCCGGAGGTATAGGTTACGGAAAGAAAGAACAGGCATTAAAGGATACACCCCAAGATGGTGACAAAATTGTAATACTAGGTGGTGAGAATTATAGAATAGGTATGGGTGGTGCTGCAGTATCAAGTGCAGATACAGGCGCTCTAGACTCTGGTATTGAACTTAATGCCGTACAACGCTCTAATCCAGAAATGCAAAAGCGTGCTGCAAATGCTGTACGTGGTATGGTGGAGAGTGATGTAAACCCTATTGTATCTATTCACGATCACGGTGCTGGTGGACACTTAAACTGTCTGTCAGAACTTGTAGAAGATACTGGGGGTCTTATAGATTTAGATAAACTTCCTGTAGGTGACCCTACCCTATCTGCAAAAGAGATTATAGGTAATGAGTCTCAAGAGCGTATGGGACTAGTTATAGGAAAGGAAGACATTGATACACTACAACGTATAGCAGACCGTGAGAGATCTCCTATGTATGAAGTAGGTGACGTGACGACAGATCACAGGTTTACATTTAAAAGTGCTACCACAGGAAAAAGTCCTATGGATTTACACCTAGATGATATGTTTGGTAGTTCGCCTAAAACAGTAATGACAGATGTTACGGTAGCACGTAATTATAAAGAGCCTACTTATGAGTTAGGTAAGATACACGATTATTTAGAGCAGGTCTTGCAGCTAGAAGCAGTAGCTTGTAAAGACTGGCTTACTAACAAAGTAGATCGCTGTGTAGGTGGTAGAGTAGCAAAGCAACAATGTGTTGGACCGTTACAACTTCCTTTAAATAATGTAGGTGTGATGGCTATGGATTTTAAGAGTACAAAGGGTATTGCAACCTCTATAGGTCATTCACCAGTATCTGGACTTATAAACCCAGTAGCTGGTAGTAAAAACAGTATCGCAGAGTCACTTACTAATATAGTTTGGGCACCACTTACAGATGGATTACAGTCTGTGAGTCTATCTGCAAACTGGATGTGGCCTTGTAAAAATGAAGGAGAAGATGCTAGACTTTACAAAGCTGTAGAAGCTATATCTGAGATGGCTATTAACCTAGGTATAAACGTACCTACAGGTAAAGACAGTCTCTCTATGAAGCAAAAATATCCAGATGGAGATGTAATTGCTCCAGGTACCGTTGTGATAAGTGCAGCTGGTAGCTGTAATAATATCAATCAAGTAGTAGAACCAGTACTTCAAAAGGATGGTGGCGCCATTTATTACATCAATATGTCTGGTGATAGTCATAAACTAGGTGGTTCTAGTTTTGCACAAGTATGCCATAGCATAGGTAATGAAGCTCCTACTGTTGTAAGTGATGATAACTTTAAAACAGCTTTTAACACATTACAGGAGTTAATAAAAGATAATAAAATACAAGCAGGACACGATGTAGCTAGTGGTGGTCTTATCACAACACTTCTTGAACTTTGCTTTGCAGATACAAATCTTGGTGCAAGTCTTGATCTCACAGAAATAGGAGAACAAGATCTTATAAAATTACTCTTCTCAGAAAATGCTGGTGTTGTCTTTCAGGCAGATGCTGGTGTAGAAGATATTCTTACAGCAAATAATGTAGCCTTCTTTAAAATAGGAAATGTAACAGATACCGCAGAGCTTGTGATTAAAAGCAATGGTGTCGAGATGGGTCTTAACGTGAGTTCACTACGTGATACTTGGTTTAAAACTTCATTCTTACTAGATAATAAGCAAACAGCAAGTGGACTTGCTCAAGATCGTTTTGACAACTATAAAAATCAAGCGCTAGATTATACATTTCCTGCACACTTTACAGGTAAAAAACCAGTACTTGACACAAGTAAACCTAGACCTAAAGCCGCTATACTAAGAGAGAAAGGAAGTAACTCTGAGCGTGAAATGGCAAATGCAATGTACCTAGCTGGTTTTGATGTTAAGGATGTGCATATGACAGACTTAATAGAAGGACGTGAGACGCTAGAAGACATCCAGTTTTTAGGAGCTGTAGGTGGTTTTTCAAATAGTGATGTGCTTGGATCTGCAAAGGGTTGGGCAGGTGCTATAAAATATAATGAGAAGGCAAATAAGGCCATAAAGAATTTCTTTGCTCGTGAGGATACGCTCTCAGTAGGTATTTGTAATGGTTGCCAGTTGTTTTTAGAACTTGACCTTATCAATCCAGAGCATAAGCAACTTGCAAAGATGTCTCATAATGATAGTCACAAGCACGAGAGCAATTTTACCTCTGTAAAAATTGAAAAGAACAATAGTGTAATGTTATCTTCACTAGAAGGTACTACGCTAGGCGTATGGATATCACACGGAGAAGGTAAGTTTAACTTACCTATGGGCAAAGATGCTTATGATATAGTAGCAACCTACGGTTATGAAGGGTACCCTGCAAATCCTAATGGATCTGACTTTAATACCGCAATGATTTGTGATACTACAGGACGTCACCTTGCAACTATGCCGCACATAGAGCGATCTACTTTCCCTTGGAACTGGGCACACTACCCTGCTCAACATACAGACGAGGTAAGTCCTTGGCTAGAGGCTTTTGTAAATGCAAGACTTTGGGTAGAGAAGAATAAATAAGAAAGCAACATCGCATATTTATAGACTCCCACGCTCTTTTAAAGATAGTGGGAGTTTTTATTTTGCTTTCGCGAAAGCGTATATTTACTCAAACCGCCACACTTTATAATCCTGGAAAATCAAAATATCATAACCCAAATTTTTAAGAACGTAGATCTTGATACCATAGCCATAAGCCTTATAAATCAAGGAATGGAGCGCATTGAAGTAAAAAAAGGAGAAATTCTTATAGATGTAAACCAGGTTGTAATAGATCAATACTATGTGCATAGTGGCTGTCTACGCTCCTATTTTACAGATACTGTGGGTAAGGAGCACACACTTATGTTTGCCATAAATGACTGGTGGATAAGTGACTATACAGCATACTTTACAAAGGCGCCGGCCATTGTCACTATAGAGTGTCTTCAAGATGCGGTGATTTATAAATTACCTAAGGAAAAACTAGATAATCTCTACGAGAACATCCCATCGCTTGAATCTTTTTTTAGAAAGAAAATGGAAGGAGCTTTTGCTAGTTTTCAGAAGCGTATTCTGGGTAATATCTCCTTATCTGCCAGGGAGCGTTACCACAGTTTTATTACCACCTACCCTACTATAGAAAAAACGGTAAAGAACTATCATATAGCATCTTACTTAGGGATAACTACCGAAAGTTTAAGCCGCATACGCAAGGAAATTGCCAAAGGATAGTTAAAAATCCCTTTTATTATCATAAATCAATTTTTTGAGAAATTGAGCACTGTATTTTTGTGTCAACTAAAAAATACTAATGAAAAAAACGCTCACAGCGATTGTATTACTTGCAGTTGCATTGTCTTGTAAACAAGGAAATGAAAACGAAGTAACTACTTTGACTAATGTAGAATCAAAAAAAGAAAATGCTATGAAAAAGGTACTATTTGTTTTAACAAGTCACGAAGACTTAGGAGACACAGGAGAAAAAACAGGATTTTGGGTAGAGGAGTTTGCTGCACCATATTACTTACTTAAGGACAAAGGTGTAGATATCACACTTGCTTCGCCTAAAGGTGGACAACCGCCTATAGACCCAAAAAGTAATACAGAAGATGCACAAACACCTGCAACCAAAAGATACTTTGCAGACCAAGAAACGCAAGATAAACTTGCTGCTACTATTAAGCTAGAGACGGTTAGTCAAGAAGATTATGACGCTGTTTTTTATCCAGGAGGTCACGGGCCATTATGGGATCTTGCAGAAGACAAAAATTCTATCGCCCTTATTGAGAGCTTTTATGCAAATGAGAAGCCAGTAGCTGCTGTATGTCACGCACCAGCTATCTTCAAGAACACAAAAAATGAAGATGGTACACCACTAGTAAGCGGTAAACGTGTTACAGGTTTTACAAATTCTGAAGAAGATGCTGTACAACTTACAGATGTAGTGCCATTCTTAGTAGAAGATATGCTCATTGCAAATGGAGGAAAGTATGAAAAAGTTGCAGACTGGGGTGAGTTTGCTGTAGAAGATGGACTTCTTATTACTGGACAAAACCCAGCTTCTTCTGAGCTAGTAGCAGAAAAACTATTACATAAATTATCCCTATAATTCCCCCTCAATATAGTGGATATTCCAGAGCCTAAGCTTTATAAGCTTAGGCTTTTTTCTTACCATAAAAGTAGGAAAATCATAAGCTTAGGTGTTATATCTTTATAAACCTTATTGTATAAAGACTACTAGATGAAAAAACTACTTACGCTGCTTGTTGTTATAACATTTTACGCTTTCGCGAAAGCGCAACAAACCCCTTTAACATATCATAAAGCAAAAATATATCTATCTAGCAGCCACACGCTTCAAAATCTTAAAAATCTAGATGTAGCCGTAGACCACGTAGTCCATAAGGAAGGTACTTTTGTAATCTCAGACTTCTCTACAGATGAGATTAATCTGGCTAGACAAAGTGGTTATAAAGTGGACGTTTTAATAAATGATGTAGCCTCATTTTATAAATCTCAAAGCAATAGATCACAATCTCAACAACAAAACACAAGCTGCTCAACAAGTGAAACTAGTTACCCTACCCCAGTAAATTTTAATCAAGGTTCTATGGGAGGATATCTCACCTACCAAGAGTTTCTGGAAGAAGTAGATGCAATGGCGGCTCAGTACCCAGAACTTATCACTGCAAAGTCACCTATAAGTGATTTTCTTACAGAAGGCGAGCCAGATACCTCTGTAACACCATCCATAGGTTCTAACCCTATATATTGGCTTAAAATAAGTGATAACCCTAACGTAGATGAAACCGAACCAGAAATACTATATACGGCTATACATCACGCACGTGAGCCTATGTCACTTATGCAGCTTGTTTATTATATGTGGTATTTATTAGAAAATTATGAAGATAATCTAGAAGTAAAAGCGATTGTAGATAATACTGAGCTCTATTTTGTACCTGTGATTAACCCAGATGGTTATTTATATAATCAAGTGACCGATCCTAATGGAGGTGGACTATGGCGTAAAAATAGAAAAAATGGCAACGGTGTAGATAACAATAGAAATTATGATTACCATATAAATGGAGATCCTAATAATGGCTCTTGGGGAGGCCCAGGATCATCTACAAATCCGGGATCTAACACTTATCACGGTACAGGGCCATTTTCTGAGATAGAAAATCAGGCAATAAAATGGTTTGTAGAGCAACATAACTTTGTGCTGGCACTTAATAATCACACCTTTGGTGAGTTGTTGTATTATCCATTTGGCTATGCAGATGTCGCAACGGCAGATGATGCACTTTATCAAGGTCTAGGTGCGCAACTCACATCTATAAACGGTTATACTCCTATACGAGACAATCCATTTGCTGGTGAGAGTGATGATTTTATGTATGGTACAGTAGGTACGCACGATAAGATTTTTGCCTTCACTCCAGAGATAGGGACTTCTTTCTGGCCACCAGCAAGTGACATTATATCTATTTCACAAGAGATGATGTTTATGAACCTTACGGCTGCACAGGTGGTAACAAACTATGGTGCTCTTGTAGAAACTACAAATAGCTTTGTAGGAGAAAATACGTCTCTCTCGACCTCTTTTGATTTAAAACGATTAGGAGTTGCAAGTACTGGGGACTTTATCGTAAGCTTTAGCCCTGTATCAAGCAATATTACTAGTAATGGTAGTGCGGTAAATTTTGATGCGCTAGCGCCATTAGAAACTGCTAGCGGAACAATCACTTATACACTAGACCCTACTATTGAGATAGGTGATAGTATAGAATTTGATCTCGTGGTTAACAATGGGTTTTATGATAATAATATCCGTGTAAGTAAAGTATATGGAGCGTTAACTAATGTATTTCTTGATAATGGAGATACAATAGATAGTTATGAGAATACTAGCTGGGGAGTAACAAGTTCCACTTTTGTATCACCTTCATCATCTATTACAGATTCACCTTCTGGTAATTATAGCGATAATGAAAATAGTAGTATCACACTTACAGACCCCATAGATCTTACTCAAAGCACAGCCGCAGCTATATCATTTTATGCAAAGTGGGATATTGAAAATACTTGGGATTATGTACAATTTGAAATATCTACAGATAATGGTGTCAGCTGGCAACCACAATGTGGTAATTTTACAAGTGCAGGAACTAATGCACAACCAGTAGGAGAGCCTTTATATGATGGGGTACAGAATGACTGGGTATTTGAGGAAATTAATTTAAGTGATTATATAGGAGAGGTTATCTTGGCCAGATTCAGACTTGTTTCTGATGGAGCTGTAACAAGAGATGGCTTTTATTATGATGACCTTAATTTTTCTGTAATTACAGATGAGGCGCTGCAGGTAGAAAATGTAAATTTTAAAGCAGGTTTTGAGTTATTTCCTAATCCTGTAAAGAACCTATTAACAGTACGTACTTCTCTAGGTTCATATACAAGTAGTGTTTATAATGTCTTAGGTCAAGAAGTTTCAAACGCTACAGTACAGCAAGGAAATGCGTTTATAGATTATACTGGTCTACCAGATGGAATTTACTTTTTGAGACTAGAAACAGAGGAAAACAGTGCAATTTTTAAAATTGTTAAGAATTAAGTAAAAAACGCATCTTATAGAAAATCAATGTAATATCTCCAAATTGTAAAATATAGCGCCTTATTTTAAGAATAACTCAATAGAAACCGTGCATTTTTTCATATTTTGTCACCGAATTAAATGAAACTTATGGAAATTACTAGATTATTTGACTTTCCTTATCATCAACTGGAAACAAACAACCTGCCTGATGCCCTATGTACGAAAGTAAATGGAGAATGGATTAAGACATCTACGCAAGAATATATTGATAAAGCAAATGCTTTTAGTAGAGGACTATTACGATTAGGTGTAAAACCTAATGATAAAATTGCAGTTATCTCAATGACTAACCGCACAGAGTGGCATATCTGTGATGTAGGTATTTTACAAATAGGTGCTCAAAACGTGCCTATGTACCCTACCATCTCTGCCGAAGATTATGCATATGTACTTAATCACTCTGAAAGTAAATATGTATTTGTTTCTTGTACAGAAACACTAGCAAAAGTTAGAGAAGCTCAAGATAAAGTACCATCATTACAAGGAGTATACTCTTTTGATGATATAGACGGTTGTGATAACTGGCAACAGGTATTAGATCAAGGAGCAGATGATAGTAATCAACCAGAAGTGCAAGCGCTTATGGATTCTGTAAAGACAGATGACCTTGCTACGCTTATTTATACATCTGGAACTACCGGTAGACCTAAAGGCGTGATGCTATCGCATAGAAATATTGTGAGTAACGCCATATCAAGTACAGAACGTGTACCTACTGGCGGCGAAGGCATAAAGGCATTGAGCTTTTTACCTATTTGCCACATATATGAGCGTATGATTACGTATCTATATCAGTACAATAGTGTAGCAATCTACTTTGCAGAGTCGCTAGAGACTATCTCAGACAACCTTAAGGAGGTAAAGCCTGAGATTATGACAGCTGTACCTAGATTACTAGAGAAGGTATACGACAAGATTATTGCAAAGGGAGCAGATCTTACAGGTATAAAGAAAAAACTATTTTTCTGGGCTGTAGATGTAGGTTTAGAATATGAGCCATATGGTCAAAATGGATGGTTATATGAGCGTAAACTTGCAATTGCCCGTAAATTAATCTTTTCAAAATGGCAAGAGGCATTAGGAGGTAATCTTAAAGTGATTGCTTCTGGTAGTGCTGCACTACAACCACGTCTAGCTAGAATATACAATGCTGCGCAGATGGGTGTTATGGAAGGTTACGGTCTTACCGAAACATCACCAGTATGTTCTGTAAATGATATGCGAGGTGGTAATTTTAGAATTGGTACTGTAGGAAAGCTTATAAAGGACGTAGAAGTAAAAATAGCAGAAGATGGAGAGATCCTTGTAAAAGGACCTAATGTAATGCTAGGTTATTATAAGGATGCAGAAAAGACAAACGAAGTCCTTAAAAATGGCTACTTCCACACAGGTGATATAGGTCATATAGATGAAGATGGTTTCCTTAAAATTACAGATCGTAAGAAGGAAATGTTTAAAACATCTGGAGGTAAATATGTTGCACCACAATTATTAGAAAACAGATTTAAGCAATCACGTTTTATAGAGCAAATAATGGTTATAGGTGAAGGGCAAAAAATGCCAGCTGCATTAATACAACCTAATTTTGAGTTCCTAGAAGACTGGGCAAAGATGAAAAATGTGACTTACACCTCACAAAAAGATCTTATTGCAAACCCAGAAGTGCAAGCGCGCTACCAAAAGGAAGTTGATGAGGCAAACGAGAGCTTTGCAAAATGGGAAAAGGTAAAAGCCTTTAGACTTACGCCAGATGCTTGGACCGTAGAAGGTGGTCACCTCACTCCTACTATGAAGCTTAAACGTAAAATCATTAAAGAGAATTACGTTCATCTTTACAATGACATCTACGGATTATAAAATTTTCAAAAGGGTTACGATATCGTAACCCTTTTTTAATACATAAAACCCTAGTAAATTTAACATCGTGTCTCGATCTTCTTTATTACTCGTCATTGCTCAAGGTTTCCTCATAGGCGCCCTACTCTACAATTCAGATAGTTTTAGTGTGGAGTATATACCGCTCTTGTTTAAGGTATGTGGGTTTGCGATAGCTTTGTGGGGAGTGCTTGCAATGCGTATCGGTAATTTTAATATTCAGCCAGAGGTTAAATCTGAGGCTTTAGTAACCCGTGGTCCTTATCAAATCTTGCGCAATCCTATGTATACAGGCATTCTCTTATTTTTTATCCCAGCTGCTTTTATTCCTTTGAGTATTATAAATTTAATGCTATATATAGCACTTGTGGTAGTTCTAGTTTTAAAGATTTACAAAGAAGAGCAACTGCTGTTAAGTCATTTTGGAGCAACCTATAAGGCATATAAGAAGACAACATACCGTCTTATTCCGTTATTGTTTTAAAAAAAATATCTTGCAATTTCATATAGTTTTATGCGGTAGAATCACGCTTTCGCGAAAGCGTAAAAAAACCACGCTCAGGCATTAATATTAACAATCTCTTATAGTAGTACTCACTTTCTAATTAAGCCTTAAAGCGGTAAATTTGTTACTTGCCTAAAATTCTATGATAGAACAAGAAGAACGTATTGAAGTATATGGTGCTCGCGCTCATAACCTAAAGAATATTGATGTAATGATACCTAGAGAAAAACTGGTTGTTATTACCGGTCTTTCGGGTAGTGGTAAGAGCTCGCTTGCTTTTGATACGATTTATGCAGAGGGACAACGTCGTTATATCGAAACTTTTTCGGCTTATGCTAGACAATTTCTGGGTGGGTTAGAGCGTCCAGATGTAGATCAAATTTTAGGTTTATCTCCAGTAATTGCCATTGAGCAAAAAACCACGAGTAAAAGCCCGCGTTCTACCGTTGGGACTATTACAGAGATTTATGACTTTTTACGCCTACTCTATGCCCGTGCAGCAGATGCTTACTCGTACAATACGGGGGAGAAAATGGTGAGCTATAGTGATGAGCAAATACAGGAGCTCATTACAGAGAGTTATGAGGGTAAACGTATAAATATACTGGCTCCTACCATACGCTCTCGTAAAGGGCATTACAGGGAGCTTTTTGAACAAATTGCGAAGCAGGGATTTGTAAAAGTGAGTGTAGATGGTGAAGTGCGTGATATTACAAAAGGAATGAAGGTAGACCGCTACAAGGTGCACGACATTGAGATTGTGATAGACCGTATGCAGGTTAAAAAAAGTGATGAGGATAGTAAACGCTTGCGCGAAAGTATAAATACTGCGATGTATCACGGTGATGATGTACTTATGGTGCTAGATCACGATACACAAGAGGTGCGCTATTTTAGCCGTAACTTGATGTGTCCTACTTCCGGCATCTCATACCCTAATCCTGAGCCTAATAATTTTTCTTTTAATTCGCCAAAGGGTGCTTGTCCTAATTGTAATGGTATAGGTGAGCTTTATAAGGTAAACCCCAAAAAGATTGTTCCAGATCCTAAAAAGTCTATAAATGCTGGAGGGCTTGACCCACACGGTCCAAAAAAGAATAATTGGATTTTTAAACAGTTACAGCTCATAGCAGAGCGTTTTGACTTTAAACTTACAGACCCCATAGAAAGCATCCCACAAGAGGCGATGGACTTTATCTTTTACGGAGGTAATGAGAAATTTTCTGTTTCTTCAAAACAACTAGGAGTTACAAGAGATTATAAAATAGATTTTGAAGGTGTCGCAAATTTTATAGAAAGCACCTATAAAGATAGTGAGTCTACCTCTCTCGTAAGATGGGCAAAAAGCTATATGAATAAAGTAGCTTGTCCAGTTTGTGAGGGATCACGATTACGTAAAGAATCTCTTTATTTTAAAGTAGATAACCAGAGCATTGCAGACCTCGCATCTATGGATATCCTTGAGCTCAAAGACTGGTTTGAAACGGTAGACTCAAGACTTTCAGAAAAGCAACTCAAGATAGGTTCTGAAATTATAAAAGAAATAAAATCAAGAATACAATTCCTTGTAGATGTAGGTCTTACCTATTTAAACTTAAACAGAAGCTCTAAGTCTCTTTCTGGTGGAGAAGCACAACGTATACGTCTAGCTACTCAAATAGGTTCACAACTTGTAGGTGTACTTTACATTCTAGATGAGCCCAGTATAGGGCTTCACCAGCGAGATAATGAGAAGCTTATAAACTCCCTTGTATCACTTAGAGATATAGGGAACTCTGTGATAGTTGTAGAGCACGATAAGGATATGATAGAGCGTGCAGATCACGTGATAGACATAGGTCCAAAAGCTGGTAATTACGGAGGTGAAGTCATAAGTGAAGGAACACCAGAAGAACTTTTAAATCACAGCACCCTTACTGCACAATATCTCAATGGAGAAAAGGAAATAACAATCCCTAAAAAACGTAGAAAAGGAAACGGAAAATTTATAGAGCTTAAAGGTGCTACGGGTAATAATCTCAAAAATGTATCTATAAAAATACCGCTAGGTAAAATGATAGCGGTCACCGGTGTTTCTGGTAGTGGTAAGTCTACACTTATTAATGAGACCCTCTACCCTATTATGAATGCACATTATTTTAATGGCGTAAAGAAACCTATGCCCTATAAGAGTATAAAGGGTCTAGATGAATGTGACAAGGTTATAGATATAAATCAATCACCTATAGGTAGAACGCCTAGATCAAATCCTGCTACTTATACAAAGGCCTTTGATGAGATACGTAGTCTATTTGCAAAAACTCCAGAAGCACTTATAAGAGGCTACAAGCCTGGACGTTTTAGTTTTAACGTTACAGGAGGTAGGTGTGAGACCTGTAAAGGTGGCGGCCTTAGGGTTATAGAGATGAATTTTCTACCAGATGTGTATGTAGAATGTGAGACCTGTCAAGGTAAACGTTTTAATAGAGAGACACTTGAGATACGTTATAAAGGTAAGTCTATCGCAGATGTTCTAGAAATGACGATGAATGAGGCGACAGACTTCTTTGAAAACATCCCCAAAATACACCGAAAGTTAAAAACTATAAAAGATGTAGGGCTAGGCTATATAACTCTGGGACAGCAAAGTACTACCCTTTCTGGTGGAGAGGCACAACGTATCAAGCTGGCTTCAGAGCTTAGTAAGCGTGATACTGGCAATACTTTTTATATATTAGATGAGCCTACCACGGGACTCCATTTTGAAGATATACGAGTATTAATGGAAGTTCTCAATAAGCTTGTAGATAAAGGAAACACCATTCTTATCATTGAGCACAATCTGGATGTTGTAAAAATGGCAGACCATATAATTGATATAGGTTATGAAGGTGGTAAAGGCGGTGGCGAGGTAGTGGCCGTAGGTACGCCAGAACAAATAATTAAAAAGAATAAAGGCTACACGGCTGAGTTCTTAAAAAAAGAAATGAACTAGACGCAACGCTTACATAGCAAAAACGTCTTACTAACAATATAAAAATACTAGAATGCGCAACGAAAGTAGACCAAAAGGTTGGAACGAGAAAAAAACAAACGACTCTTGGGCCATATTTAAAATAATGGGTGAGTTTGTAAATGGTTTTGAAAAAATGAGCCGTATAGGGCCTTGTGTATCCATTTTTGGAAGTGCACGCACAAAACCAGACCACAAATATTACAAACTAGCCGTAGAGGTTGCCGAAAAGATTGCAGATAACGGTTACGGAGTCATCACAGGTGGAGGGCCAGGTATTATGGAAGCTGGTAACCGCGGTGCTCACCTTGCAGGAGGAACATCTGTTGGGCTTAATATTGAACTACCGTTTGAGCAACACGATAACCCATATATAGACAGTGATAAAAGTCTAGACTTTGATTACTTCTTTGTAAGAAAAGTAATGTTTGTTAAGTACTCTCAGGGCTTTGTGGTAATGCCAGGAGGATTTGGTACGTTAGATGAACTCTTTGAAGCAATCACACTTATACAAACTCATAAAATTCAGAAGTTTCCTATCATTCTTGTGGGTACTGAGTTTTGGGGAGGTTTAATGGACTGGGTAAAAGAAACTTTGCTTGACTCATTTAATAATATAAGTGCAGGAGATTTAGATCTCATACACCTTGTAGACACATCTGACGAGGTTATTGAAGTACTCAACAACTTCTATGATGAGTATAAATTAAGTCCTAACTTCTAGTAGGTTTACGCTTTCGCGAAAGCGTAACTTACACCATACAAGATTACTAAGAGATATTAAGGAGATTTATACAGTGTTTAAACACCGTGCATATCATAAATCTCCTTTAATATCGTTTTAATAATAAACCCCATTTACATCTATATTGAAACATTTTTACTCATTTCTATTTTTGATTATATCTAGCTTTGTTGCGGTAGGTCAGAATGCGATGACCATAAATGCTCAATTACAGCCAGATGATAGATCCATTATCATCCAGCAACAAATCTCTATACAAAACAACTCTACAGATGTTTGGGAAGAGGTATATCTCACAGACTGGGCAAATAGTTTTTCTAGTAAGACTACTCCCCTAGCAAAAAGATTTGCTGAGTCCTTTGAGAAAAAATTTCACTTAGCAACAGATGCCGAACGTGGCTTTACAAAAGTTAAAGCAATATCTAGCTCAGACGGTATTTTACAATATACACGCCCAGAACGCTTTCCAGATATAATTAAAGTGCTTCTCAAAACGGCTATACAACCTGGCACGACGGTTTCTTTAAACTTACAATACACCATCACACTACCAGATGCTAAGTTTACAGATTATGGAATTACTCGCAATGGAGATTATAACCTGCGATACTGGTTTATGACACCCGCGGTTTATGATGGAGGATGGCAATTTTACAGTAATAAAAATCTTAATGACAGATACTTCCCGCAGTCTGATATTACCGTTAGTTTTTCTATACCTAATGGTTTTACACTAGTAACAGATCTAGAAAAAGCAATTCAAGGTTCTTCATACGCTCAAGGCGAAAAGCTAACACGTCTCACCGGAAAAAAGCGTACAGATGCCAAAATATTTCTTCTTAAAAATTCCAATTACCAAGAAGTACAAACAGACTATGTAACTATTGTGTCAAACTTGCATAATGGTACACTCCCACCTCAAATAAGAGCGGTTATAACAGATCGTATTGCGGGTTATCTTGATAAAAACTTAGGGGCTTATCCGTTTGATAAAATTCTCGTAACAGATTTAGATTATAGGGAGCAACCTGTTTATGGTCTTAATGAGTTGCCTAGCTTTATAAGCCCATTTCCAGATGGATTTAAGTATGAGATTAAACTCCTTAAAACTACCATAAACAATTATGTAAATAATACACTACTTGTAAACCCTCGTACAGATAGGTGGCTTATAGATGGTATAAAAGTATACCTACTGCAGAATTATATAGACACTTTTTATCCAGACTTAAAAGTTGTGGGTGGCTTAGATAAATACTGGCTTGTAAGGCAGTTTTATGCATCACAGCTAGAGTTTAATGATCAGTTTTCTGTGTTGTACAGTCATATATCAAGACTCAACCTTGATCAAGGTCTTAATACTCCATATGATAAGCTCATAAAGTACAACAAGAATATAGGCTATTCTTATAAAAGTGGTGTGGGCTTAGTTTATCTTAATGAGTATCTTGATAATGACGCGCTAGATGGAATCATAAAATCATTTTATGAGGCAAACGCCTCTATGCCTCTTAAATCTGAGGCTTTTAAGGATTTAGTTCTTGAAAAGACGGAGAAGGATGTTAGTTGGTTTTTTAATGACTACATCACCTCAAATGAGCGTATAGATTATGCGCTTAAAAACTCTAAGGTAAAAGGAGATTCTATCTATGTAACTGTAAAGAATAAAAAGAGACGTAAAACTCCTATACCAGTTTATAGTTTTAAAGATGATAGTCTTACAAGTACACGTTGGGTTTCTGGAAAAGAAAAGCTTACTACCCTTTCATACCCTAAGGGAGAAGCAGATCGTTTTGTTCTCAATTATAAAAATATAGTTCCCGAAAATAATCTTAGAAATAATTATGAAAAGCCTGGAGCTTTATTAGGTATAGACAAGCCATTGCAATTTAAATTTTTTCAAGATTTTGAAAATCCTTCAAAAAACCAGTTATTCTTTATGCCTGTGGCAGAGTTTAATATATATGATGGCTTTTCTCCAGGAGTAAAATTGTATAATAAAACATTACTTACAAAAGCACTTAACTATAAAATAGAACCACAGATAGGGCTCAAATCAAAAAAGCTCATAGGTAGTGCCTCTATATCATACCGACACGATTTTCAAAACCAAGGGCTTTATGGACTGCGCTATGGTATTTCTGGTAATAGATTTTCTTATGCTCCAGATTTACTATTTACTAGGGTCACTCCCTTTGTAAACTTGAGGTTTAGAACTTCAAATTTACGAGCAGATAAGCGTCAATTTGTGTCTGCAAGGTATGTGAGTGTGCAGCGTCAAGAAGACCCACTAGTACCGCTGCCTACACCTAATTATGATGTACTTAATTTAAGATATAGTCGGTTTAATCCAGGTATTATTCACACACTTAATCTTATGGGTGATGTGCAATTTGCAAGAAACTTTGGTAAGCTCTCGGGAAGCATCTTTTATAGAAGACTCTTTTTAAACAACAGACAGCTTAATGTGCGCCTTTTTGGAGGAGTGTTTACGTATAACAAAACACAGTCTGACGGCAATTTCTTTAGTTTTGCACTTGACAGACCTACAGACTATCTTTTTGATTATAATTATTATGGTCGTTCTGAAAGTAGTGGATTGTTCTCTCAACAAATAATTATAGCAGAAGGTGGTTTTAAATCGCAACTCGATGCAGTTGCACCTGTATTTGCAAACGAGTGGATGTTTACAGCAAATGCGAGTACGACTCTTTGGAAATACTTCTATGCATATGGAGACGTAGGTGTTGTAAAAAATAAAAGAGCAAATGGCGAGCTTGTATATGACTCCGGGATACAAGTAAGTTTACTAGATGACTACTTTGAGTTGTACTTCCCGATTTATTCAAACCTTGGGTGGGAAATTGGTCAACCCAACTATGATCAAAAAATAAGATTTCAACTTCAATTAAGTGTTGATACTGTTATAGGGTTGTTTTCACGAAAGTGGTATTAAAAGTCTACAAAAAACACGCTCTACAGTTGACATATCCGCAATAGAAAAGAAGATTGTTGCATTTTTTTAAAAATAAAGTCAAATCAAGCCAGCTTTAGTGCGAATTTTATAAGTATTTAACGCATTGCTGTATTGCATTACGACAATCTTTTGGCTATTTTTACGACTTAATCCAAATATACCTATGGCAAGTAAACCAGATACTAAAGCAGCTTTATCTTATGAAGATTTTAAACAATCTGTACTTAACGATTATCGCATTGCGGTAACGAGTAGAGAGTGTAGCTTGTTGGGACGAAGAGAAGTTCTTACAGGTAAGGCAAAGTTTGGAATTTTTGGTGATGGTAAGGAGTTGCCGCAACTTGCTTGGGCTCGTGCTTTTCAAAATGGTGACTTTAGATCAGGGTACTACCGTGATCAAACATTTATGATGGCCATAGACCATCTCTCTATAGAAGAGTTTTTTGCAGGTCTGTATGCTCATACAGATATCGCTTTTGACCCTATGAGTGCCGGGAAGCAAATGGGTGGACATTTTGCCACTCATAGTCTTGATCCAGATGGAAATTGGAAAAACCTACTACAACAAAAGAACTCAAGTTCTGATATATCACCTACGGCTGGGCAAATGCCTAGATTATTAGGTCTTGCACAAGCATCAAAGATTTACAGAAATGTAAAAGAAGCTCAAGGCGAAAATTTCTCAAACAACGGTGATGAAGTAGCTTGGGGAACTATAGGTAACGCAAGTACCAGTGAAGGTTTATTTTTTGAAACTATAAACGCTGCTGGTGTACTACAAGTACCTATGGTAATAAGTGTATGGGATGATGAGTATGGGATCTCAGTACACGCCAGACATCAAACTACAAAAGAAAGCATATCAAAAATTCTTGCAGGCTTCCAGCGTGATGAAGAAGATAATGGTTATGAGATTATAAAAGTAAAAGGATGGGACTACCCTGCCCTAGTAGATGCTTATGAACGTGCTGGTGCTATTGCTCGTAAAGAGCACGTACCTGTTTTAGTACACGTGGTAGAACTTACACAGCCACAAGGACACTCTACGTCTGGGTCTCACGAGCGTTATAAAGATCAAGATAGATTACAGTGGGAGCGTGAGTCTGACTGTAATGTACAGTTTAGAACCTGGATTATAGATCAAGGGCTCGCTACAGATGAAGAGCTTAAGGTGATAGATAAAGACCTTAAGAAAAAAGTAAGAGATGGTAAAAAAGCTGCTTGGGAAGCATTTTTACATCCTATCAAAAATGAAAAGCAAAAAATTGTAACCATATTAGAAACACTTATAAGTAATTCTAGTAACGGTAGTTTTATAAAGCCACTACTCACACCACTAGTAGAAAATAAAGAAGCTCTTAAGTCTGATCTTTTAGGCACAGCTAGAAAGGCCCTTAGGTTTACAATAGGAGAAGATACTCCAGCTAGAACTCAACTCATAGAGTGGATAGATAACTACACAGCAAAAATACAGCCTCAATACAGTGCTCATTTATATAATGAGAATGGTAATGGTGCAACATCTGTACCTGCTATAGCTCCTACTTACGGAGAAGAAAACCTAGTAGATGGTCGTGTTGTATTAAGAGATAACTTTGATGCAATTTTTGCAAAGTATCCTAATACATTAGTTTTTGGAGAAGATGCAGGAGCTATAGGTGATGTAAACCAAGGTCTTGAGGGAATGCAAGAAAAGTATGGTGAGCTGCGCGTGGCAGATGTAGGTATACGAGAAGCAACAATTATAGGTCAAGGTATTGGTATGGCTATGAGAGGTCTCCGCCCTATTGCAGAGATTCAATATTTAGATTACATACTATATGCTATCCAAATAATGAGTGATGACCTTGCCACATTAAGATATAGAACTCACGGTAAGCAAAAAGCGCCACTAATAGTGCGAACTCGTGGTCACAGGCTAGAAGGTATCTGGCATAGTGGGTCTCAAATGGGAGCGATTATACACCTGTTAAGAGGTATGTATGTCCTTACCCCACGTAATATGGTAAAAGCAGCAGGTTTTTATAACACACTTTTAGAAAGTGATGAACCTGCACTAGTTGTAGAGTGTCTTAATGGCTATAGACTAAAAGAAAACTTGCCTACTAATATAGGAGAGTTTAAAACACCTATAGGAGTTGTAGAGACTGTAAAAGAAGGTACAGATATTACAATTTTATCGTACGGTAGTACTTTGCGTATTATTATGGACGTAGCAAAAGATCTATTATCTGTAGGTATTAATGCAGAAGTTATAGATGCACAATCACTACTACCTTTTGACCTTAATCACGATGTCGTTGAGAGTATAAAGAAAACAAATCGCTTTATCGTAATAGATGAGGATATGCCTGGAGGGGCAAGTGCTTATCTTCTTGATGAAGTGCTTAACAAGCAAGATGCTTATAAATATCTTGACAGTAAGCCAGAAACACTCGCTGCACAACAGCATAGACCAGCATATGGTACCGATGGTGATTACTTCTCAAAACCATCTGCAGATGATATTTTTGAAAAGATATATGGAATGATGCACGAGGCAAATCCTTCTAGTTTTCCAAAACTACGATAGATTAAAACAGAAATAGATAGTTATAAAAAAACGAGATACATAATGTGTCTCGTTTTTTAGTTTTATGCTTTCGCGAAAGCGGAATAATACCGCACTCCCTACTCTGGGTACTCTATTCTAAGGTGATAGATGTTATTGAGCTTCTTTTTAAGTACTTTCTTAATCTGCTGGATTTCTTTAAATGTAATATCGGCATTTAGATACTGATCTTCATCCATTTGCTTCTTGATAATCTTCTCCACAAAAGCATCTATGAGTGTTGATGTAGGATTCTTAAGACTCTTACTTGCCGCTTCAACACTATCTGCCATCATTAAAATAGCGGTTTCCTTACTAAATGGTAGAGGTCCTGGGTACTGAAAATCTTCAATGGCAGCATCTTCATTTTTTTCTTTTTCCTTAAAGTAGAAATATTGCACAGTACTGGTACCGTGATGAGTTCTTATAAAATCTATGACACGATCTGGTAGATTATACTTTCGCGCAAGCTCAATACCATTAAGAACGTGATCTATAATGATACGTGCACTTTCCTTTGGTGATAAGTCGTCGTGACTATTAATCCCTGTGGCTTGATTTTCTGTAAAATCTGTAGGGTTTTCTATCTTTCCTATATCGTGATAGAGAGCTCCTACGCGAACTAGCATTGCATTTGCCCCTATTTCATTTGCTGCCGCTTCTGAGAGATTTGCAACGTTAAGACTATGGTGAAAAGTCCCTGGAGCCTCATCTGCAAGTCTTTTTAAAAGCTTACTATTTGTGTCTGAAAGTTCAAGAAGTGAGACGTCACTCACGAGCCCAAACATTTTTTCATATATATATATGAGCGGTTGTACAAAGAGTGTGGCGAGCCCTGCAAGCATAAACATACCAAAATCTGGCCAGGCAAGCCCCTCTACTCCTCCCTCACTAATAATATGAAATGCAAAATATGCAAGTATGTAAATTAATGTTATTTGACCAACAGAAATAAACAAGTTTGCTCTCTTATAAAGTTCTGGTACGGTAAGAATAGTTACTATACCTGCAATAACTTGTAAGAAGAAATATTCAAAACTGTCTGGAACTATAAAACCTAAAAGAAGTATAGCAATAACGTGTGTAAAAAGCCCTAATCGCGCATCAAAAAATGCCTTTATAATAAGTGGTAGTATACACATAGGTACAGCATATACATACTGTGGGCTCCATTTTATCACAATGGTTGTAAGTAAAACCATAAGCAGGACATTAAAGAATACAAAGGTCACTTTTGTGTTATTAAGAAACACAGAAGGTCTATAAGTTCTTATAAAAAGGAGCAGCATTACTAAGGCTAGCAATACAAGCAACACATAACCAAAAAGTACCCAGTTATATCTAGACTCGCTTATGTTTTGTGATTCATACTTCTCTTTGAGAGATAATAATTTTTGAAGGTTTTCTCCTTCTACTAGTTCTCCTCTTGCAATAATGATACTTCCCTTAGGAACTATATTATGAGTTTCTGATATACTCGACAACTCAAGATCAAGTGTCTCTCTAGTAAGCTCTTGGTCTAAAGAAATATTAGCCTCTAAACCATCAAAAAATGCTTGTAGATATTTGTTTGAGTAGTCCCTGTAGGTGCTAGATTGGGTTGCAGCACTTAATGCGTCTGGTAAGTTACTCAACACAGTAATCTCATCCAGCTTCATTTCTGAAACTTCGTTACCTCTTTTTAAATAGACTAGTCTACCGGTATTATAAACTGGTTTATCTTTTACGACTCCTTTTTTATAAAAACTACTAAGAAGGTTGTTACCATAATCTCTAAGCTCTTGCTTTGCAAACTTATAAGTTATGCTATCTGGAAAGACCTTATCAAAATTTGTATTAAAAACAGACTGTACTTGACCTAATACATCTTGATTATAATCATAGTACACTGCAGATTGTGACTTAATTTGCTCTCTTTCTTCTGCTATCTCGTCTGCACTTTTGAGTATTGCAAAATCTTCGTCTGCATAAAGGTTTTCATACTGCCACGGGAAACCTTTTTGGATCTCATATTTAAATTTTCCACTCTTAGGGAAAAAGTACACTATAAAACCAGCACATATTATGATAAGCAAGAATTTATATAAAAGATCTTGATGTTTATAAAACTTCTGTGCGGTTGTACTCATAAGGTATATTAGTGAGAAGCTAAAGTACTAAAATAATATCGCTTCAAATAGCCTTAGACACTGATGTCGAGCCTCAAAAATCTTAGAATTTTTCTTACATTCGCAAGACTAAAATTAAGCACTTCAAACACAAAAAATATGAGTAAAAACGTTGTTATAGTTGCTGCGGCACGTACACCTATAGGTAGTTTTATGGGGTCATTATCCTCTGTAACTGCAAGTAAGCTAGGAGCTATCGCTATAAAAGGAGCTCTAGATAAAATTAATCTTGACCCCACTTCTGTAAATGAAGTATTTATGGGCAATGTTGTACAAGCTGGTGTAGGTCAAGCTCCTGCTAGACAAGCGGCACTAGGTGCTGGTATTCCAGATACTGTTCCTTGTACAACGGTAAACAAAGTATGTGCCTCAGGTATGAAAGCCGTGATGATGGCAGCTCAAGCTGTTGCTCTAGGAGATGCAGATGTTGTAGTAGCCGGTGGTATGGAAAATATGAGTAGAATCCCTCATTATGTACACCTACGCAACGGTCATAAATTTGGACCACAATCTATGATAGACGGTATGCAAAAAGACGGTCTTGTAGATGCCTATGACGGTAATGCTATGGGCGTATGTGCAGATGCTTGTGCTACAGAGTATGAGTTTTCTCGTGAAGATCAAGATAATTATGCTATTCAATCATACAAGCGTAGTGCGGCTGCTTGGGATGCAGGAAAATTTGACAATGAGGTTGTACCTGTACCAGTACCACAAAGACGTGGTGACGATATTATTGTAAATCGTGACGAGGAGTACACAAATGTAAAGATGGAGAAAATACCAGCTTTACGTCCAGCTTTTACAAAAGACGGAACCGTAACAGCTGCAAACGCATCTACTATAAACGATGGTGCTGGAGCTGTGATTGTTATGAGTGAAGAAAAGGCAAAAGAGCTCAACCTCACACCGCTATGTACAATAAAAGGATATGCAGATGCTGCTCACGAACCAGAATGGTTTACCACTGCTCCATCTAAGGCTTTACCTAAAGCACTTGCAAAAGCTGGAGTTTCTCAAGATGAGATAGACTTTTTTGAATTTAACGAAGCATTTTCTGTAGTAGGTCTTGCAAATATGAAAATATTAGGTCTTACAGATCAAAATACAAATGTAAACGGTGGTGCAGTGTCATTAGGACATCCATTAGGATGTAGTGGTGTACGTATACTTATCACCCTTATGAATGTTTTAAAACAAAATAATGCTACACTAGGTGCAGCAGCCATTTGTAATGGTGGCGGTGGCGCATCTGCAATGGTTATAGAAAATCACAACTAAGAGAATTTTATAAAAACTATGCGTTACGGTATCTGCCAGCTTAGTATTGTCCCAATGCGTGCCGAACCTTCGGACCCTAGCGAACTTGTAAACCAGGTTCTCTATGGTGAACATTTTAAAGTTGTAGAGCAACGTAAAAAATGGAGCCGCATTAAGCTTTCACACGATAAGTATGAGGGCTGGATAGATAACAAGCAATATATAGAAATAAGTGAGGATGAATACGCTTTCGCGAAAGCGCAACCCATCACCCTCACTACAGATCCCGTACAGTTTATAACCACAGAGCACAAGCAACTACTTACCGTGGTTCTAGGAGCTGCTGTAGAAAATATAAGCTTGCTTAAGGATACCTATGAAGGAAACAGCTTCACAGGAAAAACCAGTAAGGAACAGCTTATAGAAACAGCTATGCTTTATTTAAAATCTCCTTACCTATGGGGTGGTAGAACTCCTTTTGGGATAGACTGTAGTGGTTTTACACAAATGGTTTATAGACTTAATGGTTATAGTCTTAAAAGAGATGCATCACAGCAAGCTACGCAAGGCGAAGCTTTAAGTTTTATAGAAGAGAGTGAACCAGGAGATCTTGCATTTTTTGATAATGCAGAGGGTGCTATAACACACGTAGGTATTATTATGGAAGATAATTATATCATACACGCTCACGGTGAAGTACGTATAGATAGATTAGATCACTCTGGTATATATAATGTGCATAAACGTACACATACACATAAACTAAGAGTTATCAAGAAGATCATCTAATTATATATTTTCTTAAAGAGGATATTGTAAAACAAAAAACCCGCCAGTAAGGCGGGTTTTTTTATGGATATGAAACAATGATTAGTTCATTGCGTCAATTTTTGCTTTCATAGCGTCTGCTTTATTTGTATCCTCAAGTACTTGATACAGGTTAAGTAGGTTGTTTGCTATCTCTGCATTATCTGGTTTAAGCTCTAATACTTTCTCCATATAAGTTACCGCTTTTCTGATATTTGCTTTACGCTCAACTTTAAGAGATTCATACTTATCAAAATCTGCATTTGAAGTACCTAAGCTGTTCATCTGATCTACAAATGTTGCATCTTTTCTTAAAATAAGTGCTCCAAGGTTATTATATGCATTTGCATAACCAGCATCTAGTTCAATTGCTTTATTGTAGTATTCAACAGCTGTCGCGTCATCACCTTGTTGATCTGCAGTTACACCTAGGTTATAGTGAAGTTCTGCATTGTTAGGATCAAGTTGTAATACTTTTTCAATGATAGCTCTGTACTCATCTTTCTTATCCATCTTTAAATAGATATTAGATTTTGAAGTAAGAAGCTTTACATCGTTTGGCTTTTTCTCTAGTGCAGTATCTAGCATTGCAAGTGCTTTGTCATTCTGATCTTGAAAAGAGTAGATGCTGATTAAATATTCAGTAATAACATTTTCTTTAGACTCGCTCAACCTTTCGCTAGGCTTTACATATTCCTTAGAAAGAACTACGATATCTCTTTCTTGTTTGTTATCAAACTTCTTTTCTTCTCCAGAAGCAGCATTTACTGCATAAAACTCATTTACTTGACCAGTATAACCGGTAGCCATTAGATCTTCAAAGATAGCAGCAGCTTTATCATACTCTTTTGAGTTAAGATAGTTTGAAGCTGCATAGTATTGATAATCTTTATTATCATTACTAAAAGCATACGCTTTTTCTAGCTTTGCTCCAGCATCGCTAAATTTGTCTGTGTTTTGATCTTGTACTGCACTATTTACAAGTGCTGCTACAACGTTAGATAGTCCAGTTTGTGCTTGACCATCCATTTTTGTTCCTACAAGAGCCTTAAATGCTTCACCAGCCTTAGTTAAGTCTGCTACATTTTTATTATCAACTCCTAAAAATGCTTGAGCTTTTAAAAGCATAAACTTGCTTTTAGTCTTATCGTCCATCTGGCCTAAAAGAGCATCTGCTGCTCCTACTAAAGACTTAGCCTCTCCATAGCTACCAGATTTGATAGCTTTTTCGATTGCTTTTACTTCCTTCTTTTGTGCAAAAGCCATAGACGTTACGGCAAATGCTATTGCAAATAAAATTTTAGTTTTCATTATAAGTGTTTAATTAATATAAGGGTTTCAAAATTACTCTTTTTTTTCTCAACCCTTATGTGTCTATTCTTCTTCTTCAGAAGAGTTTTCGTTTTGGGTTGTTTCTGAAGCAGTTGTCCCTCCTTCTACTGGAGTTCCATCTACTGTGTCATCTTCATCGTCTATATCGTCCTCATCACTTTTTACTTTCGCGACAGCGGCAATAGAATCGTTTCCTTTAAGGTTAATAAGTCGTACTCCTTGTGTTGCACGTCCCATAACTCTTAGTGAAGCTACTTCCATTCTTATAGCGATACCTGATTTATTGATAATCATAAGATCATCTGCATCAGTAACGTTTTTAATAGATACTAGTTCTCCAGTCTTTTCGGTAACAGAGATTGTTTTTACTCCTTTACCTCCACGGTTTGTAATTCTGTAATCTTCAAGACTACTGCGCTTACCATACCCTTTTTCTGAAACAACTAGGATATTACTTTCTGTATCGTTTACAGACACCATTCCTACTACTTCATCTTCATCATTAGCAAGAGTTATGCCACGAACACCAGAGGCGTTTCTTCCCATAGGTCTTGTCTTACTTTCTTCAAAGCGTATTGCCTTACCAGATTTAAGCGCAAGCATCACTTGACTCTCTCCTGTTGTAAGCTTTGCAGACAGTAGCTCATCATTGTCCTTAATAGTAATCGCGTTGATACCGTTAGTACGAGGACGTGAGTATTGCTCTAGTGCTGTTTTCTTCACTTGTCCTTTTTTGGTCGCCATAATGATGTAGTGATTATTTATATAATCTTCATCTTTAAGGTCTCCTGTACATACAAATGCTTTTACCTCGTCATCTTGCTCTATATTAATAAGGTTCTGGATAGCTCTACCTTTTGAAGTCTTACTTCCTTCTGGTATTTCAAATACACGCATCCAGAAACATTTACCCTTTTGTGTAAAGAATAACATATACTGGTGGTTAGTTCCTACAAATAGATGCTCTAAGAAATCTTCATTACGAGTAGTAGATGCTTTTGTACCTACTCCTCCTCTATTTTGAGTTTTGTATTCTGTAAGTGATGTACGTTTTATGTAACCTGCATTTGAGATAGTAATCACTACCTTTTTATCTGGAATAAGGTCTGTGATGCTTACATCACCTCCAGCATACTCTATAATAGAGCGACGCTCATCTCCATACTTATCTTTTATTTCTTGAAGCTCTTCTCTAATGATAGACATACGACGCTCCTTCTTTGCAAGGATATCTTTTAAGTCTTCTATAGTCTTCATTATCTCTTCGTACTCACTACGTAGTTTGTCTTGCTCTAGACCTGTAAGCTGGCGTAAACGCATCTCTACGATAGCCTTTGCTTGAATCTCTGAGAGTTTAAAACGCTCTATTAAGTTTTGTCTCGCCTCATCACCATTTGCACTTGCACGTATGATGGCTATTACTTCATCTATATTATCTGAAGCAATGATAAGACCTTCTAGTATGTGAGCACGAGCTTCTGCTTTTTTAAGCTCAAACTCTGTTCTTCTCACTACTACCTCGTGGCGGTGCTCAACAAAGTGGTGTATCATATCCTTAAGATTTAACATCTCAGGACGCCCGTTTACAAGAGCAATGTTATTTACACTAAATGATGATTGTAGTGCCGTGTACTTATATAACTTGTTAAGTACGATATTTGGAATAGCATCACGTTTTATAACATAAACGATACGCATACCATTACGGTCTGACTCGTCACGTATGGCAGATATACCCTCGATTTTCTTATCGTTGATCATATCGGCCGTTTTCTTAATCATATCAGCCTTATTGACTTGATATGGTATTTCGGTCACAATGATACACTCTCTACCTTTTACTTCTTCAAACTCTGCCTTTGCGCGCATTACAACACGACCACGCCCTGTTTTAAAAGCCTCACGTACTCCGTCATAACCGTAAATAGTTCCTCCGGTAGGAAAATCTGGAGCCTTTACGTGCTCCATAAGTTCATCTATAGTAACGTCATTATTATCTATGTAAGCGTGTATACCGTCTACAACTTCAGAAAGGTTGTGTGGCGGCATATTAGTCGCCATACCCACAGCAATACCAGATGCACCATTTATAAGTAACCCTGGTACACGTGTAGGTAATACGGTAGGTTCTTTAAGCGTATCATCAAAGTTAAGTTGGTGATCTACTGTGTCTTTTTCAATATCTGCAAGCATATCTTCAGATATCTTGCGCATTCTAGCCTCGGTATAACGCATTGCTGCTGGGCTATCACCATCTACAGACCCAAAGTTACCTTGACCATCTACAAGCATATAACGTAAACTCCACTCTTGAGCCATACGTACCATTGCATCATATACAGAGGTGTCACCGTGTGGGTGATACTTACCTAGTACCTCTCCTACTATTCTTGCAGATTTTTTGTGAGCACCACTCGCTCGTATTCCTAACTCGTGCATTCCGTAAAGAACACGACGGTGTACTGGTTTTAGACCATCACGCACGTCAGGTAGTGCACGTGATACGATAACTGACATCGAGTAATCGATGTAAGCAGATTTCATTTCATCTTCAATATTAATCGAGATCAGCTTTTCTCCTTCAGCCATATATAAATTGATTAGATTTTAAGTCAAATTTTTTACAATTAGCAATGTAACCATTTTCGTTATTTTTTATGGGGTTACGCTTTCGCGAAAGCGTACTATTTATCAACAAATTTTAACACGTTCTTTTAATAACTACCCTGTTAATTGTAGGGCAAACTGTCAGGTATTTTTGGTAATTTGGACTGAGGACTTTAAGCGGAATGATTTTTGAACCAGTTTGCTTAAATTTACATAAGAACGAACGAGGAAAGATATGGATGATAATTTTTCGCCAAGAGTAAAAGATGTTATTGCTTATAGTAAGGAAGAGGCATTGCGCCTGGGCCACGATTTTATAGGTACAGAACACTTACTGCTTGGTTTATTAAGAGATGGTAGCGGTAAAGCGATAGATATACTAGGAGCTCTAGAAATAGACCTTGAGCACTTGAGACGTAAGGTAGAAATCTTAAGTCCAGCAAATCCTAATGTGAGCTTGCAAAATAATGACAAGAAGAACTTACATCTTACCAGACAGGCAGAGCGCGCCCTAAAAACAACATTTTTAGAAGCAAAACTTTTTCAAAGCTCTGCTATAAATACGGCTCACCTCCTACTTTGTGTTTTACGCAATGAGAATGACCCAACAACAAAGTTGTTAAACCGCCTCAAGGTAGATTATGACAACGTAAAAGACCAATTTAAACTAATGATGGCAAACGAAAGCGACGAATATATAGAACCTATAAAGTCTGAATCATTTAGCGATGATGCAGATAATGGTGATGAGCAGTCTAAGGAAAACCCCTTTAACAGCCCTACAACCCCTAAGGGTACTAAAAAAAGTAAAACTCCGGTTCTTGATAACTTTGGACGTGATCTTACTGCAATGGCAGACGAGGGCAAACTAGATCCCGTTGTAGGCCGTAGTAAAGAGATTGAGCGTGTATCACAGATACTGAGTAGACGTAAGAAAAATAACCCTCTCCTTATAGGTGAGCCTGGAGTAGGTAAATCTGCCATAGCAGAAGGACTTGCGCTACGTATTGTACAACGTAAGGTATCTCGTATCCTTTTTGACAAGCGAGTGGTTACTCTTGATCTTGCTAGCCTTGTAGCTGGTACAAAGTATAGAGGACAGTTTGAAGAGCGTATGAAAGCCGTTATGAACGAGCTTGAAAAGAATGATGACATTATCTTATTTATAGATGAGATACATACCATTGTAGGGGCTGGAGGAGCAACAGGATCTCTTGATGCTTCAAATATGTTTAAACCTGCTCTCGCTCGAGGCGAAATACAATGTGTAGGCGCAACAACGCTTGATGAATTCCGCCAGCACATTGAGAAAGATGGTGCTTTAGAGCGACGTTTTCAAAAAGTAATTGTAGAACCTACGTCTGTAGAAGAAACAATTGAGATATTACAAAATATTAAAGGTAAGTATGAAGAGCACCATAATGTCTCATATACAGATGAGGCACTTGAAGCTTGTGTAAAACTTACTAATAGATATATGACCGATAGATTTCTTCCAGATAAGGCTATAGATGCTCTAGACGAAGCAGGATCTCGTGTGCATATTACTAATATTGATGTTCCTAAAAAGATTTTAGAATTAGAAAATAAGCTAGAAGAGGTAAGAGAACTCAAAACCTCTGTGGTAAAGAAGCAGAAATATGAAGAGGCTGCAAAGCTGCGTGATGATGAGAAAAATTTAGAAAAAGAACTTGCAATCGCACAAGAGCGATGGGAAGAAGATTCTAAACTTCATAAAGAAGTTGTCTCAGAAGATAATGTGGCAGATGTAGTAAGTATGATGACTGGTATACCTGTTAACCGCATTGCACAAACAGAAAGTAACAAACTTGCAGAACTACCAGCAACAATAAAAGAAAACGTAATAGGTCAAGATGAGGCGGTTGCAAAGGTTGCAAAAGCAATACAACGTAACAGAGCTGGATTAAAAGACCCTAACAAACCTATAGGCTCATTTATATTCTTAGGACAGACTGGTGTAGGTAAAACGCAACTTGCAAAGGTTCTTGCAAAAGAGCTTTTTGATAATCAAGATGCACTCATCCGTATCGATATGAGTGAGTATATGGAGAAGTTTTCTATCTCAAGACTTGTAGGAGCTCCTCCTGGATACGTAGGATATGAAGAGGGTGGTCAACTCACAGAAAAAGTAAGACGTAAGCCTTACTCTGTAGTTTTACTAGATGAGATAGAAAAAGCGCATCCAGATGTCTTTAATATGTTACTGCAAGTGCTAGATGATGGTTTCTTAACAGATTCTCTAGGCCGTAAGATAGATTTTAGAAATACTATTATCATAATGACATCAAATATCGGGGCAAGAAAGCTTAAAGACTTTGGTCAAGGAGTAGGTTTTGGCACATCATCTCGTAAAACTCAAGCAGATGAAAACGCACGTAGTGTTATTCAAAATGCACTTAAAAAGGCATTTGCTCCAGAATTCTTAAACCGTATAGATGACGTTGTAGTATTTAATGCACTAGAGCGTGAGGATATCCATAAAATTATTGATATCGAGCTAGAAAAACTCTTTACAAGAATCAAAGGACTTGGTTACAACCTATCTTTAAGTGAGAAAGCTAAAGATTACATAAGTGACAAAGGTTTTGATAAAGAGTATGGAGCCAGACCTCTTAAAAGAGCTATACAGAAGTATATAGAAGATGCACTAGCTGAAGAGATTATAAACTCTAAGCTAGAAGAAGGAGATAGCATCTTTATGGATTTTGATACAGATAAGGATGAACTTATTATAGATATCAAAAAAGGAGAGACTACAGAGTCTTAAAAATCTCTTATAATTAAATTAAATCCCTTACTAAACACTTATGTTTAGTAAGGGATTTTTTAATTACATAATAGTTAAAGTACTGGTAATTAATAATTTATTTAATTACATTTAATTATATTCTATTCAAATATCCCCAACTTATGAAAGAATTACAACTCGGTATTCAACTAGAATTCTCGTTTGGCAAAGTCACGGTCTATGAAGACTATGTATATGTCATTATGGATGAAGGTGTAACTGTGCACACAAATTTTAATGATGTATTAATAGCTGTTGCAGAAACCCACTTTGCAGGAAGGAATTTTATTTACATTACCCACAGAATTTATTCTTACTCTATAGATCCTACTATTTATTTAAAAACTGCCAAGGTTAAAAATCTTAAAGGTTTTATAGTAGTTAGTCCCAACAAAGACTTTAAAGATGCTCAAAATATAGAAAAATTATTTTTCTGTAAACCTTTTGCACTGTTTGCAACTATGGAAGAGGCTCTTATTCATAAAGATATAATGCTTTTAGAGTAGCATATTTTTTATAGGAAAATTCTTTACTATTTGAATTGAATTCATCAATTTTGCGGCTCAATAAATCCCCTACATCCGTTGAAAATTACTAAAGAATTTGAATTTGGAGAACTTCACATAGAAGATAATCTTGTTATCGGAATAATGAAAGAAGGCTCTCATATAGACCCCGCATCTAACAGATTGCTCCTCTCCTATTGTAACGAAGTTTTTGAAAAAAAACCTTTTGGCTATCTATCTCATAGACAGCACTCCTACTCGGTAGACCCAACTGTTTATATAGATGCAGCAAATCATTTTGGACTCAAAGCTATTGCTGTTGTTTCTCAAAATCCCGTTATTGAGACAAACGTCATTATCGAAAAACAGTTTTTTAATCAACCCTTTGAAACATTTAAAACGGTTGAAGATGCAAAAAACTGGTTATCACAAGTTTTAATATAAATCTTCTGGATCTATATTAAGGCTACCTATAAAGGTTTTTCCCAGTTTAATATCGTTGGCAAAGATTCTATCCTCATCTGCAAAGGGTACAACTTCTCTATAGCTTTTTGTAAAAGACTGTAGAAAACTTGACGTATGAATTGGTTGTCTGTAATGCAATGCCTGTACTGCGTTAAGTAATTCTATAGATAGTAATGTTTCCACATTTTCTACAACTTTAAGAAGCTTTGTAGCGGCGTTTGCTCCCATACTTACGTGATCCTCTTGTCCATTTGATGATACGATTGAGTCAACACTTGCTGGAGTACAAAGCTGCTTGTTTTGGCTTACAATGCTTGCTGCAGTATATTGAGGTATCATCATACCACTATTAAGACCAGGGCTATCTACTAAAAATGGCGGTAAACCTCGTAAACCTCCTATTAGCTGGTAAACACGTCGCTCACTTATACTACCCAGTTCAGATAAGGCTATACATAAATAATCTAAAGCAAGAGCTAAGGGCTGACCGTGAAAATTTCCGCCGCTTATAATCAAATCATCTGCCGGAAAAATGTTAGGATTATCTGTAACACTATTAATTTCCGTTTTGAATGTTTTTGTTGTAAAATCTATAACATCCTTAGTAGCTCCGTGTACTTGAGGTATGCATCTAAAAGAGTATGGGTCTTGTACATTTTCTTTTTCTGTGGCAGCAATCTCGCTATCATCAAGAAAAGATAAGATACGAGCCGCAGTTTTGATCTGGCCCCTATGCGGTCTTACATAATGTACAAGAGGATTAAAAGGTGATAAATTACAATTAAAAGCATCTATAGATATTGCTCCTATCACATCTGCAAGATATGATAATTTGTGTGCTTTTATGAGAGCAATTACACCATAAGCACTCATAAACTGAGTACCATTAAGGAGAGCAAGACCTTCTTTAGATTGTAAGTTTATTTTAGAGAGTTTATTCTTTTTAAGAGCTTCTCTAGCGTTTATTATAGTATCACCACTCCACACTTCACCCTCACCTAGTAGCGGTAATGCTAGATGAGCTAGAGGAGCTAGATCACCACTTGCGCCAAGAGATCCCTGGTTATAAACAACGGGAAGAATGTCTAAATTAAAAAAATCTATGAGCCGTTGCACAGTATTAATATGCACACCGCTATGACCATAACTTAAGGACTGCACTTTAAGAAGTAGCATTAATTTCACGATATCCTTAGGCACATAATCACCCGTACCACAGGCGTGAGATCTTACTAAGTTTTCTTGAAGCTTAGTTAAGTTTTCGTCTTGAATAGCTACATTACACAAGCTTCCAAAACCAGTATTAACGCCATATACTGGAGTCTTACTGTTCTTTATCTTTTTATCTAAATAAGTTCTTGATGTGTTTATATTGAGGATACTCTCCTCACTAAGTTGTAGTTTTTTATGCTCTTCTAAGATAGTAGCAATTGTCTTTAGATCAAGAATTTCACTACTTATATAGTGTATTTGAGACATATGGTCTTATTTTTTACGCAATTTCGTAAAAAACAATGATATAATTAAGAATTATACAATCAAGAGCGTAAAAAGTATCTTACAATAAGCGATTACTAAAGTTTAGAATTCATTTTATCTTATATATCAATTGCAGCAATCATAATTAAAAAATTGAAAATCAGATATTTAAAAATTACAAAATCAATTGTATTTCATCAATTAAAAATTTGCAGAAAAACAATTTAGATTAACAATATGACAATAGATTAGTTATTTATAACAGTAAATTAAATTATGTGATTACTAATTACGCTTTCGTGAAAGCGTAAAAATTATGCAATGGAGAGAACTAATCTAACTTGTTCTCAAGCATTTTACTCACTTTTGAATCTTTAAAAACATAGGTGTATAACCACATAAGCGTAAATGATGGAATTATATCTACCCCTGGGATTAGCTCCTCAACAAAGGTGACTACTCCTCCTACCTTACCGGCCGTACCTTTATATAATCGAGTCATAAGCCAGGCAGAAAGTGGTGCCCAGGCAATGTCTGCAAAGTCACCTATAACTGGTAAAACCCAGCTTGAGGTCACTATGCCTAGCCCGTCTATGAGCAGTCCGATAAGTAAAAGTTTAAATTTATTAGTTTGATTATCCATAAGTGTATTAAATATAACACTTCAGTTTAATCAAAATACATTCCAAAAATGATTAGTCTAGATTTGAAGATATTAATTTTAAGAATTCATTACGTGTTTCTTGTTTTTCAAACTGACCTCTAAAACCTGAAGTTGTGGTAGTAGAATTTTGTTTTTGAACTCCTCTCATCATCATACACATATGTGAAGCTTCAATAACAACCGCAACTCCTTTAGGTTGCAAAGTTGTATTAATACACTCTAGAATATCGTGAGTAAGTCGTTCTTGTACCTGTAATCTACGAGAAAAAACATCTACAATACGAGGGAGTTTACTTAAGCCCACTATATGTCCATTAGGGATATAAGCAATGTGAGCTTTTCCGAAGAATGGGAGCATATGATGCTCACATAGAGAGTAGAGTTCTATATTCTTTACGATTACCATATCATCATAGTCCTCCTTAAACATAGCGCCTTTGAGTATCGCAGCAGGATCCATCTCATAACCAGAGGTTAAATATTGCATAGCCTTTGCAGCTCTCTCTGGAGTTTTTACAATACCTTCTCTTGTGGTATCTTCTCCTAAGCTCTCTATTATAGAAGAAAAATTATTCTTTACATCCTCAGTTACTTCGATGTTGTACTCTTCAAATTTTCTGTATGGCATTCTCTAGTTTCAAAATTGTTTAACCAAAGATACGATTTATTAAACATTATAATTTTCATATTTAACTTTTTATTTAGAGTTTGCTCACTATGACAACTCTAGATTTGTTGGGTCAAATAATCTTTTTTTATGCGTTTTATTGTTTTAGGACTTCTTAGTCTGCTCTATTCTAACCACCTACTTTCTCAAGGTACAAAAACCTTGAACGCAGAGCGCATAGACGAGGTGCCAAAAATAGATGGGATACTAGATGATAATATTTGGAAAACGCTACCCACTTATGGTGACTTTCATATGTTTGAACCTGGTAATGAAGGAACTATAGAAGAAAATCAACGCACTGAGATTAAAATGGCATATGATGATAAAGCCATTTACATTGCGGCATATTTATATGACCCAAATCCTAAAGATATTGCAAGTCAGTTTAGCCAGCGTGATGAAGTATTTGCTCAGGCAGATCATTTTATGGTAGCTCTGAACACTTATGATGATGGTATAAATGAAACTAGATTTTATGTAACAAGCGCAGGAACCATAGGTGATCAGAGAGTAACTCAAAATACAAGAGACTTTGGTTTTAATGTGGTTTTTGAATGTAAAGTATCTAGAGATGATAAAGGATGGTATGCTGAGTATCGTATTCCTTATAATGCTTTACGTTTTCCTGAGAGTGAAGTGCAAAACTGGAGTGTAAATTTTTACAGACGACTTGTAAATAAAAATGAGACTCATACTTGGAGCAGAATAGAGCGTGGTATAGGTAGAGATACACAATATAATGGCACAGTAACCGGAGTACGTAATATAGACCCTCCTGTACGACTTACTTTTTTTCCTTTTGTACAAACTGCTGTTAGTTCTCAAGATGGAAACACAGAAACAAACTTTGCTGGTGGACTTGACATTAAATACGGTCTTACGGATAGCTTTACACTAGACGCCCAGCTTATACCAGATTTTGGTCAAGTAGCTTTTGACAATGTAGTACTTAACTTAGGTCCTTTTGAGCAAACCTTTGGTGAAAACAGAGCCTTTTTTACAGAAGGTATTGACTTGTTTAATAAAGGGAGAATCTTTTTCTCAAGGCGTATAGGTGGTCCTGCAACTGGAAGCGTAACTCTAGAAGAAAGCGACACTGTAAGTGAAGAAATTATAGACTACCCTGCAAAGGTTAAATTACTTAACTCTATTAAAATATCTGGACGTACAAAGGGTGGCCTAGGTATAGGTTTTTTAAACTCCGTAGGTAGTAAAACCTTTGCTACAGTAGAGCGTACAGAGATAGACGAAGACAACACCAGTAGCATTATTGAGACCTCACGTCGCGAGGTGCTTATAGAACCTTTATCTAACTACAATGTTTTTGTACTAGACCAACAGTTTAATCAAAACTCTTCTGTATCGCTCATAAATACAAATGTAACAAGAAGCGGTAGCGGTTTTAGAAATGCAAATGTTACAGGAGGGGTATTTGACATTGCAGATAAGGACAATAACTATAATGTATCTGGTAGAGGGATTTTTAGTAATGTAAGAGAGTCTGGTGAGACTACTACTGGTTTTCAGTCTGAATTTGATTTTAGAAAAATATCTGGAAACTGGAGGTATCGCGTGGGTCACGACTTTGCAAATACTAAACTTGATATAAATGATTTAGGTGTTAATTTTAGAAATAACTTCAATAATTTTACTCTAGGAGGTTCTTATCAACTCATACAGCCTAAGGGTAAATTTAATAACTACAGATTTGATGTTACTGTGCGCCACCAGCGGTTATACAAGCCCAGCGTAAAAACTCGTAACAGCATACGTTTTAACTCATTTTTTGCTACAACAAAGCGACTCGCCTTTGGTGGTAATCTAAGTCTTAATGGTAAAAATCAAGATTACTTTGAGCCACGTGTAGATGGTAGATTTGTAACTTTTGAGTCTAACTTAGGTGGTGGAGGTTTTGTCTCAACAGACTTTAGAAAGAAATTTGCATTTGATGCTGGAGGAGCGGTAAGGCAATGGTTTGGGAATCAAGACCAGTTTAATTACAGTTTTAATTTTTCTCCTCGATATCGATTTTCAGAAAAATTGCTTGTTATTTTTGCTACAAATTACTCAAGTAGAAAGAATAACTTTGGATGGGTAGATAATACAGATACTGAAGTGTTTTTAGGACTAAGAGATGTAGTGTCTTTTGAAAATAGAGTTACTGCAAACTTTAATTTTGACCCTTATAAGGCCATAAACCTTAGTTTACGTAATTTCTGGGCAGCCTCAGATCATAGTAATAATATCTATTATACACTCAATGATGACGGCTCAAGGTCTCAAATTGCAGATTATAATTTTGATGAGCGTAGAGATCCTAATGCAAACTTTAATGTATGGAATTTAGACTTAAGCTTTAGATGGCGATTTGCTCCAGGGAGTGAGGCTTCCCTACTCTATCGTAATCAAATTTCTAAGTTTGATGAGCAATCTACAATAGGATATAATGAAAGTCTATCTAACCTCTTTCAAGAACCACTTAATCACACATTATCACTAAGAGTAACATACTTCATAGACTATAATAATATTAAACACGTCTTTAAAAAGGTTTCTTAATTTCTTAGACTAATAAGTTATTATAGTATTTTCACAGCTAAGCAATTTTTTTATGGTTAAGGCACAGCATATTTCTAAAACTTTTGGTGAACTTAAAGTGTTAAAAGACGTCTCACTTACCGTAAATAAAGGTGAAGTCGTCTCTATAGTAGGGCAAAGTGGTGCTGGTAAAACAACATTACTGCAGATAATAGGTACGCTAGATAGTCCTGATGTAACCGCAGATGCTAGTCTTAATATTAATGATAAGGAGATCATTGGTATGAAAGCAAAACTTATGAGTGCCTTTCGTAATGAGCATATAGGTTTTATATTTCAATTTCATCAATTACTACCAGAATTTACTGCATTAGAAAATGTATGTATACCGGCCTATATTGCAAAAAAAGACAAAGCACCCACTGAAAAAAGAGCAAAAGAACTACTTGACTTTCTAGGCCTGTCACATCGTTATGACCACAAGCCTAATGAGCTCTCTGGAGGTGAGCAACAGCGAGTGGCTGTCGCTCGTGCACTTATAAATAATCCTTCTCTCATACTTGCAGATGAACCTTCTGGAAATCTTGACACAGAAAGTGCAGATCACCTACATAAATTATTTTTTAAGCTACGAGATGAGTATAATCAAACAGTGATTATTGTAACTCACAATGAAGAGCTTGCGGATATGGCAGATCGCAAACTTGTGATGAAAGATGGAAGTTTTGTAACTTCTTAAAAGGCTACGCAGTTTGCATTTATTGTGCGATGGCTATACTATGTATTAATCTCTAATTTTAAGATGAACAAAAAGGAGCTCAAAATATTTTTAGACGAGAAGGCCGCTCAGTATGAAAATAATGATTTTATACCCCACGACCCTATCCAAATTCCGCACAGGTTTGATTCTAAAGAAGATATTGAGATAGCCGCATTTCTTACTGCTACCATAGCCTGGGGTAATAGAAAGAGCATTATTAATAATGCTACAAAAATGATGGATATAATGAATGATACTCCTCACGATTTTGTCTTAAATTATCATCCTGACCAGTCATATTTATTTGACGGTTTTGTACACCGTACTTTTAATAGTATCGATTTAGAAACGTTTATACGTGCGCTTCAAAATATTTATACAAATCACGGAGGCTTAGAACAGGTCTTTTTATCGGGAATTAAAGATGGTGATTTACAACCCGCAATCACTCACTTTAAAAAAGTATTTTTTGAGGTAGACCACCTACCTCGCACGCAAAAGCACGTCAGTGATCCGTCTAAAAATTCAGCAGCAAAGCGTATTAATATGTTTTTAAGGTGGATGATAAGAGATGCAAGCCGTGGTGTAGACTTCGGTATATGGAAATCGATCTCTCCTGCCCTATTATCTTGTCCTCTTGATGTACATACGAGCAATGTTGCAAGAAAGCTTAGATTGCTTTCGCGAAAGCAAAATGATGGTAAAACCCTTGCAGAGCTAGATAAGACTCTCAGAAAAATGGATCCTAATGATCCTGTAAAATATGATTTTGCACTTTTTGGACTCGGTGCTTTTGAAAATTTTTAATTTATCTTTAATTATTCTTTGAGCGGCGTGTTATGTCGCTATATTAAAACCTACTAACTAGTTTTATCTATACCTGTGAAGAAACCAGAACAACCCGTAAATGAGCAAGAAAGACTCAAGGCTTTACATTCCTATGAGTTACTTGACACACTTCCAGAAGAGGCTTATGATACTATCACAAAGCTAGCTTCTTATATATGTGATACACCTATATCACTAGTTACACTTCTAGATGCAGATAGAAATTTTCTAAAATCTAGATTAGGTATAGATATGTCTGAGTCACCTAGAGATATCTCATTTTGTGGGCACGCAATACTCACAGAGAAACCTATTTTTATAGTAGAAGATGCACGTGTAGATGAGCGTTTTCAAGATAATCCGCTCGTAAAGGATTTTAAAGCAATATTTTATGCAGGTGTCCCTCTCAAAACTGCAGATGGTCACGCACTAGGTACACTTTGTGTATATGATCACAAGCCAAGAATACTTGATGAGCAACAGCAAGAAGCGCTATTAGGTCTTGCAAAACAAGTGATTTTACTATTTGAAGCCCATAAGCAGAATATAGAATTACAAAGGTCGCAAGAAGAGGCAGCTTTACGTAACGATAGACTAGAAGATTTTGCAAGGCTTATAGCTCACGATCTAAAATCACCACTTGCGAGTATAGAAGGCTTAGTAAATTTATTATCTGAAGATTATGCAGAAGATAAAGATGAAGATTTTACAATGTTTATGGGGCATCTCAGCACATCTGCAAAATCTATGAGAAATTACATAGATGGCTTATTAGAATATTATAGAGCAGATACCCTACTGGCAAAAAGAGCAGATATAACTCTTGAGACTATTGTAAACGAGGTGAAAAACATTCATAAGTCTGGTGATATTATAATCTCTCTAGCAAATACAATAAATCTCAAAGCAGTACCTGTAGTAGCTATAGAGCAAGTTATATCTAACCTTATAGATAATGGTGTTAAGTACAACACAAGTGAGCATCCAGAGATAACTCTAAGTGGTGATATAACTAAAGATTTTTATAGTATCTCTGTGGCAGATAATGGTGTAGGTATACCACAAGATATGCAAGCGACTATATTTGAACCTTTTAAGACTATGGGTACAAATGATCGTAATGGCAATAAAGGTACCGGGATGGGTCTAGCTACCGTAAAAAAACTAGTCGAAGCTCTAGGTGGCGTTATTACCGTAGACTCTACTTTTAATAAAGGGAGTATTTTCACTTTTACCATTAGGCGATAAAGTGTCTTTTATCTATTTTTGAACAAATCAGAAAACCCTTATGCAGTTTAGACATCCAGAACTACTTTATGCCCTGTTCTTGCTGCTTATTCCTATTCTCGTTCACTTATTTCAGCTACGTAAGTTTAAGACAGAGTCTTTTACAAATGTTGCATTTCTAAAGAAAATAAAGACTCAGACTCGTAAAAGCAATTCCATAAAAAAATGGCTTGTATTACTCACTCGTATGGCAGCGCTAGCAGCAATAGTTATTGCTTTTGCTCAACCTTTTATTACAGAGACTAGCGAGGCTACCTTACCCAAAGAGACCATAATCTACCTAGATAACTCTTTTAGTATGCAAGCAAAAGGTCCATCTGGCCAACTTTTAAGAACTGCTGCTCAAGATCTTATTACAACTATAAAGGAAGATCAAAAGTTTACATTGCTTACTAATAATGCTACCTATAGAAATATCACTATTAAAGATATTAGAAACGACCTACTCCAGTTACCCTTTACTTCTAATCAACTATCTGAAGAGGCAATTACTCTTAGAGCTCAGAAGGAATTTACAAATGATGCTTCTACAAGTAAACGACTTGTCTTTATATCAGATTTTCAAGATAATGCTAGTACATACCAGCAAGACGTTGCTTCCATTACAAAAAATTATATTCAAGTAACTCCGGTTATAAAAAACAACGTAAGTATAGATTCTATTTACGTTTCTTCAAGAAAACCTTCAGGAATTGAACTCTCAGTAACTATCTCAACACTAGAAAAGAGAGAGACTAATACCGCAGTATCCTTATATGATGGTAATAAATTGCTTGCAAAAGGAACTGCTTCATTTAACGAAAACTTAGATGCTACCGTAGTATTTGATGTAGACACAACAGCAGGTATAGAAGGCCGCGTAGAGATAGATGATCCATTATTACCCTATGATAACACACTTTTCTTTACGATTAACAAGGATAGACCTATACGTGTACTCGTTATTAACGGTAGTAATTCTAGCTATTTACAGCGCATCTTTACAGCGCCAGACTTTGAGTATATAGCCACTAGTATTCGAGATTTAGATTACAGCATCATACCAGATGTAAACTATATCGTAATTAATGAGGTAGAAGACATATCACCTTCATTAAGTGGAGCTATAAACGCTTTCGCGAAAGCGGGAGGAATCTGCACCATTATACCTAGCAGTACAACATCACCTAGCTCGTTTAGCACCGTACTGCAAAATGTGAGTTCATTACAAATAAGTAACACTGGTAAAGAGAAAAAACTAGTAACAACGATAAACTATGACCATCCTATTTATCGAGATGTTTTTGATACAAGAATAGAAAATTTTCAATACCCATCTGTAAGTGAATCATTTGTAATCTCTGGAGGTGATCCTATTTTAAAATATCAAGATGGAAGCAATTTTCTTACTACACAAAATGGCATTTATACCTTCTCAGGAAGTATAGCTCAAAAAAATTCAAACTTTAAAAGTTCGCCACTCATTGTACCTACTTTTTACAATATGGCTAGGCAGAGTTTACAGCTACCAGAGTTATATATGACTGCCGGTGTGACTAATGTTTATGATATACCTATCGTACTGCAAGAAGATGGTATCTTATCACTAGAACAAAACACAAGTGCTATAAATAACCTCATACCACTACAACAGTCTAAAGGTAGTAAAGTGCAAATTACGACTACACAAACCCCTGCAGTTGCAGGTATTTATAATGTGGTCTCTGGCTCAACAATGGTACAGCAAGTAAGCTATAATTACAACAGGTCAGAAAGTGACTTGAGGTACGTACAGCTAGACAAAAACGATAACTACCACACCAGTGTTACTAGTTTATTTGATGCATTTGAGACTAGAGATAACATACAATCTCTTTGGAAATGGTTTATTATTTTTGCCTTACTATTTCTAGTATTAGAAATCCTGATTTTAAAATTCTATAAATGAAAGTACTCATAAAGAACGCCACAATCATAGATACCGAGAGCTCGTATCACGGCTCAACGCAAGATATCAGGATTAAAGATGGTGTGATTATAGAGATTAACCAGAATCTCGCTAGTCTTAAAGGAGAAACCATCATAGAAAAAGAAGATTTACACATCTCACAAGGCTGGTTTGACACGAGTGTGAGTATGGGGCAACCTGGTTATGAAGAGAGAGAAACTATAGATAACGGGCTTAACGTAGCAGCTAGCAGTGGTTTTACAGCAGTGGCTCTCAACCCAAACACACATCCTATAGTAGACACAAGCTCTGATGTTACTTTTGTAAAAAAAATGGCCGAAGGTCACGCAACATCATTATACCCTATAGGTGCGCTTACGCGAAATAGTGAGAGCGTAGATCTTGCAGAGTTATATGATATGCAACAATCTGGTGCGGTCGCTTATGGTGATTACCAGACGCCTATTAAAAATCCAAATCTCCTTAAAATTGCATTACAATATACACAGGGCTTTAATGGGCTTGTGTTATCATTTCCGCAAGAGCAGCAAATAGCTGGTAAAGGGATGGTAAATGAAGGTGTGATGAGTACAAGAGTAGGCCTTAAAGGTATACCTGCCATAGCCGAAAGTTTACAAATAGCAAGAGATTTACATATACTAGAATATGCAGGCGGTAAACTGCACATACCTACAGTCTCAACAAAGGAAGGAATTGCCTTAATACGAGCTGCAAAAAGTAAAAAGCTTAACGTCACTTGTAGTGTTGCAATTCATAACTTATGCCTTACAGATGATCTTATAGAAGATTTTGACACACGTTATAAGGTGTTACCTCCTCTTAGAAATAGAGAACACGTAGAGGCCTTAGTAGCGGCTGTAAAAGATGGCACTATAGATACTGTTACGAGTGATCACAATCCTCTTGATATAGAACGCAAAAATGTAGAGTTTGACAATGCTATGTATGGAACCATCGCACAAGAAGCTACATTTAAGGCACTTCTTACCATCGTGTCAGAAAAGAGAGCTGTCACTTTGCTCACTGCTGGAAGAGCAATATTTACAAAACAAACGAACCCAGTAAAAGAACAAGCTACAGCAAACCTTACACTTTTCTCAACGAAAGGAACAAGTATATTTAAAAAAGAACATATAAAGTCTAGTTCTCATAACGCCATTTTCCTCAACCAAAAGATGAAGGGAGAAGTATATGGTATTATAGCAAATAATCAAGTAGTACTTAACTAATGGATGAAAACACAGTATTTGAAGGAAAAACAGCTGCCGTTGTAAGCTACATTACCTTTGTAGGTCTTATCATAGCTTATTTTATGAATAGCGAGTCAAAAAATGAATTTGCAGCCTTTCACTTAAGACAATCATTAGGATTAACATTAAGCTACTTCTTAATTATGATGCCCCTTAGCTATCTTAATATACCTATGGCATCTGGTGGGTTTTTAGTGCTATTTTTTGCACTCTGGTTATATGGTATTATCTCTGCCTTTCAAGGAAAGAGACAACTGGTCCCTTTGGTAGGATCATTTTATCAAAATATTTTTGGAGGAAATAACTAGTCTTAGACTAACACTACATTTATGAAGCTCTCACTAGAACACATAATTAGAAAACCCGTAAGTACAACATCGCAACCTGCTCCTCTCCTACTCTTATTACACGGTTATGGTAGTAATGAGGAAGATCTTTTTAGCTTTGCCGAAGAGTTGCCAGATCATTACTTCATTATTTCTGCGAGGGCTCCTATTGCAATACAGCCGTATGGTAATGCGTGGTATCATATAAGTATAGATCCAGATGGAGTAAAATCTTCAGATAATGATGGTGCACGTCAATCTAGAGATATCATTGCAAATTTTATAGATGAAGCTATTACAGCTTATAAACTAGACAAGCATAATGTGACGTTATTAGGCTTTAGCCAAGGAACCATCTTAAGCTATGCTGTAGCTCTTACCTATCCAGAAAAAATTAAAAATGTGATAGGTCTAAGTGGCTATATTAATGAGGACATTATTGAGCTTAAAAGTAATCCTTCTTATGCGCACCTCAATGTATATAACTCACACGGTACGGTAGACCAAGTAATACCTATAGATGCTGCTCGGAAAACGCCTCCTTACCTTGAGAAAGTAGGCATAAGCTCTACTCTAAGTGAGTTTCCGGTAGGTCACGGCGTGCATCCTACTAATTTTTATGAGTTTAAAAAGTGGCTTGAAGAGCAAGTATAATTTAGTTAGGATATACTAAACTTTCTACACGATTGTAATCTACAGACCCATCTTCATTTACAAAATATTCAACTAGCAGCTCTCCCCATTTTTTACCATCTGAGAAGTCGGCTATAATCCATCTGTGGTTCAAAACCTGTACACGATTGATTTGAAAAGGTCTCCCATCACCTACAAAGTTTATAAGATCGTTACCCTTTGCCGTATTCTTTGCATATAAACCATCTACTATAACTGGTTTAATATCTTCCACAACAAGGTTATCATTATCAAAGTATTCCTTTGTGTTTTCATTACCTAAAAGTGTAAAGTACTCTGTATTTGCAAGTCTATCTTCAAGAACACTATAAAGAGAATCTTTCTTGGCTATCTTTTTTTCAAGTTTATTGATCCTGCGTTCTTGATACTCAAGACCTTTACTACTATTAATAGATTGAAAAATGATATACAACGCCGCAAATAAAAATAGGTATAGAAAAATATTTCTTCTCATAATTATGTAGTTAGGGTAAGGCCATCATAGGCTATGTAAATGTTTTCTGGGAGCTTTGCTTCTGCTTCTGCGTGAAAACCTAGATGATGACTTATATGTGTTAAATATGCTTTTTTTGGATTAATTCTAGCTATTAATGATAGAGCTTCATCAACGTTAAGATGCGTTCTGTGCGGCTCTTCACGTAAGCAATTGATAACAAGTATCTCAAGGTTTTTCAGTTTTGCTATCTCCTCATCTGCAATAGTTTTTACGTCTGTGAGATAGGCAATTTTATCAAACCGATACCCAAAAACTTGTAAATCGCCGTGATAAACTTCTATAGGGGTTACCGCTATATTACCCAGAGAGATTGGTTCATTATTTTTAACCTCGTGAGAAGTTACACTTGGGGCGCCGGGGTATCTATTTTCTGTAGTGAAGATATATTCAAAACGTTCTTCTAGATTTTTAATCACTCTTTTATGTCCGTAAATAGGCATATCACCTTGTCTAAAAACAAAAGGTCTTATATCATCTAGCCCTGCAACGTGGTCTGCGTGCTCGTGGGTAAATAATATACCGTGTAAAGGAGCAGGATCGCCTGCTGGTGTGCGCTTTCGCGAAAGCGTACTTAACATCTGTTGTCTAAAATCTGGCCCACAATCTATCACATAGTTATACTTGTCCCACTCTATGAGTACAGACACGCGCAATCGTTTATCACGTGGGTCATCACTAAGACACACGGGATGCGTGCTTCCTATAATGGGAATGCCTTGTGAGGTGCCGGTACCGAGAAAGGTGATTTTCACGTAAGTGTAACTAGATTAAGAAACTGTGATAGCTAATAATTCTCTCACAAAAATACAGTTATTTTTTTGGCTAGTAGACCCTTTTTGTATCTTTGGTTAACCATTAAAAGATGGAAAAAACAATACTATGGCTGTTACAATTTTAGGAGATAAAGACTTTGAAAAGGTACCTCCCCTCAAGAACAAAGTTCTTAGAGTAAATCTTAACAATAATATATACGGAACATTTGCAGAGATAGGTGCTGGACAGGAGACTGTGCGCCACTTTTTTAGAGCAGGCGGTGCGAGTGGTACCATTGCAAAAGCAATGAGTGCTTATGACAAAGACTTTTCTGATGCTATATATGGTGTAGAAGATGACGGTCGCTACGTGACCGAAAAGCGTCTTAAAAAGATGCTTTCTCACGAGATGAAGCTTATAGAAGACCGTATATCTCGTTACAAACAGCCAGATAAAATCTTCTTTACATATGCAAATACGGTTGCTACCATAGATTTTGCAAAGAAGTATAAAGGACACGGATGGGTAGGTATACGTTTTCAAATCTCTCCAGAAGGTGAGTTTAATGAGATTATTTTACACGTTCGTTTTCACGAAAATGATGCTCGTTTACAACAGTTAACTCTAGGTACACTAGGTGTAAACCTTATATATGGTGCTTTTTACAAGCACGATAACCCTAAGAATTTATTGCGTTACCTGTATGATCACATAGATCAAGATCAGATAGAGATAGACACGATAAACTTCTCTGGACCTCAGTTTGAACACGTAGATAACCGTCTTATGAGTTTACAACTTGTAAAGAATGGTATGACAGAGGCCGTAATGTTTGATGCAAAAGGTAACAACATCTTACCAGCAGCTTTACTTTACAAGAAAAACGTTCTAGCCCTACGTGGTAGCTTTAGACCAGTTACTAAGGTTAATATGGATATGTTTGAGAAAGCATATAAAATGTTTGTAGAAGCAAACCGTGTTAATGAGAAGAAGACAGAGGCCATTTTTGAAATTACCTTATCAAACCTCCGTGCAGAAGGAGATATAGATGAAGAAGATTTTATGGCAAGAGCAAGACTGTTAGGCTCACTCGGGCAAACAGTGATGATCTCAAACTTTAAAGAGTACTACCGTGTAGTTGAGTATTTTTCAAACTATACAAAAGAGCGTATGGGTCTAGTAATGGGCGTAAACAATCTAATAGATATATTTGACACAAGCTACTATCGTCACTTGAGTGGAGGTATACTAGAGGCTTTTGGAAAATTATTCTTTAAAGATCTTAAGGTATTCTTATACCCTATGAAAGATTCTAAAACTGGAGAGTACACTACAAGCGATAATCTTAAGGTACACCCACGTATGAAGGAGCTTTACAAGTTCTTTAAACTTAACGGTAAAGTACTAGATATAGAAAATTATGACCCAGCAATCACAGATATATTCTCTAGAGAAGTATTACGTATGATTTCTGATGGTGAAAAAGGATGGGAAGAAATGCTACCAGAAGGCGTTTCTGAACTTATAAAGTCTCGTAACCTATTTGGTTATCAACCATCTGCATTACTAGAAGCAGATAAATAGCATCAATATTATAGTTATAGAAAAAGCCTTAAGTATTTTACTTAAGGCTTTTTTTTTATTTTAATTCACTTGTTAAGCATCTAGCAGTTGAGCAGCGTGATCTTTGGTTTTTACTTTTTTGATAACATCAGTTACTACACCTTCCTCATCTACCTTAAAGGTCATACGGTGTATACCGTCATATTCTTTACCCATAAACTTTTTAAGTCCCCATACGCCAAAGGCGTTTATCACCGTCTTGTCTTCATCTGCAAGAAGCTGGAAAGGAAACTCATACTTAGTTGCAAAATTTTTCTGGCGCTTCTCAGAGTCTGCGCTTACACCTAGTAGGTGGTAGCCTTGGTCTTGTAGTTCCTTATAATTATCCCTAAGATTACAAGCCTCTGCCGTACATCCAGGTGTACTAGCCTTAGGATAAAAAAATACAATAAGCTTCTTCCCTTTAAAATCGGAAAGGCTTACGCTATTTCCGTCTTGATCTGTTGTAGTAAAATCTGGGACCTTATCCCCTACTTCTAATGTATTCATCTTCAATTTAAAATTTATTGTGGTTGTGATATCTCATTTCACATCTCACAATGGTTAATTACCTTTACATAACAATAGGATCATCTCATAAAGACCATCACTTTTATAAAGTTACGAGTTATCTCTATTAACAAAAAGAAATACACTTTTAAGGTGCTATAAATTCTCAATAAAGCAATGACTAAGCAAGAAAAGGTTGACTTCACTATAGATACACTACAAGAACTTTATCCTCAAATCCCTATCCCTCTAGATCATAAAGATCCCTACACGCTTCTTATAGCCGTACTTATGAGTGCACAGAGCACAGATGTACGAGTAAACCAGATTACACCACTATTATTTGAGGTGGCAGATAATCCTTATGATATGGTAAAGCTTACCGTAGAAGAAATAAGAGAGATTATAAAGCCTGTAGGACTCTCCCCTATGAAGGCAAAAGGAATACACGGGCTATCACAAATCCTTATAGATAAATATAATGGCGTTGTACCTGCTAGCATAGAGAAGCTTACAGAGTTTCCCGCTGTCGGCCATAAAACTGCAAGTGTTGTTGTTGCTCAGGCCTTTGGTATACCAGCTTTTCCTGTAGATACGCATATACATAGACTTATGTACCGCTGGGGCTTTACAAATGGTAAAAATGTGGTGCAAACAGAAAAGGATGCAAAGCGCCTCTTTCCAGAACATCTCTGGAATGATCTTCACCTCCAAATCATCTGGTACGGCCGTGATTACTCACCTGCTAGAGGATGGGACTTAGAAAAAGATATCATTACAAAAACCATAGGCCGTAAGACAGTACTTGCAGACTATGAAAAAATGATGGCCAAAAGAAAGAAGAAGAAATAAGTTTTACGCTTTCGCGAAAGCGTACTCAAAACCCATAAAAAAACCCCGATGACTAGTCGGGGTTTTTTCAAAGTTTAGTTGATGAGTGCTTCAAACTTCATCGATTTATAATGTATAACACTTAAAGCCTTAGAGTAGTTCAAGAGATAATCTACAGTCTCTTGTTTTGGTTCATATGGGGTCGTCTTTTTATTACCTGACGAAGGTTTAGAGTAAAGTTTTGCCATTCGGATTTTCTTTGGTTCTTATCAAGAACGCAAAAAAGTATGGCTTATTATGTTAATTTGTTAAAACTATGTTATTTGTATCAATCACTTTTCTCAAATTGATCAATGCGTAACGCATTCTTCCCAGTGCAGTATTAATACTCACTCCCGTGCGCTCTGAGATTTCTTTAAAACTCATCTCCTGGTAAATACGCATTTTGAGTACTTCCTTTTGATCTTCTGGTAGCTCTTCAATGATACGTTTTACATCTCTGTTTACTTGATCACGTACCATTTGCTTCTCAGCATTAAGACTATTATCACTTAGTACAGAAAATATTGAAAACTCACCCGTGTTATCAAATTTAGGCATACGGTTATTACGTCTAAAGTGGTCTATCACTAGATTGTGAGCGATACGCATTACCCAAGGTAGAAATTTACCCTCTTCATTGTACTTTCCTTTTTTGAGCGTTTTAATGACTTTAATAAAAGTATCTTGAAAAATATCTTCAGAGATATCACGGTCATACACCTTTGAGTATATAAAACTATATATACGCTGCTTATGCCTTGCGATAAGCATAGCCAATGATTTTTCGTCTCCTTTGATGTAATTGCTAACGAGCGTAGCATCTGTAATTAAAACACTTTTCATAAGTACCACTTTGTAGATTAAAATTGCTAGAACCTCCATTCTAGCCCAAAATTTTATAAAGTAGTATTATGCTATACGCAGTTTGTTTTTGTGTTTATAACGGTAAATATATAATAATTATGTTAACCTTTCTTAAAAAATGGGGTATTTACACAATATTTTAATCAAAACATCTTAAAACCCGTCTTTACTCGGTTTTAATAGCACTACACTTTCGGTATCTTTGTTAGATATCTAAAGAATTGCGATGCTTATAGACGTTGAGGATGTAAATCCTAAGAAGAATATTATCATTAAGGGTGCCAAACTCCACAATCTCAAAAATATTAATGCTGTTATCCCTAGAAACAAACTTGTGGTCATCACAGGACTCTCTGGATCTGGTAAATCATCATTAGCCTTTGACACACTCTATGCCGAAGGACAGCGTCGCTATGTAGAAAGTTTATCATCATATGCCAGACAGTTTTTAGGCAGGCTAGATAAACCTAAGGTAGACTATATAAAAGGTATTGCTCCTGCTATTGCTATTGAACAAAAGGTAAACAGCACAAACCCTAGATCTACCGTAGGTACCTCTACAGAGATTTATGATTATCTCAAATTACTTTTTGCCCGTATAGGCAAGACCTACTCGCCTGTGTCTGGCAATGAGGTGAAAAAGGATACCGTTACAGATGTGGTAAAGTATATTTTGGCTTTCGCCAAAAGAGAAAAACTCCTGCTTCTCGCTCCTATTCACTTAGAAAAAGGAAGAAAAATTGAATCAAAACTTCAAGCCCTTTTACAACAAGGATATGCTCGTATACAAGTAAAAGGAGAAGTAAAACGCCTAGATGAAGTAGCCGAAATAGGTTCTAAGCTTAAAGCGAAAGACATCCTACTTGTAGTAGACCGTATCATCACAAATCCAGAAGATGAAGATTTTGTAAATCGTCTCTCAGACGCTATACAAACGGCGTTTTTTGAAGGTAAAGGAACGCTCTTTATAGAAAAAATGGAAGACGGCTCACGGCGCCAGTTCTCAAATAAGTTTGAGCTAGATGGAATGTCATTCTTAGAGCCTAACGTACATTTATTTTCTTTTAACAATCCTTATGGTGCCTGCCCTACTTGTGAGGGCTATGGTGATGTAATAGGTATAGATGAAGATCTTGTAGTGCCTAACACGGCACTCTCTGTGTATGAGAATGCTATTTTTCCTTGGAGAGGTGATAGTATGAGTCATTACAGAGACCAGCTAGTTAATCGTGCATATAAGTTTGACTTCCCTATACACAAACCTTGGTTTGAACTCACGCAAGAACAGCAGCAGCTTGTTTGGGAAGGTAATACACACTTTGACGGACTCAACAAGTTCTTTAAATTCTTAGAGTCTAAAGCTTATAAAATACAAAACCGGGTGATGCTCTCTCGCTACCGCGGTAAGACAAAATGTAATACCTGTAAAGGTAAACGCCTGCGCCCAGAGGCAACTTACGTGAAGATAGGAGGAAAAAACATTGTAGACCTTGTAGAGTTACCACTTAACGAAGTAGAAGACTTTTTTAATGGATTAACGCTTAATGAATATGATACTACGGTAGCAAAGCGATTACTTACAGAAATAAAAAGTAGGTTACAGTTTTTACAAAAAGTAGGACTCAACTATCTCACACTTAATAGAAAATCTAATACTCTCTCTGGTGGTGAGTCACAACGTATTAACCTCGCCACATCATTAGGTAGTAGCCTTGTAGGCTCTATGTATATTCTTGATGAACCTAGCATAGGTTTACACCCTAGAGATACAGAAAAACTCATAGAGGTCCTTAAGTCTCTAAGAGATTTAGGCAACACAGTCATCGTAGTAGAGCACGATGAGGATATTATGAAACAAGCAGACTTCATAATAGATATAGGCCCTGAAGCAGGAACCTTTGGGGGTGACGTAGTTGCAGTAGGTGACTATGATGATATTCTTAAAAGTGAGTCACTCACGGCAGGATATCTGAATGGAACATTAGAAATAGAGGTACCTAAAAAGCGTAAAACTTCAAAATACTATGCAGAGGTTATAGGTGCTAGAGAAAATAATCTTAAAAATGTAGATGTACGTTTTCCTCTAGGAGTTTTTACGGCTGTTACAGGTGTTTCTGGAAGTGGTAAGTCTACACTTGTGCGTAAGATTCTCTATCCTGCTATGCTTAAAGCAATAGGAGGTTATGGTGAGAAAGCAGGACAGTTTACAAAGCTCACCGGTAATTATGACAACATAAAAACCATAGAGTATGTAGATCAAAACCCAATAGGAAGGTCTTCTAGATCAAACCCAGTGACTTATATTAAAGCTTACGATGATATTAGAAAACTATTTGAAAGTCAGAAACTTAGTAAAATAAGAAATTATAAAGCAAAGCACTTTTCTTTTAATGTAGATGGTGGTCGCTGTGAGACTTGCAAAGGTGAAGGCGAGGTAACTATAGAGATGCAATTTATGGCAGATGTGCATCTTGTATGTGAGACGTGTAAAGGCAAGAGATTTAAAAAAGAAGTGCTTGAGGTAGCTTTTAATGGTAAAAATATAGACGATATCCTCACGATGACTATTGACGATGCGGTGTCATTTTTCACAGAACATAATGAGGCAAAAATAACACGTAAATTAAAGCCACTTCAAGATGTAGGCCTAGGATATGTAACTTTAGGACAAAGCTCTTCTACCCTCTCTGGTGGTGAGGCACAACGTATAAAGCTTGCAAGCTTTCTCGTAAAAGGAACTACAAAGGACAAGACGCTATTCATTTTTGATGAACCTACTACGGGACTTCACTTTCACGATATAAAAAAGCTCCTAGCTTCTTTTGAGGCTCTTATTGAAAAAGGTCACTCTATCATTGTTGTAGAGCATAATATGGACCTTGTGAAATGTGCAGACTATGTTATCGATATGGGACCAGAAGGTGGTAAAAATGGAGGAAAACTCGTAGCGGCCGGAACACCAGAAGAAGTTGCAAAAAATAAGAAATCATTTACCGGTACATACTTAAAGGAAAAACTCTAATCATCTACTAATTAGATATTACCTCCGAAAGTCCTATTTTAGTACAATGGGACTTTCTAATTTTATAAAAAACCTCGTTCAAGCTACAAAAACTACAGCTTTTGATCCTGGTGTATTTAATGATGAGCTTGCCAGTAAGGTTAGTTGGTCACCTAAGGCTGGCGGTGGCGCAAACTTCAAGACCAAAAGCTTAGTAAAAATCTCTGATAGCGAACTTCAATATAAAGCCTCCTCGTTTGGAAAAATATTTGGAGCACTATTTATTATTTTCCCTATAGTATTTATCCTTGTAGGAACTACAACTCTTATTAAAACAGGCTTTAAGGTAGAAGCGTTAATTTTTGTACTAATACCTCTTATCTTTATTGGTGTAGGAATCTTTATAATTAAAAAATTCAATAGCACAATTACATTTAATAAGTCATCAGGCTATTTTCATAAAAGTAAAAAGAAAGAAGTAACAAGCCTAGCTGTGCAAGAAAATGCACATAATTTTAAGCTAGACACGATAAAGGCTTTGCAAATTTTACCAGAGCGTGTGCGTGGTGATAAAAGCTCTTACACCAGCTATGAGATTAACCTTGTATTTGAAGATGGTAGTCGTTATAATATTGTGGATCACGGCCACAGAAAAAGTATAGAGACAGATGCTGTAACACTAAGTGATTTTTTAGGAGTTCCCGCCTGGAATAAAATGACAGGAACCACCTATTTATCTTCATCTAGTGCTACAAGCTCTTCATATAACAGCCTTGAACCTCACGATCTGAGATCAAATAAAAATAAAACAAGTTATGATTCGTCATCAACGACTTATGCTAGTGATAGTACTTATGAGACAGATGATCTAGATAGTGATTATGACTCAACAAAACCTCGAGAAATGTAGTATCACGCTTTCGCGAAAGCGTAACAAAAACCATCAACACGTTTAATTATGAAAAACCTATTACTACTGTTACTTCTGTTTTCAATTACGTTTGTGAGGTCACAATCTGATACAGAGATTTTTCTATTTGATATCGATGCCACGCAAGAAAAACCTGTGCTTAACAACAAAAAAAACATTAGTCAAAATAAAGGCTATGACAGCCAGCCACAATTTCTGGCAGATAATGTGATTATTTATGCTGGTACTCGTGAAGGGCAAACAGAAATCATACAGTATACGAGAGGTACTTCAAAACAGTTTAACACAAGTACTCAAGGAGGAGAATACTCTCCGCAGTTTATGATGGGTACGCGAGGTATCTCTGCAGTACGCTTAGATCCAGATGGCTTACAGCGATTATATCACTACCTACCTAGAAAAACAGAAACTCCTACCCTAGTTAAAGATGCGGTAGTGGCTTACTATACTTGGTTTGACAAGAATACCATTGTAGGAGCAGATATTGTTGGAGATAATTTACATCTAGTAATTCATCACTTAGATAGTAAAAAAACAGAAGACCTAAAGATAGCAGTAGGTAGATCTTTTCATAAAATTCCTGAGACTCCTCTGGTAAGTTTTATAGACAAAACTTCACAACCCTGGATGGTAAAATCTATTGACCCAGCTACAAAAAAGATAAAAAACATAATACCGCTAGATGAGGGCGTAGAAGATATAAACTGGCTACCAGATGGCCGATTACTTGCAGCAAAGGGGAATACCATTTATGTTAAAGAAAAAAACGCGTGGAATGTCTTCCATAGTTTTACAGATACAGCGCTACAAGACATTACACGGTTTGCTATTGCGCCTGGTGGTAATCAGATTGCTATTGTATCTACAATCTCACAACCAAAATCTGAGTAATCATTTATCTATAATAAAGATGAAAAATAAGAGCACAATGAAGACAAAAATGAATCGGCAGCTTATTTTGAGTATGGGATTCATACTCACATCTGTTATTGCCACTGCTCAAGGCTTTACTTATAATGAAGAGACAGACGGTGACCTCTCAGATCAGTTTGACGCTCCTAGTGGTCCTTTTATTCTCGAGGTAGGAGATAATAGCATTACAGCAGATCAACAAGGTAATCCTCGTGATATAGATTATATCACAATAACCTTACCGCCAGATTTACAGCTAGATCAACTTATTCTTGACGGTTATACTGCAGAGGGTACCAATAATGAGGCATTTATAGGCTTGCAAGAAGGCAACGCGTTTACAACAGATGCAATGACTACAACGGCAAGTGATTTACTAGGAGGTATGACGTATGGTGGCGGTAATCTAGATACAGATTTACTACCACAAATTGGGCAACTAGGCACAGGCTTTACCCCACCACTACCTACCGGAACTTATACCTTCTGGCTTAATCAAACAGGACCTAACTCTCAGGCTACGCTTAGATTTGTAGTTTCAGGAACTCTAGCTATAGAAGAAGTTACCACACAAAATGATATAGTAATCTACCCTAACCCAGTACGCGAGACGCTACATATAAGCGCTCCAGGCACAGCCGTTCAGAAACTCGAAATCTACAATATCACAGGAAAATTAATAGTCTCGCAGGCTACTCTATCACCTGTAACATTTAGTGCCACACCGTCCGGAATCTATTTTGTAAAAGTCTTTACAAGCTCTGGTATTATTACTCAAAAAATTAACAAACTATAATATTAATGAAACACCTATTAACCATCTGTTTACTCACACTCGCATTATCGAGCTGTAAAGAATCTACAACAACTGTATCCCCATCTTCAGACCTTGTTGAAGATACAAGTGAGATACCTAATAATAAGATAGACCACCAGTTACGACAAGTTCAAAAAGCCACTATTGCACCAGAGCTGGACGGAAAGGCAGATGATCCCATATGGAAAAGTGTGAGCTGGCAACAATTAGATCAAAAATGGCTGGGAGATGATTATACTGCAAAAGATTTCGCTGGTCGTTATAAACTTGCTTGGACTCCAGAGGCCTTATATATACTTGCAGAAATTACAGATGACGTAATTTATGATAAAGAAAAAGACCCACTCACCCTATGGTGGGATGATGACTGCCTAGAGATTTTTATAGATGAAGACAACTCTGGTGGTGGTCACCAGTTTACCCACAATGCATTTGCATATCACGTAGCTCTAGACGGTAATGTGGTAGATGTTGCTCCAGGTAAAACACCTACATTATACAATAGCCACGTACAATCTAAAACTACAAGTGTAAGAGAAAATACGATGCTATGGGAGTGTAAGATGACTATCTATGACGCTACTTATAAAGATGGTGGTGTGAACGAACAAAAAATACTAGCACCTAATAAAAAAATGGGCTTTGCCCTAGCCTATTGTGATAATGATGCAAGTGAAGAGCGAGAAAACTTTATAGGCTCTGTAGCTGTGCCAGGTGAAGATAAAAACAGAGGCTGGATAGACGCAGGTATTTTTGGCACTATTGAGCTCGTGGAGTAAATCTTCGGTTGCTGTAATTCAGCTGTAAGGTTTATATACACGCTTTCGCGAAAGCGGTCTACACATCAACACATTCTTTACTATCTTTAAAACAAAAATTTATACTTTATATCAATGTTAAGAAATTTACCCACCCTACACATTCCAAATCCAAAACAACTCATCACTACTTCTGTACTTACTGCTTTTACATTTTGCCTTTCTATAGGTACAAGTGTAGCGCAAACAGATACAAGAATCTATGATATCATAGATGCCGTATCTGAAGACAGATTACGGGCAGATGTAAAAAAACTTGCAGATTTTGGAACAAGACACACCTTAAGTGATACTGTTTCAAACACTCGCGGCATAGGCGCCGCTAGAAGATGGATAAAAAGTGAGTTTGAAAAAACATCTCAAGCTTGTAATAACTGTCTAGATGTTTTTTACCAGAGTGATTTAGTAAAAAAAGGTACAAACCCTCGTATTGTAAAGGATGTAGCGGTAGTAAATGTTGTTGCTGTACAAAAAGGCAGCAAGTACCCTAACCGTTACATACTAATGAGCGGTGATATAGATAGTAGAATTTCTGATCCTACAAATTATACAGATGACGCTCCTGGGGCAAATGATAATGCGAGCGGTATGGCTGGTACACTAGAAGCGGCAAGAGTATTATCAAAATATACTTTTGAAAACAGTATCATATATGTAGGCCTCTCTGGAGAAGAGCAAGGACTCTTTGGAGGAAAAGGGCTCGCAGCTTACGCAAAAGAGCAAGGCTGGGAGATTATAGGTATTATGAACAATGATATGATAGGCAATATAGAAGGTGTAGATGGAGTGATAGATAATAGAACTTTTAGAATATTTTCTGAGCCAGTCCCTCCTACTGAGACAGAGAGACAGCGCAACGCAAGACGCTTTTATGGCGGTGAGGTAGATGGTATATCAAGACAACTGGCTCGTTTTATTTACAAAACCACAAAGACGTATATGCCAGAGATGAACCCTATGATGATTTATAGACTTGACCGTTTTGGTCGTGGTGGTCACCACAGACCTTTTAACGACGCTGGTTTTGCTGGAATACGTATAATGGAAGCACACGAAAATTATACACAGCAACACCAAGACATACGTACAGAAAATGGAATAAATTATGGAGATACTTTTGAGCACGTAAACTTTCCATATAATGCAAAACTTACAGCCGTAAATGCCATAAACCTTGCAAGCATCGCCTGGGCACCTCCTACTCCTAGTAATGTAGGTATAGGTGGTATTGTAGAGGCAAACGCACGTCTAGAGTGGGATGCCGTAGAGGGCGCAGTAGCTTATAAAGTGTACTGGAGAGATACCACCTCTCCTACTTGGGATAACTCAAGACTTATCACAAGTGGTACAAGTGCCACTCTTAAAGGTATTGTGATAGATAACTTTTTCTTTGGCGTAGCTGCTGTAGGTAAAGATGGTCACGAGAGTCCAGTAGCATTCCCTAGTACTATTATAAGAGATTAACCTAATACCATATGGACTCAAATGTGGGTCTGCTTAATAACAATTATATGAAATACACAAAAACCTTATGTATTGTAGGGACTATTTTAGTTTCCGCTTTCGCGAAAGCGCAAACCTCTTTTGATCAAGACATCGCTGCAGTAAAAGATAAAGTAATAGAATGGCGCAGAGACTTTCATCAAAACCCTGAACTAGGAAACAGAGAGTTTAAAACCGCCGAAAAAATAGCCAAACATTTAAAATCACTAGGTATAGAAGTACAAACCGGTGTAGCAAAGACTGGTGTTGTAGGACTTTTAAAAGGAGACTTACCGGGCAAAGTGGTTGCACTGCGAGCAGATATAGATGCATTACCAGTTACAGAGCGTAATGATCTTCCTTTTAAATCTAATGTTACCACTACGTTCCTAGGTGCCGAAACTGGTGTAATGCACGCTTGTGGTCACGATACTCACACGGCTATACTTATGGGTGTTGCAGAAGTACTGGCTAAGAATAAGGATAAAATAAAAGGTTCTGTAAAGTTTGTCTTTCAACCTGCAGAAGAGGGACCGCCACCGGGTGAAGAAGGAGGTGCAAAACTTATGGTGAAGGAAGGTGTATTACAAAATCCTCAGGTAGATGCCATTTTTGGGTTACATATCAATAGCGCTACACCAGCGGGAACTATACGATATAAACCTGGAGGAACTATGGCAGCAACAGAGCGCTTTGTTGTAAAAGTAAAAGGAAAGCAATCACACGGTAGCCAGCCGTGGTCTGGTGTAGACCCTATTCTTATCTCTGCTCAAATTATAGACGGTTTTCAAAGTATTATCTCTCGTGAGAGTAACTTGACAGAAGAAGCTGCCGTAATAACTGTAGGTAAGATAACTTCTGGATTACGCTTTAATATCATACCAGAAAGTGCAGAAATGATAGGTACTGTACGTACGCTTGATCCAGATATGCGTGAGAAAATCATAAGACGTATGAATGAGATGGCACGCGACATTGCAAAGGCTTACGGTGGTGAGGCAGAAATTGAATGGCAAAATATGACTGTGGTAACCTATAACGACCTGGATCTTACGGCGCAATCATTACCAACACTTCAAAAAGTAAGCGGTGCCGAAAATGTACAATTACAGAAAGCAGTTACTGGTGGTGAAGATTTCTCTTTCTTTCAAGAAAAAGTGCCTGGATTCTATTTCTTTTTAGGTGGAATGACTCCTGGAAACAAAGAAGCTTTTCCGCATCACACGCCAGATTTCTATATAGATGAAAGCGGATTTCAGCTAGGTGTAAAAGCCCTTAGTCAGCTTACGGTAGATTACCTTTCGAAATAAGTTAAACAAAACACGATTTAAAGAGCGTCTCTTCCTTGTGAAGAGGCGCTTTTTTGGTTTTAATTAAGATATAATTATCATAAATATATGTTAAGAGCAATGTTACCTTAAGGTAAACTTTAAGAGCATTTTTTGTTAAACATTTATTAAAAAGCAAACTTAAAAATGTTAAGAAAATTCTCACTTAATGGATTTTCAATCACTTATAAATGTTAAAGGATTTTTGTAAGAAAAATTAACAAAAAATGTGAATTCTTAAATTTATGATAAACTTAGGTTAATTGTGATGTGACATTCTTAGCGATTAGCCTAAATGAATAATTTTATCGCATCATTAAAAACATACATAAATGAAAAAAACTATTATCCAAAAGTATCTGTTTTTGGCTCTTCTAGGCTTTATGGCGCAAGTCACTTTTGCTCAGAAAACAATTACAGGTACAGTGAAAGAACAAAATGGCCCGCTACCAGGAGCCAGTGTTTTAATTCAAGGTACCACTACGGGTACCCAAACTGATTTTGATGGAAACTTCTCTATAGAAGCATCATCAACAGATGTATTAACTTTTAGCTATGTAGGCTTTAAAGAAGTTTCTATTCCTGTAGGAAATCAGTCTATTATTAATGTGACACTAGAAGAAGATAATGCACTGGATGAGGTCGTTATTGTAGCTTTTGGATCACAAACAAAAAAGAAAAATGTTCAATCTGTATCTGTAATTGGTCAGGATGCTATTAAAGATATCCCGGCAAACTCTCCACAAGAGTTACTACAAGGTCAAGCAGCAGGTGTACAGGTTGTACAATCTTCTGGAGTACTGGGAGCAGCTCCTACTATTAAAATTAGAGGTGTCGCTTCAGTATCATCTGGATCTAGACCACTATTTGTTGTAGACGGTGTACCACTTAACGACACAGATCTTACATCTAACCAAGGTGCAAACCAAGGTCTTAACCCACTAGCAAACATTAACCCAAACGATATAGAGTCTATCTCTGTATTAAAAGATGCTTCGGCAACTGCTATCTACGGTTCACGTGGATCTAATGGTGTTGTAATTGTGACAACAAAATCTGGTTCTAAAGGAGGACAGACTACTGTTACTTTAAACGTTAGTACAGGAATCAGTGAGTCTACAGACACTTTTCAAATGATGAATGCAGATCAGTTTAGACAATATGCTGTAGATGCAAACTATTTTGGAATAGATAATCCTGCAGACCTTCCTCAAGGAAGTTTTGACTGGGTAGATGGTGTTACTAGAACGGGTATTTCAAATAATATAGACGCATCTGTAAGTGGTGGTAGTGAGAAAACTTCTTTTTACATCAGTACTAACTTTAAAGATGAAGAAGGATTTATCATTGGTAATGATTTAAAAAGACGTGCTGGTCGTTTAAACATTAACCACACTGCAACAGATTGGTTAGAAATAGGTGCAAACATAGGGATTACAAGAAATGAGTTTGACCGTGTAGGTGCAGAAAACAGTACGTTTGCTCCACTTACTTCTGCTTACTTAATCCGTCCGTGGGTAGAACCTAGAGATGAGAATGGAAACCTAGTAAACACTGGTTTTATCGCAAACACAATTGCAATTGAATCACTTGATATCAATAATTCTGACGTAACAAGAACTACAGGTAACGTATCTGCAAAGGTATCTTTAATGGAAGGATTATCTTTTAACTCTCGCTTTGGTATTGATAGAGTTCTTGTTGAAGAGCAGCAACGTTCTTTTGAGCTTAACTCACCAGGAGGAACAGGGTCTAACTTTTATGCTCAAGACAACCGTTACATCCTTACTAACACACTTAACTACGATACTACTTTCGGAGATAAGCACGATTTAGGAGCAGTAGCAGGTATCTCTTATGAAGAGAATACAATTAGAACTATTGCGGTTGCAGGTACAGGTTTTGCTAGTGATTCTAGTTTAAACATTGAGTCTGCTGCACAAAAGACTACGACTACATCTAGTGCTACGGCAAATAGCCTTGTAGGTTACTTTGCACGTGTAAACTATGCATATGACAGTAAATATGTTCTTGAAGGTTCTTTACGTCGTGATGGATCATCACGTTTTGGAGAAGATAACCGTTTTGGTACATTCTTCGCACTAGGTGGTGCTTGGAACCTTTCTGAAGAAAAATTCTTAGAAGATAGCTCTTGGATTAATAACCTTAAACTTAGAGCAAGTTTCGGTACAACAGGTAACGATCGTATAGGAAACTTCCAGTCTCTAGCGCTTTACAGTGGTGGTACTTTTGGACAGTACAATGATCAAGCTGGTCTTGCTCCTGTTTCTGCACCAAACCCAGATTTAAAATGGGAACGTTCTAAAGCTTTTGATATTGGACTAGCAGGAGACCTGTTTAACAACAGACTTTCTTTTAGTGTTGATTATTACAAGAAGAGAACAGATGACCTTATCTTAAACCTTCCACTTCCTATCTCTACTGCAGCAGGTACAAATAATACCATTGCTCGTAACGTAGGTGAGATTGAAAACAGAGGTTTTGATGTTAGTCTTACTTCTAATAACTTTAGAGATGGTGATTTCAAATGGACAACAACTCTTAACATAGGTTTCAATACAAACGAAGTAATCTCTTTACCAGGAGCATCTATTGATACAGAAGGAAGAGAGTTTATAGCTGGATCTGCTTCTCAAAGAGCTATTGTAGGTGAGTCTATTAACACATTTTACTTAGTACGTTACAAAGGTGTAAACCCACAAACTGGTGATGCAGAGTGGCTAGACGCAGATGGTAATGCAACTACAAACCCTAACCCATCTACAGATAGAGTTATTGCAGGAGATGCAAACCCAGACTTTGTAGGAGGACTTACAAACTCGTTCAAGTACAAAAACTTTGACTTAAACGTTTTAACTAACTTTAGTGTTGGTAACGATATCTATGTAGACGGTTTACGTTTTACAGATAACGCTGCTTCAGGATCATTTAACAATAGAGCTGCTTTATTAGATGTATGGCAACAACCAGGAGACAATGCTTTTGTACCTGCTTTTGACAGCCCAACATTTAGCACATTTGCACAGAGATCTACTGCACAGTTAAGAGATGGTTCTTTCTTAAGATTTAAGAATATAACATTAGGATATACAATACCTAAGTCTGTATTAGAAAAGACTAAGCACCTTAAAAACATTAGGTTATATGCTACCGCAACAAACCTTATTACTATAAAAGGAAGTGACTTAGAAGGTATAGACCCAGAGGTTACAGATACTAGTGCTGCTTTAGGACAAGGAGAAACTTTCTTTACTCCACCACAATCAAAGTCTTTCATCTTTGGAGCAACGATCCAATTATAATATAAAACCAAATAATAATATGAAAATTTTTAAATACACACTTATTTTCCTTTTGAGCGTAGGGTTCTACTCTTGTGAGGACGATTTAGATATACTTCCAGAAGACGATCAGTCTCCTGAGCAAGTATTCTCTAGTGAAGCAGGTGCAAATGGTGCACTAGTAGGGGTTTATAGTCTTGCACAGCAAGATGATGTACTTAACGGTACTTCTGCCCTAGCTACAGAATGGCAATCTGATAACATTGACTTTGTAGGGTCTTTCCCAACATTTAATGACATCAGAACTTATGACACGAGATCTACAAACACCTCTATTCAAGGAATCTATGATGACAATTATGAGGTAATTAATGCCGCAAACAGAATCATTGCTTTCGTACCAGAAATTGCAGATGAAACTTTTGTAGAAGAAAGTAGAGCAAATGTTATAGCTCAGGCTAAGTTTATGAGAGCGCTTGTATACTTTAAGTTAGCAGATCTTTTTGCACAGCCACTTCAAGTAGGTGGTGGCACAAACCTTGCTGTGCCATTAGTGGTTAACCCAGTTAACCCAACATCTGCAACAGATGAGGAGTTATTCCCAAAAAGAGCAACACTTAATGAGATTCACACTCAGATTGAAGTTGATCTTGTAGATGCAATTCCTGCACTTACTAACAGTGATAACTCTAGAGCAACGCAAGCAGCTGCACAGCAGTTACTAGCACGTCTGTACTTATACCAAGAGCGTTTTGAAGAAGCTGCTACCCTATCTAACGATGCGATAAACAGTTCTTTCCAACTAGCAGAGAATTATGAATTCTTTAATGACCAATCACCAGAGCACTTATTTACATTAGTAAACACCTCTGCAGATGGTCAAGATTCTGGAGAAGGATTCTCAGGTCTTACTAACCCTGCTCCTACTGGTCGTGGTGATGCGCCTTTTAGCGATAACCTAATTGCGGCTTACCTTGAAGAATTCCAAATCGATGAAGATGGAAACCCACTTCTTGATGATGAAGGTAACCCAGTACCAGATGCTAGATATACTGATCTTGTACAAATAGGAGAGTCTGCGCCAGGTAATGATCGTTTATTTACAGCAAAATTTCCTGATGGAATAAACAATGCAGATAACGCACCAGTACTTAGAATTACTGAAGCATACCTTACAAGAGCCGAGGCTAACTTAAGAAACGGTTCATCTATAGGTGCAGATCCACTTACAGATATCAACCTACTTAGAGCACGTGCAGGTCTTGTAGCACTTACAGCTGTAACACTTGACGATATCTTAAATGAGCGTCGTAAAGAACTTGCCTTTGAAGGGCAACGTAGAATGGACTTGTTAAGAAATGGTCTTGACTTAAGAAGAGCAGGAATGCCTAACGAAGTTGAGAGCGCATTTGGAGCAGATAAAACAATCTTCCCTATCCCGAATAGAGAGATTGAGCTATCTCAACTACAACAAAACCCAGGATACTAAATCATTTAGATTCCACTAGATGTATCAAATCCCTAGCTAGCCACTAGGGATTTTTTTATGTCTTATTTTCTATAAACTATCACTTTATTATGAGCTCTTGTTTCATAAATCATTTGTAAATTAAGCACTATTAAACAGCAAATCATACTTATGAAACTAAAACTCGCAGCAGTAGCCTTCTTGGTATTCGCTTTCGCGAAAGCGCAAAACAATCTAGAGCAACAAATTAATGATATAGAATCTAAGGTCATAGAGTGGCGTCGTGACTTTCATCAAAATCCAGAACTAGGAAACAGAGAGTTTAAAACTGCCGAAAAAATCGCTACACACCTCAAATCCTTAGGGATGAAGGTACAAACCGGTGTTGCCAAAACTGGAGTTGTAGGCATACTAGAAGGAAAGCGTAAAGGAAAAGTACTCGCACTACGAGCAGATATAGATGGATTACCCGTAAAAGAACGTGCAGACTTACCGTTTAAATCTGAAGCAATGGGAGAATATCGTGGTGAGGCCGTGCCTGTAATGCACGCCTGTGGTCACGATACACACATCGCAATCCTTATGGGCGTGGCAGAGATACTTGCAAAAAATAATGACTTTGCAGGAACCGTAAAATTCATCTTTCAACCAGCCGAGGAAGGTGCACCTCCGGGCGAAGAAGGTGGTGCAGAGCTTATGGTAAAAGAAAATGTGCTCAAAAACCCAGATGTAGATGCCATTTTTGGCCTTCACATAGGTTCTGGGCAAGATGTTAATACCATAGCCTATAAACCTGGCGGAATTATGGCGGCTTCACAGAGCTTTGAGATACATATAAAAGGAAAACAAAGTCACGGCTCAACCCCGTGGACAAGTCGTGACCCTATTATGGCAGCCGTAAAAATTATAGATGGCTTACAAACCATCATATCTCGTGAGATTCCGCTCACAGATGAGGCTGCAGTATTATCTATAGGTAAAATTAATGCGGGAGTACGTAGTAATATTATACCAGAAGAAACACATATAGTAGGTACATTACGTACACTAGATTATGATATGCAAACCTATATTAATAAACGTATGAAGGAAATGGTACCGGCTATTGCTGCGGCTTACCGCACAGAAGCGACCATTACCATACCTGAAGGGTATCCTATTACATATAATGATGAAAACCTTACGAGCCAGATGGTACCTTCACTAGAGAAGGCCGCTGGTAAAGAAAACGTACACGTGATAAAAGCAATTACTGGTGCAGAAGACTTTTCATTCTTTCAGAAAGAAGTTCCTGGGCTTTATTTCTTCTTAGGAGGTAAAACTCCAGGCACCACAGAGGCCTTCCCGCACCACACACCAGATTTTTATATAGATGAAAGCGGGATGCTACTAGGTGTAAAAACGTTTGTACAAATGACACAAGACTATCTAGGGCAATAACCCCTACTCTAGCATCATACATTGTTATACATTAGACCGTAAATAGCTATAAGTTATTTACGGTTTTTTATGCCTAAATCCCTCATAAACTATAAATTTCGTTATATAACTACAAAAATAGTTGTTTAACTATATTTTTCGTTGTATGTTTGAATCATCAATCAAATCACTAATATACAGTCGCTTGCAAAGCGATATTGTAAAATTGTTTCTTATGGATAAACTCACAAATAAAGAAGAACAGGTTATGCACGCTTTATGGAAGCTTGAGCGCGCCTTTGTAAAAGAGGTCGTAGCCGCATTACCAGAAGGGAATCATTATAATACAGTTTCTACCATTATAAGAAATCTGGCAGATAAAGGATATGTAGGGCATCAAGCCTTTGGAAAAACACACCAGTACTTCCCTACCGTGTCTTTAGAATCATATCGTAAGGAGTTTATGGAGACGACTACTCAAAAGTATTTTGGTAACTCGTATAAGAATATGGTTTCCTTTTTTGCCAAAGAAGAAAAGATCTCTGCAGATGAGCTTAGAGAAATACTAGCAATCATAGAAGAAAAATAAGCTTATGGAAACGCTCATACTCCTTGCAAAAAGCGCCTCCATACTCGGGCTCTTCTATGTAATCTACCTAACCGTACTTTATAAAAACACCTTGTTTACCGCAAAAAGGCATTACTTTATAGCCGGTATCATTGCTGCTATCACACTTCCTTTTATAGAATTTACACGTGAGATCGAGGTTATTGTACCCTCACAACCGCTTGTGATGCCCACTCTAGATGTAAGCTCCGTAAACACTGCACCCATCGCTGTAGCACCGCAACCTGTAGAACAGGCTATAAACTGGTGGCAAGTACTTGTCATAATTTATATAATAGGTATCTGTATAATGCTCTTTAGGCTTTGTGCGCAATACATATCCTTACGACAGCTCATTGCATCTGGCAGTCGCAGTACAAAAGGGCACTATACATTTGTAGCAGTTACAAGAGCGATAAGTCCGTTTTCTTTCTTTTCAAAAATTGTTTACAATCCTGCGCTTCACACGCCAGAAGAACTAGAGATGATTATCGCTCACGAAAAAGTGCACGCACAGCAAAGGCACTCTCTAGATATGCTCTTATCTCAAATAACGCTTGTGGTACAATGGTGTAACCCCTTTGCCTGGTTGTATAAAAACAGTCTTGAGCAAAATCTAGAATACCTAGCAGATCATCAAGCTATACAAGAAATTAAGAATCGAAAACAATATCAACGCACGCTGGTACAGGTCTCATCCCCCTCATTTGCCCCAGCACTTACTAATCAATTTTATCAATCATTTATCAAAAAACGAATCGTTATGATCAATACACCACAATCCCACAAAAACAATCTTTGGAGGTTATCCCTTATCATTCCCGTGCTTGCACTCTTTATGTACTCTTTTAATGTAAAAGAAGTGACTAATTATGTGGAGGAGGATAATACCGCTTTCGCGAAAGCGGAAAAAGACACCACCTATGCAAATCAAGGTAGAGATGTTTTCTTTATAGATAGCAATACCACTCCGGCAAAACTAGATCGAATAGAAGCCTATGTATCAAACCACTGGGAGAACGTAGCCATTAAGTTTAACAAAAGAAAATTCAATGCAAAAAACACGCTTACAGGCTTCTTTCTTCAAGCGAAGTTTGAAAACCAAGAAGCTTTTACCAATAAATTCTCTTTTAATGCAAAAGAAAATACCTCTTGGGAAGGCTATAGTCTAATGGTTAATACGGAACAGGAGATTGTTGTAATGGAGCAAAAAGATGGCACATTTATAAACATCACTCCAGACAAAACAATCATCACAGATGAGAAGGTTGCTGTAAATACCGAAAAAACAGTAGCTAAAGAAAATAATATTACAAAGGATGCATTAGGACCTAATCCCGTTATAGTTGTGAATAATAACGTTATACTGGGCGAAGAAAAAGAGAAAAGAGTCACAGGTGATAGTATCACAAGCTTACCTCCTGCCCAAGCTATCAAAGCCTACGGAACTATTGCACAAGACGGTGCGCTCATTGTACACAGCAGTCCCAAGGCAGACACCACACGAGTAGTATCGCGTATAGTACAAGAAACTTATAACTATATCATTACTAAAAACACATTAGACTGGGAGATTGATGGACTCAGTAAAGTAATGAGAGAAAAGCACAACGCTACTCTCAAGGTGAGTGGTATTAAAAGGAATAAGAGTCAAGAGATTACAAGTATTGTAATTAATCTCATAGATGATAAGGGTAATAATAAGAACTACACCTTACAAACACCTAACCCTATAAATGACATTTACATCTATAAAGATGAAAATGGTTTTACGGGTATGGGTAATGTAAATATGGATAAAAGTTCAAAAGCTTCATATGACAATTTGAGAGCTCAGATGGAAGAACGTCGTAAGTATCTATTGAGCAATAGAGATAGCCTACGTGTAGGTATGGAGCTTCGTAAGCAAGAACTACGCGCTCGTATGGATGAACGTAGAAACCTGCAAGGCCGTGCACAAAGCGACTCTATGCGCCAGTACATAATGGCTAGACGTGATAGTATGAAAATGCGAATGAAAGAGCAACGTGAGGGTATTAAATCTAAAAGAAAAAAGCTTAAGAAAACAGCTAAAAATAATAAAGCGGGTTATGTCACTTTAGAAAACGGCACATACTACTATGTAGAAACCCCAGATGGATCAAGAAATTTTTACAATAGATGGGGAGTGCAGATACAAGAGAGTGATGCCCTCTATAAAGAACTTGTAAATGCCAAGGAGTCCACCGCAGATGATAAAAGTAAAGACAAAATAAAAACTTTGTTTCCTGAGTCTGACAATGTAAATAGTGATGACCTTGATCAACCCATCTATTATGTGAATAAGAAAAAGGTAACAAAGGATCAAATGATGGGGTTAGCCCCAGATAATATCGAGAGTGTAAAAGTTTTTAAAGGCAAGAAAGCCATTAAGCTTTACGGAAAAGAGGCAATTAATGGCGTTATTGTAATAGAAACAAAAGAATAAAGAGTAATTTAATCTTGAGTAAAAGTCCACTTTCAATCAGAAAGTGGACTTTTTTTATGTGCTGTTTTTTACAAGAGTCTCTTGTAAAAAACTGGACAAAAATGATGAAAACACCATTTTAAGCGTATTTATAGCCCATTTTCCTCTACAGATTTTCAAAAGAGGTCAAAAACCCTCTACAAAACTAACAGATACGGCAATATCAATCAGCACAGGTTACATTTACTAACACAATCGTAGATATATGCATTACATATAGAAAGTGTTGTTATTTTTTTAGTTACAATATTGCTGTTAATTTCATTAAAAACTTCTTTTCTATTTGTTTTATCGAGCTCAAGGTGACTTCTTTGCTTCATCAATAACAAACAACGATACAATTACTAATCAAAATCTCACTATTATGAAAACGCCAGTCCACACTCAGAAACAAGTAAAAACAAACAAAGTATTAGGTCTATATACCATCTTTATGGTAAGCCTTAGCATCTCTTACATTGTAACGACCTTTTTACAACTAGGTAAGTAATAATAGTAATCATTAATCACATTCATCAATTAATCACATTCATCAATCAATCAATCATTCATCAATCAATTTTCATTCATCAATCATTTTTTTAAATAATCATTTTCAATCCAAACCCATTCATTATGACACAAGTAATCATTACCATTTTAGAAATACTAATAGGATAATATATCCTGCACCTCCTACCGCATCTAGCAACCCAACTGCTAGACGCATAAGGACCACATAAAAGCACACGTACATAGTTTTACTTAACTATCATAACGCGTAGCAGAATTAGCCAACTAATAAAGCCGTAACGCATTGCGTTACGGCTTTGTTTTTTAGCTACTTTTGACGGTATGCAAACACTCTATAAATTTCTTGCCAAAGTTAATAAGGCAGTACTTCCCTCCTATTCAAAACGTGGTCTTGACCTTACACAAGCCACAAAGTTTCAGCTTGCCATTATTGGCTATAGAACGTGGGTGACAAAAAAAGCGTTAGGTTAAATCTTTTCGGCAAGTGCTTGTGCGCTTATCGCTCCGTGGCTGTCAGAATACACAGCGGTTCCATTCTTAATCAATATAATCTGCGGGCTTTGGTGCATTACCTGAAATTTATATCCCACCTCATTAGACACTTCTCTGTACGCCTTGAGGTCTAAGTAATAAATATCCAGCTGGTTCGGGTCTATATCATATTGTGCCTCTAGCTGGCGTATTGCCATACGGCTTATACCGCAAGTTGTAGAGTGCTTAAATATCGCCTGTGGCTTCGTTTCAGAATCTTTTGCAATTTGATCCAGTTGCTCGAGTGTGGTAAGTTGTTTCCACGGCATTGGTGTTTTTTCCTCTTGAGGTTCTTTATCTCCTCCAAAAATCGAATTAAATATTCCCATTCTTCAATATGCTTTTATACAAAGGTAGTCGTTGTGTCTGTGTTACGCTTTCGCGAAAGCGTAAAATAGTTCTTAAATAAGTCATAAAGTCAGTTAATTCAAGCCTTCACAAGACATTATGTCGCAATACGGTCTTGGAACAATACTTGACTATTGTCTCTCAAAAAAAGTACAACCAGAAATCATTAGCAAGCGCTTTACAGCAAGTAATGGTCTCTTAAAACATATGAAATGAATATTAACAATTTTACGATAAAGTCGCAGGAGGCCATACAGCGAGCACAGCAAATTGCTCAAGAGCTAGGCCACCAGCAAATAGAAAATGAGCACATTTTTAAAGCAATTTTTGAAGTAGATGAGCACGTAACGCCTTTCTTGCTTCAAAAACTTGATGTAAATGTGCCTTTATTACAGCAAATTTTAGACAGTACCCTTGAGAGTTATCCTAAGGTGTCTGGTGGTGATATAATGCTAGGGAGAGAAGCAAATAAAGCAATCACTCAGGCTAATATTATTGCCAAAAATATGAATGATGAGTATGTCTCTATCGAGCATCTTATACTCGCCATTTTTGGGACAAAAAGTAAAGTAGCCCAGATCTTAAAGGATCAAGGAGTGACTGAGAAGCACTTACAAGCTGCTATTACAGAAGTGCGCAAAGGTAACCGTGTGACCTCACAAAGTGCAGAAGAGACATATAACTCACTAAGCAAGTATGCAAAAAACCTTAACGAACTAGCACGCACAGGCAAGCTAGACCCCGTGATAGGTAGAGATGAAGAGATACGTCGCATCTTGCAGATTTTAACACGCCGTACCAAAAACAATCCTATACTCGTAGGAGAGCCAGGTACTGGTAAAACGGCCATTGCCGAAGGTCTTGCACATAGAATTGTAGATGGTGACATCCCAGAAAACTTGCAAAACAAACAAATATTTGCGCTGGATATGGGAGCGCTTATTGCGGGTGCAAAATTTAAAGGAGAGTTTGAAGAGCGTCTTAAGGCGGTTATTAAAGAAGTAACAGAAAGTGATGGAGACATTGTACTCTTTATAGATGAGATACACACCCTGGTGGGAGCCGGTGGTGGTCAAGGTGCGATGGATGCGGCAAACATCTTAAAACCTGCCCTCGCTCGTGGGGAGCTGCGTGCTATAGGTGCAACCACGCTTGATGAGTATCAAAAATACTTTGAAGCAGATAAGGCCCTCGAACGTAGATTCCAAAAGGTAACTGTAGATGAGCCAGATACAGAGAGTGCTATTTCTATCTTACGTGGTATCAAAGACAAGTACGAGACGCACCACAAGGTGCGTATTAAGGATGATGCTATTATTGCTGCTGTAAAGTTATCACAGCGCTATATCACGAGCAGATTTTTACCAGACAAGGCAATTGACTTGATGGATGAAGCTGCCGCAAAAATGCGTATGGAAATCAACTCTAAGCCAGAAGAGCTGGATGTATTAGACCGTCGTGTGATGCAGCTAGAGATTGAGATTGAGGCGATAAAGCGTGAGAAAGATGAAGATAAGCTCAAAAGTCTACGTGCAGATCTAGCAAACCTCAAAGAGGAGCGCAACGATCTTAATGCACAGTGGCAATCTGAAAAGGATATTGTAGAGAGTGTACAAAATGCAAAACAAGACATAGAAAACTACAAGCTAGAAGCCGAAAAAGCAGAGCGAGAAGGAAACTATGGCCTAGTTGCAGAGCTACGTTATGGTAAAATAAAAGAGGCTCAAGAGCATCTTGAGGAGCTACAAAAGGATCTTGCAAGTCAAGCAGATACTTCGCTTATTAAGGAAGAAGTAACCAGCGAAGACATTGCAGAGGTAGTTGCAAAATGGACAGGAATCCCAGTACAAAAAATGCTACAGGGAGAACGTGAGAAGCTACTCAAGCTAGAAGATGAGTTGCACAAACGCGTAGTGGGACAACGTGAGGCTATTGTTGCCGTAAGTGATGCCGTACGACGCAGTCGTGCAGGTTTACAAGATCAAAAGAAGCCTATAGGTTCGTTCTTATTTTTAGGAACAACCGGTGTAGGTAAAACAGAACTTGCAAAGGCACTTGCAGAGTATCTCTTTGATGATGAGAATGCAATGACGCGCATAGATATGAGTGAGTATCAAGAGCGTCACAGTGTGAGCCGTCTGGTGGGAGCGCCTCCAGGATATGTGGGATATGACGAAGGTGGACAGCTTACGGAGGCCGTGCGACGTCGTCCTTACTCGGTGGTATTACTCGATGAGATTGAAAAAGCACACCCAGATACTTTTAACGTGTTACTACAGGTGCTGGATGAAGGTAGACTTACAGATAACAAAGGCCGCACTGCAGACTTTAGAAATGCCATTATCATTATGACTTCAAATATGGGTAGTCATATCATAAAAGAGCGTTTTGAGGCTATTCCAGATGTAGATGCTGCAATGGAGTCTGCAAAGGTAGATGTGCTAGGATTATTAAAACAAAACATACGTCCAGAGTTCTTAAATAGAATAGATGACATTGTAATGTTTAGTCCGCTTACGCGAAAAGATATACGTGATATTGTAAAACTACAGTTCAAGGGCATTAGAAAGATGCTCTCACAGCAGAATATCACCCTAGACGCAACAAAGCAAGCCATAGACTTCCTTGCCGAAGCAGGTTTCCAGCCAGAATATGGGGCAAGACCTGTAAAACGAGCAATGCAGCGCGAGGTACTTAACCAGTTATCAAAAGAAATTTTGAGCGGTAAAGTAGCATCAGACAGTGTGATACTCGTAGACTCCTTTGACGACAAACTCGTTTTTAGAAACGAAGGACAACGCACAGGAGAAGAAGAATAAATATTAATTGATGAATATATAAAGTGGATATCTAGCAATAGGTATCCACTTTTTTTGTGGCCTGACTAGTAAGTTTTTAACGCTGTTTGTGCGGTGATCAATACACTAATAAGTGTATATTTAGACAATCAATTAAAAAATAAACTCATTAACAGTTTCGATAGCTGTCGAAGTTCCGCTTGGTTTATATAAAAGTCTGTTGTAAGTCATTATCAAAAAAAAACTAAAATGAGTGTACTAGATAAATTTTTCGGCAATAAATCTACTCCTAAAAAAACTAATTTAAAAAAACAATATCTGGCCGGATGGCAAGTAAATTTAGATGGTAAAGAACATTGTCTCAGTTTTATCGAAACACAAGTAACAGATAAACAAACAGCAGAAGGTATGTATTCTCATATCATTTTGACTTATGATGAAAATAATTTTTTAGAATTTGCTGAATCAAAAGATGAAGATGGAAATGATCAAGAACTGATTATTAGAGACGACCAAATAAAATATAGGGATTTGAGAATTAACAAGGTTTTCAATTTTCAAAAGACTGAAAATGGAGAAAATTGGATTGGTGGAAATATACCATCTGACTTTTCAATTCCGACAAACAATTGCCCAGGCTCTTTTCAATATCTAGGAAAATTAAGTAAAGAAAGTAAAGCCTTTGGTTGGCTTCCATTTGACTTAAATCTTATTTGCCCAATATACTTAGATTTGGACAAAATATGGTTAGATTATTCTGAGCCTAATTCTCCCCAAATATTGAACCTAGATGAGGTAAATAGTCTTTCTACCGCTTATGATGATTTAATTTCAGATTCATTCATTGAATACAAAAAAATCCGATTCACAACGAAAGAAGACATAGCTATTAGCTATGGAATTGGATTTTCAGGTATACCTAATTGGATTCAATCTTCGGATATTCCTAAATGCCCAAAAACACAAAAAACAATGAGGTTTTTATGTCAATTACAAAGTAGTGATGAGATAAAAACTAAAGCAACTAATATCAAACCAGTTGACGAATGGTACGTACAATATTTTGAGAAATTAAATTTTTGGGGAGATGGAGATTTGTATGTATTTTTTGAGCCTGAATCAAAAATTACTTGTTATATGATTCAAAACACTTAAAATAAAAGCCTTTCAATACAGATAAAATTTTTGCATACTTGATTATTACCGCAATTGTATGGCTACGTTTCAAAATCGTTTTTAGACCGATTGTAAAGTCGGTTTTAAGGTTCTTTAAAAACACTTCAATCAATAAATCACACCTTAATGTCTTCCTCAAGTTACCCTTTCGCGAAAGCGTCATCTTTCTCAAATACTTGTATATTTATATAATCAATTAAAAAACAATCAAATAGGCTCATCTGCAGTTCCAATAGTCAATGGAGTTGTACTCGCTTTATGTTGTGGCCTGTTGCTAGTAATTTGAATGAACCACTTCAATATTATAACAAGTTTAATTTTATTCGGATTAACCGTCCTTTGTTTTTGGCTACCTTTTAAAGTCGGAAATAAAATAACTGGAATTATAACAGGGGTTATTTTAAGCTTAACAATTGCTTGGACAATATTAGCTGAATTGGAATTTCTCGTGATTTTCATTTGGCCATTTATTTTGGTCTTTCAAATCATATTTTTGACTTACTGGACTTTTAGAATATTTAAAAGACCTAAAACTGGAAAATATATCTCATCATTTTTGACTTTAGGTTTTATCTTATTATGTATGTCACCTTGGATAAGTGACTGGACTTTTAGCAAAAATGACGCTCGAAAGTTATTAGAGAAACATAATATTGAATTAAAAGATGACTTCAAAATTCTGAAAAATGAAAGTGGTGGATTTATGGACTATGCACACACACTAAAAATTCAAATTTCAGATTCCGACAAATCGAGAATTGCAACGGAAATAAGAGAATCTAAAGGATTTTTAGAAGTTGAAGATTTTAGAAATAATTTTCCTTCCGCGGACTATGAAACTTTTGAAGAATTAAATTTTGAAACAGAGAATTATCTTAACCGAGAATACTATATAAGAGAACCTCTGGAAGATGGAACTGTTCACTTTCACTTTCAACTTTCAAAAACAAAAAACGAATTACAATATATTGGAACTGATGAATAAAAAAATACTGGCAACGAAGATCTGAGTTAAAAAACCAGTCTACTTCGGCTGCGCTAAGCTCAAGCTTTTAAGCTAATTTTGATCCATAATTCACACCTCAGAGACTTCCTCACTTTACCCTTTCGCCAAAGCGTCATTCATCTAAATATTCGTATATTAAACTACTAATCAATGAAATAAATGTAATATCAATCCTGATAGTGTGCCAGAGTACACACGCTTTATGTAGTGGGTTGTTGTACATAGTTTGAAGAACTAAATCATATGGCTAAAAAAATAGGATTAAAAGAAGCAATCTCTATCGGAATCGGTGGTATGGTTGGTGGTGGGATTTTTGCAGTCCTTGGACTTGCAGTATCACTTGCCAAAGGTGGAACGCCAATTGCATTTTTATTTGCTGGGATTTTAGCATTAATAACATCTTATAGTTATGTTAAGCTATCAAAGAAATATCCTGACAGAGGAGGAACTGTTAAATTCATCAATCAAGGTTTCGGAAAATCAGTTTTTAGTGGCGGAATTAATAATCTATTGTGGATAAGCTATATTATTATGCTATCTCTTTATGCTTCGGCATTTGGGTCTTACGCGCCAAATTTATTTGAGCTTACTCAATCAAAAACAATTGATTCACATATCTATGCAAGTGCAATTATAGTTTTAGCCACAGCAATTAATTATTATAGTATTGCAGTCGTTGGTAAAATAGAATCTTATGCAGTGATTATTAAATTGGTCATTTTAATTTCTTTTATTTTTATTGGTGCTTATGGCTTAATTAGTAATCCAAATATTGCACAACTTGCAATCACAAACTGGGAAACACCAATTAAGTTATTTGCTGGCGGAATGGTTATTTTTGTTGCCTATGAGGGATTTGAACTTATTGCTAATGCAGCACCTGATATTGTTGATCCCGAAAAGAATATCCCTAGGGCTTATTACTACTCTGTAATATTTGTAATTATTCTATATATCATTATTGCTTTAGTGACAGTAGGCTCACTTCCTTTTTCAAAAATCGCAACAGCACAAGATTATGTATTGGCAGAAGCGGCAAAACCAATGTTAGGAAAAGCTGGCTTTTCAATTATTACAGTAGCAGCTTTAATTTCAACTTTTTCAGCAATTAACGCATCTCTTTATGGAGGTAGTAAAGTAAATTATGAGATAGCTGAGGACGATGAACTGCCACATCACTTTTTAGCAAAACTATGGAATCAACCTATTGGCTTAATGATTACTGCGATTGCCACATTAATTTTAGTGAATGTACTTAAACTTGAAAGTATATCAACAGCAGGTAGCGTAGGTTTTTTACTCATTTTTGGCGTTGTTAATCTTGTTGGGTATCGATTATCAAAAGAAACTGGCAGTAGTAAAGTAATCCCATTTATAGGTTTTGTTTTTTGTATGATTGCTACAATTATTTTAATTAATCAACAATACACTTCAAACACAATTGGTGTTATTATTTCTATAGTCATTATTGGATTTTGTTTTTTAATGGAATGGATTTATAAAAAGACAGAAAAGAAAACTATGCCCCAAAATAACTGAGTAAATAAAATCTACTTCGTCTATCTTCTGCTCGAGTCCTCACCCCTATTTCCAATCCATAATTCTAACAGCAGAGACTTCCTCAAATTACCCTTTCGCGAAAGCGTCATCTTTCTTAAATACTTGTATATTTAGAAAATCAATTAAAAAACAATCAAATAGGCTCATCTGCAGTTCCAATAGTTGTCGGAGCTGTACTTGCTTTATGTAAAGTCCTATTTTAAACAATTTGAAATTTACCTCTAGATTTCACCCATTATTTTAATGATTTTGTTCTTTTAAGAATGCATTAAAAACTAGTATTTACTAATGAATAGAGAACCTACTTATAAGGAATTAAAGAAGCAAAATGAATTTTTGCAATTAGAGCTTGATCGAGCAACAGACCAAATTAAACAAGCCCAACGTATCAACGAGAAAGCAAATAGTAGAATCCACTATTTAGAATCTACTTTAGATCAATTAGACACATACATCTACATAAAAGACAATCAAAAAAAGTATGTATATGCTAATAAGAAAACACTCAAATTCTTTGAGTGTACAGATAACGAACTAAAAGGGAGTGATGACTCAAGCTATTTTCCCAAAGAAACCGTTAAGGTAATATCCAAAATTGACGATAGCATAATAAAGCTTGGGGAGAACACAAATTTTGAAGTAGAATCAAAAGATAACGACGGAAATAGATTAGTATTTTTAGAAATTAAATCTCCCCTATTTGATAAAAATGATAAAAACAAGATAGTAGGACTGTGCGGAATTTCTACAGACATTACCGAGCGTAAAAAACAAGAAGACGCAATCAAAGAGAACCATTTACAATTAAAACTGCTTAATAAAACTAAGGATAAATTGTTTTCAATCATTGCCCACGATTTAAGAAGCCCTTTTTATGGTATAAATGGCCTTTCGGAACTACTTATTGAGAATTTAAACAATACGGAGAATGAAGAAGCTAAAGAATATATTTTTCTAATAAATTCTTTAACCAAGAATACATTAACATTACTAGACAACTTATTAACCTGGGCAAAATCGCAAACTAAAGAACTTTATTTTAATCCAGAAAAAATCACATTATCAGAAGAAATAGTTGAAGTAATAACTCTGAAAAAATCAATATCAAAAGCCAAAAATATTTCTTTGAGCTACAGTCCAAAGGATAAAATTGAATTATATACTGATAAGAATATCTTACAAACTATCTTAAGAAATCTAATTTCAAATGCAATAAAATTTACTCACGTAGGTGGCAACGTCAATATTTCTGTCACCACAAATAAAGAACTCATTGAAATTTCAGTTTCTGATAACGGAGTTGGGATGAGCGAAGAAACAATTAGTAAAATCTTTGACTTATCTAATAATACTCCATTGCCAGGCACTAATAATGAACAAGGCTCTGGATTAGGTCTTGTACTTTGCAAAGAATTAGTTGAAAAGCTTGGTGGGAAATTTTGGGTTGAAAGTAAAGTCGAAAATGGAAGTGATTTTAGATTTACCTTACCTATGTCTATTTCAGAATAAATAAAAGAGAACAAGCACAAATAGAATGCAGCTTCAAATCAGACTAAAATAAACCGTTTCTTATGCAGTGGCTCAAATCACCATATCCTTTGTTACAAAACACTAGATATAAGTGGTTATTTGCATTATTGTCAGGTGTTTTTGTTTACCTGTTTTTAATTGTTTTTGAACCTTTTGGTGCGGGACAGTCTATAAATTACAAATATGTATTCTTGGCGGGTTTTGGAGTTTCCGTTTTTCTGGGTGTTTGTGTAACCTACTTTGTTCTACCTAAATTATTTCCCATATTTTTTCGTCCAGAAAAGTGGACCATAGCTAAGGAAATTATACTACTATCAACCTGCATCTTGATAATAAGTACTTTTAATTCCTTGCATTATTACTATTGGCGGGGTGATGGCGTCTTTTATAAAACCTTCTTTAGTTTCCTTAAAATCACTACTTCGATAGGGATTTTCCCTATTGTAGGTTTAATCTTTTTTACAGAACGTACACTTTCAAAACAAAACCTCAATAAAGCACAATTACTTTCTACTAAGCTACAGCGCCCAGTTGTAGAAGAAACCGTTACAATACAAATACAAGAAGAGAGCGTAAAAGCGACGCCTATTGCAATGCAATTATCGCAGTTTATATATGCTCAATCTGAAGGGAATTATGTGACGATATTTTATCTAGATGAGAGTACGCTTTCGCGAAAGCTAATTAGGCTTTCTTTAAAACAACTTGAACTACAATTTGAAAATCACTTTCAAATAAAACGTTGCCACCGCTCCTACCTTATTAATACGGAACATATAATAACTATTGACGGTAATGCAAGATCGCTCACTATACAACTAGATAGAGTACCTACGAGCATTCCCGTCTCTAGATCTTTTTCAAAAGCCGACTTTTACTAGCCTTCCCGTTCATCACAAAAGTGGCACATACGTCCCATATTAACATAACGTATTGATTTACAGTCTATTTTTGGGATAAATTAATTTTAAAACATAGACTTATGAAAAAGCGTATAAACATCTTTTTAATCTTACTGGCAGGCATCTTATTATTAAGCAGCGCCGCTAGTATAGAATCAAACAGAAACAATTCTGACCTCAAAGTAAAACTCGATGAGGTGGCATCCTATAGTAATGTGCGAGATACAAAAAACCTTGAAGTGTCTGAAGCTGCTGTTGCGTGGCATATGGATCACATTTTTCTAGTTGTAAATCAGGTATCAAAAGCACTAGAGCAATCTAATGAAAGTGATTATAAAACTAAATTTAATATGAAACGTGCCTATGTATTTACTTTTAATAGAATGCCTAGAGGAAAAGCCACTGCGCCAGAGGCAGCAAGGCCAAAGGATAATATAGATCTCAATACAATACAAATGCATTATGAACAGGCGCTTGCCACGGTTGATCAATTATCTAATCTCCCAGAAAAGAAACATTTTAATCACCCTGTACTCGGTACTCTAAACAGAGATAAAACCATTAAGTTTCTCGCTATTCATACAGAACATCACCTTAAAATCATACGCGATATTTTAGAAGACAAGTAGCCTACTGATTGTTTTAAGAATAACTCAGTTAGAAACAATATCAAAATTTATAGTGCCCTAAACGATAGTAACAAAATCACCCCTTAAGCCTAACTAAGGCACGATAAATGTATATAGGTGCGTGTTTGATAGCAATAGCTATCTTTGTAACACATACCTATGATGATGAAAAAAATACAATGCTTATTTATATTATTCTTTGCGCTAGCTCTTAACGCGCAAGACAACTACTACGTTTTTCAAGGTGACACCTATAATGAGGAGGCTTTTCAAGCCAAACTAAAATCTATTGAGGAGGTTTATGGTGCGCAAGGAAGCTGGAAATACACAAAAGCCAACTTTAAAGTTCGCCATATGCGTGTGCGTCAAGACTCAATTATACAAGAGGTAGAAGTGATGCTATCACAATCTAATAGCGCGCCTCTAGACATTAATGTGGGCGTAAATGGATTAATTAATAAACCCCTACCCGACTTTCAGCTGCAAGATCTTGCAAACGGGCTTAAGTCTAAGGAGAGTTATAATGATAAAATTACACTCATCAACTTGTGGTTTACAAGCTGCCCTCCTTGTATTGCCGAGATTCCATATCTCAATGATCTTAAAAAGCAATATGAGGGTCGCGTAAATTTTGTAGCCATCACTTTTGAACCAAAAAGCAAAATCGACGCTTTTTTAACTAAGAAACCTTTTGATTTTGAACACCTAGTAGATGGTGCTAGCTATTTAAAGCAAGATTTAAAAACCAATACGTATCCTAAACTTGTATTTATGGATCGCAATGGTACTGTGCGCTTTGTAGAAAATGCAGTAATGGCTCAAGGCAGAGGCCCAGCCGCAGAGGTTACAGAAATTCTTAAGGAACATCTAGATTACTTACTTGCAGATAACTAATGGAAAACACCACAGCCCCAACTCCAGATTACTCCCCTCAAGAGGAACGACTTAATGTTTGGACACACGGTTTTGGTTTTGTAGCAAGTGTTTTTGGGTTGATATTATTTTGCTTTCGCGAAAGCGTAACTACAACCGCCACCATAAGTCTTATTGTTTTTGGGATAAGTTTATGTGTATTATACTTTGCCTCTACAGCTTATCATAGCGCGACAAAACCTTTACGTAGAGCAAGACTTAAAATATTTGATCACGCTGCAATCTATGTACTCATTGCGGGCACATACACGCCTTTTACGCTAGTAAGTCTAGATGGAACTACTGGGTGGTGGATTTTTGGGATAGCCTGGTCTATTGCTCTCTTTGGGATTATATTAAAACTCTTTTTTACCGGACGATTTGATATCCTTTCTACTATCCTTTATGTGGCGATGGGGTGGCTTATAGTTTTTGCATATAAACCATTACTTGCAAATCTTCATCCTGCTAGTGTGCAATGGTTATTTGCTGGAGGGATTTTATATACGATAGGGGCTGTGCTTTACAGTATGTCTCGCATTCCTTATAACCACGCTATATTCCACGTATTTGTATTGGGAGGATCTTTTGCACATTTTATGGCGGTCTACTTTTATGTAGGAGTTGTTTAGACCATACAGAGACTGTAGTTTTACATTATATAAATAAAAAACCGCCTGCAATTTCTTGCAGGCGGTTTTTATATGTGGTCGTAAGGTTCTAGTTAAAGATGTAACGTAACCCTACTTGTGCTTGCCATCTGTTAAGAAGGCTTGCATCTGTACCAAAAGTTTGTGTTAACTCCTCATTATAAGTATATGTTGGAACACCATCTGTAACAGATACACTTACTGGCTGTATACTGTTAGGCTGCTCTACAAGTCCCCAATCTGAACTGATAAGGTTACCTACATTAAGGATATCAAGGCTAAACTGTAATGTGTTTTTCTTTCCTTTTACATTAAAGTTATAATCTTGAAGTAAACGGAAATCTACACGACTTCTCCAAGGTGCAAGTGCTCCATAACGCTCTGCATAACCACCTCTGTTTTCGCTCAGGTAATCATCTTGCTGGATATATTGCTCAAATGCTTGTGCTTGCTCTGGCGTAGCAAAGTTTTGCTGTGCTAGCTCATCTGCAGTAGGGATATAGATAAGGTCATTAAAGTTACCACCGTCACCGTTTATATCACCAGCATATGTGTAGTTAAAACGTCCTCCTCTAGCCCACTCTCCAAAAGCAGAAACTGTAGTTGCAAATTTACCATCTCCGTACTCAAATTTCTTTGAAGCTACTGCGATAATACGGTGTTGATCACCATAACGAGAGTTTGCAAGGATATCATCATTTGCGTTTCCTCTTATTGCGTTTGCGTTAAAAGCATCTCCTGTAATCTCTGCATCAATAGAGTTTACATCTTTTGAGTCAAGGTAGTTATAAGCAAGACTTGCAAACAAACCGTTGCTGAAAGACTTCTCTGCCTTAAACGTTGCGTTATACGTACGTCCAGAGTTTGAGTTTGTAAATACATACGCATTTGTAGGACCTCCAAACTGGTTTGTAGCAAAATCTGACGTCTGGTAGATAGGTCTGTTATCTACACCTTCTAGTGTAGAAGATGGATCATTAAGTGCCCAGTTCTGTACGTGTGCAGCGTTAAGATCTTCTGTATAAGAAAGGTCTGCAGTAAGAACGATACCATTATCAAAACGGTAATCTGCTCCTATGTTAGATCTCCATACTTGTGGCCATTTAAAATCTTGATCTACCGTCTGATAGAAGAAGAAATCTACACCTTGCACTTGGTTACCTAACCATACAAATGGGAAACGACCTGTAAATACTCCAGTTCCTCCACGTACTTGGAACGTCTTATCTCCTTTTACATCCCAGTTAAAACCTAATCTAGGTGACCATAAGAATGCGTTATCTGGAAGTACTGTACTGTCTAATAAGATATCTTCTCCAGTTGCTGGGTCTACATATACGTTATCTGGCTGGTAAGTACCTTTTCTATCAATATTTTCTTGAATCTTGTCTTGAGTATCAAAGTATAAAGGCTTATCAAATCTCATTCCTAGTGTAAGTGTAAAGTCTTCACTCATTTTCCACTGGTCTTGAGCATAAAGGCTAAACTGTCCTACGTTAGTCTCTGCAAGTGACCATCCGTTTGGATCACCTATAGGTAAACCGTTGTTTTCATTAAACTCTGCCTCTGCAGCGGTAAATGTATCTTGGTAACGATCTATAAGGAACTGCTGGAAAGCATCTAGATCTGTCTCACCTGTTACATCGTTTATGTAATCTGTATCTGCGATACCATCTCCATCAAGATCTGTTTCTTGATCTATTGCTACACTCCCGAATAAGTCAAACCCATAACCTGTAAGGTTAAAAGAGTTATAGAAGCTGAATTTTTCAAAAGAAGTACCAAGCGTAATTGTGTGATCACCAGATACAATGTTTAAGTTGTTTGTGATTTGAAAAACTTCTTGCTCGAGCTTGTTTCCTATAGAGAATGGCTCGTGACCTGCAATGATATAGTTCTGACCACCTTTTGTAATGTTTATAGAAGGTGCTGGCGTAGAGAATGGCTCTCTAAAATCATCAAAGAATGTGTAACCTGCCTGAAACTTGTTAGACACGTTTGGTGCAAACTCACTATTCCACTCTAGTTGGAAAGAGTCTATGTTATTGTTTATTGCATATCCTGCGTTTTCAAACTGTATCGTAGACTGGCTTGGTCCACGTAATGCAATTGCATTAGGGTTTGCCGGGTTATCTTTAGAAGATCTTAGTAAGTTATATACTAATGCAACACGGTTTTTATCATTTACGTTCCAATCTAGCTTAAATAATGCTTTTGTAGAACCTCCGTCAAAGTTAAATCCTTCATATCTACCTGGATCGTAAGAGCTTCCATCTGCATAAGTAATACTACTTAATGCTGCAGAGACTGCATCTAGATCTGATGGTAATACACGTGACTCATTAATAGCTCCCGTATTACGGTTAGGTGCCCAAGGTGCTCCTAGGTCAGAACGGCTCTCATCTTCAAAGTTTGCAAAGAAGAAAAGTTTGTTTTTAATGATAGGACCTCCTATACTTATACCATATGTGTTCTGGCTTAAGTCTGCCTTAAAAACGTCATCACCTGCAACTTTTCCACCAGTAAGGTCTTCGTTTCTATAAAAACCGTAAACAGTTCCCTTAAACTCGTTTGTACCACTCTTAGTTACAGCATTTACAGATGCTCCTGTAAATCCAGAAAGAGTTACATCATACGGTGCAGTAGTTACTTGAATTTGCTCAATCGCATCAAGAGAGATAGGCTGTGATCCTGTCTGTCCTCCTGGAGTAGCAGCATCAAGACCAAATGGGTTATTAAAAACCGCTCCATCAAGACTAAAATTGTTAAACTGATCATTACGACCTCCAAAAGATCCATTACTAGAAGCACTAGGCTCTAGACGGTAAAAATCTGCAGCAGATCTTGAAATAGTAGGTAATGCCTTAAGCTGGCGCTCTCCTACGTTTGTAGCAGATCCCGTACGTCCATCACTAAAAGTGTTGTTACGGCTACCTGTAATTACAACTTCTTCAAGAGCATTACTATCTTCAGATAGTGTTACCTCTACGTTATAAGTTTCTCCTAAGTTAAGAGTCACTCCAGTGTATTCTTGCGCTTGAAAACCTACATAACTTACCGTTATTGTATAAGGTCCTCCCACACGTAAATTAAAAAGATTAAAACGACCGTCAAAGTTTGTGATCGCTCCATACGTAGTACCAGTAGGTGTGTGTACCGCTACCACGTTTGCACCAGGAAGCGTTTGCTCACCAGCATTTACAACTCCAGAGATAGCAGAAGTAGTCGTCTGTGCGCCTACAGCAACTGCCATTAGAAGTGTTACTAAAAATAAAAGTTTTTTGAACATAAGATTTTTATAAAAAATGATTTTGCGCGAATTTAAGAAGGAGTTAACATTTACTAAACGTTAAGGTGTGTTTATTTTCACATTTAATTAACAATTGTTAATTCTCTTTTTCACCATCATTTTTGTGTTATTTATAATTAAAACTCTTGATGCGTATAATTCCAAGTGAATTAGCTAATTAGAATTAAAAAGCCCCCTACATCAAAATGATAAGGGGGCTTTAGAATGTACATAAAACTTATTCTTTTATAAATTTCATTGCGATTTGTTCAAAACCAATTGATAATTTTATGAAATAAATTCCAGCAGGTAGATTAGACACTTCCAGCCCTCTATCTGGTACAGATGTACCTTCGTATACATATTTTCCTACCATATCAAAAATTTCAACACGCTCTATTAGCCTATTATTAATTCCTCCTATTACTAATTGCGTAGAAACCGGATTAGGTGTGATAGCTATTTGAGCTTTTGCGAAAGCGGATATACTCAAAGCCACATCTGCATCCAGAAAGTCAGGAATATTATTGTTGTTTGTATCATCATCTAAGGGTGTGCCATTACCATTATAATCTTCATATATAGTAAGTAGGGTATCTCCGTCATCATCATTATCTAAGTAATTTTGAATCATATCATTATCCGTATCTATAAATGATTGATTAATAGCTCCGGCCCCATCTCCTTGTATTTCAGTGGCGGTAATTATAGTGTCACCATCGTCATCAATATCTTGATAATTCGGCACTCCATCGTTATCTGTATCATCATCTGAAAGATCAAAATTTTGATTTATATCTTCATAAGAATCTGCAACTCCATCTCCATCAGTATCAGTTAACACTGCAATATCAAAAGTGGTAAAACTCAAGCACCCAGTTTCAGAATTTTCAACTCGAAGATAAACAGATTCTGAAGTTAGAGTATTGATATAGTTGTTAGGAGTTAAAATTTCATCCATTCCTATGACTGCACTTTCCAAAGATAAATAATACGTGATTATAAAAGAACTAGGCGCCTCTCCATTAAAAATTATGCTTTCGTTTACTGTAAGATTAAACACTTCAAAGCCATCACCATCATTATCAAAAATCTCAAGATCTGGAGCTTGTATTAATTGAGGTGAGGGCTCCACTATAAAATTTACAGGTATTATATCAAAACAATCACCAGTTGTTGTAAATAATTTAGCATATATAGTTTGATCTGTAGATACATCATAAGAAAGGTCAAGGGTATTAGTCGTTCCCTCAGCGTCCTCTTCTGATATAAAATAAGAAACTAAAACATCTTGTTGGCTTCCTATAATAATTGAATCAAAAGTATTTAACTCAACCGCAACAAATCCATCATTATCTTCATCGCAAAGAAAAGTAGTTTCTGGAATATTAGCCACTGGAATTGGAATAAAGGAAACCATAAACCTTTTTTCTATTATGTTTCCACTCGAGTCGGTAGCTAAGCATCTATAAGATCCAGGTTGAACGACGTCTAAAGTCATATTCGTTTCGTCGTCTATTTGGACATACATATCATCTACAAGGACTTCCCATTGATATTCATAGTTTTCTGGATCTACAGGAGAAGCATCTATTTGAATGGTTTGTCCCTCGCAACCCAAGATGTTTTCTTGAAGTGGGCTACAAAAAAGTAGTGCTTGCGGTTCTGCAACTAGTTGTTCAATTTTAAAGAATCCTTCTGCTTGATCAAAATTTGTTAACATCAGGATATAATGTTCGCCTTCTTGAACATTTGGAACATTAAGATTTTCTAATATCGCGCCTTGATAACTACAGTCTATCGGAGAACCCATAGTTTCAAAATCACAAAAGTCTTCTGTAGAAGCAAAAGGGCCCCAAAATGCAAAATCAACATCTAGTGTTTCGCCTACGGGTTGCCCTTCATCATCATACTCTGTGTTTTGACTTATTTCTAATTTTAATTCACCACTTTGAGTGACTTCTAAAATTTTCCAACTCGGAAAAGGTGTAATAGCTAGACATCCATAATTTGGGCCTTCTTCTCCACTTAAAGCACATCCATCACCGCCATCAAAACAGTTTGCATAAATAAGAACCCCATTTTCTAAGCATAACACATCTGCATCTTGGCAAGTATAATTCTGTGAGGATACACAATGAGTAGATAATAATAATACTAATATGGCACACAATACGAATTGCAAGTAGTTTGTTTTCATAAGATTTGATTGATTGTTGAATCTAAAAGACTAAGTTATACATAAAGGTTGCGTGTTAAGCATTTATTCTTGTGATATATTTACTAAACACCGGATTTAAAATGAACTCTAAAAACATAGAGACAGTTGAAATCATTTACCTTTGTACCCTATGATAAGTAATCAAAAAAATCAGCAACAAATTCTAGCTAAACTAGGAATCACCTCACTTAACGAGATGCAGGAGGCGGCACAACTTGCCATACACTCAGCAAAAGAAGTGATCTTACTATCTCCTACAGGTACTGGTAAAACGCTTGCGTTTTTACTACCTGTAATTGCAGAGTTAGATTTAAGTATAGAAGAAGTGCAACTACTTATAGTTGTGCCTTCTAGAGAGCTGGCTATACAGATAGAAAATGTTGCCCGCAATATGGGTACGGGTTATAAGATACACGCAGCTTATGGTGGTCAAAGTTTTAATACAGATAGACAAGCCATAAAGCACCGTCCAGCAATATTAATAGGGACGCCAGGTAGGCTTGCAGATCACCTACGCAGGGAAACTTTCTCTACAGACTATATAAAAACCCTAGTACTTGATGAGTTTGACAAGTCGCTAGAAGTAGGTTTTGAAGGAGAGATGACAGAGATTATGAGCTTTTTACCTGCTTTAGAAAAAAAGGTACTTACCTCTGCAACTCAAGGTGTAGACATACCAAGATTTGTAGGACTTAATAGCCCTGTAGAAGTAGATTATTTACATCAGGGAGGTTCTAAGCTAGAAGTTAAGGCGATAATATCACCAGAAAAAGATAAGCTAGACACGCTTGTAAAAGCTTTGTGTCATCTAGGTGATCAACCGGGTATTATCTTTTGTAACTTTAAAGATACCATCTCTAGAATAAGTGATTATCTCAACGATCGCGGTATCGCACACGGCACTTTTTATGGAGGAATGGAGCAGCGTGAGCGTGAGTTATCACTTCTTAAATTTAGAAATGGTACACACCAACTACTGCTAGCAACAGATCTTGCTGCACGTGGCATAGATGTACCAGAAATCAAGTTTATTATACATTACCACCTTCCTATACACTCAGAAGAGTTTACACACCGTAATGGTCGTACGGCTCGTATGCAGTCTGAAGGTACGGCTTATGTACTACACTGGCGCAACGAGCGATTACCAGACTTTATGCCGGTAATGGATGAAGAGTACTTACACGACAGAGAGATACCAGAAGGATCACAGTGGACGACCCTTGAGCTCTCTGGTGGTCGTAAAGACAAGATATCAAAAGGTGATATCGCTGGTTTTTTCTTTAAAGAAGGAAATGCACAACGCGAGCAACTAGGAACCATTGAGGTAAAAAACACACAATCTTTTGTAGCGGTGCACAAAAGTGCTGCTCAATCTTTTATAGAAAAACTAGATAACAAACGCCTTAAAAAAGCAAAATTGAGGATACGACTAGCTTAGTCTTATCCTCAATTTTACATTTATTGCTGGTATGAGTAGTTATAATTACTTCACATCCACAAAGCGCTCAAACCATTTATAAAGATCGCCACGTGTGATTACTGCGCCTTCTCTTATGAGTTTAAACTTATCTGCATTGCGGTCTTCACTATAGTCTTTACTTGCGCTCATAAATACCACATCATCATCACCTAAGTTTTCCTTAAGCCATCCATACCCTTCTGGGGTAGTGATATCTATGTTTTCTTTATTGATTTTTATGGCTATAAGTGCCATATTGTTTTCTCTTAAAAAGAAAAGGTGCATCTGGTTAGGCGAGATATGCTCTAGGTATTGAGCCTTTGTGAGTACACCTTCCCATACTAGGTCAGAAAAAACGTCTATCTCTTCTTCTGCAACGAGGGGTTGTTTTTCTTTAATAGTTGCCCACTCATCTGCAGTGATAGACTGGGTAGCTAGAAAGTTTATAAACTCTGGGTGTAATTCTTCTAGTTGTTCTTTTGTAAGGCGAGCGTATTTCATTGTGAGTGATATTTTTTCGCGAAAGCGTATTTAAAAAGTAAATTTCATAAAAAAACCGTCCTTATTAGATAAGAACGGTTTTGTATAAAGTGCCTAAGGACTTAGTTTGCTTCTGCAACTACGTCAAAAGGAAGTGTAGCCACCACATCTCTGTGGAAACGTACTTTTGCTTCATAGTTACCTAAACGTTTTACTGTGTTACCAGCGATAGCGATATACTTTTTGTCTACCTCTACTCCTTCTTTTGCTAGGTATTCTGCTACGTCTGCATTTGTAATAGATCCGAAAAGTTTGTCTCCGTCTCCAGTTTTTGCTGATATCTTAACTTCTAAAGCGTTAAGTTTATCTGCTTGCTTCTGTGCATCATCTACAACTTTTTGCTCTTTGTGAGCACGTTGCTTTAGGTTTTCTGCAAGTACTTTCTTTGCGCTAGGCGTAGCAAGAACTGCGTGACCGTTAGGGATTAGGTAATTTCTACCGTATCCGTTTTTTACTTGTACTATATCGTCTGCAAATCCTAGATTCTCAACGTCCTTCTTTAATATAAGTTCCATCTGTTATCTAGTTTCTATTTGTATAAATCAGTTACATAAGGCATCAATGCAAGGTGACGAGCTCTTTTTACAGCTACAGACACTTTACGTTGGTACTTTAAAGAAGTTCCTGTAAGACGACGTGGTAACAATTTACCCTGCTCGTTTACAAAACCTGCTAGCCAGTCTGCATCTTTGTAATCTACATACTTGATACCAGACTTCTTAAAGCGACAGTACTTCTTTGCTTTGTTAGTTTCAATATTAAGAGGAGTAAGATATCTGATATCTCCGTCCTTCTTTCCTTTTGCTTGTTGTTGTAAAGATGCCATAACTTACGCTTTTTGCTTTTTTAGTTTTTCACGTCTTCTTTCAGCCCACGAGATCGCGTGCTTATCCATAGCTACCGTAAGGTAACGCATAACGCGCTCGTCACGGCGAAAAGCTAGTTCGTAATCATTGATAGCTTGTCCATCAACAGTAAATTCAAGTAAGTGGTAAAAACCGCTTTTCTTGTTTTGGATAGGATATGCAAGCTTTTTTAAGCCCCAATCCTCTTTACTAATCATCTTAGCACCCTTTTCTTTAAGAAGTCCTTCGTACTTCTTTACTGTTTCCTTTATCTGATCATCAGATAAAACGGGATTCAAGATGAAAACAGTTTCGTAATGGTTCATATAATATGAGTTAAATTAAAAATGAGTGCAAAAGTAAGGATTCTCTTTTGATTTTCAAATAGCTATTAATATATATTCCTAAAATTTTCTCGATGCTCGCTAATGCTATATAATAAGGTATGTAATTACGCTTTCGCGAAAGCGTAAACTTGTAAACTCTTTTGTAAGACATTATAATAAGGTATTACACACTATCACCCACCTACTCTTCTTACTATCAAAACCCTATGAAACTAATGTGTTAAAATTTTAGTAATCTATTTGTAAGAATTATACGATAATGCCGACTAATAGACATAACCTACTCATTGCTAAGAGACTGCACTTAGAAGGTTTTTAACAATAAAGATATTAGTCAATTTTAGGTCGATAAAGAACATAATTCTTCGATGAAAGTCACTTTTTTGTTGGTATTATGGAGTTTTTTACCTAATATTGACCTGCTTAACCTAATTAAACATAAATCACTGTGGAAGGAGTATTATTAGACTGTGCTGTTGTAGATGATTCTAGCCTACAACGACTAGCAATCGTAAAGATGATAAATGATCATCCTAATTTACGACTGGTAGCTGAATATAACAATGCCATCGAAACTAAAAATGGTCTCTTAGACACTAAGGTAGATCTTATATTTTTAGATATTGAGATGCCTATACTCTCTGGGTTTGACCTACTAGATGACCTTATACACAAACCACAAATTATATTTGTAACTGGCAAAACAAAGTATGCGTATAAGGCATTTAACTATAATGCCATAGATTACCTACGCAAACCACTTACTAAGGATCGTTTTACAAACGCTGTTTATAAAGCTATAAGCCTTCACAAACTAAAAACCGAAGGTGCTGTAGAAGATGACGATTACATATTTGTAAAAAGTAATCTCAAAAAGAAAAAGGTGATGCTTAACGAGCTTAAGTATATTACTGCTCTTGGAGATTATGTAAAGCTTGTAACTGTGCACGACCCTATAGTAGTACTTGCTACGATGAAGTCTTTTGTAGCGCAATTACCTCCAGAACGTTTTATGCGTATACACAAGTCTTATATTATAAATATAGACAAGGTAGATAAGTACAACAGTAGAAATATTGAAATAGATGGTGAAAAAATACCACTATCTAGACATAAAAAATCTGAGCTTATAGATGCGCTCTCTGCTTAAAAGTAGATTTTAATATAAAAAAACCACTCATTGAGTGGTTTTTTTATGCTTAATAGCAATCTACATCTACTACTAATCGAACACTACGATACTGAGCAATAGCATTAAAACTTGTTACTACTCTACCTATGGTTTTTTTGGTTTCGAGTAAATTTTGTCTTCTACTTATTTTAATAAGGATATTACGCCTGTAGAGGTTTCTTATTCTTGCTATAGATGGTGTTTCTGGACCTAGTACTGCCTCTGCACCTAGAGTTTGTCGCAATGCCTTAGATAACCAAATACTAGACTCATCTATTTTTTGATAATCTCTATGTTTTAATGTAATGCGTATCAACCTATGAAAAGGTGGATACTTAAAGTTGCGACGCTCTTCTAATTGCTCTTTATACATCTCTTCAAATTTATTTGAAGAAACCTGCTGTAAGATTTGATGATAAGGATTATAAGTCTGCACAAGCACCTTACCTTGCTTTTCGGTACGCCCTGCCCTACCTGATACCTGAGCAATTAATTGATAGCTACGCTCGTGTGCTCTAAAGTCTGGGAAGTTGAGCATACTATCTGCATTCATAATTCCTACTAAGGTTACGTTTCTAAAGTCTAACCCTTTGGTAAGCATTTGCGTGCCTACTAAAATATCTATCTGCTCTTGCTCAAAAGCTGTTATAAGTTTCTCAAAACCATACTTACCTCTTGTGGTGTCTGAGTCCATACGAGCGATATTGTTATCTGGATACAACTCCTTGAGCTCTGCTTCTATTTGTTCTGTACCAAATCCCTTAGTTGTGAGATCTGTGCCACCACAGGCCATACACTTTTGCTGTAGGGCAATATTATAACCACAATAATGACAACGAAGTTGTGATCTATACTTATGATAGGTAAGACTCACATCACAATTAGGACATTGCGGAGCGTGCCCGCAAGTATTACACTCTAATATAGGAGAAAAACCACGCCTGTTTTGGAATAAAATAACCTGCTCACCAAGCGCAAGTGCATCTGTAATTGCTCGTAATAATGTATCAGAAAAGTGCCCTGTCATCTCCCTTTTACGAGACTTTTCTTTTATGTCTACAAGGTTAATTTCTGGCATTAAAATATTACCGTGACGCTGTTTTAAAGAGACATAACCATACTTTCCGCTCTGGGCATTATAAACGGTCTCGATAGATGGTGTTGCAGAACCTAATAAGACTTTGGCTTTAAAAAACGCCCCTAGCACAATAGCACAGTCGCGAGCGTGATACCTTGGCGCGGGATCATATTGCTTAAAGCTACTCTCGTGCTCTTCATCTACTACAATAAGTTTTAAATCTCTAAACGGTAGTAGTAATGCGCTTCTAGCCCCAATAACGATTTGGGCCTTATCCATTTTTTTAAGGACATTATTCCATACTTCTACACGCTCATTTACAGAATACTTAGAATGAAATATAGCTACTCTTTCTCCAAAATAAGTTTGCAGCCTGCTTATTAACTGTGTAGTAAGAGCAATCTCCGGCAGGAGGTATAGAATTTGATCTCCAGTTGAGAGCATTTCTTCAATGAGCTGAACATAGATTTCTGTCTTACCAGAGGCAGTTACACCGTGTAATAATGTAACGTCTTTTGTTTCAAAATGTGTTTTAATCTCAGACAGTGCTGTTGCTTGATAGGTGTTGAGAGTCTTCGTCTCAAAAACTTCTCCCTCAAACCCCACTCTATCTTGGCGTTTTTGATATGTTTGAAAAACTCCCTTATCTACCAGCGCGTTGAGCTGACTAGCGGTTGCTCCAGATGCTTTTTGCAACTCTTGTGAAGATATGGGTTTATTAGTTTTCGCTTTAAGCGAAAAAAAAGTGAGCACCATCTCTCTTTGTTTTGGTGCGCGAGATAATTCTTCTAGAATAACAGGCAAAGCCTCCTCACTGTCATACTCTGAGGCTATTGTAATAAACTTTACAAGCTTAGGGACATACTGCTCGTAAATCTCTTCTTGCATTTCTAAAACCCCTTGATCTATGAGGCGCTGTATAGAAGGTAGTATTTTCTTTTTATCAAGAATATCCATCACTTCGTGCACTTTAAGCTCTGAGCGATGTTGTAATGCTTCATAAATTAAAAACTCATCATCTTGAAGCTCTTCATCATTAATTACAAGACCATCAGACTTGAGCCTTATAACGGTCTCACTCTCTAGTAAAAATGCTTTGGGTAATGCTGCTCGCATCACTTCCCCCTCGGTACACATATAATAATTTGCTATCCAAGACCAGAATGTGAGCTGCTGCTCTGTGACTATAGGATCTTCATCCAAAATTTGCTGAATTTCCTTTGCCTCATAAATTGTAGGAGCATTAGTGTGCTTATTTTTTACGATTGAGGCGTACACTTTCTTTTTCCCGAACGGAACTGCAACACGCATTCCTTTCTGAATGTAATTATATTCTGCCTCTGAGACGAGATAGGTAAACGTATTTTCTACAGGTCTAGGAAGTATGACGTCTATAAAGTGGGGCATAAATGAGCAGTGTGTATTTCAAAAGTACTGTTAAGTAAAGTTTTGCGAAAGCATAGCACAAAAAAAGAGCCGCAATCTTTACAAAAGGGGCTCTCATTATCAATAATTATGATGTTACTTAACGCGTATCCACTCTTGAGTTCTATATAAAAAAGCAATATAACCTCTAAGATAGAGCTTATCTGGATTATCATTTTCTATCCAGATTCTTGCCTTATAGGTTTTCCCTTTTTCTGGATCAAAAACAGTACCTCCGGTATACTCATCATCATCTCTTTCTAGATTTTTAATAATGTCTAGACCAAGTACAGGCTTGTTATACTCTTCTCCCTCGCAGTAAATACATAGTTTATCTCGATCTTGAGGATTAAGTATTTCTGTAATTTTACCATAAACTTTATCACCCTTTTTATAAATCTCTACGATAGATTTTGCCTCACCAGTCTCATCATCTATAGTTTTCCATTTACCAAAAACAGAGTCTTGTTGTGCCACAGCACTTGCAGTAAACAGTATTACGATAAAAAAACTAATTAGATACTTCATAATTTGATAAGTGTATTTATGTTTTAAACCAAAAAATGGCAATTCTTGAGAATCGCCATTTTTTATAAAAGTTGTAATCTACTAGTTTTTACCTAGCATCGCTTCTTTAAGATCATCATCTGCAGGGTCGCTACCTAACCAAATTCCAAAAAGTGCTTTTTTGAATTCTAATCCTGGTATCATCCCTACTTCTTTACCGTTTTTACTAACAACAGTTCCTTTTCCTTTTACATAAGCAATATCAAAAACATTTGTTTTTACAATCTTATCGCTAAAGAAACCTTTAAATTTTGTGATTTGTGCATCTAGGGAGCTTGTGTCTCCGTTCATAGAAGCGTCAAAACCATCATCTACAGCTCCTATCATTTTCTTACTTGACACCATACCAGATACGATATCCAGCTTCATAGCCATCGTCTCATCTGCATTTACAATAGCAGCGGCATCACTCTTTTTTGAAGCTAGGTATAATCCTCCTGCATATAGATCAAAGATTACTTTTTCTCTCATTCCCGCACCGTTAAGTACAAGATTTGTTCCTTCTACAGTCATTGTGTTAGGTAATGTTGCATCACCTACAACTGTTTGAGCTTGGCTAAAAGTAAGACTACATACTGCTACTAGTGCTAATAAATACTTTTTCATAATTTACGTTTGTGTTAATTTAATTAGGGTTTTTGTGTAATATCCTTAGTTTTTGCAATGTTGCATTGAGCTCAAATCCTAATAATATAAGATTTGAGTTCAACCAAATATAAAGCATCATTATCAATAATGCACCTATTGAGCCATACAACTCATTATATCTCCCAAAAGTGTCGATATAAATACCAAAAAGGTACGTGGTTATCATAAATAATATAGTAGTCATTAATGCACCTGGTGAAAAAAACCTGCTTTTGCGCCCCTCTTTGGTACCAAAATAATAGAGCGTTGCAATCACAGCATATATCATTATCAATACAAACACATTTTTTCCAACCGATAGCAATGTTATATCTAAATCTGTACTCATAAAGTCTCTCTCCTTGAGAGAAACGAGTAAATACTCAAAATAAACAACTACCGATATAGTAGTAACCAACAACAATGCCAAGATAATAGAGGTCGCTATAGCCACAGCATACTGCCTAAAAAAGCTTCGATTAATCTCATTATAATGAGATCCCTCAAAACCACTAAAAATGGAGTTAATACCATTTGCCGTAAGAAACAAAGCAAGAAGACCAGCTACAGACAGCAAACCTGCACGCTCATTTTGTGCAATATCACTTATAATAGGTCTAAAAAAATCTAGTGACTGTGATGGTATGAGCTCATAAATAAACGCCATAAACTTAATATCAAAGTCTGGCACAGGCACATAAGGTATAAGATTAAGCACAAAGATAAGCGCGGGAAAAATGGCCATAAAAAAACTATAAGCAATAGACCCTGCTCTAGATCCCAGCGCACCTTTTATAATACCAGTAAAGTAAGCGCGTGACAAGTTTAGTAAAGTCATCCCTTCAAAACCAGGAATCACTACCTTATCTAGCATAGCTACGATCCAGCAAAAAGGCTTGAACCGCATAAGGCGTTGCTCTAAGGTCTTGTCTGAGGCCATTATACCGCTTTAAGGCTTAAATCTAGATTATAAACAGAGTGTGTAAGTGCTCCACTAGAGATATAATCTACACCACAAAGTGCATACTCACGTATGGTCTCTTCATTAATACCACCAGAAGATTCTGTAAGGCATTTATCACCTATAAGAGCAACCGCCTTACGCGTATCTTCATAATTAAAATTATCAATAAGAATACGGTATACGTGCTCGTAATTTTCAAGAATCTCTTCTATCTCCTCAAGGCTTCTCGCCTCTACGATTATTTTAAGATCTCGATTTTCAGTTTTAAGATACGCTACAGTTTTAAGTATCGCCTTAGTCACTCCTCCAGCAAAGTCTATGTGATTATCCTTAAGCATAATCATATCATATAATGCAAAACGATGATTTTCTCCCCCTCCTATTTTTACTGCCCATTTTTCTAAGGCGCGTATACCTGGAGTGGTCTTTCTTGTATCAAGTATTTTTGTGCTTGTTCCCTCTAGTAGGTTTACAAAGAACTTTGTTTTGGTCGCTATGGCGCTCATACGTTGCATTGCGTTAAGTACCAGTCGCTCTGCCTTTAAGATGCTTTGGCTCGAGCCAGATACATAAAATGCAATGTCTCCATACTTTACCTGGTCACCGTCTGTAAGTACATCTTCTACTACGAGGCTGTCATCTACGTAGGCAAATACCGCTTTCGCGAAAGCGCAACCCGCAAGAATCCCTTCATCCTTCACCAGTAACTTTGCTTTGCCCGTCGCATCTGCCGGAATACAAGCTAGGCTACTGTGATCTCCATCACCTACATCTTCTCTTATTGCATTAGAAATTATACCATCTATCTCAAGCTGAAACTGCGCTTCTGTTATCATAAAAATATAAAATACGGTTTCTGTAAAAATAAGGAAACACAAACACATCCATCGTCATAGAGAGATTTGTATTTTTGCAAAATGAATATAAAACTTCTATGCGTAGGCAAGACAGATAACAAGCAGCTACAGACACTCGTAGACGAGTACAGCAAGCGCTTGAATTTTTATATTAAATACACTATTGAGACTCTTCCAGATATAAAGAATGTAAAAAATCTCAGTGAGCAAGAGCAAAAGACTAAAGAAGGTGCTCTCATACTTTCAAAATTGGGTCCCTATGATCACCTTGTGCTCTTTGACGAGAATGGCAAATCATTTTCGAGTGTAGGGTTTTCTAAGTTTTTACAAAAAAAGATGAACAGTGGTATAAAAACCTTAGTCTTTGTGATAGGAGGTCCTTATGGTTTTTCTCAAGAAGTTTACAATAAAGCGATAGGTAAAGTATCTTTGTCACAAATGACCTTCTCCCACCAGATGGTACGTTTATTTATCACAGAGCAAATTTATAGAGGGTTTACCATTTTAAAAGGAGAACCTTATCATCATCAATAAACCGAGCCCTACATAGTTTAACCAATATTTATGAGTACTAAAGATACTAAGACGCCGTACTCACGTTATTTTTGTAATACATATACGACTACTATTTAATGAGTTCAAAATCAGGCATAAAAAAGAAAAATAGACTACAGCTACTGCACCAGTATTATGTATACACTGGCTTTTACTCTTTTCTTAAGGATGCACTTAAAAAAGCGCTGCCACCTATACTATTTGTTGTAGCCGCCATAGTATGTATTCACTACTTTGTAATAGACCTTAACACGGCATTACAATATGTGATAGATAATTACTCTAATTTTTTAGTACTTACTTTATTCTTTGTTTCGGAATCTATACTTGGTATTATCCCTCCAGAACTTTTTATAGCTTGGAGCGATAAAACTAGCGACCCTATATTATACCTTTCTATAATAGCCCTACTATCTTACCTAGGTGGTGCTGTCTCTTATTTTACAGGGAGAGCTTCTCTTAAAATCCCAGCAGTACATAACTACCTTGAGGTAAAAATGGAAAAGCATTTAAAAAATGCTCGTAAATGGGGTGGGTTCTTAATTTTAGTAGGAGCCTTGCTCCCACTACCCTTTGCCGTAGCAAGTCTTGCTGCTGGTATGATTCGTTTTGATTTTAAATATTGGGCACTCTTTGGTCTAGCGCGTTTTGTACGCTATGCGATTTATGGAGCAGCCATTTTTAGCCTTGTCTCTTAAATGAAGTTAGTCTTTGCAACGCACAACCTTAATAAACTTAAGGAAGTACAAGCTCTTGTACCAGAGCATATCACTATATTATCACTTACAGATATAGGATGTGATGAAGATATTATAGAAGATGCACCTACTATAAAAGGTAACGCGATTATAAAAGCACAATACGTACGTGATCATTATGGGTATGATTGCTTTGCAGATGATACGGGTCTCGAGGTTACCGCGCTAGATGGCGCACCTGGGGTATACTCTGCACGATATGCAGGACCTCAAAGAAGTGCTTCAGATAATATGGATAAGCTTCTTATTGCTCTTGCAGTTAAACAAGATAGAACGGCGAGGTTTAAGACGGTTATCGCTTTCGCGAAAGCAGAAAAAATAGAGACTTTTACAGGCATATGTGAGGGAGAAATTACAAAAGAACGTTACGGAGATGACGGTTTTGGTTATGATCCTATCTTTAAACCTAACGGCTACGAGGCCACTTTTGCCCAAATGGCAATATCCCTAAAAGGTAAAATAGGCCATAGAGGGCGCGCGATGCAGCAGTTTTTATCTTACTTAAGAGACGAGTAAATTACGTTCTTTAAAAAATTACCAAGTCACTTTACGATTATTCAATTATATATAGTACTTTTGCACCTTGAAAAACCTCAGGGTGAGGTACTGCCACTATTTATGGCACGTGTTGATTGAAGCAATTGGTTAATAAGTCGTTGCGCTTCCTACAGCACGATAACTTATTAAAATTTTGTCTTATGACATTTGATCAACTGGGCCTAAACGCGCCCTTACTTCAGGCTATCGCCGATATGGGATTTGAAACCCCATCAAAAATCCAAGAAGAAGCTATCCCACAACTACTCGCCGAAGATCGCGATATGGTTGCACTTGCACAAACAGGTACAGGTAAAACTGCTGCTTTTGGTTTTCCACTATTACAAAACATTGATGCTTCAAGCAAGACCACACAAGGTCTTATTATAGCCCCTACTCGTGAGCTATGTCTCCAGATTACTAACGAGATGAAAAACTATGCAAAACACATTAAAGGTGTGCGCGTAGTAGCTGTTTATGGTGGTTCTAATATACAAGAGCAAGCTCGTGAGATCTCACGTGGTGCTCAGATTGTAGTAGCTACACCAGGACGTATGCAAGATATGATGCGTCGTCGTATGGTAGACATTACAAAATTAAGCTACTGTGTTCTTGATGAGGCAGATGAGATGCTTAATATGGGATTCTATGAGGATATTACAAATATTCTTGCAGACACTCCAGAAGATAAACTTACGTGGCTCTTTAGCGCGACAATGCCCAGAGAGGTGGCACGTATCGCAAAAGAGTTTATGCACGACCCACTAGAGATTACAGTAGGTCATAAAAATGAAGGTGCAAAAAATGTATCACACGAGTACTACGTTGTACACACACGTGATCGTTACCAAGCGCTTAAACGTCTTTCTGATGCAAATCCAGATATATTTTCGGTTATATTCTGTCGTACTAAGAGAGATACTCAAAAAGTTGCAGAGCAACTTATAGAAGATGGATATAATGCAGGTGCGCTACACGGTGACTTAAGTCAGAACCAGCGTGACCTTGTTATGAAGAGCTTTAGAAATAATCAAATACAGATGCTTGTTGCAACAGATGTTGCTGCACGTGGTATAGATGTAGATGATATTACACACGTTATAAACTACCAACTTCCAGATGAGATAGAGACATATACGCACCGTTCTGGTCGTACAGGTCGTGCTGGTAAAACTGGTACCTCTATGGTTATTGTGACCAAGAGTGAAATGCGTAAAATCAAGCAGCTCGAAAAGATTTTAGCAAAGAAGTTTGATCAAAAAACAATTCCTGACGGAAAAGAGATTACACAAGTACAGTTATTTCACCTTGCAAATAGCATAAATAACACAGAGATCAACCAAGAGATTGATGCTTATCTTCCAGAAATAGAAGAAGTACTTAAAGACAATACTAAAGAAGAGCTTATAAAGAAAGTGTTTTCTGTAGAGTTTACACGCTTCTTTAATTATTACAAAAAGGCAAAAGATCTTAATCAAAATGCTGTTGCAGCGTTTAAAGAAGAGTCTGGTGATACAACACGTTACTTTATAAACGTAGGTCGTAAAGACGATTTTGACTGGATGAAGCTTAAGGACTTCTTAAAAGAAATGACAGGCTTAGGTCAAGACGGGATATACCGTGTAGATTGTAAAGACGCCTTCTCATTCTTCAATACAGATACAGAGCATAAAGAAAAAGTACTTGCACTCTTTGAAGATTATCAACTTGATGGTCGTCGTGTAAGTGTAGAAGAGACACAAGGCGGCGGAGGTCGCGGTGGTAACCGTGGCGGTGGCGGAAGAGGCCGCAGTGGCGGAGGCCGTAGAGGTGGCAATGATGGCTTTAGAGGAGGTCGTAGCGGTGGCGGTGATCGTCGTCGTAGCGGTGGTGATCGTGACAGATCAGACAGAAAACGCAGTGACCGTCGTGGCGGTGACCGTGATCGCAAGTCTAGCTATGGAGAAGATCAAGGAAGGTCTAGAAATCGCTCAGAAAGATCAAGTAGATCAGAAGGTAGATCAGAAGGTAGATCAGATCGTAGAGGACCAAGTCGTACTCCAGACAGAGCTACAGAAGGTAATAAAAGCCCATTTTCTGGCAAAAGACGCCGTCGCAGCTAGCCTAAAGTGTTAGAATTATTGTAAAAGTTAAATTTTGGTATGGTTTTCTCATAGGATTGCATAAATTGCTACTCTATATGATGAAAACCATACTTTTTTTATTGCTACTTGCCGTATGCACAGTAGGATACTCGCAAGAACCAGCTACCCCAACTGGAGAAACTTCTACAAAGGAGCTTCAAGATGGATATATAGATGGTAAAGTTTTAAGCAGCAGTACAGATATTGCTTTACAAAACGTAAATATTCTCAACCTTTCAAACTTTAAAGGAGCTACTACAGATAAGCTAGGTAACTTTGACATTAAGGCTGCCGTAAATGATACATTATACTTTTCATATTTAGGTTATAAATCGCTCAAAGTAAGAGTAAGTTCTGACTGGATAAAATATGGAGATGTAAAGATTAAAATGACAGAGATAGGCATTGCACTAGAAGAAGTGGTTGTAGAAGAGATAGAACTTACCGGCTACTTAGAGATAGATGCAAAGAGAATCCCTATTTACAGTAACCAGCGCTATAGCATTTCTGGTCTTAACTCTGGTTATGAAATAGGTCAAGGACAGCCTGGTGCCGTGTCACGCGTGCTGAGCTCTATTTTTAACCCTGCAGATTTTCTTTACAATATATTCAGCCGTAAGAAAGGACAATTGCGAAAGCTACGCCAGATGAAAGAAGATGACAAAGTGCGTAACCTTCTTGAACGTAAATTTGACCGCGAGACTCTAGGCGCTCTACTTCAAATAGACCGTGTAGATATAGATGCTATATTAAAAAATTGTAGCTATTCAGATAACTTTATAATGACTGCAAATGACCTTCAGATTCTAGATGCCATAAGTGAGTGTTATGAAGAGTATCGAGTCTTACAAAATAAAGATTAAAAGATAATTTTAATTACGCTTTCGCGAAAGCGTACTCCTACCCTCTTTCATCTAGATAGCGCTGCTCAATGCGCTCTACATCTTTAATCATTTTACGAGTCCAAGCCAGCTTTTTATCAAAAAGTTCTTGCTCAGAAAACTTCCAGTCTACAGCCGAAGATTTGAGCTTAGTCATTATATGCTGTAATGTTATTGCCGCAGAAACTGAAATATTGAGACTCTCAGTAAAGCCTACCATAGGTATATAAATAAAATCGTCTGCCTCCTCCATCACGAGGTCGCTTAAACCTTCTGTCTCTCTACCAAAAAATATAGCAGCCTTCTCTGTCACATCAAACTCTTCTAGCCTGTGTGCATCTTTATGTGGTGACGTGGCAACAATCTTATAGCCCTGCTCACGCAATGATTTGATACAACTAGAAGCACTATTGTGACGAGATACATCTACCCACTTTTGAGCCCCCATAGCAATCTCACGATCTATACGCTTTGCATTTACCTCTTCTATAACGTGCAGTTCTTGTACTCCAAAAGATTCACAACTACGTATTACAGCACTCGTGTTGTGTAATTGATATACATCCTCTACAGCCACGGTAAAATGTGTTGTGCGCTCACGTAATACTTTATCAAATAATTGTACGCGACGTTCGGTTAAAAAAGATTGCAGGTAGGTTAAAAGGTCTTGATCCATTAAAAATTGTTTACAGGGTAAAGATACTGTACTTTTAAAGTGTAAAAAACCTATTGAGGAGTATGCAAAAAGTTGTTGTATTATCTGGCGCTGGTATGAGTGCAGAGAGCGGTCTTAAAACCTTTAGAGATGCAAACGGTCTTTGGGAAGGTCACGATGTAATGCAAGTGGCGACACCAGAAGGCTGGAAAGCAAACCAAGAGCTTGTTTTAAGATTTTACAACGAGCGCAGGAAGCAACTACTAGAAGTCTTACCTAACCAAGGACATTTTGATCTTGTAAAACTAGAAGAAGCCTATGACGTACATATCATCACTCAAAATGTAGACGATTTGCACGAGAGAGCGGGTAGCTCAAAAGTTATACACCTACACGGTGAATTACTTAAGGTGCGTAGCTGCAAAGACCCGTCTCAAGTTTTAGAATGGAAAAAAGATTTAAAAACTGGTGATTTATGCCCTCAAGGAGGCCAGTTTAGACCGCATATTGTTTGGTTTGGAGAAGATGTACCACTTATGGAAGATGCTGCTCATATTGTTAGTCAGGCAGATTATATCATCATAGTAGGCACCTCTATGCAAGTATATCCCGCAGCTGGACTTATCACCCTAGCCCAGCCAGATGCTGAGATTTTTTTTATTGACCCTAAACCAGCTATCTCACAAAAAAAAGGACTAACGATACTCCCAGAGAGAGCAACAACAGGAGTCAAAAAGGTGGTAGATACACTTCTTTCTAAATAAACTAACAATTGACACTTAACGAGCTTTATAAAGATCTAGACTACGTCAATCACAGTCGTGAGAAGCGCGCCTACTATGCGCAACTTATTGTTGATAATCCTGGTGCAATGAGACACGTACTAGAAATTCTATTTATGGTAGACGACCCTAGATCTAATCGTGCCGGATGGCTTGCGGAGTTTGCCACAAAAATGAATATAACAATTATCTTACCGCATCTTGATTACTTTACAACACATATGCATACTGTCTATCAAGACTCCGCCTTAAGACCTGTCGCAAAAATTTGCGAATACCTTACAATATCATATTACAAAGAAAAGCACCCAGAAACTAGAAAGATGCTTTTATCAAGCCATAAGAATTGTATTATAGAATGTGGTTTTGACTGGTTAATCACAGATCAAAAGGTGGCTGTAAAAGCATATACACTTACTTCTTTATACCACTTAGGCACAGAAACAGATTGGGTTCATCCAGAATTAAAGCGTTTTATGGAAGATGGATACCATACCGGAAGCGCGGCTTTTAAGGCCAGATGCAGACACGTTAAAAAATGGATTGAAAAATTCAACAAAAAGCAATCTTAACACCACAAAAAGCAGCAAAATCAAGAATTACATAATGTAATGTTTAAAGAAAAGTTAAATGTAGTTAAAGAATGCATTTTAACACTTAAAACTTTCTTAATCCTGTTATATTTGGAACTTTAAACACAAAAACTTCTTATGATTTTACGTACACTATTTATTGCTGGTTTCCTACTAACAGCAACGGTTTCAACAGGACAGAACACCTTTGGAGGTGGAGGTTCTTCCACATCTTCAAATTCAGTATTTAATCAGAAAATGAATTTAGGTTACAAAGCCGGAGCAAACCGAGTTGAAGATAAGAAAGTAGATGGATCACCATACCTTTTTGAAAATTGGGATCGTTCTGCAACTGTAGTAACAAAGGCAGGCGAAAATCTAAAAATTGAGAATGTAAACTTTGACGGTAGAAGAAATAAAATTGTCGCAAAAATCAATAGTGATTCTATTTATACCTTTAACTCTCTTGCAATTGATAAAGCCATTATAAATGGTAAAACGTTTGTAAATATTGAAGCGCCTAACAGTGCTGTTATTAAAGTTTACGAACTTGTTGTAGAGACACCAGAATTTAAAATATTAAAAGATCACGTAGTAGATATAAACGAGGGAAGCTCAAACCCTATGCGCGGGACAACAATTGCTCGTTACATACCTAGAGAGTTCTATATGCTTCTTAAAAACGATAGTTTTGAAAGATTTAGTCTCAGAAAGAAAAAAATATTGAAACTTCTTGCAGCACAAGAGGAAAAGGTAAAAACCTTTGTAGATCAAAATGATCTTAATTATAAAAATGAAGACGACATAAATAAAATTATGGACTTCTACACAGGTCTTTAACACACAATCCTACTATATAAAAGCCACCTTCCGGGTGGCTTTTTCTTTTATACATTTATAAGTAGAAATGCATACATTCGCATTTTGCTAGTTATTTTATGTATAAAAAATGTTTTGTTGCTTTAAGCCTTCTCTACTGCAGTTTTATAACCGCACAAGAGGTTAATCCTTTTGAAGTTGAGCTCAATTATTTTTACGGGAGTATATTGAGGCACAACAAAGACATCACATCGCTCATAACTGGGCATCCAGAAGGGTTGATTTTAAGCTATAACAAGAAAACTTATGGTGAGCAAGAGTGGTCCAGAAGATATAATTACCCTGACTACGGATTTACATTGGCCTATCAAGATCTTAAAAATGACAACTTAGGCAAGACCTATAACGCTCTAGCGCATTACAGCTTCTACTTTCTTAACAGAAAACTTATGGCCAGAGTTGGTCAAGGTATTGGGTATACTACAAATCCTTTTGACATTGAAACCAATGTAGCAAATAACGCTTATGGCTCAAGATTTTTTAGCGCCACACTTGTAATGCTTAACTACAAGCAACCGATTACCCCACAAATATCATTACAAACAGGACTTACCTTTTTACACGGGTCAAATGGTAATTTTAAAGCACCTAATACAAGTACAAACACCCTAGCAATTAACGCAGGTGTGGTCTATAAAAACAAACCGATTCCAGACTATATTCCCAGAGGACCTAGAGAACGCTATACAGAGCCTATAGGTTTTAATTTTGCTCTCAATATGGGGCTTAACGAGAGTGATTATGTTGGGCTGGGTCAAGAACCATTCTTGATCTTGACTGCTTATGCAGATAAGAGATTGAGTAAAAAAAGTACCATTCTTGCTGGAGCAGAGTTCTTTTTTTCAAAATTCTTAAAGAACGAAATTGAGTTTCTATCTGTAGCCTTCCCCTCATTTGGTGTTACAAAAGACCAAGATTGGAAACGAGCAGGCGTATTTGTGGGTCACGAATTGCGATTTAATAAAACCGCACTTATGACGCACGCCGGTTATTATGTGTACTATCCTTATGATTTTGAAGGTAGGTTCTACCAGCGCGTGGGGCTTAAACACTATATACAAGAAAAATACTTTATTTCTGCTGCCGTAAAAACGCACGGAGCAAAAGCAGAGGCAGTAGAATTTGGATTAGGAATACGATTATGATGACAACAAACTTCAGGTTTATAAGGGCTATATCTACGCTTTCGCGAAAGCGTAATTCCCTCCTACTCGCCCTACTGCTAGCATTTTTCATTTCTTGCGACTCTGAAGATGCAAATGATTGTTTTCAAACAGATGGAGACATCATAACGTATACACTTGATGTGGATACATTTTCAAAAATCCAAATGGAAGATGACATTCGCGTTATTCTTAAAGAAGGACCTCAACAACAAGTTATCGTTGAAACTGGCGAAAATCTAGTACCAGACCTCAACCTCTTTGTAGAACAAGAAACACTTGTACTGCAAAACCTAAATGGTTGTAATTTTTTACGCGAGTATGGTAGAACTCTTGTAACTGTAACTTCACCAAATATTACTCGCATACGCCAGGCTTCTGCCTTTGAGATTACCAGTGAAGGTTTACTCAACTATGAATCATTAACTATTGTAAGCAACTCAACTTCTAATAGCCTTAACATTACAGATATTAATAAAAGTGGTGCTGTGACGCTGCATATAAACAGTACTAACCTGGTGATTTCTGCAAATGGATCAAGTAATATTACAATGTCTGGAAGTGTTGAAACGGCATCTATAAACTTTAGCGATGAGTTTCCGCAATTCAATGGTAGAAACCTTGAGATAGGCGATTTAACCTTTAATCATACCAGTGCTGCACAAATGGTAGTAAATCCTCAAAACAGCCTACAAGGCGTTATAAAAGCCACAGGAGACCTTATATCTGTCACAGAACCACCGCTAGTCGATGTAGATGTGCTTTTTACAGGTCAATTAATTTTTGAAGATTAGATTAATTACAATATCTTAAACACTTTGTATATTAAAAACAAATTAACACTAATACTTAAATAATGGTAAAAGCAAAATATCAAAACGTTCTTGACCTAGGAGAAAAACTTAACATCCAGAACGGAGATGTAAAAGAAGAAAATGGAGTACTTCACGTAACAGGTACTGCAACAAATCAATATGAGAAAAACCAACTTTGGGATGCTATAAAAGCGGCCGGAGGAGAAAATCCAGGTGACATTGTAGCAGACATTAAAGTCGCAGATACATCTGTTTATGCACGTCATACAGTTGCGAGTGGAGACACACTAGGCAAGATTGCAAAGCATTATTATGGAGATGCAATGAAGTACAAAGAGATTTTTGAAGCAAATAAAGACATCCTTAAAAACCCAGATGTTATACATCCAGATCAGAATCTTGTGATTCCTAATCTAGGATAATATTCAATAACAACATTGAATTACAATCATAAAAAAAGCTCCCAAATTGGGAGCTTTTCACACTTTAGTCTAATCTAAAAGTTTTACGCTAAGTATTTAAAATCAAATACTTACAATGATTATATAAATTAATAATTTATATTTTAAAATTATCCTAATCCTGAAATATAATTACCATAAAGATCATTAAAACGCATCCCTGTGGTGAGTTTATACTTGCTCAGTTTCTTATATTCTACAAGTCCAAAAAGGATAAACTCTTTTAAGAAATAGCGGTCCTCCTCTACTGTTTCGGGCTGATATTTATTTACGAGTTCTTCTAAAGGTGTAATGCTGTCTAGCATTAATTTGTATTCTTTGTCAGTCAAATTATCTTCAAGCTCAAAACCACTTTGCTCAAAGAACCAAGCCAAGACATCACCATAAGGATCTTCTTGATTATCTTTTACAAGCTTTTCGATCTTTGGGAAATAATCATCAAAAAGTGAACGCGTTGCATCACCTATAAGAATTTTTGCAACCTCATCTGCTCCCTCTTGTTCTCCTTCATATACTAATTCTACCTTTCCGGTAATCGCAGGAATTATGCCCATAATATCAGAATATCGTATTGCAGTAGTTGCATCTCCAGATAACAACATACGACGCTCTGCTGTACTCATTAAGTTTTCAAATGCCGTTATACTCATACGTGCACTTATACCACTCTTTTCATCTATATACTCGCTCTCTCTAGCCACAAAACCTATCTCTTCTATAAGATCTTTTACTAGGTTAGGTACGTGTACTTTAGTTTTCTGGCGCTCGTCTAGATTTGCTTCTTGATCTGTTATAGTACGCGCGATAGCCACTGTTTCTGGATAGTGAGTAAGTATTTGAGAACCTATACGATCTTTAAGCGGTGTAACTATACTTCCTCTATTTGTATAATCTTCTGGATTTGCAGTAAATACAAACTGCATATCAAGTGGTAGTCTCAATTTAAAGCCGCGTATTTGAATATCACCTTCTTGTAGAATATTAAACAAAGCCACTTGTATACGTGCTTGTAAATCTGGCAACTCGTTGATTACAAAAATTGACCTGTTTGCACGAGGAATCATTCCGTAGTGTATCACGCGGTCATCTGCATAACTTAGTTTCAGGTTTGCTGCCTTTATAGGATCTACGTCACCTACTATATCTGCAACAGTTACATCTGGTGTTGCAAGCTTCTCTGCAAAGCGCTCAGATCTATGTACCCAGTGGATAGGTGTGTCATCTCCTTTTTCCTTAATAAGCTCTGTAGCATACCTCGAGATAGGATTAAGTGGATCATCATTAATTTCTGAACCTGCTACTATAGGCATCCACTCATCAAGGAGGTTTACCATCTGTCTTGCAAGTCTAGTTTTTGCCTGGCCACGTAGCCCTAAAAGATTGATATTATGTTTACTTAATATGGCTCTTTCTAGTTCTGGTATAACTGTGTGCTCGTAACCGTGTATACCTGTAAATGTAGGTGTACCTGCTTGTAATTTTGATATAAGGTGCTCGCGCAACTCTTCTTTTATACTTCTAGATGTCCACGATGCTTTTTTAAGAGCTCCTAGTGTTTTTATTTCTGTATGATTCATAGCTATTCTTGTTTTACCTCATCTCACAATGAGGTATCTATTTTTTTTTACAATTATTTTATTCTCTTCTTTCTGTTGCTTTCATAATCTTGAAAGATCATCTCTCCTAGACCTTGCAGTCCTGTATAGAACGCTTTTCCTTGGTTTGCCTCAGTAAAATTATCTACAAACTGCTGCAGGTAAGGATCATTTGCAATCATAAAAGTGGTGATAGGTATATGAAGCTTACGGGCTTGTCTAGCCATACTGTAACACTTGTTTACAATATACTCGTCTAGTCCATTTGGATTTTTATAGTAGCGCCCATCTTTAAGCTTTATACAAGACGGTTTACCATCTGTAATATTAAAGATCTGTTTATTTGAGTTACGCTTACGTCTCAAGATATCCATAGCGAGATTAAGACCTGCTACTGTGTTAGTGTGATAAGGACCAACTTGTAAATACGGTAAATCCTTAATTTTAATAGGCCAGGCATCATTACCATATACGATGATATCTAAAGAGTCTTTTGGATACCTCGTTGTGATGAGCTGTGCAAGTGCCATCGCTACCTTTTTGGCTGGAGTAATACGGTCTTCTCCATAAAGTATCATACTGTGCGATATATCTATCATAAGTACGGTACTCATCTGTGCCTTAAAGTGGGTTTCTTCCACCACTAGATCGCTTTCGCGTAAGCGGAAATCTTCTGCGCCATTATTAATTTGAGCATTGCGCAAACTTTCTGTCATAGAGATACGCTCTAGCCCATCACCAAAACGATACTCGCGATAGTCACCAGTATGCTCATCTCCTCTACCGTTAAGTTTTGACCTATGGTTACCCTGAGAGCTCTTTTTAAGCTTCCCAAAAATTTGATCTAGGGCTCTCTTGCGTATGGCGCGCTCTGTCTTCTCTGTGATAGCCGTGCCGTTGTTACCATCTGGCTTAATTTCTTCTCGTATGTAGCCTTTGTCTTTAAGCTCCTGTACAAAGTCGTCTAAGGTATACTCATCATTTGTGAGTTTATATTCTTTATCAAGCTCTTTGAGCCAGTCCATCGCCTCGTCAAAATCACCAGAGGTGTGGGTGATGAGCTCTTGAAATATATCAAGCAGCTGGTCAAAAAGGGATTTTTGCGGAGCGTCATAGGTTTTGAATACAAAACCGCTCCTATTTTGTTGTTTTCTCATAGCTGTATAAAATTACTACCTAATAGGTCAATAAAAAAGCGCCTCGACAGAGGCGCTTCTTAATTCTTTATTAAAAGTGAGTGGTAATTACTTCCCTTTAGGCATAATTACAGTATCTATAGCGTGTATCACTCCGTTTGAAGCATCTACATCTGTCATAATAATTACAGATGTCCCACCTTTTGCATCCTTAATAACGACGTTATCTCCGTCCATCATTAAAGTAATTTGCTCTCCCATCACTGTGTTTGTACTAAAAGAACCATTGTTCTTTTTAATAGCAGCAACTACGTCTCCAGCCATATACTCACCAGCTACTACGTGGTAGGTTAAGATATCTGTTAACATTGCTTTGTTTTCTGGCTTTACTAGAGTACCTACAGTTCCTTCTGGAAGTTTTGCAAAAGCATCATTTGTAGGTGCAAATACAGTAAACGGTCCCGTACTTGCTAATGTTTCCACAAGTCCTGCTGCTTTTACAGCTGTTACTAGTGTTGTAAAATTTTCATTACCCACAGCGATATCTACTATTGTACCTGGCTCTTCTACCACAGGCTCTTCTAGTTCTACTACTGCTTGTGCAACTTCCTCATTTGTTTCTGTTGCTTTTTCTTTAGTTCCTTCGGCGCAAGAAGCAAATAATAATCCTGCTGTTGCTGCCATTAATAAGATCTTTTTCATAACAATTGGTTTTTTTATTTGTTCAAAGATATGTTCATATTCTTAAACAAAAAGCCAATGTTATACCAATGTCTTGTTAATTATTTCATAAGACCTTATTAGGGATACAATTACGCTTTCGCGAAAGCGTGAATAAAACCTTTAAAACATAGGGCATCCATTAACAACTATTTAAGAAATTAAGATTGTCTTTTAATTAACTTTAGTCCCTTGACCGAAAGGTTATTATAATTCAACCAAAATTTTATAATGAAACAACTCTTCTCACTCCTACTGCTATGCATCTGCACAGTAGTATCTGCTCAAAAACTTGATATGTCCTTGCTCAAGGATGTACAACCCCGTAACATAGGCCCAGGCGGTATGTCTGGACGTGTGACTGCTATAGATGTGGTTACAGATAATCCAGATGTAATGTACGTAGGTACAGCTTCTGGAGGTTTATGGAAATCTACTTCTGGCGGAATAAAATGGGATCCTGTTTTTGAAAACGAGCTCACAGCATCTATAGGGGCGGTAGCGATACAGCAATCTAACCCATCTGTGATATGGGTAGGTACAGGTGAAGGAAATCCGCGTAACTCTCTTAATGGTGGTTATGGTGTTTATAAATCACTAGATGGCGGTAAGACGTGGCAATCTATGGGATTAGAAAAAACCCGTCACATACACCGTGTTATTATAGATCCTACTAATCCAGATGTGGTTTATGTGGGCGCTATAGGTTCTCCTTGGGGAGAACACCCAGAACGTGGCGTTTTTAAAACTACAGATGGTGGTAAAACTTGGAACAAGATTTTATTTACAAACATCAAGTCTGGTGTGGCAGATATGGTTATGGACCCTACAAATCCTAATAAACTTATTGTAGCAATGTGGGAGCACAAACGTGACCCTTGGTTCTTTAAGTCTGGTGGTGCAGGTTCTGGTATGTATATGACGCACGATGGTGGTGACACTTGGAAAGAGCTCACAGATCAAGATGGACTTCCTAAAGGAGAACTAGGTCGTATAGGTCTCTCTATTGCGCCTGGAAGCCCTAACGTGGTTTATGCGCTTGTAGAAGCAAAGAAGAATGCATTGTACCGCTCTAATGATGGTGGCTTTAACTGGAAAAAGATTAATGACAAGAGTGATATAGGCAACAGACCATTTTACTATAGTGATATACACGTAGATCCACAAAATGAAAATCGTGTGTTTTCTGTATTTACTTATGTAAACGTATCTGAAGATGGTGGAAAGAACTTTGACCAACTTATGGGCGCTTACGGAGTAGATAATGGAGTACACCCAGATCACCACGCCTGGTGGATACACCCTAATAATGGGAAATTTATGATGGACGGTAATGACGGCGGTCTTAACATCACAAAAGATGGTGGTAAGACGTGGCGTTTTATAGGTAACTTACCTGTAGCTCAGTTTTATCACATTAATGTAGATAATGAGTTTCCTTATAATGTATATGGAGGTATGCAAGATAATGGATCGTGGAGAGGACCTGCCTATGTATGGAAAGCTCAAGGGATACGTAACGATTACTGGCAAGAAATCTCTTTTGGAGATGGTTTTGACGTAGTGCCAGATCGCGATGACAGCCAGTACGGGTGGTCTATGAGTCAGCAGGGGTTTGTGAGCCGTTATGATTACAAAACAGGAAATAACTATGGTGTAAAGCCTACGCACCCAGATGCAGATGTAAAACTTCGTTTCAACTGGAACAGTGCTATTAATATTGATCCTTTTGATAACAGTACTATATACTTTGGTAGTCAGTTTGTACACAAGTCTACAGATAAAGGACTCACTTGGGAAATAATCTCTCCAGACCTTACTACAAACGACCCAGAGAAACAAAAGCAATCTGAATCTGGTGGTCTTACTATGGATGCCACCGGTGCAGAAAATCACACTACCATTCTTGTTATAGAACCTTCTCCGCTTGAAAAAGATATGTTTTGGGTAGGTACAGACGATGGCCGTGTACATTATACTACAAATGGCGGATCATCATACACAGAAGTGTCTAATAACTTAAAAGGTTTACCAAAAGGAAGCTGGATTGTACAAATTAAAGCAAGTGATAAGAATAAAGGTGAAGCGCTTCTAGTTGCAAACGACTATAGACGCTTTAACTACACTCCTTATGCCTACAGAACCACAAATTATGGTAAAAGCTGGACGCGCATTGTAGATGAGAATGATGTGCAGAGTTATGCATTATCAATTATAGAAGATCCAGAAGAAAAGAATCTTTTGTTCTTAGGTACAGATGACGGTCTTTATGTGTCTATTGATGCAGGTAACAACTGGCAGAAATGGACTAAAGGATTCCCTACTACTTCGGTAAAAGATTTAGTAATTCACCCTAGAGAGCACGATCTTGTCATTGGGACCTTTGGGCGTGCAGCCTGGGTTCTTGATGATATAAGACCACTGCGTAAGATAGCGAGTGATAGAAGTACGCTTTCGCGAAAGCTACAACTCTTTACCCCTCCTACTGCATATGACGCATCATACCAGCAACCTACGGGAAGTCGTTTTGGAGCAGATGCCATCTATAACGGTGAGAACAGAAAAAGCGGTGCGCAAATCGCTTACTATGTTACTAAACAAAAAGTAGATAAAAAGAAAAAAGGTGATAAGAAAGATGCTGAAGAAGCAGATGAGGCAAAAGTAACTTGGGATTCTATCCACCTTAAAATATATGATGGTGCTAGACAGATACGTCACCTCAAGTGGAAAACTCCAGACAGTACCGGTATTTATAAAACTACTTGGTATATGAATGAGTCTGGTGGTGATCGCCCATCTAGACGCGTTAGAAAACGTAAGAATGAAACTAGAGGAGTTTCTGTTAAACCAGGAACTTACAAGCTTGTAATGCAGTATGGAGATCAAACAAGCGAGAGCGCTATCACAGTAGAGAGCGACCCAAGGTATGATGTGCCGCAAAAAGCAATAGACGATAGTTACAATGCTGCCAAAGATCTTGAAGCGATGACTCAAGTAGCCGCAGATGCTGTAAAACAGCTTGTAGAGAGCAAGAATCTTGCAAATGATTACAAGAAAATGATTAACAAACTTGATGATAAAAAGGCGTATAAAGATGAGCTAGCCTCTATAAAAGATATGGATAAGCGCATAGATGAGGTAATCGCATTATACATAGGTAAGGTAGATAAAAGGCAGGGTATCACACGTAATCCAGAAATCACAGTGATGAATCGTATAGGTGCTGCCAGTGGTTATGTACGTAGTCGCCCTAACGGACTTACTACGACAGAGACTACTCTTATGTCACACGCACGTAATGAACTACAGAGCGCGCTAGAGAAAACTAATACATTCTTTAGCACAGAGTGGGCACCATTTGAAACCACGCTTAAAGCTATGGATGTAAGTAGCTTTAAAGAGATAAAAACGTTTAAATTAAACTAAGTATGAAAAAGCTTTTAGCCTTAATACTATTATTCTCATCTCTTATATCATTACAAGCCCAAGACCGTGGCGAAGATGATCTAGGCGCGTGGGCTATGATATTTACAAATAATAGAATATCAGAAAAGCTAAGCATACACGCAGAGGCACAGTATAGAACGTATGAGTTTGGGAGTAACTTTAATCAGCTACTCCTTCGTACGGCTCTTAACTACCATATATCAGATAAGGCTATGGCTTCTTTTGGGTATGGTAACATCACCACAGACACAAACTTTCTTGAGTTTGCAGGTGAAGAGAATGTAAATGAAAATCGTCTGTATGAGCAGTTTGTTCTTAAAAATAGTCTTGGCAAGTTTAACTTTAGCCATAGATATCGACTAGAGCAACGTTTTATAAATAGACCTGCTGGTGAGAATACAACAGAGCATAGAGCGCGTTACTTTTTACGAGTAACCTACCCTCTTAATGACAAATGGTTTCTAACCGCATATGATGAGATTTTTTTAAATCTGCAGAATGACTTTTTTGGGCAGAATAGACTGTACGGTGCTTTAGGCTACAACTTTAGTGAGAACCTAAGTGCACAAATGGGATATCTCAAAAATGATTTTGCGGTAGACACCTATGACAGGTTTCAACTCGCTGTTTTTATAAAAACAGACTGGCGAAAGTCTAAGTCATAATACTAATTTCAAAAAGTCTCAATTGATAATTGAGACTTTTTTTATGTTCTTTCTTTTTTAAGCGGTAAAACTTGCCCGTAAGACACACATCGCCATAACCACTCTAAAGGCCCAAATTTAAAATAACGAAGCCATAAATTACTCACTAATACTTGCAAACAAAAGATTACAATTGCAAGCAATAAAGTTTCAAAAGGACTTAGTCGCTCATATAAACTTAAACCGCTAGAGGTAAATATAATTAAGCTTATTACACTCTGTAATATATAATTGGTTAATGCCATTCTCCCTACGTGCCTAAGTGGCAAAACCATCTTTTTGAAAATAGCGTACTTCTCCAGACATCTATTTTCCACAATACTGTATCCCAGGTGAAAAATAAAAACATGACCCTATAGATGGTAATTACTACAAACATTATAAGAACAGGACGTTTTATACGAAGTGCAAAATCTTGAAGCTTATGTAACACTCCTTCCCTACCTAATAGTAATCCTATCAAAAACATTGCGAAAGCCTTAGGAGCTAAAAACACATAAAGCATCCCAACATTACTCTTGTATTCTTGTATACGTAGCATTACATTATCATAATAACTTCCGCTTCTTATTGTTGCTCTTATATCATCTGGTGTGTAGGTAGATAAATAGGACATCATATCATAACCTACCCATTTCATTAAATATGTCGCTACTGAGTTATAAAAGGGAAAGAATAAAAGTAGCACTGCACATATTACCAAGTAGCTGTTCTTAAACCTTGCCGCAACAAGTGTTAAAAGACCTAGAATCGCATATAGATGTATCACATCACCACTCCAAAGAAATATAATATGTAATACCCCAAACACAAATAAGGCAAACATTCTTCTATAAAAGAAAAAATGGCCTATTCCCTTGCGTTTCATACTTGCGAGCTGGATACTTACCCCAACACCAAAGAGTAATGAAAATATTGGGAAGAACTTTGAGTAAAAGAATAACTGCTTTATTCTTACAGCTAGACTGTCAAGAATGCTGGTAAATTGCTCTGCGAATGCATCACCATTTATAAACGTGCAATTCATTATCTCTATGTTCACCACAAAAATACCAAAGATTGCAAAGCCTCTAAGTATATCTAGTAATACTATTCTGTGATTTTGATTTACAGGTGATAACATAAAAGTAAGGTGACTTTATAGAATTTTTGCGTTTCTAAATGTACTATTTGCTCTTTAATATTTGTAATTTAAAAGCTTTTAAGATAGGTTATCTTTTGAATAACGACTTACACTATCTAACTATAAAACAACCATATGAGATCAAGTAAAATAAACTTTACAAATGCACACGGAGAGGTATTGGCTGGAAGATTAGATCTACCTGCAAATCAAGACCCACATAACTTTGCCATTTTTGCACATTGCTTTACCTGTACAAAAGATTTTAGTGCAGTGCGCAATGTAAGTAGAGCACTTGCCTCTCAAGGTTTTGGCGTGTTACGCTTTGATTTTACGGGTTTAGGTGACAGTGATGGTGACTTTGCAGATACAAACTTCTCCAGTAATGTTGATGATCTCATAAGCGCTGCAGATTTTCTTGCCAAAGAATACAAAGCGCCGTCTTTACTTGTGGGACACTCGCTAGGTGGTGCTGCAGCAATTTTTGCAGGTGTTAAGATTGATACGATAAAGGCTGTCGCAACTATAGGAGCGCCTAGCAATCCAGTACACGTACAAAAGCAACTAGGCTCTCAGCTTTCAGTAATAAAAGATAAAGGTCAGGCTAATGTAAAACTCGCAGGGCGTGACTTTACTTTTAAAAAGCAGTTTATAGATAATCTAGAAGAAAACTCTTGTGTAGAAGCTGCTCGTAACCTTCACGAAGCCTTACTTATACTCCACTCACCACAAGACGATACCGTTTCTATAAAAAATGCCGAAGAAATATACCACGCCGCGCATCACCCTAAGAGCTTTGTAACCCTAGATGGATCTGAGCACTTACTTATTGATAAAGAAAATGCAGCTTACGTAGGTAAAATAATTGCTGGATGGGCTGCGAGATATATACCACAACCTGTTCAAGAGACCATAAAAACCACCTTTCAAGTGGTGGCAAGTCTAGATGACGAAGAGGGCTTTACAACCTTACTAAAACTAGGTAATCACCATATGAAGGCAGATGAGCCAGTACGCGTAGGCGGAAACGACTATGGCCCTACCCCATATGAGTTACTCGCAGGTAGTCTTTCTGCCTGTACCGCAATGACCATACAGATGTATGCAAAGCGCAAAAAGTGGCTTGTAGAAAACGTTGAGGTGCACACCAGTTACAGTAAAACGCACGCTCAAGATTGTGTTGCTTGTGAAGACAACCCTTCGGCTAAGATTGATACCTTTCATCGTGAGATTAAAATAACGTCGGATCTAGATGAGAAGCAGCTAAATCGTCTTTTACAAATTGCAGACAAATGCCCAGTACACAAAACCCTTCATAGCGAGACACAGGTAATAACAACGCTTAGTTAGAATTACGCTTTCGCGAAAGCGCACTCATAACCATACACCACATTATCTAGTTAAGAATCAAAACGTCAAAAGTAATACAAGTTCAACTCCAAAAGGGAGGCTTCATATTGCCTGAAAAGCTGGGTAATGAGTGGTCTAATGCTGGTCATAAGCGCGTCTTGCTGAAAGCTAGTAATGATACAAATACGCTAGAAACACATATAGCCATACGTAAATTGAAAGGCGTGTACTGGGTTCTATTTGGAAAACAGCACCATAAAACATTGCAAATTGAGCCGCTGGATAATTTTAGCATTCAGCTCATAGAAGATACCACTAAGTACGGTGTGGTCACTCCAGAAGCATTTGACGCGGTTTATGATAGTGACCCAGAGGGCGCAGCTATTTTTGAATCGCTCACAGATGGTAAAAAAAGAGGTCTTATTTATCAAATAAGACGCTATAAAAATGAGCAAACTCAAGTAGATAAAATGCTTATACTCTTTGAAAATCTCAAACGTGGCTTACGTGACCTAAAAACCTTATTTAAAGCACTCTAACATTAAATAATTGTAAACTATTACTTAGCACACGCAACGTATAGGTAGTTACTGCATCTTATGCAAAACTATATTATATGAAACACGTATGTATCCTACTACTCGTATCTTTCTCACTACTGAGCTGTGTAACAGACAGAAATAGTGATGATGTAGATACCATTGACCTATTAACAAACTATGACGCGATTACACTTGATCGCCCTACGTTTGAAGCAAGCGTCACTCTTGAAGACGCTAGAACCATTGTAAACTCAGGCAAAATTTATGTTCTTAACGGTTTACTATTTGTAAATGAAAAGAACAAGGGTTTTCACATTTTTGATAATGAAAATCCATCTTCACCTATTGCTCTTGCCTATATAAAGGCACCTGGAGCAACAGATCTCGCAATTAAAAATAATGTGTATTACATCAATCAAGCTGTAGACCTTATTGCGGTTACTTATGATAAACAAACAGCAAACTTGCAGGTAACAAAGCGCATTAGAGAGGTATTTCCTCCTAAAATATCTCCAGATGGATTTATACACGACATCCCAGATGGAGAAATTATCATTGATTACGAACTTGAAGATTAAATAAGATGAAAAAGTATATATACATAATTGCCCTAGTGATAGTTGCATTAGGATGTAGTTCTGACGGAACTAGCAGTGGTGAGTCTTTGAGCACAGCAGATAGTGTAGGTCAAGGCGGCTCACTTGCAACCTTTGTTATAAAAGGCAACTACCTCTATACGGTAGATAATGAAGATCTAAATGTATTTAATATTACAAATACAACAGAGCCAGTACTGGTTAATACGGTACGCATAGGTTTTGATATTGAAACACTATTCAGCTACAGGGATTATCTTTATATAGGATCTCGTAATGGGATGTTTATTTATAGTGTAAATAATCCAGAGTTTCCAGAACAATTATCTTCTGTACAGCACTTCACTTCTTGTGATCCCGTGGTAGCAAATGATCAATATGCATTTGTAACCCTATGGAGTGACTTAGGTTGCAATGGTTTTGTAAATCAGCTAGAGGTGTATGACGTATCTGATGTACTCAATCCTATGCTTGTTAACGTTCGCCAACTCACATTCCCAAAAGGATTAGGCCTATATGGTGATTACCTTATCGTATGTGATGATGAGATTAAAATATTTGATGTATCAAACCCTGCAGAATCTGTGCTAGTGCATAGTATTGATAAACTGGCATTTGATGTGATAATTCAAGGTGACTTGCTTATTGCAGTAGGTGAAAGTGGTGTATATCAATATAGTCTTGATGCTCAAAATATCACAAACACTTCACAATTAAGCACCATAAGTATCTAAAAGGTTTTATAAAATCTTAGTATTTCTTAAGTTGTCGTGGTATATTAGAGCTAATTAATCACTAATTATCAAAACCAAAAGATGATGAAATACAGATTTATGACAATAGCCTTACTATCTCTAGCCACACTAGCGAGTTGTAAAGGTGATAAAAAAGAAAGCGAAGAAGTAATAGAAGTTGTTGAGGTAGAAGAAGTAGAAGTTATGCCAGAGATGCAAAAACTCACTTTAAAACTTGAACCTAAGAGTGACAGTAAAGCTTCTGGAAGTGTTGTTTTTAAAGAAGAAGACGGTGTTGTAAAATTTACAGCAGTAATAGGTGGACTAGATGAAGGTATGCACGCCATACACATACACGACAAGGCAGACTGTTCAAGCGCAGATGGAAAATCTACAGGAGGACACTGGAACCCTACAAACGAGCAGCACGGTAAGTGGGGCGCAACAGAGGGATATCATAAAGGTGATATAGGTAACTTCCCAGCAGATGAAAACGGAAACGGAACCATCACAATGAGCACAGACCAGTGGTGTATAGGTTGTGGAGATCCTAAAAAAGATGTTGTAGGTAAAGCAATTATCGTACACCAAGGTACAGATGATTTTACATCGCAACCTAGTGGTGCTGCAGGAGCAAGAATTTCTTGCGGTGGTATTATTAAATAATTAATTGCACTATAAAATAAAAAAGGCTCTTGCTTACCGCAAGAGCCTTTTTTATGGGTTATATTAGGTTATTACTGTCACTCACTTGATGCTTATACATTCCCACTTATATGCTTGTAAGCATATGCAGTTTCAAATAATAGAAGACATAAAAAAAGCCCCCGCAAATGCGAGGGCTTATATATAATAATTAGAAAAGACTATTTCTTTGTTTCTACAACGCTTTTGTTAAGCGACTGAGACATCTCAATAGATAGTGCAGATCTTTCAAACTTCATTTTACCAGACATTGTTTCCAATACACAGGTACCATTATCATTAAGTTCTAAAATCTTACCGTGTAGACCACTTTTTGTAATTACACGATCACCCTTCTTAAGATCTTTATCAAAGTTCTTTTCTTGTTTGAGTTTCTTACGTTGTGGTAATACTATAAAGAATACAATAAATACCGTAAACAATAAGAGAGGACCTAATATGCCCTGCAATCCTTCACCCATAATTCTTATTTAGCTGCTCCAGCAGCAGGGTTTACAAATGCCTTGATCTTTACAGTCTCTGTACCTCTCTCAGTATTTGCTTTGATTGTTACAGTTTTAGTTACTTGGTTAGTACCGCTACCGTTATATTTTACAAGAAGCTCACCTTTCTCACCTGGTGCAACTGGATTTTTAGAATATTCTGGTACTGTACATCCACAAGAACTCTTTGCGTCTACAATTACTAGTGGTGCTTTACCTGTGTTAGTAAATGTAAATTTGTGCTCTACAGTGTTTCCTTTTTCAATGTTTCCGAAATCAAATTCAGTCTCATCAAAAGCGATTACTGGATATGTTGTAGCTTGAGCGTCTCTTGCCGCTGCAACTTCAACATTTTCTTCTTTTACTTTGCTCGCTGCATCCTCCTTACAAGAAGTAAATACCATAGCCGAAAGTACTCCTAATACTAATAAACCTTTTTTCATTGTTGTTTTTTTATAAATAATGATTCGTAAAAATAAGAAAAAGTATACTATTTTAAACCTCTACCCTCTTTCTTTAACCTTTTTTCTCGCTCATATTGTTTTACAAGCTTATCAAGTATACCGTTTATAAAGATGCTACTCTTAGGTGTTGAGTATTCCTTAGAGATTTCTAAGTACTCATTTATAGTCACTTTAACAGGTATAGTAGGGAATTTTAAAAACTCACAAAGTGCCATTTTTATAAGCACCATATCTACATCTGCGATACGTTCTTTATCCCAGTTTGGTGTGTTTTCTGTAATCTCGTTTGCTAGAAAAGTCTCATTTGCAACCGTCTTCTCTAGTAACTCTGTACCAAAATGTACATCCTCCTCATTTTTAAATAAGCTAGGTAGTAATGAAGACTCTGGTGATGCCGGTTTTAGCTTGCCCAGTCTTCTTAGCACTGCCATATTAATCATAGGCAAGTCATCTATCCAGGTAAGGCGTGCATCTTCTATATAATCATATAGCTTATCATTAGGCGCTATTATCTCTGTATATAAATCTATAATAAGCTTACGATCTATTTTAAAAGTAGTCTCCTCCTCTTCCATATATGAGGCATAGCGATCACTAGCTACAATCTCGTTATATATGATAGCAACATACTCATCATTCTGTCTCCAGTGTTTGAGTTTACGCTTGCTTATTTCATCACGTAGCTCACCATTGTCAGACAGTTTAGTCAAGACCTGGTTGTTAATGAATTTTGTGTTGGGATTTTTTTCTTCTTCGGTAGCTAGAATCTTTTTAGAGATTTTTTCTTGTTCCGCTTTCGCGAAAGCGTGAACCTCCACCATCAAATCTAGCATTAAGAGATACAGATTGTACATCTGGTTCATACTCTCTACTGTAAATTTATCTTCATTTTGAAGATCAAACTGCTCCTTACTCCCAAGGGCGTAAATGGTTTGCATTACTTTGACACGGATATGGCGTCTGTTTAACATAGCAACAAAGAACTTTTATAGTTATAAAAACGAATTATGGTCATTTTTAAATCGGTGCAAAAATACGGTATTTCTAAAAGTATCATCACATATTATCAATTATGTTACAGGAAAATTTGGCTCGCACAGGTCTTAAAAAAAACCGACCTTAGCGCTTCAAAAAAATTGCAGTACGGTGATGGGTGCATTAAAATCTCTTAACAAATATTTTTTACGTTATAAATGGCGTCTTATAGCCGGTTTCTTTATAGTTATCGCGGCTCGTGTCTTTGCCGTTTTTAATGTAGATATTGTAGGTGATATCGTAAATGATGTTGAGACTTACATAAAAAGTGGAGACACAAACCTAGATGGCCTCAAAGATAGTATGCTTTTAAAACTGGGTTTACTTCTAGGTGCTGCCCTACTCTCTGGTTTTTTTACATTCTTAATGAGACAACTCATCATTGTAGTCTCTAGATTTATAGAGGCAGATCTTAAAGATGATGTCTATGCACAGTACCAGCGTCTCAGCCTAGGTTTTTATAAAAAAAATAGAACTGGTGACCTTATGAACCGCATCTCTGAAGATGTAACAAAAGTACGTATGTACGTAGGTCCTGCAATTATGTATCTTCTACAAGCACTTGTACTCTTTGCAGTTGTGATACCTTATATGGTGCGTATGGCGCCATCGCTAGCCGCATATACCTTAATACCCTTACCAGTTTTATCTATCGCTATTTATAAACTAAGCCGCGCGATACACGTGCGCAGTACTATAGTTCAAGAGTACCTGTCTAAACTTACTACGTTTACACAAGAGTCTTTTAGCGGTATATCTGTCATAAAAGCATATACACTAGAGCCTAATACGTTTAGAGACTTTGCAACACTTAGCGAAGACAGCAAGCAAAAAAATCTTGACCTTGTAAAAGTGCAGGCCTTTTTCTTCCCACTTATGATAGGGCTCATAGGTGCGAGTAACCTCATTGTGATATTTGTAGGAGGACAACAGTACATAGATGGTACTATACCAGAACTAGGCACGCTTGTAGAGTTTATAATGTATGTAAATATGCTCACCTGGCCAGTTGCTACTGTAGGTTGGGTAACCTCTATTATAAAAGCAGCAGAGGCTTCTCAAGTACGCATTAATGAATTTTTAGAAATCGAACCAGATATCGTAAATACCATTACAGAGCACACACCTATAAATGGTGCTATCGCTTTTAAGAATGTCACTTTTACGTATGAAGACACACTCATTACCGCTCTTAAGGATATAAGCTTTACAGTACAACCAGGGCAAACACTTGCTATAATAGGGCCTACTGGTTCTGGTAAATCTACCATTTTAGAACTTATAGGGCGTCTCTATGATGTTACAGACGGAACCATTGCCATAGATGGGACAGCTATAAAAAACCTTAATCTCAATGATTTTCGTTCTGAGATAGGTTATGTACCTCAAGATGCCTTCTTATTTTCTGATACCATAGGTGAGAATATAAAATTTGGGAAGACAGATGCTAGTGATGAAGAGGTTTACGCTTTCGCGAAAGCGGCCTCCGTACACCACAACATAATAGACTTTAAGGATGGGTATGACACCGTACTTGGTGAGCGGGGCATTACCTTATCTGGAGGACAGAAACAACGTGTATCTATCGCAAGAGCGCTTATAGGATCTCCTAAAATCTTATTACTAGATGACTCGTTAAGCGCAGTAGATACCGAGACAGAAGAAGAAATACTCAATAACTTACAGCAGCTCACAACAAATACAACCACTATTATCGTGAGCCACAGAATCTCATCTGCAAAAAATGCCGATCAGATTATCATTCTCGAAGATGGTAAAATAACCCAGCAAGGCTCTCATAATCAATTAATAACAGAAGAGGGCTACTATAAAGAGTTGTATGTAAAGCAGCTGGACGAGAAAGAAATGTAAAAAATAATTGGGCAATGGTATATTTTTTACCATTTTTGAAACAACAAACACACAATCCAAAACAAGAAGGACCATTATGAGTGATTACGACGGAAGAGACAATGAAGAGATTTTTTCAAAAGTACTTAGAGCAGGACGACGCACGTACTTCTTTGATGTAAGATCTACAAAGGCAGGAGATTATTACCTTACCATTACAGAGAGTAAAAAGTTTACTAATGATGATGGTTCTTTCCACTTTAAGAAACACAAAATATATTTATATAAAGAAGACTTTGCTGGATTTACAGAAAATCTTAATGAGATGACTTCTTACATACTAGAAGAAAAAGGTGAAGAAGTAATATCTGACCGTCACCAGAATGATTACTCAAGGCCTGTAGCATCAGAAGTGGTAGACTCTGGAGGTGTAACCTCAGAAGAGCCTACTGCAACGGCAGATAAGTTTACAGATGTAAGCTTTGATGATATATAAGCCCTAGCATAAATTAAATAAAAAAGCCACGTTTATGACGTGGCTTTTTTATTGATCTAGGTTAAAAATCTTTTAGTTAAATATGATAGGTATTTCCACAAGACTATTTGGTCTTATGTCTCCAGTACTCGCTGTTTGTATTACCGTTAAATCTCTATTGAGAATTACCACTACCCCTTGAGTCTCTCCATCTACTTCTATAGTACCCATTACAATATAATAAGATGTAAACTGCGCTATATCTGTATTGCGTATGTTTATACTCATCCCAGTCTGGTCTAAAATAGTATTGATAAGACCTACCTCTGTATAATTACTAATACTGTTTGTATTATAATTATAAGTATTAGTAATTTTACCTGTTACATCTTTAAATGCAAGCTCTTGAGCTAGTGCTTTTGTTTGATTAAATCCATCTGTGACCGTAAAACCTTCTGGAAATGAAGTCTGCTCACTTATCGCAAGTGTTTCAAAATCTAGTGTGGCGTGAGAAAGAGAGGTTCCATTAAAATCAAATAAGTACATCACGTCAAGATTCTCATCATATATGTAAGCGCCATATTGATCTATATCCCACACTCCTACTGCATCACCAATGTCTGCATTGTGAACAAATAGCTTCTTTACCCCGGAAAGAGTGTCTGTTCCCACAATAAATGTCTTGTCACCCTTTGCCATTATACTAGATGCTGCATTGCTTACAGAAACATTACCTATATAAGCTTCTGTAATTACAGCAGTAGTCTTATTATAGGTACTTATATATAGGTTACAACAGGTACTTGACCCATCTACATAATAAGTAATAATCTTATTTCCTGTATTTGTTGTGTAAAGCTCAAATTCATTTACAGGATTAGATGGTGTAAAGTAATCACTATATACCTCTTGATTTCCATTAACGACACCATATGTAATAAACTGAGAAGTAGGTATGCCAGAAGCTATCGCTATGCGATCCCCAATGGTATTCCTTAAAAAACCAAACTCAAAGCCTATTTCTTCTTGTAAATTAATGGTTGTACTTTCTTCATTAAGATAATTCCAAGTAACTACATTACCACTAGATCCAGTAACTAAATTGTCTCCTATTATTGCTATTTGAGCCAGTGAGGTATTTACATCAGACTCGGGCATACTAGCCGTATCGTCGTCATTATTACAGGCCGTAACGCCAAGAAGTAAAAAAGGTAAAAATTTAAAAAATCTCATTGATAGATGATGTTTTAATTTATTGATTAAAAGTAAGTTATTTCTTTCTTACTGCTATAACTTCAATCTCAATTTTTGCTCCTGCAGCCAGTGCCTTTGCTGCAAAGGTGGTTCTCGCAGGCTTTTGTGGCAAGTACGATTTATAGATAGCGTTAAATGTTGCAAAGTCCTCAATATCTTCTAGCACAACCATTGCTTTTACAACATCTGTCATTTCTAGATTGTGATGTGCAAGCACCGCTTTTATGTTTTCTAAGGTTTGCTTTGTTTCGGCTTCAATGCCGCCTGTTACGAGTGTTCTCGTGCTTTGATCCATCCCTATTTGTCCAGATAGAAAATACATATCACCTACTTGCACAACATCAGAAAATGGTGCGTCTGCCTTAGTGGGTTCGTGAGACGTGTGGAACACTGGTGCTCTCTTCTCCATATGACCTTCTGGAGGTGGTGTGTGGGGTCTTTGTAACTCCTCCTTACAAGATGTGAGTAAAAGCATCCCAAAGATTGTCAATATAATAGGTCTCATAGTTATATATTTTGGTAATAAATGTACGGATAGATAGCAACATTTTTTAACTATTATGTATTTTTAAACTTTGAGATAAATGCGATTTAGTACGCTTTCGCGAAAGCGTAAACACAACAATCTACTATGGACAAAAAAGAAGAGTTTCTAAAATCTATTACAAAAGGAAACACCTTTAAGGGTGACTTTATCACTATGGGAGCAGCAATGCTAGATGGCGAGACCATCACAAATGCTCACGTAAAAGTACCTCTTAAAACTCTTAATCGTCACGGTCTCATTGCTGGTGCTACAGGTACTGGTAAAACAAAAACATTACAAGTACTTGCCGAAAATCTGTCTGATAAAGGGATACCGGTACTACTTATGGATATGAAAGGTGATCTCTCTGGTATTGCAAAAGCAAGTCCTGGTCACGCAAAGATAGATGAGCGCCACGAGAAGATAGGCCTACCCTTTGATGCCAAAGACTTCCCAGTAGAACTCCTCACACTTTCTGAACAAAATGGTGTGCGCCTTAGAGCTACAGTAAGTGAGTTTGGACCTGTACTGTTCTCACGTATACTTGATGCTACGGTGGCACAATCTGGTATTATCTCTATACTTTTTAAGTACAGTGATGATAAAAAATTACCACTACTAGATCTTAAAGACTTTAAAAAGATTTTACAATATGCGACCAAAGAAGGCAAGGCAGAAATAGAAGAAGAGTATGGGCGTATTTCTCCAGCTTCTTCTGGTTCTATCCTGCGTAAAATAGTAGAACTTGAACAGCAGGGAGCAGATATTTTCTTTGGAGAAAAATCTTTTGATACAGATGACCTTACTCGCACCACCTCTGACGGTCGTGGAGTAATTAATGTGATACGCCTTACAGATATACAAGACAGACCTAAATTATTCTCAACTTTTATGTTGAGTCTACTTGCAGAGATTTACTCTACATTTCCAGAGCAAGGAGATAGCGGCCAGCCAGAGCTTGTAATTTTTATAGATGAAGCGCACCTTATTTTTAAAGAAGCTTCAAAAGCGTTACATAGCCAGATAGAGAGTATTGTAAAGTTAATACGATCTAAAGGTGTAGGTATCTATTTTGTGACTCAAAACCCAACAGATATTCCAGATGGCGTATTGAGCCAGCTAGGTCTTAAAGTGCAGCACGCATTACGTGCGTTTACTGCAAAAGATAGAAAAGCCATAAAACTCACTGCCGAAAACTATCCAGATTCTGAATATTATGACACAAAGACCGTTCTTACATCTTTAGGTATAGGAGAAGCACTTGTATCTGCTCTAGATGAGAAGGGTCGCCCTACTCCTCTTGCAGCTACAATGTTACGCGCACCTATGTCACGTATGGATGTATTAACCCAAAAGGAAATAGATGGTATAAACGACAGGTCTGAGCTTGTAGAAAAATATAGCGAAATTTCAGATAGAGAGAGTGCCTACGAACTACTCAAAAAGAAAATAGATAAAGCTAACGAAGCTGAAGCAAAGGAAAAGGCTAAAAAAGAAAGAGCCAAAGCCTCAAAAACATCATCAAAATCTAAGAGCACAAGATCAACTCAAAGTGCTGGATCAAAAGCATTAATTAAAGTGCTTACAAGCGCAACCGTTATACGTGGTGTCTTTGGGATACTAGGTAAAATGTTGAAATAATAATGACACATAACAAATGTGTACCCTCAATTTAATCTTATGAAAAGAAATATAATCGCCCTTTCAATACTAGGTTTAATAGCTAGTAGCTGTAGTAACTCTGGAAACTTTGCTATTACAAATGAAGGTGTTGGACCACTTACAAAAACAACAAAAGTAAGCGAACTCAAAACTACCTTTGCAAATGATAGTCTTGTAGATGCAAATGGATCTACAGAACTAAAAGCACCCGTGCAGTACATCTCGGTTTTTGAAAAAGGAGGTAAAAAACTACTAGAACTAGAACCTACCACAGGCAAGTCTGATGCTACAATAAACTACATACGTTTATATGACGAGCGCTATACTACAGAAGGTGGAGTTACTGTAAAAAGTACCTTTAAGGACATTCTAGATGGGCACGAGATAAAGCGCATAGAAAACCTTATATCTACTATAGTTGTACTTGTAGAAGATAGTGATGTGTATTTTACTATTGATAAAAAACACTTGCCATCAGAGCTTATGTTTGATACAACCACTAAGGTTGAACTCACTCAAATCCCTGATGATGCACCTATCAAGTATATTCAAATAAGCTGGTAATATGAGTTATAAGATTCAAAAAAGCCCTTTTATTGTGCCTACTACAGATGGTAAAACCATAAAGGAGCACTGGGGAAAAGCGACAGATGGCAATAATGATATAAGCATCGCTCATATGATTGCTCCACCTGGGTGGAGTGAGCCATTTCAAACTCCAGAGTTTGATGAGTACACGTATATCATAAAAGGTAAAAAACAGTTTATTATAGACGGAGACACTATTGTACTACACGCAGGGCAAAGTATCAAAATCGACCGTAACACGAGAGTGCAATACAGCAATCCCTTTGATGCAGAGTGTGAGTATATGGCTATTTGTACTCCTGCGTTTTCACCAGATTCTGTTCACCGAGAAGAATAAAAATTTTGAAAAAGACTTTACAAAGATTTATTCCTAAATTAATAGGAGCAAAAATCAACGCACTAAGTATAGCAAACCCAAAAGCTGCGGCACAGCAAGCTTTTAATATATTTTGTACTCCGCGCAAAGGAAAACCTTATGGTGAGCAAATAGATTACCTTAATAAGGCTACCTATGAGCGCTTTACTTCTGGATCGTGTGATTTACAAGCATATCGCTGGGAAGGCACTGGTAAAAAAGTACTTCTCATACACGGCTGGGAGAGCAACACGCATCGCTGGTTTAAACTAGTAGAAGAACTACAGCAAGAAAATTATGATATCTATGCCATAGATGCACCCGCTCACGGTAACTCTACAGGGACATTGCTCAATGTTCCTCGTTATGCAAAAGCCATAGAAGAAGCTGTACAACGATACCAACCGGACCATATTATAGGGCACTCTATAGGTGGGCTAGCTACGGTTTTTCATCAGTATACTTATAAACCTACACAATTTACATCTGCAGTAATACTAGGATCTGCATCAGAGCTTAGTGAGATAATGGTAGGTTATAGAGCTATACTTGGACTCAACAATAGAACGATGAATTCTCTTGAACAGCTCGTAAAGGAGTTATTTGGTTTTGGTTTTAAAGGCTTTTCTGGCGCAGCTTTTGCAAAAGAGCTTACCCTACCGGCTTTAATAATCCACGATAAGTTTGATAAAATCACTCCTGTATCTGCCTCACAAAACATCCATAAAAACTGGAAAGGAAGCACCTACATTGAGACCGAAGGTTTTGGTCACTCACTCTATCAAGAAGAAGTAAGATCTGAAATTATTAAATTTTTAAAGAAAGAGTTTTAATCTTCTTCATTAAGAGTGTTTAAGTTCATTCCCTCATAAAATCCAAGGGGCTGGTCTATAACAAGTTTCACTTGCATAGCGATCTGCCCCGTGTGATATGAGAAGTGCTCAACTGCGTGTAATACGATACCAGTACCAGAAAGCTCAAAACCTTGTACGTTTCTCTTTTTTAAAAGATTTTCTGGTGTAGCATCATCAATAATAGTAGTAGAAGTTTGAACTGTAAGTAAAAGTCGTTGTAGCAACTCATCTTTTGTAAAACCATCTTCGGTACTAAACTCCTCTTCTCTATTACGCTCATCTGGATTACCTCCTAGTCCAGAAACAATATATTGGGTCATATTCCCACAGATATGCAATAACTGGTTACCAAGTGTATTAAGACTCTGGTTTTGCTTTGTCCACAGCTCCTCTTCTACCACCTTAGAAAGCGCAATACTTATCATACGCACATTCTCTTCTAGTCTAAAAATAGCATTGTCCTTAAAATCTTGATGCCAAGTATTAATCATATCTATACGTTCTAACTTAGTATAAAATCTTCTAGTTGCTTCAATGAGATTCTATTCTCATAGATTGCCTTCCCTATAATGGTTCCCTCACAGCCCATTTCTGCAAGCTTTGGCAACTCGTCAAAGGTAGAAATTCCTCCAGAAGCAATAAGTTTTAAGTCTGGTGTGCTAGCAAGTATTTCTTGATATAAGTCAAAACTAGGCCCTTCTAGCATACCGTCTTTACTTATATCTGTGCAGATTACATAAGAGACACCTTCTTTTTGATAAGCGTTTATAAACTCCACCACATCATCATCAGACTCCTCTAGCCAGCCAGAAATAGCAATTTTACGATGATGAGCATCTGCTCCCAAGATAATTTTATCACTGCCAAATTTTGACAACCAGCTTTTAAACGTATCTGGATTTTTCACAGCAATACTACCACCAGTTATTTGAGAAGCTCCGCTTTCAAAGGCAATGCGTAAATCTTCGTCTGTTTTAAGACCTCCTCCAAAGTCTACTTTTAACGCAGTCTTTGTAGCTATTTGCTCAAGGATTTTATGGTTTACAATGTGCTTGCTTTTTGCACCATCTAGATCTACAAGGTGTAAATGCGTGATACCGTGTGCCTCAAACTGCTTTGCAACCTCCAGCGGATTTTCATTATATATTTTCTTTGTATTATAATCTCCCTTTGAGAGACGCACACAATTACCATCTATGATATCTATAGCAGGTATTATTCTCATAATTCTAAAAAGTTTTTAAGTATTTGCTCTCCTACAGCGCTACTTTTTTCTGGGTGGAACTGAGTTCCATAAAAATTATTTTTGGCAAGAGCGCTACTGTAAGGAAGTCCGTATGTAGTAGTTGCAATCGTGTCTTCTACTACGGGAGCATAAAAACTGTGCACCATATATATAAAAGAATCTTCGGCTACTTGATTAAAAAGTGGTGATGATAGATTATTAATGGTGTTCCACTGTATTTGTGGGACTTTTACGCTTTCGCGAAAGCGTACTACATCTACATTAAAAATATCAAGACCTATAGTATCTCCTTCTTCTGAACCTGTACACATTAATTGCATACCCAAACAGATACCCAGCACAGGCTGTGTGAGTGTAGGAATCACTTTATCAAGACCAGTCTCTCGTAATTTACTCATAGCGCTACTCGCCTCTCCTACTCCAGGAAAAATGACTTTATCTGCACTACGTATTTCTTCTTCTCTATCACTTAAGACCGCCTGATAACCAAGACGCTCTATCGCAAATTTTATGCTCTGGATGTTTCCAGCGCCATAATTAATGATCACAATTTTCATTATAACATTCCTTTTGTAGATGGAAGAATCATTTTATCTGCATCACGCTTTACGGCTACTTTGATAGCTTTTGCAAATGCCTTAAAGATAGCTTCAATCTTGTGGTGCTCGTTTGTTCCTTCGGCTTTGATATTAAGGTTTGCCTTTGCACCATCTGTAAATGATTTAAAGAAGTGGTAAAACATCTCCGTAGGCATTTTACCTATCATCTCACGGTTAAAATCTGCTTCCCATACGAGCCAGTTTCTACCACCAAAATCTATAGCAACTTGCGCAAGACAGTCATCCATAGGCAGGCAAAAACCGTAACGCTCTATTCCTAATTTATTACCTAAAGCAATGGCAAACACTTCTCCTAGTGCAATTGCCGTGTCTTCTATAGTGTGGTGCTCATCTACTTCTAGGTCTCCTTTTACTTGGATGTCTAGATCCATTTGCCCGTGACGCGCTATCTGGTCAAGCATATGGTCAAAGAAAGCTAGACCCGTATCTATGTTTGATTTGCCCGTACCGTCTAGGTTAAGGGTTATGTTTATGTCTGTCTCATTAGTTTTTCGCGCAAGCGTAGCAACACGACTTTCTAATTTTAAAAACTCGTATATTTTTTGCCAGTCGTTTGTCTCTAGCGCAATGTCTTTATTGAGCTCATCTTCAGATATGGTAATCTCACCAGTACCGAGGTTTGTGTTATCATTGATATAGATTCCTTTGGCTCCCAGATTTGTCGCTAGTTGCATATCTGTAAGTCTATCACCTATTACAAAAGAGTTTTTGAGATCATACTCCTCAGAAAAGTATTGTGTAAGTAAACCGGTTCCAGGCTTTCTAGTGTCTTTATTTTCGTGCGGAAAAGTTCTATCTAAAAATACATTATCAAAAACAACACCTTCATTTTCAAAAGACTTCATAATGAAGTTGTGCACTGGCCAGAATGTATCTTCTGGAAAAGAATCTGTACCTAAACCATCTTGATTTGTTATCATCACTAACTCATAATCGAGTTCTTGAGCAATCTTACCTAACCAAGTAAAACACTTAGGGTAAAAAATCATTTTTTCAAACGCATCGATTTGTTCATCTACCGTTTCTTTAATCATTGTACCATCGCGGTCGATAAAAAGTACTTTTTTTGCCATTACTGTATTGTATTTAATGCGTTTATTAGTGTTGTATTTTCTTCTTTGGTCCCTACTGTAAAACGTAGTGTGTTCTCACAAAGCGCCTGTGTGCTGCGATTGCGCACAACTATTCCTTTTTCTATAAGCTGTTTATAACGCTTGTTTGCATCGTCTACTTTAGTTAAAATAAAGTTTGCGTCAGACGGATATACTTTTTCTACAAAAGCCACATCTTTAAGCACAGCTGCTAGTGTTTTTCTATTATCAAGTAAGGTATCTACCTCATTATGAATCATACGTAAATCGCTCAATCTATCATAAGCGCGATCTTGCGTTAATGCATTTACATTATAAGGAGGCTTAATTTTATTAAGAATCGCAATAACTTCTTTACTTGCAAAGCATAAACCTAGACGTATACCAGCAAGACCGTAAGCCTTAGAAAGCGTTTGAGTGATTACAAGGTTAGGATAATTTTCTAACTGTGATATCCAACTCTCTGCTGCTGCAAAATCTATATATGCCTCATCAAGAACTACTAACCCATTAAAGTTTTCTAACACCTCAATAATAAGATCAGGTTGGATCATATTACCCGTAGGATTATTTGGTGAGCATATAAAAATGAGCTTTGTAGTATCACTCAGAGCATTCAGAATACCTTCAGTATCCAGTTGGAAATCTTTGGTAAGAAGTACCTCTGTATTTGCTACGTCATTTGTACCTGCCAGTACATTATACATACCGTAGGTAGGTGGTACCGTTATAATACCATCTACTCCAGGATTACAGAATGCTCTAAAAATAAGATCGAGCACCTCGTCGCTTCCATTACCTAGTAAAATCTGAGATTCTGAGACCTTTTTTTGAGAGGCTACCAAACTCTTTAAACTACGCTGTTGCGGGTCTGGATAACGGTTTACACCATTATCAAACGGATTTTCATTTGCATCTAGAAAAACCATTTCTTTATCAAAATCTGTAAACTCATCTCGCGCAGAAGAGTACGGTTTCATCCTTGCAACATTTGCTCTAACGAGCTTATTTATGTCAAATTTGTTCATTGTGCTATACGTACTTAATAATCTTTACTGCTTTATTTTAATGCGTTAAGTCTAAGAGTTACCGCATTTTTATGAGCATCAAGACCCTCTGCCTCTGCCATAAGTTCTATAGCACGACCTATATTTTTTATTCCAGTTTCAGATATTTTTTGAAATGTCATAGACTTCATAAAACTATCTAGATTTACACCGCTGTACTGCTTAGCATAACCATTTGTAGGTAAGGTATGGTTTGTACCAGACGCATAATCTCCCGCGCTTTCTGGAGTATAGTTGCCTATGAAAACAGATCCCGCATTACCTATATTATCTACATAGTAGTCATCATTTGATGTGCAAACTATAAAGTGTTCTGGACCGTACTCATCTATAAGCGCGAGTGCCGTCTCATCATCTTTTACATAAATGAGTTTGCTGTTATCAATAGCTTTTTCTGCAATACGCTTTCGCGAAAGCGTACTCATCTGCTCTTCTACTTCTTTTTCTACCTCGTCTATCAAATCCTTTGAAGTAGAAACCAAAATCACCTGACTATCAACGCCGTGCTCTGCCTGACTTAATAAGTCTGAAGCTACGAAACTTGCCTGAGCGGCATCATCTGCCACAACAAGTAATTCTGATGGACCTGCTGGCATATCTATAGCCACACCGTGCTTTGTAGCAAGCTGCTTTGCAACAGTCACAAACTGATTACCTGGTCCAAATATTTTATAAACTTGAGGAACGGTCTCTGTACCAAAGGTCATCGCAGCAATAGCCTGAATACCTCCTACTTTAAAGATTTTTGTAACTCCGCTTAGCTTTGCTGTATAAAGAATGGCAGGGTTTACCTTTCCTTCTTTATCTGGTGGCGTACATAATACAATCTCTTTACAACCAGCGATATTTGCTGGCGTTGCAAGCATTAAGATGGTAGAAAATAAAGGCGCTGTACCTCCCGGTATGTAAAGACCCACTTTTTGAATAGGTCTTTTTTCTTGCCAGCAATCTACACCTTCTGTAGTAGCAATAGCCACTCTCTCTGTTTTTTGGGCTGTGTGAAAACGTTCAATATTACCTTTTGCAAGTTGTATGGCTTCCTTTAACTCGGTAGATATAAGCTCTTGCGCTTCCTCTATTTCTGTATCAGTTACTGCAGTGCTCTCAAGAGTCACATTATCAAAGATGCTTGTGTACTTTGCTACCGCAGTATCTCCTTTTTCCTTTACTTCCTTAAAAATATCGGTAACGGTGGCTTCTATATCATCTACAGTTTGAGTAGGTCTTTTTAAAATTTCTGCCCACTCACTTCTTTCTGGATTATAAATCTTATTCATAGCAACGTAAAATTATAGCACCATTTTTTCGATTGGGCATACAAGTATTCCTTCTGCACCTGCTTTTTTGAGATTATCTATCACATCCCAAAAACTATCTTTATTTATTACTGAGTGTACACTACTCCAGCCTTCTTGTGCTAGTGGTAAAACCGTAGGACTTCTCATACCTGGAAGCATTGCGATAACATCATCAAGCTTTGCGTCTGGCACATTCATAAGTACATATTTACTGCGTTGTCCTGCAAGTACAGATTGTATACGGAATTTAAGCGTTTCTAATAGCTCCTTACGCTCATCAGAAATAGTAGGTGATGCAGTAAGAACAGCCTCAGAAGTGAGCATTTGCTCTACTTCCTTAAGATTATTTTTAAATAATGTACTACCACTAGAAACTATATCACAGATAGCATCTGCAAGTCCAATATTTGGAGCAATTTCTACCGAACCGTTAATGATGTGTAGCTCTGCGTTCACACCTTTTTCGGCTAGATATTCTCTTACTGTATTAGGGTATGAAGTTGCAATGCGCTTACCTTCAAGATCTTTTACAGAGTTGTATTCTTGTCCTTTTGGGATTGCTAGTGACACCTTGCATTTTGAAAAACCTAGTCTCTCTATAATAGGAAGATCCTTTCCTTTTTCTATAAGAGTATTTTCTCCAAGTATTGCGATATCTACCACTCCGTCTCTTAAGTATTGTGGGATATCACCATTACGTAGGTATAAAACCTCTAGCGGGAAATTTCTAGCAGTTGCTTTGAGTTGATCTTTACCGTTATCAATAGAGACACCACAATTTTTTAATAGTTGTAGTGATTCCTCATTAAGACGTCCAGACTTTTGAATAGCAATTCTAATTTTTTGACTCATTTTTGTTGGTTTGTGTTTAAAGTACCCAAAAAAGAAAAAACCCGTTTGAGTATCTCAAACGGGTTTTATATGATTTATTTACATACCAAACTACCTCGCTTGAGCGATTGCTGTAGTGTGGTGATGATGTGTTTTGTTCAATTTCATTTCTGTAGCAAATTTAAGAAGTCTTTTGTTAAAAACAAGTGAATAAACTGATTTAATAATTACTTAACACACGTAACTTTTTAGTAGATTTGAAATAGCGCTTTAAAAATTATAATTAAAGCACAGATATGTTACTATGAAAGGATTTTTGGGGGCCTTCCTTGTTTTTTTGCTTTGGTCATTTACGTGTATTTACTACGTAAGTACTAGGACATCTCCATCTGTAGCAGATCTAGACTCCACATCTACTCGTGAGTCTCAAGTTAAACTCAACGCTGCCAATACTGGAAAAATTAATAAAAGTAAGAATATCACAAACGAGCTACATATAGATAGCACTACAAACACGCACATTGATCGCGAAGCATCAATATTACTAGCAGAGGAGATTCAAAAATCTATCGCTATTAGCGATACGATAGACATAACAAAGGACGAACCTATAATTACTTTTGAAAATGAATTTGACATTCCAGATGGACCATCATTTTCAAGTAAAGTGTTTTACCCTAGATACAACAATACAGATCTTATACTAGACAAAGAGCTCGTAGCTTATGCTTCTGAACTTAAACAACTACTCAAAAATAATCCCAATAAAAAAGTTACCATACTAGGTCATACTGATAATGTAGGGAGTGATCGAGACAATTTTACCACAGGATTAAAGAAGTCTAGACAGATAAAATGGTATCTTACCGCCAGAAGAGGGATCCCTCGCAGTAAAATTACAGCCACCTCTAGAGGTGAAGAAGAACCTATAGCGTCTAATAATACTGTATCTGGACGCCGTCAAAACAATAGAATAGAAATTATAGTAGATTAATGCTCGTATTACAAGAGGCCATATCAATACCTATCGCATACATAGAGACCTTTGTTATGACGCTTGTTGCATTTATAATAGGTTATATAGGCGCACAGCTATCTAATAAGATTAAAGCAAAACGTAAACTACAAGCGCACAAAGATGAGGTTGCAAAACTTTCAAACAAGCTTAACAATCTCCAAGATGAACTAGATAGAAAGGCAGATGGTGTTTTTAGAAAAGATCGTATGGATGAGGAGTTTGAACATCTTCAAATACGTAATAGAGCCTTTTCTGAAGATGTACTTACCGAAAAACTTATAAAGTCAGACGTCAAAGATCCTATAAGTTATGAACGTATAGGTAAAGCTACTATCGAGGAGCGCAATGATTTACAAAAAATAACAGGTATAGGACCTTATACTGAAGAAAAACTTAATGAGTTAGGTATTTATACATTTGAGCAAATAAGTCGTTTTAATAATGAAGACATCCTGGCTGTGACAAAGCTTATAAAATTCTTTCCCGATAGAATTAAAAAGGACAGATGGGTTGCAAAAGCAAAGCTACTAACCGCGACTGCACAACTAGAAAACGCAAATACTGAGAACTCAAAAAAGAAGATTATGAATGAAAAAACCACCTAGTAGGTGGTTTTTTTATAGAATACAAACAGGAAACTAGTTAATCTTCTCCCCTGCCTCATTAAACTCTACATCTTTATTTTTACCTTTTCTCTTAAACTCTACGTCATAAAACAGCCCTTTTTCAGCGCTCTGTACACGTTCTATCTCTGTGATTTTCTCGTGACTGTAGTCTTTATCTATAGCCTTTCTTACTGCCTTAGGTAGCTCATCTTTTTCAATACTCACCTCTGTTTCTATCCACGCCCCGTTAGGATTAAAGTCTGCACGGTGCCTTATACCGTCTATTCTAAATCTTGACTCATAGTTTCCATTTGAGTCTACGTGCCAGTCTGGATCATTCTCTCCTGGATATTTGGCTTGAAATGTCGCCTTTACAGCCTCTGGTGCATATCCTTTCTTACTATTTTGACTTTCAACTTTTTGAACACAACTCACTGCGAGTATAAAGCCAAATAATAAAAGTACTTTCTGATATTTAAACATAAAAAAAATCTTTACAATCTACCCATTATGACGAGTAGACTGTAAAGATATAAGCTTTCGCGAAAGCGTCATCTTAACACTTTCATATAATTTTATGAGAGTATTCTAATTATTTCCTAAAATTAATGGTAGTCCAGATTCACCAGAACCTACAACTATCACCTTAGAATTTGGAGATTTTGATAACTCTATTGTTGCATCAATACCTTTATCTTGTAGAATCTTATCTGTAAGTGACGCACTAAGAATCTTGTTTGCATCTGCCTTACCTTGTGCTTCTATACGTACTTTTTCTGCCTCTTTTGTAGCTGTTACTAGGCGGAACTCATACTCAAGAGACTCTTGCTCTTGCTTTAATTTTCGCTCGATAGCTTCTTTAATTGTATTTGGTAAAGTTACATCTCTTACTAGTATCTCATCTAGCTCGATGTACTGATCCTTTATAATCTTTTTTGTTTCTTCAAAAATTTCTGACTGTATTGCATCTCTCTTAGAAGAATATAACTGCTCTGGCGTATAACGCCCCACAACAGATCTCGCTGCAGATCGTATAGTAGGCAATAAGATACGTTGTAAGTAGTCTTCACCTATCTCTTGGTGCAACTTCCCTACATCTGTATATCTAGGCTTGTACCAAGCAGATGCGTCTAGTTGTATATCTAGTCCGTTTGAAGATAGTACTTTCATTTTTTCAAAAAGCTCTTGACGACGCACTTCATAAACGTACACCTTGTTCCAAGGGGCTACCAGATGAAATCCTTCTCCTAGTGGTGGCTCATCTGTTACCACACCACCGCCAAATGTTTTATACAACACGCCCGCCTCTCCAGAGTCTATTGTGATGGCAGATTTTGTGATAATCACGAGTAGAATAACGAGGCCTATTACGACAGGTACTCCAATTTTAGGTAATTTTTCCATAGCTAATTTTTAATTTTAATTTTAAGTAAGTCCATTATACTTGCGCATAAACCACTCCAAAGCGAGCAATAATGCCAAAATTGCAAGTAGTAATTTCCAGTCTATAAAAGGTACACTATTTTTTGTACTCTTCTGTATAGGTTTATATCTATTATCTGCAATGAGCGACGTTATAAGTTTATCTAAACTTACAGGGTTATATAAACCGCCATCTGTATGAGACGCTAGAAGTTGTAGCTGTGTTACATTTGCATTTAAAAATTGTTGCTCTATATCAAAAGGAACAATTGTAAAAGATCCAGAACGCGCGATACCTTGATCTGCTACAGATACGGTAAACTTATAACTTCCAGGCTCAAGATTATTCATATCTACTTGATAGGTGTTCTTTTTAAGTAATAATGGAATCTCTGTAAGCTTTTTTGACTCCTGGTTTATCACTTTTATAGACACCTTAGCCCTTGCATCAAAATTGTAATTTTTATCAAAGTACTGTGCATAAAGCATCACTGCTTTATTGCCATAGTAAAACGACTCATAATCTAAGTTAAGTCTACTTTTCTTCTTGTTTGAAGCAGCATATTGTACTAGATTATCTATAAAATTATCAAAAGATTTAAAATCACGCTTGTCTACAAAACTCTGTGCTCGCCACTTCCATAAACCTTCTCCTAATATATATACCTCTCTTCTTCCACTATCTTCTGTTGTGGCTATAAGTGGTTGATTAGTCTCTACAAGGCCTATACTTTGTGATAAAGCAATGTCTGCTTTTGTATTAAAACGCGTCTCTCCAAAGGCCGCAACTAGGGGTGGGAAATCGTCAAAACCTATATCTTCAATTACAAATGCAGAAAAGTTAGGATTAAGCCGAGCTTGTACTTCTTCTGTTTGACCTGTAATCTCTTGTGTGATTGTTTTTTGAAATTTATTTATAGCATTCCAGCCAGTGTGCTCTCCAGTTATTGTTATACTATTTTTAGCTAGTGTTTCTAGTTGTTTATAGACATCATTAAAACTTGCGTCTGGTTGATAGAGTATAATAAGTTCATACTCATTTATTTTAGAAACCGCGTCTGATGGTTTTGTGAAGGTAACCGTGCGCAATCTATTACTCTCAATACTCTTTTTAAGCATTCCCACATCTGGGTGAACTATATTACTTATAAGAAGTACATTCGTTTTTTGATCTATAACCTCTATCGCAAAGTTTTTATAGTTATTGCTTTTATTCTTCTCACTTGCAACAGGCACAAGACTCACACTATATTGTCTCACTCCTACTTGTGTTGCAGGAACTTCTATATTAAAAATTTGTGATGCTTTTTCTGGGCTAAAATTTACAGACTCTCGATGAAGCACCTTCCCGCCAGAACGCACAGATAAAGTAGAGTTTATAGTCCCCTCACCGTTATATGTGGCAAATATCTCAACAGGAAATTTATTATTTATATAAGCATACCTATTTACATTGATCTGCCCCAGCTTAAGATCATCATAAATGATAGTGTCACCCAGTACAACAGGATACACTTGTTGATTATAATTTTGAGCAACATACTGGTAGGCCTCACCATAGGTTTGATTACCATCAGAGAGTAAAACGACGGGAGCTACATCTGTTGTATAAATATCTTCAAGACCACGCAAAGCGTTTGAGATATTAGTCTGCTTATTAGTAAATGAAAGGGAATCTAGTGATTTAAAATCATCTCCAAATTGATAGTACTGAATATCAAAAGCATCGTTGAGTTTTGCGCTTTCGCGAAAGCGGGATATCACTTCTTGAGACACACCATCATAACCAAGGTGGGCAATACTAGAAGAATTATCTACAGCGACAGCCAGTGAAGGCTTCTCTGTGTAGTAAGATACTTGCTCATACTTAGGGTTAATAAGTAAAAGCAGTAATCCAAAAATGGTTAAAAATCGTAAAAATGTATAAACGCGATTGCGCTTACTTTTATATTTAACACGATAGAAATATTGAAAAACCGCTACTCCCAGTGAGAGAATAGCAGCTCCAATAATTAATAATAGTGTCTCTGTTTGCAATAGTATATGACTAAATTATATTGAGTTTTACCTTGTTTTAGGTAAGCATCCCTCCATCTACATTAATCACTTGACCTGTGATGTAGGCACTCATATCACTTGCTAAAAATACACAAGCGTTTGCAATATCTTCTGGGCTTCCACCACGTTTAAGCGGTATAGCATCTCTCCACGATGCAACAGTAGCCTCATCTAGCTTACCTGTCATTTCTGTCTCGATAAATCCTGGTGCAATCACGTTAGTACGTATGTTACGAGAACCTAGCTCTAGTGCCATAGATTTTGAAAAACCTATCATACCTGCCTTCGATGCTGCATAGTTTGCCTGCCCAGCATTTCCTTTTACTCCTACTACAGAGCTCATATTTATGATACTTCCCTTACGAGCCTTGAGCATCGTGCGCTGTACAGCCTTAGTCATATTAAAAATAGACTTAAGGTTTACTTCTATCACTTTATCAAAATCTTCTTCAGACATACGCATAAGGAGATTATCTTTTGTGATACCTGCGTTGTTTATCAAGATATCAATCGCGCCAAAATCTTCAAGCACATTTTTTACAAGCTCTTGTGCCTGCTCAAAGTCTGCAGCGTTACTTTTATATCCTTTTACCTTTACACCAGTTCCTTCTAAGCTTTTTTCAAGCTCATCTGCCGCGGCAGATGATGAGCTGTATGTAAAAGCTACATTTGCTCCGTGTTGTGCAAAAACCTCTGCTATTCCTTTTCCTATACCACGGCTAGCACCTGTAATAATGGCTGTTTTTCCCTCTAGTAATTTCATTATAAATATTGTGTCTGTTGGCTGTTTTGTTTTTATAATAAGTGCTCGGTATACTTAACATATTCTTTCCTACGCTTTCGCGAAAGCGTAATACCCCACTTATTTATATATCAAATATAAGAATTACGATAACCATAAAGCACAAAAAAACCTCTCGATACTTGAGAGGTTTTTTTAATAGTTATTAGATAAAATACTAGCCTAAAACTTCTGCTACTTTCTTACCTATTTCTGCTGGAGAATCTACTACGTGTATTCCACATTCTCTCATAATTGCTTTTTTAGCTTGAGCTGTATCATCAGATCCACCTACAATTGCACCTGCGTGCCCCATTGTACGTCCTGCTGGTGCAGTCTCTCCGGCTATAAATCCTATAACTGGCTTCTTGCTTCCGCTTTCTTTATACCACTTTGCAGCATCACCTTCTAGTTGACCACCTATCTCACCTATCATTACGACAGCTTCTGTTGCTGGGTCATTTATAAGTAACTCTACAGCTTCTTTTGTAGTTGTCCCGATAATTGGGTCACCACCTATACCGATTGCTGTTGTGATACCAAGACCTTGTTTTACAACCTGGTCTGCAGCTTCATAAGTAAGTGTTCCAGATTTTGAAACGATACCTACTTTTCCTTCTTTAAAAACAAAACCTGGCATAATACCTACTTTTGCTTCTCCTGGAGTGATTACACCTGGACAGTTAGGTCCTATAAGGCGACACTCTTTTGTAGCGATATAGTCTGATGCTTTGATCATATCTGCAACAGGGATACCTTCTGTAATTGTTATAATTACTTTGATACCTGCATCTGCAGCTTCCATAATTGCATCTGCAGCAAATGCTGGCGGTACAAAAATAATAGTTGTGTCTGCTCCTACTTTTTCTACAGCTTCTTGTACTGTGTTAAAAACAGGCTTATCTAGGTGTACTTGTCCTCCTTTACCTGGAGTAACTCCACCTACTACATTTGTTCCATAGTCGATCATCTGGCCCGCGTGGAAAGTTCCCTCGCTACCTGTAAATCCTTGAACAATTATTTTTGAATCTTTATTTACTAAAACGCTCATCAGTTTGTTTTAAAATTTTGCTCTGCAAAAATAGCAGTTTGATTAAGTATTCTCAAGTAAAATATTAACGAATTTTACTTCCAAGACTTCATAGCCTTTTTATCTTCTTCTATAGGTTGGCTCATTTGGTAACCACGGTACATTAATCCGTCTTTAAGTTCCCATATAGCCATAAAGTGTGCAATAGGCTCTTCTACCTCTGGTGTTTCTATAGTAGTTACGTGATATGTAAAGCGTATCACTACATTATCACCGTCAGACAGAAGGTGTGTAATTTGAGGTCGTACCGCATCAAAAGACTTACCAGCCTCTGTTGCCATATCCTTTACAGCCTGGATATCCATATGATTGTATCCAGTTTTTGCATTCCAGTAAAGTTCCATTTCTGGATGCATATACTTATCAAGGTTAGAGGTGTCATTAAAAAAATCTGACTTATAAAACTCTTGTACGATCTTCTTCTTACTCTTAGCCATTATTGTTTATTTAATTTGTCTAATAATTCTTGAACCTGTCGCAATGCCGCAAGCTCTTTATATTTTGTTCTAAAATCTCCTGCTGGAGATCCAAAATAACTTTTACCACCTTCTAGTGACTTACTTACACCACTTTGTGCAGAGATAACCGCTTTACCACCTACGGTAATACCACTGGTTACACCTACCTGACCCCATAATGTCACTTCATCTTCTATAACTACACATCCAGCTATACCAGTCTGAGAGGCTATTAAAACCTTCTCTCCTATAACCGTATCGTGACCTATGTGCACCTGGTTATCTATTTTAGTGCCAGCACCTACAGTAGTATCTCCTGTAACGCCTTTATCTATAGTACAAGCAGCACCTATATCTACATTATCTTTTATAACTACGCGACCACCAGATTTAAGTTTATCAAAAGCTTCTGGGCGTTTTTTATAATAAAAAGCATCTGCACCCAGTATACTCCCAGCGTGTATTGTCACATTATCACCTATTACCGTATGGTCGTAAAGGCTTACGTTAGAGTGTATGGTGCAATTCTTTCCTATTGTAACGTGATTACCTATAAAGGCATTAGGTTGTATAACGGTTCCCTCACCTATTGTTGCTGTTTTGGCAACACTGGCTCCTGCACTCTCAAAAGGTTTAAAATGCGTAGTAAGTTTATTAAAATCTCTAAAAGGATCATCAGAAATAAGTAGTCCTTTGCCTTCTGGGCAATCTACCTCTTTATTGATAAGTATAACCGTTGCAGCACTGTTAAGCGCTTTATCATAATACTTAGGGTGATCTACAAATACGATATCTCCCTCCTCTACGACGTGTATCTCATTCATACCAAGTACTGGAAATGATGGTTCACCCACAAATGTGGCGTCTATGAGACTAGCAACTTCTTGAAGTGTATGTTGTTTTTTAAATTTCACGATTACGAATATAATAAGAAAATCCCGCGAAATTGCGGGATTTTTATAATTAGTTAGCTAGTATTATTTATTCTTTAACACGCTCCTTATACGTACCTTTTACAGTCTCGATTTTGATCTTATCTCCTTCATTTATAAATAAAGGTACGTTTACCTCTGCACCTGTCTCTACTGTTGCAGGTTTTGTAGCATTTGTAGCCGTATTTCCTTTTACTCCAGGCTCAGTATGTGTTACTTCTAGTATAACAGAACCAGGCATATCTACAGATAGCGGAGAGTTGTCTTCAGAGTTAATAAGTACAGTTACTACTTCACCTTCCTTTAATAAGTCAGAACGATCTAGCGCTGTTTCTTGTAAAGCAATCTGTGTATAATCTTCGGTATTCATAAAGTGATACCCTTCTCCATCATTGTATAAAAACTGAAATTTGTGAGTTTCTACACGTACTTCTTCAATTTTATGTCCTGCCGAAAATGTGTTATCTAACACTTTTCCAGTTGTCACGCTCTTCATTTTTGTACGTACAAAAGCTGGACCTTTACCAGGTTTTACGTGTAAAAATTCTACAATTTTATAGATGTCATTATTGTAGTGTAAACAAAGACCGTTACGGATATCTGATGTTGTTGCCATAAATTAAAATTAATCGACTACCTCTTAGCTCGAGATACTCATATTGATATTGTTGTTAAAATAACGCTTTCGCGAAAATAGGAAAAGATTACCACTCTCCCCTCTTGATTATTATTCTGTCACCTCGCGGCTAAAGCTAGAGGTTGTTTGATATGGTTTATATTCCGCTTTCGCGAAAGCGTAAACATAGCTATTAAGAGCTAAAGTACCCCTTCATAATACCCCGTTGAGAGTTCTTTATAAACTGTAAGATCTCATCGCGCTCTTGAGTTGCCTCCATCTCTGCTTCTATAATAGTGACCGCTTGTGAGTTGTTATAATTCTTTTGGTATAGTATACGGAAGATATCTTGTATCTCTCTTATCTTTTCTGTCGTAAAACCACGTCTACGTAGTCCTATAGAGTTTATACCTACATAACTTAATGGCTCACGACCTGCTTTTACAAATGGCGGTACATCCTTACGTACTAGCGATCCACCGGTTACAAAGGCGTGACTCCCTATGGTACAAAATTGCTGTATGGCAGCCATACCTGCAAGGACCACATAATCACCTACGGTAATGTGTCCTGCTAGTGTACTATTGTTAGAAAAAATACAGTTATCGCCCACTATACAATCGTGTGCTATGTGACAGTATGCCATAATCCAGCAGTTATTACCTACTTGAGTTTTCATACGGTCTGATGTACCACGGTTTATGGTAACACACTCACGTATCGTGGTGTTATCACCTATAATGGTAACGGTATCTTCATCATTAAACTTTTTATCTTGTGGTACTGCAGAGATCACTGCTCCCGGAAAGATACTTACGTTCTTCCCTATACGAGCTCCCTCCATAATAGTTACGTTAGAACCTATCCAGCTTCCCTCTCCTATCACAACATTATTATGTATGGTTGTAAAAGGCTCTATCACTACATTCTTTGCAATTTTTGCACCTGGGTGCACATATGCTAATGGCTGATTCATATTAGTTATTTTTTACTTTAACGATCTGAGCCATTATCTCTGCCTCCGACACTAATTTTCCATTTGCATAAGCACGTGCTTGCATCTGGCAAATTCCTCTACGTATAGGCGCCATAAGGTCTAGCTTAAAAATAAGCGTATCACCAGGCACCACTTGATGTTTATATCTTACGTTATCTATTTTAAGTAAATAAGTAAGATAGTTTTCTGGATCTGGCACTGTACTTAATACAAGTATACCTCCCGTTTGTGCCATTGCCTCAATCTGAAGTACTCCTGGCATTACAGGTGCACCAGGAAAATGCCCTACGAAGAATGGTTCATTCATCGTGACATTTTTTATACCTATTACGTGCTCTTCTGTAAGTTCTAGAATTTTATCTACCAGTAAGAATGGAGGTCTGTGTGGTAACATCTCCATAATTTGATTAATATCCTTTACCGGCGCTGCGTGTAAGTCTACATCTGGCACATAGTTACGACGCTCATTTTTTATCATTTTCTGTAGCTTCTTTGCAAACTGTGTATTTACAAAATGCCCAGGCTTATTTGCTATTACTTTACCACGTATACGAGTACCTGCAAGTGCAAGATCTCCTATTACATCAAGTAATTTATGACGTGCTGCCTCGTTTGCGTGATGCAAAGTAAGGTTGTCTAAAATACCGTTAGGTTTTACCGCAATGTGATCTTTATTAAAGGCTACGCGTAACTTTTCCATTGTACTAGGTGATAATTCCTTATCTACATATACAATTGCATTGTTAAGATCACCTCCTTTTATAAGACCGTGCTCAAGTAGCATCTCTATCTCGTGTAGAAAACTAAAAGTTCTACTATCTGATATCTCTTCTTTAAACTCTGAAATGTGCTGTATACTTGCATTTTGAGTACCTAGCACCTTTGTACCAAAGTCCACCATTGTAGTTACCTGATACTCGTCTGATGGCATAAGGATAATCTCACTACCCGTTTCTTCATCTCTGTAGGTAATCACTTCTTTTACAATATACTCATCTCGTATAGCTTCTTGCTCTTGTATACCTGCTTCTTCTAGTGCTTCTACAAAAAACTTTGACGATCCATCCATTATAGGCGGCTCAGATGCGTCTAGCTCGATAAGCAGGTTATCTATCTCTAGACCTACACAAGCTGCAAGAACGTGCTCTGTAGTTTGTATAGCAACACCGTTCTTCTCAAGGTTAGTCCCTCGCTGCGTGTTAGTCACAAGAGAGGCATCTGCATTGAGAATAGGCTCGCCTTCAATGTCTAATCGCTTAAACTTGTACCCGTGATTTTCTGGTGCTGGCTTAAATGTCATTTTTACATTTGCACCAGTATGCAAACCTACTCCTGTAAGGCTTACTTCTTTTGCTATCGTACGTTGTTGTGCTTTAGCGTTACCCATTGTTTTGTTGTTTTTCTAGTTTGTTTACCGCTTGTACAATTTTTGGTAAATTTTTAAAATGTACATATGAGCGGTTCCAGTCTGCGTAGTTAAATGATGGAGAGCCTTGCAGCACTTCACCATCTTTTATATTTCTTCCTATACCAGATTGTGCTTGTATGCGCACTTTATCGCCTATAGTGAGGTGACCAGAGATACCTACTTGCCCACCTATAAGACAGTGCTTCCCTATCTTAGTAGACCCGGCAACTCCTGTCTGAGCAGCAATAGCGGTGTGTGCACCTATCTCTACGTTATGTGCAATCTGTATTTGGTTATCTAGTTTTACTCCTTTTCTTATAATAGTAGATCCTAGGGTAGCACGATCTATAGTAGTACCAGCACCTATATCTACGTGATCTTCTATAATTACATTACCTGTTTGTGGTACTTTACTATACTCCCCTTTTTCATTTGGCGTAAAGCCAAATCCATCTGCGCCCACTATAGCACCACTGTGTATATAAACAGTATTACCTATCACACTGTCTGAGTACACCTTAGACCCTGCAAAAAGCACGCAGTTATCACCTATAGTTACATTATCACCTATATATACATTAGGATAAATCTTTACATTATCACCTATACGTACGTTATCACCTAAGTAAGAAAATGCACCTAGATATAGTCCTTCACCATAACTAGCCGTATCTGATATAAAACAAGGTTGCTCTATACCGGACTTATTAAGTTTTACTTGATTATAGTATTCTAGTAATTTTGAAAAAGACTTGTAAGCATCTTCTACACGTATGAGCGTAGGCTTAACTTCTTGATCTGCCACAAAATCATTACCCACAATGGCAATACTTGCCTCTGTTGAGTAGATGTATGATGTATACTTAGGGTTTGCCAGAAAAGTAAGAGACCCTGGGGTTCCTTCTTCTATTTTGGCGAGCTTAGAGACCTCTACTTCTGGGTTACCTTCTACGGTCCCTTCTAGTATGCCTGCGATTTGGGTTGCGGTAAATTTCATAAAGCACAAAAATAGGAAAAATTAACGTTTAGGTTTTGGGTAACACAGATAGTTTTTAACTACTTCTTTAGTAAGCGATTTTAAACTAAGCTGGTCACTAGCCTTTACAACATCTACAATCTTTCCATTACTCAATAATATATTAATACCCCCTTTTTTATAATTATACGCTTGATTAGATATCGTACCCGTAATTACAAAGTAATTTGCCTCTTCTTGAGAGATACCATACTGCTCCATAAGGGCGCTTCTATGCTTCTCTAGCTTTGCTGGAGCAAATGGCTTCTTACGTATTTTTACTTTTAATAAGTCTCTATTTATAATACTCTTAGACAGCTCAGAAAGCACAAAGTCCTTATGCGAGCACCACTCCTTCATTGCCGAAATAATGTCATAATCATCAAGCTGTGCAAAGGTATCTAAGCTCTTTTTTATGGTATCGCTATCTATTTGATTTTGTAAAAAGAACTGCAGTGCCTTGCTAGAAGGTAATATCTCACCCTCTCGCGAGAGCTCTTTTGCTCTTTTAAGCACGCGTGTGAGTAACTGCTCTGCCACAATACCTGTTTTATGTAAATACACTTGCCAGTACATAAGGCGTCGCGCCACGAGAAACTTCTCTACCGTATACACACCTTTTTCTTCTACTACTAGGTGGTCATCCTTTACATTGAGCATTGCGACTATGCGCTCTGTATTAATATTACCCTCTGCCATACCCGTATAAAAGCTATCGCGCTTGAGGTAGTCTGTACGATCCATATCTAGCTGCCCAGAAACCAGCTGATTTAAAAAGGAGCGATGATATGACCCTTCAAAAATCTGTATGGCGAGCGTTAAACTTCCGTTAAACTCCTCATTGAGAGCCTCCATAAATAAGGTAGAAATGTCTTCGTGACTCACCCCATCTACAATGCTATGCTCCATCGCGTGAGAAAAAGGACCGTGACCTATATCGTGTAATAAGATGGCTATAAGTACAGCTTCTTGCTCTGCCTCAGATATAACAACACCTTTGTCTATAAGGACTTTGAGCGCTTTTTGCATTACACCCAGACAGCCTATAGCGTGCTGAAATCTGGTGTGGTGCGCCCCAGGATATACTAGATAAGAAAGTCCCATCTGGGTGATACGCCTCAGTCGCTGAAAATATTTATGCTGTATGAGATCAAAGAGCACCCCATTTGGTATGGTAATAAACCCATAAATTGGGTCGTTAATAATTGTAACTTTGGAAGACTGCAATAGAAAAAGTTTAAATTCTGTTGTTTTACGCTTTCGCGAAAGCGTACTCCTTACAAATATAAGGTTTCACCATACAACGGTAAGGCCACTAAAGAACTAACTATATATATGAGCAACATACAAATACTCTGGGTAGACGACGAAATAGACTTATTAAAACCACACATCCTCTTTCTGGAAAAGAAAAACTATAGCGTGACCACCTGTGATAACGGTGCAGAGGCAGTAGATATGATAGATGAGCAAAACTTTGATATCATATTTCTAGATGAGAATATGCCTGGCCTCACGGGGCTTGAGACGCTCAATGAGATAAAAAATAAAAGAGAAAATGTACCCGTCGTGATGATCACTAAGAGCGAAGAAGAGTACATTATGGAGGAAGCCATAGGCTCAAAAATAGTAGACTACCTTATAAAACCGGTAAATCCTAACCAGATCTTACTAAGCTTAAAGAAAAACCTTGACCATAGCCGTCTTATAAGCCAGAAAACAACATCCTCATACCAGCAAGAGTTTAGAAAAATTGCGATGGACCTCTCTATGATAAATAGTTTTGAGGAGTGGAGCGAACTGTACCAGAAACTCATTTACTGGGAGATGGAGCTAGAAGGCATAGAAGATAGCGGGATGTTTGAGATTCTAGAGTCTCAAAAAACAGAGGCAAATAACCAGTTTTGTAAATTTATAGATAAAAATTACCCAGACTGGTTTGACGGTTATGAGGCCCCTACAATGTCTCACACCTTGTTTAAAGACAAGGTACAACCTCATATTAAAAAGGGTACTCCTACCCTTTTTGTAGTGATAGATAATATGCGCTATGACCAGTGGAAGGCTTTTGAGCCACACCTTGCTGCTCATTATAAAAAAGTAGAAGAAGAGCCTTACTACAGTATACTCCCTACGGCAACACAGTATGCTCGTAATGCCATATTTTCTGGGCTTATGCCAGAAGATATGAAAAAGAAGCACCCCAACCTATGGCTTGATGACACAGACGAGGGAGGAAAAAATATGCACGAGGCGGCTTTTCTTGAGGCGCAACTTAAGAGATTAAGCCTAGATGTAAAGTGGGAATACCACAAAATCACTAATCTTAAAAATGGTAAAAAGCTAGCAGACAACTTTAAGTCTCAGAAGGATAATGACCTTACTGTGGTGGTCTATAACTTTGTAGATATGCTCTCCCACTCTAAAACCGAGATGGAGGTCATAAAAGAACTAGCTAGTAATGATAAGGCATACCGCTCTCTTACAGAGAGCTGGTTTAAAAACTCACCGCTGCTCTCTATGATACAGCAAGCACAAGAGCTAGGTATGAAGCTGGTTCTTACTACAGATCACGGTACTATAAATGTAAAAAATCCATCTAAGGTAATAGGTGATAAAAACACGAGTCTTAACCTACGTTATAAAACAGGCCGTAGCCTCACCTATGAAGATAAAGATGTACTCGCAGCACCAGACCCGCGCACCATACACTTACCTTCTATAAATATGAGTAGCTCTTATATTTTTGCAAAGAGTGACCTCTTTTTTGCCTACCCAAATAATTTTAATCACTACGTGAGTTATTATAGAAATACCTACCAGCACGGAGGCGTGAGCCTTGAAGAAATGGTGATTCCATTTGTTGTAATGGAACCTAAATAGACGTATTACGCTTTCGCGAAAGCGTAAACTCAACTAAAAAAACCACAGCCAGAAGCTGTGGTTTTTTTGTGATGCTATAAAATATCAAAACGTAGTTACCCCGTTTTATTAATTCGCTCTAAAAAGTCTATCACATTATCATCTTTTTTTGTCACAGCAGTCTCTTTAATACCCTCTAGATTCTTAATAAAATAAGATACAGAGAGTCCAGTCACACGCTTAAAGTGTGTAGAAAATGATTTTACGTTAGAAAAACCTATCTCCTCTGCAATGGCGGCAACGGTGTATGAACGTAGTTTATGAGAAGCATACAGCTCCGTAAGCACATAATTAACACGTAAATCACTTAGGTACGTAGAAAAATTATCAGATTTTTCTACGTTAATGTATTTAGAAAGATAGGAGGCGTTTGTTCCTATTTGTGCAGCAAGACTCTTAAGCGTCACGTTATGAGAAGTAAAAAGGGCCTTTTTCTCAAAACGGTCTAGACCTTCTTGTATCTTTTCTAGTTGCGCTGGCTTTATGTGTGATAAAGGGCCGTCTTGCTCAGCTTTTACAACTGCTAAGGTTTCTTCGGCTTCCATTATAGGGTTTGTTTCTTGTACGACCCACTCACTATATATGGCGCGCAATTTTTCAAAACGTTGTTTTAAAATACGTCGCTTTCTATATTGAATAAGCGCATAAAATAGGGCAAGTAACCCTAGGCTTATAAAAAAAATAAGACCAACCGTGCGCTGTTTTTTATCACCCTCAAGACTTTGTATGACTGCTTCCTTTTCTGAGAGTAATTGAGGGATCGTATAAGATGCTACAATACCATCACCTATGGTTTTACTAAGTGATCCATAATCCTCTTCATAGGTTATCATTTTATTTAGGTACTCAATTTGTTTTGTGCTATTACCCGTGTTTTTGTAGTGTGTAAGGAGGTAATCGTAGGTGGTTTTAAGTTCTTGAAAGAAATAATCTGCACCACCAGTCTTGTGTAAACTATCAGTTTTAAGAAATGAAGCGAGCGCCTCTTCAGGCTGCCGTAGTCCTTTATGAGCAATACCTTTTAAAGCATAAGAGCGTGATAACTCATCATCATCTGCATCTAGATTTTCAACCAAATATTGATTAGTAAACTTTAATCCCTCTTTAAAATTATGTGATTTAATATAGATGCCTGCTTGTAACCCTACGTAGGATAAATAATAGTCATTATCACTAGCATCTTTTGCATATTGCTCAATCTTTGATATATAATGTGTGGCGCTGTCTAATTCATTTATATCATAATAAGCAGTAGCAATATTATATTGCACAGATGCCAATGTTTCTTTATAAAAAGCTTCATCACCATATAGAAATATTTTTCTGATCTTATCTGTACTGTAGGTCTTTTCAATTTCTTTTAAAACTTGTATTCCCTCAACGGCTTTATTATTATTAACAAGTAATACTGCTATTAAGTTTTTTAGAGACCATTCATTTGATAAGTTTTTAGATTTTTCTGCAAATTTTAAGGCCTCTTGAGCTGTATCATAAGATTCTTGTAGTTGATCAATGTAAAGAAGATTGATAGCCTTTTCAATTAATATCTGCTCATATAAGTCTGATGATTCTTGTTTGTCTGTATGTTGAAGTGCATAATCTATACTTGCAATATCTCCTCTAAAAGTACCCAAATTACTATAAAATTTAGCAAAGTCAGCTTTTAGCTCTTTTTGCTGAGCTTCTATAATCAGAGACTTAGCATAGAGTTCTATAGTGAGTGAATCTACATCTGCAGGTGGCTCAACTGCAAATTTAAAAAACTGTTTTCTAAGTACTGAGTAGTCTATAGAAGCTATAGAATCTGGTACTTCTTGATCTGTGATATACGGTAGGTCTTGGCTGGATACCAAAGCTGGTAGGCAAAGAAGTATTGTTAAGAAATATAAGGTGTAAACCTTCATAAGGGAAACTAACTAATAGCCGACAAAAATAAAGATTACATTTTAAATTTTACGAAATTTCTTACGTCTTTACAATCTAGTTATACTTTAAGCCACCTATTGATCATATAAAACTTCAATATTACAAAGAGTAAGTACGCTTTCGCGAAAGCGTACTAAAAAACAAATATTACTTAACCAGCTTTATTCACACGATCAGAAAGGTTGATAACGCCGTCCTTCTCCTCATTAGAAAAGCTGTCTCGCTCACTAGAAAGATTTTTTATAAAATAGGAGACCGAAAGCCCAGTGACACGTTTAAAGTGTGTTGAAAATGATTTTACGTTAGAAAAGCCTACCTCCTCTGCTATAGCGGCGACCGTGTAAGATTTTAATTTTGGATTGTTATAAAGCTCTTTAAGGACATAATTAATTCTCAAATCATTTAAGTAAGTAGAAAAATTCTCAGATTTTTCTACATTAATATATTTCGAAAGGTAAGAAGCGTTTGTCCCTATTTGTATGGCAAGACTCTTGAGGGTCACGTTATGAGATGTAAAAAGAGCCTTTTTCTCAAAACGATCTAAGCCTTCTTGTATCTTTTCAAGCTGGGCTGGTTTAATATGTGATAATGCGCCTTCTATATGATCTTCTACAACAGGCAGCTTGACTGCAGTAGCTTCTTCTCGTTTCTCCTCAGTGGTTATGCGTTCACTATAAGTATCTCTTAAGTTTATAAAACGTTGCTTTAACTTGAGTCGTCTTCTATATTGATAAACCGCAAAGCTTACCGCTGCCAGCCCCAATATTACAAATAGTATTAAACCAATGTTCTTGCTTTCTTTTTCTTGTTCTAATGTCTTTATCGCATTTTCTTTTTCTGACAGCAACTCTGGTAACGTGTAAGACGCTATTATCTCGTCACCTACATTCTGGCTAAGTTTACCATACTCCTCTTCATAAGCAATCATCTTATTGAGATATTCAATTTGTCTAGCTACATCTCCTGTTTGTTTATAATGATTGTGTAGATAATCATAAGTAACTTTTAAATCTGAAAAGAAATAATCTGATCCTGCAATATCACGTAAACTATCGGCTGTAAGAAATGAAGTTAGAGCCTTCTCAGGTTGACTTAAGCCCTTGTAGGCGATGCCTTGCATTGTATAGGAGTGAGAAAACTCGTTATTATTTCGGTTAATAGAAACATCTAGATATTCGTTGGTTAATTTCAAACCTTCTGTATAGTTTTCTTTTCTTATTAAAATACCACCTTTTAAGCCTAAATACGCGCTAAGATATTCTTTACTACCAGAGATATCTGCATACTCCTTTACTTTGTTAATATATTCAGAAGCTTTTTTATATTTTTTAAGTTTAAAATATGTTAAAGCCAGACTATACTGTATCTCTGTAAGAGCTTCCTTAATATATTGATCTGTCCCAAACTTAAATATTTCATTAATTACATCAGTATGATGTAACTCTTCAAGTTCTAAATACATTTTAATACCCTCCTTAGACTTACCACTGTCTTCTAGTAATAAAGCCATAATATTTTTTGTAGTATACGCTATAACTGGATTATTAAAACGTTGATTCTTATCATAAGCCTCTTGAGTTAAACTATAAGCTTCTTCTAAATTAGATTCTATCCGTATAAAATAAAGAGCTTTACTTATTAAAGCCTCAATGTAAAACTCGTCAAGATTATGTATTGTGGTATACCCTATTACATAATCAATGGTAGGTAAACTATTCTCTCGGTAATCACTTAGTGTAATATAAAATTTAGAGACTTCTAGATGATCATTTTTCTCTGTTGCTTTGATTATTAAATCTTTACTGTACAACTCTAATAATAGCGTATCAATTACTTGAGGGTCTTTGTAAGTAAGTTCAAAGAATTTTTTCCTTACTGCTTGATAATCTTGTAGTCGTATAGAGTCTGGGACCTTATTATCTATTAGGAAGGGTAAATCTTGAGCATTACCAGAAATAGTTACAACAAAATAAAATAAAAAGAGGAGAAAAACGCGCTTCTTCATAAATAGCAAGTAAAACTCAAAAATATACATTCATTGATAAACAAACGAAATTTCTTACTTAATTCATTAAATGAATAACACCTAATAGTTTTTACTTAAAACATAAAAGTAAGTGTATGTCGTACCGCTGTTTTATGCCGTCATTTTAGCAGGTTTTTTGACTTCAAATGTCTATTTGAAATACATTATGCCTTTTTTACTTTAAATGGACAAAACAACGACCAAACCTTTGTCTTTCAGCACACTGCAATTTCGGTAAAAAGATAAATATAGACGGTATATTTATAAATGTACCTATACCCTAGTTGATTGGTATGGTATAAAACAAGACCTTTAAATTATTAATGTCGTTTAAGGACAATCAAAAAATGGACAAGTACCTGATGTAATTTACTATATACAATGGATTAATTGTAATTTAAGGTACTATCACAATTCTAATAATCGGTGTTTATTAACTCGTTTTTATACTACATATTAGGGGTTTGCAACTAAAACAAGTTATATGAAGGGGTCTAACAGTTAATCAAATGTTACCTTCAAATCTATTACAGATTGACATCGATTTATTAGAATTATATTAAGTATTGCTCTCGCACTACTTCTTTCAAAATTTTTATTTCTTTTTATTAGAAGACAACAGTTTTGTACTCCTCCTTCCTACTTCTTAAGGAAAGGAGTAAAATTCTATTCAAAAACTTTATGCCAGTTTTTCTAAATGAATTGACAATTATTATCACAATCCTTGATTGAAAGAATATTCCTACGTATTTAGATATATTAAGACTCGTATATAGTATTTGAACGATAAAAGTTTAAAAAATTCTTATATTAGCAACGCCCTTAAAATACTTAATAATGCAAATATCTTATGATTTATCTGATATAGAAGCTATTGCAGATAAAATCGTCACTACCGTCCAAAGCAACGTATTGCTTTTTTATGGAGAGATGGGTGCTGGTAAAACAACACTTATTAATGCCATTGCAAAAAAACTTGGTGTGACAGACACCATAAGTAGCCCCACTTTTTCTATTGTTAATGAATATGTCACAGGTAATGACCAGCTCATTTACCACTTTGACTTTTATAGAATCACAAATCAAGAAGAAGCGCTTGATATGGGATTTGAAGAATATATATATAATGGTGACTGGATATTTATTGAGTGGCCTGATAATATTTCAAAATTTTTACCAAAAGAAGCAGATATTATCAAGATAGAGAAGCAAAACACTAATAAAAGAGTAATATCAATAAATTAATTATGTTAAAATTATGTTAATGTAATTTATTGAAAATGTAAGTTTTTTCTGATAATTGAATTTTACTTATTGACAAAAAACATAACATAAAACTTTTAATCGAAAAATAAGATTTTAATAGATAACCCCTAACAAGTGTAAAATGTTGTTTTCGTGTATTTTTTTTCAAAAAAGGCGCGAATGTACAAAAAAAAGCAATTGGTTATAATTTGATAGAATTGAGTGATGTTTGTATCAACAAATCATTAATACTCAAAACACTCTAAATTATGAAAATTAAAGCTTTACTATTAGGCCTGCTTATCGCAGGAGCAACAGCATTAACGTACACTGCAATAACAGAAAATGCAGAACAAGCAATCGAAAAAGCAGCAATTAAAGTACCAACACACGGATAAAAGAAAAATTTTATCTGTAAGTACTATAATTGCTTTATGTATAGTGCTATCGCCTATACTATTTTATGTATATCAAGGATTCCCAAACGTAAAAACTTGGGAATCCTCTTTGTTTGGTACCATACACAGTAATTATTACGAAAGTATTCACACCTTAGCTTGGGTAGTTTTTAGCAAAATTGTTCCCTTTATCTTATTATTAATCTGGTTTTTCACCTGTAAACACTGGTGGTATCATTCTATTTTAGTTCCAATAGCGATGTATGTTTTCCAGATATATAGTATACTTAATGATGATATACAATTTGTAGATGATGATGAATTCTACATTATCATACCTATTATAGCCCTTGTCGCAGCTATAACGTATACAATCAGAACCAAAATATTTGATCGTTTATATGGTGTAAATCTTGACCAAGAGCTTAAACGTGTACGTTGGAATGGTAAAATTGTTACCATACCCGCAGACTCTCCTTTAGACCTAAAACTAATTAATGATGAAGACGATGAGATTATAGATGAAGAGGAGGAAGATGATGATGTTTTTTAAGGTTCTCTTATTCCACAAAAACCATACATTAGTTTAGATAATAAACATACATACTCTAAGATCCTTATATCTTGTTTTACGCTTTCGCGAAAGTAACCACTCTCCTATTAAATCTAAATTAAGCTATTATATATAGCTTCTAAAGGTTAAGACTAAAACAACATCATAAAAAAACTCCCTACAGCCGTAGGGAGTTTTTTTATAGTACAACGTGATGGTTACCTATCGCTTCAACGTAAAGTGACCATTTATGGTTCTCTGTGTCCCTAGGTCATCTACCTCTGTAAACTCTACTCTAAACCAGTAGTCGTTACTTGGCATCGGTTGTCCATTAAAGGTACCGTCCCATCCTGGGCTTGTAGGGCTCAGTTGTTTTAAGAGCTTCCCGTATCTATCAAAGATAAAGATCTTCGCATTCAGGTTAGGGTCTACCCCTAGCCCTATGATATTCCACGTATCGTGGAAACCATCTGCATTAGGTGTAAAGAAGCGTGGGTAATCTATAATCCCTATCTCAAACTCAGAGATCGAACAGTTACCACTTGCTAGTCTTCCAAAAATGGTGTGTGTCCCTGGAGTCACATTTGTAAAAGTCGTACTACTCTGGAACGGGCCATCATCTAGTGCAAACTCATACTCAGAGTTAGGATT
>NZ_CANMDS010000004.1 GCF_947496725.1 uncultured Dokdonia sp.
GGAGAGTAGGTCGCCGCCTTTTTAAGCTCCAATACAGAAATGTGTTGGAGCTTTTTTTATACAAGAAAGTCAAGGAAAACCTCTTTAAAACTTTCATTTATTGTAATGTAAATTTCTAAGTACCGACTATAAAGTTCTTATATATTATATTTGGTAAAAGGGATTACTATGAGAAAGGAAATTGTACGCACAATAAACAATAATTTAGGCAATGCTATATCGCTTATAGATAGCATAACTCTTGAAACATATACAGATGCCTCTATTGGTCCTTATTATAGCAGTATAGGTTCTCATATACGTCACGCACTAGACTTTTTTGATTGTATTATAGAAGGTCTCCAATCAAATAATATTGATCTAACGGCACGAAAACGAGATGAAGTAATTTCAAAAAATCCTATAGCAGCAAAGGAAAAGATAAACGCTATACAGGCGCGGTTAGTGTCTTTTATAGGAGTAAATACAGATTACCTACTTAAGGTGACAGATAACCTAGGAGAGGGCAAGGAAACTATTATGTATACACTTGAGAGTATACTCGCTCAAGCAAATACACACGCAACGCATCACTATGCTATTATAAGTTATATGATGCAATCGCTAAATGTGGAGATAGAAATTCCTGGATTCGGTTACAATCCTTCTACGCCAGTACCAAAAAGAGAGGGTATATAATATGTTTATAGGTTGTTACTTTGATAACTAATCATTAAAGAGTGCTCCCATAAGAGTCCGTATTCCTTTGAAACCAAAATAAATCGCTGCAACCAGTAGAACTATACCTATGCCTAACACAGGTATAAACATCGGGTGGTCTTGGTTCTTAAACGAAGAGTTGAGAACAATAGGAGCCGTAATGAGAAGTAGTAGTGTACCGCCCATAAGCTTAACACCTTTTAGTAACTTTTCTTTATTTGTGTGCATAGTTGTCTATCGCTTTACGCACGCTCCCGTGTGCTGTTAGTAATCTATTAGCCTCGTTGTAGTCTATTTTCAAGTGGTTTGCAATCATTTTTGTACCGCGATCTACTAGCTTATCATTGCTAAGCTGCATATCTACCATCTTATTACCTTTAACGTGACCCATTTTAATCATCGAAGCTGTTGAGATCATATTCAGCACAAGTTTTTGTGCTGTACCTGCTTTCATACGTGAGCTGCCAGTTACAAACTCCGGTCCTACAACTACTTCTATAGGATAAAGAGCCGTTTGCGCGAGAGGACTCCCGGCATTGCAAGTAATACAACCTGTTGTAATAGTATTTGCATTACACGCTTCAAGAGCGGCTATTACGTAAGGTGTGGTGCCAGATGCGGCAATACCTATTACAACATCGTCGCTTGTTATATTGTGTGACTTAAGGTCATTCCACCCTTGATTTGTACTATCTTCGGCAAACTCGACAGCATCTCTTATAGCTTTGTCACCACCCGCAATTATTCCTACTACTAGATCTTTACTTACACCAAATGTAGGTGGACACTCGCTGGCGTCTACCACACCTAGTCTTCCGCTAGTGCCTGCTCCCATATAAAAAAGGCGTCCTCCTTTTTTCATTTTAAGAACAATCGCTTCTATAAGTTTTTCAATTTGAGGTAAGGCTTTTTCAACAGCAAGCGGTACCGTTTTATCTTCTTTATTGATATTAATGAGCAGCTCTGAGGTGCTCATATGTTCTAAATTGTCGTAGCGAGAATCCGTTTCGGTTGTTTTTGTAAAAGTCACAGTAGGAAATTGGTTTTTACAAAAATAGGTATAATGCCCCACAAGAACATTTGTTATTAAGTTTATGCATATACATTTTACTCAGAGTTTGATACGTCAAGTATTTAATTTTGCTAATTGTTATTAGCATCATAAGGGGTGTGATTACGCTTTCGCGAAAGCTTAAAAAAGAAAATTTGTCATTAAAAAAGTATTGATTTACTATCACAAATTGTGACTTTTAAATTTTAACGACTATCCATTGCACGGCTATTTTTCAAATGTTAACTTTGTGTTACGTAGAAATGCAGATGTTTTATGAGTAGTCTTTCTGAAGTTGTAGATTCTCTTGAGTACAAAATCGCTGCTTTGTTGAAACAATACAAAGATGTGAAGCAAACACGGGTAGAACTGGAAACAGAACTTACCGCATTGCAACAAGAAAATCTAAAACTAAAAGAGGTGTTAGAAAATCGTGAGCAGAAGATAAAGACTCTCAAAACCGCAAATGCATTACTAGGCAGTAACGATTATAAAAGGGAAACCAAACTAAAGATAAACTCTTTAGTGCGTGAGATAGATGCTTGTATTGCATCGCTTGCAGAATAATAAATTATGGCAGACAAGCTCAAAATCAAGTTGTCTATAGCAGATCGTGTATACCCACTCACGATTCATCCATCTCAAGAAGAGGGATTGCGTAAAGCAACAAAAGAGATTGAGGCAATGGTCAAGCAATTTGAGCAAAGCTATGCCGTTAGAGATAAACAGGATGTACTCGCAATGTGTGCACTTCAATTTGCATCTCAGGTTACCCAAAAAACTATAAGTGAAGACTCTCTAAGTGAGGAAACTGCGGCTAGATTACAAAAGCTGGCAGACCTCCTTGATGATAGTTTGTCATAACGTTCTTTACATACAACAGCATATTACTGCCTGCATTGATTATTATTTTGATAAACTCAACAGTTATTTTTTATAAAGAGTGACTCTAAGTTGTAAAAGCACGCCGTTACTAGACTTGTTCTAGGTAGACGGAACCTTGATCAGCTTTATAGCTCTAATCCTTACTATTAGGAGTTTATACGAAATGCACTATCAATGTGGGCTTTTTTTATATCTCATCGCGAGATAGTGAGGCTTAAAAGCCTTAACAATCAACCATCAGTAGCGCCTGTAAAGGCATTATAATATTAAGTCAAAATTATGGAACATAACGCACTCTTGTTTATAGTAGGTGTGATTGCTCTTGCACTAGGATTTCTTATTGCAAAAATGTTAGAACGTAACAATGCATCACAAATCATTAAACGCGCAAAGAAAAGTGCTCAGGGCATCTTAAAAGAAGCTAAGTCTGAGGGCGAGTCTATCAAAAAAGACAAAATACTTCAAGCCAAAGAAAAATTTATCGAGCTTAAAGCAGAGCACGAAAAAGTAATCCTAGGAAGAGATAAAAAAATGAACGATGCAGAGAAGCGCACTCGTGATAAAGAATCTCAAGTAAGTGGTGAGCTCTCGCGAAATAAAAAATTAAATCAATCTCTTGAAGATAGAATTAAAGATTACGATAAGCGTTTAGAATACGTTGATAAGAAAAAGGCCGAAGCTGAAAAAATGCACCAGAGTACGGTGCAGCAACTTGAGGTAATCTCAGGACTTTCTGCCGAAGAAGCAAAAAGTCAACTTGTAACTACTCTGAAAGATCAAGCCAAGGCAGATGCTATGAAGCACGTGCAAACTTCTATCGAAGAGGCAAAAATGACTGCAGAGCAAGAGGCCAAAAAGATTATCATTAATACCATACAACGCATAGGAACAGAGGAAGCAGTTGAAAACTGTGTATCTGTTTTTAACCTTGAAAGTGACGATGTAAAAGGTAGAATTATAGGTAGAGAAGGTCGTAATATACGTGCTATTGAAGCAGCAACGGGTGTTGAGATTATTGTAGATGATACTCCTGAGGCAATTATACTTTCTTGTTTTGACAGTGTGCGTCGTGAGGTGGCTCGTTTATCATTACACAAACTTGTAACAGATGGTCGTATACACCCAGCAAGAATTGAAGAAGTTGTACAGAAAACAACGAGACAAATTGAGCAAGAGATTGTAGAAGTAGGAAAGCGCACAGTAATCGACTTAGGAATACACGGTTTACACCCAGAGCTTATTAAAGCAGTAGGGCGTATGAAGTACCGTTCTTCTTATGGTCAAAACCTACTACAACACAGTAGAGAAGTTGCAAAACTTTGTAGTGTGATGGCAGCAGAGTTGGGCGTAAACGCAAAACTTGCTCGTAGAGCTGGACTTCTGCACGATATAGGTAAAGTGCCAGATACAGAGACAGAAACACCACACGCAATCTTAGGAATGCAATGGGCAGAGAAGTATGGAGAGAAGCCAGACGTGTGTAATGCCATAGGTGCTCACCACGATGAGATTGAGATGACAAGTTTGCTTTCTCCTATTGTACAGGTTTGTGATGCTATAAGTGGAGCGAGACCAGGTGCACGCCGTCAGGTATTAGATTCATACATACAACGTCTTAAGGATCTTGAGGAAATAGCTTTTGGATTCCAAGGTGTGAAGAAGGCTTATGCTATTCAAGCAGGACGTGAACTACGTGTTATTGTAGAGAGTGAGAAGGTTAATGATGATAAAGCTTCATCACTATCTTTTGAAATTTCTCAAAAAATTCAAACAGATATGACCTACCCAGGTCAAGTAAAAGTTACCGTAATACGAGAGACCAGAGCGGTCAATATTGCAAAGTAACTGTAAGATTTAGTTATTATTTTTATAAAGAGGCTAGCGCATTATGCGCTAGCCTCTTTTGTTTTAAACCCCTTATGTTGACTATTTCATAATCTAAAAGGCATTAAATAAGATTCTTGTAGTAAAGTCTAAAAATCTTATTTAATTATATAAAAAAGATAGTTTTTATATAATTAATACTAAAAGTGCATTGCTAGCTCAAATAAGTTGCTACCTTTGAGCCATTAGTATGAATAGAATAATTGCACATATCTCAAATAGCCTTACAGCACTTCTTGCTGCAAGACCTGCTATGCAATTACTTCCTGTTCCTGTACGACGCTTCCGCCGCCGCCCGTAAGGGTAGCTCATTAATGAGGGATGGTAGGTGAGTCCTATCCCGTTTTCCACAAAAGGAACCGTCACATTTTCAATATACATTTTAACTTAAATCATCGCTATGCAAATTGTTGTAGCCACGATTTCGCACACACCATATGCTCAGATTATCTGTGATACCATCGCAGAGTCATCTAAGGTACGTGGTACAGGAATCGCTCGTAGAACTCCAGAATATGTCATCTCAAAGATGGAAGCAGGTAATGCTGTCATCGCTTTAGAGGGAGACGTTTTTGCGGGCTTCTGTTATATAGAAGCCTGGGGACACGAAAAATTTATTGCCAACTCTGGACTTATTGTTCACCCAGACTTCAGAGGACAGGGACTTGCCAAAAAAATTAAAGGAGAGATATTTACGCTTTCGCGAAAGCGTTATCCAGATGCAAAAATCTTCGGAATCACTACGGGTTTAGCCGTGATGAAGATTAATAGTGACCTTGGTTATAAACCCGTCACGTTTTCTGAACTCACAACAGATGAAAGCTTCTGGAAAGGTTGCCAGACCTGCAAGAACTTTGACGTGCTCACACGTACAGAGCAAAAGATGTGCTTATGCACGGGGATGCTCTATGACCCATCAAAAGAATCAAAATCCACAGAAAAAAATACTGTAAAAGCACCTGTTTTTAACAGGCTGAAACAAATAAAGGAAAAGCTATTCCTTAAAAAAAATAAGTAATGAAAAAATTAATCTTAGCATACTCAGGAGGACTCGATACGAGCTATTGTGTAAAATATTTTACTGCAGAAATGGGATATGAAGTGCACGCTGTAAGTGTAAATACAGGTGGATTTACAGATCAAGAAATCGCAAATAATAAAGAGAAAGCGCTTGCACTAGGAGCTACATCATATACAAACATAGATGCCATAGCTACCTTTTATGATACGGTGGTAAAGTATCTCATTTTTGGTAATGTACTTAAGAACAACAGTTACCCACTTTCTGTAAGTGCAGAGCGTATCGTGCAAGCCATAGAGATTGCAAAATTTGCCAAAGCTCAAAATGCAAATGCTATTGCTCACGGTAGTACGGGTGCAGGTAACGATCAGGTGCGTTTTGATATGACGTTCCAGACTATTGTGCCAGAGTTAGAAATAATAACGCCGATAAGAGATCAAACGCTTTCGCGAAAGCAAGAAATCGATTACTTACAGAGTCACGGTATTTCTTGGTCTTGGGAGAAAGCTCAATACTCAATAAATCAAGGTTTATGGGGTACAAGTGTAGGAGGTGCTCAAACCCTAACCTCACATCAAACACTGCCTCAGGATGCATATCCTAGTCAGCTAGAGGCTAGCGATTCTCAAACCTTAAAAATTGGATTTACACAAGGGGAACCTACTTCGCTTAATGGAAAGCAAGGTTCACCAGTGGAGATTATAGAGCAACTAGAAGACATCGCAAGCAAGTATGCCATAGGTCGCGGGATGCACGTGGGAGACACCATTATTGGTATAAAGGGAAGAGTAGGTTTTGAAGCTGCAGCTCCTATAATTATACTAGAAGCACATCGTACTCTTGAGAAACACACACTTTCAAAATGGCAATTACAACACAAAGAAAACATCGCGTTGTGGTATGGAACTCACTTACACGAGGGATTATACCTAGAGCCTGTAATGAGAGATTTTGAAGCTTTTTTACAGAGCAGCCAGAATACGGTGACTGGAGAAGTAGAAGTAGTATTACATCCATATAGATTTGATGTAGTAGGCATCACATCAGATTATGATCTTATGCAATCTAAGGTAGCGAGTTACGGAGAAGAAAACCAAGGCTGGACCGCCGCCGAAGCTAAAGGATTTATAAAAATACTAGGTAACCAGTCTAGAATTATAGCAAACCAAAACAAATGAAAAAAATAGGAATCATAGGTGGTGCAGGTTATACTGCTGGGGAGCTCATTAGACTGCTTATTCATCACCCAGAAGTGCAGATAGATTTTATATACAGCACAAGTAATGCGGGTAATGCAGTAGGGATTGTTCATCAAGATCTTGCTCACGTAGACCTTAGTTTTACAAGTAAAGTAAATAGTGAGGTAGATGTAGTTTTCTTATGCTTGGGTCATGGTAATTCTGGCGAATTCTTGAGAAATCATACATTTTCTGATGCTACAAAGGTTGTTGACCTGAGTAATGAATTTAGACTTAAAAATGATATCTTTTTTCAAGATCGAGTTTTTGTATACGGACTTCCAGAAATCAATAAAGAGGAAATAAAAAACGCGCAGAATATTGCAAATCCAGGCTGTTTTGCAACTGCTATTCAGCTTGCGTTATTGCCGCTTGCGAGCGCTTCTTTACTTAGCCAAGATGTGCATATTAATGCCGTTACAGGTGCTACGGGAGCGGGAGTAAAACCAAGTGCTACTACGCATTTTGGGTGGAGAGATAATAACTTCTCACACTATAAGGCTTTTAATCATCAGCATCTTGGGGAGATAGGAGAGTCTGTCGTTCAGCTGCAAGAGAGTTTTAACAGCGAACTTCATTTCATTCCGCAGCGTGGTAATTTTTCTAGAGGAATTTTTGCAACTGCCTACACATTTTATGAGGGTACGATTGAAGAGGCATATGCCCTTTATGAGGATTTTTATAAGGACTCCGCTTTCGCGAAAGCGGTAAGAGCACCTTTACATCTCAAACAAGTGGTAAATACCAACTACTGCTTTATACACTTAGAAAAACACGGCAATAAATTATTAATCACGAGTGTGATTGATAACCTCCTAAAGGGTGCAAGTGGTCAAGCTGTAGAAAATATGAATCTAATGTTTGGTTGGGCTCAAGATACTGGTCTCCATCTCAAGGCAAGTTATTTCTAATAGTTAAGATATAGACATATGAAAATAGCAATCATTGGAACGGGGAATTTAGGTCTTGCCATCGCAAAAGGACTCATCACAAATAATGCGGTGACTAGCTTATATCTTACTAAAAGAGATATTTCGAGTATCGAAAAATGGGATGCCTACAAGGAAGTAACAACTACGAGTGACAATCGTGAAGCGGTTACAAAAAGTGATATTCTCATTTTTGCAGTACAGCCAGGTCACTTTGCAGGTATACTTGAAGATATTAAAGAATTACTTACAGAAAAACATATTATCATCTCTACAATCACAGGTTTCAAAGTGCCACAAATCGCTGAAATTGTAGGAGATCATCAATTTATTATACGCGCAATGCCCAACACCGCTATTGCTGTAGGTCAAAGTATGACCTGTTTATGTAGTAATACAGCAGGCGAAAAGCGCATTGCCATAGCCGAAGCCATTTTTAATAAGCTAGGCACCAGTCTTATTATTCCAGAAGGACAAATGCAAGCTGCTACGGTAATCTGTGCGAGCGGTATTGCTTTCTGGATGCGATTGATAAGAGCAACTACGCAGGGAGCCATACAGCTAGGTTTTGACGCAAAAGAAGCGCAAGAACTTGCTATGCAAACCTGTTTAGGAGCTGCCACGCTCGTTATTAAATCTGGAAACCACCCAGAAGCAGAAATTGATAAGGTAACTACGCCAAAAGGTTGTACCATAGAAGGTCTCAATGAGATGGAACATTCAGGTCTAAGCTCTTCTCTCATAAAGGGAATCGTGGCTAGTTATCAAAAAATTAATAGCATCTCATAGTGCTTAAAAATAAAGAATATGAAATTATTTGATGTATATCCGCTTTATGATGTTGCTCCTGTTAAGGCAGAGGGATGCTATGTGTATGATCAAAGTGGTCAAGAGTATCTTGATTTATATGGCGGTCACGCGGTGATCTCTATAGGTCACGGGCATCCTCATTATATAGAGAAATTAAAAACGCAGATGGATGCCATAGGGTTTTATTCTAATGCAGTTCAGAATCCGCTGCAGTTGGAGGTTGCTCAGAAGTTAGGAGCACTTTCTGGCTGTGAGGATTATGATTTGTTTTTCTGTAATTCTGGCGCAGAGGCAAATGAGAATGGATTAAAACTAGCGTCATTTGACACAGGTAAAAGTCGTGTGGTAGCGTTTAAAAATAGCTTTCACGGGAGAACTTCTGCCGCCGTAGCAGCTACCGATAATCCTAGTATTGTTGCACCTATAAATGCACAACACAAAGTATCCATACTTGATCTGGGCAATACAGAGCAACTAGAGGAAACTTTGCAACAAGGAGATTGCTGTGCTGTGATTTTAGAATTTATACAAGGTGTAGGAGGTTTAGATCAATCTACAGAGGTGTTTTATCAAGATGTTGCCGCGCTTTGTAAAAAGTATGATGTAAAACTCATTGCAGACGAGGTGCAATCTGGTTTTGGGAGATCTGGCGATTTCTTTGCTTTTCAGAAATATAATATCACGCCAGACATTATCACTATTGCAAAAGGAATGGGTAACGGGTTTCCCGTGGGCGGTGTGCTGGTGCATCACTCTATTGAGGCGCGTTATGGGATGCTGGGCACGACCTTTGGCGGTAATCATCTTGCTTGCGCTGCTACACTTGCAGTTCTCGAGGTGATTGAAAAGGAGCATTTGATGGCACACGCAAAGGAAATGGAAACCTACTTTAGGGAGAAAGCACTTGCTTTTGGCAATCGGGTGACTGTAAAAGGTCGCGGACTAATGCTAGGGCTAGACTTAGGCTACGATGTAGGAGCATTACGCAAAAAACTCATCTACGAGTACCACATTTTTACGGGAGGGGCAAAAAACAAACACGTGCTCAGAATACTTCCACCACTTACGATTCAAAAACCACAGATAGATTTACTATTTGAAGCATTACACAAGGAGTTATGAAGAACTACATATCTATAAATGATATTCCTAATTTAGAAATGGCGATTAAAGAAGCGCTGTATATGAAGGAATATCCGTACGCTTTCGCGAAAGCGGGAAAACAAAAAACCTTAGGTCTTCTATTTTTTAACTCAAGCTTACGTACAAGATTGAGCACAGAAAAGGCTGCCAAAAACCTTGGAATGGAGACGATGACACTCAATGTAAACAGTGATAGCTGGCAACTAGAGTTTGAAGATGGTACTGTGATGGATGGCACAAAAGCAGAGCACATTAAAGAGGCTGCGCAGGTGTTATCGCAATATTGTGATGTACTTGCCGTGAGAGCTTTTCCAGGGCTGGTAGATAAAAGTCAAGATGAGCTAGAGGTTGTACTTTCTGCATTTATGCAATATGGGAGTGTGCCGGTTGTAAATCTAGAAAGCAGTACGGCGCACCCGCTACAAGGCTTTACAGATGCAATCACGATTTACGAACTCACCGAAAGTCTACGTGCAGCAAATAAAAAGCCTAATGTTGTGTTGACCTGGGCGCCACACCCTAAAGCATTGCCACACGCAGTTGCAAACTCATTTGTCCAGACTATGCAAAAGGCAAATGTGAATTTCACAATTACTAATCCAGAGGGTTATGATCTTAACCCAGAGATACGTGGTGAAGTACCTGTGATTCATAACCAGAAAGAAGCCTTTGCAAATGCCGATATCATTTATGTAAAAAACTGGAGCAGCTATGAAGATTATGGTAAGGTGCAATCGCAAGACAGTAACTGGATGATTAATGCCGAAAAACTTAAGGGAACTAATCAAGCCAAAGTAATGCATTGCCTACCTGTGCGCCGTAACGTTGTCATTGCAGATGATGTGCTAGACACCGAGTCAAGCGCTGTAATCCAGCAAGCTGGTAATAGAACGTGGGCTGCACAATGGGTGCTTAAAAAGATACTCGACAATGATGAATAAACAGCAACTTACCGTAGTGAAAATAGGTGGAGACATTGTAGATTATGATGAACTACTCACTTCATTTTACACGCATTTTAAGGCAATTTCTGGTCCAGCTATTATCATACACGGTGGAGGAAATAAAGCATCTACTTTACAAGAGCAGCTGGGTTCTGTCCCGGTAAAAGTAGACGGGAGAAGGGTTACAGATGAGGCCACGCTAGAGGTTGTGACAATGGTGTATGCCGGACTTCTCAATAAGAAACTTGTCGCTGGCCTGCAGGCAAAAGGTAAAAACACCATAGGACTTTCTGGAGCAGATGGAGATGCCGTGAGAGCGCATAAACGCGAAGTGATTACGGTAGATTATGGTTTTGTAGGGGATATAGATAGAGTAAATGTGAGTTTTATAAATGACCTCCTTTCTGACGGTAAAGTGCCTGTATTTTCTGCAATTACGCACGATGGTAATGGGCAATTACTCAACACCAATGCAGATACACTCGCTGCCAAAATTGCGGTAGCAATGAGCTCTTTATATAACGTTCAGTTGTTTTATTGTTTTACAAAACCAGGTGTCCTTGAAGATGTAAATAATGATGAATCGATAGTAACGCGCATAGATAAAGGGCTTTATAAAGAGATGAAAACAGCGGGACAAATATTTGAAGGTATGATTCCTAAACTAGATACTGCTTTTGAGGCGCTCGATCAAGGCGTTATGAGAGTACATTTGGGCGAGGTTGATGTACTGAGCGATAACACTATAAAACACACGACACTATGTCTTTAAAAACTCAAATTGATAGCGCCGTAGCATTGCTGCAATCACTCATTGAGACACAAAGTTTTTCTAGCGAAGAAGACGGCACAGCTTTACTTATCATAAACTGGTTAGAGGAGGAGGGGATTACGCTTTCGCGAAAGCGTAACAACATCTACGCATTTAATAAACATTATGACGCATCAAAACCGTTATTGCTTCTCAACTCCCACCACGATACGGTTAAGCCAAATAAAGGATACACAAGAGATCCTTATAATGCCGAAATCAAGGACGGGAAATTGTACGGTCTAGGCAGTAATGATGCAGGTGCAAGTCTTGTAGGATTGCTTACTGCGTTTGTTCATTTTTATGAGCGTGAGGGTATGTCTCATAATATTGTAATTGTAGCTTCTGCTGAAGAAGAGTCAAGTGGTCCAAATGGTCTTAATAGTATGCTTGCGCATCTACCAGAAATAGATGTTGCCATAGTAGGCGAGCCTACACTTATGAACCTCGCCATTGCCGAAAAAGGTTTGGTTGTTTTTGATGCAGTAGTAAAAGGAACGGCAGGTCACGCAGCTCATATAAAGGAGAATATGGCTATTTATAATGTGATAGAAACCTTGCAGTGGTTTGAAAATATAACTTTTGATAAAGTGTCTGATACGCTGGGTGCAACTAAGGTTACAGTTACTCAAATTAATGCGGGTAGTCAACATAATGTAGTGCCTAGTCAGGTAGAACTCGTTATAGATGTGAGAGTTAATGAACATTACAGCAATCAAGAAATCGCCGATTATATGGCGGCAAATGTGCCGTGTGACACAATACAGCCACGGTCATTGCGGCTAAATAGTTCGCGTATCCCAAAAGAGCACAAGCTTGTAAAAGCTGGAATTGCATTAGGCAGAGAAACCTACGGTTCGCCTACCTTATCTGATCAAGCCTGCTTGTCTTGTCCATCTTTAAAGCTAGGTATAGGTGACAGCACACGCTCTCATATGGCAGATGAGTTTGTTTACGTACACGAGATAGAGCAGGGGATAGCATTATACATCGAGCTCTTAGAAAAATTTTTAACCGCATAAATAATAAAGGTTGTTGCAATAGTCTGAATAGCATAACCTACTAATAAGATACCTATGAAACTTTGGGAAAAAGGAATACCAACAGATCAAAAAATAGAAGCATTTACGGTGGGTAATGATCGTGAGATTGATATCCATATTGCTAAGTATGATTTGCTAGCCAGCAAGGCACACGCAACGATGCTCGCATCTGTAGGCTTGCTTACACAAGAGGAGAGCGAGCAGTTAAATAAGCAATTAGACCTTATGCTCAAGCAAGAGCAGGAGGGGACATTTGTTATAGAAGCAGATTTTGAAGATGTACATTCTAAGATAGAAAGTGACCTTGTAAAAGCACTGGGAGATACGGGTAAAAAAATACACACAGCGAGATCTCGTAATGACCAAGTTCTTGTGGCGTTAAACCTTTATTTTAAAGCAGAGTTATCTCAAATAACTGAAGGCGTAGAGAAGTTGTTTACGACACTTCTAAAACTTGCAGAGGCGCATAAGAACACCTTACTACCTGGATATACACACCTTCAAGTGGCAATGCCATCATCATTTGGGCTTTGGTTTTCTGCCTATGCGGAGTTACTTATAGATGATCTTTACTTACTCAAAGCAGCGCAGAAGGTCGTAGATCAAAATCCGCTGGGGAGTGCAGCTGGATATGGATCTAGTTTTCCTATCGATAGAGAGATGACTACCGCGCAACTTCAATTTGCCGATTTGAAATATAACGTAATTGCAGCTCAACTCTCAAGAGGGAAATCTGAGCGTACGGTAACACAAGCTGTAGCAAATATTGCAAATACTTTGAGTCGTTTTGCAATGGATGTATGTTTGTACTGTTCTCAAAATTTTGGGTTCATTAAATTTCCAGATGCACTTACTACGGGGAGTAGTATAATGCCGCACAAAAAGAATCCAGATGTTTTTGAATTGCTTCGTGGTAAGTGCAATCAGTTGCAAGCGATCCCTCAAGAAATGATTATGATTACAAATAATTTACCAAGTGGTTACCATAGAGATTACCAGTTACTCAAAGAAAATGCTATCAAGTCTGTTGAGGATCTCAAAGTAGTGCTAGATATTTTTGAGTTCTCTATTGCGCAGGTGCAAGTGCAGGATGTTAATCTAGGTGATGAGAAGTATCAACACCTTTTTACAGTAGATGCTATTAATGACCTTGTAACTTCTGGAGTACCTTTTAGAGAAGCATATAAGCAAATAGGTGAGCAGGTAGAAAATGGTTCTTTTAAAGCAGGAAACACAAAAGAGCACTCACACTTAGGAAGTATACATAACCTAGGTCTAGATAAGATACAAGCCAAATTTGACAAGGCGGTATCTTAATGAGTATGGAAGACTTAAGACACAAAATGAGCTTGTGTAAAATAGTATCTTCGCACTATGAGTAGCATTAAAACCTTTTTGCGTTCATTACTAGAAATAGTAGAAAACGTATATGAAAACTCTCGCAAGGCAAGTAGAAAACGCACTTGGCATCAGCACGTAGTCCCCTATGAAGGGGACTGGGCTGTAAGGCGCGAGGGTAACAAGCGTATCACTTCTAAGCATCAAAAGCAGAGTACTGCCATACGCAAAGCGAAGAGTATTGCACGTAAACGAAAGGCAGATGTGATTATACACCGTGCCGGCGGTGGAATACGCGAGCGTATAAGCTACGACTAGAATAGCTATTTTTTATACAAATCAACCTTAGAAACATCTATGCTTGCATTTTGTAATGAAGCGATGCAAAACTCGCGGTAGGTAAAGCAAATGATAAGAGAATAAAAAAATCCCATCAATCTATTGATGGGATTTAAAGTTTTTAATGAGTAGAACTACATCTCTATTCTATCAAAGCTACATTTTCAGGAATATCAAAATAGCTGTTTTCTATATCTTTTTTAAATGTAATATCAGATACATCAATAGTTGTGATATGCTCGCCAGCTTTTTCATCTTCGGTAAGCCAGTGGGTTTTGTATCCTGTGGCAAACTCTATACCGTCTACCGTAGTTGTTCCCTCTACAGTCATTAACTTTTCTGGTAGGTGACCACCATCTGCAAAGTATTTAGGGTAAGAGACAATGTAGCGTATTACCGCTAGTTTGTGATTATCTTTCCCAAAATAAAGCACATAGTAATCATCTGGAGCATCTCCCGTTCCTGCTGCAAAAGTTACTTTAATAGCGTCATAAGTGGTGTTGTTATGAGTCTTATCTGCAAGTTTTTCAAGATTAACACCTTCACCATCTAGTATAAACGGTTGTGCTAGAAAGTAGTAAGGGGTAAGCGCCCAGAAGCGCATATCAAAAGGAAAAGCGGTAGAGTCCTTAACTTTTTTCCAAGCTTTCTCACCCGTCCACCCAAACTCTTGAGAGCGATCCTCTACGTGTTGATGACGAGCCTTATTACTCCAAGTATCAATGGTTTGATAAGTGTTACGACGTGTGCTCCCATCTTCAGGTTTATAGTCAAAATGAAAAGAAAGCGGTCCATTTTTAAAATAAGTATCCAGTCCGCCGTGTGCTTCCATCGCTTGCCATACTATTTTTCCGGCATCTGTTTTATTAAGTCTAGCTTGTGCTTCACCTACACGTTTCTCAATCCACGAGTCTGGCTTTACAGCAAGTTCTGGATTTATAGCTACCTCGTTAGATGTTGTCGTGGTTTTAGTTTTTGTTTCTTGGCAAGACACACAGGCAAGTATTGCAATACCTAATGCGAGAATCATTTTCTTCATCTTCGAAATATGTTGGTTAGTAAAGCAAGTTTGGTCTATTTCTATTCTTCTAACTTACATAGCAGTGTATTAAATAAATGCTAAAACATCATAGAGATGAAATAAGAGTGGAATTACGCTTTCGCGAAAGCGTAACTCTTACAACTAAAGTCTTATTAAATAATCGTGCTCTGTCCTGCGTGAATGTTTTTAAAATTACGGTTTGTGTCCTCTGGGTTTAAGATATAGTCTGCAATAAAATCACCCACTTTTGAAGTGCTTAACGGGTTTTCTGGTTTGAGATCTTCTGTTGTAAAACCTAGTTCTAAAGATTTTTCTACTGCGGTTTCTATACTAGCAGCCTCATCTTGAAGCCCTAGATGTCTCAATAACATCGCAGCAGATAAGATAGAAGCCAGCGGATTTGCAATTCCCTTGCCAGTAGCTTGCGGGTAAGAGCCGTGTATAGGCTCAAAAAGTGCATTTTCTGTACCTACAGAGGCAGAAGCTAGAAGTCCTATAGAACCACCTATCACACTTGCCTCATCAGAAATAATATCACCAAACAAGTTTTCTGTCAAAATCACGTCAAACTGCTTTGGGTTTAAAATCATTTGCATCGCTGCATTGTCTACAAAGAGAAAATCTACCGCTACATCTGGATATCCTTTTGCTATCTCAGTTACTGTTTTTCTCCACAGCCTTGACGTTTCTAGCACGTTTGCTTTATCTACGAGCGTCAATTTTTTTCGTCTGTTTTGAGCCTCTTTAAAGGCTAGATGTGCCATTCTTGTAATTTCTTTTACAGAATATGAGCAACCGTCTGAGGCTACTTGACCATCATCACTAAGGTGTTTCTCACCAAAATAGATACCACCTGTGAGTTCGCGATAGATAGACATATCTGCGCCAGAAATGATCTCTCTTTTAAGAGGTGAATTATCTATAAGTTGCTCGTAAGCTTTTACTGGGCGTACGTTACAAAATAGTCCTAGTGACTTACGAAGTCTCAAAAGGCCTTGTTCTGGGCGAACTTTTGCTGTAGGGTCGTTATCATATTTGGGATCACCAATGGCCCCAAACAGTATAGCGTCAGATGCCTCGCAAATATCTAGTGTTTCCTCAGGAAGCGGATTGCCTGTCGCGTCTATGGCGCAAGCACCCATCATTGCTTCTGTATATGTAAAGTGATGTCCGTATTCGTCTGCTACTGCCTCTAGGGCTTTTTTTGCTTGAGCAGTAACTTCTGGTCCTATCCCGTCTCCAGGTATGATTGCAATATTAAAATCCATAGTGTGTGTTTGAATTATGTACTAAATCCCCGCCTTAGTAGGCGAGGATCTGGTAACCATTTATATATTGTGTTCTATTAAAACACCATTCGTTCTTTTTCAAAGGCCTCTATTTCGGCCTTTTTACTTAGTAGAAAGTCGATATCATCATATCCATTAATCATACAAACCTTCTTGTAAGGATCTATTTCAAATTCCGCTTTCGCGAAAGCGGTCTCAACTACCTGATTTTCTAGATCTATTGTAATAGGTAACTCAGGGTTTGCTTCTATACCTGCTAGTAATTCCTTAAGATACTCCGGCGTCACCTGAATGGGAAGTAAGCCGTTGTTAAGTGCATTACCTTTAAAAATATCTGCAAAAAAACTTGAGATCACGACCTTAAACCCATATCCTACAATTGCCCAAGCAGCGTGCTCACGGCTAGACCCACAACCAAAGTTATCTCCAGCTACCAGAATTTTTGCTCCAGCATATTGTGGTTTATTAATAGGGAAATCTGCATCCAGCGTTCCATCTTTTTTAAAGCGCCAGTCTCTAAAAACGTTATCACCAAATCCTTTTTTATCTGTCGCCTTCAGGAAGCGCGCAGGGATAATCTGGTCTGTATCTATATTTTCTATAGGTAGCGGTACCGCTGTGCTTATGAGTTTTGTAAATTTTTCCATTAGGCTACAGCTTCTTTTGTGACGTCTACTATTTTACCAGCAATTGCGGTTGCAGCAGCGACTAGGGGGGATGCAAGAATCGTCCTTGCGCCTTGTCCCTGGCGACCTTCAAAATTTCTATTTGAGGTAGAAACACAGTACTCTCCAGCGGGAATTTTATCATCATTCATCGCTAGACAGGCTGAACAGCCAGGCTGCCGTAAGGCAAACCCAGCCTCTTCAAACACCTCTTTAAGCCCCTCTTCTTCGAGTTGCTTTGCTACTTGTTGTGAGCCAGGTACGAGCCAGGCGTTCACATTTGCAGCTTTATGTTTTCCGCGCACGTATGATGCGGCTATTCTAAAATCTTCTATTCTTGAGTTTGTACAACTTCCTAAAAACACATAATTAATCGGCGTGTCTAGTAATTGTGCTCCACCCTTAAAATTCATATACTCCAGCGCTTTCTCAAAGGTCATATCGCCTTTCTCGGGTATGGCGCCGTTTATTTTTATTCCCATTCCTGGGTTTGTGCCGTAGGTGAGCATAGGCGCTATATCTTCGGCATCAAAGTGATATTCTTTGTCAAAAGTGGCATCTTGATCTGTAGGAAGTGTTTTCCAATAGGATACCGCTTTCGCGAAAGCGTCACCCTGCGGAGCAAATTTGCGTCCTTCTACATAATCAAAAGTGGTTTGATCTGGGGCAATCATTCCGCCACGAGCACCCATCTCGATACTCATATTACAAACCGTCATACGGCCTTCCATACTCATCTCCTCAAAAACATTACCCGCATACTCACAGAAGTAACCTGTACCGGCATTAGTGCCAATTTTTGAAATGATGTACAAAATCACATCCTTAGGAGAAACGTGTGGTGCAAGTGTTCCATTTACAGAAACGCGTAAGCTTTTAGGCTTGTTAAGTAACAAGCTCTGACTCGCAAATACTTGTCCCACCTGGCTCGTCCCGATACCAAAGGCAATAGTGCCAAAAGCTCCGTGCGTCGAGGTGTGACTATCGCCACAAACCATAGTCATACCTGGTTGTGTAATGCCCAGTTCTGGTGCCATCACGTGTACAATACCATTGTACTTGTGACCTAAACCATAAAGGGTGATGTTGTGTTTCTCACAGTTTTCTGTGAGTTGTTGTAATTGCTTGCGAGACATCTCATCTCTAATAGGTAAATGCTGATCTTGAGTTGGGGTATTATGATCTGCCGTGGCAACTATTTGATCTGGACGCGCTACAGCAATGCCACGTTCCTCAAGCTCATTAAATGCCTGCGGACTGGTCACTTCGTGTATCAAGTGCTTATCAATATATAAGATTTGGGGTCCGTTATCTACCGTGTCTACCACGTGTGCATCCCAGACTTTATCAAATAGTGTTTTTCCCATTGTTATGTATGCTCTCGTAAATTACGTGTGTAATTATGATTTTTTATAAGTTATGCTACGGCTCCAGCTTTGCATTGTATGTGTTGCATAATCATATGTATGTCGTTGTCTTTTACTTCCTTTTGTCTATCTGCCACATTAAGAAACTGCTCATAAGCAGCATCTAGTTGAAGTTTTGTTAGTTCGTATCCTACTTTTTTTGATCTGTAGGCGAGTGCTGCTCTACCGCTTCTTGCTGTAAGCACGATAGATGTCTCGTTTACTCCCACATCTTTAGGATTCATAATCTCGTAGGTCTCTCTATTTTTAATCATACCATCCTGATGGATTCCTGAACTGTGCGCAAAGGCATTTGCACCTACAATCGCTTTGTTAGGTTGTACAACCATTCCCATCTTATCGCTCACCATACGGCTCGTGTCAAAAAGGAGTTGGGTATTTATATCTGTATGAAGATTAAGTGTGGGGTGTTGTTTAAGAATCATTACTACTTCCTCTAGCGAGGTGTTACCAGCACGCTCTCCTATACCGTTTATGGTACATTCTATCTGTCTTGCTCCGTTTATCACACCTGCAATACTGTTTGCAGTGGCTAGACCAAGGTCATTGTGACAGTGGCAAGAGAGGGTTACATTTTCTATACCCTTCACATTTTCACGTAAGTATTTAATTTTTGCTCCATACTCTTCAGGTAAACAATATCCTGTAGTGTCTGGAATATTAAGAACGGTTGCCCCAGCTGCGATTACTTGCTCAAGCACCTTTGCAAGAAATGCATTATCTGTACGACCCGCATCTTCTGCATAGAACTCTACATCATCAACAAAATTTTTCGCGTAAGCGGTTGCTTTTACAGCGCGCTCTATAATCTGCTCCGGAGTGGCGTTAAATTTATACTTCATATGCGACTCGCTGGTACCTATACCAGTATGTATTCTAGGTCTAACGGCATATTTTAAAGCTTGTGCGGCAACCTTAATATCTTTCTCTACTGCGCGAGTGAGACCACATACGGTTGCGTTTTTTACAAGTTTTGAAATCTCCTCTACAGAGCTAAAATCTCCAGGAGAGGAAATAGGAAAACCGGCTTCTATAACATCTACGCCTAAAACATCTAGACGCTCTGCTATAGAGAGTTTTTCTTTTTTGTCTAGTTTACAACCAGGTACCTGCTCTCCATCACGAAGAGTCGTGTCAAAAATCTGAACTTTGTCGTTTTGCATAGCTTTCATTTCTACACGAATTTATACCTTGCTTATTCTTTGTGAATCTTTCAAATGAGAGGTCTTACGATATCAAGGTTAATTTTAGTCTAATCAAATAACTGTATTTCAATTAGTTATGAGAAAAATCATTACAACGCTTAATGATCATAATGACTCTTTATTTATTTTAATAAAGTCATTATCTAAGAGTGAAAAGCGACAGTTCAAGCTGTACGTAGGCCGACTAGTGGGAAATAGCGAGGCAAAATTTTTACAACTTTTTGAATTTTTAGACAAAGAGAAAACATACAATGAGGCTGCTATTTTAAAGTCTGGAATTGTTACCAAAACACAACTATCTAACCTCAAAGCGCATCTTTATAGACAACTTTTAATAAGCCTGCGGCTTACGCCTGCACATCAAAATATACGTGTGCAAATACGAGAGCAGCTAGACTTTGCAACCATACTATATCAAAAAGGGTTGTATAAGCAAAGCCTTAAAATTCTAGATAAAGCTAAAAGTATGGCACTAGAGAATGAGGAGAAAAATGTTGCATACGAGATTGTAGAGCTAGAAAAAATCATAGAAACCCAGTATATCACTAGAAGTATAGCTACGCGCGCAGATGAGCTTGCTGTGCAGGCCAAAAGCCTGAGTGAGCAAAACGTGATGGCGAGTAAGTTATCTAACTTGTCGCTGCAACTTTATAGCATTATGCTCAAGACTGGCTATGTAAAAAGTGATAAGGAAAAGCAAGAGCTCACAGATTACTTTGATGGGCACTTGCCTAATTATGATTACGACTTGCTCAATTTTAGAGAGAAGATGTGGTTGTATAAAGCGCATCTTTGGTACAGTTTTCTTATTCAAGATTTTCTTTCTTGTTATAAGTATGCAGATCGCTATGTACGCTTATTTGATGAGAACCCTTTAATGATAAAACAGAATCCTGTTTTTTATCTCAAAGGCATACATTATTTGCTAGAGTCATTATTTTACCTCAAACACGAGTCAAAATTTAGAGAAGCGCTAGAGAAGCTCACCACGGTAAAGGAAAATCCTAATTTCCCTAAAGGTGATAATCTGGATACACTCCTGTTTTTATATACGAGTAGTAACCGCTTTAATCATCGCTTTATGATAGGCGAGTTTAAAGATGGTGAAGATCTCGTTAAGGAGGTGCTCACTGGATTAAAATCACCTAAATACCGTATAGATGAGCATCACGTGATGATCTTTTATTACAAGATGGCGAGTCTATATTTTGGGGCGGGTGATAACATAAAATGTATCGAGTACTGCCAGAAAATCATAAATAACCACAGCCTTAAGAGCCGTGAAGATTTAATGTGCTTCTCACGTATTCTTAATCTCATCGCTCATTATGAGGCTGGCAAAGATTACCATCTTGAGTCATTGTTAAGAAGCACCTATAAGTTTCTTATTAAGATGGATGATATGCACGAGGTGCAAAAGGAGATGATTAAATTTGTGCGCAACCTGGGAGATATCTACCCTCACGAACTTAAAGCCGAGTTTAAAAAACTTCACAGTACGCTCAAGCAATACGAAGACGATCCGTATGAGCGCAGAGCCTTCTTATATCTAGATGTGTTGTCTTGGCTAGAGAGTAAGATAGAAAACAGACCCGTTGCAGATGTGATTAAAGAAAAAGCGCAAAAATTAATAAGGTAATCTTCTACTTTATCTTTTTACAACATACATACCCTAACACTATTTAATGTCAAATAACACCACCCGCCATATATTAGAAATTAACCTAGCTATGCTTTTTGTAAGCACCTCGGGAGTACTGGGTAGATACATCGATTTGCCTCCAGCCGTAACCATCGGTATACGCTCATTTCTTGCAATGTTACTACTGGGATTATTTGTAAAGTGGAAAGGTTTTTCTTTTACGCTTGCGCGAAAAGATATACTCGCAATTGCGCTATCTGGAGTTTTTATGGGGTTGCACTGGATTACCTATTTCTACTCATTACAATTGTCTAACGTGGCGATAGGGATGTTATCATTATTTACATATCCAGTAATGACAAGCTTACTCGAGCCTGTGTTTTTAAAAACACAGTTTTCAAAAATGCACTTGCTACTAGGGGTACTTGTCTTGATAGGTATTTACTTTCTTGCGCCTTCTTTTGATACAGAAAACGACTACTTCCTTGCGATATTAATAGGTTTACTGTCGGCATTATGTTTTGCAATACGTAACCTCTTGGTAAAAACAAAAATAGGCTCCTACAACGGGTCTGTAGTGATGTGGTATCAAACGCTGGTGATAGCAATAATGCTTATACCTGCATATTTCATTTTTGATGCCGAAGGATTTGTAAAAGAGCTTCCTTATATAGGGATGCTTGCCCTTATAACTACTGCTTTGGGACACACGATGTTTCTCTTTAGTATTAAAAGATTTTCTGTGACGGCTGCTAGTTTAATGGGAAGCGTACAACCTATTTACGGAATCATCCTTGGTATTATTTTTCTTAACGAAATACCTGGGTGGCGTACCGTTTTGGGAGGTTCTCTTATTTTATTTAGTGTAGTGGTAGAGAGTTTAAGAGCGTCTCGAAATAAGTAGGAAATCCCTAATTACAGGCCTTCCACACAGCATCTCCTTCGGGCACTTGAGCTACAAAGGTCATTTCTTCCTTTTTTACCGGGTGGGGGAGGGTAAGCTTTCGCGAAAGCAAACTTATACTACCATCAGCATTACTGCGGTCAAAACCATATTTAAGATCTCCCTTTATAGGGCAACCTATGGCGGTAAGCTGGGCGCGTATCTGGTGATGTCTCCCAGTGTGTAGGTCTATCTCAAGAAGATAAAATGTTTTAAGCTTTTTAATCACTCTGTAATCTAGAATAGCCTTTTTACTGTCTGGTACCTCGTGTTTGTGAGCGTAGCTTTTGTTTTGTTTTGGGTTGCGTTTTAAAAAGTGTGTAAGCGTGCCACTCTCTGCCGGAGGCGGGTTTTTTACAAGTGCCCAGTATGTTTTTTTAGTCTGTCGCTCAGAAAACATCTTGTTAAGACGTGGTAACGCCTTGCTGGTACGGGCAAAAATAACAATGCCAGAAGTAGGTCTGTCTAGTCTGTGTACCACACCTAGATAAACCGCTCCTGGCTTATTATATTTTACGGCAATGTATTTTTTTACAACTTCGCTCAGTGGCAAGTCTCCCGTTTTATCTCCCTGAACAATATCACCACTACGTTTGTTAACCACAATAATGTGGTTGTCTTCATATATAACGTTGAGGTTTTCTGGCGTAGAGTGCATTGTGGGTGGTTACCGCTTTCGCGAAAGCGTACTATTAATACTGCTCATCTTCATTAGGAAAGTCCTGTGATTTTACGTCTGCGCTGTACTTCTCAAAAGCAGAGGTCATCTCAGTATGCATATCTAGATAACGACGTAAAAATCGTGGGTTGAACTCGTGAGTCATACCCAGCATATCGTGTGTTACTAGTACCTGACCATCTACGCCACCACCAGCGCCTATACCTATAACAGGGATTGTTAAACTGTCTGCAACCTCCTTTGCAAGTTGTGCGGGCACTTTTTCAAGCACAAGGGCAAAACAACCTGCTTTTTGAAGCATAAGGGCATCTTCTTTAAGTTTTTGAGCTTCTTCTTCTTCCTTAGCTCGTACTGTATATGTACCAAATTTATAGATACTTTGTGGCGTAAGTCCTAGGTGACCCATTACCGGGATACCTGCGTTAAGGATACGCTTTATACTTTCTTTTACTTCTTTACCACCTTCAAGTTTTATAGAGTGACCTCCAGATTCTTTCATAATACGTATGGCAGATCTTAGTGCTTCTTTAGGGTCACTTTGATAACTACCAAAAGGTAGATCTACAACTACTAGCGCGCGGTTTGCCGCTCTTACAACAGAAGAGGCGTGGTAAATCATCTGGTCTAGAGTGATAGGTAATGTAGTCTCGTGACCAGCCATCACATTTGATGCACTATCACCTACAAGAATCACATCTATACCTGCACCATCTACAATTTGAGCCATTGTATAATCATAGGCTGTGAGCATTGATATTTTCTCTCCTCGAGATTTCATCTCAGTAAGAGACTTTACGGTTACTCTTTTGTATTCTTTTTTGGCTGTAGACATTTGTTTATTTTTTCTGTTACAAAAGTAGTAAATTAGATACCTATGTGTTAAACATTATAGATGCGACTCAAATATCTTTTTATTCCTATGATTGCGGTGTTCTTATTATTTGCCTTTGTAAAGGCAGATAAAGATTACTACAGGACTGCAAATCAAGATGTTTATAGTGAGAAAGTTGTAAAGGAGGTGGTGCAAACTTTTTTTGAAGGCTTTCATACGCAAGACTCAATTTTAATAAAAAAAGTAGTGCATCCAGATGTAATGATGCAATCTATAGGAAAGGGAGAGCTAGGTGAGGTACAACTGAGCAAGCAAGATTTTAGCGGATTTTTAAAGTCTATTTGTAGTATACCTGCGAGTACAACTTTTGAAGAGCGTATAGATAGCTATGAGATAAAAATGGATGGCAAGATGGCAAATGTCTGGACGCCATATTCATTTTACATAAATGGCAGTCTAAGTCATTGCGGGACTAATAGCTTCCAGCTTTTTAAGCGCAACGGTGTCTGGAAGATATTTTATATAGTAGACACTCGTGATCGTGAGGGCTGTGGTGAGAAGCGAGGGTAGCGATAGGAGCTCTCTAGTCTAGCTTGTAAATTAATCTAAAATCCATATTAAACTCAACACCGGTAGAGAATCCCTCATCACGTCGCGGATTTGTATCATTAAATAAAAAGTTGTCTTCAAAATCAAATCCTCTAAAGCTTGGATTTTCGATATTACTATATCTGTTATCCTTAAAACGAACACCTAGCCCAAAGTTTACACGGAGCATAAGTTTATTTGATAATCTAGTGTACTCTCCAAAGTTTACTAAAACCCCATTTTTTACACGTTGATAGTCTGCACGGTCAAAAGCTATGAGCTCTACGGTGCCGTTTGCATCATTTACAGGATTAAACGTGTCAAAAAGGAGTGTTTCTTTACTGTTTATGTAAAACAACTCTAGCCCTATATAATTTGTGTATTTTTCTCCTTTGCCTATAAAGTAAAGTACTTCTGGACGTATTTCATAAAGGCTATAATTGTTTGAGTCTTCATTTGTGTAAGGTAAGCCTTGAAAACCTACTCCCAGGCTACCTCCCACAGACCAGTGACTGTTAAGAGATCTCGTGTACCCTACATTTATTCTAGGAAAAGGTGTGATAGGACTTACTAAACTAAGACTCACATATGATTTTACAGGTACTCTTGAGATACTATCCCTGCGCTCAATTTTTTTTATTCGTTTTTCTACGCGTATTGCTTTCTTTTCTTCACGGGTGGTCTGTGCCTGTAGGTTTTGAAAACAACATAAAATGATAACGAGGGCAGTTGTAGTAATTCTCATTTAAGGTAGGATTTAGTGAGGATTCTATATCAAGATACATTCTCTATCAGAAGGTTGCGTGATAAGTGGCTTTATATTTTTAACAATCTGACATTGCAACATTTATCGCAAGGCCACCTTCTGAGGTTTCTTTGTATTTTGTATTCATATCTTGTGCTGTTTGCCACATCGTCTCTATGACTTTATCTAGTGGGACTTTGGCATTTGCAGCATCTGCATCTAGTGCCATCTCACAGGCATTAATTGCTTTTATAGCTCCCATTGCATTACGCTCTATACAAGGTATCTGTACAAGACCGCCTATAGGGTCACAGGTAAGACCTAAGTGATGTTCCATTGCAATCTCTGCAGCCATAAGAACTTGCTCTGGAGTACCGCCCATAAGCTCTGTAAGACCCGCTGCTGCCATAGCACTAGAGACTCCTATTTCTGCTTGACATCCACCCATTGCGGCAGAGATGGTTGCTCCTTTTTTAAAGAGGCTGCCTACCTCTCCAGCTACAAGTAAGAACCTTTTAATATCTTCAAAATTTGCATCGTGATTTTCTATAACGATGTAGTACATAAGCACAGATGGGATTACGCCTGCACTCCCGTTAGTAGGAGCGGTCACGACACGTCCTAGAGATGCATTTACCTCATTTACTGCCAGAGCAAAGCAGGATACCCATTTTAATATTTCGCGAAAGCGTACTTCTTGCCCACGTATAGCTTCTATCCACTCGTACTTATCTGTGTATGTTGTGTTTTTTTGTAAGCGTAAGTGCGTGTCAAAAGCGCGTCTTCTCACATTGAGACCACCCGGGAGCGTTCCCTCAGTGTGACAGCCTGTGTACATAGAGTCAAGCATTACATCCCAAATCTGTCTAAAACGCTCATCAATCTCCTCTTGAGTATTGAGGTACAATTCATTTTCTAAAATAATTTCAGAAATGGACTTGCCTTCTTGCTTACAGAATTTAAGTAATTCGGTTGCTTTTTCTATAGGCCTAGGGAAACATTCAAAGGCTATCTTCTTGCGCTGTGCTCTCTTTCTTTCTTTTTGAATTACAAAACCACCGCCTATGGAGTAGTACACCTCTCTTACTTTTTTGCCGTTTGTAAGTGTTGCTGTAAAGCGTATTCCGTTAGGGTGAAAAGGGAGAAATTTTCTATTAAAAATAATATCCTCTTCTGGGTCAAAACTAAAGGTGAGTGACCCATCTAGCTCTAACCTTCTAAAGAGTTTTATGTGTTCTACCGTAGTCGGGATGTCTTCTATACTGCAGGTCGTAGGGTCTGCACCCGTAAGTCCCATAATAACGGCAACATCTGTGGCGTGCCCCTTACCGGTGAGAGATAATGAGCCGTAGAGGTCTACTTTTAAACTCTCCATAAGCTCAAAGTTACCTTTGGTCTTAAGTTTTTCAATAAATCTAATGGCCGCTCTCCACGGTCCTAGCGTATGAGAACTAGAAGGTCCCACACCTATTTTAAGCATATCAAAAACAGAAATAGCCTCTATTTGCTTGTTCATAGATCAAGTCGCATTATATAATCGGTTTGAATCTCTGCAATCATATCATAATCGTGAGTGCCTACTATCTTAAAACCGTGTCTTTTATAAAATTTTATGGCCTCTGGATTTTCTTCCCAAACGCCCAGCCAAATGTAGTTTTTTTCTAACTCCTTTGCTTTAGAAATCGAAAATTCTATAAGCTCGCTTCCGTAGCCTTTTCCTAAGTAGGGGATATCTATGTAGATACGTTCTACTTCTAATCCATTTTCTTCTTGAAATTCTGTTTGGACGTTACCTGTATTGAGTTTTAAATAGCCTAGAATTTCCTCTTGGTCTTTGTAAAAATACCAGTATGAATCTGGGTTAGATAGTTGTTTGTTGAGGTTCGCTTTCGCGAAAGCGTCTTCATAATACCTCTCAATCACACCAGGTGCATTTTTTGAAGCAAAAGCTGCCGAGTATGTGCGTATAGCAAGATCACGTAGGGTAGCAAGATCGTTTAATGTGATAGGAGTGAGACGCATACTGATCTAGCTTGTTGTGGTGCGAGAAATAATTAAAATAATGATTACAAAACCGTTATTCATCGCGTGAAGTCCCATAGGCCAAACGATGTTTTCATTTTTGATTTTAAGTAATCCCATCATAAATCCTGAAATTATTCTAGGTATAATAAGCGCAATAAGCGCTGCATTAAGGACAAAGGTGTCTACATAATTATTAATATGTACCATACCAAAAAGTAGCGAACTCACAACAAGAACAACCGTAGAATGTCCTGATAAGAAGTTGCGTATTTTGAGGGTGCTTTGCTCGGATATAAGCTGTTTAAGAATCGTAAACACGGTAAATAAGAATACGGCTATAAACCCAAGTTTTACAGCCCAATGCACATCTGTAGGTATAAATTTATTTGAGTAAAAAAGTGGCCAGGAGCATAAAAGCAATATCACATCTGCGTGAGAAGGTTTTATAAGCGTGCGGAACATCATCTCCTCGATAATGGGAGCAAATATTACCGCGAGTACAAATAACTTAAGCGGGTTGTCTTGCAAGAGTTCCTTTAAGAAACTTTGCTCATATTGCTCTTCAAATAGGTCTGGAAACTGAGTTTTTACAATGCCAAATGCAATGAAAAATACGATGTATAACGCCCAGAGATAGAGGTAATACCTTACGAGATTTGAGGTCTTATTGATAAGCTAGTTTTTGAGTAAAGTGATTTTTATTGAGAGAATAAAGTTACTCAATACTTCGCACTTTTTGCTCCCATTTCCAAGCGCTTGCTAGCATATCATCTAGACTACTTTTTGCAGTCCAGCCTAGCTCTTGATTTGCTAGTGTGGTATCTGCATATGCGGCAACTACGTCACCAGGTCTTCTAGCTACAATTTTGTAATTTAATTTTTTACCAGAAACGTTTTCAAAAGAAGTGATAACATCCATCACAGAGCTACCGGTACCAGTACCTATATTAAAGACCTCGTAGTTAGATTTATTCTTGTTATTGAGTAAGCGCTCCAGAGCTACGACGTGCGCTTTTGCTAGATCTACTACGTGTATATAATCGCGTATGGCTGTGCCGTCTGGAGTAGGGTAGTCGTTGCCATAAACAGATAGCTCTTCTCTAAGTCCTATAGCCGTCTGAGTGATATAGGGAACAAGATTTGCTGGTACGCCCAGCGGTAATTCACCTATATGTGCAGAAGGATGCGCTCCTATGGGATTAAAGTATCTTAATGCTATCGCCTTTAGTTCTGGCATTATTGAGCAGGTATCTCTTATAATCTCTTCACCTATCTGCTTTGTATTTCCATATGGAGAGGCTGCTGGTTTAACGGGTGCGCTTTCGGTTATAGGTAACTCGTCTGCCTGCCCATAAACGGTACACGAAGAGCTGAAAATGAATGTAGGAAGCTCAAGTTTTTTAAGTTGTTGTAGTATGTATGTAAGTGTCCCTATATTATTTTCATAATACAGAAGCGGGTTTTTTACACTCTCACCCACCGCCTTTGAAGCGGCAAAATGAATTACTCCACCTATATCTGTGTGTTTATTGAAAAAATCTTCAACAAGCTTTTTCTCACGTAGGTCAAAAATTTCTAAAGCTGGCTCTATACCAGTTATAGCAGTTATACCCGCAAGCACCTCTTGAGAAGCATTAGAACAGTCGTCTATAATAATAACATCGTAGCCTTTAGCTTGTAGCTCTACAACGGTATGAGAACCTATAAACCCTAATCCGCCGGTGACTAATATTTTCATAGTGGTGCGTGTTCTTTTTTTGCTTTCGCGAAAGCGTACTCAACCCTTTTTTAAAAAATGAAATACGTGCTCAATACAAGTAACACGATACAAAGACCTACAATCCAAGCATATTTCCAAGGTGTTGTGTCTATAGCTTCTGTTTGTTTTGGGACGTAGATATCTTGTTTTGGCTTTATCATACCTACAACTACCATTATAAGAATATTTACTACAAATAGAATACCCATCACGTGTAAAAAGTGAGGAAAAGCCTCTGCTTCTATAATTGCTAATTCTCCAGCGTCTGTAATTCCATTTGCAGCAGCTTCGGTAAGAGCATTTTCTTGAAAGATAGGGCGGAGGTACATACTTATTAAGTACATAATCACTCCTGCAATCATCACGATTTTTGCTCCTATTGCTGGCACTCGTTTACTCACAATACCTACTAATACTACAGAAAGTATAGGTACACTTAAACTACCTAGTGCTTGTTGTATATAATCAAATAATCCATCTGGCGCGTTTGCAATAAAAGGAGCTATAATCATAGCTACAATCGCAAGACCAAGTCCAAATATTTTACCTGCTTTTACCGCTTTATGCTCTGATGCGTCGCGATTAAAAAACTTCTTGTATAAGTCAAAACCAAACAGTGTAGCACTACTATTTAATAAGCTATTAAATGAGCTTAATACCGCTCCAAAAAGTACGGCTGCAAAGAAGCCTACTAGGGCAGGTGGTAATACTTCTTTTACAAGAACAGGGTACGCCTTATCTGCAGATTCTAAGTTTTCACCAAAAAGGTGCCACGCAATAATACCTGGCAGTACTACTATCACAGGTATTAAGAACTTTACAAATGCTGCGAGCATCATCCCTTTTTGCCCTTCTTTAAGGCTCTTTGCGCCAAAAACACGTTGCAAAATCGCTTGGTTAGTACCCCAGTAATAAATCTGAGCAATCATCATCCCAGTAAAAATAGTTCCAAAAGGAATAGAAGAGGTTACATCACCTGTTACATCAAATTTATCTTGATTTTCTGTCCATAGCTCGTTGAGTCCATCACCTACATTACCGTCACCTATAAGCTTAAGTCCAAAATAAGGGATTAACAAACCACCTATCAAGAGGCCTATTGCATTTACAAGGTCAGATACGGCTACAGCTTTAAGCCCTCCAAATATGGCATAAACAATACCTATAAGCCCTATGGTCCATACACATACCATTATGGTAGCAGCGTCAGACAGGCCTAGTAATTCTGGTAAGTCAAACATTGTACTAAATGCGATAGACCCAGAGTAGAGTATAGTAGGAAGGAGAACTACCCCAAAGGCTAGTAAGAATAAGATCGAGAGTATGGCTTTTGTGTTTTCGTCAAAGCGTTCTTCTATAAATTCTGGTATCGTCGTGATACCTTTGTGCATATATTTTGGTAAAAAATAAACAGCCGTTACAACCATCGCAATGGCTGCTAGCGTCTCCCAGGCCATTACTAAGATACCCTCAGAAAATGCTTGACCATTGAGACCTACTATTTGCTCTGCAGAGAGGTTTGTAAGTAGTAAAGACCCTGCTATGGTAAGTGCTCCTAAGCTTCTTCCTCCCAGGTAGTATCCGTCTGCACTTTTTTCGTCTGTGCCGCGGGTTTTCCACCAGGCGTATCCTGCTACTAGCAATGTAAATCCAAGAAATGAAATGAGTCCCATATGGTTAAATATTTATTAGTCTAGGGTCTAAAATATGACTTTTTAATAGAATACTAGCACTTCTATTGCGAACCTTGTTACTATAACGTTTGCGTGTTTTTATTACGCTTTCGCGAAAGCGGTCTCCTCACCATCTGTATAATTCTCATTATGAATAGTTCGTAACGATGAGGTGCAGTTTTTTACTCAAACTCACTTTCATAATAAGCACTTGCATCTTGTAGTAAGAGATCGAGGTACTGGTTTTCTTTTGCCACACGAGCTTCGTCCCACCCTAGGTATAGGATCATATCTTCTTGTACAAGATCACGATAAAGATGCACAGAATGGATGTCAAAGTAGAGTCTACCCGTACGCCTCACAAAAAAGTCCGAAAGGCTGTTAGTCATCTCGTGGTGTACACTGTACCATACCTCTGCTCTTAAAAGTCGCTCTTCTGGATTGTCATTTAAGAAGTAACTCATCTTTGAGATTATGGTATCACTTTGCTTACCATAAGTGGTGGCGAGGTACCAACTCTGGTAGGAGTCTATGATACCCGCTGTCTCAAGTTGTTTTGCAATAGTGACTTGGTAAGCGTCTACCTCTTCGGTATTTGATAATGGAGTAGCAGTGAGGGGTATCTTATCTGTATACGAGGTGACGAGGTGACTTTTTTTCTTTTCTGGGATATCTTTAAGTACTCTATCTATTACACGTTGCGCCATCTTGCGGTATCCCGTAAGCTTACCACCAGCTATAGATATAAGACCCGTGTCTGAAACAAAAATCTCATCCTTTCTACTTAACTCAGATGGGTCTTTGCCATCTTCGTGTATAAGAGGGCGTAAGCCTGCCCAGTTTGACTCAATGTCATCTATTTTGAGTTGCAGGTCTGGAAACATATTATTTGTAGCGTCTAGTAAATATGTAGCGTCTGCCTGTGTAGCAACCACTCTATTGAGATTGCCACTGTAATTTGTGTCTGTAGTACCTACATAGGTTGACCTGCCACGTGGAATGGCAAAAATCATACGTCCATCTGGCACGTCAAAATAGATAGACTGTGTAAGCGGGAAACGCTCTCTAGAGAAAACGATATGTACTCCTTTTGTAAGGTGTAGGTGCTTACTGTTCATAGAGTGATCTTTTTTTCTTAATAGATCTACCCAGGGACCTGCCGCAGAGACATAGTTTTGTGCTTTAAGTTTAAATGACTTATCGTTATTGTGATCATAGCAGTGTAGGCTTTTGATTTTACCTTTTGCATCATACTTAAAAGAGGTCATCTCACAATAATTAATTATGGTGGCACCAAAGCTTGCAGCTTTCTTAAGAAGTTCTACCGTAAGACGCGCATCATCTGTGCGATACTCTGCATAGTAACCACCACCTATGAGATCTTTGGTATTAAGTAAGGGTTCTCGTGATGCAGTCTCTTCTGCGCTTAACATTTTGCGTTTATCATCTCCCTCTACATTTGCAAGAAAATCATATACTTTAAGCCCTATTGCGGTCATCATCTTACCGTAAGTTCCTCCTTCTATGAGTGGTAATAACATCTTTTCTGGAACTACGAGGTGAGGGGCAAGAGTGTGCACAATAGCACGCTCACTACCTGATTCTTTTACAAGGCCTATTTCCATTTGTTTTAGGTAGCGCAAGCCGCCGTGTATGAGCTTTGTAGATTTATTACTTGTTCCTGATGCAAAATCATTTTTTTCTATAAGGCATACTTTCATCCCTCGTGAGGATGCGTCTAGTGCAATACCAGCCCCGGTAACGCCACCACCTATGATGATGAGGTCAAATTTTTCTTGCTGCGCTCGTTGTAATTGTCTTTGCCTATCAAGTACAGAAAACCTAAGTGGTGTGTCTTCTTGTGTAGCTAGCATTTGGTTTGTAGTGCTCTTTGTTCTTGCGACAGCATTTTTCCAACCGGTATATATTTTTGATCGCTCATATTGAGTGATTTTAGGTTCAAAGATGGTGTCTACTTGGCGTATCTTGACAATGTCTTTTTTGTTCCAAATACCAGACTGTATGCCTGCAAGAAAGGCTGCGCCTAGCGCTGTTACTTCGAGCATTTTTGGGCGGTCTACTTGTACGTTAAGTAAGTCAGACTGAAACTGCATTAGGTAATTATTTGCCGTAGCTCCCCCATCTACTCTAAGGGTTTTCATTTGCTTGCCAGAGTCTTCTATCATTGCATCAAGTACATCTCTAGTTTGATATGCAATGGCATCTACAGTAGCCTTTATAATATCATTTTTTGTGGAGTCTAGTGTGAGACCATATATGGCTCCCTTTGCGTCCATATCCCAGTGCGGAGCGCCTAGCCCTGCAAATGCGGGTACGAGGTAGAGATCATCTGTAGCTGGGGTGTTTACACAGATGCTTTCTGTGTCTTGAGCGTGGTCTATAACATCTAGTTTATCACGTAACCACTGTACAGAAGCACCTCCAGCAAAGATGGATCCCTCTAGTGCATATTTTACTTTGCCATCCGGTAAACTTGCACAGAGGGTAGTGAGTAATCCATTTTTAGATTTAAATGGTTTCTTTCCCGTATTCATAAGGACAAAACAACCGGTACCGTAAGTATTTTTTGCCACACCAGATTTGTACCCTCCTTGACCAAAAAGAGAGGCCTGCTGGTCTCCAGCAACACCACTTATAGGAATACTCGTACCATCTATTGTAATCTCGCCAAAATGTGATGCAGAGTTCTTTACCTGTGGTAACATTGAGGTAGGTATGGTAAGTGCATCAAGTAGTTTTTTATCCCACTCTAGATTTATAATATTGTAGAGCATCGTGCGGCTCGCGTTAGAGTGATCTGTAGCGTGTACCTTGCCATTTGTGAACTTCCAAATAAGCCAGGTGTCTATGGTTCCAAAAAGGAGGTCACCTTGTGCTGCTTTATTAGACGCGTTTGGTACGTTGTCTAAAATCCATTTTACCTTTGTGCCAGAAAAGTAAGAGTCTATGATGAGCCCAGTATTCTTACGCACATACTCGTCTAGGTTTTTTGATTTGAGTTGCTCACATATAGTTTTTGTACGCTTGTCTAGCCAAACGATAGCATTATAAACAGGTTCTCCAGTATTTTTATCCCAGACTACGGTGGTCTCTCGCTGGTTTGTGATACCTATAGCAGCAATTTCTTCCGCACTAATATCAGAAGTTGATATGACTTCTTTAAACACAGCTTTTTGGGCTTCATAAATTTCAAGAGGGTCGTGTTCAACCCAGCCGTGTTGTGGGTAGTGTTGTTTGAGTTCTCTTTGAGCAATATTCTTTATAGTACCCTTATTGTCAAAAATGATAGCTCGTGTGCTGGTGGTACCTTGGTCAAAGGCAACAATATATTTCTTATCCATACTTTAAAAACCTTACGTGTACGTGGCTTTTAAAGTTAAGGTATTAACGGCAGTTCTTAAAACATCACAGCCTTATGTATAAAGCAATAGTTAAGAGGCGAGAATATCTAAGATCCGCTCCATTTTCATACCTCGCGATCCTTTTATAAGTACTGTTGTGTCTGCTGGTATTTGTTTTGAGTACGCTTTCGCGAAAGCGTCATAACTCCCATAAACTTTTTGCTTAGGGTGAGGAGAAGAAGTCCCAAAATCTGGGCCTATCGCATATACTTGTGAGATGTTAAGATTATGTGCAAGGTCTAAAATGGCTTGATGTTCTGTTTTTGAGGTTTCCCCCACTTCAAACATATCTCCCATAAACGCAATTGTGTTTGTACCTGTGGCTTGCAGGTTTTTTAATGCAGCAGCCATACTTGTCGGGTTTGCATTGTAAGCGTCTAGTATAATCTTGTAAGTGTCTTTGTCAATAATTTGTGATCTATTATTTGACGGCACATATTTTTCTATACCATTTTTGATGTGGGTAAATGGCACATCAAAGTGATTGCCCATAGCCATAGCAACAGCAATGTTTGAGAAGTTATATGTACCTATGAGATTACTTATAATCGTGGTTTCACCTACAGTAATCTTTAAGTTACCTGAGCCATCTTCTAGATATACTGGGTACTCGCTTTGTGATGAGCCAAAGGTCTTTGAAACAATATTTGCAGACTGTCGTACTTGAATCTCATCTTGATCATTTATAAAGACGAGTTCATTGTTTTCTCGTAGGTAATTATAAAGTTCACTTTTACCTTTTATCACACCTTCAAAACCTCCAAAGCCTTCTAGATGAGCTTTGCCAAAGTTTGTGATATAACCAAAATTAGGTTGTGCAATCTCACACAGCATTTTTATCTCCCCTTGATGATTTGCGCCCATCTCTACGATACCTATTTCTGTGCTTGCATCCATAGTGAGTAAGGTGAGTGGTACCCCTATGTGGTTGTTTAGATTACCTTTTGTGGCAATAACGTTATACTGCTCAGATAGCACGGCATAAATAAGTTCTTTTGTAGTGGTTTTTCCGTTACTACCTGTGATTCCTATGATGGGTAAGTCTAGGTAGTTGCGGTGATAATTTGCAAGTTGCTGTAAGGTGCCTAGTACATCATCTACCAGTACTGTTCTATCTGTTACATATTCTTTTTGATCTATAATTGCAAGAGAAGCGCCAGATGTAAGAGCTTGTTGTGCAAATTTATTTCCGTTAAAGTTTTCGCCTTTGAGCGCAAAATAAATTTGGTTTTCTTTAAGGCTTCTTGTGTCTGTGCAAACACCATTACTATTTAAAAAGTGAAAATGTAACTCTGCTATAGTCATATCTAGTAAAATATTATATCAAAAAAGCCCTCACGAGAGAGGGCTTTTTTATGTATGTAATTAAGAGTATTATCTAGCTCTCTTTCCTGTTTTTGATTTTGAACCTACACGAGACATCGCACAACGGAAACCAATATCATCTGTTGCCATACCTTGTGGTAAGAAACGGCGCTGTGCTGGATCTAGCCAGTATGCTCTATCTCTCCAAGACCCTCCTTTGTAAACGCGCACTTCGTCGTTTATTAAAGAAGTTCTGTTATTAGAATCATCATAACGGCGCTCTACACTACCTGCGCTGTCTTGCTCAACTCTGTGTTGTGGTGAGTTGTACATCTTCTTGTTAGAGTCTGGATTTTCTGCATCATCATTAAACGATTCAAAATATCTTGTAGACCTTCTGTCACCATCTCTAAAGTTACGGTTATCACTAGTTGAAAATTGAGTTCTTAAGTAAGTCTCATCTTCATCTACTGGTACTTGTAAAATTTCTCCTGGTAAGTCTCTAGCTACGATACTTCCATTTGCAAGGGTGTCATATACAATAGAGTCTGTTGTAACCACTTTTACTTTTCCATCTTCTCCTATAGCGTTTTTGGTATAAACGTTACCACGGTAATAGTTAAAGTCGTTAAACTCATCATCTACTATAGGTCTATAAACATCTGCTACCCACTCAGACACGTTACCAGCCATATCGTAAAGACCAAAGTCATTAGGCTCATAGCTTTTTACCTCTGCAGTGATATCTGCATTATCATCAGACCATCCAGATATTCCTCCGTAATCACCATCTGCTTGTTTAAAGTTTGCTAAGTGATCTCCACGAGTACGTCTACTTGATGATCTTGTATATGATCCATCCCAAGGATATTTCTTACGACCACGATATACATTATAACTTCTTAATTCTGTAAGACCAAGAGCTGCATATTCCCACTCTGCTTCTGTAGGTAATCTGTAGTTTGGTAAAAGAACTCCGTCAGAGCGTTGTACAAATATGTTTGTACTATCGTTTTGTTTCATTCTACGCTCACTAGATCTTCCTCCACGAGCAAGACTATCACTTCCTCCATAGGTAAGTGTAGGTGCGTTAAGATATGTTTCTGTATCAAAAGTAGAACTTGCGTCTACATCAAATCTAGCGCCTCTCGCCGTAAATCCTTGCTCTTCTAATATTAATTCATTTACACGGTTAGATCTCCAGTTTGCATACTCTACAGCCTGTATCCAGCTCACACCCACCACAGGGTAGTTTGCATATGCAGGGTGGCGCAGGTAATTTTCTGTCATAGTCTCGTTAAAACCAAGACGGTTTCTCCATACCAATGTATCAGGAAGTGCTCCCTTGTAAATATTTCTATAATTTTCTTCTTCCGGAGGGAAAACCTTCTTAAGATAGTCAAGGTATTCCAGGTACATCCCATTAGTAACCTCAGTTTCATCTATATAAAAAGATTGTACGTGTTGCTGGTTTGGAGAGTTATTCCAGTCGTGCATAACATCATCTTGTACTTTACCCATAGTAAAAGTACCTCCTTCTACAAAGACAAGTCCAGGTCCTGTAGCTTGCTCTTCGTAGTCTGTTTTAAGTTTAAAACCTCCGTTCTTACCGTCTACTTTCCAACCAGTACCTCTAGAGGAATCTTTGTAGTCGTTTGATTTACTGCAACTTGCTACTGTGAAAGAGATCACGGCTAGCGCCAGCATTTTTAATGCAAAGTGTGGTTTCATAGGTTTTGCGTTCATTAGATTTGGGGTTGCAATATAGTAATAACTCGTTAAAGTGCAAGCATTTTACGACGTCGAACCCAAAAAAATATTAACTAGTTATAGGTAACTCATTAGTAACGGCGTGATTTATTCTTTATTATTGTTATGCATAAAAAAAACATCGCTATTACTCGCGCGTTAATACTAAGCCATACGCACTTGCGTTACCATACTAATGAAATCTACCATTACCTTACTCTTTTTGCTCCTTACGGTTGCGGTTTCTTCACAAACCGAGCGACTACAAATTAAGTGGGATGAGATAGTAAAAAGTAACGCGAGCTCTACAGGTATAGAGTCTATTAATCTCTCACAAGATGGAGATGGCAACTGGGAGTATCATACTCAGTACACGACAGGGAATGCCATTTCAGCCTCCGCTTCAAAATTAGTTAATGTACAGCTAGAGCCAGTGCCTCAAAGTTTGCTCTCTCTTATTAATAAAGATAAGCTGTCTAATAAGGTAGTTGCGACATTTACTGCTGCAAGAGCTAGAGGGGTGAATTATGCAGTCGTCACTTTTAATCCTTTTGTTAATCAAAATGGACAAGTAAAACGAGTAGTAAGTGCTGGGGTTAATTACGCTTTCGCGAAAGCGCAATCACAACCATCCTCATCCTTACCTATTACAAGCAGTGTACTTGCAACGGGTAATTTTTATAAATTTTATGTAGAAGAAACAGGAGTGCACCGCATAAGTAGAGGTTTTATGCAAAGCCTTGGGATGAATGTAAATAACATTGATCCGTCAAAAATAAAAGTATACGGGTATGGAGGTTCGCCATTACCATTTATCAATAGTGATAATACAGAGTTTGATTTAAGGGAGATTGCTGTACAAATAGAAGGAGGTCAAGATGGCTCTTTTGACTCAAATGATGGTGTCTTGTTTTATGGAGAAAGCACACGAACATATCACGAAGAGTTAGATACACACATTAATCCATATGCAGACAGGTCATATTATTTTATAACCGTAGATGGTAATAATGGACAGCGCATCCAGTCGTATGTAGAGCCTGCAGGGGTGCCCTCTGTGACTTATAGTACGTATGATGATTATGAGTTTTATGAAGAGGATGAGGTAAGTCTAGTTAAAATAGGAAGAAGGTGGTTTGGAGAGTCTTTTAGTTTTGAGAATGAGCAGTCTTTTGATTTTGAGTTTACAAACGTAGTTCCAGGTGAGACAGCAAGCTTGCGAGTCGTGGCTGCAGCAACATCAGAGAGTTCGACGTCTTTTGATATTTCTGTAAATGGGGCAGGTGTAGGTTCTATACCTATTTTACCTATTAATAATATCGTGCTTGCAAGGGGGGATGAGCTTGAGGTGCAAGTTCCCATTACGAGTGAAGAGGTTACGGTTACTCTTACCTATAATAATAGTGGTAATCCTTCTAGTACCGGTTATCTAGATTTTATAAGCCTAGAGGTACCGTCACAGTTAAGTGGTACAGGGGAGCAATTTAATTTTCGCAATGCAAATGCTGCTCTGGAGGCGGGTGTAGGGGCCTATGCATTTTCTAATGCTCAAGGATATTCTCAGATATGGGAGGTAACAAACCAGGCGAGTGTGCGTGCTTTACAGATAGAAGACCAGAGTGCTATTACTTTTAAAAGTAACCTTGGTACAGATAGACGTTTTGTAGCGGTACACCCATTAGATTATTATGAGCCGCTTCGCGAGGGAGGTAGTGCTTTAGTAAATAATCAAAATTTAAAAGGCACTATATTTTTGAATAGTAGTGGTAGCTTTCAAGATGTAGACTACCTTATGATTACTGGTAACACACTCTTGTCACAAGCTGAAAGATTAGCGCAACATAATAGAAATTTTAGAGGTCTTAATGTCAAGACGGTAACGCTTGAGGAGATATACCAAGAATTTGGCGGAGGTAAGGCAGATATTGGGGCGATACGCAATTTTGTGAGATATGTTTATGAAAACGCATCGTCTGATGCAAACAGACTCAAATACGTATGTCTTTTTGGAGATACCTCTGTAGATTATAAAAATCGTATCACAGGTAATAATAATGTAATGCCCACATATCAAACTTTTGATAGTTTTAGTCTTGTGCGTTCTTTTATGAGTGACGATTTTTATGGCTCACTGGATCCAAATGAGGGAAGGATGCTCGCATCAGATAAATTAGATCTGGCCGTAGGGCGCATAGTGGCAGATACACCACAACTTGCAAACACAGTAGTAGATAAAATTATTAATTATGACGCAAGAGCATCTTATGGTAGGTGGCGCAATAATTTTGTACTTGTCTCTGATGATGTAGATGAAGCATTTGAGTTTACTCAGCTGCAAGGTACACTTGACAATTTAGGAGATCAGATAAGTGTAGAGAAGCCTTTTGTAAATGTGATAAAAATACATAGTGATGCCTTTCAGCAGCAATCTTCTGCTGGTGGAGATAGGTATCCTCAAGTAAATGAAGCTATAGAAAATGCGATAGAAGTAGGTTCACTTGTAGTAACTTATCTCGGTCACGGTGGAGAAGAACTTCTAGCAGCAGAGGCTATTGTTACACAAAATGAAATCGATAACCTTGATAATGGTGAACGATTGCCGCTTGTGGTGACAGTTACGTGTGAGTTTGGAAAATTTGATAACCCAGAGCGACCTACTGGTGGAGAAGAGCTTTTTTGGAATGCAGAAGGGGGAGCTGTAGGACTTGTTACTACAACTCGTGAGATAACAGTAACGCTTGGAGTACAATTTAATAATGCACTTGTAGAGCAACTCTATTCTTTTGGGACTAATGAAGTGCAAAGCGTAGCAGAAAACATAAGAGCTTCAAAAAACGGTATATCTGACCAGTTGAGAAGGGTAATATTCTTTGTGGGCGATCCTGCTATGAAGCTAGCTTTTCCAAAACCAGATATACAACTTAGTGCGGTAAATGATGTGCCAGTTACTGAGGAGTTACCTGTTCTTAAAGCGTTAGATCTCGTAAAAATTAATGGGCGAGTGACGACAGAATTTGGGCAAACGCTTACAAATTATACAGGCACACTAGCCGTGACATTATATGATAAACGTATAGAGAGACAAACACTAGGTAATGACGGAGTACAGATAGGAGGTGAGCTCGCAGTAATGGATTTTACGACACTAGGAGCAATACTTTATAGAGGTCAGGCATCAGTGACTAATGGTAATTTTGAATTTACATTTAGAATGCCACGAGATACAGCAATACCTTTAGGTAATGGTAGGCTTAATTTTTATGCAGAGCGACTAGGGGTTTTAGAAGACCAAGCGGGAGTAAATGAAACCATTATTATAGGAGGTCTTAATGAAGATGCTCCAGAAGATAACTTAGGGCCTACGATACGTCTCTTTATGAATGACGAAAACTTTGTAAATGGTGGTATTACAAATGACTCCCCCATCATTCTAGCAAAACTTGAAGATGAGAATGGTATAAACACTGCTAGCGGTATAGGTCACGATATAGTTGCTATAATAGATGGTGATGAAACTAATCCCATAATTATGAATGACTTTTACGAGACCGAGGTAGATAATTTTATGAAAGGTACAGCGGCAAGAAAAATCAGAAATTTAGAGCCGGGTCCTCACACACTTTCCTTTAAAGCTTGGGATGTTTATAATAATTCATCTACTGCAGAGTTACAATTTGTTGTTCTTGGAGATGATGAGATAGAGCTTGAGAATGTCCTTAACTACCCTAATCCATTTGTAAATTATACAGAGTTCTGGTTTAATCATAATCGTCCGTTTGAGCCTCTTGATGTTCAGGTTCAGATATTTACGGTGAGTGGTAAGGTGGTAAAAACTATAAATCAATCTGTAATGACAGAAGGATTCTTATCTCGAGATATCACTTGGGATGGTCTTGATGATTTTGGACAAGCAATAGGAAAAGGTGTCTACATCTATAAGATAACCGTAAAATCTACGTTAACAAACAAGCGAGTGGAGAAAATCGAGAAGCTTGTGATCTTATAATTATAAAAAAAATAAAAGTCTATATTTACCAAAATTACCCTTTAGTATGAATAAGTTTTTATCGCTGTTAGTAGCAGCTTTTATTTTATCTAGTGCGTCTATCCAAGCACAAGATGAGCCTAATACAATTACCACTGCAGTTCCTTTTCTTGCTATTGCTGGAGACGCGCGTGCTGCAGGTATGGGAGAACAGGGAGTTGCAACGAGTCCAGATGCTTATGCTGTACAATGGAACCCAGCAAAGCTGGCCTTTCTACCAGATCAACATAACGTGGGTATAAACTACACACCTTACTTAGGAAACCTAGTAAATGATATAGGATTGCTCCAGGCAGTCTACGCAAACCGTATTGATGACCGTAGCGCTTTTGCGGCAAGTCTACGTTATTTTAGCCTTGGTACGATTAATACAAGAACAGATGCAGCTGGCCCTGGTTTAGATATTAAGCCAAATGAATTTTCTATAGACGCAACATATGCTCTTAAGCTAGACGATCAGTTCTCAATGGCGGTTTCTGGACGTTTTTTACAGAGTAACTTACGTATACAGCAACTTGATGAGTTTGCAGATGCTAGTCCGGCGAGTTCTTTTGGGGTAGATATCTCAGGTTATTACCAGTCTGAAGAGCAGGTGTATAACAATTTTGATGGTAGATGGAGAGCTGGATTTAATATTTCAAACATAGGTCCCAAAGTAAGTTATGACGATGCTGGTCAAGAAAACTTTATCCCAACTAACCTAAAGTTAGGAGGAGGTTTTGATTTCATACTAGATAGTTATAATAAAATATTTGTAGGTCTTGAGTTTAATAAATTACTCGTGCCTACACCACCTTTAAGAGGACGGGTAGATACTAATGGAGATGGAGAAATCACATCTGAAGATGATGTTGTAATTATAGCAGGTCAAGATGATGATGTAAACTTCTTCTCAGGTATTTTTCAATCTTTTGGAGATGCGCCAGATGGATTTAGTGAAGAGTTAAAGGAAGTGACGTGGTCGCTTGCAACAGAGTATACGTATAATGATGTGTTTGCCTTAAGAGCAGGATACTTTAATGAGAGTGATATTAAAGGAGCGCGTAAATTTGCAACACTAGGAGCTGGGTTTGAGTTTAACTCAATAGACCTAGACCTATCTTATCTATTTTCTACAGGATCTGTAAGAAGTCCTTTAGAAAACACACTTCGTTTTGGACTTACGTTTACTTTTGGCGAAGAGTACGACGAGTACTAGAATTAAGACATTCGCTTAAAGCGAAATAACTTTATGGAAAAAATAAAAATCGAATCGTTTCTTGATGTGTATTCCTCTAAGGATGAGCTTCCAGAAGCGATTTCTTCTTTAATGGATGCAGCATTTGCTGCTAGAGAGCAAGCCTATGCTCCATATTCTAACTTCTTAGTGGGTGCCGCTATTCTCCTTGATAATGGAGAGGTTGTTACAGGTAATAATCAAGAGAATGCCTGTTATCCTGCTGGTCTATGTGCAGAACGTACAGCCATTTTTTATGCCTCATCGCAGTACCCAGATGCAAAGATGCTCACAATGGCAATTACCGCCCGTGCGCGAGATAAAGAAACTACAGATCCGATACCGCCGTGTGGTGTGTGCAGGCAAGCTATTGCAGAGTATGAGATTAAGCAAGCGGCGCCTATTGAGCTTTATTTTATGGGAGAAAAGGGCAAGGTGGTTAAGAGTGCATCTTTAGAAAACATACTTCCGCTACTATTTACTTCAAAGTATCTATAATAGGTTTATTAGTAAAACCTAGGTTGCGATGCGTATGATTACGCTTTCGCGAAAGCGTAAAAAGGCAACTATTTATTACGAAAGCGATTGCGTAATTTTTCCTCTCTTACAGTTTTTACATATTCCTTTAAATCGTTATTTTTGTTATTCGCCTAAAAATGGGTGGCATTTATACGCTTTTAAATGAAAAAAATCACGAAGGAAACCTACCTTAATTGGTACGAAGAGATGCTCTTCTGGCGCAAGTTTGAAGACAAGCTAGCTCAAGTATATATTCAGCAAAAAGTACGTGGCTTTCTACACCTGTATAATGGGCAAGAAGCAATACTAGCAGGATCACTACACGCAATGGATTTATCTAAGGATAAAATTATTACTGCATACCGTAATCACGTGCAACCTATCGGGATGGGAGTAGACCCAAAGCGAGTAATGGCAGAGCTTTATGGTAAAGGAACTGGGACCTCACAAGGTCTTGGAGGTTCTATGCACATATTCTCTAGAGAAAAAGGATTTTACGGAGGTCACGGTATCGTAGGGGGGCAAATCCCACTAGGTGCAGGAATGGCTTTTGGAGATAAATATAATAAGACAGGTGCGGTGACACTTTGCTATTTTGGAGACGGAGCAGCAAGACAAGGTTCACTACACGAGACGTTTAATATGGCAATGCTCTGGAAACTTCCAGTAGTATTTTGTGTAGAAAATAATGGGTACGCAATGGGAACTTCTGTTGCACGTACTGCAAACCACGAAGATATCTGGAAACTAGGTTTAGGATATGAGATGCCTTGTGGACCTGTAGATGCGATGAATCCAGTTGCCGTAGCCGAAGCGATGGACGAAGCTATCGAGAGAGCTCGCCGTGGTGATGGACCTACATTTTTAGAGCTAAAAACATACCGTTATAGAGGTCACTCTATGTCTGACGCACAACACTATCGTACAAAAGACGAGGTAGCAGAGTATCAAAAAATAGATCCTATTACTCAGGTAAAAGAGGTTCTTCTTAAAGAAGGTTATGCAACCCAAGAGGAGATAGATGAAATGGGTAAAAACGTTAAGAAACGCGTTGCAGAGTGTGAGAAGTTTGCAGAAGAAAGCCCATTCCCAGATGTAAATGTTATGTACGACGTAGTGTACGATCAAGAAGATTATCCATTCATACCTCATAGATTATAAGTTATGGCAGAAGTAATAAATATGCCGCGTCTGAGCGACACGATGGAAGAAGGAACAGTCGCTACCTGGTTAAAAAGCGTAGGTGACAAGGTAGAAGAAGGAGACATACTAGCAGAGATCGAGACAGATAAAGCTACAATGGAGTTTGAGTCTTTTAACGAGGGTGTTTTATTACACATCGGGATAGAAGAGGGGCAAACTGCAAAGGTAGATACCCTACTTGCTATTATAGGTGAAGAAGGAGAAGACATCTCAGGACTGCTTAATGGTGACGCTTCCGCGAAAGAAGAAGAAACTGCAACTTCAGATTCTAGTGATTCAGAAGATAACGCAGAGGCAACAACCGAAGATGATACTCAAGAAGATACATCTAGCGATGTGCCAGAAGGAGTTATTGTAGTAACAATGCCTAGACTCTCAGACACAATGGAAGAGGGAACTGTAGCTACCTGGCTTAAAAGCGTAGGTGATATGGTAGAAGAGGGCGATATTCTTGCAGAGATAGAAACAGATAAGGCTACAATGGAGTTTGAGTCTTTTCAATCTGGAACGCTATTACATATAGGTATCAATGAAGGTGAAACTGCAAAGGTAGATGCCTTACTCGCTATCATAGGCCCAGAAGGGACAGATGTCTCTGGAGTTATAAAAAGTGGTGGAGTACCTGCAAAATCTGCACCTAAAAAAGAAGAAAAGAAAGAGGAGGAAAAAGAAGCGCCAAAAGCTTCAAAAGAAAATACAACCAGTGCGCCTAAGGCTGCTGCTCCAGCAAAAGCAACTACAACTACTAGCACAAGCGGAGGACGTATTTTTGCGTCACCTCTAGCAAAGAAAATAGCAGAAGAGAAAGGTATAAACCTTGCTCAAGTAAAAGGGACTGGAGAAAACGGTCGTATTGTAAAGAGTGATGTTGAGAACTTCACACCTTCTACAAGCGGTTCTGTGCAGCAGTTCGTTGCAACCGGAGAAGAAAGCTTTGAAGAGATAGAAAACTCTCAAATGCGTAAAGCGATTGCTCGTGGTCTTGGTAAATCTAAGTTTACAGCACCTCATTATTACCTGAATGTTGAGTTCAATATGGAGAATATGATGAGTTTCCGTAAGCAGTTTAACACACAGCCAGATACAAAGGTTTCTTTTAATGATATGATCATTAAAGCAACTTCTATTGCGCTTAAGCAACATCCTCAGGTAAACTCTCAATGGTTTGATGATAAGATGCGTCTTAACCACCACGTGCACATAGGTGTAGCTGTGGCTGTACCAGATGGACTTGTTGTACCTGTAGTAGAGTTTGCAAATGAGAAGTCATTACAGCAAATTAATGCAGAGGTAAAGACACTAGCTGGTAAAGCGCGTGACAAGAAACTTACCATTCCAGAGATGGAAGGTTCTACTTTTACGATATCTAACCTTGGTATGTTTGGAATAACAGATTTTACGTCTATTATTAACCAGCCTAACTCGGCAATATTATCTGTAGGAGCTATTGTAGAGAAGCCAGTTGTGAAGAATGGTCAACTTGCAGTAGGTCACACGATGAAGCTTACGCTTGCTTGTGATCACCGCACAGTAGATGGTGCGACAGGAGCACAGTTCTTACAAACACTTAAAACATATATTGAGAATCCTGTACTTATGCTTGCATAGGCACACAGTAATTATAAATGTATAAACCCACGCATCTGCGTGGGTTTTTTTATCTTTAGCTTTATGAGAAAATTTGTAGTAATAAGCACAGCGGTACTACTTGCCGCTTGTAATTCAGGAGCACCATTAGTGGGTGTTAAGGGTGAGAATGTACCAGAGGTAAAAGCGTCTAGCCCTACTCAGGTAACGATGGTGATGCCAGACATCAAGAAGATGAAATCTGTAGAAAACACGATGACCTTTTTAGCATCAGATGAGTTGCAAGGCCGTGATACCGGTAGTGAAGGTATAGAGATGGCCGCTCAGTTTATAGAAGCTCGCTTTAAAGATACAGGGGTAAAACCGTATTATAATACCTATCGAGATAATTTTGAAGCAAAGGGGCGTGATGCTTATAATATTGTAGGAGTGCTTGACGGTACAGATCCTGCGCTTAAAGATGAGGTTATTGTTATAGGTGCTCATTACGACCACATAGGTAATAGTAAAGCTGTAGATGGTGATGTAATTGCAAATGGAGCAAATGATAACGCAGCAGGTACAACCGCAGTCCTGGCACTTGCAGATCATTTTGCTAAGACAATGAACAATAAACGAACACTCGTATTTGCATTATTTTCGGCAGAAGAAAAAGGACTGTTGGGTTCTAAGCATCTTGCTAAAGAAATGAAAGCCGCAAACACTGCTGTCTATATGGTTTTTAATATAGAGATGATAGGAGTGCCTATGGTAGGTAAAGATCACACAGTGTATGCATCAGGCTATGAGATGTCTAATTTTCCTGAGGTGTTTAATAAATACGCAGGATCTAAGGTGGTAGGCTTTTTACCAAAGGCTAAAGAGTTTAACTTATTTATGCGTAGCGATAACTACCCATTCTTCTTAGAATTTGGTGTTCCGGCACATACGATTTCTTCTTTTGACTTCACAAACTTTGATCATTACCACGGTGTAAATGATGAGGTAGAAGAGATGGATATCGCTTTTATGGAAAAAGCCATAAAACAATTTATACCAGGTCTAGAGGGACTGGCAAATAGCAAGACTCAAGAAGTAAAGGTTGTAAAGCAATAGCAAAGAGTAGACAAGACAGGTTATGAAAAGAGTTATTATTACCGGTACAAGTAGAGGTATAGGTTTTGAGCTGGCAAAGCAGTTTGCAAAGGAGGGGCATCAGGTACTTGCGCTTTCGCGAAAGCATAAAAGTTGTGCAGATCTTAATCTACAAAATCTTACCGCATTTCCTTTTGATATTACAAATCAAGATGATTTTCAAAAAGTTGTAGACTTTATAGAGAGCGATTGGGAAGGTGTCGATATCTTAATTAATAATGCAGGTGCATTATTAAACAAACCATTTGCAGAGACTACCATTGCAGATTTTGAACAAGTGTATCGTGTCAACGTTTTTGGTGTAGCAGAGATGACTCGTGTAGTGCTGCCTTATATGAGCAAGGGAAGCCACGTGGTGACTGTATCAAGTATGGGAGGAATACAAGGGAGTATGAAATTCCCGGGTCTGGCGGCTTATAGCTCAAGTAAAGGAGCAGTTATCACCTGGAACGAACTTCTGGCAGAAGAGTATAAAGAAAGCGGTATTGCTTTTAATGTGCTAGCTCTAGGAGCTGTACAAACAGAGATGCTAGAAGAAGCATTTCCGGGTTATGAGGCACCACTTAGTGCAGTGCAAATGGCAGATTATCTTTATGACTTCTCTCGTAAGGGCAATGCTTTTTATAACGGTAAAACACTGCAAGTCTCTGCAAGTACACCTTAATGTATGGTTGAAACCTTAAAAAAATACATTCCGGAGCGGGCAGCACCACCTGTTTTTGAACTTATAAAAGAACACGGAGTGTATCTTAAAATTGTAAATGAGCGACTTACCAGGCACGGAGATTATAGAATATTACCAGACGGGCAACACCAGATTACCGTTAATGTAAGCCTTAACAAATACAGGTTTCTCGTCACGCTAGTACACGAGATAGCACATCTCGTTGCGTTTAAAAAATACGGTAGGCGTATAAAACCCCACGGGAAAGAGTGGAAGCATACCTTCCAGCACCTTATGTTACCCTTTATACGGCCAGAGATATTTCCTCAAGATTTATTGCCTTATCTCGCAAGACATTTTAAAAACCCAAAGGCAAGTAGTGATACAGATGCACATCTTTCTGTAGCTTTAAAAATGTACGACCCACCGTCTGATAAAAATTATATATTTGAAATACCTACAGGAAGCACCTTTAGAATCCAAAATGGAAAAATTTTTCAGAAAGGAAATAAAAGAGTTAAAAGGTATGAGTGTGTGGAAGTTGCAACCGGAAAAGTGTATCTTTTTCAACCTAATGCAGAGGTAGAACAATTAAAATAAACAGAAGTATGAAAGACAATAAAAACTATTATGCCCTTCTTATGGCAGGAGGTGTAGGTTCTAGGTTTTGGCCTGTAAGTACGCAATCTTTCCCAAAGCAGTTTCACGATATGCTAGGTACGGGAGAAACTTTATTGCAAAAAACATTTAAGCGTCTTTCAAAGCTTGTTCCAGAAGAGCAAATACTTGTGCTTACTAATGTAGATTATAACGATCTCGTAAAAGAGCAATTACCACAAATCGCACAAAAAAATATTGTGCTAGAGTCTGCAATGCGCAACACGGCTCCTTGTATTTTACTTTCGGCACTTAAGGTAGAAAAGGAAAATCCAGATGCAGTGATGATTGTAGCGCCTAGTGATGCTTGGATTGAAGATGAAGATGCCTTTGTAGGTGATTTACAAAAAGCCTTTGATGCGGCAGAGAAGGAAGAGGCTATTGTAACTTTGGGTATACAGCCCGCATTTCCTAACACGGGGTACGGTTATATAAATTATGATAAGAGTGATAACGCTTTCGCGAAAGCGGTAAAACGTTTTACAGAAAAACCAGATTACCCTACTGCCAAAGAATTTGTAGCCAGCGGAGAATACCTCTGGAATGCCGGAATGTTTATCTGGAGTGTAGCAACTGTGGTAAATAGTTTTAAAGAGTTTTTGCCAGAGATGTATGCGCTATTTAATAAAGGGAATGCTGTTTATAACCTACCAGAGGAACAAGCTTTTATAGATGAAGAGTATCCTAAGGCAGAAAATATAAGTATAGATTTTGGCGTGATGGAAAAACATCAAAATGTGAAGGTCGTCCCAGCTACTTTTGACTGGAATGATTTAGGTACTTGGGGGTCACTATATGATAAAATGCAAGGTGATTCTGGTGAAGATGCCGTAGTAAATGCTCGTATAATTGCAACAAACACATCGGGGAATATTATAAGAACTGCTAGTGATAAAGTGGTAGTTGTAGACGGACTTAAAGACTACATTATCGTCGAAAAAGAAGATGTTCTCGTTATTGTGCCAAAAAGTAAGGAGCAAGACATCAAGGAGATTCGTAATGAGGTACAATCAAAATTTGGTAATAATTTAGGATAGTGGAAAATAAAGATAATATAGGGGCAAATCCTGACCCAAAGCCTAGCGAGTTAGATATAAATCCTAAAGAAGATATGCGCGATGAGGCGCAGAGTGTCTGGGAGTCTATAAAGCAATTTTTAAACGATCTTCTTGATATACGAGAAGACACAGATCGCTCTACTACGGTAGAGGCGATACGTAAGGATATCCCTTTTAAGGGACACAATGCGTGGATTCTTATATTCTCCATTTTTGTGGCGAGTATAGGTCTTAACGTGAGTAGTACGGCAGTAGTGATAGGAGCGATGCTTATAAGTCCGCTTATGGGACCTATTGTAGGTGTAGGACTTTCTATCGCTATAAACGATGCGCTTATGATGAAGCGCTCGTTTGTAAACCTTGCTGTTATGATTGTACTTAGTGTGCTCACGGCAACCCTATATTTTAGTTTATCACCAGTAAAGGAAGAAACTCCAGAGCTTATGGCTCGTACTTGGCCTACTATACTTGATGTGTTTATAGCCATCTTTGGTGGTCTTGCACTTATTGTGGCAAAGACTAAGTCTGGTACAATTGCCAGTGTGATTTTTGGTGTAGCAATTGCAACGGCACTTATGCCACCTTTATGTACTGTAGGGTATGGATTATCACAATCTATTATAGGTAACAGTGAGGGGCTTTACTGGGCGCTTGGGGCGATGTATTTGTTCTCTATAAATGCTGTGTTTATAGCGCTAGCAACATTTACAGTATCAAAGCTTCTCAAATTCCCTCTTGTAAAATATGCAAATCAAAAAAGGAGAAAGCGCACCACGCGTATGGCTACGCTCATAGCAGTACTTGTTTTAGTACCTAGTGTGTGGACTTTCTTAAGACTGCTCAATCAGCAAATTTTTATCACAAAAGCAAAAGCTTTTGTGACGAATACGATTAAGTATGAAGGTGCAGAGATTGTAAAAGAAACTGATGACGCCGAGAAAAAACGAATAGATGTCTACCTTATAGGGAGTCTGGTACCTCAAAATATTATAGATAGGTGGGAAGATGAATTTAAAAAAACAGAGGACTGTGAGAACTGTACGCTCGTAGTACACCAAGGAGCAGATCAAAGCGGAGAGCTAGCCGCTAGATTGAGTACAGAGGTGCGTTCTGGAATCTTAGAAGATCTTTATGTAAAAAATCAAGAAGCAATGAGCTCAAAAGATGAGCAAATAAGATTGCTAGAAAATGAGGTAACACAACTTAGAAGCACTGCCTTGCCATTTGCATCTATGCGTAATGAAGCTAAGATTAATTATGATGGGCTTAAACGTTTTGGGTATGCGACTGAGATTACTACAGACTTTAGTGGTGCTATAGATACACTCACCGTCGTGCGTGTGATGTGGGCAGATAGTTTATCTCAAGAGGTAAGATCAAGACAAGAACAAAAAATGGGTCTCTGGATTAAAGAACGTTTTACGCTAGATACTGTGGTGGTAAGTGGTAATGTTGAGGTAAGAAAGTAAACGGAAAGTGTGGCTCGTCGCCATTACTGAAATGGGTTTTGTGCTATTAGTAGTTTGATTACGCTTTCGCGAAAGCGCTATTAAAACCTTTCTACTTTGCGTTTTGAGCTTCTCTCACCATTTTAAACAGGTTAGAAGAGTAAACAAAGTTTGTCACATCTTTATTATCTGTTTTAAAAATCTCGTGACGCGTTCCTTCCCAAGCGAGATGTCCTTTTTGTAAATACACAATGTGATCACCTATCTCCATCACAGAGTTCATATCGTGGGTGTTTATGATTGTGGTAATATCATATTCTATAGTAATCTCACGTATAAGATTATCTATCACCGTTGCCGTATTTGGATCAAGACCAGAGTTGGGCTCATCACAAAAAAGATATTTAGGATTGTTTACAATAGCGCGGGCTATGGCAACACGTTTTTGCATTCCTCCAGAAATTTCTGAGGGAAGTTTATGGTTTGCATTTTCGAGATTTACACGCTGTATCACTTCATTTGCTCTGGCGATGCGTTCCTTTTTTTTCATTTTGGTAAACATCTTGAGCGGGAAAGCGATGTTCTCTTCTACCGTCATAGAATCAAAGAGGGCGCTCCCTTGAAAAACCATCCCTATTTGCTCTCTGAGGTCACGTTGCTGCTCTTCATTAAGGTCTGAGTATGCATTGCCATTATATATAATCTGGCCGCTATCTGGCTTGTGAAGACCTAGCATTGTTTTTAAGAAAACCGTTTTTCCAGATCCAGACTGACCAATGATTAGGTTAGTTTGACCTGGTTTAAATGTGGTAGAGAATCCTTTAAGAACCTCAACATCTCCAAAACCTTTGCGTATGTTTTTTACCTCTATCATCTAGCTTAGTAATAATTGAGTTACTATAAAGTTTACAAGGATAATGGCAACACTAGTCCATACAAAGGATGTTGTACTCGCCTTACCTACCTCTAGTGCTCCTCCTCTCATAAAATACCCGTGATATGAGGGTATGGTTGCTAGTAAAAAGGCAAAAAGGAATGTCTTGAAAAAGGCATAAAATAATTGAAATGGTATAAAGTCTTCTTGTAGCCCAGATAAAAAGGCATCATTTGAGGTAAAGCCTCCGTAAACCGCAGCGGTATATGCACCTATAATACCTAAGAACATTGCTATTGCTATCACAAATGGATATACAAGCATTGCAACGATTTTAGGAAATATGAGGTAGTTAAGAGAGTTGATGCCCATAACCTCTAGGGCATCTATCTGCTCTGTTACACGCATTGTACCTATACTAGAGGTAATAAAAGATCCTACTTTACCTGCCATAATTATAGAGATAAATGTAGGAGCAAATTCTAGTATAACAGACTGTCTGGCTGCAAACCCTATAAGTGACTTTGGGATAAGAGGATTATTAAGGTTAAGCGCTGTCTGTATAGCAACTACACCTCCCACAAAGAAAGATATGAATGCTACAATACCTAGAGACCCTATAATAAGGTCGTCTATTTCTTTAAAAATAAGATCACTTAACACTCGACCCTTAGTAGGTTTTACAAAGGTGTCTTTGATCATTATAAAGTACGCTCCTATAGAGTGTAGGTATGACATTGAAGTTATTTAGAAAGCTAAAGTAGGGATTTATCAGTATGTTAAAATAGTATTTAAGATACCTTTATGAATACCTACTCTTTAATAAGGGCTTTAATCTTACTGTAAATTGCCGTATTTTCATAAATACCCATAAACTCTGCAGCGCCTGGTCCATAAGCAAAAACAGGTACCATAGTGGCACTGTGACCACCAGTAGAAAATGAAGGGTTTATTTTATTATAGTCTCCCTCATCAGATGCGAGGGTAAAGCCTCCCGTCTCGTGATCTGCAGTTACAACTACAAGTGTATTTCCATCTTTTGCAGCATAGTCAAGTACTTGACCTATTACAGTATCAAAATCTATGAGTTCGCTCACTAGATATTCTCCATCGTTATTATGACCACCCCAATCTACTTGAGATCCTTCTACCATTAAGAAAAAACCTTCTTTGTTTTTTGAGAGTCTTTTTATTCCGAGTTTTGTAGCGTCATAGAGAAAAGAACCTCTGCCTTCTAGTACTTTAGGCATCCCAGAGCCTGCTAGTAAAAAGCCGTATTTTTTTGAGGCTTTCATTTTAAGTGAAGGGTCAAGACGATCTAAGTACATCTCATATCCAGAACCTTCTAGTGCAGCAACGAGGTTGTTGCCATCTTCTCTGTTTTCAAAAAACTTACGCCCTCCACCGGCAAAAAAGTCTACACCAGAGGTAACGAGGTCTTGAGCAATCTCAAGTTCCATTTTTCTATATTTCTGGTGCGCATAAAAACTGGCAGGCGTCGCGTGAGTAATGGTTGAGGTTGCTATAACACCAGTTGCAAAATTTCTTTTCTCCAGGTCTTCAAGTATAGTGGGTACGGCTATGGTATCTGTGTTAACACCTATAGCTCCATTGTATGTTTTTACTCCTGCCGAAAATGCAGTTGCTCCAGCTGCAGAGTCTGTTATAAGGTCACTGGCAGATGAGGTTTTAATAAGCCCTATGTGTTTAAATCTATCATAGTTAGACGGCTGTGAGTTATAAAACTGACTTGAAGAGATCTGACTTAAACCAGTTCCGTCTGCTATCATAAGGATAACATTTTTTGGTTTTTTGTTTTGTGCGGTTGTCTTTACAGATGCGCAAGAAATAGTAAGCCCAATAAGGCAAAGAGAAAGATATTGTGTAAAAGAGGTAAACTTCATTATTAGTCAATTTTTGTAAAAGTAGTTAATGTCTACGGTACTGTTTTAAAGAAAAAGTTAAGAATTAGAGCCCTAGCTTTTTTCTTATGCCAGCCCAGCGGGTAGTTCTTATAAAATCACCCTCCTGTGGAGTCACGAGGTATTCTTTTTTTGCAGCTTTTGCTTTAAGATAGCCACTTAGGTAGTCTTTGAGCAATTTTATATTACCTTTTCTTTTGGCGAGTTTGCTAGAAGCTATAAGTGTTAGTGTAAGTCCGTAGCGCATACCATAAAACGCTTCGCCTTGCTTGTATTGTGCACTTTTATTGTATGTATTTCCGGTAGGTTTAAGATGTTTTACGTGCAGGGTGTCATCTGTGTGAATCTCCCATTTATGATATTTTGCAAGTAGCTCATCTATAGTGTCCCATCCCATAGCTTTCTTTATGCCACCTATATCTTTAAAACAAGCTTTGCGGTATGCCTTGAGTGCACCTCTTATGTGATCTTTATTTGTGAGGTTTTCTAGCTCCCAGTTTCCGTCTTTTTCAATGTAACAGAAACCGCCTGCCATTCCAATAGCATTGTTTTTTGTAAAAGCATTATTTACTTTTTCTAAGTAGTTGTGCGGGAAAATGAGATCTGCATCATACTTGCAAATCACATCATACTCATCATCTATGCTTTCAAAACCTTTGTAAAAAGCGTTTATGACTTTGCTTCCTGGTAGGTGCTTGTCGCTACTTGTGGTGTTGAGTAGGTGTATGTATGAGTGCGCTTTCGCGAAAGCGGAAACAATCTCGGCACTATTATCTGTGCTTTGGTCATTTACGACTACCACTTTTTTAGGAAGATGCGTTTGCGCTACCAAAGATGCAAGCGTCTGACCAATAAAAGCCGACTCATTGTGACAAGGGATGACAATATAAAAATCCATCTTACTTGCGAGTGGCGTAAATCAAATAATATCGAGGCGTAAAGAGACGTAGCAATGGGCGGAAGCCTAGCTTTTTTACGGGATTAGTAAACTTCTCACGCTTTTGTATCTCCCATCCAGCTTTTTCAAATAACCAGTCAAACTGCCAGTCTTCAAACTCGTGATAATGTCTGTCCCACATATCTGTTTTAGATCTATAGGCTGGAGAGAACCATAATTTGAGAGGCACGCTCGCCACTATCTTATTTGCTTTTATGTCTTGCAATACGGTAAAAGGAGAGAGTAGGTGTTCAAAAATCTCAAAAGCCGTAACGACCTCTGCATCTGCATTTTTTACTGCTGTGGTGTCTAGATCTAAGTCTTCGCCAGTTGTGTTTTGTACGTTGTAACCTTCACGCTCCATATATGTTACAAAGGGATTACGCACGCCCAAGTCAAGTATGCTCTGGTCTGTACTTACCACATCTTTTAAAAAATGTAGCGTGTGCTTATAGCGCTTGTTTGGAAACGTGTTTTCGTACAAGAATAATTTATTAAATGGTTAGGCTTGATAACTTCTTTACAAAAGTAAAGATTGTCTAGTAACGATAAATCATCGCATTGATATTCATCCCTGCACCTACACTTGCAAAAATAACAACATCACCTTTGTTAATCTCGTGATTTTTTAGCGCGCCTTGACGTACAAGGTCAAAAACGGTAGGTACTGTAGCAACTGAGCTGTTACCTAGTTTATTTATACTCATAGGCATAATGTGCTCTGGCATTTCTAAATCGTGTAGTTTGTAAAAACGACTTACGATAGCTTCGTCCATTTTCTCATTTGCCTGATGGATAAATATTTTCTTTACCTCGTCAATGCTACATCCGCTTTTTTCTAAACAAGACTTCATAGCCTGAGGAACTTGTGTAAGGGCAAAGTTGTAGATCTTACGACCGTACATCTTGATGTATTTTGTGTCTTGGTTTGCTTCTGTGTTATATGAAGAGCCATTAAAGAGGAAATAAGCTTCATCATATGTAAATGTTGCCGTTTCAAAAGCAAGTATACCTGTGTCGCTGTCATCTTCTTCTATAACAGTTGCACCTGCACCATCACTGTATATCATACTATCGCGGTCGTTATCATCTACAACACGAGAGAGCATCTCAGTACCTATAACGAGACATTTTTTTGCCATACCGGCTTTAATAAAAGCCTGGGCTTGTATAACTCCTTCTATCCAACCTGGACATCCAAAGAGGATATCATAAGCCACACATTTAGGGTTTTGTATACGTAAGTTGTGTTTTATACGCGATGCAAGGCTAGGTACAATATCACTAAAGTTTGAACCTTTTTGCACATCACCATAATTATGAGCACAGATGATATAGTCTAGTGTTTCTGGATCAATACCAGCGTCTTTAATAGCTTTCTCTGCTGCTTTTGAGCCCATATCTGAAGACTTCATCTCACTAGGAGCATAGCGTCTTTCTTCAATTCCTGTGATGGCCTTAAATTTTTCTATAATAACTCCATTTTCTGAGGTTATTGCAGAGCCGTCCATATTCAAAAATGTATGATCTTTAAACTGGTCGTTTTTTTGAATCACGTCAGGTATAAAACTGCCTAAACCTGTAATTTTAATTGCCATATAGGGTGTTTTGTAATCGGGTAAAGTTACTAAAATGTATCGGGATAGCGGTGAGGCTTTGTTAATCTGGCCTCTTTTGTGAAATCTATAATTTTTAACCTATTAAACGCCATTTACAGCGAGTTATGATACGCACTTACACTATCATTGATATATTGTTAATTTTAAATAATGTTTTGTACTTTTTCTTATAATATAAATGGTCTAAAGCATACGCTTTAGACCATTTCATTAATAGATTAGATAGAAGTGTTATGCTTCCATATATTCTTCTATAGGCGCACACGTACATATTAAATTACGGTCACCATATGCATCATCTACACGACGTACAGTAGGCCAGAATTTATTTTCGGCAACGTAGCTTAGTGGGTATGCTGCTTGCTCTCTACTGTATGTAAAGTCCCAAGTATCTGCCGTGAGCATTGCTAGGGTGTGAGGAGCGTTTTTCATTATATGATTAGGCTCATCTGCCGTAGCTGTTTCTATCTCTTTTCTTATTGATAACATAGCATCACAAAAACGATCTAGCTCTTCTCTGCTTTCACTTTCTGTAGGCTCTATCATAATAGTTCCTGCAACAGGAAATGATACTGTAGGTGCGTGAAAACCATAGTCCATAAGTCGCTTTGCAATATCTGTCACTTCAATACCATTTGCTTTAAAAGGGCGGCAGTCTATAATCATCTCGTGAGCTGCGCGACCGCGTTCTCCTACATAAAGACACTGGTAAGCACCATCTAGTCTTTCTTTAATATAATTTGCATTAAGGATTGCATACTCAGTAGAGTGACGCAGTCCTGGTTCACCTAGCATAGTGATATATGCATAAGATATTAAGCAAGCTAGAGCAGACCCCCAAGGAGCAGCACTTATTGCTGTAATAGCTTTATCTCCTCCGGTTGTAATAACAGGGTTAGATGGTAAAAATGGAACTAGTTGCTTTGCAACACAAATAGGTCCTACACCTGGGCCACCGCCTCCGTGAGGAATAGCAAAGGTTTTATGTAGGTTAAGGTGACACACATCTGCACCTATCGCACCTGGGTTAGTAAGGGCAACTTGTGCATTCATATTTGCACCGTCCATATATACCTGGCCGCCGTTATCGTGTATGAGTTGCGTGATTTCTTTTACAGCACTCTCATAAACACCGTGTGTAGATGGATATGTAATCATAAGTGCGGCAAGATTGTCCTTATGCTTCTCAGCCTTCTCACGTAAGTCGTCTACATCAATGTTTCCATTTTCTAGCGCTTTAGTTACCACTACTTTCATACCTGCCATTACTGCACTTGCAGGATTTGTTCCGTGTGCAGAAGATGGAATGAGGCAAATGTTTCTATGGCTGTCTCCACGAGACTCGTGGTATGCTCTTATAACCATAAGACCGGCATACTCACCTTGTGCACCAGAGTTAGGTTGTAATGAAGTGCCTGCAAAACCAGTGATTTCCGTAAGTTGATCTTCTAGTTTTTTAAGCATCGTCTGGTACCCTTCTGCTTGATCTAGTGGTGCAAATGGGTGCATATTCCCCCACTGCGGATCAGAAAGTGGTAGCATTTCAGAAGCAGCGTTAAGCTTCATCGTACAAGACCCTAAAGAGATCATTGAGTGATTTAATGATAAATCTTTACGCTCAAGTTTTTTGATGTAACGCATTAACTCTGTTTCAGAGTGGTATGTGTTAAAAACTGGAAGCGTTAAAAATGATGTCTCACGTGCTACTGTTTCAGGTATCGCATTTCCTTCGGCTATTTCTGTTACTGTGATTGTTTCTTTTGAGTACGCTTTCGCGAAAGCGGAAATAATATCATTTACATCTTGAAGTGTTGTTGCCTCGTGTATTGATATGGCCACTGTCTCTGCATCTGGATAGTGGAAGTTAATCTCCATCTCTTGTGCAACTGCAGCTACCTTTGCAGCATCTGCCTTAATCTGGATAGTGTCAAAGTAACTCTCGTTTACTTGATATAATCCTAATTTTTCAAGTGCATCTGCTACAGTTGCCGCAGTATTGTGTACTTTATTTGCTATATTTTTTAATCCTTCTGGACCGTGATAGACACCGTACATACCTGCCATAACTGCAAGTAGTACTTGTGCGGTACAAATGTTTGACGTTGCTTTATCACGTTTGATGTGTTGCTCGCGTGTTTGAAGTGCCATACGTAGAGCACGCTTACCATCTGTGTCTTTTGTCACACCGATGATACGACCCGGGATACTTCTCTTGTAAGCTTCCTTAGTTGCAAAGTATGCGGCGTGAGGACCTCCGTACCCTAGCGGAATACCAAAACGTTGTGTGGTACCTACCACTACGTCTACTCCAAACTCTCCTGGAGCACGTAGTTTTACAAGACTTAATATATCTGCAGCAACGGCTACTTTAATTTCGGCGGCATTTGCTTTTTCTACAAAGGCAGCATAATCATATACTTTTCCAGATACTCCTGGGTATTGTAAAATAGCCCCAAAGTATTCACTAGAAAAGTCAAAGTCTTCGTGCTTACCTACTACAAGTTCTATTCCTATAGGAGTAGAGCGTGTTTGTAGTAATGACAGCGTTTGTGGTAATATCTCTTCAGATACAAAAAACTTGTGTACACCTTCCTTCTTTTGTGCACGACTACGTACAGAAAATAAGAGTGCCATAGCCTCTGCAGCGGCTGTTGCCTCATCAAGTAGGGAAGCATTTGCAAGCTCCATACCCGTAAGGTCTGTAATCATAGTCTGGTAGTTGAGCAAAGCTTCAAGTCTTCCTTGTGCAATCTCTGCTTGGTACGGTGTATATGCCGTATACCATCCTGGATTTTCTAAAATATTACGCTGTATGACTGCAGGTGTAATTGCTTGATTATACCCTAGACCTATAAATGATCTGTATACTTTGTTTTTGTTAGAAAGTGCAGTAATGTGAGCAGCAAACTCGTGCTCACTTATGGCTGGATCTAATGATAATGGATTGTCGAGTCTGATGTTATCTGGAATGGTCTCAAAAATGAGTTGTTCCATAGTCTCAACTCCTACGGTTTTAAGCATCTCTGGGAGATCACTTCTACGTGGGCCTATGTGGCGTAATGCAAACGAATCTGTATTCATCGTATTGATTTATTTAAGGATGCACAAAAATAATGCAATGAAACCGATTTTTAGTACATAATTCACAATGGGAGTACTAATGTTTTCAACCATATAGGTGGCTTATTAACAGTTGTAGTACTTTTGTCTAATGCAGAGCATAAAACGTCTTTTTGATTTTTATATAAATAGTAGCACTCACGTGAGTTTATCTGTTGTAGCACTAGGGTGGATTACCTATTTATCATTAGACATAAACGTTAATTTTGTGGTGCTAAGTTTTTTGTTTTTTAGCACTGTGACGGGATATAATTTTGTTAAATATGCCGAAATAGCTGGTTTACATCACCGTAGTCTAGCACAATCCCTAAAAACAATCCAAATATATTCGGTTATATGTGGAGTAGGTATGCTGGTGACTTCCTTATTTATGTCACTAGAGGTGTGGGTTGCTTGTGGCATACTGGGGCTTGTCACGCTGCTGTATGCTATCCCTTTTTTTATGCCAAAAAACACAGCTTCACTCGTAAAAGGAAATTTGCGTAGTGTAGCTGGTCTCAAGATTTTTATAATAGGTGTCGTGTGGAGTGGGGTTACGGTAATCTTGCCGGTCTTGCAAGATGGAACTATTACTTGGGATGTAGGTGTTATATGTATACAGCGCATATTGTTTGTGCTAGCGCTTATGATCCCTTTTGAAATACGAGATATGGTTTTTGATAATCCAGCTCTTAAAACTTTGCCTCAAATAGTGGGCATAAAAAAAGCCAAAATCATTGGAGTGATTTGGCTTTTATTATGCTGTGTATTAGAATTCTTTAAAGATGAATTTAATCTTGATACCTTTTTAAGTCAGCTGTTTATTATGATGGTAACTAGTAGTTGTATCTACCTATCACAAAAACGCTCTGCAGCTACTATGTACTTTTCTTCCTTTTGGGTAGAAGGAATACCATTGTTATGGCTGTGGCTTGTACTTGTGATTAACTATTTGAGCTATTAAGCTGTTCTTGAAGGCGTTGTTTCATTACCTCTTTTTCAGAGGTACTCACCGTTTGCACGGTAGGATTATTTACAGCCTTAGTGAGTTTAGAATTTCTCATAGAGTATTTTCTACAAGCACGGCAGTAAATAAGGTGTATATTAAGACGCACCTTTTCCATAAAAGTAGCCTCTTTATACTGGTTCTTGTCGCAAATGTGGTTAGCCTCGTGACATTCTGTTTTTAATTTCATTTCTTAAAATTTAGACCCTTGAGAGGGTTTCTTTTTAACTATGTAATCATATTGATTACGATTTTTTTATTCAGCTTGGGGTTATAGCCAGTCTTTTTCCATACAACTAGCCATAGCCGTTCGGGCTCTGTGTATGATCACCCAAAAATTAGACGGAGTAATATCAAATTCATTACAAATGGCTTCAGTATCAAAGTCATCTATAGTTTTCATCTTAAAAATGCGGGCTTGTTTTTCTGGCAGTTTACCTAAGCAATTAAAAATTGCTTCGCCTAGCTCTACATTTTGTATGCTATCCTCAGCAGTTTTATCAAAGGGGTCTGCTACGCGTTCTTCTAGCCAGTCACCTTCACTTTCTTCATCCTTATAATTTATACGTACTTCTGCCTTACCCTTTTTAGAGTTGCTCTTACGATAATGATCTATAATTTTACGTTTTAAGATCGAGATGAGCCAGGTGCGCTCTGTCGCCTCACCCTTAAAATTCTTCATAGATTTTAATCCCGCAAGAAATGTTTCGGAAATAAGATCTTGTGCCACTTCGCGATCATTTACACGGGCAATCGTATAGTTAAAGAGGTAGTCAGAATATTGATCTACCCACTTTGTGGGGTCAATTTGATTAGTTGCCATATAATAAAGGTCGCATTTGTGGGATTTAAATAACAGCCAAATATAAAGTTTTTCTTATTGCCGTGCTTTTTTACGCTTTCGCGAAAGCCGAATCTCCACCGTTTTCGAGTGTGTATTTCAGATGCGCGTTCCTTTTTTTTATGAGACGAGTTAAATAATTATAGAGGACTGTTTTATCAAAAAAGTCTCCAGCAAGACCATATGGAGTTTTATATGTAATGATATCCTGCATTTTAGTGCTATCATTCTGGTCTATGAAAATGTGCTTGTGGTGGAAAGACTTAAACCTACCTTTAATCATTTCATCTACAAAGCTCGTATAGGGTTCGTACTCTGTAATAAGACTCGTGTGCGTTAACCAGAGGCCGAAATGTTTTCCTCGCCAGGTAACCGTTTCACCCTTTTTAATGCAACCAGAAGTTACACCAGCTATCGCTTTTTCTTGCGATTGATCCATAGACTGCATATGAAAGTCTATGTTGAGCGATAGTTTAAAAACAGCCGCTACCGGAGCATTAATTATAGTTTCAAGTTGTATGGTGCTCATAGTTATTAAGCTATTAAGTTATATAGTGCTTTCTTTAATTCTGGGTGTGTAAAAGTAAATCCAGCTTTTATTAACCGTTCTGGTATCACATACCTGCTTTTAAGAAGTAATTCGGTTTCTGTTCTAATGATAAAAGCTCCTATCTCTAAAAGTGGTTTTGACGCAGGAAGACCAAAGGAAACTTTCAAAACAGATCTCATATACTTCATAAGTTCGCTATTAGTTGTGGCCATAGGGGAGACTATATTAAATGCCCCTTTTAAAGTATCGTTTTTAATTAAAAAGTCTAAGCTTCGCACAAAGTCATCTTGATGTACCCAGCTGAATTTTTGTTTGCCATCGCCTTGTTTGCCACCTAGGCCTAATTGAGTTATTTTTTTGATAGGTTGTAGTGCTCCTCCATCCTTTCCTAAAACGATAGAAGTACGTAGCGCAACTTTGCGAGTAAGTGGAGTATCGCTGTCAAAAAAAGCTTGCTCCCACGCCTTTGCAACTTCGACAGAAAAGCCAGTGCCTACCTCACCATTTACCTCTGTCATAGGTGTCTCTAGCGAGTGTCTGTATATAGTAGCTGTAGATGAGTTAAGCCACACCTGCGGCGGATTGCTGCACTGAGAGATAGCCTTACCTATAATGGTTGTCGTGTCTACTCGTGAATTTAAAATTGCGTCTCTGTTCTTTTTGTGATAACGACAGTCTACAGATCTACCAGCCATATTTATGACTACATCTGTATCTTCAAATTCGTTTTTCCATCCTGCTACATTTTTTGCATCCCACAGTACTGTACGAACATTGTTAGAAGGTGCTTTTTGCTTTCGCGAAAGCAAAACTATTTCCTCAAATTGATTTTGAAAGTGGTTAATAAGTATACTGCCTAAAAAGCCACTACCGCCAGCGATTATTAATTTTTTCATCATTGCCTAAATTGTTTTATTTGATACGATTGATATGTCTTTTTCTTGCGAGGTAAGTGTATACTCACTCTGCTTGTATGTGAGTATTAAAAAGTAGATACTTAGAGCAATGCCTAGTGTGATAGGAAGCCAAAACAAGAAGTCAAACGATGAGAAATAGTTTAAACATAAAAGAAGCGAAAGGCTCAAGACCGTTACAACTCCATATATTATAAAGTACTTCTTAAGATGGGGCGCTACGTCAGACCAGCGAAATAAGAGGTACACAAAGCAACATACTTGTATGGCTCCAGTTATGGGCAGAAAAAGTAGACCGCCATAGACTGTTATAAATAAAATCGCATTAGTAATAATTAGAGTCTTGTTTATAAGGAATAGCGTTTTCATAATATTTATATTTCAGAAATTATTGAAACTTTTAGTGAAATAAAAAGCACTTTCACAGTGCTCCTTAAATGTTGAGGTTAACAATTGTTACTTCATTAACTTCATAATTGTTTTTGTAATCCAGCTTTCTTTATAATCTGTAATTTTTTCTAGCATACTATCTGCTCTAGATACAAACTCATAAAGCTCTGCCGTTTTGGTCTTGAAGTGGGCAGCCTCTGTAGAGCCTGTTTCTTCTATACTACTTACTTCTTGCAAGACACGTAGCGTAGGTTTTATCTCTCTCTTGCTTCTTTCTTTGGCTATTTTTCTGGCAAGCTCATCTATATTACTTTCGGCTACAAAATACTCTCGGCGTTCACCCGTTTTATACTCTTTAAAGATAATTCCCCAGTCTATAAGTGCTCGTAGGTTCATACTCGCATTTCCTCTAGAGATATAAAGCTCGCCCATAATATCTTCCATACTTAACGCCTCTGGAGACACCATAAGTAAGGCGTGTATTTGAGCCATTGTCTTATTAATACCCCATTGCGTACCTAGCGCTCCCCAAGTTTGTATAAACTTATTTTTTGCTTGATCAAATTCCATACGTCAAATATAAGGATGTTATTGTAATTTCAAAAATAAATGAAAGTTAAATTTTCACTGTCAGTTTTGTTATTCCTATTTTTGGATTATGAATGTACTTGTAATCTCAACAGTTTGGGTAGAGCCCACTTCTTCGGCAGCAGGAAGTAGGATGTTACAGCTGCTTACTATTTTTAAAGAAAAAGGCTGGAATGTCACCTATGCAAGTACAGCCGGAACTTCTCAAAATGCAATCTCGCTAAGTGATTTTGATATTGAGACCGCAACGATACAGCTTAACGATGATTCTTTTAACGCTTTCGCGAAAGCGTACAACCCCACCATCGTACTCTTTGATAGATTTATGGCAGAGGAGCAATTTGGCTGGCGAATAGACGAAGCGTGCCCCAATGCTCTAAAAATACTAGACACCGAAGATCTGCACTGTCTAAGAAAAGCAAGAGCGCAAGCCGTAAAAGAAGAGCGAGTTTTTGAACCCAAGGACTTAATTTCTGATATCGCCAAAAGGGAGATAGCCTCCATTTACAGATGTGATCTCACCTTGATGATCTCAACAGTAGAGATGGATTTGCTACAAACTTTTTTTAAAGTTCCTGCTTCATTATTGCACTATGTACCATTTCTAGTTTCTGCACTTGAGAGTGATTTTGTTCCTTTTAAAGAGCGAGCGCATTTTATAGCCATAGGCAATTTTATACACCCACCTAACTGGGATGCCACCCTAGAACTAAAAAAACATATTTGGCCACACATACGCCAGCAACTGCCGCAAGCAGAGATGCATATTTATGGCGCTTATGTGCCAGAGAAGGCATTACAGCTGCATAATCCCAAAGAGGGGTTTTTGGTAAAAGGAAGAGCAGAGAGCGCTCATCAGGTGATAAGAAATGCCAGAGTTTTACTAGCACCGCTTAGGTATGGGGCTGGCCTTAAAGGTAAATTTATAGATGCGATGCAATGTGGCACTCCATCTGTAACAACAGAGATAGGAGCAGAGGGAATGAGCCAGCACTTAGACTGGCCCGGTAGTGTAAATGATGATTATGATGCATTTATAAAAGCTGCAGTCTCCTTATATAGTAATGAGTCAAAATGGCAAAAAGCCCAAGAAAATGGCGTAAGGATAATTAATACCAATTTTCAAAAAGACAATTATGCCAGCCTGCTTACAGATACATTACAGCACCTGATGGATAATTTGATTATGCATCGTGCTGCAAACTTTACAGGCCAGATGTTACAACATCACACAATGCGTAGCACACTATTTATGTCAAAATGGATAGCAGAAAAAAACAAAAAGGAGTAAGCCACGCTTACTCCTTTTTGTTTTTAATCGACTTAATAAATTAATCTATAAGTCCTGCTCTTTTGAGTAGTGCTTCTGGTTTAGGTTCTTGACCTCTAAAACGTTTATAGAGTGTCATAGGGTCCTCAGTTCCTCCTTTTGAGAGTACGTGGTCCTTAAACTTAGTTGCTACGTCTTTATTAAATATCCCTTGTTCTTTAAAATATTCAAAAGCATCTGCATCTAGTACTTCTGCCCATTTATAACTATAATATCCAGATGAGTAACCTCCTTGAAAAATGTGAGCAAAGGCTGTACTCATACAGGTCTCTGGAGTGTCTGGATATAAAGCAGTGTTGCCAAAGGCTTCTTTTTCAAAAGCTTTTACATCTGTTATATTGCTTGGGTCTTGCCCGTGCCAAGACATATCTAGCAACCCAAAGCTAAGTTGTCTCAATGTTTGCATTCCTTCTTGAAACGTTGCTGCATCTTTTATTTTTTGAACAAGCTCCATAGGGATTACTTCGCCAGTTTCATAATGAGTAGCAAAGAGCTCTAGAGCTTCTTTTTCATAGCACCAGTTTTCTAGCACTTGGCTAGGTAACTCTACAAAGTCCCAGTATACAGAAGTTCCAGATAGGCTAGGGTAGGTAGTATTTGCTAGCATACCGTGTAACCCGTGACCAAACTCGTGAAAGAGTGTTGTAACTTCATTAAAAGTAAGTAGGGATGGCTTGCTAGGTGTAGATGGAGTGAAGTTACATACGTTAGATATGTGTGGTCGCTCATTTACTCCATTCTCAATTTTTTGACCTTTAAAAGAGGTCATCCAGGCACCACCACGTTTTCCCTTTCTTGGGTGAAAATCTGCATAAAAAAGAGAGATGTAATTACCATCTACATCTGTAACTCTATATGTTTTTACATCCTTATGATATACATCTACATCTGTTACCTGCTCAAACTGCAACCCAAAGAGACGTGTTGCTACTTCAAACACACCATTTATTACATTTTCTAATTTGAAGTAAGGTTTGAGTTGCTCGTCATCTAGGTTAAAGAGTTCTTTTTTTAGTTTTTCAGAATAGTAAGAACCATCCCATTTTTGAAGTGCGTCTATACCGTCTTGTGTTTTTGCAAAATTTTCTAATTGTGCAAACTCTCTCTCTGCTGCAGGTTTTGCTTTTTCTAAGAGTTCGTTTAGAAAATCTTTAACCTTAGCTGGCGTTTGTGCCATACGTTCTTCAAGTACAAAATGGGCGTGCGTATCATAACCTAGTAGCTGTGCACGCTCGTGACGAAGGTTAACAATCTCAATGACGTTTTTTTGATTATCGTACTCATTACCTTTAAAGGCTTTACTGCCAAAGGCAAGAGAAAGCTCTTTGCGTAGCTCGCGATTATCTGCATATTTCATAAAGGGAATGTAACTAGGGTAGTCAAGTGTTACTACCCAGCCTTCTTTATCTCTAGAAGCTGCATCTGCTGCAAAGGCTTCTTTTGCACTTGCAGGGACTCCATCAAGATCTTCTTCATTTGTGAGGTGAAGCTCGTAGCTGTTTGTTTCTGCCAAGATATTTTCGCCAAAACTGAGTTTTAATTTTGCGAGAGCTGTATCAATTTCGCGTAAGCGTGATTTTTTATCTTCAGGTAGGTTTGCCCCATTACGAGCAAAACTTTTATATTTTTTTTCTAATAACGTTTTTTCTTCTACAGAAAGATCCAAATCATCTTTCTGGGCGTATATACTTTTAATACGCTCAAACAGTGTCTCGTTAAGAGTAACATCATTGCTAAAAGCGGTAAGAAGTGGCGATACTTCTTGTGCTATTTTTTGAATAGCCTCAGAGGTCTCTGCGCTATTAAGGTTAAAAAACACACTAGAAATACGATCTAGTTGTTGTCCAGAATAGTCAAGAGCAGCAATCGTGTTTTGAAAGGTAGGCGCCTCAGTATTATTTGTAATAGCATCTATCTCATTACGATTAATTTGTATCGCTTCTATAAAGGCTGGCTTAAAGTGCTCGTCCTTAATAGTATTAAATGGAGCTTCATTAAAGTCTTGTAAAAGTGGATTAGATGTAAGTGACATAAGTGCTTTTGAAATTATAAATTGTTTAAAAAGAGTGTTTTGTCGAAAAAAACACGCATTTTGTCGATATATGCGATATTTTTTTTATGTTCGCTATGTCTATTTGAAATAGGCATATATTTGAGAAAATATGAAATTGATTTCCCCCAATCGATGTAGATATTACTAAAGGTTTGATTAATATTTAGAATGGTTAATAAATACAGTATCAATCCCCCAACAACTGCATTGATAAAGACCGCTCGTAAGAGCGGTCTTTTTTTTATTTAATGCTTTTTGCGCCTTCTATTACTTTTTGCTTAAGCCCTTCTTTATAGGCAAGCATTTTATCTTGCAGTGCGCTATCTCTTGCGCCTAGAATTTGTGCTGCAAGGATTCCAGCATTTTTTGCGCCATCTAGGGCTACTGTTGCGACAGGTACTCCGCCTGGCATTTGTAATATAGAGAGTACAGAGTCCCACCCATCTATAGAGTTGCGAGACTTAACTGGTACGCCTATCACTGGTAAGGGTGATAAGGAAGCAACCATACCTGGAAGGTGAGCAGCGCCACCAGCACCAGCTATAATTACATTTATGCCACGCGTATGTGCATTTTTACTATAATCAAAAAGTTTATCTGGTGTGCGGTGTGCACTTACGATGTCTACCTCTATATCGATATCCATCTCTTTTAAGAAGTCTATAGCTTCTTGCATTACTGGGAGGTCACTCGTGCTTCCCATTATGATTCCTACTTTCATCGTGTTTGATTTATTGTGCGATTACTTTTATGCTTCCTTTTACCTTTTCGGCTACAGTTCTTGCTTTTTCTATATTGTGATCTACAATAGTTACGTGACCCATTTTTCTAAAAGGGCGCGTCTCTTTTTTACCATAAATATGAGGGGTTACCCCGTCCATACCCATTATATGCTCTATGTTCTCATATTTTACTTGGCCAGTATAGCCTTCATCTCCTACTAGATTTACCATTACAGAAGCAACTTTACTATCTGTATTGCCTAGTGGTAGATCTAAAATGGCTCTGAGGTGCTGCTCAAACTGGTTTGTAAAACTTCCTTCTATACTGTAGTGACCACTATTGTGTGGTCTTGGAGCTACTTCATTTACAAGAATCTCATCATTTTCTGTCTGAAACATTTCTACCGCAAGTAATCCCACGTGACCAAAAGCGTTAGAAACTCTCTCTGCAATATCTCGTGCTTTTTGAGCTACGGTCTCATCTATACGAGCTGGGCATATAACATACTCTACTTGGTTTGCCTCTGGATGAAACTCCATCTCTACCACAGGGTAGGTTTTAACCTCTCCAGATACATTGCGAGCTACTATTACGGCCAGCTCATTTTTAAATGGGATCATCTTTTCGGCTATGCAAGGTACTTCTGGTAAAGTGTCAAGGTCACTTGCGGTGCGCACTACAGATACTCCTTTGCCATCATAGCCTCCTGTACAAGATTTCCAAATAAATGGTAGGTTGTCTAGCCATTGTGGAGATCCTTTTACCGCTTTCGCGAAAGCGTACTTCTCATAACTTGCCGTCGGGATGTTGTGCTTTTTATAAAAGTCCTTTTGTACACCTTTATCTTGTATGTTGCGTAAAACTGATGGTTGAGGATACACTTGTATGCCTTCCTTTTCTAACGTCTCTAGGGCATCGATGTTTACACTCTCTATCTCAAAGGTGAGTACATCTACCTTACGGCCAAATTTTACTACAGTATCATAGTCCATAAGACTACCTTGTGTAAAATGGTTGCAGGCAATCTTGCAGGGAGCCTCATTGCTTGGGTCAAGTACGTAGGTCTGTATATCATACTTGCGGGTGTCGTAAAGCATCATTTTACCTAGTTGACCACCACCTAAGATGCCTAATTTAAATTGAGAAGAGAAGTAATTTTTCATAGCATATAAGTTTTCGCGAAAGCGAAAAATAGTGGTTCAAAAATACAAAATCGTCTGAGAGTAACTCATAATTATGTATTCATATCGAGATAGCTATAAGGACTGATTTTCAAATACTATCTTTGCCCTTTATTATTTATGAAAAATACAATTACACTTCACGACCTAACGTTTGAAAAATCTATTTCAAAAACAGATGTGCAACACGCTGTAAACGGTGTGGCTGTGCGTCTTAATGAAGATTATAGAGGTAAACGACCGGTGTTTCTTACAGTGCTTAATGGTGCTTTTTTATTTAGTGCAGAGCTCATAAAAAAGTTTGACTACGAGTGCGAGATGAGCTTTATCAAGGTGGCTAGTTATGATGGAACTCAACAAAGCGATGAGATTCATACAGTAATGGGGGCAGAGCCGTCACTAAAAGGACGAGATGTAATTGTAGTAGAAGATATAGTAGACTCTGGTAATACTATAGAGACTATTATAAAAATACTTGAACAAGAAGAGGTGGCGTCATATCGTATAGCCTCACTTTTATATAAACCAGAAGCCTATAAGAAACCGTATAAGGTAGATTATATAGGCCTGGAAATTTCAAATGATTTTGTGGTAGGGTTTGGTCTAGATTATAATGGTCTAGGGCGTAACCTCACATCAATATATAAACTTAAAAAAACTCATATGACCAATCTGGTTTTATTTGGCCCTCCAGGTGCCGGTAAAGGAACACAAGCCGAAGTTTTAAAAGAGAAGTATGACCTAGTACATATAAGTACTGGTGATGTTTTTAGATACAACATAAAAAACGCTACAGAACTTGGAACACTGGCAAAGTCTTATATAGACAAAGGACAGTTAGTGCCAGATACTGTTACGATAGATATGCTTAGTGCAGAGGTAGAGAAAAACGCAGATGCAAAAGGATTTATTTTTGACGGCTTTCCTCGTACAGAAGCTCAGGCAGATGCTCTTGCAACATTACTAGCTTCAAAAAATACAGAGGTTGCAGGTATGGTTGCATTAGAGGTAGATGATGAGGTGCTTGTACAGCGATTACTTGAGCGTGGTAAAACTTCTGGTCGTGCAGATGATGCAGATGAGGATGTGATACGTAACCGTATAAAAGTATATTATGCAGAGACGGCAATCTTAAAAGGATACTACGAGAAGCAAGACAAGTACCACGGAGTAGATGGGGTAGGTAGTATAGAAGAGATTACTGCAAGATTAAGTGACGTGATTGACACGTTATAGATTAGTGAAGAACTAATCATTACAATTAAATATAAAGGCTAGCTGAAAGATGACTGAAGGAAATTTTGTAGACTATGTAAAGATTCACACAACCTCTGGTAATGGGGGATCTGGATCTGCGCACTTACACCGCGAAAAGTTTATAGAAAAAGGAGGCCCAGACGGTGGTGATGGTGGTCGTGGTGGACATATTATAGTGCGAGGTAACTCAAACTTATGGACACTTATACACCTTAAATTTAAACGTCACTTGAGAGCTGGTCACGGAGGTAATGGTGCAAAGTCAAGATCTACTGGCCTAGATGGAGAAGATACCTATATAGACGTGCCTCTAGGTACTACAATAAAAGATACAGAGACAGATAAAGTCTTGTTTGAAATCACAGAGGATGGTCAAGAGTTTATCGCTGCCGAAGGTGGTATGGGAGGTCGTGGTAACTGGCACTTTAAAAGTAGCACTAACCAGACACCTAGATATGCACAACCAGGTATAGATGGTTATGAAGTCTCACTTACCTTAGAGCTTAAAGTTCTGGCAGACGTAGGTCTGGTAGGTTTTCCTAATGTAGGGAAGTCTACATTACTAGCATCTATCACAGCGGCCAAACCAAAAATCGCAAATTATGAGTTTACCACTCTTAAGCCTAATTTAGGTATTGTAGAGTACCGCGATTACAGGTCATTTGTAATGGCAGATATACCAGGTATTATAGAAGGAGCCTCAGAGGGTAGAGGGATAGGCCACCGATTTTTACGCCACATAGAGCGTAACTCTACATTGCTCTTTATGATTCCGGCAGATGCAGATAGTATCTCAGAGCAATATGAGATTTTGCTCAATGAGCTTAAAAAGTATAATCCAGAAATGCTCGACAAGAGCAGAATGATTGCTATTACAAAAAGTGATATGCTGGATGATGAGCTTAAAGCAGAGCTTTCTGAAGAGCTAGATAGAGAACTTCCTATTCCTTATTTATTTATCTCTGCAGTTGCACAACAAGGTCTTATAGAACTTAAAGACGCCTTGTGGAAAATGATGAATGAGTAGTTTTACGCTCTCGCGAAAGCGTGATAATGAAACTTTTAGACATTAAATGTAAGTGGTTTCTTTCGTAGATATTAGTTTATTAACTATTTTCGGCGGAAGAAACCATTTTTATATTTATGAAACGACTATTACTCACTTCTTTTCTACTCTTTGTAGTATTCCCATTAATTGCTCAGTGTCCCACTTCCAGTATTACACTTTCTTCACAGGCAGATGTGGATGCTTTTATTATTGACTATCCAAATTGTACGGGCTTACAAGTAGAATTAGATATAAGCGGAGCTGATATTACTGATTTAAGTCCTTTGCAGAATCTGGAATCTGTAGAAGGTATTACGATTAGTAATAATAATAATTTAACCACTCTATATGGTTTACAAAATATACAGACTATAACAGGTTTTAATTTTATTATAAATCAAAACCCAATGCTTGAAAATCTTGATAGCCTTTCAAGTTTAGTTAATATGGATGTGCAATTTTTTGATATCTCGTTTAACGCCTCTTTAGTTAATCTAGATGGTCTAGCTAGCGCATCTATAACAACTAGAGACTTCTCTATAATGGATAATAATGTTTTAGAAAATTTTGATGGACTAATAGGTACTTCTGAAATTATAGATGCTTCAATGTTTAATATAACTAATAATCCAGCCTTAGTGTCGATAACAGGTTTGGCAAATGCAGAGATTACCGGGGCATTTGATTTTCTAATTGCAAATAATAATACGTTGTCTAGTCTAGATGGTTTAGAAGGGATTTTTGGTTTTATAGATATTATTAGTATCAATAATAACGATGCTCTTGAAAGTATTAGTGCCCTCTCTGGAGTAGACACAGTAGGTATGGTGATAGTTATGAATAACCCGACCCTAACCACACTAAATGGCTTAGAGGGATTAGAAACAGGATATAATGATTTTTTATCTATTGAAATTATTGATAATAGTAGTTTAATTGATATAAGTGCTTTAAATGGGATTGACAGATTTACATTAACAAATTTATCAGTTAATAATAATCCGGCCCTTTCAGAGTGTAGTTCTTATCTCTTGTGTAGCATCTTGCAGGATGAGAGTAGTTCTACCAGTTTTGATATCTATGATAATGCACCAGGCTGTAATAGTACAATAGAAATAGAAGAAAACTGTGTTGCCTGTCCTTCTGGCGATCTTATTTTAAACTCTCAAGCAGAGGTTGATGCTGTAGGTGTAGATTATCCAGAATGCTCAATAATAAGTGGACTAGTTATAGACGGTGATGATATTACAGACTTGTCTCCTCTTTCTAATATCTCTAATGTACTTGGTAATATCATTATTAAAAATAATAATATGTTACAAACCCTTGAGGGATTAAATAATCTCTCATCATTTACTGGCAGTGAATTAAGTATCGTAAACAACCCATTGATTACAAGTATAGGAGCCTTAAATAATCTTGTAAATTTAAATGAGAACTCTGAGCTGGTTGTTAAGGTAGAAAATAATGCGATGCTAGCCTCTTTACAAGGACTGGGGAGTATTGATTTTACAAATGTTATAGAGGCTTACATTGTTAATAATGATGCGTTAGTTAATCTATTAGGACTGGAGAATGTTACTTTCCTATTTACATTAGTGATAAGCGATAATGATGGTTTAACTTCATTAATAGGGCTAGACAATTATAATGAGGGGATGGATATTTTAATAGATAATAACGCGAGCCTCATACATTTGGACTTACCCAATTTTATAAGTATTCAATATTTGACAATCTCAAATAATCCATCACTTCAAAATCTCGATGGCCTAAGCTCTCTACAAAATGTTTATGTAGGCATATCTCTTGAAGATAATGTATTGCTAACTAATATAGATGCTCTAAATAGTATAAACTTAAGTAATGAGACGGGAGAGATAATAATAACAGACAACAGTTCTTTAAGCTCTTGTAGTATAGATTACATATGTTCTTATCTTGAGGGAGAGGGAGTGCTTACAGTTGCAAATAATAATGAAGATTGTAATACACTAGATGAAATAAACCAATTCTGCGCGCCGTGTGAATATCCTGTAATTTTAAATAGTCAAGAGGATGTAAATAATTTTCCAACACTTTATGCAGAATGTCCCAATTCTCTAGTAAATGGTCTTCTAATTCAAGGTGAGGATATTGTAGATTTAACACCTCTAAGTATAATAACTAATGTTGAAAATGGTCTCATAGTAGCTGGGAATCCACTTTTAGAAAGTCTAGAAGGTTTGGAGGGGCTTACAAGTGTAGATGTATTTGAAATAAACGAAAATGAACAACTCACATCTCTTGCTACTTTCTCATCACAACTCACAGTAAACAGTCTTAATGTTTTAGGGAATAGTTCTTTAACAAGCTTAGGAGGGTTTGAAAATGTGATGCAAATTGAGAATTTAGTTTTGTTCAGTGCTACCGGGTTAATCTCGCTGGATGGTTTTCCTACTGGCCAGACAACTGTAGCAAATATTGATATCTTTGAAACCACCAATCTAAATGATATTACCGCTCTCTCAAACATATCTACAGCTGAGAGTGTAAACATTGGTTTAAATCAATCGCTTGATAATCTAGAAGGTTTTGAGGGGTTAACCACGATTCAGTCTAACTTAACTATAAGTGCTAACCAAGTACTTACGAGCCTCCAAGGATTAGATAATTTATCATCAGAACTATCAGAAATATCTATAACATTTAACCCAGTGCTAATTGACATCAGTGCCATAGGCGGCGTGATGACAAGTTCTCTTACGTCATTGCAAATTGAAGATAACGTGCTTCTAGAAGTTTGTAGTAATCTCGCAATTTGTAATTATCTCAACGACGGAGGTAATGCTGTGATAGCTAATAATAGCGAGGGATGTAATAGTATTGTCGAAATTCAAGAGGCTTGTGAGGCTTATTTTAATATAATCTCGGGCACGGTAGCTTTTGATTTTAACAATGATGGTTGTGATGTATCAGATTATGACGCCAGTAATATTTTAGTTACCACTACTGGTGAGGGTGAAATATATACCTCCATTACAGATGAGAATGGATATTATGAATTATTTGTTCCAGAAGGAGTATACGTGTCCTCAGTTGTTCAATCATCATTGCCAGTCGGATTTACGGGAGCGCCAGATACCATCGAAACCGTTTTTGAGGGGTTGACAGAAAGCGCTGAGGTGAGTTTTTGTTTAGTTGCCGAAAATGATACTACAGATGTGAGTATCTCTCTACTACCCTTACAAGATCCTAGGCCTGGACTCGAAGCCCAGTATATTATACAATTTGAAAATCTAGGAGCACAAACCGTTAGCGGAAATATCTCATTTGAATTTGATAATGAGATTATGTTTTATTTAAATTCTTCATTATCTACTTCTGCTATAAATGAAACGAATATTGAATGGACTTATGATAATCTAGCTCCTTTTGAGAGTAGGTCATTTCTTGTAAATTTTGAGTTATTTATACCGCCTACAGTACAAGGGGGGGAGGAGTTAAACTCGCTTGTACAGATCACCCCACTTGATAGTGATATAAATACAAGAAACAATACACAAGGTATAAAGGAAGTCGTTGTAAACTCTTACGATCCTAATGATAAAACGGTAATACAAGGTTCAGAAATTTTTGAGGAGCAAGTAGGAGATTATTTAGATTATCTTGTGCGTTTTCAAAATACTGGTACAGCAGATGCCTTAGAAGTAGTAGTTACTGATACGCTAAGTAATAATCTAGACTGGAGCACATTTAGAATACTTGATGCAAGTCACGATTACCGTGTAGAAATTACAAATGAGAATGAAATTGCTTTTATTTTTGAAGACATAAACCTTCCTCCAGAAGAGGTGGATGCTCCAGGTAGTAATGGCCATATTGCTTTTGAAATTAAAACAAAAGATGATCTTGTACTAGGTGATACTGTAGAGAATACAGCAAATATTTATTTTGACTTTAATGAACCTATTATCACAAATACTGTTGTCACAACTGTTGTAGAACCATTGGCATTAGAAGATTTTAATCCAATAGAAGTTATAATATACCCTAACCCAGTACAGACGTTATTTACAGTAGAGTTGCCTACCTATGTTGAAGTTTACAATATAAGAGTATTGTCTGTTCAAGGTCAAGAACTTATGAAGTCTAAGGCTACAGATGTAGATATTTCTAACTTATCTAGAGGAATTTATTTTCTAAACATTAAAACATCTCAGGGTATTTATACAAAGAAGATCGTTAAGAACTAACAAAATATAATAATCCGTGTAAACCTTTGTTATCTTTATGCAAAACAAAGATTTATGCGGATTTTTTTATGCCTCATTATATGTGCGCTACTCACGAGTTGCGGGACAACATTTGTAGATTATGACTATGATACAAAGGTAGATTTCTCAAAGCTTACCTCTTATAACTATGACTTCTCTGAAGCAACTGGGCTACTTGAATTTGACGAGCGTAGAGTGGTGAAATATACAGATAGTATGCTGCAATCTCGCGGCTACATCAAGACTGAGACTAATGACTTTTTTGTAAAAATCACCTCAGAAGAGTATGAGACACGTTCTAGAAACACCTTAGGCGTAGGCGTAGGTGTAGGAGGTGGTGGAGGTACTGTAGGGGTAGGAGTAAGTGGCGGCATACCCATAGGCGGTCCAGAGCGACACCTCAAGATGGTTGTTACTGTTTACAAAGCATTAGGTAATCAGCCCACGGTATGGGAGGCTATAAGTGAGAGTGATATTAAAGTAAACGCAAAACCTGATAAACGGGATGCACATTTTAAAAAGTTAGTAGAAAAAATTTTTAACAAATTTCCGCCAGAGCAGTAATTGCACTTTGGCACCATAATGGTATATATTTGTCTAAAATAATATGATGAAAAAGTGGTTTATTATTCTATTGTTTCCTGTGGCGCTATGTGCTCAGAATGTGAGTGATAACGCTTTCGCGAAAGCGGAAAAACTTTTTAAACAGTCTCAGTACACCCTTGCACAGCCACTGTTTGTAAACTACCTGAAAATACATCCAGATGACCCTCAAACTCTAGAATATCTAGGAGATATAGAAGGCTATGCAAAAAACTGGGATGGAGCAATTCCTTATTACGAAAGCTTAGTAGAAAAGTATCCAAACAACGCAAACTACCATTATAAATATGGAGGTGTACTGGGTATGAAAGCTCTTGCTGTAAACAAGCTGAGAGCCGCTACAATGATAGGTGACATAAAAGAGCAATTTGAAACAGCAGCCCGACTAGACCCATCTCATATAGATGCACGCTGGGCACTTGTAGAATTTTATATTCAAATACCAGGTATAATAGGTGGTAGCGAGGCAAAGGCAAGAAAATATGCAGACCAGCTACTTGATATCTCAAAAGTAGATGGATATCTCGCTCACGGCTACATTGCAGAGTATAATGGCAAGCCTAGTGTAGCAGAGTACAATTATAGAAAGGCTGTAGATGTAGGTGGTTCTGTCACTTGTTATACCAAGTTAAGAGAGCATTATGAGAAAAATAATGAACCACAAAAAGCCTTTGAAACGGCTTATGAGGCGCAACAAAAACATTCTCAAGAGAACAGGTTACAGTACCAGCTAGGTAAGGTGGCCGGGCAGTACGGTATAGGGCTTGATCAAGGTATTATGGGGTTGCATCATTACATAAAATACCACTCTGCGGCAGATGGCGTGCCTAAGGATTGGGCATATTTACGCCTTGCTCAAATCTACAAGCATAAAGGTGATAAAGAAAAAGCAGAGCAATGGATTAATAAGGCACTTGCTAGTAGGTCAGATTTTAAAGAGGCCTTACAAGAGCGCAAAGCTATTAGGAATTTATAATGCTAAGGTAGCAGCGCAGGATTTATGTCACCTACATTTTCTTTAAGATAGCGATCTATAAAAGTGTCTGTAAAGTGCTCACTTCCTAGTAAGTTTGCAGCTTGTAATTGCGACTTTATATCCAGCGCTTGATATGCTTTGAGGTAGTCTAGAGAGAGTGCTTTATAGCTATAATGCCAGGGCTCATATTTAAAGCCTTTCCTGTCATACGTATCAGTGTAGACAAGGTAAAAGCCAAAACTATTTGCGTGTGCATCCATCCATTCTTTAAACTTACAGAAGGGACCACTTCCGTGAAATTTTGACGGAACTAGTAATCCGCTAGTAACTCCTGGTGTGGCGTCTACAATATCTATATCTGTCCCCCAGTGATGCCTTGAGGTGCCAGGTATGGTAGAGTACTCAATAATTTTATTGATGGTTGCAAGGTGGCTTAGACCGCTTTCGCGAAAGCGTTTATACTTACGCTCCCATATTCTGTTTTGATGATTATAATCTCTGTAGCTTGATACTACTTGAAATTTTATACCATCTTTAAGAGCGGCAGTTTTCATCTCTTCAAAAGCGATGGCAGCTTCTGGTCTAAGTTTATAGGTTGAGGTTGTGGTGAGTTGTGGTGAGCCTTTACCTAGTAGCTCGTCTCTATCTATCATACCCAGTATTGCTGCCCTAGCCGTAAGTGGGAGAGAAGCTGCAAGTATACCTAGTACTGTGAGTTTCGAAAATGATCTTCTATTCATAAGAGCTGCTTTTTCATTCTATAATGAGGTCCCACTTTAGGAATATCAAACAAGGTGCCATCTACTTGATAACCTAAATTTTTATAAAACTGTAAAGCAACAACTCGGGCATTAAACCATAGTAGTGTTTTGCCTTTTTCTTTAAGTAGTGCCTCGCCTTTTTTTAATAGGAGTTCTGCAATGCCTTTTCTTCTATACTCAGGCAACACGGCCATTCCTCGTAGTCTATATTGTGCGCCAGTAAAGCCGTCGTGACTGTCATCCATAAAACTCGCAACACCTATAATGTCATTATTATGAAACATACCTAGGTGAAAGGTGCTTGTCTGCTCGTCTGCCTCCATATAGACATCTTCTAGCGGACGCCCTTTTCTTAAAACAGGATGTCGCACGGGCCAGGTTTCTTTGGCGCTTATTTCTTTGAGTTGATAGGCCTTGTTTTTAAGGTGATATAACCTAGAGGGCATATCGTGATGTATAATAGTTTTTATATATGAGAAGCCTTGATTGTCTAGCAAGATTTGAGATGCAGTATTATCACGATGTGTACGAGCAATTATATAAGGTAGCTTTAAAGTATCAAAAGCATATGTAATACAAGCTTGTGCGCTTTCTGTAGCATATCCTTGTCTCCAGTATTTTTTATGTAACCTATATCCAAGATCAACCTCTCGACTTTCAGTATTATACTTGAGCCCGCACCAGCCTAAAAAGGTGTTGTCAGTTTTTCGTACGATAGCAAATCTACCCAGCCCCGTTTTTATTGTTGTTTGGGGTTTGTAGTAAACTGTTTCAATATAATTTTTTATAAAAGCTTGTGCCTCTTCTGTATTTGTAAAGGCTTTGTCCCCCGTATATTTAAGCACCTCTGGGTCTGCATTCATCTGGAAAAGATCTTCAGAATCTTGAGGTATAAAATCTCTAAGATACAAACGTTCTGTTTCCATCGTAACCATTAGGCAAGTACGTCTTTAAAATCTGGATTACGGTCAAATTGAACTTCGGCAAAGGGGCAAAGAGGGTTGATTTTTAGGCCATTCTCTCTAGCAAAAGTAACTGTGTGAGCCACAAGTCTTGAGGCAAATCCTTTACCTTCTTCTGGAATTTTTGTTTCGGTATGGTCTATCGTTATGACAGCGTCTTTGTCTTTAGAGTAGGTAAGTTCTGAGATGATGCCATTATCACCTTTCATATAAAATACACCTCGATCTTCTCTTTCTTTATGCTGGATATCCATATCTCTCTGTTGTGGTTAAAGCCGGAAATATAGATTAAAGAAGTTTAGTAATGATTGACTTTAGGAAAATTTTAGCGGTTTAGGTAGAAGGCTCCTGCTTGATCTTTTTGATCCTTTAATTTAAGCACATAATAATAAGTCCCCACAGGGAGTTTATTATCTTCTGCGATAGTAACGCGGCCTTGCGATGTCCCGTCAAAAGAGTTGTCATAGTTTTTCATACTAAAGACTTCTACACCCCATCTATTATAGAGGTATAGTTCATTGTCTGGACTAGTAGCAAGTCCTTCTATGACAAAAGTGTCGTTAACACCATCTCCGTTTGGGGAGAAAAATGTGTATACATTAATACCGCTACTTGCCTTAAGAACAGATCCCAGTGTATAAGCCGAAAAGTCATTAGGCTCAAAAAGCTCAGATGTAATTTGGCCATTGGTCTCATCACCAGAAAAACTAGCATTTCCTAAATTCACCCATCTATTTAAAACATTAGAAAAACCTACAACACGCAGTGAGCTCAAGCCATCTGCAAGTACTGGTACCTGAGTATCTTCATCCCAAGTGAGTCTTGCTTGTACTGGTAGAGGCCCGTTTAAATCCCAATACTCATTAGGGTCTATAATAGAGAGTGTATTTTCAAATAAATCTGTGTTAAATGATCCAGGTAATGTACTAGGAGTGTCTGGATCTTCAAAAAAGTATGCAGCTTGATAAGTAGTTATTGCAGGGTTGAGAGGTATTACTTTAAGCTGGCGAATTTTAAAATCATCTCCTATAGGAAAGTCAAATTCTAGGTTACCTTGATTTGTAACATAACCATCTACGTGATTGCTATCGCTTTCTCCAAGATAGATAGCGTTGTTTGTGAAGTCAAGATTAATACCAAGGTCTTCACGAGGTGTGGTAATTCTACCATTTATAAAATCTAGTAGGCTAGTAACCCCTACAGATACCTCAAAGTTAAGATCATTTGGTACGTCAACCTCCATATTGAAGAATACAGGCTTGTTATTACCTAGTACAAAAAGTTCTTCTGTTGGATTGTAAAAACCAGCAAGACCAAGATTACTGTCAAAGTCTCCATCATTAATTAAATCACCGTGAAAACCTATAGCCCCATCTTGATGTATCTGTATATTACCAAAGTTGTGCAAAGATTCTTGAGCATATGTGACAGAAGTACTTAAAGCTGTAGCTAGAAGAACTAATGTTACAATTGCATATGTTTTTATATCATTCATAATTTAGGGTAATAAGTAAAAGGTAATACAACCGCAAGAAGTACCTGTTCCCGTGCTTGTAACAAAATTAACTGAGCTTGCAGATATCTCACGATAAGCATTATTACCATTTATAGGGCTAGTGCTAGTAAATAAATAGTCAAAAGTTCCATCTAGATTATCCTGCTCTACTACTGTGTGATTGCCTAGGTTTAAAGTACCTATATCATAAGGTACATTATCTAGTAATATTTCATAATTGTATGTCCCGGGAGCATTAGGCGCATTAAATTGTAATGCCCAGTAAAATGCATTGTTATCATTGAGCTGTATGTTTGTGAAGTCTCCCGTAGGAGTTCCGCTAGAAGTTAATGAGGTCACGCCACTAGGGGGTGAGGTACTTCCAGATAAGGATACATCTGTAACAACTTCAATCTCTGCTGTGACATTAAAATACCAAACTTCCTCTACATAAACATCTGCAGTACCACCGTTATCACCAGTGCCTATATATACATCAAACCCGTTTGCAGTCTGTGTGCCTGTCACTACTTGTGCGATGCGACCGTCTCTGTTAGTTAAATCTTCTTGTATACCTAGAGTTATTGGGTATGATGCTCCATTAGGGTGTGGAGATGTAAATGCGACACTATATCTTCCAGTTGTTCCTGCAATTTTTGTCACAGTACAGTTAGTATTATAGTTATTTGTTCCATTTGCAGCTGTTTGAGCAGCAGCAAAGGAATAACCAATGGTTTGCTTGGTAACATTAAGAGTAGGAGTACTACTGTTATTTGACCCAAGGTCATTTGTACTTAGTAGACGTACCCATTGTGTAGTGTTTCTGTAGTAAATAGAGTCTAGATTATCGTCGTACATAATAGTCCCCTCAAGAGGTGTTCCAGTAACATTAGAGGTTCCTACACCATCGTCGTGCTTAAGTTGTTGTAATAACTGGGCATCTACTGTTTGCGCTTTCGCGAAAGCGATAGAAAATATAACACCGAAAATATATAGGTAACTTTTCATATTTTAGATTTTCATTATTTATAAGCCGTGTATAATACGAGTAGTGCTTCATTATTTACATCTCCAGGTTGAACATCTACTAGAACGTTTGTACTATTTGCGGTCACTATACCATCTGTATAATTTACTGTAACAATAAAGCCATCTGTAGTAAATTCTTTAAAAGCAGCTTCTATCTTACCTAGGCTATTTCCGTTTTGATCGCTATAGCGCACACCTATACAATTACTGCTACTGGCATATCTTGATATATCGTTTATAGAATTTCCGTGACCTCCAGAAAACATTGCCTGTTGAGTTATAGAACTAGCAGCATCTTCTCTTGCAAAACCTTTCATTGTGCCAAAGGAGTTATCAATCCCTCTATCATTATCACCCACACCATTGTCAGAATCTAAATCGCGGCTCTCCACATTTGCAGACGCCGAAAATGTGACTTGCGATGGTTTAAAAGGTATGTTGTCTACTGTCACATCACCCTCTCCAGAGATGATAAACCATCCAGTGTATATATTCTTCTCTGTAAGAAGTTCCAAAAACCCATTATTTGTATATTCGAAAATCCTATTTTCATCTGTATTATAAACCAGCATACCAATCTCTAAATCTGCCGGATCGTATGCGTCAATTTCTAACTGTGATGCCTTCTGCACATTAACTAAATATGCAGGGTCTGTGGTTTGCGCTTTCGCGAAAGCGTAAACAAAAACAAGAAGTATAGTTAAATATAAAGGGTTGTTTTTCATAGTTTTTTATTCGTAGGCTGTAAATAATACAATAACAGACTCATCAAGTATGTCATCACTAAAAGCAGTACCTCCTATTGTTCCTATGGTATAAGTTACATTAAGATTAAAACCTGTAGCTGTAAAGCTCGCTAGAGATGCTGAGATAACACCTAGATTGTTACCGTTATTATTAGTATACCTTAAGCCTATGCACTGTGTATCATTAGCATATCTAGATATGTTATTAATAGAGCTACCACTTCCGCCAGAAAATATAACCGCTTGTGCAATAGGACTGCCTGCTCGAGCAAATCCATTCATTGCGCCAAAGGTGTTTTCAAGCAATCCAGTATTATTTGCTCCTAGCGCATTATCATCATTAATGTTAAACGCCCCTATATTAGGATGCGCCTTAAAAGTAACTTGCGAAGGCTCAAAAGGGATGCCTGATATACTCTGGCTATATGTTCCAGTGGTGGTTAATGTGCTGTTGTCTATAATAAAAAATCCGGTGTATGTTCCTGATGGTCCTACGGGTCCCTGGGGTCCTTCTACTCCTTGAGCGCCTGTGGGTCCAGCTGGTCCTTGAGGTCCTACAGGGCCTTGTGCTCCAGTAGGTCCAGCAGGTCCAGTTGCGCCATCTGCTCCGGTTGCACCAGTAGATCCCTGTGGTCCAGCATCTCCTTGCGGGCCAGTGGCACCTGTCGCTCCGTCTGCACCAGCTGGCCCTTGCGGTCCTGTAGCGCCAGTCGCACCGTCAGCTCCTTTTGGACCTATTGGTCCTTGTGGCCCAGTTGCGCCTGTTGCTCCGTCTGCACCTGCTGGTCCTTGTGGTCCCTGCGGTCCAATTGCACCTGTTGCTCCATCTGCACCTGCCGGTCCAATCGCTCCAGTTGCTCCGTCTGCACCTGCAGGTCCCTGTGGTCCAGTTGCACCTGTTGCTCCGTCTGCACCTGCCGGTCCTTGCGGTCCAATTGCTCCAGTTGCTCCATCTGCACCTGCCGGTCCTTGTGGTCCAGTTGCACCCGTTGCTCCGTCTGCACCTGCCGGTCCTTGCGGTCCAGTTGCGCCCGTTGCACCATCTGCACCTGCTGGTCCCTGCGGTCCAGTTGCGCCTGTAGCTCCATCTGCACCTGCTGGTCCCTGCGGTCCAGTTGCACCTGTTGCTCCGTCAGCCCCTGCTGGTCCTTGTGGACCTACAATTCCTACAGTGACAGCGGTGTTATTTTCATTTGTGTACGTAGCCGTGCCATTACCATTATCTACAAAAGTAGTTACTGTTTCAGATACATCGACATCGGTTAGTATTACTAAAAAGCCTGATGTCGTATATTCAAATATTCTATTTACATCTGTATTGTATACTAGCATACCTATTTCTAGATCTGCCGGGTCATAGGCATCAATTTCTGATTGCGACGCTTTTTGCACATTTATTAAATATGCAGGGTCTGTGGTTTGCGCTTTCGCGAAAGCGTAAAAACTTAAGAGAATTATAAAAATTGCTTTTTTCATAGTAGGGGGGAGTTCTTAAAATCCTGGGATGGTTAATACAGTAAACATAAATTCTGAATTGAAGAATGCTCGATCAGAACCACCATTATCATTATCTCCAATATTAACTATAAATCCAGTTGCAGATTGTCCTGAGTATGATATACCTGGATCATCATTTCCTGCGCCTGCTCTTCCTGGCTGGCTTAACTGAATGATGTAATTTGCATTTGGTAGTGCAGTGGTAAATGTTACTTGGTACGTACCTGTACCTGTATTTACTACGGTAGCATTAAAAAGTGCTCCTCCACCAGCAGCTCCCACTTTTCCTACTGAATAAACCGCAGGAGCGACTGCCATAAATGCTCCACCATCTGTTCCGACAGAGAGTGCATTATCTGCATCTGCACTTACAACCTGAGCGGTAAAAGGATTACCAGCCTCATCAGTATAAGTAATTTCTCCTGTTGCTGTAGCATCTGTAGTAGTAGGGGTGTCGTCTTGTACAAAAGTTGTTACTGTCTCTGCTGCGGCATCTGCCCATTCTGTGCCGGTTGCAGTAGCTGTTAGTACTTGCCCTGCTGTTCCAGGTAAATCATTTTCGTCTAGTACAGGTCCGTCAAGGTCTAAGGTCTGATTGATTATAACAACGGTGTTTCCGGTTGTTGCTTCATCGATTTTCATTGCTTCAAATCCTCCTACTGTAAAGCCTATTTCATCTGCTGCTGGACTGTACATTCCTGTATTTGTGTCATCTGTAAATCTATACGCAGGTTCGCCAGCATTACCATCAGAATTTAAAAAACCTGCAGAACGAATAGCTCCCGTTACTTGTAGCTTGTTATCTGGTGTATTAGTACCAACTCCCAATCTATTATTTGTAGCATCCCAAAATAACTGGTCATTATCTTCAGTAGGAGTTTCGTCTGCTCCTGCAAAGAAAATAGAACCTTCAGTTCCTGTATGTTCTAGTGAGCTTAAATCTACTGGGTTTGGAGTGCCAGTTTCATCTATAAACTCTAACTCGTTTGTAGTATCGTCAAAGGTTAGTGAAGTAACTGTCTCTTCAATAGCAAAAGGAGTTGCACCTTCATTGTTATATGTTCCAATAAGATTTGTATTTGTAGCAGTGTTTAAATCTGTTACATCAGTAACTGTTTCCTCTGCTGTTACATCTACAAATAATGCTCCGTCTGTTCCTGCGGTGATGTTGTTATCAGTATCTGCTGATATTAGGTTCACATTAGCATTTGTAGCATCTTCGTTTGCGTAAGTAAGTTCTCCTGCTGCGATTGCTAGTTCCGTTACTGTTTCTTCTTCTGAAACATCTACAAATAATGCTCCGTCTGCACCTGCAGTAATGTTGTTATCTGCATCTGCTGATATCAGGTTCACATTAGCATTTGTAGCATCTTCGTTTGCGTAAGTAAGTTCACCTGCTGCGATTGCTAGTTCCGTCACTGTCTCTTCTTCTGAAACATCTACAAATAGTGCTCCGTCTGCGCCTGCAGTGATGTTGTTATCTGCGTCTGCTGATATTAGGTTTACATTAGCATTTGTAGCATCTTCGTTTGCGTAAGTAAGTTCTCCTGCTGCGATTGCTAATTCAGTTACTGTTTCTTCTTCTGAAACATCTACAAACAATGCTCCGTCTGCACCTGCAGTTATGTTGTTATCTACATCTGTTGATATTAGATTCACATTAGCATTTGTAGCATCTTCGTTTGCGTAAGTAAGTTCTCCTGCTGCGATTGCTAATTCAGTTACTGTTTCTTCTTCTGAAACATCTACAAACAATGCTCCGTCTGCACCTGCAGTGATGTTGTTATCTGCGTCTGCTGATATCAGGTTCACATTAGCATTTGTAGCATCTTCGTTTGCGTAAGTAAGTTCTCCTGCTGCGATTGCTAGTTCTGTTACTGTTTCTTCTTCTGAAACATCTACAAACAATGCTCCGTCTGCACCTGCAGTGATGTTGTTATCTACATCTGTTGATATTAGGTTCACATTAGCATTTGTAGCATCTTCATTTGCGTAGGTAAGTTCACCAGCAGCGATTGCTAATTCAGTTACTGTTTCTTCTTCTGAAACATCTACAAACAATGCTCCGTCTGCACCTGCAGTGATGTTGTTATCTGCATCTGCTGATATTAGGTTCACATTAGCATTAGTTGCATCTTCGTTTGCGTAAGTAAGCTCCCCTGCAGCGATTGCTAGTTCCGTTACTGTTTCTTCTATAGCAAAAGGAGTAGCATCCTCATTGTTATAAGTTCCAATCAGGTTTGTGTTTGCTGCAGCATTTAGATCTGTAACATCGGTTACTGTTTGTTCAGCCGTTACATCTACAAATAAAGCTCCGTCTGCACCTGCAGTGATGTTGTTATCTGCATCTGCTGATATTAGATTTACATTAGCATTAGTAGCATCTTCATTTGCGTATGTAAGTTCACCAGCAGCGATTGCTAATTCAGTTACTGTTTCTTCTTCTGAAACATCTACAAACAATGCTCCGTCTGCGCCTGCAGTGATGTTGTTATCTGCATCTGCTGATATCAGGTTTACATTAGCATTTGTAGCATCTTCGTTTGCGTAAGTAAGTTCTCCTGCTGCGATTGCTAGTTCCGTCACTGTTTCTTCTATAGCAAAAGGAGTAGCATCCTCATTGTTATATGTTCCAATTAGGTTTGTGTTTGCTGCAGCATTTAGATCTGTAACATCGGTTACTGTTTGCTCAGCCGTTACATCTACAAATAAAGCTCCGTCTGCACCTGCAGTGATGTTGTTATCTGCGTCTGCTGATATTAGGTTTACATTAGCATTAGTAGCATCTTCATTTGCGTATGTAAGTTCACCAGCAGCGATTGCTAATTCAGTTACTGTTTCTTCTTCTGAAACATCTACAAACAATGCTCCGTCTGCACCTGCAGTGATGTTGTTATCTGCGTCTGCTGATATTAGATTCACATTAGCATTTGTAGCATCTTCGTTTGCGTAAGTAAGTTCACCAGCAGCGATTGCTAGTTCCGTCACTGTTTCTTCTATAGCAAAAGGAGTAGCATCCTCATTGTTATATGTTCCAATTAGGTTTGTGTTTGCTGCAGCATTTAGATCTGTAACATCGGTTACTGTTTGCTCAGCCGTTACATCTACAAATAAAGCTCCGTCTGCACCTGCAGTGATGTTGTTATCTGCATCTGCTGATATTAGATTTACATTAGCATTAGTAGCATCTTCATTTGCGTATGTAAGTTCACCAGCAGCGATTGCTAATTCAGTTACTGTTTCTTCTTCTGAAACATCTACAAACAATGCTCCGTCTGCACCTGCAGTTATGTTGTTATCTGCATCTGCTGATATTAGGTTCACATTAGCATTTGTAGCATCTTCGTTTGCGTAAGTAAGTTCCCCTGCAGCGATTGCTAGTTCCGTCACTGTTTCTTCTTCTGATACATCTACAAATAATGCTCCGTCCGTTCCTGCGGTGATGTTGTTATCTGCATCTGCTGATATTAGGTTCACATTAGCATTTGTAGCATCTTCGTTTGCGTATGTAAGTTCTCCTGCAGCGATTGCTAGTTCCGTTACTGTTTCTTCTTCTGAAACATCTACAAACAATGCCCCGTCTGCACCTGCAGTGATGTTGTTATCTGCGTCTGCTGATATCAGGTTCACATTAGCATTTGTAGCATCTTCGTTTGCGTAAGTAAGTTCACCAGCAGCGATTGCTAGTTCCGTCACTGTTTCTTCTATAGCAAAAGGAGTAGCATCCTCATTGTTATATGTTCCAATTAGGTTTGTGTTTGCTGCAGCATTTAGATCTGTAACATCGGTTACTGTTTGCTCAGCCGTTACATCTACAAATAAAGCTCCGTCTGCACCTGCAGTTATGTTGTTATCTGTATCTGCTGATATCAAATTCACATTAGCATTTGTAGCATCTTCGTTTGCGTATGTAAGTTCACCTGCAGCGATTGCTAGTTCCGTTACTGTTTCTTCTATAGCAAAAGGAGTAGCATCCTCATTGTTATATGTTCCAATCAGGTTTGTGTTTGCTGCAGCATTTAGATCTGTAACATCGGTTACTGTTTGTTCAGCCGTTACATCTACAAATAAAGCTCCATCTGTTCCTGCAGTTATGTTGTTATCTGTATCTGCTGATATCAAATTCACATTAGCATTTGTAGCATCTTCGTTTGCGTAAGTAAGTTCCCCTGCAGCGATTGCTAGTTCCGTTACTGTTTCTTCTTCTGAAACATCTACAAACAATGCTCCGTCTGCACCTGCAGTGATGTTGTTATCTGCGTCTGCTGATATTAGGTTCACATTAGCATTTGTAGCATCTTCGTTTGCGTAGGTAAGCTCCCCAGCAGCGATTGCTAATTCCGTTACTGTTTCTTCTATAGCAAAAGGAGTAGCATCCTCATTGTTATATGTTCCAATCAGGTTTGTGTTTGCTGCAGCATTTAGATCTGTAACATCGGTTACTGTTTGCTCAGCCGTTACATCTACAAACAATGCTCCGTCTGCACCTGCAGTTATGTTGTTATCTGCATCTGCTGATATTAGGTTCACATTAGCATTTGTAGCATCTTCGTTTGCGTAAGTAAGTTCCCCTGCAGCGATTGCTAGTTCCGTCACTGTTTCTTCTTCTGATACATCTACAAATAATGCTCCGTCTGCACCTGCAGTGATGTTGTTATCTGCGTCTGCTGATATCAGGTTCACATTAGCGTTTGTAGCATCTTCGTTTGCGTAAGTAAGCTCCCCTGCAGCGATTGCTAGTTCCGTTACTGTTTCTTCTATAGCAAAAGGAGTAGCATCCTCATTGTTATAAGTTCCAATCAGGTTTGTGTTTGCTGCAGCATTTAGATCTGTAACATCGGTTACTGTTTGTTCAGCCGTTACATCTACAAATAAAGCTCCATCTGTTCCTGCAGTGATGTTGTTATCTGCATCTGCTGATATTAGATTTACATTAGCATTAGTAGCATCTTCATTTGCGTATGTAAGTTCACCAGCAGCGATTGCTAATTCAGTTACTGTTTCTTCTTCTGAAACATCTACAAACAATGCTCCGTCTGCGCCTGCAGTGATGTTGTTATCTGCATCTGCTGATATTAGGTTCACATTAGCATTTGTAGCATCTTCATTTGCGTATGTAAGTTCACCAGCAGCGATTGCTAATTCAGTTACTGTTTCTTCTTCTGAAACATCTACAAACAATGCTCCGTCTGCACCTGCAGTGATGTTGTTATCTACATCTGTTGATATTAGGTTCACATTAGCATTTGTAGCATCTTCGTTTGCGTATGTAAGTTCACCTGCAGCGATTGCTAGTTCCGTTACTGTTTCTTCTATAGCAAAAGGAGTAGCATCCTCATTGTTATATGTTCCAATCAGGTTTGTGTTTGCTGCAGCATTTAGATCTGTAACATCGGTTACTGTTTGTTCAGCCGTTACATCTACAAATAAAGCTCCATCTGTTCCTGCAGTTATGTTGTTATCTGTATCTGCTGATATCAAATTCACATTAGCATTTGTAGCATCTTCGTTTGCGTAAGTAAGTTCCCCTGCAGCGATTGCTAGTTCCGTTACTGTTTCTTCTTCTGAAACATCTACAAACAATGCTCCGTCTGCACCTGCAGTGATGTTGTTATCTGCATCTGCTGATATTAGGTTCACATTAGCATTTGTAGCATCTTCGTTTGCGAAGGTAAGCTCCCCAGCAGCGATTGCTAATTCCGTTACTGTTTCTTCTATAGCAAAAGGAGTAGCATCCTCATTGTTATATGTTCCAATCAGGTTTGTGTTTGCTGCAGCATTTAGATCTGTAACATCGGTTACTGTTTGCTCAGCCGTTACATCTACAAATAATGCTCCGTCTGCACCTGCAGTGATGTTGTTATCTGCATCTGTTGATATTAGATTCACATTAGCATTTGTAGCATCTTCGTTTGCGTATGTAAGTTCACCTGCAGCGATTGCCAATTCAGTTATTGTTTCTTCTATATTAGTTAGTGTTCCGTCAGCTTCTGTGATAGTTGCAATAACCTTTCCATCATTAATATCTGCAACAACTATCCCATTTGTGTTTATGACTACATCAGATCCATCATTATTAGTAAATGTGTAAGTTCCGTTTTCATTATCTGTGATATCTGACTTAGCTACTGTTTGTGGATCTCCATTTTCATCAGTATATGTGATTAAACCGTCCATTGCGTCTGCAAATGTTGTTACAGTTTCATTAATATCTGTTGCATTTCCTGCCGCGTCAGTAACCGTGGCAATTGTATTGCCTGCTACAGTATTTGTGATATTAAAGCCATTGGTATCAATTACTGTGGTTATTCCAGTTTCATCGGTATAACCATAGGTTCCGTTGCCATTATCAACAAGCGTTGATACAGAAGTATCTGCGATAGTCGTTGTAGTTCCGCTTGCGTCTGTGAAATCATATGTTCCGTCACCGTTATCTACGAGCGCTACTGTTCCTGCTGCTGCGTTGATTTCGTCGATGGCGTCTTGAACGTTTGTTGCTGCTAATCCAGATGTTGAATTGTCATAAGGATTTGCAGAAGCGTTTGTATCGATTATTTGTGTTGCTCCCGTTTCATCTGTGTAGGTGTATGTTCCGTCTGCGTTGTCAACAAGTGTCGAGATAGACGTATCTGCGATAGTCGTTGTAGTTCCGCTTGCGTCTGTAAAATCGTATGTTCCATCGCCGTTATCTACGAGCGCTACTGTTCCAGCTGCTGCGTTGATTTCATCAATAGCGTCTTGCACGTTTGTTGCTGCTAACCCAGAAGTTGTATTGTCATAAGGATTTGCAGAAGCGTTTGTGTCAATTACTTGTGTTGCTCCTGTCTCATCTGTATAGGTGTATGTTCCGTCTGCGTTGTCAACGAGTGTCGAGATAGACGTATCTGCGATAGTCGTTGTAGTTCCGCTTGCGTCTGTGAAATCATATGTTCCATCACCATTGTCTACAAGAGCTACTGTTCCTGCAGCTGCGTTGATTTCATCTATAGCATCTTGCACGTTTGTCGCTACGAGTCCTGAAGTCGTGTTGTCATATGGATTTGCAGAAGCGTTTGTGTCAATTACTTGCGTAGCTCCCGTTTCATCTGTGTAGGTATATGTGCCATCTGCGTTGTCTACGAGTGTCGAGATAGACGTATCTGCTATGGTCGTTGTAGTTCCGCTTGCGTCTGTGAAATCATATGTTCCGTCTCCATTATCTACTAGCGCTACTGTTCCAGCTGCTGCGTTGATTTCATCTATAGCGTCTTGTACATTAGTTGCTACTAATCCGGAAGTTGAATTGTCATAAGGATTTGCAGAAGCGTTTGTGTCGATTACTTGTGTAGCCCCCGTTTCATCTGTGTATGTGTATGTTCCGTCTGCGTTGTCAACAAGTGTCGAGATAGAAGTATCTGCGATGGTCGTTGTAGTTCCGCTTGCGTCTGTGAAGTCGTATGTTCCGTCACCGTTATCTACTAGCGCTACTGTTCCAGCTGCTACGTTAATTTCATCAATTGCGTCTTGAACGTTTGTCGCTACTAGCCCTGAAGTTGTATTATCATAAGGATTTGCAGAAGCGTTTGTATCGATCACTTGTGTTGCTCCTGTTTCATCTGTGTAGGTGTATGTTCCGTCTGCGTTGTCAACGAGTGTCGAGATAGAAGTATCTGCGATGGTCGTTGTAGTTCCGCTTGCGTCTGTGAAATCATATGTTCCATCACCATTATCTACAAGTGCTACTGTTCCAGCCGCTGCGTTGATTTCATCAATTGCGTCTTGAACGTTTGTTGCTGCTAGCCCTGAAGTTGTGTTGTCATATGGATTCGCAGAAGCATTTGTGTCAATTACCTGCGTTGCTCCTGTCTCATCTGTATAGGTGTATGTTCCGTCTGCGTTATCAACGAGTGTCGAGATAGAAGTATCTGCAATAGTCGTTGTAGTTCCGTTTGCGTCTGTGAAGTCATATGTCCCATCACCGTTATCTACGAGCGCTACTGTTCCTGCCGCTGCGTTGATTTCATCGATAGCGTCTTGCACGTTTGTTGCTGCTAATCCAGACGTTGAATTGTCATAAGGATTTGCAGAAGCGTTTGTGTCGATTACTTGTGTAGCTCCCATTTCATCTGTATAGGTGTATGTTCCGTCTGCGTTGTCAACGAGTGTAGAGATAGAAGTGTCTGAGATAGTTGTTGTATTTCCTAAAACATCTGTGAAAGTATATGTGCCATCATTATTATCTATAAGTGTTACGTTTACGGAGTTTATTTGGTTTAAGATTTCATCTATAGCATCTTGAACATTTGTAGATACTAAACCAGATGTTGAATTGTCATACGGATTTGCAGAAGCGTTTGTGTCGATTATTTGTGTTGCTCCTGTTTCATCTGTATATGTATATGTTCCATCTCCATTGTCTACTAGTGTAGATATTGAGGTGTCAGAAATAGTTATAGTAGTGCCACTTGCATCTGTAAATTGATAAGTCCCATCGCCATTATCTATTAAGCCTACTGTTCCTATAGCAGCATTTATCTCTTCGATAGCATCTTGAACATTTGTAGAAAGTAAACCTGTCCCTGTATTGTCAAAACTATTACCCTCAGCTGAGATGTCTATAATTTGTGTTGCTCCTGTTTCGTCTGTATATGTGTACGTTCCGTCTCCGTTATCTACTAAAGTGGAGATAGAAGTATCTGCGATAGTTGTGGCTGTTCCACTTGCGTCTGTAAAAATGTAAGTACCGTCGCCGTTATCAACAAGAGCTACTGTTCCTGCTGCGGCATTAATTTCGTCTATAGCGTCTTGCACATTTGTCGCAACAAGTCCTGATATTGTGTTATCATAAGGATTTGAAGATGCCTGAGTGTTTATGATTTGAGAATTGCCATTTGCATCTGTATAAGTGTATGTGCCATCGCCGTTATCAACTATCATAGAGGCCATCTGGCATAAACTTAGCCAGTTAGATCCATCATATTGATAAAAACAGCTCTCATCTGTATTAAAAACAAGCCCTCCAGCAAGAGGAGAGATACTGTTCATCTGAGAAGTGCTAACTCTTGTTGCCACAAGAACCTTGTTTGTGCTCTCGAGCTCTAGGAGTGATGACGCGTTAATTGTGTTTGGATTATCACCTACCTTAACCTGACCTATTGCAGATATTGATAGTATGAGAAAACTTGTAAGGGTAAGTAGTTTTTTCATTTGAGGGAACATAATTTTATTATATTTCATTGTCGCGAAATTTACGCATTTACTTGTACATTTTTTGTTAAAAATACATACGTAGTACATAGCTTATTAGTTCTAATTTAGAATAAAATTTATTCTAGGCTCAAAGTTAAAATAAGGACTCTGTAAATCAGACGGTTTCAGACGAAGTGCGTATTTGTGTCGATGAAATGCGTTATTTTTGAAAATGTTGTATAATAATATTTTTTAATTTTTTTCTTGTGTATCGCTTAAAAAGATTTATTTTTGCCTCGCTTTAGTATTTGAGCTTGTTTATTGAGCCATTTACTAATTACCTTTTGAAGAGTGTTCTTCAATAAATGCGGGAGTAGCTCAGTTGGTAGAGCGTCAGCCTTCCAAGCTGAATGTCGCCAGTTCGAACCTGGTCTCCCGCTCAAAGAAAAAGCCCTGTAGTCACACAGGGCTTTTTTTATTTTATTTCGCGAAAGCGTAATTTATAGTTCAATTGTAGACAAAGACTCAATCTCATAAGGCTCTTTATCTTGTTTAAATACTCGAGCTGTATGGTCACCCTGTAATGTGATTTCTTTATCCTTAACTCGTATCCAGCTTCCTTCTCGTATTCCTAATACTGTGACTGTGTTGTAAATGTGGTATTCTTTAATACGTGTCTCTCGGGTCTCACCCATATGCGTAGAGTCTGTATCTGGGTCTAGGTAGTGCGGGTTTACATTAAAAGGTAATACTCCCAATGTTTTAAAACTTGGAGGGTAGGCAATGGGCATATCATTTGTAGTTTGCATAGTGAGACCACAAAGATTACTTCCAGCGCTTGTGCCAAGATAGGGAGTTCCGTTTAAGATTACATCTCTAAGCGTATGCATTACATCTATTTTGTATAGCTGGTTAACTAGAACAAACGTATTTCCTCCGCCAGTAAATATGCCTTGGGCAACCTTTAGCGCTTCTGTTGCGTCTTTATAAGTATGGAGACCTTTTACAGAGATATTAATTTTTGCAAAGGCTTTTTGAGCAATCGTTGTATAGTCGTCGTGGGTAATACCACCAGGTCTAGCATACGGTATGAATATAATCTCAGTTACGTTATGAAATAACTTTTTAAGTTCTGGTAGTAAATACTCCAGGTAGGTGCCTCCATAGATTGTAGAAGTACTTGCGGCAATAATGTTTTTTGACATAAATAATCTTTACTCAAAAATACAAACTTGATGAGGGATATGTGAATTAACAAAACATTAAACCTACAGATTAAAGAGCTGGCCTATTTTTACAACACACATAAAACAGAATAATATCGCAAGACATTACATCTATATAATTTCCATACTATTATCTATGAGCAGTTTACTCACTGCTCAAAATAGTACAATGTTAGAAGGTAGAGTTCTTAATGATAGTGTTGAGATAGCTTCCATAACAGTGGTAAATATTAATATGCGTACGGGCACTGTTACTAATCTAGATGGGATTTTTGAAATACCAGTACGAGTAAATGATACGCTTAATATAAGTGCTGTGCAGTATGAGAGTAAGCGCATAATTATTACTCCAGTTATATATAAACGTAAGAAGCTCTCTTTGTATCTTGTGCCTAAGCTTAATGAGCTAGATGAAGTGGTGATAAGTAATATAGACCTTACAGGTGATATGACTAAGGATCTCAAGGCGGTGCCGCTTAAAAAGTTTATCTCTCCCACGTCTTTAGGTATACCAGAAAATGCAAAGCCTACGATGACTATAGAAGAACGCAGAGTATATGTAGCTACCGCAGGGGCTGGGCCACTGGGATCCCTCATAAACGCAATAAGCGGGCGTACTAAAATGCTAAAAAAACACTTAAAAATTTCAAAGTTTAAGATGATGGTTGAACGCAATCGCGAGACATTTTCTGACAGTACTTATATCAAGTCTCTTAATATACCAGAAGACCTTATAGAAGACTTTGTATACTATATTTTTGAAGATAAAAAAGCCGTACATCTATCAAATCAAGGAGATGCTATGGCAATTTTAGACCTTATGTTATTAAAATCTTCTGGATATTTGAAACTAAAAGAGGACGAAGGCGTCTTATTAAATAAACCTCCTAATGATGAGTAAGTATATAAGCTTCTGTTTGCTTTTTTTTATATCCGTAGTATTGTATTCTCAAGATGCCATTATGCTAGAGGGACAAGTGCTTAATGATACTATAGATAAGGCAAACCTTACCGTAGTAAATATGACATTAAGAACGGGAACGATCACATCCAAAAATGGAAAATTTACAATTAAAGCACGTCTCAATGACACCATAAATGTGAGTGCTGTACAGTATGAGCCTAGGCAGTTTGTGGTAAATAGCACCATATTTAATAGAGAGAGAATTACATTATATTTAATTCCTAAAATAACAGAGCTGGATCAAGTAACCATAAGTAATATAGACCTTACTGGTGATATATCAAAAGATGTGGGTACTACAGAGTATGAGATAAAAATTACACCTACAGATCTCGGTATACCAGAAAATACAGCCCCGCCACGTACGGTAGAAGAGCGTCGTTATTATACTGCTATAACCAGTGGGGGAGGCATCCCGCTAGATGGACTCATAAACTCTATAACAGGAAGATTAAAAATGCTCAAAAAACATATTGAAATATCTAGATTCGAAAAACTTGTACAAGAAAGTAGGCACAGCTTCTCAGACAGTGTTTATATGAATGAGCTAGCTATAAATAAAGAATCTATAGAAGATTTTGTGTATTTTACCTTTGAAGATCCAAAAGCAAAAGAGCTCGTAGATACAGATAACGTCTTGGGACTGCTTGAGTTTATGATGAAAAAGTCTGCAGATTATAAAAAACTCAACCCACAAGATTAACTACTGGCACGTTTATTGAAAATTTTTATTACGCTTTCGCGAAAGCGTAAACCCACCATTTATAATCATTATGAAAAAAGTCCTTTTATTATTTATAATCGCTCCATTACTTATGGCAGCTTCCTTACATAAATACTATTTAAGCGTAACAGATCTTGCATATGACCAAGATGAGAAGTCTGTACAAATGATTACCAGACTTTTTTATGATGATCTTGAAGCAGTGCTCCAAGAACGCTATGATGAAACTATTCTAGTAGACGCAACGGCAGATCAAGAAAAGCTAGATGTATACTTAAATAAATACCTGCAAAAGAAACTGGTAATTACCATAAATGGAGAAGAGAGAAAGTTTCAGTTTTTAGGTAAAGAGTATGAAGATGATTATGTGGTTTGTTATATGGAAATAACAGATGTTGAGAGTGTTGACGCATTTTTGATAGATAATCAACTACTTATGGATTTGTTTCCAGACCAAAAAAATATGGTACATACTACTATAGGAAATAACAAGAAAAGTTTCCTGCTCACGATGGGAAATGCTAAAGGGTTGTTAAAATTTTAAAAATAATTCCTAAAGCCTCTTAAGGATGGCTATTTTTAGAGCTAAAACTAATTCAACACACTTATGATTCGTTACTCGTATATGCTGCTCGCAGCATTTTTACTTCTTGGCACAAGCGCCTTTGCTCAAGAAGAACAAACAGAAGAGCGTGCAATGGGGCACGAAAACACAAACAGGTTTAGACAACTTTATAATGAAATGTCTACGCCTAACCAGTACAGAACAGCCTCTGGAGCGCCAGGTCACGCATACTACCAGAATAATGCAGATTACAAAATGACCATTGAACTTAACGATGATACACACATCATCAATGGGTTTGAAACAATAACTTATAAAAACAACTCACCAGATGATCTTGAGTACCTATGGGTACAACTTGATCAAAACGTAAGAGAGAAAGACTCACCAGCCAAAGAGAAAAATGGTGGAGGAGTAGGTGCTGTATCACAGCCAGGTTCTTTTGTAGGGTCATATATGAAGAGTGAGCCTTTTGACGGAGGTTTTAAAATACAAGAAGTAAAAGCTAACGGTCGTAACCTTAACCACACGATTAACTGGACGATGATGCGCATAGATATGCCACAGTCTCTTAAAGCTGGCGAGTCTTATACATTTTCTATAAAGTGGAGTTACCTTATACCAGAGCACACCGTAGATCGTTCAAGATCTGGATATGAGACTTATAAAGATGGTAATAAAGGATATATCATCGCACAGTTCTTCCCAAGAATGGCAGTTTATAATGATGTAGAAGGATGGCAGAACTACCAGTTCTGGGGTAACGGAGAGTTTGCACTACCATTTGGAGACTATGAAGTAGATATCACAGTTCCTAAAGATCACTTACTTGATGGTACGGGTGAGATTGTAAACCTAAAAGACGTTTACAGCAAAGAAGAAATGAAGAGATGGGAAAAGGCAAAAAAATCTTACGATAAGCCAGTAATCATCCGTACTCAAGCAGAGGCAGAAAAAATGGCCGCTGGAAAAATGAAAGCAACACAAACGTGGAAGCTTAGAGCAAAAAATGTACGTGACTTTGCATTTACATCATCACGTCGTTACATAATGGATGCACAGGCAGTAAAGTTTCCAGAGCGTGATGTAATGGCAATCTCTATTTACCCACCAGAAGGTAACCCATTATGGGAGGAGTACTCTACAAAAGCAATTGTACAAACATTAGACACCTACTCAAAGTATACTTTTAACTACCCTTACCCTAAAGCGATATCTGTACACGCAAAAGGTCAAGGTATGGAGTACCCTATGATATGCTGGAACTACGGTCGTCCTAATGAAGATGGAACGTACAGTGACAGAACAAAGTTTGGAATGATCTCAGTAATTATACACGAGGTAGGTCACAACTACTTCCCTATGATTGTAAACAGTGACGAGCGCCAGTGGGGATGGATGGATGAAGGTCTAGATACCTTTATGCAATATCTTACAGAGCAAGAGTTTGGTCAGAACTTCCCAGAGGCTATAAAAGGAAATGATGCATACCCATCAAGAAGAGGAGCACCTTCTAAAATAGTAGGATATATGAAAGGAAACCAAGAGTATATCGCTCCTATTATGTCTAACCCAGAAAATGCTTTTAACTTAGGGGCAAACGCATATGGTAAGCCTGCAACTGCACTTAACATCTTACGTGAGACAGTAATGGGTCACGAGTTATTTGATCACGCATTTAAGACATATGCACAACGCTGGATGTTTAAACACCCTTCACCAGAAGATTTCTTCCGTACTATGGAAGATGCATCTGCAGTAGATCTTGATTGGTTCTGGAGAGGATGGTTTTACAGTACAGAAGCAGTAGATATAGGTCTTAAAGAAGTAAAGCAATATTACATTACAGATAATGTAACAGAGTCTGGTAGAGCATTACTAGCACGTTATGGCGTTACAGACCCAAGCCAGATAGAAGCTATCTATGTGGTAGATGAAGATAGCCCAGAGTTTACAGAAGATATGAGAGGTAAAGATATGCTAGAAGCATCACCTACCCTTAAAGAATACCTTATGGATAACTTTACGCCAGAGCAGCGCGCAAAGATCAAAACGCCTAAGTATTTATACAAAGTGGTTTTTGAAAAACCAGGAGGAATCCCAATGCCTATTATCGTAGAATACGAGTATGCAGATGGATCAAAAAAGAAGGTAACATATCCTGCACAAGTGTGGAGAAAGAATGATGCAGAGGTAAGTAAAGCTATTGCTTCAGATAAGGAAATCGTAAAAGTAACGGTAGATCCAGATCTTGAAACAGCAGATATCGATACAGATAATAACAGCTGGCCTAAAGCAAAGAAACTAGGTAAGTTTGATAAGTTTAAAAACAATGCAAAAGGTAACTAGTACTAGTTACACTTTTGTAATACATTAATAAAGCCGCCTCTCAATCGAGAGGCGGCTTTCTTTATTAACATCTTGTATTCATAACACTTTTGTAAGCTTGTATAAGCCTTCTTGAGTTCTATGAAGTATATACCTCTTGTATGCAATTGTAATAGATAGAACCTTTCTTAAGTAACGGTTAAGAATATAGATGTGCGGGTTTACGCTTTCGCGAAAGCGTAAAAAAGACCTTTTGTCACCCTTTTTTCTAGAGCATTGCGGTAATGATGTGAGTCTTAAAACTTGTAAGACATCCCAAATTGAGCACCTATGTAGTAAGGTCTAAAATTGCTTAAGTTATTAGAATAAGGGTTGAGTTGGTATCTAAATACGGGCTCAACATTAAGGCGCCATTTCTCGTTTATATTGTAGTGACCTCCTAGACCAAAGTTAAAGGCAAGGCTTAAGCCATTAAGATTAGTCTCTCTTCCTACAAAGACAGATTCTCCAGATGTCGCAGTTGCATAAATCTCATTGTTGCTTAGAACGAAGAGACTTACACCAGGACTTACGCTTAAGGCTAAGCGCTTGTTTAGTAACCTATACTGAAAATCTAAAGGGACTTCTATATAAGAGATATTTTGCTCTATAGATACTACATCATTTGTATTAAAGAAACTTTGAGCTTCTGGTGAAGTTTCTGTAGTACTGCCTCCGTTGAGCGTCGCTAGATTAATAGCCGAAAGTTCATATATATTAATGTTTCCATCGGTTACAGATACTTGAAAGTTTTCTGTTTGGTATTTTAGAGGTGCATAACCCACACCTAGCCTAAGGCTAGTTCTTTCGTTTAAAGTATAGTCTACGCGCACGCCATACCCTACGGTAGATATTGCGTCACGTGGATTATTTACCAGTCTATCATCTATGGAGGATCCTTTGGTCACAGATCCATAGTTTAAAACACTGGTGTAAGGAGATATTGCTATCTCATACTCTGTAGCACGTTTGCGATCTTGAGTGCGTTCTTCTTGTGTTTTAGGAAGGTTTAATTTTTTCGTTTCTGTAGTGTTTTTTGCTAGCATTATTTTTGCTGCATTGTCAAGACTATCTTCCTTTTTCTTTATCAAAGCTGCTATATCTGCCGCAGCTTGTCTCCTTTGTTCTGCAATTTCTAGGGCTGTAGCTTGCTTACTTCTTTCTTGATATTTAAGAAGCGCCTCTTTGTTTTCTTTGCTTGATAAAGATGGTGAAGAGCTGTTAGTTTTGTTTAAAGCTATATTACTTGTTTGAGGATTGTTGTTATTAACTTTAAGCGCTTCAATCTCTTTTAGGGAGTAGTTTGTGTTTTCCTTAGAAATGCTAGATGTCACTATTTGTTTATTAGCTTTCGGCTTTGTGTTTGTGCCGTGTAAATAATTTTGTAGTTGTTCTTTAGATTGTGCTCGTTGTGAATTGTAAGGCTTTATTGCATCACTAGAAGTAATTGTTTTGTCACTTTTTGCTATTACTGTATTTGAGTCTATAATAGAGGCACTGCTTACTGAGTCAAGTTTTATAATAGTATTGTTTACCAGTACTGGCTTTTTCTTTTGAATAGTTACTTCTGGTTGAGCAAACCAGAGCAAGCTTAGAGCTCCTATGACCAGAGCACCTCCAAAAAAGTACCAGAACGGGGCAATACGACGGCCTTTAGTCTGGTCAAGTTCTGCGGCAATGTTGTCCCATAGTCCAGCATCTGGTGATTGCTCTATACCACCTAGACGCTCCTTAAAGAGTTTGCCTATGTCTTTTCTAGTTCCCATTAACTATGGAATTTTTTTGAGCAGCCATTAAGGCTATTATTCTTTCTTTTAATATCATTTTGGCCCTGTGTAAATTAGATTTAGACGTGCCCTGGCTTATATTTAATGATGCTGCTATTTCCTTATGGGTGTAGTTATCTAGTTGGTATAAGTTAAATACGAGTCTATAGCGATCTGGTAATTCTTGTACAAATGTGAGTAAGGTTTGTAATGGTACGGTTATATTATCTTCATCTATGGTAATATCATCTTCTTTAATCTGGTGGTCATCTATAGACTCTAAATATGGTTTCCTTTTGTACCTATCTATTGCTTTATTTATTACAATGCGTTTCATCCAGCCTTCAAAAGAACCTGCGTTCTTAAATGAGTCTATTTTTGTAAATATGGTTACAAATGAATCTTGAAGATTATCTTGTGCCTCATCTCTGTTTTTGCAGTACTTCATACTAAGCGCAAAAAGTCTGTCTTTGTATAAATTATACAAAGATTGTTGTGCCTTACGGTCACCCTTTTTACATTTTTTTAAAAGCTTCTCTAGTTCCAAGAGATTTGATGTTTGACGTGTGTGTATATTAAAAGTTTAAGGTCATTTGGGGCAATATTTAGACCTTAAACTATCAATATACTAATAGGAGTTTCTCAAATTCATAACAATCTTTTTCTGTTCTTCATATTATAGACTTGAAGATGTAGAAAGGTTGCGTCACAATGTAACTTTTTATCGGAAACGGTGCTTATACTACTATGTATACAGTTACTTTGATAAGTAGTTAATTAAAATAGAACTTGGTTTTTACAAGAAGAGTACTACTAGTTAACCTCTGTGTTAATTATAAAGTCTATGTTAAGACCTCCATTAACAGCCGTGTTTGTAGAAGAAAAAATACGACCATCTGTAAGAAGTAATTCAAATCTTGTAGTAAAGATATCACCAGCAGCAATACTGGTAGATGTATTATTTGTGTTACTTAAAAATTGATCTGCTGTAATTGCTAGGTCATAAACAGGGAAGCTGTTTTCGCCAGCAATGAAGCTACTAGCCGCGATTGTCTCAAAAAGAATTTCTTGTTCTACAAGCGCTTCTGTGCTGTCACCACTCATCTCAGATAGATCGTAGTAAGTTACATACACTCTCATTTCTTCTAGCAATGTGCCATTTTCATCATCCCTGTATTCAAGTCTCGCTTCAAGTGAGCCCTGAGCATCTTCTTGAGAAATGGTGTTGTTTGTTGTGCTTACTAGTTCTATTACAGCTCCACTTGAAGCCTCTTCTGTGATGTTACTTAAATTATTGTTGTCGTCATCACAGCTTGTAAATGCCGCGAGTAGTATAAGAATGTAAATTGCTTTTAATTTCATAATAGTTTGATTTTTGATTAATAATTACAATTTACAAATCAACTTTTAAAATGACTATACAAGTAAAGTCAACTATTATCGGGAGTTACTAAGTGATGTGGTATGCGGTGATTATGCTTTCGCGAAAGCGTAATAATACACTGTTGAGACATTATTTTTTTTGGTCTTCTTTTTTGAAAATTTTTTCAAATGCATCGTAAGTAGCTAGATGTAACACATCGCCGTGGTCTTGTTTTTCAAAAAACTTAAAATATAGTTTAGTGTTTCCAGTATTAAGGGCTACTAGTTTATCATAAAACCTCTGCATAGCGTCTTTGGCTCGTGCACCCTCATTACCTACGCCTATATAAATAGACTTTTGGTTGGTGTATAATTTTGGTGTGTCGTTATATAGCGATTGATCATCCCACCATAAACTAGGGCTTATAATCACGTAGTTGTCAAACATATCTGGGTTTTTAAATAAAATCTCAGAAGCAAGAAGTCCTCCAAGAGATTGACCTATTAATGTTTTTGTTTTATTTGTATTGTAGTTATTATCTATATAAGGTTGCACTTCCTTATCAATAAAGTTTATAAATGATGCAGAGTGCCCAGATGTAGGAAACTCATCTTGATCTAATTTGCTTTTTGAGGGCCAGGTAAAATCTTTTTTTCGATCTACATTAGAGATTCCTACAACTATAGATTGGGGAAGTATGTTAATCCAAGAAAAGGATCCAAATTGAACAAGACCAGAGATGTGTATAAAATCTTCATCTATAGACCCGTCTAGAAGATAAATGACTGGATAAGATGTATTACCACTAGCATTATAACCGTGAGGAAGGTAGATGTTGAGAACTCTATTCTCTTTGAGAATATTTGAGCGCAAAGTAACTTTTTCTCCTATGGATAGTGGTTCTTTTTGATGTGTTGGCTTACTGTCTTGCGCAGCTAGAGTGATTGCGTTTATGATAATGAGAAAGTATATAAAATGTGCTTTCATATAGGGTAATATTTATTTGATACGTATTGCAACTAGTTTAAATCTTGCTAAAATAGTGGCTTATCCCAGATAGGATACTCTGTACCGCATAAGCTGCCAGTATGAGTCCCATAATCTTACTTATGACAGTTATTCCATAATTGCCTATGCGTTTTTGTAAATTATTTGCGCCTAGTAAGATCAAGCAAGTGAGACCTATAACTACAAGTACGAGCACGGTGGTTATAAGTTGTTCTTGTATGGAATATAAATGATTATCTGTGAGTAAAACAACTGCCATTATAGCCCCCGGAGAAGCTATAGAGGGTATCGCAATAGGAAATATAGTAACGTGTTTATAATCTGTAATGCCATTTTTTTCTTGATCTGGCTTACCATCACCAAAAATCATAGTAAGGGCAAAGAGAAATAAAATCACACCTCCAGAAATCTGAAATGCGTCTAGCGAGACAGACATTCCCTCTAGTATAAGCTGGCCTATAACAATAAAAAAGAGTAAAATCATAAAGGCCATAACAGAGGCTCTTATGGCAATTTTCTTTTTATACCTTAAGTCAAACTCTTTAGTCGCCTCAAGGTAAACAGGTATGGTCCCTATGGGATCAATAACGGCAAATATGAAAAATATAGATGTTAGTATTTCTGTCATAGGTGTAAATTATACGCCAAACTGGCCTAAGTGATAATCAAGGTGCTTATACTCAAGTTGCCCCCATTGCTCGTGAGTAAAGTGGCCAAACATAGGGTGCGGTTGCCACTCTTGTTGCTCACGTTTGTTATAAAAAGCATCAACCATAGATAGAAGTTTCTCACGTTCAAAATCTAGATCACGGTTATCTGTTATTTTTGCCTCTGGAGCCGTAGGCAGGTTTTTACGCCAGGGCTTATCATTATATAACGATTTTTTAAATAACCGCATAATAGGATTCCACTTTGCCTTTCTTGGTTTATCACTAAGCGCAACCTTTAAAGGAAATTGACAGTGCGTTACCATTTGCCCTACATTCATCTTACCCCAGCTAGCTGCACTATCTGGTTGTAGTGCTTGTATTCTAGTTTTGGTCTCTTTGTATGTAGTTGGGTCAAAAAGTGATTTCATAGCCTATTCTTTGTGATTAGTATTTCTTACGTCAATATTAGACTATTAATGTACAACAATTACAATTCTCAAAAAAAATATGGTTACAGTGATTATAAGTATAATATTCTTTAGAAATGAAATAAAATGTAAGGCTGTAAAGTGCTATATTTAAGCCTTATGCAAGAAAAAAGTGCCGCAGATATATCTTCATATATATCAATAAAAAATTGGTCTGAAGATGACCGACCTCGAGAGAAATTAATGATTAAAGGTCGCTCTGTCCTTTCAGATGCAGAGCTTATAGCGATACTTATAGGCTCTGGCTCCCGAGAAGAGAGTGCCGTATCCCTTAGTAAACGCATTCTTGCACAAGCCGAAAATAACTTGTCTGAACTAGGTAAGCTTTCGGTTAAGGATTTAATGAAGTTTAAAGGAATAGGCGAGGCAAAGGCAGTCACTATCGCAGCGGCACTAGAGCTGGGTAGAAGACGTAGCGGTGGAGAGACGCTTTCGCGAAAGCGTATTACTTCCTCAAAAGATGCATATACCATCTTACAACCCATTATAGGTGAGTTGCCTCACGAAGAATTCTGGGTGTTGTTTCTTAATAATTCTAATAAAGTTTTACGCAAGGAGCAAGTAAGTAAAGGAGGTCTTACAGGCACGCTAGTAGATGTGCGTATGGTAATGAAAACCGCCATAGAGCTCAGTGCTGTAGGGATGATACTAGGGCATAATCACCCATCTGGAACGCTTAAGCCCTCTCAGGCAGATAAGATGCTCACTACAAAGTTAAAAACCGCTGCTCAAAGCTTAGATATACAAGTATTAGACCATATTATTGTGACCGAAAAGCAGTATTTTAGCTTTGCCGATGATGGTATTCTATAACAGCAGCACCCCATATGTTACTCGTTTACACCCATAAAATTACCCCGCGAGTCTCTTATGTTTTCAAGCATATTTGTACCCGTGTCCTTGGGATTCCTGTAAAGTTTACTAGCAAACTAGAAGAGTTTATTGCACACGAGGGAGCAAAACTGTCTTACACCTCAAAAAAGCTAGGTAATGAATTACATATACGTAGTGTAGACTTGCTTTTTGAGCAAGGTATACTAGCTATGGATATTGCCGTACAAGACTGGGATGGTGTGCCTTGCTTTTTTCAAATTAAAGATGCCACAGCACAAGTGCCTTATGATATTTTTGCTGCAACTTTTTATTTGCTTAGTAGGTATGAAGAGTATTTGCCACACGTAAAAGATAGTCTAGGTCGCTTTCCAGCAAGCGAGAGTATTGCTGGTGTACACGATTTTCTAGAACAGCCAGTTGTAGATATCTGGATACAAAGATTTGCAGAGGTGCTCGCTATGCAATTTCCTAACCTAGCTATACAATCTACTACCTATAAAGCACATATGCTTGTGACAGTTCCGCAGGCATTTAAATATAAAAAGCTTGGAGTATTGCGTGCTGTGGGTGGGTACTTTAAGGATTTTGGGAAATTACGCTTTCGCGAAATTTTAAAACGCACTCAAGTCCTTCTCGGGACGAGAAAAGATCCTTACGACAGCTTTGGCTGGCTTGCAAACGTGCAAAAACAAAGTGCTATTCCGTTTCAAATTTTTTTTCAAATAGGTGATTACGGTCAGACAGCAAAAAATATCAAACACTCAAAGCGTAGTTTTCAAAGCACCATAAAGATGATAGGTGACTATTGCAGTGTGGGGCTCTTACTATCGCCACAAGCTGCAACAGATAGGCAAGTACTTGCAGTAGAGCGTAAACGTCTTCAAGAAATCATACATAGACCTATGAGAAGTATGCACGTCTCAGATTTTAAACTCAATTTACCGTATGTGTATAGAGATGCACTAGACCAAGAGATACAAAGTGACTATACAATGGGCTATGCAAATACCACTGGTTTTAGAGCGGGAACCTCTCTGTCATTCTTGTTTTATGATCTGGACTACGAGATACAAACGCCATTACTCATACATCCTGTATGTATGCAATCTGATAATGTGATTAATTACAAAAATCACACTATAGATTTTGTAAACCTCAAAGAACTAAGTGACCGAATTAAAACCGTAAACGGTGTGTTTAGAATTTCATTTTCAAATCATTCCTTTGACGATATTTATAGTAAAAAACTTTTTAGACACCTTATAACAGATGAGTAACATTACAGATGTTTTTTTTGACTTAGACCATACACTATGGGATTTTGATCGCAACAGCGGTCTTGCGTTTATAAAGATTTTTGAAAAAAATAATCTCAGTGTCAATTATGATGAGTTTCTAGAAGTATACAGTCCCATTAATTTTAAACAATGGAAATGGTATAGAGAAGAGCGCATCACAAAAGCTCAGCTACGTTACGGTAGGTTTAAAAAAACATTTGACAAGATGGGTATCTCTGTTACAGATGATATTATAGACAAACTCTCTGAAGATTATATAGATTGTCTACCAGAAAACAATCATCTCTTTGAGGGCACCATAGAGCTGCTAGATTACTTGTCACCACGCTACAAGATGCATATTATCACAAATGGGTTTCAAGAAGTACAGACTACAAAAATGAACAAATCAGGGCTCGCACCATATTTTGAAACAATGACTACCAGCGAGTCTGTAGGAGTAAAAAAGCCTAATGAGAAGATATTTCATTTTGCTATGGATAAAGCGGGTGCAAATCCATCTCAAAGTATAATGATAGGCGATACTTACGAGGCAGATATAGTAGGGGCTTTAAAGGTAGGTATGGATGCTATATGTTTTAACTATCATAAGCTCGTGCTACCTCAAGAAATTAAGGTGGTGGATGATATTAAACATCTTAAGAGCTTTTTATAACAGCAATAACATATGGGTAAAAAACGTTTATAAACCATAAAGAGCCCCAATTATGAAACAATTATCTGTAAGACTATGCTTGAGATATGTACTACTGTTACCACTTTGTTTCACCTCTTGTGTAGATGATGTAGATTTTGACCGCTTAGATCAGGTAATACTTGCGCCACGTTTTGATATAGGCCTGCTGTTTTTTTCAGTTAACTATACAAGTCTTAGCAACGAGGAGATTGTAAATAGTCAGATAATTTTAAGAGATACCACACAGCTCAATTTTTTAGACGACGAGGTTACACAAGAAAATCTTGTTGAGATTGCAATTAGTTATAGAGCTACGAATACATTTAACCATTCTATTACAAACAAAGCTGCATTTTTAAATCAAAATGGAGATGTTCAGTATGAGATTACCTTTCCAGTATCTCGTTCTAGTGATGGAACACCTGTTGTCACAGAATTTACTGAGGTTGTTGAGACACAAGATTTAGAAAACATTCGTAATTCTATACAACTAGCAAATGAGGTTATTATTTCTGCTGGGACTTTACCGCAATCTGGAGACTTGAATTTGCAAAGCAAAGCTATTTATTCACTAGAATTTACAGATTTATAAGATGCGATATATCTTATTTGCTACCTGTTTTTTTAGTCTGTTTTATGCTTCGGCACAAAACAAGCCACAATTGTATAATCAAGATGAGCTACCACAAACGTTATTGAGTAATCCAGGCGCAGCCATAAGTTTTGATAAACATATAGGAGTCCCGCTCCTTTCTGGTTTTTCATTTCAAGTAGGCTCGTCAGGAGTAAGTGTTTATGATATTTTCAGGGATGATATTCCTATAAATGCTGCAATAAATGAGGCGCTTTTGGATTTGAGTAGTACAGATTACTTTAATATGAATGTGCAACTAGAGTTATTGTCTTTTGGCTGGCGTTCCTCAAGTTCAGATATATATTATTCTGGAGGAGTATACCACGAGATAGATGCTTTCTCATATTTCCCTAAAGATTTAGCAACACTTGCATACAACGGTAATGCAGATTATATAGATGTGCCTTTTGAGTTTTCTGAGTTGGCTTTTACTGCAGAGTCCCTTTCGGTTTACCATTTTGGGATTAATAAGAAGGTAAACAACTCCTGGCAACTAGGTGCAAGAGCAAAAGTGTATATGAGCGTTGCAAACGTAAATAGTATAAATAATAGAGGAGATTTTACCACTAGAACAACACCTAATGGGCCTAATTTTTATACTCACACCCTGCGCAACGTTAGTCTCGTGGCAAATACTTCTGGTGTGGAGTCTTTTTATGATGACGAGATAGATACAGGCGTTACAGAGCTAGTGAGTAATGCCTTTTTGAGTAAAAACTATGGTTTTGGATTAGACATAGGCTTAACTCATTTTATAAATGAGCAGTGGTCTTTATCAGCCAGTATTATTGATCTAGGTTTTATAAATCATAGGGAAGATGTGCGAAATTTTACTGCAGCAGGTAATTATGAGACTAATGGTATTGAGCTTACATTTCCTGCGCTTATTGAGGGAGATGAGTTTACAGACTACTGGCAAAATATAGAAGATGAGTTTGAGGACTCAATTAATTTAAGTGATAGTTTATCTAATGATTACACCTCTTGGCGACCGGTAAAGTTTAATACTTCTTTACAGTATGCGTTTGGTGAAGATCGCAGTGGCGAGTGTAATTGTAAGTCTGGAGGTGGTAGAAAGTATATAAATAATGTAGGACTTCATATAAACAGTATTAAGAGACCTAGAGGGTTGCAAACAGCCATAACAGCTTATTATGATAGAAAATGGAATAGTGGGTTGCTTACCAGAGTTACATATACCTATGACAAGCGTTCTGCTACTAATCTTGGGTTCTTAGTTAGTACAAAAATTAATAAATTTAATCTTTATCTTGCTGCCGATAATCTTGTGCAGTCTACAAACATTGCAAAAGCTAGAGGTGCGAGCCTACGGCTCGGGATGCAGCTCGTATTTGAAAATAAATAAGAACCTTATGAAATATCTTTTTACACTACTTATGATTGCCAGCTTAAGTAGTAATTTATATGCACAATCTGTTAATGATTATAAGTATGTAATTGTCCCAGAGAAGTATGATTTTTTAAAGTCACCAGATCAATATCAAGTAAACAGTCTCACAAAATTCTTATTTAATAAATATGGTTTTGAGGCATATAAAGAAAAAGATAAGGAAATACTTAAAAACCCTATTGACCCTTGTGAAGCACTTTATGCACAAGTAACCAGTGAGTCTACTTTTATACAAGCAAAACTCACCGTTATTTTAAAAGACTGCAATGATCAAGTGATCTTTAAAACCTCAGAGGGGAGGAGTAAGAATAAAGATTATAAAAAGGCATACCACGGTGCATTGCGAGAAGCTTTTCTAGATATAGAGGCCTTACAATATAGTTATAACCCCTCTGCAACAGCAGTTGAGCGTAAAACTACGAAAATACCAGAGTCTAGTATAGCAAAAGATAAATCACCAGATCTAGACGAAAAAAAGCAGATAGTATCTAAAACTTCTAGTATGCCAGCTGCTATTATTTTTGCCAGCGAAGATGGTTTTTATAAAGCAAAGCAAACAGGAACTACAATCACATTTTATGATGACTCAAAAAAGATAGGCCTTGCAGAGATGGGTAATGGAGAAGCATTTGATGTTACTACAACAGACTTTAGCGGAACAGCTTTTTTCTTAGAAGGTAGGCTTGTGGTACAGCGAAAAATAAAAGGTATAGCAGGCGTGGTTGAAATGATATTTACAAAAGAATAATGAAGCAATTATACACACTACTTATAAGTATACTTATACTGTCTTGTGGGGATAAGACAGAACAAACTATATTAAAAGAAACTAGTCCTTCAAAAGTCATAAAGACTAAGGATGTAAAGATTTTTGAACAAATCTCTAGTGACTCCAGTGGTATCACTTTTTCAAACACTCTTAAAGAAGATGTAGGTTCTCTAGCAAACCTATTTGATTTTGACTATTTCTATAATGGAGCAGGCGTAGGAGTAGCAGATGTTAATAATGACGGACTTCAAGATTTATTTTTTACAGGTAACCAGGTGCCTAACAAATTGTATCTCAACAAAGGTAATTTACAGTTTGAAGATATTTCAGATGCCGCAGGTATTAATGTAGGTAAACAATGGGCAAACGGTGTCACATTTGCAGATGTAAATAATGACGGCCTCATAGATATTTACGTATCACAGGGAGGACCTAAGCAAGCACAAGAGCGTGGTAACTTGTTATATATAAATGAGGGTGAAAACCGCTTTCGCGAAAGCGCAAAACAATACAACATTTCAGATACGGGCATAAGCACGCAATCTTCGTTTTTTGACTTTGATAAGGATGGAGATCTTGATCTTGTTGTGTCAAATGAAAACGAACTTTATGGACTAGACCCGCAACGATTTTTTGCAAGTATGAAGATTCGTAAAAATCTTGAAAAAAGCAGTGTACAACTTTACGAAAATACGGGCAACACGTTTAAGAATGTAACAGAAAGTGCTGGATTGCTCAAACCGGCATTTGGACTAGGCCTCGTAGTAAGTGATATAAATAACGATGGCTGGCTAGACCTCTATATTGCAAATGATTATTATGTGCCAGATGCGATGTACATAAATAACCAAGACGGCACTTTTACAGATAAAATAAAAGAACAGACCGCACAAGTCTCATTTTATGGAATGGGGGTAGACATTGCAGATATTAACAATGATATGCTGCAAGATATATTTGTACTAGATATGGCGGCCAGTGATCACGTGCGCTCTAAAACGCTTATGGCAAGTATGAATGAGCAGCGTTTTAATATGCTTACAGAAGATATGGGTTTCCAGCATCAGTATATGTTTAACTCACTACAGCTTAACCGTGGTAATGGTAGGTTTGATAACGTAGTGCATCAAGCACATATGGCTAAGACAGACTGGAGCTGGGCGGGACTTATAGCAGATCTTGATAACGATGCAGATCGTGATGTTTATGTTACAAATGGATATAGAAGATATGCCCTTGATAATGATTTACAAAATCAGGTAAGAGACACGCAGCGCGCTTTTAATGGTACTGTGCCTCTTGATGTAAAGCAAAAGTTATATGATGCAATGCCTACAGAAAAGCTTAGTAATATTGCCTTTGTAAACAATGGAGATTTAGACTTTAAAAATAACTCCTACCAGTGGGGTCTAGCTGTGGCTTCTTATTCTAACGGTGGTGCTTATGCAGATCTTGATAATGATGGTGACCTTGAACTTATAACTAATAATATAGATGATACCGCTTTTCTCTTTAAGAATACCTCTGTAGAAAATAAGCTAGGTAATTTCATAAAAATTAAAACAAAAGGAACGCTTTCAGAAGACTTTGCAAAGGTGACTGTTATTACAAAAAATGGTACACAAGTAGCCGAGAATAAAAGGACAAGAGGATACCTTTCGGCAGTAGAGGAGGGTGCTCACTTTGGTTTAGGCACTGTAGAGAATGTAGATAAAGTGATTGTACAGTGGCTCTCTGGAAAACGTAGTGAGTTTACAGATATAAAAGCAAACCAGACACTTGTTGTAAAAGAAAACGAAGCAACACTTACTGGGCTTCCTGTTATCGATACAAAAGAGCCTATGTACGCTTTCGCGAAAGCAAAAAATGACTTAGGCATAGATTTTAGTCACAAGGAAAATACCTTTAACGATTTTACAAAGGAAGTATTATTGCCTTATAAGCAATCACAACTAGGCCCTTTTATATCAAAAGGAGATGCAAATAATGATGGTCTTGAAGACTTGTTTATAGGAGGTGCTTCAGGACAAGCGGGAGCGTTATACATACAATCAACAACTGGATTTAATAAGATATCACAGCCTGCATTAGATAAAGACAAGGCTTATGAAGATATGGAATCATTATTTGTAGATGTAGATGGTGATGGAGACCAAGATCTTATCGTAGTAAGTGGAGGTAATGAATTTGCCAAACAAGATGCGCTATTAGAAAATAGGCTGTATCTAAATGATGGTGCTGGTAATTATGATAAGGCAGCTTTTGATCAGACCGGGAATAACCGTTTTGTTTATAGTAAAAGTATTGCTGCAATAGATTTTGACCAAGATGGTGATCAAGATATTGTAATAGGTAATCGTATTGAGCAGGGGCAGTTTCCTGTTAGTGCCTCTTCTGTGCTTTATCGTAACGATAGAGGTGTGTTTACAGATGTAACTGTAGATGTGGCGCCAGATTTATTAGATTTTGGTATAATAAACGATGTGCTTACTACAGATTATGATAATGATGGAAAAGAAGATTTACTTATAGTAGGAGAGTGGTCACCTATAGGATTACTTAAAAATATAGGAGGGCATTTTGTACGTCAAAGTCTTCCGGAACTTGACGAAAATCTAGGTTTATGGTTTACTGCTGTGGAGACAGATGTAAATAATGATGGAATAAAAGATTATGTGATAGGAAATATAGGAGAGAACACTAAGTATAAGGCCTCAAAGAAAAAACCATTTAAGGTCTTTGCAAATGATTTTGATAATAATGGCACCTTTGATCTTGTACTCAGTAATGAATATAACGGTAGTTATGTGCCCGCAAGAGGTAGAGAGTGTAGCTCACAGCAAATGCCTTTTATTTTAGATAAGTTTGCTACCTACTCAGATTTTGCAAATGCAACACTAGATGATATATATGGAGATGCATTAAAAGAAGCCTACACAAAAGAAGTAAATACATTTTCTTCCATACTACTTATAGGCCATAAAGATGGAGGGTTTACCACCTCTATGTTACCTGCAATTGCACAAAGTGGTCCAGGTTTATCTATAGAAACAGTAGATGTAAATGATGATGGTTATCAAGATTTAATACTAGCAGGTGCCATTTATGAAACAGAAGTAGAGACTCCTAGATATGATGCGGGAGTAGGTGTTGTACTTATGTCTAATAAGAAAGATGGTTATGAAGGACTTTCAACCGTAGAGACCTTACTTTTCTTAGATGGAAATGTAAAAGATGTGGCATCTATTACTCACAAAGGATTGTCAAAAAAACTACTTATATCTGCAGTAAATAATGGGCAAGCTCAAGTTGTAAATCTAGATTAGTAATTATACTTAGTACCCCACTTTGCTTTTAGGTTTTCCTTGATGGCTTTTTCTCTTGTGTTATCTGTAGGCTCGTAAAAAGTGGTTCCGCTTATTTCTTTTGGTAAAAACTCTTGTGGTATAAAGTTTCCAGGGTAGTCGTGAGAATACTTGTAATCATCACCGTAGCCTATTTCTTTCATAAGCTTTGTAGGTGCATTGCGCAAGGGTAATGGTACAGATAAGTCTCCAGTTTGCTTAACAAGCTGTTGAGCCTTCCCTATTGCAAGATATGCAGCATTACTTTTTGGCGAGCTAGCAAGATAAGTAACGCACTGGCTAAGTATAATGCGCGACTCTGGGTAACCTATAGTCGTAACCGCTTGAAAGCAGTTATTTGCTATGACAAGAGCAGTAGGGTTTGCATTGCCTATATCCTCAGAAGCAGCAATAATGAGTCTTCTGGCGATAAATTTCACATCTTCTCCACCTTCTATCATTCTAGCGAGCCAGTAAACGGCTGCGTTAGGGTCGCTACCACGTATGGATTTTATAAAAGCAGATATGATGTCATAGTGTTGCTCCCCAGTTTTATCATAGCGCACAATATTTTGTTGCACTTTAGAGAGCACCATATCATTTGTAACATCTACCTCCTTTTCTTTTTCTGTTGTAACAATGAGCTCAAATATGTTGAGTAGTTTCCTTGCATCTCCACCACTTAGCCGTAGTAATGCTTCAGTTTCAGAAAGTGTGATGTCTTTCTTCTTTAAGATTTCATCTTTCTCAATGGCTCGATTAAGGAGTAAAACAAGATCTTTTTTTTCAAACGGTTTTAAAATATACACTTGGCATCTCGACAGTAATGCAGGTATAACTTCAAAACTAGGATTTTCTGTCGTTGCACCCACAAGGGTAACCCAGCCACGCTCTACAGCCCCTAGTAAAGAGTCTTGTTGAGACTTTGAAAATCTGTGTATCTCATCTATAAATAAAATAGGATTCTTTTGGGTAAATAACCCTCCACTTTGCTTTGCCTTGTCTATTACCTCACGTATATCTTTTACACCGCTGTTTATGGCACTCAGTGTGTAGAATGGTCTCTTAGACTCTTCGGCAATAATTGTTGCTAGTGTGGTCTTACCTATGCCTGGAGGACCCCAAAGTATGAGAGATGGTATAATCCCTGCCTTGAGTGCTTGTTGCAGTGAGCCATTCTCACCTACTAGGTGATGCTGGCTGAGGTAATCTTCAAGTTTTTTAGGGCGTAAACGTTCTGCAAGAGGTGTATTCATCATACAAAAATAGCTATTTTGAAGTTTCTTATATGACAATCTTTCATTTCACATAGTAATGGTTAAAGATTTGCTTTAATAAAGAAAATCATACACTTATGGAGAGTGAGTCGTCTTATTTTAAGTTTTATAATGGAGTAGTGGGGTACCCCTTGCTGTTTGTGCTCATTATCTGGTTTGTGTTTTGGATAGAGATCAAGTTTGGTTTAGATTTTACGCGCTGGGGAGTACGACCTAGAACAGGGATGGGTTTACGAGGTGTGCTTTTCTCACCCTTTATACATAGCGGGATAAAACACTTATGGCATAATACCACCCCATTGCTGGTACTTAGTACTGCACTGTTTTATTTTTATAGAAATATCTCGTGGAAGGTTTTATTATGGATTACCATTTTGAGCGGTTTGGGTACCTGGCTTATAGGCAGGACGTCGTATCACATCGGGATGAGTGGTGTGATTTATGCGCTCGTATCATTTTTATTTTTCAAAGGAATAATAGCGAAGCATTATAGGCTTGTTGCTTTGTCGCTTGTAGTTGTATTTCTTTATGGCAGTCTAATTTGGGGGACAATGCCTACCAGTGAGAATATATCGTGGGAGGGACATCTTTCAGGTTTTATAGCTGGGGCATTTATTGCTTTACGCTTTCGCGAAAGCGTACCTAACCCTATAAAATATGCTTGGGAACAGCCAGATTACAAAGAAGAAGATGATCTATTTATGCGTCAGTTTGATGAAGACGGTAACTTTTTTGAACTACCCCCAGAGCCTACCGTAAATACGGAGGCTGATACTTACACCATCGTTTATCATTATATAACACAAGATGACGAGAAGATTAAGGGTGATAATGCTTATAAAGACGAATTATAAGCGCTGTCTTACTACTTCATAAAGAAAAGCTCCACAGGCTACAGAAACATTTAAAGATGCGATAGAGCCTTTAAGAGGGAGTTTTGCTTGTTGATCTACAATTTTGAGAACTCCAGGAGATACCCCACTATCTTCACGTCCCATCACAATAGCGGTAGGTTGATTAAAATCTACATCATATAATGTATTGTCTGTCTTTTCTGTAGCAGCTACAACTTGTATTCCGGAACCTTGTAAATAGTAGATGGCATCTTTTATGTGATCAACTTTTGCAATAGGCATACTAAAAGCAGCTCCGGCAGATGTTTTTACCGCAACACCATTAAGTGGTGCTCCACCTTTTTTAGGTATAATAACACCGTGCGCTCCTGTACACTCTGCGGTACGAATTATAGCTCCAAAGTTACGTACATCAGATAATTGGTCTAGTAAGATAAAAAGTGGCGTCTCGCCGCTCTCTACTATTTTGTTTACAAGCTCTTCAAAATCGTGATATTTTACAGGAGATATCGTAGCGACTGCCCCTTGGTGATTGAGTTGGGTAAGCTTGTTAAGCTTTTCAATAGGCACAAAGGATGTTTGTATACCGTGCTTTTTGATGAGCGTGTTAAGTTCGCTTAAAAGTGAGTTGTGTAATCCTTTTTGTAAAAACACTTTGTCTACTTCTTTTCCTGCCTCTATCGCTTCTATTATTGCACGAGTCCCGTGTATTTGTAGTGTTTTTTCCATTAGGTCTTTAATATAATTATTTAAGCAAATTTTTTACTTCAATGTTTTTGTAAGTGACTTGTTCTATTGGCTTTAAAGTTAAATTTGAGAAGCCAGTATGTAATTTGTCTATAGGTAGTGTTCCGTTATCGGCTTGGAAAAGATAGTAATCAGCAAATAAAATTCCTTTTATTTTTTTGTGATTAGTGTAGCGTCTGAATGTTGGTGAATCATACGATAGTTTGTGGTATTGAGCCGAGTACATAACTAAATTGGTCTTTTTGTCAATATAAAAGTAATACTCGTCTGTTGGGACGTCAGGTACTTTTTTTGATTTAACCCGTAAGGTTAGATATACACTATCGTTAATAACTGTATCAGGTAAATTTTCAACGTTGTAACGGTTTCCTGTTAATAAATGTGGCGCAAAGGTATTAAATATAAAACCATCAAGTTTAGAATCAAAAAACTTTCTGTTATAAGTTGATTCATCCTGTAGGGAATCATTTATGAAATATTCAATAAACCCATTTTTGTATGTTGTTTTGTAATCAACATCTCTAGAAGTACGAGACATTGTATAGTGGGTGTCCTGATTATTTAGTTCTATTTTATAATTAACATCATTAACATCAAATGTAATTTCACGTTGCTGTAAAACAGAACTTCCATAATTATTCTGTAGAGAATTTAAAATGTTTTGAGGTGATCTTTTTTGAGGAGAGGATGTCTTGCTTTCGCAGGAAATAATTCCTATTAGTAAAAACCCTATTGAAAAAGAGTATATGAGGTTTTTCATTAGTTTTTTAAAATTTTATGTGTTTCAATGATTCCATTTTTATGTGTTATTTCTACGAAATATAAGCCTCTTGGTAGATGTGATATATTGAGAGTTTTTTTGCTGGACTCTATGAGCTTTTGACCACTTAAATTGAATATAGCAGCTTGCGAAAATATGTAGTCTGTAGAAATATTTATGATGTTCAATGCTGGATTAGGATATACACTTGAATGTTGAGTTAAGGTTGGATTTTCTTGTAAATTCAAAATTTCGCACTCATCCGTTATAGGATTGAGCTCAATGGGACTCCCAGGTGTTAGGTCTTTGTTTTCAAATGCTGAATATTGTGGAGAATATCTCAATGATCTAAAAACCCTAGTTTGACTTGCATCAGGATCATCTCCATCTTGTAGAATTTCTAGATTACTTACGGGGCTTAAGTATTCCCATACAATACTGCCATCTGTTGTAATTTCAAATAATTTTCCATCAGGTCCCGACGTTATAAGGATATTACCATTAGGTAATTCTTGTGCTCCTGAAAGAAATGCAGAAAAAAAGTCACTGGGATTTATGTAAGAAAAAAACGGATTTTCTGGGCCATAAGCACCTCCTGAGTATTCGTAGTTTGAATTCGCCTCGTCATATAAAGGGTCAATGATTAGTATCTCTGAAAATCCTTCATCTGGTTGGTTGTTGAATATTAATATTTTACCCGCATTCGGTCCTGTGTCTTCTATAAACTGGACGTCGTGCATTGCGTTTAATGCTTGGGAATTTATATCACCTTGCCTGTAGCTTTCAGGATTACCATATCTATATAAAATATCTCCCCCTTTCCCACTATTACCTCCAGAGCCTGTGGCTGCTTCTTCCGTAGTTGTACTATGGTCAATAATTATAAACTCATCTAGATTTCTATTGCTAATGATAATATGATCTCTCTCTGGATGATAACTTATGGCATTTGAATGCCACCAGTCAGCTTCGCCAAAACTGGTTCCATAATTGAAGTCAACTTTTTGAGGATTTTCTGCAACATTTCCAAATGTACTACTTTGACTATTGAAGTCTTGTATAATATGATCCCAAGATCGCCATTCCCATATTACATTATAGCTGTCTGCTCCTTGTAATTCTATTTCCCAAATGCGTTCTTCATACAATTCATCCGTTGCTACTGTTTGAGGATCTCGCCCCAGAGCTATGGCTTCGTCTTTTGTCCTCCGGACTGCTACCAAAATGAGAAGATTTCCATTATCTAGCACAACATAATCGTGATGAAAACTTAGATTGGTTTCAGATATTGTAGCCCCCCATAATAGTTCACCCTCCCAAGAAAAGTGTTCTATACGCCCTGTATTACCTGGTATGTTCAAGGTAGATTGATTGTCAACAACAGATCTGAAGAGGGAACCGTCAGGAAGGAGATAATCAGTGCTGAAAAGTGGAAATTGAGATTCCCAAGTATTAATTATTCTTCCACAGTTATCAATCAAATAAGTGTATCTAGGAACTTCAGATGTACGTGGGGAGAATAGTGTATAGCCATTATAAGACTCTGCGAGATTAGTTTGAATCCCAACTGTATTTTGGCAGTTGGTGATTGTGGTAAGGAAAAGTAATAGTAAAAATAAAAGCCGTTTTATAGTATACATATTGTATGTAGTTATATGACTAAAATAAGAAAAGCATCTCTGTTAGGAGATGCTTTTAACTTTAACATTGAATGTTGATTATGTTTATTGCTTTGTAAAGCTTAATGAAGTTTGTATAGCTCCACCACAGTCACCAGTCTCGTCATCTGTTATAATAAGAACAAATGAAGTGTCATCTTGGAAATCATAAGTTCCAAATACATCAGTAGGTGGCCCTATTGTAATTCCAGCACTACACTGTACCCCTGTTGTAGATCCTGTTGGTATAGAAACCTCACCACAAATAAAGTTTAATGTAAATGTACGAGTATTTCCAAATCCTAGTGCTGCTAAGTAATCAGCATCAAATAATCTTTGAGTGTCTTCTAGTACAGTTTCAGTTCCAGGGATAAATCCGTCTTCGTCATTTTCAATTAAAGTAAGAATAACACCACCACCATCTGGATCAAAAGTATCGTATCCGAAAATAGAAGGAGTAAGTTGTTCAACTAGATAATCACCTGAGAAGGTATCGTCATTAACTGGACAAACTACAGGAGTTAAATATTGGAATGGGCTAGCAAAGAAACCACCAGTAATTACTCCACCAGCATTTTCTGCATTGAAAACACGTCCATCAGTAAGATTGAGTGTTAAGAATGTTGAGAAGCTATCTCCTCCAAATATATCTTCATCAGTTAAGTTAACTAATGATAATAATTCAGTTAAAGGTAAAGTAAGTGTATGTCTAGGAAGACCAAATGGGCCATCTTCAAAATCACTTGCAGGAATATTACGCACAAATACGCGTTCTCCAACTATTCCGTTAGATGAATCACCTACATCATCAGAACCATCTGTAAATAGTATTTCAACATCTACACTTTCTAGTAAATCACCTCCAAAGGCATCTTGCTCTTCAAGTAATACCGAAAACTCTGCTGTTGGTACTCCAATAGGAAGAGAGTTTGATATTAATGAAACTGTTCTTAGAACCGCACCTCTCTCTACAGTTTCCTGTACAAGGTCAGTTGTGTTTTGTTCATCGTCCTCACAAGAGGCCATTCCAAAAAGAATGGCTCCAGCAAAGGCAAATTTTAATATATTTTTCATTGTTATTTTTTTTAAATGTTAGTTCGAAGCCGGGAATCCTCCGTTCGGTGAAGATGGTGGGTTCGTATCCCAAAATACTTGAGTATTTTGATCAGGCTTTTGATTAATATTTGGATTAGCAATAACTTCAGAAGATGCATATGGGAATGATCTTGGGAAGTTTCCTGGGTCAGCCTCTAAGTTTGGTTGAAGAGTTGTTGGGAATCCTTGTCTTCTGTAGAAGTTGTAAGATTCAGCAGCTCCTCCGTAAAGAGTTACCCAGTATTGTTGAGCATAAACATTCCATTTACCAGTCATATCTGCTGCATCAAAGTCAGCAATTATATCGCTAATAAAATTATCTACAACCACACTTGAAGGCTCAGTAGAACCATCATTTGTAGCATCTAGAGCTCCAAAAGATTGAACTTTAGCTATAGATTTAATTAAACCAGCTTCAATAAAATCTGCCGCTCCATCAGCATCCCCAGCAATTAGTGCTGCTTCAGCTCTCCAGAAATCTACGTAAGATGCAAGGATGATAGGCTCTATTCCAGCTCCACCGCCACCGGCTCCTAGTGATACACTTTCAAATTCTCCTTGATCATAAAGACCTCCTGAAGGATAAACACCTGTAACAGTTCTTAAGAAGTTGTCAGGAGGAGTTCCGTCATCATCACCGTGATCTCTACCCCAATAACCGTTTTCTAAGAAACAGTAAGTAAATCCAGCATAGTGAGGTGGTGAAGTTTCTAAAGAACAAGATAAAGTTTCACCATTTCCTTCTGGTAAACAAGATGCACCAGGAGTACAATCAGATTGACGATAGAAGTAATAAGTCATTCTAGGATCATTAGTCTCAGACATATAGTTCATCAACCAATTAGAACGGTATAAGTTACCTCCTGAAGGAGTGTAATCTTGTTGGTAATCTGGATGTCTTGTATCTGGATTTAATAAGTTAGACCCAAATTGTAATTGAAGATCATCTTCTGTATCGCTAATGAAATTGTCTCCTGCAACAAGTGCATTAAAAGTAGCTAAGTCACCTGTAGTGATAGCAGCCTTCATTTCTATTGTATTTGATGCTTTAATCCATTTTGAGATGTCTTCATCATAAAATAAATCTTCGATAGCACTGTTTACATCCCCCTCAGAAGCTATAAGATCTGCATTAAGAGCACTTAGAGTAGCTCTACCTTCAGCAACAAGGTTAATAGCCGCTTCATAGACAGAAGCACCATCCTGCACATTCGGACTAGGAAAATCTATTGGATTAAAAGCCTCGTCAAAAGGAATATCACCAATGTAATCTACTAACCACAATAAAGAATGTCCTAGCATTATCTTACCTGTTCCTACTTGAAAACGAAGATCAATACTTGGGTCTGCGTCTAATTCTTCAATAGTCCTAACATCTACAAGCATTCCTGCATATGTACGAGACCAAGCACCATCTAAAGTACCTCCAGTTAATCCAGCGAAATAGTTTCTGTTTCCGAAATACTGTACTCTTGTTAAAGCGCCACCGTTACCATTAAATGTTTGTGCATTCAATTGGTAGTTCAGTTGAACTGAATTTAGCAGAAAATTTGGATCTGCTTGGTCTGATGTCAAGTTATTTGGGTCATTTACTAACTCCAATTCTGTGGTCTCACAAGAATAGAAGAGAGATGAACCAGCTATAACAACAGCCATTATGAACTTAAATGTATTTTTCATAATTCTATTTTTATAAATCTTTTAATTAAAATGATGCTTTTACGCTTAATCCATAACGCTTTGAAGAAGGACCATTGATATAGTCAAATCCACGACCATTACCAACACCTACACCAGCTACGTTAGGGTCGAAGTTTGCTCCATCAGGAGTGTTATAAGCGTCATACCATAAGTTAAATCCACTAGCAGTAACGCTGAATGAACCGAATGGAGTTTTATCTAAGAACTTCTTAGGTAATGAATATCCTAAAGAAAGCTCTTGTAATCTAATAACTGAAGCATCATATACTTGAAGCTCTTTAGGGCCGAAAAGTACATTGTTGAAGTAATACTGTGAGTTGTTGATTTGTACTTGGTTTTCAGATCCATCCGCTTGAACACCTGGAAGAATGTAAGTATTCTCACGATCTTCAGTTTCTGTAATAAGACCACGACCTAATAATACACCTATAGTAGAAGAAGCAATATCTCCACCTTTAGTATAATTCATTTGGAAACCAAGGTTAAAGTTCTTATAAGATAATGTGTTAATCCAGTTTAAAACATAATCTGGGTTAGGGTTACCAATGATAGGAGTAATGCTACGACCATCATCAAGAATAACGTTATCCTGTACAACATAGTTACCAGCACCGTTTACTACAAAGTTGCCGTCGTCATCTCTAAGGATTCTAGTTCCTACAATTACACCTAACTGTTCTCCTCTAATAGCAGCATTACCTCCTAAGAATGGTTGGGTAGATCCAGCATAGATAATTTGGTCATCATCTTGCTCAGTTACAATTTGCTCACTAGTTGTGAAGTTTGCTCTAGTATTCCAGTTGAATCCATCATTTTCACTTTGGAAAATATCAACTCCTAAATCAACTTCAAATCCGTCACCTTCAACCTTACCAATGTTACTCTGTGTAGAAGTAAATCCAGTTGATGGAGGTAATGGTTTAAATACAATTAGATCATCAGTAGATCTGTTAAAGTAAGAGAAATCTAAGCTTACTCTGTTCTTAAGTAAACGAGCATCAAATCCAACTTCAAATTCAGAGATAAGCTCTGGTTTAAGATCAGGATTAGCTTGGAAGTTACTTACACTGTTCGTTGTAGTGTTACCACCACCAGCGTTTTGATCAATGTATTGGTTTGTGAATTGGTTAACAGTATTTACTGTTGGGAAACCACCAGGGAAACCAGCAGAAGTACCAAGACCTGCTCTTACTTTTAAATAGTTAAGTGCATCACCTTTAAGACCGTCAAATGCAGTAGTAGGTAAGAATGATAAACTTACAGAAGGATATAGTTGTGAGTTGTTTTCCTTTGGAAGGTTAGATACCCAGTCATTACGAGCAGCAAGCGTAAGGAAAAGCATATTATCATAATCAATATCTGCTTGACCTAAAACACCTACGATGTTTTGGAAAGATGTAAATTGGATAGGAGCCTGCTCTAAGAAGTTAAAGTGTCTCTGTACACCAAATACAAGTTGTCCTGTACTAGCCACACCTTGTTGATCAAATTCAACAGATCTAGAAGTAGCACCTGTAATGAAAGTTAAACCAACTTTGTCAGAAAGATCGTAATCTCCACTTAATGCTAAGTAGTGATCCCAGATACGGTTGTTGTTATCCCAAGTGTTATATTCACCGTTGATATCGTCAACAGTAGCACCTAGTACACCACCTTTATTTACATAACTTACGTTGCGCTCGTTGTAGAAATCTACACCAGCACGGTATTGTAAGTTTAGGTTATCATTAATGCTGTATTGTAAAGTCGATGTTCCATATACACGGTTAGTTAACTGTGTATTTTTTGCATTTTGCACAATCCAGTTAGGGTTGTTAATGTCATTACCTTGACGGTAGTAAACACTTCCTCCTGTTTCAGGAATAGTAAACGGTAAGTTTGCTAAGTCTACGTTACGAGGTGTAAAGAATACGTTTGCAAATACTGAGAATCCTAAAGTACCATTACCACGTGATGCAGCTACCGGAGGAGAAGAGAAGTCAGTTCTAGAGAAGTTTAACGTTCCTGAGATTGTAAACTTATTAGATAATTGTGCTCTACCACCTACAGAAAGGTTGTTTCTACGTAATTGGTTTCCAGGGATAAATCCTTTATCCTCTAAGTGACCGTAGTTTAAGTTGTAGTTTACTTTACCGTCTTCAGATGCACCGTTTATGTTTATAGAAGTGTTAGAAACACCACCTGTACGGAAAAACTGAGATACGTTATTGTAAGGTCTGTACTCATAACGTTGTCCATCAAACTCATCTCTTAAAATTTGTCCTATATCTGCTCCAGTAGTTGAGTATGGGTGAGCTACTGTACCGTTTTCGTCTATCTGTCCTGAAGGCTCATTTAAGTATCCTGCAACACCACCTGCTTCAAAAGCTGGACCCCAGTTTGAGAAGAACCATCCGAAAGATTGGTCAAAACCTCCACCAAACTTGTCTTGGTAATCTGGTAATGAAGCAATTTCATTAACAAAGTAAGACTGGTTAATTGTGATTTCAGTTTTCTTAGGCCCGCCAGCTCCACTTTGACCTGACTTTGTAGTAATTACGATAACCCCGTTACGTCCAGCTGTACCATATAACGTTGCTGCAGCAAGTCCTTTAAGAACGTTTACACTTGCAATGTTGTTTGGATCAAGATCTAAGAAACGTGAAGAACCATTGTTACCAGCAAGAAAACTACCCTGTGCGTTAGTATCACTACTAAAAGGCACACCATCTACGATAAATAATGCTTGGTTACTTCCGTTTATTGAAGTATACCCACGAATTACAACATTTGTTGCAGATCCAGAAGCACCACTCTGAGAAGTAATCTGTACACCAGAAGCTTTTCCTGATAGTACACGAGCAACGTCACCTTCTGTACGTCCTTCGATTTCTTCAGAAGCAACTTCACTTACTGCGTAACCAAGCGCTTTTTTCTCACGCTTAACTCCTTGTGCTGTTACAATTACCTCGTCTAGAGCATTGTCAGCAGCAAGAGCCACATTAATTGTTGATTGACTTCCTACTGTCACCTCTTGAGTTGAGAAACCAACAAAACTAAAGACAAGTACATCTGTTGGACTTGCTTGAATTGAGTAATTTCCATCAAAATCGGTCTGAGTTCCTGTAGACGTACCTTTGATAATGACATTTGCACCAGGCAAAGGACCATTATCTTCAGTAACCGTCCCGGAAACTGTTGATTGTGCAAACGAAACTTGCACTACAAACGCTAGCAATAGCGTTAAAATTCCACTAAACTTTGTTTTCATTTTTATAAATTATTTGAATTAGCCAATGCCAAAAATCACAATAAAAAGTTAATTACACAACTAATAGTTGCTAAAATTTAGTTTTTTTTTAACGCTTTGTAAATCGTGTTAATCCCCTTATTTAAAAGCGTACAGCGAGAATTAGGTGCAGTTTTGTGTTTGAGAAGTCGAACGAAGAATTGTTAAATTTTCCATTTGCAATATTTATTTTAAGGACCCCTGCCTTGGTTTGTATTCCTGCTCCCGCACCTACACTAAGCAAGTAGTTGTTGTTATTGTCTAAGGCGTTTTCAATATAGCCTCCATCCAGTACTGTGTTGATGTATAGGCTGTTGCCTACTTGTATGCGGTACTCTGTATTGACTGCAATGGCAAGATTTGCAAAGAGACTGTTTTCTTCAAACCCGCGTATCGATGTAATTCCGCCAAGTCTAAAAAGTTCATTTGTAAGGTAGGTTTTAGAAAATAAATTGTTAAAAATCCCAGAAACATAGATTGAGTTTTTAGCATCAAAATTGAAAATCTTTTTAATATTTAATAAAATTTTCGTCTGAGGTGTTTTTGTCATATTCGCAATTCTTGATCCGTGGTCTATGACTATTGTCGATTGCGTCGAAATTGGGAAAAATATACTCTTTTGGCGTTTTAGGTAGGTGTGTTCTAGTTGAAGGGAGGACGTTTTGTAGTTGTTTAGGTTGTTTTGGTTCGTTATCGAGTTGAGTAAGTTGTCAGAAGTTGTAGAGTTGTATCCTGCTGCAATTTTGTGTTGAGTGCTTGGTTTATAAAATACCTGTAAGTTGGTTTGCGTAGTTGAGAATGTGCTGTCTTTTCTAAAGATGGATAAGGAGGCTTCTATGCCTACTGGTGTTTTAAAAAGATAAGGAAGTGCGGTTCTGATTTTGAGTTGTGATTGATCCTCACCATCAGATTTGTAATTAAGTGATATCTCCTCGCCGTAGTTAAAGTTGTTTAAGAGTTGTAGATTGAGATAGCCATCTAGTCTAAGTGTGTTGTTGTTATTTGAGGCAAAACCTAAAAATCCGTCAAACTGGTTTTGGTTTGTCTTTTCTATGTAATAAAATATTGTGGTGCTGTCTTTTTTGAATAAAGCTTCTGGTGTTCTTGTTGTGTTGAGGAATCGTAAAGTGCTTATTTCATTGTTTACGGTTTCAACTCGCTCTTGGTTGTAAGGTTTGAGGAGTAGTTTTTTGCTTAGGCTTTGTAGATATGTTTTTGGGTATTTCTCATATCCTTTATATATAACGCTTGTTATGGCTCTTTCTTTTTCTGAAATTAATGTTAGTTCTCCGGTGAGCTGGTCGTTTGCTTTCTTAATGTTGGTTATTTGAAAAGTAGCAAATGGATTTCCGTTGTTTGATGCGATTGTCGTGAGCTGTTTGAGTAGCGCTTTCGCGAAAGCGGTTTCAATCTTTATTGAGTTGCTGGCTATTGTGTAGGATGTCTCCTTTATATATGTCTCTAGTTTTGTGTTATTGTCTTGAGGAATTGTTAAGAGAATGTGTTTGTATTTTTTGCCTAGGCTGATATATGCCGTCAGGTTGTTATTGTTGAATGTTGTTTTGGTTTTTAAATCAATGTACCCTTGGTTAGTGAGTTTTTTTTCTATCTGTTGTATTTCTAGGTAGGCTCTTGATGTTTCGTTAAAGGTTTTTAGGTGTTCAATAGATTTTAGAGTGAGTTTGTCTTGAGGGTTGTGGCTGGTGATGTTTAAAGTTATTTGCGATTTGTCTTTTTGGGCATTTGTGCAAATGCTGAAGATTAATGATAATATAAGGAGTAGATATGTCTTCAAAGAAGCAATTTTTGTGGTGTGTTTTGTAACGTTGTTTTGTGGTGCTAAAGTATGTTAGTTTTTTGGCATTCAGAACTTTTTTGAAAAATTAGCAAGCTGCTATTTGATGGCTTAGAAAAATTTCATACTTTTGCCAACCCTTAAAATGGGTATATTAAGTAAATTAACAATTAGGTAGAAAGAAATTATGCCAACAATTTCACAATTAGTACGTAAAGGAAGAACCAAGATTACCAAGAAGAGTAAATCGGCGGCCCTTGAATCGTGCCCACAACGCCGCGGCGTATGTACTCGTGTTTACACGACTACACCTAAGAAACCAAACTCGGCTATGCGTAAAGTTGCGCGTGTTCGTTTAACAAATGGTAAAGAGGTGAATGCATACATCGGAGGAGAAGGTCACAATTTACAAGAGCACTCGATAGTATTGGTAAGAGGTGGAAGGGTAAAAGATTTGCCAGGAGTTAGATATCATATTGTACGTGGAGCCTTAGACACCGCAGGTGTTGCAGGAAGAACGCAATCGAGATCTAAATATGGTGCAAAACGCCCTAAGAAGTAAATCAACAACACTTTAAGAAGAAGTAATGAGAAAAAAACAGGCCAAGAAGAGACCTATTCTTCCAGATCCAAAATTTAACGATCAGTTAGTAACTCGTTTCGTTAATATGATGATGTGGAGTGGTAAGAAGTCTACAGCTTTTAAAGTATTTTATGATGCAATTGACATCGTAGAAGAAAAGAACACAAATGAAGAAAAAACAGCTCTAGAGCTGTGGAAAGATGCTTTATCTAACGTAATGCCTCACGTAGAAGTGCGTAGTCGTCGTGTAGGAGGAGCAACTTACCAGATACCAAACCAAATTCGTCCAGATCGTAAGATCTCTACTGCGATGAAGTGGTTAATTAGCTTTTCTCGTAAGAGAAATGAGAAGTCTATGGCTGCAAAGCTAGCTGCAGAGATTATGGCTGCTGCAAAAGAAGAAGGTGCTGCGGTTAAAAAGCGTGTTGATACACACAAAATGGCTGAAGCAAACAAAGCATTCTCACACTTTAGATTCTAAGAAATGGCAAGAGACTTAAAATTTACTAGAAACATTGGAATTGCAGCACACATTGATGCTGGAAAGACAACTACTACTGAGCGAGTATTATATTATACTGGAGTTTCTCACAAAATTGGAGAAGTACACGATGGTGCTGCTACAATGGACTGGATGGAGCAAGAGCAGGAGCGTGGTATTACAATTACCTCTGCTGCAACAACTTGTACTTGGAAGTTTCCATTAGAAAATGCAGAGCCTACTCCTGCGACTAAAGATTATCACTTTAACATTATTGATACTCCTGGTCACGTTGATTTTACTGTGGAGGTTAACAGATCTTTACGTGTATTAGATGGTCTTGTATTTTTATTTAGTGCGGTAGATGGTGTTGAGCCACAATCTGAGACTAACTGGAGGCTTGCAGATAACTATAAAGTACCTAGAATAGGTTTTGTAAACAAAATGGACCGTCAAGGTTCAGACTTTTTAGGTGTTTGTCAGCAGGTTAAGGATATGTTGAAGTCTAACGCCGTGCCTATCGTTCTAAACATAGGTGATGAAGAGGATTTTAAAGGTATTATTGATTTAGTAAAAAACCGTGCTATTGTGTGGCACGATGAAACTCAAGGGGCTACTTTCGATGTTATCGAGATTCCTGAGGATATGAAAGAAGAAGCTCGTAAGTATCGTGCACTCTTAATAGAAGAGGTTGCAAGTTATGATGAGAATCTTTTAGAAAAATTTATGGAGGATGAAGACTCTATTACAGAAGAAGAAGTGCACAAAGCACTAAGAGCTGCTGTAATGGATATGGCTATCATCCCTATGATTTGTGGTTCTGCTTTTAAGAACAAAGGTGTTCAGTTTCTTTTAGATGCTGTATGTCGTTACCTGCCTTCTCCAGTAGATAAGGAGGGTATTGAAGGTGTGAATCCAGATACAGAAGAGAAAGAAATTCGTAAGCCAGATGTAAAGGAGCCTTTTGCTGCTCTAGCGTTTAAAATTGCTACAGATCCTTTTGTAGGTCGTTTAGCATTCTTTAGAGCATATTCTGGTCGTCTAGATGCTGGATCTTATGTCTTAAATAACCGTTCAGGTAAGAAAGAACGTATCTCACGTATCTATCAAATGCACGCTAACAAGCAGAATGCAATTGAGTATATAGAAGCTGGAGATATTGGAGCTGCTGTAGGATTTAAGTCTATTAAGACAGGAGATACACTTTCAGATCAAGCACACCCTATAGTACTGGAGTCTATGGACTTCCCAGATCCAGTAATTGGTATCGCAGTGGAGCCTAAGACTAAGGCAGACGTAGATAAGCTTGGTATGGGTCTTGCAAAACTTGCAGAAGAGGATCCAACATTTACAGTTCGTTCTGACGAGGCTTCTGGTCAAACTATTATATCTGGTATGGGTGAGTTACACCTAGATGTAATTGTAGATCGTCTTAAGCGCGAGTTTAAGGTAGAGGTTAGTCAAGGTCAACCACAGGTTGAATATAAAGAAGCTATTACACAAGCTGCAGATCACAGAGAGACTTATAAAAAGCAATCTGGTGGACGTGGTAAGTTTGCAGACATCGTATTTACTATTGAGCCAGCAGATGAGGGCGTGGTAGGATTACAGTTTGAATCTGTTATAAAAGGTGGTAACGTTCCTAAGGAATTTATCCCTTCTGTAGAGAAAGGATTCAAGATGGCTATGGTAAACGGGCCGCTAGCAGGTTATGAAGTAGATGCTATAAAAGTTACTTTAAAAGATGGATCTTACCACGATGTGGATTCTGATCAATTATCTTTTGAACTTGCTGCAAAGTTAGGATTTAAGAATTCTGCAAAAGCTGCAAAAGCTGTTATAATGGAGCCTATTATGAAGCTTGAGGTGATTACACCTGAAGAAAATATGGGTGATATCGTAGGAGATCTTAACCGTCGTCGTGGTCAAGTTTCTGATATGGGAGACCGTGCAGGAGCAAAGACTGTAAAAGCAACGGTGCCACTTTCAGAAATGTTTGGATATGTAACAACGTTACGTACGCTTTCTTCTGGTCGTGCAACATCTACGATGGAATTTTCTCACTATGCAGAAACTCCTTCTAATATTGCTGCCGAAGTTATCGCAGCATCAAAAGGAACAAACGATTAATTACTAAGGAAATGAGTCAAAAAATTAGAATAAAACTAAAATCTTACGATCACAACTTAGTAGATAAGAGTGCTGAGAAAATCGTAAAGACTGTGAAGACGACAGGTGCTGTAGTAACTGGACCTATTCCGCTTCCAACACATAAAAAAATCTTTACTGTATTACGTTCTCCACACGTAAACAAGAAATCTCGTGAGCAGTTTGAGCTTAGCTCTTACAAGCGTTTACTTGATATCTATTCTTCTTCATCAAAGACTATTGATGCTTTAATGAAGTTAGAGTTACCATCTGGAGTAGAGGTAGAGATAAAAGTGTGATAGGTGTTTACGCTTTCGCGAAAGCGTAAATAATCACCGCACTAACTTGTCCTGAGCCGCGCGCGAGGGAAAAACGGAAAACACACATTCAAGGTCGAACGTGTTCGGCCTTGTTTTTTGAATTAAATTTTAATAATTAATATTTATAAATATGTCTGGGTTAATCGGAAAGAAAGTAGGTATGACTAGCATCTTTGACGAGAACGGGAAGAACATTCCTTGTACAGTTATTGAAGCAGGTCCCTGCGTTATCACCCAAGTCAGAACCAAAGAAACTGACGGGTATGAAGCCCTTCAACTTGGTTTCGATGACGTTAAAAAGGCAAACAAAGCTGCTACTGGCCACGCCAAAAAAGCAGGAACTGTTGCTAAACGTAAAGTTGTCGAGTTTCAAGGATTTGAAGGAGAGTTTAAATTAGGAGATGCAATTACTGTAGATCATTTTGCTGAAGGAGAGTTTGTTGATGTATCGGGAACTTCAAAAGGTAAAGGATTTCAAGGGGTTGTAAAGCGTCACGGTTTTGCCGGTGTAGGTCAAGCGACTCACGGTCAACATAACCGTCTTAGAGCTCCTGGTTCTATTGGAGCAGCATCTTACCCTGCACGTGTATTCAAAGGAATGCGTATGGCAGGACGTATGGGTGGTGACAAAATAAAAGTTCAAAATCTTAAAGTATTGAAAGTAGTAGCTGAGAAGAACCTACTTGTAGTGAAAGGATGTGTTCCTGGTCACAAAAATGCTTATGTAATCATTCAGAAGTAATGAAGGTAGCAGTTGTAGATATCAAAGGAAAAGAAACAGGGAGAAAGGCAGACCTTTCTGATGCTGTTTTTGGAATTGAACCAAACAAGCACGCTGTTTACTTAGACGTTAAGCAATTTCTTGCAAACCAACGTCAAGGTACGCACAAGGCTAAAGAAAGAGCAGAGATCGCAGGATCTACTCGTAAGATTAAAAAACAAAAAGGAACAGGTACAGCTCGTGCGGGTAGTATCAAGTCTGGTGTTTTTAAAGGTGGAGGACGTATGTTCGGACCAAGACCGAGAAATTACTCTTTCAAATTAAACAAAGGATTAAAGAGACTTGCACGTCGTTCTGCACTTACAATGAAGGCTAACGATAACGCAATCACTGTAATAGAAGACTTCAATTTTGACGCTCCAAAAACAAAAGATTTTGTGAACGTTTTGAAAGCCTTAGGCTTAGAAAATAAAAAGTCACTAATAGTGTTGGGAGAGTCAAATAATAATGTATATTTGTCGTCGCGCAATTTAAAGGCCTCAAAAGTCGTAAAAAGCTCAGAATTAAGCACTTACGGTATTATGAATGCAAACAATGTTGTATTCTTAGAGGGTTCTTTAGAAGGTGTTGAGGCAAACTTAGCAAAATAAGACACGATGAGTATTTTAATAAAACCTGTTATTACAGAAAAAGCGACAAAAGATAGTGAGGAAATGAATCGCTATACTTTTGAAGTTAGTATGAGAACAAATAAGGTTGAAATTAAGAAAGCGGTAGAAGCTGCTTATGGTGTTTCAGTTGAAAAAGTTCGCACAATGAATGTCCGCCCGGATCGCAAGTCTCGTTATACGAAGTCTGGTGTTCTTTCTGGTAAAACAAATGCTATTAAGAAAGCAATTGTACAGCTGGCGGAAGGTGATACAATAGATTTTTATAACAACATTTAAGACAACAAAATGTCAGTAAGAAAATTAAAACCTATCACTCCTGGGCAGCGATTTAGAGTTGTAAATGGTTTCGACCAGATTACAACTGATAAGCCGGAAAAAAGCCTTTTGGCTCCGAAAAAACGCTCAGGTGGTAGAAACAATACGGGTAAAATGACAATCCGCCAAGTAGGTGGGGGTCACAAGAAGCGTTACCGTATTATCGATTTCAAACGTAACAAAGAGGGGGTTCCTGCAACTGTTGCGTCTATCCAGTATGATCCAAATAGAACTGCGTTCATCGCACTTCTTAATTATCAAGATGGAGAAAAGAGGTATATCATTGCTCAAAACGGTCTTCAAGTAGGTCAGAACTTAGTTTCTGGGTCTAATGTAGCGCCAGAGATTGGTAATGCAATGCCACTTTCAGATATTCCATTAGGTACTATAATCTCTTGTATAGAGTTACGTCCAGGTCAAGGAGCTGTTATGGCTCGTTCGGCTGGAGCATTTGCTCAGTTAATGGCTCGTGATGGTAAATTTGCAACTGTAAAGTTACCTTCAGGTGAGACAAGATTGATTCTTGCAACGTGTATGGCTACAATAGGAGCTGTGTCTAACAGTGATCACCAGTTACTTGTATCTGGTAAAGCTGGTAGAAGCCGTTGGTTAGGTCGTCGTCCGCGTGTACGTCCAGTAGTGATGAACCCTGTTGATCACCCTATGGGAGGTGGTGAAGGTAAGTCTTCTGGAGGTCACCCTAGAAACCGTAATGGTGTACCTGCTAAAGGTTTCAGAACGCGTTCTAAGACGAAGTCGAGTAATAAGTATATTGTAGAACGTAGAAAGAAATAATAAGATATGGCACGTTCATTAAAAAAAGGACCTTACGTTCACTATAAGTTAGAAAAGAAAGTTGCTGCAAACGTAGAAGGCAATAAAAAGACTGTCATTAAGACTTGGTCTAGAGCTTCTATGATTACTCCAGATTTTGTGGGGCAAACTATTGCAGTGCATAATGGTCGCCAGTTTGTACCAGTATATGTTACTGAGAATATGGTAGGTCATAAGCTAGGAGAATTTTCACCTACGCGTTCTTACAGAGGACACGGAGCTGATAAGAAAAATAAAGGTAAAAGATAACAGGAGATGGGAGTTCGTAAAAAAGAAGCGGCAAATCGTCGCAAAGAGGCTAACAAGTCTATCGCTTTCGCGAAATTGAATAACTGCCCTACCTCTCCACGTAAAATGCGTCTTGTAGCAGATATGGTACGAGGAACGCAAGTGGAAAGAGCACTTCAGTTATTGAAATTTAGTAATAAAGAAGCATCACGTAAAGTTGAGAAACTAGTTCTTTCTGCAGTTGCAAACTGGGAAGCAAAGAATGAAGACGCAAGTATCGAAGATGCAAATCTTTTTATTAAAGAGATCAAAGTTGATTCTGGAACAATGTTAAAAAGACTACGTCCAGCACCACAAGGTCGCGCGCACCGAATAAGAAAACGTTCTAACCACGTAACAGTGGTTCTTGGAGCAAAAGATAACACACAAAGCAATTAATTAGATGGGACAGAAGACAAATCCAATCGGAAATCGCCTTGGAATAATCAGAGGATGGGAATCTAACTGGTACGGAGGTAATGACTACGGTGATAAACTTGCCGAAGACGATAAGATTAGACGTTATATTCACGCTCGTTTAAGTAAAGCTAGTGTGTCAAGAGTTATCATTGAGCGTACGCTTAAACTTGTAACCGTTACTATTACTACTGCAAGACCTGGTATCATTATCGGGAAAGGTGGTCAGGAAGTAGACAAGTTAAAAGAAGAGCTTAAGAAACTCACAGGTAAAGAAGTACAAATTAATATCCACGAAATCAAACGTCCAGAACTAGATGCATTTCTAGTAGGTCAGAGTGTTGCTCGTCAGATTGAAGGAAGAATTTCTTTCCGTCGTGCAATAAAGATGGCAATTGCGGCTGCAATGCGTATGAATGCTGAGGGTATTAAGATCCAGATTTCTGGACGTCTGAATGGTGCAGAGATGGCACGTACAGAGTCTTATAAAGATGGGCGTATTCCTTTATCAACTTTTAGAGCCGACATAGATTATGCTTTAGTTGAAGCTCACACTACTTACGGTAGACTGGGTGTTAAAGTATGGATTATGAAAGGTGAAGTATATGGCAAGAGAGAGCTTTCTCCTTTAGTTGGACTTCAAAACAGTAAGTCTAAAGGTGGCGGAGGTCGTAAGGATAACCGAGGACCACGTCGTAGAAAGTAATTTTTTAAAAAGACAGTAAAAAATGTTACAGCCTAGAAAAACAAAATTCCGCAAGCAGCAGAAGGGTCGTATGAAAGGACTAGCGCAAAGAGGGCACACGCTTTCTAATGGCCAGTTCGGTATAAAATCATTAGACTCAGCTTTTGTAACTGCGAGACAAATAGAAGCAGCTCGTATTGCAGCAACACGTTATATGAAAAGGGAAGGAACTCTTTGGATTAAGATCTTCCCGGACAAGCCTATTACAAAGAAACCTCTTGAGGTACGTATGGGTAAAGGTAAGGGTGCTGTAGAATATTGGGCAGCAGTTGTAAAACCAGGACGCATTATGTTCGAATTAGGAGGTATTCCTGAGCCAGTTGCAAAAGAGGCATTACGTCTTGCAGCTCAGAAATTACCAGTGAGAACTAAGTATGTCGTAGCTAGAGATTTTTCAGCTGAATAAATTTGAGTACTATGAAACAATCAGAGGTAAAAGGATTATCTACAGCAGAATTGCAAGAAGAGCTTGGTAAAGCAAAGAGATCTTATATGGATCTTAAGATGGCTCACGCTATCTCTCCACTTGACAATCCTATTCAATTGCGTTCTATGAGACGTACAGTCGCTAGAATTGCAACTGAATTAACTAAAAGAGAACAATAACGCTGCTTAAGATGGAAAAAAGAAATTTAAGAAAAGAGCGTGTTGGTGTAGTAACTAGTAACAAGATGCAAAAATCTATCGTTGTTGCCGAAGTTAAAAAAGTAAAGCACCCTATGTATGGTAAGTTCGTTTTAAAAACGAAGAAGTATGTAGCACACGACGAAACAAACGACTGCAACGAAGGAGATACAGTTAGGATAATGGAAACACGTCCTATGAGTAAATCTAAGACTTGGAGACTAGTAGAAATCATTGAAAGAGCGAAGTAATGTTACAGCAAGAATCAAGATTAAAAGTAGCAGACAATACAGGAGCAAAAGAAGTTTTGACTATCCGTGTATTAGGAGGTACTAAGAGAAGATATGCTTCTGTAGGAGACAAGATTGTTGTATCTGTAAAGGATGCAACACCTAATGGCCAGGTTAAAAAAGGTGCCGTGTCTACAGCAGTAGTTGTGCGTACTAAGAAAGAAGTACGTCGTCCAGATGGATCTTATATCCGTTTTGATGATAATGCTTGTGTTCTTTTAACTGCTCAAGGTGAGATGCGCGGTACTCGTGTATTTGGACCAGTAGCAAGAGAGCTTCGTGACAAACAGTTTATGAAGATTGTATCATTAGCACCAGAGGTGCTTTAATACAGAGAAGAAGATGACAAAGCTTAAAATAAAAACGGGAGATACTGTAAAGGTTATTGCTGGAGATCATAAAGGATCAGAAGGTAAAGTCGTTAAAGTATTTATCGAGAAGAACAAAGCAATCGTTGAGGGTGTTAATATGGTGAAGAAGCACGAAAAGCCTAGCGCCGCAAATCCTCAAGGTGGAATAAAAGAAAAAGAAGCGCCACTTCAAATATCTAACCTTTCCCTTTTAGATAAGGATGGTAAAACTACGAGAGTAGGTTACCGTATGGAAGATGGTAAGAAGGTACGCTTTGCAAAGTCTAACAACGAAATATTATAGTGATGGGATACGTACCAAGACTAAAACAAGAGTTTAATGACCGCGTGACGCCAGCTCTTCAAGAAGAGTTTGGATATAAGAACGTTATGCAGGTACCTCGTCTTAATAAGATAGTAGTATCTCGTGGTGTTGGAGCTGCGGTTGCAGATAAGAAGTTAGTTGAAAATGCTGTAGAAGAGCTTACTCTTATTACAGGACAAAGAGCTATCTCGACAATGTCTAAAAAAGACGTTGCAACATTTAAATTACGTAAAGGAATGCCTATTGGTGCAAAAGTAACTTTACGTGGGGAGCGTATGTATGAGTTTTTAGATAGACTTGTAACATCTGCATTACCACGTGTACGTGACTTTAACGGTATCAATGCAACAGGATTTGATGGACGTGGTAACTATAGTATGGGTATCACTGAGCAAATCATTTTTCCAGAGATCAACATTGACAGAATTAAGAAAATAGATGGTATGAACATCACTTTTCAAACATCTGCTCAAACTGATAAGGAAGCAAAATCGTTGCTTAAAGAACTAGGTTTACCTTTTAAAAAGAACTAAGATATGGCTAAAGAATCAATGAAAGCCCGTGAGGTAAAGCGTGCTAAAACTGTTGCAAAATATGCTGAAAAACGTAAAGCTTTAAAAGAAGCTGGAGATTACGAAGGATTGCAAAAGCTACCTAAGAACGCTTCACCTATACGTCAGCACAATCGTTGCAAACTTACAGGTCGTCCTAAAGGTTATATGCGTCAGTTCGGTATATCACGTGTGATGTTCCGTCAGATGGCTAACCAAGGGTTGATACCAGGTGTTAAGAAAGCAAGCTGGTAGATTAAAGAGTATAAATTGGTAGAAGGTTCTTTTTATGCTTTCGCGAAAGCGGAAATAGAGAAAACCACTACCGTAACTATAATTAAATGAATACAGATACTATTGCAGATTTTCTGACACGTGTGCGTAATGCATCGGCAGCAAATCACAGAGTGGTCGAGATTCCAGCATCAAACCTTAAGAAGGCGATGACTAAAATCTTATTTGACCAAGGTTACATCCTTAGCTACAAATTTGTAGAAGGTAAAGCGCAGGATACGATCAAGATTGCCTTGAAGTATGATCGCATTACTAAAGAAGCAGTTATTAAGGATATCCAAAGAATCAGTAAGCCTGGTTTACGTAAATACTCTTCATCTACAGAGATACCTCGTATCTTAAACGGATTAGGTATTGCTATTGTTTCAACTTCAAAAGGAGTTATGACAGGTAAGCAAGCCGCTCAACATAACGTTGGAGGAGAAGTACTTTGTTACGTTTACTAATCAGATAAAAAGACAAAGACATGTCAAGAATAGGTAAAAGTCCAATTACAGTGCCAGAAGGAGTTACAGTAACTCTTGCTGATAACATTGTAACAGTAAAAGGAAAATTAGGCGAGCTTACGCAAGAGTACTCTGGTATTGAGATCAAAATCGAAGAAGGGGTTATTACTTTAGAGCGCGCATCAGATAAAAAAGACCTTCGTGCAAAGCACGGTCTTTATAGAGCTCTTATCGCAAATATGATAGAAGGAGTTTCTAAAGGTTTTGAAAAGCAACTTGAGTTTGTAGGAGTAGGATACAGAGCAAGTAATCAAGGTAATAAACTTGATCTTGCTGTAGGTTTCTCTCACAACATCGTTTTAGATGTAGCTCCAGAAGTAAAAGTTGAGACAATCTCAGAAAAAGGTAAGAATCCTATAGTGAAGTTAACTTCACACGATAAGCAACTAGTAGGAGCTGTCGCTGCAAAGATTCGTGGTTTCCGTAAGCCTGAGCCTTACAAAGGAAAAGGAATCAGATTTGTAGGAGAGGTAATAAGAAGAAAAGCAGGTAAATCTGCATAATACATAGAGAAATGGCATTATCAAAAAGTGAAAAAAGAAATAGAATTCACCTTAGAATTCGTAAGACTATTTCTGGATCTGCGGAGAGACCAAGACTCTGTGTATTTAGAAGTAATAAAGAGATTTATGCACAGTTAATAGACGACCTTAACGGGAAGACTATTACAGCTGCATCGTCACGTGATAAGGATATCGCTGCTGCGAAATCTAACAAATCTGAAACTGCAAAACTTGTAGGTAAGGCAATCGCCGAAAAAGCTACAAAATCTGGAGTTGAAGCTGTAGTATTTGATAGAGGAGGTTACCTTTACCACGGAAGAATTAAACAACTAGCAGAGGGCGCAAGAGAAGGCGGTCTTAAATTCTAATAAAGTTATGTATCAAGATTATAAAAACGTAGAGTTAGTAAAGCCAAGTGGCTTAGACTTAAAAGATCGTCTAGTAGGCGTTCAGCGTGTTACTAAGGTAACTAAAGGAGGTAGAGCTTTTGGATTTTCTGCTATAGTTGTAGTAGGTGATGAGAATGGTGTTGTAGGACACGGATTAGGAAAGTCAAAAGAAGTAGCATCTGCAATTGCAAAGGCTATGGAAGATGCTAAGAAAAATCTAGTGCGTATACCGCTTAACAAAGCGACTATCCCTCACGAACAGAAAGGTAAATTTGGAGGAGCTCGCGTATTACTTTTACCAGCAGCTGCCGGTACAGGAGTTATCGCAGGTGGTGCAATACGTGCCGTACTTGAATCAGTAGGTATACACGATGTACTTTCTAAGAATCAAGGATCTTCAAACCCACACAACGTAGTAAAAGCAACTTTTGATGCTTTATTACAATTAAGAAGTGCAGAAACAGTTGCAAAGCAACGTGGTATCTCACTTGATAAAGTGTTTAAAGGATAAATCAAGGAACAATGGCAAAAATCAAAGTAACAAAGGTGAAGAGCGCGATTAATCGTACACAGAACCAGAAGAGAATTTTAGAATCTCTTGGATTGAGAAAAATAGGCCAGGTAAAGGTGCACGAAAACACACCTAACATCCTTGGTATGGTAAATAAAGTAAGTCACTTAGTTTCTGTAGAAGAAGCTTAATATAAATAACAGATGGAGTTAAATAACTTAAGACCTGCAAAAGGCGCTGTTAAGAAAAACGACGGTCGTAAAGGACGTGGCCAGGCAACTGGAAACGGTGGAACAGCTGGTCGTGGACACAAAGGACAGAAGTCACGTTCTGGGTATAGTAAGAAAATCGGTTTTGAAGGAGGTCAAATGCCACTTCAGCGTCGTGTACCTAAGTTTGGATTTACAAACATAAACCGTAAGGAGTATGCTGGTGTAAATCTTGACACGTTACAAGAATATGTAGACGCTGGTCGTCTTACAGAAGAGGTTTCTATAGATACACTTATTGAAGCTGGTCTTGTAGGTAAGAACGATTTAGTAAAGATTTTAGGTAGAGGTGAGCTTAAAGCTAAAATCAAAGTAACTGCTCATAAATTTACTGCAACTGCAAAAGCTGCTGTTGAGGCTGCTGGTGGTGAAGCTGTAACTTTATAATCGATATAAGAGGATGAAATTTATAGATACAATAAAGAATATCTGGAAGATTGATGAGCTTAGGAATAGAATAATTCTTACGCTTACGCTTCTCCTCGTATATCGTTTTGGTGCACAAGTTGTACTTCCAGGTATAGATGCGTCACAATTAGGAGGTCTTCAAGATTCTACAGACCAAGGGCTTTTAGGCCTTTTGGCTGCGTTTACTGGAGGTGCTTTTTCTAACGCATCTGTATTTGCATTAGGTATTATGCCTTACATTTCTGCTTCTATTGTAGTGCAGTTAATGGGTATAGCAATACCTTATCTTCAAAAATTACAAAAAGAAGGGGAAAGTGGTCGCCGTAAGATCAATCAGATTACTAGATGGTTAACTATCGCAATCTGTTTGTTACAAGCACCAGGTTATCTAGCTGCATTGCCTGCACTAGGTGTTCCTTCTACCGCTTTTGTAATGGGTCTTACACCTACATTCTACATATCATCTGTACTTATACTAGTAACAGGATGTATATTTGCAATGTGGCTTGGTGAAAAGATTACAGATAAGGGAATAGGTAATGGTATCTCACTTTTAATTATGGTGGGTATTATTGCAACAATGCCTATATCATTTGTTCAAGAATGGGTTGCTCGTGTAACTGAATCTAACGGAGGATTAATTATGATCCTTATAGAATTAGTAATCTGGTTTGTAATTATTCTACTATGTATATTATTGGTAATGGCAGTACGTCAAGTACCCGTATCTTATGCAAGAAGAACTGCAACTGGAGAGTATGAGAAGAACGCTTTTGGAAGTCGTCAATTTTTACCATTAAAATTGAATGCTTCTGGGGTAATGCCTATTATCTTTGCACAAGCCATTATGTTTGTTCCTGGTCTTATAGGAGAGGCAAGTTTTCTTGCTGATACCACTGTAGGTACTTGGTTGCAAACTAATTTTGGAAATAATATTTTCGGATTTTGGTATAATTTAGTTTTTGCATTATTGATTATTATCTTTACATACTTTTATACAGCGATTACGGTCCCTACCAATAAAATGGCAGATGATCTTAAGCGCAGTGGTGGCTTTATAGCTGGGATACGTCCAGGTTCTGAAACTGCAGAGTATTTAGATAAAATTATGTCTCAGATAACGTTACCTGGTTCAATTTTCCTTGCACTTATAGCTATATTTCCTGCAGTTGCAGTAAATGTACTAGGGATGCAACAAGGTTGGGCTTTATTTTATGGTGGTACTTCTCTACTTATTATGGTAGGTGTAGCTATCGATACGATGCAACAAGTGAATTCGTACCTTCTTAATAAGCACTATGATGGTCTTATGAAGTCTGGTAAAAACCGTAAAGCAGTAGCATAATGGCAAAACAAGCAGCAATAGAACAAGACGGATCTATCATTGAAGCATTATCAAATGCAATGTTTCGTGTAGAATTAGAAAACGGTCACGTTGTGACAGCGCATATCTCAGGTAAGATGCGTATGCACTATATCAAATTATTACCTGGTGATAAAGTAAAATTAGAAATGAGTCCTTACGATTTATCAAAGGCTCGTATAACGTACCGCTATTAAGCGGAAAAAAGCTGGATATGAAAGTAAGAGCATCCATTAAGAAAAGAAGTGCCGATTGCAAGATCGTTCGTCGCAAAGGCAGATTATACGTAATAAACAAAAAGAACCCTAGGTTTAAACAAAGACAAGGTTAATAGTTATGGCTAGAATTGCAGGGATAGATATCCCAAAACAAAAGAGAGGTGTAATTGCATTAACGTACATCTTTGGAATAGGAAAGAGCAGAGCACAAGAAATACTTGCAGCTGCAAATGTATCAGAAGATAAAAAAGTATCTGATTGGGATGATGACGAAATAGGTCGTATTCGTGATGCTGTTGGTACATTTACTATCGAGGGGGAACTTCGTTCTGAAGTATCTTTGAACATTAAGCGTCTGATGGACATCGGTTGTTACCGTGGTATCCGTCACCGTGTTGGTCTTCCATTAAGAGGACAGCGTACAAAGAATAACTCACGTACGAGAAAAGGAAAGCGTAAAACAGTTGCTAACAAGAAGAAAGCAACTAAATAATAAGGCATAATGGCAAAGCAAACTGCAAAAAAACGTAAGGTTGTTGTAGAATCAGTAGGAGAGGCACACGTAACAGCTTCTTTTAACAACATCATTATTTCGTTAACAAACAAAAAAGGAGATGTAATCTCTTGGTCATCTGCTGGTAAAATGGGCTTCAGAGGTTCTAAAAAGAACACTCCTTATGCTGCTCAAACCGCTGCAGAAGATTGTGCTAAGGTTGCTCACGAGGCAGGCCTTCGTAAAGTAAAGGTGTATGTAAAAGGACCGGGTAACGGACGTGAGTCTGCGATACGTGCTGTACATAATAGTGGAATTGAAGTGACAGAAATCATTGATATTACTCCAATGCCACACAACGGGTGTCGTCCTCCAAAAAGACGTCGCGTTTAATAAATAATTATTTAATTAATATCTCGAGGGAGAACGGTTTGCAAAGGATTGACCTTAATTTCTAACCACCCTCAAAACACACATTTAAAATGGCAAGATATACTGGTCCCAAAACAAAGATCGCACGTAAATTTAGCGAGGCAATCTTCGGAGAAGACAAATCTTTTGAAAAAAGAAATTACCCTCCAGGGCAACACGGAAACAACAGACGTAGAGGAAAAAAATCTGAATACGCTGTACAACTAGCTGAAAAGCAAAAAGCAAAGTATACTTACGGTATACTTGAGCGTCAGTTTAGAAATATGTATGACAGAGCAAACCGTGCTCCTGGAATTACAGGTGAAGTTCTTTTACAATTATGTGAGTGTCGTCTAGACAACGTAGTTTATAGAATGGGAATGTCTCCTTCTAGAAGTGGCGCACGTCAGTTAGTAGGACACCGTCATATTACTGTAAATGGTAACATTGTAAACATCCCTTCTTACCAAGTAAAAGCTGGTGATGTTATCGCTGTACGCGAAAAGTCTAAATCTTTAGAAGTAATTTCTAACTCTCTATCTAATGCAAGTCATGTTTTTGAGTGGATCACTTGGAACAACGATAAGAAAGAGGGAACATTTGTGGCAGTACCACAACGTCTTCAGATACCTGAAAACATCAATACACAGTTCATCGTCGAGCTGTACTCTAAGTAATAACCACTAAAGCTAGAAAACCGATATGGCAATATTAAATTTCCAGAAGCCCGATAAAGTCATTATGATTGACTCTACTGATTTTGAAGGTAAATTTGAGTTTAGACCTTTAGAACCAGGTTATGGTTTAACAGTAGGAAACGCTTTACGTCGTGTATTACTATCTTCATTAGAAGGTTTTGCAATCACATCTGTACGTATAGAAGGTGTAGACCACGAGTTTTCTACACTGGCTGGAGTAGTTGAAGATGTTACAGAGATCATTCTTAATCTTAAGCAGGTACGTTTTAAACGTCAGATTGAAGAGATAGATAATGAGACTGTAACAATATCTTTATCAGGTGTTGATCAATTAACAGCTGGAGATTTCCAAAAGTTTATTTCTGGATTCCAAGTGCTTAACCCAGATATGGTTATTGCAAATATGGATAAGAAAGTGAACCTTAATATGGAAATCACTATCGAAAAAGGACGTGGATATGTTCCTGCAGAGGAGAATAAGAAATCTAACGCTCCATTAGGAACTATATTTACAGATTCTATTTATACACCTATCCGTAATGTAAAATACAGTATTGAAAACTACCGTGTTGAGCAAAAAACTGATTATGAAAAATTAGTTTTTGAGATAATTACTGATGGTTCTATCCACCCTAAAGAAGCACTTACTGAAGCTGCAAAAACACTTATCCACCACTTTATGTTATTCTCTGATGAGCGTATCACATTAGAGGCAGATGAGATTGCACAAACAGAAACATATGATGAGGAATCTCTTCATATGCGTCAGTTACTTAAAACTAAGCTTATCGATATGGATCTTTCTGTACGTGCGCTTAACTGTTTAAAGGCTGCAGAGGTAGAAACTCTAGGGGATCTTGTTTCTTATAACAAGAATGATTTGATGAAGTTTAGAAACTTTGGTAAAAAATCACTTACTGAACTTGAAGAGTTAGTAAATGTAAAAGGACTAAGTTTCGGAATGGATCTAGCCAAATATAAATTAGATAAAGACTAGGTAGCTGTACTTTAAATAGAATAGCGCTTTCGCGAAAGCGGAAAAATAAATATTACAATGAGACACGGAAAGAAATTTAATCACTTAGGGAGAAAGACTGCACATAGAAAATCTATGCTTGCAAATATGGCTTGCTCTTTAATTGAACATAAGAGAATAAATACTACAGTTGCAAAGGCAAAAGCACTTAAGCAATTTGTAGAACCTATGATCACTAAATCAAAATCTGATACGACTCACAACCGTCGTATTGTATTTGCAAAACTTCGTCAGAAGGATGCAGTTACAGAATTATTTAGAGATGTAGCAGCAAAGGTAGGTGATCGTCCAGGAGGTTATACTCGTATCATCAAGTTGGGTAACCGTCTTGGGGATAATGCAGATATGGCAATGATCGAACTTGTAGATTACAATGAGATTTACAACGCTGGTAAACCTGCTAAAAAGAAATCTACTCGTCGTGGGGGTAAGAAAACTGAAGCTGCTCCTGTAGCTACAGAAACTGCTTCTAACGAGGAAGAATAGAACGGTAAACCTTATGAAAATAGGTTAATTAGTATCGGGATTTACTGCAAGGTAAATCCCTTTTTTTATTTTTGGCAGTATAATTAAATGTTTGGCAAAGTGTTTGCCAGTTAATTACTGAAATTAAAATATTAGAAAATGAAAAAGATAGCTATAGTTGTAATGTGTGTTTTAGCAACATCACTTTATGCACAAAGAGATGATGCAGTAGATGCAAATAATAATGTATTAGGAGCATTAGCTTCATATGGGCCAGATGGAGCTGGTGTAGGTGGGTCTAGTGTAGTGTTTAATCCATCAAGACCTATAGATGGATCTGTGCACGTTTTTGATACTTGGCGTAATAATGCCATAATACAAACCACTGGGGGGATGACGCTGCGTTTACGCGATAACATTAACCTCAATGCAAAGAGGAATGTCTTTGAATCAAAAATAGGAAGAGACTCAGTGTTTACTTTTGATTTTACAAACATTGAAAAAATGGTTGTAAATAATAAGACATACAAGAATATCTTTTCTCCTGTAGAAGGAGGTTATCGTCTAGTCGAAGTTGTAGCAGAAACTGATGATTTTGCTATTTATAAAGATTATAAGATAGATATTAAAGAAGGAAACCCAAATCCAATGCTTGCTCAACAAAATGATAAGTATGTAATGAAGGATTCTTATTATGTAAAGAAAGGTAGAAGTTTCAAGAAGTTCAAATTGAAGAAATCTAATTTCTTAAAGTTAGCTGGTAAGAAGGCTGATCAACTAGAGGCTTATGCAGATAAAAATAATTTCAATTTTCGAGATGAGAAAGACCTTGAAAAGATAGCCAGTTACTATGGCACTTTATAATATTATTAATGGGAGCTATTTGGCTCCCATTTTTTTTGTTCAGATATGGGATAAACTCTTTTTCTGAAAACCTTTTTTTAACCTATTTTTGTAAAGTTTATAAAATAAATACTTAATGAAATATCAATCTAGAAGACCTGCCTTACTTTTATTATCAGATGGAACCATCTTTCACGGTAAAGCTGTAGGAGATAAAGAAGCAACCTCTTATGGTGAGGTGTGTTTTAATACAGGGATGACCGGATATCAAGAGATCTTCACAGATCCTTCATATTTTGGGCAATTAATGGTTACTGCAAATGCACACATAGGTAACTATGGTGCTACAGATGTCGAGACAGAATCTGATAAAGTAAAGATTTCTGGTCTTATTTGTAGAAACTTTAGTTACACCTACTCACGTAAAGACGCTCAAGAGTCGCTAGAACAATTTTTAGATAAGAGTAATTTATTTGCCATTTCTGATGTAGACACTAGAGCACTAGTAGCACATATACGAGATAATGGATCTATGAATGCTGTAATTACTACAGATGTAGAAAATATAGAAGCTCTTAAGGCAAAGCTAGCAGAAGTTCCAGATATGAATGGCCTTGAACTAGCTTCAAAGGTTTCAACAAAAGAGCCATATTTCTTTGGAGAAGAAAATGCCGAAGTAAAGATTGCAGCTCTCGATATAGGTATCAAGCGTAACATCTTACGTAACCTTGCAAAACGAGGTGCTTATATAAAAGTATTCCCTTATGATACAACATATGCAGAGATGAAATCTTGGAACCCTGATGGATATTTTCTTTCAAACGGTCCTGGAGATCCAGAACCTCTTGAAAATGCAATACAAGTAGCAAAAGACATTATTGCAGATGATGAGCCACTATTCGGTATATGTCTTGGTCACCAGGTTATTGCTCTTGCAAATGGAATATCAACTTATAAAATGCATAATGGTCACCGTGGGATTAATCATCCTGTAAAGAATCTTATAACTGGTAAAGGTGAGATTACTTCTCAAAACCACGGCTTCTCTATAAATAGAGAAGAGACAGAAGCACATCCAGATGTTGAGATAACACACGTTCATCTCAATGATCATAGCGTAGCGGGTATTAAAATGAAAAATAAAAATTGTTTCTCAGTTCAATATCACCCAGAGGCAAGTCCAGGACCTAATGATGCTACTTATCTATTTGATCAATTTATAGAAAACATAAAAAGCGTTACAGCATAAAAAATATATCCCTGCCTTACGGTGGGGATTTTTTTATATAACCGCTTACGCGAAAACGTTATCGCGACAATAGCTAGTCAATTTATTTAAATTAAGGTCAAAATCGTATTTTTACGTAACTAATAAAACAACTAAGAAAATGAGTATTATCATAGAAATTCACGCAAGACAAATATTTGATTCAAGAGGAAACCCTACGGTAGAGGTAGATGTATTTACAGAACTCGGGGCGATGGGAAGAGCAGCAGTACCTTCTGGAGCATCTACAGGCGAGCACGAAGCGGTAGAGTTACGTGATGGTGGTACAGATTTTATGGGTAAAGGTGTAAAGAAAGCTGTAGAGAATGTAAACACGCTTATCGCACCAGAACTACTAGGTGTTTCAGTTTTTGAGCAAAATGCTATAGATGAGTTAATGATAGATTTAGATGGCACTCCTAACAAATCAAAACTAGGTGCAAACGCTATATTAGGAGTTTCATTAGCCTGTGCAAAAGCAGCCGCGGCAGAACTTAATATGCCATTATATAGATACATAGGAGGCGTTAGTGCAAACACACTTCCAGTACCTATGATGAATATTATAAATGGAGGGTCACACAGTGATGCTCCTATTGCTTTTCAAGAGTTTATGGTAATGCCTGTAAAAGCAAAGAGCTTTAGTCACGCTTTACAGATGGGTACAGAAATATTTCATAATCTCAAAAAAGTATTACACGACAGAAACCTTAGTACAGCTGTAGGAGACGAAGGAGGATTTGCTCCAGCTCTTGATGGAACAGAAGATGCACTTGATAGCGTAAAACTAGCAGTAGAAAAAGCAGGTTACTCTTGGGGTGATGAGATTATGATAGCTCTAGACTGTGCCGCTGCCGAATTTTATGTTGATGGGAAGTACAACTATGTAAAGTTTGAAGGAGAAGGAGGAAAAATACGTACGAGTGAAGAACAAGCAGATTATCTAGCAGAACTAGCAGATAAGTATCCTATTATCTCAATAGAAGATGGTATGGATGAAAATGACTGGGAAGGCTGGAAATACTTAACTGATAAGGTAGGTGATAAAGTGCAGCTTGTAGGTGATGATTTATTTGTAACCAATGTAGAGAGACTTTCTCGCGGTATAAACGAAGGAATTGCAAACTCAATCCTTATTAAGGTAAATCAAATAGGAACTCTTACAGAAACTATTGCAGCCGTAAATATGGCTCACAATGCTGGGTACACATCAGTAATGTCACACAGGTCTGGAGAAACAGAAGATAATACTATCGCAGATCTTGCAGTAGCACTTAACACTGGGCAGATCAAAACTGGTTCGGCTTCAAGATCAGATCGTATGGCAAAGTACAACCAGCTTATTCGTATAGAAGAGATGCTTGCAGATACGGCATATTTTCCAGCTATGAATGCTTTTAAAATAAAGTAGTAGTAGTTTACATACTATATAAAACCCTCTCATAGAGAGGGTTTTTTTTGCTTCCATATATAATACTATATATATCTTAGTATTAGAGCAGACATAGCTAATTGATTATTAAGAGAATTTTTACAAGTAAACTTTTACAAAAATATAAAAGTAAGAATAATCTTACTACAAAATCATTGCACATCGTCAAAAAGTCCGTAAATTGCCGTCATAAAGATAAAGAGGTCGCTGTATTGCACTCGATATGTTTATGATTAGGTAGTTAAAATTCAAGAAGTAACAACCTTAACAGTTTGCCCACATTGTTATAACCGCGTTAGTGAATAAACAGGTATATAATTTTTTAAGTTGGGTAAAGAGCGGGCAGTATGGCCCTTTAGCTGCACGCTCGCTCTTTTTAAGAAACTGGTTTTGATTAAATTCAAAACCTTTATTTTGAAGTTGGGTAAGGATATTTGCGATTGCAAGTATCCTTTTTTTTATGTCTTATATGCAGATAATATTTACCAGATTCTATCAATAGTTAAGCTGTGGGCAATATAATGGTCAAAAGACCAATATTTTTACATTTTATTAACCATCTAGCGGCGTATTATGTTAAATAAAACGACTTCTTTTTTGTAATTTAGCTGTCCAAAATAAACTAAGTAAAAACAAATTTTTTCAGGCATAGATGGCAGATAAAGCAACTTTAACAATAGACGGAAAGAGCTATGAGTTTCCTATCATTACAGGAACAGAGCAGGAGCAAGCAATAGATATTAAAGCATTAAGAGGTGCTACTGGAGGTATTACTACCATAGATCCAGGTTATAAAAATACGGGTTCTTGCCAGAGTGCTATTACCTTCCTTGATGGAGAAAAAGGTATCTTAAGATATAGAGGATACTCAATAGAAGAACTTGCCGAAAAAGCAGACTTTCTTGAAACTGCTTATCTTTTGATTTTTGGAGAATTACCAACAAAAGAACAACTTGCAAAATTTGATGCAGACATTAAGTCTGAGTCTCACGTAGATGAGGATATGAAGAAAATCTTAGATGGTTTTCCTAAGTCTGCTCACCCTATGGGAGTATTAAGTGCTCTTACATCTGCACTTATTGCATTTAACCCTTCTACCGTAAATGTAGATTCTGAAGAAGAAATGTATAATGCAATTGTAAAGCTACTAGCAAAGTTTCCTGTGCTAGCTGCTTGGGCAATGCGTAAAAAGAAAAGTCAACCGTTAGATTACGGAGATAACTCACTAGGGTATGTAGAGAACTTCCATAAAATGATGTTCTCAAAACCTAATGAAGCTTATACCGTAGATAAAGAGATAATCGCTGCTATAGACAAGTTATTAATCTTACACGCAGACCACGAGCAAAACTGTTCTACATCTACAGTACGTATTGTAGGTTCATCTCACGCTGGTCTATTTGCTTCTATCTCTGCAGGTATCTCTGCATTATGGGGTCCTTTACACGGCGGAGCAAACCAAGCAGTTATAGAAATGCTTGAGGCAATAAAGAATGATGGTGGTGACACTAAAAAATATATGGCAAAGGCAAAGGATAAGCAAGATCCTTTCCGCCTTATGGGCTTTGGACATAGAGTTTATAAAAACTTCGATCCACGTGCAAAGATTATAAAAGTTGCTGCAGACGAGGTTCTTGGTCAACTAGGTATACAAGATCCTGTTCTTGATATTGCAAAAGGACTTGAAAAAGAAGCGCTAGAAGATCCATATTTTGTAGATCGTAAATTATATCCTAATGTAGATTTTTACTCAGGTATTATTTACAGAGCTCTAGACATTCCAGTAGAAATGTTTACGGTTATGTTTGCTTTAGGTCGTCTTCCAGGATGGATAGCACAATGGAGAGAAATGCGTCTTAACAAAGAACCTATAGGTCGTCCACGTCAGGTTTATACTGGTGAAAACTTAAGAGCTTTTAAAGAGGTTTCTGAGAGATAAAAACTCAATAGTACAATATAAAAGAGCAAACGTTTAGTTTGCTCTTTTTTTATGCCTCAAAAGCAATAACGTAACTATTTAAAAAATTGTAAATTCACTTTCGTGAAAGATACCAAACACCCATCTCCAGTTATCGTAGAGCAACCTGCACTTACTCTTGTAGGTTTACAGGCTACAATGTCTCTGTCTCATAATACTACAATGCAGTTATGGCAAACCTTTGGACCGCTAAGGAAGACTATTCTTAATAAGTCTAATGGAGGGAGTTATAGTGTGCAATGCTATGCAGATGATTTTATGACGACTCCATTTACACCAGTAACCAAGTTTGTAAAATGGGCCGCAGTAGCTTTAACAACCGAAAATGATATCCCAAATCAGTTAGAAGTATTAAAAATCCCAAAAGGTAAATGGGCAGTTTTTCCATACAAAGGAACCACACGTGATTTTGGAGCATTTGCTCAATATATCTACAGTCAGTGGTTGCCAAATTCTAGGTATCAATTAGATCATAGACCACATTATGAATTTATGCCAGAGGACTACTTAGGCCCAAATAATCCACAATCTGAAGAAGAAGTGTGGATACCTATTAAGTAAGCTTTCGCGAAAGCGTAAAAATCACAGTGCACTGCGTATATGATAAATTTCATATAGATTGGCATTCTTTTTTTAGCAAAACTGAGTTATCTTTACCTTATGCTTAAACTAAACGTAAAGAACGAAACTTCAAGGCTTAGAGCCGTAATCTTAGGTACTGCCGAAAGTAATGGGCCTACTCCAAAACTTGAGGATGCCTACGACCCAAAATCTGCGCTACATTTAAGAGAAGGAACATATCCTCTAGAGAAAGATATGGTTCCCGAAATGGAAGCTGTAGCAGCAGTTTTCAAAAAGTATGATGTAGAGGTTTATAGGCCAAAGCTTATTAAAGATCTTAATCAGATTTTTACACGTGACATTGGTTTTGTGATAGATGATAAGTTCTTTAAGGCAAATATTCTTCCTGATAGGGAAGAAGAGATAGACGCCATTGAGCACGTTATAAAACAAGTGCCGTCTACCCACGTTTTTAGATTACCAGAAGAGGCACATATAGAAGGAGGAGATGTGATGCTGGTAGATGATCATATTTTTATAGGTACCTATCGTGGTGATGATTATCCAGATTATATCATTGCGCGTACTAATATGCTTGCGGTAGGTATGATTCAAGATTTATTTCCTCGCAAGAAGGTAATGTCTTTTGACCTTAGAAAGTCTAATACAGATCCTTATAATAATGCCTTACATTTAGATTGCTGTTTTCAGCCAGTGGGGAATGGGAAAGCTATACTTCATAAAAATGGCTTTTTACAAGAAAGGGAATACGAGTGGCTGGTAAACTTTTACGGAAAAGAAAATATCTTTGAAATCTCCTCTCAGGAGATGTTTAATATGAATTCAAACATCTTTAGTATATCTCCAGAAGTTGTTATATCTGAGCGTAATTTTACCAGATTAAACACTTGGCTACGCGATCAAGATATCACTGTAGAGGAGGTTCCTTATGCAGAGATAGCAAAGCAAGAAGGCTTGCTGCGCTGTAGTACATTGCCACTTATAAGAGACTAGAAAAATAAAAAGGCTGGAAGTTTTATCTTCCAGCCCTTTTTATATTAATTAGTCCAGTAATCTATTACCATAACGTCTGCTACGTGTGGCTGTATAGAGGCTACAAAGTTTTGATGAGCTGTATGGGGTAGATACGTATCTAGACCATCTTGCGAATCAAACGTTAATAAAAATGCGTGGGTAAAGCCTTTGTTTAAATCTTCTGTACTTTTATGTAATCCCCATTCATAATCTTTTATGCTTTTAATTTGAGATGGTAAGGCCGAAAAATCTGTAATAATTTTTTCGATTTCTTGTGGCGTACTCTCTTCATTAAATTTAAAGAGCACCATATGCCTTAGCTGTCTTGTATGTGTCATTTCTTGCTTGCTTATTTCACGAGTTTTTGTCGTGTTTTCTTGTGAGCACCCAAGGGTGATTATTAATATAAATAAGGTTACGACTAGTCTCATATGGTACACTTTAAATTAAACATTTTAAAAATCAAGCATTAAGTAGTTTTAACCTTGGCAGCTAGCTCTTTTGCTCTCGATACAACCTCGGTAATATCTCCATCAAGGCTATCGTAGGTCACCACAACTCCCATACGCCTGTATGGGCGAGAAGTAGGTTTTCCGAAGAGCCTGAAATCGCTTTTCGGCGCGGTGGCTAGTTCATTAATCCCTGTAAATCCTGGATTTTCAGAATTCTCGGTTGCTAGAATAACAGCACTCGCACCTATACGTTCTTGAGTAATTTCTTTTATGGGAAGTCCTAAAACAGCTCTTAAGTGCAGTTCAAACTCATTATAATTTTGCGTGTTTGCAAGCGTTACCATACCTGTATCGTGTGGGCGTGGAGAAAGCTCAGAAAAGTACACACCGTCATCTCCTACAAAGAACTCAACACCCCATAATCCAGCTCCGCCTAATGCAGCGGTAACTTGAGCCGCCATTTCTTGAGCGGTTTTAAGATGGGCATCGTCCATAGTAGCGGGTTGCCAACTTTCTTGATAATCACCACGTTCTTGACGGTGACCTACAGGTGGGCAAAATAGTGTCTCACCATCTCTCTGCGTTACAGTAAGTAGTGTGATCTCATAATTAAAGTTTACAAAAGCTTCTACAATCACCTCTGCAACATCACCACGAGAGCCTTCTTGAGAGTAGTCCCACGCTCGTTGTATGTCGTCTGGTGTTTTGATAGTAGATTGTCCTTTTCCGCTAGAAGACATTAGGGGTTTTACCACACAAGGAATCCCTACTTCCTTCACCGCTTTTTGTAGCTCTTGAGCAGAGGTTGCATAGCGATAATTTGCAGTTTTTAAGCCCAAGTCTTTTGCAGCAAGATCGCGTATAGACTTGCGATTCATTGTGAAGTTTGCAGCTTTTGCACTTGGGATCACAGTGTATCCTTGCTTCTCATATTCATAAAAACGCTCGGTGCGTATGGCCTCTATTTCTGGAACGATGTAGTCTGGCTTATGCTTCTCTACAAGTTTATCTAGCGCCTCTCCATCAAGCATATTTATCACTTCGCGACCATCTGCTACTTGCATAGCAGGGGCATTATCATAACTATCTACAGCAATTACGGTCTGACCTAGTCGTTGTGCAGCTATTACAAATTCCTTTCCTAGTTCTCCTGAGCCTAGTAATACTATTTTTTTATTCATAATGTTTTGCTTTCGCACTTCGGCAAGCTTAGTATAAACTTCACTTGCGTGAAAACGGTATTATTTACTTTCTTCTATCCAACCATTAATTTTTTCCTCAAGTAGCGCAAGAGGAATACATCCTGTCTCAAGCACCTCTTTGTGAAAATTTCGTATGTCAAATTTATCACCTAGCTCCTGAGTTGCTTTTTCTCTAAGTTCTCTAATCTTAAGTTGGCCTATTTTATAAGAAAGCGCTTGTCCTGGATTTGCCATATAGCGCTCAATTTCTGATGTAATACCTGCTTCACTTTCGGCTTCATTTTCTAGGCAATAAGCAATTGCTTTCTCACGGCTCCATCCTTTGGTGTGGATTCCTGTATCTACTACAAGCCTAACTGCTCGGTGCATTTCGGCTCCTAGTGTTCCAAAGTATTGGTATGGGTCTGTATAAAGTCCCAACTCTTTACCAAGCGATTCTGTATATAATGCCCAGCCCTCACCATAAGCACTGTACCATAAAGTTTTTCTAAACTGTGGTAGTGTCTCACTTTCTTGCGTAAGTGACACCTGGAAGTGGTGGCCTGGTATAGCCTCGTGTAAAAATAAAGACTCGTCTGAGTATACATTATAGGTAGTTGCGTCTGGTATAGGCGTGTAGAAAATACCTGGTCGAGTACCATCTAGTGATCCTGGGTTATACTCTGCACTTGCAGATTTCTCACGGAAAGCTTCTGTCTGTCTCACTTCAAAAGCTGTTTTAGGTTGTAGGCTAAAGAGCTGGTCTACCTGCGGCTTTATTGTCTCGTGCATTGCATTAAAGTTTGCAATAATCTCTTCTGGAGTACTGTACGGCATTAGCTTTTTGTTAGTACGTACATCGTCAAAAAATGCTTTTAGATCTCCTTTAAAACCTACTTGCTCCTTTACTTTTTCCATCTCCTTGCGTATACGGGCTACCTCACTTAGTCCAAGCTGGTGTATCTCGTCTGCGCTCATTGTAGTAGTGGTGTATAATTTTATGGCATAGTCATAATACTCGCTTCCTTGTGGTAAATCACTATAACCAGAGCTATCGCGCCCAGCCGCTAGGTATTCATTTTGTAAGAAGTCACGCATCTTTGCATAAGCAGGGATTACTTTACCTTCTATCATATTTTTATAATCTGTGCGTATGATATTCTGGTCTTCTTCGGTTATTCCATCAGGAAAATTTGCGACAGGCTTGTAAAAAAGGTGATTCTCTATGGTAGGCTCTGTCATAGCATCCATTTGCGGGATGATTTTCTTAATAAGTGATTTAGGAAGTACATATCCTTCTGTCATACCCTTGCGCATATTTGTTTCTGAGCTGTTGAGCCAAACTAGGTACTCATCTACGCGTTGTTGCCAGTTGCGGTAATCTTCTACAGTGTTAAAAGGTTGCGCACTCGCTCCACTTGCAAGCTGGCCAAACATAAGATGAGGTGACCACATCTGGTCTATAGGCGTGAGGTCTTTTTTAAACTCCATACCCTCTAGATTGATAGCAATATCCCAGAGCAATACCTCCTTACTCATCTTCTCTGTGTCTGTAAGGTCACTGTCATTAAACTGCTGTATAGAGTCGCGGTAAGATGTATAATAAGTTTTTACTGCATCCTTATGAGATTGAGATAACGCATCTGGAAATTTATCATTATACCTATTATCACCAGACATTGTCGCATTAAGCGGGTTAAGCTTTAGGCCGTCTTCATAATAGTTATCTAGCACATTGTTAAATGCCAGCGATGTATCTGCTGTGCTAGTTGTTTCTGTGGTAGCGTCGTTTTTACAAGCTATAAGGCTTAGAGCCATCATTCCTGCAAGTAGCGTTTTTTTCATAAGTCGAGTCGTATTAATTCTCACAGTATTTTACTACTGATGGTGGTTTTTGTGGGTTTTTACGCTTTCGCGAAAGCGAGATTACTCATTTTAAAAATTACTCTACTAAGATACCTATAAGTACATAAATTATGAGGTAATAACTTGCTTGTTACATTTGGTGTGTATGTGATTTTTGTCGCATCTTTAAGGCAGTCAGGTTCTTAAAGCTGTAAATTATGATTCATCTATTGACAAAGAAAGTGAGCAATACCTCTAGAAAGTGGTTATTAACGCTATGTTTAATTGCTGCTTGTGCTAGTTCTATGTATGCGTGTTCTATTTTGTATTATGTAGATAAAGAAACGGGTGCTATTTATGCCGTAAATAATGAAGACTTCTGGCTTGATACCGATGCTTATATACAGATAGAAAAAGCGACTTCAAAAAAGCTAGCTAGATTATGGTATGGCTGGGATAATTTTGCTCAGGGAGGTATAAATAGCGCAGGATTATTTTTTGACGTAGCGGTGACGCCAGAACAAAAAATGCCAGAAGGGTATGGCTGGGCAAAAGGTAACATAGGAGATGATTTACTGGCAAACGCAAGTACAGTAGCGGAAGCGCTTGCCTGGATAGAGGAGCAAAAACTCGCCGTGCACCAGAGTCATTTTTTAATAGGTGATGCCACCGGTAATGCAGTTATTGTAGAGTGGATAGACGGCAAGAAACATATCATACCTATGGAGGGCAACACGCTAGTAGCCACAAATTTTTTGATAAATGCTCCAGAAGAAGGCGGCTTCCCTTGCCACAGATATCAATCTATAAACTCACGCGTAGATGAGCTAGAACGCAGTGGAGAAGACATCACCTTAAAATCTGTGGGGCAAACGATGGCTGGAGCAGTGCAACCAGCTGCAGACTGGGGTGAAGGTAGAATGGGAGGGACGCTCTACACTACCTTTTTTGATATTACAGCGATGCAAATGGTTATGGTGCCAAAACTAGATGGAAGTAAAATGAGGCGTATAGATCTCAAAAAAGAATTTGCACTTAATAAAAAACGAAAAATCGATATGGATTAACTCCATTACAAATGAAAAAACCCGCTAAGAGATTAGCGGGTTTTGTTTTGCTTTCGCGAAAGCGTAATATATAAGGTCTATGAAACTGCAGATTTAATCTGCTTCATTGCGTCTTTAATGTTGTCTACACTTGCTGCATAAGATATACGTATACAATCTGGGTTTCCAAATGCTTCACCAGTAACCGTAGCAACATTTGCCGCTTCAAGAAGGTAAAGAGAAAAATCTGTTGCGTTTTCTATTTTTTGACCTCCTAGCGTTTTTCCAAAATAGTGTGAGATATTTGGAAATACGTAAAACGCACCTTCTGGCTCGTTACATTTAAAGCCTTCGATATCATTGAGTAAGTCCAGTATTAACGTACGACGACTTTTAAACTCATCAATCATATACTGTACTTTGCTTACTGGAGCCTCAAGAGCCGTAATTACTGCACGTTGTGCAATACAGTTTGTACCACTAGTAATCTGTCCTTGCATCTTGTTACAAGCGCGTGCAATATATTCTGGGCCTCCTATGTAACCTACACGCCATCCCGTCATTGCAAATGCTTTTGAAACACCATTTACAGTTACCGTACGGTCATACATATCTGGAAACTGTGCCATACTTGCGTGATCTCCCACATAATTAATGTGCTCATAAATCTCGTCACTTACTACTATGATTTGTGGGTGCTTTGCAAGTACATCTGCCAGAGCGCGTAGCTCTTCTTTACTGTATATCGATCCAGATGGATTACAAGGAGAGCTATACCAAAGCATCTTTGTCTTAGGCGTGATAGCTGCTTCTAGCTGCTCTGGTGTCATTTTAAAATCTGTATCTATTGAGGTTTTTACCTCTACTGGTACACCTTCGGCTATTTTTACAATGTCTGAGTAGCTCACCCAGTAAGGGCAAGGTAATATCACCTCGTCACCTGGGTCAAGGCATACAAGTGCAATATTTGCAAGTGACTGCTTTGCACCTGTAGAAACCACAATTTGTGGGAGGGTGTAATCCAGATTATTATCTCTTTTAAATTTTGTGATAATCGCCTCTTTCAACTCTACATAACCATCTACCGGTGTGTATGAATTGTAATTATCATTTACTGCTTGAATTGCAGCATCTTTAATAAAGTCTGGAGTATTAAAATCTGGTTCTCCTAGACTAAGACCTATGATGTCTTTTCCTTCTGCTCTTAATTCGCGAGCCTTTGCAGCCATTGCAAGAGTTGCAGAGGTTGCCATATTTGTAACGCGGGTAGATAAATTCTTCATACGAGGCGCATTCTTTATTTAGTTGATAAAAGATTGTAATGCAAGGTAACTAAAAACGCCAAATCCTTATGGGATTTGGCGTTTGATATTTTCTTAAAAATTTAACCACTTCTATGCAGAAATCGCAGGTTTCATTCCCATCTCACGTAAGTGACTAAAGTGAGCGATAAGTGCCTTTCTAGTAGTTTTATACTCGTGGTAAGGTAAATTAAACTCTTGTGCTGTCTCCTTTACAATTTTACTAATCTTAGTATAGTGTACGTGGCTTATGTGAGGAAAGATGTGGTGCTCCACCTGGTGGTTTAATCCTCCAGAAAACCAGTTCATCACCTTGTTTTTAGTGGAGAAGTTTACAGTAGTAAATAGCTGGTGTATTGCCCAAGTATTTTTCATAGTTCCTGTCTCATCTGGTAGCGGCATATGTGCATCTTCTACCATATGCGCAAGCTGGAAAATAATACTTAAAATAAGACCTGCCGTATAGTGCATAATAAAGAAGCCTATTAAAATTTTCCACCAAGCAAGATCAATAAATACCAGAGGTATAACAATCCACATTGCGATGTATATCGCTTTTGTGATAAGTAGTGTGCTCCACTGCTTTGCAGGGCTCTGTAGTTTTCCGTAAGATAATTTACGTTTCATATAACGTTTCATCTGGAAGAAATCTGTAGTAAGTGCCCAGTTAAAGGTAAGTAGACCATATAAAAACACCGAGTAGTAGTGCTGGAACTTATGTGCCCAGTGCCATTTTCCGTGTTTTGAAAAACGTAGCACGCGACCAGCCTCCATATCTTCATCGTGACCGTGTATGTTAGTATACGTATGGTGAAGCACGTTGTGTTGTACTTGCCAGTTATAAACATTACCAGCTAGTATGTAAATACTGCTTCCCATTAATTTATTTACCCATTTTTTACTAGAAAATGAACCGTGATTACCATCGTGCATCACATTCATCCCTATACCAGCCATACCCACACCCATAACAACGGTAAGGACAATCTGAAGCCAGGTAGGCATATCTAGTGTTAAAAATAAAAAGTAAGGAACTAAGTAAATGGCAAACATAATGATTGCCTTTAGGTACAATTTCCAGTTACCTGTGCGTTTTATATTATTCTCTTTAAAGTAGTTGTTTACACGTTTATTTAAAGTTCTGAAGAACTTTGCAGAGTCCGTGCGAGAAAATTTTATAGTAGTCTCCATAATGTAATAATTACTCTCATAGCGCTACAATAGCCGTTTTATTGTAGTGTTGTTGAGGTTTTTGATTCCGCTTTCGCGAAAAAAAATAATCTTCTTTTAATAGCTTGGTAAAAGTAATGCATAATATAGGCTACATCTATGAACCTGCGTTAAAATAATAGCGGGTATTATGGTACTTTTACACCGTTAATATACTAAATAATGGATATCATATTAAAATATTTTCCAGATCTAACAGATACTCAGATCGAGCAGTTCTCAAAACTGAAAGATTTATATCAAGATTGGAATCTCAAAATCAATGTAGTAAGCCGTAAAGATATAGATGAGATTTACTTACGTCACGTACTGCATTCACTAGGTATAGCAAAAGTTCAAACCTTTAATCCAGGTGCCAGTATAATGGATGTAGGTACGGGAGGAGGCTTTCCTGGAGTACCACTTGCCATACTACACCCAGAAGTAAATTTTCACCTTGTAGATAGTATAGGTAAAAAGATAAAAGTAGTAAACGAGGTGGTAGAGGGCCTAGGTATCACAAATGTAAAAACTACAAACGACCGAGTAGAAAATGTACCTGGTCAGTATGATTTTATTGTGTCTAGAGCGGTAGCGCAAATGGAAACATTTGTAAGATGGGTGCGCGGGCACATTGCAAAAAAATCTAACCACGAACTCAAAAACGGAATTTTATACCTCAAAGGAGGAGACCTCACAGAAGAACTTAAAAAGTATACCACGACTACTATTTATGATCTTCCCACATTCTTTGAAGAAGATTTCTTTGAAACAAAAAAGGTAGTTCACTTACCTATGAAGTATAAAGGATAAGCTAGAAAACAGACCTTTATGTACAAATCCAAATTTCTGATTACACTACAGTAAGAAGAAATTTGGATTTTTTTTGGCCTTGAAGCAACCTTTTTTAAAAACGATGCGTCTTTATAAATAGAAACCCAAACATCAGGTATGAAAGTCATACAATTTAATAACGAGCGACAACTCATAAAAAAAGCCATTAAAGGCAATAGAGATGCACAGCGCAAACTCTATGATGAGCACTCGCCAAAAATGCTGAGCATCTGTCGTTATTATATAAAAGATGTACATCAAGCCGAAGAAGCAATGTGCAACGGTTTCTTAAAAGTATTTACAAAGCTAGACACCTATGGAGGTAATGGGAGTTTTGAAGGGTGGATACGTAAGATTATGGTGCGAGAAAGCATCTCATACCTAAGAGCAATAAAGAAGCTATATTTCTCAGAAGATGGTGTGGTAGAAAATAATGATGCTATAAATAACATACAGACAGATCTTGAAGTGGCACATATACAATCACTCATAGACGACCTGCCAGAAGGATATCGAGTCGTATTTGTAATGTATGCCATAGAAGGGTATAAGCATAGAGAGATAGCAAAAGCACTTGGGATTAGTGAGAGCACTTCAAAAAGCCAATTGTTTAAAGCGAGAAAGCAGTTACAAGCAGCGGTAAAAAAAGAATTAATACATAACGGTACAGATGAACTTAGAGGATAATTTTAAAGATAAGCTAGAGAGACGCCGTCTCGAGCCTACCGCATCTGCCTGGGATCGTATAGAGGGCAAGCTAGATGCTAGTCAGGGCAAGAAAAAAAGTAAAATAGTTTTATGGATGGGTATCGCGGCAAGCTTTATTGCAGGCGTGTTCATCACAGCACTTATTTATAACACGAGTGCGGTAGATGAACAAACGCCTTATGTAGAAAATCAACCAGAAGAGGTGATAGATGAGATAATACCAGAACAAATAAGTGATAAGCCTAGTGAAATCTTACTAACAGATGCAACAACAAATAATGTGGAAGTACAAAAATCTGTTACGTCACCCCAAAACAATACTGCTACAAAGAAGAAAAAAACAAATCCTACTAAAAGTAAGTATCGCCCATACAGCAATGCTAATACTATAAACTCACAAGTAAAAGAAGCTGTGGCCACTTCTATTATGAAAGAGGAAGTGATAAAATCTACTATAAATGCTGTTGTAGATGTAAATCCTGATGAAGTAAAAACGAGCGAAGAGTTGCTAGATGATGAGGTAGAAAACCTACTCAAAGCTGCCCAGCAAAATATCAATAAGCAACCAGTGTATGCACAGCCACAACGAGTGGTAGATGCAAACGAGTTATTACTAGACGCCGAAGCTGAGGTAGATCCAGACTCCTTTAAAGACAGAATGTTCCGCACGCTCAAAAAAGAGTTTAATAGAGCCGTAGAGGCAGTTGCAAATAAAGATAATTAAGAAAATTCATCAATAACGCGCCATCATCGAGCGCACAAAACACAAACTATTATGAACACAATTTTTAAAATTGCTCTAGCGGCAACAGTGGTAATCTTTGCCCAAAACGTAAATGCGCAAGAAGCGCAACAAGAGGTCTCTCAAAAAATTGTAGACCAAGTATCAACCCTAGAAACTCGAAAAGAGAAAGTAAAAGAAAACTGGAAAAGCAATCTCAAACAGAGAATACAGTTTATAAATGCTCAAAGAGAAAAACAAAACATTAGTGCCACCCAGGCAGAACAACAAAAAAAGGATGCCGCACAAGAAGTTGCTCTTAATATAGAAAACGAACTAGCCATTATAGATAATCAAATCGCACTGGTAAAAAGAACCGGTCACATTGATCCTTCAAAAGGAAGCTCTGTAGAAATAGGTTTTGGTAGTGCAGATGAGAACGGCAATAGAGTATTAGGTATCGCTGTAAATACCAATAAGCCAAAAAAAGTTACCTATGACAGACGTACATATAGCGAGCTTGTATTTGCCTTTGGTCTCAACAACGGTATTGTAGAAAATGGAGCCGACTTTGGCGATGAGTTCTCCATAGGTAAATCGCGCTTTTTTGAACTAGGTTATGCCTGGAAAACGAGAGTATTTCAAAACTCTGGCGCACTTCACCTCAAGTATGGAGTGTCATTGCAAACTAACAAGCTGTTTACAAAACAAAATGAGCGACTCGTAGTCACAGATGGTGTCGCTGCTTATGAGGAGTTCCCACAAGAGTTAGACAAGTCCCAGTTACGTTTCTCAAACCTAGTGGTGCCTGTGCACCTAGAATTTGGCGGGTGGAAAAAGGAGCAAGAAGAAGACTATGTGCGCTACAGGCTGTCAGGTAAATTTAGAATGGGTATAGGAGGTTATGTAGGTGTGCGACTTGGGACACAACAAAAATTGAAGTATAAAGAAAATGGAGACCGCATCAAGACAAAAGAGAAGCAAGACTTTGGTGGTGATAACTTTGTGTATGGGGTGAGTAGCTACATAAGACTCTCACAAGACCTTAGCCTGTACGGTAAGTATGACTTGAGCACCGCTTTCAGCACAAGTGATTTAGGTGATGTAAATAATGTCTCTCTAGGCTTACGTTGGGACTGGTAACATATAAAGTATAGCTAGTATTCCGTTTTTGTAAAAGTGTTTCATTACGCTTTCGCGAAAGCGGAATTAAGAAAGAAGATAGCTCAGTTATGCAAAATGTCTGGGCTATTTCTATTTATATGTGATTCTATTTTATAGAAACGCTCTTGTGTATTATATTGAAAACTGTTGTAATTTGAAGTACTTTTGCAGGCTACCAAAAGTTATTGTAACATAATCACGCCAATCTAGATTTGATATCAAAAGAAACCATAGACAAAGTTTTTGAAACCGCCCGTGTAGAGGAGGTGATAGGTGATTTTGTAAATCTTAAAAAATCTGGATCTAATTTTAAAGGCCTCTCTCCATTTTCTGATGAGCGTACGCCTAGTTTTATGGTGAGTCCTGTAAAGCAAATTTGGAAAGATTTTTCTACTGGTAAAGGAGGCTCGGCGGTTTCATTTTTGATGGAACACGAGCATTTTAGCTATCCAGAAGCGATAAAATACCTAGCCAAAAAGTATAACATTGAGGTAGAAGAAACAGAGCGCACAGACGAGCAAAAGGAAGCTGCAAATGAGCGTGAGAGTATGTATCTCGTGAGTGAGTATGCTCGTGATTACTTCCATAAAACGATGCTTAACTCTGAGCAGGGTAAGGCTATAGGTCTTTCATATTTTAAAGAACGCGGATTTACTGCAGCGACTATTGAAAAATTTCAGCTAGGGTATAATCCAGATCAATGGGATGCTTTTACGAGTGAGGCAATACGTCAAGGTTACAAACTAGATTACTTAGAAAAAACCGGACTCTCTATAGTTAAGGAGGAGAAGCAATTTGACCGTTTTAAAGGGCGTGTGATGTTTCCTATACACTCTATGAGTGGTCGTGTACTAGGTTTTGGAGGTAGAATATTAGATAGTAGTAAGAAAGCAGCAAAGTATCTCAACTCGCCAGAGAGTGACATTTACCATAAGAGTAAAGTGCTGTATGGTATTTACTATGCAAAGCAAGCTATTGCAAAGGAGGATAACTGTTACCTAGTAGAAGGGTATACAGATGTGATACAGATGTTTCAGTCTGGTATTGAGAATGTAGTTTCATCTTCTGGAACGGCACTTACTCCAGAGCAAATACGATTAATAAATAGACTTACTAAAAATATAACGGTTCTTTTTGATGGTGATGCTGCTGGACAGCGCGCTGCACTACGAGGGATTGATTTAATTCTCGAGCAGGGAATGAACGTGAGGGTTTGCTCTTTTCCTGAGGGGGAAGATCCAGACTCATTTTCGCGAAAGCATAGTAAAGAAGAAATCGTTGCTTTTTTTGATGAAAATGCAAAAGACTTTATACAGTACAAAGCAAACCTGCTTGTAGAAGAAGCGGCTGGTGATCCTGTAAAAAAAGCAGATACTGTGCGTGATATGGTAGAGAGTATTTCTAAAATACCTGACGCCATAAAGCAAGAAATTTATGTGCAAGAGTGTGCGCGCATAATGGAGGTCTCTGAGACTGTGTTGTATAATACACTTGCTCAAATACTCAAGAAAGATAAAAAGGAGGCTGTAAAACAAAATAGAGGTAATCAATCTCAATCACCACCACCAGAATATATGTCTGTGGTGCCAGACGAGATGCCTAATGCTGTCGAGAAAGTTAATGTGTTATATGAGCTTGAGCGCAAGCTTATAGAGTCACTACTCCTATACGGGCAGGTGGAAGAAGATTTTGAAGATCTGGTTCTTAAAGAAAATGAAGATGGCTCACTAGGCCTAGAGCCTGTGACTCATAAAATTAGAGTGTTTGAAAAAATCTATTTAGACCTTCAAGATGATGAGGTGGAGTTTACAAACGACCTTTTTAAGGTTTTGTATGTGAGAATAGTGGAGCAAATGAATCTAAATGATAATTTTCAAATTCAAAACTTCATCAATGAGCTCGCTCCAGAAGAAGCAAGCGAGATTTCTAACATCATTCTTAATGATGAGAAGTATGAGCTACACCGCTGGGATACAAGAGAGGTGTATGTGCGTAAAAAAGATACATCAATAGCTCAGTTTGTATCAGAAACTGTGCTTAGTTTACGTAAATACCTTATCACCCAGAAGATAAAAGAGCTTATGGATAAGACACAAGGAAGCTCTAATAATCAGGAGATTATTAAAGACATTCTTGATTACCAATCGCTCAATACCTTGCTAGGTAATAAACTGGGCCGAGTGCTGTCGGTCTAGATATGACTACTCTGCAATAAACGTGCGTGCTTTATGAGCTCTGCCACATTTTGTGCTTCTAGTTTTTTGAGTAATCGCATCTTATAAGTACTTACAGTTTTCTCGTTAATATCTAAGTCTGCAGCAATTTCTTTGTTGCGCTTACCATTAGATAAGAGGTTGAGAACTTCTATCTCTCTACTTGAGAGTTTTTTATACTTATATGCTAACCCTTGCGTAGCGTTACCGTCATTTACAAGTCGCTCACTGAGAGCCTCATTAAGGTATATGCCACCTTTTTGAACTTGGTTTACGGCGTTTAGTACGCGTTGTATATCTGCTGTTTTTGCAACATATCCAGAGGCTCCATATTTGATAGCGCTTAAAGCGTACATCTCCTCGGGATGACAGCTTAAAACGAGTATCTTAATATGGGGAAACTCTCTTTTTATAGCTTTTAGGGCAGTAATACTGTTTAGATTAGGGATATCGATTTCGAGAATCAGAATATCCACCTCGGTTGTAGTCAAGGTGTTCAGGAGGTTATTTCCATCTTTTACATAGCCTATGATGTCATAATGACCTTCGGCTTGCAAAATAGAGGAAATACCCTTTCGTGTGATCGGGTGATGATCTGCTATTAGTACTTTGTTCATTAGTTATTGTTTAACAAATAATGAAACAAGAAATTGAGGGGTTTACTTGTTTGTTTGCTGCACTAATGTAAGCTATATTGATAAAGTTATTAACGTTTTTGTTAAAAAATTCGCTAAAACACCCTTTATTTAAGACTAACGGGTATTTCACACACCGGTATCGGGTTCATTTTATGAAGATTTGCCGTATTTAATTTTTTGTATAAGGTGTACACTCTATGTTGCTCATCTGTCCAGTTGTCAGATTTTTCGCCATTTTCATCTTGTTCCATTGCCCATTCTAGTTGGTCATAAGATGCGCCTATCTGGTCTTCATCTGTACGGTCATCTCCCCATAGTCCATCTGTAGGAGCGGCTTTTTGTATACTCTCTGGCACACCTACTTGTGCAGCACACGCATACACTTCAGATTTCATTAAATCTGCAATAGGGCTCAAGTCTACACCTCCATCACCATACTTAGTATAAAAACCTACGCCAAAGTCTTCTACTTTGTTACCTGTGCCAGCTACAAGGTATTTGTGTAACCCTGCAAAGTAATACAAAGTACTCATACGCAATCTAGCTCTCGTATTTGCTAGGCTTAGATTAAGCTGCTCGCTCATCTCTACCTCAGGCACAGCCTTTTTCATTTGCTCAAAGGTGTCAGTAAGGTTAACCTCCACGTCTGTGACGTTTGCAAATCGTTCCTTAAGTTGTTTAATGTGTTCTTTTGCACGTGTTACTTGACGCTCATCTTGATGTATAGGCATCTCTACACAAAGTACTCTTAGTCCGGTTTTTGCACATAATGTTGAGGTAAGTGCACTATCTATACCACCACTTATACCTACCACAAAGCCGTTCATTCTCGCATTAGTTGCATATTCTTTTAACCAGTTTACGATGTGATCTACTACTTTTTCGGTTTGCATTTGTGATTATTTTAGAGTGTATAAAATTGGTACTTTTACCTTTGTAAACGCTATACAATACAACTTTTTGTATTACCTGCGTTATGAATTATAAAGATACAAACTCTATGAATAAAATGCTTGTGCTTTTAGTAATGCTAGGTCTAGTGACCGGCTGCGCTGAAATTTCAAAAGAAGAGGCCGCTATAGATGCTATTGAGTTAGATATGGAGGTGCGACGCTTTGACCAGTTGTTTGCAAAGTCTACAATAAATGAGCTAGATAATTTAAAAGGGGAGTTTCCTTATTTGTTTTCAAAAAAGTATCCAGATGAGTACTGGGCGCAGCGCTTTAAAGATACCATCCAGATTGAAATTAATGAAGAGCTGGCAAAGGTATATCCAGATTTTAGTCAAGAAGAGGAGCAGTTAGAAAATCTATTTCGTTATATAGTTTATTACTTTCCAGAGACTACTGTGCCTAAGGTAGTAACGCTAGCTTCTGAGGTTGATTATAGAAATAAAGTTGTTCTGGCAGATAGTCTTTTACTTATAGGTCTAGACACTTACCTAGGGACAGACCACCATTTTTATATAGGTATTCCTAAATTTCAAAGTAAAAACTTCAGGAAAGAGCAAATAGCGGTAGATGTTGCCGCAGCATTTGCAAATCAAAAAGTAAGTAAGCCTCGCACCCAAGATTTTCTTTCAGAAATGATTTATGAGGGTAAGAAACTGTATTTAATGAAAACCTTATTAGGAGAAACCCCGCTCCAAGAGGTGTTTGGATATACAGAAAGTGAGCTCACTTTTGCACAAGAAAACCAGGTGAATATCTGGGAGTTCTTTATTAAAAACGAACTGCTATATGACACAGATAAAAAATTGCTTAGTCGTTTTATAGATCCCGCTCCTTTCTCAAAGTTTTATCTATCCTTTGATAATGAAACGCCTGGGCGTATAGGGAGATTTATAGGTTATGAGATTGTTGCATCATATATGTCTAAAAATGATATATCGCTTAAAGCGCTATTGAATCAAGATGCAACTACTATCTTTGCAAACGCAAAATATAAACCCTAAGTAATGGCAAAAAACATAAAATCTGATATAAAAATTTCTATTGAGCTTGATGAAAATCGTGTGCCAGAAAAAATGGCGTGGACAGCTCGTGATGGAGGAGTGGCAAATGAGGAGGCAAAAGCGATGCTACTCTCTCTGTGGGATCCTAACCAGAAAGAAACTGTACGTATAGATTTATGGACCAAGGATATGCCAGTAGATGAGATGCAGCAGTTTTTTCATCAAGTGCTTGTCGGGATGACAGACTCTTTTAAACGTGCTACAAATGATGAGAAAATGGCAGATACGATGAAAGACTTTACAGATTACTTTGCAGAGCACCTTAACTTAAAGGAGAAGTAAAAATGATGGGTTTGCTATTTGTGTATAATGCAAACTCTGGCACCTTAAATGGTCTTTTAGATACGGCTCATAAGCTGGTGAGTCCAGAAACTTACCAGTGTGAGCTTTGTGATCTTACCCACGGAGCTTTTACAGAAAAAAAAGAGTGGTTACGCTTTCGCGAAAGCGTAAAAACCCCAATGCAGTTTTTGCATAAAGATGAGTTCTTAAAGCGTTACAAGTCTAAGTGGTTACCGCAATATGATTTTCCTGTGGTGCTAGCTGCTACAGATAGCGGTCTGGAGGTAGCTATCTCAAAAGAGCGACTTACTGAGTTGAAAACGCCCGAAGCTTTAATAGAAGAAGTGCAAGAAGTGTTGCGTCTTTTTAATTTTTAAGATTACTGTTAATCTCCTCTATATAGTTTAAGATATCGTCCTGACCTCTACCGTTAGTTGAACTGCTTACAAAGTAGTTAGGAAACTCCCACCATACACCCTCAAGCATAATACGTTTATATTCTTCTATATTGCGCTCTAGTACTTGTGGTCGCAGCTTATCTGCCTTAGTAAATATGATTGAAAAAGGGATTTCCTTCTCACCCATATACTCCATAAACTCCATATCTATTTTTTGAGGCTCGTGGCGGCAATCTACCAGCACAAATGCAGAGATCATTTGCTCGCGTTGCTCAAAATAGTCTGTAATAAATTTTTGAAAATACTTTTTATCCTTTTTTGATACGCGAGCATAACCATAACCAGGTAAATCTACTAGGTGCCAGTTTTCGTTTATTAAAAAGTGATTAATAAGCTGGGTTTTACCAGGTCTTCCAGAAGTTTTGGCAAGACTCTTACGGTTAGTAAGCATATTTATAAGTGAAGACTTACCTACATTAGAGCGGCCTATAAAGGCATATTCTGGTATGCGCGTGTTAGGGCATTTTGATACCTCAGAATTACTTACTACAAATGTGGCAGACTTTATTTTCATAATGCAAAAGTAACAATGTAATCCCTCATTAAAGAATTACAATACAATAAAGTGCAAAGCGATTACCGTGTAGAGATAATTGCAAATAGCTGAGAGTATAAATTTAAACTGTTTAGGCTGTAGGGTAGGTTATTAAAAGCCTCTTTCTTTGAGCCACTTAAGTAGTATGTCGTTAAACTCGTTAGGCTTTTCCATCATTGCTGCGTGACCACACTCATCTATCCAAAAAAGATCTGAGTCTGGAAGGAGTTTATTAAAATCCTCTGCAACTTCTGGTGGTGTTACACCATCTTGCTTTCCCCAGATAATACACGTAGGAGTGTTCATTTCTGGTAAGTCTTGTGCCATATTGTGACGTATAGCACTTTTTGCAATCGCAAGTGTTTTAAGTAATTTGTTACGATCATTTACAGTGTCATAAACTTCATCTACAATCTCTTTTGTAGCACACTCTGGGTTATAAAAAACACCCTGAGCCTTCTGTTTAATGTACTCATAATCACCACGCTTAGGGTAGCTTTCTCCCATTGCGCTTTCATAAAGTCCAGAGCTTCCAGTAATTACCAGCGCTTTTACTGTATCTGGAGCCATCTTTGTATGATAAAGACCCACGTGACCACCCATAGAGTTACCTAAGAGAATTACTTCTTTATACCCTTTCATCTTTATAAAATCATTAAGGTATGAAGCAAAAGACTTTACGCCCGTTTTAAGAAGCGGCATTGTATATACAGGTAATTCTGGTATTACCACTTTATACCCATTTTCTGAAAAATGAGAAGTCACCGCATCAAAGTTGCTCAAGCCGCCCATTAATCCGTGTAAGATAATAATCGGTGTGCCTTCGCCTTTCTCTAAATAGGTAAAATCTCCTTCAGTAATTAAGTCGTGTGTCATAAATGTGGTTAGTCTTCAATCAAAGCAAATATAGCTATTTCGGTTTTGATTAGTAACCATTTTTTGAGTTTGCTTTATTGCTTTTATATGAGGTTATATCATATTCATTATGAGGGTTTTTGGTGCGCTTTCGCGAAAGCGGACTCTCATTATCTTAAGATTTTTTTATCTGTATGAATTCATTTTAAAGTAATCAACCATTGTTAACAAGTGTAGGGCGGTGGTACAACTTATCAACAAAGTGGTAGAAAGTGGTAAAAAGTGGTAATATTTGCGCTATATTTGAGTTAATAGATAAAAACTAACCCATTTCGAGTGCTTAATCTCATAGGAACATACGAATGTAAAATAGACGCCAAGGGCCGCCTTATGCTGCCTCAAGCGTTTAAAAAGCAGCTAGCACCTATCCTTCAGGATGGCTTTGTGCTTAAGCGTGCTGTGTTTCAAAAGTGTCTTGAGTTGTACCCTATTGCAGAGTGGAATGTGCTGAGTGCAAAGGTGAATAAGCTTAATCGTTTTAATAAAAAGAACGATGAGTTTATACGTCGTTTTAATGCAGGTGTAAAGCCTGTCGAGGTAGATGGTACTGGGAGAATTCTTGTGTCTAAGGATTTGGGAAGTTTTGCAAAGCTTGAGAAGTCTATCGTGGTAAATGCCGCGTTTAATATTCTTGAGATTTGGGATAAAGATTTATATGAAAAAGCCATTGACGAGGCGGCAGTAGACTTTGCAGATCTAGCCGAGGAGGTAATGGGAGATAGCGATATACCAGATGGATTATCATAACCCAGTTTTATTAAATGAGACCGTAGATGGTCTTGACATAAAGCCAGATGGTGTTTATGTAGATGTCACATTTGGCGGTGGAGGTCACTCTAGGGAGATTTTGAGCAGGCTAGGTGAGAATGGTAAGTTATATGGTTTTGATCAAGATCCAGATGCAGCGCAAAATGTGCCAGATGATAGCAGATTTGTGCTTATACCAGAAAACTTTAGGTTCATAAAGCGCTTCTTGCGTTTTCACGGTCATAAAAAGGTAGATGGTATTCTGGGAGATTTTGGTGTGAGTTCACATCAGTTTGATGTTGCAGAACGAGGTTTTTCTACGCGTTTTGAAAGTGATCTTGATATGCGTATGAATCAGAAGGATGATCTCTCTGCTTATAACGTGGTAAATGATTATGCAGAGGAGGACCTAAGGCAAGTGTTCTGGCAGTATGGTGAGTTGCGTAATGCGCCTAAGCTTGCTAGTGCAATTGTTGCGGCAAGAAGTAATGCGCCTATAAAAACAAGCGAGCAACTTAAAAAAGTACTTGCGGCCTTTTTACCAAAACATAGAGAGCATAAAATACTCGCACAGATTTATCAAGCAATACGCATAGAGGTAAATCAAGAGATAGAGGTTCTTAAGGAGTTTTTGCTTCAGACAGAGCAGCTGCTTGAGCCGGGTGGGAGAATAAGTCTTATAAGTTATCACTCTCTTGAAGATAGACTGGTAAAGCGTTACATACGCAATGGTCTTTTTGAAGGAGAGCCAGAAAAAGATATGTACGGGAATTTTGACGTTCCGTTTAAAAAAGTAGGGCGATTAATTGTGCCTAGCAAAGAAGAAATAAAGAGTAATAATAGAGCTCGTAGTGCAAAGCTTAGAATAGCTGCAAAAGTGTAGTGCGTTTATGGGTAAAGTAAATAACATACTCAAGGGTAAGTTTCTAGTAGACGAAGATGCTTTTAAAAACTGGAGAATGATCATTTTTCTCTCGGCACTGGCGCTCATTATGATTGCTAGTTCGCATAGGGCAGATGAGAAGGTTCACGAGATAGCAGATCTTAAAGATGAGGTTGCAGAGTTGCGTAGTGAGTCTGTGGATTCTAGAGTAAATCTTTGGAAATTAAAAACAAGTAGTAGTGTCGCAAAGGCGCTTGAGGCAAGAGGAGTTAAGCCTTCAAATATTCCTCCAAAAAAAATTAAAGTAAAAACAGCAGAAAGAGATTAAGAGTGGCTACATCAGAAAAAAACATATTAAACCGCCTTTATTTCGTCGCTGGATGTATGTTTCTTCTAGCGCTTATTATTGCATATAAACTTGTAGCGATACAGGTTTTTCAAGGTGCGGCATATCGAGAGCTTGCTGTTACTAGTACCGAGAAGATGGTTACCATACCAGCCACGCGTGGTAATCTTTATGCAGAGGATGGTAGTCTACTTGCTACGTCTCAAATTAAGTATGATATACGCTGGGATGCTATAGCACCGTCTAAGGATAACTTTAATGAAAATATAGTAGAACTTTCTAAGGGTCTTTCTGAAGTGCTCGGTAAGCCTCAATCATATTATGAGAATAGACTGCGCAAAGCACGTAGTACAAAAAATCGCTACTTATTTATAGCTCGTAAACTAGGTTATGCAGATTATGTAAAAATCAAGTCGTTGCCATTGTTTAATAAAGGCCAGTTTAGAGGAGGGATCATTGTAGAAGAGCATACAGAGCGTGAGCATCCATTAGAGAAAATGGCAGAGCGCACAGTAGGATACGAGCGTCAAGATGATAGTGGGTATTATACTCGCGTAGGTCTAGAAGGAGCATATGGTTATTATCTAAGAGGTAAAGAAGGACGCCGTCTTAAGCAAAAGATTGCAAAAGGCGAGTGGAAACCTTTAGGGATAGGTAATGTAGTGGAGCCTCGCGATGGGTATGATGTAATATCTACCATAGATGTAAATATTCAAGATGTTGCACACAACGCCTTGCTTACGAGTCTCGAAAAATACCAGGCAGATCACGGTTGTGTGGTTGTTATGGAAACTAAGACTGGCGAGATTAAAGCAATCTCAAATTTAGGTCGTACTAAAGAAGGAAAATATTACGAGCGTCTCAATTATGCGGTAGGAGAGGCACACGAGCCTGGGTCTACTTTTAAGTTGATGTCTATGGTGGCTGCACTAGAAGACAAGGTGATTGACTCAAGTACAGTGTTTGATACAGAAAATGGACGAGTAAAATTTTATGACCGTACGGCTATAGATTCTAAGCGTGGTGGTTATGGTAAAATCACTGCGGCAAAAGCGTTTGAGTTGAGTAGTAATACCGCTTTCGCGAAAATGATAAACGATAACTATGCCTCAGATCCAGAAAAGTTTGTAAAACGACTTTTTAATATGGGTCTCAACGATCAGTTAGGTCTAGAGATAAAAGGAGAAGGAAAACCTAATTTTCCGTACCCAGGAGATAAAAACTGGTATGGAACTACCTTGCCTTGGATGGCCTTTGGTTATGGTGTAGAGCTTACTCCATTACAAACACTCACATTTTATAACGCCATTGCAAATGATGGTGAGATGGTAAAACCTCGTTTTATAAAAGAGGTAAAGGAGTGGGATCAAACTATAGAGACTTTTGATAAAGAGGTGATAAACTCACGCATCGCATCTCAAGAAACAATTAATGTTGTTAAGGAGATGATGAAGAAAACAGTAGAGCGTGGTACAGCAAGAAATATTTATAGCAAGGAATTCTCTATGGCTGGAAAGACGGGTACTTGTCAAACAGAATACTGGATAGAAGCGGGCAGGTACATATCCTCTTTTGCAGGGTACTTTCCTGCAGATGAGCCTAAGTACTCGTGCATTGTGGTAGTTAATAAGCCTAAAAAATCTATAGGGTTTTATGGTAACGTCGTTGCAGCTCCAGTTTTTAAAGAAATTGCTCAAAAAATCTACTCAGACACTCCAGTGATAGATGAGATAGCATTACCGGCAGATAATGCTTCTAGCATTACAAATGATTTTCAGAAGTATTATGCAAACGTAAATAAGAGCCATAAGACTATCCCAAATGTAAAAGGTATGCCAGGTATGGATGCTGTGGCATTGCTAGAAAACTTAGGGTTGAAAGTAAACTTTCGCGGAAGCGGAAAAGTAAAGAGCCAGTCTATTAAGGCTGGTGATAAAATAGAAAAGAATAAAACCATTACGCTACAATTATCGTGATTTTACTTAAAGACATATTATATAGAGTAACCCTGGAGTCTGTAGTGGGTAATACTGCTATTGCTATCACAGATGTGCATTTTGACTCGCGTAAAGCGTCTCTTAATGATGTGTTTGTGGCGATACGTGGTACCCAGAGTGACGGCCACGACTATATAGAAAAAGCGGTGGCGCAAGGAGCACTAGCTATTATTTGTGAGGAGATGCCGCAGCAAATTGTAAATGGTATCACTTACGTGAAAGTAGCAGACACCTCTAGTGCGCTCGCTACAATAGCAAGTAATTACTACGGAAACCCATCTGCAAATCTGAAGCTTATCGGGATTACTGGTACTAATGGTAAGACTACTATCGCCAGCCTGTTATATCAACTTTTTAAGAAGGCTGGGTATAAGACTGGGTTGTTATCTACTGTGAAGATTATGGTAGATGCAACAGAGCATAAGGCAACGCATACTACACCAGATAGTCTTACTATTAATAAGTATCTCGCAGAGATGAGTGCTGCCGGGGTTGAGTATTGTTTTATGGAGGTGAGCTCTCACGGTATTCACCAAAAGCGCACAGAAGGTTTACATTTTGAGGGGGGGATTTTTACAAATTTATCTCACGACCATCTGGACTACCACGAGACATTTGCAGAGTACAGAGATGTTAAGAAAAAGTTTTTTGACGAGTTGCCTAAAACGGCTTTTGCGCTTGTAAATAACGATGATAAAAATGGACCTGTTATGGTTCAGAATACAAAAGCAAAAAAAGTAACCTACGCTTTAAAATCATATGCAGATTATAGAGCGCAAATTCTAGAAAATCAATTATCGGGATTATTGCTCAAGGTGCAAGATCAAGAAGTTTGGGTAAAGCTTATTGGTTCTTTTAACGCATATAACCTCTTAGCCATTTTTGCAACAGCAGAACTTTTGGGACTGGATCAAATGGAAGCATTACAGCTTTTAAGTGAGCTAGAGAGTGTATCTGGACGTTTTCAATATTTTATTTCTGAAGGTAATGTGACTGCAATAGTAGATTATGCGCATACACCAGATGCCCTTAAAAATGTGCTAGAAACCATAAATGACATTCGTACTAAAAATGAAGAGCTTATTACGGTTGTAGGAGCTGGAGGTGATCGTGATACTACAAAGCGACCAAAAATGGGAAACATCGCTAGTGCACTTAGTACAAAGGCCATTATCACAAGTGATAATCCTAGGTCAGAAAACCCAGAGGCTATTATTGAGCAAATAGAAGCAGGGGTAGAGCCTATACATTATAAAAGAATTCTGTCTATTACAGATAGAAAACAAGCTATCAAAACTGCTTGCCAACTGGCAAATGCCGGGGACATAATATTAATAGCAGGTAAAGGTCACGAGACCTATCAAGAGATAAATGGAGAGCGTTTTGATTTTGATGATTATAAAATAGTACAAGAAACTCTTAAACAACTTAACAAGTAATGCTGTATCATCTTTTTCAATGGTTAGACGAAGCTTATAACTTGCCAGGTGCAGGCTTGTTTCAGTTCAGTACGTTTAGAGCTGCGCTTGCTGTGTTGCTTTCATTAATACTATCTACGGTATATGGAGAGCGTGTGATTAAGTTTTTGCAACGCAAGCAAATGGGTGAGCAAATACGTGATCTAGGCCTAGAAGGACAAGCAGAAAAAGCAGGAACACCTACTATGGGAGGACTCATAATTATAGGTGCTACGCTTATACCTGTGCTGCTTCTAGGTGACTTGCAAAATATCTATATCATTCTTTTGATAGTAACCACTGTGTGGATGGGAATCATAGGTTTCTTAGATGACTATAAAAAGAAAATGCAAAAAAATAAAGACGGTCTAGCTGGTAAGTATAAAGTTATTGGCCAGGTAGGGCTGGGTATCATTGTAGGGGCAACAATGTTCTTTCATAGTGACATTACCATACGTGAAGAAATCAAGCAAACAGCAGGGACAGAGCAGGTAGAAATCACTACGCTTAGAGGTAATGATAAGTTTGACGTAGCTCATAAGAGTCTCAAGACTACTATTCCTTTTGTAAAGTATAACGAGATAGATTATAGCACGATACTCACTAGTATTAATGAAGACTGGAAAGACTATGCGTGGATCATATTTATCCCTATCGTGATTTTTATAATCACTGCAGTGTCTAATGGAGCAAACCTTACAGATGGTATAGATGGCCTAGCGGCGGGTACGAGTGCGATTGTTGTGCTTACGCTAGGGATTTTTGCTTTTATATCTGGTAACATCATCTTTAGTGATTATCTCAATGTGATGTATATCCCAGGTACGGGAGAGATGCTCATTTTTATAGCAGCCTTTGTGGGTTCTCTCATTGGCTTCTTATGGTATAACGCTTACCCAGCACAAGTGTTTATGGGAGATACTGGTAGTCTCACTATAGGTGGTATTATAGCTGTACTTGCTATTGCTACTAGAAAAGAATGGCTCATTCCTATTTTATGCGGGATTTTCTTAATGGAGAATCTCTCTGTGGTAATGCAAGTTGGATATTTTAAATACACAAAAAAGAAATTTGGAGAAGGTAAGCGCATCTTCTTGATGTCACCATTACACCATCATTATCAAAAGAAAGGCATACACGAGAGTAAGATAGTTTCTCGCTTTTGGATTGTGGGGATATTGCTCGCGGTACTTTCTATCATAACATTAAAAATTAGATAATCACGCTTTCGCGAAAGCGAAGTCAACACTAAACCTGTCAAAGTTAGAGGGTATAAAAAAATGAAGAAACGATTAGTCATATTAGGAGCTGGAGAGTCTGGCGTAGGCACTGCCATTTTAGGCAAGGCCAAAGGCTATGACGTGTTCTTATCTGATTTTGGAAAGATAAAGAATCACTACAAAGAGATACTCATTGCTGAGGATTTTGCTTGGGAAGAAGAAGGGCATACAGAAGCACTTATTCTCAATGCAGATGTAGTGATGAAGAGTCCTGGAATACCAGATAAAGCACCTATTGTGCAAAAGCTGATAGAAAAAAGAATCTCTGTAATATCTGAGATAGAATTTGCATCTCAATATACAGATGCCACAATTGTGGGGATTACCGGAAGCAATGGGAAAACCACAACCACGATGCTTACTGGATTTATTTTAGAACAAGCAGGTATTAATCTAGGTGTTGCGGGAAACATAGGAGACAGCTATGCAAAGATGGTGGCACAAAAGGAGATTGACACCTATGTGCTTGAAATAAGCAGTTTCCAGTTAGACGGAATCGCAGATTTTGCACCTCATATCGCGGTGGTGCTCAATGTGACACCAGATCACTTGGATAGATACGATTATAAGTTTGAAAATTACATCGCATCAAAATTTAGAATAGCGTTGAACCAAAAAGAAACAGATTATCTCATCTATGATGCAGATGATCCCGTGAGTGTAAACTGGCTTAATAAACACCCGGTGCGCTCAAAACTATTGCCCTTTTCACTCACACAAGAATTTGAAAATGGCGCTTTTATAAAAGACAATAACCTAGTAGTACAAATAGATAATAACACCTTTACAATGACCACAAACAATCTCGCTCTTAAAGGGCAACACAACAAGAAAAACGCAATGGCTGCCTCTACGGTAGCAAATTTATTAAACATCCGTAAGGCAACGATACGTGAGAGTTTAGAAGGTTTTCAAGGGGTGGAGCATAGGTTAGAGCAGGTGCTTAAGATTAACAACGTGCAGTATATAAATGACAGTAAGGCGACTAATGTAAACGCTACATTTTATGCGCTAGATAGTATGAACGACCCTACGGTATGGATAGTAGGTGGAGTAGATAAGGGTAATGATTATCGTGACTTATATCCTCTTATTAATGAGAAGGTAAAAGCAATTATCTGTCTAGGTGTAGATAATCAAAAAATTATGAGTCATTTTGAAAATATGGTGGATATTATTGTGGAAACACCATCTATGACAGAGGCTGTAAAGATAGCTTACAAGGTGGCAGAGCGTGGTGATAATGTATTGCTTTCTCCAGCGTGTGCAAGCTTTGATTTATTTGAAAACTATGAGGATAGGGGTCGCCAGTTTAAGGCTGCCGTACGTAACCTTTAATTCTGACTATACAACCGGCTGCAAGCTGCAATCCCCCGTGAGTAGCCGGTGTATCAGAGTTTATAAAAAAAAAGGAAAATTACGCTTTCGCGAAAGCACAACAAAAACAATTAGATAGTAAGTGAGTACTAGTTTTAAAGACATATTTGCAGGTTTACAAGGCGACAAAGCTATATGGGCAATTGTTGCTCTACTGGCATTGTTTTCATTTTTGCCAGTATATAGTGCTGCGAGTAACCTTGCTTATATAAAGGGCGACGGTAATACGGTGCGTTTTTTAATTAAGCACGGGATGCACTTAGTGCTCGGTTTTGCGATGCTATATGGCGTGCATAAAATACCACATCATTATTTTAAAGGGCTCTCATTTATAGCATTACCCTTTGTGATTATACTACTTATAGTAACGCTAGCCCAGGGTACCACGATGGGAGGTGCAAATGCAAGTAGATGGATTAAGATACCTATACTGGGTGTTGGTTTTCAGACATCAACCTTTGCAGGAGTTGTGCTTATGGTCTATGTAGCGCGTTATCTGGCAAAAATTAAGGATAAAGCTGTGACTTTTAAAGAAACGCTTGTTCCTCTATGGTTGCCTGTGGCGGTAGTTCTGGGACTCATATTGCCAGCCAATTTTTCGACTACGGCAATCATTGCTGCTATGGTGGTTGCACTGGTGTTTTTAGGTGGGTACCCGCTTAAGTATTTGGGTATTGTAATAGCAACAGGTATTGTGGCGCTGTTATTTTTTGTGCTTATGGCTAAAGCTTTTCCGGGGATGTTCCCAAACAGGGTAGACACCTGGATAAGTCGTGTAGAAAACTTTGCAAACGATGAGGTAGATGCAGATGCAGATTACCAAATTGAAAAAGCAAAAATCGCAATTGCCTCAGGTGGTTTATTGGGTCAAGGTCCTGGTAAAAGTGTACAGAAAAACTTCTTGCCACAGTCATCTTCAGATTTTATATACGCCATCATTGTAGAAGAGTTTGGTCTTGCTGGAGCAGGTTTTCTATTGTTCTTGTATATGTTATTGCTATTTAGAATAACAGTGATAGCTCATAAAGCCGAAACTATTTTTGCAAAGCTCGTGGTAGTGGGAGTAGGGTTGCCTATAGTTTTTCAAGCCCTTATTAATATGGCAGTTGCTGTAGAGTTGTTTCCTGTAACTGGGCAAACATTACCACTAGTGAGTAGTGGAGGTACATCTATATGGATGACCTGTCTCGCTGTAGGAATTGTGTTAAGTGTAAGTGCAAAGCGTAAACCTACACCGGTAAAAGAAGAGAGTGAGTTAAACCCATTAGATGTTTTAAGTGAAGCCTTATAAAGTCATAGTATCTGGAGGAGGAACAGGTGGTCACATCTATCCTGCTATAGCCATCGCAAACGAGATAAAGCGGCGTCATCCTGACGCACAATTTCTCTTTGTAGGTGCGAGCGACCGTATGGAGATGGACAAGGTGCCACAAGCAGGTTTTGATATAGAGGGATTATGGATAGCAGGTATACAGCGAAAGCTCACGGTAGATAATCTTATGTTTCCATTTAAGCTCATAAGTAGTTTGTGGAAATCTCGTAAGATTATAAAAAAGTTTCAGCCAGACGTGGTCATAGGTACGGGTGGTTTTGCTAGTGGCCCTTTACTTAAAATGGCAACTGTAGCTGGCATACCAGCATTAATACAAGAGCAAAACAGCTATGCCGGCATCACAAATAAACTATTAGGAAAACACGTAAGTAAAGTATGTGTAGCATATGATGAGATGCATCGATTTTTTCCTAAAGAAAAGATTGTAAAAACAGGAAATCCAGTGCGCTCAGATTTACTTGATATATCAGGTAAAAGCGAGCAAGCAATGGCAAAATATGAGCTAGATGCGAGTAAAAAAGTGGTGCTTGTGATAGGAGGAAGTCTTGGTGCAAAAGCTGTTAATGAGCTTATGTATGAGAAGCTACCTTTTTTTAAAGAACAAGGGGCACAGGTTTTATGGCAAACAGGTAAATTATATTATGACACCTATAAGCATCTAGATAGTGAAGATGTTAAAGTGATGGCATACATAGACCAGATGGATATGGCTTATGCTGCTGCAGATATTATTGTATCCCGCGCAGGAGCAAGCTCTGTATCTGAGTTATGTATCGTGGGGAAGGCAACCATTTTTATACCGTCGCCTAATGTAGCAGAAGATCACCAAACCAAAAATGCAAAAGCCATAGAGAAAGAAGGTGGTGCTATACTCATTGCTCAAAAAGACCTCGACAAGAAGTTTGAACTTATGTTTAAGGCATTAATAGATGATGAGCCATCTAGACTTGCTTTGGGTAATAAAATAAATGCACTCGCTTTACCTAATGCGACTAGTGATATAGTAGATGAGGTAGAAAAATTATTAAAAGATAAAAAGTAGCAACTTTACAGCATACTGTGAAGAGTAATATATGAAAGCACTTAAGGACATACAGAACTTTTACTTTATAGGCATAGGCGGTATAGGGATGAGTGCGCTTGCTTTTTATTTTCAAAGTGAAGGTAAAAATGTAGCAGGTTATGATAAGACGCCTTCAGATGTGACAAGAAAGTTGCAAGAGGCTGGCGTTGCTGTTCATTTTCAAGATAAGGGAGATGCGATAGATGAGACCTTTGCAGATAAGGAAAACACGCTCGTTATATATACACCTGCAGTGCCAAATACAATGGGAGAGTTAGTACGCTTTCGCGAAAGCGGGCATATCCTCAAAAAACGCGCAGAAGTGTTAGGTCTTATTGCAAACCAGTCGTTCTCGCTTGCCGTTGCTGGCACCCACGGAAAAACAACTACCTCAAGTATATTAGGTCACTTACTCGCTGCTACGGGAGCACCAGTAACGGCTTTTGTAGGAGGAATAACAAATAATTACAACGGTAACCTTATTCAGAACGGAAGTGATATTACTGTTGTAGAAGCAGATGAGTTTGATAGGTCATTCTTACAGCTCACTCCAGATATATTGTGCATCACCTCTATGGATGCAGATCATCTCGATATTTATGAAGACGAGGCAGATCTTGTGGCGACTTTTCAAGAGTTTGGATCTCTTGTAGCTCCAGAAAAGAGATTTGTGAAAAATGGTTTGCCACTTGCGGGTAATACCGTGGGTATAGAAGATGATGCAACATACTTAGCACAAAATGTGCGCATTGTGGATGGTGCTTATCATTTTGATTTTAAGTATCCAGAAGGTGTGCTTAAAGATTTGAAATTTACATTACCAGGGAGGCACAATCTATTTAATGCTACCACGGCACTTAGTATGGCGGTGGCTTATGGTACTCCAGTAGCAAAGTTGCCAGATGCGTTAGCTAGTTATGCGGGTGTAAATCGCAGGTTTACCTATCGCTATCAGTCTCAGGAGAAGGTGCTCATAGATGATTATGCACATCACCCTACAGAGATTGCGGCGGTGTATCAAAGTATAAAAGAGATGTATCCGGGCGAGGAGGTGCTGGCTATTTTTCAGCCACATTTGTTTAGTAGAACAAAGGATTTTATGGCAGATTTTGCTACAGAATTATCTCGTTTTGATGAGGTGGCACTGCTAGATATTTATCCAGCTAGAGAGTTGCCCATAGATGGTGTTACAAGTCAAGCATTATTAGATAAAATGACGCTTTCAAATAAAGAAATTGTCACAAAAAATCGCTTGCCTGAGATTGTGACAGCTTCAAATAAGAAAATTATAGTAATGATGGGTGCCGGAGATATAGGTGTAGAAATATTAAAAGTTACAAAAATATTGCAGAGTGAAGGTTAATTGGTTTTACATAAAGATGCTGGTTTTACTGGGGTTCACAGTGTTTCTGTTTGGGTTTTCTGTACAGAGAAACGATGCTCGTCTTGTAGAAGAAATTGCTATTTCTTTTGATGATGAGAGCGCTCCTTTTGTCACTCGTGAAGCCGTTAATAAATTGTTGATAGTAAGTGGAAAAAAGGTGACGGAAACGTCTAAAGAAAATTTAGCTTTGAGTATAATGGAAAAGCGTGTCAAGGCGCATCCAATTATCAAGAACGCAGATGTTTATGTATCGATGAGTGGTGAGATAGGTGTTGCAATTGAGCAACGCAAGCCTATTGCACGACTTAACGGTGCTACGTCTTTTTATATAGACCAGAGTGGTGAGGTAATGCCACTCTCAGAAAATCACGCTGCACACGTCCCTCTCGTAACTGGAGCGACAGATAAGAATATAGACGAAGTATTTGAACTGGTAGATTTTATCAATAAAGATACATTTCTCTCAAAGCACATCATAGGTATATCACGCACCCGCAGTGGTGAGTATATGCTCAAAGCAAGAAAACTAGCGTACACAATCTCGCTAGGTAAAGTAGAACAGCTTAATAAACGTTTCAGCAATTATAAAGCGTTTTATCAAAAGGCACAAAAAGATAAAAGCTTAGGCAATTATAAAACGATAGTGCTTAAGTATGACGGGCAAGTAGTTTGTGAGAAAAAGTAATAGAAGGTAAGATGAGTACGCTTTCGCGAAAGCGTAAACATAAACTTTCAAAATTAGAAGTATGGAAAATCAAAATATCGCAGTAGGACTGGACATAGGGACCACGAAGATCGTGGCAATGATAGGGCGGTACAATGAGTACAACAAGGTAGAGATTCTAGGTATAGGGAAGTCTAAAAGTCTTGGTGTGCATCGTGGTGTAGTTAATAATATTACCCAGACCATACAGTCTGTACAACAAGCAGTACAAGAGGCCGAAGATGTCTCAGGGATTAAAATAAAAGATGTTGTAGTAGGCATAGCTGGACAACACATACGCTCATTACAACACAGCGATTACATCACTAGAAATAACTCTGAAGAGGTTATAGACGCCCAAGATATAGAAGCATTATGTGATCAAGTACATAAACTAGTAATGCTACCTGGTGAAGAGATTATACACGTGTTACCACAAGAGTATAAGGTAGATGGGCAGAGTGAGATAAAGGAACCTATAGGGATGTATGGTGGTCGCGTTGAAGCAAATTTTCACGTGGTTGTAGGTCAAGTAGCATCTATAAGAAACATAGGTCGTTGTGTAAAAAGTGCTGGTCTTAAACTAGATCGCATCACACTAGAGCCACTAGCCTCTGCAAATGCAGTGCTAAGTCAAGAAGAAAAAGAAGCAGGTGTCGCTCTTATTGATATAGGTGGCGGTACAACAGATCTTGCCATTTTTAAAGATGGGATAATTAGACATACGGCTGTAATACCCTTTGGCGGTAACATCATCACAGATGATATTAAAGAAGGTTGCTCAATCATTGAGAAACAAGCAGAGCTGCTTAAAATAAAATTTGGATCTGCGTGGCCAGGTGAGAATAAAGATAATGAGATTGTTTCCATTCCTGGATTGCGTGGTCGTGAGCCTAAGGAGATAACACTAAAAAACTTGTCAAAAATCATTCACGCAAGAGTAGTGGAGATTGTAGAACAAGTATATCTAGAAATTAAGAATTACGGACACGAGGAGCAAAAGAAAAAACTTATAGCAGGTATAGTGCTCACAGGTGGTGGTAGCCAACTTAAACACTTAAAACAGCTAGTAGAATATATCACTGGTATGGATACTCGTATAGGATATCCTAATGAGCATCTCGCCGGAGATAGCGATGCAGAGACCACAAGCCCGCTTTATGCAACGGCAGTGGGACTTGTGATGAACAGTCTTGAGCACGGGCTATACAACTCTCACCTAGAGGCAGAAGAAGAGGTGATTGCAAAGGAAGAAGAGGTGTTTACAGATACCATAAATGAAGTACAAGAAACAGACATTGAAGCTAGGCAAACTAAGCCTCAAGCGCCTAAGCGCAGCATCTTTGATAGATGGGCAGATAAGTTTAAAGACTTTCTTGATAATGCAGAGTAGTGCAATAGCACTGCAGTAATTAAAGAATTAGAATAAGAATCAAATCGGCGTATGGGCGTCGATCTAGTAGAATACAACGGGGCAAAAAAATAAATCATATGAGTACGACACAATTTAATAACATCACATTTGATCTACCTAAAAACCAAAGCAATGTCATAAAAGTGATAGGTGTAGGTGGAGGAGGTAGCAATGCTATTAACCATATGTTCCAGCAGGGCATAAAAGGTGTAGATTTTGTAATCTGTAACACAGATGCACAGGCACTTGAGAATAGTACAGTGCCTATTAAGATACAACTAGGTGTAGGTCTTACAGAAGGTCTTGGTGCAGGAGCAAATCCAGAAGTGGGTGAGCAAGCTGCCATAGAGAGTGAGATGGATATTAAACAAATGTTAGGTACTAACACAAAGATGATCTTTATTACTGCCGGGATGGGTGGTGGTACAGGTACTGGTGCCGCTCCTGTAATTGCAAAGATGGCTCGTGAGCTTGATATCCTAGTCGTAGGGATTGTCACGATTCCTTTCCAGTTTGAAGGAAAAATGCGTAACGAACAAGCCCAAAAAGGAGTAGATAGACTACGTGCTCAGGTAGACTCACTCATTGTAATAAATAATAATAAGCTACGTGAGGTTTATGGAAACCTAGGCTTCAAAGCTGGTTTTAGTAAAGCAGATGAGGTTCTTGCCACAGCCTCAAGAGGTATAGCAGAGGTAATAACACACCACTACACACAAAACATTGACTTGCGTGATGCAAAGACAGTGTTGAGTAAATCTGGTACAGCTATAATGGGTAGCGCTACTGCTAGTGGTACAAGTCGTGCAAACGAGGCAATATCAAAAGCACTAGACTCGCCATTACTTAATGATAACAAGATTACAGGTGCAAAGAATGTGCTACTCCTTATTGTTTCTGGAGGTGATGAGATTACTATAGATGAGATAGGTGAGATAAATGATCACATACAAGCAGAGGCTGGTCACAGTGCAAACATCATTATGGGTGTAGGTGAAGATGACTCTCTAGGAGATGCGATTTCTGTAACAATAATAGCAACGGGTTTTAATGCAGAGCAGCAAAACGATATTGTAAACGTTGAGACAAAAAAAATCATACACACGCTAGAGGAGGAGCAAAAAGCACAACAAGACCTTATGCCAGAGGCTACAGTAGAGATACCACCTGCAGCACCGGTGGAGCCTCAAAAACCAGTAGCACCTACTAAGATTGTACACACTTTAGACCTAGATGAACTAGAAGATACTACAAACGCTTTCGCGAAAGCGCCTGTAAAAGAAGTTCCACAAGAAAAAGCTCCAGAAGCACCAAAGGCTCAGGCAAGCCCAGAAGCTCCAGCAAGCCAGCAATATAAAATGGACATTGTGCCTACAACAGATATTATAAAAAATATCAATGTAGTGTATGATGAAATTCTAGCCGAAAATGATGCAGATTTTGAAATCATAGACACAACTGTACGTCAAGAAAGTCCAGTAGTCGAAAATAAAGAGCCGGAAGGAAATGGAATGCTCTTTTTTGATATGCCGCTCAATGCAGAAACTGCAGTAGAAGAAGAGAAAGAATCTCCAATACTTTTTGATCTAGATGAAAGCACAGCATCAATAGAAGTAAACGAGCCTATAGAAATTATTCCTGTAACAGAGCATACTAATGAGGGAGAGACTCGCTATAGCCTTGAAGACTATATGGAACTTGAAGAAACACTCTCAAGTGCATCTATAGTAAAGGAAGAAGCAGATCAGGAAGAGGAAGAAACTATAGTTTTTGAAACCAAAACTGTAGTTCCAGAAGAAAAGGAAGAAGAAGTTCCAGAGGCAGAAGTAGACCCTATGAATAGCCCTATTTCAAAATTACTTATAGATAGAGCATCAGAGCGTAAACGTAAGATGAAGGAGTTTAACTATAAGTTTAGAAATAATCAGTCACGCATAGAGGAGATAGAAAAGCAGCCTGCTTACAAGCGTATGGGAATAGATCTAGAAGAGACTCCTAAAAAAGATGGTAATCTATCTAGAACATCACTCTCTACAGATGATAATGACGAAGTACAACTACGTAAGAACAACTCATTTCTACACGATAATGTAGATTAGAACAATTATTATTAGTGCTTTGTAGCCCAATAATCTTACCCAAGATTGTTGGGCTACTTTTTTATGCAGTGTTATCTATAAGAAACGTTCATACGGCTCAAACTCCGTATCTTTGATACTCTAAAATTATAAAACTATGAGTTTATCTAAAGATGTGATGACGGCTATGAAAGAGGCAATGAAGGCCAAAGATCAAAATGCCCTTACATCACTACGCGCTATAAAATCTGCTATATTACTTGCACAAACAGAGAGTGGTGTAAAAGAAGAAATAACAGAAGAGCAAGAGCTAAAATTACTCCAGAAGCTAGTAAAACAACGCAAAGACAGCGCTGCTATTTTTAATGAGCAAGGTCGTGCAGATCTAGCAGATCCGGAGATTGCTCAAGCAGAGGTGATTGCTCAGTTTTTACCAGAACAACTAGGAGAAGATGATATAGCAAAGGTTGTAGATGAGGTTATCGCTGCAACAGGTGCTCAAGGAATGAAAGATATGGGTAAAGTAATGGGGCAGGTCAATGGTAAGCTAGCTGGTAAAGCAGATGGTAAGACTATAAGTACGATCGTAAAATCAAGACTGAGCTAGTATATATTCATATATAGTACAACTTTGAGAGACACAGTAATGTGTCTCTTTTTTTATGAATAAAAGAAAGCAATAGCCGTAAAGTTATTTTTCTGCATATAATTAACTTAAAATGGCTTTCATTTCTTAATGATTAATAGTGGCGGTTAATTGGTTTTGCTATTTAAGAGCCTAGTTTTCAGTAGTTAGAGTTAGTGTCTTTCATAATTTTTAGTATGTTTGCGCTCTCCCCTTTTTTGTAGTAAAATTCTATCCTCAACTTATCTTTTTTTTGAATTAGATAATAAAATACTTAATAGTAAAAGTTAAATGAAGAAGTTTTTACGTGTTATCACGTTATTAGTATGTGTCTTATGTTATGTCACGGGAGCGGCTCAAGATGCAAAACTTGCTAGAGCAAATAAAAAATTTAATCAACTTGCATATATAGATGCAATAGAAATCTACAAAGACCTCGTAGCAGAGGGTTTTAAGTCTTATGATGTTTTCAAAAAAATAGCAGAAGCTTATTACTATAACGGTAAGTACTCACAAGCTCAAGAATGGTATAAAAAGATTACAGAAAATTATGCAGACTCGGTAAGTGCAGAGCATTATTTTAGGTATGCACAAACTTTACGTGCAACAAAGGAGTATGACGAGTCTGATGATATGATGCAGATTTTTACCTCCTTGAGCGGTAATGATTTTAGAGCAAGGCTATTTAAAGAGAATCCAGACTACGTAGCAGTAGAGGGTTATAAGGAGAGTCTTTATGAAATTAATATGTTGCGCACGCTTAACTCGAGATATTCAGATTTTGGACCAGCATATTATAAAGGACAAATTGTTTTTGCCTCTGCGAGAGATACGGGTATTGTAAGCAGGCGTATACATAAATGGACTAATCAACCTTTTTTAGATTTGTATAAATCTACAATTAAAGAAGGTGGTACAATGTCACCACCTTCACGATTTAGTAATAAACTCAATACAAAATACCACGAGAGCTCTCCTACATTTTCCAAGGATGGTAAAACGATTTATTTTACCCGTAACAATTATACCAAAGACAAGTATAAAGCCTCAAAAGATGGGATTAATAAGCTAAAGATTTATAAATCTACTTATCTCCCTTCTTCAAAAAACTGGACCATTGCAGAAGAAGTTCCCTTTAATAGTGATGATTTTTCAAATGCGCATCCGGCATTAAGTAGTGATGGTAAGTATCTCTACTTCTCTTCAGATAGGCCTGGAGGTGTGGGACGTTCAGACATCTGGAGGGTCGCTATAAATGAAGATGGGACCTATGGAGAACCGGAAAATATGGGCAAACCTATAAATACCGAAGGTAGAGAGGCGTTTCCTTTTATGAGTGATACAGGTAATTTATATTATGCTTCAGACGGTTACCCAGGCCTAGGTGGTCTAGATATTTATGTTACAAACCCCTCTTCAGAAGAGATTGCTGTTGTTGGTGTGGGGGCGCCTATTAATAGCTCTAGCGATGATTTTGGTTTTATAGTTAATGACAGTGAGAAGACAGGTTTTTTCTCATCTAGCCGTAAACGAGGTATGGGTAGTGATGACATCTATCATTTTAAACAGACAGAAAAACCACCTCGTAAATGTGATATCCCTATAAGTGGTTATGTAACAGATAAAAACACAAAAACACCTATTACAGATGCAAAAGTGCAACTTCTAGATCCTGATAATAAGGTTTTACAAGAAGTACAGGTCTCGCCTAAGGGTAAGTATAAATTTGATCTTGTTTGCTCTCAGAATTATATCATACGCGCTTCCTCAAAAACGTATTACTCAAACGAAGTTTTTGTGATGACACCAGCAACAGAGCAAAGCTTAGAAAGAGATATAGAGTTAGAGCTTAGACTTACAGAAGTAGGTGTAGGAGACGACCTTGCAAAGCTTCTCAATTTGAACCCTATATATTTTGACTACAACAAGTCAGATATAAGACCAGATGCAGCCCTTGAGCTCACTAAAGTCATCTCTGCTATGAAGCAAGTGCCGGCAATGGTTATTAACGTGCGCTCACATACAGATAGTAGAGGTAAAGATTCTTATAACTTGTCATTATCAGATAGACGAGCAAAGTCTACAGTGGCATACATAATCTCAAGAGGTATAAATGCAGAGCGTATAAGTGGTAATGGTTACGGAGAGACACAACTTGTAAATGGCTGTGGTAATAATAGTGATTGTACCGAGGAGCAGCACCAGTTAAACAGACGCTCAGAGTTTATTGTTGTTAATCAGTAATGGAGTAAATTTGCGCTTTCGCGAAAGCGTAAAAAGGCTGCGTAGTTCAACTGGATAGAATATCAGATTTCGGCTCTGAGGGTTGGAGGTTCGAATCCTCTCGCGGTCACGAATAAATAGAAAAGGAGGAAATAATTTGAGCTTGCTCAGAAATTATTTTTCTCCTTTTCTATTTTCAAAGCGGAGCTTTATGGAATCACCGAAGCGCAGCGGAGATAATCTTCTCGCGGTCACTTACAGTATACACCAAAAGCAAGGTTGAGGTTCTTCTCATTTGTTTTTGGTGTTTTTTTGTTTTACGGTTTACTAGTGATATCGTTTTCTTTACTAAGAGATAGAATTTAATAAATGCTTATGGTGATGAGTATGCTTTCGCGAAAGGGTAATTTATCTATGTAAGGGGGCTATTTTGGGTTTAATTGATTAGTTTTATACATTATTCAAAGTTTTAATGCAACGAGCAGTTTTTAAACATATCACCACACTACTTTTTCTAGTAGCATTTCTTGTGCCTAGGGTTGTAGAGTTGCACGCTTTTGAACATATATCTGATAATGAGGATCAAGTAACCTGTGAGCTTTGTGATATTACCACACAAGTGCAAGAGCAAGAACTAACATTTGGACAGGTGTCTCATACCTACCAGATATTATCACCTAGTCCCAGCGACTATGTGATTACTTCATCTTACAGTAGTCCAGTGGCATACATAGTCACGCCTACAGTAGTCTACAATAAGCCTCCTCCTTTTCTTTTAGGATAATTTTGGATTTTATATACGCTTAAATCTCACGATAATACATCGTGTATATGTTGTTGCACTCATACTAGTTATGATGTGTACTCAATATAAAAACTTTTAGTCTCTATTTTTAGGAGTATTATATCCAGTCTTATTTGTCTCGCACTATTTGAGGAATCATTATTTCTCTAAAAATCTAGTATCTCATATTTAAATTTAAAAATGAAAAAATTACCAGTTACCGTGCTTAGCGGTTTTTTGGGTGCAGGTAAAACTACCTTGCTCAATCACATATTACATAATAAACAAGGTCTTAAAGTCGCTGTAATCGTAAATGATATGAGCGAGGTAAACATAGATGCTCAGCTTGTAGAAAATGAAAACATACTCTCTCGCACAGAAGAGAGGCTTGTTGAAATGTCTAACGGTTGTATATGTTGTACACTGCGAGAAGACTTAATGGTTGAAGTTGAAAAGCTAGCCAAAGAAAATAGATTTGATTACCTCCTCATAGAAAGTACCGGTATTTCTGAGCCCATACCAGTAGCACAAACTTTTAGTTTTGAAAGTGAAGATGGCAGTATTGACCTTAGCCGTTTTAGTTATGTAGATACGATGGTTACGGTAGTAGATGGTTTTAATTTTTTAAAGGATTTTTCTAGTCCTGATTACTTAACATCTCGTGATCTAACCGATATAGAAGGAGATACACGTACTATTGTAAACCTTCTAACAGATCAAGTAGAGTTTGCAAATATTATTCTTCTTAATAAGACAGACCTCATTACAGAAGAGCAACTTAAACAATTGTATGGCATCTTAACTAAGCTCAATCCAGGTGCAAAGATTATCCCTACTCATAACTCTAAGGTAGCACTAGATGAGATCGTAGGTACAGGATTATTTGATTTTGAAGAGGCAGAAAATGCTGCTGGATGGTTGCAAGAATTAGAAAATGAGCACATCCCAGAAACCGAAGAGTACGGTATAGGCTCTATGGTTTTTAGAAGTAAAAAGCCATTTCACACAGAGCGCTTCTGGAAGTTTGCAACCTCTGGTTTTCCTGCAAATGTTATTAGGAGTAAAGGATTATTCTGGATGTCGTCACGACCTAAACAAGCTTTGATATGGAGTTCGGCCGGAGGATCTCTTAAAACAGACCCTGCTGGTGTGTGGTGGGCATCTATGCCTTATACAGAGCGTATTAATTATGGTGCTTTTGTAGATAATCGTGAGTTGATAGAAAGCGACTGGCATCCATCGTATGGAGACCGTAAAAATGAGCTCGTTTTTATAGCCATTAATATAGATAGAGATGTACTTACTAAGCAACTAGAAGCGTGTCTTCTCACTCCAGAAGAAGAGAAACTGTGGGGAGAAGGGAATCTGCCACTCACAGACCAGTGGCCTATACAAGCAATGGAATACACAAATTAGTATTTGTAAGTCACAACGTTTTTTACCGCAAAATAGGTGAGATATAATATAAGACCAGTTTGATAAAACCGTTAAAAATGAAAATACCTTTATTTACCATCATATGTATAACTATACTTTTATCATCTTGTCAAAAACAATTAAGGGAATCATATAATCCTGATTTGATAAAACGTAAGGAGATAAATCAAGCATTTGGGACAGATGTTTCTAACGTGTTGTTTGATCACTTATATGTGGTTGTAGATAGCACTACGTACGCACAAGTAACTGGAGACAACCAGTGGCAGGATACCTATGCAAGCCTAGATGGAGGGTTACCAGATTTTGCGCCGCTTTCTAATACTTCATCTACTTGCTACTTGCGGGGGCATCAACACTCCATTGAGATATTGGGGCCAAACAATAGCTATAATGAACCTATAGGGAAGAGCGGTATAGGATTTTCTCTTAAAAATAAAGGTGAGCATTTTCATCTAGGGGTTACGCCAAAATTGAGAGCCTTAAAGGACTCGCTACTTACAGCTACCGAAACAGTAAAAATGGAAATTAATGGACAAGATCATACGTGGTTTAAAGCATTCTATACACCTAGTCCAGGTACAGCATTACATACTTGGTATGCGTTCTATAATCCTAAATTTTTAGATCAATTAAATGATGAAGAACATTCATCATATTTAAGAGAAGATTTTCTAGCATCTTCCTATGCACATCATAAATTATTTCACGGCATTAATGTGATTAACTTGAAGTGCACTCAAGCAGATTTTAACAGAATTGCACAAGAGTTAGGATACCTTAAGAGTGAGTTGCTGGATAGAGAAGGTAATATGTACACCATTAAAAGTGGTGATGTAAAAATTGTACTCGAGCCGTCCAGAGACATAGCATATAGTCGCATCACAAAAATTACTTGCAAACTAAATAATACAGATAACAGTGTGAGTCAACTAGGAAATATCACAATAACTAACAGCGGTAAAGTCTCTACCTGGGACTTTAATGAGCTGCATTTACATTAAATCTAATAATCAAAATTAAATACTATGAAAAAATATACCACAACCCTATTATCATCGCTAGCACTTATTGCTTTTACAGTGACTTCTTGTAAAGAAAATACAAGTAGTGTAAATGAGGCTTCGCCTGAGAGTGAAAAGTCTACAGAAGTAGTCGCAAAAAAAATAACAATTAGTAAACTAGAAAACTCTCCCGCTTATAGCGACGCTGTTCTGAAGATGGAATCACCAAGCGCCGAAAACATAAAAACAGGCGAAACCAATTTTAATTTCAAAGTAGAAAATTACACATTAGGTGCACAGACAGATAGCCCTAACGCACAACTTCTAGCAAACTCTGGTAAGGGGCAGCACATTCATTTTATATTAAATAATGAGCCATATTCTGCGCATTATGAGAGCGCTTTCGCGAAAGCGTTACCAGAAGGAACACACCACCTAGTTGCTTTTTTGAGTAGGTCATATCACGAGTCTGTAAAAAATAAAAACTCTGTAGTAGTAAAAAAACTTGTAGTAGGTGATGTTCCAGAAGATAAGATAGGAGTTAATGTAGAGGAGCCTACACTTATATATAGCCGCCCTAAGGGAACCTACTCGGGTAAGGACACAGAGAACTTATTGTTGGACTTTTTTGTGCTTAACACAGAGCTATCAGAAAACGGAAATAAAGTACGTGCCACTATAAATGGTGAGCAATTTGAAATTACAGAATGGGTACCTCAAGTGATTAAAGGGTTGCCTATGGGGGAGGTGACTATTGTGCTAGAATTAATTGATAGTGAGGGAAATGTCATAGAGGGTCCGTTTAATAAAGTGACACGTACGGTAGTGCTTAAGGAGTAACTTTTATTTTAAGCTCAATATTTTAAAAAGATTTATATGAAATCAAAAACTATAGATAAAATTGCCATCATAAGTGCAGTATGCTGTGCGTTACACTGCGCGCTGTTACCTATATTAATAGGTTTTACAGCCCTAGCGGGTTTAGCAATTTTCAAAAACCCGTGGATAGAATATGCTTTTATTGTTTCGGGTATTCTCCTAGCTTTTTTCTCATTAGGTAGAAGTTTGAAACTGCATCGCGATCATACACCAGCTAGAATGGCAACCATAGGTGTAGTTGTGTTACTCATAAGTAGATTAGAAGTTGTGCACGAGGTGGAGACTGTTTTTACAGTTTTTGGGGCGCTATTTTTAGTGCTAGCCCACGTTAAAAATATACACGTAGTACATCGTTTTAGAGAAGAACATTAACGCTAATACTAGTCATAAATAAATGACGCTTTACTATAAAAAAAGCTCAAGCAATTATAATCATTGTTTGAGCTTTTTTATGATTTGTAATATGGTTTTACCGCTATTAAAATAGCGATTTATGCCCTAGTGCGGCAACTTATCTTTAAGTATACCATATAAAAAAGTACCTAGTATTGCCGCAGCAATTACTACCAGTATAGGTACAAAACCTGCTCCTATAAGAGTAAACATAGGCCCCGGACACGCACCTGCAAGTGCCCACCCTAAGCCAAAGATTATACCACCTATAAGGTAGCGGCTTACACTCCTAGTTTTTGGATAAAAGTGTATGGTCTCCCCATAAAAAGATTTTATATTAAATTTTTTAATGAGCTGTATAGTGATAACACCTATCACCAGTGCAGAGCCTATAATCCCATACATATGAAATGCGTCAAATTTGAACATCTCATAAATACGAAACCAAGAGGCAGCCTCACTCTTAAACATTGTAATCCCAAAGAGGATTCCTATAAATAAATAAACTACTGTTCTCATTAGGCAAAAATTAAGGGGTATAATAAATGTATCATCACAAGACCTCCTATAAAGAACCCTACTACGGCTATAAGTGACGGGAGTTGTAAATCACTTAATCCAGAGATTGCGTGGCCAGATGTACAACCACCAGCATAACGCGCGCCAAAGCCCACGAGGAGCCCGCCTATAATGAGTATAGCTAAGCTTTTAAAATCTAACAGCGCCGAGGTTTCAAAAAGCTCTGTGGGAAGGTATGCTTTACCAGCACTATTAAAGCCTAGATCTTGTAAATCACTTATAGTTTCTGGTGTGATCGCGACGGCGGCATCTGGAGTCATAAAATTTGCAGCTATAAAGCCACCTATAATGGCACCTATAACCACGGTGAGATTCCATTTTTGTGCACGCCAGTCTAGTTTAAAAAAGTCTGCTTTTGTACCTGCTCCACAAATGGTGCACATCGTTCTAAGGTTAGAAGACATACCAAAGTTTTTACCCACCATAAGTAGTAAAAACATCACAAAAGCAATCATTGGGCCCGATACATACCAAGGCCAGGGGGAATATATCCAATTCATTACTTGATTTTTGACAAAGAAAGCGCAAAAATAACCCCTCTTCAGTAACATTTGTTACCTAGGAGGGGTCTTTATTAATCAAGTATTTTAATGTATTGTAAATGTGTTTGTTGCGCTTTCGCGAAAGCGCAAAACTTAATAACTATGATCATCTAGTTGTACTTTTCCAGCAAAAGTCTTGTATACAAAAAATGTATAACCAAGCACCAGAGGCGTACCTATAGCCACCATTGTTAAACTTATTCCTAGTGATTTGTCTGATGAAGCTGCATTGTAAATCGTAATACTATTTTCCGGATCTATAGTAGAATACAGTAAGGTAGGATACAGCTCTATAGCCACAAGCGCCATCATTAATGCAATAGTGAGAGCAGAGAAAAAGAATGCAATTTTAAAGCGCTTTTTATGCGCTAGTCTAGGGATGTTTGCGATACTCAAAAATGTGAGAATTGGGAATATAAATAGTATAGGGTTAGACTTAAAATCATCAGATAGATGAGGGATATAAATAAGCGTGTATAATGTGGTAATCACAAAAAATACTATAAACAGTATGATGCCCTTTTTAAGTAAGCCCTCCAGTTTATCAAAGAGCCTTCCTTCTGTTTTAAGAAGTAGATAGATAGCCCCGTGAGACATAAAAAGAAATAAGGTAGTAAAGCCTGTTATGATAGCATAGGGATTTAAGAAACCTAAAAATGGACTTCCATCATACTCAAGATCTGGGCCTATAGGGATACCTTGTAAAACATTACCTAGCACTACACCTAGTAAAAATGCAAGCATTATACTACTCACGCTATAGCATATGTCCCACATCTTGCGCCACCATAACCACTCTTCCTTACTTCTAAACTCTATGGCAATTGCCCTAAAAATGATAAACATTAAGAACAACATAAAGGGAATGTATAAACCAGAAAAGAAGGTAGCATACATAACTGGGAAGCCAGCAAAAAGTGCACCACCACCTATTACAAGCCACACCTCATTACCATCCCATACAGGTCCCACGGCATTAAGTGCTATCCTGCGGCTCAACTCTTTTCTAAAAAACAGATGCCAGGCACCGGCCCCAAAATCAAATCCATCTAGTATTGCATAACCAGAAAAAACACCACCCACAACGAGAAACCAAAGTGTAGGGTAATCTATACCAAATAAAGTTTCCATATCTAAGCGTTTAAAGTGTTTGCAACTTGATTTGTAATCTCTTTTGTAAATCTTCTTTCTTCCATATCGTTGTCGTCTTCATCATATGGCCCGTGTTTTATTTTTTTAGTCAAGAGATATAAGAATAAAAATAGAAGTAATGCATACACCACAAAAAATAGTATTAATGAGAATACAATTTGGTTTGCCGTGACGGCTTGAGAAAATGCTTCTGAGGTTCTAAGATGTCCATATACAACCCACGGTTGTCTTCCCATCTCTGCCGCAAACCATCCTACTTGATTACCTATTTGAGCTAGAATTACAGAAAATACAAATGTTTTTAATACCCACTTGTTTGTAAATAAAGTACCACGCCACCATAAGAAACAAGCATAAAGCGTGAGAGCTATAAAAAACATACCTATGGCAATCATTATATGATAAAACTGGAATACGGCATTTACCTGTCCTGGTCTATCTTCTTCTGGAAAAGCATTAAGACCTGTGACTGGTGCCTCAAAATCTTGATCAATTAAAAATGAGAGTCCTCCAGGTATTTTAATACCAGTAACCTCTTGCGATTCATTATCTACCCAGCCAAAAAGATATAAATCTGCAGGACCACTTTTATCATAGTGACCTTCCATCGCAGCTAGTTTTGCAGGTTGATTTTCTGCCACACCATCTGCAGAGCTATGCCCCGTTACGAGTTGCATTAATGAGAATACTGTAGCGACTCCTAGTGCAATTTTAAAAGCCATTTTTGAGATTTCTACATATCTACCTTTAAGCAAGTAATAGGCGTGCACACTTAAGACTAAAAACGCACCTGCAAGAAATGCCGCAAACCACGTATGCGTTAATCTATCTACACTAGAAGGGTTAAAAACCATCGCCCAGAAGTCTGTAATCTCTGCACGAGCATTCATTCCTTCTCCTACAATGTGATACCCCGCCGGTGTTTGTTGCCAGCTATTTGCTACTACAATCCACACTGCAGAAAACATAGAGCCCAAAAACACCCCTATGGTTGCTACAAGGTGTACCCACGGCTTAACACGGTTCCACCCAAAAAGTAAGATCCCTAAAAAACCACTCTCAAGTGCAAAGGCAAATATTCCCTCTGCCGCTAGTGCACTCCCAAAAATGTCACCCACGTACCTAGAGTAAGTCGCCCAGTTGGTCCCAAACTCAAACTCCATCACGATACCGGTCACAACACCTATACCAAAGGTGAGTGCAAAAATCTTGGTCCAGAATTTTGCAAGAATATGATATTTTTCATTTTTAGTGCGTATCCATAGGCTTTCCATTATGACCATAATAAGTCCCAGGCCTATGCTTAGGGGTGGGTATATGTAGTGAAAGGAAATAGTGAAGGCAAACTGGATTCTAGCGAGAATTTCTGTATCCATAGTGATAGTGTTTTAGCTATAACAAAGTTACTTCTAGAGAGAATTTCTCAAAGTAACTTTGGTTACATAATGTACGTTTTTTTTTGAGTTCTGTAACATAAGTAACGTATCAATCTGGTTGCGTACAGTAATTTTGAAAGTTGAATAGTTATGCTGGATTTGTGTTTTAATTACGCTTTCGCGAAAGCGTAAAAAGTCACTTATAAAACGTATAAAATCTATTCTTATTTACACCTAGTGAAAGCAATTACCGTTATCATATTATCAATTGTACTATTAACTAATAGTTTGAAAACTTCATTCATATATGGGTGGTATACCCTTGAGATAGAAAGTTTTATTGAAACGTTATGTGAGAATACTGATAAACCAGAAATGCAATGTAACGGAAAATGCTTTCTCACTAAGGTGACCGCTAGTGATAGTTCTGAAAATCAACCAGAGGCTATCACAATAAATTGGGATCAACTTATATTTTGCGAGCTTGACGTAGTTTTAACCTCATATATACTTATAAAGTTAGATCGCGGTAATGATATTGTATACAAGCAATTTTTACAATCCTCTTTTACAAACCTGATTTTTCATCCTCCTCGTTGTACGGAGTATTATCTCATATAATAACTTATAACAATATTATCATCACTTAATGATGATTAACAATTTAAGAAATGAAAAAGATGTTTCTCGCGCTCTTATGCGCAATACCTACTATGGTCTGTTATGGACAAATAGTAGAAAAAAAGATAGATAGTTCTAAAGGAAAGGTAATAGAACTTAATACCGTAATGGTCACCGGAAAGGCCAGTACAGACCCCGTACTTTCTAAAGTTAAAACAGATCTTGTAAAGAAGGTAGTTCAACCTAAAAATGTTGCAGATCTCTTTAGTAATATTAATGCTTTTACTCTTATAAAGAGAGGAAATTATGCTATAGATCCTTCGTTTAGAGCGTCACAGTATGAGCAATTAAATATTCAATTTGATGGAGGTACTAAGGCAATGCACGCCTGTCCTAATAGAATGGATCCTATTACAACACACGTGGTGCCAGAGGATATTGAAAAAATTGAAATTATAAAGGGGCCCTACACGATGAGATATGGTTCCACCTTTGCAGGGATTGTAAACCTTGTAACTCAAACACCTCAATCTATGCAAATGGGCTTGCACGGGAGTGTAAGCTCTGGTTATGAGTCTAATGGTGGTGCATCTGTGTCGTCTATAAAGTTACAACAGGTTACAGATGCATATGATATCACAGCAAATGCTGGTTATCGAGATTTTGGTAATTACAAAGATGGTGCGGGTACGGTTATCCCTTCATCATTTAGAAGCCTAGATTATGGTCTTAAGGTAGGGTATAATATAAGCGATACACAACGTGTTCAAGCTCACTGGAGACAGTCTTACGGTAGAGATGTGTTACACGCGGGATTGCCTATGGATACAGAAGAGGATAACAGTTCTATACTATCACTAGATTATAAAATAAACGGACTTAAGGGGCTTATAAAAGAGATAAATGCAAAAGCCTATTACTCTTATGTAGACCATATAATGTCTAATAATAACAGACCTTCATTTGCAATGACCGAAGCGTTATCTACTATAGATGCTACAACTGCTGGAGGAAAAGTTGAGTTTAAACTTAAGCCAGCTGAAGAATGGACCGTTTACTCTGGACTTGATGCCTTACTAGTGGCACGTGATGGAGGAAGATCACGACTTGTAAAACGTAATATGATGGGAGAGGAGCTCGCAGAGCCGTTGTATTTTCAAGATAAAGTATGGCAAGATTCTTATATAAATGATTTTGGGATTTTTACAGAACATAAATATAAGTTTTCAAATAGTACACTCCTTACTGCTGGGGTACGCTTAGACCTTGTGACATCAGATATACGAGATCCCGAAGAAGATTTTAGGGAATTATATCCAGACCTAAAAAATAGAACCGAGTCTAACTTTTCTGGAACAGTATCTGTGAAGCAAAAGCTCTCTGAGGTACATACGCTTGAGGTCGCCTTTGGTAGAGGAACGCGCAGTGCAAATATGATAGAGAGGTACATTAATCACTTTCAAGTGGGGCAAGATCCCTTTGAGTATGTAGGTAACCCTTATCTTGATGCAGAGGTTAATAATCAGTTTGAAATAGGTCTTAGCGGGAAAAAGAGATTTACAAGGGGAGTAGATGCATTACAGTACAATGTGTCTGGGTATTATTCTATTTATGAAAATTATATTGTGCCCGTCGTAGACCCTATGCTAGATAGAAAGTTTAACCCCACCGCACAACCTCAAGAGGTAAAGCGCTTTATTAATGTAGACAAGGCGTTCAAGACGGGTGTTGAAGCAGATCTCTCTATTGACTTTATGGAGTACTATAACTTTTATACCGCTCTCGCATACGTATATACCAGAAATGAAGATCTAGATGAATCTTTGCCATTAACACCACCTCTTACAACTCGCTTTGGAGTGCGTTATGAAAGAGGAAACTTATGGTCGAGCCTAGATTATAATCTTACTTCTCAACAAGAAGAAATTTCTACTAGTTTTAGAGAGCAAGAGACAGAGGGATACCAAACATTAGATTTTAAAATAGGCGTAGAGCCTATAACAAATGTACATATAGGTCTTGCTGTTCTCAATCTATTTGATGAGACATATAACAATCACTTAAATTTTTCCTTTGTAAACCAGGAGGGGTTTGATAGAGTTCCTATCAATGATCCAGGGAGAAACTTTTCAGTATTTGCAAAGTATTTGTTTTAACTATCTTAATTACAAAAGCCCTTTTGAGTTCATCAAAAGGGCTTTTTTACGCTTTCGCGAAAGCGTACCTATACTAGTTTTGATAAGCAGAGAGCATCCAGACTAGTTTTTCCTGCTGTACAATATAATCACTCATAAGTGCTACTGTACCTTCATCATTTGCATCTCCAGCGATAGAGAGGATTGCTCTTTCTTTTTTTAGGAGTACTGTTAAGGCTTCTAGAATACTTGATATTGCAGTTTCTCCATCTGTAATATCTTCAGTACCCTTTATTTCTGACACTTCAAGATATTTTGTAAATGTATGAAGTGGAGTCGCACTTAGCGTGAGTACACGCTCTGCAATCTCATCTACTTTTATAAGTGCGTCGTTGTATAATTCTTCAAACTTAAGGTGTAATTCAAAAAATCGTTTTCCTCTTATGTTCCAGTGAAAGCCTCTTAGGTTCATATAAAACACCTGGTAGTTAGATAGTAAATCGTTAAGCTCATCTGCCGTTTGTTGTGATGAGGTTACGTCTAGGCCTATGTTATTTAGTTTTTTCATAATTGTTATTTTTTAAGGTTGTTAATAGCTATACTAAGACTTACGCCTTAGTGTCTTAAGGTATTTTTTATAGGTTGACCAAAAGGTAAGGACTTTTACTTATCTAGAGTAAAAGCCCTTTGATTTTTAAATATCTTTTTTTGCTAGATACCAAGTGACTTTTTCTACACTGTCATCTTGTAATCGCTTATTAAGAGCATCAAGTGATTTTGGTGGAGGGCAGATAGCTTTATCACCTCTTTTCCAGTCTAGAGGCATTGCAACCTTATGCTTGTCAGACATTTGAAGTGCATCTAAAGCTCTTAAAATTTCGTCCATATTTCTCCCTACATTGAGCGGGTAGTACATTACGAGTCTTATCTTTTTTGAAGGGTCTATAAAGAATACGGCTCTTACGGCTGCAGTCTCACTCTCGTTAGGTTGTAACATTCCATAAAGCTTAGATACTTTCATATCTATATCTGCAATTATAGGGAAGTCAAAGTAAACACCCGTATTTTCTCTCACGTTTTGAACCCACCCTAAGTGTGCGTGTATGCTGTCTATACTTAAACCTAGTAGTTCTGTGTTAAGTGCATCAAACTCTGGTTTGCGTTGTGCAAAACCACTCATCTCTGTTGTACAGACTGGTGTAAAATCTGCAGGGTGAGAAAACATTACAATCCACTTGTCTTTTGCAAAATCAGACATCTGGATAGTTCCTTTTGTAGTTACTGCTGTAAAATCTGGAGCTGTATCTCCAATTCTAGGCATTGCTATAGGTTTCTCTGGTAATAGGTTTTCGTTATTCATAATATAGTTTTTTGTTATTGTTTTTAATTATGATATAAATATACACTATAACCAGAGTATCTATAGTAACCTTTGTTACACAGCCTTTCTTTTATAAAAGATTTAACAAGCTGAGTTTCTTGTTGAAAGATAGAGCTTGCTATAAATTACAAGAGGCAAGATCTTAGATCTTGCCTCTATACAATATGGGGTTACTGTATTCATTATACATTTTGCCCTTTTAGCATTTTATTCCAGTATAAGTAGGGTAGCATAAATTTTTTGAGCATCCACAATCTCCAGTGTTCTTTTGAGCTATCTTTTATGAGTAGTTGCTTGAGTTTTGGATCTGGGGTAAAATTGTTGTGATAATCAAACTCTGCAAGGACCATTTTACCATAATCTGTTACAAGTGGGCACGATGAGTACCCTTTATATGATTGAGTACCTATTTTATTATGTTGTATAAGAAGGCCTAAGTTATCTACCACAATAGGTACTTGCTTGCGTATCGCAGCCCCAGTTTTTGCTGTAGGTAAGGCAGCTACATCTCCAAGCCCAAAAATATTTGGGTACGTGTTATGCTGCATTGTATGGTGATCTACATCAAGCCAGCCTGCATTATTTACTAGTGTAGATTCTCTTACAAACTTAGGTGCGACAGATGGGGGAGCTGTGTGCATCATATCATAGTGTATACCATACCTATCTCCCTTTACAGTTACCTTTACATTTTTGTAGTTGTATTGAAATTTTTCATCTAGATATTTATCCTCGTCCTCGCCAGACATAACCACACAGCCACCAGCCGAGATATCTTTTGTGAGTTCATACCAAGCAATTTTATTTGGCCCATCTACAGCCACGAGTTTATGATTAAAACGAAGGTTGATATCCTTTCGGTTTACAACTTCCATCAGGGTTTTTGCAATTTTTTTGACTCCAAAAATTATGGTACCTGCTGTCGCAAAGACAATATCTGTTTTTGTAGTAATATTATTTTTACGCCAGTGATTTTCGGCTAGATACATAATCTTTTGAGGAGCTCCACCGCATTTTATTGGAGTGGCTGGTTGTGTAAAGAGTGCGACACCCCCTTTAAAGTTTTTTATGACATTCCAAGTATGTTTTGGATCTGTATAGTTGCTACACACTACACCATTATCTATTGCCTCGCCTAGACCGGGTACAAGACTAAAGTCATAAGCAAGACCTGGAGCAACAACTAGATAATCATAGGTGATACTACCATTAGATTCGGTGAGTACGCTATTTTTTTCTGGATTAAACCCCGTAGCTTTATCTTTTATCCATACTGCGCCATCTGGAATGACAGAAGCCATAGGTTTTGCAGTTTTGTCAAAATCATAAGTACCTGCACCTACTAGTGTCCAGGCTGGTTGATAATAATGTGTATCTGCCGGCTCTATGATTGCAACGCTGCTTGATTTTTTATTTTTAAGAAGTTGTGCAGCAGTCATTATACCTGCTGTTCCTCCGCCTATGATGAGTACTTGATAATGTGATGTCATTTTCTGTGTTTGTTTGTTAACTCGTTAAAAATAAAGCAACTATATTGCGATTACTGTAACTTGTGTTACACACAGTAGGTATTTTTAATAAATTAACAAGCAAGGTGTCTATTTTATTTAGACAGCTTAATCTCTCTATCATTAAGTGACTGTTCATCTCTATAGTTATTGAGTGGCATTAGAGCCTTTAGTTTTTCTACTTGACTTAGCGAGACGGTAATTGGGTTTTTAAAAATGAACCATTGTACGTTTTCTGTACAAGGAGGAGTGGTGAGAGAGCCACTATATGTGAAGTAAGCTCTATTATCAGGCAGGTTGAGGTTCATATCAAAAGCGCTATCTACAATACGGTTTTCACCCACTGGGATGGGTAAAAAGCTTTCAAGAAAATCAAAAGGTTTACTACTTTTCCCTTCCTTTGCCATAACAGCTAGTACGGCATACTTGCCATTTTTACTTTTGTGCACGAGATGAATCACCATAGGGTAACGTATACCATCTATTAGATGCTCTGCTGGTTCGTGAAAATGAAACTGCTTTAGCTCATAAGTCATTCCCTCTATCGTAATATAATCTCCACTGTCAAAATTGTACTGTATCGTGTGTCCATTATTTATAATGTCGTGTATATGTGTGCTATCAGAATAGGTGATGTTAAGTGGAGTTAATAAGCTATCTACCTCATAGTTTACAATATTAATAGGTGATTGAAACAACCCTCCACAATCAGAATTTTTTTCAATTTCTCCCCAGTGTATTGGTCCAGTCTCACCTTCATAGCTCCAGTGTGCATCCTTATGCAAATCTGTTTTTTGTACACAGCTTATTATTAGAATAGCGATTAATAATATTAAAGAGTGTTTCATTGTTAAAATGTATAAGTAAGTGTAGTTTCCCACACTCGGTTGTTTATAAATAGATCTTCTCTCTTTGCATATATGTCGTGATATCCAGAGCGTACTTTAACTTGTTTGCTTACGCGAAAGATTAAACCCACAAACATCCAGTTTTGATCGAGCTTTTTTGGCCTCAAACCAGTTTCTAGGTTCAAAAAGGCCTCATCATATAGTACAGCGCTTAAGACGCGATTATCACTATATATTCTTAAAGGTATTCTTACTTGAAATTTATAACGAAAACGGTTTCTTATTCTCGCGCCGTCTACATCATAGACTTCATTAAAAAGTTCTGTAATGTTGTCTATATGTCTTACTTCAAAACGCAATCTGTGATCTAAAATAAAATTTGAAAACCTATGTGTAAGAGTAAGTTGTTGAAAAACATTATGCTCTATGATATCAAGAGGTAGGCTATTACCATCGTGTTTATAATTGCGTATGTAGCTATAACCAAATGCTATATCTAGATCATTCTCAAATTTATAATGGACAAAAGGGCGTATTACAAGTTGTTCCCAATCTTTTAAGAACTGTGTGCGTCTCAGGTTAAATTCAGTATTTATAGACCAATTTTGATTGATTTTTTTTGAAACATCAAAAGTGTTCCAGCTACTATATCTTGTGCTAGTATTTTGACCAGTAGCATTTGTGATGCCAAAACAGAGGAAACTAAAAAGTATAAAAAATCTCATCATAAAATACGAGTATTGTTCCATAAGCTTCGTGAAGCAAACGGATGCGTAATTCATTAAAATCTAAAAGTGAGTACGGCTATTATGTTTACAAAATCAAATTATTGATTGTGCATCGTAAAGCCTTTTTTGGAAGATGTAAATAGTTATATGTTGCGGGCAATAAGGAAGAGAAAGCAAGAGGCTTTCATAATACATTACTCTTTATAGTAGTTTTTGATACTCTTCTTTACATATAAAAAGCGAAACAAACCTATAATTAATAAGGCAGGTCCTATAACAATGAGCATAATACCTATCCAGCGTATTTCGTTTAACAGGTCTAATTTTATAATAGCAAAACCAGAACTTAAAAAAACAATAAACGTTCTAAAATAAGCAAGAAAGGTTCTCTCGTTTGCCAGTCTCGTTCTATCTATCGCCAGTTTATCTCTTAGTGATTGCTCTAGTGTGCTCATAGGTTAGGTTATTTTTCCCGTAGCACAACTTACAAAAGATTTTGCCTTTAACAATACACCATTATCATCTTCTATAGATGGATAGCCTAATTTTTTTAGAGTTTCCTTTACAGATAGCGCATCTAGAGCATCTTCGGCAGTAAAGGAGATTGTAGATGATTCTAGATCTACACTAACATTATGTACATTTTCTAATGCATTAATTTTTGTAGTGATTGTATTAACACAGCCACCACATCTTAGATTTTGAACAATTATAGCCGTTTTCATAGTGTAATATTTTGATGAAGAGATTAAGTAAATTGATATAATTAATTACGCTTTCGCGAAAGCGTGATTGCATAAGTTATAATCATTATGATTTATAGAATAAGCTATTTCCAGTTGTTATAACCATCTTCTAGATCAAAGATGATTTTAAAACCTAGGCTATCTAATTTTGCCGCAGCGCGCTGGCTTCTATTACCAGATCTACAATAGAGGTACACCGGTTTATCTTTATCAAGTTTATTTACCTTAGTTGTAAACTCTGATGTTTTAAAGTAATCTATATTTTGTGCTTTTGCTATATGACCAGAGCTGTACTCATTTGCAGTACGTACATCTATGAGCTGCACACCAGGGGTTGCTATTGCGCTTTTAAAAGCGTCTCTGTCGAGTATTGTGATAGCATCGCTCTGTTGCAATTTATCACCGAAAAGTAAGGATAGAAATGACATAAGTATGAGTGTAAGTTTCATTATTATTTTTACTCAAAGATAAGCGCTTAGTATACGTTTGTCAGTGACTTAGGTTACATAGCAATGCTTTTAAAACAAAAAAAAGTGACTGTTTGTACAGTCACTTTTTTCTTCACTAATTTAAAATAATAAGCCTTAATTATAATGAGGCAAATTATGTGTTATGGTGCTACCGTTTCTCCTGTCCAGGCCATCATTCCACCCGTAAGATTGTATGTGCTTTGTACACCCATATTATCAAGTATTTGACAAGCTTGCCCACTACGATTACCGCTCCTGCAATAGATGTAGTAATTTTTTGAGGTGTCAAGCTCTTTTATAGAAGCCATAAACGAGGGCTGGTCTAAAAAATCAATCATTTGAGCATTAGCCTGTATACCCTCTGCACACTCTCCAGGAGTTCTTACATCTAGAATTACAGCCTGACTGTCATTTGCAATGAGTTCTTGCCATTCGGCTTGATTTATATTTTTCATTTTAAAATTTTTATAATGTTGTTGGACACACAAAATCTGTAACAGGTACACCAGCTTCTTTTATGGCTTTAAAACCACCTTTTACATCTATAAGATTGTGTACGCCTCTGCTTTTTAAAATAGATGCAGCAATCATACTTCTATATCCTCCAGCACAGTGTACATAAAAAGTGTCGTTTTCTGGAAACTCTGCAAGGTGATTATTTAAGAAATCTAGTGGTGTGAGGTGAGCGTCTTTTACACGCTCAGATAAATACTCACTCTCTTTACGTACATCGTATACCGGTTTTTTAGTTTTTTCAAGATCAGACTTAAATTGTGCAGCCGTTATAGAGCTTACAGTATCATACTCAAGAGCTTCCTTTTTCCAGGCATCAAAACCACCCTTGAGATATCCCAGTGTGTTGTCAAAACCTACACGTGATAATCGTGTCACGGTCTCTTCTTCCTTACCAGGTTCTGTTACTAGTAATATAGGTTGCTTTACATCTGCAATAAGGGCTCCTACCCACGGAGCAAAACCTCCCTTGAGACCTATAAAAATAGACCTAGGTATGTGACCCTTTGCAAACTCATCTTGATGACGTACATCTAGTACAATAGCACCCGTCTCATTTGCAGCAGCCTCAAAAGCTTGTGGTGATAAGGCTTGTGTACCTCTTTTTAAAACATCTTGTATGTCTTCATAGCCTTCCTTGTTCATTTTTACATTGAGCGGAAAATATTGAGGTGGCGGTAATAGTCCATCTATAACCTCATTTATAAACTCTTCCTTAGTCATATCTGCTCTCAAGGCATAGTTCATTTGCTTTTGGTTCCCTAGAGTGTCTACGGTTTCCTTCATCATATTTTTACCACAGGCAGATCCCGCACCGTGCGCTGGATATACTGTAACATCATCTGCAAGGGGCATTATTTTAGTGCGTAAGCTGTCATATAAAAAACCTGCAAGGTCACGCTCTGTGAGTTCTCCCATTTTTTGAGCAAGATCTGGCCTTCCTACATCTCCTAGAAATAAAGTGTCACCACTAAAAATCGCGTGGTCTTTACCATCTTTGTCTTTAAGAAGGTAAGTTGTACTTTCCATCGTGTGTCCTGGTGTGTGTAATGCTATAATAGTTACATCACCTAGCTTGAACTCTTGGCCATCTTTTGCAATTATTGCGTCAAAAGAAGGGTTTGCATTTGGACCATATATGATAGGAGCGCCTGTTTCTTTGGCTAGTGTTACGTGCCCACTCACAAAATCTGCGTGAAAGTGAGTTTCAAAAATATACTTGATTTTTGCATCATCAAGTTTTGCTCTATCAAGATAAGGTTTTACCTCTCTTAAAGGGTCAATTATAGCAACTTCACCTTTGCTTTCTATATAATAGGCACCTTGTGCTAAGCATCCTGTGTAGATTTGTTCAACGTTCATAAGTATATTTTTGGATACGCTTTCGCGAAAGCGTACTAATAATTAATAGTGTAAAATTATAACACAAGTAGTGTCTTTACAGTAACCTAAGTTACATAGGGTAAAATTAATAAAAACTCCTATTACCAAGTGTTAATAGGAGTTTATCATAATACGTGCTACTTTATAGTAACGTAGTAGGGCAAATATAGTCAGTTTTTGGGATGCTTGTCTCAGCAATCTCTTTAAAACCGCCAGTAACATCTACAAAGTTGTCCCAGCCACGCTGTTTTAAAATTGAAGCGGCTATCATACTTCTATAACCACCAGCACAATGTACTATAAATGGAACCTCTTTTGGAAACTGAGCAAGGTGCTTATTGATCTCATTAAGTGGTATGTTTATAGCATCAACTATATGCTCAGAGTCATATTCACTCTTTTTACGTACATCTATTATAAGTGGTTGCTCACTTTTGTAACGTGTAGCTAGCTCTGTTGCGTTTATGCGTGCTGTGGTCTCAATGCCTTTGCCGCTTTCTCTCCAAGCGCCGAAACCTTTTTTGAGATAGCCTATTGCATAATCATACCCTACGCGAGATAATCTAGTGATTGCTTCTTCTTCCTTACCTGGGTAGGTTATGAGTAAAATTTCTTGTTTTACATCTGGAATCATCTCACCAACCCATTGTGCAAAATTGCCATCTAATCCTATGTTAATACTGTTAGGTATAAATCCAGAAGCAAAGTCTGAGGCATTACGAGTATCAAGCATAAGAGCACCAGTTTCATTTGCGACAAGCTCAAACTCTTCTGGAGTGAGGGCTTTTGTAGCTCTACTCATCACGGTATCTAGACTTTCATATCCTTTAATATTCATAAGAACATTTTGCGGGAAATATCCTGGAGGAGCAGTGAGTCCATCTAGTAGCACCTTTATAAACTCTTCTTTACTCATATCTTGAAGAGCGTAGTTATACTTCTTTTGGTTTCCTAGTGTGTCTGTAGTCTCCTTGCTCATCATTTTTCCGCAGGCAGATCCAGCACCGTGATTAGGGTAGACGATGAGCTTATCATCTAGAGGTAGTATCTTATCTCTAAGAGAATCATAGAGGTGGCCTGCAAGTTTTTCTTCTGTGAGGTCTGACACTACGTGTTGAGCAAGGTCTGGACGACCCACATCTCCTATAAAGAGGGTGTCACCAGTTATGATGCCGTGTTCAGAATTATTTTCATCTATGAGTAGGTAGGTGGTGCTCTCCATAGTATGACCAGGGGTGTGTATTACTTTTACTTTATAATCACCTATAGAAAAGATTTGCCCATCTGTTGCTATTGTAGCTTCATAAGCTGGCTTGGCTCCAGGACCAAATACAATCTCTGCACCGGTTTTTTTTCTTAAATCAAGATGACCGCTCACAAAATCTGCGTGAAAGTGAGTTTCAAAAACATACTTAATTTTTGCATTGTCACTTTGTGCACGATCTATATATGGTTGTACCTCCCTTAATGGATCAAACACTGCTGCCTCGCCATTACTTTCTATATAGTATGCAGCGTGTGCGATACATCCGGTATAAATTTGTTCTACTTTCATTGTGAATAGATTTTAATGTTAAACACTATAAAAGTAATAGGCTTTTATGAGTAGTTTGGTCACTTATGTTACAGAAAGGGAGGTAATTATAAAACTATGACATTTGTCATATTATATGGCTGTAAATAAAAAAAGACCTCGTGAGAAGGTCTTTTATATAATGTGTTGAGGCTTGAATTATTTAACAAAGAACTCCATATAGAAAATAAATACCGCCATCACGAGGATAAAGTAACCAAAACCTTTTTTGAGTTTCTGTCCATCTATAAAATTACTTAAATAACTGCCTATAAAAATTCCCACAAGAGAGATTAGTGTAAAAATGGAGAGAAATACCCAGTCTACATCCATCGTTAAAGCGTCACCTAAAAAGAAGCCCATAAGAGATTTAAATGCTATGATTATGAGTGATGTCCCTACGGCTACTTTCATTTTTATGTTTGCAAGTATTACTAGCGCGGGTATGATTAAAAAACCACCACCGGCACCTATCATACCAGTAATCGCACCTACTAGCAATCCTTCTATTAAGATAAGAGGATAGTTATACGATACCTTACCATCATTTTTTTCTGGGCATTCTTTACGCTTTTTGAGCATTGAGAAAGCCGCTGGTATCATTAGTATTGCAAAGAGGCCAAACATTGCCATCCTGCGTGTAAAATCAAAATCACCTATGGTAAATAAAACGTCTGGTAAAGCTGGCACTACATAATGCCTTACCACTGTAACTCCCACAATAGCAGGAATACCAAATACTACTGCAGTACGCCAGTCTACATATCCTTTAAGATGCTGTTTAAGCCCGCCTACGAGCGCACTAGCACCTACAATGAATAAAGAGTATGCAGTTGCTACTTTTTCGTTTACAGAAAACAAATATGCAAGAACAGGTACCGCAAGTATGGAGCCACCACCACCTATGAGACCTAAAGAAATGCCTATAATGAGAGCACTTATATATCCTAATACTTCTAAAACTTCCATAATGAAACTTTGTATTTTACAGCAAATGTATTCTGATATAAAACTACTGGCAGTAACAAAGGTTACATAGCTAGTCTAAATCTATGATTTCTATATAATTTCTATGTAATTCTATTTTACCTAGTTTTTCTAATTTCTTGAGGAGCCTGGATATAACTACTCTCGAGCTGTGTAGTTCTCCTGCAATCTCTTGGTGTGTGTTGCGTATGCTGTTATCTTCATTAATTCTAGACTTATTTTTTAGGTATTCTAGAAGACGCTGGTCCATATTATTAAAAGCAATACTATCTATGGTGTGGAGCATCTCATTGAGACGGGTGTGATAGCTTTCAAAAACAAAATTTCTCCAAGATTTATATTTTGAAGTCCACATCTCCATTTTTTGAATAGGTACCATTATAAGAACGGTGTCAGTCTCTGCGATGGCTCTAATCTCGCTCTTTGTTTGCCCTAGGCAGCAACTCATAGTCATAGAGCAGGTATCACCTTTTTCTAGGTAGTAGAGTAGGAGTTCATCCCCTTCTTTATCGTCTCGCAATATTTTTATAGCACCAGAGATAAGTAAAGGCATACCTTTTATGTAAGAGCCTATCTCCATAAGTTTAAAGCCAGCGGGAACTTCTTTATAAGTCCCTACTTGCGCAATCTCGTTTATTAAGTCGTCTTCAAAAAGGTGACCGTAATTTTGCTTAAGTTCTTGAATCATTTATATATAAATAAGTCAGTTTGTAAATTGCAATTAAGATGATAGATGCTTCAGTTTTTATGAAGCATTACATTACTACTGTATTTTTAGTATTGTAAAGTTAACCTAATTCTAATGTCCTTTAAGTAACAAAAGTTACAGTAAGAAAGATATAGAATTCATTAATTTTACAAAATGTAGTTGTGCGCTTTAAAAGGTAGCAAAGTTTGTAAGATTACTAGCAAATTACGTCTACTTATATGTGTAAAAGTCTAGCACTCTAGTTAAGAACATATGGAAAAATATATGATAGGTTTTAAAGATGCAATTCTAGGTACCATAGATTGGACCTGGAAATCTGTCATTTTTGAAGTCCCTTGGTATACTAATTACTTCTGGGGGCTTATCATTTTGTCGCTACTTGTCTGGTCTATGGAAATACTTTCTCCCTGGAGGAAGGAGCAATCTGTTTTTAGAAAAGACTTCTGGCTAGATGGCTTTTATATGTTTTTTAATTTCTTCTTGTTTACAATAGCAATAAGTGGTTTTTATAAGTTATTACAACTTGGTTTTGAAGATATAGGGATAAGCGAAGATTCTCTAGCGCTTTTTGATCCATCTTCTTGGCCTATGTGGAGCCAGTTACTCGTCTTTTTTATTGTGCTGGACTTTGTGCAATGGTTTACACACAGCTTATTGCATAAATATCCTTTTTTCTGGAAGTACCACAAGGTGCATCATAGTGTAAAAGAAATGGGGTTTGCAGCACACTTGCGCTATCACTGGATGGAGAATATTCTCTATAAACCACTTAAGACATTTGGCGTAATGATTCTTTTTGGTTTTGAACCTACACAGGCATACATAGTGCACTTTATTGCAATAGCAATAGGTCACATAAATCACGCAAACATTAAGATTACCTGGGGTCCTTTAAAGTATATTTTTAATAACCCCGTAATGCACTTGTATCATCACGCATATACCATTCCCGAAGGAACTTATGGAGTAAACTTTGGAATATCGCTAAGTGTATGGGACTATATTTTTAAGACAGATTATATACCTGAGGATAGCGGTACTATAGAGTTAGGTTTTCCCGGAGATGAGGTTTTTCCAAAAGACTTTGTGAGTCAAAACACCTACGGTTTTAAAAAAGGACAACAATAGGGGAGTAGTACGCTTTCGCGAAAGCGTAATTATAAAGAATACAATCTATAATTGCGGCTATCTATTCAAAAAGCTCAGATGATAGGTATCTATCACCACGATCACATATAATACTTACAATAATACCACTCTCAAGCGTGCTTGCCAGTTTAAGTGCTGCTGCTGTAGCACCACCGCTGCTCATACCCGCAAGAATACCTTCTTCTTTTGCGAGACGTCTAGCCATTGCAATTGCCTCTTCTGTACTTACTTCAAGAACACGATCTACCTTTGAAGCGTCAAATATAGCTGGGAGATAAGCCTCTGGCCATTTACGTATACCGGGTATTCTAGAACCATCTGTGGGTTGTACGCCCACTATCTCAACACTTTTATTTTGCTCTTTGAGGTAGGTTGAGGTACCCATAATGGTACCGGTTGTGCCCATAGATGATACAAAGTGAGTTACTTCTCCATCTGTATCTCTCCAAATTTCTGGACCTGTAGACTTGTAGTGTGCTTTCCAGTTATTATCATTAGAAAACTGGTTAAAGCTGTAATAGCCTTCATTTTTTACTTTATCGATAGCATAATCTCGAGCACCTTCTATACCATCTGGGTGTAGTGTTACTTTTGCACCATAAGCACGCATAGTTTGCACTCTCTCTTTGGTAGCCTTTTCTGGCATTACAAGCTCTATATCTAGACCATAAATGGCTGCAATCATAGCTAGCGCGATACCCGTATTACCACTAGTAGCCTCAATGAGTTTTGACGTTTTATCAATCTCGCCAGCATCTAGTGCAGTCTTAATCATATTAAGAGCAGCACGATCTTTTACACTCCCTCCAGGGTTATTTCCCTCAAGTTTAAAATATAGATCTACGTTTGGGTTTGTATTAAGTGTAGTAGACTTTACAAGTGGTGTATTACCTATTCTATCTATGAGTGTTTTATTCATTTTTTCTTATTTGTTTTTGTAGATACTTGTAGCTCTGGTCTATGTACGACAAATGTATGGGGTTCTATAGATGAGGTTATCCAGGTGTTACCACCTATAACGCTGTGCTCACCTATTACTGTATCACCACCTAGTATAGTAGCATTTGCATAGATGGTTACGTTGTCTAGTATAGTGGGGTGGCGTTTTGTGTTTTGTAATTCTTTAGTAACAATAAGAGCTCCTAGTGTTACTCCTTGATACAGTTTTACGTGATCGCGTATTTCTACCGTTTCTCCTATAACTACACCGGTCCCGTGATCTATAAAGAACGAGCTACCTATGGTAGCGCCGGGGTGTATGTCTATACCTGTAAGCTGGTGAGCATACTCTGTCATTAATCTTGGTATGAGTGGTAGGCCCAGGTTGTAAAATTCTTTTGCCATTCTATAGATAGATATGGCAAAAAAGCCAGGGTAGGCAAGGTAGACTTCTTCTAGGGTTTGTGCGGCAGGATCATTTGCAAGTATGGCCTGTGCGTCTTTTTTGAGATTAGTACAAATAGTGGGTATCACTTGCATAAAATCTACCCACGTCTTACAAGGCTTTCCCTTTATCTCTGGACAAGCTAGGTCTCTTATGGTGGTAAATAAAACTTCTAGTTCTATAAGTGATGTCTGTACATCTGTCTCTATATCAAAAAGAGTGTCAAAAAGAAGTTGAGTAAATCTTTGTGATTCCTTCTTTAATCGCACGGTAATGTGCACTTCTCTTTTTTGAGCATTTATTGCATCTACAAGGTGCGATACCTCCATAAATTATAATTTCTAAAGGGTTTGTCTAATTATTACAGACATAATAAGTACTACAAAAATAAGGTAATTATCGCCTATATTATAGTGAGGTAAAAATGAGTGCCTTTAAGCGCTTGTTACCGTAGATTTTTTACTAGCAGTACTATCATAATTAAAGAAAAATTGCGCCCAAATAATTTTAGATAGCGCATATAGTAATGGAAACAGTGCTATAAGTGATACTACAAATGAGATCATAAGTGATGTAGGTGTAAGTTCTTCTCTTAATAAATAATTAAGCACTACTACAGCCATAAATAAAGCAACTCCTAAACCATAAGAAACATAATAAGAACCCTGATAAAAACCAGTTTCTAGCTCAAACTTTGTATCGCAGCAAGAGCAACGCTTGTGCACTTTGCCCATTGTACTAAATTTATAAGGATGTCCTTTAAAAAAATCACCTTCTTGACACACTGGGCACTTCATCTGTATCACACTATATAATTTAGTTCCTTTGAGCATAATCTTAAGTTTTAAGTAAAAGTAATTTGCAATACTCAGGTTGTACGTAACCATTGTTACATAAGAGATAAAATTCTATGATAAAAGAGTTTTAAGAAACTTACTATTTAACATATTTGTTACTGCATAATTATTACCTTTCCCTTTCCCTATGATGACACAACCAGATGCTTTAATTGCTAGATTTCTTCAAAAAGATGCTATGTCTTTTGAGAAGATATATGAGCTATATAGTGAGAGCCTCTTTGGAGTTATTAATAGTATACTGCACGACAAAGAATTATCTGAAGAGGTACTACAAGACACTTTTGTAAAAATCTGGAATAACTCAGATCGTTATAACCCAAAGAAAGGTAGATTCTTTACCTGGATGCTCAACATAGCACGCAACAGTGCAATAGATAAAACAAGATCTAAGGCATTTAAGAATCAACGTAAAAACCATACAGCCGAATATTTCGTAGATATTCTTGAAGCGAGAGGGAGTTTTAATACCTCTGTAGACGCCATAGGGATTCAAAAATTTGTAGACGTTTTAGAACCGCTTTGTAAAAAGATAATTCACTTCTTGTTTTTTAAAGGGTATACCCAAAAGGAAACAGCCGAAGAGCTAGAAATTCCTCTCGGAACTGTAAAAACAAGAAATAGAATCTGCATAAAAAAATTAAGAGATATCGTAGGAGTAGAATGAAAGACCCACAAACATATATAGACTCAGGAGTGCTTGAACTCTTTGTATATGGGACCCTTCCTGAGGAAGAGATGGTCGAAGTTGCTCACATCGTAGCTCAAAATCCTGTACTCTTACAAGAAGTAGTTTCTATAGAAAATAGCTTGTTGAAACTTGCCAGCGCAGCCGCTCCGGCTCAGGTGGCAGACTTTAGTAACCTTAGAAAGTATATAGATGTAGATGGTAAAGTAATACCGCTTTCGCGAAAGCGAACTCCTATACCTACCATAATATTATGGGCAGCAGCCATTCTTTTACTTGCTGGAGTAGGTTATTTATACACTGAAAACAGTAAGCTAGAAAACCAGCTTGTAGATACAGAGCGAGAGTTACTATTGCAAGAGTCTAAAACCCAAGTAGCCGAATCTGATTTACAGCAAACAAAAGATATCCTTAACGTTATAAGACAGCAAGATCTTATCGCTGTACCGCTAGGTGCCCAAGCTGTTGCACCAGAAGCATATGCATCTGTGTACTGGGATCAAGAAAACGGAAAGGCTTATATAGACGTAAAGGGGCTGCCAGAACCGCCAGAAGGAAAGGTGTACCAAGTATGGTCGCTTACTTTAGAACCACTCACGCCTACCAGCTTAGGGATACTAGACCAGTACGATGTTACGGGTAATCAAATTTTTGAACTTGATAATCCTAACCAGTCAGAAGCATTTGGTATCACGCTAGAACCTGCCGGAGGAAGTGAATCTCCTACTCTTGAGCAACTTTATACCTTAGGCGTAGTAACCTCTTAATTCCCTTCTTAAATTTTATACATAAGACACTTAATGCAATTGTGTGTCTTGTCATTTACCTTATATATAATTAAGTAACTCTGCTCTACTATATGTTTGATAATGCGGAGTGTAATTTTTACTATGGGGTGGGTTAGAAACAAAAAAAAACGACCTACTTAAAAAAGTAGATCGTTTACAAACAAACTCAAAAAAAAACTACCCAACCTTATAGTTTTCCTCTTATGTAGACACTTACGTAAAAGTTTGTGTCTTGGTTTCCTTTTATAGATTTTTTATTTCTGAGTAGGTTACTGGTCCTAACTCATAACTTGTTTCTAATAGTTCTTCTTTAATTGGGGTGAGATCTTTTTGCATACCTAGTGCTTTATAGATTTGTGCAGTGTGAAACTGTGCCGCTGGCTCATATGTTTTACCTATTACGTGGTCTTGTGCAATTTTAAGTGCTTGCTTGTACTCACCTTTTCCATAATGTGCGTGGGCTAGTAAATCATAAGACATAGGGGTGGGGCGGTTGCTCACTTCCTTTTTTGCTAGAGTAATTGCTTTATCTGCTGTTTCTGGTTGAGATGCATAAAGTTCTACAAGGTAAGCGCCGTACATATCGCCGTAGTTTATTGCAGTGGCACTATTTGTAAATTGTTTCTTTAAATTTTCGGCAGTTTTGTTATCGCCCGTGTACTCATAGATTTCAGATTTTAGTAATGCATAATCTGGGCTTTTTGCGTCTTTTTCAATTCCTTCAATAATACGTAATGCCTCCTGTGGGTTATTTTCATATGAATATGTTATCCAGGCAATTCCTTTTTTCGCGTAAGCGTTAGTAGGGTCTAGGGATAAAGTTTTGAGATAGTGATTGTAAGAATCTTTTATGCGTCCAGCGTGCCCATAATAATCTGCTAGGTTTGTGTATACCCATATTTTGAGATCTGCAACATTGCTGCGCTCTGCGATGTGCATTGCGTTTTCCATATGCTGTATAGTGGCATCTAGATTACCACTGTAGTCCTCCCATTTTGCAAGTCTTATTAAGTAATTGTAGTTAGAAAAATCTGCTTCTTTATCTAGTAAAGTTTTTGCTTCTTTATAATTACCTAGCTCCATTGCCACATCAAATAATACAAAGTTGCTAGCGCTTATCTCACCGCCTACTTGTGCAGCAGAGTCTATCATTGTTTTTGCTTCTTTAAAACGGTGCTGTGTGATATAGTTTTGAGCGAGAGCGCGTAGGTAGTTGTCTTTCCCTATCGCTGCTTTTTGTGCAGCTTTATGTAAATTTTGCTCAGCCTTTTTTAGCATCTCGATATCTGCATTTTGATTAAAAAGGGCGGTGTAAGTTCCTGCGCTTTTGCTTAGGTCTATTATTTGTGAGCTGTCTTTTTTAATACGACTGTTCCAGAATACTACTTGGTCATTAAGCTCAGTAAGTTTTGTGATGTTACTTGAGGTAAGATATGCGTTATAGTCATTTTGGTTTGTGATTGTCTCGTCTTTATGGCTATGGCACGATGCGAGGAATAATAACGTAGATAACGCTATTAAATATCTTGTATGGTATAGTTGGTAGGTTTTCATAGTTTGTTTTATTAAAAAAGGGACTGAAAAATTTCAGCCCCTTTGTAATTATTAGTTTGGGACTAGTGAGGTCCTTCTAGGTATGGGAATGTGGTGCTTGGGTTTTCGCCAGTGTTAGGTACATTATCTGTAACAAGTATTGGTAAATCTGCCACGCCATCATTATCAAGATCTTGACCATTAAAGCGATCACCGTTAGTACCTCCAAAAAGAAGTATAAGTGATACATCTACAACGTCATCTGTAAGACTACGACCTGTAAGTACATTACCATCACCATCTATATATGTTGTAGGAGCATCTGGTGCAACTTGTAATACATCTGCCGCAAGTACGGTAGTAAGTGTAGTTGCATCTAGACCAAGAACGTTATTTTCATATTCTACACCAAAAGCAGCGTGTAATGCAACAGCTCTATCTAGAAACCCTTGCTGAAAGTTTGCCACCATCTCAGATGGTATGGTAAGGTTAAAGCTATTTTTTGTAGCACTATCACCATTAAGAACAGTGTTAATGGCTGCTCTACCCATCTGGTCTTCTTGAGCAAAAGTTCCTTCAAAGTTAAGCTCCTCTATTTCCATTTGCTCTTCTGGAGCAGGTATAAATAAGTCGTCATCATCGTTGCACGATACAAACCCTGCTAGAACGGCACCTACTACGAGGTATTTTATGTTTTGTAATTTCATCTTTATAAGTCTTTAATGTTATTGTTGTCTTTTTGCTTCTACCCAAGTGTTCCATACTTGTACATCAAACCCTGCTGGGTGAGCTACTGTAGGTCCAATTAAAGCATTAGGGAGTTCTACCACGATAGATAATACATTTGTACCGTCAAAGGTGTCTACTGCATTTTCTGCAGTTTGAAAACCTCCATTAGGGCCATTGTTTTCTGCATCACCGCCTATAACAGCATTAAAAGTCCCAAAGTCAAAAAAGAAAGGATCTTCTCTAGGTCCTGCAAACATTTTAATACCACCCTCTGTAGTTTCTGTAATAGCATTACCATCTGTAGTAATCGCTACAGAACCTATCATTTGTGAGGCGTCTATAGTACTATTTAATCCAGTGGTAGCAGGTGCATATGGTCCAAAAAAGTACATTCTCCCGTCTCTAGCTATAGCCTGTATCACGCGATCTTCTACTAGATCTCCCGTGTTATCTATATTAAATTCAATAAGTACATTCTCGTCAAATGTTGCGTCATTACCTGCAGGTGCTAGTGAGCTCTGCACGTTTGCTACAAATACGGTGTTGTCTCCATTTTCTGCACTTTCAAAGGCAAAATAGTCTGTGATGTCTGCGGTGGTTCCTCCCACAGCTGGTGCGTCTAGGTGATCTGCCGCAATGAGGGCACCCACGCCAGCAACAAGTGCGCCGGCAATTAAAATTTTTGATACTGTTTTCATTGTTGTATGTTATTTATTTCAGATACCTACGCAGCTTATGTGCTATGGGTTTTGTAGCATACGTTAAACTCTTGTTAACATAATTCTCAAAAAAAATAATCCCTCAACAATTCAATACAAGTGATTTTTGCAATGAGTATGTGTAATTTTCAAAAGAGAATAATATCTTAGACCTTATACAAACACAATAGTAAATGAACACATTATTAGGAATAGGGAGTAGAATAGATCACCATAAACTAGGTAAGGGAGTGATTACAAACGTAACCGCAGAGTTATACTGGGTTACTTTTATAGATGGTGGGCTTGAGACCATCACGCTAGATGATCATTTTGACGTTATAGAAGCTATAGAAGATGAGGTTGATACGGTAAGTTTTTATGAAGTGGAGAAGTCTTTAAGAGACTTGTTAAAAAAGTACAGCGACATCTCTGAGGTCGTGCCACTAGCAGATAAGTGGAGAGGTGGTACAATTACCTTTAACCCAAAAGATAGTAACCTAGCCTCAAAAGAAATCCCTGTAGATAGTTTTTTCCATAAAATCGTAATGGTGCGCGACCGCATACGTGTGATGGAGCAAAAGATAAACGCAAGTAAAAACCTTGATGATCAAGATAAGATAGACTTGCAGCAGTACATTACCCGTATCTATGGAAGCCTTACTACTTTTAATGTACTATTTAAAAACACTTCACAAAACTTTAAAGGAGCATCCTCAAAAAAGTAATTTTAAAAACGGAGTAAGAGGCATAAGCTTTGATAATAATAATGTATACGCTTTCGCGAAAGCGTAATTTTGTATAATTAGGCAGAGCTCTATAAAGGTTATAGAAACTGTATTATAGTCTAAGCTGTCATTTGTTACTTTTAAAATTAGAAATCATCAATCAAATATATTTTTATGGAATCACCACAGCCGCAATTTTTACCCGTAAGTGCACTCTCAGACGAGCAGCGCGTAGACTTCTACCGAAAGACATATACCTATGTTGCGCTAGCAGTATTACTATTTATAGTTACTGAATACTTGTTTTTTCAATCTCCTGCTATTTTAAATTTTGCAATGTCACTCACTGGAGGGTGGAGCTGGTTATTGTTACTAGGAGCATTTATGTTTATTACAAACTATGCCGAAGGTCTAGCACTTAACTCCCGTGATAAGACCAAGCATTATCTTGCCCTAGGCATCTATGTAGTAGCCGAAGCTTTTATCTTTATACCCTTATTGCTCATTGCTTTCTCAATGATAGATGGAGTTGAGATGCTTCAAAAAGCAGCTGTAATGACCATTGCACTTTTTGCAGGACTATCTGGAGTAGTTATTGTTACAAAAAAGGATTTTTCCTTTTTAAGATCAATACTTACCATTGGTTTCTTTCTCGCAATAGGCCTAATGGTTGCAGGTTTGTTATTTGGATTTGACTTAGGACTTTGGTTTAGCGTTGGGATGGTAGCACTAGCTGCGGGATCTATACTTTATACAACCTCAAATATGGTTCATAAATATGATGAGGAGCAGTATGTAGCTGCTGCCTTGGGATTATTTGCATCACTTATGCTATTATTTTGGTACATACTTAGAATATTTATGTCAAGAGACTAACCAAAAAGAATTTATAAAAAAAGCCATCGCAGTATACTGCGATGGCTTTTTTTGTTTTGTTAAGAGACTAATTAAGAGATTTGAGTCTTTAAATTTTTTATTGTGCTTACGGGGTCCTCGGCCTTAAAGACATAGCTACCAGCTACGAGCACATCTGCTCCTTTCTCTATAAGTTGTGATGCATTTTTTGAAGTAACACCTCCATCAATTTCTATAAGAGTTGCAGCATCTTTTTTTGTAATAAGCCTTTTAAGAGCTGCTACTTTATCATAGGTGTTTTCTATAAACTTTTGCCCACCAAACCCAGGGTTTACACTCATTACACATACAAGATCGATATCTCTTATTACATCTTCTAGTAATGCGATAGGTGTATGTGGGTTGAGGGCTACACCGGCTTTCATACCAGCATTTTTTATAGCTTGTAGTGTTCTATGTAAATGTGTGCAAGCCTCATAATGAACCGTAAGAATGTTTGCTCCCAGATCTGCAAAGGTTTGTATATATCTGTCTGGATCTACAATCATTAAGTGTACATCTATAGGTTTGCTTGCGTGCTTAGTGATATCTCTAAGTACTGGCATACCAAAAGATATGTTAGGTACAAAAACACCATCCATTATATCAATATGAAACCAGTCTGCATCACTCGTATTTATCATTTCTATATCACGTTGCAAGTTTGCAAAGTCTGCTGCTAGTACAGAAGGCGCTATAAGTTTTGAAGACATAAAGTATTGTTTAGGGTAAAGATAAGATTATCTAAATATTGGAAATGAAAAATCCCCGGTAATCAGCCGGGGATTCATTCATCAATCAAAAAACGAACAGTTATGATAAACTGTTGTTACTTTTATTAGGTCGCCAGTGGCGTTAATTACTTACATTAAGTATGGTAAAGATACCAAAACTTTCTTTCTACAAAAAGTTAAACTAAAACTTTAAGAGATTATGCACTTTATCGGTGCATATATCGCGTTTATCCAAGATAAGTCTTAAGAATTTTACTTCTTGAGGTATGCTTGAGTCTACGTATTGCCTTTTCCTTTATTTGTCTAACTCGTTCACGAGTGAGGTCAAAGGTTTCACCTATTTCTTCTAGAGACATAGGTCTTTGATCTGCCAGGCCAAAATAAAGTCGCACTACATCTGCCTCACGAGGCGTAAGAGTTTCAAGTGCTCTTTCTATTTCTGTTTTAAGAGATTCGTGCAATAAAGCACGGTCAGGGTTAGGCGACTCTCCAGAGTTAAGTACGTCATAAAGGTTAGAATTCTCTCCTTCTATAAGAGGGGCATCCATACTTACGTGTCGGCCAGAATTTTTAAGAGACTCCTTAACATCCTTAATAGTCATATCAAGTTCTTTTGCAATCTCTTCTGGGCTAGGAGGTCGCTCATTTGCTTGTTCCAGAAAAGCAAAAGTCTTGTTGATCTTATTTATAGATCCTATTTTGTTAAGAGGCAATCTTACTATACGAGATTGCTCTGCTAGCGCCTGTAATATAGATTGTCTTATCCACCACACGGCATATGATATAAACTTAAACCCACGCGTCTCATCAAAGCGTTGTGCTGCTTTTATGAGTCCTAGATTACCCTCATTAATAAGGTCTGGAAGCGTTAACCCTTGATTTTGGTATTGCTTAGATACAGATACTACAAAACGCAGGTTTGCCTTTGTGAGCTGCTCAAGTGCACGGTGGTCACCCGCTTTTATACGTTGTGCGAGTTCTACCTCCTCTTCTGCAGTGATAAGATCTACTTTACCTATCTCTTGAAGGTACTTATCTAGTGAAGCGGTCTCGCGGTTAGTAACCTGCTTGGTGATTTTAAGCTGTCTCATAGGGCTGAAATAAACTTGGGTTGACGTTTGTCTATTATACGAGGCAAAGTTGCAAAATGTTACAAAAATCTTAAAGTTTTTTTTAATTGATTTTTTAGTTATAGCTTAAGCAACTTTTTTAAAATCATTAACGTGTTGATTTTTAAGCTTTTGAGTTTTTGTAGTTTGTGATTTAAGCAGGTAGACTCTATGCTTTGGTTAATAAAGTATGAAAATCTGATTACGCTTTCGCGAAAGCGTAAAACACATCGTTAATGTGCTCAATAATATTATATAAAGTTTTTAAACCATATTGCTATTAAATATCTTTGTAGTCTATGATAAGTTTACCTCTATTTATTTCTGGTACCGAGATTGCCTTCATTATTTTTATAGTGATTATGGTTTTTGGTGCAGATAAAGTTCCAGAAATCGCACGTGGTTTAGGGAAAGGTATGCGTCAAATTAAAGACGCTACAAATGATATCAAATCTGAAATAACTAAAACTGCAGAGCGTAACGATATAGATCTTGATGTGACTAAGGATATCAAGAAAGAAATAGATAAGGCAAAGGAAGATATAAACGACATCACTGGCCCTATTAAAAGATCGCTCTAGATGTGGGAACAACTCCAGCAATGGGATAGGTCACTATTTATATATCTTAATAGTCTGGGTATAGAAAAATATGACGCCTTCTGGATTTTTGTCACTAAGATTGAGCACTGGACACCGCTATACATTCTCTTTTTTATTCTCTTTTTTATAGTATACACACGCCGTAAGGCATTTATAGGTGTAGGTAGTACACTCGTAGTTTTTGCTGTAACTCTTGGTCTGACGGAAATTGTAAAAAATACAGTAGGTAGACTAAGGCCTAATAATAATACAGAGCTCGCAGAGCTTATACGAGTATTACAAACTCCGGGTAACTTTAGTTTTTTCTCTGGTCACGCAGCGGTCTCATTTGCAATGACCACATTTGTTGTACTAGCATTGCAGTCAAGATTTAAATGGGTGTACGTATTTTATATCTGGCCACTACTTTTTATTATGAGTCGCATTCTTGTGGGGGTACATTATCCTGGTGACATATTAGTAGGGGCACTTGTGGGGACTACTATAGGTTTCTTTTTTTGGAAATATTTAGGTAAGCAGGTACTTCAAAAGGCTTAGATTAAACATAAGCACAGCTTGTTGGTAAAAGCGTATTCTTCAAAATTTTATGTAAAATTTTACGAATTTAATATTATGCACGCATAATTATTAAAATTTTAATACATTGAGGCAGTTTTAACACAAACCCAATCAATATGAAGAAAACAAGCTCCCTAGTATTAGGAATGTGCCTTCTTGCGGCATTCTCTTGTACAAAAGATCAAGATGAAGCGTCAGACCTTATTACAGAAAATGTAGAAGTAAACCTTCAAGATTCAGACGCGTTTTTAACTATCGAAGAGATTAACGCCTTAATCAACCAGTCATTTTATGAAAAACAATCATTCTCTTGGAGTGAAGTCCCGGCCAATGTACTTTGGAGTGCCACAGTGCACGGAGGTAAAGTTCTTACCATAGGTTATGGTGAAAAAAATGAAAGCTTTAGAACAGAAAAAAACGATCGTCTTGATGCCACAAGGCTCGGTCTTATGGATTTGGTTCAAAGTAGTGAGCAAGTTGCCAAAAAAGACTTCAGAGTAAAAGAAGATGAGGTTCTTAATGTCGTAGATCTTGAGGTCACAAAACTAGAAACTATAAGAGAGCTGCTAGCCTCAGATGGAGTGAGGTATTTAGAACCTAACGGTTATTCTTATTACGACATCACTACTCCACAGGGAGCAAAGCCGGCGCCTACCCAAACACGCAGTGCAGGTTGTGATACTAGTGGTAGTAGCCTTAATAGTGCAGATTATAGAAGTATATGGCCAGGAGCACTAGTACCTTGGACGTTTGATCGTCACAATATAGCTAGCGCTTGGGGGCGCTCTCGTGGTGCAGGTATCACAATAGGTATTATAGATACAGGTCTTTCACCTAACCAGCCATTGCTAGGTAACAGTTTTGGAGATGGAGCTTCTATAAACGGAAGAACGGTAGAAAAATATGGAACTTATATAGACTCTGCCTGGTGGTGGTCTAATAATCTAGATGGACCTAATGACCGTTGTGGTCACGGTACAAGTATGGCAGGAGTCGCTGCCGGACCTCGCAATAATGATGGCCTTCCTTCTGGAGTAGCTTATGATGCAAATCTTGTAATGTATAGAGGAACATCTGATGTTGTCCTTAATGATTATCACGAGCGCAAGGGGGTGTCTAACGCATTACGAGCACTTGCAGATAGGAATGATGTAGATATTATCTCAATGTCTATAGGGTACCCTTGGAGTATAGGTAATGTAAGAGATGCTGTGCGTTATGCATATAGTCGTGGTAAACTCATATTTGCGGCTGGTGGTACAAGCACCAGTGCTACAAACTGGTACCCAGTTATTTTTCCAGCAAGTATGTCTGAGGCTGTCGCAGTGACAGGGGTGACAGACTGGTCCGGAGGTTATAGAGAGTGCGACGTTTGTCACGATGGTAGTGAGATACAGTTTACAATTGTGATGGAGCGCGATAGTAATGATAATAGAACAACACCAGTGATAGGTTTCAATCAGGGGCAACGTGATTATGTAGGTGGCTCATCTGTAGCTACAGCAACTATGGCGGGAGTAGCCGCAATGGTTTGGTCAAAATACCCTAACTGGTCAAGACAGCAGGTTCTTAATAGACTACGCCAGTCATCAGACTTATATGGTAATACGAGTAGTAAGTACGGTTATGGTAATATAGATGCCTATCAAGCTGTGCAGTAAATAGTATGTTTTTTAAATTAGTAAGGTCTCATTGTAACCATCAATGAGACCTTTTTTTTATGATGTCTAGAATTACGCTTTCGCGAAAGCGTAATTAAAACGAGTAATATACTACTTCACACGACTCACCGTAAGCCCATCTCTTATAGGTAATAGAACGGTCTCTAGACGTTTGTCTTCATTGAGTAGCTTGTTATACTCGAGTAACACTTTAGTGTCTATGTCTTTCTCATTAAGTGGCTCAACCACTTTGCCGCTCCAGAGCACATTATCAGAAAGGATAATGCCACCCTTGCTCATCTTATCAATAATCACATTATAGTAATTAATGTAGTTACGTTTATCTGCATCTATAAAAACGAGGTCAAAAGTAGTGTCAATGGTTGGAATGATATCTAACGCTTGACCGAGGTGCTGTGTAATTTGTGATCCGTAAGGCGAAGCGTCAAAATGCTTGCGCTGGAAGTCTACAAGTTCTTCCTTAATATCTATGGTATGTAGAGACCCTTCTTGTTGTAAACCTTCGGCGAGGCATAAGCCAGAGTAGCCGGTAAAAGTCCCTATCTCAAGAATGTTTTTTGGGTTTACTAGCTTGCTTATCATACTAAGCACTCTACCTTGATACGCACCAGAAAGCATACGTGGTTGTAGTATCTTTTGGTAGGTTTCCTTTGTAAGCGCTTTGAGATGAGCTGGTTCTTGCGCCGAGTGGGCAACCACATAATCATCAAGTTCCTCTGGTAAAAAATGCATTATAAATAAGTTTGAAAGGGCAAAATTACCTATCGCTTTTGAGATAGGTCTAGGTAATACAAAAATTTATTTTTCGCCTAATATTCTTTTCCTGAAAGCTTCTTTGCGCTTCTCATCATCTCCATATAGCCAGCGCACAACATTATCATCCCATATCTGGTCATACTCGGTAGCATTAATAATCTCGCGTTCTAAAGCAAGATCTAATATCTTACCAGGATAACTACTCTGGTTGTCGCTTTCCATTTCACCCAGTGGGTATGGATCATCAAGTCCCATAACGACCTGTTTACTTCCTTGGTTTTCTATTACCATTTTAAGCGAATTTGTATCGTGTACTAGGGTGTCAAAAAAGATATTAGGATGCCCCACAGATTTACGTGGGTGTGTTTTTCCTTCAAAAAGATCTGGCCTTCCGTCAAAACCTTGTATACGTCTCCCTAGATTTATTTGTGCTAGTTGGCCACCGTGTGCAAAGCATACACGCATACCTGGATACTTATCTGCATAGCCATTAAGCGTAAGAAAGTGGTAGGCATCTGCACATTGTGCAAGCATCCAGATGAGGTGAAAACGCCAGTTTGTATTCTGCAGTTTTATAAACTTCTCACCATCATAAGGGTGAATCTCTACTGCGAGATTATATTTGCTTGCAAGTTCAAAAATAGGTTCATTTTCTTCATCAAAAATACATCGCCACGTCCCGATGGTATCCATATAGTGTGTAGGCAAGCATAGTAAATCCATACCTAGCACTTCTACACATCGCTCTATCTCCCATAATGCTCCACGCACAAACCCTGGGTGTACCACAAAACCAGTTGTAAATTTATCTGGGTGATCTTGTTGTACTCGTGCATTAAAGTCGTTTTGAAACTTAAGTGCTTGCTTCATTTCCTCTAGACGTAGTCCGTTTCCATAAAGTTGCGAGAGGTTAAGTACCACCGCGTGGTCTACCTTGTTGCGTTCCATCCACTCCAGTTTTTCGTGCAAGAAAAAACTAGAATCTGTCACAGGTCTGCTCCAGTCTTTTTGGAGCATAAACTTTCGGTCTTTGTCTACCCAAAAAATCCCTTTGTCTTTCATAAACTGAGGAATTTCCTCAGGGTAGGGAAGTAGGTGAGAGTGACCGTTTATGCGAAGTTTTTTATGTGACATATTGAGTATGCTTTCGCGAAAGCGTACTACGCAATCGCTGTTGTGTTTTTAAAAATACAATTATTATACGAGTACCGCCTTACTCTTTTACCTTCTTGAGTTGTATATAATATAAGACGAGTAGTATAATAAAACCGCCAAAGGTTGCAACCAAAAAATAACTGCTTAATCCCGTCTGTTTACCCACGGCAACTGCCATAGATTGATATACCAGCCACCCAAAAAGTAGGGTGCAATACAGCGCCATTTGTGACATAAAGGTTTTTGTAACCGTAACCTGTGCCTCATTTTTAACCCCTTGTTTATGCTTGTTAATCTTTATAGACTTGCCTGTCATAAACTGGAATAGTAAGATAAGTAAGACGCTAAGTGCGGGTAAGATAAAAAGTTCATTTTTTGAACCATATCTATCTACCACCCCAGTCGCATCAAAGTGCATCGGCACCTCGTCTGGAATGTCACCATAATGTATCAGAATCATCGCAAAGGTAACTCCCGCTACGAGCCAACTTAGTATCCAAAAAATCTTTTTAATATCCATCTACAAGCTTTTTGTGCGTCCCCCATCTACAGGAACATTGATTCCATTAATAAATGAAGCGGCTTCACTAGCTAGAAAAACGATTGCATTTGCAACCTCTTCTGGCTTTGCAAAACGTTTTGCTGGTGAAGCGTTTGCCATAGTTTGTGATACCTCTTCTATAGATTTCCCTGTCTTTTTTGCCTTGTTTTCTATAATCTCAGAGAGTCTTCCAGTAGCGGTTGCGCCAGGAAGCACGTTGTTTACGGTAATGCCGTATTGTCCTAATTCATTTGCCATTGTTTTACTCCAGTTTGCCACGGCACCACGTATCGTATTACTCACGCCTAGACCATCTAGCGGTTGCTTTACAGAGGTAGAAATCACGTTAATGATACGCCCATATCCTTCGGCTTTCATTCCTGGAAGTACGGTTTGTGTTAAGAGATGATTGGTTTGTAGGTGTTGTGTAAACGCTTTCGCGAAAGCGGTAACATCTGCATCCACTATTGGTCCGCCTGGAGGGCCACCCGTGTTATTGATTAATATGTGATACACATTGCCCGTTGCCGAAACAGCAGCTGCCACCTCCTGCGGATTTGTAAAATCTGCCACCACATAGCTGTGTTTTTGTGAACCGTTATTAGGTAACTGCGTGATTACGGTTTTGAGCTTTTCTTCTGTACGAGCGGCAAGGGTTACGTTTGCACCTTCTTCTGCTAGACCCATTGCGGTTGCTAGTCCGATCCCTGCTGTAGAGCCACAGACGAGTGCATTTTTATTAGTTAGGTTTAGTTTCATAGTATGTGATTGCGAGCGTAGCGAACTAATCTGTCCGAGTGAGCTCTGATTTTATTTTCTAATTATATTTTATACAAACATTCTTTGCTTCAGTAAAAAATCGAAGCGCTTCAAAACCGCCTTCACGACCCACGCCGCTAGCTTTCACTCCGCCAAAGGGTGTGCGCAAATCTCGATTCATCCACGTATTCACCCAGACAATACCAGCTTCAAGTGCATTGCTTAAACGCATTGTTCTGTCAAGTTGCTGAGTCCAAACCGTTGCAGAGAGTCCGTATTTTGTTCCGTTTGCTAGTGCAAGGGCTTCTTCTTCGGTGTCAAAGGGCATTATAGTCACTACAGGTCCAAAAATCTCTTCTTGATTCAGTTTGCAGTCATTACTGTCCACCTCAATAACCGTAGGTTCTAAGTAATAGCCATTCTCATATCCTGCAACGGTTACTCGTTTACCACCACAAAGGACAGTGCCTCCGTATGCCTGCGCATTATTAATATAGTCTTCTACTTTCTCAAGGTGTGATTTTGAAACGAGCGCTCCAAGGTTTGTTTTCTCTTGTGATGGATGGCCCACGACTAACTCCTTAACTTTTGAAATGAAATCACTTTTAAATCGGTCATAAATAGATCGCTCTACAAAAATGCGACTCCCACAGAGACAGATTTGCCCTTGATTTGCAAAGGAGCTTCTTACGGTTGTGGTAACCATATCCTCATAATTACAATCGGCAAAAATGAGGTTTGGGTTTTTACCACCTAGTTCCAGAGAGAGTTTTTTAAACATAGGTGCACACGTCTTTGCGAGATGCGCTCCCGTTTTTGTACCTCCCGTAAAGCTTATCGCCTTGATATCTTTATGTTCTAAAATAGCTTGTCCCGTTGTGTGTCCCAGTCCGTGTACAATATTGAGAACACCAGGAGGAAGTCCGGCCTCCGTACAAATCTCACCTAGCAGGTAAGCCGTCATAGGAGTGACTTCACTAGGTTTTGCAATCACACAATTGCCAGCGGCTATTGCCGGAGCGATTTTCCAGGTAAAGAGATACAGTGGTAAATTCCACGGACTTATGCACCCTACAACGCCTATGGGTTTACGCAGGGTAAAATTCATTGCGTTCATTCCCACACTCTCGTGACTCTCTGCCGAAAACTGGGTGATTGCATTTGCAAAAAACCGAAAGTTACTCGCCGCCCTCGGGATATCTACAACCATTGCTAGTGAAACCGGTTTTCCATTATCGCGACTTTCGGCTTGAGCAAGTTCTTCAAGTCTAGCTTCAATGCCACTTGCAATGTTCATCAAGATACGACTGCGCTCGTCAAGTGTGGTGCTAGACCACTGTGGAAATGCCGCTTTCGCGAAAGCGGTAGCCTCCTCAATATCTTGCGCACTACTATTAGGAATCTGCCCATATACCTCACCAGAAGCTGGCTCATAATTATCTAACCAATCATTTGATGCTGGATTTCTATAGTCGCCGTTTATGTAGTTTTTGATGTTCATTGTCTTCTATTTCAGTTTATCTCCACATTTTTCTACTGTCAGTTCAAACGTAGTCGAGTTTTCTTTGTCAGTTCGAGCGCAGTCGAGAACTAATTCTGGTTCTGGCTCTGAATTTCTCTTGTCAGTTCGAGCGCAGTCGAGAACTAACTGTCAGGGTTATATTTAAAATGACTCGCATTCCTAGATTCTGCTAACGCCTGAATCATATCATAATCTTCAGATGCGAGAGCCAATTTCTTTTTTGAACTCCATTTCTTGAGTTTCTTTTCAAAGGTAATTGCTTGCTCTATATCATTAAACACTTCGTGCCAAATCAATATAACTGGGCGACGCTTGTATGTGAAGCTACTCTTATTTCGTCCTTGTTGATGTTCTTCATAACGTCTCGCTATATCATTTGTAACACCTGTGTAAATCAGGTTGTCATTGCATTTGAGCATATAGACGTAATAGGTTTTCATTAGGTTAGGTTCATTGAGTTCTCGACTGCGCTCGAACGGACATCTTCTCGACCGCTTTTAAAATGACATCATTTCGACTTTATTTAAAAAGATATCTTCTCGGCCGTGCTAGAAGGGACAACTTCTCGACTGCGCTCGAAGGGACATTGCTTCTATTTTTCAATCGGCTTATAAGCCATTACCTTAATCTCAACCACTAGATGCGGGTGTGGTAGCTGGTGTACGGCTACGGTGGTTCTTGCAGGGCCAGTTTCTTTATTAAAAAACTCTCCGTAGGCTTCGTTGTAACCGCCAAAATCATTCATATTTACAAGAAATGACGTAACATCTACGACATCTTCCATCGTGGCATTTGCGGTTGCGAGTGTTTTCTTTATATTTTCTAGTACGGCTCTGGTTTGCTCCTTGATATCAAGGTGCATTGTACCCATCTCGTCTATAACGTGCACGCCAGCAAAAGTATTATCTGCTTTTCGGCTGCTGGTGCCCGAGACAAATAGAAAGTCTCCAGCTCTTTTAATATGAGGATAAGCTCCTCTAGGTGTCACTTTCTTTTCATTAAAAGGATCGCCTTGTAAACGTAGGTCTAAATCTTTATCACTCATAAGTATATGATTTTGTTATATGTTTCCGGCTATGGCATCGTCGTGCAAGATGTCTTCTGTAGCCTGTTGTACTTTTTTTAATTTCGCTTTAAGCGAAAGAGAATCAGGTAGCAATCCGTCATCCAGCAGGTTTAATATAGCCTTGTTTTGTGCTCTACCGCGCGTCATTGCCTCTTTGTATCCTATAGCTTCGTTGAAAGTTACTAGACTATATTTTGAGTAATACTCCGTTGGGAATTCTTTCTCAAATTGTGTCTCTAGCTTTCTCTTCTCTTGAAACATAGGGTGCGCCGTGTGTTCTTTCATCTCGTGAAAGTTATCTACTGCAAGGTCTGCAATGGCATCTGTATCTGGTTTTCTGGTTTTTTCAAATTCTTTGAAAACCTTCTCCCATCCTTGATCGCCAAATGCATCTAGCGTCTCGTCAAAAACTACCACATCTTCAAAACTGGCATTCATCCCTTGTCCATAAAATGGCACAATGGCATGTGCCGCATCTCCTAGAATACAGGTTTTTCCAAAAGCACTCCACGGATGGCATTTTATAGTGCCTAGCGGCCCTACAGGATTTTCTTCATACTCTTTTACCAGTTCTGGCATCATAGGGATAGCGTCTGGAAACTGTCTTGTAAAGTATTCTGTAATTGCAGCTGGGCTGTCTAGTGATGCAAAACTATCTGGTGCATCTTGATAATCTATAAATAGCGTTACAGTAAAACTTCCATCTAGGTTAGGTAAAGCAATGATCATATCACGACCACGTGGCCAGATGTGTAAGGCATTTTTTTCGGTACGATAACCGCCATTTTCGGCAGGAGGGAAGGTGAGTTCCTTATAACCGTGACCTAAGTAATCTTGCGAGAAGCTGAATAAAAAGTCGCGACTCATATACATACTCTTACGCACTGCAGATCCTGCACCATCTGCTCCTAGAATAATATCTGCAGTGATGGTTTGCTCTTCTTTTGTGTGATAATCTGTAAAGGTCGCCGTAGCATTTTTAAGATCTACGTTTGTGCACGCCTGGTTAAAGTGTACTTGTAGGGTGTCATACTCATCTGCCGCATTGAGTAGCATAATGTTGAGGTCTGTACGTGAGATAGAATTTATGTATTCATCTGTACGCCCAGAATATGGGCTAAAAAGCGTGTTACTTTCTTTGTCGTGCAACATCCTTCCATTCATAGGGATACACAAATCCTTTACTCGATTTTCAAGGCCTACAAGGCGTATACCCTTTAAACCTCTGTCTGATAGGGCTAGGTTGATACTTCTGCCAGCATCTTGATGTACGGCTCTTAGGTCTGGACGCTTTTCCATCAAGGTGATTTTATAACCACGTTGCGCCATACGTAAGGCTAGAAGCGAACCGCAAAGGCCTGCGCCTATAATGAGTATGTGTTCTTGTTTTGCCATATAATATTTTGAGTACTAGCGTGATTTCTCCGTTAGTACTGTTTGAATGTTATTTATTTCTCAAGTACTCCATTTCGTCTGCGACGGCTTTGTCGTTTGGAGTTCCATTTTCGCGTAAGCTAGATACTACAGCAGCGTGATTTTTATCGTTTCTGTTTTGTGACATCTTATTTACAGCTTCAATGCTCGTAATTTCAATCTCAAATGCCACGACGCCGTTTATTTGCCGCAATGTCTTTTCAGAAAGCGCATCCATATCTATTGGATTTTTTTGTGGTGCTTCATACTTATCCATCAATGCTTTGATGGATTTATAAGTGCCTTCCTTATCTAGTAAACTTACATTACCTCTCACTTGTACAGCCGTATAGTTCCAGGTGGATACTTCTTCAAAATCGTACCAACTAGCCGAAATATAGCTGTGAGCTCCATTAAAAATACAAAGCGCCTCTGCGCCATTGTTGAGATGAGCAACTTGCTCATTCATTTTTGAGATGTGTGCGTGTATGATTTCGGTACCGTCTAGGCGTTTTGATAATTCTAAAGGGATGTGTGTCGCACACGATTTTCCGTCAAGATTTGTGACAAGAATCCCAAAAGCATTTTCTTTTAAGAAACTGCGTATCTCCTCTGGGTTTTCATTTTTATAAATCTCAGGGATATACATTACAGTATCTTTTTGAGTCGTTCTACCATTTCAAATACGTCTTGATAACTATTGTAAAGCGGTGCTGGAGCAACGCGTATTACATCTGGCTCACGCCAGTCTGAGATGACTCCTGCTTCGGTTAGTTTTTTATGTAAACTCTTATCGGCATTTTTTACTTGAATACTTAGTTGACACCCACGTTGCGCTGGATCGCTAGGTGTAATGATAGCGATGTGCTCATTGTTGAGTTCGTTTACTAAGAACTCTAGGTAACCAGTGAGTTTTTCAGATTTTGCGCGTATGTTGCTCATACCAGCTTCCTCAAAAATATCTAAGCTCGCTTTTACAGCTGCCATACTGAGGATAGGAGGATTTGATAATTGCCAGCCTTCGGCAGTTGGTATTGGGTCAAAGCCTTTGCGCATATTAAAGCGTGTGTCTTTGTTTTGTCCCCACCAGCCCGTAAAGCGCTGTATATTTTTATCTGTATGATGGCGCTCGTGTACAAAGCAACCACCTAGACTTCCTGGGCCGCTGTTGAGGTATTTATAAGTACACCACACGGCAAAATCTGCCCCGCTCTCGTGTAAGTCTGGCATAATATTACCAACGCCGTGTGCAAGGTCAAAGCCTACTTTGCTGTCGTTGTTATGACCTAAGTCAGTGATTTTTTTAATAGGGTAGCACTGTCCAGAATAATAGTTTGTGTTACCAATTAAAAGAAGCGCAACGCTGTCGCCGTGTTCTTTTACAAGTGTTTCTAGGTCTTCATAACGACATAATTCTTCTCCTTCTCGAGGTTGCCATAGTATAAGGCTTGTCTCTGGATCGTATCCACGCTGGCGTATCTGACTTTCTACCGCATACTTATCTGATGGGAAAGCATCGCTTTCTATAATTATTTTATAACGTGACGGTGTAGGATTGTAAAACGAGACCATCATCAAGTGAAGGTTTGTAGTGAGGGTGTTCATTATCACTACCTCACTAGGTTTTGCACCTACGATGTGTGCCATAGGTTTTGCGAGTTCCTCGTGATAAGACATCCACGGAGTTTCTTCTTTAAAATGCCCTTCAACACCCAGATCTGCCCAGTCATTGAGTTCTTGCTCGATGTATTGTGCGACAGATTTTGGCTGACAGCCTAGACTGTTTCCGCAGAGGTAAATAAGTTCGTTGTCCTCTTTGTCTACGGGTATGTAGAAGTGATTACGATACTCTTTAAGGGGGTCTTTTTCGTCTTGCGCTTTCGCGAAAGCGAGATTATTTTCATACACCATATATGCTGTTTTCTTGAAGAACTGTTGCTTGTCTAAAAATAATGATTTTAAGGGAGAAAATGTCTTTACAAGCATATGAAGCAGCGCAAAAGTTCAGCACATTTAAATTGTAATATGTAACGGAGTTTTTCTTATGTTGAGAGCCGAGGTTATTTATATTTGTGGACCATTTAATAATAAACTTTATGAAAAAACTAGTTGTACTACTTTTACTAATTGCAGGTTGCTACACACAGGTTACTGCACAAGAAAAAGAAAAATTTAGATTTGATATACGCCTTGGTTATGCTGCCGGTAATGAATATGGAGATGGTGTCTTATTTAATCTGGAACCTAAATGGTCAATAGATGAAAAGATAAATGTAGGTTTTAGAATAGGTGGTGCGGCACTTGCCGAGTTAACAAGTCCTTCTAATGGAATTGACGCTTTTGAAACAGATATTGTCACTGTTTATGGATCATACCTAGGTACAATAGATTATTACTTTTACCATAAAGATGGGTCACCTTTTGCAGTATTTGGAGGTGCTGGAATAGGATATGTTTCTAGTGCAAACGTAATCGCAGATTTTGATGAATATGACGATGCAAATAATATTGAAACTGATAATGGTCTAGGTGGGATGTTGCGAGTAGGTTTTGACTACTTTAAGTTTAGATTTGCTGCAGAATATAATTTTGCCCCAGAGGGTCAATTACGTGACCTTAATAATAATGAGTTTGGTGCTGTAAAGAATGGATACTTTGGTATCTCTTTAGGATTTTACTTTGGTGGTGGAAAATGGAAAAATGTAACAGTTCGAGAATAAATATTACTGACATACTATAATAAAAAGGTCTCTCAATATGGGAGACCTTTTTATTATAAAACGTTTGCGTACAAATCCTTGCGCTATTGTGGTTTGATTTATAAGATGATTTACTTTTGAGAGATGAACTCTCTGTTTCTCATACTGTCAAGAAAAAGATATTTTGCACCCGCTTGGGTTTTTGCTTCACTCAATATTATGATAGGTACTTGGGTGCTTTACATCCCGAGAGTAAAAGAAAAGCTAGGAATAGATGATGGTGAGCTAGGCGTAGCTTTATTCTGTATGGGGTTAGGAAGTCTCGTGTCGCTCACGGTGGCCTCTCGAGTTATAAAGCGAGTGGGAGTAGGGGCATCTACAGTAGCAGGTATTATTATCTTCTCACTATTGTTTTTAATGCCATTACTTGCACCATCTTATGCACTTCTGTGTGTTTCCTTGTTTTCTGTAGGGCTATTTTCTTGTTTTACAGATATAGCAATGAATGCGCTCGTCTCAGATATTGAAACCGAAGATGATGTGCATATTATGAGTTCTTCTCACGGTTTCTTTTCTATAGGAGGAGCAATTGCCGCAGTGATAGGTTATTTTATAATAGACCTTGTTAAGATGCCTGTTTATCACGGTATGGGAGCTGCAATTCTGGTCATTGTCACAAATTTGTGGCTTTGTAAAAGTTATCTAACACATAGAACCCCTATAGATGACAGTCACGGGACACTTAATTTCAATTTACTCAAACTACTGCTAGGTCTTACCATAATAGCTCTCGTTATTATGGGAAGTGAAGGTGCCATTGAGCAGTGGAGTAAACTATATCTAGAAGATATTGTGCAAGTAGCTACAGAAAAAACTGCAGGAATGGGATTTTTACTTTTCTCACTGTTTATGGCGATAGGGCGTTTCTTTGGTGATGGGGTGAGTAAGCGTTTTGGGTCGTTCAAAATTATCATAGGCGGTGCTCTTCTTGCGGTTGTAGGCTACCTAGCGGTACTCTCAGCTAGTAAATATTTCACTCTTGTAGGTTTTGCAATTATAGGGCTCGGCTTTTCTGTGATTATTCCTGAGTTGCTTAGACTTGCAGGGAAGGCAAAGGGAGTAAACAGCGCAGACGGTATTTCTTTTGTTGCGGGAGCTGGTTTTATAGGGTTTCTTGCGAGTCCACCATTGGTGGGGTTTTTGGCAGATTTTTCAAGTCTCAAGCTGAGCTTTACGGTGCTAGGTGGTGGAGCATTACTAGCGATGATTATTGGGATTACGCTTTCGCGAAAGCGTAATTAACTCCAACTATAGCTATACGTATGTTAAGGTAAAGTAGACAGTTATTGTAAATAGTTTTAAATCTAGTAGTATTATCTATCTTTGCACGCTATGACAAAACAGGCCCTAGATTCATTACAAGCACAAATAGACCTTGGTGAGATGCTTCCGCTTATGGAGGAATTTTATACCATACAAGGAGAAGGATTCCATAAAGGAACAGCAGCTTACTTTATACGAGTAGGTGGTTGTGACGTGGGATGTCACTGGTGTGATGTGAAGGAAAGTTGGGATGCTGCAATACACCCTCCTACAAATGCAAATACCATTGCCGAAAATGCTGCAAAGTACTCAGATACTATTGTGGTGACGGGTGGTGAGCCGCTTATGTGGGATATGAACCCGCTTACTAAAAAATTAAAGTCACTAGGACTTACAACTCACATAGAAACTTCTGGTGCATACCAGCTTTCTGGTGATTGGGACTGGATATGTCTTTCTCCCAAAAAACGTATGCTACCTACGCAGTCTGTACTAGAAAAAGCAAACGAACTGAAGGTGATTATCTTTAATAAGTCAGATTTTGACTTTGCAGAGAAGCACGCGGCACAAGTGGGTGAGGACTGCATTTTGTACTTACAACCAGAATGGTCTGTGCGTGATAAAATGGTACCACTCATTGTAGATTATGTGATGAAAAACCCAAAGTGGAAGGTGAGCTTACAGACACATAAGTATTTAAATATACCATAGTAGGCTTAAAGCTTTAGGCGATATGCTATAAGCAAGGGGTACTTTTATGGAGATGATGAAGTTGGTAGCCCAACAGTTTCTGTACAGCTTTGTTAAAAATTTTATCGTCAAATATTCAGCAACTTTATATTTGCTAACAGCTAATTTTCGCGAAAGCGCATAAAAAAATCCGCTACTTCTCAGTAGCGGATTTTCTATTTATTGAGTTTCTTAGAAGCTTATGCTTCTACTTCTTCCTCTTCTTTTTCTTCTTTTTCTTCTTTTAATCCTTTCTTCTGTACTGTGTCAAACATTACAGGAGTTGCGATAAATAGTGAAGAATATGTACCTACGATTACACCTACAATAAGTGCAAACATTAATCCTCTAATAGATGGAGCTCCTAAGAAGAAGATCGCTAGAAGTACGATTAATGTAGTTACAGACGTATTAAGTGTACGGCTTAATGTACTGTTAAGTGCTTGGTTAATTAATTTACCAAATCCTCTAGTAGAACCGTGCTCTTTAATGTACTCACGTATACGGTCAAAAACTACCACGGTATCATTCAGAGAGTACCCAATTACGGTAAGAATAGCCGCAATAAAGTTCTGATCTACCTCCATATCAAATGGCATTATGTTTTTGAATATTGCAAATACACCTAGTACTAACAATACATCGTGGAAAACTGCAGCTACAGCTCCAAGAGAGAATTGCCATCTACGGAAACGTAATAAGATGTATAAGAATACCACAATTAATGAACCGATTACGGCAAAAAGTGCTCCTTTCTTAATATCATCTGCAATAGTAGGACCTACCATATAGTATTCCATTTTACCTACCTGCTTATCATCTGTAGACTTTGCAAAAGCTGCATAGCTCATACCGCTAGGTAAGAATGGAGTAAGTGATGTAAATAGTTGTTGCTCAACCTGAGCATCTATATCTGTACCTGTCTCATCGATACGGTACTTTGTAGTAATCTTTAATTGATTATCTGCTCCAAATGTTTTTACATCTGCACTTCCAAAATCTGCAACAAGTGCATCTTCTACTTCTTGTGCATTCATAGGTTGATCAAAACGTACTGTATACGTACGACCTCCTACAAAGTCAATACCTGCGTCAAGACCTCCTGTTAATAAAGCAGCAAGACCTCCTACAATAAGTACTCCAGAGATAGCGTAAGCGATTTTACGTTTTCCTAAGAAGTCTACATTGTTGTTTACAAATAGATTCTTAGTCATACCTGTAGCAAACTCTAGAGACTTTCCATTTTTACCGTATCCATCTATAAATAGACGTGTGATAAAGATTGCACAGAAAAGTGATGTTGCAATACCTATCATAAGCGTAGTTGCAAATCCTTGTACCGGTCCTGTTCCAAATAAGAAAAGGATAAGTGCCGTTAAGAAGGTCGTAATGTTTGCATCAAGAATAGATGAAAGTGCGTTGTTAAAACCGTCTTTGATAGCATCTTTTTGAGACTTCCCTTTGCGTATCTCTTCTTTAATACGCTCAAAGATAAGTACGTTTGCATCTACAGACATACCTATAGTAAGTACGATACCCGCAATACCAGGAAGTGTAAGTACAGCTCCAAGACCTGCAAGTACTCCAAAGATGAAAAGGATGTTTACTACAAGTGCGATATCTGCAAATCCTCCGGCTTTACCGTAGTAAAATACCATCCAGATAAGTACTAGTGAAAGTGCGATTAAGAATGATAAGATACCAGAGTTAATAGCCTCTTGACCTAATGATGGTCCTATTTCTTCTGCTTGAATAATCTTAGCAGATGCAGGAAGTTTACCTGCGTTTAATACTGTTGCAAGATCTTGTGCGCTTGCTACTGTAAAGTTTCCAGAGATCTCTGTGCTACCTCCTTTAATCTCTTGACGAGCTGTTGCTGCAGAGTAAACATTACCATCTAGTGCAATAGCAATAGCGTTTCCTTTTTGAGCAACCTCACGAGTAAGTTTTGCCCACTGGTTAACCCCTTGTCCTTCAAAATCAAGACCTACAGATGGTTGTTGTGTTTGTGTAAATTGCTGGCGTGAGTCATTTACAACATCTCCGTCCATATAAGGCGCTCCCTGTCTGTTAGACTCAAGTGCATAAAGCCCTACGATGTCTGCTCCTTCTTCTTCTGGCACACCCCAAGCAAACTTCGCATAACGTAAAGATGCTGGACGTTGCTTGATAACTGCTGGATTTCTTAAGTAAGAGTTGATTGTTGCTGTGTCTTTTACAGCAGCAAATCCTACAGTAGGTACTTGGCTAAACTGTACAGCTTGCTGGTTTGGGCTAAATATTTTAAATAGTGGTCCAAAATCTTGCTCCTCTTCTTCTTCATCTACATCTTTAAGTAGATCAGATACATTATCATCTAGTGTGCTGTCTTGAGCAACTGCAGCTTCTTTTTTCTCAGATGCAGCAACAAGAGTTCTTAGTGTCTCATTTGCTCCTATAAGATAGTTAAGAGCTTCACCAGCATAGTGAGTTGTGTAAAACTCAAGTTGTGCTGTCTTTTCAAGAAGACCTCTTACACGATCAATATCTTTTGCTCCTGGAAGCTCAACAAGTATACGCCCATTATCTCCTAGAGACTGGATGTTAGGTTGTGTAACCCCAAACTTATCAATACGATTACGTAATGTTTCAAAAGCAGACCCTACAGTCTCTGTAATTTCACCTTCAAGAACTGTAGCAACTTCAGAGTTGCTCATTCCTGTGTTTACTTTGTCTTCTAGAACAACATTGGCAAAGATATCTGGAGAGGCTAGTTGCCCACCCTGCTTTTCAAATTCTGTTACAAAATCTTCAAAGTAAGTATTTTGACTATCTTTTTGTGCCTCATCTGTAGCATCTAGTGCTGCGATAAATGCCGGGTCTGTACTGTTGTTAGAAAGACCACCTAAGATATCACGTATAGATATCTGAAGTATCACGTTGATACCCCCTTTAAGATCCAGACCTTTGTTAAGCTCTTTCTCTTTTGCATCATTATAAGTGATGCCAGCAAAGATAGGATTTGCTCCTATGCTGTCTAAGTACGTGCGCTCTATGCGATCTTGTGCATCTGCATCTGTAGGCGCTTGTGCAACGGCATATGCCTTTGCTTCGTCTTCTGTTTTGTTTGTTAAATACGTAAATGATAGTTGGTATAAACATACCAGACCAAAAATTAACGCAAAAACTCTAATGAGTCCTTTGTTTTGCATTTTGCTTTGTTTGAGTTCAGAAAAAGAGTTTTTGTAAACTGCAATTTCTGAAAGTTGATAAATAATTAATTGATAATAATTGCCACTTCTGGGTGTTGAAGCAGCGTTGTGGATATTACAACTAGCCGCTGGCTAGACTGTATATATCTAGGTGAAGTTGTTAAGAAATAGGTCCAGCACGCACTTGTGGTATGCGGTACTGAATATTTTCTAATGCGATAGCATTGTACCTATAAAGAGTATAGGTTGTGTGTGTGTTACTATTTTCTTCTCTTACTTGCTGGTTATTAAACGCAGCATAGGTATCAAAGCTTGTAGCACGTGTTGTCTCAGACTTAGGCTCAATAATATGACCCGCTGGACCGTCAAAATCGCTGGTGTCTCGTATTTTGTAAATATCTAGCTTATAGTAGTCTGCGCCATCATCAGTAGGGTAGTGGTCAGGAGTAGTCGTATATGCTTGACTGTTATTTGTTTCGCTAAAAATTTCTTGAATCTCAGATACCTCTAGATCACTGTAGTAGCTCAGTTTTAGTGTTCCATCTATAAGCTTTTCAACTTTGATGTTGCTTACATCTACATTTTCTAGTTTGCTCTTTACAAGTGCAATGGCATCTTGAGTGTTATGTACATTGTTTTGAGAAGTAGCAAATTTTATGAGAATCTCTTGGTTAGGTACAGTATTTTGCTCCAAGCTTATTCCTAAAATAGCTAGGGCAATAATAAATGTATATAAGTACCACTTGTTTCTCACAAATTGATGTTTATTCATCAAGCGACAAATATAATATTCTCAGGCTAAGTACCCAATGTTTTAAAGACTACTTATTAGTTAATTAAAACGGCTTGTAGACTCCTATCTGCTAGTAGTTTTAGGTGTTACGCTTTCGCGAAAGCGTATGTAGTAGTTTAATAATCTTTAGTCATCATTTGTAATAAATGATGTGATTTCCAGCTGTGGTATCACACCTGTAGAAATTACTTGTGTAAGGTTGTGTGCGCTTTCTACGGTGAAGTTACCGCTTATCTCGGTTTGTCCACCAGTTATAGGTTGGTTTGCCATAGGTGCTGCATACACTTGATTATCTATCACAATTGCTATTGCAAATCTATCTCTAGCCGCTCGTGTGGTGAGGGTTTCCCAATCTGTAGCAGCTGTATCTGTCATTGTAATGTTTATTGTGGGCTCTCCTACTTGAGAAAAAGATTGTGTGGAGCGTGAAATAAATTTACCGTGCATCGCCGGTTTTCCCGATGAGTCAAGTATGAGTGCATAAAGTGTTATCACACCATTAGTTTCTGGTATACCCCAGGCAAATGTGACATTGAGATTTTCTTTTTGTAGTGCTGACTGTACCTTTTCTGAGTGTAATGTGCGGTTTACAAGTGCTGTATCCTTAACGTTACTTAATCCTATATATGTTGTATTGTTAGGTAATCCTGCCATAAACACTTCTCTAAAATGTTTGATACTGTAGTCTCTTTCAGGGTCTAGTTCTTCATTATATAAATCGATTATGGAGGGCATTATCTGTTTTATAGATGCGGTCTCGTAGAAGGCAACAGCGCCCGGAGTTTTTAGAAGGGTTCTTATATGTTCTTCTGTTGTTTTGGTTTTTAAACTAATATACGCTTGATTATTACCTACGGCTTCAATCTTAATAGCCTTACTAGATGGGGCTAGTCTATTTTTTATAGCTTCTAGATGGTGCACTGTGAGTGCTTGTGCTGGTGAGGAGACTTCAATTTTAAAGCTATTTTTAGGTTTGAAACTTATACAGGATGCTAAGCTTAGAAGTAAGTATAAAAGTGATAATTGTATTTTCATATACTGTTTTGTAAGCCGAAGATATATAATAATGAGCGGATTACGCTTTTGCGAAAGCGTAAAAAAAAGCCTGCTACATTTAAGTAACAGGCTTTTTGTATCGAGTTATGTAGGCTGTATTATAGCTCTAATAATCCGTTAGTTTTCTTAACGCCCTCTGCGCTTTCTGCAAGGTGTGCTTTTTCTGCGTCGTCAAGGTTGATCTCTACTATTTTTTCGATTCCGTTTTTACCTAGTACTACTGGCACACCGATACAAAGATCAGAAAGACCGTACTCACCATCTAGTAGTGTAGAACAAGGGAATATTTTCTTTTGGTCACAAGCTATTGCTTGTACAAGACCTGATACTGCTGCACCTGGTGCGTACCAAGCAGAAGTTCCAAGAAGTTTAGTAAGTGTTGCTCCACCTACTTTAGTATCTTCTTTTACTTGAGTAAGACGATCGTCAGAAATAAATTCTGATACTGGTACACTGTTGCGAGTTGCAAGACGTGTAAGCGGTACCATTCCTTTATCTGAGTGTCCACCTATTACCATACCGTCTACATCAGAGATAGGAGCTTCAAGAGCTTCGGCAAGACGATACTTAAAACGTGCACTGTCAAGAGCACCACCCATACCGATGATACGGTTTTTAGGAAGTCCAGTTACTTTGTGAGCTAGGTAAGTCATTGTATCCATAGGATTAGATACTACAATAAGGATCACGTTAGGAGACTCTTTTACAAGACTAGCAGCAACACTTTTTACAATACCTGCGTTAATACCTATAAGTTCTTCACGAGTCATACCTGGCTTACGAGGTATACCAGAAGTAATTACCGCGATATCACTACCAGCAGTTTTTGAGTAATCACCAGTAGTACCTGTGATTTTTGTATCAAAACCGTTTAAAGAAGCTGTTTGCATTAAATCCATTGCTTTACCCTCGGCAAAACCTTCTTTAATGTCTACTAATACTACTTCACTAGCAAAATCTTTTATTGCGATGTATTCTGCACAGCTGGCACCTACGGCTCCAGCACCTACTACGGTAACTTTCATTGGATATAATTTTTAATATTTATGTTGATTTATAAAGCTTTTCACGGCTGCTACGAAAATACGATATATCCCTCTTTTTATGTAATCTATCTTGATAAAACTGTCTTAAGAGAATTCAAAAAAAAATCCCTGTCACTACAAGTAGTGACAGGGATATAACAAGCTTGAATTCACAATCCAAATGAATCAAATATTATGTTGCTTGTTTTTTTAAACCATTTCAAATACCCAACTTAGAATAGTTTAATAATCAACGTATGATTACGCTGGTGTAAATGTAAGACGACTTTAGAAAAGCGATTGCTTGTTAATACAAACCAGCTTCAGACTTACTTAGATATGTATTTAATCGATTAAATAAGCGTTTTGTCGATTAAATATTTGATTTTAGTCGATAATGTGCATCTCTTGTAAGTAGGTGGTTTCAAAAAAAATCCCCACTATTAGATAGCGAGGATTTAAGTATGACTAAATTCTTTAAAATTAAACCCCTACATCTAATCATAAGAAAATAGCGATTAGTGCAGAACACTAATCATATACGGGTGCAATTTAAATATTTCTTAAACCTCAAAACATTACGGGATTAAAATCATATCCTCATTATTCTTTTGTGTATTTAATCGATTATAAAGTGTTTTTAGACGATGTTTTTTAAAGTAAGGTTGAATCATAACGTATTTATAATCTGTAGAGAATTCCTATGTTAGAATTTGTAAATCTCCCTAGTGTTAAGATGTGAGATAAGCTCCACTTTGAGAAATGATAGCTCACCCCAATCTCACCTCTTATACCGGTTTTTTGAGTATCAATTTTTTCTACTAGCTGATTTAAAATAGATAAGAACTGACTTTCTTGACCATTGAGCGAAAAATCATAATTGCTAAATGTTATTCCTAAGTTACCCATAAACTCAAATTTCTTATGTCTCTTCGAGGTTATAAATTGAAAAAGCATCGAATTTGAAGCTATATCCATACCATCTACTTCTAGAAGGGGAGTTGCCTCTGTGTCATCTGGATTGTCTATAGTAAAAGCATCTAATTTTATTCTTAAGTCAAACCGAGCGTATGAAGCAGCAATAGCATACTGCAGTGATTCTGAATTTTCTTGTTGAGAGCTGTATTGATTGAGGTTGTGTTTAACGCCTATACCATAAATATTATATGCAGCGTCTTCAATGGGTATTCTAGGGGAATAACGTAGAGTGATCTCTGTCTTTTTCCATAGACCTATAGAGGTCTGTAAAAAGGGGTGGAAAAGCACACTTTGTTGTACACCTTCAAAAGCTTGTAGTTCATTAGGTTCATCGCCTATGGTAAAATCAAAAAAGGTAGAAGTCTCACCGCCTAATGCACTCGGTATGATAGCGCTGCTCGAACCATCACGAATGACGAAATTATTGAAATCCGAATTTGAGACTTCAAAACTACGCTTATTATTGGGCGTAAATAGCGTATTAAAGTGCAAAGAAATTTTGGTTTCGAATAATCCCAATGAACGGGCATTATCTACCCAAGCTGCAGAAGATTGAAATGAGCTTGCCTCTGCACCGGGTGTAATAAAACCTTCAGAAATAAAAACGAGGTCTTGTACTGTGTTTTCTACATCTTCAAAAACAGATTGGGCTTGAAGCGAAGTGCAAATAATTAAATTGAAAATGCAAAGGAGTAGTTTTAGTTTCATAATCATATAGGTTTCAGTAGGAATATGGGAAAATACTATTTATCAAACTATTAGAGAATTGGTAATGCTATTTAAAATAAAAAAAGGCTCTAAACCTAAGTTTAGAGCCTTTTACGTATATAATTAAGAGTGTTTAAGCGTCTATGTTTGCATAGATAGCATTCTTCTCGATAAACTCACGGCGAGGTGGTACCTCGTCGCCCATAAGCATAGAGAATATTCTATCTGCCTCTGTACCATTATCTATGGCAACCTGGCGTAGTGTTCTAAACTCAGGATTCATAGTTGTATCCCAAAGCTGCTCTGCATTCATCTCTCCAAGACCTTTGTATCGCTGTATAGATACACCTTGATTCCCTAATCTATCTGCTATCGCATCACGTTCTTTATCATCCCAAGCATATTGCTTTTTCTGACCTTTTTTAACCAAGTATAATGGTGGTGTTGCGATGTATACAAAACCTTTTTCTACCAGCTCCCTCATATAGCGGAAGAAGAAAGTAAGAATGAGAGTAGAAATGTGACTACCATCTACATCGGCATCACACATAATAACTACTTTGTGATATCTAAGTTTTGAAAGGTTCAGTGCTTTGCTATCTTCCTCCGTACCTATAGTTACACCAAGAGCGGTGAAGATGTTTTTAATCTCTTCGTTTTCAAAAACTTTATGCTGCATTGCTTTCTCAACGTTCAAGATCTTACCACGTAGTGGTAAAATGGCTTGAAACTCACGGTCACGACCTTGCTTAGCCGTTCCACCTGCCGAGTCTCCCTCAACAAGAAATACTTCACAAACTGCAGGATCTGTTTCAGAACAGTCAGATAATTTTCCAGGTAAACCACCTATACTCATTACCGTCTTACGTTGCACCATCTCACGCGCTTTCTTTGCTGCGTGACGAGCTTGAGCTGCAAGAATTACCTTTTGAACAATGGTCTTAGCATCATTCGGGTTTTCTTCCATATAGATCTCAATCATCTCTGCCACTGCTTGAGATACTGCAGATGTAACCTCACGGTTACCTAGTTTGGTTTTAGTTTGCCCTTCAAATTGTGGCTCACTAACCTTTACAGAAATAATAGCTGTAAGACCCTCACGAAAATCATCTCCCGCAATGTCAAACTTAAGTTTATCTAGCATTCCAGAGGCATCTGCAAATTTCTTAAGTGATCCCGTAAGACCACGACGAAAACCTGCAAGGTGTGTTCCTCCTTCGTGTGTGTTAATGTTGTTTACATATGAGTGTAAGTTCTCTGCATAGCTATCATTATAAATCATAGCCACTTCTACAGGGACACCATTTTTCTCTCCTTCCATAGAGATAACGTTCCCTATAATAGGGTTACGGTTACCATCTAAGAAACGTACAAATTCTGAAAGACCTTCATTAGAGTGAAAAGTTTCATTTTCAAACTCACCATCTTCTTTCTTATTTCTTTTGTCTGTAAGTGTTACAGTGATACCTTTATTAAGGTAAGCCAGCTCTCTTAATCTTGAAGCAAGCGTGTCATAATTGTACTCTGTAGTTTGCTGGAAGATAGAATCATCTGGAGTAAACGTAACTTCGGTACCTGTAAAATCTGTATCACCTATAGCTTTTACTGGGTATAATGCTTTACCACGTTCATACTCTTGCTCCCATACTTTACCTTCTTTATAAACCGTAGCTTTAAGATGGTTAGAAAGTGCATTCACACAAGATACACCTACCCCGTGAAGACCACCAGAAACCTTATAAGAGTCTTTATCAAATTTACCACCGGCACCTATCTTAGTCATTACTACTTGTAATGCAGATACACCTTCCTTTTTATGAATCCCTACAGGGATACCACGACCATTATCTCGTACCGTGATTGAGTTATCCTCGTTAATAGTAACATCTATAGCGTCACAGTAACCTCCCATAGCCTCATCTATAGAGTTGTCTACCACCTCATATACCAAGTGGTGCAAACCTCTAACTCCTACATCTCCAATATACATCGAAGGACGCATACGTACGTGCTCCATTCCCTCAAGGGCCTGAATACTATCTGCCGAATATTGCTTTTTATTAGCGTCGTCGCTCATATTATAATTCTTAAAATATTGTCTAAAAACAAATATAAAGAAAGGGTCTCCAGAAAGGTCTTAAAAACCCTCGAAAACCCTTGAAGTTATTAACATTTTGTGGAAAAATACAAGCCTCTTTTTAGCGCAATTTGTGAGGTGCATTTTTACGCTTTCGCGAAAGCGGAATTATGATCTTTAAATATCTATAAAGCTTTAATTTTTCATCTCAGTTGGCGCATTGATCTCTGCCTCTGGCGGAATGCGTTTTGCAAGAAATAAAACCTGACCTAAGTGACTTGACTGGTGTTCCATTACGTGAAACCAGGCATAGTAATTATTCATCCCATAACTAGGTACTTCTTCAAGAAGCCACTCGTCACTTGCAGACTTAAAAAGAGCTTTAGTGCGCTCTCGAACTTTTGTAAACTCCTCTAGATAATAGCTTACGGGCTTGCCTTTAAACTCCTCTTGAGCCTTTTTACCTAAGTCTAAGGCTAGTCCCCACTTTTTTGCTTCTTCTTCATTAAAGCCTCTGTTTTCAAATGTTCTTACTTGGTAAAATGCCTCTGCTGCTGCTAGGTGCATTACGAGTGCACCTATGCGATTTGCATTTTCATCGTGTAGATGGTCTATCTCGTGCTGAGACATTCCTTTTACTCTATACTCAACTCGCTCTTTCAAATCATCTAGCATTGATATTAAAACACCTAGCTGGGGAGCATAACCATCTTCAGACTTAATTTCGGCTGGGCCAAAGTCCATAGTTTCGGTACCTTCTCCTGTTATCATCAGGGAGTGTGCTCCGGAAAAAGCATCGCTAGATGATTCTAGTGTGTACTCTAGTACAGAACTGCTGTTTGTGCCGCCTATACCTTCTAACCAAGAGTCTATTTTCTCTCCTTTTGCTGTTTTTTCAAAGTCGGCATTTCCTAGTGGAAAATCTGTCATTATGCCGTTACTGTCTTCTATTTGTAAAGAGAAGTTATCAAAATAGAATGTTCCATCAGATAGCATCAAACCACCTATAAGTAATCGTTCTGCATTTTTACCTATGGTTCCTTCAATGATATATTCTTTCCACTCTGGATCTCTGATTGGTCTATCACCCATATTATCAAAAAAGCCGTTCTCATTATTCTTCATATCTACTCGGGCCCATAGTCCTGCCCAAGCTGTGGAGTCTGCAATTTCTGCCTTTACAGCTGCTTTAAGAATAAATTTGCGCTCCTTGTCCATACTCATATCTATAGATTGAGAAAAGGCTGTCCAGCTGTTTGATACTTGAGATTGCTGAGCTTTTGCAATAAATGAGCAGCAGAGTAATATGATAAGAGTTGGAATAAATTTCATTGGATTGACTTGTTTGGGTTCTTACTGGCTTTATTAGTAGCAAGATAGGGGTTTTGTTACACCATCCCCTTAACCTCCTCAAAATCTAACCCGCCATAATTCCCACTACTCATAAGCAGTATGGCTTTATTTTTAAGCTCTTGTTCAAATAGAAAGGCTTTAAAATCTGCTGGGTCTGTAAATATGGTAAGGTCATCACGTTTAAACGCTGCTGCGATTTGCTGCGCTGTGATAGGTTCTAGTTTTTTGATTTCGACAGCTTTTGGTGAGTAAAAAACCACCGCCACATCTGCAGCATCTAGAGCTCCTTGATATTCGCTTAAAAACTCAGGATTAAGACTGCTGTACGTATGAAGCTCTAGGCAGGCTACAACAGTACGGTCACCATACTGTTCTTTTACGGCGCTTGTAGTTGCAGCTACTTTAGAAGGACTATGCGCAAAGTCTTTGTAAATAACCGTGTCTTTACTTTTGGCGATAAGTTCTAGTCGCTTGCTAGCTCCTGTAAAGGTTGAGATCGCTTCATAAAAATCTTCTTCTACAACACCCATATGCTGGCAGATCCACTTGGCACCGGCTAGGTTATTGAGATTATGTTTCCCAAAAACTTCGATAGGCATCGCGCCATCTGGAGTTTCTAGTAGGGTCTCACCATCTTCTACCGTGTACTCAGGTGTCTGGTAAGGATATTTTTTAATGTGAGCAGTGGCATTCTCTACTACTTTCACCACATTTTCATCTTCGGTATTGTACACCATTGCACCACCGTTTGTCATTGAGTCTACAAAAATCTGAAACTGCTCCACATAATTTTCAAACGTGGGAAAGACATTGATATGATCCCAAGCAATACCGCTTAGTAGGGCAATATTAGGCTTGTATAAGTGAAATTTTGGTCTGCGATCTATAGGGCTACTCAGATACTCATCACCCTCTAGCACCATAAAATCTGCGTCATCTGTCATTCTCACCATCGTGTCAAAGCCTTCTAGCTGTGCACCCACCATATAGTCTACCTCTTTATCCCAGTAATGCATCACGTGCAGTATCATAGAGGTGATGGTGGTCTTACCGTGAGATCCTCCTATAACGACCCTAGTTTTGTCTTTTGCACGCTCATATAGATATTCTGGATATGAGTAAATGTTGAGACCTAGTTCTTGTGCTTTGAGTAGCTCTGGGTTGTCTTCTTTTGCGTGCATTCCTAAAATAACTGCATCGAGGTCGCTTGTTATTTTTTCTGGAAACCAGCCAAATGCTTCAGGTAATAGTCCATATTTTTCAAGTCGAGATTTTGACGGATCAAAAATCGTGTCGTCACTACCTGTAACTGTCTCTCCTTTGTGATGTAAAGCAAGTGCTAGATTGTGCATTGCGGCTCCACCTATGGCTATAAAATGAATGTTCATATGTTGTAAAAGTCTTTATCGTAAAAATAAGATTTCGATTCCAAATGTGCGAGTATTATAAGTTCTATTTTGGGTGTGAGTACGCTTTCGCGAAAGCGTAACAAAAAAACAATATCTTCTCTCAAGACAAGCTGCCAAAACACTGTTACGACTGCAAAAAGGCGTTTGTTTATGCAGAAATATTGACTCTCTGCGAGTTGTCTGTACTGACATAACGACATTCTCAGTAAAAGGCACTATTTTTGTCTAACCGATACCAACGTTCTGCTTACGGAACACAGAAAACGCACAACCAAATGAGTTTCTTCAAGAAAATATTTTCAAAAGAAAAAAAAGAAACCCTTGATAAAGGGCTAGAGAAGACCAAAACGAGCTTCTTTGATAAGATGAGTAAGGCAGTTGCCGGAAAGTCTAAGGTAGATGATGATGTACTTGATAATCTTGAAGAGGTGCTTGTTACCAGTGATGTGGGTGTAAAAACCACGCTTAAGGTAATCACGCGTATAGAAGAGCGTGTGGCCAAAGATAAGTATGTAGGTACAGATGAACTTAACAGGATCTTACGTGAAGAAATTGCCGGTCTACTAAGTGAGACAAACACAGGTAACGCAACCGAATTTGAAATCCCAACCGCAAATAAACCACACGTGATTATGGTGGTAGGTGTAAACGGTGTGGGAAAAACAACCACTATAGGAAAGCTTGCTTACCAGTTTAAAAAGCAAGGTAAAAAAGTGGTGCTTGGTGCGGCAGATACGTTTAGAGCAGCAGCAATAGATCAACTGCAGGTATGGGCAGATCGAGTAGATGTACCTATTGTAAAACAACAAATGGGAAGTGACCCAGCCTCAGTAGCCTTTGACGCACTAGAGAGTGGTGTAAAACAAGATGCAGATGTAATTATTATAGATACTGCCGGGAGATTACACAATAAGGTAAACCTTATGAACGAGCTTACTAAGGTGAAGCGTGTGATGCAAAAGGTAGTGGGAGATGCTCCTCACGATGTACTTCTTGTACTAGATGGTTCTACGGGTCAAAACGCCTTTGAACAAGCAAAACAATTTACAGCAGCTACAGAGGTGACTTCGCTAGCCGTAACAAAACTAGACGGTACCGCAAAAGGTGGTGTGGTGATAGGAATTTCTGATCAGTTTCAAATCCCTGTAAAATACATTGGAGTAGGAGAAGGTATCGAAGATTTACAAGTCTTTAATAAAGTAGAGTTTGTAGATAGTTTCTTTAAGTAAGCCATCACTTTTTTATGAAACTCGATTTTAGGTGGCTTCCAGAACTTACGTTGCGCACCTTACGAGTGGTTGCTATTGGTTTTTTATTACTTAACCTGTATAGCGTGTATGGAGCATACACTGCGGTAAGGAGTGATATTGTGCCTAAATATCTAGCGCAGTACACCGCTTTTCCTCACTATATATTTATTGCCTTTTACAGTCTCATTATATTTTATATATGGAGAATCCTTAAAGGAGCGATTGCTTCACAATACTGGTGGGTACCCGTAATTGCAGTAATTATATTTGAGTCTACTAAGTTTTTTATCTACGGTTTCTTGATGTGGGTTAGTCCTTTTCAATAATTAAGCTATTAGTTGATAACAGCCATTATTTTTTCCCATAAATCTGTATCAAAACCAGAAGGACCTAATAATGACTCTTCAGTTGCATCGCCTAGGCGTATTACTACTAGTCCTTCACTAGGTAAAACATATACTTTTTGATCATCTTTACCTAAACCAGCAATGAGATCATCTGGAGCAGTAGGGATTAATTTTCCTGTAAATGTTGTCGTGGTGCCGGGTAATCTATAGCTGTCTTGCCCATTAAGCCACCATAAATATCCGTAAGCCTCATTAATATCTTGAGAAGGCGTTGTCATTTCTGTAAAATATGAGGCATCTATTAGTTGATTTCCGTCCCAATTTCCTTCATTGAGCGTGAGTAGTCCAAAACGCGCCATACTTCGAGCTGTACTAAAGTATAATCTAAAATAGCCAAAAGGCACCCAGGCACCCGTCATACCAGTTTGTGACTTAAGCTTATTGTCATAGTAGGTATTAAAATCTTCGGGTACAGCTGCTGTTACTACGTCTTGTAATAAGGTGTAAAAAGCGTTATGATAGTACCACTCGGCACCAGCATCATTCAGGTAAAGAAGACACTCAGGGTCAGAGCAGTTGGTATCGTCTACTGTATAATCTCCTCCGCTGGTCATCGTGAGTTGGTTACGTATTGTTACCGCTGCTTCTTGTTCTGGAGTCATAGTAGTCCATCCCGTGCCTAGATAATTGCTGGAAGCATCATTTATAGATAAGTAGTCTTCTTGTTGAGCAATACCTACGGTGTAAGCCGTGAGCGTTTTTGCAGCGCTATTCCAGCGATGGCTTGTAGTTGCGTCTGTATCTTGATAATAATTCTCTACTACTATTTTTCCATCTTTAAGGATGATAAAAGCTTTGCTGTTATTTTCTGCTACATAATCAGTAAGATCTTGTAGGGCTGTAAGATTCCAGTTAAGAGTAGACGGGCTTGTCACTTCCCAAGTGTCACCTGCGATAGGAGGGAAGTATAGATTACTCGTCTCGCTAGTATCATCTGGCTCTTCTGCGATGGTATCGTCAGTTATAATAATCGTATCATCTGTGATGATTTCATTATCTGTAGTTGAACACGATAGACTTATAAGTAATAAGAAATATAGATAACGCATCATTGAAGCTTTATGATAGGACTCTAAAATATAAAAAAGGATTAATGTAGCTCTCATAATTAGGGAATTGGCAGTTTTTAGAGCTATCAAAAGGTGTAAAATATCAAGGTGCTATTTACTATGTAATTTGGCTTATCTTTGCACTCCCTTAAAAGGAAGGCTATGCGTACAAAATCATTGAAGAAGAATAAGATAAACGTAGTAACTCTAGGTTGCTCAAAAAACGTTTATGATAGTGAGGTCTTAATGGGCCAGCTTAAAGCAAATGAGATGGATGTTGCTCACGAAGAAGATGGTAACATCGTTGTGATTAACACCTGTGGTTTTATAGATAATGCAAAAGAGGAGTCTGTAAACACCATTCTTGAGTATGTAAAGCAAAAGGAAGAAGGCGATGTAGACAAGGTATTTGTTACAGGATGTCTTTCTGAGCGTTATAAGCCGGACCTTCAAAAGGAGATTCCAGATGTAGATCAGTATTTTGGAACAACAGAGCTACCAGGATTACTTAAAGCACTTGGAGCAGACTATAAGCACGAGCTTATAGGTGAGCGTATTACAACTACGCCAAAAAACTACGCCTACTTAAAAATAGCCGAAGGCTGTGATCGCCCTTGTTCTTTCTGCGCAATTCCTTTAATGAGAGGTAAGCACAAGTCAAAATCTATTGAGCACCTCGTAGTAGAAGCAAAAAAGCTTGCTGCAAACGGCGTGACAGAGTTAATCCTTATCGCACAAGATCTTACGTATTACGGTCTTGATTTGTATAAAAAACGTAACCTAGCAGAGCTTCTTGAAAACCTTGTTCAAGTAGAAGGTATAGAATGGATTCGTTTGCATTATGCATTTCCTTCTGGTTTCCCGGTAGATGTACTTGATGTGATGAAGCGTGAGCCTAAGGTGTGTAATTACCTTGATATTCCGTTGCAACACATTGCAGATCCTATCTTAAAATCTATGCGACGTGGTACAACAATGGCAAAGACAAATGCGTTGTTAGAACGCTTTCGCGAAAGCGTACCAGAGATGACCATAAGAACTACGCTTATTGTAGGATATCCTGGAGAAACCGAAGAAGATTTTCAAACGCTGAAGCAATGGGTAAAAGATCAACGTTTTGAGCGTTTAGGATGTTTTACATACTCACACGAGGAAAATACACACGCATATAATCTAGAAGATGATGTGCCAGAGGATGTGAAAATGGATCGTGCAAACCAGATTATGGAGATCCAATCACAAATCTCTTGGGAGCTCAATCAGCAGAAGATAGGGAAGGAGTTTAAAATTGTTGTAGATCGTAAAGAAGGAAACTTCTTTATAGGTCGTACAGAATTTGACTCACCAGATGTAGATAATGAGGTGCTAGTTGATGCGACTAAGTTTTATTTAAAAACTGGAGACTACGCAATGGTAAAAGTAACAGAGGCAGAAGATTTTGATCTCTATGCAGAGCCACTTGTAGCCCTAGAGCGACCACAAGCACTACACGCAAAACGTGCTACTAAAAAATAGGAAGTAGTAAATTAATTTACAAAAAGCCTTTTGGAACAAATGTTTTGAAAGGCTTTTTTGTGTGTAAGAGTTTGTTTGCAAGGCTTACATTTGTAGCACTAAAAAAGCTTTTTTTATGCGTATTATTTGTCTAGTATTTTTTGCTTTAATTCTTATTACTTCTTGTAAAGAGTCAAATCAAACAGAGATTGAACCAGTAACAGAGCAGCCAGCAATAGCAGCGTCTACTACTAATTCATCACTCACTGCGATACAACTGCCCTCTACAGGAAAATCTCATTTACCTAGACTCAAGTCGAGTGGCGGTAAATTACATATGACTTGGGTGGAGCAAGAAGACAAGATGGCAATTTTAAAATATGCTAGTTACGATAGTGCCAAGTGGAGCCAACCTAGAACCATTACATCTGGAGATAATTGGTTTGTAAACTGGGCAGATTTTCCAGCCCTAGGAGTAAATGGTGATTATGTGCTGACTAATATCTTAGAAAAATCTGCAGAGGGCACTTATGATTATAATATAAAGCTTCAATTATCAAAAGGCGATGTGATTATTAAAGATGATTTCCTACTCAATACAGATGGCGTAGATGCAGAGCACGGTTTTGTATCTATACAAGCATATGATGGAGGTTTTTATGCTACTTGGCTTGATGGTAGAAATACAAAAAACGAAGACAAGAGTAAAAACCAAATGACGCTCCGCAATGCCTACATAGATTTAGCGGGAAATATAACTCAAGATACAGAGATAGATAGTCGCGTTTGTGACTGCTGTAATACAGCAACAGCTATTACAAATAATGGACCGGTTGCCGTGTACAGAGATCGCTCAGACACCACACCAGAGATACGAGATATGGCAATCGTGCGATGGGTAGATGGAGCGTGGTCAAAACCTATGGTTATAGGTAATGATAATTGGGAACTTAACGGTTGCCCCGTAAACGGACCTGCAATAGCAACCAAAGAAGAAAATGTGGTGGTGAGTTGGTTTACTGCAGAGGGTGATGCTCCTAGAGTGCTCACCGCTTTTTCAAATGATAATGGAGCCTCTTTTGGAGGTGCAATCCGTATAGATAACGGAAACGCAATAGGTAGAGTAGATACAGATTTTATGAGTGATGGTAGCGCTCTCATCTCGTGGTTAGAACCAATGGTTGAAAACGTTGTACTACAAGTAGCACGAGTATATGTAGATGGCACACACGATGCCCCAGTGACAGTAACCAATACCTCTGCCGAACGACAAAGCGGTTTCCCACAACTAGAAGTTGTAGGCGATTCGATTTTTGTCGCCTGGACAGATCTTGATGGTGACAACAGCGAGGTCAAGATGGTGAGGTTTGAGATGGACTAGCCTAGTTTTCCCAATAAAGCGCCCTATTCCACAACAGTGTCCCTCTTTCAAGAGGGAGTCAGGGAGATGTCCGCAAGAGTAAGTAAACAAAAAAAATGCCCTGAAATAGGGCATTTTTTTTGTTTTAGTAAGTATTGAATCTACAACCTAAACTTCCCATTATTGGTCAAGAAAATAGCATTGGTAAAGAATAGCTTTCCATTGTGCCAGAACGCTCTAAAAAGTGGGTCGTCTACCATATAGATAACGCTTCCGCGCCCCATACGTTCTTCTCCAAAAATAAGAGAGTTGCTTAGTTTTCCTTTTGCCGTTTCTCCTGCAAATCCTGCTACATTCTCTACCTCTTCAGGAATCCACGCTACATTGTAGCCACGATCCAGATATGAGTAGGAATTGCTTCCTAGCTTTAAACTGTAGTACGTGTCTGGATAGCCAAAAGCCATAGGGTGCGTCGTATCTACTTTAGTCTTAAAGATAGAACCTGTGATAAAGTTTGTAGTACTTGCATTCTCACGATCTGCATATGGAGTTAGGTTTTCTTTCTTGTCGCTTTTTTCGGTATCGCTGCCGCCGGTATTTCTTTTTATTGAAAATCCAGATTTTCCAGCGAGGCTTCCTACAGCGTTTGCTAGTGCAATTACTTTACCGCCACCACGCACAAAGTCTTTTACCTTGTCAAGGTTACTTTCATTAAGTACGCTTCCGTACCAGCCGCTAGGCATCACGAGCACATCAAATTCATCAAGATTTACACGCCCTAGCTTATCTGCATTTATAGAAGTCACTGGGTACTGTAATGTCTGTTCAAAAAAGTACCACGTAGCTCCATAACTCAATGATGAGGTTGCATCTCCTTTAAGTAATGCAATTTTTGGCGGATTGATAAGCTTTACTTGTGACGACCCAAAATCTGGTCCAGAGCTTGCAAATGAGGTTGTCGTAGCGGTAAGGGCTCTGTTATGCTTTCGCGAAAGCGTACTCAACACCTCATTAAAATCTTCACGTCCCAGATTATCACTTTTTGTGATGATTAAAGAACCGCGCTCGTAAGAAACTCCATTATTTACAAAGGGTTGCTCGCTAAAACGTACTCTAATACCTTCCTTAAGAAGTCCTGCTAGAAACTGTGCATCATCAAGACTATTCCACTTCCCGATGTAGCCCGCTACATTCGTGCTTGCTGTGGTTGCATTGGTTTTAAAAGGGCTTGCGGCATTTGCTTTTACAAGTGATGTGCTTGCCACGGCATTAAGACCGTAAGCGTGTGGTAAATTCCACGCGGTGATATCATAAGTGAGCGGTGTGCTTAGTTTTGCATCTGGCTCAAAAAGTGCCTTTACCATTTTTCCTTTTGGCTGGTCTGTACTTATCACCATTGCTGTGTCATAGCTCATACTACCTTGACCGTTTGAGGTGTAGTTAAAACCTGTTGCCTTTCCGTTTGAGGCAAAGCCATAGTTTATCTCGTGCTTGTCCATTAAGTCGGCTAGCGCTTTGAGATTATCTACATTACCAGAAAGTACGTAGCTTTTATATTTGAGATTGTTGTTATTAAAGTATGCTTTAAACTCTGAGTTGAGCTTTGCAGCATTTTTTACAGAAATCTCTACGGTAGAGAGTCCTGTGGTTTTGTGGTGTGCTACACGATCTACTAGCGTGAGTTCATAACCTCGATCTGTGTCAATACCTAAACCGGCACGACCGTGACCTGCTTGTTCATAGGTCATCCCTATTGCTCCCATAAAGGTAGGGTAGGTGTCACCGTAAGAAGGGTAGAGTAAGTCAAAACTCTCTCTTGTAAAAAACAGCCAACCTTCCTTATCAAAATAGCGTGCGTGATTTGCTCCTATTTGCGTTTGGAAATCCATCTGCCAGTCTGTGATAATCTCGTGATATGGCTCTGCTGCAGGAGCAAAATAATAAGGGTTGTTTATTCCTTGCTCGTGAAAGTCTACGTGCACGTGTGGCATCCACTTGTTATATACTTTTAATCGTTGTTGTGACTCTACTTGTGATGCCCACGCCCAGTCGCGGTTAAGGTCAAAAAGGTAGTGATTAGGTCTTCCTCCTGGCCACGGCTCATCGTGCTCTGCAGCTACTTGTGCTGGGTCGTAAGGTGTAGACGCTACTTGGTTAAACCAGTTTGCATAGCGATCACGCCCGTCTGGATTTACACAAGGATCCATAATTATAACAGCATCTTTTAACCATTCTTTTTTTGACGTAATTAACTCATATAGAGTCACCATAGAAGCCTCTGTAGATGATGCTTCATTACCGTGCACGTTATAAGAAAGCCAGACTATTGCCTTGTCAGCCGTACCAGAGTTGCCTGTTGCAATACCCGTTTGCTCAAGGTTTGCCTTGCGTATATTTTCTAGATTGCTATGGTTTGCGCTTGTGGTAATAAGAGCATATGTAAGAGGTCTACGCTCGTTAGTTTTACCATATTCTTGATAGGTGACTAGGTCACTATTTTCGGCTACGTGTTCAAAGTAGCGCACCACGTCTGCGTGGCGTGAGAACTGTGTTCCTATCTCATAACCCAGAAATTCTGATGGAGATTGTACTTGAGCGGTAAGTAATGTTGTGAGAAATAAGGCGACAAAAAAGCTGTAGATTCTGAGCATTTGGTTGGTTTTAGCAAAAGCTAAAGCTATAAAAAGAGCTCGCCGCAAATCAGCGTTTTAACGTTTTTTTGGGAAAACTCGCAATTTATCAGAATTATCTTTACTATCTAAACCATAATTTATGCCAACCGACTGTCTGCCGTACCGAGAAACGGGGTATTTTTCTAATCTTATCACAAACTATCTAGATCAAGAAGAAGCACTTAAGCCCTTTTATCACAGATTTCCTACAGCAGATAATCTTATCAAACAGGCAGAAGAGAAAGGGCAATTTTTTAGTCCGCTTTCGCGAAAGCGTTTATACGATTCCCTTACCGCGCAATATAAAAATACAAACACCTCTGCCGAGACGCAGCTCAATCTAGAGCACCTTGCCAGCGAAAATACATTTACCATCACCACAGGGCACCAGCTCAATTTATTTACGGGGCCGCTCTATTTTTTATATAAAATTATCTCTGTGATTAATCTCTGCAAGGAGCTTAAAGAGAAAGATCCAGACCGCAATTATGTGCCTATTTACTGGATGGCGACAGAAGATCACGATTTTGACGAGATTAATTACTTCAATTTTCAAGGTAAAAAAGTGCAGTGGAATCGTGAGGACGGTGGCGCCGTAGGCGAACTCTCAACCGATGGACTGGCTGAGGTACTAGCATTATTTAAAACACAGCTAGGGACTTCAAGAAATGCGGAGTACCTCTCAAAACTTTTTAACGATGCATATCTCAATCACGATAATCTGGCAGATGCAACTCGCTATTTAGGTAACGAACTGTTTGGCGAGTACGGTCTTGTCATAGTAGATGGTAACGACTCAGGACTTAAAGAATTATTTGCTCCTTATGTACAACGAGAATTGCTAGAGGGCGTGTCGCACGCAAAGGTGACACAGCAAACCGAGCAACTCACTGCGCTAGGGTATCCAGAGCAAGTACACCCTCGTGAGATTAACTTGTTCTACATCACAAAAGGCATCCGTGAGCGTATTATCAAAGTGGATGATATGTATGTGGTAAATGATACAGAAATCCGCTTTCGCGAAAATGAGATACTCGACGAGCTTGCCAACCATCCAGAACGGTTCTCGCCTAACGCCTTGCTGAGACCACTTTTTCAAGAAGTGATTTTGCCGAATCTTTGTTACATAGGTGGAGGCGGAGAGCTGGCGTACTGGTTCCAACTGAAAACATATTTTGAAGAAGTAGGAGTTCCATTTCCGGCATTACTACTTCGTAACTCGGCATTAATACGTACCGAAAAGCAACGTACAAAAGCCGAAAATCTAGGCGTGTCGTTACCAAATTTATTTCTAAAACAAAACGAACTTATCAACCGAAAGGTGCGTGCCATCTCAAATATAGAGATAGACTTTTCTGCACAACGCAGCTTCTTAAAAGAGCAGTTTAAAGCAATGCACTTACTAGCCGAAGAGACAGATGCTAGTTTTATAGGAGCCGTAAAAGCTCAAGAAGTAAAGCAACTCAAAGGTTTAGAAAACTTAGAGAGTAGATTGCTGCGCGCACAAAAGCGTAAACTAAGTGATCACGTACAACGTCTAGTAGATTTACAAAACGAGGTATTCCCAATGCAAAGTCTGCAAGAAAGAAATACCAACTTCTCACAGTTTTATTTAGAATTTGGCGAGCAACTCATCCCTGAGTTAGTAAATGCGCTGGAGCCGCTAGGCGGCGAGTTTACGGTGGTTACTTTGTAGAGTATATCTAATGGTTGGGCGTGTCCAAATTGTACATTATATTACCCTCATTATCCCTCTTTACAACTAGAACCATACAACAAGCACACCCTTGCCTTCTTGTACACTCAGAATAGGGAATTGTTTTGTTTTCAAGCGCCTCATTTATAGATATATATGTTCCTGTTAGGTCTTTGCTTTTTTCACAGTCATTGCAGCCAATCATACCAAAATGATAGTGAAGACCATTTCCCCGATTTAATAAGTCAATATTAACTTTAGTGTGGTTGTATAATGCTAAAATTTCGTTAGCTTTTTTAAACTCAACTCTTCTTCGAAAATCAAGCATAGCTGAATAAATCTTTAAATTTCTTTCGTAAAAGCCTAGAACATCATTTGATTGAATTTTATTTTCATTCAGTAGGTTGTTGAAAATAAACCAAAGATAGTTGTCAATACTCTCGGTATTAGTTTTCTTCCAAGTTTCATAGTAATCAATGATATTTTGTTCTTCCATCCCAAACTGAGAAAGAAAGTTCATATATTTTTCAATAAGCCATTCAAGATTTCTTTTATTCATATCTATAAATTCAACTGCCTTATCCCTTCATAAGCTACAATTCCCACGGCATTTGCGAGATTTAGGCTTCTGATGTGTTCGCTAAATAATGGGATTTTATAAAGTTGGTCGGGGTGTTTTTCGGTGATTTCTTTTGGGAGTCCTTTAGATTCTTTTCCAAAGACGAGAAATAGGTCCTCTTCAAAAGGAATGTCATAATGTGACTTTGTGCCGTGACTTGAAAGAAAGACCATTTTCGCGAAAGCGTTCTTTTTAAAAAAGTCATCTGTATTATCATAATACTGTACGTCTAGATGCTGCCAGTAATCAAGACCTGCGCGTTTAAGGCGGGTGTCGTCTATCTCAAAACCAAAGGGTTTTACAAGGTGCAACTTGCAGCCAGAACCGAGGGCAAGCCTACCTATGTTACCTGTGTTGTTTGGAATTTCTGGATTGATGAGTACAATATTGAGCATAATGGCTTGCTTGATGGGATGTATGGTGTATAAATGGTGTGTGAGATACTAATGTTATCACAAAAACTAAAGCTTGTCACGGGCTATAACTCCCGTCTACAGTATCTTTACCCAAAAATAGCATTTTGAGAGTAAACTACTTCCCCCAAAAATTGATATATCTTATTGCCATCGTACTTTTTACGGTAGGTAATACACAGACGGCACAAGCACAGGATTTTGAAAAAATTAAAGAGTTTTTTACGTTTCATCCTAACCACAAGGCTGTTGCAAAAGATAGTACTTTATATGCATCTAAGTTTATAGCAGCACCAGTAATGAGTTACAGTCCGGAGACAAATTTTGCCTTTGGGACGGGTGCAAAATACTTATTTAAATTTAACGGTAGTGGGGAGGAGACGCGTGTGTCTAATATGCCTATCACGCTGCAGTACACACTTAATAGTCAGTTTTTTGTTTATTCTGGATTTGAGATTTTTACTAACCAAGAGAAATGGGTGATAGAGGGTAATATCCTTTTTCAAAATTACCCAAGACTGTTTTATGGTTTTGGCACAAACTCACCAGAAAGTGCAGAGGAGGAGTATAATTATTACCAGTTGCTAGTGGAGCCTATCTTTTTAAAGCAGGCTTTCACACGTTACCTTTTTGTAGGTGCTGGTGTGCGATTTAATCACATTTACTCTGTTGATATAGAAGAGGGCGGACTTATAGATCAAACCAGACCTACGGGTTATGATGGGTCTACATCACTAGGTGTTGAGGTTGCAGCGCTGTATGATAACAGAAATAATGTGCTTAATGCTCAAAATGGATGGTATCTCGAGACCACGAGAGGTCAATATTTTGAGGCGCTAGGAGGTACACATAACTTTGATTTGACACGTTTTGATTTAAGACATTACACAAAGCCATTTGCAGATAAAGATGATATTCTCGCATTCCAGATGGTGGGAAGATTTACTCGTGGTGACTTACCGTTTTCTGAGTTTTCTTTTCTTGGAGGTAGTGAGATTATGCGTGGTTATAGAGAAGGCCGTTATGTAGGTAGAGATTTACTGGCAAGCCAGGTAGAGTATAGAAAGACGTTTAAGAACTCTCGTTTTGGCGCTGTACTATTTGCCGGTGGAGGTGATATCTATAATGATGTGAGCGATTTTCAGTTTAAGAATTTAAAACCTACCTATGGAGGTGGTCTTCGTTTTATGATAGATAAGGAAGAGCGTCTCAATCTTCGTTTTGATGTAGGTTTTGGTAGAGGCTCTAGTGAGTTTTACTTAGGGATTGCAGAGGCATTTTAATAGCTAGCAGCTAGTGCAATTTGCATCATTTTATTTTTAGAGATAGGAACAAAATTTCTATATTACTCTGAAAATAATCCTGATACGATGCTTAAACCTGTACTCTTTTTTCTTTCCATTTTTTTAGTTTGTAGTTGTGCTCAACAACAAGAACCAGAAGTTGCCATAAACCCAGAAACGTACTGGGGAGAAAACCCTTGGCCAGACATTAGAAAGAAGCGTATTAGTCAGCTATTACCGCAAGCGCTCAAAACTGCAGAGGTAGATTGCTGGATGACTATTTGTAGAGAAAATAATAATGACCCCATTGCAGATCACATAGGAGGAGAAAATGCTGGTGGTACCGCCGTGTTTTTATTTTATAACGACGCAACTGGTTTTCACTCTAAGGTATTCTCACCTTCTGGAGAAGCAACTGCGCTAGATGACCTAGATATACACGAGGAGGTCGTGAGTGTAGCGCGAGGAACCTCTGCTATTGAGCAAGCGTCAGATTTTATCAAAACAAAAAATTTTAAAAGTATTGCCGTAAACACATCTTCAAAAAATGTGATGGCAGACGGACTTACGCATACACAGTATGAAGAAATCGCTACTGCCTTAGGTGACGAAACCTCAAAACTAGTATCCTCTGAAGAGGTGGTCTATGAGTGGTTATCTATAAAGCTACCAGAAGAAGTTGCCATCTTAAAGAAAGCAGCAAAGCTCACTGCCCAGTGGCAGATTGAAGCCTACGAGCAAGTAGTGCCTGACACATCTACAGATGCAGACATTGCAAAATATTTAAAACAAAGAATGACCGAGTATGGCGTGACAGATGGATGGGCACCTGCTCAAAACCCTAATGTAAATTCTGGGCCAGACCGTGGGCACTCGCACGCTACGGATAAAGTAATTATGCCTGGTGATGTCATACAAATAGATTTTGGCATCAAAGTATATGACAGGTGGGTGACAGATATACAGCGATTTGCATATGTTTTAAAAGAGGGTGAGAGCGAGGCTCCAGATGAGATTATGCATTACTGGGAAAGTTCTAAAGCTGGAAATAGGGCAGCACTCGCTGCGATGCAACCTGGCGTAAAAGGAGTAGATGTAGATAGAGCCCAGCGTATACTTATGGAAAAAGCAGGGTCTGATTATGTGATGTGGAGCACGGGTCACCCCGTAGGCTATGTCGCTCACGATGTAGGACCTAATCTAGGAGGTTCTCAAGCGTCACACGTAAGACCAGCCTCTGAAAAAGTGATTAAGGAAGGGATGACGTTTGCCTTTGACGGTTTTCACTCTTGGAAACTTGCAGACGGTGGTGTAAAAACAATGTCTGTAGAGGAGATGGCCGTAGTAACAGAAAATGGAGCGGAGTATCTTATCGCTCCACAAGAAGAACTTGTTATTATCTCAAATTAATAATTTAAGCAAAAAACCAGTAATCCTTAACCGCTTCTTTACCCCAAGCATCGAGTAGTGCTTGTATTTCCTTCTTTCCATCTGGAGAAGAAACTACAATCATAATCTGTGCATTTTTTATAGATGGCACATCTGTAAAAGATTGCATACGTACATCATAAATGTCTTTACCTATCTGTTTCTCATTATTAGAAACCCAGTGAAAGCTGTCATTATACGATTGTAAAATTTTAGCCATATCCTTACCGTTGCGACCGGCACCCCAGAGTACGAGTGGTCGTGTGTTATCACGATCTATCTCATAAAAGAAACGCATTTTCATATCAAAATAACGATTGTCTTTATACTCGTCCCAAGTACGTGAGATACGGTTAGAGCGATCACGCCAGTGGTGAAGTATGGCATCTATCCCTATAACTTTGAACCCGTGTTTATACATACGGAAACATAAATCATAATCTTCTGGATAAATAACAGGATCAAAAGCACCTACGGCATCAAAATCATCTTTATGAATCATCCAGCAATGTGACGGGATAACACACTCTTTATAAATCTGCTGGTAATGTGTGCTTGTTCTTGCCACCTCATTAAGCCAGCGCTCATAGCGTAAAAAACCATCACCTACCTCGCCCTCATCTACAAAGTGCTCTGTACCTCCAGCAATCACGTGCCCTTTTCCATACTTATGCCACTCATCTACGAGAAGCTGAATTTTATAATCTGGCATTTTATCATCAGAGTCCATCCTGTTGAGCAGGGTTCCGCGTACTTCTCTGTATCCACATTGTAATGTTGGGATGAGCTTATAGCCGTCACTGTCAAAAACACGAACGCGCTCATCTTGCTTTGCAAATGCCGCAAGAATCTCTGGAGTCTCATCTGTACTGTGATCATTTACAGCAATAAGTTCCCAGTTTTGATACGTCTGGTTTATAATCGAGTTTATGCAATCGTGTAGATATGGAGCCGTGTCTTTTACGGCCATTATGATAGATACGAGGGGTTGATTTACAGCCACGATTTTGGAAGGTTTTTTGTGATTTCTATAGGGTCAAAAGTACTACTTTCTCTCGCGCCGTGTTCAGTCACCCATTTTGCGGTTTCTTGTAATCCTAGTGCAAGTGTTGTGGCTGGTTTTGGGCTAAAGATTTCTGTAAATTTTGAGTGGTCTGCATAGGCGTGTACTACTTCCTCGCGTTGTTCAAGGTGGTTGATAGTCACTTCTTTTTTCATAGCAAGTTCTACTTCTTTAGCTAGATCATTTACCGTGTTTTCGGTATCTGCGCCTATGTTAAAGATTTGGTTGTCCGCTTTCGCGAAAGCGTAACTAGCCGCAATATATGGTGCCACATCATCTATGTAGGTAAAAGCACGGGTTTGATTTCCGTCGCCAAAGATGGTAAGCGGTTCATCCTTTAACATCTGATTCATAAAAATACCCACTACATTGCGATACTTATCTCCAATGTTTTGTCCAGGCCCATACACATTGTGCGGACGAAAGATAATATAGTCTAGCCCAAACATTTTATGTGCATTATCCAGATCCATCTCTACCGCATATTTTGCAATACCATATGGGTCTTCGGGTTGTGGTTTTTGAGATTCTTTAAGTGGTAATTCTTGAGTTCCATACACAGCAATAGAGCTTGTAAAGATGAACTTCTTTATGTTGTGATTAACCGCAGCATTAATGAGGTTGATACTCCCAATGAGGTTATTCTCATAATTGAACTTACGTATAAAATGGCTCAACCCTTCGGCGGCATATGCAGCTAGATGATAGATGTAATCTATGTGATGTTGTGCAAATATCTCATCTATAAGTGTGGTGTCTGTAATGCTTCCTTCTATAAAAATCGCACCTTGAGGTACATTGCTTGTAAAGCCGCCAGAGAGGTCGTCAAGTATGATTACTTGGTGATGTAAAGCTAGTAAATGACGAGCAACGTGGCTTCCTATAAAGCCAGCGCCACCGGTAACTAATGAGGTTATTTGCATACTGCAAACTTAGGAAAAGGAATTGAGAGGGGCGTTGTTACGCTTTCGCGAAAGCGTAAAAAAAAACCACCTTTTACAGTGGTCTTTATATTATCTCTTGCTTGCTCTCGCTTGCTTAAAATATTTTACTGGAGGAAATAGCATCCCGAAAGATTCTCCATCATCTTTACCTAGGTGTTTGTGGTGCATTTTATGTGCTCTTCTTAATGCTTTACCGTACCATCCATTTGCATTACGAAACAATTTAAATCGCTGATGGATAAAGATGTCGTGCACGCCAAAGTAGGCAAGACCATAGGCAAAAATACCTAAGCCTATAGGTAAACCTATCCATACGCCTTCGTACTGCCACAATAGGAAACAGCCTATTGAAACTAGTGCATAAAAAATAAAGAAGAGGTCATTTTTTTCCCACCAAGAGTTGTGTTTTTTATGGTGGTGGTCTTGGTGTAAAGACCATAAAAAGCCGTGCATTACATATTTATGTGTTGCCCAGGCTAGAAATTCCATAATGACAAAAGTCATAACAAAAACGAAGATCCAAAGTAATGTTTGCATTTGTATAGGGGATTCTTTTAAATAAGGTTTAAACGATATTTTACATAGCTACGTGCAAGAAGACTTGCCTTTACGTAGTCTGGTACGCGCACTCTTGTGTTCCTAATTTCGGCAGAGGGAACGCGTTTAAGTTTTGTGAGTAATTTTCTATAATAACGGAAAGCGGTGTACACACCAAACTTTGCTTCTATAGGCAGTCTGTTTATACCGGCTAGTCCTTTTGCAAAGTCTTCTTCTATCTCTTCGATAATACGCTGCTTAGAGGCTTCATCAAGATTTACAAGATTTGTATTAGGAAAGTAGGTGCGACTTAGTCCTTCAAAATCTGCCTTGAGGTCACGTAAAAAGTTTACTTTTTGAAAGGCAGAGCCTAAGCTCATCGCACTGTCTTTAAGACTTTCGTATTTTTCTTTATCTCCTTTCACAAAAACGGTAAGACACATAAGGCCTACTACATCTGCGCTTCCGTAAATGTATTCCTTGTACTCTGCATCTGTGAGATAATCTAGTTTTGTGAGATCTAGGCGCATACTTTTCATAAACGATGCGATATGAGCAGGGTCTATATCATATTTATGCACGGTCTCTTGAAAGGCGTTGAGAATAGGGTTGAGGCTTATTTTATCAGTAAGCGCGTGCTCAAGATCTTCTTCAAAACGTTTGAATAGTGTAGGCTTGTCATAGTCGTGAAAAGAATCTACAATCTCATCTGCAAATCTTACAAAACCATAAATGTTATAAATGTCCTGACGTATACAGGGTGCAAGCATTTTAGTCGCGCTTGCAAATGAGGTGCTATATGATTGAGTTACAACCTTTGCACAGCTTCTCGATACGGTGTCAAATAGAGATTTCATTATTTAATTGATTTGCTTATTAATTGTGATACAAGCTTACCAGATATGAGGGCTGGAGGTACGCCAGGTCCTGGAACCGTTAACTGTCCAGTAAAATACAAATTTTTAACTTTCTTACTTCTTAAATTAGGTCTAAGAAAAGCTGTTTGCTTTAAAGTATTTGCCATTCCGTAGGCATTTCCTTTATAACTGTTATACTCATTTACAAAGTCATCTACACAAAAAGACTTCTTAAAGATAATATGATTTCTAAAATTTTGACCAGATAAATGCTCTAGTCTTTCCATTATAATATCAAAATATTGATCACGTAGTGCCTGCGTATCTTCTACTCCAGGAGCTATAGGGATTAAGAAAAACCCATTTTCTTTACCTTCTGGCGCCATTGTCTCATCTGATACCGATGGGAAATTTGCATAAAATAAAGGCTCTTCTGGCCAAGCAAGGTCGTCATAAATGGTTCTTGCGTGCTGGTCAAAATCTGTATCAAAGAACAAGTTGTGATGAGCTACATTATCAAACTTTTTATCAAAACCTACATAAAAGAGTAGTGATGACGGTGCAAATACACGGCTGTCCCAGTACTTCTCTGTGTATTGTCTATATGATGGGTCTAGCAAAGTCTCACTGTGATGATAGTCTGCTCCACTTACGACATAATCTGCAGTAATGGTTTCCCCATTTACTATAATTCCTTGTACTTTTCCTTGATCTACCAGAATTTTACTGGCACCAGCGCTTGTATGAGTTTTTACTCCTAGTGAGTGTGCCAGCTTAATCATCCCTTTGATGACCTCGTGCATACCACCTTTAGGATGCCAAGTCCCTAAGCCAAAATCTGCATAGTTCATAAAACGATAGAATGCAGGTGTATTATTAGGTTTAGCTCCGAGAAATAATACTGGAAATTCTAAAATAGAAACCAGCTTTTCATTTTTAAAAGCCTTGCGCACGTCATCACTTATAGTCTTAAAAAACTGATTTACGCGTACCGCTGTTTCTGGAGTTACAAGTTCAAAAGGAGAAAGTCCTGGCTTGTTTACTACATCGTTAATAGCAATGTCATAGTTGACTCCAGCATTTTTTATAAACTTTTTGAGTTGAGGCGAGCTTCCTGGCTCTATACGCTCAAACTCTGTAGCTATTTTATCTAGCGTATCACCTATGGTTACAACTTCATCTTTAAACCAAACGTAATAAGCAGGGTCCAGCTTTTCTAACTGGTAAAAGTCTGACACTTTTTTATTAAAATCTCCAAAAAACTTTTCAAAGATATCTGGCATCCAGTACCAGCTAGGGCCCATATCAAATGTAAAGCCCTCTTCTTTGAGTTGTCTGGCACGACCACCTAGGGTTTGATTTTTTTCATAAAGGTGCACCTCGTTACCAGCTTGAGCAAGATAACACGCAGCAGATAGGGATGAAAATCCAGATCCTATAATCACAATCTTTTTAGGCATACGTAGCAGACTTGTTTTTTATAACATTTACAAATTCTCTTATACTCATCATTATATGCACATTTTTAGGAAGACTAAGCTCGTCTATTTTACTAGTCATAGCTCCTAAAACATATAAATCTAATTTTTGGTTACCAAAAAGCTCATTAAACTCATTAAAATACGCTGGTATATCTTCGGCTAGCGGTTGTACAGTAAAGTAAGTTGCAAACGAGAGGTTAGGATGATTTGAAGAGAGGTACTTTAAGTTTGATAACATTATGCTCTGCCCTAAATAAATCACCTTGTAGCCATTTGCAACAAGTTCATAATTTAAAAAGAGTAGGCCTAACTCGTGTATCTCGTTTTCTGGTAAGAAAAGTGCAAATGTTTTATCCTTGAGAGGCGGCACATTAATTTGTGTCTTCTCAATATTTATAAGAATCTTTTGCTTAATAAGGTTAAAAATAAAATGCTCGTGAGATGGGTTTATGGTATCCGTTTGCCATAATAACCCTATCTCTTGTAGTAAAGGTATAAACGTCTCATAAAAAATGGTGACAAATGGCTTATCTTCATTAAGAGCGTTATATGTCTTGTGAAATAAGTTTTGATCAAAATTCATCATCGCAATCTTAAAAGAATTGATAGCGTGATTTTCATTTGAGGCACTCGTTTCTGTTACAAGTTTTGCTACTAGCGCAGCAATCTCCTTTGTAGAGTGTTTTGCTATCTTAGAAATCTTGTATTTGTTCTCTGTTAGAAATACGACATTAAGTAATTTTTGTAAATCACTTAAAGCATACGTTCTAATGTTTGTAGAGGTGCGCTGTGGCTCTAGAAGACCGTATCTTTTCTCCCAGATACGTATGGTATGTGCTTTAATACCACTTAAGCTTTCTAAGTCTTTAATGCTAAATTTTGTCTTTACGGCATTTTTCATAAAACCCTTATTTACTGTAAAAGTAGCGAATTTACTTATTTTGTTTAATCAAATAGTGTTAAGTTTTAAACAAAATATTAAATATACCTCTATAAGCTAGATTTTATAGCACGCAAGTCTTGTGGTTTAATAACTCACTAGTCGTGTATTTTAAGAAAAGGGACGGCGAAAATGTTTTTTCAAAAAAAAAGAGTTAATCATATGATTAACTCTTGTATTGTACCCGGGATGGGACTTGAACCCACACGCAACTAGTGCACACGGCCCTCAACCGTGCCTGTCTACCAATTTCAGCACCCGGGTAGAAAAGCGGCATTTTATCAATGCGGGTGCAAATATAAAATCTTCTTATCAAACTTGTGTGTTAATCCAGAGATATTTTGAAGAAGGATAAAACTGTTATATAAAAAAACCTCTATCGCTAGATAGAGGTTTGCACGTATAAAGTGACCTGGCTGGGGCTCGAACCCAGGACCCTCTCCTTAAAAGGGAGATGCTCTACCAACTGAGCTACCAGGTCGTCATTTTAACGGGGTGCAAATATAAAATCTTCTTTTGAGATTTAATACTTATTATGCAATTATTTTTGAGAACGTTTTTTTTGAGGTTAGTCATAAAAAAAACCTCCATCGTTAGAAGGAGGTTTACACTTACAAAGTGACCTGGCTGGGGCTCGAACCCAGGACCCTCTCCTTAAAAGGGAGATGCTCTACCAACTGAGCTACCAGGTCATTGCCTTAATGCGGGTGCAAATATACACTTAATTAATTCTTATTTCCAAGAGTTTTAAATAAAATTTTCAATCTTTTTTTTAGATTAATATATACTTTTGTTTCTCAACAAGTTCGCTTATGAAAATCTATTTAGTAGGTTATATGGGATCAGGAAAATCTACCATAGGACCACTACTTGCAGAAGTACTTTCTTATAAATTTATAGACTTTGATACCTATATTTCTGAAAAAGAGGGGATGAGTATATCTCAAATTTTTAAAAGTAAAGGTGAAATTTACTTTAGAAAAGCAGAATCTCTTTATTTAAAACAACTTTTAGAGGAAGATTCTGATCAAATTATAGTTGCATTAGGAGGAGGTACCCCTTGTTATGGCACAAATCTCCAGGTGTTAAAGGATAGTGATGCGCAAACTGTATATCTCAATTGGCACTTTAAAACGCTTGCTCAACGTTTATGGTCTGCAAAAGAAGAGCGCCCTCTTATCGCTAATATGCAATCTTATGAAAATCTAGAAGACTATGTTAGAAAGCACCTTTTTGAAAGAGGGTTTTATTATAACCAGTCTGATATAGTTCTAAAAATAGAAGATCAAAATCCTCAAGAAGTTGTAGATAGTATAAAGAACTCCTTACTCTAATACAGCAGTATCATTACCTTTTCTAAAAGTAACTTTTACAGACTCATTGAGAGAAGTACTTAATGAAATCCCTTTAAAGTCTGCCTTAACGGGATACTTTTTATGGTTTCTATTTACAAGTACGGCGGTTTTAAACCTTTTAAGTGGTACGTTAAGGAAGTGTTTTACACCATAAACGAGTGTTGTTCCAGAATTAAGTACGTCATCTATAAGTATCACAGATTTATCCTTGTATTCTTCTGGTGACATACTGGTTTCTACAGTGCCTAAAGGATTTTTCTTATCCATAGTCACTTTACAAAGTGTAGTCTTTATAGGAGAAATCTCAGAAAGCACATCTGCAAGGCGTTCTGCAAATTTGTAACCATTATTTGCAATACCAGCAAGAATGATCTCTTCTTCATTTGCATTACTCTCATAAATCTGAAACGCAATGCGTTTTATTTTATGTTGTATTGCTGTGTGATCTAAAATTTTTTCTAACTTAACTTTCATAGCCGAAATTGCTTGGTGTATAAAGATATTTAATAAACTGCTTATTCCTCTTCTTCGCTAGTAAAAAAGGAGTCATTATTGTAAATCTCGTCTATATCTCTACGATCTTTTTTAGTAGGTCTTCCAGAACCTTTCTTGCGGTAATAATCTTTTGAGTATTTGAGTAACTCGAGTTTTTCGAGATTTTCCTTCGGTGTTTTATCTTGAACATACATCCCCACAAGTTTTGCGCCTAATCTACTCTCTGGTAAATCTAAAACTTCAAGAATATAGGTAACTTGATTTTTACGTACAGAGATAGTGTCTGTAGGGTACACATCTCGCGATGGTTTTACAGAAGCTCCATTCATTTTTACCTGCCCTTTTTTACAGGCAGCCGTGGCTATAGATCGCGTCTTAAAGTAACGCACACACCATAAATATTTGTCTACTCGCATATAAAAAGGCTTAAAACAGCGTTAATAACTGTAAAGTAATGCGCAAAAATACATCAAAATTGTATCTTGCGCTCCTTAAAATAATATTGATGAAATTAAGAAATTACCTTGGTTTAATACTGGTTTTACTAGTTTGTGTAGCTTGTCCTAACAATGATGACGACCTTATAGAGGTTCCTGTAAGAGACCGTGGAGAGCAGTCTGTAGAAGATGATGAGTTGCTAGTAGAGTATCTTTCTACACACTTCTATAATTATGAAGAGTTTGAAAATCCACCTGCAGATTTTGATTATAAAATAGTTTTTGACACTATAGCTGGTGATAATAGTGATAAAACACCATTAATAAACAGACCAGAGCTTAAGAAAAAGCAGTATAATAGATTTGATACAGATAACTCACTATATATCTTACAAGTAAGAGAGGGTAGTGGAGTAGAGCCTGTAGCAACTTTTACAGACTCAACCTTACTAGCATATGAGGGATTCAATCTTTACGGAGAAACTTTTGACGCTACTGTTAACCCTATCTGGCTTAACCTTCCTACTACCATAGACGGTTTTGCAAACGGGTTAGGAACTTCTGTAAATTTATTAAGTACAGTTTCAGAAGATAATAATGTAGGTTTTGGAGGAGCTTCAGGCTTTACAGTAGAGCCAGATGGTACTACTTCTTTCAACCAAGATTATGGAGTAGGTGCTGTATTTGTACCTTCAGGTCTTGCTTATTTTAACCAGCCTCCAGCAGATATTAGCTTATACGGATCTATAGTGTTTACTTTTTCTGTTTTTGATGTGGTAATTACAGATCACGATGGTGATGGTATTATCACTATCAATGAAGATATAGATAATAACGGTTTCCTTTTTGACGAAGCAGATAATCCAGATGGAGATGCTGTACCAGCCTTTAGAGATCCAAATGATGATAATGATGGTATCCTTACCAAACTAGAAACTGTTACAGATGAAGACGGAAATTTTGTAAGTCTGCTTGATACAGACGGAGATGGTATAAATGATCACTTAGACACAGATGATGATGGCGATGGAAGACCTACAATAGATGAAATTATTGTAAATACTCTTACGGGTGAAATCACTTACACAGATACAGATGGAGACGGTACACCAGATTATCTAGACTCAGATAGCTAGTAGACGGTATACCGCTTTCGCGAAAGCGTAATAAAAACCCACATTGTACATCACAATGTGGGTTTTTTAGTTACTATATAAATTGATTTACAATATTTTCAAATAGTTCTTGCTTGCCACTAGTGGGAGTTATTTCTCCTTGCTCTGTGGCAATGGTATAGAGATCTTGTAGATTTAATTTGCCTTGTTCAAAGTTGGCTCCTTGTTTTGTGTCGAAAGATGCGTACCTCTCTTGTACCATCTTTTTGTATGGAGATGATGTCAAAATTTTATCTGCCGTAAGAAGTGCTCTTGCAAAAGTGTCTGCGCCGCCTATATGCGCATAGAAAATGTCTTCCATATCTGTAGAGTTTCTTCTGATTTTTGCATCAAAGTTTACGCCACCCCCTTGCAAACCGCCTGCCTGTAAGAAAACTAGCATAGCTTCTGTGGTTTCTTGGATGTTGTTTGGAAACTGGTCTGTGTCCCAACCGTTTTGATAATCACCACGATTTGCGTCTATACTGCCTAGCATACCAGCCTTTGCAGAGACAGCAAGTTCGTGTTGAAAAGTGTGCTGTGCCAGGGTTGCGTGGTTTACCTCTATATTCATTTTAAAATCTTTCTCTAGGCCATATTCCTTTAAAAATCCTATGGCTGTGGCAGCATCAAAATCGTATTGATGTTTCATAGGCTCCATAGGTTTAGGCTCAATAAAGAAGTTGCCTTTAAAACCTTGTGACCTTGCATAATCCCGTGCCATTGAAAAAAATTGTCCCAGATGATCTAGCTCTCTACCCATATCTGTGTTGAGGAGTGACATATATCCCTCGCGACCACCCCAGAAGACATAATTCTCACCATTTAATGCTATAGTAGCATCTAGAGCTAGCTTTACTTGACCTCCTGCTCTTGCTAGTACCTTAAAGTCTGGATTACTAGCAGCACCGTTCATATACCTCGGGTTTGAAAAGCAGTTTGCTGTGCCCCACAGGAGTTTTATGCCGGTAGAGGCTTGTTTGTCTTTTATATAATCTACAATTTGAGATAATCGTCTTTCAGACTCAGAAAAATTTGAGCCCTCTTGTACTAAGTCATAATCGTGAAAACAATAGTAGTCAAACCCCATTTTTTCAATAAATTCAAACGCCGCGTCTGCCTTTGCATAAGCTGCCTCCATTACATCAGAAGGTTCATCCCACTTAAAACTCTGAGTGCCTGGACCAAACGGATCTGAACCTTGCCCACAGAAAGAGTGCCAGTAGGCAATAGCAAACTTAAAGTGCTCACGCATTGTCTTTCCAGCGACTACCTGATCTGGGTTGTAATATTTAAATGCCAGAGGGTTGTCAGAAGTTTTGCCTTCATAATTAATACTATCTATTCCTTTAAAATAAGTTGCCATATGCTATAATGTGTTAATTGTATCTAAGAGTTTCTTTTTCCAGTTTAAATAGGCCTTTTTGTATGCTTTATTATCTTTAATGGGTCTTATGGTTTTAATGTGATCATTCCCCTTTATTGCCTTACTAAATGGTGTAAAATTATTATCGATTATTAAGGTAGCTCTCGCTGCCCCTACAGCCCCTGTTGTGTCATATATTTCAATTTCTTGACCTATAAGTGTAGCGACAGTTGTTGCAAATATTTCTGATCTAAAAAGATTGTCATTACCTGCTCTTATTACTGTTACTTGAGTCTGGTCATTTTTAAGAATTTCCATACCGTAAACAAAAGAAAAGGCAATTCCCTCAAGTGCTGCACGATACATATGACTTTTGCCGTGTATGTTAAGGTTAATATCTAAAAATTGAGTACCTATATTTTTATTGTCTAGCATACGTTCTGCTCCATTGCCAAAGGGTAATGCCACAAGGCCGTCTGAGCCTATAGGTGCTGTGGCGGCCTGAGTATTCATATCATTATATGAAACTTCGTTAAATGTATTTTTGAGCCATCTGTATTGTATACCACATCCATTTATATTTAATAATCTTCCTACTGTGGCATTTTCTCGTGTGTAGTTTACGTGTGCAAATTGATTTACTTTACTTATTTCTTTAAAGTGCTTTTGGTCTGTCACTGCATAAATCACTCCAGAGGTGCCAGCAGTAGCCGCAACCTCACCTGGTTTTAAGATGTTGAGAGATAACGCATTGTTAGGTTGATCTCCAGATCTATATCTAACTGTTGCATTTGTAGTGAGGCCAGTCTCTATAGCTGCATCTTTTGTTATATTTCCTTGATTTGTAAAATTTTGAGTGATTACTGGAATTAATGAGTGGTCGAGATTATAATGATCTAGAAGCCCTGTAGCAACGCTATTTGAAGAATAATCCCATAAAGTCCCTTCGGTAAGTCCGTTTATAGTCGTAGCATATTGCCCTGTGAGCTTATACGCAATGTAATCTCCTGGTAAGAGTAATTTATAAGCTTGTTTATAGATTTCAGGCTCATTGTTTTTTACCCAGTTTAATTTTGAGGCGGTAAAGTTGCCTGGAGAATTAAGTAGGTGAGTTGCGCACCAGTCGTGTCCTAACTTTTCATATGCTTCTTTTCCTAGGTCAACAGCTCTACTATCACACCATATAATTGCATTGCGTAGGGTTTTGCCTTTTTTATCTATAAGAACAAGACCGTGCATTTGGTAAGAGATACCTATAGCGGTGATAAGATTTTTATCCACCCCAGTATCTTTTATGATATCTCGTGTGGCTTTGCAAATGTGTTTCCACCAAGTCTCTGGACTTTGTTCTGCCCAGTCACTATGGAGCGCAAGTATTTCCATCTCTTGAGCCGGCTCTTGGACTGTCTTTATACTTTTTCCTGTAGCGCTATCTATAAGTGCTACTTTTATAGAGGAGCTTCCTAAGTCGTATCCTATTGAGTACAATGTATCTATGTTTGATTATGCGATAGTAATGTAACGATAATTTGTCATTGCTCATAGGGTTGTAAATTAGTATTAACTATAACGTTTTCGAAAAAGAACATAAAAAAACACCCCAGATGAGGTGTTTTATAACAGTTTATGAAACGTGTTTTAATTCTTTTTATCAAAGGCGTATGAGAGACTTAAAATCCATTGTGAAGGCCTTGCATCTACTTGAAAACCTACACTGTTATCTTCAACTTGTGACTCAGTGATAATCGTATTATCTGTAAAGGCACCTTCATATCTTACATCTATACCTAGCTGGCCCAGTGTTACACCTACACCTAGTTGATATCCTACAGTAAATGAATTTTCTGGATTTTCAAAATCTATATCTCCCTCTTCAAATCCATTTTCAAGGATGTATTGAAATGACGGTCCCGCCTTGATGTTAAGTGGGCCTATAATATCAAATCCTACGAGAAGCGGAATGTCTATTTTTGAAAGTTCATAATCATACGAGTCTGACGATATTCCGTCGTTTGTGTATTCTGTATTGAGCTTTGTATATAACAGCTCTGGTTGTATAATGAGCCCAGCAAACTTTGCCTTGTAAAAAACACCAGCGTGAAAACCGGTTTTGTTTTCTTTGCTAAAAGTGCCATTTGCAAACTCAGACGTAAATTCTAAGTCACCTACAGACCCATAATTAAATCCTCCTTTAATACCAAAGCCAGTACTCTGGCTTAATGCTGTAATACCTGATAAAAGTAGTACGGCGACAATGATTTTTCTCATAATTGAAATTTTATCGATTAATGTAAAGACAAATAAAAAGGCAGTATGTTACAATCATACTGCCTATGTTATATATCAAAAACGTATGGTATACGTTATTATTTTCTTGAAATCACTTTTTCTACTTTCTTAACAATCGCGTTTGCATTAAGACCATATTTCTCCATAAGTTGTGCTGGAGTTCCACTCTCGCCAAAGGTGTCTTCTGTAGCGACATACTCTTGTGGTACTGGATGCGTAAGTGATAGCTCTCTAGCAACACTCTCACCTAGACCTCCTAGAAAGTTATGCTCCTCTGCAGTCACGACACATCCAGTCTTTTTTACAGACTTAATGATTGCCTCTGCATCAAGCGGTTTTATGGTGTGTATGTTTATTACATCTGCCGTGATTCCTTTCTCGTTAAGGACTTTGCAAGCCTCTAGCGCTTCCCATACTAGGTGACCAGTTGCAACAATTGTCACATCATTACCTTCTTGTAATTGTACGGCTTTACCTATTTCAAATGTTTGATCTGCTGGAGTAAAATTAGGTACTACCGGACGGCCAAAACGTAAATAAACCGGACCTACGTGGTCTGCAAGGGCTATTGTAGCGGCTTTGGTCTGGTTATAGTCACAGGTGTTTATTACTGTCATACCTGGTAACATTTTCATAAGACCTATGTCTTCAAGTATTTGGTGTGTTGCACCATCTTCACCTAGGGTAAGACCCGCGTGAGATGCACAAATCTTTACATTTTTACCAGAGTAGGCTATAGACTGTCTTATCTGGTCATAAACGCGACCTGTAGAGAAGTTTGCAAAAGTACCTGTAAAAGGTATTTTACCTCCTATGGTAAGGCCTGCGGCGATACCCATCATATTTGCCTCTGCGATTCCTATCTGAAAGAAGCGCTCAGGATTTTCATCTATGAAGGTTTGGATTTTTAAAGATCCTATAAGGTCTGCACAAAGAGAAACCACATTTAGGTTTGTTCTACCTAGTTCTGTCATTCCTGCGCCAAAACCTGATCTTGTGTCTTTACTGCCTGTATTTTCGTATGTTTTCATTGTAAAAGTTTTTGGTACGCTTTCGCGAAAGCGTAATAAGAAAAGGTTTAGTAATCGCCTAGTGTTTCTGGATTTTGCTCTAGTGCACTAGCGAGTTGCTCATCATTAGGAGCTTTACCGTGCCAAGCGTGAGTGCCCATCATAAAGTCTACACCGTTACCCATAACTGTGTGTAATAACACACAGACAGGTTTACCTTGACCAGACGCGGCTTTTGCCTTGTTCATTCCCGATACAATGGCCTTAATGTCATTTCCTTTTTCTATATCTAAAACAATCCACCCAAAGGCTTCAAACTTTGCGCGTACACTTCCCATATTTAATACGTGATCTGTACTACCGTCTATTTGCTGGCCATTGAGGTCTACAGTTGCAATAAGGTTGTCCACCTTTTTTGCAGAGGCATACATAATGGCTTCCCAGTTTTGTCCTTCTTGTAACTCACCATCACCCATAAGTGCATAGATGGTATGGTTATCGTTATTGAGTTTTTTTGCTTGAGCGGCACCTACGGCAACGCTTAGTCCTTGACCTAAAGATCCAGAGGCTATACGTATACCAGGTAGCCCTTCGTGTGTAGTAGGGTGACCTTGTAGACGAGAGTCTAGCAATCTAAAAGTGTTAAGTTCTTCTACCGGAAAATATCCAGAACGAGCTAGTACGCTATAAAAAACTGGAGAGATGTGACCATTAGATAAGAAGAAGAGATCTTCTCCTATACCATCCATATCAAATCCTTCTTTACGTTCCATTAGTTCTTGATAGAGAACCGAAATAAATTCTGCACATCCTAAGGATCCTCCAGGGTGACCTGAACTTACTTTGTGTACTTGTCGTACAATGTCTCTGCGCACTTGTGTTACAAATGCTTCTAGCTTATTAATATCTGCCATTTTGGGTAAATTTTATCACGTAAAAATAAGCATATAAAAAAGTCCTACCATCTAGATTGCTCAAGATTGTAGGACTTCTTTGATTTTTACGAAATATTGAATTTAAACTGCTTTATGCAATAACATCCATATTTTCTGAAAGTGTACCTATAAATTTTGTGATAGGTCCTTTTACCATCATTGCCATCATTGCATTAAACTCACCTTGAAAAAGGAGTTGCACTTCTGTTTTTGAGGCTTCTAGTTCTTTAATATCTGCAGTGAGCTCAAAAGGAATTTTGTCACTTGCAGCTCCTAGTACTACTTTACTGTGTGGTATACCTTCTTTAAGATCTAATACAATCTCTGGCATTCCTTTAAGACCAAATAAGAAACGGGTATCGCTTATTTTTTCAAATTTGGTGTTTTCTGGCATTAATTTTTCAAAATTCTCAATGTTCATCAAGAAGTTGTACACCTCTTCTTGAGATTTATCTAAAGTTTTTACTGGGCTCTCTAAGTTCATTTAGCTTTTTTTAATTTGTATAATTATCCCCAGTTTGCTGGGTCTTTACGCCAGTTTTCTAAGGTTTCTTGCTGCGCTTCTGTTATGAAGTTTGTATCGCGAGCTTGTAATAATAGGTGCGAGTAATCACTTAATGTATTAAGTGCTACGCCAGCTTCTTCAAAATTTGTAGCAGCTGTGTCAAACCCATAAGTAAAGATGGCTAGCATCCCTTTTACATTCATATCAGAATTTTTAAGAGCTTCTACTGCCATAAGGCTACTCTTACCAGTGCTTATAAGATCTTCTATCACGACTACATTACTGTTAGGCTCTAGGTGACCTTCTATTTGATTTTTACGTCCGTGCTTTTTTGGTTCAGGGCGTACATAAGCAAAAGGTACATTAAGATAATCTGCAACAAGCATACCAATACCTATCGCTCCCGTAGCAACGCCTACTATCGCATCTGGCTTACCGTAGATAGACTCTACTTGTTTTGCCATCTCTTGATGTATGTAGTTACGTATTGCTGGGTACGACAGTGTGATACGGTTATCGCAATAAATGGGAGATTTCCAACCAGAAGCCCACGTAAAAGGAGTTTGCGGTTGTAGTTTTATTGCATTAATTTGCAAAAGCAATTCGGCAGTTTTTTTTGCCGTTTCTTTGTCTAAAATCATATTGCAAATGTATAAAGTTTTTGTCAATGATATTCCTATTATTCTATCTACCGAAAAGGTAATAGGTAAACAGTATAAGACGATTCCGATTAAGACGGTTAAGATTAAAAAATTAATCAAAAAACTGTATGATGGAGAACAGCTATACATCAATCTATATCACCCTAAAGAAGAAAAACTTCTTAAACATTTACGCAAGAAGCTTAAGCTCGTGATAGCTGGTGGTGGTCTTGTTTATAATGACAAAAAGGAAATTCTTTTTATACACCGCAACGGCAGGTGGGACCTCCCTAAAGGAAAGATAGAAAAGAAAGAAGGCATAGAAGAATGTGCTCTGAGAGAAGTAGAGGAGGAGACCGGTGTAAAAGGACTTACTATTAATAGACCGCTTGAGATTACTTATCACGTTTTTAAACGCAACGGTAAATTTAGACTTAAAGAGACTTTCTGGTATGAAATGCATACAAGCTCTACAGAGGCTCTTGTACCGCAAACTAAAGAGGGTATAAAAAAAGCAAAGTGGCTCAACTTTGAAAAAGCACAAAAAGCGCTTGATAAATCTTACGAAAATATCAAGCTCATCTTCCCGAGTACATATCTAGTTAAGCATCCTAACGATAGGGTAGCGTAGGTGGGCTTTCTCATAGTTAGGTGATTTTTTATGAAGCCAGTCTAGCTGGGCATACCAGTTTTCGGCAAATTGAGGTTCTAGTGATTTTTTGAGGTTAAATTCAATTTGTAATTGTGGGTTGCGTTTAAGGACTTCGAGTGCTTTGTCTTCCCACACATATGGTGAAAATCCTTCCTTTTGTTGCAATATGGTGTCAAAAAAGTTCCAGTTAAAGAAACTGTCTGTTGCCTCTGGCTCGAGGGTTTCTAGCAAGTAGCGTATTCCATCTTGATCTGTAGGTACGAGATAGCCACCCTTTGACACAGTTACTTCTTGGCTCGTAGTTTTTACAGCTGTGTTGTAATGTAAATAATGACCCTCGTAAGCACTCTTGCGAGTGTCATAGGTATCTATGTGATATACTTCTCCAGTAAACGTAGTATCTTTTTTAAGCTGTTCGAACTTAATGTTGTTGTCTTTGAGAATAAGAGCAATGTCCCGGTACCCTCTAGGTATCACATATGCCTTAGGTACACGCACTTCCTTAGTTGGTTTAAAGTAATCGTAGTAGGTTACATCCTTTGTGAAAGGCTTTGTTTTATCATATTTGAGGCGTTCTTTTCCTGTGATTTTACTTGGTATCATTTCTCCCTCGTAGCCTAAAAATTCTAAGGTTGTGGTTTTTGTTGTGTCTAGAGCAAATTGTACGGGGTAAGTTTCCGCTTTCGCGAAAGCGTTAAAAGCCTCTGCACGTATTTTTTTAATCTGATCTCCGTTTTGAGCAGTGAGTTTTAAGACACTTTTCATTAACTCATATGTACCTTCTACACGTGGTTTATAAGGCTTGAGCATATGTGTCTCTACCATAAGGCCTATGGTGTTCCATAGTGATGTAAAGCCTGTTGAGTAACGTGGGTAGTCCATAAACTGGCTAAAACCTTTTTCTGGAACGCTATTAAAAACGTTTACATAAGGAGTGATCTCCCAGTCTTTACTCTTTAGATCTTTTTCAAGCATAGGCTGGAAGGTGTCGTGCACGTAGTTACCTAAAGCACCGCCTAGCTTATTGTGTTGTGTAAAAAGATGGGTAAGGGTGTACTGATAGTCTGCGCCATTACTCACGTGATTATCTATAAAAACATCTGGTGATATCATATGATAGATTTCTGCAAAGGCTTTTGCGTTTTTTGTGTCACGTTTTATAAAATCGCGGTTGAGGTCGTAGTTTCTTGCATTACCTCTAAAACCATATTCTTTTGGCCCATTTTGATTTGTACGTGATGTACTGTTACGATTAAGAGCACCTCCTATATTGTATATGGCGATGGCACTTACCCAAGTATCTTCTGGTGCTTCTATCTTGCCTTGTGCGAGGTCACGCATGAGCATCATTGTTGCATCTATCCCGTCTGACTCTCCCGGGTGAATGCCATTATTTATGAGAATACGGCGCACATCTATATCATCAGTAAACTCACTATCAAAACTACGGTTAGGATTAAAGGTGACTAGCGTGAGGGGCTTACCTGCATCTGTCATTCCTACTTCGTAGGTTTTTATAGATCTGTATGCCTTGTCAAGGTCTTGATAAAATGTGATCACCTCATCATAAGTAGGTGTTTCTGTACCACCGCTTTTTTCAAAGAGGGTTGTAAAGTCTGTATTATCTGGGTTGTCTTTGTGCTCTCCACAACTTAAACTAAGGATAGAGATGGCGATGAGTACGATAACTTTTTTCATATGATGGTTGGATTGTGCTGTGAAGATACAAATTGACAAAAAAAAGGCCCCATCTTCTTTTTAAAAATGAGGCCTAAAGCAGGGAGATTGGTTAGTTGTTATTTTTTTACAACTCGTTTTACAAGTTGTGTTTGCCCTGCCGTTATGTGCATAAAATATACTCCAGCTTCATAATATCTGAGTGATATGTTTGTGTTTATACCGCTACTAGATAACTCTATACGCTCAACAATACGACCTCTTATATCTGTTATAACCATATAATCTAGTGGAGTATTACTCAAGTTTTTGAGAGTAATGTCTCCTGGCGTGGGGTTAGGGAATAGTATGATGTCGCTTTCGCGTAAGCTTAAATCATCTACACTTAGCGGGTTGTTAGTCACTGTGATTGTAAACTCACAGGTAACCATATTTCCATCTTCGTCAAAACCTGTAAGCGTTACCGGAACCTCTTGAGGAGCATCTATGATCGTGCCAGCAACAGGTTGTTGAGAGACGTTTGTAAAGGTGCCACCACCACAGTTATCTGTAAGTGATTCTATGTAGTTTTCTATCTCATAAAGGTCAAAGAGATCTGCCTCTACGGTAAAATCTTCTTGACAAGAGATGAGTCCAAAATCATCTGCATCTACAAGAACAGTCGCTTCACAAGTGGCAGTGTTTCCGTTTTGATCTGTAACGGTGAGTGTCACGATATTTTCTCCCACATCTGCACAACCAAACTCTGTTATGTCTAGGCTGAGTGTTACCTCTCCACCACAGTTGTCTGTACTACCATTGTCTATCATATCTGGTGTTATACTAGCTGTACCAGTATCTTCATCAAGTATAACAACAATGCTTTGACAGATTGCCGTAGGTGGAGCCTCATCTACTACAGTGACATTTACTGTACAAGTGGTTACATTACCTTTTGCATCTGTAACGGTAATATTTACAACATTTTCGCCTAGATTAGAACAATCAAAAGTGTCTACGTCAAACTCAATATCTGAAGTAGGCGTGCAGTTATCAGGAACTCCTAGAAGATCGTCATCTGGATCTGCAAAGCTTATCTCAAATCTCAATAGTTGACCAACGTCACCTTGTGTATTATCACAAACAGATAGACTCCAGTTTCCATTTATTTGCTCACCAGCAAAAGTATCTGCAAAGGTTCCTCCTTCTGGAGAATAAATTCCGTTTACAAGACCTGTTGCCATTGTGATGTCTTCTCCATCATCATCAAAGGTTGCATTTTCATAACCCTGTGCATTTCCGCCATTACCTGCAGAGAGTACAAGTTCTGTACCTTGTGGTGATGTAAGGGTTAAGTCTAGGTCACCTACAAAAGAGTGATCCAGATCTACAATGACCGTAGCAATGCGATAGGCGTCACCTATAGTGCCCTCAAGATCTACTGCTGCTGTAGATGTGGTAGGTCCTCCGGCACAATTTGTACCTCCTGTGCCTGTCATCGGGATACTTTCTGGCACTCCGTCACCAGTAAAAGGAATAGCCTGTACAGGTACTAGGTTACCTATTACATCTTCTGGAGTAAGAATTGCGATACCATTTTCATCTAGTGAGATGGTTGCATCCATACATTCTGGTGTGGGTGCAGTAACATCTATAACTGTCACAATCGCTTCACAAGTAGCCGTATTGCCAGCATTATCTGTAGCAGTAACTATTACCACATTTGGACCGGTGTTTGCACAGCCAAATTCTGATATATCTAATTCTAAATTATCTATAAGGCAAGTAGAAGATGTATCTGCAAGTACATCTTCTGGTATAATGGTAACCATACCATTCTCATCAAGCTCAACAGTGATATCTTGACAAGTGATTTGCGGTATAACACTACTTGTAACCGTTACAATAGCCTCGCAACTTGCTGTATTTCCATTCTCATCTGTAGCCGTGAGGGTAACCACGTTTTCACCAAGATTTTCACACGTAAATGAATCAATATCTATACTTAAACTTACTGGCGTACAGTTATCACTTGTGCCACCATCAATATCTTCTGGGGTTATGGTTGTCATTCCATTTTCATCTAGTGCTATCTCAATATTTTGACAAAACATTCTAGGTGCTAGATCATCTATAATTGTGATTGTAAAAGAACAAGTATCTAGGTTACCATTACCATCTTCTACAGTAAAGGTGTTAGTAGTGGTACCTACGGGGAATGGGTTGCCGCTTGCAAAACCAGCAGTTTGTGTAACAGTACCACCGCCAACACAGTTCTCATTTGTAAATGGTCCTTCGTAAGAAATAATTGCCCCACAACCCGATGCCGCATCAGAAAATACAATTTCTGAAAAACCTGTATTTCCATCTCCATAATTAGATAGTACTTCCATACGGATTGTAGTTGCCGTAATAGGGGTGAATGTAAATACCTCTGGTGCGCTCGGTGCGTTTTCTTCCGCTTGCGCGAAAACTATAGGCGCTCCCTCTACATCTATATACGTACTACCATCTATACTATAAGAAATCAAAACATCTCTTATACCTGAAGTTCCATCTGGCCCCGGACCACCACCATTTTGATTCCAGAAAGAGAATCCGCTCACGGTTGTCTCTGCTCCTAAATCAAAATCAATTGTACCAGTACTTCCTTCTCCTATCCAAGAATTTTCTGGAGTAGAAGGAGCGTGATTTGTAGTAAGGCTAGGAGAGGTGTTTAGGCCCGTTCCGTCTATTGCATTTGAAAGCGTACTGCCAAAGGCGCTATTATATGTTGTAGTAGCTCCCGTAGGTACGATAGGGTTAGAAATTTCAGATAGATTAATAACCAAATCTTCTGGACAGGTAATTTCTATAGGTTGGTTATTAACTACTGTTATCACTGCTTCACAAGTAGCAGTGAGACCTTGCTCATCTGTTACTGTTAGAATAACAGTGTTTTCACCTAGGTTATCACAAGTAAACTCAAACACATCTAGTTCATAAGTTAGTTCGCCACAAACAGCAGTACTGCCTCCATCTACTAGTACTGGGTCTACGGTAATCATTCCTTCTTCATCTAGTTCTACTATAATGTTTTGACATACAGCTGTAGGTGCTATGTTGGTTTCGACAGTGACAATAGTTTCACAAGTCGAGCTATTTCCATTTGCATCTGTTACGGTAAGTACTACTGTGTTTTCCCCTAGTTGCTCACAAGTAAATGAATCAATGTCTATAGCGGTAGTAATATCACCACAGTTATCAGAACTTCCATTGTCAATATCATCTGCGGTAATAGTTGCGATACCATTTTCATCAAGCACTATAGTTATAGGTGCGCAAACGGCTCTTGGCGCTACATCATCTATTAGTGTGATTGTAAATGAGCAAGTAACCTCATTACCATTAGTGTCAGTTGCTATAAATGTATTTGTAGTGGTGCCTAGCGGGAACGGACTACCACTTTCAAAACCAGCTGTTTGTTCTAAAGTACCGCCACCTAGACAATCAAGATTTTCAAAAGGACCATCGTAGTTTACAATAGCGCCACATCCATCTGTTACATCTGCAAAAGCGACCTCTGCTATTCCTGTATTACCATCGCCATAATTGCTTTGTACATCAAAGCGTATGTAGCGAGCGGCAACCTGAGTAAATGTAAATACCTCTGGACCTACAGGTTCTGAAGTAGTAACCTGAGCAAATACTGTAGGCGCTTCAGTAAGTACTGTATATGTTACGTTATCTAACGAGTATAGTATAGTAACATCTTGAATACCAGAAGTGCCATTTGCACCAGGACCTCCACCGTTTAAATTCCATAGAGAGAATCCATTTATAATGGTTTCTTGTCCAAGATCAAAATCTATACTACCGCTCGACCCAGTACCTATAAAAGCATTACTAGGTGTCGAGGCTTCGTGATTTGCCATTAAGCTAGGAGACATCTCAAGACCAGTGCCATTAAAAGCATTTGCAAGCTCACTTCCAAATGCAGGACTAAATGATGTCGTACCATTAGAAACTTCTACAGGCATCAATACCTCAGAAAGATTAAGAACAATATCTTCTGGACACTCAATATTAAGCGGCTGTGTATTCTCTACAGTCACAATAGCTTCACAAGTCGTAAACTCGCCACTAGGGCTCGTTGCAGTAAGTAATACTATATTTTCACCTAGTTGCTCACAAGTAAAGGCGTCTTGGTCTAGTGTAAGCTCAAAAGTGCCACAGTTTGAGAAGCTACCCCCATCTACTTGTTCTGGGGTGATGATTGCCATTCCGTCTTCATCTAGTTGTACGGTAAGGTCCATACATACAGCAGTAGGAGGACTGTCACTTATGACAGTAACAATAGCCTCACAAGTAGCGATAAGACCATTACTATCAGTAACGGTAAGTGTCACTGTATTTTCTCCTACATTATCGCAAGTAAAAGTATCTGTATCTATTGATAATGTAATATCACCACAGTTATCTGTACTGCCTCCATCTATATCTTCTGGTGTAATGCTGGCCGTACCATCTTCACCTATTTCTATAGTAATCGCTTGGCAAACAGCTCTTGGTGCTACATCATCTATAATGGTGATGTCAAAAGAGCACGTTTGTACGTTACCGGCACCGTCTGTAACTTCAAAAGTATTTGTGGTTGTTCCTAACGGGAACGGGCTTCCACTTGCAAAACCTTCGGTTTGTACAAGTTCACCACCTCCAGCACAAAGCGCATTTGTAAATGGTCCTTCGTAAGTGACAATTGCCCCACAACCTGACGGAGTATCGGCAAAGACTATTTCCGCGAAAGCGGTATTACCATCTCCATAATTGCTCATCACCTCCATACGAATCACGGTAGCAGCAATTTGATCAAAAGTAAATAGCTCTGGCGCAGATGGCTCACTTGCCGTTACCTGAGCAAACGTAGTAGGAGCACCCGGGATAGCAGTAAATGTTGTGCCATCTGTAGAGTAGAGCATTGTTATCTCTTGTATGCCAGAAGTGCCATTTGCACCAGGACCACCACCATTTTGATTCCAGAAAGAGAAGCCACTTATAAGAGTCTCTCCTCCCAGGTTAAAATCAATTGTACCAGAAGTTCCTGCGCCTATAAAAGAATTACTAGGCGTGGTAGCCTCGTGATTTGCTGTAGTACTAGTTGTGGTACTTAATCCCGTTCCATTTGTAGCATTTGCTATATCACTACCAAAGGCAGGGCTAAAGCTCGTTGTTGTACTACTTATGGTGACAGGTTCTAGTACTTCAGATAAGTTTAGAATGAGGTCTTCTGGGCACGTAATGGTTACTGGCTCGTTATTAACTACAGTTACAATAGCCTCACACGTTGAGGTATTGCCTTGAGGATCTGTTACTGTAAGTACAACGGTGTTTTCGCCTAGATTCTCACACGTAAACTCTGTGATATCTGCTTCATAGATAAGTGGTCCACATACAAAAGTACTTCCTCCATCTAGTAAGGCAGGGTCTAGTGTGCCTACACCGGTAGCATCAAGTTCTAGTGTGATGTTTTGACAAACTGCAACAGGTATATTAGGATTTTCAATAGTCACAATTGCTTCACAAGTAGAAATTAATCCATTACTGTCTGTAACGGTTAGGGTAACTATATTCTCTCCTACATTCTCACAGCCAAATTTATCTATGTCTATAGCAATGCTCACATCACCACAATTATCTGTACTACCTCCATCTACATCTGCCGCCTCTATAGTTGCAGAGCCTGTTTCATCTAGTTGTATCGTGATATCTTGACACACTGCTCTTGGCGCTACATCATCTATCACCGTAATATCAAAAGAACAGCTCAGAGTGGTGCCATTTGTATCAGTCACCTCAAAGGTATTTGTGGTTGTACCTAGTGGAAAAATACTACCGCTGGCAAAACCTGCCGTCTGTACAAGCTCTCCACCACCTAGACAATCTACATTTGTAAAAGGACCTTCATATATAATTGCTGCACCACAACCTACCGTGGTGTCTGCAAAAGCAATTTCTGCAAATCCAGTATTGCTATCACCATAATTACTTAATACTTCAAAGCGTATAACAGTAGCTGCTATTTGTGTAAAGCTAAATGTCTCTGGAGCTACGTCTTGTGATGATAACGCTTGCGCGAAAACTGCCGGCGCTCCATCTACCGGAACAAAGGTTGTCCCATCTACCGAATAAGAAATACTTACATCTTGAATTCCTGAAGAGCCATTCGCACCTGGACCACCGCCGTTAAGGTTCCAAAAAGAAAAACCAGTTATTGTTCTTTCGGTGCCGAGATCAAAGTCTATAGTTCCCGTTGTGCCAGCTCCTATAAAGGCATTGTTTGTTGTAGTTCCATCGTGAGTCGCAGTAAGACTTGGTGAGGTTGCAAGACCAACGCCGTTAATGGTGTTCTGTATACTACTACCAAAGGCTGAATTAAAACTCGTTGTCACACTAGTAGGTGTAACAGGCTCTAGCACATCAGAAAGATTGATAATCATATCTTCCGGACAGGTTAGATCAAGTGGTTCATTATTTTCTACAGTAACGATTGCTTCACAAGTAGTGCTATTTCCAGATGCATCTGTGGCAGTGAGTATCACAGTATTTTCTCCTAAGTTGTCACAGGTAAACGTTGTAATATCTGTACTAAGTGTAAATAATCCACAAGTGGCAAAGCTTCCACCATCTATTTGATCAGGAGTCAGGGTTGCTGTGCCATCAGCATCTAGTAGTAGAGTGATATCTTGACAAACAGCAGTAGGAGCAACGCTCCCTACAATAGTTACAATAGCTTCACAAGAAGATGATAGGCCGTTGCTATCTGTAACTGTTAAGGTAACTATATTGTCTCCTACATTATCGCAGGTAAATGTATCTGTGTCTATTGACAATGTAATGTCACCACAGTTATCTGTACTGCCTCCGTCTATATCTTCAGGAGTAATAGCTATAGAACCCGTTTCGTCTACTTCTAAGGTTATGTTTTGGCATACAGCTCTTGGCGCAACATCGTCTATTATAGTGATATCAAAAGAGCACGTTTGTATATTTCCTGCGCCGTCTGTCACTTCAAAAGTATTTGTGGTTGTTCCTAGCGGAAATGGACTTCCACTCGCAAAACCTTCGGTTTGTACAAGTTCACCACCTCCTGTGCAGAGGGCATTTGTAAATGGTCCTTCGTAAGTGACAATTGCTCCGCAGCCTGACGAAATATCGGCAAAGACTATTTCCGCGAAAGCGGTATTACTATCTCCATAATTACTCGTCACTTCCATACGTATTACCGTAGCCGCTATCTGATCAAAAGTAAAAATCTCCGGCGCCGAAAAATCATTATCTGTGACTTGTGAAAAAATAGATGGAGCACCTGGAATAGGGATGAAGTTTGTTCCATCTGTGCTATAAGAAAAGACTACATTTTGAACACCAGAAGAACCATTTGCACCGGGACCACCACCATTTTGATTCCAAAATGATAGTCCGCTTACAAGAGTCTCACTACCAAAGTTAAACTCTAATGTTCCAGCAGTACCGGTTCCTATAAAAGAGTTGCTCGGAGTTGTAGGCTCGTGTGTAGCTGTAGTACTTGGCGAGACGGTGAGCCCTGCGCCGTTTGTAGCATTTGAAAGTTCACTACCAAAAGCAGCCGTAAAAGTTGTAGTAGTACTTGTAATCGCTATAGGTTCTAGCGTCTCAGAAAGATTAAGAATAATATCATCTGGGCAAGTTATGGTTACCGGTTCATTATTTACTACGGTAACTATCGCCTCACAGGTTGAGGTATTCCCTTGAGGATCTGTAATTGTAAGAACGACGGTGTTTTCGCCTAAATTTTCACAGGTAAATTCTGTAACATCTGCTTCATAAGTAAGTGGTCCACAAACAAAAGTACTTCCCCCATCTAGTAGTACAGGATCTATAATTGCTATGCCCGTAGCGTCTAGTTCTACAGTTATGTTTTGACAGATAGCCTCTGGTATATTTAGATTTTCTACCGTTACAATTGCCTCACAAAAGGAGGTGTTTCCATTACCATCAGTTGCAGTAAGGGTTACTATATTTTCGCCCACATTTACACAGCCAAATTTGTCTATATCTATAGAAAGTGTGACATCTGTACAGTTATCTGCCGTTCCGCCGTCTATATCTGAGGCAAGTATAGAAGCACTGCCCGTTTCATCTAGTTGTATAGTAATATCCTGACATACCACATCTGGTGCAACATCATCTGTTATCGTTACATCAAAAGAGCAAGTGATGATATTACCAGCACCATCATCTACTTCAAAAGTATTAGTAGTAGTGCCCAGTGGGAAAGCACTTCCCGATGCAAACCCAGCAGTCTGAGTAAGTGTACTTCCAGGGAAACATTCTTGATTTGTAAACGGACCTTCATAAGTAATCACTGCACCACATCCCGAGGTGGTATCTGAGAAAGCAATTTCTGCAAAGGCAGTATTTCCATCTCCATAATTAGATTGTACTTCTATGCGTATGGTCGACGCCATTACTGGTGTCCAAGTAAATATTTCTGGTGCGGCAGCGGTATTTGGTATCACTTGCGCGAAAGAAGTAGGCGCCCCAGGAATAGGTGTAAAATCTGTTCCGTTTGTTGATGATGAGATAATCACATTTTGAATACCCGAAGTTCCATCTGCCCCTGGACCTCCACCATTTTGATTCCAAAAGGCAAGTCCAGAAACGGTTGTCACAGCGCCAAGAGAAAAATCTATTGTTCCAGTAGTTCCTTCACCTATCCACGAGTTGGTATTACTTGATGGTGCGTGCTCACTTTCTAAAGATGGGAAAGCATCAAGCCCTGTACCGTCAAAGGTGTTATTGAGACTTGAACCAAATGCCGTCGTAAAACTAGTAGAAGCCGAATTAGGAATGATAGGCGTAGCGACCTCAGATAAGTTAATGTTTATATCTGCCGGACAAGTAATTACGAGCGGCTCATTATTTTCTACGGTAACAATTGCGGTACAGGTATCTGTATTTCCAGAAGCATCTGTTACGGTAAACGTTACAGTATTGTCTCCGAGATTCTCACAGGTAAATTCTTGTACGTCTAGTGATAATTCTACGGCAGTACCACACGTAGATCCTGAGCCATTATCAATGTCTGCAGGGGTGATACTTGCGATACCATCCACAAGCTGAATAGTGATATCTTGACAAACGGCCACCGGTAGTTCATTAGAGGTAACCGTAACAATCGCCTCACAAGAAGCGCTGTTTCCATTTACATCTGTTGCTGTAAGCGTCACAGTAACTGGCGTACCTACATCTGCACAAGTAAATGTATCTTGATCAATACTCAAGGTTACATCTCCACAATTATCTGTAGTACCATTATCAATATCTGCTGCTGTGATTACAAAGTTTCCTGTCTCATCAAGTACCACTTCGATATCCTGACATACCACATCTGGAGCAACATCATCTGTTATTGTCACATCAAAAGAGCAAGTGATGATATTACCAGCGCCATCATCTACTTCAAAAGTATTTGTAGTAGTACCCAGTGGGAAAGCACTTCCCGATGCAAACCCAGCGGTTTGAGTAAGAGTGCTTCCTGGGAAACATTCTTGATTTGTAAACGGATCTTCATAAGTAATCACTGCGCCACATCCTGAGGTGGTGTCTGAGAAAGCAATTTCTGCAAAGGCAGTATTTCCATCTCCATAATTAGATTGTACTTCAATGCGTATGGTTGACGCCATTACTGGTGTCCAGTTAAATATTTCTGGTGCGGCAGCGGCATTTGGTATCACTTGCGTGAAAGAAGTAGGCGCCCCAGGAATAGGTGTAAAGTCTGTTCCGTTTGTTGATGATGAGATAATCACATTTTGAATACCCGAAGTTCCATCTGCCCCTGGACCTCCACCATTTTGATTCCAAAAGGCAAGTCCAGAAACGGTTGTCACACCACCAAGAGAAAAATCTATAGTTCCGGTAGTTCCTTCACCTATCCACGAGTTGGTGTTACTCGATGGTGCGTGCTCACTTTCTAAAGATGGGAAAGCATCAAGCCCTGTACCGTTAAAGGTGTTATTGAGACTTGAGCCAAATGCCGTCGTAAAACTAGTAGAAGCCGAGTTAGGAATGATAGGCGTAGCGACTTCAGATAAGTTAATGTTTATATCTGCCGGACAAGTAATTACAAGCGGCTCATTATTTTCTACGGTAACAATTGCGGTACAGGTATCTGTATTTCCAGAAGCATCTGTCACGGTAAGCGTTACAGTGTTATCCCCCAGATTCTCACAGGTAAATTCTTGTACATCTAGCGATAATTCTACGGCAGTACCACACGTAGATCCTGAGCCATTATCAATGTCTGCTGGAGTGATACTCGCCATACCATCCACAAGTTGGATAGTGATATCTTGACAAACGGCCACCGGTAGTTCATTAGAGGTAACCGTAACAATCGCCTCACAAGAAGCGCTGTTTCCATTTACATCTGTTGCTGTAAGCGTCACAGTAACTGGCGTACCTACATCTGCACAAGTAAATGTATCTTGATCAATACTCAAGGTTACATCTCCACAATTATCTGTAGTGCCATTATCAATATCGGCTGCTGTGATGATAGCATTACCTGTTCCGTCTAGAAGAACCTCAATGTTTTGGCATAATACATCTGGTGCTACATTATCGGTAATAACAATATCAAATGAGCAGGTTTGCGTTCCGCCACTGCCATCTGTAACTTCAAAGGTATTTGCGGTTGTTCCTACTGGGAAAGCACTTCCGCTAGGTAATCCTGCTGTTTGTGTTACTTCACCACCGCCATTACAGGCAGCATTAGAAAATGGCGTTACATAAGCTACTAGTGCACCACAACCTGGTGTGTCATCAGAAAATGCTATTTCCGCGAAAGCGGTATTACCATCTCCATAATTTGATTGTACTTCTATGCGAATGCTAGAAGCAATGATAGGTGTAAAGTTAAAGACCTCTGGGGCCACAGGACCATCTCCAGTTACTTGTGCAAATACTGCTGGTGCTCCAGGGATAGGTGTAAAATCTGTTCCGTTTGTTGATGATGAGATAATGACATTTTGAATGCCCGAGGTTCCTGAAGCACCAGGACCTCCGTTGTTTTGATTCCAAAAAGAAATGCCACTTATGGTCTGACTACCACCTAGATTAAAAGTGATTGTGCCAGAGGTTCCTTCACCTATCCACGAGTTTGTAACTCCAGAAGAGCTGTGGTCAGAATTGAGATCTGGAAAAGTGGTAAGTCCATTACCATTAAAAGTATTAGTAAGGCTCGACCCAAAAGCAGTGGTAAAACTAGTACTAGCAGATGACGGTATGATGGGTGTAGCCACTTCAGAAAGATTAAGTGTAATATCTGCTGGACAAGTGATGGTTGTAATACTGTTACTCTCTACCGTAACGATTGCTTCACAACTTGCTGTATTACCTTGATCATCTGTAACCGTAAGTGTAACGGTATTAACTCCTAAATTTTCACAGTTAAATTCTGTGATGTCTGCGCTTAGTATAGGAGCTCCACAAGCTACAGAACTACCATTATCAATATCTGCAGCTACAATGGTTGCTACTCCTGTATCATCAAGGCTTATGGTAATATCTTGACATACTACGGTGGGTACTACAGTATTTTCTACTGTGACAATAGCCTCACAGGTAGCACTATTACCATTGTCATCTGTTATGGTTAGAATTACGGTATTTTCTCCTATATCTGCACACGTAAAATCTGTTATGTCTAAGGTTGGGGTTGCCGTACCACAGTTATCTGTAGAGCCATTGTTTATTTCTTCAGGAGTGATGGTAACAGAGCCCGTTGCATCTAGTTGTACCGTAATATCTTGACAAATAGCGATAGGAGCCACATCATCTATAATGGTAATATCAAAAGAGCAAGTTGCTGTATTTCCGTTTCCATCATCTATAATAAAGGTGTTTGTAGTTGTACCTATGGGGAAAGGATTTCCACTAGCAAATCCTGTTGTTTGAGTAACGGTGGCTGCCACACAATTTGTAGCTACTATAGGTGCATCATAGGTGATGACTGCTCCACAACCATCTGTAATACTAGAAAAAATGATTTCTCCCAGACCTGTGTTGCCATCTCCATAATTAGATAATACCTCTATGCGTATAGTCGAGGCATCAATAGGTTCAAAAGTAAATTCTTGCACTGCAGCGTTATCACTCGCTATTACTTGTGCAAATGTTGTAGGAGCGCCTGAAATAGGTGTAAAATCTGTCCCATTTGTAGAAGCACTTATAATAACATCTTGTATACCAGATGAGCCTGAGGCACCAGGACCACCTGCATTTTGATTCCAGATGTAGATTCCATTTATGCGCTCTGTACCGCCTAAACTATATTCTATAATACCACTAGTACCACCACCTATAAAGGAGTTTGCAGGCACTGTAGCGTCGTGAGTTGCAGTAAAACTTGGAAATTCTGATAAGCCACTACCGTTATAGGTATTGCTGAGCGAACTGTCGAAAACAGTTGTGAATGATGTAGATGCAGAGACAGGTGTAACCGTTGCAACATTCTCAGAAAGATTAAGTATGATATCTGCCGGGCAGGTAATATCAAGTGCTCCAGCTTCTACAGTTATGGTTGTGGTACACGTATCTGTATTTCCTGCAGCATCTGTTATGGTGAGCGTTACCGTATTATCACCTATGTTAGAACAGTCAAAGCTGGTTATATCAAGTGATAATACAGCGTCTGGACAATTATCTGAAGAAGGTGTAACGGTATCATCCACATCTGCTGTGGTAATACTTGCAAGGCCATCCTCATCTAAGGTAATTGTAAATGGAGCAATACAGTTTGCCACTGGAGCTTCATTATCTGTTACTGTAACTGTGAAGGTACAAGTCGCCACCCCGTCTGGATCTCCAGTAGCCTCAAAGGTTACTGTAGTATCTCCCACAGGAAAGAAGTCTCCAGATGCTGGACCTTCTATTTGTGTAACCGTAAAGGTTGCCGTTCCATCCGGATCGTTTGGTGTAGGCGTGGCAAATGTGACATTTGCACCGCATAGTCCGGCATCATTTATTTGTGTAATAGGTGCAACAGGACAGTCTGTAAAAGTCGGTGCGGTTTGCGCAATGGCAGTCGAAAAGATACCACATACCAAGAGTATGCGTATCGCAGTAGTAATTTGTTTCATATTAATCCCCCAATTAATGAAGACTAAATGTATACACTATAAGTGGTTTGTATAAAGTGAGTTAGGTCAGAAATTTCCGTCAGAAATCGCGCAATAGGCTAGGGGTAAATGCCCTGTTTAGCTCAAATCAAATACTATTTATATATACGCTTTCGCGAAAGCGTAATTCTTCTCACATCGCGCATTAAGTACGTCTATAAGGCATATTTGAGTAGATGTCTCACATCACTTTCTGTAAGACATTAAAAACTTGCTGTTATAGCTTATTGCCCCTTTGGTAAATACGTATTACACAATTTGATGCAATAATCGCTATACACTTTACCGAAATGAGATGCGTGGACACTGTTTTGATAAACAAATAATTAGCCACTTTTTACGTGATGTAATCTAGCTTTTAGAAAAAAGGAGTGTATTGTAATACTCTAAAATCTATGGTGTTAAAATCAGGATTTTCTGCCTTTAGTTTTTTATAAAGTTCCAGGCTTCCCACGGCTCTATTTGCCGCTCCAGAGGGTGCTGTGAGTGATACCATTTTAATAGTACGACCTTCCCAGTCAAAGTTGTGTACTCTAGGTACTACATCGCTTACAACCTTAAGGCGCACCTGTTTTTCTTTACAAGCTTTCCTAAAGAAATACTCAGGGCCATTTTTACTGTTTCCACCGGTAAATAATAGGGTGTCTACTTGTGTATGTTTAGAGAGATAACCGAAGATATCGCGCAGTGTGATGTTACTCATCCCTATGTCTGAGGCATCTATTTTTTGTCTCTCTGAAGAGGCTACAATGTCACAAACACCTATGTTTCTTGATTTTAGAAATGCCTTGCGCTGGTTTATGGCTTCTGCCGTAGTCTCAAATGTGAGGTTTAAGTCAAAAATTTTATTAAGTATGGGCCACAATTGCCCGTCTATGCTACCGTAACTAAAATCTACATCACCCACTTTTAAGTCACCCGTTGTAAAGCGTGGTGGCGGTAATGTACCCACAATAAGCTTGGTTGCTTTCTCTAGATTAAATGGCGGGTAGGGATGTGTGTGCTTAAAAGGTCTTGACATATGCTTGTAAAGTTCGTAAATTGAAAGGAAACAATAGCATTATGGGACGCGGAGATAAAAAATCAAGACGAGGTAAGATAAGTAGAGGCACCTTTGGCGCACGCCGCCGAAAGAAAGGACGTAAAAAAGCTAAAGAAGCTGCAAAGATGGAGAAGGTTTAACCTTTTGCTCTTAGTCTTTTTAAAATACGTAGTTGTTTTTTGTCTACCTTTTTTCTGAGGATATTACCAGAACAGAGACCGGTTGTATGCGCATTTTTATCATCTACCAGCTGTGGAAATCTATCATTAAAATGCGAACTAGCTCTTGTATACACTAAGTAAGTCAAACCTTCACTAAATACATAGCCACAACTACTCCCAGAAGCTTCAGAAAGTATCTCAATCGTGCTTTTAGAAAAAGAGCCCTTGTACTGTTTGATGATTTCAAAGGTATAACGCACGGGATCTCCGCTACTGCGCTTGCGTGCTTTATTAAGTACTTCCTTCTTGATAAGATTACCACTAAAAACGACATCGGCGCGTTTGTACTTTTCTGTAATTTCTTCTTTTTTTGAAATTCTTGGGTCTTTTGCACAGGTGCAAGCAATTGCTTGTACACTGGAGAGAATAAACAGCGCTATAATTAGTGATCTTAGCATCGATTACCTTGTAAATACAAATTCGTTTTTATCTTCATTAGACTCTTCTGCGCTGTAAGCGTAGCCGTCGTAATCAAAACCTTTGAGACCGTCTATTGTGTTTACATCCTTATCTATAATATAACGCACCATCGAGCCACGGGCTTTTTTTGCAAAGAATGAAATAATCTTGAGTTTCCCGTTTTTAAAATCTTTAAAGATAGGTGTGATTACGGGTACTTTGAGCTGCTTAGGTTTTATAGACTTAAAGTACTCTTGACTCGCAAGGTTTACAAAAAGCTCATCATCTTCAAGTTCTTTATTAAGCACTTCGGTAAGGGTGTCTCCCCAAAACTCGTATAAATTTTTATTACTGTAGTACTCTAGTTTTGTACCCATCTCAAGGCGGTATGCCTGCATTAAATCTAGCGGTCGTAAGATCCCGTACATCCCACTTAAAATACGTAAGGTGTCTTGAAGTTTGTCAAGCTTTTCTGTGGGTAGGGTATAGGCATCGAGCCCTGTGTATACATCACCATCAAAGGTGTACACCGCTGGTCTCGCATTCTTTTTTGTAAATGGAGTTGTAAAATCTTGGTATCGCTGGTAGTTTAAGTCTGCAAGCTTCTCACTGATGTGCATCAGATCTTGAATCTCTTTTTTTGTCGTATTAGAAAGCTTGCTGTTAAGCTTTTCTGCTTGCTCTAAAAACTGCGGCTGTGTAGCACGCGTAGTAGGTAGCTTATCTTCAAAATTAAGTGACTTTGCTGGTGATACAACGATTTTCATAGGTGTTTTTCTTTTGTATCAAAGTTAGCAATTATGTCTTATAATTAAGTGCTTGGCTATTGTTTTTGGTTATGGTGGGATTGATAGTTTAATGTGGTGTTTGATTTATAAAGATGTAAGATTTAATAATACCAAATGTTCAACATCCCTCTAAATCTCCCTTCAAAGGGAGACTTCTAGCTCCTTTTCTTTGACGGAAGGTTGAGGTAGGTGTTGAATGGCATTTAAGTAATAATTTAAAAACTTACGTAAACATCACAAAACAAAAAAGCAACCCCAAAAGGAGTTGCTGCTTATTGTTATGAGTAAGCTTTCGCGAAAGCGAAAAAAACCTTACTGCTCTTTGCTGTGTACGGCATAGGCGCGCCACTTTTCTATACAGCCCGCCATATCTTCTGGTACGGGAGTTTCAAAACGTTTGTACTCGCCTGTGGTGGGGTGTACAAAACCTAGTGTTTTTGCGTGTAGTGCCTGGCGTGGTAATATTTTAAAACAGTTTTCTACAAACTGCTTGTACTTTGTAAATGAGGTTCCTTTTAAAATAGCATTACCACCGTAACGCTCATCATTAAAAAGGGTGTGACCTATGTACTTCATATGCACACGTATCTGGTGTGTGCGTCCCGTCTCAAGCTTACAAGCCACCTGAGTTACATATCCTAGGCGCTCTAGTACTTTGTAGTGTGTAACGGCTGGTTTTCCTTGCGCCTCCTCATCATCTTTAAAAACGGTGTTCTGAAGGCGGTTTTTAGGGTGACGACCTATGTTACCTTCTATCGTACCCTCATCATCTACCACGTTACCCCATACGATGGCCACATACTCACGCTCTGTCGTTTTATTAAAAAACTGCTTTGAGAGGTGGGTCATCGCGTGCTCCGTCTTTGCTACCACTAGAAGACCACTGGTGTCTTTATCTATACGGTGTACAAGTCCTGGGCGCTCGCTAGAGTTATTAGGTAGATTATCTATGTGGTGTATAAGTGCATTAATCAAGGTGCCAGAGTAGTTACCGTGACCTGGGTGCACGACCATACCGGCAGGCTTGTTTACCACGAGAAGATCATCATCTTCATAAATAATATCTAGTGGGATATCTTCTGGAGTGAGTAAAAACTCGTGTGGCGGGTGCTCAAACATTGCGCGTACCACATCTCCTGCTTTTACCTTGTAATTTTGTTTTACAACTTTGTTGTTTACTTGTATGCTACCGTTTTTGGCAGCCTTTTGTATTTTATTACGTGTAGCATTTTCTACAAAGTTCATTAAGAACTTATCTACGCGTAGCGGTTCTTGACCTTTACTGGCAGTAAAGCTATAATGCTCATATAGCTCATCGTCTTGAGGTTCTGGACCTATGGGTTGTTCTTCGTTCATTGTTTAATTATCGTCAGATGCGTTATTGGAAATAGCATCTCGGTAATCCCCTTTACCATTACCTAGTACGAGGTCTATCACAGATGTTTTTTCTAAGCGATCTCCTGCTTTTACTTTTTTTCCTTTGTGTCTCAAGTCTCTCACCTCGTCTTCACCTATCCAGTCTACGTAGGTGATTTTTCCTATTTTAAAACCTAGGGCTTTAAGAGTAGGCTCTGCCTGGCGGCGTGTTTTTCCCACAATAGGAGGGATGGTCATTTTTTGATAACCAGAAGGGTTAAGCACTAGGTATATCTGTCTGTTTTCTTTTACAAATTTTCCAGCGTTAGGCTCTTGATCTATGACAGAGTACTTAGGGTAATCTGGGTTAAAATTTGCACTGTCTATGATAAAGTAGCGCAGCTCTGCATTTTCTAGTTCTTGACTCACGAGGTCTAGTGTCATCCCTTTTACATTAGGCACTGCGATGCGCTCATCGTGATTTGTGGTACTACCTAACCACCATCTGGTGATAAAAATTAAGGCAATTACAATAATGATGGCAAGGGCGATTTGTTTTACAAATGCTTTGCTTACTAGAAATTTTACAAAACTCATAAATGGGATGTGGTTAGAGGTGCAAATATATAAAATTGACAGCCTATTTGGCGTAGGTATGATTATACCTATTTTTACAATGTACGTTAATGAGACAGATTTAGTTGTCTCCTTTAAAATTTTCACGAAAGTGCAGAAAAAAAATATCGCCGTTTTAATGGGTGGCTACAGTAGCGAGTATGAAATATCGCTTAATAGTGGTGCCACCGTAGTTGCTTCTTTAGATAAAGAAAAATACCAAGTATATGCCGTGCACATCCTTACCGAGGGATGGTTTTGTGTGATAGATGGTGAGCGATTTACGATAGATAAAGGTGACTTTAGCTTTAAGGACGCTTCCGCGAAAAAGGTAACCTTTGACGCCTGTTACAATACCATACACGGAACGCCAGGCGAGGACGGAAAACTACAAGCCTACTTAGAGTTGCTAGGAATCCCACAGACAAGTTGTGATTTTTATGAGAGTGCAATGACGTTTAATAAGCGTGACACACTAAGCGTATTGAGTTCATATGGCGTGCCAATGGCGCAATCTGTATATGTAAATAAGGGCGATGAGATTGATATGTCTTTTAAAAACCTGCTTGCTATAAAAGTGGGCTACCCTTGTTTTGTAAAGCCTAACCGCGCAGGTTCTAGTTATGGAGTGAGTAAGGTGTACAAAGAAGGTGATCTTATTGCGGCGCTAGATAATGCCTTTAAGGAAGATAATCAGGTTTTGATTGAGTCATTTTTGAGCGGGACAGAAGTATCTGTAGGAGTGTATGATTTTGGCAATGGGGCAGAGGTGCTTCCAGTTTGTGAGATTGTACCAGATGGAGACTTCTTTAGTCTAGAAGCAAAGTACTCTGGAAAATCACAAGAGATTGTACCAGCAAGACTAGATGAGCGTGAGACGGCAGATGTGCAGGGACTTACAAAGGGTATTTATGACTTGCTGGGTCTTAAGGGAATTTGCCGCATAGATTTTATTTTTCACGAAGGGAAACCACATTTTGTTGAGGTAAATACTAATCCTGGTCTCTCAAAAGAAAGTATCATCCCAAGAGAGTTTAAAGCAGCAGGATTATCACTTGCAGAAGTGTTTGGGAAAGCTATAGAAGTGGCGATTAGAAATAACAGTTAAATTTACAGAGGTAGTATCTTTGAGATTCTCGCTTTTGCGGGAATGACATTAAGATTAAGATTATGAAAAGAAAGGCAGTATTTCCAGGGAGTTTTGATCCCATTACACTTGGGCATTACGATATAATAGAACGAGGTCTTACGCTCTTTGACGAGATAATACTTGCCATAGGTGTCAACTCAGATAAAAAATATATGTTTTCTCTAGAGCAGCGCAAGCAGTTTCTAGAAGATACATTTAAAGATGAGCCACGCATTAAAGTAATGACCTATAAAGGTCTCACTATAGACTTTTGTAAAGAGCAAGAAAGCGAGTTCATTTTAAGAGGACTGCGTAATCCTGGAGATTTTGAGTTTGAAAAGGCAATCGCCCATACTAACAGAAAATTATCTGGTATCGAGACCGTATTCTTACTTACGAGTTCTGGTAAGAGCTATATATCTTCTTCCATAGTACGTGATGTAATACGTAACGGTGGTGACTGTTCTGGTCTAGTACCAGATGTGGTTGAGCCTTGCGCCATTAAAATCTGGAAAGAGATACAAGCAAAAGCAAAATAAAGCTCAAAACCTTTATCCATAAAAAAAGCCGCCCACTGGGCGGCTTTTACCATTTATATATATAGTCTAAAACCTAATTACTTCTTATTCTGCTGTTCTTTGATGGTCTTTTTATCGATATCAAAATCGTTTGTAGTTTGATTTATATTTCCCGTTGGATTGGTCGGGTTAGTTTGCTCTACTTTTCTTTCAAATTTACGTTCCATAATCTTTTTCATTTTTAAGTTGATATAAAGATAAAAATCACGGTTGTTAATTCGTCTTAAAGGCTTGTTAGTCTTAGGTTAAAGTGTTGATTATCTTATGGTTTCTACAAAGCTAGCCACACTGTTTGCTCCATTCTTAGTAATATGCTTTATAAAAGCACTTCCTATAATGGCACCTTTTTGATGGGTAGTGGCTGCCTTAAAAGTTTCCTCATTACTTATCCCAAAACCTACAATCTGCGGATTGTTAAGATTCATAGCTGCAATACGTTTAAAGTAATCTTCTGTACTGTTACCAAAACCGCTCTTAGCGCCCGTCGTACTCGCACTACTCACCATATAGATAAATCCATCACTCGCGGCATCTATCTGTTGTATACGCGCGTCACTAGTTTGTGGTGTGATAAGGAAGACATTAATAAGTCCGTACTTTTCAAAAATCTCTTTATACTCCGCTTCATATTCGGCAAGTGGTAAGTCTGGCATAATAATACCATCTATCCCTATTTCTTGACAACGCTTACAGAATTTCTCAACCCCATATTGTAACATCGGGTTAAAGTAACCCATCACAATAAGCGGGATATGTATGGTCTCACGAATACCGTCTAACTGGCTAAACAACTTTTCGGTAGTCATCCCATTATGAAGTGCGGCAGTACTTGACTCTTGAATAGTAGGCCCATCTGCCAGCGGATCTGAAAATGGTAATCCTATCTCTAACATATCTACACCGCTTTCTTGAAGCTGTGTTAAGATAGAAACAGTATCATCTATGGCTGGATATCCAGCAGTGAAGTATAAGCTTAGTAGCTTTTTATCTTCTTGTAATTTTTCTTTTATTCTATTCATCTGAATAAATATTTTGTCATTCCTGCCTAAGCGGGAATTAATATTGATGTTTATTTCGCTTTCGCGAAAGCGTAGTTCTATAAATTAAAATATTCTATAAACGTATTCAAATCCTTATCACCACGTCCCGAAAGATTGATCACTACGATATCGTCTTTTTTGAATTTTCTAGTTTCAAAAATGGCAAGTGCGTGACTTGTCTCAATCGCAGGGATAATACCTTCTAGTTTACTCAGTTCTAGTCCAGCCGTCATCGCATCTGCATCTGTGACAGAGATAAACTCCCCACGCCCAGAGCGGAAGAGGTTTGCGTGCATAGGCCCTACACCTGGGTAATCAAGACCAGCAGAGATAGAATAAGGCTCTGTAATCTGCCCATCGTCTGTTTGCATTAACAAGGTCTTACTCCCGTGTATAATACCCTCGCGTCCTAGTGCAGAAGTTGCAGCACTCTCACCAGTATCCACTCCTTTACCAGCAGCTTCTACCGCAATGATGCCCACTTCTGGTTCATCGAGATAATGGTAATATAATCCAGCGGCGTTACTACCACCACCCACACAAGCTACTACATAATCTGGATTTTCTTTTCCTTCTTTTTCTAGCAACTGCTTCTTAGTCTCCTCAGATATCACCGACTGAAAACGAGCCACCATATCTGGATAAGGGTGTGGTCCCACCACAGAACCTATGATGTAATGTGTGTCTACTGGGTTATTAATCCAATCACGTATCGCTTCGTTAGTCGCATCTTTTAAGGTTCTACTTCCAGACATTGCTGGTCGTACGGTTGCTCCTAGCATTTTCATACGAGCCACGTTAGGCGCTTGGCGCTCTATATCTACAGCACCCATATATACGATACATTCTAGTCCCATAAGTGCACAAACGGTCGCTGTTGCAACACCGTGCTGTCCCGCGCCAGTCTCTGCGATAATGCGGTTCTTACCTAGTCGCTTGGCCATAAGAATCTGGCCTATGGTATTATTTACTTTATGAGCTCCGGTATGACAGAGATCTTCCCTTTTGAGATATACCTTTGTGCCATACTTCTCGCTAAAGCGTTTTGCATAATAAAGCGGTGTAGGACGACCTACGTAATCTTTTAAGAGTTGTTTAAACTCTTCTTGAAAAGAAGGCTCCTGCATAATTTGCACATACTGAGAGCGCAGTTCTTCTACGTTAGGATAGAGCATCTCTGGAATAAATGCTCCGCCAAAATCTCCGTAGTACCCTCTCTCGTCTGCCTGGTAACTGGTGTTATTTTCTAGTATCATAGCTGCAATACTTTTTTAAATTCGGTTAAATTTTCAATATCTTTTAATCCTGGTTTATCCTCAAACTTGCTATTTACGTCTAGTGCGATAATAGGTAAATCTGTTGCCAGTATTTCTTTTACTTTTTCTACTTCTTCTAGTCCTATGCCGCCACTTAAAATGATAGGCGTTTGGGATGTGTAATTTTTTAAAACACTCCAGTCAAAGGTGTAGCCGTTGCCTCCTTTTTCTTTTCCCTTTGTGTCAAAAAGGAAAGCATCTACAAGGCCCTCGTAAGGTGTGAGCTGCTCAAAGTCAAAACTGTCTTTGATTCCAAAAACTTTCCAAATCTTGAGGTCACGACTGCGCTCGACCAGACAACCTTGAAGCTCTTTTATGTATTCAGGGGATTCGCTCCCGTGTAACTGGATTACGTTGAGGTTGTGCTGTGTTATTTTCGCTTTCGCGAAAGCAATATCAGCATCTACAAAAACCCCTACGCGGTCGATTCCCTCAGGTAATTCTGGAATCTCTAGGTTGCCAAAATCTCGTTTGCTCTTCTCATAAAATATAAAGCCAAGATAGTCTGGCTGCAACGCAGCGACCTCTTGTGTGTTATATTTCATACCGCATATTTTGATTTTCATAATAGGTGATAATTGAGATTATTTATATTAAACGATCTTTTAAGAATTGTTTTGGTGAGGATCTAAATCTTTAATCTTAGGGATTGCTAGAAACTCTTTCCAGTCTTCTTCACGTACCTGATCCTTACTAAGACTTACTTTATTTGTTTGCGAAACAAGTACAAAATCTCCAGCCACGTGTTTAATCTCTATAAGTTGATCAATAGAGATTCTTTTTTTCTTTAATTCTCCAACGATTAAAACACCATTGGTAATCTTTGCATATCCTTGATGTTGATATATTATAAATATTATAATATGCACGACACCAAGCACGAGGTACGAGTACTTAGTGAAATTGTTTTCATTTTCAATAAAGGATATAATACCAAGTACACTCCATACAATGGCCATTACTCCATAAATAATAAGTTGTTTCTTTTTATATCTTAACTTCATAATTGCTTTATAAAAGTAGCGGCACTTTCACCTGGGTTATCTGTTTTCATAAAATTTTCACCTATAAGGAAACCTTGAAAACCGTGTGGCTTTAATTCCTTGATCGCCTCTACAGAACTGATACCACTTTCTGACACTTTTACAAACTCATCTGGAATTTGCTTGATGAGTTCTTTGCTGGTCTCTAGGCTTACTTCAAAGGTTTTTAGGTTTCGGTTGTTTATGCCTAGCATATCTACAGATTTCATAATTGACTTCTGTAATTCTTCTTCATTATGAGATTCACAAAGCACATCGAGACCAAGACCTTTTGCAAAGGTTGAAAACTGCTCTATTTGCTTTCGCGAAAGCGTAGCTGCAATAAGTAATATAGCATCTGCACCGTAGGCTTTGGCTTCAAGAATCTGGTATTCATCTACTATAAACTCCTTACGCAATAGCGGAAACTGTGCTGCTGCTCTGGCAAGTAATAAGTCGTCTAGCGAGCCACCAAAATATTTTCCATCTGTAAGTACAGACATCCCGCTCACGCCTGCCTGCTCATAACCGCTTGCGACATCTTGCACGCTCAGGCTGTTGTTTATAACAGACTTACTAGGAGATCTTCTTTTATGCTCTGCGATAATCCCGGAGCCTGCGCTTACTGCTTTTGCAAGTGATACGGTAGCTCTCTCAAAAAGAACAGATTGCTCTAGCTGGCTCACAGGGATGAGACTTTTTCTTAAAGCTACTTCCTTGATTTTATCTGCTGTAATTTTATCTAGTATGGTCATCTTAGTTGCTTAGGGCTTGAAGTTGTTTGAGTTTTTGTGCGGCTTTACCAGAGAGTAAGCTCTCTTTTGCTTGTTCAAAACCTTGTAAAGGTGTTAGCCCTTTTACAGTTGCAATAGCCATCCCAGCGTTTGCACACACCACATTGTTTTGCGCCTGGGTACCTTTACCAGAAATTACATTTGTAAATATTTGCGCCGAAGACTCAACAGAGTCACCTCCATAAATATCTTTTTGAGCGTGTGCATTTACACCAAAATCTCTAGGTGTGAGCATAAGCTCTGTTTCATTTGTAATAGCCTTTGTAGCTCCTGTAAGTGAAATCTCATCATAACCGTCTAAGGCGTGCAGTATGGTAAAGTTTTTATCTCCTTTTTGATATAAATATCCATACATTCTTGCGAGTTCTAGGTTAAAAACGCCCACTAGCTGGTTGCTCGGGAATGCAGGATTAACCATAGGGCCTAGCATATTAAAAAAGGTTTTTACACCTAGCTCTCGACGTATAGGGCCTACGTTTTTCATAGCAGGGTGGAAGAGTGGTGCGTGTAGTACACACATCCCTACCTCATCCATAGAGCGCTTCAAGAAATCCTTATCGTTACTAAATTTTATGCCTAGATACTCCATCACATTGCTACTCCCACTTACAGAGCTCACCCCATAATTACCGTGCTTAGTCACGTGCACACCAGCACCTGCTGTTACAAAGCTAGAGAGTGTTGAGATATTAAAAGTGTCTTTACCATCACCACCTGTACCACAAAGATCTATGGCATTATACTCAGAAAAATCTACGGCAAGGCAAAGATCTAGCAAGGCATCTCTAAAACCTTCTAGCTCCTCTACCGTAATGCTACGCATCATATAAACGGTAAGGAAAGAAGCAATCTGACTCTGGTTGTATTTACCCTCAGAGATGTTTACGAGAACCTCACGGCTTTCGGCTTTTGTGAGTTGGTCGTGGTTAATTAATCTATTAAGTATGGCTTTCATTATTTAGGCGTGTTGATGTGAACAATAATAGGGTCTGCTTTATCTTTCTTTATGTTTTGCAATCCTATTGTTGCTAGTTCTTGATCTGTTGCTAGTCTTGAACTAGCTTGGTTAAGTGCTACGTAATTGTAAACTCCCTTTGGTGTGCTTGCTATCCAGCCTTTTGTAAGTGGTGACTTTCTTACAGAAGCAGTCTCGCTTGTAAAGCGTTGCAAGAAACCTAATGCGCTTTTACGCATATCTTCTTTACTGGTTCCCGTAGGGAAAATAATATAGGTACCGTTAGAAAAAAGTACCCAGTTAGGTCGCTTAGGACTTACACCAAGTTTTGTATTAAAAATCAGGTTTTTATAGATGTCTACATTCTCATCTTCTACCACTTCTTTAAGCGGCTCAGGTTGGGCTTCTATTACGACTACGGGTGTCGCAGATTTTGTAGTTTCTTTAGGTGTTGATTTTGTGCTCTCACAACCACCTATTAATAGAAAACAACTTGCTAGTAGAAATAATGTAAATCTCATCGTATATAGTATTAACTAATTACCCAATTTTTAATCATTGTTTTTCCTTCTGGAGTAAGTACAGATTCTGGGTGAAACTGTACACCGCGTATATCAAGTTCTCTGTGACGCAGTGCCATTATCTGGCCATTTTCATCTACCGCAGTAACTTCTAATGCTGGTGGAAAATCTTCTGTAGCTACCACCCACGAGTGGTAACGTCCTACGGCTATTTCTTCACCGAGGTCTTTAAAAAGTACTGTGTCTGGCTGCGTGATACTCACTTGTGTCGCGACACCGTGAAAAACCTTATCTAGATTAATAAGCGTGCCTCCGTACACTTCACCTATGGCTTGTTGCCCAAGGCAAACGCCAAGTATAGGTTTTCTTCCTCCATAAGTTTTTATTACTTGCTTGAGCAGTCCAGCTTCTTCTGGAATGCCAGGGCCTGGAGAAAGTAATATTTTATCATACTGCTCGCACTCTTCAAGAGCAAACTGGTCATTACGTTTTACGGTAACGATGCAATCTAATTCTTCTAGGTAGTGCACAAGGTTGTACACAAAGGAATCATAGTTGTCTATTACTAATATCTTTTTCATTGTCTAAATATCTTCTGCGATGTCAAGTGCTTTATTAAGCGCTCCTAATTTGTTGTAAACTTCTTGTAATTCTTTAGCGGGATCACTGCCAGATACCACTCCAGCACCTGCTTGCCAGTGTAGGGTGTGATTTTTACTTAAGAAAGAACGTATGATAATAGCGTGATTAAAATTACCGTAAAAATCCATAAAACCTATCGCTCCACCGTAGAAGGTGCGATTGCGGTTTTCATACTTCTCAAGTAGCTGCATTGCCATATGCTTAGGCGCACCACTGAGTGTTCCTGCTGGAAAGGTGTCTGCTACCACTTGTAAGGTATTGCTACCCTCGTGCATTTGTCCCGTTACTTTACTCACAAGGTGTATCACGTGTGAGAAAAACTGCACCTCACGATAGGTGTCTACCTTTACATCGTGACCATTGCGTGATAAGTCATTACGAGCAAGATCAACGAGCATCACGTGTTCTGAGTTTTCTTTTTCGTCTTTGGCTAGTTCTTTTGCAAGTATGGCGTCTTGCTCATCATTACCGGTACGTTTAAAAGTACCTGCAATAGGGTGAATCTCTGCGAGACCGTCTTGCACAATAATCTGAGCTTCTGGTGATGAGCCAAAGATTTTATAATCTCCGTAGTCAAAGTAGAATAAATATGGCGACGGGTTTACACTGCGTAAAGCCCTGTATACATTAAACTCATCTCCGGTAAATTGCTGCGAGAAGCGTTTACTAGGCACAATCTGAAAAACATCACCACGCTGGCAGTGCTTTTTACAAGTTTCTACGAGTGCTTTATAATCTGCATCTGTGATGTTGCTGGTGAGTTCGTTCTTTCGGTTGAAGTTAAACTCTGCAAAGTTTTTTGATTTTAAAAGCTGCTCAATCTCATCGATATTATTGTCTCCCGTCGTGTTGTGGCAAAATATATGTGCCTCATTATTAAAATGATTAATAGCGATAATATTTTGGTAAACGGCATAGTAAATATCCGGTATGTGGAGATCTCCTTCTTTTTTTGCGATTTCTATATCTTCAAAGTACTGCACAGAATCATACGATAGGTAACCAAACAAGCCATTGTTTATGAATTTGTGTGCTGTCTTTGTAGATGAGAACGCTTTCGCGAAAGCGTCTAAAACCCCTACAACATTAGTCTCTGCTGTAATTGTAATTTCCTCCTTCTTGCCATCGGGAAATTGCTGTGTGATTATACCATCGCCCACGCTTATAGAAGCAATAGGGTTGCAGCATATGTAAGAGAAGCTATTATCATTTGCGTGATAGTCACTACTCTCGAGCAGTAAACTATTAGGAAAACGATCGCGCAACCTTAAGTATACCGATACAGGAGTGATGGTATCTGCTAGGAGTCTTTTTGAAAATGTAGTTAATTGATATTTCATTTGTTACATATTGTTTTCTCAAAATTGAGAACAAAAAAAAAGCCTGTCGTAAAGACAGGCTGTATATGAATGGTACATAGGTGCGTGCTTACGACAACGATTGTTGTGTAATCCACCACCAAGTATGTACTGTATTGTTTTTCATTTGTGATGTAAAGATAGGGAGCGATTTTATAATAAAAAAGCCCAATGGATAAAAAATATACACTGAGCTTTTTACGGGGGAATAATTAGGAAATTATTAGAGAGTCAAGCTCACTGCAAGCTCAAAATTATCTGAAATAGCATTGTCTTTTAAGTTGTCAAAAAACGATGCAGAGCCATAACGTACACCATATTTTGTACGATCTACATTAAAAACGGTAGTGGCTACGCCATTCTCTATAGTCATATTAACCTTTGTAGGTAGTGTAGTTCCTTTTATAGTAAGGTCACCCACTACGCTGTAACCATTACCACTTTTTGCTACTTCTGTGATAACAAATGTAGCTTCGCTATGGTTTGTAGTATCAAAAAAGTCTGCAGAGTTTAAGTGTCCTTCTAGTTTTTCTTTTCCTTCGCCAGCTTTTAAGTCTGTTACCGCAATGGTAGTCATATCTACTACAAAGTTACCACCTACTAGCTGGTCACCATCCATTTCAAGTGTTCCAGACTTTAGGTTAATAGTACCTGTGTGTTGTCCTAGTACCTTTTTACCAGTCCAAGTAATGGTGCTTTCTTTTACGTTTACTGTTTTTTCTACCGGTTCTGTGTTTGCAATGGCTCCAGTGGTTACGATAAGAGCTAAGAATGCTGTTGTGATTTTCTTTTTCATTTTTCTAATTTTTAGTTTCTGTTCTTAGTTTATTGAGCAAGTTATTGAGCTGCTCTATCTCATTATTGTCTAGTTGAGTAGTTATTTTATTTTCGGCTTGAGTCACTACTTTGTCTAACTCATTAAGTAATGACAAGCCAGCCTCTGTAATTGTAATTTCAATTTTACGACGGTTTGAGGGGCACGTACTGCGATTTACAAGCTCTTTTTTTAGTAGCTTATCTACGAGGCGTGTTGTGTTACTAGCTTTTGTAACCATACGGTCATTGAGCGTAGATAGGTTTGCAGGTTTTCCTTTTTGCCCACGTAATATGCGTAATACATTAAACTGCTGTAATGATATATCATAAGGCTTTAATGCCATTAATAAGATATCATTAGACCATTGTGCTGTATAGGCTAGGTTTATAATAAGCCTTTGAGAAGGCTTGAGACTTGTGGTTTTTATGTGTTCTTCTATTGTCATTACAATATTTGTATATACAAATGTATTATTATTTTGCAATAGAATATCTATGTTTAGATATTTTTAACGTTAAATAGCCTTGGGTGTTTTTCCATTATCTTAACAATCGATTACTAAAGTCTGTTAATAGGTGTTTAAAAAATTGATTATCAGTATAATTTTGTACAATGCGATTTTTATTATTCATATTGGTTCTCAGTACTATCTCTTGTAAAAAAGAAATAGAAAATAAAGCATATAATTATGTAGAAGGGGCAGATATAAAGATGTTTGATTATAATGAACTTGATAGTTATATAAAAAATCATCCATCTGAAACACTTGTGGTAAATTTTTGGGCAACCTGGTGTGCTCCTTGTATTAAGGAGTTACCAGCTTTTGAAAAACTAGGAGATACTTATGCAGATCAAGATGTAAAAATTCTTTTAGTGAGTCTTGACTTCCCAGAACAGATGGATCATCTCAAAGCATTTGTAGCAAAAAAAGAATTGCAATCTGAGGTTGTGTTTCTAGACGATGGAGATGCAAACAGGTGGATACCTAAAGTAGATAAGAATTGGAGTGGAGCCTTACCGGCAACACTTATTATAGGTGATAAAAGAAAACGCTTTTATGAACAATCATTTACATATGGCTTGTTAGAAAGTGAATTGAAATATATATTAAATTAAAATGAAGACTTTTAAAATTTTAACGCTACTTGCCTTAGTTGTAGTTGTTTCTGCATTTGCAGCAAATGCCGTTGTAAAAAGTGCAAAGAGTGGTTACAGTGTAGGTGATGATGCAACAGATTTTTATCTACGTAATGTAGATAACAGTATGGTATCGCTTAAGGATTATGAAAATGCTAAAGGGTTTATAATAATCTTTACGTGCAATACTTGTCCATTCTCTATAGCAAACGAAGACAGAATCATTGCATTAGATAAAAAGTACAAGTCACTAGGCTACCCTGTAATAGCTATAAATCCTAATGACCCACACATTAAACCTGGAGATAGTTTTAAGTCTATGCAACAACGAGCCAGAGAAAAAGGATTTACATTTCCTTATTTACTTGACGATGGGCAAGAGGTATATCCAAAATATGGAGCTACAAAAACCCCTCACGTGTATGTGACTCAAAAAAAGCAAGGGAAAAATATAGTAAAATACATAGGAGCTATAGATAATAATACACGTGATGCGGGAGCAGTTACAGAACGATATGTAGAAGATGCTGTAGATGCCTTACTCGCCGGAAAAAGTGTACAAGTAACCGAAACAAAGGCTATAGGATGTTCTATAAAATCATAGTTTAAAATAACTAGATACTACATAAAAAGGTGAGCAATAGCTCACCTTTTTATGTTTTACGTAGCGTATTTAAAATATGTAATATGCCTTAAGCCATATTCAGTTTAATAAAGTAAATTTGAAATATAACAAGGGTACACTACCGTACTTATAATAAAGAAGAATTATGAAAGATCTTACAATCCCAGAATGGGAAGAAAAAATCGCTCAAGATAAAGACGCCGTAATACTAGACGTGCGTACAGAAGAAGAAACAGAAAATGGTATCATAGAAGGAGCAAAGGTTATAGATATATACCAAGGCCAAGGCTTTATTGATGAGGTAGAAAAACTAGATAAAGATAAAAACTACTACGTTTATTGTCGCTCTGGAGCACGTAGTGCTCAAGCGTGTGCACTTATGGGACAGCTAGGTTTTGAGACTACATATAACTTGCTAGGAGGCTATATGGCCTGGAGCGAAAATAACTAGAGTATGAGAAAGAAAGTAACTCACATTTGTAGTGTTATTGCAATTATGATGATGGCTTTATCTTGTAACCAAGCGACCTCACAGCAAGCATCGCCAGAAGCTTCAGTTAGTGAAGTGCAAGAGCAAAAGATAGTCATCAATCGCATTTCTTCAGATGAGCTTGAGACAGCGATGAGTGCTCAAGAAATCCAACTGGTAGATGTACGTACCGACCGCGAGTGGGAGAGTGGCCATATTAAGGGGGCAAAGCATTTTGAGATGAACAATGCAAACTGGCAGTCACAGCTAGAGACTCTAGATAAAGATGAGCCCGTATATGTATATTGTGCAAAAGGTGGTCGTAGTGCCAGATGTGCAAAACAACTAGAAGAGGCTGGTTTTACTACCATTTATGATCTTAAAGGTGGTCTCACCAGCTGGAAGGCTAGTGGCAAGACCGTAGAGTAACACATACTCATAAAAAGTATAAACCCCATCTTAGTAGGATGGGGTTTTTTTACGCTTTCGCGAAAGCGGAATCTATATCAATCTAATACACTTCATCAACATTAGTAGCTGTAAGTGTTTTAATAAAAGCCACCAGATCCTGAAGTTCTTGCTCTGATAGATTAAGATTATCAAAGGGAAGCGTTTGATGCTCAAGGTCAAACCCTAGGCCACCACCGCCACCTTTATTATAAAAATCCATAACCTCTTCTAGCGTGCTATATACACCGTTGTGCATATAGGGTCCAGTTACTGCAGCGTTACGTACCGTAGGAGTTTTAAACATCCCCTTGTGGAGCTCTTCTTTAAAACGCCAGTAGTAACCTAAGTCATCATCTAGCATTTTATTTTGTGCGGTTTCTGGTACGCCTATTACTTCGCGCTCTGTCTCTGCATAAAATGGTGGTACTGTACCATTAGTAAGTGGCATAAAGTGACAAGTTGCACAAAGGGCTTTCCCCATAAACAAGTTCATACCTCGTTGCTCACTTGATGTAAATGAACGCTCATCGCCACGCATATTTTTATCAAATTTTGAGTCAAAACTATTGAGTGTACTTACATATGACGAGATGGCTTTTATCACATCAATATTTCTTTTTGAAACACCTCCATATGCCTCGTCAAAGAGTGTGATATACGTACTGTCTTCTAGTACCTCTTTTGAAAACTCGTGCACGTTTGAGTTAAACTCATCCTTGTTTGTAAAAACAGAAGATACTTGATCTATTAATGTAGGTGAGCGACCGTCTGCAAAGAAGTTTTGCTGGAAAACGGTATTTATGAGGGTAGGTGTGTTGCGCTGTAAATTTTTACCTGCGTTAGAGAGGTTTACTACCATTCCATCTGTGTATGCTTTTTCTGGAATGTGACACGTAGCACAAGCCATTGTACCATTTGCAGAGAGCTTATCATCAAAAAACAATTTTTTACCTAAGGCGATTTGAGCCTCTGTAGGATTCTTATTTACGTTAGGAGTAAAGAATTCCGTATTAAAACTGTTATTTTCAAAAAAGGTAGGCGCATCAAAGTTAAAAGGTGTATTTGTTGTCCCTTCCCATAGGTCGCTAGTTTTTCTTATAGCTACCCAAGTTTTTGTAATAGGAGAGAGGTGAGTGCTCACAAAGGTATAACGGTCAAAGCTATTATAATCTGTATTAGAGCTCATAAAAGCTATTGCTTTGTCGACCTGATTTATAAATGTCTGGTCTAGTGTGGTGTCCTTCTCTTTTATGATAGGTTGTATCGTTACTTTATAAGTGTCTACAAGGTTTTGTAATGAAGCAGCACCTTCTGTAATGCCTAGTTGGCTTACAGGTGTGTCAAAACCAGATATAGAAAAACTAAGTACACGTAACAGTTGCTGGTGTGTAGCTATAAAATAGCGTTGTGGTGTAAGAGCTCGTTTTTCAATATTCTTTTTTAGAGTAGCGAGTAGGCCTGTGGTAATCTTTAGTTCTTTTTTGTATTGTGGAGTTGGTGTTCCTCCTTCATAGATAGATTCTTCTATCTTTTGTAGACCTACAGGATTCATTGTGCGGTCATTGTCCTCTTTATAAATAGGTAAGGCCGGTCCATTTGCACGATGACCTACTTCTGGGTTGAGGTAAGAGGCGTAGGGTTCTGCTTTTTTAAACGCAAGTCTAGTGTTGTTAAAAATCTTTTTGGCATCTGGATGTGATGCCGTAATCTCATTTAGAGAGTCAAGACCTGCGAGGGCATTATTTAGTTCTTGTAAGTAAATAGCTCTTGCAGCTTCCCAGTCTGGGGCTATATTTTTTTTATATGAAGTGTCTTGCTCTTGCTTGCAAGAAAGGGTTAAGTGTATCGCTAGTAGGCAAATTAATAAACGTAAGTAATTCATAACAATGTAATTATAATTAAAGCGCAATCACCTTAAAGGGATTGCGCTTTTAGTATTTCCGAATGGCTAATCCGGGAGGATATTATCTAGGTAAACCTTTAAGTAATACTACTTGAGATGCTTGGTTATCTTCATATGTAGAGTTGATATGTCCATCAAGTCCAGCAAAGTCACTGTTTCTCCAGTAGTGTGGCTGTATGTTTAATATAAAAGTGTTAGGCACTCCTACTTTATCTGATATATCTATAAGTGCTCCAAACTCTCCACTAAGTCCTGTGCTATTATCATCTGCAAGGTCTTGACGTACTACAAGCTCAAGTACTTGCTGTATGTTTACACCATTTAAGTCAGACTGGTAGATGTATGCTGCGTGACCTCTAGAAAAAGAGTTAGGATCTTCTTGTACATATACAAAGTTCTCAGTTACAGTGATATTATCTGGGCTTTGTAAAGCTGCCAGGTTACCATCTTGATTATTTGTATCTGTATTACCACTTATGATTTGAGTAAGTTTACCTTCTAGTGGGTTTGTTTCATCTAGGTTTAACTTGTATACCGTTCCCCAGTCATTGTAAGTACCTTGACCTGGACCACGACCTGTAACTGCAAAGTATACGTTTCTACCATTTGCATCAGATCCTTTTTGGTAATCTACATCTTCTACTCTCATAAACTGAGAAGCAAATACGTCGTTACACGCGCTTTCCATTTCATTTTTAGTAAGAGCAGCACCGTTTGGTATCTCAACAAACTCTACGTCATATTCTGTCTGGAAGTCTAGTGAAGACTCGTTGTAAGCCGTGTTAGGAGCAACATCTACAACGTTACCAGCACCGTCACCTACTTGCTTAAGACGTAATACGTAAATAGAACCACCTGTAAAATCTGCATCACCAGCAGTAGAGTAGTACATAGATACTTGACCTTCTGAGTTACTAGAGTCATCATCACCACCTACTATTACTGTAGCACCAGGATAAGCGTTTTGTGGTAATGGAGTTGCGTTTTCCCAAGAGAATTCACCTAGTGCATCAAGACCAAAATCTGCTTGAGGTGTTGGAGTAGACGTTCTAGGGTCTATAGCTTTTACATCATAGTGTATACTTTCTGAAGCACTTAAGAAAATGTCTTCTGTTCCACCGTGTATATCTGCTTCCCACATAGTAGCACTACACTGGCGTGCAAAGTCTGATACTCCAGAGTCTAGTAAGTAATCTCCAGAGATAGGCATTAAGTTCTGGTCAAAACGGATACGTGCAACTGCATAACTGTCTTCACAGTTTGTTACAAATATGTAGTCTTCTCCATCTTGTAAGAACCCTGCACCATCTGCAGATCCTGCAAGTTGAAAATTTCCTCCTATTACATCTGGAGTAGATACAAGTGAGAAAGCTTCTACGTAGTTAAACTGTGAGCTCATTGCAACAAGTGGAGCCGTAGGAGATTTGTCAGAAAACATAGTTTCTCCTGGTTCAAAATCTTCTCCATCTACACCATCTTCTCCATTTGACCCGTCTGCACCGTCTTGTCCATCTGCGCCATCTTGTCCGTCTACACCGTCTATTCCGTCCAGACCATTCATTCCATCTACGCCATCTTCACAACTTGTGAAAGCTGCTGTTGCTGCTACAAAAAGCAGACTTAAAAAAACTGATTTGAAAGTTTTCATTGTAAAATAATATTTTTTGAGTGGTTAATTTGTGTGTTTGTATGAGGGTCTAAATTAGAATTGTATCTCTTTTTACAGGTTAATTAAGCGTAGCTTTTATATTAAATTGATGTGTATTTATTGTTACTGATTTTACAGTAATTTAAAGACAGATTTTACGTAGAGTTAACCTTTTGGTTTTTTGATATTTCTATTTTATACGGGTAAAACCTATCATTATTGAAGGGTCATTTTTAGATTGGACAGACCTTTCGGCAATGAGCCGCTTTACTTTTAAGAGTTTGGTTTTCGCTTTCGCGAAAGCGTAATACATCTTTTAACACCACTTTTAAGTGAGATGTCGTAATTTTAAAAGAAAAAATGACGCCTAGATTAGAACAAGCACTTGATAAATTGTACACTGCGTTGTACACGGGGAAGCTCAATCCCGAGTGTTGTACAGCCTGCGCGGTGGGTACTATATGTGACACGGTAGATGCCTGGAAGCACTTTACAGACACACACGGCTCTTTACAGCTTAACTATGTGGGAAAGGTTAATGAAGGTTTTGGCCGCAGGCTCTATGGGTATCTTCCTAGCGAGCTATTAGAAATAGAAGCGGTTTTCTTAAAAGCGTGTGGGTATGAGTTACCGCTTACGCGAAAATCAAAACGTCCACAACATCCTACATCGCAAGAAACATTATATAATGGTATGCGTGCCGTTATTGCTTTTTTATGTGAGCTAGATGGTGTAGAAGATGTTATGGAGATTGAACAGAACCTACTACATACAAACCTAAGCTCTGTAACACACGCTACGGTTTAAAACCTAAAAATGTAAGCCTCTTACTGTTTGTGATTTACAATATATAAGTGACATCTTTTTGAGATTTAAAAGAGGTGTCTCTGGGTGAGTATGCCTTAGGTTTAAGAAAATTTTAAGTTTTTATTAGCATAACGATTTTAGCTAGATTTCGTATTAATTCTGATATTATGGTGCTTTTAACATTATTTGTTAAGAATATCTAACAAACGCAATCTAATACAGACAATCTTATGAAAAGAAGAAACTTTGTCCAACTAGCCGGAATGGGTGCTGGTGCTGTGATGATGCCTTCCCTATTAATGGGAAATAACATCCCTACAGAGGCACTCCTAGAACCAGGAATGGATATACTAATGAAAAAACAAATGGCAGATGTTGCTCTTAACACAGCAAAAAGCCTAGGAGCTTCTTATGCAGATGCTCGTATAGGTAGATATCTTAACCAGTTTGTACGTACTAGAGAAGATAAAGTACAAGGGGTTGTAAACACAGAGTCTTTTGGAATAGGAGTGCGTGTGATTGCAAATGGTACTTGGGGATTTGCATCTACAAATGATGTATCACCAGACGGTATTAAAAAAGCAACAGAGCAAGCAGTCGCAATAGCAAAAGCAAACTCAAAGTTTCAAACAGAGCCAGTAGTACTTGCACCAGAAGCATCATATGGTGAAGTCTCTTGGAAAACCCCTATCAAAAAAGATTTTAAAGAAGTGCCAGTTTCAGAGAAAGTAGATTTACTACTCACTGCAAATGCTGCTGCACAATCTAGCGGAGCAAACTTTGTAAACTCTGCCTTGTTTATGGTAAATGAACAAAAATATTTTGCCTCTACAGAAGGGTCTTACATAGATCAAGATGTACACCGCATCTGGCCTACATTTGGTGTAACTGCTGTAGGTGGAGGTAAGTTTAAGACTAGACAAGCTATGAGTGCACCTATGGGAATGGGGTATGAGTATCTAGATGGTCTTGCGTCAGAAAAACTAGAAGGTCCAGAAGGACTTAAATTATATAGAGGCAGCTATGATATGGTAGAAGATGCTACCACTGCAGCAAAGCAAGCAAGAGAAATGCTTACAGCAAAGTCTGTAGATGCTGGTAAGTACGATCTTGTACTAGAGCCTAACCACTTAGGATTAACCATACACGAGTCTGTAGGTCACCCTACAGAACTAGATCGAGTACTAGGGTATGAAGCAAACTATGCAGGTACAAGCTTTGCCACCATAGATAAGTGGAAGTCTAAAAACTTCAAGTATGGTAGCGACCTTGTAAATATTGTGGCAGATAAAACACAAGTAGGATCACTAGGAGCCGTAGGATGGGATGACGAAGGTGTAAAAACTAAAAAGTGGGACATTATACGTAACGGTGTACTAGTAAACTATCAAGCAATACGTGATCAAGTAAAAATGATAGATCAAAACGAGTCTCACGGTTGCTGTTATGCACAGAGTTGGAATGATGTTCAATTCCAGCGTATGCCTAATATCTCTCTAGAGCCTGGTAAAGAACCATATTCTATAAACGATATGATTAAAGATGTAGAAAAAGGAATCTACATAGCCGGTAGAGGATCTTACTCTATAGACCAGCAGCGTTATAACTTCCAGTTTGGAGGGACGATGTACTACGAGATTAAAGATGGTAAGATAGCAGGTATGCTTAATGATGTTGCTTACCAGTCTAACACGCAAGAGTTCTGGAACTCTTGTGCTAAGATTTGTGATAAGGATGACTATCGTCTTTTTGGTTCTTTCTTTGACGGGAAGGGGCAACCATCACAAGTAAGTGCAGTATCTCACGGGAGCTCGACTTCAAGATTTAATGATATTAATGTAATTAATACCGGGCGTACGGTATAAGTCTAACTTTTAAAAGAATAAATAATGGCAATATTTTCAAAAGAAGAGGCTAGAAAGATATTAGAAAAAGCACTAAGCTTTTCTACTGCAGATGCCTGTGTAGTAAATCTAGGTGGGAGCCAGGGAGGTAATATACGTTATGCTCGTAACTCGGTATCTACAGCGGGATATCAATCTAACCAGAGTCTTGCGGTTACTGCAAGCTTTGGTAAAAGATCTGGTACCGCAACTATAGATGAGCTAGATGATGCATCGCTCAAAAAAGTGGTACAACGAGCAGAGGAGCTAGCAAAACTATCTCCAGAAAACCCAGAGTATATGGAGCCACTAGGCCCACAACAATATGATGAATCAAAAACCTTTGTAGAAGCCACGGCAAACATTACTCCAGAGTATAGAGCAGAGGTTGCAAATAGTAGTATTACCCCTGCAAAAACAAAGGATGTAACAGCTGCAGGATTTCTAGATGACGGTCAAGGCTTTAGCGCAATGATGAACTCAAACGGGCTATTTGCATATAATAAGTCTACAGATGTGAGTTTTACAGTAACGATGCGTACTAATGATGGTACAGGATCGGGATGGGTGACTAGAGATTATAATGACATAAATAAGTTTGACTCTTCTGAGGCGTCACAAGTCGCTATAGATAAAGCTGTAATGTCACGACAAGCAAAAGCAATAGAGCCTGGTAAATATACTGTGATATTAGAACCATCTGCAGGACTTGGATTATTACAAGGCTTAGGAAGGTCACTTAATGCCCGCTCTGCAGATGAGGGACGTAGCTTTATGTCTAAAGAAGGCGGAGGTACAAAACTGGGAGAAAAAATAGTAGATGAGCGTGTAAACCTATGGTCAGACCCGCTTAATGATGAGGTGCCAGCAGCCACTTGGAATGGAGCAGGTCAACCACTGAAGAAAACTACCTGGATAGAAAATGGTACAGTTAAGAATCTTGCTTATGGAAGATACTGGGCAAAAGAAAAAGGTGTTGAGCCAGTTCCTTTCCCAAGTAATTTTATAATGGGAGGTGGTGACGCATCTCTAGATGATTTAATAAAGAGTACAAGAAAGGGAATCTTAGTCACAAGACTGTGGTACATACGCTCTGTAGATCCACAAACGCTTTTATATACAGGTCTTACCCGTGACGGTACTTTTTATATAGAAAACGGAAAAATCAAATACCCAGTGAAGAATTTCCGCTTTAATGAGAGTCCTATTATTATGCTTAATAATCTTGAGACCCTCGGGAAGCAGGTGCGTGTAGACGGTAGCTTAATCCCTTATATGAAGGTGAGAGACTTTACGTTTACCAGTCTTTCAGATGCGGTATAATATAATATAGTTGATAGGAAACTGGTTACGGCTTTATGCGGTAGCCAGTTTTTATTTTAAGTACGCTTTCGCGAAAGCGTAATACAAACAATCACACTTTACATAAGTTACATAAGGTAATGCCTAATAAATTTTTCTTCACACGCTTACAATACGAATCTGGAGATTGGGATGTAGACCAGCGTATGCCGTCTAACTTGCTTAACTCTCTGGTAGAGTACACCACGCTAGATGTAGATACAAAGGAAAATATCATAACACTGGCTAGTGATGATATTTTTAAATCGCCCTTTTGCTATATCTCTGGGCATAAACTGGTGCAGTTTTCTAAGAAGGAAAAAGAAAATTTTAAACGTTATGTGGAGAATGGAGGCTTTGTCTTTGCAGATGATTGTAACCACGATATAGACGGCCTATTTGCAAAGTCTTTTGAACGACAGATGGAGGAAATTTTTGGTCAAGATAGCCTCAAAAAAATTCCTAATGATCACGAGATTTATAATGTCTTTTTTGAATTTGAAGATGGTCCACCCACCACCTCACAAGAGCTTAACGGCTGGGGAGATGACCTCGTGCACGATTACCTTAAGGCAATAGAGATAAATGGGAGAATAGGCGTGCTGTATAGCAATAAAGATTACGGCTGTGAGTGGGATTATGATTTTAGAAACAAGCGCTGGTATAAAATAGACAATACCCGTTTTGGGGTAAATATTGTGATGTATGCCCTTACCTCATAGTATCGTTTTAATGATGCAGTCTTGCGAGCCAAGAAATAACCAATTTTAAATTGAAAATTGAATGAAACAAGAGTTAGTCACACTACAGCAGGAGGTAAATAGTCTTACTTCAAAACTAGGTGATCTTAAAAAAGAAATAGCAAAGGTTATCATAGGCCAAGAAGATACAGTAGAGCAGTTACTTATCACATTTCTAGCTGGTGGTCACGCTTTACTAGAAGGAGTCCCAGGGCTGGCAAAAACGCTTATGATAAGGACCTTATCACAGGCTATAGATCTCGACTTTAAGCGCATACAGTTTACACCAGACCTAATGCCGTCAGATATTGTAGGTACAGAGATTCTAGAAGAAGATCACAGCACCGGTAAAAAATCTTTTGAGTTTAAGAAAGGACCCATATTTGCAAATATTATACTGGCAGATGAGATTAACAGAACCCCGCCAAAAACACAGGCAGCGCTGCTAGAGGCAATGCAAGAGTTTGAGGTTACCTATTCTGGTAAAACCTATGAACTAGAGCGCCCGTTTTTTATACTTGCAACGCAAAACCCTATAGAGCAATCTGGAACCTTTCCTTTACCAGAGGCGCAACAAGATCGTTTCTTATTTTATATAAAAATAGGGTATCCTACAGCAAGCGAAGAAAAGCATATTTTAAAAAGTACAACAGGCGGAGTAAAGCAAAAGGTACAACCCGTACTAAGTGGTGCCGAAATTTTGAGATTACAAGAGCTTGTAAGGCAAGTGCCTATAAGTGATAATCTTATAGACTTTGTAAGCACAATTGTACGTGCAACACGACCAGAGACTACCACAAATGATTTTGTAAAGCAATGGGTAGGTTGGGGAGCAGGTCCCAGAGCCGGGCAAGCTATGATACTCACAGCAAAAGCAAGAGCACTATCACAGGGTCGTATAGCAGTGACACTAGATGATATTAAAAACGTGGCTCTACCAGTACTTCGTCATAGAGTGATTGTAAACTTTAAAGCAGAGGCAGAGGGTATTACTTCAGATACGGTGACGCGTCAATTATTAGATCATACAGACTTTAGCGCATAATATTTATGGCAAAAGACGATTATAGAGCACTTCTTAAACCAGATGTAATTAATACAGTTTCTGGTTTATCACTCATCTCGAGAGTAATTGTAGATGGGTATCTCTCTGGCTTAAATAGAAGCAGGCGAGTAGGAGCTGGTCTTGAGTTTAGCCAGTATAGAGGGTATGAGCCTGGTGATGACCTGCGACTTTTAGATTGGAAAATGCTCGCACGTTCTGGACGCTATTATATCAAGCAATCTGAGATTGACACCCATATAACTGTAAAGTTTATTGTAGACACTAGCGCCTCAATGCTTCATAAAGAAGAAGGATTATCTAAAATGGAGTATGCAAACGTACTCATTGCTAGTCTCGCTCATCTAGCCCATTCTCAGGGAGATGCAGTGGGTTTACTTACCGTAAATAACAAGCAGTTAGAAACATTACAGCCAGCTACGGGAAAATCACATTTTAATAGATTTTTATACCAATTACTTAAGCTCAAAAATCAAGGAAGCTGGCCAGAGCGTATAACTAGTGATCAACTTCATAATCGTAGCCATAGAGAGCTTATATTTTTTATTACAGATCTCTATGAGCAAAGCGAAGAAATTACAACTATGATTACTGCCTTGAAGACCTCTCGCAATGAGGTTGCAGTCATTCATCTTTTAGGAAAGCAAGAGCTCGAGTTTAATCATAAAGGGCAAGTAATTTTTGAAGATCTTGAATCTGGAGAAAAAGTAAAAGTAAATGCCAGAGATGCCCGTGCTCAGTACGTACATGCTATGCAATCATCAATGACAATAATTAAAGAAAAGCTCCTGTCTAGTGGTGTTGGTTATGATCTTTTTACATTAGACAAACATCTAGGAGAGGCATTACAGCTCTTCTTAAAAAAACGTGCAAACTTAATCTAGTATGACGCTCCTACAACCTACATATCTCTGGGGCCTACTAGGATTGTTAATCCCTATAGCCATACACTTGTGGAGTAAACGCAAAGTAAAAACAATACAGGTAGGAAGCACGCAGTTTATAACAGAAACAAAGTCAAAACAGAGTAATAGCATACAGATTAATGAGTGGTGGTTGCTGCTACTGCGCTGTTTACTTATCGCTATACTCACAATCATACTAGCACAGCCTTATACAACACATACACCAGATCCAGTAGCGGTAGCTTATGTTTTTGAACCCTCACTTATAGACACGCAAGAGGAGCAAAGTCGTTTTAAAGCACTACCCTTAGATGATAGGTTTTTATTAAAAGAGGGATTGCCTAAGTGGGATCTAGAGACAGAGATACCACCTAGTAAAACCATACCTAGTTACTGGCAACTTGCACAAGAGATAGCCACCCTAAGAGCAGATAGTGTGGTTGTATTCTCACAAAATCTCGTTCAAGGTATACAAGGTAAGCGACCTAGCTTAGGTAAACATATAAACTGGGTGTCCATCACATCTCAAGAAGAGAAGGAAGTCCCATTTTATGCAATACAAAATCAAGATAGTATCAATGTACTTTCGGCAGTAGGAGGGAGTGATTATCACGCTTTCGCGAAAGCAAAAAAAGCAGCATCACAATTTGCGGTTAAAGACGGTACCATCTCAATTACCCAAAACGATACAGAGCGACTAATACCCGTTGTAAAACAAGATACTATAACGGTAGATGTAATTTATAACAGCTCTTTTGCTACAGAGGCGATGTACCTAGAATCTGCATTAAGAGCAGTAAAAGGCTATACCAGAAAACCTATAACCATTAATATTTATAAAGGTTTAAAAAGTGCGGCAGACCCGGCACCAGATTATCTAATATGGTTGTCTAATGAGGAAGCGCCAGAAGTTGATATTCCAGTTTTGAAATTTGAGGAAGATCTATTTTCAAATAAAATAGTAAAGACTATTTCTGGAACAAACTATACAAATCTCACCCAGAGATTATCACCAGAGGTGGTGATTGATAAGAGGCTAGTAGAAGGTGTGTTGCACTGGCTTTCACTAGATGCGGCTGTACAAAGTGATTTTGATAGACTTGATAACAGATCGCTTGCAATGAGTCAGTTTAAACCAAATATGGATAAAAGTAGCTCTATGCCCAGCAAAGAAGTAAAAGCCTCTCTTGTAGATCCTTTATGGTTACTTCTTATAGTTATAATTATAGTAGAACGTGTTATTGCAAAACTTAGAAAACAATAATGCTAGAGGGAAAAAGACATATAGCAAAGTACACGAGCCGCTGGCAATTATTGCTAGTAATACAGGGCTTGCTGTATGGTATAGGAGCAGGTGTTTTCTGCTGGTTGTTGAGCAGGCAGTTAGGGATGTCTATGTTAGTATTTACTCTAGTAACTGGTCTAGCGATGTTAGTATTAAAACCGTGGCGCATTACGACTACCACAGTAAGTGAGTATCTAGATCATCACCTTAGGAGTGCAGAGTATAGTACTAGTCTATTATTTACAGAAACAACAAGTCTATCTGGCTTAGGACAATTACAGCAGCATAAAGTAAGTACTGTTTTACAAGAACAAATAAACACCATACGCCCAAAAACAAGTGTAAAGACAGCAGCTATTGTTGCATTTATGCTCATAGGTGCGGGGTACGTGGGTTCTCAATTTATTGTTCCTCCGGTTTTAGATAATGGTGATTCTCAAAAGGAGGTGATACAATTACAGTCTACAGATTCTATCACACCCTTGCACGCACCGCCGGTGTTAAAACAACAACAGCTCACTATACAGTATCCATCATATACTAAATTAGCAAGTCGTACCACGAGTAGTATGAATGTAAAGGCTGTAGAGGGTTCTAAACTTTTTTGGAGTCTAGATTTTGAGGGTTTTGTAAAAGAGGTCACACTAGAAGGTCTAGGGACGGGCAAAAAGTTTAATTTAAAAACAACTAACGAGAACTCACTCAGAGCTTCTAGCAGTTTAATTCCTGCTACCTCTGGTTATTATAATTTTAATTTTATTGATAGTCTAGCTGGTGCATATACATCAGATATTTATGCGATAGAAGTGGTGAAAGATCAACCTCCTGCCATTACCATAAAAGATATCGCTCAGTTTACAAGTTTTGAGCATACAGACCGTAAAGTGATAGATTTTAGTGCCTTGATTACAGATGATTTTGGTATTGAGAGTGCTCAAATTATAGCAACTGTAAGTAAAGGAGAAGGGGAGTCTGTAAAGTTTAGAGAAGAAAAAATAGCTTTTGATGCGCCCATAACTAAGGGTATAAAAACTATGACCGCGACAAAAAGTATTAGTCTAGATGCCTTAAAAATGGAACTTGGTGATGAGTTATACTTCTATGTAGAGACAAGAGATCAAAAGACACCAAAGCCAAATATCACGCGCAGCGAGACCTACTTTGCAGTGATTAAGGATACGGTGAGTGATGGTTTTGGGGTAGAAGGCACGATGGGAGCAGACCTAATGCCAGATTATTTTAGAAGTCAGCGGCAACTTATAATTGATACAGAAAAACTTATAAAAGATAGAAACACACTTACAAAGCAAGAGTTTACAAATAGGAGCAATGAGCTGGGATTTGACCAGAAAGCCTTACGTCTTAAGTATGGTAAATTTATGGGTGATGAGGACGACTCAGGTATAGGAGTTGCCCAAGATATAGATATGAGCGATTATGATGAAGATGATCCTACGGCTGGTTTTCGTCACGATCACGATACAGAAAATGAACACAACCTTGTAGAAGAAGACCACGACCACGAGCACGAAGAAGAATCTGAGGGAGAAGAAGAAAAAGAAACCTCCCTTTTTGAAGATTACCTGCATAATCACGACGACCCAGAGGAGTCAACACTTTTTACAGAATCGCTGCGTGGCAAGTTAAAAAATGCAATGGCACAAATGTGGGATGCAGAGTTACATCTCAGGCTAGCAGATCCAGATACATCTTTGCCTTACCAGTATAAAGCTTTAAAACTCATACAAGAGATAAAAAACAGTGCACGTATTTATGTGCACCGCATAGGTTTTGACCCTCCACCTATAAAAGAAGATAAGAGACTCTCTGGAGAGATTAAAGAGATAACAAACGTCTTTAAAAAAGAAGATTTTGATAATAAAGATCCTTATGTGTCTATGAGAGAAAGCATAGAGATATTAGAAAAAAGATTACAAAATGAGCGAGAACTTACGGAGGAGGATAAGACCGCTTTCGCGAAAGCGGGAGAAGAACTTGCACAACTAGCCATCTTAGAGCCCTCTAAGCATCTACTTACTTTACAAAAACTCAAATGGCTCACAGAAGATAAGAAACAACCTAAAACCGTGATACAATCTGTACAAAAAGGACTTCTTGAGGCATTGCCTAGAGTTTCAGAAACTCCTAAAAACCCAGAAGGGTACACGAGTAAGCTAGAATCATTATTTACAAAAGAGTTACAAAAACGTGATTGATACAATACATTTTTTACGTGAGGATCTTATTTGGCCTACAGTGATAGGCCTAGTGTTGCTCTGGATTTTATTTCTCTGGAAGGAATACAAGGCAGTTACAATCACAAGGTTTATCATACGTGGTATTGTTGCTCTACTAGCACTGAGTGCAGTGGCTTCCTTATTTTTAGAACCTGTAACTTTTCAAAAACAGGTAAAGGGAGTAGCCGTTTTAAAGACCGCAAATTTTGATTCAAATCTAATAGATAGCCTTAAGAGTACAACTCCAGCGCTAAAAACAATTACCTATAAAGAAAATCAAAATCTACAGCCACAATTAGACTCCATAAGTGAGCTCCATATCTCGGGTGACGGGGTTGCTATTTATGATTTGTGGCAGTTTAAAAATAAGAAAGTCTATTACCATCCTCACAAACCCACCTCTGGGATTATAAAACTCGCTTATAATACAGAAGTGTTACTTGGAGATTCACTTACTGTAACTGGTCTATATAAAAACTCTTTTTCTAGTAATACCGTATTGCTACAAGAGTCTGGATCACGCACTATAGACTCTGTAAAAATCTTAAATCAAGATGAGACTGTTTTTAAATTACACACACTACCTAAAGCAAAAGGAAATTATCTTTATCATATCATAGTTAAAGACAGTCTGGGTAAGATTATAAGTTCAGACCCGCTTCCATTAACAATAAAAGATCGTGGTCGCTTGCGTGTTTTAATGGTGAATACATTTCCTACGTTTGAGACTAAATATCTCAAAAACTACCTAGCAGAGAGTGGTCACGAGGTACTTGTGCGTAGTCAGATTACAAAAGATCGTTATAAGTTTGAAAATTATAACCGTAGCCAGAAAAGCATTTACAATTTTACACGTCAAAACCTTTCTGAATTTGATGCTATAATTACAGATGTGAGCACGTATAATGGACTGAGCCAACGCTCAAAAAATGCCATTAATTACCGAGTAGAAGAGCAGGGTATGGGACTACTTCTTCAAGCAGATGCCAGACTTATAGAGCAGGGGTCAAAATTTGGTTTTCGCTTTAAGCGAAAAAATATAACAGCATTACAGCTTCCTTCTTGGCCTAGAGTAAAAATACCAGTATACCCTGCCACACTTACAAATGATGCTCTTGTTGAACCTATACTAGTAACAAAAAATGGCATCTTAAGTGCCTATGCACAAAAGGGAACAGGACGCATAGGTACTCTACTTGCTGAAGATTCTTTTCAATTATTACTAAGTGGTAATGAGGATGTATATCACTATTTATGGAGTACGGCACTAGGTGAAATAAGCCAGCAACCACAGTCGCTTGTACAGTGGTCACTCAGTGATTATATGGCATATATTGATGAGCCGTTTCAATTTAATTTGCGCACAAGTATACCATTGCCAAAGGTTGTAATGAATAATGATGTAGTAGTACCCCTTGTACAAAATGTGACGCTGCAAGATGAATGGTCTGGTACAATCTACCCTAATGGTGATGGATGGGTAAACCTCAAGGTGGCGCAGGCTCCCGCTTCTCTAAAGGAAATGTATGTTATAAATGATACCGCGTGGAGGGCAAAAAAGGTGTACAAACAAATAACAGAAAATGCTTCCTTTTATAAGAATGAGAACAGTCTTTCTTCAGAAAGTTCTATACCTGTACCGTTTACAAAATGGTGGGCATTTACAGTTTTTATTCTAGCAATGGGTTACCTATGGCTAGCACCTAGAATTTACAAGAGCTAGATGCCTAAGATTTCTTTATCTTTTGCTCATCTGTTGCAAGTCTTTCTTCTTCTTTTTCTACAAATTTTTGATGTTCAGACTGTGCGTAGTGATCTTTTTTTCGGCTATAGATGCTTTTGATACCTTCTGCTTTTCCGTAAATAGTGACCTTGTCGTGAGGTAACATTTTAAAGTTGCCAGACGGTGATCCAAAATAGCCTACGCCCTCACGCTCTACTCCTAGTATAGTTATTCCCTCCTCACGTAAGTCTAACTCTTGTAATGTGCGATGACACATCCAGCCATCGTCATCTACCTGTGCTTCTATAATTTTATAGTTGTCTTTGAGGTGTAATACAGCAGCATAATCATTAATCTCAAGATCTGTATATTTTTTAAGCATCTTATTTATAATACGTGATAGCCCCCTGTCTACCCAAGCGCTCCTTATACCTAACCATAGTACAATCATTCCTCCTACTATAATTAGAAAACCATAAAGTCTAGAAGCATTAGACTCTGGTAATACAAATGTGAGGATGAGTGAAGACATTGCTGTTACAATACCCGCGTTACCTATGAGCATAAGATTATAGATAATCTTGCGTCTCACAGGGTGATTCATAATATTCTCTGTTTCTTGAGTACTTAGACCAGCACCTGTGTAAGCAGATCTAGCTTGAAATTTGGCACTCTCGCTAGATAGACCTGTATGTACAAGTGCGATAGTCGCTATTCTGGTAATGAGTACCGAGAGTGTGACAATAAGAAAAAGGGATACTGCTGCAATCATAATTTAATGTTGTTATATAAAGTAATTTATGCTAGCAACTTATCCTCCTAGGGTGTTAAGGTAAAAAGCAAGTACTAATCCTATAGCTGTTGCTAGGCCTGTCCAGTATTTATCTTCTTTAAAAGCCTTTGGAAAAACTTCAATTGCTAGTGAAGCTACGACCGCTCCTCCAGCAAAACAGCGTATAAGGTCTAATGTGTCATTAGACACCTTGTCAAAGAAAAAATAGCCCACAAGTGCTGCTATAGATAACACAATTGCTGTGGCTGTCCATAACCAGATAATAGATTTTGAAGATCTACCATCGGCTTTCATTTCTTTTGCTCCACCTGCAGCCTCGGGTAGATTAGATAATACAATAGAGCCAGATAGCGCTGCTACCGTGAGTGGGTCTGCACTTATAAGTGCAACCCCCAGTGCTAAGTTTTCTGGTAACCCGTCTAGGGTAATCGCAGCAAGTAAGCCTGAGCCACCGCTACTGGTACTCCATTTTTCTTTCACATAAAAATCAAGAATGGTAAATACAATAGCACCGGCAAAAACAGCTATAAGTGGTGTGATTATAGGCTCTTTTTCTAACGCAGGCTGTATAAGCTCAAGTACTGCAGATACCATAAGCGCTCCTCCTGCGAGTGCAACTAGAAAGCCTTCAGTTTTATTAGAAAGATTACCATATACTCCCCATAGTGCGCCTGCGATAAGAGCAAAAGAAACAACGCAGATTACAATGATTGTAGTTAACATAATGTGCTAATATTATTTTTGAGTTCTTTTAAAATAATCTATGACGTGTAAACTTGTAAAACCGTGTATGAGTATACTAAATAGAATAACGTAGCTCACAATGCCAAAAAGCTCATCGTAATCGGTAAAATTTCCTTTCATAAGAGCATAGCTTAAGTAAAAGAAACTACCTATGCCTCGTATTCCAAAAAAGCTTATTGCCCATTTTTTTGGCCCAGAAAAATCTGTTGTGAGCATTGCCAGATACCCAAAAATAGGTCTCAAAATAAGTACAAATGCTAGACTCGCTATGACTCCCCAAATATCTGTATAAGAAAGAATACCAGACACAACAGCTCCACCAAAAAAGATAGTCCACAAGGCAACTAGCAATTTTTCAGTTTCTTCGGCAAAGTGAAGCATTGTTGAGTTTATGTTATCATCAGAATTTTTATCACAATGAAACTGCATAAACACTCCAGTAGCAAAAACGCTTAAAAAGCCATAGGTGTGTAAAACCTCACCTATGCCGTATGAAAAAAAAGTAAGTGCTACTGCTATAAAGCCATCTAGTATATATCGCTGGTGTTCTTTACTATGATATTGTACTACCCAACTGTATACATAACCTATAAATGAGCCTACGAGTATACCTCCTATAATCTTAAATAAGAAATAAAAACCCGTAAAATGAAGCCAATCTATCTCTCCAAAGCTTGAAGAGTTACTCCATAATATAGCCAGAAAGACAAAAGGAAATGCAAACCCATCATTAATACCAGCCTCTGCCGTGAGTGTATATCTTAAGCCAGTATTACGCTTTTTAAAATCTTGACTTTCTTCTAGCTGTAACTCACTTGCAAGTACAGGGTCTGTTGGTGCTAGAACCGCTGCTAGTAGTAGTGATACGGGGCCGTTGAGCCCTAATAAATAATAGGCAATAAGAAATACAGCCACCATAAAAAGAGGCATCGTGATCGCGATGAGTGATAGTGGTTTTTTCCAGTCACTCCATTTATAACTTGTACCTATTTTAAGACCTGCGGTCATTAAACTTATGATGACAATTACCTCACTCACAATTTTTCCAAACTCTAGTTCCCAAAGAGGATCTGGCCAGGGCAGTGGGGCACCTAGGTAGTATAAACATACCCCGAGCAATAGTAAAGGAATGATGTATGTTATTTTAAGCTTTTTTGAATACACAGGTATAAATGCCATAAGGGATATAGCAAGTCCTGTAAATGCAAGGGCAGGGTAGTATGACGAGATTTCTACTAGAGCTATCATTCTTCAACTTCGGTTTCTATAGTTATGGAGAATTGCTCTTGAGGATCCAGTTTTGTATAGGTGCTTTTTTTTGTGATGTCTAGTGATTCATTTTCAGTATCTGGTAGGCCTAACCAGGGTTCAATACACACATAGTCTGCTCCAGGTTGTGCCCACAGGGCTAGATGAGGATAGCCTGTAAATCGTATGACTAGGCCTTTTGTTTTTGCGCTTTCGCGTAAGCGTACCCAGCTATAATCTATTTCTGAAAATATGAGTGCGTCATCATTAAAGATAGTTTTTGACAAGGGTAGCAAAGCACCATCTGTTTCTACCTTTCTCATTGTAGAGGTAAGTAGGCCTTGATTGTTAAGAGTATGTGATGAGCGCTCTTGCACCTCTGGAAATTCTATAACATAGTCAGAAAGTGCTTTTGTAGCCGTTACGGGACAGGCGTAAGCAGTGTGACCACCACAAGTAAAATACATAGGCTCGCTGTCTAGATTTACTACGTTGTAACTCATAAGTAAGCGATTATTTTCTAAGGTATAAGTAATAGTAAAAGAAAACTTAAATGGATACAAGTGGTGAGTTGCCTCACTATGCGTAAGTGTATAAGAGCAAGAGGATGCACTAAGTTGTTTAAACTCAAAAGCATCATTATCTCTAGCGATACCGTGCTTAGGCATAGGGTATTCTTTGTCTTTGTAAATGATTTTATCACCTTTTATGGTTCCTATAGCAGGAAAAAGCGGTGGTGAGCTACTTCTCCATACATCTGGATCTATCTGCCAGATATATTCTTGTCCAGTTTTATTGTTTTTTAAAGAACGTATTTCAGCGCCTTTTGCAATTATGGAACACGTGAGTAGCTCATTTGTAATGATATGAAACATACGGGGTTTTTATTGTGATGGTACTTAAAGGTAGTATAATTTACGGCAAGTTGTATGGTGCCTTTATAAGAAATACGCTTTCGCGAAAAAGTTAAACTGCTTTTAAATAGTTCAAAAAATAATAAAACCGCTATTTGTAAATAGATATGATGGGTCTGTACTTTTTATATACTCAGAAGCAAGAAATGTTAGTTTTTGAAATAAAAAAAAGGCTACTTGAGGGTAAGTAGCCTTTTACATCAATATGATTACGCTTAGTACGTCTAACAAATCAATCAATACTCAATCACATTGAAAAAAAAGGGGCATTAATGCTTTCTTATAGAATCTCTTTTGGTCTAATTCAAATAATAACTGGTATGCTTATTACTTAGAGAGCCTATATTCTTTTTCCTTACAAAAAAACTTTAGGTTGACAATAGGTGTCTGTTTTTGTATTAACAAATGTAGATATATGTCTGACTATGAGAGGTTGAGTGATGTTCTTGAAGTTTGTGTATGGATAAACTGTGAGTAATTACAGATAAAATACACAGAAGAATAGAGTTTGTAAATTAAAATGTACTATCTCCGTATTATGAAAGAGTGGTATGCGCGTTGTGATATGAAAGTATGTATGAAAAACTAGAGCTGAGGTTTATGATATCTTACTTATAAGAAAAAGCATAAAAAAAAGGTACCCATAGATGGATACCTTTGCAAATAAAATAGTTTAAATACCCCTAATAATTTAAACCGTGGCAATAATACTAGATTTTGGGTTAGGTATTTTACGGATTTCCTTTTTTTGGGGTAAAAAAATTAATTTTTTTTTGACTCCTATATAAAGAGTAAAATGATGGTGAGAATAAAACCGCCTATTGCAAAGAGAATTCCTTTTCTGAAAATGGGCATTTTTGGCGTGTACATCCAGAATGCAGAAACCACAAAAAATAGAAGTGATGCTCCAAAGAAAATATTTAAAAAGTACACAGGACTCTTTGTTGTTGCCTTATGGAGGTGCTCCATTTTATCGAGTATGAAGGGAAGTTCCATCTTGCGAGTGGTTACAATACCGGTGTCTTGATTATAAGATCCTCCTTTAAAATAGAAAACAGCTCCCTCGGTTTTAGTGACTTTTGGGTTTTTGCGCAATTTTGAACTCAACTCGCTAGAGGTAAGCTTAGGCTCCATTTGCTTTTCTGTAATCACTTCGTGTTTTAAGAAATCTGTATTTCTATACACCATTACAATACCACTTATGGCATAAACGGCCATAATACCGGCTAGAAAGAAGCCTAGGTATCTATGTATTGAACGTACTTTTAATGAAAATGGGGTTTTGCGTTTTGCCATAGTAATATTAGATTTTTTTATGCTTACAATCTCAATGAAATAGTGATTATGATAATTTTGTTATTTTATTTCTAAAGAATTCCAGATAAGGTTTATTAGTTTTTCACCAATTGAATTTTTAGTATCATTCATTCTCATAGCCATTATTAATAAACCGGAGTCCTTTTTACCTACACTAGCGATTTCATAAATATTAACTTCATCATTATATGTGAGATAGGCCTGTATGACATTTAAATCTTCTCCGGAAGTTAATTTGTGATTATACTCACGACGTTCCATTTGAAATCCATAGTTTATACTTTCTTTAGTAACCTCACCTAGCATAAGTTCCTTTAAGTTTTCTGGATTTATTGTTGAGTACTTCTGGATTAAAAATCCATCACCTTCTGGAGTCATAAGCATTAATTGTTCAATGCCTTGTTCAATTTTGGTTTTACCAACTTTATATTCTTTAAAAAAATTAAAACTAAACATTTCATCATTGTAGGTTAAAGTATCTTTCTGTTTAAGAATAATATTCTTTAAACCATCTTTGGTTTGAAGTTGAAACTGTTTGTCAAGAGAAATTTCAAAGGATTCTCCATTGATTTCAATTGTATAGTCCTCTTGAGAATGAGCGACGGTAAAAAATAGGATTAAAAGGGAAAGGGTAATTTTTAAAGAAGTTTTCATAATAGTTTTGATTGATGATTTTGAATTAAGAAGCCGAAAATAGTCAAAATATTTAATCCTTGTAATAAAGTGTGCATATTCGAAAAACTAGCTTTTGAGAAGCGAGAGTGTACGTTTATAATACGAGATTTGTCAACTTCGAGAGAGTTTTCGCGAAAGCGGCCTTTTAAATTACTAGTCTTAAAACTTTTTATTAATAGTAGAGTCTAAAATCGAGTAGTTTACAAAGTTTATAATGCTTCTGAAACATCATTTCTACTACCTCTTTGTAATCATCATTTTCTTGAAACATATTAAAAAAGACTCTGTCTATAGTGTTTGAGCTAGAGAAGGTGTCATTACGCGTTCCATAACCAGAGATGGCCCTTGCTCCCGTAACATCTAAGAAGTATTGTGACTCCTCATCTGTAAGATCAAGAGCTTTTCTGTTTGAAAAATGGATGATCTTACCCGTCATTTTACCTTCAAAAATTTCGGCAATTTCCTCAATGCTATAGTAGAAGTCATTAAGCATAATATTATTGGGCTGGCCAGACATAATGAGGTAAATAATTTCATAATCCTTAAAATGGTGGTCATCATAAATGAGCGCATTTAAGCTATCTTCGAGTCCCTCTATGGTATCGCAGCTTTTATAAATACTCGTAATACCTTCGGTTAGGGCAATTTCTTCTAGCGTCATTACAACCTCTGTGGTCACTTCCTTATCTACATCTGTAACAGCTTCGAGGCAGTAAATAAATTTTTCGGCTTCGATATAAGGTTCTTTGTGCGATTGAATTTCATTCATAGTAGAGTAAAAAATTAAGTTACTATAACTTAAAAATGATGCCTGATGTAGGTTTTTTTTTGGGTTACAAAAATAGAATAAAACTATTTTGATAACCCTTTTTCATCACGACAAATGTTGAGAATAGATATAGAATTTTATACCTCGTTGTTTATTCAATATTGTAAGTAATTTATGATATTTTGATTTTTATATACTGCTATAAACTAGTTTGATGCAGATGATATTACCTTTTATTCCGCTTTCGCGAAAGCATAAACCTATTTTTATAAGATTATGCGTGTAAAATGCGATTATTTTTAATAGTTTTATTTTTAAAATGCAGTATGTAAAGCTGTTACCCCATAAAAATGAGCGATTGATATGGCAAAAGCTATAAAAGAAATGATGTTTGATAAAAAGCCTACTTATGAGGATTTAGAAAAACAAATAGAAGCTTTAAAGTTTGAAAATGAACAGGTTTATAAAAAACTTTATGACAACTCTACTATCTCTATCTGGAATAAAGATTTTACGCTCGTATTTGAAGAAATAGAAAAAATTAAAACACTCAAGATTGTTGATGTCAACAAGTACTTAAATGAAAATCCAGAGGTCGTATTTTTATTACTAGAAAAGTTAAAAATAAATAGTGTAAACCAGGCTACTTTGAAAATTTTCAGAGCTTGTAGTAAAGAAGATTTTTTAAATAATGTACATAGAACCTTTGGTAATGGAGCAACAGAAGTTTTTATAAAACTTATAGTAGCCATTTGGAACAATAAAAAAACATTTTCTTCTGAGGTAAATTATAAGACTCTGGATGGTGACGAGTTTGCTGCTATGATATCTCTAAACATACCACAAACATTATTAGAACAAAAAACCGTCCCTGTTACTATACAAGACATAAGTGCGCTTAAGGAGGCAGAGTATGCCAAAAAAAGATCTATATCAAATCTACAACAGGCTCAAAAAATAGGAAAAATAGGAAGCTGGGAATGGGAGTGGAAAACAGGTGCTGTTTACTGGTCTGATGAAATGCTTAATATTTTTGGACTTAAAAGAGGAGAGATTGACCTCACAAGTAAGAACGTGGGTAAATTTATTGTAAAGGAAGATAGAGAAAAAGTAAATGAGATTATTAGAGGGCTTTACAAGGGTAAAGGTATGAAGCCTTTTAAATTTAGAATATTAAGGTCTAATAGTGAGATAAGACATTTAAATATTCTAGGGATAGAGGTTGTAGATGGAAAAGTTTTTGGAGTTACACAAGACGTAACAGATAAAGAGAAAATTGAAAATGATCTTAAAGCAGCTCAAGCATTAGGAAAAGTAGGTAGCTGGCTATTTGATATCGCTACCCAAGAAATAGAATGGTCTAATGCAATGTTTAATATATGGGGTCTTGACTCATCTCAAGGCGCGCCGCAATATGATGAATTACTAGAGAGTGTTCATCCAGATTATCTAGATTTATGGAATAATTCTGTGCAAAAAGCTATAGAAAATGGTACACCTTATGATATAGAACATAAAATATGTCTTCCCGATGGTAATGAGAAAGTGGTAAGATGTATATGTGAACCTGTACTTTGTCCTAACGGAATGGTTATAAGTTTAAAGGGTACAGGGCAAGATGTTACGGAACAAAAACTACTAGATGCTGCACTTGTAAAAGCTAAAGACAAAGCTGAGGAAAGTGAAAATCATCTCAATAACATTATTAATAACATAGGTGATCCTGTTTTTGTAAAAGACAAAGAGAGTAGACTACTTATTGTTAATGATGCATTTTGTACACTCTATGGATATAATAGAAATGATATAATAGGTAAGACTCTAGGTGAAGGATTGCCTAGTGAAGAAACAGGACCCGTGTTTGAAATTGATAGACAACTTGTTCTTGACGGAATAGAAAATGTTACCGAAAAAAACGCAGTTATCAGAGATGGTAAGTCAAAAAGAATATCTACTAGAAAAACGCGCTTTATTGACTCTGAGGGTAATGTGTTTATAGTAGGAGTTATACACGATATTACCGAGCGCTTTAAAACAGAAACCATAATAAAAGAGGCAAAGGAACGAGCAGAGGCAAATGAAAGACGCTTTCAAATTTTAATGCAAAATCTAGAAGCTGGCGTCGTGGTGAACGCCCCAGATACCTCAATAGTGCAATGCAATGATAGAGCTTCAGAAATATTAGATATTAATCAAGAAGATGTACAAGACAAGGGGCTGTGTTATATCAATTCTAAACTTATAAACTTTGATAAGTCACCACTAGCATTATCAGAATATCCTGTAAATAAAATTGCAGAGACTAAAGAGTCTATAAATAATCAAATCATCGGGCTTATAGGCCCGAATGATGAGGATGTAAAGTGGACAACTCTTAATGGTTTTCCCGTACTTAATGATGTAGGAGAAATTACAGAGATAGTTACGGTTTTTATTGATATAACTGAGCAGCGACAAAATGAAAAGGATAAGCTTAAAGCCAAATTATTATTAGATAGGACAGAAAAAGAATTAAGTGATGCTCAGACCCTTGCAAAAATAGGAAGCTGGCTGGTAAAAACTCCAGGTAATAAAATGGAGTGGTCTAAAGAGATGTATAATATTTGGGGCTATGATTATAATGAGGAGTTGCCAGATTATGAAGATGTTATCGATAGGGTACACCCAGATGATAAATTAGAGCTCCAAAAAATTCTTGACAAAGCCTTTACTTTAGGCAAACCATACAATGTAGAATTCAGAATTTTAATCCCCAACAAACCTCAGAAAACGATAAGATCAATATGTCAACCGGTAACTGATAATGATGGTGAAGTAATAAGCCTAGCGGGTACTAATCAAGATATAACTCAACAAAAAAAAATAGCTCAAGAACTTATAAGAGCAAAAGAAAAAGCAGAGGAGAGTGACCGATTAAAATCTGCATTTCTTGCAAATTTAAGCCACGAGATGCGCACCCCTATGAATGGTATTTTAGGGTTTTCAGAATTACTAAGGAGAAAAAACATATCTGAAGAAAAAAAGGATATTTATCTAGAACTTATAGAAAAAGAAGGACACCGTCTTTTGAGTTTTATCTCTAACATTGTTGATATCTCTAAGATAGAGTCTAACATCATAAATATTGAAAATTCTCATCTTAATCTCAATTCCCTTATTGATGATTTATATTCAAAATATCAATTAAAACTAGAAGGTACAAATGTTAAACTTGAAGTTAATAAGGGGCTATCAGGTACAGATAGCGGTATAGAAACTGATGAAAATAAACTCGTTCAAATATTATCTAACCTACTAGAAAACGCAATAAAATTTACAAAGGAGGGCTCTATAGAATTTGGCTACACATTAAAGGAAGAAATACTACAGTTCTATGTTAAAGATTCTGGAATAGGAATAGATGAAGAAGAACAAAAAAACATCTTTGACCGATTTACGCAGGGTAAAAGGGAGCAAACTCATAATCTAGGTGTAGGATTAGGTTTGTCTATTGTAAAAGGCCTAATTAAAATTTTAAATGGATCTGTATGGATAGAATCAAAAATGGGTGAAGGATCAATATTTTATTTTACAATTCCTTATAAAAAAGTAGTAGATAAGATTACTATTGTAAATGACCCTAGTGAAACAACTTTAGAAAATGGTGATTTTACAATTTTAATAGCCGAAGATGATAATTTGAGTTTTCTTTATGTAAAAGCTTGTCTTTCTAATTATAACTGTACCGTTATACGAGCTGTTAATGGTAAGGAGGCCGTAAAAATTGTTAATAAAAACCCCTCACTAGATCTCGTATTAATGGATATAAATATGCCAGAGATGGACGGCAACGATGCTCTAGTAGAAATAAGGAAAACAAATAAAGAAATAAAAATAATTGCTCAAACCGGTCTCGCTATGTCTGGTGATAAAGAAAAAATGCTCAATGCTGGCTTTACCGATTATGTATCAAAACCTATTTCAACCTCGCAACTCATAAGCACAATAAATAAGCACTTAAAGATAGCAACGTAAGCTCATAGCTTTATAAATTGTTAACGTATTTGTCACCCAAAAATAAAAAACCCCGTAAACACTAGTGTTACGGGGTTTAATTGTGGAGTCGGAGGGATTCGAACCCTCGTCCAAACAAGCAATGTTACTGCTTTCTACGTGTGTAGTCTCTGTTTAAATTTTCGTGAGATTGCCGGTCAGTGACTACCAACGCACCCCTTATCTTCAATTAAGTTTCTCTCTCGCATCAAAGCCCTACAAGAGATAGGTTTACTTTTACGAAGTCACTATATCGATTGCCGTAAACCAAGGCTCTCGAGTGACTTCCTGCTTGTCTACCTTGTAGACCGAGGCGTAATCTTACTATAATTCAGATTATGCAGCTAGGGCGTAGTTATTCTCGCCGTTTAAAAAAGTTGAAATATGAGATTTACGAGCTATTTTCCAGCGCTCGACACGCTTACAATACCATTGATCTCGCTGTCAAAACCAGTCGACCCCAGTAGTATCACTCTCACACGTACTCCGTAACTCATAAGCTGTAAAGTTTATAAGATCTCTTGTACGCTTTCGCGAAAGCGGAATAGCAAATATAGCACTAAACCTTATATTTGCTCTTAATAAAATGCAAAAGCTATACCAACAATATAGCCTGCCAAAACTTCACACACATTATGAAATTTGCCATCATCACAGAACGTAAGAATCCACCAGACAGAAGAGTTGTTTTCTCACCAGAAAAACTAGCCGAAGCACGAGAGCAGTTTGAAGATGCAAGTTTTGTGGTTGAGGAGTCAGACATACGCGTTTTTCCAGATATGGCATATACCATAAACGGTTTTGATGTAGAGGAAGATATTACAGATGCAGATGTAATGATAGGAGTGAAGGAAGTGCCTCTTGATGCTTTAATGCCTGGTAAAAAGTATTTCTTTTTTAGTCACACCATAAAAAAGCAGCCCTATAACCGCAAGTTGCTCAAGGCTATTCTTGATAAAAATATCGAGATGTATGATCACGAGGTTATTACTAGAGCAAATGGAGCACGTCTTATAGGCTTTGGCCGTTATGCAGGACTCGTAGGTGCTTACAACGGTTTTAGGTTGCTTGGACAACGCGATAACCTATTTGAGCTTCCTAAAGTAGAGAACCTAGCAGATCTTAATGCCGTAAAAGCAAAACTTGATAAAATCATAGTACCTGCCATAAAAATTTGTCTTTCTGGAAGTGGTAAAGTAGCCAGAGGCGCAAAAGAAATACTAGATCACCTTAAAATAAGAGAGGTGACAGATCAAGAATACTTAAGTCAAGAATTTACAGAGCCAGTATATTGCCTCATAGATGTACTAGAGTATAATAAAAGAACAGATGGACAGCCAGGTAGTAGAGCAGAGTTTTATAAAGACCCTTCTGGTTATGAGAGTGATTTTATGAAGTATGCAAAAGTTACAGACTACTTTATAGCCGGTCATTTTTATGGAGATGGAGCCCCTTACTTGTTTACACGAGAAGACGCAAAACACCCAGATTTCAAAATCAACCTAGTTGCAGACATATCTTGCGATATAGATGGCCCAGTGGCAAGCACCATAAGACCATCTACTATTGCTGAGCCTTTTTATGGGTACAATCCACATACAGAGAAAGAAGATAACTATAAGAATGAGAGCGTGATAGCTGTGATGGCGGTAGATAATCTTCCTTGTGAGTTACCTAAGGATGCTAGTGAAGGTTTTGGTGAATTATTTTTAGAACACGTCATTCCTGCGTTTTTTAACGGTGATAAAGATGGTATACTTGAGCGCGCTCGTATGACACAAGATGGTAAGCTTACACCACGCTATGCTTATCTTCAGGATTATGTAGATGGTAAGGAATAGTGTTAAAAATGGCATAATTTTCTTACATATGTGGATTTATACTTTGGTGCCGTTCGTATCTTTAGTTGCTGAATGCAAAATAATTAGATGAAAGTTTTAATAACAGGTGCTACGGGATTAGTGGGGACAGCCCTAACAGAATTATGTCACAATAATGGAATTGATGTTAACTATCTAACAACATCAAAAGATAAAATACAATCAAAAAATAATTACCAAGGATTTTACTGGAATACAAAAACAGACGAGATAGATGAAGCTTGTTTTGAAGATGTAGATACCATTTTTCATCTTGCTGGAGCTACGATTGCCCAGCGCTGGTCTGTAGAAAATAAGAAAGCAATTTTTGAAAGCCGGGTTGTTACAACTAGATTACTTTATAATACGCTTTCGCGAAAGCGTAAAAAAGGTGAAAATATAACTGTAAAGCATTTTATTACAGCCAGTGCTGTAGGGGGGTATCCATCTTCTTTTACAAAACTATATGATGAGTCTTATCCTGAATATGCATCTGGCTTTTTGGGTCAAGTAGTAGAGCAATGGGAGACCGCTGCGCTGGAGTTTCAAAAAATAGATGTTATGACCTCTAGAGTACGCACAGGGGTAATACTTGATAAAGAAGCAGGAGCGTTACCTAAGCTTATGAAGCCTATTTCTTATGGAGTAGGTGCGCCGCTAGGTACTGGTAAACAATGGCAATCGTGGATACATATAGATGATATGGCTGGTATATATTACCACATTTATAAAAATAAATTATCTGGAGTTTATAATGGCGTTGCACCCTCACCAGTAACTAATAAAAAGTTTACAGAAGTGGTGGCAGATGAGCTAGGTAAACCACTTATACTTCCTAAAGTACCTGCATTTGCTCTTAAACTTATGCTGGGCGATATGGCTGCGGTAGTTTTAGAAAGCCAGAAAGTAAGTGCTCGTAAAATACAAGAAGACGGTTATAGGTTTAAATACAGTGATATAGATAGTGCGGTAGCAAACTTGCTCGCATAAAAAAAAGCCACTCAATAGAGTGGCTTTTTAATTATATAACTTTTTGAGCTTAAGCTTTTGTAGCTTGTAGCTTTACAGTAAGCTGGATATCATCTGAGATAAATTTATCTCCTAAGTTGTCAAAAATAGATTTTGATCCATAGTTTACTCCCCAGTTTGTGCGGTCTATTGTAAATGGCTCACTTGTAAGTGTCATATTTGCTCCATCTACGCTGTAAGTTACAGGGAACTCAATGTTCTTCTTCTGATCTCTTATTGTAAGATTACCTTGCATCATTTTTTTTCCTTCTTTTTCTATAACTCCAGTTACTTCAAAAGCTGCTGTAGGATATTTTGCCACATTAAAGAAGTGATCTTCTTTACCCTCTGCCTGTCCTTTAAGGTGTCCTTCAAGAGAAGCTTTTCCTTTTCCTTCTAGATCTGTAACAGTAATACTAGTCATATCTATTAAGAAGGTACCTGTAATTTTGTCTCCAGCCACTTTTACAACACCACTCTCGATGTTTATAGTGCCCGTGTGATTTTCTGTAGGTTTGCTTCCTACCCAGTCTATGGTAGACGCACTAGTGTCTACAGTAAATTTCATTGCATCTACTACAGTTGCAACTTCTTTAGCTTCGGTAGCGTCAGTTTCGTTTGTTTTGTCTCCCTTACAAGACACAGTTACTGCGATAAGAGCAACCACTGCGAGTGTATTTAAAATTTGTTTTTTCATTTTGATATTTAATTAGTGAGTTGCAAAATTAACATTTATTAGAAGTAGCTTTCTTAATTATTTCATAAATGCGTGATTTAATAAGAAGTATGCCTGTCACCAGTAAGTAGTATGCTTCATATTATTAATTTCAAAGAGTGGTACACCTGCTTATTTTGATTCTAAAAAAGCAGTGACATTTTGACATTTTATAGCAATTGGCAGTACTTTTGCCACTTCAGTAAAAAATTGATTTAAGACCATTATGGCAACAGAAGATAAAAAACAAGATACAACCGTAGACGAGGCTGCTCAAGAGCAACTTGTAAACGAGGCAGCACAAGCAAATGATACTAAAGATGCCGAAGAAGCGGCTCCTAAAGATGAGCGTACAGAGCTAGAGGTTGCTCAAGACGATCTTGCTGCCGAAAAAGATAAGTTTTTACGCCTATTTGCAGAGTTTGAAAACTACAAAAGACGCACTACAAAAGAACGTATAGAATTATATAAAACTGCCGGTCAAGAGGTAATACAAGCATTACTACCTGTGGTAGATGATTTTGATAGAGCGCTTAATGAGTTTAAAGGTGATAAGGATGACATACACGTGAAAGGTATGACTCTTATTAGTAATAAATTTAAGGAGACCCTTAAGTCTAAAGGGCTTGAAGAAATGGAAGTAAAGGCTGGAGATGCTTTTGATGCAGACCAGCACGAGGCTATCACCCAAATTCCTGCACCTAGCAAGAAGCTAAAGGGTAAAATTGTAGATGTGATTGAAAAGGGGTATAAACTAGGTGACAAGATCATCCGGTTTCCTAAAGTAGTTACAGGGCAATAATATAAATAGTATAAGGAGAAGTGTAGGTGAGGGCTTACCATCCTTAATGATTTAAGAGTACTCAGTCTTACTGAGTTTTTATTATGAAAGAAGATTTTTACGACATATTAGGTATCTCAAAAGGAGCTACTGCAGCAGAGATTAAGAAGGCATACCGTAAGAAGGCAGTACAGTATCACCCTGATAAAAACCCAGGAGATGAGACTGCAGAGGCAAACTTTAAGAAAGCAGCAGAGGCCTATGAGGTATTAAGTGATGAGCAAAAACGTGCTCGATATGATCAGTATGGTCATCAAGCCTTTGAGGGCGGCGGCGGCTTTGGCGGAGGCGGGATGAATATGGATGATATCTTTAGCCAGTTTGGGGATATCTTTGGCGGCGCTTTTGGCGGTGGCGGAGGTGGTTTCTCTGGTTTTGGTGGTGGCTTTGGCGGTGGTCAGCGCCGTGTGAAAGGAAGTAACCTTCGTATACGAGTAAAGCTTACACTAGAAGAAATAGCAAACGGTGTAGAGAAGAAAATCAAGGTAAAACGTAAGAAGCAAGCAGCTGGTGTTTCATATAAGACTTGTACAACTTGTAATGGTGCTGGACAAGTAACCAAAATCCAGAACACTATCTTAGGTCGTATGCAAACTAGTGCACCTTGTACTACTTGTGGTGGCTCAGGACAGATGATAGATAAGCGTCCTTCTGGAGCAGATGCTCAAGGACTTACTGTAGAGGAAGAAACTGTAAGTATCAAAATTCCAGCAGGAGTTGTAGATGGAATGCAACTTAAAGTAACGGGTAAAGGTAACGAGGCACCAGGTAATGGAATCGCTGGAGATCTACTTGTAGCAATAGAAGAAAAAGATCACGACTTTTTACAAAGAGAAGGAGATAATTTACACTACGACCTTTATATAAGTATAAGTGAGGCCGTACTTGGTACGTCAAAAGAGATAGATACTGTAACTGGTAAAGTGCGTATCAAAATAGAAGAAGGTGTACAGAGTGGCAAGATTTTACGTTTACGAGGTAAAGGTATCCCATCTATAAATGGGTATGGTAAAGGAGATTTACTTGTGCACGTAAATGTGTGGACACCTAAGATTCTTAACAAGGAGCAAAAGCAGTTTTTTGAAAAAATGGCTGCCGATGATAACTTCTCACCAAACCCAGAAACAGGTGATAAATCATTCTTTGAGAAGGTGAAAGATATGTTCTCATAACAAGACCCTTTCAAATTTTATGAAACCAAATTAATCGGGTTCATAAAAAAAAGTTATATTTGAATAACGTTAAACAATGTTTGACGTTATTTTTCTTTTTCATAGCAATTTTTTTTCCCATCCTGAGCTTACGCCTAGGGTGGGTTTTGCTTTTAAGACGTTTTGTAATTAAGTCATTGTACACTGGTGAGCGCTCTTTAATTATTCTTGTATCTACAGGTTTATAAATTTCCTAAAATATACCCAACACGCATACGTCACTCAGGTCATATCCCTATCTTAGCTTGATTAACGTCTTTATATGAATTCACTACTTGTAGCAGATACAGTTTCAAAAAAGTTTGGAGACTTTACTGCACTTAACGATGTGTCTATTACCGTACCAGAGGGAAGTATTTTTGGACTTTTAGGTCCTAATGGAGCTGGTAAAACGACACTTATACGCATCATTAACCAGATTACAATGCCAGACACTGGTAGTGTGACCTTAGGGGGAGAACCTTTGCAGCAACATCACATACGCGATATAGGCTATATGCCAGAAGAGCGCGGTTTGTATAAATCTATGAAGGTAGGAGAGCAGGTGCTCTATCTCGCGCAGCTCAAAGGAATGTCTAAGGCAGAAGCAAAAACGAGAGCAAAGCACTGGTTTGAAAAACTTGAGATAGGTGACTGGTGGGGTAAAAAAATACAAGAACTCTCTAAGGGACAAGCTCAAAAAATACAGTTTGTGGTTACGGTAATGCACCAGCCTAAATTGCTCATTTTTGATGAGCCTTTCAGTGGTTTTGATCCTATAAATGCAAATCTTATTAAAGACGAGATTTTACAACTTAGAGATGAGGGTGCAACGGTTATCTTTAGCACACACCGTATGGAGTCTGTAGAGGAGCTATGTGATCATATTGCACTCATAAATAAATCTAACAAGATTTTGGATGGTGAGATAAACACCATAAAGAGAGCATATCAAAACAATACATTTGATATAGGGGTACAGGTGGTAGATGAGACCGCTTTCGCGAAAGCGCAACAACAACTAGCCTCTTCTTTTAAAGTTACTCCTGCACAGTTTAAGAGTTTAGGTAATGAACATAAATTGCGAGTTGAAATGGGTGATAATGGTACGCCAAATGAGCTATTAAGCACCTTACAAACATATGGACAAGTAACACACTTTGTAGAAGTGATCCCGAGTGTAAACGATATTTTTATTCAAACCGTTAGTCAGAACAAATGAGCATCCTTTCTTTAATAATAAAGCGAGAGTATATCGCACGAGTAAGAAATAAGTCATTCTTGATAATGACTTTTCTGAGTCCGCTTATTTTGGTAGGTATGATACTGCTTATCTCTTATTTAACGCAGCTCAATAGTGAAGATAAACGCACAATTGTAGTGGTTGATGAGTCTGGACAATTTGAAACTGTATTTTTTAATACGGACAAGACAAGCTATGTAAATCTTAGTGATCAAGGGCTTGATGCCGGTAAAGAAGTTGCAAAAGATGATGCTTATTATGGTCTCATTCATATCTCAAAAAACCCAGAAACTGCTACAAACCCTGTTACGTTTTATGGTAATGAGACACCCTCTTTTGATTATATAGGAGATATAGAAGATCGTATCGAAAAGAGGATTACAGATCAAAACCTAGTTGCACAAGGCATAAATCTCACGGTACTAGAGACTGCAAAAAGTACGATAGATATTAATATAGAAAACTTTTCTGGTGAGTCTAGCTCAAAGATGAGTAACTGGGTAAAAGCAGGTTTTGGTGGTGCTGCTGGTTATCTTCTTATGATGTTTATTATTATATATGGTAATATGGTAATGCGTTCTGTGATTGAGGAAAAGACCAATAGAATTATAGAGGTAATCATTTCTTCGGTAAAGCCTTTCCAGCTTATGATGGGTAAAATATTGGGTACAACTCTAGCAGGCATCACTCAGTTTGCTATATGGGTTTTAGTGGGTGGAGTTTTACTAGTGGTACTTACGGCATTTTTTGGGGTAGATCCATCTGCCGCCACTGCTGTAAACCCTGCTGCATCGCAAGCTCAACAAATAGCCCAAGACCCTAATATGATGATAGAATTGCTCCAAGAGGTACAAAAATTACCTTTGCTACAGCTAGTGGGAGGTTTCTTTATTTACTTTATAGGCGGGTACTTTTTATATAGTTCTATTTATGCGGCCATAGGCGCAGCGGTAGATAATGAGACAGATACACAGCAATTTATGCTACCTATCATTATGCCACTTATGCTGGCTATATATGTAGGCTTTTTTGCTGTAATAGATAATCCTCACGGTACGGTAGCAACTGTGTTTTCTATTATACCGCTTACATCACCTATTGTGATGTTAATGCGCATACCCTTTGAAGTGCCACTATGGCAAATTATACTATCCATAACATTACTTATAGCCACCTTTGTTTTTACAGTGTGGTTTGGATCAAAAATATATCGAGTAGGAATCCTTATGTATGGAAAAAAGCCTACTTACAAAGACTTAATTAAATGGTTAAAGTACTAGCGTTACTTCTTTATCTACAAGAAGAAACGGTAGATAAGGTAAAGGACATCATAGAGCAAGATATCTGGGGCACAATAAAAGAGTGGCTTAGTTTTGAACTTATAAGTTTAGGTAAAGAACCTAATCATATAGGCTTTACTGTAGGCCACCTTATTATGCTTATTGTTGCCTTCATACTCACAAGTATTGTTCTTAAGTGGGTACGTGTTTTAATGACACGTAGGATGGAAGGTGATGACAAGCTCAAGTTTGTAAGTGTTTTTAAATTTATAAAATACATTGCTTATATAGTAGTAGTACTCGCAACGATGAGTGCTTCTGGGATAAATATAACCGTGCTACTTACAGCCTCTGCAGCATTATTTGTAGGTCTTGGTCTTGCTCTCCAAGAAGTCTTTCAAGATGTAATAGGTGGGATTTTAATAATGGTAGATAAATCAATTTCGGCAGGTGATATTATTGAGATGGATGGTCGTGTAGGTAGAGTTTTTGAAATAAAACTACGTACCACAAGAGCCCTTACAAGAGATGATAAAGTGATTATAATTCCTAATCACAAGTTTATTACAGACACGGTCTATAACTACACCCAGAACCATAAAACTACAAGAGAAAATGTAAAAGTAGGTGTTGCATACGGTAGCGATACCAGAGCCGTAGAAAAGATATTACTGGACTGTGCAACAGAGCATCCAGATATTTTAAAACATCCTAAACCTTTTGCGCTTTTTGAAAACTTTGGCGATAGCTCACTAGATTTTGGGTTGTATTTTTTTGTGCGTGATAGTTTTGTAGATCCTAGAATAAAAAGTGCGCTTAGATATGCGATAGATGACCGCTTTCGCGAAAGCGGAATTACCATCCCATTCCCGCAGCGCGATTTACATCTTTTTAATACTGATAGACCAGTGTTTGTGCCAAAGGAGAAATCTGAGGAGAATATTTCACTTTCAAAAAATGACACTATAGATGATTAAACAAGCCAGATTTATTATTGCTTTATTATTGTTTACAGGGACAATGAGCGCACAGTTGACAGATTTGGCACGAGTAGAGTATACCTATTTCCCACAGAGTGATTCAGATAATTCTTTTAGGAGGTTTAGATCATTTATAAACGTACCTGTAAAACTTAAAGAAGATGTTTATCTCGTACCAGGTTTTGAGTACCGTAATGTAAATTTAAAGTTTGAAGATGTTACTCCTTTTAGCCGTGAGGATCTGGATAGATTTCAATCTTTTAGTCTTTCGCTAGGCTACACGCAAAAATTAAATGATAAATGGCGTTTGGGTGCAAAAATAGGCACAAGGGTTACCTCAAATTTTAGTACAGAATCTTTTTCTAGTAGTGATGTAGTGCACACCGGCGCAATATATTTTATAAATGATAAGACTAAAGATGGTCTTGATAAACCGTGGAGACTTATTGTAGGTGGGAGATATGACACAGAGTCTGGTAGACCGTTTCCATTACCTTTTGTAAATTACTATCGTGAGTTTCATCCAGACTGGTCGTTTACCTTAGGGGTGCCTAAATCTAATATAAAGCGCTATTTTGGTAAAAACAGAGAACATATCATTCAGAGTTTTTTAAGTCTTGACGGTTTTTATGCAAACATTCAAGATAATGTAGAAGTAAATATACCAGAAGGGGAGTTTGAAACAGCAGAGAGTATCTCTATGACGGTTGCCCTTTTTGGATTAGGGTATGAATATTGCTTTACAAAACATCTAGTGTTTTATTTTTATGCTGGACACACCGTTATAAACGACATACGACTACGTGATGGAGATCGTAATGACGTTTTTACAATAAATGATAAGAACACCTTTTATGGTCGTTCTGGAATAAAATTTAAATTATAATAATGGCAAAGATTTTAATTATAGAAGATGAGGCTGCGATAAGACGTGTTCTTACCAAAATATTATCTGAAGAGAGTAAGGAGTATCAGGTAGAAGAAGCTGGAGATGGCCTAGAGGGTATAAACAAAATTAGAGAAGAAGATTATGACCTTGTGCTTTGTGATATTAAAATGCCAAAAATGGATGGTGTTGAGGTGCTAGAGGCTGCACGTAAGCTCAAGCCAGAAGTACCTATGGTAATGATCTCTGGTCACGGTGATCTTGATACAGCTGTAAACACAATGCGCCTAGGCGCTTTTGATTATATATCAAAACCACCAGACCTCAATAGATTACTTAATACTGTGCGCAACGCACTAGACCGCAAAACGCTCGTGGTAGAAAATATAAAGCTCAAAAAGAAAGTGAGCAAGAAGTACGAGATGGTAGGTGAGAGTGAAGAAATAGGGCAAATCAAAGCGATGATTGAGAAGGTGGCTCCTACAGATGCACGAGTACTTATTACAGGACCTAATGGAACAGGTAAAGAACTTGTGGCACACTGGCTACACGAAAAAAGTGAACGTTCTAAAGGACCACTTGTAGAGGTAAACTGTGCCGCAATACCATCAGAGCTTATAGAAAGCGAACTCTTTGGCCACGTAAAAGGAGCTTTTACAAGTGCAAATAAGGATCGCGCAGGAAAATTTGAAGCAGCAAATGGGGGTACCATCTTTCTTGATGAGATAGGCGATATGAGCCTATCTGCACAAGCCAAAGTACTAAGAGCACTACAAGAAAGTAGAGTGCAGCGAGTAGGTAGTGATAAAGATATTAAAGTAGATGTGCGCGTAGTAGCAGCGACTAATAAAAACCTAAAGCAAGAAATTGCAGATGGAAATTTTAGAGAAGATTTATATCACAGGCTTGCGGTTATACTAATCAAAGTACCTGCACTTAATGACCGTCGTAACGATATTCCTATCCTTATAGCACATTTTGCAAAGAAGATCTCGCAAGAGCAAGGCACCGCGCTTAAAACGTTTTCAAGCAAAGCCATAGACCTTTTAAAAGCCTATGACTGGACGGGTAATATACGAGAATTACGCAACGTGGTAGAGCGTCTTATTATCTTAAGTGGGGCAGAGGTTACCGAGGGAGATGTTAAACTATTTGCAAGTAAATAACATAACTTGAAAACTTTTATATCTTTATAAAACATCAATTAAAATCAAATAATATGAAAAAAATTACTCTTTTAGTTTTACTATCAACCTTTGCATTAGGAGCTCAAGAAGGCTTAGTGCAAAATAATGGTCTTGAGACTGCCTCAGCACAACGTGATGCGCAAGCTATTATTTTTGATCAACCTTCTGCTGGTGGTAGCGGGATTGTTTCAGACGTTTTTAACGGGATCCCAGGTGCAGTTTACTCTGCAGATGACTTTATTATAGAGGCAGAAAATATTGCCGAAGTTGATATGATTACCGTTTATGGTTTTCAGAATTCTGGAAACTTCCTTACAGCTATAGAAGGTTTTGACCTTTTTATTTATGCAGATGTAGACGGTTTACCAGGCGGAGATCCTTCTGGAGCTGGTGAGGCTGCCTTACTAGAAATTGTAAATCTTGCGCCAGATAGCCCAGCATTAACAATAGTAGAAACTGTTTCAGATGATCCAATGTTTTCAAATTCTTACGATCTTACAGTAGATGTTACGGTTGCAAATGGAGAAGCATTGACCTTAGATGCTGGTCTTTACTGGATAGTAGCCGCGCCTCGAGTAGGTGCTGGTGTGACAAATTCTCCAGATAGATGGGTCTGGTTTGATGCAGGGGTAGATGTAGGTGAGCAAGCACATCTAATTGATGTAGATGATATTTTTGGTGCGGGAGCAACATCGTGGACACCATTTACAGATCTTGGATTAACTTTTGACTCAATAGCGTTTACTATAGAAGGTACAGAGACGCTTAGTGCTGGTAATAATGGAAATATAGATTCATTTTCTGTACACCCTAACCCTACTGTAGATCGTTTTAATATTACAGGTACAAACAATCTTTCTGTAAAAGGAGTTACTATCTTTAATTTATTAGGTCAGAGCGTACTTACCTTAGATGGTAATATGACTACAGTAGATATTTCTTCTCTGAATAAAGGAGTTTATGTAGTAGAAATACTTGGAGAAAACAATACAAAAACAACAAGACGCATTGTAAAAAAATAATGAGACCTTGTACTCATTAACTTAGTCTAAAGTAAAAAGGTTGTCTATTGGCAACCTTTTCTTTTATATTTATATATGGATTACAACACATTTAAAGTAACAGCGCCCGTAAAGCTTTCAGATAAGAGCACGACGCTTTTTCAAGATCAAGAAGAAAAAGAACTAGAGAAAAAACTCAAAAAAGTACGCAAGCAGCTCGGTAAACTTCAAGACACAATGTACGCGCACGATAAGTATGCGGTACTCGTATGTTTGCAGGGTATGGATACCTCTGGTAAAGACAGCCTTATAAGAGAAGTCTTTAAAGACTTTAATGCTCGTGGTGTTGAGGTACAAAGCTTTAAAGTACCTACAGATCTTGAGCTGGGTCACGATTACCTGTGGCGTCATTATATCGCACTACCTCAGAGAGGAAAATTTGGTGTGCACAACCGCACACATTATGAAAATGTACTAGTCACGCGCGTACATCCCGAGTATATTCTGGGTGAAAACCTACCAGATGTCCACACGGTAGAAGATGTAAATGACGCTTTCTGGGATAAGCGTTTTGAGCAGATCAAAAACTTTGAAAAGCATCTTGTAGAAAACGGGACACTTATCTATAAGTTCTTTATGCATCTATCAAAAGGTGAACAAAAAAATAGATTGCTACGTCGTCTGGAGAAAAAAGAAAAAAATTGGAAATTTTCTGCCGGCGACCTCAAAGAGCGCAAGCTATGGGATACCTATCAAACTTATTATGAAGACGCTATAAACCGCACCTCCACAGATAAGGCACCGTGGTACGTTATCCCTGCAGATAATAAACCCGCTGCTCGTCTAGCAGTTGCAAGCATTTTACTAGAGACACTCTCGCAATATGAAGATATACAAGAGCCAGAACTAGATGATAAAACAAAAGCAAATCTTTCAGCATACAAAGAACAGTTAGAAAATGAATAAAGTACTCAAAAACATCTTTACGGTTGCTGTAGTGGTGGGGGTTTCCGCTTTCGCGAAAGCGCAAAACGACTCAATCACCGTACGTAACATCTATACAGAAGCATTAACAAAAGGGCAGAGCTACCAGTGGCTTGATTACCTCTCTAATGATATAGGCTCTCGCCTAAGCGGAAGTCTAGGTGCCGAAAGAGCCGTAACCTGGACAAAAGCCGAACTTGTAAAGGCAGGCCTTGATAAAGTCTGGTTACAACCGGTAATGGTACCTAAGTGGGTACGTGGCGAGGCAGAAAGAGCACATATAGAAGGAGAAAATGCACGCATAACCTCTGTGCCTATTTGTGCACTAGGAGGATCTGTGGCGACTAAGTCTGTAGGACTTAGAGCAAACGTAGTAGAGGTAATGGGTATAGAAGAGCTCAAAGCGCTTGGGGAGGAAAATGTAAAAGGTAAAATAGTCTTTTATAACCGCCCTATGAATGATGAGCTTATACGCACCTTTCAAGCGTATGGTGGTTGTGTAGACCAGCGATATGCAGGAGCTATGGAGGCTGCAAAGCTAGGTGCAGTGGGAGTGATAGTAAGGTCTGTTACGCACAGTATAGATGATTACCCACATACGGGGTCTATGTCTTATGGAGATTTACCTGTGTCAAAACGTATACCTGCCGCTGCCATAAGTACAAAAGGGGCAAACCTGTTAAGTACATCTTTAAAGCTCAATCCAGAGTTAAAATTCTTTTACAAGATGTCTTGTAAAAATATGGGAGAAGTTGAGTCGTACAATGTGATAGGTGAGATAACAGGGAGTGAGTTTCCTAATAAATATATGGTTGTAGGTGGTCATTTAGACTCTTGGGATCTAGGAGATGGCTCTCACGATGATGGTGCAGGAGTTGTACAGAGTATGGAAGTCTTACGACTTATGAAGGCAGTAGGATATAAACCTAAGCATAGCATACGTGTGGTATTATTTATGAATGAAGAAAACGGTTTACGTGGAGGTAGAAAATATGCAGAAGAAGCTAAGGCAAAAGGTGAGCAACACATCTTTGCACTAGAGAGTGACTCAGGTGGGTTTACACCTAGAGGCTTCTCTTTTGATACAGATGATCGTAATTATAATGAAGTACTAAGCTGGAAATCGCTTTTTGAGCCTTACCTCATACACGACTTTACAAGAGGAGGTAGTGGTGCAGATATTGGTCCACTTAAAGCTACAAATGAAGGGATTGTACTAGCTGGCTTACGACCAGACTCGCAACGTTATTTTGACCATCACCACGCGGCAAATGATACTTTTGATGCGGTAAATAAACGAGAACTAGAACTAGGCGCAGCAACTATGACAAGTCTTGTGTACTTAATGGATAACTATATTCAAAAACCTGCCAAATTAATACAGGCACCCATAAAGCAATAAGGGTTTTAGATAATGCCTTTTTCTTGATAAATGGCAATACCTTTATCTATCATATCACTAATGGATGCTTCTAGCGAGGCGCCCTTTTCTTTATTAGCTATAACGTTTAAGATTTGTTATTTTCACAGCTTTTAACCTAAATCAATTATTCGTGAATAAGTCAATTACCAATCCTTTATTTCTTTCTAAGATATTGTCTTTAATTTTAGTTGTTTTGACTATTTCGTCTTGCTCTGGTGAGGATGAAGAAGCAACAATGCCAACTTCAGACGACAGTGGTGATATGATGGAGGAAATTAATTTACCTCCTAATTCTTTTTCCTTACTAAACGTACCTAATGAATCATTAGGCGTGACAGTAGTTCCTACGCTCGAGTGGACAACTTCGGTTGATCCTAATGGAGATACAGTTACTTATGAACTATTTTTAGACACATCTAGTAATCCAGTAACAAGTATAGAAGAGAGTCTGTCTAATGTTTCTTATACTTTAGTTAATCCATTAGAGCCGTACCAAAAATATTATTGGAAAGTTGTAGCAAAAGACCCGAGTGGAGAGTTAACTACGAGCCCTATTTTCAGCTTCACCACAAGTGGAGTTATATTTCCTCAACAAGCTTTAGTTTCCGAAGCTCCTTTTGAAGGCAGGATTAGTCATAGTTTATTGAATTTTAATAACAAGTTATGGCTTCTTGCAGGTTTTGCAGGAGGACCAACATACTATGGAGATTTATGGAATTCTGAAGATGGTGAGAATTGGTCACTAGTTTCAGAGGTGGCACCATTTGGACGTAGATACTTGCAATCTGCGGTCGTTCACGATGGTAAACTTTGGGTTATAGGAGGTTACAATGGAGATGATTTAGAGTTTACTAATGACGTTTGGAGTACAGAGGATGGGCTGTTATGGACTCAGGAAACGGCAAATGCTGCTTTTGCGCCAAGAGGTAATGCTTCATTAACAAGTTTTAATGGCTCATTGTGGTTAATAGGTGGTGTTCAAGAAAACAATGCAGGATTTATAAATGAAGTTTGGAACTCAACAGATGGGATTAATTGGACATTAGTAAATGATAATCCAGCTTTTAGTGAAAGAAGTTCTCATAGTGCGTTTGTTTTTGAAAATAAGTTATGGATTGTTGGTGGAACCGTAACTTCTAGTTTAAGCTCTAACGAAATATGGAATTCTACAGACGGAAACACGTGGACCCAAGTCCAAACCAACGGAGAAATATTTACAGAAAGGACTTTAAGCTCAATACAAATTTTTGATGATAGAATTTGGCTTTTTGGAGGTTTACAGAATAGTACTTTAGGAAGCTCTGACGAAATATGGATGAGTGAAGATGGTGAGAACTGGAACTTAGCTATAGATAGAAGTGTCTTTGGTAAGCGATATTCAGTAGCAACAACTGTTTTTCAAGATCGAATTTATCTAGTTTCTGGAAGTTTAGAAGATGCATCAGAAATCCCAAATGATGTTTGGGTATTTGAATAAAATACGCAGCTTGATTTATTTTGTCAGCAGTCCCTTTTCTTGATAAATGGCAATACCTTTATCTATCATATCACTAATGGATGCTTCTAGCGAGGCGTCCATTTTTTTTATATGAAAACAACTCTTGCCCTTAAGACATTTTTTAAGCGCAGGGTCTATGTCTGTAAAAGCCGCAACATCTGTATAAATAGGGAAGAAGTAAAGTCTACAGTCTTTGGGTTTGGGTATCACACTTGCAAAGTAATGACCATCTACTTTTTGTTTGCCTTGCATTGTGGGTATAATTCCCGCCGCCTCAAGACCTGCGCTGTCGTCTTTTCTGAGTTGTAGCTTGTCTTCGTGGGCTTTAATAAGTGTTCTTAAAGCTAGGTCTATTTCTATAGGGTTAGTGAGCATAGGTATGATGTACTATGTGATTAATGCTTTAAGATAAGAATTTGCTATTAAACTACTCGGTCTTTGTTTATGGATGAAGTATTTTTGCGCTTTCGCGAAAGCGTAAAAAAAACCAACCCAATGCAGTTTTCAGACTACACAAAAGAATTTGGCACAAACCTTAAAATAGCATTCCCTATAATGCTGGGACAGCTGGGTCATATACTTGTAGCTCTCGCAGATAACTTGATGGTAGGGCAGCTAGGTGCCGCACAACTGGCAGCAGTAAGTCTGGGTAATAGTCTCGTTTTTATAGCACTCTCTATAGGTATAGGTTTCTCATTTGCCATCACGCCACTTGTGGCAGAGGCAGATGGTCAAGGTAATATAGAGAAGGGGCGACTGCACTTTCACCACGGGGTGATTATGTGTGCTGTAAACGGTGTGTTGCTTTTTGTAACCTTGCTTATTGCAAAGCCGGTTTTGTATATGCTAGACCAACCGCCAGAGGTGGTAGCGCTTGCGATACCGTACCTTGAGATTGTAGCGTTATCTATGATTCCGCTTATGATTTTTCAAGCTTTTAAGCAGTTTGCAGATGGATTGTCACAAACTAAATATGCGATGTATGCCACTATACTTGCAAATATTGTAAATGTCTTATTTAACTATGTGCTCATTTACGGGATCTGGATTTTTCCAAGGCTTGAGGTTGAGGGGGCTGCCTGGGGGACACTCATATCACGATTTTTTATGCTGGGGCTGCTCATTTTTATGCTTTCGCGAAAGCGTAAATTTAAATCGTATTTTTTCTGGGATGGTGCAAGTCACATACAGCTTAGCGAGTTTAAAACACTTATAAAACTAGGTTTTCCCACAGCTTTACAAATGCTTTTTGAAGTAGGTGTGTTTACGGCGGCTATTTTCTTATCTGGAATTCTGGGGACTAATGCCCAGGCGGCAAATCAAATTGCGCTTAATCTTGCGTCTATGACATTTATGATAGCTGTAGGGCTGGGAGTCACGGGTACCATACGTGTAGGAAACCAAAAGGGGAAAAGGGATTATCCAAATTTGAGGCGTATCGCTTTTTCTATCTTTATACTTTGTTTCCTTATCGAGGCGGTCTTTGCTGTAGGTTTTATAGTGCTCAAAGACTGGTTACCTCCTTTCTATATAGATAATCCAGAGGTGATTTTTATGGCAGCACAATTACTCGTTGTGGCAGCATTGTTTCAGCTCAGTGATGGAGTACAAGTTACCATTCTAGGTGCGTTAAGAGGTTTACAAGATGTAAATATCCCTACAGTGATATGTTTTATAGCTTACTGGGTAATAGGCTTCCCGGTGATGTGGTATTTTGGGAAAGAGGCGCAAATGGGTGTTCAAGGCATCTGGGTAGGGCTACTGGTAGGGCTCACAGCATCTGCCACAATGCTATATTTTAGATTTAACTACCTTAGTAAAAAGTTGATAAGTGGGGTGTAACCGCACCATAACAAGAGATATATAAATAGATAATTATGACAGTACCAAAGTTCTTACTAGGTGATAATTCAGATTTTTCTGATCATATTTTTGTGATTCATACAGAGTTTCCTCGTTTTATAATAGATCTCACTATTGATGAGATAGAGTGGTTTGAAGAGTTTGACCGTCAAGACGAAGATGAGCTTGCCTCAGAGACCGAAAATGCTATAAAGGAAGCTACAGAGTGGTACGACGCCGAAATGGAAAAATTTGAGAACGAGTAGATAATGGAGCAACTCGTACAATATGATCAAGAGCTTTTTTTATTCTTAAACGGTCTGGGTAGTACCACCTGGGATCAGTTCTGGCTTATTGTAACAAATAAGCTTAGCTCTATACCCTTATATGCGCTCTTACTTTTCTTTATTTACAAGCAGTACGGGATGAAGGGTACACTCATTACTGTGGTATGCGTAGCATTACTCATTACTGGGGTAGACCAGCTCGCAAATGCTTTTAAGCACGGTTTTATGAGACCAAGACCGTGTAGAGTTGCCGCTTTTGAAACGACCATAAGATACATTGCAGAGCGCTGTGGTCGTTACGGATACTATTCTGCACACGCTGGTAATAGTATGGCTGTTGCCGTTTTTGCAGGTCTAGCGCTTAGGCGTAGTTATAAGAATTTGATTTTCTTTTTGCTTTTTTGGTCTGCGGTAGTGGGTTATAGCCGCATTTATGTGGGAGTACATTATCCTGGCGATGTACTTACTGGGTGGATTATAGGAGCAGCCATAGGCTATGGTCTTTATAAATTGCAGCAGTTTTTGATTGTGAAATATGATAAGTAGTTAGACTATTACTTACTTGCGATGTCTAGCAATTGCTGTGCTGCTATAAAGGGAGAAACTTCTCCTTGAGCCACTTTAGATAAGACAGCATCTAGTTTACCAACCACCTTGTCATTTGCATAAAAGGCGTCTTTAAGCTTATTTTCTATAGTTTGTAGTAGCCAGAATTTATTTTGCTCGGCTCTTTTTGTTTTAAAGTAAGTTGATTTTTTGGTTGTTGAGGTATAATCAGATATGAGTTTCCATACTTCTTCAATCCCCGTGTTTTCTAGCGCGCTACAGGTTGTAACCTTTGGTGTCCAGTTGCTGGGTTTAGGAGGGAAGAGGTGTAACGCTTTCGCGAAAGCGGTCTTAGCCAGCTTTGCAGCTTTTGTATTACCACCGTCTGCTTTATTGATCACAATGGCATCTGCCATCTCAATAATACCTCTTTTAATGCCTTGTAACTCATCACCAGCCCCAGCTAGTTTGAGTAGCAAAAAGAAGTCTACCATAGAGTGTACGATGGTCTCGCTCTGACCTACACCCACCGTTTCGATTATAATCACGTCATAACCTGCAGCCTCACAAAGGATGATGGCTTCTCGTGTTTTACGAGCTACACCTCCCAGAGATTTTCCTGATGCGCTGGGACGTATATAAGCTTTAGGGTTTTGAGCCAGTGTATACATTCTAGTTTTATCACCTAGAATACTACCGTGGGAGACTGAGCTTGTAGGGTCTACCGCTAGTACGGCAACTTTATGTCCTTGTGAAGTAAGATGGTTGCCAAAGGTTTCTATAAAAGTACTCTTACCCACGCCAGGCACGCCGGTAATACCTATCCTTACAGATTTATTAGCCTTACTTAGGCAAGCTTCTATAAGATGTTGTCCTTTATCTTGATGTGATTGTACGGTGCTCTCAATGAGAGTGATGCCTTGAGAGAGTGCCGTGATATCTCCTTGAGCAATAGCAGTTGCTAGCTCTTGAGTATTTATAGTTTTTTGCCTTTTACGAGTCTTGTAAAACGCAGGATTAATACTCTTGTTAATATGTGTAGCATCTTTACTCACAGAAGTACCAAATTACTACTTTCTTCATAATTATGTGAGTTTAAGAGCTGCGTTTTATCCCTAAAAGAACTGCCAAGTGTAAAGAAGTAAAACTAGAGTTATGAGTCTTTGTACTTCTTTTTAACCTTGGCTTTAAGCTTTGTAAGATCTGCGTGTGATTGCTTTATCTGGAACTCCATAGGTACAAGCACTTCTAGTATATGTACGGGTAACCAGCTGTCATCTATAAGACGTTTGAGGAGTATGAGTACCATCTCGTCTTGAATCATACACGCGCCCACAATGTTTGTAGGTGTTTTATGCTCCATAGCTGCTGTTACATCTAGCCAGTCACGATCTGCACTACCCTTTACAATATCTAGCCTGTTTGGCGTGATACCTTCTTCTGCCATTCGGGATACTATCTTGTGACAAAACTTATTACGGCTTACGCTTTCCTTAGCTAGAAATCTTTTGTACTCTGTAATCTCAATTTCTTCTGCAGCATTAAAATAGCGACGCTCTGCCCAGAAGCATTCGTCTAGCAGGTCGTTAAGATTTTCATATGCAATATCGAGGTGATTCATATACTGAGCTTCAAATATAGACTAGTCGCGGTATTTAAAATAGTCTTACTTCATTATTACTTAAAAATTATGAATAGTTTATTTATAATCTAGTAGTATCTTAATGGGTTGTTAACTCAAAAAAAATAAAACTTTTTGCAACATTGCAAAAAAGACCTCGTCTTTAAGAAGAATAGCAATAATAAACCAATCAAAACCAACCATCCATTTTGCTAGTTAGTGATCTCATACAAAAATGCAAGGCAAATGATAGAAAGGCACAGCTGCAGCTGTACAATAAATACTGTGATGGTATGTATTGCGTAGCCTTTAGATTTTTGAAAAATGCATTTGAGGCAGAAGAGGCAATGCACGAGGGCTTTATAAATGCCTTTGCAAAGCTTCATCAGTTTACGGGAGAAGTCACCTTTGGAGCCTGGCTTAAGCGCATCGTGATTAATAAAAGTCTCGATATGATTAAGGCAAAAAAAGCAACACTTATCCCACTTAATGAGGAAGTAATGGGCAAGGTAGATGATGATAATGATTGGAATGTGGCAGATGGAGTAACCGTAGACCACATTAAGAAAACCATCAGTGAGCTTCCTGAGCGATATGAGTATCCTCTTATGCTATTTTTAATAGAGGGATACGATCACCAGGAGATCTCAGAGATATTACAGATTACAGAAGTCGCTTCTAGAACGCTGGTGCACCGCGGTAAGAAGAAGCTTCAACAACACTTAAAGACCCTTAATTATGGCACAGGATATTAGAGAGCTTATCAAGAGCGAGAGCGGTGAGCAAGAGCAGCTGCGAGAAGGCCACTTATCACGTTTTGAGCAATTACTTGAAGAGCGTATGCCAGAAGAGCAGAAACCTTCAAAGCCTAAAGGCGGTATATTTTTATGGATGAAGATAGCAGCCGTACTTATTGTAGCTGGTGGTATTGTAATGATGGTGTATAATAACGCTTTCGCGAAAGCGGAAGACGCACCCATAGTACAAGCTACCCCAGAAAATACAGAAACGGTAGAACCAGAAATCTTATTAAGTGCTATATCACCAGAATTTAAAAAAGTAGAAGATTACTACCTCGCTAGTGTAAACCTAGAGATTGCCCGCCTTGAGATAACAGATGATAATAAAGAGCTTATAGATGCTTTTATGAAACAGCTGTCAGATCTTGATGCAGAGTATAAAAGTCTCAATCGTGAGATTACCGAAAGTGGTGTAAGTGAAGAGATGGTAAACGCAATGATAGAAAACTTAAAATTGCGTGTGGAGCTTATGATAAAACTCAAAGCAAAACTTAAAGAAATGAAAAACGCTGCTCAACAAGAAGCAGCCATTCAAACGGTATAAGATGAAACAGTATAAGATATTATGGCCAGTGATGATGTTACTATTTGTAGCATCTGGGAGCGTATTTGCGCAGGCTAAAAAAACAAAGTTAAACGAGCGCTTTTCTGTAAACAAAGACGTGCAGATAGATGTAGACACACGTTATGCAGATGTGATTTTTGAAACCTGGAACAAAAATGAAGTCGCAATAGAGGCATATGTAGAGGGAGCAAATGCAAGTGAAGCAGCAAGGTCTTGGGATCTTGACGTGAGTGGTAATAGTAACCAGGTACGAGTTACAAGTAAAGGAGGTTATGGAGATTCAAAAGTTTATGATATAAGTGATCTAGATAACGTACACCTAGATCTTGATCTAGGAGAAATTATAGGGCAATCACTTAGTATTGTTGAGCCTGTGATGAATGGCCTTGTAGGGCCGCTGCTAGAAGGTATCTCTGGAGCAAGACTTCCAGATGAGTATTATGAAGAAATGGGGAAAATGAAATTTGACCACGAGGCATATAAAAGAGAAGGTAGAGCTTACATAAAGCGATGGGAGCGTGAGATGGATAAGAGTTTTGGCCCTGAGTTTGAGCGTAAAATGGAGAAGTGGGAGAAAGAAGCAGAGCAAAGGTCTGAAGACTGGAGCGAGCGCCTTATAGAGCAATCTGGCATCCCAAAATGGCCTTTTAATAGCAAAGGAAATATCACTTTTGATAGTGATGAGTATGAAAAAGACAAGCAAGCTTACGTAAATAAGTTAAACCGAAAGTACGGTACGAGAGTAAGTGTACGTGAGGTAGATAGCTGGCTTGAAGATGTTGAGGCCTGGGGAGAAGATTTTGGAGAGAGAATGGAAGACTGGGGTGAGAACTTTGGTAAATCTATGGAGAAGTGGGGTGAAAACTTTGGTGAAAATTTCGGAAAGTCTATGGAGAAGTGGGGAGAGTCTTTTGGAAAAGATATGGAGAAGTGGGGAGAAAACTTCGGCAAGAAAATGGAAAAATGGGCAGAAGAGCACGAAGGTGAGTGGGAAGAAACTCATACAAGAGATGAAAACGGAAATAGAAGTAGCCACTACAGCCTTAATTATGATTCTGATAAGGCTTCATCAAAAAAGTCTAACCGAAACGTAAAACGTGTTATTATCATAAAAATGCCTAAGCGTGCAGAGCTAGATCTTAATGTACGTTACGGTAAAGTAAAAATGGCAGATGCTTATAATGCAAAAGCGGTTATCTCACACGGTAGTCTTGCTGCCACAACCATCGATGGAAGAAACACCTCCATCGATGTTTCTTACAGCCCTGTAACCATCACAAACTGGAACAAAGGAACTCTCGTGACTAATCACGTTAAAGATTGTGATATAAACACAGCTACAGACATTAAAGTCACGTCTAACTCTAGTAACGTACACATTAATCGTCTAGATGGTTCTGGTATGATATCTGGGTCATTTGGTAAGTTGTCAATCCCTCAAGTGAGTGATAACTTTGGGACGCTTACTTTATTTTTAGAAAATAGCGACCTCGCTTTAAAATTACCACAGGCGGCATTTAACTTTAGTTACAGTGGTGATCATAATGACTTCTTTATCCCTAAGCAACTCGAGACACAGTCTATGAAAAACGGATCTACAGAGATGGTAAATGGGTTTCATAAATCTAGAAGTACTGGTAATACCATTACGATTAATGCTAAGTATAGTGACGTAGTATTGCAATAAACAGCGATTACATACTAAATTATTGTGCAGCTATGGCTGCTTTTTGTGTTTTGTATTGAAGTTGTATTTTTAGGCAACAAATAACAACCAATGGATACTAGTTTTTTTAGTGCGCTTACAAAAGAATTTACATCTCCTCTCCACACTCCTTTTCAAAAAGAAGACTTCTATCCGCTAGATTTATCTACGTCAAATAATGAGCTAGATGTTGAGCTCCTTACAAGACCTTATGATCATCATAAGTTCTTACAGCTGTATCTTAAGATAAGTGGTTCTAAGGTAGCCTACGGCGGTTATCTAGAGAAACGACCTCTCTATGATAGATCAGATTATTTTCAGGCACAAGATCCGGGAGACAAGCGCAATATTCATCTTGGTGTAGATTTGTGGTGCAACGCAGGAGAAAGTATTGTGACCCCGCTAGATGGAGAGATACATAGCTTTAAGCACAATAAAAATTTTGGTGATTATGGACCTACGCTTATTGTAAAGCACACCATAGACGGACAAGAGTTTCACACGCTATATGGTCACTTAAGTGTAGCATCTTTGCATAATAAAAAGATTGGTCAAAAGGTGAAAGCTGGCGAAGTAATTGCCACTCTAGGTACTCCAGATGTAAATGGTGATTATGCGCCTCATCTACACTTTCAGATAGTTATAGATATGCAAGGTAAAGAGGGTGACTATCCTGGTGTAGGAAGCCAAAATGATCTTGAGTTTTATAAAAAGAATTGCCCAGACCCTAATCTGCTATTAAAAATTTATGAATAGCCTTTGCGACAGCATCTTCTTTATTTGTAAAAGCGCTCGTATAATCTGCTAGTGATTTTAGAGTAGGAGTAGCATTCTGTACAGCAACACCTTTACCTACGCGACGTATAAGCTCATCATCATTATGATTATCGCCAAAAGCCATTACAGCCTCTAGCCCAAAGTTATGTTCCTTTTTTAATAAGACCGCTAGCGCCTTTGCTTTGTCTATATATTTTGGGGTAATCTCAAGGTAGGTGTCTTTAGATCTGTAAAGGTGAACTTTATCACTATAGAGTGGTTCTAGTAATGCAACTAGACTATCAAGTTCTTCTGGGGCTCCCATACACATTAGTTTGTGTATGCCTAGCTTTTTGTTATTTAGAAAGTCAAGACTTTCACTAGCCGCTTGATAGATAGGAGTAGCTCTTGTGTTGTTTATTTCGCGTAAGCTCCATTCATCTTCTTGGTCTGTAAACCAGTGCTGGTTGCTATAAATACTTAAGTTGTAAGAATGTTTTGTATGATGTGGGATAAGGGTAGACAGTACTTGCGTGTCGTAGCTATTATTTTCTATTATAGTTCCATCCTTTCCTATAATAAGTCCTCCATTAAAGGCAATAAGTGCTTCACCTAGATTGCCCAGCCCTTCTTGCAAGTAGCGCATAGCTTGTGGTGGGCGTGAGGAAGCTAGTATGAGGGGTAATCCCGCTTTCGCGAAAGCGGAAATAGTAGCATCACTCAACCATCGGTCTGCATTGAGTAACGTACCGTCTATATCTGAACATAAAAGCTGTATGGAATCTGTCATAGCTATAAAAATAATAAGGCGGCCTCAAAAGAGAGCCGCCTTAAGTAGAAAATTATTAAAACAATCTAGCTGTTTACAATCACCCATTGTCCTTTTGCAATAAGTGGTTCAGCCTGTTTGTACTTTACTTCTTTTGTCTCACCATTTATTACATTTTTAATAGTAACACGGTCGTTACGACCTATTTTAGGTTGAGATCTTACAATCGTTTCTGTAACCTGTTGTTGCTGTGGTTGTGTATTACCAGCAGCTCTAGCCTGTGCAGAACGCTCATCCATATTAGGAATTTCTTCCTTTTGAGTTTGCGTTTCTTCACGGCGCTCACGTATTTGTGATGCATCGCTCACCTGCTCTTGGTTACCTTGAGGAATCTCTCCTTTAAATAGGAATGAAATCACCTCTTTATTAACCTTATCAATCATCTTTTTGAAAAGCTCAAATGCTTCAAACTTATAGATTAATAATGGATCTTTTTGCTCGTGTACAGCAAGGCGTACACTTTGCTTAAGCTCATCCATCTTACGAAGGTGTGTTTTCCAAGCGTCATCTATAATGGCAAGTGTGATGTTCTTTTCAAAATCTGTCACGAGTTGCTTACCGTCTGAGTCGTAAGCTTCTTTAAGATTTGTAACTACACGTAGCTCTTTTGTACCATCTGTAAATGGTACCACGATACGCTCAAACTTTGCATTAGGATCTTCATACACTCTCTTGATGATAGGGAAGGCAAGGTCTGCATTCTTAGTCATCTTTTCTTTATAGTGATCAAAAGCTGCTTTGTAAATGAGGTCTGTAAGATCTTTTGCAGACTTACTGTTAAAGTCGCTCTCGCTTACTGGGCTCGTCATAGAGAAATAACGAATGAGCTCAAACTCAAAGTTCTTAAAGTCTTGTGCTTGCTTGTTTGACTCTACAATTACCTCAGAGGTGTCATAGATCATATTTGCAAGGTCTACACGTAAACGCTCTCCATATAGTGCGTGACGACGACGCTTATATACAACCTCACGTTGCATATTCATCACATCATCATACTCAAGTAAGTTCTTACGTACTCCAAAGTTGTTTTCTTCTACTTTTTTCTGTGCGCGCTCTATAGATTTTGAAATCATACCGTGTTGTATCACTTCTCCTTCTTTGAGCCCCATTCTATCCATCATCTTTGCAATACGCTCAGACCCAAATAAACGCATTAGGTTATCCTCAAGCGATACATAAAACTGTGAGCTTCCTGGATCTCCTTGACGTCCAGAACGACCACGTAACTGTCTGTCTACACGGCGTGAGTCGTGACGCTCTGTACCTATTATGGCAAGACCACCGGCTGCCTTTACCTCGTCAGATAACTTAATATCTGTACCACGACCTGCCATATTTGTTGCAATGGTTACCACTCCAGGGTTACCAGCCTCTGCAACGATGTCTGCCTCGCGTTTATGTAGCTTTGCGTTAAGTACGTTATGAGGTATTTTACGAAGGGTAAGCATTTTACCTAGTAATTCTGATATCTCTACAGAAGTTGTACCTATCAAGACTGGACGTCCAGATTTTGAAAGTTCTGTAACTTCATCTATAACGGCATTATACTTCTCGCGCTTCGTTTTGTAAACTAAGTCATCTTTATCTTTTCTTGCAATAGGGCGGTTAGTAGGTATTTCTACTACGTCTAGTTTGTAAATCTCCCAGAATTCTCCAGCCTCTGTAACCGCTGTACCTGTCATACCAGATAGCTTGCGATACATACGGAAGTAGTTTTGAAGCGTTACTGTTGCAAAAGTTTGTGTAGCATCTTCAATTTTTACATTTTCTTTTGCCTCAATCGCTTGGTGCAGACCGTCACTATAACGACGACCATCCATAATACGACCGGTTTGCTCATCTACAATCATCACCTTATTTTCCATCACAACATACTCGGTATCTTTTTCAAATAACGTGTATGCTTTAAGCAGCTGGTTCATTGTGTGAATACGCTCAGACTTGATTCCAAAATCTTTAAAGAGTTCTTCCTTTTCTGTAGCTTCTTCTTCTGGTGATAATCCTTTTGCTTCTATTTTTCCTATCTCAAGACCTATCTCTGGCATTGTAAAGAAATCTGGATTGTCTTTACCAGAAAGTGTTTCTATACCTCTGTCTGTAAGTTCAATCTGATTGTTCTTTTCATCTATCGTGAAGTATAGTGCCTCATCTATTTGATGCATTTCACGATTATTGTCTTGCATATAGAAGTTCTCCGTCTTTTGTAATAACTGGCGTATTCCTTCTTCACTCAAGTATTTTATGAGGGCTTTATTTTTAGGTAACCCACGGTATACTCGTAAGAGTTGTTTACCACCTTCTTTTGTGTCACCTGCAGCAATAAGTTTTTTTGCTTCTGGTAAAACTTTTACGAGCTCCTGGCGCTGTAGGTTTACAATCTTCTCTATTTGTGGTTTAAGATCATTAAACTCGTGCACATCACCTTTAGGTACAGGTCCAGATATAATAAGTGGTGTACGAGCATCATCTACAAGTACAGAATCTACCTCATCTACAATCGCATAGTTATGTGGGCGTTGTACTAGATCTTCTGGTTTATGAGACATATTATCACGTAGGTAGTCAAAACCAAATTCGTTATTTGTACCATATGTAATATCTGCCGCATATGCTGCACGACGCTCAGGACTGTTAGGTCTGTGATAATCTATACAATCTATAGTCATCCCGTGAAACTGGAATAAAGGAGCCATCCACGCGCTATCACGCTTAGCTAGGTAATCATTTACCGTTACAAGGTGTACACCATTACCAGTAAGTGCGTTAAGGTAAACAGGTAGCGTCGCCACGAGTGTTTTACCTTCACCTGTTTGCATCTCTGCTATTTTACCTTGGTGCATTGCCACACCACCTATGAGCTGTACGTCATAGTGTATCATATCCCAGGTTACTTCTTTACCAGCAGCATCCCAGCTATTTGACCAGATGGCTTTATCACCTTCTAGTGTTACATAATCTTTTGTCCCACTAAGTAAGCGATCATACTCTGAGGCTGTTACCTCAAGTGCTGTGTTATTAGTAAATCGCTTTGCAGTTTCTTTTACAACGGCAAATGCTTCTGGAAGTATTTCTGTAAGTGTTTTTTCAGAAATCTCGTAAGCCTCGTCTTTAAGCTTATCTATGGCTAGGTAAACGTCTTCACGCTCATCTATATCTTCGGTAGCTTCTGCTTTTGTTTTGAGTGCTTCGGTAGCTTCTGTATTTTCTTTAAGAGCAGCAGCTAGAGTAGCTTTAAACTCAGTGGTTTTATCTCTTAAGCCATCTAGTGATAACTTTGCTAATGCTGCTTCGTGTGCTTTAATTTTTTCAACGATAGGAGTAATTGCTCCTACATCTTGTTTAGACTTATCGCCTACAAAAATTTTTAATACACTATCTAAAAATCCCATAATATGGTGTTGTTTTGTGTCAATTTTGAACCCGTAAATTTAATCAAAAAAAAAGCCTCATAGAGAGACTTTTTAGTGTTTTAACGGGTATATATTTAATATTCGTCTTCGTTCCAGAGATAATCCTCGTCTGAGGGATAGTCTGGCCAGATCTCTTCGATAGAATCATAAGAATCACCTTCGTCTTCGATAGCTTGTAGATTTTCTACAACTTCAAGTGGTGCTCCAGTTCTAATCGCATAATCGATCAACTCATCTTTAGTAGCAGGCCAAGGCGCGTCACTTAGGTAAGAAGCTAGTTCAAGTGTCCAGTACATAGCATTTGTGTTTTTTAATTTGTGCAAAAATAATTTTTCTAAGCAGAAATGCAAGTGAATTGAAGATTATTTCAAAATAAATGTAAGAACGTGGCTTTCAGACCTTGTAGAGAGTATAATTACGCTTTCGCGAAAGCGAGATACCTCTCAATAATTGTTTTCTGTATTCGGTACTCTTAATCTAGCTTGGTAGGTATCCATTTTACCTCATCTGCTTGTAAGTCTTTAGACAACTTTCGTGCCAGCACAAATAGGTAGTCAGAAAGGCGGTTAAGGTATTTAAGTGTATGCTTGTCAAACGGCTCTAGCTCGTAAAGCGCTGTTGCCAAACGCTCTGCGCGCCTGCATACAGTACGTGCTACGTGACAATGTGACACGGTGGTGTGACCTCCAGGAAGTACAAAATGCGTCATAGGTGGAAGTTCTGTTTCCATCTTATCTATTTCATTTTCCAGTAGTTCAATATCTTCTTCATTAATTTTTGGGATATTGAGGCGCTCTTTGCCATTTTTGAGAATCATCTTTTCTGGGTCTGTAGCGAGTACAGCACCTACGGTAAAGAGTTTGTTTTGAATATGTATAAGAATCTCCTTGCTACGCACATCAATCTCTTGATCACGTATGAGCCCTATAAATGAGTTGAGTTCATCTACAGTACCATAGCTGTCTATTCTTATATGATGTTTTGGGACTCGCGTGCCGCCAAATAAGGCTGTAGTACCGGCGTCACCAGTTTTTGTGTATACTTTCATTTGTGATGAAGTTGTATGCTGTTATTGTTGTTCTTTTTCTCTTTCCTTGCGTTTTTTTTGAAAACCTTCATTAAAGTTGCGCGTTCTTCTCCCACGTTGCTTTGTGGTATTACGTTTTGTATTTGCAAAAACTAGTAAGAATAAAACGGCAACCCCTATGATACTTACAAGTATCTGTGTGATAGGAGAGAGGTTGTTAAAAAAGTCCATAGTTTGTTATTGTGTCGTGAAGATAAAAAAAAGGATATGATTCTTCTTTGAAAAGTGGTAAGTATGTAAAACAAAAAAACGCCAGCAAGTGGCGTTTTAAATAGTTTTTTTGAGTAGGATCTAGTTACTTTTTATTTTTCAAATCGCTCTCTATAACTCCATCTCTAAGGCGTATTACTCTATGCGCGTGCTCTGCAATATCTTCTTCGTGTGTAACCAGGATCACTGTATTACCTGCTGCGTGTATAGCGTCAAAGAGTGCCATAATCTCAACCCCTGTTTTTGAGTCTAAGTTACCCGTAGGCTCATCTGCAAGTATGATAGACGGTTTATTTACAAGTGCACGACCTACGGCTACACGCTGGCGCTGTCCTCCAGAGAGCTGGTTAGGCTTATGATCCATACGGTCTGCAAGGCCCACATCTGTAAGAACCTCTTCGGCTCTTTTATTACGAGCAGATTTTGATAATCCAGCATATACCATAGGCAGTGCGACATTATCTAAAGCTGTTGTTCTCGGTAGTAGGTTAAATGTTTGAAAAACAAAACCTATCTCTGTATTACGTACATCTGCAAGCTCATCATCACTCATCTGGCTTACATCTCTGCCATTAAGAACATAAGATCCTGCTGTAGGTGTGTCAAGACACCCTAAGAGATTCATTAATGTAGATTTACCAGACCCAGAAGGTCCCATAAATGCTACATACTCGCCCTTGTCTATATCTAGATCTATACCTTTAAGTACGTGTACAATTTCGTTTCCTAGAGGGAAGTCACGTATGATGTTTCTTATTTTAATGAGGTTACCCATAGATGTGTTTAGTTTGCTATTAGAAGATGTTACACACAATTTGTTACACAATTTACTTAAAAATGTAAGTAAGATGTAAAGATGCTTGATTTAACCACAGTTATAATTGTATAGATTATCCTCGATTATAACTTTATGTAAAAATCTTCTTTGGCTTGTTTGGGTCTAAAAAATACCATTCCAAAATAAAATGCATCTACCGTAGCAGTTACTTGTGGTAGTGCTTTTATATACTCCCAGGCTTCTGTCATTTCTTGCGACCAGTGTATGTCGTCAAAAACCCATACACTCTCATCGTTAACAGTAACTAGAAGTTTATTTACATAGTTTATAGTAGCGTCTTTGGCGTGATTACCATCAAAATATATGAAGTCAAAATTCTTCTTAATGTGGTTATCTAGCTCTGTAGTAAAGTCGCCTACGCAAATTTTTACGTTTTTTATACCGGCATTATCCAGCTCTTGCTGTGCTATTTGAGCCGTCTGAGGGCAGCCTTCTATACTTGTAACTTGGGCATTACTTTTTATAGCTAGTGCTGCAGTCGCAATACCTAGTGAAGTACCTAGTTCTAGTACCTCTTGAGGCTGAAAGTAGGCAATAAGGCGCTGGAGTAATAAAATACGTTTATGAGTTGCTCCAGCATAGGTGGCGATGTCCTTTATCTTTCTTTCGGCAGATTTAAATACGCGTGAGCCAGCACCATAATCTGTTACTGTGATGGTTTGCTGGTTATCTAGTAATGACTTTTTATAGGCATATAGCTGTTGTGAGATGCTAGGATCACTCTTTCCCCGTAATACTTCCTTTTCTAGTTTAAATATAAAAGGGGAGTGTATCCCGTGCAGGTGAAAGGTTTTAGGGAGCCATTTTATGTAAGCAAGCGCAGTATGTAAACTATTATTATTTGCGATAACTAGTGTTTTTAAAACAGAGGGTTTACAGGTGTTTGGGTAGGGGTTACTCTTCCATTTTTGAGCTCAGTTCAAACCAGCGTTCTTCTTTTGTCTCTATGTCGTCTATTATTTTTTGAAGTTTTATGCTCTCTTCTGTGATCTCATCTTGAGAGAGATCAGGATTTAAAAACACTTTTTGTTTTTCTTCCTTTTGCCTCTCTAGCTTTGCAATCTCACGTTCTAGTTTTGCGTGCTCCTTTTGCTCATTAAAAGAGAGTGCTCCTTTGTGCTGTTTTTCTTTCCAGCTTTTGGTGTCACTTGCTGTTTGAGTAACAGATGCTTCAAATTTTTGCTTGTTTTCTAGCTGTGCTTGTTCTTTTTCTGCTTTCGCGAAAGCGTTACTTATCCCACCCTCGTATGCTCTAAAGTCTGAGTAGTTACCCGGGAAGTTTTCTACCACGGCATCTCCTTTAAAAACAAAGAGGTGGTCTACTATTTTATCCATAAAGTAACGGTCGTGAGAAACCACCACTAGACATCCCGGGAAGTCTAATAGAAATTGTTCAAGCACGTTGAGCGTTACTACGTCTAGATCATTTGTAGGCTCATCTAGAATTAAAAAGTTAGGATTCTGAATAAAAACGGTACACAAATAGAGTCGCTTGCGCTCCCCACCACTTAGTCGCTCTACAAAGTCATACTGCTTCTTGCGGTCAAACAAGAAACGTTCTAATAGTTGTCCAGCAGAGATGGTACGTCCTTTTTTAAGAGGGATGTGATCTCCAAACTCCTTTATAACATCTATCACCTTCTGACCCTCTTTTATGGCGATTCCTTTCTGAGTGTAATAACCAAATTTTACCGTGTCGCCCACAATCACTTTTCCAGAATCTGGAGGTAGTGCACCGGTCATTATATTAAGAAATGTAGTTTTACCAGTACCATTTTTACCTATGATACCTACACGCTCACCCGTTTTAAAAACATACTCAAACTTGTTGAGTAAGGTGAGATCTCCGTATGATTTACCTACATTATGAAACTCAAGGATTTTACTCCCCATACGCTCCATATTAATCTCTAGCTGTACGGTGTGATCATTGCGGCGCTCGTGTGCACGTGATTTTATCTCTGCAAAGTCGTCTATACGAGATTTTGACTTTGTGGTACGAGCTTTAGGCTGGCGGCGCATCCACTCCAGTTCTTTTTTATATAGCTGTTTTGCTTTACCCGTTTCTGCCTCCCAGGCAGCAACTCGAGCATCTTTGTTCTCTAGATAGTAAGCATAGTTACCTTTATAGTTATAGAGTTTTCCATTTTCTAGCTCTACAATCTCATTACACACGTTTTCTAAAAAGTAACGGTCGTGTGTAACCATAAAAAGCGTGATGTTTTCTGTTCTAAAATAATCCTCGAGCCACTCTATCATCTCTAGGTCAAGGTGGTTAGTAGGTTCATCTAGAATAGCCAGATCAGGTTTAGTAAGCATCATCTGGGCAAGTGCGAGGCGCTTCTTTTGTCCACCACTTAGTAACTCAACCTTACGACCTAGGTCGTCTAGCTTAAGCTTAAAGAGAATCTGTTTATACTGCGTCTCAAAATCCCAAGCTTGTGCTGCCTCCATAGCATCAAAGGCTTTTTGATAAGCATCTGCCTCTTCCATATGAAGAAGTGCCTTCTCATAGTTTGCAATGGTTTTAAGTATAGGGTTATCTCCTGCAAATATGGTTTCTTCTATCGTAAGGCTTGGGTCTAAGTCTGGTTCTTGTGGTAAGAAAGAGATGGTGATACCCTTTCTGCTCACGACCTGCCCATCATCTGGCGATTCAAGACCAGCAATGATATTAAGGAGCGAGGTTTTACCTGTACCGTTTTTGGCAACAAAACCTATTTTTTGGTCCTTATTAATTCCAAAAGCGATGTCTTTAAAAAGGTGGCGTTCACCAAATGATTTTGATACGTTTTCTACAGAGAGGTAGTTCATTGTGTGTTGTGTGGATGCGGTATGCTGCATCTTTTATGATATAGCACAGTGTAAATCTGTAAACTATAAATATGATAAAGGTTTTTTTTTACGCTTTCGCGAAAGCAAAAATAAGGCTTCCCAAAAGAACTATAGCGTTTTACGAGATGCTCTCTCGCCGATTATTGATACTTTTTTTGAAAATTTTAAGCGATGAAATGCACACCTCTCTATGAAAGTTTTATTTTTATCGATGAAAGTCTATATTTGTGAGCCTAACACAACTTAAATGAGATACCCATTATTATTATTGATACTCGTGATTATGGCGAGTACAGCATCTTGTGTACCTCTCAAGGATATCACATATCTTCAAGAAAATGAGACTGCTACAGATAGTATAGTCTCGCTACAACAACAGCAACCTCCGTACAGAGTTCAAGTAGGTGATATATTAAGTATACGTCTCAAAGCACTAGACCAGCAACTTGTTGAGTTTTTTAATCCATCTGGAGAAGAGGGTGTATCGCTTAACGAGGGTTTTTATTACGATGGTTTTGCTATAGATACTCACGGTAATATACGTGTGCCAGAACTAGGAGAGATAAACGTACTAGGCAGAACAACTGAAGAAATACGTGAGATTATAGAGCAACGATTACTAGCAGATTATATAAAAGACGAAGCAGATCTGTTTGTTACGGTAAAGCTACCAGGTATAAGATACACGCTAGTAGGAGAAATAGGGAGCTCAGGAACACAAAATGTACTCGCCGAAAAAGTGACTATACTAGAAGCCATAGCAAACGCTGGTGGAGTACCTATAACGGGAGATCTTACAGATGTACTCATTATAAGACAGTACCCGGGGGGACAACGCGTGCATCACATAAACCTGACTCAAATAGATGTAATGCAGTCACCTTATTACTACATACAACCTAACGATATTATTACCGTAAACCCATTGCCACAAAAAGCGATAGGGATAGGTACTACCGGCTTACAGGCCTTTACCACCATACTGGGACTAGTCACAACACTAGCTTCTGTTATTTTACTAGCAACACGATAGAAGATGGAAGAAGAGTTTGACCCACAGAGTTCTGGAAGTTTTTTTGATTTTAAGGGCTTCTTATATAGATTACTTAGTTACTGGTGGCTGTTTTTAATATGTCTAGCCATCACATTTTCTATAGCTCGCTATATCAATGTGCGCAAAGTCCCAATTTATAGAGAGACCAGCTTGATCTCCATTAAAGATGATCAAAACCAAATGTTTGGGGGTAATACCAGTCTCGTATTTAACTGGGGAGGAACTACAGATAAGGTCCAGACTAGTATTATAATGCTTAAATCACGTACACACGCAGAGCGAGTGGTACAGTATTTACAATTTTACACCAATTACCAAAGGCAAGGCAAGTACAATATAGAAGATGTATATGGTTACACACCATTTACTTTAAAACTCAATGACTCATTCCCGCAGTTATACGGTAAGCGTATGACCTTTATAGATGAAGGTAATGGAAACGTAAGGGTGAAGATTCCTTTTACGGGTGGTACAGCCCCTTTGTTTAATTATTCAACGCTTAAACCCTCATCAATTACAGCTCCTAATACGGACTATGATGAAGTATTTCAACTAGGAGATACTATCAATACCCCATTTTTAAAAGCAACTTTATTGCCTACAGATGTTTATCCTCAAGAAGGGCAAGAGTATTTTGTAAGTCTAGGCAATTTTAATGGTACCGCAGGAAGATATAGAGGTATAGGAGTAACTCAAACTCCGCGAGGGAGCTCTACACTAGAATTAAGCCTGGTAGGCACAAATAAAAAACGCTTAATAGATTACTTAAATGCTAGTGTACAAGTGCGTACAGAAGAACAACTAAGGCAGAAAAATCTATTTGCAACAAAGACCATAAAGTATATAGATAGCAGTCTTAAAACAAGCAATGTAGACCTTGATAAAGCCTTAGAAGATCTTAATAAGTTTCAAAATAAAAATAGTGCTGTGACACTTTCTGGTGGTGCAGAGCAAATAAGTATTGCTTTACAAGACCTTGATAATGAGAAAGACGGTCTGTCACGACAGCTAGTCTATTACAAGCAACTAGAAGATTACCTACGCACACGTACAGATTATACAAATGTGCCTGCTCCCTCTGTATCTCTTATAGATGAAGGTAGCATTACCGCTGGGGTGGCAAATATTGTACAACTAGCATTACAGCGTAGTAACCTAGCCTACACAGCAAAGGAGGGTAACCCTGCTTTTAGAGATTTAGACAGACGTATAGATGCCGAAAAAGAGGTTCTTTTTGAAAATATAAAGTCAAGTAACCGGTTAATCAAAGCACAAATATCTAATCTTAATAGACAGATAGGGCAGGCTCAAGGAAAATTAAAACAGTTTCCAAAAGAAGAACAAGAACTGGCAGAAATACAAAGACGCTTTACAATAAGTCAAGAAGCCTATAACCTGTATACAGAAAAACGTAGCGAGGCAGAGATTATAAAAGCCTCAAATGTATCTGATATTCTATTTATAGATAGAGCAAAAGATGTTGGGAAGGGGCCTATAGGTCCTAATACAAAACTAAACAAGGTACTAGCAGGCGTATTTGGTATGGTAATTCCCATTGCATTTGTGCTTATTATCTTCTTTTTAGACACAAAAGTAGGAACTCCAGAAGATGTCAAGAAACGCTCTAGTATTCCTATTTTAGGCACAATAGGGAAGAGTAAGCGTTCCTCTGGTCTTGTTGTGAGAGATTATCCACGTTCTGCAATGGCAGAGGCTTTTAGAGGGTTGCGATCTGGGTTGCAGTTTATGTATAAGAAGCGTGGTGTGGAGGGAGCAAAAACGGTTTTAGTAACTTCTAGTGTAAGTGGTGAAGGAAAGACATTTACTTCAATGAATCTTGCTTCGGTTTTCGCTTTAAGCGAAAAGAAAACAGTACTGGTAGGACTCGATTTAAGGAAGCCTAAAATATTTGACGATTTTGAGTTAGAAAATGATAAAGGTGTAGTTAATTACTTGATAGGCGATGCTACGCTGGATGAGGTAAAGCAGAAATCTGGTATTAATCATCTAGACGTTATTCTTTCTGGGCCTATCCCGCCTAACCCTTCTGAACTTATCATAAGTGATGCTATGGGTGAGTTTATTGATACTCTTAAACAAGAGTATGATTATATTGTATTTGACACGCCACCATTAGGGTTAGTATCTGATGCATTTGAACTGATGCCTTATGCAGATGCTTCTCTATATATGGTACGTCAAGGTTATACTCGTAAGGATATGCTAGGTCTTGTTAATGAGAAGTATCAAAGAGAAGAGGTAACACACATAAGTTTTGTACTTAACTATTTCCAGCAAAAACGAAAATATGGTTACGGTTATGGCTATGGTTACGGGACTTATAATAATGGCTACCACGAGGATGATGCACCTACGGGTATCTTAGGCAGGTTTAAAAAGCTGTTTACTAGGCGCAACTAAGATTTATGAGCCGTAATACGATAACAGAAGATAGTTGGCTTTATGAAATTAAGCCTAAAGGCAAACTTATTGATCTTAACTTTAAAGAGATTTGGAGTTATAGAGATCTCCTCGTGCTTTTTGTTAAGCGTGATATCGTTACAGTTTATAAACAGACTATACTTGGCCCGCTATGGTTCTTGATTCAGCCATTGTTTACCAGTATTGTTTTTACGCTTATTTTTAATAATATAGGTAACGTGAGTACTGGTGCGGTTCCTGCTTTTTTATTCAACCTAGCTGGTATAACCTTATGGAATTATTTTAAGGAGTGTCTTACTACAAGTAGCACAACCTTTACGGCAAATGCTGGGCTTTTTGGAAAAGTATACTTTCCTAGGTTTATAGTGCCGGCTTCAAGGGTTATTTCTGGCCTCTTTAAGTATAGTATTCAGGTATTGATCTTTGTTTTATTTTACCTCTATTTTGTTTTCTATAAAGGTGTAGATATAGCACCCTCTCCATTCTTTATATTGAGTCTGTTGTTAGTCTTTAATATGGCACTCATAGGTCTGGGAGTTGGGATGATTTTGAGTGCACTTACGACAAAGTATCGAGATTTGACCATATTAGTATCCTTTGGTATAAACCTACTTATGTATGTAAGCGGGGTTATGTATCCTCTAGAAGAGATGCGAGCAAAGTTGCCAGAGTATTATTGGCTCATAGAGTATAATCCTATAGCACAAACGATTGAGTTATATAGAAATTTGCTCTTGGGTACGGCACAAGTCAATTTTGCTATGATGGGAATAAGTCTTTTAATAGGCGTCATATGTTTTCTGGTAGGGCTTATAATTTTTAATCGTACCGAGCGCAATTTTATAGATACAGTGTAATGAAAGATAAAATTAGATTGTATTGGTGGAGTGAGGTTCATATTCAAAAGAAGAAGAAGGAAAATTATGGTGACCTTATCGGGAAGTATCTAGTTGAAAAGATTTCTGGTAAAGAAGTACAGTGGCTAAGAGCTAATAGATTTTATTTAAAAAACTTTTGGAAACCCTTGTATGTGACAGTGGGTAGTATTTTAGAGCATATAGGAGCGCATTGTACTGTGTGGGGAAGTGGTATAATAGCCAAAGATTCTCAAGTTGCTAATGCACATTTTTTAGCAGTAAGAGGTCCGCTTTCGCGAAAGCGTTTACAAGAACTCAACTATACTTGTCCAGAAGTTTATGGTGACCCAGCATTATTATTACCATCTTATTTTAACCCTAAAGTTGATAAGATATTTAAAGTAGGTATCGTACCTCATATAAACGATTATAATAGAACTCTCGATTTATATGTGAAGGACAAAGATATTTTAGTGATTGATTTTATGACAAATGATATTGAAAAAACTACTAGAGACCTATTGTCTTGTGAGTTCATATTGTCGTCTTCACTACACGGACTCATAGTGTCTCACGCTTATCAAATTCCTGCTATTCAAATACGTTTGTCTGATAAAATTCTAGGGGATGGCGTTAAGTATCACGATTACTTTATGTCTGTAAACTTAAAACCTTATCAACCTTTACCTATGGAAGTGGCTCTTAAAGAAGAAGAATTAATTATGCTTGTAAAAAATCATAAGGAATCTTTACCTTCTTTAGAAAAAATACAAGAAATTCAAAGACAACTTATTGAGGTTTGCCCTTTTAAATAGACTTATATGGAGGATCATATTATTCTAAAAGCTTCAAATATTTCTAAACAATACAGATTGGGTCTTGTAGGGACTGGGACGTTAAGCCACGACATTAATAGATTGTGGCATAAAATAAGAGGAAAAAAAGATCCCTATCTGAAGATAGGTGCAGAAAATGATAGGGCTCTACAATCTAAGTCTGATTATGTGTGGGCACTTAAAGATATTAACTTTGAAGTTAAGCGTGGAGAAATATTAGGAATCATTGGTAAAAATGGAGCAGGTAAGTCGACCTTGCTTAAGATATTGTCACGAGTAACAAGCCCCACAACAGGCTCTATTAAAACAAGAGGTAGAATTGCCAGTTTGCTAGAAGTAGGAACTGGAATGCATCCCGAGCTTACAGGTAGAGAAAACATATACCTTAATGGTGCTATACTGGGAATGACAAAAGTTGAGATAAGCAGTAAAATAGATGAGATAGTAGATTTTTCTGGTTGCAAAATGTATATAGATACACCCGTAAAGAGGTACTCTAGTGGTATGCGTGTGCGACTAGGCTTTGCAGTAGCTGCCTTTTTAGAACCCGATATTCTTGTGATTGATGAGGTACTAGCAGTAGGTGATGCAGAGTTTCAAAAGAAGGCCATAGGTAAGATGCAGGATATATCTCAGTCTGGAGGTAGAACGGTTCTTTTTGTTAGTCACAATATGGCCGCTGTACAAAACCTCTGTAATCGAGTACTCATTTTAGATAAGGGTAAAATAGTAAATAATGATGGTGATCCAGCTATAATAGGGGTAGAGAAGTATTTGAGTCTAAGCAAAAGAAGCTCAGAGATAAAAGCCTTAGATCCTAATTTTGATATCAAGCTACATCAAAAAAGTGTTTACCATTTTGACGAAAACTTTACTATTGATTTATGTGCAAATTCTTTATTATCAACTTCTAAAAATGCCTACATAGATATCGCAGTTGTAAACAAGTTAGAAGAATTTGTCCTTCATTATAGGATGGATGTTAATTGTAACCCTATGATTTTATATCCAGGTACAAATAAGTTTACAATACAAATAGAAAACCCTCGCTTAGTAATGGGAGAGTATACTATAATCGCTTATGTATATGATAAGGTTAAGAACGTACTGTTATGGGTAGAAAACACCTTACCATTTCAAATTGTAGATGTAAATAGTGATAGTATTAACACCACAACTGTAAAGTCACAAATTATACCTAATGTTTCAATAAGTAGAATAGACTCAATATAACTATGCTGAAAAAATATATTTATAAGTCTATTAACCGTCTGGGGTATAGAATAGAAAGAAAAAGAACTAGAGAGGAGCTTTGGGAGAACCATCAAATTTATGAGATAAAAAATAATCTCAACCTTTTCTTTGGGGCTAAATCCTATATTGAGCGTTTAAACTCAAGGTATGATAATTTTAAACTAGAGGCTCAAGATAAGGGTCTTATAGTGCAATTTTTGGACTTAAAAATTTATGTAGAAACCATAGAGGAGTTTTTTATTATAGATGAAGTTTTTCTAACAAATGACTATAATTTTAGTACTCTTTGTGATGCTACGGTAATCGATATAGGAGCAAATATTGGAATTAGTTCACTATTCTTCTCAACTCTTGAAAATGTGAAAAATGTTTATTCATTTGAACCAGTTTTAGACACCTATAAGCAGGCTCTTATGAATTTTGAGATGAACCCCTCAGAAAAATTAAGTAGTATAAAAAACATAGGTTTAGGGAATTCTACTAGAGAAGAAACTTTTATTTACAATAAGCATTTTAAAGGTAATACGGGAGTAAGAGGTTTACTAAGCAAGACGATGTTTAACTTAAAAAACAATGAAACAAGAAAGGTCCAAATAGAAAATGCATCTAAACAGTTGAGGCCTATTGTAGAGCGTCACTCTTTAGGTAGTATTGTTATAAAGATGGATTGTGAAGGAGCTGAATATGAAATCATAGAAGATTTAAATCACACAGGTCTATTAAAGGACATTGATATAATTATGTTAGAGTGGCACGATAAAGGTCCTCATTTTATTGAAAAAGTACTTAAAGAAAACAAATTTCAGGTTTTCTCAAGAAGTCTAGGTCCTAATGCAGGAATCATCTATGGTGTAAATAGCAAATAAATTTTTGAGATGCTCATTTCAGTTATAATACCAGCCTACAACGTAGAACGTTTTATAAAAAAAACAATCCAATCGGCTCTTGATCAGTCACAAGTTGGAGAAGTGATTGTAATAGATGATGGTAGTACAGATAGTACCTTGCAGATAGTTAGTGAGTTACAGGCCTCTACACATATTTTAAAAGTGTATCAACACAAGGATGGAATAAACAAGGGTCGTGGCGCCACAAGAAATCTAGGAATACATAAAGCTACACAAGACTATATTGCTTTTTTAGACGCAGACGATTTTTATCTCGAAGATCGTTTCAAAGGTGATGAGCACGTATTTAACGATAGTAATGTCGATGGGGTTTATAATGCAGTTGGGTTTCATTTCTATAGAGAACCACTAGATTCTGAAAAAATACACTTCAAAGCTAACACTCTTTCTAAGAGATTGAAACCAGAGGAACTGTTTGATGGTATTGTGTCAAGTAAATATGGGTACTTACATTTAAATGGTCTCACTGTAAAGAAATCCGTATTCGACAAAAGTGGCTATTTTAATGAAACGCTAAGAGTAACTCAAGATTCAGATATTATCTTTAAAATGGCGCTTGTGTGCAATTTGTACCCAAGCAATATAGAAGAGCCAGTTTCAAAAAGAGGAATTCATACAGAAAATGTTTTTACCAAGAGTGAAATATATAAAGAGTATAATCCTAAGCTTTTTGAATCACTTGTGAGTTGGTCCTTAAAAAATAAAATTAAAAAGGATAAGATAGATACGCTATTAAACTGGCAGTGGTTCCATAAATTCGAACAGAAAAAGACAGTGGTAGTTTATACTCGGTATTGGATAGCTTTTATTTTCAAAAACCCACGATTAATGTTATCTATACTAGCCATAAAGTATTTTCCAATTATTAGGTTAAGAAAGCGCTTGTTTCCAAGATTTTATAATTGAATTACCTTATTATTAAATTAAAATGCCCAAACTCTCCATTATCACAGTTAATTACAATGATCTGAACGGTCTTAAAAAAACCGTTCAGAGCGTGCATACTCAGACTTCTCAAGAATTTGAGCATATCATCATTGATGGAGGATCTACAGATGCAAGTGTTGAGTATATAAAAAAACATCAGGATAGTTTCTCATACTGGGTGAGTGAACCCGATAAAGGTGTTTATAATGCTATGAATAAAGGGATTGAGCAAGCTTCAGGCGAGTACTTGCTATTCCTTAATGCAGGTGATCATTTTATAAATGAGCAGTCCTTACAACGCGCTTTAACCCATTTATCAGGAGAGCATATAATTTATTTTAAGCTTCACGTGGTAGAAGGCTCACGTGACTTTACAAAGAGCTATCCTAGTCGTTTGTCATTTTCTTATTTTGTAGAGGATACATTACCTCACCCAGCTACTTTTATAAAGAAGACCGCTTTCGCGAAAGCGGGAACCTACAGAGAAGATTTTAAGATAGTATCAGACTGGAAATTTTTTATAGATGCCATATGTAGATATCAGTTATCTTACAAAAAAGTATCCGAAACTATAACTACATTCTACATAGGAGGAATGAGTTCTGACCCAAAAAATTATGACTTAAAAAGTAATGAGCGTACTGAAGTTTTAAGTAAAGAGTATACAGCATTTTATCAAGATGTTAATGATACCTTACATATGAGAAAAACACTTAATAGTTTAAAAAAATCAAGGATTATAAGTTTACTAGTGAAGCTTAAGTTTCTAAACAAATTTTAATGAATAGCCCTGAAGTTTCTATAATAGTACCTTGTTATAACCAGGCTCATTTTTTAAATGACAGCTTGCAATCTGTTTTAAATCAGATTTTTGACGCTTGGGAGTGTATTATAGTAAATGATGGTAGCCCAGATAATACAGAAGAAGTAGCTCAAAAGTGGTGTGCAAAAGATGCAAGGTTTAAGTATATAAAAAAAACTAATGGTGGTTTATCTAGCGCTCGTAATGCAGGTATAGCGATAAGTCGTGGAGATTTTATCCTTCCACTAGATGCAGATGATTTGATACATTCAGACTATTTACAAAAGCTCTTACCAGTAATAGAAAATAATGACGCTGTAGAAGTAGTTTCTTGTTATAGTATTTTTTTTAGAAATACTATTGATAATGTTGTAAATACAAGAAAACCCACTGGTACAACAATAGATGCTTTATTATATGAAAATATGATAATGGCAACATCTTTATATAGAAAGGAATCTTGGAACCGGGTAGGAGGCTATGATGAAAGTATGAAAGATGGCTTTGAAGATTGGGATTTTTGGATTTCTATTTTAAAGGATGGAGCAGAATTTAAAATTGTCCCAGAGTTCCTTTTTTACTATCGTAAAGCTGCAGCGTCAATGTTAACCAATACAGTTGCAAATCATCTAGAATCAGTAACAAAATATATTTACAAAAAGCACCCTGAGGTTTATATAAATAAGTTTGATACCACTATGGATTATGTTTTTTATTTAATTAAAAAGCATAAAGCTAGTGAGGATAATTTAAAAAAATCTCTTGAATATAGAATAGGAAAAGCTGTAACAAAGCCTTTTAGATTTATTGCCAAATTAAATAAATCAAAAAATAAATAGCTTATGATATCTGTTGTTATACGTAATAAAAATCAAGAAGTAGCACTGGAGTTTTTATTAAAAAACCTGACACAGCGATACAGTGAAGATATTTCTGAAATCATAGTAGTAGATAATTTATCTACAGATAGAAGTAAGGAGATAACCGCTAGATATAATGCACGCTTTGAAACTATAAAAGAGTTTAGTTATGGTGGTAGTGCAAACTTTGCTGCTAGTAAAGCTCAATTTTCTATAGTCGTAATATTTAGTGCGCATTCATATCCCGTGAGTCACGATTTTTTTAAAACAATAAAGGATAGATTTGAATCAAATAATAACCTGGCTGGTGTACGTTGCTTGCATAGCCCAAATGATTATAGAAATTACATAAACAAAATAAGTGCAAATACTGACCCTAATAAATCAGGGTTAATATTCTCGGGTTCTGCTTTTAGTAAAAAAGTTTGGGAGAAGTATCCATTTAGAGAAGATGTCGCTACATTCGAAGATAAGGAGTGGACAAAAAGAGTGGTTAATGCAGGGTTTGATATTGAGTTTGCACCTGCTATCTTTAGTTATGAAATACGCAGAACAAAAAAGCAGCAATTTTTTAGGTGGAAGAATGATTTAGTAGGCAATTATCAGCTTTGGCATAAAGATGTAAGTATCCTTTCTGCTGGTAAAGGTTTTATTGCTACTGGATGGAGGCTTAAAAAAGCCCTAGTTGTTGATTTATGGTATGCCCTAAGGCGCTTTGTTTATACTATAAAGTTTTGCTTTAATAAACCAAAAAAGTTTTAGATATATAAATAATCTTCAGTAGTTCTGTATATTTTTCCTATGTCTTTTCAATAGAAAATAGTATAATTTTTAAATACAAATTATTAAAATATCAATCATAATACCTTCTTACAATCAAGCAATGTTTCTTGATGAAACACTTGATTCTGTTTTTCTTCAAACAGAGAAAAGTTGGGAGTGCTTAATCATTGATGATGGTAGTACAGATGAGACTGCCGCTGTAGCCCATAAATGGGTGATTAAAGATGATAGATTTAAATATTTTAAAAAAGATAACGGCGGGTTAAGCAGTGCACGCAACTACGGACTTAAACTTGCTCAGGGCACTTACATTCAATTGTTAGATTCTGATGACTTGCTTATGCCTACTAAGTTTGAGAAGCAACTTGTAAATTTAAATAATACAGATATCTGTATTTGTGATTACAGGCCATTTGATAATGAGACAAATCAAGATGTAGTCCATAGATATTTAACACCTTTTGTATCCCCTAATAATTTGGTTAATAGTGTTATACTCAACTGGGAGTCTAAGTTGTCAATACCTTGCCATACTGCGTTATTTAGAAATGATATTCTATTAGATAATGCATTAAATTTTGATGAGTCTCTTGATAATCACGAAGACTGGGTGTTTTGGGTGAAGTATTTTTATTATTCTCAAAAGGTTAGTTTTAACAGGGAGATACTAGCAGAGTATAGAATCCATCCTTACTCAATGACACAAGACTATTTTAAAATGAAGAATGGCTTTTTGCAAGCCATACGACTTTTAGAAGAGTTTTTTAAGAATAACAAACAGCCTGAATACGCAAGAGTTTTATTAAAAAAAAGGCGAGAAATTTTAAGAAGAGGTAGAGAGCCGCTTTTGATTAAATACCCTAAGCGGTTATACCGTAAAATTATAAGTAAGTACAAGAATGTCAAAGGAAATTAAAGCAATCGCTATTCATTTACCGCAATTTCACCCCATTAAAGAAAATAATGAATGGTGGGGTAATGGTTTTACCGAATGGACTAATGTTTCTAAAGCAAAGCCTTTTTTTGATGGACATTATCAACCTCATTTACCAGCAGATCTTGGTTTTTATGACTTAAGACTTGAGGAGGCAAGGATTGCGCAAGAGGATCTGGCTCGTGCTAATGGAATATTCGGATTTTGTTATTATCACTATTGGTTTAATGGAAAACGTATACTAGAAACACCATTAGAGCGTAAACTTAAAAATATTAAGGAAGATTTTCCTTTTATGTTATGTTGGGCAAATGAGAACTGGACAAGAGTTTGGGACGGTGGGGAAAAGAATATTCTTTTAGAGCAAAAGTATTCGCACGAAGATGATTTACTACATATTAGGGAATTGATAAGATACTTTAAAGATGATCGCTACATAAAATCTAATGGAAAACCAGTATTTGTTATATACCGACCTAACTTGTTTCCTGATATTAAAAAAACAATAGCGATATGGCGAGAGGAGGTTAAGGCGGCAGGTTTTTCTGATATCTATTTGGGGTACGCGCTAGGAGAAAAAAACCAGTCGCTTCTTGGAGTAGGAGGGTTTGATTTTTCTTATGACTTTCAGCCTAATTTTAGTAATAGACCTTCCAGTATTAAAAATAATCTGTTTAAGAGGTATACTACCGCATTACTACGTAAATTTAAATGGACTATAGATAATCGTTATGAGTTATTTTATGATTATGAACAGTTTGTTGATTTACAGATAAATACTGAGTTTAAATCGAAGGTCTATCCTGGAATAACTCCTATGTGGGATAATACCGCTAGACGAAAAAAGAATTATTTTGCTTTACATAATTCAACTCCGCAGAAATATGCAAAATGGTTAAAGCATATCGTTTTAAATTATCCTTGGCAAAAAATGCCAGAAAATTATCTATTTATAAATGCTTGGAATGAGTGGGCTGAAGGAAATCACTTAGAGCCTTGTCAAAAGTGGGGTAAACAGTATCTAGAAGAGACATATAAAGCACTGAAATAATCTAATTTACCTACAATAAAGCCATAAATATTTAAAATAGAATGCAAGATCTTTTAACCGTAGTCTTACCCAACAGGAATAGAGATTTACAACTTGTTGTAAAGTCTATAAGCTCTGTTTACAGTCAGATCGAAGAAAATGTTAAGCTAATTCTGGTAGATTATGGAAGCCCAGTAGGTTATCAAAAGGAACTGAAAAATGTCTGTGCGAAATTTTCTAAACTCCAAATTATCTTATATCAAACACAAGGACAGCTTTGGAACAAGTCTAGAATTATAAATTCAGTACTAAAAGACTGTTCTTCTCAATACTTTATGGTAAGTGATATAGATATGCTGTGGCATCCTGATTTTTTGGAAGAAGTACACTCATATTTACACAGTTCAAAAGTCCTTTATTTTCCCGTGGGTTTCCTAACCGAGAGCGAAAGTAAAAGAGAAGTTTCATTTCATAAATATATCGTTAAGGGTATCTCAACTCACGAAGCAACCGGAATTTCGATTTTTCCAACGGTAAAACTCAAGTCTATAGGTGGTTTTGATGAATTTTATCACGGATGGGGAGGGGAGGATACAGATGTACATATAAGACTGCAAAGAGCAGGTGTTACAGTAGAGTTCGTAGAAAACACTCTTTACTTCAAGCATCAATGGCACCCTAAAATGTATCGAAGTTTCAAGAGTAACTATCCTTTTGCTGAAACTTTAGAATTAATAAATGGTCAATACCTAAACAGAGTACAAAAAGGAAGTGTTGTAAAGGTAAATAATTCATCTGGCACAGGCATAATTCCTGATTCATATGACCTTAATGTAGAGGAGGTCAAAATCAATGTTCTTACAACTCGAGATCAAGTAAAATCTGCCTTGTATTATATAGAAAACTGTGTAGGGAAGAGAGTTTTATTAACAGTAAGAGAGCATCCAGAAAGACACGACTTTATTAAGAAAATAAAGAGAAAAGCCAGAGGTAAAACTTTGAATTTTATAACGATTAAAGAAGCAAATAACATTATCTTAGAATGGGTAGTTTCTAAAGCTAGAGATTCTTTTTATCAGTATAAAATGTCTGAAAGTAATGTCATCACACTTGAAGTACATTATAGATGAAAATGCCTATGTATTTTGAAAAGCTAAATTTACTTAGAGACCAAGAACCTACCGTAAGTGTTTTTGTACTTTGTTATAATCAAGAACCTTATATCCTTCAAACTATAGAGAGTATTCTTTCTCAGAAAACTAATTTTCCATTTGACATCATTATAAGTGATGATTCAAGTAGCGATAAAACTCCACAAATTTGTGAAAGTTTAGCCGCTATAAATAGTAATATCACTTTTATTAAGCAGGAAAAGAATCTAGGCTTGATGGGTAACTTTGTAAAAACTTCAAAGCGGCTCAGAGGCAAATACGTTGCAATTTGTGATGGTGATGACTACTGGATTAATAATAATAAACTTCAACTTCAAGTTGACTTTTTAGAAAAGAATAAAGAGTTTAGTGTAGTAGGTACAAGTTGTTTTAAATCTATAGATGATAAAATAAATAAAATAGATATAGATAAATATACTGGGCCTATTGCGTTAAGTGAGCTTTCTCTAGAAAATAAAATTATAGCACCTACTGCAGTGTTTCTCAATGTGTATCGTGTTCTAGAATTACCACAGTTTTTTCATAAATTTCCTTATGGCGACTGGCCATCGTATTTGCTAGTTATGTCTTTAACAAATACTGCAGCATTTAAACTAGCAGAGGTTACGGCTGTTTATAGAAGTACTATAGGTGTGTCTGCACGTATGAGAGAGGATAATACTAATGTGGCTATTCAAAATTTAGAAATTATTAAAAGCTTAATGCATTTGGAAGCTCTAAAACCTAATGAAGCATTGTTTAAAAATAGTTTAGAGCACCATCAATTGGCACTAGTAACATCTTACAATAGAGATAAAAAGTTTTTAAGAGGAGCTTTTTTAATGTTACAAATACTTAAGTCAAATCTATCCTTGATATTATTTAAGAGATACATTTACTCCTTAAAAAAATCTATAGTATAACAATGAGGATCTTACTAGTATCAATGAATTCTATACATTTTCGTCGTTGGTCTGACCAACTCCGGGATAGTGATCACGAGGTGTATTGGTTTGATATTTTAGACCAAGGGTATGCACCATCAATGTCTTGGATGACCCAAATAACAGGCTGGAAAAAGGGTTTTTTAATAAAAAGAGGAAGGACAACAATAAAAAAATATTTCCCAAAAATTTATAACTACCTGAGCGATAAACTTGACACTAAAGTTGAGACCGCTTTCGCGAAAGCGTTACAAGACATAAAGCCAGATGTTGTACACAGCTTTGCATTATATACTTCTTGTTTACCCATATTACATATTATGAATAAGGAAGTAAACATAAAATGGATATATTCTAGCTGGGGAAGTGACTTATTTTACAAGGAAAATAAACCCAATTATCACAAGGAGGTGCCTGCTGTGCTCGCAAGAGTTGATTACCTTTTTACAGATTGTTTAAGAGACTACCATATAGCAAAAAATGGTGGCTTTTCTGGAAGATTTTTAGGCGTTGTGCCTGGAGGTGGAGGTTTTGAATCTCATATAGATAAATATTATGTAAAAAATTCTTCTTTTATAGTAAAAGGTTATGAGGATGCACTTGGAAGATGTATTAATGTATTAAAAGCATTAGATGTCATTGCCAGAAAACATACTGGCATATCTATCATAATATTTGGAGCTTCTAAGAAGGTTACTGAATATCTTAATAGGAATACTGGAAGAGATTATGAGGTTAAAGTATTTGGGAAAGTAAGTAACTCAGAGGTCATAGATTTAATGCTTCAATCTAAGTTTTATATAGGTAATAGTATAAGTGATGGTCTTCCTAATACACTGTTAGAATCTATTTTTTGTGACTGTATACCTATCCAGTCTAATCCCGGAGGTGCCACCGAAGAAATTATTAAGGATACAATAAATGGATTTATTATAAGTAATCCAGAAGATGTAAATGCAATTGCTAATAGTATAGAAATGGCGCTGTTATCAAACCCATCATCTATATTAACGGAAAATAAAGAGATTAAAAAAGCCTATGAAAGAAATGAAATCCAGGCAAAGGTGTTAGCTATTTATAATTCTTTAGCTGTATGATTTTATCTGACATTTCTTTACAACAGGAAAAAGATTATTCTAAATTAGAATGCCTACTAGACGGCAATTCTATTTATTTTACATTATCGCATATTAATTCTAATATTTCATTAGTGTACGATGCATTTGTAGTAGCGCTTATACCACTTTTATTAGAAAAACAAGAAGACATAGTGGTTCAAGGTACTATGGATGACGTACTCTGTAAGCAGTTAAATGATGTCTTAATACCGAGACTTTGTCAAGTCAATAAGATAGCTATAACTCTCAAAGTTATACCAGATGTTACAGAAAATACTATTGCTCTTAATAAACAAGTCAATGCAACGGGACTGTCTTGTGGGGTAGACAGTTTGGCAACTGTAAAATATTTTTTTGACAATGCTATAGGCTTAGATTATCTAACTTTTTTTGATGCTGGTTCACACGGTATTTATAATGGTAATTATGCTAAGGAAAATTATGAGTATAGGTTGAATAACAGCGAAAGAGCTGCCACTACAATTGGTTTACCTTTGGTAAAAGTCAAGACTAATGCGCATAGTTTCATACGTGGCTCATTTGAATCTGCTCACAGTTTTTTAAATATTTCTTGTAGTCTAGCAACACTAGGCCTGATAAATAACTATCATTATGCATCTGCATATGCTGTATCTCAAAGTAATTTCAAACCTGGTGATACAAGTAATTTTGATAATTTTTTATTACCACTATTATTTACCTCTTATTTTAATACACATTCTACACTGCAAACAAAAACCCGCTTAGAGCGCATTTCTTATATTCAACATTACGATGTTGCTAATGCTTACCTAGATATTTGTACAAATTCCATACTTGCTAAGAAAATGAACGTGCAAAACTGCACATCTTGTGATAAATGTCTTCGTACGGCAGCAACATTAGAGCTGTATGATTCTTTATCTAGATTTGATAAAGTTTTCGATTTAAATATTTATCATAGTAAAATTGACAATTATATAGCCAAACTCATATCAAACAAAGTATCCATTCACGAGCGAGAGTTTTTAGATAGTTGGTTAAAAGAGAACAAAATAACTACTTTACAATACTGGAAAGCCTTTAAATTAATAGCAAAAAGAGTTATATCGAGAATAGGCTCTTAAATCGATTATCTGACTTTTTTTACCGATAAAATACACTAAAGGGCGCACTGGTATTTAATATTTTTATAAATTCACCAAAATTTAAACAAATGAAATCCATTGGATTTATCCCCTTGCGCAAAGGCTCGAAGGGCATACCAGGTAAAAATAAAAAGAAGCTGCTAGGCCGTCCTTTATTTTGCTGGGCGCTTGGTGAGGCAATTGCATCTCAATTAGATACAATTTATATTTTTACAGATGATGAAGATATCATCACTTTTGTTCATAAGGAATACCACTGGACAGACAAGGTAAAGACCGTAAAACGTAGTGAAGAAAGCGCTACAGATGCGGCCTCTACAGAGATGGGAATGCTAGAGTTTGTAAATCGTTTAGAAGAGCCTTTTGATATATTATGCTTACTGCAAGCAACCTCTCCTTTTACTACTTCATTTGATATAAATGCTTGCTTAGATAAAGTGCAATCGGGAGCAAATTATGATTCGGCACTTACGGTTGTAAATACGCATCGTTTTACTTGGTATGAAGACGGTACACCAAAAAATTATGACGTTTTTAATCGCCCACGTAGACAAGATTTTGAAGGTTTACTTGTAGAAAATGGAGCGTGTTATGTGACGACAAGTAGCGCTTTTCGCGAAAGCAAAAACAGAATAAGCGGTAACATTGCAACAGTGCAAATGCCTGAAGATAGCCTCACAGAGATAGATAGCCTCACAGACTGGAAAATAGTAGAAGAGTTACTAGCTGCTCGTTTAAAAACTAAGAAACAAAGTAATCGTATCACGCATCTTATACTCGATGTAGACGGCGTTTTTACAGATGGTTGTATTTATTATGGTGCAGAGGGCGAGCTTATGAAAAAGTTTGATATGCGTGATGGTATGGGACTAGAGATATTGAGACAGTACAACGTTGAGGTAATGGTAATGACCTCTGAAGACTCGCAGATTGTGGCTTCTAGAATGAAGAAGCTTAAAATTAATGACGTCTTTATGGGCGTAAAAGATAAATATAGTCTGCTTTCTAGAATCGTAACTGATAGAGAACTCTCCTTTTCAAATATTGCTTACATAGGTGATGATGTAAATGATATGGCAAATATTTGTGCGGCAGGATGGTCATTTACTCCGGCTAATGCAACAATGCCTATCAAAAACCACGCAGACGTAATACTACAAAATAATAGCGCAGAGGGAGCGATACGTGAGGCCTGTGACTTTATTATAAAATATAACAATAGATATGAGTAATTATAAAGCTCCGTACACCATTGCAGAGATAGGTGGTAACCACAAAGGTGATATGGAGATAGCAAAAGAAATGATAAAAGTAGCTGCTATCTTTTGTAAGGTAGACGCTGTAAAATTTCAGAAGCGACACAATATAGAACTGCTCACTAAGGAGCAATATGAAGCTCCACACCCTAACCCTATAAATTCATATGGAGATACGTATGGGGCACACAGGGAGTTTTTAGAATTTGATGTAAATCAGCACGCAGAGCTTAAGGCTTTTTGTGAGGAGTTAGGCATTACCTATGCAACTTCGGTTTGGGATACTACGAGTGCAAAGGAAATAGCAGGGCTTCATCCAGAGTTTATAAAAATACCAAGTGCTTGTAATAATCACTATGAAATGCTAGGGTGGTTGTGTGAGAATTACAAAGGGGAGATTCACTGCTCTACTGGAATGACTACTAGAGATGAGATAGAGGAACTAGTACAGTTTTTTGAAAAGCATAACAGAGGTAAAGACCTAGTGCTTTATAACTGTACGTCTGGATATCCAGTACCATTTCCAGATGTTTGTTTGCTGGATATTAAAACACTCATAGAGAAGTATGGCGATCGTGTAAAACACATTGGGTTTTCTGGTCACCATCTAGGTATTGCTGTAGATGTTGCTGCTTATACCCTAGGAGCAAATATAGTAGAACGCCATTATACACTAGACCGTACTTGGAAGGGTACAGATCACAGTGCCTCACTAGAGCCAGCAGGTATGCGTAAGCTTGCGAGAGACTTGAGAGCAGTATATCAAGCATTAGACTATAAAGCGACAGATATCTTGCCTATTGAGCAAGTACAACGCGATAAGCTTAAGTATCGTAAAGCATAATAATGGGTAAAAAAGTTTTCATTCTTTTTCCAGATGGTGTAGGCTTGCGCAACTTTGCTTTTACTAAGTTCAAAGAAGTAGGAGAGGCGCAAGGGTTTGACATCACATACTGGAATAACACCATATTTTCGTTAGAAAAGGAACTGGGTTATAAAGAAGTGGTGATTGAAAACACAAGGATTCACCCTAAAACGCCTGCACTTAGTCACGCAAGAAAAAGGGTAGAACTTGCGCTTTCGCGAAAGCGTGAAAAGGATAATGTCTATCCTACTTATCGTTTTCCATTGCAGTGGAATAGTTTAAAGAAAGCCTTAAAAAGTGCTTTTGTAAAGTATCACGAAACATATAGTGCCACACCAAAGGGATGGCAACGCATAATGAACCAAATGCAAGCTGCCGAACGATCTACTGTTCGCTACCAGGAGCTTAAAGCACAACTAGAAGAACACCGTCCAGATATTGTTTTTTGCACCACACAGCGGGCTACACAGGCCATTGCACCTATACTAGCAGCGCAGGATCTTGGGATAAAAACGGCGTGCTGGATATACAGTTGGGATAACCTGCCTAAGGGAATGACTACGGTAGAAACAGATTACTATTTTGTATGGTCTGAACTTATGAAGGAGCAGCTCTTACAGTATTACCCAAAAACGAGAGAAGAACAGATATTTGTAACAGGGACTCCACAATTTGAGCCTCATTATGATAAGAATTTATTGCTTTCGCGAAAGCAATTTTGTCTAGAGCACAACCTTAGCGAAGAGACACGATATATTTGCTTCTCTGGGGATGATCAAACCACGTCACCACTGGATCAATTTTATCTAGAAGACACGGCAATTGCTGTGCGCAAGTTGAGAGAAGAAGGTGAAGATGTAGCTATTGTATATAGAAAGGTCCCTATTGACTTTTCGGGTAGATATGATGAGGTTTTGGCTAACTATAGTGATGTCATAACACCTATAGATCCTTTATGGAAACCTATGGGGAGTCAATGGAATCAAGTAATGCCTACCAAAGAAGATTTTGCTTTATTAGTAAATACTTGTCATCACTGCGAACTTGTGGTAAATATATGCTCAAGTATGGTGTTTGACTTTGTGGCGCACGATAAGCCTACTATTTACCCCAATTATGAGCAGCCACAACTTAAAAAAGGAATACGTGACATAGGGCAGAACTATAAATACGTCCACTTTCGTTCTATGCCAGATTATAATACAAGTGTAACCTGGGCAATGAATAAAGAAGAAATTTATGATGGAATTAAAGGCTTACTTAATGGTAGTCTTAATCCAGTGCCTGTTACAAAAAAATGGTTTGGAATTGTAAATAAACCAGAATGGCCAGAGAAGGCAAGTGAACGTATTTGGGAGGGTGTAAATCAAATTCTTGATTAATGCATATAGCCTTTATAACTCCAGAATATCCACATCCAGAATTAGGTAATTCTGGAGGGATGGGTACGAGTATCAAAAACCTCGTTATGGCTTTTTGTAAAATGGGTCATAAAGTCAGCTTATTTGTTTATAATCAACATAAAACGGACACTTTTATCGAAGATGGGATAACCTTCCATTTGATTGCCAAAAAGCATTATAAGATAGGAGGCTTCTACTTTTATAGAAAGCATATAGAGCAGTATATAAATAAGCATAGTAGTGATGTCGATATTATCGAGGCTCCAGATTGGACAGGCATCACTGCCTTTATGAGCTTAAGAAAACCACTTGTAATACGTTTTCACGGAAGTGATACGTATTTCTGTCATATTGAGGGAAGACCACAAAAATGGAAAAATGCTTTTTTTGAAAAGCAAGCGGTAAGAAAAGCAAAGGCATTTATAGCACCTACGCATTTTGCAGGAAAAAAAAGTATTGAGCTTTTTAAACTACAGTATTCTAATGTGAAAGTTATATGTCACGGTCTTAATCTTGAAAATTTTAATAACAGTTCTCCAGAGGTATTTACATCGAAACGTTTACTTAATATAGGGACACTTATTAGAAAGAAAGGGGTGTTCCAATTGATAGAGATGTTTAATAAAATTATAGTTGCGCATCCCAAAGCAAAGCTTTTTTTTATAGGAGCAGATAGTTATGATGTACAAACCGGTAGTGCTTCTACTTGGGAGCTTATGCAAGAACGTATGAGCCCTGCAGCTAGAGAGGCGATTACATATTTAGGTAAAGTACCTTATGACCAAGCTAAAGAAGAGATACAAAAAGCACATATATGCATTTTTCCTTCTCTTGCAGAAACACTTGGTATGGTTACTATTGAATCTATGGCTTTGCAAAAGGTGGTAGTTAATACTAGTATAGGGTGGGCACAAGACCTTATAGAACACGGTAAGGATGGTTTTATGCATCATCCAGATGATATTGATGCTTACGTGGACACTATAAGTACAGTGTTTGAAAATGATGCTCTTAGAATTAAAATTACAGAAGCGGCAAGAGAAACTATAGAAGAACGATTTGATATAAATCACATTGCTCAGACTAATATTTCATTTTATAATAAAGTCATAAGCCTATGATTTTTATAGAACACGATGGTAGTAAGGTTAAGAGTGATGAAGGAAAGGGCGATGCTATTGTCGCTTGTATCTACACAATTGCCAAAAATAATCCTGATAAGTTTCTTATAATATATAAGTCTGGTTGCGATATTGAACGTTTTTTAGAGCAAGCAATATCTTTCAAGTCCAAAAATCATTACGTCTCATCATATAATGCACTTAATTCAGATTTTGGTTATGTAGAGGATAAACCATTTATACCTACAAATAATAGGGTGGTGTATCCAACCTGGAAAAAGGGAACCACCGCTTTGCTTATTCACGCATCTTTAATTAATCAGGTTGCAAATCAGATTAAGCCAAGTGACAATTATTTGTACTGGATAAATTCTCTAGGAAAGCTTACAATGCCACTTGGAGTACTCAATTATCAAATTCCCATTTTTAATGATGTAGCCTCTTTTAGCAATGAACTTTTGTATCGTTTTGTAAAACAGCATTATAAAAGAAGATGGACGCTACACTTGCTGTTGTGCCATTTGTACTATGATAAAAAAATGCCTTTGTACGCTTTCGCGAAAGCGCAATTTTATAAAAACCGTTCAATACCCTTAGATATGGAGTCTTTGCAAGAGGTAGATTCTTGTAAAGATTATGCACCTCTTAAATACGATGTCATTATACCTACGATAGGGAGGGAGGAATACCTTGAGGACGTCTTAGAAGATTTAAATAAACAACCAAATCCTCCATCTCAAGTCATTATAATTGAGCAAAATCCTAGTGAGGATAAAGAATCAAAACTTTATTACATAAATGATGAAAAATGGAATTTTACTATAGTTCATAAATTACTAGACACTGCGGGAGCTTGTAGAGCAAGAAATATAGCAGTGTCACTAGCTACAGCTCCTTGGTTATTATTTTTTGATGATGATGTACGTGTTGAGTCAACGTTTATTGATGAGGTAACTTTATTTATAAATAGAACCAAAGCAACTTGTATTACGTTTGCTTGTTTACAAAAGGGTGAAAAGGAGATAATGAAAGCTTATAAACAATGGGAATCTTTTGGGTCGGGATGCTCTATTGTACATAGGGATATATACAGTAAATGTTCCTTTGATATGGCTTTTGAAAATGGATATGGCGAAGATGTGGATTATGGAATGCAGGTACGTAATATGGGTAAGGATGTAATATATGCACCTAGCATACAGATACTACACCTCAAGGCTCCTACAGGTGGTTTTAGAAGTCCGCACAAGTTTCCTTGGAGCACAGAAGCCTTAACCCCAAAGCCATCTCCTCAAATAATGTATCTCAGGAAGAAAAATTACACCTTAGAGCAAGTAAGGGGTTATAAGGTTGTTCAATTCTTTAAAACATTTGGATTTTTTAAAACTAAGAACCCTCTGTCTCACTTAGCGAGATTTAAAAAAGCCTGGGTACAAAGTGAAAAATGGGCGTCTAGGTTATGATTAAAATATATACAGATAACTCACTTCTCACTCCAGATAATAGAGGGATAGCGCATCCCTTAATATTTGATTTGTACTATTTTGAGAAGACTCATAAAGATGTCTTAGGGCTTTACAGTCTAGTAGATACCCCTGAAAGTGCTGATGTTTTTCTATTTCCTATAAACTATCATTTCATAAATAAAAGAGGTTATAAAAAGCATTACAGAGATTTATACAATACCGCCTTAAAATTTGAAAAAAAAATAATGGTCTACTCTGGTGGAGACTATGGTAAAACCTTTAATGATGATAATGTAATTGTATGGCGTAATGCAGGATTTAAAAGTCATAACGACAAGCAGACTGTAATTATACCAGCATTTATAGATGATCCTATAGGTCGAGACGAGGTCTCTGGAGAAGTAATAAATTATACAAGTTCACCTCAAATTTCTTTTACTGGATTTGCTTCAAAAAATTATCTAGAGCGATCCCGTGTTATAATGTCCGTAATAAAAAGAAATTTGTTAAGAGCTTTTCTTAAAGATGAAACAGATTTCCAAAATGTCTTTTATGCTGCTTTGCAACGTTATAAATATCTGAAGAAATTAGAAAAATTTGATCGTGTAGAGACCAGTTTTATATATCGATCAAAATACAGAGCAGGTGCCAGATCTAAAGCCGAAAGACAGAAAACTTCAAAAGAATTTTTTGAAAATTTAAACGGCGCTCCTTATACCTTTTGCCTAAGAGGGGCAGGTAATTTTTCTGTAAGATTTTATGAAGCCCTAGCCTGTGGTCGTATCCCAGTTTTAATAGATACAGATTGCCACTTGCCACTTGAAGGTGTCATAAATTGGGAGCAACATATTTGTAAATTAAATGTAGAAGATAATATAGAGGAAGCGCTACTGGCTTTTCATAAAAAATATGATCAAGTTTCTTTTGCAACCTTGCAAAAGTCTAATCGTAAATTATATGTAGATTATTTGGTGAGAGATCGTTTTTTTTGCAATTTATATCATTCTTTAAAACGTATTATATAATTTGAAATTCTCTCTAATAATTTGCACCTATATGCGCCCAGTAGCGCTTACCACGCTACTAGATTCTGTAAAAACCCAAACGGTTTACCCAGATGAGATCCTCATTATAGATGGAAGTGTTAATGATGAGACAGAAGTACGCTTTCGCGAAAGCGGAATAAAAAACCTCGTCTACTACAAAGTTTTAGACGCACAAAGAGGTCTTACTAAACAGCGGAATTACGGAATAGATCGAGTAAGTAATACGATGGATGTGGTGTGCTTTCTAGATGATGATACAGTGCTTGAACCTACATATTTTGAGAAAATACTTGACGTGTATCAAGCATATCCTAATGCTTATGGTGTAGGAGGTTACATTAATAACGAAGTGCAGTGGGAGCGTGCAGAAACATTAAACCCAAGAGATATACATCACTTCTATTATGATGGGTATAGAAGGAAAGAGGGAGCGCGTTTTAAATTAAGAAGAAAGTTAGGTCTAGATGCAAATACTCCACCAGGCGTCCTACCGAAATATGGTCACGGCAGGTCTGTTAGTTTCTTGCCTCCTACTGGAAAAATTTATGAAGTAAAACAGCTTATGGGAGGAGTCTCCAGCTTTCCTCTAGAGGTTTTAAAAAAGAATAAATTCTCTGAATATTTTGAAGGTTACGGTCTTTATGAGGATGCAGATTATACATTCAGAATTTCAAAACTAGGACAGCTATATGTACATACAGGCGCAAACCTTGCGCATCATCACGACGCTTCTGGAAGGCCTAATCAATATCATTATGGTAAAATGGTAACACGTAATGGCTGGTATGTGTGGAGAGTGATGCACCCTAAGCCTGGATTTATTAATATTATAAAATGGTATGCGATAAGTAGTGTTTTGACACTTATTCGTTTTGTAAATGTGGTTACTACTTCTAGCCGTAAAGAAGCATTAACAGAAGCTCTGGGTCGCACTGTTGGTCTTTTTAGCTTACTTTTAAGCAAACCTAGATAATGCGTTATAAAAAGGACATACAACGTTATAAAGAGTACAGTAAGAGCAGTGCATTATTACTGGTGTTAACACAGCAAGGATTGTGGGCTTTGTTTGTATATCGTTTCTTTAATGCCATTTATAGATCTACAATGCCCAAGATTGTAAAAGCACCCTTACTGGTTGTTGGTGTTTTTTTTCAGAAATGGATTGAAGTGATTACAGGGATAACATTACCCTATGCAGCAACAATAGGTGAAGGCTTATATATAGGTCACTACTCAGGTATAATTATTAGTCCAGAAACCGTAATAGGGAAGCATTGTAATATCTCGCAAGGAGTAACCATAGGTGTGAGTGGACGAGGAGCACACCGCGGTGTTCCTACAATAGGTAATCGTGTTTATATGGCTGCTGGAGCTGTTATCGCAGGAGGAATAAATGTAGGTGATGGGGCTGTTATAGGAGCAAACTCCTTAGTAATTACAGATGTTAAAGAAGGTACTACAGTATTGGGAGTACCCGCAAAGATGGTAAGTGCTAAAGATTCTAAAGATTACATATAATGGATTTTTTAGTTATTTCTGACGCTCCTATCTTAGATAAAAACGGAATATATGAAGGGTATGCCCCTTATGTAAAAGAGATGAATATTTGGCTTGATTCTGTAGATCAAGTAACCTTTGTATGTCCCACTAGTTATAAAAGAGCACTACTCACTGCTCCATTTGATAGACAGGACATCAATATTAAAAGTCTCCGAAGACTAGAATTTAACAGCTTTTTTGTCGCACTTATATCTATACTTACATTGCCGTATCAAGCCATCGTTTTATGGAGTGCTATGTGTAAGGCAGATCACATACACTTGCGGGCTCCGGGTAACCTGTGCTTACTTGCTTGTATGGTACAAGTTCTGTTCCCTAATAAGAAGAAAACTGCCAAGTATGCTGGAAATTGGGACCCTTTGTCAAAACAACCACTCGCTTACAGACTTCAAAAAAAGATTTTATCGAGTACCACACTTACTAAAAATATACAAGTACTAGTGTATGGAGAGTGGGAAAATAGTACCAGTAATATCACCCCTTTTTTTACAGCAAGTTATTACCTAGAAGAGATAGACTCTTTTAAAAAGAGAAATTTTGATAAACCTTTAAGAGCAATTTTTGTAGGTACAATGGGAAGTAATAAACGACCATTTGAAACGGTACAGCTTATAAACAAGTTACGTAAAGCTGGTCTTGATATAGTGCTTGAGATGTTTGGCGATGGTCCACAAATGGAAGATATTAAATGGTATAGGAAGGAAAATGGTCTCCTTGATTACGTCATTTTGAGAGGAAACCAACAGGCAAACACAGTAAAAGAAGCTTACAAAAGATCTGATCTTGTCATACTATTATCAAAAAGTGAAGGCTGGCCTAAGGTTATTGCAGAGGGTATGTTTTGGGGAGCAATTCCTATAGTTACTCAAGTTTCTTGTGTTCCTTGGATGCTAGATAATGGCAGCAGAGGAATACTTGTTGAAGATCCAGATAAAATAAACACTACTCAACTAATCAAACAGCTAGAAGATAGTGCATCTTTACATAAAATGAGTAATGCTGCCACACAATGGTCTAGGCAATATACGATGGACACATTTACAGCTCAGATAAAAGAATTGCTTTAATGAGGGTATTACAACTTATAGACTCACTAGACGCAGGAGGGGCAGAGCGTATGGCAGTAAATATTGCAAATGCTTTATCTCAGGATGGTGTAGAATCATATATATGTGCCACAAGACGAGGCGGATTGCTAGAAAATGAACTGTTTGTTAAAGAGGGCCTTTTTATTTTAAATAAAAAAGCGTCCCTAGACGTAATTGCTTTTTTTCGATTTTTTAAATGGTTAAAGAGAAAACAAATAAATATAATTCACGCACATTCTACCTCAATACATCTTGCAGTTTTTGCAAAAATTTATAATAATAATATTAAGGTAATCTGGCACGATCATTATGGAATGAGTGACTCTTTAGAAAATAGAAAATCCTATTTACTCAAGCTACTAGGACCTTATATAAATACAGCGATAGTTGTAAATCCTAAGCTTGCCATATGGTCTAAGGAAATGCTTAAGATTAATAAAGTACACTTTTTACAAAATTTTGCTACTGTAACGGTTAATCAATCTAAAAAGACGTTACTTAATGGGGAAGCAGGGAAGCGCATAGTGTGTCTAGCAAATTTACGCCCTCAAAAAAATCATTTAGCGCTTATTGATGCTTTTGCAAAAACACAATTGCAGTGTCCAGATTGGACGCTTCATCTTGTGGGGAAGTCTTTTAATGACGATTATTCAAAATCTGTGATGGATAGTATTATTACAAATAACCTATCTAATAGTGTTTTTTTGTACGGAAGCTGTCAAGATATAAGTCACATACTTAACCAAAGCACTATTGGGGTTTTAACTTCCTTATCAGAAGGGCTGCCGGTATCTCTACTTGAGTATGCAAATTGTGGTTTGCCGGTTGTAGTAACAAACGTTGGGCAATGTGCTGAGGTAGTAGGTCAAGATGGATTTGTTATTGATAACGTTATTGAAGAGCTTCCTGATGTGCTTACTCAATTAATCACAAACAAAGATAATATACGAGGGGTAATGGGAGACCGCTTTCGCGAAAGCGTAAGTACAACCTATAGCAAAGACGCTTTTATAGAAAAGTTAATGCCCATTTATAATGATTTAATATCTTAGGGTGGTGAGTATTTCTCAAAATAAAACATATACAGTCTTTTTGATAATTCATATTATCATTGGGGTTTTGGTGTACTTTGTAAAGCCATTTGCAATTGTTTATTTTCTTGGTGTTGTAGCTTATTTTATAATCCAGATTTTAAGGACTGGGAATAAAAATAATGAAGCCCTTATGGGGGCGGCTTACATAGCAGGCGCAGAGGTTTTTTTTAGAATGAGTAATGCCGTCCCTATCTATGAGGCGGGAAAGTATTCTGTAATTTCATTTATGTTAATTGGGCTCTTTTTGAGCGGTGCTAGCCGAAAATCTGGTGTTTATTGGATATATATATTCTTGCTATTACCTAGCGTGCTTGTAGCTTCAATAACACTTGATTTAGGGACAGATGTGAAGAAAGCCGTTTTCTTTAACCTTAGCGGTCCCGTATGTTTAGGAATATCTGCATTATATTGTATAGATAGAAGAATAACGTATCGCCAGCTATCTAATCTTACAAAATGGATTCTATTACCCATAGTCGCAATGTCTATTTATATAACTCTTGGAACTCCAGATCTGAGGGAGACTTTACGCAGTACCGGAGCAAATTATGCGGCTACCGGTGGTTTTGGACCTAATCAAGTATCTACCGTACTAGGTTTAGGTATGTTTATGGCTCTAGTACAATTAATTGTTAATAGTAAGAATAAAGTGCTGTTATTCGTTCATCTGGCCTTAATAGGCTTTTTGCTTTATAAGGGTATAATTACTTTTTCGCGTGGTGGGGTTATCACAGGTTTAGTCTGTAGTGGTGCTTTTTTAATAATCTATTTTGCTGGATCCAAAGGAAAAGTTAGAAGGAAGATGATAACCTATCTCATCTTACTGGGTGGTGTTGTAGTAGGGGCTTCATTGTATAGCTCCTTTCAAACCAATGGACTTATAAATAAACGATATACAAATAGAGATGCAGCGGGTAGACTTAAGAGTGATATCACAACAGGTAGAGCAGAGTTACTAGAGACAGAGATATCTGCATTTTATAATAATCCGCTTGTAGGAGTTGGTGCAGGAAAGGTAAAAGAGTTAAGAGGTAATGAAAACATTGTTGGAGTTGCCTCTCACAATGAGATAAGTAGACTATTATCAGAGCACGGTATCTTAGGTTTAGTAATACTTGGCATTTTAATCATTTATCCATTAGTTTTTAGATCCAAAAACAGGCGTAACTATTTGTTTTTTTCTGCGCTGTTGTTTTGGTTTTTAACTATAAACCACTCTTCAATGCGTATTGCGGCACCAGGTTTTATTTATGCTTTGTGCCTATTAAATATTGTAAATGAAAACAAGAAAACTCCTGTACGTAGGAAACGCGCTCTCCGCTAGTGGTAAAACACTTACTACTATAGAAACCTTGAGCCCGCTGCTCGAGCAGGAGGGCTATGACGTAATAATTACATCTCAAAAGCCTAATAAACTTCTCAGGTTGCTGGATATGATTGCTACATTTTACAAGGTAAGGGACACTGTAGATGTCGTTCTAATTGATACCTACAGCACGTTTAACTTCTGGTATGCAGTGATCATAGGGAGGCTTTGTAGCAAGAGTAACATCCCTTATATTCCCATCTTACACGGTGGTAATTTGCCAGAGCGGCTAGAAAATAAACCACAAATATGTAAAGCACTTTTTGGTAATGCAAAAATAAATGTTGCGCCTAGTGGTTATTTGTATAGCGCTTTCGCGAAAGCGGGATTCTCAAACCTCATACACATTCCTAATACACTTGAGATAGAAAAGTACCCGTTTACAGAGAGGGAGAACGTTAAACCCAAGTTACTCTGGGTGCGATCATTTGCCAAAATATATAATCCTTTAATGGCGATTAAAGTTTTAGAACAACTTCTCACTCATCATCCGGATGCTACGCTCACGATGGTAGGGCCAGAAAAGGATGGGAGTTTGCAAAGCTGTAAAGAGTATGCTAGAACTAATAATTTACCCGTGACTTTTACTGGAAAATTATCAAAAAAGGAGTGGATTAAAGAGAGCATAAAACACGATATCTTTATAAATACCACAAATTTTGATAATATGCCGCTAAGTGTAGTTGAAGCAATGGCATTAGGATTAATAGTAATATCTACAAATGTGGGAGGTCTCCCATATCTTATAAGCGATGGTGAAGATGGATGTCTTACTCCTGCTGGAGATGTTCAACTATTTGTTTCAAAAGTACTTAGTGTGATTTCTAGTAATCAAGACTCTATAGATATCACAAAAAATGCGCGTGAGAAGGCAAACTCTTTTGCCTGGCAAAACGTAAAAAGTAAGTGGCATCAAGTGCTCTGCTAATTTTGTGATATATTTACCGTACTAACCAACCCTCTAATGTCGCGTTTGCCAGATATACATTTTGACGTTTCAGAACGTAAAGTTTTGTTGCGTATTTTTGATATTATAGCGGTGCTGGGCGCGTTATATCTTACACAAATTTTTCTCCAGTTTGACTACCTAGAACTTAATAGTGAGAATCGTGTAGCTATTATTGTGCTCATTGCGTACCTCTCTATTTTTGGGACTGTTTTTGAACTATACTTCTTACCCAAAACAGTAAAATTTCAAACAATGCTTAAGAATGTTATTCTTACAGTATCTGTTACCGTATTGTTTTATTTACTAACCCCTTTTTACACACCTATTTTGCCAGAAAACAGATTACAGATTGTATTTTTCTTCTTGGCTATGGTTGTAGGTATAAGTCTCTGGAGATGGTTATATATCACTGTTATTGCCGCTCCTAGATTTTACAAAAAAGCCATTGTAGTAGGAGACTCTTTTAATATTACCACAATAATCAAAAATTTAGAAAGTGCAGATCCTAATTATAAAATAGCGGGTTATGTAAATACAGAACCTATGTCTATAGAAGAAGTAATTGCAACAGATGCTAAGCGTTACCCGCCAGAAGGCTTATTACAAACTATAAGTGATAATGGTATCTCAGAGATTATTGTTGCAAGCAGCTACTCAGATGGTATTACCCTACCGTTATACAACGAGCTCATACTTCTTTTAGAAAAAGGATTCCCTATAAGGGAGTATATGCAGGTTTATGAGGAGATTGTGCAGCGGGTACCTGTTCAACACGTAGACAAAGATTTTTATCGCTACTTTCCTTTTAGCAGAAGTAATCAAAATAAGTTTTATAGACTTATACATAGGGTGTTTGATCTTTTACTAGGCATTATTGGTATAAGCTTCTTTGTAGTCTTTGCTCCATTTATTTGGTTAGGTAATTTAATAGGTAATAGGGGGCCACTTTTTTATACACAAACGCGAGTAGGGCATAATGGTAAACCTTTTAAAATTATCAAGCTACGCACAATGATTGTTAATGCCGAAAAAGATGGAGCTGCCTATGCCCAGAAAGGTGATAGTCGTATCACCAGCTTTGGGAGGTTTTTAAGAATGAGTAGAGTAGATGAGATTCCTCAATTTTTCAATGTAATTTTAGGAGAGATGAGCGTGATAGGACCTCGACCAGAGCGTCCAGTATTTGTGAAAGAATTATCTAAAGAAATTCCTTTTTATGAGACAAGGCATATTGTAAAACCTGGTCTCACTGGCTGGGCACAAGTAATGGGAAGTTACACCACTTCTGAAGAAGGGGCACTAGAAAAGTTGCAATATGATTTATATTATATCAAGCACCGTAACCTTTTTATGGATTTGAGTATTATCCTTAAGACTATAAGTACGGTAATCAATTTTAGAGGGCAATAATAAAACTATGCTTCTATGCGTGTAAGTTTTATATTTCTCAATATATAAATATACCTTACAGTTATTGCTATAAGAAGCGGCAACAATGAGGGAGCATAACTCTGTACTCCTATCGCCCAGTGAGCAAATAGTAAACACATTAATATAACTGCTAGTTTCATATAAGGATAAATCCATCTTGCAGGTTGCACCTTCTTAACGGCAAATGCCGCAAGTATGTGAAAAGGAAATGCCCAGAGAATATTATAATTCCAAGCGGTAGCAATATGATCTGTCCCAAACCACAAAAAAGCCACTAGCATACCCGTAACACCCGTAAAAAGTAGAAGAGTAGTATCTAGCCACCCTATTCCATTACCACCTTTAAAGTCTTTATAGGTCTTGTAAATGATAAATAAAGCAATGAGTCCTAGTATAAATAGTGGGCTTACATAAAAAGGTACTCCATAAGAGTGTATAAAACTAGGTTCAAATATAGTCTGAGAGTTTTTAACCAGTGCTTTTGAACTATTTCCACTAGTTACTTGGGCTGTTTTAAAAGAAGCCATAAGCTCGTTAGGTAAAAATAAATGCTCCTCTGGCGTGGCAACACGATCTATCACAGATCCTAGAGCTACATCTATTCCTAAACTTCCCCAGCTGTTCCAGGGTACATACTGTCTTATAAGATCTCTATGAGTGAGCGTTGTATCTATACCCGTATGTTGTAATGCAAGAGACCCTTCTACAGAAGATGCAACGGCATAATAAGGTCGTGTTGCACAGTTGTCATAAAAGAAATCATATTTATAGTAGCGATTAGTCTCACTTAAATTATTGAGTAAAAACTCATAGGCACCTTGCTTTTCTTGCTGATTTAGATTGAGCTCTTGTGATTTTATCCAGCGCTGTTGTGCTTTATAGCTGTACTCAAAATTTTTATAAGGAGCGGCAGCTAGCTTGTAAAGTAGTTTTCCTCTAGCAAATTTTAAGTAAAAATTAGGCGTATCAAAGTCAAAAACACCATAATTAAAAACCAGGTCTATCTTGTTAGGCACATCTTTAACACGCACAGAAGTGTGCCCAAAGGCATCATAAAGTTCTGGACCAGGTCCTATAGTTATGAGCTCGATACTTGCCTCTGTAGAGAGTGTGGGAAACCGTTGCTGTGCTTCACTTATAAAAGAACAAGCTAGTAAAAGTAGGAGTAGTGCCTTTTTCATAGATGGTAAAGATAGTTGAGATACGATTAAGGAGCAAAGCCTATCTAGTAACTTAAATCCATAAAAAAAGCCAGACTATGTCTGGCTTTACAATATTAAAGAGTTTTATACTCCCGGTACGATACGTACAGGCACTGTAAATTGAGTTCCTACAGTTTGAGTGTCTAGTTTTTCATAATTAAGGCGTGACTTAATAAAAGCAGCTACATATTCTTCTTTAGTGTCTACATCTATAACAACTACCTCATTTGCTTTGTTTACCATCAAGGTAACTTGTGCAGTAAGATCTTTTTTTACCTCAAATCCTGGCTCGCTTAATAGAGTTGCCACTTGTTGAGTTACAGTCTTTCCTTTCTCGTCAGACGTTGGTTCAGTTTCGGTTGCAAATACTGTGCTTATTGATAATAAGGCTACAAGTACTAATAGGTTTACTTTTTTCATAATAGGTTTTTGTTTTTTTGATTAATTCTATAACAAAGAGACGGCTATTTTTTCTATATGTGACACCTCGACTTGAAGCTTAACTGTTCTTTAACCCTCATTTACAGTCGTTAACGTTGTGTTGATTTTCAAATAACGCTTTCGCGAAAGCGTCATAGAACACACCCTAAGTAATCTTTAAAAACCTTATTTATGTCACCTTAATTAAGCAATTTTTATGACCGAATAGATACCAATTATGAGATTTTATTACATATAGTGCAATGTTACCAAAACAAAAAAATCCCGCTCTATAAAAGCGGGATTTTGCAACGTGATAACTCACGTTTATATAATGTAAGTCTTAAGCTAGTACAGCCTGAACTTTATCTGCAGCTTCTTTAAACTCGATAGCAGATTGAACGTCAAGTCCAGAATCATCTATAAGTTTCTTTGCAATATCTGCATTAGTACCTTGTAAACGTACAATGATAGGCACGTTTATAGTTCCCATATTTTTATATGCATCGATAATACCTTGTGCCACACGGTCACAACGTACAATTCCTCCAAAAATGTTTACTAAGATTGCCTTTACAGCTGGATCTTTAAGTATTAATTGGAAAGCAGCTTCAACACGCTCAGCATCTGCAGTACCTCCTACGTCAAGAAAGTTTGCAGGCTCACCACCAGATTGTTTGATAAGGTCCATAGTTGCCATCGCAAGTCCAGCACCATTTACCATACACCCTACGTTTCCGTCTAGGTCTACATAGTTAAGTCCTTTCTCACCAGCTTCAACCTCTACTTGGTTTTCCTCACGCTTGTCACGCATAGCTGCATAATCTTTACGACGGTATAATGCGTTATCATCTAGTGATACCTTAGCATCTACTGCCATAATCTTATCGTCACTTGTTTTAAGAACAGGGTTGATCTCAAAAAGTGAACTGTCAGAATCTGTGTATGCTTTATAAAGAGCAGCAACAAACTTTGTCATATCCTTAAAAGCAGCACCACTTAACCCAAGGTTAAAAGCGATTTTACGTGCTTGGAAAGGAAGTAATCCTGTTGCAGGATCTATCTCTTCGTGAAAGATAAGGTGCGGAGTCTCCTCTGCTACCGTCTCAATATCCATCCCACCTTCTGTAGAGTACATAATCATATTGCGACCTGTCCCTCTGTTAAGAAGTACAGACATATAATATTCTTCTGGCTCGCTGTCACCTGGGTAGTATACATCCTCTGCAACAAGTACTTGGTGTACTCTCTTACCTTCAGCGCTAGTCTGAGGTGTTACAAGATCCATCCCTATAATCTGGTCTGCGATTGTTTTTACTTCATCAAGACTTTTTGCGAGTTTTACACCGCCACCTTTACCGCGTCCACCTGCGTGTACTTGGGCTTTGATTACGTGCCATCCAGTACCGGTTTCTTCTGTAAGTTTTTTGGCAGCTGCAACAGCTTCATCTGGAGTCTGTGCTACATAACCGCGTTGGATACGTACGCCAAAACTATTTAATATCTCTTTTCCTTGATATTCGTGTAGATTCATAATCTTCGTTTAAGATGCTTAATTTGCCTCGCAAAAATAACAAATGCGCTACGGGAGCGCAATAGTTTTTGTGATTAATTCTGAGGAATGATTTTATACAATTTCTGCACTGAGTCCCGCTTGTAAAAGTTTAGAACAACGAGGCTCTAAATCTTTGTAATCGCCAGACTTTACAGAGCATTTCCCTTTATAATGTACCAGTAGTGCACACTGGTGTGCCTGATTTTCTTCGTGATCACAAGCATAGATGAGTGTATTGATCACGTGATCAAAGGTATTTACATCATCATTATAGAGTATAATCTCGTGTGCCGGTGATTCTTCGGTTAAGATGTCTAGTTCTTCTTGATATTTTTCTTGATTGCTCATATCATTAAGATTTTTGCTACAAATTTACAAATTTTGTGGGTTTACGCTTTCGCGAAAGCGTAATTCTAACATAATATTATCAACTCTCTAACTGTGTCTAGCCTCGCTTCTCAAACTTACAAGCGACCCAATTATTGCGCTCGTAGTTACTAACGAAATAAAGTCCGTGTTCATTGCATTTTTCAGAAATAAGCGGGATATCTTCTGTATAAAATCCACTTAATAATAAAATTCCATCTTCGGGAAGACAGCTAGCATAGGTAGGGATGTCACTTAGTAGTATGTTGCGATTTATATTTGCGATGATGATGTCGTAATTTTTGTCACTAAGTAAAGAGGCTTCTCCTTCATAAGTGGTGATGTGTTTACAGTTGTTACGTTCCACATTTTCTATAGTGTTAAGGTAGCACCAGTTGTCTATATCTATAGCATCTATAGGTTGTGCGCCACGCATCTCTGCAAGTATAGCAAGCACGCCTGTGCCACATCCCATATCTAGTGTTTTCTTACCTGTAACATCAAGTTTAAGGAGGTGCTTGATCATCATATGTGTAGTCTCGTGATGGCCGGTCCCAAAAGACATTTTTGGCTCTATTACGATATCAAAGGCTACGTCTGTTTTTTTGTGAAAGGGCGCTCTCACGGCACACTTACCATCTACTTCTATAGGTTCAAAATTCTTTTCCCACTCCTCATTCCAGTTTACTTGCTCTATCTCTTCTGCAGTATATGTGATTTTAAATTCTTGAGAATTTAAAATCTGTATATCATTGAGTAGTTGGTCAAAGTGTACCTCACCTTCTGGAAACGCCTCTTGCTTCTGTATGTATGCAATTACACCGGTAGAGGTCTCTGTAAAGCTTTCAAAACCTGCGTAGCCTAGCTCTGCAATGAGAATTTCTGTAGCAGGGTCGCGTGGTTCTATAGTAAATGTGTAGCCTAGGTAGATGGGAGTCATTAGTTGTTTTTTTGTAAGTTGTATGTTACTTCTGGGTCTATGGTGAGAAGTATAGATCCATTTACATCGGGCAAAAATACGGTTTCTGTATCGATGAGAATCTCTTCTTTTGCAGTAAAATGTACTCGGGCAGCTTCTCTAAATTGCTCATTTCTTATAAGTACTTTATAAGGAGCTCGTAAGCTAAAATTCCATCTTGTAAAGTTTTGATTTTCTAAAAGCGTATAGCTGTCTGGTTGCAGCATCTCGTGTGTCATTTTTACTGCTCTGCCAGTGTGTAAAGACCCTGCGCCATAGAGGCCACGTAGCGGCTCGTTAGCCTTAATGTGATCTATGTTTGTAGCAGAGAGTTTTATAATACTACTCATCTCATCTACAGATAAGTCATTGTTTACAGAGAGCATAAGACCTATAGTGCCGGTTACTAGTGGTGCTGCGGGTGAGGTAGCTTGATATGGATTGTAAGCAATCTCTCCATTTTTTTGAAACTTGTAATACTGAAAGATGTCATTACCCGGTGCCACAATATCTACTGTAGCGTCAAGATTATTTGTTGAGCTTAAATACAGTCTATAGTTGTCTTTTGGGTCATTATTTGCAAATCCTCCTGTGCGGGAGAGGTGATACTGTTGTTTTTCGGCATAATATTTACCATTCTTTTCTTCTATATTGAGACCATCTTCTATAGTATCATATTTATGTTGCACACTACCCACAGAAAGTACGTGCTCATAGGCTCCTGGGTATCTTAATTGTGTTCCGTTGGTTTTGCTATAAGGTGCATTATGGGGTACAGATATAATGATGGTCCCTAGATCTCGCATCTCATTAATTGCCTCTTGAGCAGTCTCGTAATAAGTGCGACTTCCCCAGCTGCAGTTTATTACTTTCACGCCGCTTCTCGCAAGTTCTAGTAGTTGATTAAACTCTTTAAAATCTCCATAAGTTGTGGTTTTTATACTACAATCATAACATACACCTGCACCAGCATAGGCATTATCACCTTGAGCAGCTGCAATTGCGGCAATATTATAACCGTGACCACTAGAGAGGCTGCTTTTTTTTACCATTGTAAGTTTACCAGCAAACTCTGGATCTTCTGGATCTACATATCCATCAGAAATACCAATGTGCACATCTGGAGAACCCGTTGTGTAATACCAGGCTTGGGGTACTCCCATAAAGTCATAGTAGTCAAATAATAAAGATGAGCCCAGATTTTGCCCTGTAGTACTTGTTACTCCATAATCATTAGGCTCATAGATTTGTAGTTTTTGAGCGGTAATGCTTTCGGAAAACTCAAATATATCTGGAGCAATCATTTTTAACTCTTTCTGAAAGGCAGGTGTAGTGGCAATAGCAAAGAAGGTGCGCTTGAGCTTATCACGAGTAGCGTATTTAAACCCTCTTCTAAAGATCTTTACGTCGTGTTTTTCAAAAAGCGTTTTTAAACGCAAGTCATCTCCTGTATACGTAACAACAGAGTCTTGCGTTTGTGTAGGTATTTCTATAGCATTTGAAACAGTTCTTATATAAAATCTGTCCTCTTGTGCCGTAATGGTGTAAGAGAAAGCAATAAGTATGATGATGACTAGCCGCTTCATACCTATGATTTTTTAATCGTAGCTATTTCTTTTTCGAGCGTTGCGACCTTATCTAGTGCTTGTTCTATTTGTTTCTCTTGGCGTATGAGGTGTAGTGTGAGTTCTTCTACTTTTTTGAGGAGTAATCTATTCATCTCACCTAGTTCTATACCGTTTTTAAGTACCTCTTCGGTAGAGGGTATTTCTGGCAGATGCCCGTTTGTGTTTATGTAGTTCTCAATTTCGCGTAAGCGGGCTAAATCATACCCGTCTTCAAAAACTGTATCTGCCCATTCTTTTAGATCTACTTTTACAGAGCGAGCGTGTATACGTCCGTTTACTTCTAGCTTATCTGTAGGCTTCTTTTTGCCTATGCCCATATTGCCACTTTTAGTCACATAAATGGCGTTGCTTTCTTTTTTGTTTTTAAAGAGAGCCAGTGATCCATCACGGTTTGTGGCAGTCTCACTAGTAGTTTGAGCAGCACAGCTTGAGGTGGTTAATATTATAAGTAGAGCGAGCGAAAGTATTTTCATTACAATAAGATTTAGCTCTAAAATACTAATACCAATTGATATAAAATAAAAATGCGCTAGCCGTGATGGCTAGCGCATTCCTATTTATGATAAAATGTGGCTGCTTTTAAGCAAAAGCATTTACAATTTCAAAAAAGTCATCTGCCTTAAGCGATGCACCACCTATGAGGCCGCCATCTACGTCTGGCTTGCCAAAAATCTCTTTTGCATTACCAGGTTTTACAGATCCTCCGTAAAGTATGGTTACATTTTCTCCTACTTCTTCGTTATAGGTCTCTGCAACTGTTTTTCTTATAAACGCGTGCATATCTTGTGCCTGCTCTGGTGAGGCCGTCTCTCCCGTACCTATTGCCCATACTGGCTCATATGCTAGCACGATACTAGACCAAGCCGAAGCATCAAGATGAAAAAGTGCGTTTTTAAGCTGGCTCTCTACAACCTTTTCTTGGTTGCCAGCCTTGCGATCTTCTAGCTCTTCTCCAAAACAAAATATCACTCGCATCTCGTTTTCAAGGGCAGCATTTACCTTTTCTGTAAGAAGCTCATCTCCTTCATTAAAATAAGCACGACGCTCGCTATGACCTAAAATTACTGTATTTACCCCCACACTTTTAAGCATCGCTGCAGAGATCTCACCAGTGTAAGCTCCACTTTTTGCCTGGTGCATATTTTGTGCGGCTACTGTGATGTTACTATCGCTTAGACTCTCAAAGGCACTATGTAAATTAATGTATGTAGGAGCAATAATAACCTCTGCATCACCATTATTTACTTTGCGTTTTAAGTCTGTGATGAGACCAGCTGTGGCAGCAAGGTCATTGTTCATTTTCCAGTTTCCGGCAACGATGTGTTTTCTCATTATGTATATTTTTCGGCGCTAGGGTAGTAGCTTGTTAGTTGTATGTGATTATAGATGAGCTTATCAAAGTGATTAATAAGGGTTGTTATTACGCTTTCGCGAAAGCGTACTCATCATAACAAATATAACACCCGTAATTGAAGTTTGGGGTGCGGTTAACGTAGTTTTCACGATACCGTTTTCGTAAGGTAATGTTCTATTATCCCAGTTTTACCTTTGGGTCTAGCCATTTATATACAAAGTCTACTAAGATATTAATGATAACAAATAGGGTTGCAATCACTAGTACAGCTCCCATAATAATAGGGAGATCTAACGTATTGAGCGCGTCTACTATCTCTTTACCAAGTCCGTTCCACCCGAAGATGTATTCTACAAAAACAGCACCGGCTAGCATAGATGCAAACCATCCAGAAATAGCAGTTACAACAGGGTTGAGCGCATTTTTAATAGCGTGGTTTTTAATAATCTGGTAGGTGCTAAGCCCTTTTGCACGGGCGGTACGTATGTACTCTTGATTATATACTTCGAGAAGTGAGTTGCGCATAAGTTGTATCACAACTGCTAGTGGGCGTATGCCTAAAACAAGGGCTGGTAATATGAGGTTTTTCCAGCGTATGTGTACCTCTTCGCCAAAATTATCCATCTCATACAGACTACCCGTCATATTAAGATTAGTAAATGAGTGCAATGCATAGCCAAATAGCCAAGCAAACAAAATAGCACTAAAAAAACTAGGGACACTCATCCCCAGGGTGCTCACAATTTGTATGGTCTTATCTACCCAGGTGTCCCTCATTTGCGCCGAAATAATACCGAGTATAATCCCAATAACTATCGCTATAAGTATGGCGCTTACGGCCAGTACAATAGTGTTAGGTAGCGTTTCTGCAATAACCTGAGTGACCGGTTTACCTGTTTTCTGAAAGCTTTCTCGTAAGTATGGATATTTTAATACTACAGTAGTGTTACCTATCGTAAATAGGGGAGTAGCGTTATACTTTCCAGAAGTGAGAGAGGTGTAGTTAGTATGATCACTTGCGTGAAAAGATAATGGTGATAAGTCATTGAGGTAATACCCATACTGAGTACTTACAGGCTTATCAAAACCATACTTTGCACGCACCTTTGCTAGTTGTTCTGGGTCTTCATTTTGATCTAGCATCATACGTGCGGGATCACCGGGTAGTACCGTAAATAAAAAGAAGATAACCGTCACAACTCCCCATAAGGTGAGAAGTGCATAGCCTAGTTTATATATAAGTTGCTTGACCAAGTTATTTTATATCACTAGGAGTGAGTTTTCCTTGTTTTATAGCAAGCGCATCTTCTATAGAAATTGCTTTATACTCAAAGCCTTCACCAAAGAGTGCTTGTGCATACTCCTCAATAGTTTGTGTAAAACCTGCTTGAGCACGCATTGCATTTACCTCTTCTGGGTTTTTTACAGGCCACATAAAATCACCAGACCCATAGTTTACGCCTTGCGTTCCATATACTTGTGGGAGGTCTTGCTGTGAGAGATAACGATCCTCCATCATTGCAACGAGGCGCATAGGTAATTCTCCCTTTGCTCCAGCCTCCTTTATAGTGTCTAGATAAGTGTCTATTTTATTAGAATGCTGTACTACATACCAGGCTGCGGTGTTTGTAGGTTCTCCTACAATGCTTTTACCTGGATAACCAGAGGTAGTAAGTATGCGTTCTACCCGCTGTAAATTTATGCTGTCTAGTAGTTCCTGCTGTTTCCATAAAAAGCCTTGCAACTCTTCTGGGGCTACACCTGCTTTTTTAGCCTCTGCTATTTTTTCTGGACCTTCAGAGAGGTACATTAGTTTGCGGTACTTCTGGTCAAGATATGCAATACTGTCTAGCTCGTACTTGAGAGCAAAGTCCATTTCTGGTTTACTATTTTCTTGTGGTACAAGTCGTAGGTCTTCTGCATCATTGTAATGCAATTTTTGAAGAATGGTTCCTTTATGCATACTCACAATACCAGGGTTTGCGCGTACAATGGTTTTAAGTACCGTCTCATCTGTAAAGAAAAACTTAAATGGCAATCTGTTTTCTTGTACAAAAGCATCTGCAGCGTCTTGGGCAGATGAGCTTAGCCCTATTACATTATACCCTTTGCGTATAGCCTCTTCTGTTATATTACGTATGTTGTAATAACCCTGAGGTTCTGTGTTGAGTAAATTGTAGGCAATGATTACGATTAGATTTTCTTTTTCAAGATAGGTGGTTGTATAATCCCTGCCGTCACGCTCTATAGTAAAGTCGTGCACAGGTGGTTCATATCCCTCGCTTGTTTGTACTACCTCATAAGATACGTATGTGCCATCTACCTCTGGATACCCTCCATCTGTAGTGATCACCTCTTCTTTACCATCTACAAGAAAGGTCCATTGATACTCAAAGGTCGCCTCTGGTGCTCCTTCTGGTACCACCATACCCTCTGCAATATTAGACCCTACTTTATATGCTCTAAAATCTAGCCACGGTAGGTGCTCAAGTACGTGCATACCAAAAAACATACATCCTAAAAATGATACAAAAACAAGCGATGCATTCATAAGTTTTGAGAAGAGTGGTTTAATGTGTTTCTGGTTAATCATTAAGAAGAGAATCAATACTAGAAGTATCACATCCTTTGCAAAAGACTCCCAAGGCACGAGCGGTATCGCATCGCCAAAACAACCACAATCTGTCACCTTATTAAAGTAAGCCGAGTAAAATGTGAGGAATGTAAAAAATACAATCATCGCAAACAGCAGCCACAAGGTGATTTTCTTTCTAAAACCTACGAGCAGTGCAATACCCAGTAGCACCTCTACTACAACCAGTATGATGGAGATAAGCAGTGCATAAGGAGATAAAAACTCTAGCCCTAACACCTCTGCGCTAAAATATTCTTGAAGTTTATATGAGAACCCAAGCGGGTCATTAAGTTTTATAAAACCAGAAAAAATAAACAAAGCACCTACTATAAAGCGTGCTATGTGTGTAAGTACCTTCATCATAAAAAAGCTTTGGTCGTTTTTAATATATCTGTAGTCAGTAATAAATATTAAGCCTCTCCTAAGTGTATCATTGCAAACACCGCATAGTTTATCATATCTTGATAATTTGCATCAATCCCCTCAGACACCAGTGTTTTACCTTTATTATCCTCTATCTGTTTTACACGTAACAGCTTCTGCAATATAAGATCAGTAAGGCTGCTCACACGCATATCTCTCCAGGCCTCACCATAGTCGTGGTTTTTATCCATCATTAACTGTTTTGTGAGTGCGATTTTCTCGTCATAAGCCTTTACAGCCTCCTCAAGCTCGAGGTCGGGTTGCTCTACCACACCACGCTCTAGGTTTACTAGCGCCATCGCACAGTAATTTATAATGCCTATAAACTCAGACTGCTGTCCCTCATCTACCTTTTGCACCTCGTTTTGCTGTAAGCCACGTATGCGTTGTGCTTTTATAAAAATCTGATCTGTAAGAGACGGCAAGCGCAGTATGCGCCACGCACTCCCGTAATCCTTCATTTTTTTTATATACAAATCTCTACATTGAGTGATTACCGCATCATATTGCGCAGACGTATCGGCCATAGGGTTTCTTTTGATTTTTGGTAAATTTCGGTTAAAAACTTCAATATAAGAAATACCCCTTGCCTTATAAAGAGAGAAGTGTACTATCTTTTTGAAGCACACAATTTATGGTGTACTTTTGGGGGAGTATCCCGCTTTCTGTTGCAATTCCTCGCGGCGGTTGCACCAGCCAGCTGTGGGATTTACACGGCAATCGGGGCTAGAGACTAGAGGTAGTCTATACCTCGAGACTTTATAAGTGATACTACTGTATATAAATACCTAACTACATCTAAACAACGTTAACCTATAATGACCATAAACTGCAACGGAAAGCTAATAGATCTCACCACACCAAAGGTAATGGGTATTCTCAATCTCACACCAGATAGCTTTTATGATGGAGGAAAGTATGGTGATATAGATGCTGCCATAAGTCAGGTTGAGGTGATGCTTAGCGATGGCGCTACGTTTATAGATGTAGGTGCATATAGCTCTAGGCCTGGTGCGACAGATATTTCGGTAGAGGAGGAGGAGCGCAGGCTCATACCGGTGGTAAGGCAGTTAGTTACTACTTTTCCGGAGATTGTGATAAGCATAGACACCTTTCGCGCAAGCGTAGCAAAAAAAGCAATTGAGGCAGGTGCAGCTATTGTAAATGATATAAGTGCTGGGATGCTGGATGATGATATGATGGCTGTTGTAGGGGCATTGCAGGTGCCTTATATAATGATGCATATGCGAGGGACGCCTCAAACTATGAAGCAACTTACCACTTATGATAATTTTCTTAAAGAGGTGATGTACTACTTCTCAGAGCGAGTTGCAGTGGCAAAAAGTCATAAGATTAATGACCTTGTTATAGACCCTGGTTTTGGCTTTGCAAAAACTACAGCGCAAAGTTTTGAGCTACTCAATAACCTTGACTTGCTTGAGGCTTTTGAAGTACCCGTGCTAGCAGGTGTTTCTCGTAAATCTATGATTTATAAAACTTTAGATGTGACAGCAGATAATGCCCTTAATGGCACGACTGTTCTTAATACGGTGGCAATAAGTAAAGGTGCACGTATACTGCGAGTACACGATGTTAAGGAAGCTATGGAGGTGATATCACTCTCAAATGCTTTGACACCTAACTTGTCTTAATAAGATTAGGTTTTATAACAATTGCAATTAATCTCCGTTAGGATACACAAAACCGCCTTTGATTAACAGAATTTTGGCAAAAAAATGCTATTTTTCACCTCTTAAACATTTCTATGATGAAAATCCTACGTCTAGCATTAGCTTTCATACTATTTTCTTTTTTTAATACATTGGTTTTTGCACAGTCTAGTCCTGGTGGACCTACGTGTGCAGACGCTGTACCTTTTTGTACGGCAGAGCTAGCTCAGCCCTTTGATAACTGCTACAATGGTAGTACAAATCCAAACTGTACTACTTCTGGAGAATCAGGAATTGATTATGGCTGTTTAGGCTCTACGCCCTATCCAACTTGGTATTTTTTACAAATAGACCAAGCGGGAACGCTTGAGTTTGAAATCGTTCAAAATGGATCTATAGAAGACGACGGAACTCCTACAGGAAATGGACTTGATGTGGATTTTGCTATTTGGGGGCCCTTTAATGACACTAACGTATGTGGTATGTTAGGATCACCATTAGATTGTAGTTTTTCGGCAGCACCCATTGAGAATGCCACTATTCCAAATGCGCAGGTTGGTGAGGTTTATGTTTTTTTAGTAACTAATTATGCTGCAAGTATTGGAGGTACAACGAATGGAGGTCAAGGTGAAATTTTTATAAGTCAAACAAATGCTACTGCCGGTAATGCAGGAACTACAGATTGCTCAATAGTTAATGCTTCTTTAGGAGCAGATCAAGAGGTTTGTGATGGAGAGACAGTTACGCTAGATGCGACATCTCCAGATGCGGCTGGTTATGCTTGGGCAGTAGATACGGGCGCAGGTTTTATGCCAGTACTAGATGGTACGGGTACACAAGTTACAACAGCAACACTTGATGTAACGACTTCTGGTAACTACCAAGTGACTATAACAGATTTTAATGGTGATACCGGGACAGATGAGGCGTTAGTAACATTTTTTACGGTACCTACAGCAACGCAACCAGCAGATCTTTTTGAATGTGATACAGATGCAGACGGATCGGCTACTTTTAATCTAGACATACAAATAGGAGATATCCTTAACGGACAAGACCCTAATGAGTTTGATGTGACTTTTCACTTAAGTCTTGCAGATGCTTCTGGTCCGGCAGGAATAGGAGCCCTTACAGGTACCGCGGCTTACACTTCTACTACAGATGAGATATTTGTGCGTGTAGAAAATGCAAACTTGGCTGAGTGTGTAGCGACTACAAGCTTTATGATTAACGTTGTAGATTTACCTGTAGCAACAATGCCAGGTCTTTATGAGATTTGTGATGATGCTGCAGATGGTGATGATACAAATGGTATTGCCACCTTTGACCTATCTACACTTAATGATGATGTTTTAAATGGACTTGACCCTATGCAATTTGTGGTGAGTTACCACGCAACAGGTCCTGATGCGACTGCAAATGCAAATCCATTACCACTTGCTTATGAAAACGTAGGTTCTCCAAATAATGATCAAATCTTTGCACGTGTTGAGAATACGGCTTTTACGGGTTGTTTTTCTATCACCCCAGTAAATTTACGAGTAAATCCTCTACCTGTATTAACTTCACCTGCGACGCTACGCCAGTGTGATGATGATATGAATGGGGTAAGCATTATAAATTTAACCCAAGCAGAAGGCGAGTTAAGCACAAATGCCGCAAATGAAACCTTTGCTTATTTTGATTCTTCTGGGGCAGCTATCCCAGACCCTACTGCTTATATGAATAGTAGTAACCCATTTGTTGAAGCAATTGGAGTTACGGTAACAAACTTAAATGGGTGTTCTCGCGATGGGACCATAAATCTTATAATTAGTGCTTCTCAAATACCTGCAGGCACATTATTTGCAGATGAGATGGAGTGTGATACAGATAGTGATGGAGTGGCTTTATTTGATTTTTCTGCAGCAACAGCAGCTATAGAAGCATCGTTTGCTCCGCAAGTTGTTATCGTGTCTTACTATGAAACACAACAAGAAGCTTTATCTGAAGTAAATCCTATTGCAGATCCTTCTGCTTATAATAACAACCTTACGTACACAAGTGCTGGAGGTGTTCAAGATATCTGGGTACGAGTTGAAGCAGACACAGATAATGGTTGTGTAGGTCTTGGAGAGCACGTACGTCTTACCGTTGTTCCTAACCCCACTTTCCTACCCAACATCTCTTCACTTGAAGAATGTTCACCTATCGCAAATGCTGCACAATTTGATCTTACAGAGCAAGATGCTCAGATCACTGGCGGTGATTCTAATATTCTAGTTACTTATTATGAGAATGTAGGGAATTACACGGCAATGAATGATATTGCTAA
>NZ_CANMDS010000005.1 GCF_947496725.1 uncultured Dokdonia sp.
ACTGACTTTACAGTAACAGTACCAACAACTGAAGATGCAATTGATGAGGAAGCTGAAGTTTATGATCTTACTGTTGGCGGAGTAGCTGCTACAGGAACGATTACAGATAACGATGATGCGCCTACAGTGACTATCGAAGATGTAATTGTAGACGAAGATGCTGGAACGGCAACGGTTCTTGTAACCTTAAGTAATCCAAGTGATGAGGATACTGTTATTGAGATAGTAACTACGACGGGTACAGCTGGTGAGGATGATTATGAAGAGACAATTGTAACGGTAACGATTCCTGCAGGAGAGACTGAAGGAGAAGTAATTGTTCCAATTACAGAAGACACGACAGATGAAGAAGATGAGATCTTCACAGTAGACGGAACGGTAACAAGTGGCAACACTGACAATACAGACCCTAGCGGAACGGTAACGATTATCGATAATGATGATGCTCCAACCGTGACTATCGAAGATGTGATCGTAAATGAAGATGCTGGAACTGCAACGGTTCCTGTAACCTTAAGTAATCCAAGTGATGAGGATACTATTATTGAGATAGTCACTACGACGGGTACAGCTGGTGAGGATGATTATGAAGAGACAATTGTAACGGTAACGATTCCTGCAGGAGAGACTGAAGGAGAAGTTGTAGTTCCAATTACAGAAGATACGACAGATGAAGAAGATGAGATCTTCACAGTAGATGGAACGGTAACAAGTGGCAACACTGACAATACAGACCCAAGCGGAACGGTAACGATTATCGATAATGATGATGCTCCAACCGTGACTATCGAAGATGTGATCGTAAATGAAGATGCTGGAACTGCAACGGTTCCTGTAACCTTAAGTAATCCAAGTGATGAGGATACTATTATTGAGATAGTAACTACGACGGGTACAGCTGGTGAGGATGATTATGAAGAGACAATTGTAACGGTAACGATTCCTGCAGGAGAGACTGAAGGAGAAGTTGTAGTTTCAATTACAGAAGACACGACAGATGAAGAAGATGAGATCTTCACAGTAGACGGAACGGTAACAAGTGGCAACACTGACAATACAGACCCAAGCGGAACGGTAACTATTATCGATAACGATGATGCTCCAACCGTGACTATCGAAGATGTGATTGTAAATGAAGATGCTGGAACGGCAACGGTTCCTGTAACCTTAAGTAACCCAAGTGATGAGGATACTATTATTGAGATAGTAACTACGACGGGTACAGCTGGTGAGGATGATTATGAAGAGACAATTGTAACGGTAACGATTCCTGCAGGAGAGACTGAAGGAGAAGTTGTAGTTCCAATTACAGAAGATACGACAGATGAAGAAGATGAGATCTTCACAGTAGACGGAACGGTAACAAGTGGTAATACTGACAATACAGACCCAAGCGGAACGGTAACTATTATCGATAACGATGATGCTCCAACCGTGACTATCGAAGATGTGATTGTAGATGAAGATGCTGGAACGGCAACGGTTCCTGTAACCTTAAGTAACCCAAGTGATGAGGATACTATTATTGAGATAGTAACTACGACGGGTACAGCTGGTGAGGATGATTATGAAGAGACAATTGTAACGGTAACGATTCCTGCAGGAGAGACTGAAGGAGAAGTTGTGGTTCCAATTACAGAAGACACGACAGATGAAGAAGATGAGATCTTCACAGTAGACGGAACGGTAACAAGTGGCAACACTGACAATACAGACCCAAGTGGAACGGTAACTATTATCGATAACGATGATGCTCCAACCGTGACTATCGAAGATGTGATCGTAGATGAAGATGCTGGAACTGCAACGGTTCCTGTAACCTTAAGTAATCCAAGTGATGAGGACACTGTTATTGAGATAGTAACAACGACGGGTACAGCTGGTGAGGATGATTATGAAGAGACAATTGTAACGGTAACGATTCCTGCAGGAGAGACTGAAGGAGAAGTTGTAGTTCCAATTACAGAAGACACGACAGATGAAGAAGATGAGATCTTCACAGTAGATGGAACGGTAACAAGTGGCAACACTGACAATACAGACCCAAGCGGAACGGTAACTATTATCGATAATGATGATGCTCCAACCGTGACTATCGAAGATGTGATTGTAGATGAAGATGCTGGAACTGCAACGGTTCCTGTAACCTTAAGTAACCCAAGTGATGAGGATACTATTATTGAGATAGTAACTACGACGGGTACAGCTGGTGAGGATGATTATGAAGAGACAATTGTAACGGTAACGATTCCTGCAGGAGAGACTGAAGGAGAAGTTGTAGTTCCAATTACAGAAGACACGACAGATGAAGAAGATGAGATCTTCACAGTAGACGGAACGGTAACAAGTGGTAATACTGACAATACAGACCCAAGTGGAACGGTAACTATTATCGATAACGATGATGCTCCAACCGTGACTATCGAAGATGTGATCGTAGATGAAGATGCTGGAACTGCAACGGTTCCTGTAACCTTAAGTAACCCAAGTGATGAGGACACTGTTATTGAGATAGTAACTACGACGGGTACAGCTGGTGAGGATGATTATGAAGAGACAATTGTAACGGTAACGATTTCTGCAGGAGAGACTGAAGGAGAAGTTGTGGTTCCAATTACAGAAGACACGACAGATGAAGAAGATGAGATCTTCACAGTAGACGGAACGGTAACAAGTGGCAACACTGACAATACAGACCCAAGTGGAACGGTAACTATTATCGATAACGATGATGCTCCAACCGTGACTATCGAAGATGTGATCGTAAATGAAGATGCTGGAACGGCAACGGTTCCTGTAACCTTAAGTAACCCAAGTGATGAGGACACTGTTATTGAGATAGTAACAACAACTGGTACTGCTGGTGAGGATGATTATGAAGAGACAATTGTAACGGTAACGATTCCTGCAGGAGAGACTGAAGGAGAAGTTGTGGTTCCAATTACAGAAGACACGACAGATGAAGAAGATGAGATCTTCACAGTAGACGGAACGGTAACAAGTGGCAACACTGACAATACAGACCCAAGTGGAACGGTAACTATTATCGATAATGATGATGCTCCAACCGTGACTATCGAAGATGTGATTGTAGATGAAGATGCTGGAACGGCAACGGTTCCTGTAACCTTAAGTAATCCAAGTGATGAGGACACTGTTATTGAGATAGTAACTACGACGGGTACAGCTGGTGAGGATGATTATGAAGAGACAATTGTAACGGTAACGATTCCTGCAGGAGAGACTGAAGGAGAAGTTGTAGTTCCAATTACAGAAGACACGACAGATGAAGAAGATGAGATCTTCACAGTAGACGGAACGGTAACAAGTGGCAACACTGACAATACAGACCCAAGCGGAACGGTAACTATTATCGATAATGATGATGCTCCAACCGTGACTATCGAAGATGTGATCGTAAATGAAGATGCTGGAACTGCAACGGTTCCTGTAACCTTAAGTAACCCAAGTGATGAGGATACTATTATTGAGATAGTAACTACGACTGGTACTGCTGGTGAGGATGATTATGAAGAGACAATTGTAACGGTGACGATTCCTGCAGGAGAGACTGAAGGAGAAGTTGTGGTTCCAATTACAGAAGACACGACAGATGAAGAAGATGAGATCTTCACAGTAGACGGAACGGTAACAAGTGGTAATACTGACAATACAGACCCTAGTGGAACGGTAACGATTATCGATAACGATGATGCTCCAACCGTGACTATCGAAGATGTGATTGTAAATGAAGATGCTGGAACTGCAACGGTTCCTGTAACCTTAAGTAACCCAAGTGATGAGGACACTGTTATTGAGATAGTAACAACGACGGGTACAGCTGGTGAGGATGATTATGAAGAGACAATTGTAACGGTAACGATTCCTGCAGGAGAGACTGAAGGAGAAGTTGTGGTTCCAATTACAGAAGACACGACAGATGAAGAAGATGAGATCTTCACAGTAGATGGAACGGTAACAAGTGGTAATACTGACAATACAGACCCAAGTGGAACGGTAACTATTATCGATAATGATGATGCTCCAACCGTGACTATCGAAGATGTGATCGTAAATGAAGATGCTGGAACTGCAACGGTTCCTGTAACCTTAAGTAACCCAAGTGATGAGGATACTATTATTGAGATAGTAACTACGACGGGTACAGCTGGTGAGGATGATTATGAAGAAACAATTGTAACCGTAATAATCCCTGCTGGAGAAACTACTGGAGAAGTTGTAATTCTTATTGAAGATGATGAGATTGATGAGGATGATGAAATCTTCACCGTAAATGGAACAGTGACTAGTGGTAACACAGACAATACAGATCCAAGCGGAACTGTGACTATCGTAGATAATGATATAACAGCGAATCTTGATTTATCAAAATCTAGTGAGATTGTAGATCTTAACGAAAATGGTGTTATTGATGCTGGAGACCAAATAAACTATACATTAACGGTAACTAACAATGGTTCAGTAGATCTTACAGATGTAGTTGTTTCTGATGAAATGATCACCCTAGAAGAAGATACAGTAGCATTGCTTGTAGTAGGGGATAGTGTTGTATTTACAGGTACATATACAATCACACAAGATGATATTGATACGGGAGAAGTTATAAATATTGCTTTTGCAGAAGGAATAGATCCTCTTGGAGATATTGTATTAGATCAGTCTGATGACCCAATGGATACTACAGATGTGGATACAGATGGAGATGGAGATGGAGAAGACCCTACAGTAACTATGATTGATCAATTACCTGGTCTTAATATCACAAAAACAGCTTCTTATCAGGACTTTAATGCCGATGGGTTTGCAAATGCTGGTGACCAGATTATTTATACTTTCGTAGTAATAAACACTGGAAACGTCACTTTAACGGATGTTCACGTAGATGACCCGATGGTTATCGTTGCAGGTGATCCGGTAACATTACTCCCTGGTGAAAATGCTACTTTTACAGCGGTTTATATAATTACTGAAGAAGATGTAGCTAATGGAGAGATTGTAAACGTTGCAACAGCAGTAGCTTTATCACCATTTGGTATTGAAGTGATAGATGTTTCTGATGACCCAGAGGATCCTACAACAGACGTTGATGATCCAACTGTTACAGTGTTGAGTCAGACAGCGGGTCTTATTGTAAATAATGGTCTATCAATAGGCCAAGATGGACGTAATGATAGCTTTAGAATACAAGGACTTGAGAATTTCCCTGATAATACGCTAACTATATTTAACAGATGGGGTATTGAGGTGTACACTGCAGAGCGTTATGGTGTAGATGGAAATGAATTTAGAGGTTTATCTAACGGTAGAACAACTATAAGCCAGGATGATTATTTACCTGTAGGAACCTACTACTGGATACTAGAATATGTAAATGCAGTAGGAGATACAGTTAATGAATCAGGATACTTATATATAACACGATAAAAGATGTTAAATCACCGGTAGTTTTTAAAACAGCCGGTGATTTTAATTAAATGATTTATGAAAAAGATAGTTTCAGTTTTTGGATTCTTATTGATTTTAGCGCTTGGTACAACGTCCCTTTCTGCGCAACAAGATCCTCAGTATACCCAGTATATGTATAATACCGTAGCTATTAATCCTGCATATGCAGGTAATAGAGGTGTAACTAGTATTGTAGGATTACATAGAAGTCAGTGGGTAGGACTTGATGGGGCGCCGAGAACCCAAAGTTTAAGTGTTCATTCTCCTATTGGAGAAGGTAAAGTAGGTTTAGGGTTATCTATTGTAAATGATGCCTTAGGTCCATCACAAGAGACTTACGTTGGTGCAGATTTTAGTTATACAATCAACACTTCAGAAAATGGGAAGCTTAGCTTTGGATTAAAGGCTGGAGGACACATTCTAGATGTAGATTTTACAAAGCTTACGCTCTTTGATGTAACAGACCCTAGGTTTTCTCAAAATATTGACAATAAGCTCTCTCCTATAATTGGTGCAGGATTGTATTATCATACAGATAACTTTTATGCAGGTGTGAGTGTTCCTAATCTTATAGAGACAGAACATTTTGACACAAGTAGTAACTCATCAAGTGTAATTGCTAGAGAGCGTATACACTACTATGGTATTATGGGCTATACTTTTGATATTAGTGATCAGCTAAAATTTAAGCCTAGTACGCTTGTAAAAATGGTCGCTGGAGCTCCATTGCAAGTAGACCTTACAGCAAACTTCTTAGTGATGGAAAAATTACACTTAGGAGCGGCTTATAGATGGAGTGCAGCGCTTAGTGGTCTTGTAGGCTTCCAGGTTTCAGATAGTATGTTAATAGGTCTCGCGTACGATCGTGAAAGTACGGACTTAGGTGATACCTTCTACAACGATGGTAGCTTTGAAGTATTTTTACGATTTGAGCTGTTTAATGAGTATGATAGAATGTTAACCCCTAGATTCTTTTAATAAGTTATTTTTGACTTATTCAAACTTACAATTATGATGATTAAAACTATTAATTTATGTCTTTGCGTTCTGTTTTTGGGAACCATAGCACTAAATGCTCAAGAAAGTAAAATAGACAGAGCAGACAAGAAGTTTGACCAATACGCATTTGTTGATGCTCGAAAAATATATCTCGAAGTAGCAGATAAAGGATATGAATCTGCAGATTTATTTCAGAAAATTGCAGATAGCTACTACTTTAACGCTGGTTATGCAGATGCTCAGGTTTGGTATGAGAAGTTGATATCTACTTTCCCAGAAGAAGTAAAGCCAGAGTACTATTTCAGGTACTCACAAACACTTCGTGCTTTAAAAAATTATGATAAAGCAGATGATATGATGGCTACTTTTAATGACCTTAACGGGGAAGATGTAAGAGCTGTTCTCTTTGAAGCAGAACCTAATTATCTAAAAAATATTGATTACAAAAAGAGTAACTATACAATAGAGGACATACGTAGTATTAACTCACGTTACTCAGATTTTGCTCCTACAGAGTATGAAGGAAAGCTAATTTTTGCTTCATCTAGAGATACTGGGGGTGTTTCAAAGAAAATACACAAATGGAATAATGAACCATTTTTAGACCTTTATGAGACTAATGTTGGAGAACAGACCGAAAGTTTTAGTAAACCTAAAAACTATAGTAGAGAGCTCAACTCAAAATTTCACGAAAGTACAACAGCCTTTACAGAAGATGGTAAGACCGTATACTTCACACGTAATAACTACAATAAAGGGACTTACAAAAAGTCTAAAGAGGGGACTAATAAACTTAAAATCTATAAGTCACGTAAGAAAAACGGTCGCTGGTCTACACCTGTAGAAATGCCTTTTAACAGTGATGAGTACTCTACTGCACACCCTGCTCTTAGTCAGGATAATACAAAGCTTTATTTTGCTTCAGATATGCCTGGTACTTTAGGGCTCTCAGATATATGGGTGGTAAATGTAGATAGTACAGATGTAGTAAGCGAGCCAGTAAACTTAGGAAGACCTATTAATACAGAAGGAAGAGAGACCTTTCCATTTTTAAGTGACAATGGAGTGCTTTACTTTTCATCAGACGGGCATCCTGGTCTTGGAGGTCTTGATGTATTTGCTACAGCACCAGATGCACGTGGTAATGCTCAAGATGCTATAAGCAACATAGGTGAACCTATAAACAGCTCTTATGATGATTTTACATTTATTGTAAACGAAGAGACTAAAGTGGGTTATTTTGCCTCAAACCGTAAGCAAGGAGTAGGTAGTGATGACATCTATAAATTTACAAAAGAAGAAATACCTTGTGAGATTGAGCTAGTAGGGGTTGTTACAGACAGAGATTCTGGAGAGCCTATACCAGCGGCAACAGTTACTTTATTAGATTACAACGGTAACGTAGTATCTTCAGTGCAAACTACAGCAAGTGGGTACTATGCTTTTGATAAGTCTTACTGTGATACGCAATATATCATAAGAGGGGCAAAGGAAACGTATAGTGGAGCAGAAGCAATTACAAAAACTCCAGACATATCTGGTACTGTGACTAACGATCTTGAACTAGAGTTATTGAAAAAGCCTATCAAAGTAGGAGATGATCTTGCAAAGATTTTAGAACTTAACCCTATATACTTTGATTTTGACAGATATAATATTCGTCCAGATGCGGCACTAGAGCTAGAAAAAGTACTTGCAGTTATGCGTGAGTACCCTAATATGGTTATAGATGCACGTTCACATACAGATAGTAGAGGTAAAGATTCATACAACCTAAGTCTATCAGACAAGCGTGCAAAATCTACTGTAAACTATATCATTGCAGAGGGAATCTCTTCATCTAGAATTACAGGTAGAGGATATGGAGAGACACAACTTACTAATGAATGTTCTAACGGAGTACAATGTTCTGAAGAAGCACACCAGCTTAACAGGCGTTCAGAGTTTATTGTAATAAGTAACTAGAAGTAGGTTACTACTTATATTTAAAACCCCTTTTCATACGGAAAGGGGTTTTTTTATGCTTTCGCGAAAGCGCACTCATACCTTTATTCATACTACCCCAAAGAGAAAATTACATCATTGTGCTCAATAACTTGTAGTACATACAAGACTAAGAATACCATTGTAGCCACAGCTTTTATAAATGTAGAAGCTATAAAGCCAATAAAGGACCCTAGCGCTGCTTTAAGTGCAACCTGAGTACTCGTATTGTTAAAGTTGAGTTCACCTATAAAAGCGCCTACAAACGCCCCTATAAGAAAGCCCAAGGGTATGGGGCTAAGCAATCCCACAATAAGGCCTATGGTAGTACCTATTGCACCTGCTTTACTACCCCCATATCGTTTTGTGCCCATTGCAGGGATGATATAATCAAGTATGGTGATTGCAACCGCCACGGCTAGCGTAATGCCTAAAAATGTCCAGTCTTGCGGTACAGCTTCTGTTAGGTGAAGGGTTAACAACCCTAGCCAACTTAAAGGCGGGCCAGGTATCACAGGTAAAAAACTGCCCACTATACCAGCTATTACAAGCAGTAGGCCTACAAAAACCAAAAAAAGATCTACATAGTTCATCACTTATAAGACGTCAAAATGTTATAATGTTACGTTTTTTGAACTAAAACATTAGTTTAAACTAAATATTTAGTTATATTTGATGTGTCGATGTTCAATATATTGACATACAGACTATTCAATTCCAGTTTTTATGAAACAACTTACAAAGGCAGAAGAAGAGGTAATGCAATTATTATGGGTAGCACAAAAGGCAAACGTGGCACAACTCATCGAGCAAATGCCAGAGCCTAAGCCTGCTTACAATACCATATCTACCATCATACGGATTTTAGAAAACAAAGGCTTCGTAGGTCACGAGAAAGAGGGAAGAGGCTATATCTACCACCCTCTTGTGACTAAAGAGGTTTACAGCAACGCCTCTATGCATAAAATGATGGACAGCTATTTTAATGGAAGTTTTAAAAGTATGGTAAGCTTCTTTGTAAAAAAGAATGATCTAGATGTAAAAGAGCTAGAATCTATTCTGAGCGAAATTAATAAAGACAAGTAATTATGGGATCTTACATTATACAAGTCATTTGTTTTCAAGCATTATTTCTGGCAGTGTATTACCTGCTTTTAAGAAAAGAGACCTTTTTCTCATATAACAGAATATATTTGCTAGTCACTCCCGTAATTGCCCTCGCATTGCCGTTTATAAAAATTGCAATGTTACAAACGGTGGTACCTGTAGAGACCTTTGCCAGTGTTCTCCCAGAGGTTGTAATAGGTGATGCAGCAGTGAGTACGCCTACAGATGCGGCTCCTGTTACAGCATCTTTTACCATACCGTGGTTACAAATTTATATGACAGGTGTGGTGATCAGTCTGGTTTTACTTGTCATAAAAATCAAGAAATTTGCAAGCTATTTTAGATATAAACAGAAAGGGTCTAGCATCATTGAGATTCCTTCATCTACAGAGGCTTTTACATTTTTTAACTACATATTTATTGGGGCAGATATAGATACGCTTTCGCGAAAGCAAATACTTACCCACGAACAGATACACGCAAAGCAAGGGCATACTTGGGATCTCATCTTTTTTGAGATTTTGAAAGTAGTACTGTGGTTTAACCCTATTACCTATTTATATCAAAAAAATATAAGTATCGTACACGAGTACCTAGCAGATCAAAAAGCAACCGAAGGTATCTCAAAATACACCTATTATGAAGAGTTGCTTAACACTGCCTTTGGCACAAGTAAACTCTCATTTACAAATACATTTTTTAATCAATCATTAATCAAAAAACGAATCGTTATGTTACAAAAATCTAAGTCGAGACAAAGTGCGCTTATTAAATACATTGTAATAGTTCCGCTCATTTTAGCAATGCTTGTACAAGTCTCTTGGGCACAAAATTCAAATCAGTCAGGTGAGGTAGAAAGAGAGAATTTCACATTGATGGAAAATAACCTGCATAATGAGAAAATATATTACTCTATAATTGTTATAGATACTTTAAAACTGACTGATAATGAGAATGCGTTTATAACAGCTGTAAAAAACGATAAATCTTTAGATTCAAAAGATTTTGATCCAGCAACAGGGAATGAGCCTATATTCGAAACCATAAATAAATTTCTTACGTTTTCAAGTAAGGAGGATATTATTGAACTCAAAGAAAAATTTGATATAAAATCTTATACACTTCAGGAACTACGGACAAAATATAACTTAAAAAATACTTATGCTTATCAGACCACTTATAGAGAAGAGGTTGAAGTTGTTGAAGAAGAAGAGGAGGTTGTTGGTATTCCTTACGCAGTGATAGAAAATGTCCCAACCTATCCAGGTTGTGAAGATTTAGTAGGTAATGATGCTCAAAAAGTGTGTATGTCTAATAATGTGTCTAAGTACGTAAACCGTAATTTCAATATGAATATTGCTAAAGATTTAGGACTTACAGGAGTTAATAGAATCTTTGTTTCTTTCAGAATAAATAAAACAGGGCAAGTAGATAATGTAAAAGTAAGAGCGCCTCACGAAGCTCTCGAAGAAGAAACCAGAAGAGTTATTTACAATCTACCTCAAATGAAGCCTGGCACGCAAGGAGGAGAAAATGTTGGCGTTCTCTACAGTCTCCCTATCACGTTTCAAATAGCGAAATAATTTTTAATAAAAAAACAGAAACCATTGCTTTTATGGCATTACAATACATTATACAAGTTATCTGTTTTCAAGCATTGTTTCTGGGAGTTTATTACCTGCTTTTAAGAAAAGAGACTTTTTTCTCATATAACAGAATATACTTGCTAGTCACTCCCGTAATTGCGCTAGCATTACCGTTTATAAAAATCGCAATGTTACAAACGGTGGTGCTTGTAGAGACATTTGCAAGTGTACTCCCAGAGGTTGTAATAGGTGATGCGGCAGTGATTACATCTACAGATGCGGCTCCCGTTACAGAGTCTTTTACCATACCGTGGTTACAAATTTATATGGTAGGTGTGGTGATTAGTCTAGTTGTACTCATCATAAAGATTAAAAAATTTACGAGCTACTTTTCCTATAAACAGAAAGGGTCTAGCATCATAGAGATTCCTTCATCTACAGAGGCTTTTACATTTTTTAATTACATATTTATTGGGGCAGATATAGATACGCTTTCGCGAAAGCAAATACTTACCCACGAACAGATACACGCAAAGCAAGGGCATACTTGGGATCTCATCTTTTTTGAGATTTTGAAAGTAGTACTGTGGTTTAACCCTATTACCTATTTATATCAAAAAAATATAAGTATCGTACACGAGTACCTAGCAGATCAAAAAGCAACCGAAGGTATCTCAAAATACACCTATTATGAAGAGTTACTTAACACTGCCTTTGGCACAAGTAAACTCTCATTTACAAATACATTTTTTAATCAATCATTAATCAAAAAACGAATCGTTATGTTACAAAAATCAAAATCACAAAAAAGCGCATTAGCAAAGTATTTACTTTTAATTCCACTTGTACTTGCAATGCTCGTGTATGTTTCTTGCTCCGAAGATAATGGAGTAGAAAATGAGCAAACTCTAGAACAGCAAATATTAGAACTTAAGTTAGCAATTGAGGATAGAGAAAGTCTTACTGCAGAAGAATTGAAACAGCTTCAAAGTCTAAGAGCAGCATCAGTCAATGGTATTAAAGGTTCTCAAATTATAGAAGTTGTAGAACAGCAAGAGGCATATAATCTTAATGAGGCTAATCAAGATGAAATAATAGAAGTGCTGGAAGTAGAACGTGTTTATGATGTAGATGAGAACGGAAATATCCCATTTGCTGTTATAGACGAGGTTCCAGTATTTCCAGGCTGTGAGTCCCTTACCTCAAATGAGCAATTAAGGAAATGTATGTCTCAAAAAGTAAACGCTTTAATTAACGCTAACTTTAATGTTGCATTAGGAAAAGAGCTAAATCTCAAGGGTACTAACAGAATTTTTGCCAGCTTTAAAATTGATAAAAACGGATTTATCACAAACTTAAGAACGCGCTCGCCACACCCAGATCTTGATGCTGAAGCACAGCGTGTGATTTCTATGTTACCAAAAATGAAACCTGGTAAACATAATGGTGAAGTAGTAGGCGTTCTCTACAGTCTCCCTATCACGTTTCAAATAGCAGAGTAACCTATGAAAAAACTATTTATAGTAATTGTAATTGGGATGATATCAAAAGTCGGGGCGCAAGCTCCGGCTTTGGCCGTTGCAGATAGTTTATACGCCACTGGTGAGTATACAAAGGCAATAGCCCAGTACGAGAAGATTCAAGAACCTACAGCACGTGTATTGTTACAAATAGCCAGAGCATATAAAGGGAAGGGAGCAAAAACAGCTGCTCTTAACTTTTATAAAAAGTCACTAGAGCTTAACGATAAACAACCCATCGCCGCAACCGAGTATGGAAGGTTACTCCTCACAAAATCAAAATTTAAAGAAGCAGACAGTGTTTTTTCTATACTTTCAATGAGATACCCCACAAATGCCGAGTATCACTATCAATGGGGACGAGCACTTAAAAAGACCGCGGTAAAGGACACCTTAGTTTTAAATAAAAAAGTAGATAATGAAAAGATAGATACCTCAGAAAAGGCTTTTGCAAAAGCAGTCCGGCTGGACTCAACACATCAAAAGGCAATGTTTGAACTTGCAAAGTATCACTTGGGTCATAAAAACTATCCAGAGGTAGAGACGATCTGTAAAAAAGCACTTGAAAGCGAGCCAGAAAATATTGAGATGATAGGCGTGCTGGCTCAAAGTTACTATTACAAAGGCTGGTGGATAGAGGCAATAGATCTTTTTAACCAGTTGCTCGATATGGGAGTAGATACCTTATTTGTGAGAAATAAACTAGGGCGTGCCTACTACGAGAAAAGAATGTATCCAGAGGCTATTGAGGCTTATGAAGAAGTACTTGCTTATGATGACGAAGACTGGGGTACACTTATCACCCTTGCTAGGTTATATAACTTTAATCGTGAGTATAATAAGGCTATAAATCACGGAATTAAAGCGCTTAAATTTAAAGATTTACCGCTTGATGATGTGTATTATACAATGGGAAGGTCTTTTGAATTTAAGAAGAATTTCCCTGAGGCAATGAAGCATTATCAACGAGCAGTCAAAGAAGATCCATATAACTTTAATGCACTATATGCCATAGCTGTGGCAGCCGATAATTATTATGTGGATAAGGAAGAGGTGCTAGCACTTTACGAAAAGTTTGTGTCAAATTTTGAAAACGTAAAAAGACCACCATATATAAAAAGAATAGCCGACGATAGAATTGTAATCCTCAAAAGAGAAATTTTTGAGGCACAAGAGAAGAAAGAGTAGGCCAGCGATGGTCGCTTTTTGGAGCGGTTTAAATATTGTATTTTCGAGCTACGTATGAAATGGTTTTTACATCGTGGCTTATTGATAATCACAGCAGTAGTTGTGATGACTTCGTGCGACCAGATTGAAACCAAAAAAATATCTTCTTCGCAGTACCTTTCTGAGAGTTGGAAGGCAATAGATCTACATAGAGTAGATGGGTATCCCACTTTTGATACCTGTGCTACGTTGCCAGAAGGGGAGCCGCTTAAGGCTTGTTTTCAAGAGACGGTTACAAAGACCTTTTACGAGTCATTTGGAAAACATACCATCGTAGTGCAACGCGCTCTAGACGACACTATATTTGTAGACTTTGTAGTAAACGAAAAAGGGAAGTACTGCATAGATACACTCAAAATCGCTCAAGAAATCCGCACAGAAATCCCTCGCCTAGAACAGTGGATACACGAAGCCGCAAGACAATTACCAGAAGCAAAACCTGCAACTAAAGAAGGCGTACCCGTAAAAACACGATTTAAAATCCCCGTGGTTTTAAAGGTGGAGTAATTGTAAGGCACCACAAACTATTTCTTGTAGTTGCGACCTTTCCATTGATACCCAGTAGTAAGCGATCTAAGGGCTATGTAGGTGTTTATAAAAGGGTAGCAAACCATCACAACTGGATACCATTTTAAATAACTTTTTCGGTTATAAAAAAAAGCTTCGGTGGCAATGAGGATAACATCAACTACAAGTTTTATGACTAAGCTCATTAATATGATGGATTGGGTTTCCGCTTTCGCGAAAGCGTAATAAAGAACTCCCACAACACTTAAAAGATTAACTGCCAAAACAAGAATCCCCATTAGTTTTGAGAACCAAAAGGTATAAGCACTAGACTTTGCCGCCCAGCGTGTGCGTTGTGCTATAAATATGTTCCACTGCTCTTGAGGCTGTGTGGTTACAATCGCATCTGGAGAGCGTAAATAGCTTATCCTATTTTTAAACTTCTCTTGAAATTTCTCGAGTAAAAAATGATCATCTCCACTAGCGATATGATTATTATTTGCAAAGCCTTGAACGGCTGTAAAGGCTTCTTTATCATAAGCGAGATTTGCTCCGTTACATAAAAATGGTAAGCCCATATAAAAGCTTCCGGCAGTAGCGCCCATAAGACTTAAAAAATCCAATTGCTCATAGGCAGTTAAAAATGAAGGCTGATCGGTGGTTGCGATAGCAACGGGCATAATCACCATAAGTGGTGATTGTTGCTGGATGATAGCGTCTAATGTGTTGAGCCAGTTTACGGACACGGTACAGTCGGCATCTGTGGTGACAATCCACTGGTGCTTACTGGTATGGATGGCGGTCTGGAGTGCATCTTTTTTTGGTGATGCAGAGGTGCGCACGTTGTCTATAACATCAATGTTTGTAAGCGCATATCGCGATATGCACTTATTTATGATCTCAATAGAGTTGTCTGTAGAGACGTCATTTACTAAGATGATTTCCCAGCTGTTTTGTGGATAGTCAACTTCGGCTAGTGATTGCAGTAAGTTAGTAAGATGCGCTTCTTCATTTCTAAAGGGTACAATAACGGTAAATGTGGTAGTTGTAGCGTCACAAGATTGTGAGAACGTACCAGCGCGATTAATCTCAAGCGCAAACCCGAGGATGATAATTCCATAGAGTAAGAAAACAAAAAACAGCATCCAGATCATTATACTGTCTTTATGGTGCTAGTAGGCTTTTGCACGAGTAAAAAGTAGGCACCAGGTAATAGCGGTACTACTACATTGAGCAGCCACATTAAAAGTACAGTACTTAATACAATCTCTTCGGGTACATTAAACCAGCCAAAAATGAGAACAGCCACACCACCGCGCACCACTACATCTAGTAACTGCATTACAGGTATGAGCGAGCTCACAAGGTAGGTAGCACAAATGCACGCCATTACAAAAGGATAACTTGTGGTAGCCCCTAGCAGGTAGAGAATGAGGTAGAACTGATGTGCAAAAATGATATATCGTATAAAGGAAAACAGGCGCACCTTCTTTTTGATGGGTGCAGCAATAGATTTCCAGTACTTCTTGATTTTATACCAAGGATTTCCCTTGAGTGTCCAGTGTACACTTCGTAGTATTTTAGGAAGTACCTGGTACAACACGAGTGCCATAAATATGCTCAAACTCCAAAAGAATATCGCTGTTCCACTAGTAAAAAAAGCAATAACCCCTAAGCCAATGCTCCCAAAAATAAGCGTCGCCAGCAGCTGATACATATTGCCTATAAAGTTTAAGAAGAGTATCTGCTTGCGTTGCTCTTTTGGATAATAGAGAGCCTTTGCACCATAGTCTCCAGCTTTGGCAGGAGTTACAAACCCTACGAGGTGAGCGGTGAGGGTTTGTATTGCGCTTTCGCGAAAGCGTACTAATCTATTTATACTCACTAGAGTTTGCCATTTCTTGATTTCAAAAAACCAGTTGGCAGCGGTAAATAATAGTATGATTATAATATAGAGATATAACGATGATGTGCTAATTTCAGAAAGCTGAAATTGTAGCGACCGTAAATCACCGCGATCTAGTTTGTCATAAATAAAATAGCCAGCCAGTAGTACAATGAGAATCTTAAGAGTCGCCCAGAGTAATTGCGTAGCTTTGTGAGATAATCTAGGCATTCATTTCTTTGTTAAGGATGAGCACAAAGTAACAATAAAAGCATTGGCAGACGAAAAAATCATATTAGGTATTGATCCAGGAACCACTATTATGGGTTTTGGACTTATCAAGGTTGTGGGTAAAAAGATGGAGTTTATGCAGCTCAATGAGTTATTGTTACAAAAGTATAATGATCCTTATGTGAAGCTCAAGCTCATTTTTGAGCGCACCATACATCTCATAGATACGTATCACCCAGATGAGATTGCGATAGAGGCACCGTTTTTTGGCAAGAATGTCCAAAGTATGCTCAAGCTAGGTAGAGCACAAGGAGTGGCGATGGCTGCAGGTTTATCTCGAGAAATTCCTATCACAGAGTATCTTCCTAAAAAGATTAAAATGGCAGTTACTGGAAACGGTAATGCAAGTAAGGAGCAGGTGGCAAGAATGCTACAGTCTTTACTAAAACTTAAAACCTTGCCTAAAAACTTAGACTCCACAGATGGTCTTGCCGCAGCAGTGTGTCACTTTTATAATTCTGGAAAAGTAGAAATAGGTAAAAGCTACTCAGGCTGGGAGAGTTTTGTAAAGCAAAATGAAAAACGAGTTAAGAAGTGATATTTCTTTAGAACATATGGCATCCATCTACATCCACATACCATTTTGCAAGCAGGCGTGTCACTATTGTGATTTTCACTTTTCGACCACAATGGGTAAAAAAGAGGAAATGATAACGGCTATCATAAGCGAACTTGAGATGCGTAAAGCCGAGTTTGAAAATGATGAGGTGTCTAATCTTTATTTTGGCGGTGGGACACCTTCTGTCTTAAACACTGCAGAGATTGAACAAATTATAGATGCTTGCTACACACATTACAAGATTGAAAAAGATCCAGAGATTACCCTAGAAGCAAATCCAGACGATCTTACTGAGCAAAAAATAAGAGAGCTCGCAGCATCGCCCATTAATAGATTGAGTATAGGCGTGCAATCATTTTATGAAGAAGATCTCAAATTAATGAACCGTGCTCATAATGCTCAAGAGGCAATAGATTGCCTGAGATTAACAAGAGCAAGCTTTCCTAACAGTTCGCTAGATCTTATTTATGGAATCCCTGGGATGAGTAATGAGCGCTGGGAGCAGAATATAGATAAAGCGCTAGCGCTAGACCTCCCTCATATATCTGCCTACGCGCTTACGGTAGAGCCTAAGACGGCCCTAGAAAATTTTATTAAAAAAGGAATTGTACCTCCGGTAGAAGATGAGGTGGCACAAGAGCATCACGAGCTATTAATACGTAAGATGGAAGCTGCTGGTTATGAGAATTACGAGTTTTCAAACTTTGCAAAACCAGGTTATCATTCTAGAAATAATACGGCATACTGGCAAGGGAAAAAGTACATAGGTATAGGTCCTTCTGCACATAGTTATGACGGTAAGCGCCGCGCGTGGAATATAAATAACAACCCAAAGTACATAAAGGCAATCGCTGCTGGAGAGCTACCTCAAGAGGTAGAGGAGCTCTCGCTTACAGATCAGTACAATGAGTATGTAATGACGAGATTGCGCACGCAGTATGGAGTTTCTTTACTCGAGATAAAAACACAATATGGCGAGCGTTTTTATAACTACTTTTTAGAATACGCTCAGAAACATATAGAGGAACACTTACTTTTTATAGAAGAAGATAGGGTTTATGTGAGTAAAAAAGGGAAGTTTTTAAGTGATGGTATTGCAAGTGACTTATTTATACTCAACTTAAAGTAACCTAACTCGTTGCAATGAGTTTAAGTACTCTAGGTAAATCAATAGAGTATTTTTATCTTTAGTTTTCTCTTTAATTACGCTATGCTTGCAACTATAACTCATAATAAAGAAACTTTTAAGGTCAATCTTTCAAAACCTATTGATCTCTCGATTCCCCTTACTTCTAAGAAGAATCCGCTAGCTTGGTATATTGACCCGCCTAAGTTTGAGACAGTCACAGATGGCGAGTGGGTAGGAAGTGTGCGCAAGGGAGGCGATGTGAATTTTACTACCATCACCTTTAACCCACATTCTCACGGCACGCATACAGAGACCGCTGGTCATATCACAGAAAAGGTGCATAGCATTAATAAAAATCTCAAAACATTTTTCTTTATCGCAGAGGTGGTGACAGTCATACCAGAGCCGCTTGATAATGAAGATGATGATTTTATACTAAGTGATAAGCAGTTTAAAAACCTACTTAAAGATAAATCACCAGAAGCTTTGGTGATACGCACATTGCCTAACGCACGCGAAAAGAAAACAATGAACTGGTCTAACACAAACTGGCCATTTGTAGATGAGAGGGCGATGGTACGCTTTCGCGAAAGCGGTATAAAACACCTTCTCATAGATTTACCTAGTGTAGATAAAGAAAAAGATGGTGGAGAGCTCAAGGGGCATCACGCGTTTTGGGATGTAAATGGTGAGATACGACTAGATGCGACTATTACAGAGATGATCTATGTACCGCATAAAGTTCCAGACGGGACGTATCTTCTTAATCTCCAGATTGCCTCTTTTGAAAATGATGCCACACCTAGCAAGCCTATCTTATATAAAATCGAAACAGAATAATGCAACCACCTTACTACGCTGTAATCTTTACGTCTACACAAACCAGTAGCACAAGAGGCTATAAACAAGCAGCAGATCTTATGGAGGAGCTGGCCGCAACGATGCCTGGTTTTCTGGGAGTAGAGGGAGCTAGAAATGATAGTGACCACCTAGGGATTACGGTATCATACTGGCGCTCGCTAGAAGATATTGCAAGATGGAAAGCCCAGGCAGAGCATCAAGGTGCGCAACGTATGGGAAAGTCAGACTGGTATGATAACTATACGGTGAGAATATGCAAGGTGGAAAGAGAATATAGCTTTGATAAAAGTTAAATATCTGCCAAATGTCAAATAGAAACATACGATGTTTTTTAACATTTGCGTTGCATTTATAACCACACCTCCCAAGGTAATATTTCACGTTTATAAATCATCAATGTGTTTAAAACCAGCTATTTTTAGCTTGTCTGAGAACACCCTTATTTTAGATTTATTTTTAATGTCATACGCACATTGGTCTAAAGTAAGCACCTAACACCATCACTCAAAATGCCTAACTATCATCTCTCATCCTCCTATCTTAAAAAAACCATTATAATTAAGTATGCATACGTCCTGCTGGCTTTGCTTACCATAACTATTTCTTGTAAAGAGAAGAGCACACCTACAGACAATCTTTTTAAGTTTAAGGATTACATTTCTTACACCACAGAGGATCGACAGTCTGTTATGAGCCCTATACGTGTGGAGCTTGCACAGCCACTCACGCAGTTTGAGGTAGACCAGGTGCTACCTAGTGATATTATTAAAGTGCGTCCTAAAGTTTCTGGAGTGCTTAGTCTTCATAACAGTAGACTATTAGAGTTTATACCAGAAGAGCCACTCAAACCAGACACGGCATACGAGGTCACTCTTATGCTTGATAAACTATATGATGATCTTGACGCAGGGAAGGAGCAATTTACTTTTGGCTTCAAGACCATTACTCCAGATTTTAAAGTAGCGATGGGAGCTTTGCAATCATATAGTAAGGATTATAATTATCTAGAAGGACAAATAGAAGCGAGTGATGATATCGCTTTCGCGAAAGCGCAACAACTCATAAACGCTTCTCAAAATGGTAATGCACTAGCCGTAAAATGGTTTAATAAAGATGGGGTGTCTAGATTTCATTCATTTAGAATAGATAGCATCTCCCGCTCTAATGCAGATTCACAAATTATGCTTACCTGGGATGGTAAAGCTATAGGAGCCAGAGACACAAATGGTAAGAACACCATACAAATACCGGGAAAAGATAATTTTAAAATCATAGGCATACATCAAGAGCGCGGCGCAAACGCCTCTGTGATTATAAATTTTTCTGACCCATTAAAGGATAACCAAAACTTTGCTGGACTCGTGACAATTGCGCGTGCAGGAAACCTTCGCTTTGAAGTAAATGGAAATGTACTACAGGTATATCCAGAAAATAAGATAGTAGGTAATGCACTGGTTGAGGTTTTTCAAGGAATAAAAAGTACTGATGATTATAAGTTGAAACAACCCTTTAAAGAGACCGTAAGTTTTGAGCAAATAAAACCTGCCATACGGGCTATCACAAATGGAGTTATTCTTCCAAAATCTACGAGTACTCCTTATTATTTTGAGGCAGTAAATCTTACACACGTAGACGTGAGAGTTATTAAGATTTATGAAGACAATGTACTCGAGTTTTTACAAGAGGGATCGCTTAATAATACGAGTAGTTATAACCTTAAAAAAGTGGGTAGGCGCATAGCAAAAAAGACGATTGAGATTGCACAACGAGGCGATCTTAACACCGGCCAGTGGCAAGCTCACGGGGTAGATCTCTCAGCTATTTTTAAAGCAGATCCTGGAGCATTGTATAGAGTAGAGATAAGCTATAAACCTTCTTATGCTATTTATGAGTGTGATGATGCTGTTGCTGGTAGTGTAGAGGAAGATAGTTATGAGGACTATTATGAAGATGCATATACCGAGGCAGAGAGTCCAGATGAAGATGCTAGAGAGGAGCAGTACTGGGATAACCGTATTTATAGATGGCGTAAGCAAGTATACAACTGGAGACAAGAAGATAACCCTTGCCACCCCGCATATTACCAAGAGTCAAAATTTGTAAATAGTAATTTACTAGGGAGTAATCTAGGGGTGATTGTAAAAAAAGGAAAAGACAATTCTTACTTGTTTGCAACATCAGATATTGTGACTACTACGCCAGAGGCAAACACAAAAATCACATTATATAATTACCAAAAGCAACCCATTGCAACAATCACTACAGATGCGACTGGAATAGCTCAAGTAACACCAGATGGCTACCCAGTATATGCTGTTGCAGTAAAAGATGGAAACTATGCTTACTTAAAACTGCAAGATGGGCATAGTCTCTCTATGAGTAAGTTTGATATTGCGGGTAATCAACTTGAGAAAGGGCTTAAAGGTTTTACCTACTTAGACAGAGGTGTGCACCGCCCTGGTGATACCATCCATCTTACTTTTACACTTAATGATAAGGCAAACCCACTGCCAAAAGATCACCCAGTAAAGCTGGAAGTGACAGATGCACGAGGTAAACTTATGTATAGAAGGGTAGCGTCTATATCAAAAAGAGGATCTCAAAATGGAAACCAAGCGCTTAATAACTTTTATTATTTCCCAGTTCCTACAGAGCAGGACGCTCCTACGGGTAACTATAATGCTACCATCTCTGTGGGAGGTGCCACATTTAACCAAACGCTCAAAGTAGAAACCATAAAACCTAATCGCCTCAAAGTAGACCTTACTTTTAAAGATGAGATACTACAAGCAAGCGGAAATCTTATGGGTGATGCCACTGTAAAATGGTTACACGGAGCGCCTGCCAGAAATTTGAAAATTAAAACAGACGTTACTATACGCAAGTCAAGTAGCGGGTTTAGCCAGTTTCCTGGATATAATTTTTATGACCCAATTAGGGAGTTTGATGAGGTTAGTATGGATTTGCTAGATGGCACTCTGGATAATGAAGGCAACATAAAGATTAATAAAAAAATAGATTTGAGTAAGCGAGCACCGGGTATGCTCAAGGCAACGTTTGTTACAAAAGCCTATGAGGGAGGAGGTGACTTCTCTCTGGATGTGGTAAGTAAGGATGTCGCACCGTTTGATCACTTTGTAGGTCTGCGAGCTCCAAAAAGTCGTGCTTACGGCAGTTATTACACAGATCAAAATATAGAGTTTGACCTAGCTACTACAAATGCTCAAGGCGCACCAGCTGCGGGACGTAAGCTTCAAGTAAAAGTATTTAAAATGTCTTGGCGCTGGTGGTGGAACAGGAGTCGAGATAATTACTCTAGTTATGAAACAAGTACCGTACATACACCTGTACAAGACTTTACCGTCACGTCTGGTTCTAACGGAAAAACAAGTTTTAACCTCAATATTCCGGAGAAGGAAAGTGGACGCTATCTCATACGTGTTATAGATCCAGAAAGCGGTCACGCTACAGGCCGTATCGCATATTTTTATAGAAATTGGGGTGGTTTTCAAAGAGACTCAGAAAGTGCAAAGATGCTCGTGTTTTCGGCAGATAAGGATGAGTATAGTGTGGGAGATAATGCCACCATTACATTCCCATCTTCGGCGGGAGGTAGAGCGCTTGTGAGTATTGAAAATGGTACAAAAGTACTCGAGAGTTATTGGGTAGAAACCCAGCAAGGTAAAACCAATTTTTCCATACCTGTTACCTCCGCAATGGCGCCTAATGTGTATGTGAATATTTCGCTATTACAGCCTCATAAACAATCTGTAAACGACCTTCCTATTAGGCTTTATGGTGTAATTCCTTTGATGGTAAAAGATAGACAAACAGTGTTAGAGCCGGTAGTCACTATGCCAGATGTATTAAAGCCAGAAGAGCCATATACCATCAAAATCACAGAAAAAAATAATAAACAGATGACCTACACCATCGCTGTGGTAGATGATGGCTTGCTGGATCTTACAAGATTTCAAACACCAAAAATCCATAAGCATTTTTATAGCAGGGAAGCACTAGGTGTGAAGTCTTTTGATATGTATGATTATGTGATAGGGGCATATTCTGGCAGTGTAGATAATATTTATGCAATAGGAGGTGGTGATGCTGCGAGCGCTGCCAAAAATAGAAAGGCAGAACGCTTTAAGCCTGTAGTTACTTATTTGGGCCCTTTCGCTTTAAGCGAAAACGAAACAAAGTCACACACGGTAACGATGCCTAACTATGTAGGCTCTGTGAGAGCAATGGTAATTGCTGGAGATGCCACAAAAAGCGCCTATGGATCTGTAGAAAAGACAGTACCTGTGCGTAAACCGCTTATGGTTTTAGGTTCGCTTCCGCGAAAGTTATCTCCGGGAGAACACGTGACTTTACCAGTAACAGTGTTTGCAATGGAAAAGAACATCAAGCAGGCTAAGATTACCGTCAAAACATCTGAAGCTTTTAAAGCATCTGAAGGGAATGTAAAAAAGGTAAATTTCACGCAAGTGGGAGAAAAAATAGTTCCTTTTGAGTTTGATGTGCAAGCTGCTACAGGAGTGCAAACCGTACAAATTATTGTAGAAGGTCACGGAGAACGTGCAACCTATGATGTTGAGATAGACGTAGAAAACCCAAATCCTATTACTCAAAAAGTAACCGATTACGAACTAGACCCTAGCAGTAATCTTACTATTGATTATGAGACGTATGGTGTGGCAGGGACTAATGAAAGCGCTTTGGAGTTTTCGACATTACCACCTATGGATTTTACTAAGCGTATGCAGTATTTAATACGTTACCCACACGGCTGTGTAGAGCAAACTACCTCTGGAGTTTTTCCGCAACTGTTTTTAGATGATGTTTTTGATCTTACGTATGAGCAAAAACGGGATGCGCAACAGCATATTAAAGACGGTATTGCGAGGCTAGGCCGTTTCCAAAACACAGACGGAGGTCTAGGTTACTGGCAGGGAGAAACAGAAGCAGACCTATGGGGTACCACCTATGCTGGACACTTTATGATAGAAGCCCAGAAAAAGGGATATGCATTACCGCTCACTTTTATGAATAACTGGTTACGTTTTCAGAAAAAGGAGGCTCGTGAATGGAGATCTGGACAACAAAGTTATAATGCAACGCTAGTACAAGCATATCGCTTATATACGCTCGCACTTGCGGGACAACCCGACCTTGCAGCGATGAACCGTCTTCGTGAGAATACAAATTTAAGTAATGAAGCAACCTGGAGGCTTGCAGGAGCTTATGCACTAGCAGGTCAAGACAAAGTAGCTGGCCAACTTGCCGCTACGGCAAATGTAGATTTTACTCCAAAAAAGTATGACTACCATACCTATGGCTCGGTATATCGCAACAGGGCAATGGCGCTAGAAACGATGGTGCTTCTTAATGATAGCAAGCAAAAAGAGCTTGCTATAAGTATAGCCAAAACGCTAGCTTCAGACAGGTGGTTAAGTACTCAAGAAACCAGTTATGCACTGCTGGCTATGGCAAAAATGGTTCTAAAGAACGGAGGTAAAGCAATGCAGTTCTCTTATACAAAAGATGGAAAAGAGTATAGTGTAGATACACAACAAGCTATCGCTCTACGTGACATAAAAACGCAAGACGGAACAAATAAACTCGTTATAAAAAATGCTAAAAATAGTACCGTGTTCATACGTCTTGTGCAAAGTGGTAAGTTACCATTAGGCAAAGAGCTTGTAGATCAAAAAAATCTACAGGTTAAAACAACCTTTTATAACCTCGCTGGTAAAGTGATGTCTATCAATAATCTCCAGCAGGGAGAAGAGTTTACAGCAAAAATTACGGTGAGTAATACGAGCAGAGATTATGTAGATAATGTCGCGCTTACACAAATCTTCCCTAGCGGTTGGGAGATTGTGAATACACGTTTTACAGATGCTCAGGGAGGTACAGCAGGAAGCGCTCGATATACAGATATAAGAGACGATCGTGTGCAGTTTTATTTTGATATGAGTAAGACCAGCACAAGAACATTTACGGTTCGTCTTAATGCGAGTTACTTAGGTGATTACTATTTACCAGGTACTCAGGTAGAGGCTATGTATGATGCGACTTATTATGCCAGATCAAAAGGTGCTTGGATAAAAGTTAAGAACTAACAGCGATGTACAGCCGCCTCCTACATATCATAAAGCGCCATAAAATCAAGTTTATACTTGTGGTGTTATTTATGTTGTACTGGGTTTTTTCTATACCGCAGCAGGTTTTTAAAGATCCTCACGCTACCGTGGTTGAGAGTGCGAGTGGTGTGTTGCTGGGCGCCCGCATTGCTAGTGACGGGCAATGGCGTTTTCCGGCATTAGATCGTGTTCCTCATAAGTTTGAAAAGTGTATTCTGTTATTTGAAGATGAGTATTTTTATTCCCATCCAGGATTTAATCCCGTGGCGATGGGAAAGGCAATATGGGGTAATATCACTACAGATAAGCGTCGTGGCGGGAGCACCATTACACAACAAGTAATTAGACTTTCTAGAAAAGGGAAACAACGCTCCTATACAGAAAAAGTAGTCGAACTTATAAAAGCTACACGTCTCGAGGCAGGCTATTCAAAAGATGAAATTCTTGGTATGTATGCTACCTATGCGCCCTTTGGCGGTAACGTCGTAGGGTTAGAAACTGCCGCTTGGAGATATTTTGGACTCCCGGCGTCACAGTTAAGTTGGGGGCAAATGGCGGCACTGGCAGTATTACCTAACAATCCTAGTATGGTGCGACCGGGTAAAAATGAGATTACGCTTTCGCGAAAGCGTAATAACCTCCTTAAAAAACTTTGGGAAACAGGAGAGATAGACAAAACTACCTACGAGCTATCGCTGCTAGAAAAACTACCAGGAAAACCTTATCCATTACCACAAATTGCTCCTCACCTAGTTGATAGAATTACTAAAGAATCTCGTGGAAAAAGAGTTCAAACCACAGTACAACTTCCTATACAGCGAGATCTTAATAGACTTGCCAAAGAGCATTATGGCCTGTTAAAGCAAAATGAAATTTACAACCTAGCGATAGTGGTTATGGATGTAAATACAAAAGAGGTTTTAGGCTATGTAGGAAACGCACCAACAGATGCAGCACACCAAAAAGATGTAGATATTATCACAAAGTACCGTAGCACAGGAAGCACGTTAAAGCCTTTGCTTTATGCGGGAATGCTGGATGAGGGACTCATATTGCCACAAACATTAGTCCCAGATATACCTACAAGTATCAATACGTATAGGCCACAAAATTTTGACAACGAGTATCAAGGCGTAGTACCGGCAGATGTGGCTCTTGCAAAATCGCTCAATGTACCTGCAGTGCGATTACTACGTGAATACGGGCTTGACAAGTTTTATAAAAATGTACAAGAGATGCATATGGGAGGTATAGATAAACCAGCCTCTCACTACGGACTTGCAATGATATTAGGAGGTGCAGAGAGCAGCCTTTTTGAGTTGACAAAAACCTATGCAGGGATGGCAAACACCCTTAACACATTTAATAGATCTAGCAGTGAGTATACTTTGGAGTCTTTTAGCGATTATCGTTATGTCAAAAGAGATAATCTGGCTTCTGTAAAAAAGAGTGTCACGTTGCAAAGTGAGCCTGAGGTATTTTCGGCGGGAGCGATTTATAAAACGCTTGAGACACTGCAAACTGTAAATAGACCAAGCGGCGAAGAAAACTGGCAGTTTTATGAAGATGCCCAGCCTGTGGCTTGGAAAACAGGGACAAGTTTTGGTTTTAAAGATGCGTGGGCAGTAGGGGTTACGCCTCAATATGCAATAGGAGTGTGGGTAGGTAATGCAGATGGAGAAGGAAGACCAGGGATTACGGGAATACAAGCAGCAGCGCCACTGTTTTTTGATGTGTTGCGTAGCTTGCCAGTAAATGGTTCTTGGTTTGACACTCCATACGATGCACTCGTGGAGACTACGGTTTGCACAAAAAGCGGAATGAAAGCGAGTCCATATTGTGTAGAAACACGTAAAGAGCAAATACCGCACGCGGGAGAGCATACTGCTTCGTGCTCATATCACAAGCAAATGTACCTCTCTGCAAATAAGGAATATCTAGTAAACTCAGATTGTTATGAGCTTGATGAGATGACGGCTGTCACCTATTTTACACTACCTGCTACGATGGAGTATTATTATGCAAGCAAGCATCCAGATTATAAAGAATTGCCACCATATCATCCAGATTGTAGCTTTTCTGGAGAGATGCCTATGGCGTTTATGTATCCTAAAAATAATGAAGGAGTTATACTTCCAAAGGATTTTGACGCAGCTGTAAATGATGTCGTGTTTAAAGTCTCTCACCGTAACCCTGAGACTAAGATTTTCTGGTATCTAGATAATGAGTTTATAGGAGCTACAGAAGATTTCCACGAGCTAGCTGTTACACCAGAGGTGGGAAATTATACGCTCACCGTAGTAGATGCAGCGGGTAATGAAATCAAGAAACAAATTGAGGTTTCTAGGGGTTAAGTAATATTACTTGGAAGAGTAAAAAGTTCGAAAGTTATTTTTGGATTGACTTCGTCAAAGCTGTAAAAAGTTTCTATAAATTCCTTGACTTCTAAAGAGAGCTCAAAGGGTTTTATATCATTTGCGATAAATTGAGCAATTTCTGTGTGTTTCTTTGAATTCCTTATTTTTTCAATTATGATAAATTTTCCTTCTGGCGCATTAGCAAACCTCTCACTAAGCGGATTAGCATCTTGTATATCTGTTTTTGCCTTTGCAAAAAGAACATAACCATTTTTGTAGTATGCCTCATTTATTTTAGCTTTTTCAAACCAAAAGAGGTGTTCTCTCAGAGAGTCAATCTGTATTAAAATTTTGCCATTGTATTTTAATAGTAGAGTTTTATGATTATTTCTTGATTCAAAGAGGAATTTTGCAAAGCTTTCTTTTGGGTTTCGAGGTTTTTTGATTAAATATTTGTGGTAAAAAATTTTGAATATATTCATTTGTTATCACCAATTTTTAAAAGGATTCTCAGATAGCTGCGAGTTGTAATACTTGTTATCTCCAGTCACTTCGCTGCCTATCCATTCTGGTGTTGTAAAATCTTCCTCTTCAGCGTTGAGTTCTATTTCGGCGATGGTTAGTCCTTCGTTTTCTCCATAAAATTCATCTATTTCCCAGGTGTGATTACCTGCGGTATACTCGTAACGTGTTTTATCTATAACTCCGGGAAGGCATAGTGCTAGAAGCGTTTGCGCCTTGTCTACTGCGATTTCTTCTTCTACTTCTACGCGCGTAGTGCCGCTATCGTTAGATTTTCCTTTAATCGTAAGAAAGCCTTTCTCGCCTTTAATGCGCACTCTTACAGTTCGCTCAGGATCTGTGCTTAGATATCCTTGGGTAATACGAGTTGCCTTTTGAGCAACTTCTTTAAAAGCCGCTGAGGTTACTAGGAATTTTCGTTCTATTTCTAACATAATGTTGCTGTTATATCTAGCCTTTAGTTAATGCGCCACGGCGGGTTTTTGCGATTATCACCAGCGTAGTAAAGAATAATTTGATTCCCATCTGGATCCTTGAGTCTTGCCTCTCGCCACAACCACGACTGGTCTGTGGGCAATAGGTCAAAAGTAACATTCTCTCCTTGTAATCGTGCCACTTCTTGGTCTAAACGCTCTGTTTCAAAATATACCGTTACTCCAGCACCTGCAGGTAGCTCATCTACAAGATGTATAGAAAACGTAGCATCTCCCTCTGGGCACTCAAAGCGTGCATAATGTGGCAAGGCTTTTACAATAAGACGCAATCCCAGTCGCTCATAAAAAGCAATGGATGTTACAAGGTCTAGTGACGGTACGGTGATTTGGTTGAGGTTCATAGCGTTTATTTTTGCCAGGGAGTTACGGTCGTAGGCGTGTCCTTTTGGTAAAGCACCACATTATTCCCATCGGGATCTCGTAGTGTTAAGTCCTTTCCACCCCAGTCTCTGTATATGGTGGGGATGAGTACGCTTTCGCGAAAGCGTAATTCAAACACCTCAATACCGTCTGTTTCAAAGTAAACGGTTACGGGTTGTTCTGGAAGCTTGGGATTATAATAAGCTGTAAAAATGACTTCGTGCTCCTTATTTTCAAAATGTGCGTGATGCTGAGGCTCGTGCTCAATAAGTTGCATACCAATGCCTGAATAAAACGCAATCGCCGCTTTAAGGTCTTGGGAGGGAACGGTGATGTGGTTAAACGTGGTAGGCACTGCTTAGTTCTTTAATCTCCATATTTGTGATGTCTGTGTGGGTTACTGTTTGTTTTGCAAGTTGTGCCATTGCTCTAGCAATATCTTTTGCCTGTGTAGACTTCCACTTTTTGAGCGGTCCTACCATAAAGAAGTCCATTACGGCCATCATCATTTTAAGAGCTTTCTCGCCTTTGCGAGCGTCATCTGGGCGACCATTTATAAAAGCAGGTTTAAGAATGTACGTGTTCTCAATTCCTACCTTACTCAAGTCGCGCTCCATCTCACCTTTTGTACGCACATAGAAAAACGGACTCTTAGCCGAAGTTCCCGCCGAAGAAATGACCATATAACTTGCTATCCCGTGTTGCTTTGCCAGTTGTGCCGTTTCAATTGGGATGCCGTAGTCTATAGCTTTATATTTCTCCCTATCTGGCGTTTGGGCTTTTGTGGTGCCTATGCAGCAAAAAACAACTTCTCCGGTAAATTGCTCCTTGAAGGTACTCGTGTCTAGTAAATCACAAATAATCTCTTCTACTTTCTCGTGTGTAAAAGAGGTAGGCCGCCTTGTAAATATTTTTACTTTAGAAAATGCTGGGTCTTTTATGAGTAACTCTGTTAAAAGTCCGCCAGTAAGACCTGTGGCGCCGAGTATAATTGCTGTTTTAGACATACTCAAAGTTACGATTTATAGTACAAAACCTTCTGAGTACTTTGTAACTTGCATACAATGTCTGAGCTGCCTATAAAAAAGATAATTCACGTAGATATGGATGCATTTTATGCATCTGTAGAGCAGCTGGACAACCCAGATTTACGAGGTAAAGCTATTGCTGTAGGTGGCGGTGGTGAGCGTGGTGTGGTAAGTGCAGCGAGTTATGAGGCTCGTAAGTATGGCGTGCGGTCTGCTATGGCGGGTGCGCTTGCGCGAAAACTGTGTCCCGACCTCATATTTGTAAAGACTAACTTTGAACGATACCGAGAGGTCTCTGCTCAGATACGTTCCGTTTTTTACGAGTTTACAGATCTTGTAGAACCCTTATCACTAGATGAAGCCTACCTAGATGTTACCGAAAATAAAGTAGGAATGCCTAGCGCAACCGTTATTGCCTCGTGGATACGACAACGCATAAAAGAAAAAACAGGACTCAATGCCAGCGCAGGAATAAGCATCAATAAGTTTATAGCAAAAGTTGCCAGTGACATTAATAAACCTAATGGTCAGAAAACCATACCGCCAGAGGAGGTAATCACCTTTCTTGAGGAACTAGACATCAGAAAGTTTTACGGCATAGGAAAAAAGACTGCCGAAAAAATGTACCTACACGGCATTTTTACCGGTATGGATCTCAAATTAAAATCAAAAGAATATCTGAGTGACAACTTTGGAAAGAGTGGAGCCTACTATTATGATATTGTGAGAGGTATACAACATAGCGAAGTAAAGCCTAACCGCATACGCAAGTCACTTGCGGCTGAGCGTACCTTTAGAGAAAACATCACCTCGGAGATTTTTATGCTTGAAAAGTTAGAACACATAGCCGAAGAAGTGGAGAGAAGATTAGAAAAAAGCAAAGTAGCAGGGAAGACCATTACTCTCAAAATAAAATACTCAGACTTTACACTACAGACCCGCTCAAAAACGCTAGACTTATACGTGAGATCTAAAGACATCATACTAGAAACCGCAAAGGACTTGCTGTATCAAGAAAAAATGAAAAATAGCGTGCGTCTTTTAGGCATCTCACTATCTAACCTCAATACCGAAGACCGTAAAAAGAAGGATGCAGCAAAAGCTGTAAAAGAAGAAGAGATCGATGTACAGATGCGCTTTACGTTCTAGCAAGACATATCTGCTACAATTTTCCAAGCGCCGTTTATACGCTTAAAGATGATGATAAAAACACCGTCTGCATTTCCTACTTTGCGTTTGAGATGATATTCTCCCATCACGTAATAAGCGTTTTCTTCTATGCGTGTCATATCATTTATCACAAATTGCAACTCACCTGTGTGATTTAGCGTAGGGTATCCTTTCTTATAATTTGCTAGTGTGTTTTTCCACCCATAGGTAAGGCCTTTACTTCCATAAAACTTTAAGGAATCACTCTTCCAGTAGCCTTGCATAAAAGCTTCTAGATCTCCTTGTGACCAGGCTTCTTGTTGTGCTTTTAAGACAGCGGTAATGGCTGCCTTATCTTGAGCAACTGTATGTTGTTGCTGGCAGTTTATTAATAAGAAACTAGCAAGCAAGAGCGTGATAACGATTTTCATAATAAGCCTATTTCCTATAAAGATACATTATAGCACATAGGACTAAATGTGACTATCCTAAAATTTTAGTCTGCCGTCTGTAAAAGGCATCTTGCTGTCGTTTTAAAATCTCTTTTGCCATCTTTTTCTTGTAGTTGTATAGCTCTTCATCTTGAGCGATGTCTGTGTACACGCGATCATTTACAATATGATCTGTCTCGGTAAGGATCTTGCGTTGTAGGGCTTTTTGTGCACTCCATTCTTTTATGGTGAGCTCGTGGTCTGCAAGTTTTATATCATACTCACCCATAGGCGAGATAAGCTTAGAAAATATAGGTGCCGTCTCTATCGCAAGAAAGAGTAAGAAAATAAACAGCGACGGTAGCCACGGGAGTTCTTTCATCGCATCTATGCGCGCCATTAATCCGTCAAAGTTATTTATAATAGGCTGACTCGTGCTTACAGCAGTGTTGAACTCGTCGCGCAGTTGTATTTTTTGCGCTTCGGCTTGTGCTATTTTTTCTGCATTTGTGGCTTTGAGAGTAGTGAGCTCAGCAAGCGCAGCGTCGTGTTTATCACGTTTTTCTTGATATACGGGGCCTTTACCTAGTAGCTCTGTGCCAGCAGTACCTTCTGCCTCATCTATGTAGATTTCATATAAGTTATTTACTTCTGTCTCTTTGGTAGCGATTTCTTGTTTTGCGGCAGCTATTTGGGCATCCAGTTTATTGATTTCTGGGGTGTATTGTGCGAGTATCTCGCCTTGATTTTGCACGGTAAACTCATTTTTTTGACTGAGCATCACGCGGTCTATCTCTTTCTCAAATATTTTAAGCTCTAAGGGTTTTGAAATCACCACAGCAATAATTACCGCAAGAATAAGACGCGGTATTGCCATTCCAAATTCTTTCCACCAGTTATTTCGCTTTTTAAGTGTAGAAACAATAAAACGGTCTAGATTAAAAATAACCAGTCCCCATAATAAACCAAAAAGTATGGCTCTATACACATTATCAAAAACGGTAAAAAGCGCATAGGTTGCTGCGATGGTGGCTAATATGGCTGTAAAAAATACGGTAGCACCTATGCCAGCATATTTATTCTTCTCTCCGCGAGAGCAGGTGTCTAAAACGTCACGATCTGCACCAGAGCAGAGAATAAAAAAGGATTGAATCATAATACGGTTCGTTTAGTTAGTTTTTTGAGTGGGTGGTTGTTATGCAACCGGCTGATTGATGAGGGCGTGGAGTACTACAACGACGGTTTCCTGCTTTTTCGTATGTATTACATAACAAGATGCAGGCGTAGGTGAGTCTCTTGCTTTAAGAGACTCATAAAATATGAGATTGTTGCAGTTGTGTGTGTTACGCTTTCGCGAAAGCGTAAAAAATCTATTGAGAAACGTCTATAAAGTTATCACGATTAGGGCTACTAGGGTACTCAAAGAGTTCAAGATCAAAGTAAGGTACGGCGGCCAAAAAATGGTCAAAAAGATCTGCCATTATGTACTCGTAGTTTTCCCACTTTTTGTCCTTGCTGAAGCAATACACCTCTAGTGGGATACCTTGCGCAGTAGGAGCCAGCTGGCGACACATAAGAAGCATCTCTTTGTGTATGGCGCTGTGGTTTTGAATATAGGTCTCCATATATTTTCTAAAAAGACCTACGTTAGTCAGGTTGCTACCATTAATCTGGATAGACTTATCAGAATCATCTCGCTCGTTAATGCGAGCCAGTTTTTCCTCCATATTTGTGAGGTAATCTGTGATGAGTCCTATCCTCTTAAAGCGTTGTATATCCTCGTCTGTAAGAAACTTTATGCTGTCTTGTTTTATATATAAAGAACGTTTTATACGACGACCAGGACTGTCTGTCATACCACGCCAGTTCTTAAAAGAGTCTGAGATAAGCGCGTAGGTAGGTATAGTTGTGATGGTCATATCAAAGTTTTGAACCTTTACTGTTGCGAGGTTAATCTCTACCACATCACCATCTGCGCCATACTTTTCAAAAGTGATCCAGTCGCCTATGCGCACCATATCATTAATAGCAACTTGAATGCTTGCTACAAACCCAAGAATAGTGTCTTTAAAAATGAGTAATATAATGGCTGAGGCGGCACCAAAAGTTCCCAAGGCTTGCCCTAGTGATACAGGTGTGAGAAGACTTATTGCATAGAATATAGTAAACACCCACGCAAAAATCATAAAGACCTGTATGTAGCTATCTATAGGTTTATCACGTAAACCTGGTACCGTTTTAAAGTAATCTCTAAGGGTGTGTAAAAGTGCTCTTATAATACGTAGCGCAAGAATGACTCCTATAAGATTGAGTATTACACTAAAGACGTGCTCAATTTCAAGAAAATCGTCTAGTACAAATGGAAGCGCTCCTATAAGTAAGTATAATGGGAGTATGTGTGCTAGTCTTCTAGGCACACGGTTTTTGATGAGGAGATCATCAAAATTTGTTTTTGAACTTTTTGAAATATATGCAGCGAGGTTGCGCAGTACTTTACGCACGAGCATATCTGCCAGAAAAACCAAAACTAGCACAATAATACCTAGTACAAAGGCATTGAGATACTTAGAGAAGGTTTCTGATAGTCCCCAATCAATAAAATGATCAAAGAAAAAACAGCTTATTTCCTTTTTATAATCCATTGCCGCAAAGCTACATATATCTGTATTAATGGCTTTGCTATTGGCTTTGTTTTAAGAGAATGTGATTTTAAAACCTGTATGACTAGGCACACCTTCGTAGCGCTATTCTATAAGTTTTGGGTAGGTGGTTCTTTAAGCTAATTTTCTTTAGTGTTCTTTACATTATAAACAGTTTTTGTAACCTTAAACTTGTCTTCATATTTAATAAGTCCTAATCCCACAGATTGACTGCCTAGGCTATAATTTTTAAGAGTTGGTTTTATTGGTTTTTCATAAATAACACTTGTATGAGTAACATCCTTACTATCAATATTGTTTTCTTCTAAAAAAGAAGCGACTGCTTTGTCTGTTGCCTCTGTAGATCGTATTTTTTCTGACACCTCGTCTATTGTACTCACTGTAAAACCAACCTTCTTAGGGTACGACTCTTGCGATAGGCTGCTAGCTGGATCTATCACTTCTTGATGAATAGTCTGGTACGTATTAGGATCTTTAAAAACGTTGCCCTGCCCTTTTTTATTTGAGAGGGTAGCGCCTACTTTTTTACTTACCTTAGGTTTAATTGGCTCTGTACTTCCTATGAAAGTTTTGGGCGGGTTGCTGTAAGGATACGGTGTTTTAATTTCTGTTACACCACCTTTTGCAAGGCGTACAGCTTCTTCATAGGTTACTTCTTTGCCATTATAGATAAAAAGGCTACCCAGTTTGTGCATTTTAAGTAAATGTTCTTCTGGAGATGGCGGCGGTGGCGGTGGAGGAAGCTCTCCTCTAGGTGCTGGTGGAGCAGGAGGCGCTGGCGGAATAAGGCGTAAACTGTTATTTGCCTTATACAATTGCGTTTTTCTAAAAACAGCTTCGGCTTTATTTATAAACTCTTTTGAGTTGCCCTTAAAAATCATAGACCTCACAGGCGCTGCAAACTCCTCTTTTGTCCACTGTGCGGTGATGTTATCTACGCTTTCGCGAAAGCTGTCAAGCGGACTATATTGTCCATTTATATAGATACTATCATTTCGTACCTCTATAACTAGTGCGTTTTTACCATTACGTGCTGCACCTTCTACAAATTTTGTGGCGTAGGTTGAGGTTTGAGGTGCCTTGGTAGTTAGGTGTTTTTGACTTTGCCAGTACGGACTAGTCCATACATCTACTCTGTATCTGCCATTTGTGCGATCGCCAATAGCGTAGTAAGGGAGATCATCTGGATGATAATCTAAAATTGTTTTATTTGAAATTTCCTCGTTGTCTAAAAATATGGCAAACAACGAAGTGTTTTGCCACTTAACAAGGTCTTCATAGTTTGGTTTTTTTGATTTTACAAAATTTGCTCTTACAAGTGCATTTGCCTCAGGATCAAAAATTGCATTTTGATCATCAACTAAATTTGAGGTGCAAAAAGTTACTCTACTAAAATTCCATAACTCTGCTACAAGAAATTGTTTTTCTCTTGCTAACGTGCTAGATATTCCTGGTCTACCTTGAATAGTTAAGTAGTCGTAAACCGTTTCCTTAATAAGGTTCTCGATGCCTTTTAAAGAGATAGGTTTTAGTTTGTAATAGAAATTACCTTCGGTGTCTAGTTCTAGCTCTAGAGTGTTTGTTGCACTATTCTCGTATGACATAATACCAGATACAGCATTTGGTCCCGATTGAGCAACAATAGCTTGATTAAAAAAGAGAACACACAAACCTATGATAGGAATGAGTAGTAATGCGCGCAGCACTACTTTTTTGCGACTAAATGATTGTGATAACATAACGATTCGTTTTTTGGTTAATGAATAATTAAAAGGACTCTCGAGCGCAGTGTGATGAGTACCGCTTGCATAACTTAAGAGTATGTTTTGATATATAGCAATATTACTTTTATCTGCTATAGCACCTTGATCTGCTAGAAATTCGTGGTTTAATTTTATAGAACTTTTAAAGAGCCACACCAGCGGATTAAACCAGAAAATGACCTGTATAAACTCGATGGCAATAATATCTAGAGAGTGCTTTTGGCGCACGTGAGTTGCCTCGTGAGCAAGTACTTCTGGTGCTATTTCTTGTTGTGTGTATGATTGTCTGTTTACAAAAATCCACTTGAGGAAAGAGTGTGGTACCATCACTTGCTCTAATAGGGCAAGCGTAAAGTGTGATGATGGGTGCAGCTCTGCCTGATGTATCTTTCGCTTTAAGCGCACAAGATTTACAATAAAACGTGTTCCAAAAATGAATACTCCTAGAAGGTATATTCCCCAGATAACGGTGTTTGTGTAATCTACTTCGGTAACCTGAGGCACTTGGCTTGGCGCAGAAACTGTCTCTACATATTCTTGAAATATGGGAGTAATCTGTGGAGCTTCTCCTGCTTGGTATGTAAAGGTGATAAGCGGTATGGTAAATGAAAACACAAGACTTGCCAGGAGATAAAACCTTTTAAAGTGGTGCATCGCTTTTCCTTCTAGCGCTAGCTTATAAAAGCCAAATAGGATGCCTAAACATAAAGCGCTTTTTAGGAGATAGATGAGTATCATTTCTTTTTGGCTTTAAGTTGGTTATCTATGATTTGTTTTAACTCCTCTAGTTCTTGCTGTGAGAGATCTGTCTCACGGGTAAAGAATGAAGCAAACTGCCCAGCGCTATCATTAAAGAAATTTTTAATCAGCCCATTTACGTGTTTTGAGAAGTAGTCTGTCTTCTTTACAAGCGGGAAGTATTCCCTAGAACGGCCGTACTGTTTATAATCTACAAACTTCTTGTCTTGCATACGCTTAAGTAGCGTTGCGATTGTCGTAGTCGCTGGCTTTGGGTCTGGATATGCTTCTATGAGATCTTTCATAAATGCCTTTTCCTGTTTCCAGAGCAATTGCATAAGCTGTTCTTCAGAAGTGGATAGTGCCATAATTTTCTACAGTATTAGAATTTACTCTACAAATGTAGAATATTATTTTAATTCTACAAGTGTAGAGTTAAAGTATTTTAAGATAAGTGTCTGTAAGTGTGTCTTTTTGCGCTTTCGCGAAAGCGTAATTACCCTCGTTCATATTAGTAGGGGATAGGCTTCTGTCTATTGTCTGGCTTCGTTTTTTGAAAAATATTGATATAAAAAAAGCGCTTTAGTAATTACTAGATTACCAAAGCGCTTTTTTATTATTTAAGATTTAGTGCTACTTACTCATCTCAGTAAAATACTGATAGAAATAAGGGATGGTTTCAATTCCTTTTAAGTAATTCCATACGCCAAAATGTTCGTTTGGTGAGTGTATTGCATCACTGTCGAGACCAAAGCCCATAAGGATTGTTTTACTTTTAAGCTCTTTCTCAAAAAGCGCCACAATAGGAATACTACCTCCACTACGTTGCGGGATAGGTGTTTTTCCAAAAGTTTGCTCATATGCCTTTTCGGCAGCTTGATAAGCCACATTGTCTATAGGAGTAACATAACCTTGACCTCCGTGATGAGGTGTTACTTTAACTTTTACTCCTGCTGGAGCAATACCCTCAAAATGCGTTTTAAATAGTTCTGTGATTTCTTCCCACTCTTGGTGTGGGACTAGTCGCATTGATATTTTTGCATATGCCTTGCTTGCAATCACTGTTTTGGCTCCTTCTCCAGTATATCCTCCCCAGATACCGTTTACGTCTAGGGTAGGGCGTATAGAGTTGCGCTCGTTTGTAGTGTAACCTTTTTCGCCATACACAGCTTCTATGTCTAGTGCTTTTTTATACTCATCTAGTGAGAAGGGTGCTTCACCCATTTTATCGCGCTCTGCCTGTGTGAGTTCTTCGACCTTGTCATAAAAGCCCTTAACCGTGATGTGATTATTCTCATCGTGTAGTGAAGCAATCATTTTTGATAAGACATTAATAGGGTTTGCTACGGCACCACCATAAAGACCAGAGTGAAGGTCACGGTTAGGTCCTGTAACTTCTACTTCTACATAACTCAAGCCACGTAGGCCTGTTGTAATAGAAGGAATATCATTTGCAATCATCCCCGTGTCTGAAATAAGGATGACGTCATTTTCTAGTTTTTCTTGGTTACGCTCTACATACCAAGCAAGGTTTGCGCTTCCTACTTCTTCTTCACCCTCTATCATAAACTTTACGTTGCAAGGAAGCTTATCATTTGCAACCATATACTCAAGCGCTTTTACGTGCATATACATTTGCCCCTTGTCATCACAAGCGCCACGTGCAAAGATGGCACCCTCTGGATGCTTGTCTGTTTTTTTAATCACAGGTTCAAACGGTGGTGAGTCCCATAGATCAATAGGATCTGGTGGTTGTACGTCATAGTGACCGTACACAAGTACCGTAGGTAAGTTTTTATCTATAATCTTATCTGCATACACAATTGGGTAGCCTGGTGTCTCACAAATTTCTACGGTATCGCAACCAGCTTTACGTAAGCTTTCGGCAACGGTTGCGGCAGTTTGATGTGTGGCTTCTGCATAGGCAGAGTCTGCGCTAACACTCGGTATTTTAAGGAGTTCTATAAGCTCGTTAAGAAATCTGTCTTTGTGTTGTGCTATATATTCTTTTGGATCTTGCATTATAATCTCATATTTGAAGTAAAAATACGAATAACGAATTGCAATTTTTATTAAAAAAATATTTTGCAATTGAAAAAATGTATTATATTTGCACCCCGTTACGAAGTAAACGAGTAACGATTTATTGAAATGCAGGCGTGGTGGAATTGGTAGACACGCTAGACTTAGGATCTAGTGCCTTACGGTGTGAGAGTTCGAGTCTCTCCGCCTGTACAACGAGAAAAGCTGACTTTAATTAGTCGGCTTTTTTTATGCGATAAATTTTCTGGACTCATTAAAGGCCTTTCTAAGGCTTTTTTTGATGCCTTAGAGGAAAGACTTTGTAGTATTGCTATTAGCGCTTTAAAATTCTCCTACCCTTTATTAAAAGGCAAAAAAATAAAGAGCATCCCCCGACACTCTTTATTATACACTCATTTTTGTAGTAAGCAAACTAATTCAAATATTTTGAGTGTTGTAAAGTAAAGGAAGTTTTTTTTTTAAATAATCTCTCTATCCCTCAAACAAAAATTCCCCTTTTGTTTCTGCTGCGTGTAATCCCCAATCAACAATTAGGTTCAGAATTGGAACCAATGTTTGTCCAAACTCCGTAAGAGTGTATTCTACTTTTAAAGGTGGTTTTTTTGTAAACACTTTTCTGTTTACCATACCATCTGCTTCTAATTGTTTCAACTGTAAGCTCAACGTACGCTCAGTAATACCAGGAATTTCTTTACGCAACTCGTTGTAGCGTTTTTTACCGCCTATTAAGTGTGTTAGTATAACACTCTTCCATTTACCACCTATCAATTCCATTGCTGCACTCGTTGGGCAGTAAGATACTTTATCGTTGATTTTAATTTTTGGCTTCTTTTCAAACAGTTCTTTTCTGTCCATTTTCATAACATTTTAAAAGGTGCAAAGATAGTGCACTTTAAAATAGTGTGCAACTATACTTTTTATAGTAATTATTATTATATTTAAGTTTCTGATATACAGTATTTTGCAACTAATTTTAGATACTATACTTCTTGACCGTTATTGACGCGTATCAACTTCACGCATACATTTGTACTATAATTTTGATAGTATTAATAATCAATAAGTTAAATAAATCATAAAATGAATCTAACAGAAATATTAAACAAGCGTTACTCTGCAAAAGAATTTGATGCAACTAAGAAAATATCAGATGCAGATTTTCAACAAATAAAAGATGTACTGCGTTTAAGTCCTTCTAGTGTAAACCTACAACCTTGGCATTTTTTAATTGCAGATACCCAAGAAGGTAAAGAGCGAATTGCAAAAGGCACACAAGGATTTTTCAAATTCAACACGCCGAAAGTTTTAGACGCATCTCACGTAATTGTTATCGCAGCTCGCACAGATGCAAATGAGGATTATATGAATAGCATTTTGGAGCAAGAAGACCAAGATGGACGCTTTGCAGAACAAGAGTTTAAAGATCAAATGCACGGTAGTCGTATGCTATTTGCAAATATTCACCGCTACGACCTTAAAGATTTACCACACTGGATGGAAAAGCAAGTGTATTTAAATATGGGCGCACTTTTATTAGGTGCAGCTGCCTTAGGTATAGATGCTTGCCCAATGGAAGGTGTAGATGTAAAAGCCTTAGACGAAGAATTTAGCTTACGCGAAAAAGGCTTCACCGCTCTTGCAGTTGTGTCTTTAGGTTATAGAAAAGACAGTGACTTTAATGCAAAATTACCGAAATCTAGATTTCCTGAAGAAACAGTTATTACGCAGTTATAATCAAATTTAAAACTCTAGAAATTATGAATAAGCTTTTAAAAATAATTGGAGGAATTATTGGAGTATTAGTGATTGCTGTAGCAGTCATATACTTCTTCTTTCCAAAAATTCTTGTAGACCAAACCAATGCAAGTTACGCTCGTGCTGCCAGTCTTGAGAAAAAGACGGTTGAAATAAATGGCTACACTGTTCATTTTTATGAAAGTGAAGGGGAAGATGATAAGCCAGACTTTGTTCTTGTTCACGGTATGGGAGATGATAAAAGTAGTTTTTTACAAACGGCTAAATTTTTATCAGAAGATTATCATTTAATTCTACCCGATTTAGCGGGTCACGGTGAAAATGAAAAAAAAGAAGGACTTGATTATTCCATAGATGGACAAGCAACTTTTTTAAAATTTTTTTTAGAGAAATTGGGCGTAAATCAATTTAACCTTGTTGGTAACTCAATGGGCGGACATACCGCTGCAGCATTTGCTATTAAATATCCCAATGACCTTAACAACCTAATTTTACTAGATGCTGCGGGTATTAATATAGATGACCACGTTGTGTATGGTGGTTTTGGTAAAGAAATTGAGAATGAAGAAGAGCTGAATGCGGTGCTTTCACGTGTGTTTTACAAAGTGCCGGAACTACCAGGTCCAATAGCAGATTATATGATTGAAACGGTTAACAACAGTAAAGATTTTGTTGATGGTTCTTTAATTCCTGCAATTAAAAACGGAAAATATTTCAATCTAAAAGATGATGTACAATCTATAAAAGTCCCCACATTAGTCTTGCAAGGTAGACACGATGAAGTGGTAAAGTTTAATGTGGCAGAGTACTACAGAGATCATATACCCAATGCGAAGTTAGTAGTTCTTGAAAACGCATCGCACTCTCCACAATTAGAAATTCCAGAGGAAGTAGCTAATGATATTAAAAAATTCATTTCTAACACTAAATAAATTATGGAAACAAACACAAAAATTGTTCACGCAGCTATCGTACAATATCATCGTTGGTATCTTTTTTATGAACGTGATTTTGAAAATAAACAGCGACTAGAAAATCAGTTAGAAATTTTAGCAGATGATATAAAAATGAAATCTGCAGCTGGAGAAATGCAAGGCAAAGAAAATTATCCTGAAAGATTAAAAGTTTATAAAGGATGGGAAAATGCGCATCATATTCAAAATATAGAAGTTAATAAATTAGAGAACGGTGTCATTAATTTAGAAGCTGATATTATATATCAAAATTTAAAGTCAGACGGTTCTAATGATAGTTATCCTTTGCATTATAGTACGTTTCTAAAAGAGGTTCCTGGTGCGCTTTTACCTGTGTTTACAGAAATCAATATTAAGCCTATTGGCGAGATTAAAGATCCAACATTTGAGGATGCATATCCAGAAAACCGAATGTTATCTCTTATGCATTACTGGCTATTAAATATGGAACAGTTAGATGGTAATGTTGCGCCTTTTAAAGAGGTATTAGCAGATGGTTTTAAACTTAATTTTTCAACAAATAGCGAACCTATTGTTACCATAGAGCAATTAGAACAATGGTTAAACGGAACGCCAAAGCAATTGAAGGAAAGCAGTCATTTTCCAGAGAACTTTACTGTAAAAGTAATTTCAGAAAAGGAATATGAAGTGAATGTAGATTTTGTTTGGAAAGGGATATCAAAAGAGGGCCAAAAATTAACCGCAACTACTTCACACCATTGGATTGTAAAGGATAATCCAAATGACAGATTTGCAAAAATAAAAGAAGTTACAATCATTCAAAAAGTACCACTTACTCCATTAAAATAAAAGGTGCTTCAATTATAAAGAGCATTATTATGAAAAGTACAATAGTAAAATTTACTGCAAAACCAGAACACAAAGACACCTTTGCAGTAACGCTTAAAGAAGCACAAGGGGCAACACAAAAAGAAGCTGGTAATAAAGAGATTAAAGTATTTGTATCTAAAGCAGAAGATAATGTGTTTTTTGTTTACGAACGTTGGGCAGACAAAGCTGCTATTACAGCTCACGATAACGAGCCACATACCAAGAAGTTAATGGAAGTAGGACAGACCGCCTTACAGTCGGCTCCTGATTTCTACTTTTTAGGCGATACAAATCCGCTTCCAGACCATTCTAAATCTGCAAATCCTGAAGATGAAGTATTTATTATTTTCTTCATTTTTAAACTAAAAACTGAATTTAGAGAAGCACTTCTCCAACAGTTTGAAGATCACATTACCCACACAAGAAAAGAGGAAGAAGGCAACATCCTTTTTGATTTATACACAGTAGATGATCAAAAGGGTACCCTAGCAGTTTATGAACATTGGAGAAAAGAATCTGATGTTTGGGACATTCACTTTAATCAACCTTATGCAGTAAAAACAGGCAAACTAATGGAAGAAGCTGTCATAGGTGATTTAAAGCAGTATATGAATTTCGTTAAAGAAATTTAAGAGAAATTAATAATCAACTAAAAAGCACTCTTATGAAAAAAGTAATTCTATTAGTTTCCTTGGCGATTTTAGCAAGCTGCGGAAATCAGGACAAAAAAGAAGCAGTCTCAACTACAGAAACGCAGGATCACGAACATCCGCATCCACACAATGTGGATGAAAACGGATTAGCACCACATACAGAAAATACCATTCATCAATATGCGCCAACGGTTGCATTGTTAAATAGTATATATGAAGGTGATTTTACGCCAGAACAAATGGTACAGCAAGGTAATATTGGTATTGGTACCGTAAATCACCTAGCAGGTGAGTTGGTTGCTGTAGATGGTGTGGTATATACTATTGATGCGGAAGGCGGAATTAAAGAGGCGCCAGAAGATTTAGAATCACCTAATATGACGATGATAAATTTTCAACCTAAAAAAACGGTAACCGTTGAAAACATTGTCTCTTACGAAGAACTAAACAAAGAACTTCAAAAATACTCCACTTCTAAAAATAGTTTTTATGCCTACAGAATTAAAGGAGAGTTTGGATATCTAAAAATGGCATCGGCACATAAAGTAGAAAATGAAGATGTTTCTCTATTTGAATATTTAGATACAAGAGTAATGTATACTAGAGAAAATATCAAAGGAACTTTAGTAGGCTTATTTACGCCAGATTATATTGGAAACGTAGTGATACCGGGAATGCACTTTCACTTTTTGTCTGAAGACATAACACTGGGAGGACATTTAGAAGATATCAAGTTTGATAAACTTAAAGTAGAAATTCAAGAAATAAACCAAGTCAATTTGCAGCTTCCTCAAACTGAAAAATTCAGAAACAAAACGTTAAAACAAGGCGCAGCTCCAAAAGCTACGGCGAAACAAAACGGAAAATAAGAAGATTATGAAAAAGTACATCATTTTAGTTTTAGCATTGTCTTTCTCTTTTGCAGGTATTGCGCAAAACACAAAAGAGGACAACTATAAAACAGGCGTAAAAATTGTTAATGAGGTTAATGGCGAAGGAGCTTCAAAAGGTTTGGAAACAGCTTTTAAAAGTGTCTCTCCAGATATGGCAGATTATATTATTCGCTATGGTTTTGGAGAAATTTATAATAGAAAAGGGATAGATTTTAAAACCAAAGAATTATTAATAATTGCTAGTCTTACTACACAAGCTAATGCAAAATCGCAGTTAAAATCACATATAAAGGCTGCCTTAAATTTAGGTGCTACGCCAAATGAGATTTCAGAAACTATGATTTTGTTAAGCTTGTATACGGGCTTTCCAGCTGCAAATAATGGCATATTTACTTTAAAGGAAGTTTTAGAAGAAACAAACTATACTGCATCTAATCACATAAATACAACACAGCAATTAGTTAAAAACTGGGAATTAGAAGGTTTTTCTATGCCTGAGTCTATTGTGGCATCGCCAACAGAGAATTGGTTGTATGTTTCTAACGTAAATCAAAATAACAAAGGGTATATAAGTAGAATTTCAAAGGACGGAAAAGTTGATAATTATAAATGGGTAACTGGTTTAAATTCGCCAGCAGGCTTGGCATTATATCAAGACAAATTATACGTTGGTGATGGTAAGGAGCTACATATTATCAATGTTAAAAATGGTAAAGTCGTAAATAGCATTACTTCTCCAGATGTTGTGTCATTAAATGATGTAGTGGTTTCTAAAAACGGACAGGTTTTTATCTCTGATATAGCAAGTGGTAAAATTTTCACATTAGAAAATAACAAATTAGAAGTTTGGTTTCAATCCCCAGAAATTAAGCATCCAAATGGACTTTATATTCAAAATGAAGACTTAGTTATTGCAAATTTTGGTGAAGAATTGACTTTAGAAATTTCACCAGATAAGTTTGGCAGTCTATATAAAGTTAACCTAAAAGATAAAACGATAACACGGTTTAAAAGTAGTTGTCAATTAGGAGCTTTAGACGGTTTAACTGCTGTTAATGATGGTTTTTTAGTAACAGGAGGTACGGTTAGTGACTTGTTTTTTATAAATGAGAATACGCGACAATTAATTGGAAACTTCCCGAAAGGTTTAGCAGATATTACTATAGAAAACAATGTTTTATTTACTCCGGTTCTATTTAGTAATTCGATAGCATCTTACACACTTCCATCAACTATTAGTAAAGCTATACCTGTAGATGAAAATTGGAAAAGAATAAACACAAAAGAAGAATACTTAAAGATAGCTGCCGACAATTTTTATGGTGACAAAGACGGACAATCTGTTGCTACGCACGACGGACAAATATTTGGAGTTTTTGGAGGTAAAGTATTGACAGGTACTTGGGATTGGAAAAATAATTTCTTCACCAGAACCAGCAAAATCGGAAATATGGATTTAGGGTATGATGAACTTGTAATTGAAGTTACAGATACCAAAATGCGCTTAACACTTAAGCAAGGCAAGGGAATGACCGTTGTCTACAATAAAAAATAATTTAAAAATAAATATTATGAAAAAAATACAATTATCAATAATAGTTTTAGGCACATTTTTATTAGCCTCTTGTACAGACAACTCAGCTGAGTCAAAAAAGCTAAATGAAAATATCTCACGTCTTGAGACTCAAATATCTACTCAAAAAGAGGAGAAAGCAACCTTAGAAGCAAATAAAAAATTGGTAACAGATTTTTATCAAGACCTTTTCGGTAATCAGAATTATCAAAATATGGATAAATATGTAGGTCCGGTCTATGTACAGCACAATCCCAATGTTGCCGATGGTAGAGAGGCATTGCAAAAAATGCTTCCGATTTGGTTTAAAGATACTCCGAAGTATAAGCTAAATTTTAACCTTGTAATTGCTGAAAAAGACCTTGTTTTTGTGCAAGTAATTACCGAAAAAGACGGGGACAGAACATCTACAATGGACGTGTTTAGAGTTACAGATGGTAAAATATCTGAGCATTGGGATGCCTTCAATACTTTTAATGCGGGTGACAAATCTGCCAACGATAATCCATTATTTTAATCAAAAAAAACGCACAATATGAAAGCAATAGTATTAGAAAAAGCAGGAGGACCAGAAAACCTTCACTTAGCAGAAGTAGCAAAACCAGGCATAAAAAATAACGAAGTATTAGTAGCGGTAAAGGCTATTTCATTAAACCCGGCAGATGTAAAACCAAAGTATCAAGATAAGATGCTGAATATGATGTACGGTGAAAAACGACCTGTTATTTTAGGCTGGGATATAGCAGGAACCGTAACAGAAGTTGGTACTGATGTTACCAATTTTAAAATAGGCGACAATGTCTTTGGTATGGTGAATTTTCCTGGTGTAGGTAACGCTTACGCGGAATTTGTTGCTGCACCAGAAGCACATTTAGCTATAATGCCAGACAACGTCTCTTTTGAAGAAGCTGCGGCTACCACCTTAGCTGCTTTAACTGCATTGCAAATCTTAAAAGGAAGGATTGATAAAGGTGATAAAATACTAATACAAGCAGGTTCTGGTGGTGTTGGGCATTTTGCGATTCAAATAGCAAAAGCAATGGGAGCTTTTGTGAATACTACTGCCTCGGCAAAAAACGGTGCATTTGTTACCTCTATTGGAGCAGATAACGCAATAGATTATCATACTGAAAAGTTTGAAGAAATTTTATCTGATATCGACTTCGTGTTAGATACGCAAGGTGGTAAAGTATTAGAAAATTCCATAAAAGTTTTAAAAAGCGGTGGTACAGCTTATACAACAGTAGGTATGGACTTAGATGACTTAAAAGCATCAGCCAAAAAGGAGAACAAAACCGTTTCAGACATTTTAGTACACTCTAGTGCTGAAGATATGAACACCTTAAAAGTAATGTTAGAAAACGGTAGCATTAAACCAAACATTTACAAGACGTTTGCTTTTGAAGATATGGCTGCTGCTCATACCGAAGTAGAAAAAGGAAGAACAGTGGGTAAAGTAATCGTGACACTTTAGTATTAACTATTAAAACACAATGAAAATGAAAACACAAGATAAATTACCAAATTATACGAGAAAAATATTTGTTGGTGGCGAATGGAAAGACGGAAAAGGACCAGCCATCAAGGATATTAACCCTTGGAACCAAGAGGAATTATTCTCTTTAAATGGAGCTACTACAGATGATGTAAATGAAGCTTTTGAACAAGCAGCAGTTGCGCAGAAAAAATGGGCAGCGGTACTACCTCCTGAAAAGAGTAGAATGATGCTAAAACTAGCCGAAGTAGTTAGAAACCGAAAGCAAGAGTTTGCAGAATGGGCAAGAAAAGAAGTAGGAGCAACCTTAGCAAAAGGGTATTTTGAAGCAGAATTAGTAGCTAGCGTTTTTGAAAGTGCTGTGCATTTACCATTACAAGTAGAAGGTAAAATATTACCACAAGATATTGATGGCAAAGAATCTATGGCTGTTAGAAAACCATTAGGTGTTATTGGTTTAATTTCTCCTTGGAATTTTCCGGGTCAATTAACTGCGCGTACTTTAGGTCCAGCATTGGCAGTAGGTAACGCTGTGGTATTAAAACCGGCATCAACGTCTATAGTAACAGGTGGTTTAATATTCGCATCTTTTTTAGAAGAGGCAGGTTTCCCGAAAGGGTTATTAAGCGTTTTACCAGGTGGAGGAAGTACTATTGGTACTGCGATTACAAAGCATCCTATTTCAAAATTAATTTCGTTTACAGGCTCAACACCAGTGGGTCGTCAAGTTGGTAAAAATGCTCTGGAAGCAGATATCATTAAAAATATTGAGTTAGAATTAGGTGGTAACAGTCCGTTTGTAGTGCTAGAAGATGCAGATATAGATCAAGCGGTTGAAGCTGCTGCTTGGGGTAAATTTATGAACCAAGGTCAAATCTGTATGGCTATCAACAGAATTATCGTTGAAGATAAAGTCTATGACGAATTTACAGAGAAGTTTATAGCAAAAGTTAAGACCTTAAAACGATTGGATATGAATGATCCGGATACGTTTGTAGGTCCTATTATTGATCAAAATCAGTTTGATACTGTTAAAGGCTTAATAGACGATGCAAAAGAACAAGGTTACAAAATGGCATTAGGTGGAGAAGCTGAAGGTTTACATATGCCGCCACACATTTTTGTAGATGTAGACGAAAATTGCCCATTATTTCAAAATGAAATTTTTGGACCAGCAGTGTCTATTGCTAGAGCAAAAGATACAGAAGATGCGCTACGATTAGCAAATGCTACAGACTACGGTTTATCTAGTTCTGTATTTACACAAGACGAAGCAAAAGGAATGGCATTTGCACAAGGTATTGAAGCTGGTATGACACATATTAATGACCAACCAGTTAATGATAGTGCCTATGCACCATTCGGTGGAGTTAAAAACTCAGGGCTAGGTCGTTTTAATGGACAATGGGGTGTAAAATCGTTTACCGTAGCACATTGGATTACCATTCAGAAAACACCAAGAAAATATCCTTTTAAAGCAGCTGATTTTCAGTAGAATTTTATTGTTTAAAATTGAATGATAAACAAATATAATTATGTCACTCTCACGGGTGAAAAATGTACTTAATGAGTTGGAAGCAATGTCTTTCCAACTATCTAGTGGAGAATTAGTATCTATTAATTTTCTCTTGATTGCGGTAGATAAGGTGTCAAAACATTTTATAAATTAAGATGGTGTCTTGAATAGAGTAGAAGTGATAAACTTCCATATATGGAATGTAGATGACTATAATCTAAGATCGCAAGTAGAAAAGCAGACTTTAATTAGTCGGCTTTTTTTATGCTTTAGGAAGTCTTTGTGCGTAAGACTTTATAATGCTGATGTTAGCGCCTTAGAATTCTTCTAACCTTCATTAAAAGGCAAAAAAAATAAAGAGCATCCCCCGATACTCTTTATTATACACTCATTTTTGTAGTAAGCAAACTAATTCAAATATTGTGAGTGTTGTAAAATCTTATTATACTTTTTTAATTGAAGCTACAATGTCTAGCGCTTTTTTGGTTTTTTGTTCAATAGCTTTATAATCCCAAACACCTGTTGTCGCATCTGGAGCGATAAGTTTTGATCCCATACCTACGCAAGTAACACCTGCGTTAAACCATTCTTCCAGACTCTCTTGAGTAGGAGATACTCCACCTGTAGGCATTATAGAGGTCCAAGGACACGGGCCCTTTATAGCTTTTACAAACTGAGCTCCATATATCCCTCCAGGAAAAAGTTTTACTACCTCACAACCTAACTCTTCTGCACGAGCAATTTCTGTAAGAGACCCACAGCCTGGTGACCAGAGTACTTTTCTTCTGTTACACACTAAGGCGATATCTTCTCGTAACACTGGTGTTACAATAAAGTTTGCGCCTAGTTGCATATAAAGCGATGCTGCAGCACCATCTGTAATACTACCTACACCTAGTATGAGCTCTGGTAATTCCGCTTTCGCGAAAGCGCACAACGCATCAAACACTTTGTGGGCATTATCACCTCTACTTGTAAACTCTATAACGCGAGCACCTGCACTATGGCAGGCTCTGAGAATGTTTTTACCCACCTCAATAGACTCGTTATAAAACAAAGGCACGATGCCTGTGTCTTTCATTGCTTGAGCTACTTCTATTCTTGTAAATATTGCCATAATTATCTTGAAACTTTACCTGTTTGATCTCCATCCATAAATCGCTCTATGTCTTGTAAAGATACGAGGTTATAATCGCCGTAAATAGTATGTTTAAGGCAACAAGAAGCCACGGCAATATCTATTGCGCGTTGTTTATCCATAGGTTTGTCTATAAGGCCATATGCAAGACCACCCATAAAGGCGTCTCCACTACCTACACGATCTACCACGGGAGTTACCTCTTGCACGTGTGCTTTATAAATTTGATCACCGTCATATAGTATTCCTCCTATGCGCTGGTGAGAGGCGCTTACAGAGTAGCGCAGTGTGGTCGCAACTTGCTTTAGGTCTGGACACATTTTAAAGAGTTTATCATACAGCACAGGTAACGACTTTTCGTCGTGATAATTGGGCTGTACTTTAGGTTCTCCCAGCATAAAATATGCAGTGTCTATGTCGCCTAGTATAAGGTTGCTATACTTGAGTAGCTCTGGCATTACCTCGTGAGGTTCTTTTCCCCATTTCCATAATTTAGATCTGTAATTTAGATCTGTAGAAATGGTGAGTCCCATCTTTTTTGCCATTTTAACTGCTTCGAGACATTCTAGAGCAGCTTGCTCAGATATGGCTGGAGTGATACCACTCCAGTGAAACCAAGATGCTCCTTTAAAAATGGTCTCCCAGTCAAAAGCTCCCTTTGTAACGGTAGCCATAGAACTGCCAGCACGGTCGTAAACGACGTTGCTGGCTCTTGTTCCGGCTCCTGTTTCTAAAAAGTAAATACCTAATCGATCTCCACCTCTGTGTATATGTGTATCACCTACACCTAGTTTTTTTATTTCTTGCAGCGCAGTATCGCCTATCTCATTGTGAGGAAGACGTGTTACAAACTCTGCAGGAACACCTAAGTTGTTAAGTGATACTGCTACATTAAACTCACCACCACCGTAGGTAGCTCCAAAGGTTTTGGCTTGTGAGAATCTCAAGAAGCGCTCTGTAGAGAGGCGCAACATTATTTCTCCAAAGGTGACTACTTTGCTCATATGCTAGTTATATACCTAATGCTTGACCACCACCTACTTGAATAGTTTCGGCAGTTAAGAAGGCTGCATCTGCACTTGCTAAAAATGATACAACACCTGCAACATCTTCTGGTTGTCCTAATCTACCTAGCATAATATTATTTGCCCACGAAGCAAACACTTCTGGTTTTGTCTCTTTAATTTGCTTGTGGAAAGGTGTATCTATCGTACCTGGTGATACTGCGTTTACACGTATACCATACTCAGCTAGATCTTTTGCAAGTGCTCTTGTAATAGTATGCACTCCAGCCTTAGATGTACCATAGATGCCAGCACCTGGTCCTCCGGCATTCCATCCTGCGTTAGACGTATAGTTAATAATAGTAGGGTGGTCACCTTTCTTTAAGAATGGGATCGCCGCTCTAGAAGCAAAAAATACACTGTCAAGGTTAAGAGCCATTACAAATCTGTAAAAATCAGTTGTCATTTCTTCAAAACGTGATCTACCACCTAGACCACCTGCATTGTTTACAAGCACATCTATCTTACCGTATTTTTCACCTATTTTTTTGATGTTTGCTGTAACCTCTTCTTCTTTAGTTACGTCAAAACCGTAGTACTCTGCAGTTACTCCAGCAGCTTTAAGCTCCTCTAGTCGTTGCGCACCATCTTCATCTTGAATACCGTTTATGATAACCGTATATCCTTCTTCTCCCAGTCTCTTTGCAACAGCAAATCCTATTCCTCCTGTGGCACCAGTTACGATAGCCACTTTACCTTTATTTTTACTCATAGTTTTTTAATTAATTAGTTATTTTCAACAATTTTTATATTTCTGATTAGCCCAAAGATTGATATCACAACCATAGGCGCTAGTATTGCAATTACAATAAATGCAGGTGTATATGATGTAGAAGCTATCATAGGTATGAACCAGTTCATAATAATAACAGATATTGCTCCCACAGTTCCTGCGAGGCCTGCAAGCGTTCCCACAGAAGGCCCTCTAAATAAATCTGTAGATAATGTCTGGATGTTTCCGATAGCAAACTGAAATCCAAAAAGTACTACGCCCGTTATATAAATAAACGTCATAGGGTTATTATCATCTACTAAGAAAATGATACCTAAAAGACCTAAAAATATAAGTGTAGCCCCTATTAGTATCGTACGCTTACGCGAAAAGTCAACCGAATGTTTTGCCATTAACTTACCGCTGTACCATCCACCAGCAAGACTTCCTATCATACCTCCTACGTATGAAATCCACATTGTAGACCCTATTTCTTCTACACTAAAACCAAACTGACTGTTAAGGTATAATGGCATCCAGCCTACAAATAACCACCAGATAGGCTCTATAAAGAATCGCGCAGCAAGAACACCCCAAGATTCTTTATAACTTAAAATTTGCAGAAGAGAAAGACCTTTTTCCTTTGTAGCATTTTCATCTACAATAGCTCTACCTTCCATAATGAGGGCTTTTTCCTCATCTGTAATCCACGAGTGATGTTTTGGAGCGGCTTTATTGATAATAAACCAAGGTATTACCCATAAGATACCTAATGCACCAATGATGATATACGTACTTCTCCATCCATAATTCCCATATAAAACAGCAATAAGTGCAGGAGCAATAATACTTCCTACAGATGCCCCAGCATTAAAAATTCCTTGTGCAAGTGCTCTCTGGTTTACCGGAAACCACTCTCCATTACTTTTTACCGCTCCAGGCCAGTTTCCTGCTTCTCCCAGACCTAATAAACCTCTAAAAATACCTAATGAAACCAGTCCTTTTGAAAATGCGTGAAAAACAGAGGCAAGTGACCATAGTATAATAGAAAATGCAAATCCTAACCGTGTACCTATAATGTCCATAAGTTTACCAGACAGAAACTTTCCGGCAGCATAGGTTACCATAAAAATGTTGAGCATTAAGGCATAATCGTAATCATCCATACCGAGATCTTTACCCATCTCTGGCCACATAATTCCAAAGGCAGAACGATCAATATAGTTGATAATGGTTGCAAGGCATATGAGCGCTATAATCCACCATCTTAGTCCTTTAAGTTTCATAGTTTTTATATTTTTTTGGCTCTTTATTATTTCATATAAGAAAGTAAACGCCCTGGCTATTTTTTAATAGCTATTCTAAATTTGTAATATTTTTTGATTGTTTTTACGCTTTCTCGAAAGCGTATATACTCATAAACTATAGATCGTAACAGTATTGATATAGTGCTTTAAAGTGCTCTTTCATCATTTGTTTTGCAACCTTTGTTTTTTGATCACGTATAGCTTCATATATGCGCTCGTGTTCTCCTATACTGGTTTGTGCCATTGTGCTATCACAAACGTGGTATTTTTCAAAATTTGTGATAATCTCTGGTGTAATCATTAACATAAAAGTGTTCATCGTACTGTTTCTAGAAGCTTTTGCAATAGCTAGGTGGAAGAGTAAATCTTCTTGCACTGCATCTTCTCCATTAAGCACTTTCTCGGTATATGCATCAAGTGCAGATCGCATTGCTTTAAGATCATCATCTGTGCGGCGCATTGCTGCTAGACGAGCGGTTTTGAGTTCTAATAAAATTCTAGTTTCTACTAGTGATTTAAAGTGTGGAGTCTCTAGACTTAAGATATCATCTATAATTCCATTCATTGCAATCACACCTATATTTGCTACAAACGTACCGCTTTGAGGAATGGATTTAAGTAAACCATAAAATTCAAGTTTTTGAATAGCGCTTCTCACGTTACCGCGAGACACTTCAAACTTTTCTGAAAGCATACGCTCTGAAGGAAGTTTATCTCCAGGCTCAAGATTTTTATAATTGATCAATTCTTGAATTTGAGCAATTATAGACATCTCAACATCGGCATTTTCAGATTTTGTACGTATGTCTAGATTCATAATTAATTATTTATAGTTACACGTTCTTATATGTTTGATATACTGTAATATAAGATTTTTGCTATATTTTAAATCAGTGATTTACTTCTAATTTATAGACTCTTACTTTTGCAAAGGCTCCTTCGTCTCGGGTTTGTAAATAGTTGCCTACTTTAAAATAATTTTCAAAGATATTCCATCTTTTGATAGATGTATTGTCATATACAGCAAACTCTTGATTATTTAACGATACTACCATTTTTCCGTCTTCTACATCTACCTCTAATGTGAATTTTCCGAAGCCTACTTCTTGTTTAAAAGTATACCCCTTATCATCATCCCAGGCTTCGTCAAGTAATATGGCGTCATCAATCACATTTTGACTTTTTAAAACCTTAGTCTTTACTCTTATTTTTCCATCTTGCCAGTATACTTTTAATATGGGTGGCGCATTGTTATCTTTTTGACCTAGTCTATCTCGTTGCTCATTAGTAAGTCTGCCGTGTATCTGGGCTATAATTACTTTGTGGTATTTACCATTTTCTGCTCTTGAGACAGCATCCATAGCCATCTTGACTTTCATATTACCACCTTGTTCAAAGGTCCAGTTTACATTATTTTCTCCAGAGACCATTTGTTCTCTCAACTCAGATCTGGAGTATTTTGTATTTCTGGTAGTTTTACTAGGGTAGGCGTGAAAAACAATAGCCCCTCGTGTACTATCATTGTACATAAATGGCTTTAAAGTTTCGTTTGTTGCATACTCTAGAATCTCAGGAGGGCTTACCTCTATTACTTTAGGATCTCCTTTAGGTATGGTTACCTTCCAGTTTGTAAGATCTATTTCTGGCAGTTTATATTTTTTTTGTTTCTTTTTCTTTTTTTTCTTTGCTTTTTTTGGAGTTAGAATTTCACTAGGGGTATTACCACTGCTTTCTACCATCTGTCCAAAAGACAGCGTGGTAGAAAGTAATAGTAATATGAAAAATGTGGCTTTCTTCAAAATATATGTTATTGTAATCCTGCCGTAAAGTTGTCTATACGTGCTTCTACACTTGCATTGTAAAAGAATATACTTACTGTACTATCTGCACCTGAGTTAAAATCAAGTGTAACTAGTGTATAATCTTCATCAGATCCAGTGAACTCAACAATTGCAGATGCTTCTGCAGTAGCGCGATCTACATAACCACCACCAGGTAAAACAGATACTGTTGCAGACCCTCCTGGATCTTCTATTCTATATGAATATGTGATTCTGTAATCTGTATTAGGTGTTACTGTAAGTTCTTGATATCCTATTCTAGAAGCGTCACTTGGCAGTTTTGCTGCTTGTCCACCTTCTGGTACAGTACTACTTGTGTTGATTTGAATCACGCCTCCTAGATCTGAGTTACGCCAAGAATCACGTCCATCACCAGTACCATCTGGAAGTGTGTTGTCCTCAAAGCTAGGCTCAATTATAACTGGAATAATAGCTTCTGGTTCTTCTGGTTCTACAACCTCTACTACATCCGAAAATGTACTTACTACGCCTAAAGCATCAGATGCTGTTAGGGTTACTGTATATGTTCCTTCTGCTGCATATTCGTTCTGTCCATCTACCTCACTAGAAGTGTTACCATCACCATAGTCCCAAGAGTAAGTAGTGGCACTTGTAGATAAATTTGCAAAGTTGTAAATGGCAAAATTATTTATATCTACCGTGGCAATAAAGTTTGCTTCTGGTGGTGTTGTATCTTCTTGACTTCCTGCCTCAGGAAGGTCTAATTCATTTTCACAAGAAATGGCTGCCACCATCCCTAAAAGTAAAAGGGCAATCTTGCTTGTTTTTAAAAAATATTTCATCTTCTTATTTTTTTTAGATTAGTACCCAGGGTTTTGTGATAATAACCCATTACTAAGGTTAATTTCAAACTGAGGAATAGGTAATAATAAATCTGTAGCGCTAAAGCTATGTCCATTTGCATTTGAGAATTCAGTAAGAACATCTTGAGCTACCCCAAATCTTCTTAAATCGTGTATTCTGTGATTTTCAAAGGCAAGTTCTACACGTCTCTCGACGAGTAAATCATCTCTTGTAATTACAGTTACTGTATTTGCATCATCATCTGGATTATCTGGATCATCTGCTAGTCCAGCTCTATCTCTAATTTCTTGAAAAGATGCAAGAGCATTAGATGAGGTAGTCTGAGCACCACCAGCTAGTATAGCCTCTACGTGCATTAAAAGTACATCTGCATAACGGAATATAATCCAGTCATTACCTGCACTCGTAGGGTCACTACTCGTTTCTGCAATACCTAAATCTGCATCTCCATTAGGAATCCATTTTACTACTTGAGTTTGTGTAGGTTGTTGTGCATCTACTCGCTTTGAGTATTGTGCTCTATCTCCACCAAATTCATCTAGAGCTGCAATAGCCTCATCTGTAACATAGTTTACTCCACTTGTACGACCTACACCGTTAAGCATTTCTGCTGAGAAGTTTTGACTTTCAAGAGAGTTGCTTGCTACATAACCTACAGTAAAAATGTTTTCACCATTTGCCTCATTAAAGAATACATCTCTAAAGTCTGCTTCAAGGGCATATTGCTCACTGTTTATGATATCTTCAAGTAAACCTTGAGCTTCACCATAATTAGTTCCTTGTGTTAAATATACTTTTGCTAGCATACCCTGTGCAGCAGCTTTTGAAGCTCTGTTAGGAGTACTAGTAACATCTAGAGATGAGATAGCATTTTGAAAATCTGTAACAATAAAGTCATAAATATCACTTGTTGCTACTCTGGTAAACTGTGCTTCAGAGTCAGTGATAATTATAGGTGCATCTATAAGTGGTACATCACCATACGAGCGTACTAAGTTAAAATATGCAAGTCCTCTTAAGAACCTAGCCTCGCCTTCTATAGTTGCAGCATTATCACCGGCTAAATCTATATTATCTAAAACTAGATTAGCTTTCGTAATAATATCATACATACTACGGTAGTAGTCAAATACAAAACCATTAGTAGGTTGTACTGTAAAGTTGTCAAATTGACCAGCTTCACCTTCACCACTTTTTGATCTCGTGTTGTCACTGAGCATCTCTGTTACATAGAACTCAATTTGTTGAGAGTGATTAAGGCTGGCATCCGTAAGCTCAAGACTATTAACACCTTGTAGTGCGTCATAGACTGATACTAAAACAGATTCAAGCTCTTCTGCATTATTTGGGAATGTTTCACCCACAAGTACCGCTGTTGGTACTGGCTCTAAAAAGTCATCGCCGCAAGAGACAGTGCTCACTACGATCAATAACATCAATAAATTTTTAAATGTTTTCATAGTTGTCTTTCTTAAAATTCTAAATTAACTCCTAGCGATATAGTACGTGCAATAGGCGACCCTCCACGTTGGTATCCTACATTAAGAGCACCTTCATTCTGGTATGATTCTGGATTCCATCCAGTATAACCATCTGCAGTGATATACATTAAGTTTTGCCCTGAAGCATATACACGAGCACGAGATAAACCTACACGTGAGATAAGATCTTTATCAAAAGTATATCCAAGGCTCAATGTACGGAGTGCTACGTATGATGCGTCAGAAATAATATCATCAGTAAATATTTTCTCTTTAATAAATTGTTGATCTGGAGTCGTTTCTGTGTTGAAATCCTCACGACTACTAAACTGATTAAAGATATACTGGTCTGCAATGTTTCTTACCTCTGCACCCCAGCTTCCTTGTAGTGTGAAGCTAAAATCTACATCACCTATTTGGAAATCATTTGCAACACTCCAGATAAGATCTGGGAATGGATCACCTATGATTGTTTTATCCTCATCATCTATAAGTCCATCACCATTTAAATCTTTTACGTAAACATCTTGTGCTTCACCACCTACTACTGCATAAGGGTCATTTATAAATTCAAGCGGGATATCTCTATCCACTACATAACCATAAAAAGAAGAGATAGGCTGTCCTTCAAGTGTAATCCACTCAGCAGCACGTTTACTATCTACATTTGTAATAAGTCCACTTGCTCCAGCAAAGTCAGTTAGTTCATTCTTATTTGTAGAAGCTAGTATAGTCGTATTCCAAGTAAAGTTTTCATTTGTAATGTTACGTGTACGTAACTCAATTTCTATACCCTTATTTACCACTTCACCTCTATTTGCAAGTGCTTGACTAAATCCTGTAGTTGTAGAAACAGGTACATTAAGTAATAACTGGTCTGATGTCTTGTTATAAGCATCAATAGATCCAGAGATTCTCCCTTGGAAAAGGCCAAAGTCTACAGCGACGTTTGCCTCACTTGAGCGTTCCCACTGTAAATCTGGGTTTGCAACGTTTATAGGAGCAAGACCATTAACTACCTCATTGTTAAAGACACTAGAATTTGGTCCGTATAATTGTAGTGATGGGTATAGTTCAATATTATCAGAAATAAGACCGCTACCTAGGCTTAAGTCTTTGTTACCTGTAAAACCGTAACTAGCTCTAAGTTTTAAGTTACTTATTACATCGCTTTCGCTAAGGAAATCTTCTCTCGCAAGGTTCCAACCTAATGATACCGCTGGGAAGTAACCATATTTGTTATTTACTCCAAAAGAAGAGTGTCCATCTGCTCTTAAACTTACAGAGGCAAGATATTTATCTTCATAAGAATAGTTTACACGTCCAAAAAATGAAAGTAAACGCTCTTCAGTATTATATGATACATTTTCTATTACCGTTGTACCACCACCTAGAGTCTGTATAAGATCATTTGAAAACCCGTTTACAGCAACAGATGAGTATTCACGATCCCACTTCTCTGCAGAGGCTCCTAAAAGTGCACTTAAGTTATGCGAGCCAAAAGACTTGTCATAAGTAAGTAATGCTTCAGTAAGGATATGTATACGCTCGAAGTTGTCTAAATCTAGTTGTGCGGCAGATGCGCCGTTACGGCTAGCTTCTACTCCTTGGTAACGACGTTGCTTTCTTGACTGGTAATCACCACCTAGAGTAGCTTTAAAGTTTAATCCTTCTGCAATCTTGTACTTTCCGTAAAAGTTACCATACATTCTAAACTGCTTATCTGTACGATCTCTCTCTAATACTTTTGCAGCGGGGTTTTGATTACTTGTAGTACTTATATCTACTAGCTCACTTCCATCTCCAAAGAGATCATAATTATCAAAGTGACGTTCTCTAGCATAATCACCTATTTGTACATCTGGATACACGTTGCGATCTACATATTGAATAGAGTTTGCATCGTGAAAAATAGGTAACCACGGCTGTTGCCTTAAAATATCGTGAGTAGATCCATCAAAACGTCTTCTATTTGTATAAGAAGGAGCAAGGTTAGCCCCAAAAGAGAAGTTGTCATTTACTTTAGTATCTACTTTAAGTCTAAAGTTATATTTCTTAAAGTCATCTGTAATTAGAACCCCTTCATCGTGTACATAAGAAAGTGAGGTGTTGAATTTTGTTTTCTCGCTTCCACCTCTTGCGCTCAGTGAGTGACTTTCTATCTGTCCGCCGTCAAAAATGCGATCTTGCCAAGACTCATCTATACCTAAAAGCTCTCTATATTGAGACCTTAGAGAAAGTTCTCCAGTATTTGCAAGCTCTCTAGCGTGAGATGCTGCTACGCTTATATCATAAGCATCACTTTGTCTTGCTTCTTTAAAACCAGTAAAGGTGTTGTAACTAAAAACCGTTTTACCTTCTTTACCCTGCTTAGTGGTTATTATAATAACCCCACCAGAAGCTCTAGAACCATAAATAGCAGCAGATGCTGCATCTTTAAGAACTTCTACAGAGTCTATGTCGTTTACATCTACAGTGTTTAGGAAGTCTGCATCGAGAACTACGCCATCTACTACAAGAAGCGGCCCGCTGTCTCCAGCAATAGATCCTACACCCCTAATGTTTATTGTAGCATTAGATCCAGCTTCACCTTCGGTAGCCTGTATATTAAGACCGGCAACTTGACCTACGAGGGCTTCGTTTGCCGTACCTACAGCTATCTGATCTAGATCTTCATTTTTTACCTTACCTACAGCTCCAGTAATTTTTGTTCTAGATTGTGTACCATACCCTATTACAACTACTTCTTCAAGAGCATTCGCATCTACTGTAAGACTCACGTTTGCTTCAGTTTGCCCAGTAATAGGTACAATCTTAGTAGCAAAGCCTACATACGAGTACTGTAAGACATCACCAACCGATACAGACAACTGGTAATTACCATCAAAATCTGTTGAGACTCCGTTTTGAGAACCTTGTACAATTACACTCACTCCAGGAATAGGAGCATTGTCTTCCTCCGAGACTACGGTACCTTTTATAATATATGCGTCTTGCCCAAAAAGCAATACACCACATAAAAGAAAAAAGGCTAAGGAAAACTTAGTTTTTACATTCATAATTAATGATTTAAGATTTAATTAATTTGTTTTTTAAATAATCCTCAGAAAAACATTAAGTGCTATAGGTTCTGTATGCGTTTTACTACTTTTACAGCAAATAGACTTTCTAAGTTTATTTATACTTCCTACCAGAAGTGATTATCAAGGACAGTGTCGCAGCTGTCCTTTTTTTATTGGTTTTCCAGACTGGTTTACCAGTTTGGAAAACCAAATATGATGATAATAAATTGTTAATGCAAAAAAAAGAGTGTTAAAATATTAACTATTTCATAAAATCTTCGCGTATTGGTGAGAAAACGTCAATAAGCACCCCTGCTTCAGTACAAATAGCTCCGTGTAAATCGTGTGGCGGAATGTAAAAAGAATCTCCAGCTTTAAGGGTCTGAGTCTTTCCGTCTATAGTAACATCAAAAGATCCACTCTCTACATAAGTTACTTGAGAATGGTAGTGCTCGTGCATAGGTCCTATTCCTCCTTTTTCAAAATATACCTTTACGAGCATAATCTTATCGTCATAGCCCATTATTTTGCGTTTTACGCCTTCACCTACTACTTCCCACTCAATGTCTGCGCCTTGTATAAATTCTTTACTTGATCCAAATGATTCCATAATGTTTAATTTTTAAGTTGTTTAAAATAATATGTACCCTTCCAGGTGTATGTATTGTTAGATAATTCTAGTTTGTGTTGCGCTTTCGCGAAAGCGGAATCTACCACAATCACTACATAACGGTCTTTGTTTTGTAAGGTAAGCTCGAGGGCTGTATACCCTTGAGGTGACGCTAGTGATTTAATATGTTGAACGGCTGCATAGGCATTTTCTGCTTTTTCGGTCACTGGATTATACGTGCCGTGAGACTCTATTACTTGCACAAACAGACCATTCTTCATGTTGTTGCGACGATGTATAAGCATAGGGTCGCGACGTAAATTAAACTCTGGATCACTTGCCCCTACACGACCAAAAATGAACTGGTCTTTACCTTCTGTAAGAACAGTTGCCGAGTAAAACTTCTTGTTATCTAGCCAGGTAAACTGTGTGTTTTCTGTACTAGGGATGCCTGTAGCCTCTTTCCAGATATGCTGGTAACCTGCTTGTGTGCCTAGAGGGCTGAGTTGAGGTGGAGTTTTTAAATCAAGGTTTGTCGCTACTACCTGCCCTTTATAATAGAGTGGGAGATCATATTTGTGATTACTATCACTGGTCACATTAAGAATATCTATAAGCAATGGTTTTTTATGATGGTCTAGCGTTACCATCATCATAGTACGAGTAAACTCTGTGCCGGGGTAGGCATTTGCCTCTAACGCACTTACAACTTGAATGTTTGGGTCGCTTGTTTCAAAAGTGATTACCTCTGGGTGATGTTTTGAACTTTCTTTAAATATACCCTTGTAATGAGAGGTTTCATCTTGTACGAGGGTGTTGTGAGCTATTGTTTGTTTTGCCCAACTCGTATTTTCTTTAAGATATCCGCCACCATTTTTTTGCTCTACATTTACAAAACGCGCCAGGCCATAGTCTTGTAATACCTCTTCACCATCTTCATATAACGAGTACGATAATTTATCAAAGTGACCGTGACTTAACCCGTGAGCGGCATTCTTCATAACAAGTGCCATTGTGCCGCCCTCATAATTTGCACGCAATATAGCTACACCACCTTCATCACCTTTTGCCCCGTCACGTAAGAGCATAGACTCTTTTATAAAAGGTTGTGCTTTGCCTTGATGTATGCCTTGAGCAACGGCAAGGCCTGTGGCATCTAGCTGTACATTATCTTGTTGTAGTGCAACAGATAGTAGTCTTGGATCTTGATTACCGTAATAGTATGCAATATCTACTGCAGAAACTAGGGAGGCCGTTTGGTATGACATTCCCTTCTGTCCATCATTAAGAGGGAAGAACTCACCATCTGCATCTGTAAGGTTTAATAAGGCATCTACCGCTTTAATGAGCACACCGCCGTTGTATTCAAATATCTTGAGCTCTGGTTTTTTAGTTTCTAACGCTTGCGCGAAAGCTAAGAAAGGATACATCGCATAACGCTGATAGTAAGGTCCCTCTGTATAATAACCATCTGGCGAAAATGGCTCATCTAGATTTGCCAAAAAACCGGTTTTCTGTCCTTCTCTCTTTATCGTTCCGCCATCATTGTCAAGAGCTTCACTGTCTATTCCGTCGTCCTTTATTCCGTATAAAGCTCTATCTACAAGCTCGTCATCATTTATCACTAAGCCTATCATCCCTACAGCTACAGTTCCCCAAGTGCTATGGTTATGTACTCTATTAAAAAACTGTGGCGTTTCTACAGATAGAAAATCTGCAAAGGGGCGAAATAACTCATTATCTAAGGTCTGTCGTTCTTCTTCTGTGACCCATCCTCTTATACCGTCATACGCCTGACTCATATACACGAGCCAGTTTGCATCATTAAGACATTGCCAAAAGATTTTTCCGCGGGCATATGAGCGTTCTTGCGGGTGACGAGGTAGTGACTTGTACATCTTTGCATATGCTAGTAATACATCTCTGGTAAACGCTGCATATTTCGTGTCGCCTGTAATTTGAAACAGGGCACCTGCTTTTTGTAAAGTGGCATAATTTTTTTTGTGTTGCGTATGGGTGTAGCCACCAGCCATATCTTTTGGTATGGGCACTTGTATACCTTCTGCCATTGCCGCGTCTACTTCTTGCTTTGCTCGCTCGAGCGATTTGTCAAATAATGGTACACTCCCTAATGCACTTTTGATATTATCTACACTTTTTGAGGTAAGCATTAGCTTAGGGTGATCTGCAATATTTTCTGAGTCACTTACTATAGTAGTTTGATCTTGATTTTTGCAAGAAAGAGCAACCATTACAATTGCGATGAGCTGTATAGCTTTTTTTAAGTGTTTAAAGTGTTTCATAAATAGTTACTTTATCTTATAAGTTACCTCTGTTGCAGGTTGTAATGTGTAGTTTGTATCAATACCATCTTGAGTGACAATAATCGCTACTTTTTTGCCACTTAGTAGCGTGATGGTTAATTCTTGATTGTTTACTTGAGTCATTATATCTGCCCCTTCTGGAATTTCAATATTTATTGTGTCAATAATCGCTTTTGAAATATTAAAGTAAATGGAGGTGTTTCCTTTAGATAGTATTTTTATACTGCCATTATGAAGTGACCACCCTTTTAAAGATGGGTTTTTATCAGTCTCTAGTATGCGGGTGTCATAAGTGCTATAAGGATAAAGTACAGTAATAAAACTATGTGATGCTTCTCCTTCTTTAGAAACGGTAGACCACTGTTTTCCTCTTTTTCCAGAAGTAGTTACACGATCCACCTTATTGAGTTGGTAAATATCTAGACCGCTTCCGTTAGAAAAATTAGAACGTAAGAGTTCGGCACCATTTTCTGTGGTGTAGTGACCTTGCCATTGTTGCTTATAGATATGTGCTTCTTTAGCGTAAAAATTATCTTTCACGATCCAAAAATCACCTTCTACAGAGATTACTTGTCTTGTGTATGTAACCCCTTTTTCCTCAAAGCCATCGTGGCTGCCTATAAAGAGATCTATAGATTCGTTAGAGAGCCACCCCAGCACCTTAGGTTCGGGAAGACTTTTAAATTTACCAAAACCACTTCCTCCTTTATTAGATGTGTAGTCTTTACCTTGAAGTATGTTGTCTGCAAGTGCAACATTTTTTACTTCACTATTTTTAAATAGTTCTAGGTCATCTAGTGAGTAGCGTACCTGGTAATTAGGTAAAATTACGTGCTCATTTGCCATTGCTTGTATGCCTAGCATATCACCGTGCTGGTGGTCTGGCTTGTCTTTATCTAGACCTGCAGATATTATGAGCATTTTATCACTAGCCTTCCAGCCTTCTCTCATTATATAATAGCCTGTGTCTTTAAAAGCATATGACTTTGTTTCTGGTGGTGTTGCTTTTATAGATTTTAATCCTTCTAGTTGATTACGGCTTAGGTACCATAAATACTTAGGTTGTACTGCTTGCTTTGCAAAATGTCCTATTGCTGGATCATCAAATAATAGGTAGCCTAGTGTAAGCGTCCCAGAGATGTCATTTTTTTCTGCCCAAGGCGTATCTGTATCATCAGATAGTACAGGAGCGCTTCCGTCTGGATAAGCAACTTTAGTGAGCGTTGTAAATAATGATTTAAGCTTGTCTTCCCATAGTGCACTTACTGGCATATTGCTTTTTTGAGCCAATTGGTACACATAAAAATAGTTGTCTATATCGCTCTGGTGGTAATGTATAGTACGTTCAAACTGAAACCCATCTTCATTAATCTCTCTTTTAAGATGCTCTTCTAGAAGAGACATAGCGTGTGTATACCACACATCTGCATCTTTAAAGTCATTTAATATTATAGCAAGTATAGCCAGTGCAGAGAGACCTCTGGTCTGGTGATTACCAGCTTTAAACTCTTTATTGTTTTTATATAAATGTGCTGCGTGTTGAAGTAGTGTGGCTATAGTGGTAAGTTGATTCTTGTCTGTGTATGCTGCTTCTCCCAGATATCCATTATGTATTTGAAGCCAGTTTAAAATGCGATAACCAGATCTAAAAGACTCATACACGCCATTACCATCATTTATGGTTTCAAAACTATTAGTAATTAAAGCATTATTAAGAGATGCTAGTTGCGATGTATAATAGTCTATGTAAGATGGGTTTTTATTCTCATAGCGGTATAAAAAGGCAATGTCTACCATTTTATGTTGCCTAGCAAGGTGTCTTAAACCATATGCATTAATAGGAGTCCCATTTTTATAGCTAAAAGGTAATTTCCAAAACGTGCTATCATCAAATTTATCTAGGTGATCTTGAGCTCTAGCCGTATGATATGTCTCCATCTTAGGGTAAAGACGTTTGTACTCTTCAAAACGCGTGTCTGTCTCGTGCCAGTCATAAAAATAACGAGAGGCAAAAACAGTTCTAAAATGTAGGGCGAGACCAGATTGAGAAACTTCACCCAGATCTTTTTGTACACTAGTTTTGAGATATGGGAATATATCATCTATAGCAATTACCCGCTCAGAAGGAATATGCTGTGCATATCCGGATAGGGTAAGTAATAAAAAGCATAGCTGGACCCCATATTTTTTAAAACGCTGTAACATTAGTAAACTAACTTAAGTTTTAAGTTTTGCACCACTTTAATCTCTCCAGAGTTTGAAATCTTATTATCCACAGGTTCTTGTCCTTTTTCACCCCACAGTACTGCAATGGTTTTTATAGGGTTATTTGTAAAGGTATTTTCGGCAAGAGTTACGTTTACGATGCCTCTTGTTTTTAATAAAATATTACTCTTCTCTTGAGCGCCACATTGTGTAAATGTATTGCCACGCACGACAAGGCTACCGCCTATAGTAGACTCGTCATAACCACCACGGTAGTAGTCTAGCACATTCATCCCTACATTTGTAAAGTTGTTGTCTTCTACAAAAACAAAAGCCGCGTTATAATCTCCTTTGTCATTAGTTTCCTTATTAAGTTGGATACCTCTTGCAGTGTTTTTTATGGTGCTATTTTTAATTGAGATTGTATCTGCAAACGACGCTTTACTAGTTTCTAACACACTTTTAAAACCATCTATCTCAACATTATCTAGCCATAATTCATATGCCTGGCCCATCCCTTTTTCTAGGGTTGCAAATGCGTCTGTACCTTTATCACCCTTAAGTATAATGTTTGATAGCTTAAGCTTTGCTCTGGGTTGTAGTTCAAAACCCTTGGTAGCGTTTTTAAAAGTAATCACGGGTCTGTTAGTCGTTGCTGTAGATTGTAGGGTTACCGCTTTCGCGAAAGCGTAATTACCATCCACCTCATAAGTGCCAGGTGCTATATTTATGGTAGTGCCTTGGCTAGCATTTTTTATAGCTTTTGCCAGTTCTGCTTCTGTCGAAACAGTTATTGTTTCTGGGTCGTTTTGCGCAGGTCTGGTGTTAAACCAAGAGGTCCCGTAGTTTGAGATATCTAGCAATTCTTTATGATTACTTGATACCGAAACAATAGCTCCGGCACGGTTAGACTCGTCACGGCTGTTACCTAATAAATCTTGATCTATACGGTCAAAATCAAAACCGTTGTAAAGTTCATTTTGCGCTCCTTGAGGTGCAGAAAATAAGTTGTCACCTTGTGATAGGTCTAACGATTTTGTAATAATACCATCTGTCTTATAATCGCTCGTGTTTTTTACATTTATAAAGTTGCTCTTAAAAGTCACTCCTGTTATGGAGTCATATGTTTTTACAACACTCGCAGTGGGCGCATCTGTGTATATAAGATTATTTGCTACCACCATACGCTCTGCTCTTGCAGATCGAATCTCTGAAGCGGGTAACACCTCTGCCTGACTTAAATTTGCTCCTACACCAAAATGCCAAGGCGTCTTTGAGTTTATAAAAGAGTTATGCGCAACCACAACATCTGTCACTTGGTTATAACGATTAAGTGGAGATTTTGGGATACCATTCATCACGGCAAGCGGTGCTCTAAACTCGTTTCCTTTTAAGTTATAGAAGTAGTTGTTTACAATCCAGTGGCCCGTGTTTATAACACGTATACCACCTATAAATTCTGAATTGTCATTACCTATAAAGACGTTGCCATCTATAGTAGCATAATTACCGTGTCTTAATACCAGTGAACCCTCAGATTCAAAAAACACATTGTTTTTAAATGTATTGTAGTTACTCTTACTAGAGATAATCTCTACCTCACCATTACAACGTTCAAAATAATTGTGCTCTACATTTACATATCCTGGTGTCATAGAGGTATAGCTGTCTCCCAGTTGCAGCGTCTCTGCACGTGGACCTCCTTTTCTAGGGCGTGGGCCAAAATGGTTGTCTTTAATCTGGTGATAGGTATTTACATTTTCATTACCCTTAAGCATCACACGCAGGGTAGGACCTTGGTTTGTTTTGCCAGTGATGTAGTTATGGTCAAAGCTGTTATGTTGCCCCCACAGTTCTATCCAGTGGTTTTTACTATCTCGATCTGGGTTTGTAAAATCTTCTATCACACAGTCTGTCACTGTAGAGTGATAAGCAATTCTTGAATCATCTATTTTATATCTTATTACCGCTTTTTCTGTCGTAAATCCATTTTTAAAATGTAAACCACTCACTTGCAAGTACGACCCGCCCAGCTTGAGTGAAGAGTTACCCTCTAAGATAACCTCACCTGGAGTTTCGGCTGTAAGAGATATGGGGTTTGCTTCTGTACCCTCACCATAAAATTTTATGGCAGCATCTGTCCAAACACCGTTTTTAAGCACAATATGATCTCCGGGTTCTGCATTTTTAATAGCTGTGTTGAGCTCGTCTATGGTAGCCACGGTCTGGCTTGCATCTAGTGCTGCCTCTTTACAGGCGCTTAAAAGTACGAGTGAGCAAAGAAGTATGAGATGTTTATACATAATGTGATTATTGATGTTTTAAGAGCGCTTTCGCGAAAGCGTACTATTAATGTGTAACCTCTATATTATAGTACTTAAGCGTGGCAAATGCCTGTGCGTCTGTACTGGTTAAATAATTACCTGCTTTAAAGTAGTTTTCAAAAGGCCATTTCTCTAGACTCACGTCCTCATAGATTAATGGACTTTGATCGTTGAGCTGTATTTCTAAACGGGCGTCACTAGCTGTAATGCTCAAACTAAAAGGTTCAAATCCTACATAACCCATATTGTCTTTTATGTCTTCCCAAGTATCGCTTGAGGTGTCTAGTAATGCATCACCCTCTGTAGACTCATCTACTAGTGATTTTTTATGAGACCAGATGTAACCGTCTTTCCAATACATTTTTAAGAGAGGTGGGCCGTTATTAGAACTAAAGCCGTGGGTCTCCATATCTTCTTCAGATATGATACCGTGTATTTGCATTACGATAGTGCGATGATAGTCGTTACTTGAGTTACCATCTTGAGATATGTCTTCCATTTTAAGATTACCAGAGAGTATGCCTCCTTGTGCAAGAGTCCAATTTTCTCTCGAGTTAGAAGGGTTTATGAGCTCTCTTAACTCTGTTCTAGAATAACTACTGTTTGCTGTAGATGAAGCTGGATATACGTGAAAAACGAGTGAGGTGTCCTCTATATCATCATACATAAATGGTGTAATTGCCTCTATGTTTTGATACCCAAAATTAACTAGTTGTGCTGGTTGATATTCGTCTGGGCTTCCGTTATTATTTTCATCAACAGGTAGTGTCACTTTCCAGTTAGAAAAATCTATTGGGGCATACTGGCTAGTATCTGTCTCACCATCTGTAGTGCCCTGTGTATCTTCTACTTGTGGTGTAGGTGTAAAAGGGGCATCATCTCCCTCATCTGTAGACGAGCAAGAGATACTAGCTACACATAATAAGAGGATAATAATATACCTATATTGTGTAGATTGTAGCATACATTGTAGGGTGATTACTGTTTGCATTTAAATTTTTTAAACTGGTTTTCCAAATTGGTTTACCAGTTATGCGTCTCAAATATAGATATAATTATAAGACTCGCAATATTTTGGCGTAAATTTTACGCTATTGCAAATTATTACCTACTATAATTGTTTAATTTGAGTTTGTTGTTTTCTGGAAGTCACGATTAAATTATACACAAAAAGGAATTTTAACTTAGTATAATGAGTATGTATTATTTATTAATCGTAATATTGCAATCAAATAATATAATAAGATGGGATTAACAAAAACCGAAATGTTTACAGATGAGCAAAACCAGATTTCACTTTTTTCAAAAGTATTTGGTCACCCTGCTCGTGTAGCGATACTGCAACATTTATTTAAAATAAATAGTTGTGTATGTGGCGACCTTGTAAATGAAATAGGTCTTGCACAACCTACCATCTCACAACACCTTAAGGAGCTCAAAAATTTAGGTTTAATAAAAGGTAATGTAGAGGGTACGAGTGTTTGCTACTGTATCAATTCAGAAAATTGGACACGTATGAAAGAAGTAATGCAGCAATTTTTAGATCAAGATATTGTCGCAACAGATTGTTGCTAAAAAAAATTATTCTCATTAATCGTATAATCGCAATAAACAAATAGAATTATGAAACTGTCAGAAGTAAAAAATGTACTTAATGGGTTGGAGACAATTTCTTTCCAACTACCAAGTGGAGAATTAGTGCCAAGTCATTTTCACGTGACTGAGGTAGGTAAGGTGTCAAAGCACTTTATAGACTGCGGTGGTACCGTGCGAAAAGAGGAGGTAGTAAACTTCCAACTATGGAATGCAGATGATTATGACCATAGACTACATCCAGAAAAGCTGGTAAATATTATTGAGCTTTCTGAAAAGATATTAGGTATAGCAGATCTAGAGATAGAAGTAGAGTATCAAGCGAGCACCATAGGTAAATATGGACTTGATTTTAATGGGTCAAGTTTTTTACTAACCTCTAAACAAACAGATTGTCTAGCAAAAGATCAATGCGGTATACCTGGCGTAGAACCGGCTGTTGAGACTGTCGCAGAGACAAGCTCTTCTTGCTGTGGGCCTAATAGTACGTGTTGTTAATCACATTTTATAAAGAAACCTATATGACCACAACAGCGTCAACACTATATCCAAAGATCAATGATTTTATAGAGGGGTTAGATATACATAGTATTACAGAAGAGCGCAAGGAGACCCTTGAACCGTTAGTAGCGTTTGTTAAAGAAAAGCACAGGCAGCAGGAGATTATAAGACTCAATTTTATATGTACACATAACTCTAGAAGAAGTCATCTCGCTCAAGTGTGGGCACAGGTTATGGCTTACTATTTTGAGGTAGGGAAGGTATATAGTTATTCTGGCGGAACGGAGCGTACAGCTCTTTTTCCGGTAGTTGCCACAACATTAGAAAACACAGGTTTTTTAGTAAAGACTATTTCTAGTGGTGATAACCCTGTTTACACAATAAAGTTTGCAGAAAATGAGCATCCTGTTATAGGGTTTTCAAAAAAGCTGGATGATACTTTTAACCCTAGTGCAGGCTTTGTAGCAATAATGACCTGCTCGCAAGCAGATGGTGGATGTCCCTTTGTAGCCGGTGCAGAAAAGCGTGTGCCTATTACATTTGAAGATCCTAAGGTGTATGACGGAACTCCACAGCAAAAGGAAAAATACCTAGAGCGTAGTACACAAATTGCAACAGAAATGCTTTATGTGTTTTCTCAAGTGAAAGGATAGAATTGATGCGTCATATTTATACAATAAAGAAATCCTCTTAGTTTTATACTAAGAGGATTTATTATTAATGCTTTTTTATCCTTAGGTTTAAATGCGTTTATATACTTTCTTGCTTAGGAGAGCTACAGCTATAATGAGGCTAAGTATAGAAAGAAATGATACCTGTCCCATAGAAGCTTTCTGAATATTTATATCTATAAACTCATCTTCAGTTACCGAAAGCGATAGCGAGTAATTATTATCCTTATTAAGTATAAACTTTGTTTTTTTAAAGTCTTCTTTAAGTATAAGTAGGGCACTCTTACTGTTATGTATATTCTTAAATAGCGTGTTAGTTAAGTCTATAGTCTCAAGATCAGAAGGCACCTTAGTTAACGTAAATAATACCTTTGTCTCGTGACCTAGTTGCACTTTACCATTAGTAAGGATGTAATTTTGATTCTCATTAAAACTTAGGTTAAGATTCTGTGCAATATGATTTAAAACCATTTCTCTAAACTCCTCTGGAGTCTTATATGGAGTGCTGGCATATGCTTGCTTTATTTCTTGCTGAAATGCAGTGAGAGAAGCATTAATTTGTAATACCCATACATCATTTTGCTTTTCTGCTAAGATAATCGTAGAGGCCTCTGTTTGATGAGCAAAACTCACTGATGTTATAAAAATCACTAGAGCCGAAAGAAGAAACTTTTTCATAATTCTAAATTTAGTTTGCATAAGCCCCTTTGAGACCATTTATGAAGTTGTTGTTGCCAGCGTTATCTACGTGATAGTGATAACCTCTACTGACATCTGTATGACCGCGAAGCTCATCAAGATCTGAAGCAGCGATTCCTTCTTGATTTTTATTTTCATAGATTCCGTGTCCATCTAGTGCATATCCTATAAGTGCGGCGTGACCATCTTCTTGTTCTACTTTTAGGCTAATGCCCGTTGCTGCGTGATAGTGATATCCTTGGTGTACATTAATATGACCTCCCGCATCATCAAATGGGGCTAATGTATAAGCTCCTAAAATGTTATCTACTGGTGCTGGTGCAGAAAATTCAACTCCGTTAAGGGCGATACCTCGCGTAGACGGTGCACTATTTTGTCCAGGAGGTCCTCCTGGGCCTGTAGCAAAAAGTGTAGAAGTATTTTGTAATACTGGAGTTATAGGTATTAGGTATGTTTGAGATATATCTGTGATATAAGAAGGTAAACATTCTACACAAAAATTTTCATACTCTTCACCCACAGCAGGGTTTGCTGCATTTATACAATCTTGTTCTGTGTCTGTGACGTATATGTCACCGTTTTCATCATACATTAACCAGTTATCATCTTCATAAAAGGCTGCCATATTTTCTATAAAAGCGCCATCTACATCATAAACTTCGCCATTTTCTAACCAGATCCCTCCCGCGTCTGCTCCATCTGCTATGTTATCTGGACACCAAGGCCCCATCTCGTGGTCAGACGGAGTACTGTTTGTGATAATCTGATAGCAATCTGTATTTGTGCCATCTGAGAGTGTGCAGGGTACAATGGTTAAGTTAACACCGTTTGTTGTGAAATTTTCTGGGTTCACATTTACAACTATTGCGTCACTATTGTTATCACTATCCTGATTAGAATTGTCATCATTAGAACAAGATGTGCAGCTCATCATTCCCAAACAAAGGATAATAATGGCACTTAGGTAGATTTTAGAATGTTTCATAAGTATAGTGTTTTCTGGGATTATTTTTCTTTTTTTAAAGTGTTTATATCTGCTATAAGTTGCTGTACAGATGTTGTGTTGAGACCATTGTAAATACCTCGTATATGTTTGTCTTTATCTATGAGCACAAAATTCTCCGTATGTAGAAACTCATCTTCGGTTTTATTGAGACCTAAATCTTCCTCTATGAAGTATTGATTTCTACCTAGGTCATATATTTCATCTCTTGACCCTGTTACAAGGTGCCATTTATCTTTTGCAACTCCGTTTTGACTTGCATAGTCTTGTAGCACTTCGCTTGTGTCGTGTTGAGGGGTTACAGAGTGTGAGATTAATAGTATTTCTGGATCATCTATAAAGGCTTGCTGAATTGAAGCCATATTTTTTGTCATTTTTGGACATATGCCTGTACAGAATGTAAAGAAAAAATCTGCTACGTATATTTTATCTTTAAAAGTATCTTGTGTGATAGTATCGTTATACTGGTTATATAATTTAAATGGCGCTACTGTATGTAAGGCGTCGCTAGTGGTATAAGATGCATCTAGCCATAATGAAGTAAATGTGGCTTCGTTATAATATGGGAGGATTTCTACACGACTTGAGGCTGTATTTGTATCTGTACAGCTTATAATGCTTAGTATAATGATAAGGCTAGCGCTCCACAAGTTGCACTTGCTCATCATCCAACTGAAAGCAGAGATTTGCTCTTTTGAGCCCAAATATTCTTCCATTTTTTGCTTCATAGTTGTTATAAATTTTTCCGTTTTCTCTCCAAGATTGCTGTAGTCCTTCTTCTTGACCGTTTACAAGGGTAATTACCTTAAACTTAACGCCGCTTGTATACCATTGATATTGCTTGCCGTGGGCAACGCCATTTTGATAATTTGCTATAGATCGTTTGTTTCCATTATGCCACCAGGTGCTGGCCTTTCCATCACGTATGCCATTATTATAATTTGCTTTAAAACTCAAGGTGCCGTCTGGAAAATACTTTTCTTGAGCGCCGTGCTTTTTTCCTTTCGCGAAAGCGGTCTTCTCAGAGATACTTCCATCAAGATATATGCTTGTTGCAACCCCTGTAAAAGGCTCTCCCTTATAATAGAAAAGCCCTTTGTGGAGGTTTAACTCGTTTAGTGTGACGGCTAATTCAAACTTTGAGTTTACTGAGGGTGTATAGTTTGTGACTTTTGCCTCAGTATTACGGTTACAGCTTATAATCAATAAGCATATTATGAGTGTTAGGCTATAGTATCGCATTTGGGGTGCCTTGATAATCTCCAGGAAATATGATGTAGTACTGGTTAAGATAAAGATCATCTTGTATGTGGTAATGATACTCCTCTTGATCTGTGTGTTGTGTGGTTGAGGTATGCCCTCCAGATGCATCTAGATCTTCTGGATAGCTACCAGTGCTTGAACAAATACGACCATACACAAAAAAACCATCGCTTATAATCCCTATAAGGTTGTCATCATTGTTGCTAAAAGCCTTTGGCTCTAGGTGGTAGTGATAACTTTGTGGACCCGTGTGTGCTGCTGTGTAGTCTAGTGATGGTACGGCATCATCTAGTGGTACGTTAGGGCCTTCTTGATCATCATAAATCATAGCGCCACTTACAGCAATACCTATAGGGCCAAGACCTGTAGCCGTGGTAGTACTTGCTAGTTGTGGTGATGAAGAAACGGTAAGCGAGTATGAACCATTAAAATCATCTATATTACCAGGTGCCATCATCTCATAAGTTGTGAGAGTGGGCTCTACAAAGAGTGGGTGATTCTCATCTGCTGCTGGTGTTACGAGTACATTACCCATAGGATCTGTAGCGGTACGCTCTGTAGTATTAGACCAGTAGGGAGAGGTATGGTTAGGGTAACCATTACTCTCTATAATAACATTAGAACCGCTTAGTAGGACTGAAACATTATCTTGATCAAACTCTGCAAAAGCTGCGTGAAGTTCTGCGGTTGTATCGCCGTCATCTGTCGTTGTAGTAGTGTCATCATTATCATCATTATCATCATTACTACAAGCTACAAGTATCACAATTGCAACACTTAGTAGTAGTGAAAGTGCTACTAGATTTTTTTTGATGGTCGATTTCATAATTGCTTTTTAAAGGGTTTGTTTTATAAATGTACCGTGTTTGTCTATGCTGTTTTTTAAAATTCTGTGAACGCTAGTTAGTTTTAAGTGAATGGTCCTAAAAGCTGTAACACAGGTTTTTAATGTATATGGTTAATTGCTGAATGTGTAAAAAAAAGGAAACTCCATAATTTCTTATGGAGCTCCCTAACCAAACATCAATCAAACAATTTATATACTATTTCTTACCTCTCGGTTCTCTTCTTTTAGGTTTTGGAGCTTTTTTGAACTCCTTTTCTGTGATAAAACCATCTTCGTTAGTATCTACTTCTTTAAAAGCCTCTTTAAGTGGTCCTTTTATTTCTGACTTGTCGAGCTTATTATCTTCATTTGCGTCCATATCTTTAAGTAATTGTGCAAATGTAGGCGGCTCTTTTCTATCATTATTTCTTTGCCCTTGAGCACAAGAAACAGATACAATACCTAGCGTAAATACAATCGCTAGTGCGCTCATTTTAAAATTTATCTTTTTCATAATAATTGTTTTTGTGTTACGCTTATTTGACTCCAAAGTTGGCAATTAGTTAATTGCAAATAGGCTGTTTTCTGCCAGTTGCCTTTGGTTTTCTGCGAGTGACGTATTACTATCTATAAATGAGATAAAACAATAGCTGTAATTGCCTCAAAACAGCGATTGTATGAATTTTTATTTACGTTATTTGCGCTATGAATCTATTAGGAAGATATATTTCTCAGGTATTATTATGGCTAGGAGTCTGGAGTACGCTCTGGATATCTGGCGGTCGCGATGATATATTTATAAGAGACAACGGTCTTGCATTAGTATTACAAGTGTTGATTTTATTCGGACTTGTATATTATGTAGTGCCTCGCTTATTGTTTAAAAAGAAGTACCTCTACTTTATTGTTGCCACAGTGCCTGTAGTGATACTATGTGCTTATATCTCATCAGAGTTTGCACCTACACCTGTTAGAAGACCGCCGCCTATGGGTCTTCAAGGTGGAGCTCCTGGTAAGTTACCTTCTCGTTTTTTTATACACTTATTAGTCCTTACTATCTCAAGTGTTACAGCTATTTTACTAGAGACATTTATTTATGCTCAAGAAAAAGAAAAGAGTTATGCATATGCTCAAGCAGAGCTAAAAGAAGCAGAGCTTAAGTTTTTAAAAATGCAAATCAACCCTCACTTTCTCTTTAACGCGCTAAATAATATCTATGCACTCTCTGTTACAAACTCAGATAAAACGCAAGAAGGAATAAGCACGCTCTCTCAAATGTTGCGATATGTGCTGTATGATTGTGAACGACCAGAGGTATCACTTGGTAAAGAAGTGGAGTATATAGAGCATTATATTGCCCTTTTTAAACTCAAAAGCAGTAAAGAGTTTAATATACGTTTTGAACAAGATATCACAAATGAAAATATACAAGTAGCTCCTATGCTATTTGTTCCTTTTATAGAAAACGCTTTCAAGCATAGTGGGATAGAACTAGGAGGTAGTAACTACGTATTTATTTCGCTTAAAGCGAAAGAAAATCACATAGACTTTTATATAGAAAACAGTATGCCTTCAAAACCGCTAGTTACAGACGGAGCCGGTGGTATAGGTTTACAAAATGTAGAGAAGAGACTGGAGATTTTATACTCTCAAAAGCACAAGCTTACTATAAAAAAATCTGATACCTTTAGAGTAGCTTTAAAAGTAAATTTACAATGAGCACCATAAGCTGTATAATAATAGATGATGAAGAGCTAGCAAGAACCCTACTAGAAACCTATGTAGAAAAGGTGACCTATCTCAATAGTATTGGTTCTTTTCAAAACCCAATAGAAGCCCTGTCATTTATAAAAGAAAATCCTGTAGATCTTATATTTTTAGATATACAAATGCCTGAGCTCAAAGGAACAGAATTTGCGAGTATCATCGCTACAAGTAAAAGTAAAGTGATATTTACAACAGCATACTCTGAGTATGCATTAAAGGGTTTTGAGCTTAATGCATTAGACTATCTACTCAAACCCATTACCTTTAATAGGTTTTTAAGTGCAGTAGAGAAGTTTCCGTCACAAGAAGTATCAGTAGAGTCTTCACATCTAGTCATAAAATCTGGATATGATCTTTATAAAATCGTTCCAGACGAAGTACGCTACATCGAGAGTGATAGCGAGTATGTAAACTACCATCTAGAAACTGGTAAAAAGATAATCGCAAACCAGTCACTAAGTAAACTTATAAAAACCTTACCAACTTCATTTTTAAGAGTACATAGGTCTTTTATAGTAAATGGTAATAAAGTCACGGGTTTAAAAGGACGCGATCTTATTATAGGAGATAAAAGAATACCCGTAAGTGATAGCTACTACGATACGGTGAAGAAATCATTATTTAATTAGTACTTTTAAGTACTATGAAAACAACTGCTGTACATATAATATGCACTTTGCTTTTGGCACTAAGTGTTACAAGTTGCAATGAGCAACCTCAAGTAAGTTCTGTAAACCCAGAAAACTGGGGAGCAAGAACGGCTACAATCCCCATCGGTGATACGCTAGCTGTAGGTAAGACGTACCTGTCTATCTATTCTCAAATTTTTAGTTACTCAGAGCATAAAACGCATAACTTGACCGCTATGGTAAGTTTGCGTAATACTAGTGATACAGATACGATATATATAACAAATGCCTCTTATTATGATACACACGGCAAGTTAGTGCGCTCTTATTTTGATAATGCAATATACCTATCACCACTTGAAACTACAGAGATAGTGATAGATGAAAAAGATGTCACTGGAGGTACGGGGTCTAATTTTATATTTGAGTGGAGTACACCTGCAGGAGCATCAGAGCCGCTTTTTGAGGGTGTAATGAGCTCTACTATGGGTCAACAAGGATTATCTTTTACCACCCAAGGGAAAAGAATCAAATAGGTGAGTAGCTATAAAATTATTCTCTAGCTTAATAGATCATTAATCTCATCATTAGTAACTACAGGGTTTGCACCTGCTTTACCAGCAACCAGGCTACCTACTGCACAAGCAACTTCTAGCGCATCTTCGGCAGTCTCACCAGAGAGAAGCCCAAAAACTAATGTTGCCAGAAAGCTGTCTCCAGCACCTACAGTATCTACCACCTTTGCAGGAAACCCTACTTGTGTATGTATGCCACCTTTATGATAGAGCATCGCACCTTCAGACCCTAGCGTTACACAAACTGTAGGAGTCTCTGTCATTGCACTGAGCATTTTTAACTCATCCTCTAGTGTGTCACCCTCTATGCCCATTGCCATCACGATGAGCTCAAGCTCTTCATCATTAAGCTTTATCATATCTGCCGCTTCCATTAGGCCCGCCACAATCTCAAGATCATAATGAGGAGCACGTAGGTTAAGGTCAAAAACAGTAAACTTAGATCGTTCGGCAAGTACCTCAATAGCTTCGAGATTTACAGCAGTTTCAGCCATAGTACTATCTTCATCAAGAGCATCAAGTATATTTCCGCTTTCGCGAAAAGCGAGACTACCTATAATAAGAGCATCTGCAGCGGTGACTGCTTCGGCATTTTTTTCATTCCAAGCGATGGCATCCCAAGCAGTGTCTTGAGCAATCTCATATGAGGCACTTCCAGCTTTGTCTAAGGTGACCTTTACTTGTCCTGTGGGTTTGTCATTGCGTTGTATCAGAGCCGTGTCAAGTCCTTTTTCCTTTATAAGCGCCAGCGCTTCTTTACCTAAAGCGTCATTTCCCAAAGATGAGATCATAGATACATCTACCCCAAAGGAGTGTAAACGTAGCGCAACGTTAAGTGGCGCTCCGCCTAGTCGTTTCTCATCTGGGAAAACATCCCATAATATCTCGCCGTAACTGGCTATTTTAAGTGGTGTATTAGGCATCTGTAACAAGCTCTTTTTCTAGTTCTTCTAGGGTACGTCCTTTGGTCTCTGGCATAGCAATAATTGCCCATAATAGTTGGAGTACCATCATTCCTGCAAAGAAATAATAAATATTCCAAAGATGGTCTCTCATTATGCCTTCTTTATCATCTATAAAAAATGGAGTTACAAGTGTTATGATGGCTGCAAAAACCCAGTGTGTACTCGTACCCCAAGACTGCCCATAAGCGCGTACACGATTCGGAAAAATTTCTGAGATAAAAACCCATATAACAGCACCTTGTCCTATAGCGTGTGACGCAACAAAGGTACATATGAAAGTAAGTAAGAGGGCTGGACTTAGTTGCATCTGGAAACAAATACCTACCATAACAAGGCTCACAATATAGCCTACAGACCCTATTATTATAAGTTGTTTTCTTCCTAGCTTGTCTAGTAATCGCACGCCTATAAATGTAAAGATGAGGTTTACAATACCTATCGCAATAGAGTTAAAGAGCGACTCAGAACCGCCAAGACCTGCTTGTTCTAATATTTGTGGAGCATAATAGAGCACAAAGTTGATACCAGATAACTGATTGAAAAAAGCAATAAGAAAACCTAGCCATAGTACTTTTGAATATTTCTTTTGGAAAAGATTTTCTGAGGTTTTAGTTTGCTGTAAGTCTAGTTTTATTTCTTCTAGTCTAGACTGTGCAGCCCCAGCTCCTTCATATATTTTTTGTAAAACAAGCATTGCGCCTGCATCATCTTTTTTCTGTAGTACGAGCCACCTCGGGCTGTTAGGCACTTTCATCACCATAAGAGTGTATATAAGTGCAGGTATGGCTTCTACACCTAGCATCCATCGCCAGTCGTTTGTGCCATCTACACCTGTAAGCAGCCAGTTTGACACAAAGGCAATGAGGATACCAAAGACAAGCCAGAACTGATAGAGACCTCCTAGTTTACCACGGTTGGACTCAGAGCTTATCTCAGATATATAAATAGGTGCCGCCACAGATGAGACTCCCACACCAATGCCTCCTATAAATCTAAAAGCCGAAAATGAATACGGGTCTTGTGCTAGCGCACAACCTACGGCAGAAACAAAAAAGAGGATTCCTATCCAGAAGAGTGTCTTTTTACGTCCTAATTTTTTAGTAGGAAAACCACCTAGTAGAGATCCAGCCACGGTCCCCCATAATGCCATACTCATTATAAAAGTACCGTGCATAAAAGGTGATAAATCCCATAACTCCTTTATGGGTGAGTTTGCACCACTTATAACTACGGTGTCAAAACCAAATAAAAAGCCAGCGAGGGCTACGGTAATACTCCATTTTGTAATTTCTTTCATATGCCTTTTTTAGGATGATGAGAGGTCGCGTGCTTTTACACTACTTCCATATTCGTTTTATTTTACTCACTTTTAAATTTGCGATTGTAGCATTCTCACTTGTAAATGTGAGTGCGGTAAACGGTGTGGTAGGAAAAATTTGATCTGTAAATACAGTGCTCCCACCATCTATAAAAACCTCAATAGATGATGCATCCATTACAATACTATAAGCTACATCAGTAGGGCTGTCAATAATGGCTGGTACTGTGTGAACTTTATCGCCAAAGGATGGTTCAAAGCTTACAACGCCAGATTTTCTCCGGTCTAGATAGTAGCTCTTTGTGTTGCTGTTATAACCAAATTTTACTGATTCCTTATTGATATTTGTAAAGTTGAGTTTAAAGTCATCTAGTTTACCGGGTATTTTAAAATTTAGGCGTTGCTCGTTATAATTTTTACTAGAGAGAGACATTCCATTCTTCATCGTATCGTGTACTACGGTTGCATAGGCATATTCATCTAGAGAGGTGACGGGATAGTTTTTAAGGTAAAAGCCATTAGTCTTGTTTTTATGAAGAGTAAGCTTTCGCGAAAGCGTCATTGCACTACGCCACGCTTCTGTAGGAGTGTCACGGGCATAGTTCCAGTTGCTCATCCAGCCTATAAATGTACGTTCTGTATCTGGTAGTCCATTAAAGGTAACGCCGGCATAGTTATCTGTACCATAGTCTAGCCATTTTATTTCCTTTTGGTTTGTAGTAAAGGTGGTCCCGTCAAAGTCACCTACAAAATATTGAGTTCCCGATCCACCATTTGGCGCACCAGGATTAATACTTATAATTAAGACCCACTTAGTCTCATCGCGTCCCTCAACTTGGAGCGGAAATAAGTCTGGACACTCCCAGACCCCGCCGTGAGCTCCTATGTTTTTTCCAAACTCACTCATAAGAGTCCAGTTTTTAAGATTTGGGCTACTGTAAAATTTGGCGTGATCGCCAGCGACAAGTGTCATCACCCATTGCTCAGTATTTTCATCCCAGAATACTTTAGGATCTCTAAAATCTTTGATGTTTCCGTCATTACTTATAACAGGGTTGCCACTGTATTTTTTCCAGGTTTCACCTTCATCTAGACTATAAGCAATACCCTGAGTTTGAAAATCTTTGCGTCCCGCTTTTTCACCCTCCATAAGGTGATAGGTAAAAATAGCAACCATAGGAGGGTTGTCTTTTGTCCCTAAGCCAGAGGTGTTATGTATATCCATCACAGCGCTACCAGAAAATATAAGACCTAGCTCATCTGGATATAAGGCAATGGGTTTGTGCTCCCAAGAGATAAGATCTTTTGAGGTGGCGTGACCCCAGTGCATAGGCCCCCAGACAATGTCTTCTGGGTAATGCTGGTAAAATAAGTGATAAGTGCCGTTGTGGTGTAAAAGCCCGTTTGGGTCATTCATCCACATTGTGGGAGGAGTGAAGTGGTATTGAGGGCGATAGTTTTCGCGAAAGCGGTCTTCTACCACTGCCACTTCGTTTACAGGAGTTGTTTTTTCTTTACAACCTATAAGAGTAAAAAGTGCAAGAATGATAAGAAGCTGCTTCATTTTTTGACTAGTTTTTAGACATAAATTGAACAAGTAGATTAATTTAAAATGATCTAAATGCTATTTAAACCATCCTAAAATAGGGCAAAAATTCACATTTTGATAATAAATATAATAACTTATTAAGAATACATCGTTTTCGTACCCAAAAGGATTTGTTTAAATTGTACTATAGCTTTTAGTAAGCCTATTTTTACGATACCATTATGAAAAGAAAACTCACCTTAAAATTAATTGCCAAAGAACTTGATGTTTCTATCTCTACTGTCTCAAAAGCACTGCGTGATAGTGCAGAGATAAGTGAAGACACACGCCAGAAGATTAAAGCCTTTGCAAAGCTGTATAATTATAAGCCTAATAATATCGCGTTAAGTCTTAAAAACAGGAAGACGCGCACCATCGGGATTATTATACCGCAAATAGTGCATCACTTTTTTACCACTGTAATACGTGGGGTTGAGCAAATGGCGAGAGAGCATAATTATAATGTGATTATCACCCTTTCTAATAATGACTTTGATAAAGAGGTCCTTAATATGGAGCTACTTGCAAATGGTAGTACAGATGGATTTATCCTTTCTTTATCAAAAGAAACAATGCAAAAGGACGACTTTAGACACCTCACAGAGGCTATTGATCAAGGAATGCCTGTTGTAATGTTTGACCGTATAGTAGATGAGATACCTTGTGATAAAGTTCTTATAGATGACCGCGAGGGGGCAAAGCTAGGCGTAAACCACTTGATTAAAACAGGCTGTAAAAAGATAGCCATCATTACTACAGAAGATTATATCACCATAGGAAAGTTACGTACTAAAGGATATATGGAAGCCCTTGAGTCTGCCGGAATTGAGGTAGATAAAGACCTCATTTTAAAACTAGATGCTATAGATGAGCTCAATGATAAGGCAAAGGCACGTATTAAACATTTCTTAAAAGGGAAGGACATAGACGGTGTATTTACGATAAATGAAATTTTTGCTGTCACCGCTGCCAAATATATTATGGAGGCAGACAAAAGCATTCCAGAAGATGTGAGTATCGTGAGCTTCTCAGATGGTGAGTTATCTCAACACTTTGTACCTAGCCTCACTACAGTAAGCCAGCACGGAGAAGAAATGGGTCGTAAGGCAGCAGAGTTACTTATCAATAAACTAGAGCGACCAGAAGAAGAGGTAGAGCAATATACTACCGCATATATAGATACAAGTCTCATAGAGCGTGAGAGCACAAAGAGAGTAAAATAGGGCTATTACGCTTTCGCGAAAATTGAATACAAACACATCGAGTTATAACTAAACAGCTCTGATGACCGAAAACATATTAAAATTGAAAAAGAAAGCATTCCTTTTTGACCTAGACGGAGTTATAGTTGACACTGCAAAATTTCACTATCTCGCCTGGCGTAACCTTGCCAAAGAGATGAATTTTGACTTCACAGAAGAGCAAAACGAACTTTTTAAAGGGGTAAGTCGTGTGCGATCGCTAGAGATACTACTAGATCTAGCTTCATACGATGCAACTCAAGAACAAAAAGACAGGTGGCTCATCCAGAAAAATGAAGAGTATCTTAAGTACATCAAAGGGATGGATGACAGTGAGATCTTACCAGATGTAGTCAGAGTTCTCGATTTTCTAGAAGAAAAAAATCAAGGTATTGCCCTAGGGAGTGCAAGTAAAAATGCACGACCTATCTTAACTAAGCTTGATTTATTAGATAAATTTCAGGCGATTGTAGATGGTAATGATGTGACAGCAGCAAAGCCAGATCCAGAAGTATTCTTAAAAGGAGGAGAAGCTTTAAAAATTGAACGTACAGATTGTATCGTTTTTGAAGACTCTATTGCGGGGATACAAGCTGCAAACAGCGCAGGTATGATAAGCATAGGTATAGGAGAGCAAGACGTGCTGCACGAGGCAAACTATGTTTTTAAAGACTTTACAGGGATGAGTAATGCTTTCCTTCTAGAACTCATAGAAGCATAAATTTAATCTAACTACAACTATCATCAAGTATGAGGCAAGCTCATACGTAAGACTACCATAATATGCATATAGATTATATCACTCCAAATGATTGGTCCATTATAGAGGATGGATGGAACCCAAATAACGTAAAATCATCAGAGAGTCTTATGGCGCTAGGTAATGGTGCAATGGGGCAACGCGCAAATTTTGAAGAAGATTATAGTGGCGCAACCTTTCAAGGAAGTTATATAGGAGGTGTGTATTACCCAGATAAAACCCGCGTAGGCTGGTGGAAAAATGGGTATCCAGAGTACTTTGCAAAAGTGCTCAATGCGCCTAGCTGGATAGGTATTAAAGTCACAGTAAACGGAGAGAGTCTGGATTTACATACCTGTAAAGAGATAAAAGATTTTCGTCGTGAGCTTGATATGAAAGCTGGTGTATTGTACAGAAGTTTTAAAGCCACCCTACAAAATGACGTTGATATTGCAGTAAAAGCAACACGTTTTTTAAGTATGGAGATGGATGAGGTAGGTGCCATTAAATACGAAGTGACACCTATTAATGTAGACGCTACAATAAGTTATGAGCCGTATTTAGATAGCGGTATCACTAATGAAGATTCTAACTGGGATGACAAGTTTTGGAACACGCTAGAAGTTTCAGAAAATGATGATATGGCTTTCATCACCGCACATACTATGAAGACGGAGTTTCACGTATGTACGATGATGCAAAACAGGCTTTTTATAGAGGGGGATGAGATTACGCTTTCGCGAAAGCGTTCTCAAAAAACTGCAACTTACGTAGGTCACGAGTATGAGACAGATGTTGCCAAAGGAGAGACCTTTGCCATACAAAAAATAGGAGGTTATTTAAGTAGTCTTAATCACGATAAAGATGGTCTCGTAGCAGTAGCAACAGATGTACTAAATAAAGCAACAGGCTTAGGATATGATGCTTTGCTAGTTTCTCAAAAGGAAGCCTGGGCAAAAACCTGGGAGATGTCTGACATCACAATTGAGGGAGACACAAAAGCACAGCAGGGTATACGTTTTAATATTTTTCATCTTAATCAAACCTATACAGGGCAAGATAGCCGTCTCAATATAGGCCCAAAAGGGTTTACTGGCGAAAAATACGGAGGCTCTACTTACTGGGATACTGAGGCTTATTGTATTCCATTTTATATGGCTACCAAAGATCAAAGTGTTGCACGACAGTTACTCACTTATAGGTATAACCAGCTAGATAAGGCTATAGAAAATGCTCAAAAACTAGGTTTTACAAATGGAGCGGCACTATACCCTATGGTTACTATGAACGGGGAGGAATGTCACAATGAGTGGGAAATCACCTTTGAAGAGATACACCGTAACGGCTCTATGGTTTATGCTATATATAACTACGAGCGTTATACAGGAGATACGAGCTACATTCCAGAAATGGGGCTTGAGGTAATTATAGGTGTAGCGAGATTCTGGAGACAGAGGGCGACATTTTCTAAGGCCAAGAACGCTTACGTGATTCTAGGAGTTACAGGTCCTAATGAGTACGAGAATAATGTAAATAATAACTGGTTTACAAACTACATCGCAAAGTGGTGTCTAGAGTATGCTTTTGAACAAGCAGAGTTGCTAAGAGATACTGCCAAAGAAGATTGGTCACGTATTTCTGGAAAAACGCATCTGTCTTATGATGAGATGCTTTCTTGGAGGTCTACTGCAGAGCAGATGTACTTTCCATACTCAGAAGAAAATGGAGTGTACCTACAGCAAGATGGTTTCTTAGATAAGGAATTAATCACCGTAGCAGATTTACCAAAATCAAACCGACCTATTAATCAAAAATGGTCTTGGGACCGCATACTGCGCTCACCATACATAAAACAAGCAGATACGTTACAAGGGTTCTACTTTTTTGAAGACCACTTTACTAAGGAGCAACTAGAAAAGCATTTTGATTTTTATGAGCCATTTACCGTACACGAGAGTTCATTATCTCCTTGTGTGCACGCTATACAAGCTGCAAAATTAGGTAGGATGGATCAAGCATATGAGTTTTACTTACGTACATCACGCTTAGATCTTGATGATTATAATAAGGAGGTAGAAGAGGGACTACATATTACAAGTATGGCGGGTACTTGGCAGAGTGTGGTAGAAGGCTTTGGAGGGATGCGTGTAAAGAATGACACGTTATCTTTTGATACTAAAATACCTAATGCCTGGACGGGTTACAGTTTTAAAGTAAATTTTAGAGGCCAGATTTTAAAAGTAGAAGTGGCTAATAATGCAACCAACTTTACACTGGTGAGTGGAGAAGGCTTAAGTATTCTTGTAAACGGAGAAAAGAGAGAGGTATTACCAGCTTAAAGAGCTGGTAAGCCTATAATTTTATAGGTGTACTATCTGTAACTGCATTCCCATTATATTCAAGTGTCCACCCTAGTGAGTTAGTAAGAAAGTATATTTTAGAAAGTTCTGAGATAAGTCTGTTTTGTGCATTTGAGTAAAGGGTAGAGTTTTTTACTTCCTTTTCAAGCCCTTTTTGCACGCGTGATTTTATGATATTATAATCTCGAGCATTAAACTGGTTGAGGTAGTCTTGTTGCACATCATAATATTCTATATTAGGATTAATCTTCAACTCAGGTTCTGGGATATAGGTAATGCGTACTGTCTTTGTGAGTTCATCAATTTCTGTAGCAACCTTAGAAAGATCGTAAGCGATAGTTGCTTCGGCATTTACGACTACTAGTGCCTTTTTTGTAGCAGAAAGTACATCTACATAGAATTTTTTTGAATCTTCATAGGTAAAAACTTGGGCATAGTTACCTTCTGTAACGATGAGTTTTCCCACGTTTTTTATTTGTTCCTCAATGAGCGCGCTGTTTGTTCTAAGTTGCTCACTTTCATCTTTTGTGTGTTCACAATAACGCACACCAAAAACAATCACAAGTGCAAGAGCTGCCCCAAAAAGTATTTTACGCATAATAGTTTATTATATAACCAAGGTACATAAAATAAAAAGCCGCACGTAAGTGCGGCTTTAATGAGTTTCTAAATCCCCCAATTTCGATTCTCATTCTAATGGTGTAAATGTAATTGCTTCTTTAAGTTTTAGGTAGGGGTAAATGCCCCTAATTAAACATTATTTAATAATTATTCCGGTTGATTGTAAGAGGCCTGATAGGTTGTTTTTTGAGAAGATGGCTCCTTTAAGCATATTCTTTGTGGGATCTATCTTGTAGTCAATAGCAGTTGTAAAGTCTGCTTTAAGTAATCTAGTTTGCTCAAATGTAGATCCCGTGAGAAGGCACTCTGTAAATACTACCTCGCTTAGGTCTGCGTTAGTAAAATCCACTTCGGCCATAGGGCAGTGTAGAAAAGTTGTTTTTTTAAGTGGTAATGCGGTGAAGTTTGAGAGGTTTAGAACGCTTTCGCGAAAGCGTAATTCCAACATAAATATATTACAAACACTAAAATCTGCTCCTAGCAGTTTACAGCCGTCAAATAAAACTTGATTGAGACTAGTACCACCAAACTTTACATTTGTGAGGTTGCAATTTATAAATGTGCACTCTAAAAAGGTGCTGTTTGAGAGATGAAGGTTTTCAAAATTACACTCCATAAATGTGCAATTATCATACTCTCCTTTTTTAAAGGGTTGCTGGGTATAGTTTATACCTGTAAACTCTTGATCATCATAATAAGAGCTCATATTAATCTATTATAGGCATATAAACTTCGGTTTTCCAGCTACTCTCGTTTCCAGCCATATTTGGATTATTATGAAATACTTCGGTAGGCTTAGGGTCTACCTTAATGTTGTTGCTTTTTGCATAGTTAAGTAAGGCATACCAGGCACGGTCTGATGTAATATAATTACCGTTATAAATGGCTTTAAGAGCTTTTTTTGCTGGTCTTTCTCCGTACTTTATATCTTTTACTTGAGGAAGTGAGTCGCTCTTAATTAATGGGAAGGCAAAGCGATACTTTATGCTGTCTGTCTTACGGTTCCAGTCTGTAACTTGTACAAATGGACGTCCATCTAGGGTAACATCATAACGAGCCATTGTATTCTGTAAGTGGCTTATGTCTCTCATCATACCACCAGCTTTAAGTATCTGTAATTCTTCTACCTCTGTATATGCATAAAACTTTGCAGGTAGCTCTTCTTGACCTATAACTCTCACTGTAATCCTGTCTAAATGGTCTTGCAGTAACTCATTAAATTGTAGTACGGTTGCAGTTGCACTTTTTTTAAAGTTTGTGTTTTTAAAAAGTCCTTGCAATCTATTATTTAATGAGTGTGCTGGGTCTGTAACGTGCACGGTGACTTGAGATAGAGAGTCGTTTATTTTTTTAATATGCCACTTATAGATATGTGTTGAGTCTTGTACATTAAACTCTTGAGTAAGTTGTGTATGCTCATCTCCTAGTTGTACATCTGTTGTGATAGCACCTTCTTTCCAGTTCTTTATAGATTGTTCTATAGTACCTAAAGTGGTTTTGGCTTTAAACTTTGCTGTAAAGTCTCCTGGTTTTATGAACAAGAACCAGGCGCAAAAAACTACTAACAGTATTGCGACAAGTATAATTACCTTTTTCATAAACAATTATTAGTTTACAGAAACTGCTGTTTCTACTTTCATATCAAGTTCTGATACTACAAATTTACCTAGATCTTTACCTTGATTAAGGCCTACGTCTACAGCAGCGCGGTAGTGTATACCACCATACATACGACTTACAGCTGCCTCTTGAGCCGCAGCTCTAAACGATTTAAAATTACGTATAGGTAGGCCGTATGCAATCTCTGTATCATCATTAAAAGAAAAATTATTCCCAAAAATACTAGTAAGACTCTCTGCCGCAGCACCAGAAACTACTGAGTGACCACTTACGTACTCTGGAAAAGGAGGTGTTTGTAAAATAGGCTTCCAAGAGTCATCTATGTGGTCATTTATAAGCGTCTCTGGACGTATTAAATTAGAACGGTACTTCTCGTCCCAACAAGAGATAAAAGCGTCATACATTGCTATGGTTGTTTTTGTATAGGCGTGCAAAGTATGTACTACATCTAGGCCTGCTTTTTTTGAGGCGATTTTTGTGATTCCTACCCAGTGACCACCAGGGGTTATCTTTTTTGTAGCAAACATTAAGTGACCTCGTGTAACAGATACATAAGGATTACAATCCCAAAACTGTGCTATGGCAATCTCCTCAGAGTTGTCTCCATCTTTTGTGATTTGCTGGCTTATGTCATAGACCTCTTTAAGCTCTTTATAAAAATCTGAGTCTTTTTCTAGTGAAAATGCTGGTGGTGGTACAGGCTTAAACTGGTCTGCGGCATTAATTACAAATGGTCTTATTTTATTCCAGTGTGGTTCAATTCCATCCATATAAGCGGGTGGTGTAGGTTGCCATCTAGAAGGCTCGTCAGAACGCACAGAGAACTTAGGCATTGTGCGAGTTTGTTTGTAATTATCACCATCCATCCACGCTGCAATATGATTAGACACTTGTAGGCCATAATCTCTTGACTGTACAAACTCCTCTTCATTAAGCTCTTGCCATCCTGAATAAAGGCTATCTCTATATACCTCTATATCTTGCTCAGAAAATATAAGGCGTTTACTCATATCCATATGTGCTACTAGCGCTGCAAGCTCATAATTAATAGATGCATCTTTTGCTGGCGCTGGGATGGCTGTAAAGTTTGTAAGCTGGCCAGAAAGTGATGTAAATGATGGGTTATTTACAGCTAGTATCTCATAGGCCGCAATATTAGGGTATGCATAAATTCTACTAGCTACTGGAGGTGAGAAGATATCGTGTATAATTACTTCTGTAACTTTATCTATCGCATTATGAAAGTGATCTGGTGTAATCACAATAGGCTCACTCTTTTTTGAACAAGAGCTTAAAGTAATTAAAGCAGTAAGTAGGACTATGAGTGTGTACTGTGTTTTCATTATTGTGTAGTTTCTATTGTATATACCTGTGCTGGTTCATTATTAAATGTAACGAGCAGGTAATTTATGTTATTATGTGTTATGATAGATAGCTTACGAACAGACTTTTGAGCAAAATCTAAGCCTAGGGTATATCCATCTATTATTTCTTGCTCTGATTTTATAAGAGCACCAGAAAAAGAATCTAACCTACCGTGATACGGTTTTGTGCCAAAATAATTTCCACCAGCGAGGGCCTCTTTTTTTCCATCATTAGTAAAGTCAAACACTACAAAATCTAGTAGAGGAGCAACTTGTAATGATGATGGGAAAGGTACAAAAGTAAAGGAACCTTTTTCATTTTTTAAGTATCCAGACTTTAGAGTGGTAACATTTAATTCTTGAGCCTTAGATAAACTCTTGGCAGCTATAATCTCTGAGATAGTTTTACCGGCAAAATCATTATTTGTACTGTATTTCTTTTTAAGAGATACAAGTTGTGTCGCTAGTTCAGGAAGATTTTGAATAGGGTAGTAGTCTCCATTTCTAGCAGTAGCAACCAGTGTTTCGGTCTGACCGTTGTTATCAAAGTCTGCGTGGTACATTTTGAGCGGCTCACCTTCTGTAGCTGTAAACTTGCTGTTAGTTCCCCAGTTGCCTAGCAAGTAATCCAGATCACCATCATCATCTATATCTAAAGGCGCTATGGTTTGCCATAAGCCAGTAAGCATCTCTGTTGTTAACTTCTCTTTAGAAAGCACGCCATCATTATTAATGTAAAATTGAGGTTCCATCCATTCACCTATTACAATGAGATCTTTCTGGTTATCATCGTTAAGATCTGTCCACACGGCATCTGTAACCATACCTATATTACCTAGGTTGTTATTTTTATCTACAGTGTATTTGCCATTGTTGTTTTTGAGGAGCACACTTTCTGGTGCTGTGCCAAAATCGCCAGTAATTACTTGATGACCTATAAACAAGTCCATATCACCGTCATTGTCATAATCATTTGGAGCGATAACAGAAGTGTTGCCTAGTAAGTTGAGAGGTTGCTTTGACAGGCTATCATCTAGTTTTAAGATATAATCACCTAGTGCAGTATTAGTAGCCGAAAAATCTGCGCCAGCGGTGCCTACTATAATTTTACCATCTTGAATGATTGCTGTTTTGTCTTCGGTTTTACTCTGTTTTTTTAAGGGTTCTATATACGCTTTCGCGAAAGCGGAATCTCCACCCAAGTATATTTGAGACGAAGTAAATTTTGAACTACCAAAATAAATATCATCCACCCCATCATTATTTATATCACCCACTGCGGTAGCTGGACCCCGATCTGAAAGTTGATAAGGAATTAATTTTTGACGGTTAAAGTCTATATAATCATCTTCCTTGTGTGTGTAATCTATGCCTAGATTTCCTGGTGTTTTTGAGAAGAGTTTTTCATTTTTTGGCAATAAACTATGGTAATCAAAAGGTGTTGAAGCCCGTGGCGACAGCTTTACCAATGAATTAGTAGTTATGTTACGCTCAGTTTGATACGTGTTATCTGGCCATATAACCTTGAGAGAATCAATAGTCGTGTTTTTAGGAAAGCCAAAATGCACAAGAGGCTGTGACGATGCTTGAAATCCTCTGGCTGTATAGAGCTCTTTGTACTGGGTCTTACCTCCTGCATATGCAAATACTTTAGTACCTATCCCAAAAGGATTCTTAGCTGTGTACTCAAATTTGAGTTGGACAGATGTAGCCGTAGTATCTGTCTGGTTGATGTAGAGCGTTGCTTCTTTGTTTATGTTATTAACTACAATGTCTAGGTCCCCATCGTTATCTAAATCTGCAAGGGCAGATGCGCCAGAAACAGATGGTTGAGATGCTAGCCACGTCTGTGATTTATCTTTAAAGTTCAAATCTCCACCACCCTTAAATAACCTGTTTGGTGTTGCCCCGCTGGGCATAAGGTCTAGAGCTTCATTATCCAGCAATCGGGACTCGTTAATGCGATTTTGAATTTTATCACTAGAGATAAAGTTTATAAAATCTAGATTGTTAGGTCGCTTAGGAATACCGTTTGCAATAAATAAATCTTGTACACCATCGTGATCAAAATCTGCAAAAAGAGCGCTCCAGCTCCAGTCTGTAGCAGCAATTCCAGAAGATAGTGCTTGCTCTTTAAATTGATATCCCGGTTGATTTACAAAAAGCATATTACGGGTAAACTGGTAGTGATACCCAAAGCGTTCTGTGCGTAACTTTTGCGTTTGGATATTATCATCGCCTTCAGACGCTTTAAGAGCAACTTCATCATCTGGAAGCATATCTAATGAGATGATATCTGGGAAGCCATCACCGTTAAGATCTGAGTTGTCATTACCCATTGAGAATCTCGAGGTGTGTGGAAAGTGTTCTTTTAAGCTTTCGCGAAAGCGTACACCTCCTTCATTAATGTAGTAGTAATCATCTTCGTGAAAATCATTACCCACATAGATATCTGGCCATCCATCTTGATTAAAATCTGCCACCGAAATGCCGAGGCCGTAGCCATTTATGCCACCATAAATACCCATCTGCTCGCTTACATCTGTAAAGTGGTTACCATCGTTTCTGAGAAGTTTGTCGCCTGTCTTTTCTGTACGCTTGTTGCGTAGGGATGCTTTGCCAAAAGAGGACTCTGTGTGTATGGCGTGGTTGAGTAAATAAATATCTAGATCTCCATCAAGATCATAATCTAGCACTGCGGCTGTAGTCCCGTAGTCTTTAAAATCAAGTCCATAGGCTTCTGCCTGTTCTGTAAAAGTACCATCACCATTGTTTATGAATAACTCATCGTGACCAGAGAAATCATTTATACCCACCACAGCACGCACATAGATGTCTAGGTATCCATCTGCATTTGCATCAAACATAATAGCACCGGTACTCCAAGAGTTATTTCCTCCAGTTTTGGAGTTAGTTGTGATGTCTGTAAACTTGAGATTACCCTCGTTGAGATAGAGTTTGTTTTGTACTTGGTTGCCAGATAGGTAAATGTCTTGTAGGCCGTCATTATTAATGTCACCCACAGCTACGCCACCACCATTATAAAAGTAGAGGTAATCTAGTATGTTAAGGGAATCGCTCTCTGCAAGTGTATTTGCAAAGGTGACTTCAGTACTGTGTCCAGATGGAGTTTTGAAAAGCGGCGGGCTCTCATCTACAGTCTCGCGTGTACACGAGACAATGATAAGTGCCATCCATAAAAGTACTAGTGCACCTCTTCTCATAGTTAATTGTTAAGCGCAAAAACTCTAGGTTTACTGTCATTAAGCGCGGCTATAAAGTATGTGTTACCAGCTGCATCTGTAAACGTCTGTAAGTGTTTCATCTCTTCGCGCACATAAAATCCGCTTTTGGTATAGGGTTGCCACTCAAAGTTTGCAGAGCCATCACCTAGTAATACACTCCCAAAACTTGCATCTAGTTGAGAGTACTGTGGTTTGTACTCAAAGTTATTACCACCCATAACAAGATCAAGTAGTCCATCATTATTTACATCTGTACAGCTTATGCCGCACACACAAGATAATTGTACGCCAGCAGGTAGTGCCTTTAGTGTAAAGTTTCCTTTTCCATCATTTACGGCAACAGCAGACTCAGAGGTGTTAACTTTCTTTACTTTAGAGTTTGCCAGTACCTCTGCAGAGAATAACTCATCTATAGATCTTTTTGCATAATCTGAGGCTTTTATATTCTGTTTTTTTAATGATACGATTTGCCCCATTATCTCCTTTTTCTGGTGTAGCGGGTAATCTTTACCCTTTTGAGTTATGGTAGTAATTTGCTCTATCGTACTATTTGCATCAAAATCATTAATAAATAACTTCATAGGTGCATCTTGAGTAGGTTTGTAATGAATATTTGTTCCTTCATTACCTAGTATTAAGTCTAGATCACCATCATTATCTATATCTGCACTTTCAATACTTTGCCACCAGCCGTAAGCCTTATCAAGACCAGAATTGTGTCTTATAAGTTTTCCATTTTCTAGTTTGTATGCTTTTACAGTATCCCACTCTGCAGTAATCACTAGTTCTTTTATAGTGTCACCATCTATATCTGTCCATACAGCATCTGTAACCATACCAGCATCATTAAGGACAGCTCCTTGTTGAGGCGTTACATTTGTAAAGCTACCTTTACCATTGTTTTGTAATAACAAATGCTTTGGGTTAATACCATAGGTGCTTGTTGTATTTCTAGAACCTATAAATAAATCTACATCACCATCTTGGTCATAATCATAAGGAGCGATGACAGAGGCACCTTGATTTACAGCGGGTAGTAATTGAGCCGGATTAAATGAGCCGTCACCTTTATTTACGTATAAACGTGGTCTGTAAAATGGAGCGCCATCTATCTGGTTTCCTCCAGTAGCTACGATGAGGTCTAAGGCGCCATCACCGGTTACATCTACAAAAGAGGCCGCAGTATCTTCAAAAATTGCTGACTTATCAAAATTTATAGAAGAAGGTACAAGCTTCCCATTACCCTTATGTAAATACAGGGTAGGAGCTTGGTCTTTTGCTCCACCTATAAAGATATCTTCATTACCATCTCCATCTACATCACCTACTGCGAGGGCAGGACCTTCTTGTGAGAGTTTCTTTGCAATAAGCCCCTCGTAGTCAAAATCATTGTACTCATTTTCTTGATGTGAAGTAAGGAGTGTGTTATCTAATTCTCTAAGCAGGGTGTTAGACTCTTTGACTGGGTATTTATATACTTCAGAGGCCTCACTAATTTTAGCCGTAAGTGTTTGGTTCGCATTAATGTTTTTGAGTAGTTGTGTCTTGTCATTAGGCCATATAATACGCAATGAGTCTATGGTTTTTGAAGCACCTAGGCCTATGGTCATTCCATACTCCATAGAAGATTGAAAACCTCTAGATGGAACAAGTTCTTGTAAAATAGATTGATTGTCGTGATATAGACGTACAGTAGTACCCACTGCAAATCTATTTTTATCACTACCCTCAAAGTTTATTTTTATATAATTATGAGACTCATCTACTACGGAGTTGTTTCTGTAAACAAATGCATCCATATTTACATTATTCACCACAATGTCTAGATCACCATCATTATCTAGGTCACCATAAGCAGCGCCATTAGACATACTCTCTAGACCTAGGCCCCAGTCTTGTGCCTTGTTTGTGAATGTTAAGTCTTTCTGGTTTTGATAAGCATAATTAGGTAGCGGTTTTACAGGCATTTTATTAATGATAGAGTCTACTGGGTGTGTTTTTCCATTAGCCTTACTACGTATAAGCTCATTTGCAAAGAAGTCTACAAAATCAAGATCTGTGAGGTCGTGGTTAATACCGTTTGTAATATAAATGTCTCTGTAACCGTCATTATCCATATCAAAAACAAGCCCAGACCAACTCCAGTCTGATGCCTCTACACCACTGTAATAAGCCGTTTCCGAAAAAGAACCGTTACCATTATTTATTTGTAGCGTATTCTGGATAAACTGCTGGTAAAAGTCATCACGCTGTTTACGTTTATAAATGTTGTAGCCATCAAATTCCATTACAGACTTTACTCGCTCCTCACCGTCTGGAAGCATATCTGTAATAAAAATATCTTGAAGCCCATCGTTATTTATGTCTGAGATGTCTATACCCATCGCAGAGAGAGATAGGTGAGAGGTCCACTCTTTAATCTCTTCTGTAAAAGTTCCGTCTTGATTATTGATGTATAAATAATCTCGTTCAAAAAAGTCATTAGAAATATAGATGTCTGGCCATAAATCTTGATTAACATCTGTCACTACAACGCCTAGTCCAAAACCTATAAGAGAACCATATATGCCAGACTCTTCACTTACATCTGTAAAAACGCCATTGTCATTACGCATAAGTAGGTCTCCCACACCACGTATGTCTTCATTTACATTTGCCCAGTCTTGTGCTCGCTTATCTCGTTGTCCTTTGTTACCTAGACTGTTTACAGGTACATTGCTGTTATTAAGGATATATGCATCAAGGTCTCCATCTTTATCATAATCAAAAAAAGTAGCGTGTGTTGTAAACCCGGATGTAGCGAGGTTATACTCTTTTGCGCGCTCAGTAAAAGTGAGGTCACCATTGTTAATATACAAGTCGTTGTCGTGGCTATTCTCCTTTAAATTTCCTGCATTGCTTACATAGATATCTAGAAGTCCATCTGCATTTACATCTGCCATTGTAACTCCTGTAGACCAAGGTTTGTTACCCTCAATACCAGCGGTTTTAGAAATATCTTCAAATTTAAAATCACCTTTATTGAGGTATAATTTGTTCTTGCCCATATTTGCGGTTAAGTAAATATCTGCAAGTCCATCATTATTAATATCGCCTATTGCCACACCTCCTCCATTGTAAAAGTTGCGATACTTAAAGATATTAAAATCCTTTTGGTTCTTAATACTATTTATGAAGGCTATACCGGTGCTGTCTGGAGACATTTGAGTAAAAAGAGTAGGAGCGGTAGCGTGCTCCTCAGTAATGGTTTCCTTGTCGCAAGAGCTTATGAGCAGAGTAAGTGCTATAGCCGCAAATAGATTATATTTTTTAAAAACATTCATAAGTTTAATCTTCTTTTCTAAGGAATAATGGAGTATCATTATTTCTACCAACGATGATATATTTCTTTCCAGATATCGTTGCTGTGTCAATGCTTCTGGAAGCACCTAAAATATTGAATTTTGTCTTTTTACCCACGTTAAAAAAGCCATTTTTGTCATTATAAAGAACAATGCCTTTTGAACCATCAAGTCTTCCTAGTTGTGTGCTTATTTCATAATCATTTCCTATTAAGACTAGGTCCTTATAACCATCATTGTCTAGATCATCTACAAGTATATCGTGCACAGAAGATACTTGTGCTGGTAGTGGCAGCTGCTTTTCTGTAAACGTGCCATCTCCGTTATTTTCAAAATAGACAGAGGCTAGCTGGGTAACCTGCTTTATTGTAGCCGTTGCAAGCTTGTTGCTGGGCAGTAAATCTTTAAATTCCGCTTTCGCGAAAGCGCTATAAGAAAGATATTTCTTGTTGAGTTGTGGTAGTTGTTTTGTAAGCTCATCTTTGGTAGCAATTGTGGTTTCTTCACCTTTATAGTAGTAGGTTACTATAGGGTCAAGTTTGCCATTATCATCAAAATCTTGGATATATAACTGCACAGGCTCTGCCGCCGAAGCTTTAAGGCGTGTGTTGAGGCCCCAGTTGCCAGCTATAATATCAAGATCGCCATCATTGTCAAAGTCTGCTACTTGTGATGAATTAAACCATCCATTAGTGTTTTCTAAGCCGTTGTTGTCTTGCTTTGTAAGTTTCTTACCATCATTGAGCAAAATTGTGGGAGCCATCCAGTGACCTAAAACCACTGCGTCTGGATAACCATTATCATCAATGTCTTGCCACTGTATGTCACGTACATTACCGATGTCTTTAAAATCTGGACTATAACTTTCTGTAATATTACTGAAGTTACCTGAACCATCATTACTAAAAAGATACTGCAGCGGAGTGGTGCCAAACTCCTGAGGGATAACGTCGCTGGTTATAGAGATGTCTAAGTCGCCATCTTGATCTAGATCTACAGCGTTAATAGTAGATGCATTAATAAATGTATTATTAAAAGCTTCTTTTTTGTGTTCTAGACCTCTCGCTGTATTGATATAGAGTCTAGGTTGTAACGCGTTACCTGTTTGTATTTCATTACCACCACTTACAATGATAAGATCGTTTAAGCGGTCACCATTTGCGTCAAAAATGATTGCATCTATATCTTCTGCAATGGCGTGCTTATCATTGCTAGGAAGTTCTTGTTTCGTAAAACTTCCTGAAGTGGTTTGCAGTTGTAATGAAGTGGCTTGAGATTTTGCACCAAGGGTGACAAAATCTTGTAGGCCATCATTGTTTATATCACCACTACATATCGCTTTACTGAGGTTTGTAGAAGAATATGGCACCAATGGATTACGACTAAACTCCACAGTAGGGTTTTCTTTATGTTTAAAGGATAGCAGTGTGTCATTTACATACTGTCTCGTTTTTACTTTTGCTATTAATCCCTTATAATAATTGCCACCAGCGTTTGTGTAGTTTAAGGTTATCCTTTGATTTGCTGATATTGTTTCTTGTTTTTCAGTTTTGCCATCAGGCCATATAACACGTAAAGAGTCTATTGTTTTAGAGCTATCTAGGCCAATTAAAATTTCTGGGACGACAGATGATAGAAATCCTCTCGTGGTATAGTTTTCAAAGTATTGAGAATTGCCATCTGTATAGACTTGTATTTTTGCACCTATTCCTTGTATGTTTTTGCTAGGCCCTACAAGGTCTACTTTAAGATAATTTGCTTTTGTGACTGCTTTGTTGGTTTTATTTTCGAGTATAAAAGCCTCCTCATTTACATTATTTACTATTAGGTCAAGATCTCCATCATTATCTAGATCTGCATAGGTACTTCCATTGCTGAATGATTTTTTGCTTTTTATCCAGTCTGCAGAGGTGTTTTTAAAAGTGCCGTTTCCATTGTTTTTAAAAAAATAGTTCACCGTTTTTTTACTAGGCATTTCTTCTATAAGGGGAAGTTCACCATCTGTCATATTTTTACCTAGACGCTTTTGTATATTTTCATTTGATATGAAATTAATAAAATCCATATCATTTGTTGCACCTAGAATACCATTTGTAATATAAAGGTCTTTGTGTCCATCATTGTTAAAGTCTGCAAGTAGGGGAGACCAGCTCCACTCAGAACTTGCAACATTGCTTAAAAAAGCGCTTTCTGTAAAAGAGGAAGAACCCTGATTAATATGCAAGGTGTTCTGCATAAATTGTGGTGTATAGCCTTGTTTTAGATTATTTGAGAATATGGGGTAATTATATTCGGCACCAGAAGTTTTTAGGGTATAAGGGTCTTCAGGGAGCATATCTACAGATATGATGTCAGGTAGGCCGTCATTATTTACATCTGCTATGTCATTTCCCATAGAAAAATGTGAGGTGTGGCCTAGTGCTCCATTTTTATTATTAATTTCATTAAAGGTTCCGTCTTGATTATTGATGTATAAATAATCATCTTCAAAAAAGTCATTACCTATATACATATCTGGATATCCATCATTGTTAAGATCACTTATGTTTATCCCGAGGCCGTAACCTATTTTTGATGAATATATGTTCGCTTTCGCGGAAGCGTCATAAAAAACACCATCCCTATTTTCTAGTAATTTATCACCGTTTATTGTATCTCTAGTTGTGCGCTGGCTACCTCTCCCGAAATATGCGTTAGGGTACAGTGAGTGTGATAGTATATATGCATCAAGGTCACCATCTAGGTCGTAATCAAAAAAAGCTGTTTGTGTGTTGAGACCTTCTATATTTAATTGATAGGTTGACGCTTCTTCTTTAAATGTTGGTATGCCATCTGTAAGGCCTTGATTAATGTAAAGTAAATTTGACCCTTTGAGATGTAAGTGTCCTGAGACTTTAGATACGTATATGTCTAGATATCCATCATTATTAATATCTACCGTGGTCACGCCTGTAGTCCATCCAGAGTTGTTATTTATACCCGAAGTGGTGGTTATATTTTGAAACTTTAAGTTGTCTAAGTTTAAATAAAGGTGATCTTGATTAAGATTTGAAGCAAAATAAATATCTACAAGTCCATCATTATTAAAATCGCCTGTAGCAACGCCAGCGCCATTATAATAATAGAGGTAGTTAAGTATGTTAAGCTCTGCAGATTTTGTGAGCTCATTTGTAAAGGTTACACCTGTATCTTTTTTATGTATAAAGCGGTGATTTTTCTCTGGCTGTGAGCACGAGAAAAGAAACATTAATAGTAAGAGTAGGGGCAATGAAGTTTTCACTTAAACAAATGAATTTTGAGAATGTAATATATAAAAAGAGGGTTAGAAAACTCTAACCCTCTTTTAAGCTAATTATTATACCAAGTTTAGTAGCCTGGATTTTGGGTAAGGTTAGGGTTTAGTATTACCTGACTCGCTGGAATAGGGAAGAGGTTTTTAGTCTCATCTCCTACCGCTCCTGGAGCTTTAAGTTCCCAGTCTGCAGTAAATTGTCCAAAACGGATTAAGTCATTACGTCTCCATAGTTCTGCATATAACTCACGTCCTCTTTCATCTATAAGCTCTTGTGCTCCTACAGATCCTAATGGAGTTGCTCCTCTAAGTAGACGAAGCTCATTAACTAGCGTTGTAGCGTCTCCACCTGAACGGAAGATTGCTTCTGCCTTCATAAGGTGAGCATCTGCATATCTAAAGAATATTTCGTGTGCGTTAAATGATCCGTAACGTGCAGCATACTTTTGTACACGTATACCAGTAGTCTCATCATTATTAATAAGACTTACATTACCGTCTCCATCTTTAAAATCTCTTTTAAAAGTTAATGGAGCACCTGCTCTATCCTGTAGTGCAGATCCATCTGCAGCATATTGTTGTCCTATTAAGAATCCAACACCAATGTGTGTTGCATCTGCAATACCATCACCATTGTTATCTGTACATCCATCACAGTCTGCGATAGGCATCCCTCCTGTAGGAACTACACCACGACGCTCTTCTTGACCACTACCTTCTACGTTAATTTCTGAATCTCCTTCAAAAAGGTCATAGTAAGACGATAATGTAGCAAAACCGTTCCATCCACCACCGGTGTTGTCACGCTCACTAGTTTGTGCATAGTGAAGTCCATTCCAAATTCTGTTTCCTACACCAGCTCCTAAGAACCAGATAGTTTCATTATCACCAGAATCACGGAAGATATCAAAATAACCTTCTTGTAAGTCATATCCTTCTCCGTTAATCTGATCTACAAGTGATACCACTTGGTTCATATCGGCAGTGTCAGGAGTTGTACTTAAGTAAATGTGTTTGTTAAGTAACACCTTTGCTAGTAAGTATCTTGCTGCTGCTTTGTTAGGTCTATTGTTATTAGTCATAGGCGCGCCAGCAGGAAGTTGATCTATAGCTGCATTTAAGTCAGATACAATCTGATCTACAGCTTCTGCACCTCTAAGTACGATAGGATCTTCAAATAATGAAAGTTCTGGATCACGTACAGGTACTTGTCCCCAGTTATCAAGAACAACCCACATACCTAATGCTCTTAATAAATGAGCATTTGCACGATCTTCTGCAGTTGCATTTACTGATAGTTCAGAAAGCACTTGTGCTGCTTGAAAGTGTGTTGTGTTCCACTGTAAGAAAGCAGTTTGAATAAACTGGTGACTTGTTAACCAGTTGTGCTGGTGTAACTGTCTCCAGATTCCGTTATCTCCCCAGTCAGATCCTCTAGTAGGTATAAGAGCAGCATCTGTAGTCACTTCTTGAAGTGCAAAGATGTTTGCTTGATCACCTATTTGACCATTAAGAGAGTTGAACATATTATCTACAAAAGATGAAGGGTCCAGTACTCCGTTAAAAGTTTCTCCAGTAATTACCGAGTCGGTGCTTTCGATTTCTAGATCAGTACACGACGTCACCATCGCTCCGATCATAAATGCTCCTGCTATGAAGCGGGTTGCATTTAGTTTAATGTTTCGTTTCATAATTTTTCTTTTTTTTATTAAAATCTAGCATTTACACCAAGTGTAAAAGTACGAGCTCTTGGGTATGGGGCATAGTCAATACCTGCTGTTGGTATCGCAGAAGCGTTAAGTGATCCTGTGTCAGAACTGATTTCTGGATCAAGACCGCTGTAACCTGTGATTAAGAATAAGTTTTGACCTGTAAGTGATAAACGTAAAGAGTCAAACATACCTTCTCCACTTAATGGCCAGTTGTAACCTAAAGATGCAGATTGTAATCTTACAAAATCTCCTTTCTCAAGAAAACGTGTAGAAACTGCTACCGAAGAGTTAGGATTTTCTGAACTATTTGCAGCTGCTTGAGTTACGTTTTTACCAATAATTAGAGCAGACTTAGTAAAGAATGCATTGTCTGTTGCGTTATATACTGAGAATCCAAATTGACCATTAAAATATGTGCTAAGGTCAAAGTTCTTGTAACGAGCGCTAAGTGATAAACCAGAAGTTACCTTAGGTACTGCATTTTCTCCTACAAAGAATTTATCTGAATCTGGATCTCCTACACCATCACCATTTACGTCTAAATATGTAGGCTCTCCATTTGCGTCAAATCCTGTAAACTCAGCCATATAGAATGAGAATAATGGTTGTCCAGCTTCAAGCTGTTGAGCAAATGCTCCTGTAAGACCATTACCACGTATAGCTCCAGTTTGGATCACACGTCTTGTATCTTGAACTTCGTTTTTGTTATAAGCAACATTAAAAGCTGCATTGAAACCAAAATCATCCGTATCAATAAAGTCATAGTTAAGTGCAAGTTCAATACCTTGGTTAACTACCGTACCATCATCTAAGTTACCAAATGCTGTTTGAACGTTTGCAGGTGCAGCAGTCTCAGCAAGTAATAAAAGATCATTTGTTTCTTTACGGTATAAGTTGAAAGAACCATTAAAACGATCGTCGTTAAATCCAAAATCAATACCTACGTTAAAGTCTGTAGTCTCTTCCCATTTTAAGCCAGGGTTAACATCACCTACAGGAGAAGTTCCTGGTATGTTATCTCCACCGCCAATAACGTTAAGATCGTTATCTATTCCTGTGAAGTTTGCTTGAGTTCTAGTTGTAAACTGACCGTATCCTAGTCCTTCTTGAGAACCTACGATACCAGCTCCAATACGAAGCTTAAGAGTTGATATGTTATCGCCTACAAAATCTTCTTCATCAAGCTTCCAAGCAAATGCTCCAGAAGGGAAGTATCCATAACGCTCATCTTCACCAAAAGTAGAAGAACCATCTGCTCTAAAAGTTCCTGTAAATAAGAATTTCTCATTTATAGTAACATTTGCTCTTGCAAAGAAAGATTGTAACTCGTCTGCATTGTCATAACGACCAGCGATGTAAGCTGGTATAACTTGTGCAAATCCAGTAGGAAGTGTAAGACCTGTTTGTACTTCAGGTAGAAGTGTAGTTAAGAAACTACCGTCGTTACCATATCCAAATACTTGAGCATTACCAGGAACAACATTGTTTAAGATGTTGTACTGGTCAATAAGTTGTCCTCTCATATCTGCAAGGTTTGTAGTGTTAAAACCAGCTCCATTAGAGAATATACCGTCTCTCTGGAATTCTTGATAAGAGAATCCTCCTAAAAGGTCAAGCTTTACATTACCTAAATCTTTCTTGTAATTAAGCGTTGCTTCAAGAAGTTTGTTTTCATTATTGTTTATGTTGTAATCTCCACGTCCTATACCAGTAATACCCTGAGTGTTTAGAATAGAAGAAGCAATAACTCCAGTTGTATTTGCCTCAGTTCTATCATAACCTACAGTTACCTTAGCGCTTAACTCTTCTGTCACATCATAATCAAGAGATAAGTTTGCAAGTATACGGTCACTCTCAGAAAGTCCTTGAAAACTATTTAAGTAGTTTAATGGGCTAAAAATACCAGGCGTTTGCTCAAAAAATTCGTCATTAGTAGGGTACGTAGGGTTAGCAGATATAGAAGCACCTATAAGGTCTCCTCTTGATCCTGCTCCACCATTTAAAGGTGCAGTCTCTCTGTTAATACGAGAGATACTACCAGTACCTGTTACTGTAAGCTTATCATCAAAAAACTTTTGAGAAAAGTTAAGTCTTCCAGATATTCTTTCTATAGAAGAGTTTTCTACAACACCATTGTTATTTCCATATCCAAAAGAAGCACGTACATTACCTCCATTGTAGCTCTTAGAATAACTTAGGTCAGTCTGTCTTGAGAAAGAGTTACGTAAGTAAACATCTTGCCAGTCTGTATCTGCATTACCTATAAGTTGGTCGCTTGCTCCTGGTATGTTACCAATTGCATCAAGAAACTCAGCTCTGTTTAATAAGTCATATCGCTGTGCTGCTTTAGAAGAACTCACAGATGAGTTAAGTTCCCAAACACCTTTAGAAGCTCCTCTACCACCTTTAGTTTGTACAATAATAACCCCGTTTGCTCCACGTGAACCATAAATAGCAGTTGCAGATGCATCTTTTAATATAGAGATACTCTCAATATCATTAGGATTAATAAAGCTTAATGGGTTACCACCACTAGCTTGAGCAATACCTCCAGTGTTTACACCAGGAGCTCCACCCCCAGCAAGAGGCACACCGTCTACTACAAATAATGGGTTGTTTCCAGAACGTATAGAGTTGTTACCACGTATACGTATAGCAACACCACCTCCAGGCTCTCCAGAAGACTCTGAAATTTGAACCCCGGCAGTTTTACCTTGTATAAGTTGTTCTGGTGTTTGTATCACACCTTGGTTAAAGTCTTCTGCACCTACATTATCTACAGAACCTGTAGCATCTTTAATAGTAGTAGAACCGTACCCTATAAGTACAACCTCATCTAGTGCGTTGTCTGATGCTAAAGAAACATTTACTACACTTCTACCTCCTACAGCAACTTCTTGTGTAGAAAAACCTACGTAGCTAAAGACTAGAGTAGCATCACTAGGAACATTGTTAAGACTGTAGTTACCGTCAAAATCGGTTGTGACACCATTTGAGGTTCCTTTTACAATTACGTTTGCTCCCGGTAATGGGCCATTTTCTTCAGTAACAGTACCTGTTACAGTTTGGGCTTGGGCAATCCCTACAAAGAGAATTGCAACAAACAAGAGCATACTTTTAAGTATTACTTTCTTCATAAGAATCTTGTTTAAAAATTAGTTTGCTTAGTTTTTTTATGAGTAATCACCTCATTTTAAAAGCTAAAAATATGTAAATTTTATGTTAAGACCATATACTTTGCCCGTTAAAGTTACGAAAACGATTTCGTGTGAACAAACCGTCATTTGTAGGAATTCGGTAAAAAATGATGGTTGAAATTAGCGTTTTCGTATAATTTTAGGTGTCTAATTTCCAAATGCGGAATGATATTTTTTGAATCTTGCTTTTTAGTAATCTTTTCGTGATGTTTTCGTAACAGAGAGAACTGTTAATTTATTTATGTTTTGCCTCATAGATAGCGAGTAGTTTTTTCTTTCTTTTTAGTGATTATTTATTTTGAAAACACACGCTTTCGCGAAAGCGTAATGAAGACTCATAAATATTTTAAAAGTGATCACGAGTGTGAATTAAATGTTTTTGCATCTTAATAGCTGGAACTATAATTCTAATGAGACCTTGCAGATTTAGCTCTTTAAGCTTTTTAATACACTTATCTTTGTGACTCGTATTATTCCAGATGTTAAGATGACTAAATTTGATATACTCATAGTAGGTGGTGGTGCTGCCGGTTTTTTTACAGCTATAAATCTTGCCGAAAAAAACCCGCAACTTAAGATTGCCATACTTGAGCGAGGTAAAGATGTTCTTACTAAGGTTAAAATTTCTGGTGGTGGTCGTTGCAATGTCACCCACGCAGAATTTATACCTAAGGAGCTTTCAAAAAAATATCCTCGAGGTGAGAAAGAGCTACTAGGCCCCTTTCATACCTTTATGACGGGAGATACCATAGCCTGGTTTGAAGAACGTGGCGTAGAACTCAAGATAGAAGAAGATGGGAGAATGTTTCCAGTAACAGATTCTTCGGCCACTATTGTAGATTGTTTTATCTCTCTGGCAAAAAAGCATCGCATTGAAGTGCTTACTAACCACGCCGTGCAAGATGTAGGTTTTGATGACGCTTTCGCGAAAGCGCAAACCACCAACACTTTTTTTGTAAAAACTAGTAAGGGGGTGTTTGCTTGCGATAAGCTAGTGATGACCACAGGTAGCAACCCTAAAATGTGGAAACTCCTCGAAAAACTAGGTCATACTATTACTAATGCGGTACCGTCACTTTTTACTTTTAATATAAAAGATAAACGTATTGAGGGGTTAATGGGTGTTGCAAAAGATGTCACTATAAAAGTACTTGGCACAAAACAAAAGTCTGAAGGGCCATTACTTATTACACACTGGGGGATGAGTGGCCCGGCTATATTAAAACTGTCTGCCTGGGGAGCGAGAGACCTTGCTGCTATCAATTACAAATTTGACATACAGGTAAACTGGCTACAGCATTACTCGCAAGAAGAGGCACTAGAGATGCTTATGGAGCTCAAAATGGCTCACGCAAAGCAGTCGCCTCACACCTACGCGCAGTTAGACTTGCCTAAGCGCCTGTGGCAAAGTTTACTCATTGCAGCCGGAATACAACCATCTATAAAGTGGGCAGAGCTCACAAAAAGCCAGCTTCAATCTCTTAGTAGAGAACTTACTCAATCCAGATACAAGGTAGATGGTAAGAGCACCTTTAAGGAGGAGTTTGTGACTGCTGGAGGTGTAAATCTTAAAGAAGTACACTTTAAAACCTTTGAGAGTAAAAAAGTAAATCATCTTTATCTTGCTGGAGAGGTGCTTAATATAGATGCAATTACAGGTGGGTTTAACTTTCAAAATGCTTGGACGGGAGGCTATCTCATTGCTCAGGCTATAGATTCTTAAAGAGTAGATTTATGAATACGTATATATGTTTACTGCGCGGGATTAATGTAGGAGGTCATAAAAAAATCAAGATGGCAGAGCTCAAAACTCTTTTTACTTCGCTAGGATATAATGACGTGGTGACTTATATACAGAGTGGAAATATTATATTTAAATCTCACGAGACAAGTATAGATGAGATAACAGCTGTTATAAAGAAAGCTATTGTAAGTGCCTACGGTTTTGAGGTTCCCGTGTTTGTTTTAACTCGTACAATGCTCATTCAGGTTTATGAGAATTATGTGCTCTCACCAGAATGTATAGCCTCAAGTTACTTTACATTATTGCATACCGTGCCCAGCACAGAAGGTATTACACTTGTAAATAACTTAGAGTTACCTAACGAACATTTTGTAGCTACTGAAAATTGTGTTTACATATATCCAGAGAAAGGATACGGAAAAGCAAAGGCGACAAACACTTTTTTTGAAAAGAAATTAAACGTGGTTGCGACAACACGCAATTATAAAACTATCGTAAAATTGCTAGAGCTTTCTAGTTAAGGCGCCAGATTTCAAAATTAAGAGCACTTGCAAAGGCAAGCCATAGTAGGTAAGGAATAAGTAATGCTGCGCTCCACCGGTCTACTACTCTAAACCATTTTATAGTAAATATTACTAAGATAAACAGTCCGCAAATTGCTAGTAAGGCAAGAAACGGCTCTTGCCACCCAAAAAATATAATACTCCACATTCCATTAAGGATGAGCTGAAACCCAAAATGATAAAGGGCCGTTTTTACCCATTTGTGATAAAAACCTCGATTCCATACAATGCCGGCAGCAATCCCCATAAGAATATATAACGTGATCCACACGGGAGCAAATACCCAGTTAGGAGGGCTCCAGCTAGGCTTCATAAGGCCTACATACCAGTTATCAATACTAGATTGAGTAGCTAGAGAACCTATGGTTCCTACAAGTAGGCAAATAATAATGCTTAGCACAATGCGCACTAGTAAATCTTTGTTCATAAGGAAAGGATTGGACTTAAAGGTAGTAAATATTCTTAGAGGTGTCTAAGCGTTGATATTGCTATCTTTGCTCATATATCTATAACCACCCTATGACCGAAAGCGATTTTATACCCTCAGAAAATTATAAAGTACTTACACAAGGATCTGTCACTTACCAGTCTCCTAGTAATATAGCCCTTGTAAAATACTGGGGTAAACACGGTGAGCAATTACCACAAAATCCTAGTATAAGTTTTACGCTTTCTAACTGTCACACTACGACCACGCTTTCTTATAAAAAGGCTACTAGTGCTACCGGTGAGATTGAGTTTGATGTACTGCTAGACGGCAAGTCTGAGCCAGATTTTAAACCTAAAATCGCAAAGTTTTTTGAACGTATAGAGAAGTATATACCTTTTGTTAAGGAGTACTCGTATGTCATAGACACGGCAAACTCTTTCCCACATAGCTCAGGTATTGCAAGTTCTGCTTCTGGTATGAGTGCGCTTGCTTTATGCCTTATGGAGGTAGAGCGACAGAGCAATCCAGATATGACGCCTGCTTATTTTTTACAAAAGGCTAGCTTTCTCGCAAGACTTGGTTCTGGTAGCGCGTGTAGAAGTCTAGATGGTCCTCTAGTGGTATGGGGTAACCATAAAGAGATATCTAATAGTAGCGATATTTTTGGAACGAGTTATAATGGCAATGTACACGATAATTTTAAAAATTATCAAGACACCATCTTACTTGTAGATAAAGGAGAGAAACAAGTAAGTAGTACAGTAGGTCACGGTCTTATGCACGGTCACGCTTTCGCGAAAGCGAGATTCTCCCAGGCTCACGATAACTTATCTGAGCTTATGCGTGTTTTTGAGGCAGGTGATGTAGATGCGTTTATAAAACTAGTTGAAAGTGAAGCACTCACGCTACACGCAATGATGATGACCAGCCATCCTTATTTTATATTGATGAAGCCTAAGACGCTCGAGATTATAAATGAAATATGGGATTATAGACAACAAACGGGCTCAAAGGTGTGCTTTACACTAGATGCTGGCGCAAACGTACACGTACTTTATCCCGAAAATGAGAAGCATAGTGTGCAAGATTTTATAGCTACTAAACTTTCAAAATTTTGCCAAAACGGCCACTATATCAATGACTTTGTGGGTAATGGAGCAAAAAAATTGTAAATTTGTAATTGGTATTAAGAGCACCCCATATGAAAGGTCCGTTATTTTATTCTAAGATTTTACTTTTTGGTGAGTATGGAATCATAAAAGATTCCAAAGGACTTGCTATTCCTTATAACTTCTATAACGGAGCGTTAAAGATAGAGGAGAACCCTTCACAAGAGGCAAAGGACTCAAATGAGAAGCTTGCAAAGTTTGTTACTTACCTTAATGATTTACAAACAGAGCAGCCGGAGTTAGTTTCTTTTGATATTGATAAAATGAATCAAGATGTGGCTGCGGGTATGTACTTTGATTCAAGCATTCCACAAGGATATGGTGTGGGAAGTAGCGGTGCGCTAGTTGCAGCTATTTATGATAAATATGCCGTAGATAAAATTACCGTTTTAGAAAACCTTACAAGAGAGAAGTTGCTCACACTAAAAACAATTTTTGGTGGGATGGAATCATTTTTTCACGGTAAGTCTTCTGGATTAGACCCTCTTAATAGTTATTTAAGTCTTCCTATACTTATTAATAGTAAAGATAGCATTGAAGCTGCCGGTATTCCTTCTCAAGCAGAAAAGGGTACGGGAGCTGTATTCCTTTTAGATAGCGGCATTGTAGGTGAAACTGCACCTATGGTAAATATCTTTATGGAAAATATGAAGCAAGACGGTTTTAGGTCTATGCTTAAAAATCAGTTTGTAAAGCACACAGATGCCTGTATAGATGACTTCTTAAAAGGAGATGTAAAATCACTTTTTGGGAATGTAAAGCAGCTTTCTAAAGTAGTTTTAAGTAACTTCAAGCCAATGATTCCTACAAAGTTTCACGACTTATGGAAACAAGGTATTGAGTCTAATGATTACTATCTCAAACTTTGCGGTTCTGGAGGTGGAGGTTATATGCTAGGCTTTACAGAAGATCTTGAAAAGGCACAAGCAGCTCTTAAAGATCACAAGCTAGAAGTGGTTTACACTTTCTAATTAATTTTCATACATTTTTTATTAAACGAGATAGCTTATGCTTTCGCGAAAAAACAAACGTTTTATCCTTAAGTTAGTAAGTCTATTCTCTGTAGTAAGAGGTTACAATATTCTTATTATTGTACTTGCTCAGTACCTTACATCTATATTTATACTTGCGCCAGATAAGAGGCTTAGCGAGATATTATTTGACCCTAACCTTTTCTTTTTAGTGCTTGCAGGTGTTTTTACTATAGCCTCTGGGTATATAATAAACAGCTTTTACGACTCAGAAAAAGACCTCATAAACAGGCCTAAAAAAACAATGCTAGACCGCTTAGTGAGTCAAAACACAAAGCTGTCTATTTACTTCACTCTTAATTTTCTTGCAGTTATAGCGGCTAGTTATGTCTCTTTTAAGGCTGTTGTTTTTTATGCGCTTTATATTTTTGGTATTTGGATTTACTCACATAAGCTTAAAAAGATTCCTTTTTTAGGAAATCTCGTGGCGGCAACACTCGCTATCACACCCTTCTTTGCTGTGTTTATCTATTATGGAAATCTAGCTCCAGTGATATTTGTACACGGGTCCTTTTTGTTTTTAGTGATAGCTATGCGAGAGATGGTAAAAGACTTAGAGAATCTTAAGGGAGATTTTGCACAGAGATATCGTACTATACCTGTAATGTATGGCGCTACTACTTCAAAGTGGCTACTATCGTTGCTAGCTGGTCTTACAGTTATACCTGTATTCTTTCTTATAAACCATTTTAAGCTGGGTTATATGAGCTATTATTTTTATGGTAGTGTGGTGTTGTTGCTCCTTTTTCTTGCTATTTTATGGCAGTCTAAAGCAAGACCTCATTATGTGCTACTCCATAATATCTTGAAGTTTATTATAGTCGCTGGTGTATTCTGCATCATACTACTGGATGCTAGCGTTGTCCTTAATCGAATTTTTTAGAACTACTTATTGTAAAAGTTAAGGCAATAAAAAAGCCCGCCATAGGCGAGCTTTTTTGTAATCGTAAAAAAGTATCTATCTTAATTATGACAGTACACTTACTTGTGCAGCAGTCAATCCTTTTCTTCCTTCTTCTTCTACGTACTCAACTTTGTCTCCTTCGTTGATAGTTTCCCCGTTAAGACCTGTAACGTGTACAAAGATGTCTTTACCAGTCTCGTCATTAGTTATAAAACCATAACCTTTTGACTCATTGAAAAATTTTACTGTTCCTTCCATTATAAAATATGTAATTAATAAAGTGCAAACTTACACTTTTATTTGTTAACCAATACTCGTGCCAAGATTATATTAATGTAAACTCTTTAAATTCAGTGCTTTTTATCCTTGGAGTTGTTAAATTCTTTCATTCTCTTAAAGGCGTCATCTGTAAGCATATAGTCGGCAACTTTGCGATCCTTCCATCTATGGTAGATAAAAGTAGGCATCAAGATAAAGAAACCTCCAGCGATAGATAGTCCTATAAACTTATGACCTAGAGCTTCATCTATGTTTGCCTTGCAGTAAAACCCATAAGCAAGCATACCCGCAAGAATAAAGAATAATACGATGATAAAAATACGCCTCACTTTATCCATCTAGTCAAAAAATGTAATGGTTATAAAGAAAGCAATAATAGCTAGTATTAATATACTTACCATAGTGATAGCTATCGTTTTAAGAACAGTCTTAAAGACTTTGCTATTGCTTTGTGATTCTTCGGTTTCCAAAATTATATAGGCTTAGTTGTTAAGCTTCAAATTCAATTCTTGCAGTTGCTCATTGTCAAGTGGAGCAGGAGCGTCTATCATTACATCACGACCGCTATTGTTTTTTGGGAAAGCAATAAAGTCACGTATAGTCTCTTGACCACCTAGTATAGCTACAAGTCTGTCTAGTCCAAAAGCAAGACCACCGTGTGGAGGTGCTCCATACTCAAATGCGTCCATTAGGAAGCCAAACTGTGCCTTTGCCTCCTCTTCAGAAAAGCCTAGGTGGCGTAGCATTATAGCCTGTGTTTCTTTATCGTGTATACGTATAGAACCTCCACCTATCTCGTTACCGTTAAGTACAAGGTCATAGGCATTTGCTTTTACTTCACCAGGTTTTGTGTCAAGTAATTCTATTTGACCAGGTTTTGGAGATGTAAATGGGTGGTGCATTGCGTGGTAATGTCCTGTCTCTTCATCTAGCTCAAGTAGCGGGAAGTCTATGACCCACAGCGGTGCAAACTCATCTGGCTTGCGTAGTCCTAAGCGCTCTGCAAGCTCCATACGTAGTGCACTCATCTGTGCACGTACTTTATTAGTCTCACCAGAGAGTATACAAACTAGATCACCTTTTTGAGCTCCTGTTACTTCTGCCCACTTTGCAAGATCTTCTTGATCATAAAATTTATCTACAGAAGATTTAAAGCTTCCATCGTCATTACAACGAGAGTACACCATCCCTAATGCTCCTACTTGCGGGCGTTTTACCCACTCTATAATTTTGTCAATCTCTTTGCGAGTATAAGAGTTACCTCCTGGTACAGCTATACCTACTACAAGCTCTGCATTATTAAAAACACCAAAGTCTTTATGTTGCGCAACCTCATTAAGCTCGCCAAATTTCATCCCAAAACGAATATCTGGCTTATCATTACCATACAGACGCATTGCATCATCATATAGCATACGTGGGAACTTCTCAATCTCTACCCCATTTACTTCCTTAAGTAAGTGACGAGTAAGCCCTTCAAAGATGTTTAAAATATCTTCTTGCTCTACAAAGGCCATCTCACAGTCTATCTGTGTGAACTCTGGCTGTCTGTCTGCACGTAAATCTTCATCTCTAAAACATTTTACAATCTGGAAGTATTTATCCATACCCCCCACCATAAGCAATTGCTTAAAGGTCTGTGGTGATTGTGGTAGTGCATAAAATTGTCCTTCATTCATACGAGAAGGCACTACAAAATCACGCGCTCCCTCTGGTGTAGATTTTATAAGGTAAGGAGTCTCAACTTCAATAAAATCTTGCTCAGATAAATATTTACGAACCTCAAGAGCCACGCGGTGTCTAAAGATAAGACTCTCACGTACCGGCTTGCGGCGTATGTCTAGGTAACGATACTTCATACGTAGGTCTTCTCCACCATCTGTCTCATCTTCTATCGTAAAAGGAGGAGTGAGAGACGCGTTAAGTATCTCTAGTTTTGATACTAATAACTCTATGTCTCCAGTAGCGATATTAGGGTTTTTTGAATCACGCTCAACTACGGTACCAGTAACTTGTATTACAAACTCGCGTCCCAGTTTACGTGCTTCTTCCATAAGAGCAGCATCTGTACGTTCTTGGTCAAAAACAAGTTGTGTCATCCCGTAACGATCTCGTAGATCTACCCAGATTATAAAACCTTTATCTCTAGATTTTTGTACCCATCCTGCTAGGGTTACTTCTTTATTTACATCGGCGGCGCGTAGGCTTCCGTTATTGTGCGTTCTGTACATAATTCTTACTCAGTTTGAGATGTGCAAAAATAGAAATATAACAGGTCATTTTAAGGATAAGTAGCTATAAATGTTATTTCATAAAGCGGTGGGGTGATGAGTACGCTTTCGCGAAAGCGTAATAAGAACCCTCAAAGAAGATTTACTGAAGAATTTTCACATTTTCTTTAGACTCAAAAACCCTATTTATAATTGCTGCGTATTTATTTTTGTAAAATAAATCACGCTATGATTACAACTGTCGAAAAGGAAATAAAATCACTTCAGGAACAATTACTCAACCACCCACTTTATAAACGCATACATACTCCAGAGGATCTTGTTGTTTTTATGGAGCATCACGTCTATGCGGTGTGGGATTTTATGTCACTACTTAAGGCACTGCAACGTGGGTTAACCTGTACAACCTTACCTTGGAAACCGGTGGGCAATCCGGAAACCAGATACCTTATAAACGAGATTGTGCTTGCAGAGGAGACAGATATTAATGCACAAGGGAAAAGGGTGAGCCATTATGAGATGTATCTAGATGCAATGAGAAAGGCGGGTGCAGATACAACAGCAATCACAGCTGTTGTTAATGCAGATTATAGGGCGGAGACACTGGCAGATATTACAGGTCACTTGCCAGAAAGTGTACAGCAATTTTTACAATTTACCTTTGAGGTTATAATGGGTGGTAATCTACACGAGATTGCTGCAGCTTTTACCTTTGGGCGAGAGGATTTAATACCATCTATGTTTACAGCTATCATAGGTGAAATAGAAACGCACTTTCCAGAAAAGGACCTTGCAGATTTTAAATACTATTTTGACAGACACATAGAGCTAGATGAAGATGAGCACGGACCTATGGCTCTTGAGATGGTGAGACAACTTTGTGGTGATGATCAAACTAAGTGGCAAGAGGTGATTGCGGTTTCAAAACGTGCGCTAGAGGTGAGACTTGTTTTGTGGGATGTTATTTTAGAAGAGATTGAGGCGCCATCACTGGTTTCATAGTGAGATGGGAAAGTATAAATGAGACGTATAAAAAAAGCCTGCTAGATGCAGGCTTTTTTTTATATAGTAAGTAGAAGTGTTTACTTCTTGTTTACAGATTTTATATATTTCTCTAGAGCCATCGTCATAGATGGAGTCTCTGGAGTAGGTGCCATAATATTAATCTCAAGCCCTGCTTCTTTGGCTGCTTTTACTGTTGTGTTTCCAAAAACGGCTATACGCGTATTCTTTTGCTCAAAATTAGGAAAGTTCTTAAATAAAGAGTCAATCCCACTTGGACTAAAGAATACTAAGATGTCATAAAAAACATTTTCATATTGTGATAAGTCGCTTACTACCGTTTTGTAAAAAGTAGATTGCATCCATTTTACCCCTAACTCGTCAAGTAATTCTGGCACATTAGGCTTAAACTTATCTGAAGAAGGAAGTAAAAAAGTTTCGTTCTTATGCTTTTTTATGAGTGGTATAAGTTCTGGGAAGGTACGTTTACCTACATAAATCTTGCGTTTACGGTATACTACATACTTTTGCAGGTAGTATGCCACAGCCTCACTCTGGCAAAAATATTTTAAAGTATCTGGCACTTTAAAACGCATTTCTTCTGCGATTCTAAAAAAGTGGTCTACAGCGTTACGACTAGTTAATATTATAGCCGTATAATCTTTAAGATCTACTTTTTGTAATCTTACTTCTTTTCCAGAAACGCCCTCAACGTGTATGAAGGGTATGAAATCTATTTTTACGCGCTGCCTTTCTTCGAGCTCAAAATATGGTGAGTTATCAACCTTAGGCTTAGGCTGCGAAACAAGTATAGTTTTCACTTTCATATTGACTCATTTTTTTAATAAGCCCCTTATTATTTTGTAATTAATTCATACAAAATGAAGTAGGGCCCAATTTCGAGAGTGCAAAAGTACAAAATAAAATAAAAAGGATTTTTAAAAATTTCCTTCCTGTATTGCCTGAGGAGTAAAAATTGTGATACGGTATAAATTGTAATTATCAAGATTAGGGCGCTATAGATAAGTATATGAGGTGGTTCTAGCTGGTAGATGATAAAAGCACTACTTACAAGTGCAAATAACCCTAACATATTTTTAACATTAAGACGCTTGTAAATGAAGGGTTGCATTTTTTTATGGATGTCAAAAGCGTAAGTTGAGAGGCGTTCTGTTAAGAATTTCGCAATTTCGAAGGTCGAGTAGCCAGCAATTATGATGAGAAAAACATCATAATTATCACGTATTAATCTCTCGGTAGAAACGCAAAAGGCGACATAGAGCAATAAGGATATGCCTATGCATTGTATGGTGGCAAGAACTAATTGTAGTGGATGAAATATATACACTCCTCGTGATCTGGATACAATAAAACGATCTGCTCCCGTAATGGTTATAAAGTCTTCAAAACGTTGGGCATATAAAAATTTGGAAACAGCAAGAAAAACCAGACAGGTAACCAGTAAGATGGTTATCCAGTTTTGGTAGGTAATTTCGCGAAGTATGGTTTCCAAAATATACAGTCTTTATAGACCGTTAAAAATACTACAAATTCTTTCAAAAGGGTGCTTACAGGCGTAATGAACTCTCTAAAATAAGTACATTTGCTTTAAACAAGATTATATGGCAAACGCTGTAGTTATTATACCCACCTACAACGAGATTGACAATATAGAAAGACTTTTGCGCAATATATTTGCACTGCAAAGGGCTTTTCATATTCTTGTAGTAGATGATAACTCACCAGACGGTACTGCACAAAAGGTACAGGAGCTTCAAGGTTTTTATAGAGAAAAGTTATTTCTTCTTAATAGAGAAGAAAAGAAGGGGCTAGGTACTGCATATATTGCTGGGTTTAAATGGGCATTACATCAAGAGTATGAATATATTTTTGAGATGGATGCGGATTTTTCTCACAACCCTAATGATCTTATACGTCTATATAACGTTTGCGCAAAAGATGGTGCAGATGTTGCTATAGGTTCAAGGTATGTAACTGGTGTTAATGTAGTAAACTGGCCTATGGGTCGAGTACTTCTTAGCTGGGGTGCATCTAGATACGTACGATTCATAACGCGTATGGACATTTATGATACTACAGCAGGGTTTATATGCTATAATAATAAGGTGCTAAGGGCTATAAATTTAGACACTATTAAATTTGTAGGCTATGCTTTTCAAATAGAGATGAAGTACAAGGCTTACTTGAAGAAGTTTGATATAGTTGAAATACCTGTCATATTTACAGACAGAACAAAAGGAGAAAGTAAAATGAGTTCTGGTATCATTTCAGAAGCTATTTTTGGTGTTATTAAGATGCGCTTGCAGCATTTGTTTAAAAAATAAATATGGAAAAAATATTAATTAAAGATGCACATATTGTTAATGAGGGATCTATCTTAAGAGGAGATGTTCTTATTCACAATGGAGTAATAGAAGAAATTGCAGAGAGTATAAGTGCAAAATCTGGAGATGTCCATATTTTTGATGCCGAAGGGCAATACTTATTACCTGGCGCTATAGATGATCAAGTGCACTTTAGAGAGCCTGGCTTAACCCACAAAGCAAATATAGCTACAGAGTCTCGAGCTGCTGTTGCTGGAGGGATTACTTCTTTTATAGAAATGCCTAATACAAACCCACAAACTACTACTGTTGAGAAACTGGAAGAAAAGTTTGAGATTGCAAGCAAGACATCTGCTGCAAACTATTCTTTTATGTTTGGTGGTACAAATGATAACCTTGATGAGATCTTAAAGGTTGACAAGAAAAGTGTTGCAGGTCTTAAGTTGTTTTTGGGAAGCTCTACTGGTAATATGCTGGTTGATGATGAGGCGGTACTCGAAAAGATATTTAAGTCTACAGATATGGTTATCTCAACCCACTGTGAAGACGAAGAGACTATTAGAGAGAATCTAGCAATATATAAAGAGCGTTATGGTGACGATATCCCTATGAATCTTCACCCTATTATTAGAAGTGAAGAAGCTTGTTACATATCATCTTCTAGAGCGATAGCTCTTGCAAAGAAAACTGGAGCTAGACTTCACGTTTTTCACTTATCTACGGGTAAGGAAACAGAGTTGTTTGATAATAGCATCCCACTAGCCGAAAAGAAGATTACAGCAGAGGTTTGTATACATCACCTTTGGTTTTCTGATGCAGATTATGATGAGAAAGGGTCTAGAATAAAATGGAATCCAGCTGTAAAAACGGCTCAAGATCGTGATATGCTTTTTCAAGCATTGCTAGATGATAAGATAGATGTCATAGCTACAGATCACGCACCTCATACCATTGAAGAAAAAGATAACGTTTACACAAAGGCACCTAGTGGAGGTCCTCTAGTACAACACGCCTTACCTGCTATGCTAGAGTTTTATCATCAAGGTAAAATATCTTTAGAAAAAATAGTAGAAAAGATGTGTCATAACCCAGCGATACTTTTTCAAGTAGAAAAGCGAGGTTATATTAGGAAGGGTTATAAGGCAGATCTTGTGCTAGTAGATCTTAATGCTCCGTGGACGGTCAATAAAGATAACATTCTATATAAATGTGGCTGGTCTCCTTTTGAGGGTACTACTTTTAAATCACGTATCACACATACTTTTGTAAATGGTCGTCTCGCTTATAAAAACTTTAAGGTGTATGATGAACTTTTTGGAGAGCGTCTTACGTTTGATAGGTAATGAGGAAATTTTATATAATCATATCCATTATTTTAGTTGTCACTAGTTGCCAAGAAATTCCAGAAGTTCAAAAGCCAGAAAGCTTTATAGAGCAACCCGTGATGGAAGAGATACTTTATGAATCTATCTTAATTAATGCAGCTCAAGGATATAATATTGCAAAGCTTAAGCTTATAGGTCTCAAGCCAGATACCTATGTATATGATAAATTTAATATAGATAGTGCTACCTATGCTCAAAACATAGCATATTACACTACAGATATTGATGCCTACAAAGCAATGAATACAAAGGTTCTTAACAGAATAAAAGCTCAACTTGCTGTAGATGACTCCATAGAGACTACAGAGCGTAAGCTTAAAGATTCCCTAAGAACAGCTAGAGCAAAGGAAATCCAGAAAGAAAAGCAAGAAAAGGGCACAATAGGAAACAACCCTAATATACCTACTCGCACGGTGACAGATTCTTTTGCGAGAAAATATCGTAGGGATAATTAATGATTAAGATGCTTTGCTACACGATCTAGAGTTACTGTTAGTGCTGTAGGAGTATAGTGAAACGTGCTGCATAGCTTGTCGTTACTATAATTGCTTTCTGTCTGTAGAGATTTATACCCTATGCTTGTAATTTGTCTTCTTTTTACAAAAACACCTTTTACCATATCTAGTGCATTTAGAACTTTGAGAATGACAGTAGATAATGGTTTGCTAGGTGGCTTTAGTTTTAGGGCAGTTGCGATTTTAGAAAAAAGTAACTTGTACGAAACTGTGTGCCCTACTGCAATATAACGCTCTTGTTGTATGGAGCTATTCATTGCGCTTATCATAAGAGGTACAAGATCTTTAACATCTATCACACCGGTAGACCCAGTAGGGAAGTACGACTTTTTTTTAAGTACATAAGAAAAGAGTTTCCCGCTACCAGTAGTATAATCTCCTTCTCCTATAATAACCCCGGGATTGAAAATAACGGCCACAAGTCCTTCTTCACTGCCGCGCCAGACTTCCATTTCGGCACCATTTTTTGTGAGTGCATACACAGAATTTTGAGCATCTGGGTCCCAGTAGTTTTCTTCTGTAATGGGATTGTTTGGTGTGCCGGCTAGTGTAGCAATAGAGCTTAAATGAACGAGTTTTTTTACAACAGTACTTAAACTTAGGTTTACAACATTTGCTGTTCCTTCTACATTTACTTTTGTGAGTTCGTTAAATCGATAAGGATCAAAAGAGATCAAAGCTGCACAGTGATAAACGTGAGTTACACCTATAAAGGCAGCACTTAGGGCAGGTATGTCTGTAATATCTCCCAGGGTCCATTCTATAAGGTGTGTGTGTGATTCCGCTTTCGCGAAAGCGTAATACGCAAGCACCTCTTCCTTTTTATGCTCGCTACGATATAATGCACGCACGCGTTTGCCACTTTCTATAAGTGAGAGGAGTAGGTGTCTACCTACCAGACCTGTGCTTCCGGTGATTAAAATCATAATGTAAAGATACACGACACGAGGGTAATGTGAGTAGCTCTGTTATATTGTCTTTTTCCAGAAAAAGGATGATCACAGGTGGTGGCTTATTTTTATATTTGCTTTTGCAGTTAAAACGATAAGATGATCAAGAATTTTGTAGAAGAATTAAAGTGGCGTGGTATGGTACACGATGCAATGCCACAAACAGAAGAACACTTAATGGAGGCTATGCGCTCTGCTTATGTAGGTTTTGACCCTACTGCAGATTCTTTGCACATAGGTAACCTTGTTCCTATTATGCTACTAGCACATTTTCAGAGAGCTGGGCATAGACCTGTTGCGCTTGTAGGTGGTGCTACGGGTATGATAGGAGACCCATCTGGAAAATCTTCTGAGCGTAATCTTCTCGATGAGGAGACTCTAAGACACAATCAAGAATGTGTGCGCAAACAGTTATCACAGTTTTTAGACTTTACATCTGGGGCAGAGAACCAAGCTCTTATGGTAAATAACTATGACTGGATGAAGGAGTTTTCTTTTCTAGACTTTATACGTGATGTAGGGAAGCATATTACAGTAAACTATATGATGGCAAAAGATTCTGTAAAAAATCGCCTTACAGGTGAGAGTGCAGACGGTATGTCATTTACAGAGTTTACTTACCAGATGGTACAGGGATATGACTTCTTGCATCTATATAAAAATAATGACTGTACGTTACAGATGGGTGGTAGTGACCAGTGGGGTAATATCACTACAGGTACAGAGCTTATACGTCGTATAGCTGGAGGAAAGGGCTACGCGCTTACGTGCCCACTTATTACTAAGTCTGACGGAAGCAAATTTGGTAAGTCTGAGGGTGGTAATGTGTGGCTAGATGCAAATAGAACATCACCTTATAAATTTTACCAGTACTGGCTTAATACGAGTGATGAAGATGCGGCTAAGTACATTAAGATATTTACCTTCTTAGATCGTGAAGAGATAGAGGCTCTTATTGAGACTCACAAAGAAGCACCACACCAGCGAGCTTTACAAAAGAAACTTGCAGAAGAGGTAACAACTACGGTGCACGATGAAGAGGCTCTTAAAAAAGCAATTGCAGCTTCAAATATGCTTTTTGGAAAAAGTACGAGTGAGGATTTAAAATCTCTAGACGAAGCTACGTTTCTAGATGTTTTTGAAGGAGTGCCTCAAGCAGAGATTGCAAAAACAGAGATTGAAGCCGGTCTTGATATGATTGCCGCTCTAGCCGAAAAAACAGGGTTTTTAAAATCTAATGGAGAAGCTAGACGTGCACTTAAAGAAAACTCTATATCTCTTAATAAGGAGAAGGTAGGAGAAGATCGTACTATACAATCTTCAGATCTTATAAATGATACATTTATACTACTACAAAGAGGTAAGAAAAACTACTTCTTAATACGTGCTGTATAGTGCCTAATAGAATTGTTATATAAATGAAAACCCCAGTGTTCTTAAAAGAGCATCTGGGGTTTTCTAACTAACTAACCAATCTATCATTAAGTCGTATTTAATTCTTAGTCCTTACAGATTGCCACTCTATATCTGCTTTTTTCTTTAGGCTTTCTGCACCCTCTTCATTCCACTTATCAAGGGTGTTAACTCCCCAAGAGTTGTAAAACAGGTATAACTTGCCATCTCTTATCTCAAAGGTTTCTGGATCTACACTTACTTTTTTACCTTTATCTGCTATCGCATAGGCACAATAGCCACCATACTGGGGGATAAAGTCTTCTGGAGCGGCTTTAAAGCGATCTAGGTTAGCTTGACTAGCAAACTTAAACTTAGCCCCATCATAGGTAGTTGTAAACTTTTTATCGCCCTCTGTAGCTTTATTGTTAAAATACTCGGTAACGTCATAACCTTCGGCAGCATAGCCTTTTTTAAGATTGTAATCTGTCTCTTGAGCGCTGGCTGTGAGGCTCATTAATGCTATAATAAAAAATGTAATTGTTCTCATAAGAAGTATTTATGTGTCTATACCTACGCAATTTAAGTCGCAAGAGTTTTGAGATAATTACAACTTCAAAGTGTTGTTCTTAAAGCGCCATAAGATTGCACCCGCGTATGTCTGAATTATCAAACCTGCCTATCACGCTAAAACTGCCATCCTCGTAAACTTTACCTAGATCTTGAGTTGCTATAAATGAACACGAATTTTTATTTGCGAGATCTATTATGTTAAGTCCGCCGCTTTTTGAGTCTGTGAGTAGTGTAAGTGCATCTTCTGTATCGCGTGTGTAGACTTTCATCCACGGCGGAGTGGTAAAAACCCCATCGCCAGAAGAATATCCTTGACTTAGTAGCTCTGTCATACCATACTCGCTATGTATTTTTTCTACACCAAAACCTGTGCTCAGTATTTTATGAAGTTCTGGGCGAATTATCTCTTTACGTCTTCCTTTCATACCGCCCGTTTCCATAATAATGGTGTTGTTGAGGTTAAAAGTATGCTTTTCTACAAGGTCTAAAAGTGCAAATGAGACACCTATAAGAAGGACTTTCTTTTCTGAGGTGTCAAGTGTTACTAATTTTTTTGCCAGCTCGTCAAGATTGTTAAGGTAAAAGCCACTGTCTGGATGATTGCTACTTTTAATTAAATCATCTACCATATAAATAAGCGATGATCCAGATCGTTCTAAATAGGACGGTAGCAGGGCTAGTATTACGAAGTCTGATGGGGTTCCGTACGCTTTCGCGAAAGCGGTTCTAAAACTATCTTCATACAGGCTTAGATCTGTCACGTGATGTTTGCTGGTGATGCTGCCAGTAGTGCCGCTACTGCTAAAGGTGATAGCCGGCTCTGCATTACCAGAAATGATAGTGCGAGACTTAAAAAACTGTATAGGTAAAAACGGAATGTCTCTACTTGACGTTACCTCACTAGGGTGTTTGTAGAGTAAATCACAAAAAGATCTATACACGCTATTATGCTCAAACTGATACCTGAATGTCGCGAGCGCCTCCTTCTCAAATTGCTCATTATTTGTGATATTTAAAAAGGTTTGCTGAGGCATTTATTAGAATTTGAGCAAAGATATAAAAGAAAAAACGCCCTCCATAAGGAGAGCGCTTTATAAAGGTTGTATAAATGTATTCTTTATTTAATTACAAGCTTTGCTGTAGTTGAGCTTGTAGCATCTGCTACTTGTACTACATATACTCCAGAGGCAAGCGCACTTACGTCTATAGGGTTTGCAGTAGTTGTCTCAATTACTTTCTTACCTGTAATCTCAAAAATAGACACGTTCATTGCTGTATTAATCCCAGTACTTATCGTGATTTGATCACTTGCAGGGTTAGGAAACATAGCGATAGTTGCAGCGGTAGTTTCTCCTATGCTTAAAAACTCTTCAAAATCTGTTACATCACGAGCAGTGATAAAGTAATCTCCATCATTGCGTTCTGTGATGATACCAGATATGTTTTGAGCCTCCGTAGGTACTGCGTTACCTATATAATCTGCATCAAAGAATGTTGTTCTAAAAGTGTATGCACCTTCTGGAGTAGTAAGTCCGTACTCTGCACCAGTTACCCAGTCTGTATTTGTTGCAGTGTCTATTGTAGCTTCTGTAAGAGTTACGTACTCTGCCTCATAATCATTAGGATTTGCAGCGAGTTCTGTCACTGTTACCATTTGTGCAGTAATTGTGTTTCCGGTAGAAAATGCATCTCCAGGATCCTCACTAGGAACAAATTGTAGCATTCCTTGAAAAGAGCTTAACGTACCTGTAAGACCTACTATACCATCACCTACGTTATATACCGTAGTTAAAGTTCCTGCGCTGTCATCTATTAAGATGGCAGCTGTATCATCTTCAATAAATTTTTGATTTCTAAAATCTTGTTGGAAAGTAAGTAGTGCTTCTCCAGTAAGTGTGTAGAGTGTTCCTTCTGTACCTGCTCTTAGATCTGCTAGTGTTGCAACTTCTGTTGCCTCTACAGCATCTGCTTCAATATCTGCAGCATCAAGAGCTGTGATGAAGTACTCTCCGTTATTACGTTCATTAATAATACCAGATACATTTGCTTCTTCTGTAGGCACTACTTCACCTATATAGTCTACATCAAAAAATGTAGTTCTAAACACATAAGATCCGTCTGTATTAGTCATTGGGTACTCTTGACCATTTACCCAAGATGCATTTGCAGAGTTGTCTATAGTAAGACCTGTTATTCTTACATACTCAGACTCATAATCATTAGGGTTTGCAGCTAGTTCTGTTACAGTTACCTCTTGTGGTGTAATAGTGTTTCCTGTAGAAGTTGCTGCGCCAGCGTCTGCGTTTGGTATAAACTGTGTCATTCCGTTAAAGTCACCTAGAACTCCTGTAATACCTGTAATACCATCTCCAAGATTATACATAGTAGCTATAGTTCCTGCACTGTCATCTATAAGAATAGCACCTGTGGCATCTTCAATAAATTTTTGATTTCTAAAATCTTGTTGGAATGTAAGTACAGCTTCTCCGGTAAGGGTGTATTCTTCACCTATTGTTCCTGCTCTAAGTGCTGCAATATCTGCAACTTCTGTAGCTGGCTCACAAGCTGGTGTTGTAACATCTATAGAGAGCATACAGTCTGTACTTGTTACTTCAAGTGTTATTGTTGTGTTTTCAGAAACGTCTGTAAGTGTGATTGTTCCGTTTGCTGTAGTTGTAGGGTCATCTCCTCCTACAACGCCTCCACCGCTTGTAATAGCTACAGTATAAGTAGCGTCTCCACCTCCAGTATAAGGTATCATAACGGTTGTGCCGTCTGTACCTGTAGTCTCAGTATCACAAGTTGCTGTAGCGGTACCAAGTACTAATGAGCAAGCTGGTGGAGTAGTAGAGTACGTACCTATTGGCCAAGGATTTGTAGCGTCTGCTTGAGTGGTGTCATCATCATTTGCATTAGTCCCACTATACGTAAAGCTACCTACCATAAATGTAGTGCCGTCAGGTCCAGTACCGCTTACACGATAAGCCCAGCCGTCTTGATATTCCCAAGCTTCACCTGTACCATCTGTATCTAGATCTCCATAAACATCTATTTGTGTTCCTTGTAGTGTTCCAGAACCGTCATCTGCCACGTTATCATAAAGAGCTATAGAATCATCTCCATTGTTATTTGCACTATTTGAGGTGAAGTCTGGAGTAAACCCAAAAAAGGTCATAAAATCATCTTCATTTGTAGAGATGTAAAAGTAATCTCCAGCGGTAGCAGACCCAGAAAAAGCAAACTCCACTTCAGAAATGCCATTTCCGTTACTTGAGTTGCTAAAACCGTATGTGCTTAAGTCTGCAATATCATTAAGTGCATAAATTTCTATTGCTTTTGGAGTACCTCCTGTAAGGTTTCCATCAAAGATACCTGTAATCACTAGGTCTTGTGCGAAAACAGTGCACGATGCTAGAAATAAGGTAATTAAAAGAGTAATTTGTTTCATACTGTAGTGATTTGATTAGGCTATAAATTTAATTAAAATAGGAGGTAGTCGTTAATTTTGCTTTCGCGAAAGCGTAAGATTTAACGCAAGCTTAATATGGTTCAAAGAATTACAATTTAATTTGCAAGCTAGTTGCAGTGGCAACAAAAAACATCAAAAAACGTATATTTACAAAACGACTTAACCGTAATTACAATGAAAAAAAAGGACCTTAAAATTTTACTAGTAGACGATGAGCCAGACATCTTAGAAATCGTTGGGTATAATTTGTCAAATGAAGGATATCAGGTAATTACTGGGACTAATGGTCTAGAGGCTGTAAAGCTTGCAAAAAAACACCAGCCGCATCTCATAATACTAGATGTGATGATGCCAGAAATGGATGGTATAGAGGCTTGTGAAGTAATACGTTCTAACAAAGATCTTGAACAAACCATCATTACCTTCTTTACTGCAAGAGGAGAAGATTACTCTCAAGTAGCAGGTTTTGACGCAGGTGCAGATGATTATATAACAAAACCTATTAAGCCTAAAGTACTACTTAGTAAAGTAAAAGCGTTACTACGTAGATTTAAAAATGAGGAAGCTCCTTCTCAAATAACTAAGGTGGGTAAACTCATTATAAACCGAGAAGAGTATAAAGTTTTTAAGGGTAAGGAAGAACTCTCATTACCCAGAAAAGAATTTGAACTACTATCACTACTTACTTCAAAACCTGGAAAAGTATTTACCAGAGAAGATATACTTGATAAGGTATGGGGACTTGAAGTTGTAGTAGGTGGACGTACGATAGATGTACATATACGTAAGCTTAGGGAGAAAATAGGTGACGAATCATTTAAAACTGTAAAAGGTGTAGGTTATAAATTTGTGATCTAATGGCCTCAGATGTAAAACAGCCGTACTCGTTTGCACTTATAACGGCGGCTTATATTACGGTGCTTTTTGCACTACTTATTTTAGCTCTTGAATTTATACAAGACAGCGAGCCTGTGTGGTGGCTGGTCTTTGTGGGGATTCTAGTTTGCTATGTATTGTCATTTTTACTTATTCATTTTAGAACGCAACTGTTTATATTTAAAAAAGTAAGGGAGATTTATGATAATGTAAAGCTCTTAGAAGATGTAAGCCTCACTGCAGATAATATTACTACAGATATGGCCTCACTTTCTGAAGAAGTAGAGCGTTATGCTAAGAGTAAAAAAATAGAAATAGAATCTTTAAGAGTACAAGAAGAGTATCGTCGTAACTTTTTAGGCAATGTGGCTCACGAGCTAAAAACACCTTTGTTTACCGTACAAGGATATATACTTACGTTACTAGACGGCGCTATAAAAGATAAATCTGTTAGAAAAAAATACCTATCTCGTGCAGAAAAAGGTGTAGATCGCTTGATTTACTTAGTAAATGATCTTGATATGATTACTAAGTTAGAAGTGGGAGATCTTAATATTAATTATGAATATTTCAATCTTGTAAAGTTAATTTACGCAACTTTTGAGATGCTAGAAATGGAAGCTGCAAAACGTAATATAACACTTGCCTTTGACGATTCTTATGCAAAGAAGGTAATGGTTAATGCAGATAGGGAACGTATACAGCAATTACTCACAAACTTAATAGGAAACTCTATAAAATACGGTAAGGAAAACGGTACCACAGAAGTGAGTATACAAGATTTGATTCAAAACAAATTACTTATACGAGTGACAGATAACGGGGAAGGAATTGAGCCAGATCATCTACCACGCTTATTTGAGCGATTTTATAGAGTAGATAAGTCTCGCAACCGTAAGGTAGGAGGATCAGGTCTGGGGCTCTCTATTGTTAAACATATCATTGAGGCGCACGAAGAGAAAGTTTATGTTGAAAGCGAGTTTGGCGTGGGGTCTGAATTCTCGTTTACGCTCGAAAAGGCCGAAATTATCGAGTAAATCACTAGCCTCTATACCCTTTTCAAAACCTGGGTAAACAGACATTTTAGATAAATCCTTAGTTTTAAACTCATCTTGAACTGCAAAAGGTGCAATTTTATTTTCTTTTAACAAAGCCGCAAGATACTCCTGCTCAGACTGTCCTGGTGTAGGGATAAAGAATGCCTTTTTCTTCATCACAGCTAGATCCATTATCGTCGTATAGCCAGATCTTGCTATGATATACCCACTTTGATTAATCACCTTTTCAAGCTCCTTAGTAGTAAGGAAATTAATTACTTTAATGTTAGGCTTAGTATGGGTGATGGTTTTTTCATCTTCAGGTTTACCTCGTACAATTAAAAACTGCCCATTGAGCTTTTTGAAGTTTTTTGTAATAATCTCTTCTAGCATAGAGCGCTGTGGCTCTGGTCCAGAAAGCACAGCTGTTGCTGTGTACTTTAACTCTTCTGGCCTTGCCTTCATCCTGCTTAAGGGCCCTATGTATCGCGTAGGTATTGATAAGCTTTTGTCTGGGTGGCCTAAAACTCCACTTAAATTAAAATCACCTTTAAGATCTGGAACCCAGCACTCATTAAAGCGCTCTAGATACTTCTTATGTATAGCTGTAGAGATTTTTGTAGTGCTACCACTTAGCACCTGTAACTGGTGACTTATGATCACACAAGGCACTTGATTTGTATACAAACCTAGGCGGTTATCAGAGATAACTCCATCTATATTTAATGCCGGGATGAGTTTTTCTAGCTCTTTGTGTTCGCTACGTATACTTTTACGTATTGATGGTAAATTAGATATAAGCTTGCGTTTAAAGTTTTTACCCTTTTCTGCGTACTCAATCTTATAAGATGGCAGCGAGACAAAAGAAAGTTTTGGAAACTCCTTTTTAAGTAATTTAAGCGCATCACCATCACTGGCTATGGTAACCTTATGATTTTGAGATAAAAGCGCATTAATAATAGGGATACAACGCGTCGCGTGACCCAATCCCCAGTTAAGAGGAGCAACTAGTATGTGCTTATTTCTTTTCACATTGCAAATATCTATCTCTTAGACGTAGTAAAAGTTTCCTTAATTTTACCAAAACATTAAATATACCTGTGGGAAGTAAAAATAAGCTTAAGAGATTCCGTGAGAATGAGACATTCTCAAACGTAGTACAGCCGTCTAGAGAAGAACTGGTAGATGGAACTTTTCCTCTTAAGGGTAAGTGGAATTCAGATTTTTTCAAAAATGATAACCCTATTGTAGTAGAGCTGGGCTGTGGTAAAGGTGAGTATTCTGTAGGACTTGCAGAGAAGTATCCAGACAAGAATTTTATAGGTATAGACATCAAGGGTGCACGATTTTGGCGTGGAGCAAAAACCGCTCTAGAAGACAATCTTGACAATGTAGGTTTTATGCGCACGCAAATAGAGCTTATTGAGTACGCTTTCGCGAAAGCGGAAATAGATGAGATATGGATCACCTTTCCAGACCCTCAAATCAAGTACAAGCGCACTAAGCACCGTATGACTAATACAGAGTTTCTCCAAAAATATAAGAATGTTTTGAAGGAGGATGGTTGTGTGAATCTCAAGACAGACTCAGAGTTTATGCACGGTTACACACTGGGATTACTACACGGTGAGGGTCACGAGATTTTAGAAGCAAATCATAATGTGTATAAAAACGAATACTCGCCAGAAGAGGTTGTGGGGATTCAAACTTTTTATGAAAAACAATATCTAGAACAAGGAAAACCAATTACTTATATTAAATTTAGAGTCAAGTAACGGGCACCCTTGGAGACAACCAAACTTTTTTTAATAACCTATTTTGCAGCGCTAGCCGGAGTGATACCGCCTGGGCTAATAAATATGTCTGTTGCAAAAACGTGTGTTGAGCGTGGTCGCAATAATGGGCTGCTAGTTGCTCTTGGAGCTTCTTTTGTTGTGGTTTTTCAGGCACTTATAGCCGTATTACTTGCGCGCTATATTTTTGGAAATCCATATGTGCAGAGTATGCTATTGCGCACAGGTCTTGTGATTTTCTTAATAATGGCCATCTTTTTCTTTGTAAAAGCAAAGCAAAGCAAAGTCCCTAAGGTGAAAATATCAAAAAATAGAGGTTTAAAAAGTCTAGGTAAAGGGATGGCTATCTCTGCACTTAATGTATTGCCTATCCCTTACTTCTGTGCGCTGGGTGCTGCGCTTAATGTAAGCGGTAAGGTAGAGTATGATGTAGTGGCAATTGTACTGTTTGTAGTTGCTGCCGCTGTAGGCACTTTTAGTGCGTTATATCTTTACGTTCTTTTCTTTGCTCGTATCCAAAATAGAGAGAGCTCCTTTGCTCGCTTTTCAAACTATTTTATGGCTGGACTTATGGTCATACTTATGTTAATTACACTCGTACGCACCATCTACTTCGAATGAATTACGCTCCAGAGACAGAAAACTTTTTTCAAAAGGTATATGCCGTAGCAGCGTTAATACCTTACGGTAGAGTAACGAGTTATGGTGCTATTGCAAAGTATCTAGGTGCTGCACGTAGTAGTCGTATGGTAGGTTGGGCAATGAATGGTGCTAGTAATCATCCAGAAGTGCCAGCACATAGAGTTGTAAATAGAGTAGGACTCCTTACTGGTAAACATCATTTTCCGCAAACTAACTTAATGCAGCAATTACTTGAAAATGAAGATATAGAGATTAAGGATGATAAGGTGGTTCATTTTAAAAAGCACTTTTGGGATCCTATAATTGAGCTATAAATTACAGATTGTTAGTACTAGTTTTTACAATAGACAATTTGAGTAGATTAGTGTGCCAGTTTCTATTTTAAATTATCAAATATTTTGAAAATCCAAGTATTGGAAATTACCCCTATGCAGTTGTATCTTTGCATTTAGAATTAGTCTAATTAAAGGCTGGTTTTGAATTGCTTAATAAAAGATGAAATTACAAAAGAAAGATATTCTCGAGGCTTTAAAAACTATTACTGCTCCAGGTGCTGGAGAAAATATGGTAGATAGTGGCGCAGTTACAAACGTTCTTACATTTGGAGATGAGGTAATTGTAGATATCACTATAAACAACCCTACACTACAAGCTCGTAAAAAAGCAGAGGTTGATATTATGAAAACCATACACGATAAGGTTTTTGATAAAGCACAAGTAAAGGTAAATGTAAAAGTTACTGCTCCCGCAAAGGAAGATAAAGTAGAGATTAAAGGAAAAGCGATACCTGGTATAAAAAACATCGTAGCTGTAGCCTCTGGTAAAGGAGGTGTGGGTAAATCTACTGTAACGTCTAACATTGCAGTGACGCTTGCAAAAATGGGCTTTAAAGTAGGTATTCTTGATGCAGATATTTATGGGCCATCTGTGCCTATTATGTTTGACGTGGCAAATGAGAGGCCACTCTCTGTAAACGTAGACGGAAAGTCTAAAATGAAACCTATAGAAAGCTACGGGGTAAAAGTACTCTCGATAGGATTTTTTACAAAACCAGATCAAGCAGTTATATGGAGAGGACCTATGGCAGCAAAGGCGCTTAACCAGATGATTTTTGACGCAGCCTGGGGAGAGCTAGATTTCTTACTTTTAGACTTACCTCCTGGTACGGGTGATATACACTTAAGCATTATGCAATCACTACCTATTACAGGAGCTGTAGTAGTAAGTACACCACAAAATGTGGCACTTGCAGATGCAAAGAAGGGTGTGGCAATGTTTAAGCAAGAGAGTATAAATGTTCCTGTTTTAGGAATTGTAGAAAATATGGCTTACTTCACACCAGATGAGTTGCCAGATAATAAATATTACATCTTTGGTAAAGAAGGAGCAAAAAACCTCGCCGAAGATTTAGGTGTACGTTTACTAGGTGAGATTCCATTAGTACAAAGTATACGTGAGGCAGGAGATGTAGGACGTCCAGCAGCATTACAGGCTAACACGCCTACTATGGAAGCTTTTGATAACTTGACAAAAAATGTTGTTGAGGAGACTGTGCGTCGTAACACAGACCTACCAGCTACCGAAGCAATTAAGATTACCACAATGGCAGGATGTTCTGCCGTAAAGAATTAATTATGAGCGCAGCAGAGTTAACACAAAAAGTAGAGGATGCCCTTGAGGAGATTCGTCCTTTTTTACAGAGTGATGGAGGCGATATAACACTTCTAGGCATAGATGATGATAAGATAGTGCGAGTACAGTTGCAAGGCGCTTGCGTAGGTTGCTCTGTAAATCAAATGACCTTAAAGAGCGGTGTTGAGATGACCATAAAAAAACACGCTCCGCAAATTGAGCAAGTGATAAACGTTGTTGCGTAGTACGCTTTCGCGAAAGCGTAAATAGATAAGCAAATGATTAAAACAGATATTCTTATAATAGGAGCAGGACCTACAGGTCTTTTTACCGTTTTTGAAGCAGGATTATTAAAGCTAAAATGCCACCTCATAGATGCTTTACCGCAACCGGGAGGTCAGTGTGCAGAGATATATCCTAAAAAACCTATCTATGACATCCCTGCATTTCCAGAAGTACTTGCTGGTGATCTTGTAGACAACTTGATGAAGCAAATCGAGCCTTTTCAACCTGGATTTACACTTGGAGAGCGTGCACAAACTATAGATAAACAAGAAGACGGTAGCTTTATAGTAACGACTAATAAAGGAACAAAACACCACGCACCTGTAGTTGCAATTGCAGGAGGTCTAGGGAGTTTTGAGCCTCGTAAACCACCAATTTCAAATATAGCTAGCTACGAGGACAAAGGAGTAGAGTACATCATACGTGATCCAGAGTTATACCGTGATAAGAATGTGGTTATTGCTGGCGGAGGTGATAGTGCTCTTGACTGGAGTATCTTCCTTGCAGATGTGGCGAGTGAAGTGACACTTGTACACCGTCGCAACGAGTTTAGAGGTGCGCTAGATAGCGTAGAAAAAGTACAAGACCTCAAAAACCAAGGTAAAATAAAACTTATCACACCGGCAGAGGTTGTTGAGGTGATAGGTGAGGGTGCAGTAAGTGGTGTCTCTATAAAACAAGGAGCAGAAGTTTTTACTAAGGATTGTGATCACTTTATACCATTATTTGGGCTGGCGCCTAAACTGGGACCTATTGCAGACTGGGGCCTTGAGATAGAAAAAAATGCAATCAAGGTAGATAATACGCTCGATTACCAAACTAACATACCAGGTATTTATGCCATAGGTGATGTAAACACATACCCAGGTAAGCTTAAACTTATACTTTGCGGTTTTCACGAAGCTACGCTTATGTGCCAGAGTGCATTCCAGCGCATATTTCCAGACAAGCGTTACGTAATGAAGTACACCACTGTAGGTGGCGTAACAGGTTTTGATGGAACTAAAAAAGAAGCGCCAAAAGCGGTTGTAAAAGCAATTGAGTAAGCTCACAGTAAGAGGTAAATAAAAGCTATGCCAGCAGATATTAAGATAACTATAATAGACCGTGACGGAGTATCTCACGCTATAGATGCTCCTACAGATATGAATATGAACCTTATGGAGGTTGTGCGCTCTTACGAGCTAGCTCCAGAAGGTACTATAGGTGTTTGCGGTGGTATGGCTATGTGTGCTTCTTGCCAGTGTTATGTAGAGAGTGATCACGAGCTCCCAGAAATGAGTGATGATGAAGATGCAATGCTTGCCGAGGCTTTTTATGTAGAAGATAATAGTAGATTGGGCTGCCAGCTTCATATCTCAGAAGAGATGGAAGGGTTAAAAGTGCGACTTGCGCCAGAGTCATAAATCTAGAATAATTACATTTTCTTTACAACCTATACTTGATAGGCTGTTAGTGCAGTGGGGCCTTCTAGTAACTCCCTCACTACTTGTAGTGTGCCACTCTCTGAGGTGGCAATATGCCATTTTATAAGCGAGATAGCTCCACTGTCGACTTCTAAGCCGGTTATACTCCTTGGGTGGACACAACTCCCATCATTAAAGAAAGCAATGTCTCCAGGCTCAGGAAAACGCGGCCTGTGTGTATGTCCTACTATTGTAAGAAGATTGCTATTATCTGTAATCCATTTTTTAATACGACGCTCTACTTTTATAAGTTCCTTATAATTTTTTGCTGGACTAGTAGGGTCAGAGATACCAAAGATTTGTAGGGGTTTCCAGAGTACACGTACTAGAAATCTATTAAAGCGCCAGCCGTGATAGTTCATCCAGTCTGCTTGATGACCGTGACATAAAAACAATTCTTGATGGGTGTCTTGATGTTTTAATACAATGGCCTCGTGATACTCGAGATCTTTAAAGAGTACTTCTTCTCGGCCATCTTTGGGGTCAAAATACGTGCTTAGATGCTTTTTTACGTAATTTTTATCCCTGTATACCATATCGTGATTTCCCCATATTAAATGAAGCCTATTTTCAAAATGGAACTTTTGTAGAAGGCGATATACATTTTTATGAGCCCTTAAAATACTTTCAAAAGAGGTGTTTTCCCATAGCTCATCTCCATCACCTAGCTCACAATAGGTAAATCCCTCATTGTAGTAATGTTTGAGCGCGTGGTAATAAATGTTTTCATTACGGGCAAAATCATCTGCAAAGCTTTTGTCACCACGATGACAGTCAGAAAAGAATACAAGCTTATCTTCATTAGAGAATGAAATTCTTCTCGCTTGCTTGTAAGCTCTGTCTAGACGTTGTTTTGTTTTCACAGTTTAAATATCATAAAAAAGACTGAGATAGTGGGGGTGAATGATACCGCTTTCGCGAAAGCGTAAAAAACCACTTGAGCCTACACCACATTTTTGTTGTCTTTGGACAAGTGTCTGGAGATTAAAATATTCTTTAAAACACTAGAATAAATTGTCGGGTAGAGAGGATTCGAACCTCCGATCTCTGGTCCCCCAGACCAGCACTTTAACCGGACTAAGCTACTACCCGTTTATGTTGAGATAAATATAATAAAGCTATTTATCTTTTTAAATGACTTCTACTTCAAAATTACTTGAAAGTAAAAGCTTAGAAAAAAACCGTATCTTAAAGTGATGTAAATCAATTGTATAACTTAAACCCCGTAATTATGAAGACGTTTGTATTAGTTTGTTTGTATGTGATGGGTGCTACACTCTTAACGAGTGATGGATTGATAAATGATAAAGGTGACTTAACTCTGGAAGGAGTTTGGGAACTTGAGAACCAGCAGATGTATGAGAATGGTATGATCTCTGAGACACTACCTAACCAAAACGGGTACAGGCAGGTCAAGATGTATAGTAAAGGTCGTGTGATGTGGACCCGTAATGACCCTAGTGATGCAAATGAATGGTTTGGGTATGGGACTTACGAGGTAAAAGATGGCATATTAGAAGAGCGGTTGGAGTATGCTTCTGGACCTATGATGAAAATCGTAGATACAACTCAGGTATTTAGGTTTGAATTATTGCTAGGTGCAAATAGCTACCAGCAACGACAGATGGATGATGAGGGCAACCCTACAGAAGGTGAGAGTTATAAAAGATTAGAATAACTGTAATTATATGTGATAAAGTTTGTGGTTATCTATTAGAGTTTAGTATATTTGCACCCCGATAAACGCTCGGGGTATAGCGTAGCCCGGTTATCGCGCCTCGTTTGGGACGAGGAGGTCGCAAGTTCGAATCTTGCTACCCCGACAAAAACCAGCCTTTTTAGGCTGGTTTTTTTATTTTAAGATGTTAAGTAAATTCTACCTTGGAGTTAAGACATAAAAAAAGCGAGTCCTAATGGACTCGCTTTTGAGTTATTATAGTTGTTGTTTAAAACAACATTTTCTGTATGCTTAGAAAGAGTAGCTAAGTCCTAAAACCCAGTAGCTCTGTACTTGATTGTCTATGTTATCAAACCCTAGAGTAGTGTCCTCCTGAGCTATTTGTGCAAAGTTTAAAGCTTCTTGCTTGTTACCTCTAAGACCAAAATCAAATCCTACACCTATCTTTTTCCATAGTGTGTAAGCAAATCCGTTTGTCCAAGTCCAGTTAGAAAGGTCTGAAGATTTGTAGCTTGCAAAGGCAGATAAGTTAGACTTAAAAGCAATTTGTCCAATCTGACGTGTGTAATCTGCAACGATTTTTGCACCTAAAGAAGATTCAAATACTGCGTCATTATCAGAAAATACAAAGTTGTAGTTAAGTGGGTGTACCACAACTACAAGATTTTCTATAGGAGTCCAAGTAGCACCTATACCTAGGTCAAGGTATCCAGGATCATTAAAGTTGTTTAAAATAGTTGTTCTGTACTCTCCTAAAGCAGATGCAGCAAGTGTTTCAGTTAGTTTGTAACCGTAAAGTGATGATACGTTAAAAACATCTGTTGCTTCTCTAAAGCTATCATCATCTGTTGCGTCATCTTGGTCATCAAACTTTACCCATCCTAAGTTTACATTAAGGCTATTTCTCCAGAAGTATTTATCTTCTAGTTTATTTGCAAATGCGTTACCTGTAACAGTGATGTTACCTGAAGATACGTTAGGCGTTCCTTGAGAAAACCAATCGTTAAATTTAGAGATATTTCCTCCTATAGTTCCAAAAGCACCGTACTTCCATCCTGGAAGTGCATCTATTTTAGCTTGTAGAGCGTCAACTTCTCCTTGTAGTTTTGCAATTTCTGCTTTTTTAGGTGATTGTTGTGCTTTAAGCTCTTCTTCTGTTTGTGCTTGTAAGCTGATTGCGAGGAACATAGCAGCTCCTAATACAATAAGTCTTTTCATAATAATTAATAGTTAAGTTTTGTATTACAAATATATAACTATTAAAAAACCAGAGAGGTTTTTAGAAATTTTTACAGATACTATTCCTTTAATCGATTAAATGTGAGTTTTATCGTGCTAGATAAAGGCTTTTGCCTAAATATTTGAATGTATTTAAGATTTCCATTCAAGAAAGGCATATTTAAGACCTACGCCTAGTACCTCTCTTACTTGTAGACCGCTTATGGCATTCTCATCATATATGAGCTGTACGGCGAGGTTTGTAGTGATGTATTTATTAACCTGCATAGCGACATTGAGCGTGTAGTCAATATCTACATTTTTTGTATTCTCAAGGTAGTCTGCATACAGATTAAGCGTGTTTTCAAAAACTATATTTTCAAACAGTTCTTCCTTATGATAAGCACTTACAGAAGCTCCTAATTCAAAACGTACGTTTTCATTAGCCTGTACTCCAAAAAATGGCTCATAAGCTTCAATAGCGGCAGGGTCATTTTCATTTACGGTGGTAAATCTAGAGTTTACAAATATAAATCTTGCCGTAGCGGGAGCCACGTTTACCTTAAAATCGTTACTTTCTTTCCATAACAACCCAGGACCTATCTGTAAATATGCAGGAGAAAAACTAGTTGTAATGAGTTTGCGATCTTGTACCGTTTCTATAACCTCACCAGCATCATTAAGGACTTGCCTGTCAAAAAACTCATAACCCGGAGCCATTTGAGTTCTAAAATTAAAGAGACCAGAATAATACCATTTTGAACTGTCTATACGACTACCTACTAGGCTATTAAGTTCAAGCCTATCTGTGGTTTTTCTAACAAACACTTGGTCTTTTGTAGCGGCAAGACCTAGTATTGCGGTAAGCTTTGTATCCCAGTTGAGTTTTTTACGCTTGTAATTTACATCCCAATTAAGGTTAAAGTTACCTGCTACGTTTGATGTTCCTCCACCTTGCCAGTTGTCATTAAAGGCGCTCTGGCTAAATAACAACTCCATAAGACCTTTGCTTTTCCACCCATCTGGAAGGGAGTCTTTCTTTTTATCTGTTTTTTGAGCAAAGGTAATTGTGGTACCTAGTAGTAACAGTGGTAAGAGTATATACTTCATTATATAGCAGGGATGAATTAAGCAGTCTAATATACGGAGCCTTTACTTATTATTCAAGGAGCCTTACTTTGTCTTCTTGTAAAGAGGTACGGAAGAGCACGCCTCACCAAACATTAAACTACGCGCAACGGGCTGTAATTTTTCTATGAGCAGTAAATAGGCATTTTCTGGAACGGGTTTGTTAGAACATCCTTTTACAATAACAGGTACATTCTCATAAGGAGTCACGTCTATGCCTTGTATAACTTCTGTGTATAATATGGTCTCTAGTAGTGCTAGGTCACCTGTAATTACTTTTTTTGCGATACCCTGCATATGAGTGGCTACGAGCATATATGCCCAAGCTGGAACAATGGCGTCTGTGCTACAATGTAACGCTACAAATGCATTTGTATATTGACTCCAGTCGTGTTCCTTTACGCTTTTTCTAAAAGCTGTCTCGCGTAGTATAAAACCTTGATCTAGCCATTGAGAAATATCAACAAGTTGTCTATTACCCTGTAGATATAAATCTTCTAGATCAAAGGTTACTAGCTTGCTATTTGCAACTCTATTTATAATTTCTTCGGCCATTGCGAGAATAATTACAGCATTCCTAGTTCTAGCTTTGCTTCTTCACTCATAAGGTCTTGTGTCCAAGGTGGGTCAAAAGTGATCTCAACCTCACAGTCTTTAACATCTTTAAGTGACTTCACTTTTTCTTCTACCTCTAGTGGTAACGTTTCTGCAACGGGGCAGTTAGGCGTGGTAAGAGTCATAAGGATTTTTGTATCCATATCTTCATTTACAAATACGTCGTAAATCAATCCTAGTTCATAAATATCTACTGGGATTTCTGGGTCATATATTGTTTTAAGAACACGTACAATTTTGTCACCTAGCTCTTCTGTGTTGATTTCCATATGCTTTATATAATCTGCTTGTGCAGGGTTGTTTTTAATGTGTTTTGTTACGCTTTCGCGAAAGCGTGATACAGCTCTTAATTAAGTTGTGTCTGGTATGCTACGGCATACAGTTTTATTTGTTTGATCATACTCACGAGTCCATTTGCGCGCGTAGGTGAGAGGTGTTCCTTAAGACCTATCTCATCTATAAACGCAGTATCTGCATCTATAATTGCTTGTGGTGACTGGTTTGAAAAAGCTCGTATAAGGATGGCAATAATTCCCTTTGTGATTATTGCATCGCTATCTGCAGTAAATGCTACTTGTCCATTTTCCATAGTGGCGTGTACCCATACCTTGCTCTGGCATCCTTTTATAATGTAGTCATCTGTTTTAAATGCTTCATCTATAAGTGGTAGTGATTTGCCTAGATCAATCATATATTCATAACGCTGCATCCAGTCTTCAAACATAGAAAACTCATCTACTATCTCGTCTTGTATTTCTTGTATGCTAGCCATAATTATGATATCTGTATGTGTTGTATTCTATTATTACTTTACAAAGATAATGCCCAGAAGATTAACTGTCATTTTGGCGAGTGGAGCATTTTGTGCATATACCACATTTTACGATGCTCATCTTTAAGTAAGTCAAAAGGCAATAGCTGAAACTCGGTTTTTATATACCCTGCTTTCTTATAAAACAGTTGAGCCTGGGTATGTGTGTGCATCGCATCAAGCCATATTATTTTATAGTCTAACCTTCTAGCTAGCTGCTCTCCATATTGCATTATATCTCTTCCTACTCCTTTACCTTGTACAGAAGGGTGCAAATAGAGTCTATGTAACTTTAAGCCTGCTAGCGGTGGTAGTGGTGTGTATACTTGATTATACACATATTTAAAAATACCTACAGTTTCATTTTTATAAAGTATGAAATGGTAGTGACTTTGTGGTGTAGCAAGATCTTTTTTAAGGCTTTCTAAGCTGTAAATATGGTTTAAGTACCAAGAGCAGTCATCTTTCCAGAAATGCCCGTATGCAGCTGGATAAACTTCTTGCATTAACTCAAGTAACTTGGGTTGGTCCTCAATTTTTATAGGCTGTAAGCTTAGATGACTATTTATTGTTATCAATAAGTGCTTTTTTGGAAATACCTGTTATGATTGCATCACTATCTCTATAAAGTGTAATCGTGTCACCCTTTTTTAGAAATGATGTAACTTCAGATAAGTTGTCATAATATAATTGTTCTATATCATCGTGAGGACAAGCCCTTTTTGTATTAGCCACATATGAAAACTGAAGCGCAGTACCTCTGAGTGCATAATCTGTCATATAGTTATTACAGCCAGTTGTGCCACTTATAGAACGCTTTTTATTATCAATAGTAAGAGATAATGCTGTCTCTGAGACGTCTTCTCCAGCCACAGATGTAATCATAAAATCACCTTTAAAGATCATTGGAGCTTGTGATAACTGGGCGTGACTTATCGTAAAGCCTGCTATAAAAAGTACTAGAGTATATACTGCTTTCATAATTCTATTTTTTAAGATAACATCGCAACTGCGCGTTTTACTCCATCTATAAATTTATCAATCTCTTCTTTTGTGTTGTAGAAAGAAAATGAGGCACGTACTGTACCTGGTATTTTATAAAAGTCCATAATGGGTTGAGCACAATGGTGCCCTGTGCGCACTGCTATACCTAATTTATCAAGTATGGTGCCAATGTCATAAGGGTGAATCTCACCTACATTAAAAGAAACTACCGCAGTTTTATGTGCAGATGTGCCATAAATTTTAAGCCCTTCAATCTCGAGGAGCTGCTTTGTGGCATACTGTAAAAGCTCATCTTCATAAGCTGCAATATTATCAAAACCTAGCCCATTCATATAATCTAAGCCCACACCTGTAGCAATGCCGCCACAAATATTAGGTGTTCCTGCTTCAAATTTATGTGGTAGACCCGCGTAGGTTGTTTTTTCAAAACTCACCTGGTCTATCATCTCGCCACCACCTTGATAAGGAGGGAGTTTAGTAAGCCATTCTTCTTTACCATATAACACGCCTACACCCGTCGGGCCACATATTTTGTGAGCAGAGCATACGTAAAAGTCGGCATCTAGGGCTTGTACATCTGGTTTTATGTGTGGTGTTGCTTGTGCGCCATCTATTAGTACCGCTGCACCTACTTTGTGAGCTTCGGTAATGATTTCTTCTATAGGGTTTATGGTTCCTAATGCGTTTGATACGTGATTTACAAAGACCAGTTTGAGTTGTGGTGATAACGCTTTCGCGAAAGCGTCCATATCCAGTTCTCCACTTTCTGTTTGTGGTATAACTTTAAGTATAGCGCCCGTCTTCTCACAAAGCATTTGCCACGGTACAATATTACTATGATGCTCTAGCGCCGAAACGAGTACCTCTTCGCCCTTTTTTAGAATACTTGCAAAGCCATTTGCCACTAGGTTTATGGCGTGCGTTGTGCCTGCGGTGAGTATAATCTCATACGGCTGTGCTGCGTTAAAATGCTTCTGGATTTTTATGCGTGCTTCCTCATAAGCATCTGTGGCCTCTTGTGAGAGTGAGTGTACGCCACGGTGTATGTTTGCATTATAGTTAGAGTAATAATCTAAAATGGCGTCTATAACAACTTGTGGTGTTTGTGATGTTGCGGCATTGTCAAAATAAATAAGCGGTTTTCCGTTTACTTCTCTTTTGAGAATAGGGAAGTCTTCACGTATTTTTTTAATATCTAACATAGCATTTTTTCTTTAGTACAAAGATACAAACTGAAGGACTTTTAACCAGTTATAGGAGCCTGTCTATATGTATAAAAAAAGCCGCTACGATAGGTAGCGGCTTTTGTAATTATTTGAAGTCAATCTTATTGATCAAAACCGATGTTTACACCTATTTTCTTTGCAATAAGTTTTGTGATTCTTGCTTTAAGCTGTGGAATCTTAACACTAGAAAGTACAGTGTTTGCAAAGGCATACATAAGTAATGCGCGTCCTTCTTTTTCACCTATACCACGTGATTGTAAATAAAATAATGCACTTTCATCTAGTTGTCCGATAGTACAACCGTGAGAACAACGTACATCATCTGCAAAGATCTCAAGCTGAGGCTTTGAGTTTATGGTCGCTGTGTCATCTAGTAAGATGTTGTTATTAGACTGATACGCATTAGTCTTTTGGGCTTCTTTCTCCACAACAACTTTTCCGTTAAAGACACCAGTAGATTTTTCGGCAAAGATACCTTTGTAATCTTGGTGACTCTCACAGTTAGGTGTGATGTGGTGCACAAGCGTGTTGTGATCTACGTGTTGTTTTCCTTCTATAATCGTAACACCTTTAAGGATAGAATCCATATACTCACCCTTCTGGTAAAAGTTAAGGTTGTTACGAGTGATGTTACCACCTAGAGAGAATGTATGTACAGATACAATACTTTCTTTATGTTGTTCAATTTCTGTGGTGTCTATAAGAGAAGCTTCAAGCTTATCATTTTGAATCTTATAGTAATCTACAAGGGCTCTTTTATCTGCAAAAATCTCTGTAACGACGTTTGTTAAGACCTTTTTGTCAGAGAGACTCTGGTGACGCTCTATGATTTGTACTTCAGAGTTTTCTTCGGCTACAATGAGGTTACGTGGTTGTAACATCATAGCATCATTTGCTCCAGTAGAGAAGTGTACTATCTGTATAGGCTTTTGAGCTACTTTTCCTTTTGGTATGTAGATATATGCACCATCTTTTGCATAAGCAGTGTTCAATGCATCCATTGACTCGCCTTTTGCAATTTTATTAAAGTACACATCTATTACTTGCTTGTACTTAGGTTTTGTAAGTGCAGCACCCATTGTACACACATCTATACCATCGTGTGTAGTTTCAGAGAGGTATGAACTGTAAACACCATCTACAAAAACAATTTTATAGGTGTCTACATCATTTAAGAAATACTGTTTTACATCCTTAAAATCAAGAGCAGCTTCTTTGCTAGGGAAGATGTTGTAGTCTTCTTTAAGAATGCTGTTAAGTGAGGTGTATTTCCAGTTTTCTAACTTCTTGGTAGGAAACCCTTCTGCCTCAAAAGTTTTGATAGCTTCATTGCGTATCCCGTAGATAGGCGAATCTGCATCTATACTTTCTTGTAAGACGATGTGGTTACTTACTAATTTATCTTTTAAACTCATATTGTTCTGTTGTAAGATCTGTTTGTGTGATGTTAAATCACTACTGCAACAGGTCTAGTTATGCACCTACTTCTTCTTTGAGCCAGTCGTACCCTTTTTCTTCTAGTTCTAGAGCAAGTTCTTTTCCTCCAGAACGTACAATCTTACCGTTCATAAGTACGTGTACAAAATCTGGCACGATGTAGTCAAGAAGTCTCTGGTAGTGAGTGATTACAAGTACTGCATTATCTTCACTCTTAAGCTTGTTAACGCCATTTGCAACAATGCGCAGTGCGTCAATGTCAAGTCCAGAATCTGTTTCGTCTAGAATAGCAAGCTTAGGCTCTAGCATTGCCATCTGGAAAATCTCGTTACGTTTCTTTTCTCCTCCAGAGAAACCTACGTTAAGAGATCTAGATAAGAACTTACGGTCCATCTCAAGGAGTTCTGCTTTTTCTTTAATCTTCTTAAGCATCTCACTAGCTGGCATATCTTCTAGTCCTTTTGCTTTTCGAGTCTCGTTTATAGCAGTCTTGATGAAGTTTGTTACAGATACACCAGGTATCTCAACAGGATATTGAAAAGATAAGAAAACACCCTCGTGAGCTCTTTCTTCTGGATCCATTTCTAATAGAGATTCACCATTAAGGTCTATGTCTCCATTACTTACTTCATACTCTTCTTTTCCTGCAATAACAGAAGCGAGTGTACTTTTACCAGAACCATTAGGTCCCATAATTGCGTGCACTTCTCCGGCCTTCATCTCAAGGTTGATTCCCTTAAGAATATCTTTCTCTTCAATGCCTGCGTGCAGATTTTTTACTGATAACATAGTTCTACGTTCTAATTGTGCGATTATTTACCGCTTTCTACTTTTAAAGATCCGCCCTCTGTTTTGAGTTTGTCTCCTGCTTCTAATTTTAATGGAGTCTCACCTGTTGGTGCCTTGACTTCAAGTATTTCTTTTATCGTTACAATCTCATCCCAACCTTCCTCTCCAGCTGCTTTTGAGTGCAATTCTCCTTTTATAATTACTGGCACCATATCAAACTCATCACGTTGTAATGGTTTTATAATAGTTGCCAGCTCGTGCATTTTTTCATCTAGTGTTACGCCATAAATAAAAGTATCTCCTTTAAGTACAGCAGCATCTGCTAGATAAATAAATTCTCCCTCTAGTGTTTCAAATTCGGCAGCAACTTGATTACTTGCTGGGGTTTCCTTGCAAGAAATAAATGCTGTTATCGCTATCGCTAAGAGGAGAAATTTTTTCATTCTTAATTAAGTATTGCTGGTGTTTTTGCAAAGTCTTCGGCGTCGTGCTGTATGATTACCGTTGCGTTTTGCGCTTTCGCGAAAGCTTCAAATTCCTTTATACTCTTCTCTGTTGTTGGAATGTCGTAGTTAAACTGAGGTACAACAGCGTTTTGTCTATTTTTCTCAAAGTGATATATATCACCAGATAATAGGGTGGGACCATTGTTTTTAAGTTGTAAAAACAATACTTGGTGTCCTGCAGTATGACCAGGCATAGATTTTATGATAACTGTACCGTCGCCAAAGACATCTTTGTCTCCATCTAGTTTTTCTACATTAGTAAGCTGGTTAAAACTAGCTGGTGCATAAAAACTATTTCCTTGAATCTCCTCACTGTTTGCAAAGTCATATTCTGTAGATTGTACAAACCACTTGGCCTTAGGAAAATGATTTGCAGCTCCCGTGTGATCAAAATGTATGTGAGAAAAAGCAATCATATCTACATCCTCTGTTGTCATCCCAACACTCGCAAGTTGCGTCTTTATAGAATCTTTACGAGAGATAGTAAAAGCACCTCCTTCTGGTGTGTATGGCTCTTGACCTACTAGCATCTCAGGTAAACCTGTATCCCAAAGTAACACCCCATCTGGATGCTTTATTACATAAAAGGCATCTGCAAGTTCTTTTGACTCTCCTTTATACGTGTCTCCTTGAGCAAACAGATTGAGGTTATTTGCTTGAACAGTACCTCCAGAAAACTTATAAAGAGTTACTTCTGGTGTTTCATTAGTAACAGTTTCCGCTTTTTCTTGAGCGTCTCTTTTACCATCTTCAAACCCCTTTTTAAACTCCTCACACGAAGTAAAAAGGCCGGCAATGATTGCTATGATAACTAGTTTTTTCATCTCTTAGTTTGATTGAGTGTTATGACAATCTATCCTACAGATCCTTCTAGACTGATCTCAAGTAACTTCTGAGCTTCTACAGCAAACTCCATAGGGAGTTTGTTAAGTACCTCTTTTGAGAAGCCGTTTACGATAAGGGCAATTGCCTTCTCGGTATCAATACCACGCTGGTTACAATAAAAAATCTGGTCTTCACCTATCTTACTAGTTGTTGCCTCGTGTTCTACTTGAGCAGTCTTATTTTTTGTCTCAATATATGGGAAGGTGTGGGCTCCACACTCGTTACCCATAAGTAGTGAGTCACATTGCGAGAAGTTACGAGCATTTGTAGCTCCAGAGTTAATCTTTACAAGACCTCTATATGAGTTTTGAGATTTACCGGCAGAGATACCTTTTGAGATAATCGTACTTTTAGTATTCTTACCTAAGTGTATCATTTTTGTACCCGTATCTGCTTGCTGGTGATTATTAGTCACAGCGATAGAGTAAAATTCTCCTATTGAGTTGTCACCTTTTAAGATACAAGAAGGATACTTCCACGTTACTGCAGATCCTGTCTCTACTTGTGTCCAAGAGATTTTTGCATTTTTCTCACAAAGACCACGCTTTGTTACAAAGTTGTAAACTCCTCCTTTACCCTCTGCGTTACCAGGGTACCAGTTTTGCACGGTGCTGTACTTAATCTCTGCATCATCTAGAGCGATAAGCTCTACCACTGCGGCGTGTAGTTGGTTTTCATCACGACTAGGCGCTGTACAACCTTCTAGGTAACTTACATAACTACCCTCATCTGCCACGAGTAATGTTCTTTCAAACTGTCCAGTACCTCCTTGATTTATACGGAAGTAAGTAGAAAGCTCCATAGGGCAACGCACCCCTTTAGGAATGTAACAGAAAGATCCGTCAGAAAACACAGCACTGTTAAGAGCTGCATAGTAGTTGTCTTTTACAGGGACAATGGTACCTAGGTGCTTACGCACTAGTTCTGGATGTTCCTTTATTGCCTCAGAGATACTCATAAAGATGATCCCTTTTTCGGCTAGTGTTTTCTTAAATGTAGTTGCTACAGATACAGAGTCTACTACAATATCCATCGCGACATTGTTCATTCTCTTTTGCTCATCTATAGAGATACCTAGTTTTTTGTACATCGCCAGTAAATCTGGATCTACATCATCTAGAGTTTTATTTGGATCTACAGATTTTGGTGCAGAGTAATATGCGATAGATTGAAAATCTGGCTTTTCATAATTTACGTTTGCCCAGTCTGGTTCTTCCATAGACTGCCACACTTTGTAAGCTTCAAGCCTCCAGTCTGTCATCCATTGTGGTTCTTCCTTTTTCTTAGAAATTGCACGAATGATGTCTTCATTTAATCCTACAGGAAATGTCTCAGTCTCGATGTCTGTAAAAAAACCATACTCATATTCTTTGGTTTTTAACTCTTCCCTTAAATCGTCTTCAGTATATGCCATTGTATCTTTTTCTAGCTAGGGTACGCTTTCGCGAAAGCGTACTAACATTTTTTATTTATAGTGAGAAACTTTCTCCGCAACCACAAGTGCGTTGTGCGTTGGGATTGTTAAACACAAAACCTTTACCATTAAGTCCTCCGCTATACTCTAGCGTAGTACCTATGAGGTAGAGAAAACTTTTTTTGTCTACGATTAGTTTTACATCGTTGTCTTCAAAAACTTTATCATCTTCTTTATGAGCTTTGTCAAAATGAAGGTCATATGACAAGCCACTGCAACCACCACTTTTTACACCTACGCGCACATAGTCTGTGGTTACATCAAAACCGTCCTCCTGCATAAGGCTGGCGATCTTAATTTTTGCTGCTGGATCTACTTTAATCATAATCGGTCTAAATAGTTTGCAAATATACGGCTTAGGTCGCGTTTTTCAACGCATCCTAACATATAACTAACAGATGGTGAGATAGGTGTTTTCTATAGTGAAGTATAGTTTATAGTTTTTGCTTTGTTATGTGTGTGATTTATAGGGTTTTCATAAACCCTAAATTGTCTATAATGATTACTCCTTCTGGGGTTTTGTCAAACCGAAATACTAGATGATTTATAGAGGAGATGTCAAAGTCTGGGTTCCTTTCTTGAATCTCTGCAAATGGAAACATAAAGGTTTGAAAAATGTTTTCTGAGGCGCTATCATCTGTGATAAACTGTGACTTCCATATGCGTACTTCTATTTCGCGTTGCAATGCAGAAAAATCACTAAGACAGAAGGTGACTTTTTGACCATCGCTGTTTGAAATGATGATACTAAAATCTATAGGTGCATCTGGGATGTTGTCCTCAAGCTTTTCATCATCTGTTTCATTTTCCTTTTCAATTTCTTTTTCGAGCTCGTTTTCTGTAGTATCTTCATTATCTTTCCATTTTCCGCTAGACTTAGGGTTTGTACTTTCTGTAGACTCTGCGAGGGTAAAAGTGAGTGCCATTGTGCTATCTAACGGCTCTGGCTTAAAAGTATACTTATAGGTTGCCACTAGTGAGTCTGGTATAGGATCACCTTCTTCTATATCTTTATAGTGCCAGCCCACAAAAGCCGCTCGAGAACCTTTTTCTCCCCATTTAAGACTAATTTCTTGTTCTCGCCAGACAGTTACATTTGTACTCTTAATTGTAGTGCTGTCTTTTGTACCTGTGATTACATTAAAATCTTCGTCATATGTTGCTAGCGGAGTAAAAGAGCTATCTTCATATTGACTTAAATAGATTGTTTCTGGAAGCCAGTCTGCGGCTGTTCGAGCATCTACAAATAGTGGTTTATAACTCATCTTATCTGTAAGTGTTGTTTCTAAAAAAGCACTTATGTAAACGCGGGCAATCTCGCGTTGCTCCTCTCCAGATAGAAGCTGCTTATTATTAAGAAAATAGGTGCTGGCATCTGAGGTGTCATTTTCTCCCCAGCTGGTGTTAAACTGGCCGTGATTTGCTCCTTGTACATACACGGCAGATTTAAAATGAGATGTGCTGTCTGAGAAGGTGATTCGTTCATATTGTTTTGACCCAGCAAAGGAAGTCACATCACCATCTTGAGAACCGTGTATAGTAAGGTAGCTCACATCTTTTAACTCGTTAGGCGCATTGCCAGGTTGATACTGCCCATCTACAGGTGCAATAGCTACTATAGATTTGATATTAAAATTATAGTCTAAGGGTATGGACGCATCATCAGAGTAGTAGGGTAGGGTATTCATAAAAGCGGCGTGACCCACAGCTTCTCCACCCCTAGAGTGTCCCATTAGAGCAATACTAGTCGTGTCTATTTTTTGATAAAAAGGATGATTCTCAGTTTTGTTCCACTCGTGCCATACACGTAGGTGTTCTAATAGCATCCAGCCTCTGGCATCGTTTTCCTCATCAAGTCCGCCCGTAATATCTGCCCAAGAGCCATTAAGAAAGTTTTGATCTACAGATACAGTAATAATACCTCTAGAAGCGAGTAGCTCCCCAAGATACTCATAACCTACATCTGAGAAGTCTGACATTAAGTGATTACCGTGTACAATGAGCGCGAGTGGGAATGACCCTTCTCCTTCTGGATACCATATATATCCATTAAGCGGTAACTCTTTATCATCAAAACCCCAAAAGTGTTCCCTATACCAGCCACTGAGACCCTCCCAATTATCTAAAAAAGGAACACCATTTACGGCTTTTGTAGTAAGGGTGACATCTTTGCCAAATTCTGGTCTATGTTTGTCCTTACCACTACCATATGTTATCTTTTTTACAGTATAATCTCCTCGTGCTGCAGGTGACGGAGCTTCTATTTTTTGCACAGCACTTTTATGCAATGCAGCAGCATTAAGTACTGGTTTTATGTCAAAACCGCGTGGGAGTAATCCATTAATAACACTTACCAAACCTATGATGCCAACTAGCAGGCACAGAAGTGCAATTCCTTTTTTAACCTTAGATAAGGATGAAAATACATTTGTGGTAAATAATGCAATAACTCCACCTATTAAGGAGATAATACAAAAAGCAAAAAATACATAGATACCCTCAAAGGCGAGTGCTACAAATAATAGAGGGATTGCAATGAGCAGCGCTAGCTTCAATATTTTAGGCATACGGTTGTATTTCCTTAAAATCCATAAAAAGAAATATGCGCTAAGCACTATGATTATCACAAAGACCGCAAAGAAGAGTAAAAACCAAGGGTCTTTTGATTTTGTGACAGAAGCGATAGCTGCTATAGTATATAAAATGGCACTTACTATGAGCAAGGCAATCGCTGCTCCTCGCGTGCTCGTTTTGCCTGGAGTTACTTTTGCGAGAATCTTATAAAACCATTTTTTTAACTGCTTGAGTTTTTTCATCTTAATTGTATGATTGGTATAAGTAAAGGTAGCTTTATTTTGATGTTCTTCTGGTAGGCAGTACTTTTCGGTAAAAATTAAGCCATTGAAAAAGACACGCATCGTAACACTTATCAATTTGTTAGCTTTTGCATCAATTTGTTACAGTCAGACGGGGTCAATACCTGAGCAAACTATAGATACTGTAATCATACAATCTACTAGAATACAAAGTACTCTAGACAGAATTCCTGCCGCTGTTTCTGTAATTAAAACAGTACCACAAGATGCAACACGACAGCAATTATCACTACAAGAATATGTACAAGGAGTTCCTGGAGTTTTTACTCAGAATGTGACGAACTTTGCTCAAGATTTAAGAGTCTCTATACGCGGTTTTGGGGCCCGGTCTAGTTTTGGGATACGAGGGATAAAGCTTATTGTAGACGGCATACCAGAAACTACGCCAGATGGTCAAGGGCAATTAGATAACCTCACTTTAGGAATTATAGATCTTATAGAGGTTATAAAAGGGCCTAGCTCGAGTCTTTACGGAAATGCCTCTGGAGGAGTTATTGATATAAAAACAAGGTCTTATGATTCAGAAAATCTAGGTACTGATATAAAGGTGGGCGCTGGTGCTTTCGGTTTTCAAAATTATCAAGCCACAGCAGCTATAGGAGACTCACTAGCGAGTTATATCTTTCACGCAAATTATATGCAGTCTGATGGATACAGAGATCAAAGTGGTTTTGAGCAAATTAATACTAATTTTAAAGGAAAATTTGCACTTGCAGACAGCCTTTACCTAACCACCATACTTAATTACACAGATGCCCCGCAGGCAGATGACCCAGGAGGGTTGACATTAGAAGAGGTAAATGCAAACAGAAGACAAGCCCGCGATCGCAACCAGCTTTTTAAAACTGGAGAAGCTATCTCACAGCTTAAAGTAGGAGCGAGTTTAGAGTGGTTAATAAATAAAAAGAGCAGCTTCACCACCTATGGGTTTTATAGCAATAGGCTTTTTGATGGACTACTTCCTTTTGAAAATGGTGGCATAGTAGACCTCAATCGTAATTATATGGGTCAGGGAGCAGCCTATAGATATACTAAGGGTCATAACACCTTACAAGTAGGGTATGATTTTGCTTTTCAAAATGACAGTCGCCGCAGGTTTCAAAACCTTGAAGGCGAGCAAGGAGATCTTTCCCTTAGTCAAAAGGAGAAGTTTACAAACCTTGGAGTTTACCTTACAGATCACTTCAATATTAATAAATGGCTTTTTACCGCCGGGGCTAGATTTGATTACAATAAACTTTCGGCAGATGATGATTTTCTTAGCGACGGGGATGATTCTGGGAGTGTGACTTTAAATTCTTTTAATCCAAGTGTGGGTGTGAGTTACGCTTTCGCGAAAGCGTTTATACCCTTTATAAATGTGTCAACCAGTTTTGAAACTCCATCATTATCTGAGGTGTCTACGAGTCCAGATGGTCTTTCAGGCTTTAACGAAAATTTAGCTCCTCAAAAAGCGACAAGCGTTGAGGTGGGTGTAAAGGGAGCCTTAAGTAACAAGCTGCGTTATCAAGTAACCACTTTTAGTATAAATACACGTGACGACCTTGTCCCTTTTGAACTAGAAGCTTTTCCAGATCGCGAGTTTTATAGAAATGCAGGTAAAACTAACAGGCTAGGTGTTGAGGTAGAGGGGCAGTATGCCTTCTCAAAAAACCTGCAAGCCACAGCATCTTATACCTACTCAGATTTTACTTATGATGAGTTTACCGTGGGAGATACAGATTATGCGGGTAATGCCTTGCCTGGTATTGCAAAGCATATGTCTACTTTGGGATTATTATATGATACAGATGCAGGTTTTAGTGCACGGGTGAGTGCAAACTTTATAGGGTCACAGTTTGCACAAGATAGTAATGACACAGAGATAGACGGCTACGAGCTGGTAAACGTACAGCTTAGTTACCAGACTCTGTTTAGAGAAATACAAATCAAGCCGTATCTTGGGATCAATAATGCACTCGATCAAGAATACACAGATAATGTGCGTATCAATGCTTTTGGCAACAGGTTTTATGAGCCAGCACCTGGGTTTACAATGTATGGAGGGGTTATCTTAAATTTTTAAAAAGTGACAGAATTACAAACATATGCTATCGCCATCATAGGAGCCTTAATAGCTGGAGGGATTAACACCCTTGCAGGTAACGGTAGCGCCATAACACTCACCATACTAACCGAGGTGCTAGGCTTACCTCCTAATGTAGCAAACGGCACAAACAGAATAGGCATTTTTACACAGTGTGCAGCAACCTCGTGGGTGTTTCATAAAAACGGGAGGCTTAATATCGCTCGTCATAAAAAGTACATTATTCCCATTTTTATAGGCGCGGTTGCGGGAGGCCTGCTTGCGATAAATGTAAGTAATGAGCAGTTTAGAGCTGTGTTTAAATTTATGATGCTCTTTATGCTTGTTGCTGTACTCGTAAGACCTAAACGCTGGTTGCGAGAGACAGATCTTGAGTTTAGACCTAAGTGGTATATCTACATTCCTCTATTATTTGCACTAGGCTTTTATGGAGGGTTTATACAGATGGGGATGGGAGTCTTCTTTCTTATTATTATGGTGCTGGGTATGCGTATGAATATCATAGAAAGTAATGCGCTTAAAGGATTTGTCATAGGTCTCTATACGTTACTAGTGATAGGTCTATTCCATTACCAAGGTCTTATTGACTGGAAACTAGGGTTTATTATGGCTGTGGGACAAACTATAGGAGGTTTTCTCACCGCTCGCTTTGCCACAAAGTATAAGGGAGCAGATAAGGTGGCTTACTATGTTTTAATAGTAGTGCTCATAGCAGCCATTGCAAAATTATTTTTATTTTAAGTGTCCGTTTTCGCGAAAGCGTGATACCCACTCACATTATCAAAAAAAACTATTTATATGAAAAATCTCTATCTAGCAGCACTCACTTTTATGTCCATTATAGTAATAGGATGTGGAGAGCAAGGTCAAACAGAAAAGCAAGAAGAGATGCAACCCAAAAAGTTGCGTGCACTCGTAATAGATGGTCAGAATAATCACGGAGTATGGCCTAAAACTTCGGTGATGATGAAATCTTACCTTGAAGAAACAGGCCTATTTATAGTAGACCTTCATCGTGCAAAATACCTGTATCAAGGACCACACCACGGCACTGTAAATGGTATTAATCACGATAGTATAACAAAGCTGGTAGATCTATATAGATGGGAAGATTATAGAGTACATACCTCTACAGACACCATTACGCCAGACCCAAGTTTTAATCCACAATTTAATAAGTATGATGTGGTTATTTCAAATTTTGGGATGGACTCAAGCGAGTGGACAGATGAGGTAAAATCTAATTTTGAGCAGTATATGGCAAGCGGTGGAGGACTGGTAGTTGTACACGCGGCAAATAATTCCTTTGGAGACTGGGAGGCATATAACAAGATGATAGGTGTAGGTGGCTGGGGTCATCGTGACCTTACCAAAGGAAATCAGATTTATTATAATGAAAATGATGAGCAAGTTATCGCTCCTGTAAACGGTGAGGAATCTTCTCACGGCCCAGAGGTTGAGTTTTTAATTACGACCAGAGCGCCAGAGCATCCTATTATGAAAGATCTACCTGCAGAGTGGTTACATACTAAAGACGAATTATATGACCGCCTGCGTGGTCCTGCAGAAAATGTTACGGTGCTAGCCACTGCATACTCAGATGTAGAAGGTAATGCACAACCTTGGGCACCAGAAAATAAGGGGTCTGGGCGTACAGAGCCATTACTTATGGCTATTAACTACGAGGAGGGTCGCGTGTTTCATACAGCGCTAGGACATATGGATTACTCTATGGAGGGTGTTGGGTTTATTACAACACTACAAAGAGGGGCAGAGTGGGCAGCTACAGGAAAGGTGACCCAAGAGGCACCAAAAGATTTTCCAACAAAAAAGAGCGCAAAAATGCGCTCTTATAATCCTTTATAAAAATGTAATTAAGCGGCAAGTCTCCCCTTAATACGTTTCTCTATTTTTTTCTTTTTTACAGTAAGACGTTTCATAACCTCCATAAGGTGGCTATCTTTTGTTTTTTTGTAAATCTCGTTTATGGCAAGAATGAGTTTCTTTCCTTCTCTAGAAGCGGCAACTCTGTCGCTTGTAGACATATGACTCATTGTTCTATTTTCATAAACTTCAGCTTGTTGTAAGAGGTCCATAACTAATTTGTTTAATTTTAGGTTAAATTAATTAAACATTTTCTATTTGGCTAGAAATCTGAATCATTTATGATTATTTTATGATTTAAAAGCCTTATATGCAAGCCAAACCAAAAGCATTGTTAAAATTCTTTGAACCTGTTGTCTAGCAAGAAGTCGTTATCTGTAAGTGTTTTAAGAAAAGTAATGATTTTTTCTTTTTCATCTTGTGTGATGTCTAAGCCTAGCGTGCCATCTGGGCGTACAAGAAGTGGATCTAGATTATCACTTGCTGTAATACCGTTCGTATAAAAATCTAATACATCTTGTAGTGACTGCAATCTACCATCGTGCATATATGGAAAGGTGATCTCAATATTACGTAAACTGGGTACTTTAAACTTTCTATTATCTTCTGGTAAACCCGTGACACGTTCCCTACCTATATCATTAAATGCTGGGTCTATCGCCAGACCATTATTGCGATATGTCTGGTCTGTTTGCAATGTGCCTGCGTGACAGCTAGCACACTTAGCATCAAAGAGAATGCGACCCGCATCTTCATCTGGGGTGAGTGTGACGGCCTCACCGCGTTCCCACTTATCATATTTTGAGTTTCCACTTATCATCATCACTATAAATTGTGATAATGCCTTAAATGTGCGCTCTGTAGTAATCTCTTGGTCACCAAAAGCATTTGCATATAACTGCGGATAGTTGTCATCATCGCGCAGTTTATTAAGCACATTAGAGATGGTTTCATTCATTTCCTTTTCTGCAGTTATGGGTATGATGTATTGTGAGTCTAAAAACGTTGCGGCACCATCCCAAGTGAAGTCTGCCATAAATGCTAAGTTATGTAACGGCTGTGCATTGCGACTACCTATTTGCCCATCTACACCGTGACTGGTGATATGTGTATGATGGGTAAATGCAAACTCTTGTATGTGACAAAAACCACAAGAAACAACTCCATCTGAAGCGAGCCTGCCGTCAAAAAATAGTCTCTTACCCAGCTCAAATCCTTGCTCTGTAGGTGGGTTTTGGGTAACGTCATACGTACTCTCCGGAAAATTTGAAGGGATCTCAAAATTAAGCGCAGGATTTGGTAACGGCGTGTAGCCATCATCTGTCATTACGCTAGTGTCATCTGTGCTTTCTGTAGAGCAGGAGATTGAGATGAAAAGCAGTATGTATAATAGTTGTTTCATTTATTCTATACTAAATGCTGTGCGTACATTTTCGGCAATTTTTGGAGCATTTTCTGGGTCTACTTGTATATCATCTTTGGCTACAAGTGACATTGTGTTTGTGCTGTCAAAAATCTTAGCCACATCAAAATTAATAGTTTGAGTTGTGGTGGTTGATGCGGTTACCGCTTTCGCGAAAGCGAGATTAATTTCCTTATAATTATCCAGATTTGCACCGTGACTCCCTACGTGATAAGTAAACGGGTTTGCATCATCTGTATCTACTGTGGTTGAATAATTACCTTCAAATTTTAAAAACTTATATCCTGCAGACCAAGTCCATAACATACCAGCCTCCTCTGCAGTAGGAATAAAGTTTACAGATCCAGACTCAATAGGGTAGCGTGTAGGGTCTACACCAAAACCAAAGTTTATACTCGTATAGTCACCTACTGGGATGCTATCTAGTAGCGCCGTTTTTGTACCTGCCTCGTTTATTACAAAATAACTTCTATCTACCGGTATCGTATGGACGGTGTTATCTGACCTTGTAAGTTGTATGTTTGAAATAATATATTTTAGTTCTGAAACGCTGTACTCTTCACCACTTAGGTTTGCATAGGTTTGCGTGTTGAGTGTGAGTGGAGATGATGCAACGGTGTTCTCAAAGACTAGGTTTAAAGATCCATAAGCTGTATCCATTTCATCATTATCTTCATTGCACGATAGCAAGAGGAGTGCGATTGTACATAAAGCGATTATCTGTTTCATAATATTAATTAGTTAAGTTTTATAATTACGGCATCTGTTGCTCCTTTTGAGGCAACTAGGGGGCCACTTGTGCTATCTGTGTCTCCAGAGATAATTAAAGCTCCATCTGTAGTGGCGGTGATGCCATAGCCAAAATCTTGACCATTCCCGCCAAAGGATTGTTGCTTGAGCAACTCGCCGTCTTGATCTATAGAGACTACCCAGATATCGTTTTGGCCATTGTTAGTCGTTACCTGTCCATCTAGGCTACGCGAGGCACCCGTTATAGCATACCCATCTGGCGTTTGTATGATGCTACGAGTGGTTTCAAAATTGGATCCGCCTAGTGTTTTCTGCCAGAGTAGTTCTCCCTGGTCGCTTAGTTTTACGAGCCATACATCTGCGCTTCCGCGAAAGTTTGTTACATCTCCATCACTACTTCTCGTATCGCCGGCTAGTAGGTAGGCTCCATCTGGTGTGGTGGTAGCTGTATATGCAATTTCTATCTGGCTACCTCCTAGCGATCGCTCCCAGAGTAAATCTCCGCTAGCGCTAAGTCTTACTGCCCAGAAGTCATAACTTCCTTGCGAGTCTGATATGTCAAAGTCGTTACTTTCTGAGTTACCTACCATAAGTATCCCACCATCTGGTGCTTGTAGAGCCACATATGACCTATCGTTATTTGTACCTCCATAATACCTTCTCCACTCCAGGTTGCCGCTTGCGTCCAGTTTATGACCCCAAAACTCTCCTACGCCGTGTAGTGTAGCACGCGTATTATCGTTTGTGTTATTAGGGTCTTGTAAACCGTCATTGCCTTCTCCTTGAGATGCTGTTACGTCTAGAAATCCTGAGGTAAAGAAGCCACCATCTGTAGTCTGTATGAGTCCATATGCCTGATCTGAACCCGAAAAGCCATAGCTCTTCTGCCAGAGTATATTGCCTTGTGTATCAAGTTTTGCAATCCAGTGATCATAAAAACCGGCATTTTCTGTCATATCACCATCGCTGCTCTCGCTGTAGCCTAGTATGGCATATCCTCCATCTGTAGTTGTAATTACTTTTGTGCCTCGGCTATCCTCACTTCCGCCATAAGTTTTAGACCATTGTATAGCACCATCTTGATCTGCTTTAACAAGCCACAGTTTATTAATCTGGCTGTCATTATCTGTCACGTCACCATCTACACTTTGTGTGTGGCCTAGAGCAGCAAATCCTCCATCTGGAGTAGCTGTAATGGCTTGAAAGGTATCTACCTGGCTTCCGCCATAAATGCTTGTGTATTGTACTGTAAAACCTTCTTCTGGAGCTACGGTGTCGTCTGTGTTTACTACATCATCTGTTATAGTAATATCGTCTGTAAGAAGCTCTTCATCATCTTTACAAGCAATGGCAATGATGAGAAGTATATAAAGGGAATAAGTACGCTTTCGCGAAAGCGTAAACCACATCATATTTATAAAGTTATTTTTTTTCATACTTAAGTTCCAGATTTACGAATTATAAAGAGGCCCCGTGTGATATCTGAAATGATAATGTTACCACTATCAAAATAAGGGTATACACTCCAAGCTCCACTAAACTCTGTAGCATCATTTTCTGGGTGTGTGTCAAAAGAACCAATGTCTGTTATGCTGTCAAGGCTATTGCCGCTTATATCTGCAATGCGTAACCCTGCGGTGTAATTTGTTAGGTATAAATCAAAATCTTTTACATAGAGATTGTGGTCTATAGCTTGTGTAGGTCCAAAATAAGGACCGGTGTAAACGGGGTTGTCTAGGTCTGTAAGATCAAAGACGAGTGTTCTTGAGTTGAATCCAAATTCGGTTTCATCAAACTCATCATTTGCATAGTAAATCGTATGACTTTCATCAAACCAGCCTTGATGTATGTATCCTACGTTATCTTGACTCACCGTAGAGATGAGTTGTGGATTTTCTTTATCTGTTACATCTGCTATAACCACGACATCTTCATTGCTGGCTAGCAAAATTTCTCGGCCTACATAATCCATATCTGGACCGTTATAAGTTACCACTTGTGCATCGTGCGTATAGCCAGACCCTTCATAACCGCCTGCTGCAATAGGAGCAGATGGGGTGCTTATATCTATAAAATGTGGACCGCCTAAAAATGTTTCTGTACCTACAACATAAGCAAATCCAGAATCTTCATTTATTACAATATTATGCGCATTGCCTATGTCTGTATATAGCGCATCTGCATCAAAGGTTACGGGTGTGTTTTGTACATCACGTAATCTTGTAAGGTCAAAAACTTGCATCCCGTGGTTTGCGGCTTCACTCACAATAAATGCGTGGTCATTAAATACCTTTATGTCTCTCCATCTTGAGTTTATAGATGCTGTAGGTAGTTTACCTATGATGGTTGGACTTTCAGCATTTGTAATATCTATAAAAACAGTACTTGCCTGACCACCTAGTAAAGCATACTCACGAGATGTTGTAGCATCTGTCCAGCCCCAAATATCATTAAAGCCTGGTTCCCCTATAGTCTCTTGTGATAGATGCGACATAAGATCATAGTTAGAGCAAGGGTATATGTTTGCCATTCCACCATCACAGGCTGTGCGTACAAGTATGTCTGTAACTACCTGTTCTGGTGTGGTAGGCGCTTCGGGTTCTGGTAACCCTGTGGCATCATCATCTTTACAAGAGAGAATGAGAAGTGCTAGAATGAGTATGTAAGAGGTTATCTTCATTGTATAATTAGTCGTGTAGTACTGTGGTCTGTTTTTACAAAGTAAACACCTTTATTTAATTCTCTAATAGATATAGTACCATTCTCAAGGAGTGTCTTTTCAATAACTTTTTGTCCCAGAACATTGTAAATCTTTACATCGCCTATAGGTTCTTTACTAGAAAGATGTACTTCATCTATCGCAGGATTTGGGTATATAGCTACCGAAATATTTTGGTTATCTATATCATTAACGCCTAGAGAGCTGTTTTGTTTTACAAGAAAAAAACCACCGCCTCCACTTAGTACGATGTTGCCACTTTCAAAATATGGATAGACATTCCAAAGTCCGCCACCAAATCCCGCCGAATCATTTGCAGGATAGGTGTCAAAGAAGCCCATCTCTTCTATACTACCATTTTCTATACCTGAAATATTGATGAGCCGCATCCCTGCGCGGTAGTTTGATAAATAAAATAGATCACCCAGTACGTAGCCATTATGGTCTATCGCTTCTGTAGGCCCTTCATACTCAAAAGACAATATCGGGTTGTCAAGATCATTAAAGTCAAAAACGATAGTTCTCGTATTAAAACCAAAGTCTATCTCATCTGTTTCATCACCTAGTAAGAAATAGCGCTGGTCTTCTGTAAACCAGCCTTGGTGTGTATAGCCTATGGTAGGATAGGTAATTGTAGAAATCTCAACGGGATTTGCTTTGTCTGTTATGTCTACAAGCGCAACAATATTTGCATTACTTCCTATTAGTATTTCTCTACCTGTATAATCTGTATCTGGACCGCTATAGGTTACTACCTGTGCATCGTGACTGTAATTATTGAGCCCATAACCTCCAGCTGCTGTAGGGTTTGTGGGGTCTGAAATATCTATAAAATGAGGTCCTCCGTTAAAGGTTTGTGTACCCACTGCATATGCATATCCGCTCTCAGGATTGATTACAATATTATGTGCATTACCAAAGCCATCGTAGTGTGCATCTTCTGTAAATGTTACAGGAGTAGCCGTTATATCTGTAAGTCTTGTGAGGTCAAAAACTTGCATACCGTGTCCATTTGCCTCGCTTACTATGAAAGCGTGATTTTCATAAACCTTAATATCTCTCCATACACTTTCTGTAGTGTGCGTAGGCAAAGTACCTATAAGAACAATTTCATTTGGGTTTGATATATCTACAAAAGCAGTACCGTTGCCTAAACCTATGATGGCGTACTCTGTACCATCATCAGGATTAGTCCATCCCCAGCTGTCATTTACAAATGTAGTGTTGAGGTCTGCCTCAGTAAGTCTGTCTTGAAGGTCAAAACCTAAACAAGGAAACTCACCCGCCATTCCATTCTCACAAGGTGTTTGACTAGATAATAAAGTTACCTGGAAAACGGTAAAAAGAATTCCAAGTAGTATGTTCTTAGTAATATATATTCTCATAGACGTGAGGATTAGTTTAGATAAATATACTAATGCAACAAGTGAGACGGGTAATTCCCTACAAAGGATTACTCTATTTAACACTTACCTAGCTGTCATATTAGTTTTTATTGATCTTTAGAAATAGGTTTGATTATCTTTGCGCCTATGTTAGAAGATAAAAATCAAGAGCGCACATCATTATCAGAATTAGGTGAGTTTGGACTTATAGACCACCTTACAAAACACTTTAAAATACACCATACATCTACAGTAAAGGGTGTGGGTGATGATGCTGCAGTTCTCAATTTTCCAGATGAGCAGATTGTCGTTACTACAGACCTGCTTGTAGAAGGGGTGCATTTTGATTTAAGCTATGTACCTTTAAAACACCTTGGGTACAAAGCGGTAATGGTAAATCTATCTGATGTATATGCGATGAATGCAGAAGCTACACAGATAACCGTATCAATAGCAGTTTCTAATAGGTTTCCCCTAGAGGCAATAGAGGAGTTATATGCAGGTATACAAACTGCGTGTAATAATTATAAGGTAGACTTAGTGGGAGGAGATACAACCTCGTCTAACGTAGGTCTCGTTATAAGTGTTACTGCAATAGGTAAAGCAGCTCCAGAAGAATTAGCTAAAAGATCTACAGCAAAGGCTGGTGATTTACTTGTAGTGTCTGGAGATGTAGGAGCAGCATATATGGGATTACAAATCTTAGAAAGAGAGAAAGCTGTTTTTAAAGTAAATCCAAGTAGTCAGCCAGACCTTGAGCAATATAGTTATCTTATTGAAAGACAGCTCAAGCCAGAGGCACGTAAGGATGTAAAGTCTATCTTACAATCCCTAGAAGTACAGCCTACATCAATGATAGATGTGAGTGATGGCTTGTCATCAGAGATATTACACATTTGTAAAAATTCAAGTGTTGGATGTAATCTGTATGAGGATAAAATTCCGCTAGATCCACAAGTGATAAGTAGCTGTGAAGAGTTTGAACTTGATAGCACAACCATCGCATTAAGTGGTGGAGAAGATTATGAGCTGCTGTTTACTATTAAACAGGAAGACTTTCCAAAAATTAAGGCAAACCCTAATTTTTCAATCATAGGCCATATGACCGAAGAAAAAGAAGGAGCTCACCTTATTACAAGAGCAAATACTAAGATACCTCTTATAGCTCGTGGTTGGAATGCACTTTCTAATGAAGACTAGGAAGTACGTGACATTTTAGTGATGTAAAAATTTTCGTACACCTCATTAATGCGACGCATTTTTGGAGTAAGTGGGGTGTAGTGACCATAACCATCTAGCGTATATTGTTTTTTACAGTGCGTGCATTCAAATTCTTTTAAATGTGACTGGTAACGCTTTGTAAGACGATACTTGTGTCCAAAAATTTTACAAGCAACAGCGGCTAGTTGATTTCTTTTAGGTTGTAGGGGGGTAATTTCTATGGATTTCATTTCTTATGATTTGGGATATCAAAGTAAATAAATATCTACCAAATACACAAATATATCGACCAAAAGCATAAAAATTAATTTATACGTTAAAGTGGCTTAACGATTTACAAGTAGGGAAAGTGTAAAATTCCCTATTAGTTTTACCTACTTTAGGTCTAATCCAGACCTGAAGATGTTGTTACAAATTCTTCCAGAAGCTTCGCCACTAGCTCTGTGTGTGAGATATGAGACATATGGCCACTATCTATGATTTTAAAAAATGCTATGTCTTTTTCAAAGTGGTCTTTATGAGTTTCTGCATTTATAATCCAGTCTGTAGCTCCTAGTATCATTCCTTGTGCAAAGGGAGCTTTTTTCCAGAAAGTGCTTAGGTCCTCACGTACTTGCATTCCACTATTTGCTGCAATATATCCTTGTACAGGAGTTTTTAATGCGTGATATAAGGCTTCACTTATTTGATCGTGGTGGTTTGCTTTTGTCTTGGGGTCAAAAAGATTTGTAAAAGACATACGTACTAGCTGCTCGTACTGTGTTTTTGCCATTTTATTTGCCCTTGTGCGCAATGCTACGCGCTCATCGTCATCTGGTAGTGGTGTTGAGTTAAGTAAACAAAGTGATGTGATACGTTCTGGTTGCGCTTTCGCGAAAGCGAGACCCACATAACCACCCATAGAGTGGCCTACTAGATGCATTTTTGTGATTGCTAGAATGTTAACCACTGTTTGTACAGCGGCCGCCATATCTTCCATAGTGTGCACATATCCAGTATGACCAGAAGCACCGTGTCCCAAAAGGTCAATACAAATGACTCTATGTCGAGATGCAAGTTTACTTTGTATAGCGTCCCACATAGTATGGTTTTCAAGAAAACCGTGAAGCAAAATAATAGGTGTACCAGATCCTGTATCTGTATAAAAAATGGAAGCACCTTTGTGGTTAATGGTCATTAGTTCTATATTGGAGGGCAAATATCAAGCAACCTATGAGAATGACCAAACAAACCTTCATTACAGCCTTTGCGCTGTTCTCTCTTTTTTTTGGCGCAGGTAACTTAATTTTACCTCCATTCTTAGGTTATAATGCCGGGAGCTCTTGGTGGTTAGTACTTTTAGGTTTTATTGTGTCTGCAGTTGTGATACCTATACTCGCCATCTATGGGCACGCTAGATTGCAAGGTACAATGCTAGACTTTGCAAAAAAGGTATCGCCACTATTTGCTTTATTATATGGTATAATTGTTTATGCTATCTCTATTGCTTTACCAGCGCCTCGCACTGCCTCTGTAACCTATGAGATGGCTATACAGCCATATTTTGATATCTCAAGTTTAACCTTAAGTAGCCTCTATTTTATTCTTGTCTTAGTTTTTGTGCTCAATAGGTCAAAAATGATGGACATTGTAGGTAAGTACCTCACTCCAGCTATATTAATTATTCTAGCTATTGTAATAGGTGTAGGTCTTTTTGGAGAATATGAGCCTATGCGCGCTTCTATTTTTGACAATACAATTACGAGCGGTATACTTGAAGGTTATCAAACTTTTGATGCCATAGGCGGTGTTGTAGTAGGAGGTGTAATTGTCATATCATTAGGATTTAAAAATAGCACCCCTACCGAAAATAAGAGAATCATCACACAAGGAGGAATCATTGCTGGCTTAGGATTGTTATTTATTTATGGCGGCCTTATCTATCTAGGTGCTTTGCGTAGCGGAGGTGCAGAAGTAACAGATCGCACGGCTTTATTATCTATGCTTAGTGTAGACACACTAGGAGCTGTGGGTAGTAGAGTACTTGCGGTATTAGTTAGTCTTGCCTGTTTTACAACGGCAGTAGGTATTGTGACAGGTACATCAGACTTTGTAAAAGGGATTTTTAATAATTCGCAACTTGCATATAACATAACTGCGGTACTAGGTTGTGTGCTGGGTGTGGTAATGGGACAGCTAGATGTAATGTCTATTATTGCCGTAGCCGTACCTGCACTTATGTTTATTTACCCTATAACCATTGTGTTGATTATACTCAATGCCTTACCAGATAAATGGACAACGGTACTTGTGTTTAGGTCTGTAGTGATTGCGACTATTTTATTTAGCGCGCCAGATTTCTGGGCATCATTAGGCTTTAGTGAGCAAATGAAGGGTATACAAGAATTTATACCCCTAGGCACGGTAAGCTTAGGCTGGTTATTGCCTGCTGTGATAACACTTATTGCGGTAAATGTTTTTACGCTTTCGCGAAAGCGCACTACTTAAGATTGTAATTTTTTAATGGCAGAAAATGCTCTGTCTACAAGCTCATCTTCTACCAGAATTATAAATTCATTTGTAGTTGAAATCACCTCTTGAAGCGATATACCTTCCCAAGCAAGGCGTTTAAAAATCTGATAATATAAGCCAGCAACAGCTGTATTACCTTGTGGCAATCGTATACTTATAGCCGAAAGGTTGCCTTGAAAATTGAGTATGTTTTCTGTTTTAAAGTGATCTCTTATGTGCGCCTCCTCACTAGCAGAGCTTATGAGTGTGCTCTCGTGTATACCGCGTGTAAACGTGTAAAACACCTGCTGGTTTGTAGCGATGGTACTAAGTATCTGAGCGTGATTTTGGATAAGAGTTCCAGAGTTTTGAAATGTAAAAACGATTAGTTTTGATCGTACCGTGATATCACCTAGACCATTAAGGACCTCCTTGAGTCGTAATGATTTTTGAGTATCTGTAGGAGATGCATATCGTCTCAACGCCATAAGTATAGCGCCGTCTTTTACAGGCTTTTTAAGCATCTTAGACACTAGCGGATTTAAGTTTTCGGCTAGTGCGGCATAGTTTATTATCTTTTGAGATAATGCTTCTTCTAGGTAGGGCTGCTTTGCAATAATGGCCGCTACGCAATCTGATATTGTATTCAAATCGTTATATAATTAACATTTTGTTCAAAATTAGTCTATTTTCTTCATTTATGCGGTTAGAATGAGTCACAGAAATACATTTGTATAAAAATGTAACCTATGCAAGTATTAAAATTTGGAGGAACCTCAGTAGGATCTATAGAAAATATGGTTTCTGTGCGTCATATCATAGACTCACCACAACCTAAGATTGTTGTACTATCTGCAATGTCTGGTACTACAAATGCTCTTGTTGCTATTGCAACTGCAGCACGAGAAGGTGACGTAGCTACAGCACATAAAACAAGAGGAGATTTACAATCTAGATATGATGATGTTATTGAGCAATTGTTTACAGATAAACATATTAAATCTCTGGTTATTGGATATGTAGATGAGGTGTTTGCAGAGGTAGAGAGAATCACGGTAGAGAAGGAAATCACCTTGCAAATGGAAGAAGCTATTGTCGCTCAAGGTGAGTTGCTGTCTACATTTATATTTTGTCATTTTTTACAACAAGAAGGACTTAGTGCGGCTTTATTACCAGCATTAGAGTTTATGAGAATAGATAAGGATAATGAGCCAGACCAGTTTTATATACGTCAAAATCTTGAGCGCGTGATAGAAAATGCGGGTCAGCATACCATTTACATCACACAAGGCTTTATATGTCGCAACTATAGTGGTGAGATATCAAACCTACAACGAGGAGGAAGCGATTATACAGCAACCATAGTAGGTGCTGCAATTGAGTCTAGCGAGGTGCAAATCTGGACAGATATAGACGGTTTTCATAACAACGACCCGCGGTTTGTAGAGGAAACAAAAGCAATAGGTGCCCTCTGTTATGATGAGGCAGCAGAGCTCGCTTACTTTGGCGCAAAAATATTACACCCTCAGACTGTACAGCCCTTGCGAGAAGCGCGCATCCCATTACGTTTAAAAAATACAATGGAGCCAGATGCATCTGGTACTGTAATAACACACAAGTCGCAAGGTGAAGGAATTAAAGCAATAGCTGCCAAAGATGGTATAACCGCACTTAAAATAAAGTCGAGCAAAATGTTACTCGCCCACGGTTTTTTAAGCAAAGTGTTTGACGTATTTGCACGCTATGAGACATCAATAGATATGATTACCACATCAGAAATCGCAGTGTCACTTACCATAGATGACACGAGTAATCTTGATGCTATTTTAACTGAGCTTGTTCAATTCTCACAAGTTGTGGTAGATGATAAGCAAAGTATAATATGCTTAGTGGGTAATGCGGTAAACCGTCATCCAGATACACATAAACTTTTTCAAGTACTGCAAGATGTTCAAGTGCGTATGATTTCCTTTGGAGGGAGTGACCATAACATATCTATACTAGTTGCTACAGAAGATAAAAAACGAGCACTTTCTTTATTACAAGAATATATGTTTGCAACCCCAGTTGCTTAATTAGAGAGTCTAATAAAAACAAAAGCCCATCATTTTTATAAATGATGGGCTTTTTATATGATGTAACTAGCGCGTCTAGCTATTCATTAAATCTTCTATTTCTTGTACCGTGATAGGGATATCACGCATAAGGTTAAAAGGCTCGCCAGACTCTTGGATAACTACATCATCCTCTAGTCTAATCCCAAAACCTTCATCTGGAATGTAAATTCCTGGCTCTACGGTAAAGACTTGATTTGCCTGCATAGGTTCGTGTAGTAAACCATAGTCGTGCGTGTCAAGGCCTATGTGGTGAGAAGTACCGTGCATAAAGTACTTCTTGTATGCTGGCCAGTCTGGGTTTTCATTTTGTACATCTGCCTTGTCTAGTAGTCCTAAGCTTAGTAGCTCAGAAGTCATAATCTTACCTACCTCTACGTGGTATTGCTCCCATAAAGTTCCTGGTACTAGGAGTTTTGTTGCCTCGTCTTTTACTTTTAAAACAGCATTGTAAACAGCTTTTTGTCTATCTGTAAAACGACCACTCACAGGTATGGTGCGCGTCATATCACTAGAGTAATTTGCATACTCTGCACCTACATCCATAAGGATAAGGTCTCCAGCCTTACATTGCTGGTTGTTTTCTATATAGTGGAGTACGTTCGCATTATTACCAGATGCAATAATAGGTGTGTAGGCAAACTTTTTAGAACGGTTTCTTAAAAACTCGTGTATATATTCTGCTTCAATCTCATATTCCCATACCCCAGGTTTTACAAATCCAAGCACACGACGGAAGCCTTTATTAGTAATATCACAAGCCTTTTGCATAAGGTCTAGCTCTATTTGATCTTTTACAGAGCGCAGGCGTTGTAAGATAGGGTTGCTCTTTGCTACACTGTGAGCAGGGTACTTTGCTTTCCACCATTTTGTAAAGCGATCTTCACGAGTCTCTGTCTCAACACTTGCTCTGTAGTGCTCATTAGTATTTACATATACCGTCTCTGCATAGGTCATAAGTTCTGCAAATACTTTTTCTAGGTCTTGCAGCCAGAGTACCGTTTTAACTCCAGAAGTAGCTGTGGCTTTTTCTTTGGTAAGTTTTTCACCTTCCCAGACAGCTATATGATCATTTGTTTCTCTTACAAAAAGAATCTCGCGATACTTCTCTTTTGGACAGTCCGGAAACATAACAAGTACAGACTCTTCTTGGTCTACACCACTTAAGTAAAAAATATCACGGTGTTGCTCAAAAGGGAGTGTACTATCTGCACTCACGGGGTAAATGTCATTACTATTAAAAACGGCTAGACTATTTGGCTTCATTTGTGCCATAAAGTTTTTGCGGTTTTTTGTAAAAAGTGCGTTGTCTATAAGGTCGTATTTCATTGTAACTCTTGATTAGAATGTAAAAATACAAATTTGGGTACGCTTTCGCGAAAGCGTAACAACTCATAACCCCAAAAAAGGACTTCTACTTGTTAAACTAAATCCAAAAGTTTTCTTAAAATAAGTCCTTTGCGTATTTTCATTGCCTTATAAAATCCAAACCAAATGAACATACGTTACTTTCTAGCATCTGGAGCGCTGCTTTTTGCGCTTGCAAATGGAAACTCACAGCAAGCTGCATCTACAACGCAACAACAAGAGCAGGCTGTTAAAGAAAAAATGCTAGCAGCTCAAAATAGTCTTGTAAAAAATATTCCTTTTGAAAACATAGGTCCTTCTATTATGAGTGGCCGTGTGGTAGATCTAGCTATTAATCCAGATATGCCATCAGAGTTTTATGTAGGTTATGCTTCTGGAGGGTTGTGGTATACTAATAATAATGGGACCACATTTACCCCAGTGATGGATAATGCTCCTACACAAAACGTAGGAGAAGTAACAGTGCACTGGCCTAGTAATACTATCTGGGTGGGTACGGGAGAAAACAATGCATCGCGCTCTAGTTATGCTGGGATAGGCCTTCTCAAATCTACAGATGGTGGCAAGACTTGGAAAAATATGGGTCTTACAGACTCGCACCATATAGGGCGCATCCTTATTAATCCAGAAAATCCAGATGAGGTTGTGGTAGGCGCAGTGGGGCACTTATACTCAAAAAATGAAGAACGTGGAGTTTATAAAACTACAGATGGTGGCCTCACCTGGAAAAAGACGCTGTATGTAGATGATGCCTCTGGTATCATTGATATAGATAATGATCCAAATGATTTTAACCTGATGTATGCCTCTTCTTGGGAGAAGGATAGAAAGGCGTGGAATTTTGAAGGCTCTGGTAGTGGCTCTGGTATTTACAAGAGTACAGATGCTGGTGACACTTGGACAAAGTTATATAGCTTTCCTGCTGGTAAGGGAGTAGGTCGTATAGGTCTTGCAGTGTATGATAAAAATACGGTGTATGCTGTGCACGATAGCCAGTTTAGAAGAGAAGAGGGTAAGAAAAGACCACAAAAATCTGATGCTTTATACAAAGATGATTTTAAAACAATGAGTGTTGCTCAGTTTTTAAGTTTAGATAACAAGCGACTCGATAACTTTTTAAAGTCTAACGGCTTTCAAGAAAAGTACAGAGCTGCAAACGTAAAGTCTATCGTGAGACAAGGTGATGCTGTACCTGCAGATATTGCAACCTATTTACAAACGGCAAACACACAGCTTTTTGACACACCTGTAGTAGGAGCAGAGGTATATAGATCTAATGATGGAGGGAAGACCTGGAAAAAAACACATAAAGGATACATAGACGCGCTTTACTATAGTTACGGCTATTACTTTGGAGAGATTAATGTAAATCCATCAGATAAGGAAGATATCTACATTTACGGAGTACCTATTGTAAAGTCTAAAGATGGAGGTAAAACCTTTACAAGCATAAGTGCAGAAAATGTACACTCAGATCATCACGCATTATGGATTAATCCAAAAAATGAAAATCACCTCATAAATGGTAATGACGGTGGTGTAAACATAAGTTATGATGATGGTGCAAACTGGATAAAAGCAAACGACCCATCTGTAGGGCAATTTTACTACATACAGGTAGATAATCAAGAGCCTTACAACGTGTATGGCGGTCTTCAAGATAATGGTGTATGGGTTGCACCTAGCAATGCATCACAAGATAAATCTTGGTTGCAAAGAGGGCAGTACCCTTGGGAGATGATTATGGGAGGAGATGGTATGCAAGTGCAGGTAGATAATAGAGATGCAAATATTGTGTACACTGGATTTCAATTTGGGAGTTATTATCGTATTAACCGTGAGACGGGTGAAAACAAGAGATTTGATATCAAGCACGAGTTAGGAGAAACGCCTTATCGTTTTAACTGGCAGACGCCTATCTTACTAAGTAGTCATAACCAAGACATCTTATATCTAGGTGGTAATAAGTTAATGCGATCTATGAATCAAGGTGATGACTGGGTAGCTATAAGTCCAGATCTTACTAACGGCGGTAAGCCGGGTAACGTCGCTTACGGTACACTCGCTACAGTTTCAGAATCTCCGTTTGAGTTTGGACTTATTTATACAGGTAGTGATGATGGTAAGGTAAGTGTAACGACTAATGGTGGTGGCGACTGGAAAGATATTACAGGTACATTGCCAAAAGACTTATGGGTATCTCGCATTGTGGCAAGTGAGCATAAAAAAGAGCGTGTATATGTAACCCTTAACGGTTATAGATGGGATGATTTTAAAACCTACGTTTATGTTTCTGATAATTATGGGGAGACTTGGAAAGACATTTCGGCAAACATCCCTATGTCTCCGGTAAATGTTATTGTAGAAGACCCAGTAAAGGATAATATCCTTTATGTAGGTACAGATAATGGTGCTTATGTGAGTCTAGATGGTGGTACTTCTTATCACGCTTTCGCGAAAGCTGAATCTGGAGACAGCACAGCACCACTTCCAGCTGTAGCCGTACACGATATGAAAATTCAAAAGAAAGCAAACCATCTCTTGCTAGGAACCCACGGAAGAAGCATCTACAGAACAGATCTTAGTGCTATTCAAAACGTGTCTCTTGATAAAACGGCAGAGATTTTTGATATCGCCGAAGTTGAGCATAGCCGAAGATGGGGAACAAGCTGGAGTAACTGGTCTGATCCTTTTGAGCCATCTACGCCTATAAGTTACTACACGAGCAACGCAGGTAAATACGAGTTAGTCGTAAAAAGTACAGAAGGAAAGGAGTTAAACCGTATGGCGTTAAATCCAGCAGCGGGAATTAACCAAGTCTCGTATGACTTAACGATTACTGAAAAAGGAAAAAAATATCTTGAAAAAGCAGATAGTTCTCTCAATATTAAGAAAACAAAAAACGGAAAATATTATCTACCTAAAGGAACATATACTGTCGTTTTAGACGGTGGAGGTGGTAATACAGAAGTTGCAACTACCACGCTGTTAGTTGATTAGTAGCGCTTTTGAAATCTTTTTTAGAACCCATTGCCTCGTAAGATGTAATGGGTTTTTTAATGTCTAGTAAGTCCTTTTCAAAAATTTTGAAAGTGTTTAATCATATATAGGTTTAGGTAGGAGGTGATTGTTAAATCTTGAACAGCTGCGTTAAGGTTTTTATAATGATTCTAAATAGTAAGAATACAAACGCTCTAAGGTTGCTAAAACAACGTTTGCGCCGTATTTTTGTTGGGATTATTCCAAACTAAAACTAAATGAGCGGATTATTAAAATCTTCAATAGGGCGTAAAGTAGCAATGGCACTTTCCGGACTCTTTCTTGTGATCTTTTTGACACAACACTTCGTGATCAACAGTACAGCTGTAATTGATCCAGATACGTTTAATGCTTGGTCCCACTTTATGGGTACAAACCCATTAGTACAGTTTGCGTTGCAACCTGTGTTAATCTTTGGAGTGGTTTTTCACTTTGTGATGGGCTTTGTGTTAGAATTACAAAACAGAAAAGCGCGTCCTGTTAAGTATGCAAACTACAAAGGAGGAGAAGCAGCGCCTTGGACTTCTCGTAATATGATTTTATCAGGACTTGTGATTCTTGCGTTTTTAGGTCTTCACTTTTATGATTTCTGGATTCCAGAGATGATTCATAAATATGTTGAGTTTGCACCAGAAGATCCTACAAGATATTATGCAGAGACTGTGCATAAATTTGAAAGCCCAGTGCGAGTGGCACTTTATGTAATATCATTTGTATTACTTGCTTTACACTTATGGCACGGGTTTGCTTCTACTTTTCAGTCTGTTGGTTTTAATAATGCATACTCAAAAGCACTTTCAAAATTTGCAAAGGTTTGGGCAGTTGCAATACCAGTAGGTTTTATACTTATTGCTGTGTACTTACACCTTAACCAAATCCCTCACTAAAAAATATAGCTATGGCATTAGATTCTAAAATACCTCAAGGACCACTAGCTGATAAGTGGACAAAACATAAAAATGACATTAATCTTGTAAACCCTGCAAACAAGCGTCTTATAGATGTAATCGTTGTAGGTACGGGTCTTGCCGGAGGATCTGCAGCAGCAACGCTTGCAGAGCTTGGGTATAACGTAAAAGCTTTTTGTTTTCAAGATTCACCTCGTCGTGCACACTCTATTGCTGCACAAGGAGGTATAAACGCCGCAAAAAACTATCAAGGAGATGGAGACTCAACATACCGTTTATTTTATGATACGGTAAAGGGTGGTGATTACCGCTCTAGAGAGTCTAATGTATACCGTCTTGCTGAGGTTTCGGCAAATATTATTGACCAGTGTGTCGCACAAGGAGTTCCTTTTGCACGTGATTATGGTGGGCTATTAGACAACCGTTCTTTTGGAGGGGTGCTTGTGAGTCGTACCTTCTACGCAAAAGGTCAAACAGGACAACAATTATTACTAGGTGCTTACTCTGCGATGAACCGCCAGATAGGTCGTGGTAAGATTAAAATGTATAACCGTCACGAGATGCTAGACATCGTAAAAGTAGACGGTAAAGCGCGTGGTATTATAACACGTAACTTAATAACAGGTGAGATAGAGCGTCACAGTGCGCACGCCGTTGTGTTAGGAACTGGAGGATATGGTAACGTGTTCTACCTTTCTACTAACGCGATGGGGTCTAACGTAACTGCTGCTTGGAAAGCTCACAAACGTGGTGCTTACTTTGCAAACCCTTGTTATACTCAAATACATCCTACGTGTATCCCAGTATCTGGTGATCACCAGTCTAAGCTTACCCTTATGTCTGAGTCATTACGTAATGATGGTCGTATATGGGTGCCTGCAAAGAAAGAAGACGCAATTGCAATACGCGAGGGGCGTCTTAAGCCTACAGATCTTAAAGAAGAAGATAGAGATTACTACCTAGAGCGTCGTTACCCAGCATTTGGTAACCTTGTACCTCGTGATGTTGCCTCAAGAGCGGCAAAAGAGCGTTGTGATGCAGGCTTTGGTGTAAATAAAACAGGAGAGGCCGTTTACCTTGACTTTGCTTCGGCAATAGAGCGTTATGGTAAAGAGCAAGCATATGTACAACACCTTGATGCAAATGATAAGGCACTTGTAAAGAAGCTAGGTCAAGAAGTTGTAAAAACAAAGTATGGTAACTTATTCCAGATGTACAACAAGATTGTAGATCAAGATCCATACAACACGCCTATGATGATTTACCCAGCGGTACATTACACAATGGGAGGTCTATGGGTAGATTATAACTTACAGACTACTGTAGAAGGATTATATGCGATAGGAGAAGCAAACTTCTCAGATCACGGTGCAAACCGCCTAGGAGCTTCTGCTCTTATGCAAGGTCTTGCAGATGGATACTTTGTACTGCCATACACAATAGGTGATTACTTATCACACGATATACGTACGGGACCTATCTCAACAGATACTCCAGAGTTTGAAGAAGCAGAGCAAAATGTACGTAAGCAAGTAGATGCCCTTGTAAATAACGAAGGAACTAAAGCTGTAGATTATTTCCATAAAAAGCTCGGAAAGATTATGTGGAACAAATGTGGGATGTCTCGTAACGCGACAGATCTACAGAGCGCCATAGATGAAATCTCTGCACTACGTGATGAGTTCTATAAAGAAGTAAGAGTGCCAGGTACTCAAAATGAGTTTAACGAAGAGCTTGCAAAAGCGTTACGTGTGGCAGACTTCTTAGAGTTAGGTGAGCTATTTGCAAAAGATGCACTTACTCGTAACGAGTCTTGTGGAGGTCACTTTAGAGAAGAATCTGTAGAGCTAGACGGACCGCAAAAAGGAGAAGCATTACGTGATGACGAAAACTTTACATTCGTATCTGCGTGGGAGTATAAAGGAGCGCCAAAAGATGCAGTATTGCATAAAGAAGAGCTCAACTATGAGAACATTGAAGTAAAACAAAGAAGTTATAAATAAGAAAGATATATGAAACTAACGTTAAAAATTTGGCGTCAAAAAAACGCACAAGCTAAAGGACAAATGGTGACATACCCTATCGATGGTATCGATGGAGATATGTCTTTCTTAGAGATGATGGATGTGCTTAACAATAAGCTCATTAATGAAGGAGAAGAGCCAGTGGTGTTTGATCACGATTGTCGTGAAGGTATCTGTGGGTCTTGTTCTATGTTTATTAATGGAGAAGCACACGGGCCAGATCGTCTTGTAACAACTTGTCAGCTACATATGCGCAAGTTTAAAGATGGTGAGACTATTACAATAGAGCCTTTTAGAGCAGATGGATTCCCAGTGATAAAAGATCTTATGGTAGATCGTTCTGCTTTTGATCGTATACAGCACGCTGGAGGATTTATTTCTGTAAATACTTCTGGTAATACACAAGATGCAAACTCAATTCCAATAGAAAAGGCAGATGCAGACGACGCTTTTGCTGCAGCAACTTGTATAGGTTGTGGTGCTTGTGTTGCAAGCTGTAAAAATGCAAGTGCAATGTTATTTGTATCTGCAAAGGTGAGCCAGTTTGCTTTATTACCGCAAGGTCAAGTAGAGGCTACAGATCGTGTTCTTAATATGGTAAAACAGATGGACGAAGAAGGATTTGGAAACTGTACAAACACAGGGGCTTGTGAGGTTGAGTGTCCTAAAGGGATTTCTCTTGAAAACATCGCCCGTATGAACCGTGAGTACCTTTCTGCTAGTCTTAAAGGATAACAAGAATGTAAGCGTTGCAACATAGCAACACAAATAGATTATATAAAAGTCTCAAGCCACTAAGGTTTGAGACTTTTTTTTATGCTTTCGCGAAAGCGTTATAACCCATCATATAGTTATCGGGAGGTGTTGGTTTTTTTATTTCAAATGACAAAAAGGGTCTTTTGACCCTAACATAAGCTATGAATTAAGGTGATATTTACAGCATAAGTAACCCCATTAACATATAAGACATTATGAAAATTACCATTGTTGTTATTGTAATTATCCTTCTAGCGCTTGCCTTTTTGTCTTAAGTCTACCTAAGCAAATTTGTGCGCATTAAAATGATTTCAAGATTTAGATATCAAAATCAGTAGTAAATAATCTTTTAAATATTTTAAAAAAATCCGTCTTAAAAACGGATTTTTTTTTGTCATGATTCTTTTTATTCAGACCCACAAATGGGTTCTCTATATTCTTATTAAAACGTTATTAAAAACCGTCCTAAGCAAGCCTAAAAGCCCTTGCTAGGCTAGTTTTAAACCATTAAAATTCCAATTGTTAATAAGATTGAAAACGAGTTGTAAATAATTGAAAATCAAGTAAATGAGCATATAATTTTAGAAATTTTTATGAAAAGTAAGAAATAACCTGTGTTGAAAACTTTGTGAATAACGACAGTGTTAATTCTGAAGCCTCCGGCTCTTTTTTCTTGATATTTGTTAGTCCCAAGTAGAATGAAAAAGATTAATAATTAAAAGAAAAAGTATGAGCTTCGTAGAACCAATCCTAGCAGAAAATAAAGATAGATTTGTGATATTCCCTATACAGCACGATGATATATGGGAGTGGTATAAGAAGTCTGAAGCTAGTTTTTGGACTGCAGAAGAGATAGACCTTCACCAAGATCTTGTAGATTGGAAAGGAAAACTTACAGAAGATGAGCGCTACTTTATAAAACACATACTTGCTTTCTTTGCAGCATCAGACGGTATTGTAAATGAAAATCTAGCAGAAAACTTTGTAAATGAAGTACAATACTCAGAAGCAAAATTCTTCTACGGTTTCCAGATTATGATGGAAAACATACACTCTGAAACCTACTCATTACTTATTGACACCTATGTAAAAGACGAGGTAGAGAAGGACAAGCTTTTTAATGCACTTGAAAACTTTCCTGCAATTAAGAAAAAAGCAGACTGGGCTCTTAAATGGATAGACTCACCAAGCTTTGCAGAGCGTCTTATCGCATTTGCAGCAGTAGAGGGAATCTTTTTCTCAGGAGCATTTTGTTCTATATACTGGTTAAAGAAGAGAGGGCTTATGCCAGGACTTACATTCTCAAACGAGCTTATCTCTCGTGATGAGGGCGTACACTGTGATTTTGCCGTACACCTGCACAATCACCACCTTGTAAATAAAGTGCCAAAAGAGCGTATTACAGAGATTATCGTAAACGCACTAGATATAGAGCGTGAGTTTATCACGGAGTCACTTCCGGTAAGTCTTATTGGGATGAATTCAAACTTAATGACACAGTACTTAGAGTATGTGACAGACCGTTTACTTACAGAGCTAGATTGTGAGAAAGTATACAATACGGCAAATCCATTTGACTTTATGGATATGATTTCACTTCAAGGTAAAACTAACTTCTTTGAGAAGCGAGTAGGAGAGTATCAAAAAGCAGGAGTTGTAAAAGATAAAGATGACGACGGTAGTGGTCAGTCTATAAGCTTTGATGCATCTTTCTAAAGCATTATAATAAATAATAAATAGGTGGAAGAGGTTTACTTTTCCGCTTTCGCGAAAGCGTAACAACACGCAATCGCCATAACATTAACCAATGGATACATTCTCCAAAAGAGACTGTCATCCCTAATTCTAACCGAATTCTCAAAAGGGGGAAACTTATGAGAATTCACAATATTTTAAGTGTATGTATGTAGTAAAAAGAGATGGCCGTCAGGAACCGGTTATGTTTGACAAAATCACCGCAAGGGTAAAGAAGTTATGTTACGAGCTAAGTGATTTTGTAGATCCGGTAAAGATCTCAATGCGTGTTATAGAAGGGTTGTACGACGGTGTTACTACAAGTGAGCTAGATAACCTTGCAGCAGAAACTGCAGCATCTATGACTACCAGTCACCCAGATTATGCAAAGCTTGCAGCACGTATCTCTGTATCAAACCTACATAAGAACACAAAGAAGTCATTTTCTGAAGTGATGACAGACCTTTATCAATACGTAAACCCACGTACTGGTAAAAAGGCACCTATGGTAGCAGACGAGGTGTATAAAGTCATTATGGATAACAAAGATGAGCTAGACTCAACAATTATCTACAACCGTGATTTTGGATATGATTACTTTGGTTTTAAAACACTTGAGCGTTCATACCTACTTAAGATTAACGGTCAGATAGCAGAGCGTCCTCAGCATATGTTAATGCGTGTATCTATAGGGATTCACCTTAACGATCTAGAGGCAGCAAAGGAGACATATATGTTAATGTCTAAAAAATACTTTACACACGCTACACCTACATTATTTAACTCAGGTACACCTAAGCCTCAAATGTCATCTTGTTTCCTACTTACAATGAAGGATGACAGTATAGAAGGTATATATGATACACTTAAACAAACAGCAAAGATTTCTCAAAGCGCAGGAGGTATAGGGTTATCTATACACAACATACGTGCAAAGGGGGCATATATAGGAGGTACTAATGGTACGTCTAACGGTATTGTGCCTATGCTTAAAGTGTTTAATGACACGGCACGTTATGTAGATCAAGGAGGAGGAAAACGTAAAGGTTCTTTTGCAATCTATATGGAGCCTTGGCACGCAGATATTTTTGACTTCTTAGATCTTAAGAAAAACCACGGAGCAGAAGAGATGAGAGCCCGTGATCTTTTTTATGCAATGTGGATCTCAGACTTGTTTATGAAACGAGTACAAGAGGATGGAAAGTGGACACTTATGTGTCCTAATGAATGTCCGGACCTTTTTAACGTACACGGTGAAGAGTTTGAAGCGCTTTATACAAAGTACGAACAAGAAGAAAGAGGTCGCAGGACTATAAAAGCACGTGAACTGTGGGAGAAAATTATGGAGTCTCAAATTGAGACAGGTACACCATATATGCTCTACAAGGATGCTGCAAACCGTAAGTCTAACCAAAAAAACCTTGGTACCATACGTTCTTCAAACTTATGTACAGAGATTCTTGAGTATACCTCAGAAGACGAGGTGGCAGTATGCAACCTTGCATCTATAGCATTACCTATGTTTGTAAAGAACGGTGCTTTTGATCACGAAGAGCTTTATAAAATCACGGTACGTGCAACAAAGAATCTTAACAAGGTAATAGATCGTAACTACTACCCAGTAATTGAGGCAGAAAACTCTAATATGCGTCACCGTCCTATCGGACTTGGTGTGCAGGGTCTTGCAGATACATTTATAAAACTGCGTTTACCTTTTACAAGCGACGAGGCTAAAAAGCTTAACCAAGAGATTTTTGAGACACTATATTTTGCAGCGGTAACAGCTTCAAAAGATATGGCTAAGGTAGAAGGACCTTACCAAAGTTTTGAAGGATCACCTATCTCACAAGGAGAGTTCCAGTATAACCTATGGAATATAAAGGATGAGGAATTAAGTGGTCGTTGGGACTGGGCATCACTTCGTAAAGAAGTAATGGAGCACGGTGTGCGTAACTCACTACTTGTAGCACCTATGCCTACAGCATCTACTTCTCAAATACTTGGTAATAACGAGGCTTTTGAACCATATACTTCTAATATTTATACACGTCGTGTGCTGTCTGGAGAGTTTATTGTGGTAAACAAGCACCTACTAGAAGACCTCGTGGCGCTTAACCTTTGGAATGATGATCTTAAAGCAGCTATTATGCGTGCAAATGGATCTATACAAGGGATAGATGTGATACCTGCAGACTTAAAAGAACTGTATAAAACTGTATGGGAAATGTCTATGAAAGATATTATAGATATGTCTCGCCAGAGAGGGTACTTTATTGACCAGTCACAATCTCTTAACTTATTTATGGAAGGGGCAAACTTTGCAAAGCTTACCTCTATGCATTTCTACGCGTGGCAAAGCGGATTAAAAACAGGTATGTATTACCTCCGTACAAAATCTGCGGTAGATGCTAAGAAGTTTACACTTTCTGCAAAGAAAAAAGAGGCTCCGGTTACTGCACCTACAGCGCCAAAACAGCAAGTAGCGGCAAGAGCTGCACAAACGCTTACAGCAACTCAAGCCCCAGCACCAGCACCTATACCTGCTCCACAAGCAGAGATATCTAAAGTAGATGCTATTGCTCAACACGCGCAAAACGTTGCAGATATGCAAGTGCAAATGAGCTTAGAAGAGCCAGCTCCTGCTTATGAAGCACAGCAAGCACAACTTAAAGAGCAAACTACTGCACAGCAGCCTAACACAGCCCCTATGACGCCAGAAGAAATGAAAGCAATCATAGCACAAGCAAAAGCTGCCGAAGGTGATGACGATTGTTTAATGTGCGGTTCATAAACCGTCAAACATAACTAACCAAAAACGGCTCTCTATTTTATAGAGAGCCGTTTTTTATTTAAACAGTTTTAATCTTAGAATCCTAATACAAAATAGGTCGCTGCTACGGCAATTATGAGAATCACTAATGTGATGATTATAAACGTAGCTCCAAAACGAGTTTTCTTATTATCTTGAAGTAAATACTCTTCCGTTGGGTCTTCTTTATCTTTTATTATATCTGACATATCTATTTATATTTTGGTTAGATAAGTAAGTTACAATGAGGTGTCCGGCATATGATGTGTGTTAAGTATTATTAACAAGAGTTTTGACGTATCATTAACGTTTTTAGGGCTGTTACGCTTTCGCGAAAGCGTAATGTCACCACTTATTATATAAAAAGCCCTACACTTGACGTATAGGGCTTTATTAATGTAATAAAGATGCTTGTTATGATCTCTTGTGTTCTGTGTTGTATAAATCTAGTAGATTCATAATCTCTTCTATAAGATCTTTTGTCTCTAAAAGGAGACCAAAGTATAAAGTCGTATTCTTAGGAGAAGACTCCTCAGAACGGGTACGTTCTACTTGTTTTTGGATCTTGTCTGTAACCTGGCCATAAAGCTCATCCTTCTTACCTAGAAGCGCCTCGATGCGCATATAGTTACGATCATTAAAGGCAGTGGCTGTTTCTTGTAAGAACTCACTTAGCTTGTTGTCTATCTCTTGTAGGTCTTTAATTTGAGTAAAACGTAGTGGTTTGTGATTGTTGTTTACGTGCTTATAACTAGCTTTTGCAATATACTCTAGCGATTGTGTGATATCTTCTAGGTAACCTAATATCTCAATGTAGAAATTAGAGCCACGTACAGAGGTTTCTTCAAGATTCTTTATAAAGTAAAAGATGTTGTTGCGTAGTTCATCTATCTCATCATTGAGCTTCTCTACGGTACCTCTACTTTTCTTAAGGCTGCCCACTTTATTTTTTGCAAGACCTTTAAGAGTACCAGTGTAGATCTTATTGGTACGTAAGATTGTTTTTGCAATATTGTCTGCACTTTCTTCTATAATTCCAGAGATAGTCTGGCTTTCTGCTTTACGTAAGTCTTCTTCTATTTGTGCTTTTTTATTACTCTTTTTTGTAGCTATATAGTTACGTACGAGCATAGCTATGGCGAGTATAAAAAGACCTATTATTGCTAGGTTGCCACCTAAGTACATTAAGTATGCAAAGATACCTGCCGCTGTAAATGCGCTAAATGCTGTTAAGAACCATCCTCCTATTACATTAAGTACTCCCGCAACACGATATACGGCGCTCTCTGCTCCCCACGCACGATCTGCAAGAGAAGTTCCCATTGCAACCATAAACGTAACGTAGGTGGTAGATAATGGTAATTTAAGACCCGTTGCTATTGAGATAAGTACACTCGCAACAACCAGGTTTACTGCTGCACGCACCATATCAAAAGCTGGAGCGTCTATTGCTTTTGTGCTTGTCATTAAAACAGGGGTAAAGCTTTTGTTTATTCTATTTCTAATAGGAGCAGGTAATATTTTATTAACCCCAGTATTTGCTATAATAACTAGGCGTACTAGATTTTGAGAAACCCAGTTAGGTTTAAAACGTTCTTTTACTTCATCTTGGCGTGATAAATCTACAGAAGTTTTTACTACGCGTCTAGCCTTTTTACTAAACCAGAGTGTTAACACCATTATAAGTCCTGCAACGAGGAGGAGTATAGGTTGTGTAGGTACTTTTTCGGCCAGTTGCTCCATACTAAATGCATCTGGTAAAATACCAGAGCCAGACCACGCTCCAAAAGAGTTATAAGCTGCCATAGGGACACCTATGAAGTTTACTAGGTCATTACCAGCAAATGCCATTGCAAGTGCAAAAGTTCCTAGTATGATAACAAGTCTATAAATGTTTTGTTTTAAGACTGCGTGTGATACCCAAGATAGTATGGTCCACACAATAAAGTTAGCTCCTAAAAACTGTAAAAGATTTTCATTTGCCCAGCTACTAAAAGCAGGAGGAAGTATATCTGCACCTTTAAGCCCTTTTATGATGATAAAATAAGAAATTGCAGACACGGCAATACCACCAAAAACAGCTGCAACCCAAGATGCCTTTTTCTGAAAATCAAAAGTAAGGAGTACTCTTGTAATGAGCTGTATAATAGCTCCTACAGAAAATGCAATAAAGACGGAGAGTAAAATACCTAAAATGATCTCTGTAGCCTTATCAGTATTAATATACTCGCCCAGTTGTAAGAGTGAGTCACTATTGTTAGAAATCTTTATAATAGACATCACCACGGCTGCGCCTAAAAGCTCAAATACAATAGATACGGTAGTAGAGGTGGGCATACCTAGACTATTAAAAATATCTAGCAGTATGATATCTGTAATCATTACTGCCATAAATATGATCATTATCTCATTGAAGTAAAACTGACTAGGGTCAAAAATACCCTTACGAGCAACCTCCATCATACCACTTGAAGATAAAGCCCCAAAGGCAATACCTACACTAGCAACAATCATCACTGTTCTAAACGTGACAGCTTTTGATCCTATAGCCGAGTTTAAAAAGTTTACCGCATCATTACTCACTCCTACTACAAGGTCTGCAATCGCAAGAATTGCAAGAGCGGCAATCATAAATATGTAAATGTTATCCATAAAAACGTACTGAAAAGACTAAAAGTGCAAAAATCTTAAATCTAAAAACCCTAGGTATTATCTAAAGGTTAAGTCGTGCGAAAGATAAGAAGTTTTAGGGCGTCAAGAACAATATTACTATTACTAATGTGATGGTAAAATGGACTTTTTTAATGCTAACTATCTGTCTGTATGTAAATTATAATTGTTAAAAAAAATTATATAAATCATTGAAAATGAGACAAATATAGATTTAATGTAAACTTTATGTAAATAAAAAGTTACCTTATTGTTGATTAATGGTAAAGTTTAAGTTATCTTTACAGGGTAAATAATTAAAAAGCGAAGAATATGAAAAAGATAATGATGATAGCGGCAGCACTTTTAATGGTAGTTTCTGTACAGGCACAAGAGGATGTTGTAAAAAACATATACGTAGAAAATGGAGACGTCATTGAGGCGACAATTCATTTTGATACAGGAGAGGTAAGTCAGACGGGTTACTTTACAAAGGATGGTAAAATTACAGGAGAATGGACAAGTTTTGATCGTAATGGAAACAAAACAGCAACAGCTCAATACGATAAGGGACAAAAAGTAGGTACTTGGTTTTTCTGGTCATCAGAGAAGCTTACAGAGGTTAACTATAGAGATTCTAGAGTTGCAGAGGTAAACACTTGGAAAAACGAAGGGACACGAGTAGTAAGCAATAGATAATATTTACGCTTTCGCGAAAGCGAACATATTTCCCCCATATATTATAAAAAAAGGTCTCCGCTATGGAGACCTTTTTTTGTGGCTAATTCAAATAATTGTTGATTAAAACTTAAAGCTGTAGCTTAAGCTAAAATCTTGTCCAGGGCTCCACTTAGAGAATAACTGGTCTTCTGCTCCAAACGATTGGAAAACACTCTCACGGTCATCATTAAGTAAGTTACCAGCTTTAAAGGTGATAGTTTGATTTTGATCTTCTCCAAAGGACTTTGAAAGGTTAAACTTAAGATCGTTAAATGGAAGTGTATATACATCTGGTACTTCTTCAGATGCAACAATTTGTAGTGTTTTACCTTGTACGTTGTAAAAAAGGCCTGATTTCCATCCTGTTTCTTTAGATTCAAAAGCAATACCTGCATTTAGTAAATAAGGTGATTGTCCTTGTAGTACACGGCCATCTCCTAGACTTTCACCTTCTCTTAAAAGGTTTTCTCTAAAAATTAGTTCATCAGCATTGTAAGTTTCATTAGACTCAATGATAGATGTGTTTACGTTAAGAGAGAAATTGTCAAGTCCTATAATATCAAGACTTTTACGTACCTCAAGCTCTATACCATAGACCTCTGCGTCACCAAGGTTTCTGGGTGTTATTTGCCCAGTCGCTTCTTTAATGAATGTTAGTTCTATAGGATCTTTGAATTCCTTATAAAACCCAGAAAGTGCTACGAAGTCACCTAGTCCAAACTTCTTTTCTTCTTCTCCGTAAATCTCATAACGAAGGTCGAAGTTGTTTATATATGAAGGCTGTAGATTTATGTTACCTATAAACAAGAGACTATTTATCGGGTCAAAGATTTGTGCATTAGACGCTTCTTTAAATGATGGTCTCGCCGTTGTTCTTGCAAAAGAAGCTCTCAGTTTTTGAGCACCTTCTTCATTCATATCAAAGATTAAGTTTGCAGACGGATAAAAATCAAATTTGTCTAAAATTTTCTCACCATCAAAGATTTGTCCATTCTGGTTTTGTCCTGAATAAATAAGATCAAACTTCTCTGCACGTAAACCTACAATTGCTGTAAACCAGCTAGAAGGTCTAAACTCTTCTGACGCATAAAGCGCAGCAATATTCATATTAGAATCAAAAGAATCATTTTCGTTTGAATCTTTTCTTACAAAAAATCCAGAATCATCTGTAGCGCTGTAAGCATATTGCCCTAAAATAGCATTTGGATCTCCGTTTAATAACGTAGAGTCGAAGTTTCTAAATGGTGTAGAAAAACGTATTGTGGCAAAATCACGTTGTTTGTATGTAAATGCTCCTCCAAATTTAAGCTTAGCATCTTTTTCAAAAAGTTGGTGCTTGCGTGTTAAGTCTAATTTACTTGCTACATTTATTTCATCTAGTTCTCTAAAAAAACGTGAAGCATCACCAGACTCAGATGGACTTATAATAAAATCTCCAGAATCTTCATTAATTAAGAAAGGAGTTGATCTGAAATCTTTATCATCTACATTTGAAAACGTAGGAGATAATTTCCACTCTGTTGTCCAGCTCGCATCTTCATTAGTATGTTTACCACTAAAAAAGAGGTTAGTAAGAGCACGCTCTGTGTAAATAAGAACGTCTTTTTTAACCGTGTTACTGTTATCTATACGGTTAGTTTGTGTCAAGAGAGATGCTCCAGACTCACCATTTTGTATGTGTAGTACATTAAAGCGATACTTAGAGCGGTCTGTCTTGTACGATAGGCCTCCTAGTGCACTTATTAGTACATTGTTTTCTCCTCTTTCACCTTGTTGCGTTCTATCAGTATTTAACTCAAAAATACTAGGATCTGTATCTTTTCTAAAACGTTGTCCATCTACATAATCATCATAATAAGTAGTTTCGTTTTTGTAAGAAACAGAAGCAAGGAAACCGAGTTTGTTGTCACCTACATCATAAGAGTTACCTGTGGTAAATGACAGGCTCATATCTGCACCACTATTTTCACGTGCTGCTGCTAGGGTAGGGTTAAGTCTTCCAGCAAGAAATTCTGCCGTATTTGGCGTAGTGGTAGGGAAGTTGAATTCTTGGTTCTCATTAAAAGGGTTACTACGTAAACCGTCATCAAAACCTAAAAAGTCAGTACCACTAGACTCGTTAGTGATGTAATTACTGTTAAAGTGAAAGTCTGGATTGTAACCTAACCCAATAGATGCGCTAGACTGCTTTCCGTTAGGGATGTCTTTTGTTACAATATCTACAACTCCACCTGTAAAATCTGCAGGTTGATCTGCAGTAGATGATTTTACTACGATAATGTTTTCAAGTAGTGATGATGGAAAGATGTCTAGTTGTAGTGTATTACGGTCTGGATCTAGACCTGGTACATCTACACCATTAAGTATTGTTTTTGTGTAGCGATCTCCAAGGCCACGTACATAAACATATTTACCTCCTTGTACAGATACCCCTGGTACATTACGTACAGCAGAAGCTACGTTACTTGCTCCACTCTTTTTGATGCTTTCTAATGAAAGACCATCTAGTAACTGCACAGATTTTCTCTGTAGATTCAAAACAGATTGTTCTGTGTTTTTACGTGCAGTAGTTGTGATGACAACCTCGTCTAGAGACGCTCCAGAAAGTGTTACGTCTAGTACTGTTGTGCTTCCTTCTTTTACCACAACTTCAGAAATTTGTTGTGTAGTGTATCCCACAAACGAGAATTCGATTACATACGTCCCTGGCTCGACATCCAGCGTGTATTTACCGTCAAAGTCTGAGGTGGTTCCTTTAGTAGTTCCTTGAACGAGGATGTTTGCAAAAGGTAAAATGTCATTAAGTTGACCGTCATTTACAGTACCTGCAATGGTACCAGTTTGAGCTTGTAAGCTTATGGCAGTTACTAAAAGAAAGAATGAATAAATTAAAGTTTTCATAGGTGTTATAATTCATAAGATTGCCCGCTATAGCTAGCGGGCAAATCTCAATTGATAATTTTGGTGTATTGTGATATTATATTAATTAGTCAATCACACCAGATGTACTTGCTGCTGCAAATGTCCATCCAAATACTGTAAGGTCTGCACCGCCAGATGTTCCTGTTGTTGCCCAGTCTGCAGCTTGATCTGTAAATGAAGGAGTGATTATTGTAGACTCACCGTCTCCAGTTTTTTCTACAAAGATGCTGTTTGCCTCTGTTGGTCCGTTTACTACCCAGTTTGAGAAGCTTACTAAACCGTCTATGTAGTTTTGAGCAACTCCATTGTTGTCAAGCTCTACATCTTTACCATCTTGGAATCCTGTAGCATATACGTTGTTTGTTGCTCCCTGAGCACCATCACGGTAATCTGCATACTCACCATTTGGAGCATCAGCGCTACCTATGATAGTAAGACCATCTATTACAAAAGCACCGTTTAAAGATCCTTCTGGTCCGTCTATTTCAAGTGCGTGGTCAGAAATGTTTCCAGCTACTACTACAGAGTTTGTGATAGTTCCAGAGTAAGCTTGGTCGATATCAAGACCGTCATCTCCTTGTGCCCATACTAAAAGGTTAGAAGCGTTTACTGTTCCTCCAAAGAATTCTACTCCGTCATCTACGTTTCCTACAACCTCTACGTGATCTACAGTTGTACCTGTACCTACACCACCTAGTGTAAGACCGTTAATTTCGTTTCCTTCTCCTATTAATGTTCCTCCGTGACGGATAGAAACATAAGATATTGTTCCAGAATCATCTGCAGCATCTGTACCTCCGTAAAGTCCGTTTGTATCATCTGCAGGGATACCTTCAATTTGTGTTGCTTCTATATCACCATCTTCAGAGATAGGTGCTCTTCCTAGTACGATAAGCCCTCCCCATAAACCACGGGTGTTTTCATCAAGAGTTCCTACTGTCTGTCCTACTGCAATTCCATCTGCAGCAGATGTCATAATGATAGGTGCAGTTGCTGTACCGTTTGCTTCTATTTTTGCTCCTCTTGCAATTACAAGTACAGATGCGTTTGCCTCTTGACCTGCAAAGGCCTTTATGATTGTTCCCGGCTCTATAGTAAGTGTATTGCCAGCAGTTACTGTAACACGTCCATCTAGTTCCCAGATTGTATCTGCTGTAAGTGTAAGATCCTCATTGATTTCACCTGTAAGAGTTCCGTTAACTGTCTCTCCTGGTGTTTCAGTAGGCTGTTCTGTAATAACTATTGGTTGGTCATCATCTCCACAACTTACTAGTAGTGCACTTGCGAATGCTACGCTTAAAAAGAATTTTTTCATTGTTAATCGAGTTAGTTTTGAATCTTGTTTTGTTCGCTGCAAATATCATCACATTTTCTAGCGGGTGGATTATGGGAGTGTTACGCTTCCTTTATTAACAGGTAATATTTATGTTAGTTAAATGTTAAGAGGGTTTGGTTTACTTAACATTTGTGAGGAGATGTAGATTACGCTTTCGCGAAAGCGTAAAACCCACTATCTTGTCTACCTTTAAGAAATAGATAACTATGATGCAATGGGAACGCCTGCTTTCACTCAAAAGACAGGGAGATACAAATAAAAGATTACGAGCAGAGCAAGATGAAACGAGGTTAGGTTTTGAGGTAGACTATGATCGTATTATATTTTCATCGGCTTTTAGGAGTCTACAAGATAAGACACAAGTAATCCCTTTGTCTAAAACAGATTTTGTTCATACACGACTCACACACAGTCTTGAAGTAGCTGTTGTAGGGAGGTCTTTAGGAAGACAAGTAGGTAAGCGTATTTTAGAAAAATACCCACATCTGGCAGAAGTACACGGTTATAAGATGAATGATTTTGGAGCTATAGTCGCTGCGGCTGCGCTGGCTCACGATATAGGTAATCCCCCCTTTGGTCATTCTGGAGAGAAATCTATAGGTGATTTTTTTAAAAATGGAGAGGGTAAACGATTTAAGTCTGAGCTTACAGAAAAGGAGTATGAAGACCTTTGTAGCTTTGAAGGAAATGCAAACGGATTTAAAATTCTTACCGAGTCAAGACCTGGTGCAGATGGTGGCTTGAGACTCTCTTATGCGACTCTGGGTACTTTTATGAAATATCCAAAAGAGTCACTACCTCATAAACCTACGAAGCATATAGCCGATAAGAAATACGGTTTCTTTCAAGAAGATAAGGAAGCTTTTAAAGAAGTTGCAGAGGAGCTGGGACTTATCCAGACTCGTACAGGAGAAGATGTAAGTTATGCAAGGCACCCACTTACATTTCTAGTAGAGGCGGCAGATGATATCTGTTATACAATTATAGATTTTGAGGATGGTATAAACCTTGGACTTATACCAGAAGAGTATGCATTAGAGTATCTTATTAAGTTAGTTCCTCATATTAATAGGTCTAAGTATGCGGCTCTTACTGAAAAGTCTGCACGAGTAGGTTACTTACGTGCGCTTGCTATAGGAACTTTAATAGATGAAGCCGTTTCTATATTTATGGATAATGAAGAGGCTATACTCAATGGTATTTTTGCAAAAGGTTTATTGGATAAATCTAGTTATGAAGCACAAATTAACGACGTACTTAAAATAAGTGTCTCAAATATTTACCAGAGTGATGAGGTGATCTCAAAAGAGATTGCTGGATATGAAATTTTAAATACATTATTAACAGCGCGTTGTAAGGCTATTACAGAAAAGCCGACACACTACGATAAGCTGGTGATACAATTATTTAAAACACGTACTGGAGAAGATAATTCCCTTTATCAAGAATTGTTGGAAATATGCAATCAGGTATCTGTTATGACAGATAGCAAGTCGTTGAAAATTTTTGAACAGCTTAAGGGAATGAATATTTCTAGTTAAACAAGACTGTTAATCATTATTTTGCATTTGTATTAACACATTTGTTAGCATAACTTTACCCAGCTTACTAAAATCCTAAATATATGCTTAAACATTACTCAAAATTTCTTGCTATTCTTTTCTTGTTTGGCGCTGCTGGTTTGCAGGCCCAAGATTATGTATCCCTATTGCAAGAACAATTAATCAATCAAAGATCTGAGTCTGGAATTACAACCTCAGATGTAGACGACTTGTATGTGTACAGTCAGTCTAGAACGCAAAAAACAGGCATCACACACGTGTATGCCGGACAGAAATACAATGATATTTCTATTTTTAATGCTGCTGTAAACGGTGCTTTTAATGGTCAAGAGCTCGTTTATATGACAAATACACTAGAGGCAAACGTAGCTTCACGTGTTAATGCAACGGTTCCACAACTTAATCCTTTGCAAGCGGCAGCATCTGCAGCAACGAGATTAGGATTAGGTACAGGTTCTTTCTCATTAATTGAAACCGTTACTACCAAGGAGTTCTTACTTAATACGGGTAATGTTTCTCTAGAAGATGTACCTGTAGAGCTTGTTTACGTGCCGGTAGGTGATGCACTTGTGCTAGCTTGGGACCTTAACATCCATACCCTAGACGGTAAACACTGGTGGAGTGTGCGCATAGATGCAAGCAGTGGAGAGATTCTTGACCAGAATGACTGGGTGGTTTCTTGTTCTTTTGGAACACATAATCACAAAGCTGTTACAAGCCGAAAAGTAAAAGAAGAAAACAACTTTACACTTTTTAAGGCAAATCAAGCAAATGCAGCCTTAGCTGGAGAACAGTATTTTGTTTATCCACTTCCTTTTGAAAGTCCTAATCACGGAGATGCTGCTTTAGTAGTAGAACCACAAGATGCACTTGCATCACCTTTTGGGTGGCACGATACAGATGGAGTAGAGGGAGCAGAGTTTACAATTACAAGAGGTAATAATGTATATGCACTTGATGACACTGCCGGTGATAATGAAACGACCATTGGCTCATCACCAGATGGTGGAGAAGCTTTAAGTTTTGACTTCCCCTATAATTTTGATACAAATCCTGTAAATATGTTAGATGCAGCGACAACTAACCTATTCTATTGGAATAATATAATGCACGACGTTTTATACCAATATGGTTTTGATGAAGAAAATGGGAATTTTCAACAAACCAATTATACAGGTATGGCAGATGGTGATGATTTTGTAGTGGCAGATGCTCAAGATGGATCTGGACTTAATAATGCAAACTTTGCAACACCACCAGATGGATTTAATCCAAGAATGCAAATGTTCTTGTTTTCTGCATCAGGTCCTCCTGGTGATCTGGTAACGATTGCTGAGGGTCCTTTAGCAGGTGGTTATGTTGGAGTTCCTTCGCAGTTTGGAGCACCTATCCCAGAAGATGAGGCTATTGTAGGAGATCTTGTACTTACTATAGATGATAACTCTGGTGCAGACTCTACAGATGAGTATGATGCTTGTGATGTTATTACAAATGGCGAGGACCTTGTGGGTAAAATTGCTGTCCTAAGAAGAGGAGCTTGTGAGTTTGGAGTTAAAGTACTTGCTGCCGAAAATGCTGGTGCCGTAGCTGTTATCGTAGTAAATAACGTGGCAGATGCGCCTATCGCAATGGCTCCTGGAGCTGTAGGAGATCAGGTAACAATACCTAACCTAATGGTCTCATTAGAAGATGGTGAGGCTATCATAGCTGCATTACTAGCTGGCGAAACAGTAAACGCATCTATTTTATTTACAGGGCCATACCAAGTAGATGGTGATCTTGATAATGGAATTATAGCTCACGAGTATGGTCACGGTGTTTCAAATAGACTTACAGGTGGTAGAAATAATGCTAACTGTATGCGTACTTGTGTTGAATTTGATAATGATGGTTGTGTTGCTGGTAAGGCTACAGAGGTGATGAGCGAAGGATGGTCAGATTATTTTGGACTAATGGTAACTATGCAAGAAGGAGATACTGGAGCAGATATACGTGGCGTAGGAACTTTTGCGGTAGGTGAAGATACAGATGGTGGAGGAATAAGACCTACTCCTTATAGCACAGATCTTGCTATAAACAACTCAACTTATGATAGTGTAGCAACTTTTGAAAATACAACGGCTCCACACCCAGTAGGTTATGTTTGGACGACTATGATCTGGGATATGACTTGGAATCTTATAGAAGAATATGGTTTTGATGCAGATATTTACAACGGTACAGGAGGTAATAACATCGCATTACAATTAGTGATAGATGGTCTTAAGTTACAACCTTGTAACCCAGGATTTGTAGATGGTCGTGATGCCATACTAGCAGCTGTAGAGATGAGTCCTTACCTAGCAGATGAAGATGAAAAGGCAGCCGTGGGTTGTATCATATGGAATTCTTTTGCAAATAGAGGTTTAGGATGGTCTGCAGATCAAGGTGACTGGAGAGAAAGAGAAGATGGTACATCTGCTACAGATTTACCACCAGATAACTTAAACCCTTGTAATGGTCCACTTTCTGTTGCAGAGGTAGGAGACGGTGTATTTAGTATCTTCCCTAACCCTTCTAATGGAGAGATAAACATTGCAGTAGCAACTCCTCAAGGAGCTGGTACGGTGAAGATTGTTGATATTAATGGTCGTACAGTATTCTCAAAAGATGTTGTTCTTCAAGATACAGTAAGATTACAGGCAGAAGGTCTGGCAACAGGTATATATTTACTACAAGTACAGACAGACTTAGGGACTGAGACTACAAAACTCATTATTGAGTAGTAGCTTTAAGTCTAAATTATTTAAAATCGGTAGGTCACAAGCCTGCCGATTTTTTTTATGCGAAGTTTTTAAGAAGTAAAGAAAGTGAAGCTACAGAAATACCAGCTTCTTCATATTGCTGCTCTACCGTAGCGTGTTCTATAAAAGTATCGGGTATGCCTAAGATGGTAAGGGATCCTTTGTACGCTTTCGCGAAAGCGTAATCACCCACGCTACTACCTAGACCGCCTATTTTTGAACCATCTTCTACAGTAATGATATGCTCATAAGTGGTAAAAATAGTGTCTAGTAGCGCCTTGTCTAGCGGTTTTAAAAATCCCATATCATACACACTGCAACTTGCATTTACCTCGTTTACTGCGGCCAGTACATTTTTGAGAATGCTACCTAAAGTTATAACAGCAGTCTTCTTTCCTTTGATAACGTTGTAACCTTTACCTATAGATATTTCTTTAAATGGTAATTGCCAGTTTATATGAATACCTCTCCCTCTAGGGTAACGTATCGCAATAGGATGGTCGAGACCCTGCTGGGCAGTGTACATTATATTACGCAAAGCAATCTCATCGCTAGGCGCATAAATAATAAGATTAGGAATACAGTTAAGATAAGCTAGATCATAAACTCCTTGATGCGTGCCACCATCTTGACCCACAAGCCCAGCCCTGTCTAAACAAAAGATAACAGGTAGGTTTTGAAGCGCTACGTCGTGTATTACTTGGTCATAAGCACGTTGTAAGAACGTTGAGTATATATTGCAAAAAACCACCATACCCTCCGTTGCCAGTCCTGCCGAAAGTGTTACTGCGTGTTGCTCTGCAATACCCACGTCAAAAGCTCTATCTGGAAAAGCTTCAATCATATACTTGAGAGAGCTGCCGGTAGGCATTGCTGGTGTGATACCTATAATTTCTTTATTTAAAGTAGCAAGCTCAACAATGGTGTGGCCAAAAACGTCTTGATATTTAGGAGGCTGTGGAGTGCTATCTTTTGCCACTCTAATGCCTGTTGTAGCATCAAACTTGCCTGGGGCGTGATAGGTGATTTGCTCACGCTCTGCGAGAGCGAGACCTTTACCTTTTGTAGTGATTACGTGTAAAAATTTAGGGCCATTAGTTTTCTTTAACTCCTGTAAAACCTCAATTAAGGCATTTAAATCGTGCCCATCTACAGGCCCAAAGTAACTAAAATTAAGCGCCTCAAAAATATTTTCTTCACGAGCGGTACCTTTTTTTACGTTTGTAAGATACCTCTTGAGAGCACCTACGCTAGGGTCTATGCCTATAGCATTATCATTAAGTATTACAAGCAAGTTTGCGTCTGTAACTCCAGCGTGATTAAGCCCTTCAAAAGCCATACCACTGGCTATAGATGCATCGCCTATTACTGCTATGTGGTGACGGTTATGCGCTCCTTTGAGACCAGCAGCCATCGCCATACCCAGTGCAGCACTTATTGAGGTACTACTGTGACCTGTACCAAAGGTGTCATAAATACTCTCACCTCTATTAGGAAAACCACTTATGCCATCTTTTTGTCTATTAGTATGAAAGATGTCTTTACGACCTGTAAGGATTTTATGCCCGTAAGCTTGGTGACCTACGTCCCAAATCAGGTTATCGCTAGGTGTGTTAAATATATAGTGTAGTGCTATGGTAAGTTCTACAACACCTAAGCTTGCACCTAGGTGCCCTTCTTTGGTAGCAATAATATCTATGATAAACCTACGTAACTCTTGGGCAAGTACTGGTAATTGCTCCGGAGCTAAAGCGCGTAAGTCCGCTGGACTTAAAATGGTATCTAGAATACTTTTTTGCATCGCACAAAGGTACGTCTTGAATCTGTATTTTTATATTCTATAAAACACAACAGATGCTAGAACCATACGACGATACCTACTTTATGAAAAAAGCACTACAAGAGGCTCAAGCCGCTTTTGATCAAGGTGAGATACCCGTGGGAGCTGTTGTTGTGATAGATAATATGATTATAGCGAGAGCTCATAATCTTACAGAGCGCCTCACAGATGTAACTGCGCACGCAGAGATGCAGGCTATTACCAGTGCTTCAAATTATATAGGTGGTAAATATTTGCAGCAGTGCACCTTGTATGTGACGCTGGAGCCCTGCCAGATGTGTGCTGGAGCGTTGTACTGGAGCCAGATAGGGCGTATTGTGTACGGAGCGAGTGATGAACGTCGTGGTTATGAGAAAATGGGCACAACTTTGCATCCTAAAACTAAAGTGGAGCGTGGTATTCTCGCGCACGAGTGTGAGCAAATAATGAAACGCTTCTTTATAGATAAACGCGGACTTAACTAGTAGTAGTTACGCTTTCGCGAAAGCGAACTAAGTATTGCAACCATCGCTATGGCTGCTTCTCACTAAGGTACTTCCAGTATCTTCTAGGTACGTGTTGTAAATGCAGTCTCATATTCTTTCTTGAAGGAATATTAGTGCTCTTAAAATAGTTTTTCCATAGATCTTGATAGTGCATCTCGTCGTGGGTGAAATAAAAAGGCGCTGCCTCACTCGTATTTATATCTTTTGAAATCTCTAGCTTTACGTATGAGATTTTATGCAGGTCATAGTACACTCCATAATGTCTGCACCTGTCATAAATGAGCCATTTTTGGTCTGCATATCTATTTTTGAAGTGAATCGCATTAAGTGGTAGCGTGTCAAAATCTGGTTCTATCTCTGCAAAGTAAACATTGTCTTTTGTGAGTTTAAACCGTACAAAGGCATCCATTCTGTGTTTTTCTCGACCCACCATTTTTACAAGATTGCTCAGTCTCAAAACATCTACATCTGCATAATCTTCTGTAACCCGATGTCCTAAAAAACCTTTTTTTATAATGCGTAGAAGCACGCGCTCACGATCTGGTTTTTCACTGAGGAAAGCTCGATAAATCCAGTCGCCTGCTTTTTTGCCTATTTTGGTTTGTATGCCTTTCCATACGCGGTCTGCTTTTACTTGATCTGTGTAGATAATGTGCTCCTCATCAAAGAAATTTTCGGTAGCGATGCGCTCGCTTACTATTTTTACCACCAAAGGTTTGCGCTCATATACCTCAAACACCGAAGAAAGAAAACCTTCAAAGGTGCCATCATATATGTATTGATCTATCATTCCCATATCAAGAGGTTGTTAAAGGAGCATTTGAGCCAAAAAGATTGAGCTGGTTACTATATGCACCACGCCACTTGCTTCCAGATGTTCCCATAATCAAGCTCTTTAATTGTGCGGCAGTACGGTCTTTGGTCTCAAAAGTTGAAGAGTCACATATGAGAAAATATTGCGCTCTGTTCATAGAGATGCCTATCGCTTTAAGGTGCTCCCAGTTTAGTTTTCTATAGCGGCGTGCTTGTATAATTTTATGCACAGATCGCATCCCTATACCTGGTATGCGTGCGAGCATTCTCCGGTCTGCTTTATTAATATCTACGGGAAAGTGTTCTAGATTGCGTAGTGCCCAGCTTAGTTTTGGGTCTATGTCTGTTTCAAGGTTAGGGTGCTCCTTATTGAGTAACTCACGTATGTCAAACCCGTAAAAACGCAACAGCCAGTCTGTCTGGTATAATCTGTTTTCTCGCATCATAGGTACTTCTGTGCCTATAGATGGTAGACGCTCGTCATAGCTTATAGGTATGTAGCCAGAGTAGTACACGCGTTTCATTTTAAACTGTTTGTAAAAGTATGCGCTGGTATACATAATCTCTGCATCTGTCTCACCGCTTGCACCTATAATCATTTGTGTGCTCTGGCCTGCCGGAGCATAAATAGGTGTGCTTTTTATGAGTTTCTTCTCGCTCTTGTACTGTATGATTTCATTTTTTACCTTTTGCATAGGTTTTATAAAATCTTCCCGTTTCTTATCTGGTGCAAGTAGTTTTAATCCCTTTTCTGATGGGATCTCTATGTTTACAGATAATCTATCTGCATATAGACCTGCCTCTCGCATAAGCTCGTCACTGGCTCCTGGTATAGATTTGAGATGTATGTACCCATTAAAGTTTTCTTCCTCGCGCAACTTTTTTGCCACAGCAACAAGTCGCTCCATTGTATAGTCTGCATTTTTAAAAATGCCACTGCTCAAAAACAATCCTTCTATATAATTACGGCGGTAAAAGTTAATGGTAAGATCTACCACCTCTTGAACTTTAAATGCAGCTCGCTTTATATCATTACTCTTACGTGTGACGCAGTATGCACAGTCAAAGATGCAGTGGTTGGTAAGTAAAATTTTAAGTAAAGACACACACCTGCCATCTTCTGTGTAAGTGTGACAAATGCCCATACCACTCGAGTCTCCCAAACCTTTATTTTTATTTGCACGCTTACTACCACTAGAGGAGCAAGAGACATCATACTTTGCAGCATCTGCAAGGATGTTTAGTTTTTCTTTAATACGTTCAAAATTCATAATTTAGGATTTATGTCAAAATTATGGAAATATTCCTAACAATAAGATAGATTCCTAATTATAGTGAACGATTTTGAAATCTTTTTGTGCGCTTTCGCGAAAGCGTAATCACTTATCATCGACTACTATTATGTATTTTTAATGATGATAACCTATTTAAACAAACCATAACCACTATATGTCACAGCCTAACCACCTTAAAGTTGCCCTTGCTCAAATCGCTCCAGTCTGGGGAGATCGAGATGCCACGATTGAGAAAATAAAAACAGCTATAATAGAAGCGGCTTCAAATGATGCAGAGCTCATCGTTTTTGGTGAGGGGCTTTTGCCAGGTTACCCATACTGGTTATCACTTACAGATGGAGCTGCTTGGGACACTAAGGTGGTAAAAGAGCTTCACGCACACTATACTAGAAATGCGGTAGATATAGAACGAGGGGATTTACAAGATATATGTGATCTTGCTCAAAATTATAATATTGCAATATATCTTGGAATTATAGAAAAACCAATGGATAGGGGTGGAGCTAGTCTATATTGTTCTCTTGTGTATATAGATCAAGAAGGCGTTATACAATCTGTACACCGCAAGTTACAGCCTACGTATGATGAGCGCCTTACCTGGGCTCCGGGTGATGGTCACGGTTTACGAGTACACCCGCTTAAACAATTTACTGTAGGTGGACTTAATTGCTGGGAGAACTGGATGCCGCTACCGCGTGCTGCAATGTATGCACAGGGAGAAAACCTGCACATAGCTGTATGGCCAGGCAGTGATTATAATACAAAAGACATCACACGATTCATTGCTCGCGAGTCGCGCAGTTATGTTATATCGGTATCAAGTAGAATGGCAATCGCAACAGATTTTCCAAAGGAGACACCACATTTACAAGAAGTTTTAAAACGTGCTCCAGAAGTTTCTTCAAACGGAGGTTCTTGTATTGCCGGGCCAGATGGAGAGTTTATACTGCCACCAAATATCACAACAGAAGGTAATATTTATCACACCCTAGATTTTAATAAGGTATATGAGGAGCGACAAAACTTTGACCCATCAGGTCACTACTCACGTCCAGATGTAACCCAGCTTACAGTAAACAGAGAACGCCAGCGGGTAGTTAAGTTTAATGATTAATGTAAAAGAGGTGTAATCCAGATTATGATTACACCTCTTTTATGAGTTTACAGTCTTAACTCTCTTTTTGTAGTAGCTTCAGAGATGAGCATCGGGTAAAGGGAACGCACTTTTTTAAGTTGCATTTTTACTTTCTCTAGATTGCCATTATAGGTGCCTTCTCGCACCGCTTTGTTAATAGATGAATAGTCTTGTTTGTATAATCGCTTATATGCTCTCTGGCGCAAACCTTCATAAGCCGCAGTGAGTTGAGCTTGCACCTGTATATAGGTGTTATAGTCTGTAAGTCTATCTGGAGCGAGGGATATTACTGCCTTTTGAGGATTATCTGAAGAGAGTAGGCTATGCTCACCTAGACAATAATCACAATGGCCTTCCATACCCAGTGGTATGCCGCCGTTATCTAAAAATGCAATAACCACCTCTTTTAGATCTGTAATAGAGACTCGTTTTTCTTCTACAAGAATTTCATTTTCAGGATTGACCATAATTTGTAATAGATTTTTTTCTTTTACGTGAGCTTCGGTAGCATCTGTGAGTGCTGGTGGTAGCTGCCTGGCGATGCCTTTGTCCTTTTCGATGGTGGTGGTGACTAAGAAAAAAATAAGTAATAAGAATGCAATGTCTGCCATAGACCCCGCATTTACTTCTGGAGTAGTACGTCTTCTCATAATATAAAGTTTTAAAAATGTTGAACACCTATACAGAATCAAGTTCTGTGCCGAAGCAGCTGTTTTAAAATGAGTGACTTATGATATTGAGGCGGTGTGGTGGGCTTATATTGCTTTCGCGAAAGCGGTTATCACAACATTCTACACACATACTACTAATCACAACAGACTAAATCTTACCTTTGTAGCTTAAATAAAATGTAATGAGCAGAGGAGCAGATAATCGAGGAAAAGGAAAACCATCTGGACGTAGTGGCGCAGGAGGAAAGCAAAAAAGCGGTTCTCGTGGCACACAACCCGTACGTAAACAAGGAGGAAGACCTACCGCAAAGGCAAAAGATAAAGCCTTTGATGCACCAAAAAAACAAACGCAACGTAAGAAGGATGATGGGACGATGCGTCTTAATAAATATATAGCAAACTCTGGAGTATGTTCTCGTAGAGAGGCAGATATGTATATATCTATAGGTCAAGTTACCGTAAATGGTAAGGTGATTAATGAGATGGGTTACCAAGTAAAAATTGAAGATGATGTACGTTTTGACGGGCGTCGTATTAACCCAGAGGCAAAGGCATATGTATTACTTAATAAGCCTAAAGGATTTGCAACCACTACAAGTAATGATAAAGGTAATACGGTGATGGACCTCGTAGCGGGATCTACAAAATCACGTATACAACCTATAGGTAGACTAGGGCGCAACGCAATGGGGTTACTACTCTTTACTAACGATGATGAGCTTGTACAACGATTTACAAACTCAAAAAAGGGAGTAGATAAATTATACCATATAGAATTATCTAATAATCTTAAAGCTGCAGATGCAGAGCGTATAAGAGAAGGCCTCAAAATAGGAGGTAAGACGATAATGGTAGAGGAAATAAGCTTTGTAGATGGAGCTCCTAAGAAAGAAGTAGGACTTCGTATTAAAAATACAGGTAATAGTATTATACGTACTATTTTTGAACATCTTAATTATGAGGTGGTGCGTGTAGACTGTGTTACTATAGCAGGATTAACTAAGAAAGACTTACCACGTGGTCACTGGCGTCACCTTACAAAACAAGAGGTGATCAATCTTAAAAACGGTTAATAGACTATGGAGTATCGTCTCACCATTGTTGTACCTGTGTATAATGAAGAAGATAATCTCTTACGAGTAGAATCTGAATTTAAGGCCTATTTTAAAACCGCAAAAGCAAAGAGTAAAGTGCTTTTTGTAAATGATGGGTCTAAGGATACGAGTCTAGATATCATAAAAGATATTTGTGCACGTAGCACAGATTTTGAGTACATCGCCTTTACGGAAAACTGTGGCTTAAGTGCCGCTATAAAAGCAGGTTTTGATCACGCAGATACAGAGCTAGTAGGCTATATAGATAGTGATTTACAAACGGCTCCAGATGATTTTAATATACTTATTGAAGAGATAGGACCTTACGATCTAGTTACGGGTGTACGTGCAGATAGGCAAGACTCTTTTGTTAAGAATATGTCTTCAAAAATTGCAAACGGCATACGTCGTTCATTTACTCACGATGGGATGGATGATACAGGTTGCCCGCTCAAAATCATCAAGACAGATTATGCACAGCGCATCCCTATGTTTAAGGGATTGCACCGTTTCTTACCTGCAATGATATTATTACAAGAAGGTAAAGTAAAACAAGTGCCAGTGCGTCATTTTCCGCGAGTGGCGGGTGAGGCAAAATTTGGAGTTTGGAACCGCCTTCTAGGGCCGCTTATGGATTGCTTTGCTTATCTATGGATGAAGAAAAAGTATATTAATTATAAAGTAGGAAACTCCAGCCGTGGATAGTCTGTCGTTACTTGCTGTGCTTGCCCAAATCCTCTTTGGAGGAAGAATGCTTTCGCAGTGGTTACTTTCAGAAAAGAGCAAGAAGGTAGTAACACCTTTAACCTTCTGGTGGCTTAGTCTTTCTGGATCCTTTGTACTGTTTATATATGGTTACTTCCGTACAGACTTCCCGCTTATGCTGGGGCAAGTGCTGGGATACATCATTTACATAAGAAACCTACAGATACAAAAGCAGTGGAAACTCTTGCCTAAATGGTCTCAGTTTCTCATAATAGCTATACCCATAGGCATCATTGCATATGGCTGGAATAATGGAAAGTTTGATCTAGCCGCTCTCTTCTCAAAAGATGAGATGGCTACCTGGCTACTTACTTTAGGTATTGTAGCACAAGTATTATTTACCCTGCGCTTTGTATACCAATGGTTTTATGCAGAAAAGAATAAAGAGGCCACACTACCTTTAGGCTTTTGGCTATTTTCTTTTACTGGAGGACTGCTGTCACTCGTATACTTTTTATACAGAGTAGATTATGTGATGGTCCTCTCTTACTCGCTAGGTACCTTTATCTACGCTCGTAATATATACCTTCATTATATATCAAAAACAGCGTGATAGAGCAATTAGAAAAGCGCCCTGTACTCGTCATCACCTTTGTGGTGCTTGGTATGTTATTACCTTTTCTAGATGCGCTAGAAGTAACCATAATGGAGGCGCGCAATTTTATCTCTGCAAGAGAGATGCTCACAGAAAATAACTGGCTACTCACTACAATGAACGGAGAGCCCCGTTATGAAAAGCCACCATTACCTACCTGGCTTACAGCATTATCAGGCTATGTGTTTGGCATAAAAAGTGTCTGGGCAATGCGACTTCCTGCGGTACTTATGGTTGTATTATTAGGGAGTGTTGTTGTTACGCTTTCGCGAAAGCTTACTCTTTCTCCTCGTCATAGTTTACTTAATGGATTGATAAGTGTTACATCTCTTTATGTGGTGCTCATCATTTTTGAGGCTCCTTGGGATATTTATGCTCACGCATTTATGCTCTCTGGGATTTATTGCCTTTTTAGTAATTTAAGAAGTCCGTCTGGAGAAAGCAATATCTTGAAATGGGTAGTCGCAGCATTATGTCTAGGTGCATCTATACTAAGCAAAGGGCCTGTGTCGCTCTATGCACTGTTTTTACCTTTTGTGATAGCATACCTAATACAATATAGAAGAGAGACGAGTCGTAAAAAGTGGTTGCCTTTTATAATAACCATATGTATGGGGCTCGTGATAGGTTTCTCCTGGTATATTTATGTAAGAAGTGCAGATCCCGTAACCTTTGCAAGAATCGCCGAAAGGGAGACAGGTAATTGGACGAGTTATAATGTGCGTCCTTTTTATTACTACTGGAGCTTTTTTGTTCAAAGTGGTCTCTGGACGATACCTGCTTTTATAAGTCTCCTTTATCCTTATTTAAAAACACGTGTGTTACACCGTAAAGAGTACACATTTACCTTATTGTGGACCTTGCTGGCTGTCGTTTTACTATCTATCATACCAGAGAAAAAGTCTCGTTACTTGATGCCTGTTTTAATACCGCTTGCATTTACAATAGGTTTTTATATACATTATCTGGTAAGGAGCTTTAGTAAGCTTACAGATAGAAGAGAGACCTTGCCGGTTTATTTCAATATTGGGTTGATAGGTACTTTAATTATACTGGGAGGTTTAGCGCTGCTTACACTGGGGTGGCAATTGGCTTACCTCTCTGTATTAGATATTCTACCCGGTGTTTTTGTTGTTTTAGCTGGGATTTGTATCATTTACTTTCTAGTAAAAAAGGAGCTCTATAAGAGCTTGCTATCTCTCGTTATTGCTCTTATATTACTCGTTAATGTCGGTTTTAATGAAAGGTCTCAATTTAAGGAGTATGCTCACCAGTCTGTCAAGAGTAGCTCACTAGATAATCGAGTTGAGACTTCTTTTAAAGCCTTTGAGAACTTACCGGCACTACCTGTGTATGGACTTAATGGTGCTACTCCAGAAATGGTGTGGGCTGCAGGTCAAAAAATCCCAAGGCTTTGTAAAGATGATGAGCTTGTGATGCCAGGTGAAGATAGTTTTTATACACTTGTTTTCTTTGAAGACGATTGGCTCGTATCTGAAACCTTTCCAGATATGCAACATAAGTTTATGTTTACTTTAGAGCTTAATACAGCAGACCAAGCTAGTCGCAATTATACTGATAGAAAAGTGGCTAGTGTTTATCTAGTTGAGTAGCAGGTTTTGGCTTCCAAAACACTTCCCAAACAAAAAATCCTATAACAGTGATATACTCTATAGCGACAAGCCATAGGTTTTCATTAAAGCCATCTGCACCATAGGCTGCGTAGCTTAATAGGATTGTAGCGCTCCAGACTAAAGGAAAGCGATAGCGAGTAAACACACATAGTAATAATGGTGTCGCTACATACCAAGGGTGTACGGTAGTCGATAATAAGAAGTAAAAAAACATCCCTATGAGGATGGCTGTTATCATAGCCTGCAAGCTTCGATTGTTACGTATAAAAGCGAGTAGTACAAGAAGTACAACTGCAATTTTGGGTAACAAGGGCCCTACATCTCCTATAATATTCCAGCCTATAACTTGATAGCCTATATACCTTATGATGTAATAGATGCTTGCATTAAATTCAAATTTTTGAAACCATAAGGCAATGGTGGTGCCAAAATTTTCAGCAAAAGCACCGCTTAAAAATGGTATAAATGTGAGTGCCATAACTCCTAGGGTGATGAGGTAAAAGTAAATGAGTCTGGGTATGTTTGTTTTTATTTCGCGAAAGCGGACTTTCCAAGGATATGAACTTCTAAAGTGGGTTGTCTTACCGCCACCTCTGGTTAAGAAGTATTGCATAAATAGGGGTAAAAATAACAGCGGTAATAGCTTAGTTGATATGGAGAGTGCTAAGAACACAGCACTTAAAATCCATTTGCCTTGCGATAACTTGTAAAGGGATAGTACAACAAGAAAAAGCATCACAGACTCAAAGTGCAAGTTGCCCGTCATCTCGATGATGATAAAAGGATTTAAGGCATACCAGAAGATGTTATAAATGGGTAAACCTAGCTTAGTAAGTAATTTTTTACCATAGATGATTGTACCTATATCTGCTAGTATAATTACTATTCTGAATGTGATAACGCTTCCTAGTATACTTTTACTTGAGAAGAATGCTGCAACTAAGAATATGAGCTGGTTAATAGGTGGGTAGTTTGTAAAATGACTAGCATTGAGTGTACCCATACCTGCATAGAGCTCTTGAGCTTGTGCTACTATGCTTATTGTACCTGCATCAATATAACTTTGTGGAGTGCTTAAATACGGGTTGTAACCCTGTATGAGCATACGGCCATCCCAAATAAACCTATAGAAGTCTTGAGAGAGGTTAGGCGTGGCATTTATAAAAATTATTCTGGCTAGGATGGCAATAAAAAAGAGAAGGCCAAAATCGTTTTTACTGCTCTTTACGATTAGATAAAAAGAGGCAAATAAAATACTGTAAAGACTTACTAGAAGAGGGAAATCTGATCTTTGTAAGTGATGTGCAAATAGATAGTAAACAACAAGGGAAACAACTGCAAGAAGCAATGAGGTTTTTTGATATTTCCACAGGGCTGCTATCACGCTTTGCTCGTTAATGACTTAAAGAATACAAACCCAAAACCTATAAATAACATTAGGTGAAAAGGGAATAGTCCAAAATCTCCTCCTTGATCTCCTACCACAAAGGCAGAGTACATCCCAAAGGCAAAGTATAGCATTAATAGCCCTTCAAAAATCACATTTATAGAGATGTTTTTCTTGATGTATTTGTTGCCTTTCCAAGATTCCTTGAGTTCGCTTATGTTGAATTTTGGGGTGCGTATAAAGTCACTACGTTTCCCTAGGTGCCCTTCTATTACTGCTATAGAGTTATGCAATGAGAAGCCCATTGCGATACTAAAGAATGTAAAGAACATCCCTATATAACGTATAAATTGCTTAAAACCGCCACCGTAAATACTCTTAAACATAAACCAGTAACATATAAAGAATATCACACTACTTATGACAAAGAAAGACATCACGTAAAAGTAAGGCTTAAGGTGAGCATACTCGTTCTTTATATATAACATAGGGATGCTAAGTATTGCTACAATGAGCACGTTTAAAAACATTGTGCTGTTAAGTAAGTGCAGTATGCCGTGCATCTTTGTTTTGGTAGAAAGGCTCTTGCTTGCGACCACCTTTTTAGACATCTTCTGGAAGTTCTCTGCACCACCTTTATTCCATCTAAATTGTTGTGAGCGTGCTGCACTTATAACCACAGGTAATTCTGCTGGAGTTTTTACGTCCTCTAGGTACTTAAATTTCCAGTTTTTAAGCTGTGCTCTATAACTTAGGTCTAGGTCTTCTGTAAGTGTATCTCCTTCCCAGTTGCCAGCATCTTCTATACACTGCTTGCGCCATAGCCCTGCGGTACCGTTAAAGTTTATAAAGTGACCTTTACTGTTGCGACCTACTTGCTCTAGTGTAAAGTGAGCATCTAGAGCAAAAGCTTGTACTCGAGTAAGTAGTGAGTACTCTCTATTAATATGCCCCCAGCGAGTCTGTACTACACCTATGTTTCGATCTTTAAAGTAAGGCACCGTGCGTTGCAGCCAGTTGGGCTCGGGAAGAAAATCTGCATCAAAAATGGCAATATATTCTCCCTTTGCAACCTTAAGTCCTTCTTTAAGAGCACCAGCCTTAAAGCCAGAGCGGTCTTCACGAGTAACGTGCTTTATATCTAAACCTTGATTTTTAAGTCTCTCAATATGGTTTTTTGTACTCTCAAAAGACTCATCTGTACTGTCGTCTAGTACTTGTATCTCCAGCTTATCCTTTGGGTAGTCTAGCAACGCAATATTGTCTAGTAATCGCTCCATCACATAGAGCTCATTATATACAGGTAGCTGTATAGTAACTAGTGGGATTTGAGCCGGGTCTTTAAAATTAAACTTTGGGGCATCGTCTTTAATGCGCTGCGCTCTTAGGTAATTAAAAAGCAAGTTGAGTTGCGATAGACTGTAGGCAAATATGATAACTAGCGATATCGTGTAGATAACTATGATAGATATTTCTAAAATCATTACTTAAAACTGTATTTAAAAATCCACCCTAATATTTTTACTCCTGCCATAACTGCGCCCTTTACAGTACCAGATACTTTTGAAACGCCTATGCGGTTTCTGTAGTTTACGGATACTTCGGTATATTTCATTTTCTTTTTTAAGACCTTAAGTTGCATCTCTACAGTCCAGCCATATGTTTTATCTTCCATCTCTAAGGCGAGGAGGCTATCATATTTCATTGCTCTAAATGGGCCAAGATCTGTAAAACGTGCGCCAAAAAATAGACTCATAAGCGTTGTGGCTAGCCAGTTTCCAAAAATTTGTGGTCCTGTCATAGACCCGCTTTCGCGAAAGCGTTTATCTCTAGCACCAATCACCATATCACAGTTGTCTTGCACAATAGGTGCGATTATCTTAGTAAGCTCTTCTGGGTAATCACTATAATCACCATCTAAAAAAACAACAATGTCTGGCTTAGGAGTATGGCTCGCAATATAATTCATCCCTTTAAGGCAAGCATAGCCATAACCCATTTGCTCTTCTCTTAAAACGGTAGCTCCATTTTCTTGAGCAACTTGCTCTGTGTTATCTGTAGAGGCATTACTTACTACAATTACTTCGTTGACAATAGCGGGAATGTCTTGCAGAACAAGTCCTATAGAATCTTGTTCATTGTAGGCTGGTATAATAACTTTTATAAGGGGCTCCATAATGCTAGTAGAAAGAGATGTCTGGATTATCACGGCGAAAAGCTCTTACACTTGTCCATTCACCTTTTAATTGATTTGCTTCGTATTTTTCTACTTTGATGAGTTTGTTGTTTTTATAGACTAAGCAAAAACCTTCTTGTTCATTATTAACATATTGAGTTTTGCGTGTTTCTTGCCGCGCAATATCGTAAAAAATCCACCAATTTTGCGCTTTTCCCTGCTCATAATGCCCCTCGCGCACTAGTTTGCCTTGGGAATTGTAAAAATACCAATAGTCGGTTTTAAGGTTATTTGCATAGTGACCTTGAGACATAAGCTCGCCATTACTATGGTAAAATTTCCAGTACTTAATCTTTTGCTCACCCATAACCCAGCCCTCGGCCTTAATAGTACCATTGTTATGATACTCCTTATGGTAACTATTTGGTTCTGCTATAAAAAGCAGTTGAGTTGTAAAAATAAAGATGATAAAACCTTTGGCTGTCATAGCACCTTAGACGAGAGAAGTTAGAGTCACTAACACATAAAATGTATTTTTATACAAAAACAGATGTATGGAGTTTAGTTTTTGGGAGCAAGAAACGTGGTTTACTAATGTAGATTATACCGTAGTAGGAAGCGGTATTGTAGGGCTTACGTGTGCTTTACGCTTACGCGAAAGGTTTCCGAAAGCAAAGATACTCGTGTTAGAAAGAGGAATACTTCCTAATGGTGCAAGTACAAAAAATGCGGGTTTTGCCTGTTTTGGTAGTATTTCAGAAATACTAGATGATCTAAAATCACACTCAGAAGATGAAGTTGTAGCTCTTGTAAAAAAAAGAATAGAAGGCCTCACAAAACTGCGAGCGTTGCTTATTGATAAGAGTATCGACTATCAAGAAAACGGAGGCTATGAGCTATTTTTAAAGAAGGATAACAGTCTCTATAAGCAATGTGTTGAAGCCATACCTACCATAAATAAATTGCTATTTCCTATTTTCAAAAAGGAAGTATATAGCTTAAAACCAAATGACCTGCAATGTGATGGAATCTATGATCAAGTAATCTTTAATAATTGTGAGGGGCAAATAGATACTGGGCGTATGATGCAATCACTTTTGCAACTCGCTCAGTCTAAGGGAATCTTGATTTTGAATAATACAAGCGTAATTTCTTATGCCGAAAATGCTAGTGAAGTAACCGTTTTCACTAGCTCTGTACAGTTCAAAACAAAAAAGCTCCTCATTGCTACAAATGGCTTTGCAAAAAAGCTAGGTCTTACTCAAGTAAAACCTGCACGAGCACAGGTTTTGATAACTAATAAAATACCTGATTTGCATCTTAAAGGGACCTTTCATCTTGATAGAGGGTATTACTATTTTAGAAATATAAATGGAAGGATACTTTTAGGCGGTGGCCGTAACCTCGATTTTAAAGGAGAGGAAACCACTGTAATCGCACAAACAGAAGTCATACAGCAAGAGCTAGAACGCTTACTTAAAGAAGTTATACTGCCACATACAAAGTTTGAAATAGCACATAGGTGGAGTGGCATTATGGGGGTAGGTAGCCAGAAACAGCCTTTACTTAAAAAAATATCAGACCACACGTATTGTGGGGTTCGGCTAGGAGGTATGGGTGTTGCCATAGGTGCAACTGTGGGAGAAGACTTGGCAAATCTTATTCCGTAGTGTAGGTTTATAATAGACTATTTTTACAGACCGTAATATCACTTATGACCCATCCTGAAATAAAAGAAGAACTTCTCAAAGCTTGTAAAGAGCATCTTATGCAACGCAGAGATGTGGTGCAGCAAATTCTAGATAATGTAGCAACTTCATTAAGAGAGGAGACTAAGAGTACAGCTGGAGATAAACACGAGACCGGCAGAGCGATGTTGCAATTAGAACGTGAGAATGCCGGCAAGCAACTGGCAGCTATAGAAAAACTAGAACAAACCTTTCTTAGAATAAAGCTTGATCTTTCAGAAGGTCCAGTGCACTTGGGTAGCGTTGTCGTTACCCCACAGGCATCCTATTTTATTTCTATTCCTGTAGGAGCTATAAAAGTAGATGGTCGCACTTTTTATGCAATAGGTATAGGCTCACCTATAGGTCAATTACTAATGGGTAAACGAGAAGGTGATGAAGTACGCTTTCGCGAAAGCGTAATAAAGATCACTACAATTTATTAGTTACTTGAGATTAATGTATGTAGTGTCTCCTTTTACAAGGTTGCTTTCAGAATTAAAAAGTATAGATTGCCCGTCACACAAAGCTTCTATCAAATAATGAGTTCCCATAAAATAACTTCTGGTAATCTCAACCTTTATGCCCTCTGGAGAGATTGTGAGCTGGTGTGGGTAGCGCAGTAGCTGCTCATCTTTTTGTGCATCTGGAAAAAACCATTGCTTAGGTAGCTTATTAAGATCTCCAAAAAGGGAGCCTACGTAATAGGAAGGAGGGTTGTCATATAGCCTTTGAGTTTGCTCGTGAGCGATTATAGTTCCATCTCGCATAACAATAGTCTTGTCCATATATGATAAAACATCTGTGCTGTCGTGTGTAGCAACTAGGCAGGTGATGTTTTGCTTTTTTAGGTATGCAAAGAGACGTCTGCGCAGCTTGTTTTTTCTAAAGTTATCAATGTGGGAGAATGGCTCATCTAGTAATAGGAGTTCTGGTTCTTTCGCTAGTGTTTGTGCTAGTGCTACCCGTTGTTTTTGTCCGCCAGAGAGCGTTTTTACGTGAGCAGATGCAAAGGGAGTCATTTCTACCACTTCTAGTAATTCTTCGGTTCTGGCCTGGCTAGCTTCTGGCTCTAGTCTGCTTAAATATTTATGAATATTTTCTGTCACAGATGTATAAGGCATTAGGTCAAAATCTTGCGAAAGATATTTGATATATGGCATCCCTGGAATAAGATTTTCTTCGGGACCAGTGACCTTTTTATTATCAAAAGTTATAGAGCCTTGGTCTAAATCATAAAGACCGTAAATCATTTGTAATAGAGTGGTCTTGCCACAACCACTCTCGCCTATGATAGCTGCGTGTGTTCCTTTTTCAATTTGAAGTTGTATAGGTCCCACATTAAAGCGTTCAGAAATAGAGAATAAGACATCTGTAAGTATAAGCATAGCGTTTACAAAAATACAGATCACCGGTAAGATATAAACGCAGAGAGCGACTTTAGTAAGCTATACGTATATTTGCAGTCTTATAATATTATGAATTTATACCCCTTATTTTTTACTCCGCTTTTTAAATATCGCCTTTGGGGTGGTACAAAATTACGTACAGTTCTTTATAAAGAATTTGATGGAGATCATATAGGTGAGTCTTGGGAAGTTTCTGGAGTCGCTGGCAGTGAGACTATTGTTTCAAATGGACCGCTTGCAGGTAAAACCCTTAATGAGTTGATAGCTAGTTATGGCGCAGATTTTCTAGGGGAAACAGTGATTGATAAATTTGGAAGTCATTTTCCGCTACTCATAAAGTTTTTAGATACAGAAAAGCCACTTTCGGTGCAGGTACATCCTGGAGATGCGATAGCAAAAGCGCGTCACGACTCTTATGGTAAAAATGAGATGTGGTACATTATGGATGCAGAGCCAGATGCAGAGATTATAGTGGGCTTTGAGAGTGATACAAAACCAGAAGATTATACTAAGGCAGTTAGTGAGGGTTCTTTAATCGATTTACTTCACAAGGAAAATGTTTCTAAAGGTGATATTATTCATATTCCTGCAGGACGAATACACGCAATAGGAGCTGGTATTATGCTAGCCGAAATACAGCAAACCTCAGATGTGACATACAGAGTGTATGATTATGATAGGGTGGATGTAAAGACTGGTAAGAAACGAGACCTACATACAGAGCAGGCTACAGATGTGCTAGATTATAATGGGTGTGAATATTACAAGACTCCTTATAAGGCTGAGCTTAATACTTCTGTTCCAGTTATAGAAGATCATTACTTTACGACAGCTGTGTTAGATCTAGAAGGTAAATCACTTAGAGATTATAGTCATCAAGATTCTTTTACCATACTAATGTGTGTGGCAGGAAGTACTTCTTTTATGTATGATAATAAGACCTATGATTTTAAGCAAGGTCAGACAGTTGTGCTTCCAGCTAAGGTTGATACTGTACAATTTATAAGTGACCGCGCTACTATTCTTGAAGTAACTGTATAGCTCACTAATAGTTAAAGAAAAGTGAAATACAGTATTGGGAGGTTGTGACCAGCTATTTTTGTTAAAATTCTTTATTTGTGCTTAGACTCATATTTTTTATTGCCTTTATTATAGCCCTAGATATTTATGCTTACCAAGCATTCAGATTCCTAGTAAAAGGAAGATGGGGTACGATACTATACTTTCTTATTACCTTATTTATAATAGGAGGGATGATTTATCAATTCTCTACAGGAGGTAGGCGCAATATGAGTCCACTTACACAGTTCTTTATTGTCTCTTTTGTGATTTTGATAGTTTGTAAGTTGGTCATTATCGCGACAATGTTTGGTGAGGATATATTCAGGCTTGTAAAGGGAGGCGTCAATAAACTTACTGGAAACACACAGGGCGGTGCAATTCCATCCAGACGTAAGTTTGTAAGCCAGATTGCACTTGGTCTAGCAGCGATACCTTTTGCATCTATTCTATATGGTGTTATTAAGGGGCGTTATAACTTTAAGGTACTTAAGTATACACTCAGTTTTGATGATTTACCTGAAGCGTTTGATGGATATAAGATTACTCAAATAAGTGACGTGCACAGTGGTAGTTTTGATAATGCCGAAAAGCTAGACTACGCTATAGATTTAATAAACGAGCAGGCAAGTGATGCCATATTATTTACTGGAGATATGGTAAATAATGAGGCCGCAGAAATGGAACCTTGGAAAGAGACTTTTGCAAGGCTAAAGGCACGTGACGGTAAGTTTTCTGTTTTAGGAAATCACGACTATGGTGATTACATAGACTGGCCTACGCCAGAAGCTAAGATTGCAAATCTTGATAGACTTAAAGAAATTCAAAAAGAGATGGAGTTTAAGCTTCTCCTTAATGAGCATCATTATATTGAAAAAGATGGGCAACGTCTCGCTATAGTAGGTGTAGAAAACTGGGGTGAAGGCGGATTTAAAAAAGCTGGAGATCTTAATAAAGCAATCTCTGGTCTCGCTCAAGATGACTTTAAAATATTGATGAGTCACGACCCATCACACTGGGAGTATGAGGTAAAAGATCACCCAGAACATTTTCACCTTACATTGAGCGGTCATACTCACGGTATGCAGTTTGGTATAGAGATACCAGGTTGGTTTAAGTGGAGCCCTGTAAAGTGGCGTTACAAGTACTGGGCAGGTATTTATGAAGATGCAAAACAGTATATAAATGTAAACCGAGGATTTGGGTATCTAGCCTTTCCGGGTAGGGTAGGAATCTGGCCAGAGATAACTGTTATAGAGTTGAAAAAAAGTGGTAAAAACGCATAGTAAGGAGAATATACTATCTTTACGAAGCTTGAAACGCCTGATTGTTTAATTAAAATTGTAGGGTATGTCAAAATTTGGTGAACTTATTGATCTTAATATTCCGGTTCTTTTAGACTTCTACACAGAGTGGAATGAAGACTCTGTCTCAATGCATCCCATACTAAGAGATGTTGCTGCGGCAGTAGGAGATAAGGGTAAAGTCATAAAAATAGATGTAGATAAGAACAATGAACTAGCAGATGCGCTACGCATCAAAAGCTTGCCTACGCTCATTATCTATAAAAACGGCGAGATGATATGGCGCCAGAGTGGTGAGCTAGATGCAAATACCATTATAGGTATTATGCAAGAGTATGCCTCTTAGATTATTCTAACCTTCCAAAAGTAAAGCCCGCTTTTTCAAAATACGCTATAGCGCGCGGTAGTGCATATTTCATATTTTCAAAGGCTTTTACACTGTCGTGAAAAACGATAATATCTCCATTTTTTGCCTTCTTAATTACATTATCAAGACATTGTTCTGGAGAAGTATGCGCATCCCAGTCAAAGGCAATCACGCGATACATTATAATTGTATAACCAAGTTTTATTAAGGCCTTAGCTTGCTTGCGTTTTATCTTTCCGTAGGGAGGTCTAAAGAGTGGCGCAGTAGGAGTGTTTATTGTCTTAGGTAAATGAGTCGATATTTCCTCTTCGGCGAGCCTAACATTATCTATATATGCGTCTGTGCTTGTTTTCCAACCATTCAAGTGATGCTGGGTGTGGTTTCCTATGGAGTGACCGCTTTGGTATATGCGTTTAAAAACCTCTGGATGCTTACGTACATTATCAGCTATACAGAAAAAGGTAGCAGGAATGGGGTTTTTACGCTTTCGCGAAAGCGTATCTAAAACAAACTCTGTCACCTCCGGTACTGGGCCATCGTCAAAAGTGAGATAGACCGTTTTCTTACTAGTCTTTTTGTCCCAAACATACCATTGTGGATATAACCACTTAAGGAATGCTGGGACTCTGGACAGTTTTAAGTACACGTGCTAATATATCTACTCCTCGATAATTGAGTCTGCATTAATCGCACCGCCTGTTGCTGGTACAGTTTCTAATGGTACTTCTACAGCACCATTTTCTGGCTCCTCATCATCTCCTAGTAGGTAGGGGAATGAGCGCATATAGTTGTCATAAATTTGAGCCTCTTTTTCAAAGAGTTCTCTATCATCATTTATGATAAGTAGGTCTACAAGGCTTCTATACTTCTCAATGTTTGTAAGTATCTCTTCATAGTACTTGTATTGTAGCTCTGCATCTAGCGCGCTAAAGTATTTGAGTTGTTCTTGGTACTTTGCAGCTACTTCTTGCCATATGGCTTGAGCGCGCTGCTTTTCTCCTATCTCATAATAGCCAGTGATGTATGGTTCAACTAGTGTGTAGAATTCAAAGATGTCTACTGGCATTTTTTCCATCGCGAGATCCATAACCTCTTTAGCCTTTTCTGGCTTATTTTCGGCTAGTAATTGCTCTACTAGACGTGCCATATTACCTCTGTAGGTAATTGCGTTTGTGCGCGTCTCACGATCGTGATAAATGTCTGGACTACCGCTATTACCCCAGTACCATTTCTTTACAATATCATACATCTTATCTGCATCTACGCGACCCATATCATACGGGTTACGAGGGTCTATAGGTGTGCGTATAGGGATGAGCTTGTAGGTAACACCATCTAGCTGCAGGTAATCCTTCATCCATAAGTAATCATCATCACCAAAGCTTCCGCCCGTAAAGTAGATAGGACGCTCCCAGTTGTTACTTGCTATAATATCTAGCATAAGCAATCTGTTTTTATAAAGCACATTGCCACTTAACTCGATGTCTATGTATGGTACAATCTCATCTGCATCATCTATAGGGACAATCTTGTTTTTAAGTACAGACTCTTTATCTACTGGGATTCTTACTTTCTTGCTAGGGAAGGTATTAAAGAACTGCCCTTTTGCATACTCAACCTTAGTCCTTGGGTCATCACTTGCGATAAAGTTCATCCATTGTGCGATTGGGATAATGGAGTCTTTAGTCTCTTGATAAAACAGCGCCTCTCTATTATCTGCCGCATACTTGTCGTGAGTGAGGGTGCTAGGCACCGGTGGACTTTTGTATGCAGCGCGCTTCATCTGGTCAAAATACCAGTCTGTGTTTATTAAACTTGTATTTACAATACGCACATCTGTACGATAGCCTTCTATCTCTTGTACATACCATAAGGCAAAGGTGTCATTATCACCTATGGTAAATATGATGGCATTCTCATCTACAGAGTCTAGGTATTTTCTTGCCATTGCTAGCGCTGTCTTTCTGCCAGAACGATCGTGGTCATTCCAGTTTTGAGATGCTAGAAGTACAGGTGCAGCTAGTAAACATACTACAGCCACAATAGGCATTGCTGTTTTAGGTTTTATAAAATCTTTTACAATATCAAAGAGGGCATAAACGCCAAAACCTATCCACATTGCAAACACATAAAAGGAACCTACAAGCGCATAGTCGCGCTCACGAGGTTCAAAAGCACGCTCGTTGAGATATACTTTTAAGGCAAGACCTGTAAACAAGAAAAACACGAGTAACACTGCAAAGCGTTTCCAGTCTTTAGTTGCGTGAAAGAGTAGACCTAGTAATCCTAATAATAATGGTAAGAAGTAGTACGTGTTGCGTGCCTTGTTGTTCTCAACATCAGACGGTAGGTTTTCTTGCGGTCCTAAAAAGATACCATCTAGCCAGTCTATACCAGAAATCCAGTTGCCATTAAAGTCATCACCTTTACCTTGTATGTCGTTCTGGCGACCTACAAAGTTCCACATAAAGTAGCGCCAGTACATATACCCAAACTGGAAGCTGAACATATAGTTCATATTATCACCAAAAGATGGTTTTTCTACATCGAGATATTGACCTATCTGACTTTTTAAGAAAGCATCGTACCCTTCATAGTTTACCTTGCCATCTCTATAATCTATTTTAAACTGAGTTACGACATCTTGAAGATACTGGCGATCTTCTTCTGGCATACTAGGGTCATACTTAATGCTAAATTTAAGTGGCCCTGTATACTGCATATAGTTTGCATTATTTTCTGGGCTCCACATTCTTGGTAAAATCGCACTGTGTGCATCATCAAGATTTTGCTTTGCATTGCGCCACTGGTTTACAACTACATACTTGCCTAGTTTTTCATCTTTCTCATAAAGTTTTGGCTTATCTAGGTAGGGAGTATCTGGATCTAATCCAGCATAGTCTGCTGTAAACTGTGGTCCGTAAAAGAGTTTTGTTTCTGGATACTGCTCACGATTATAGTATGAGAGTAGTGATCTAGCATTAGATGGATTGTTTTCATTTATTGTTGTTCCTGCATTTGCACGTATAGGAAGCATCATCCAGCTTGAGAATCCTATAAAAATGTATAACATACATAAGAGCGTAGTATGTATGAGGGGTTTGTTACGCTTTCGCGAAAGCGTTAACCCATAATAAAACAGTCCTACTAAAATTAAACCAGCAATAATAGTCCCGCTATTAAACGGAAGTCCGATAGAATTTACAAAGAATACTTCTAGGTATCCAAAAAGTGACAGGGTGTACGGTAGTAGTAGTTTAAAAATAAACATCAGTATAGCTACCACAATCACTAGGGCGATAAGAAGGTTTTTTGGGGTTACCTTTTCCGTATTTTTAAAAAAGTAAAGAAGACCTATAGCAGGTATGGTAAGTAATCCCATAAAGTGTATCCCAAAAGAGAGTCCCACAATAAATGAGATAAGTATGAGCCAGCGGTTACCACGAGGTTTGTGCATATCACGTTCCCATAATAGCCCAAGATAGAATAGTAATGATAGTACAACTGCAGCAGGTGCATAAACCTCTGCCTCTACAGCATTAAACCAGAAACTATCTGTAAATGCAAATGCAAGTGACCCTATGGCAGCACTCGCAAGGATGGCAAGCTGCTTAGTTTTTGTGATGAGTTCCTTTTCTTCTGTAAGTGTTCTAGTAAGCAATAAAGTGAGTGACCAGAACATAAACAGTATGGTAAATGCACTACTTAAACAAGATAGGTAGTTTACTGCAAGGGCAATATAAGTTGGGTCTGGAGCAAAAATAGAAACAAAGGCTCCTAGTATTTGATAAAGTGGTGCTCCCGGCGGGTGGCCTATCTCAAGTTTTGACGAGGTAGATATGTACTCTCCGGCGTCCCAAAAACTAGCCGTAGGCTCTACGGTAAGAGAATATACTATAAGGGCAATGGCAAATACAGTCCAGCCCAGAATCTTGTTATACTTCGCAAAGTTGAAGTCGCTCATTATGTTATATTTTGTAAAGGGACGAAGTTAAGCAATACCCCTGATTTGTGGTAACGTAGGTGGGGCATTAATTATTTCTTAAAAATAAAAATTTGAAATTTTAACAATTATGCTCTGAGCTTCATTTATAGCTGGTTATCGCAGGATTTTTGTGATGTGAAAAGTAATTTTTGAAAAATGAGCTATTTTTTTTTGAATAATGTTTGTGAATGTAAAACTTTCCTTTAAATTTGCACTCGCTATTGAAAAAATATAGTGGCCTATGGTGTAATTGGCAACACGTCTGTTTTTGGTACAGAAGAGTCTAGGTTCGAGACCTAGTGGGCCAACTTAAAAACCCGACCTTTAATTAGGTCGGGTTTTTTTTATTTCAATAATCAAGAAGTAAATTGGGGAAATTTTACATTTAATATTGTGATTGCTTTGTAATTAATGTTTTAAGCAGATATTGGTTTAATGACGTGATAATAAGTGAGCATATTTTTATAATAGCGTAAAGAACTGTGATTGTCTTCTATGCACGACTTTAAGAAATCATTAAACCTCGCATAATCTACCGGTACTTGTACTTGCGCGGTCTCATTAATAGATTGATCTACCATAACTTCGAGTAACACCATTTGATTCTCTAAATCAAAGCTTACATTTTCTGCTTGAAAATATTTTTTTATTAATGCTTTATGTAGGCTTGAGAAGTCTACGGGTTGAGCGGTGTGCGGCTCACAACTGTAATCTATAAGAGTGTTAAGCTCTTTAAGGATGGTGTGTTTTAATGATCTGTTCATAACAGTTTATTTTCCAGAAAGATACGTAGTGATTACTTCTTTAAATTATAACAAAATGCTAATTAGCAGTTAGTTAACATATCGTTTTGAGTTGTGTTGCGCTTTCGCGAAAGCAAAAAAAACACCTCTACATAATAGTGAGGTGTCTTGTGGGGTGTCTCTGGATGATTAATTTTAAATCCTAAAGGTTATAATGGGTCTTTTGGCGTGGTTAACGAGTCCCTCGCTTAGTGAGCCGTTTAGAAAGTGAGAGAGTCCTTTTCGGCCGTGAGTACCTATGCCTACAATTCCAGCATCTATCATTTCTGCAAAATGTAGGACGCCGCTTTCTATGCTGTTGTCATTATAGATATTAAGAGAGTAGTTTGTAAAGTTTGGTTCTTTTGCCATAAATTCTTTCATAGTGGCTTCTATCTCGTGGGTAGTCTGAAAGTTGCTCGGGGTATTTACATAAAGCATATGTAGTTTTATATCGCTATCTAGAGCAAAAGCAGCGGCTTTTCTAAATGCTGTGTGGTTCTCTTCTTTAAAGTCACTTACGTATACAAACTTGTCAAGTTTAAAAAGTTCGTGTTTTTGCTTTATTATAAGCACAGGTACTTTGGAGTTTCTTACTACTTTCTCAGCATTAGAGCCTATAAAAAATTCGTGTAACCCGCTATCGCCGTGAGATCCCATCACGATTATGTCAGATTCGTACTTGTTTACGTAGTCCATAATACCTTCAAATGCTCCGTCAAACTCTGCTGTTTCTTCTATGTTAATTCCTTCTAGGTAAGGAGCGCTCATCATTGTTTCAAACTTCTGGTGAGCCAGTTTCATAAAGAATATAGCTTCTGGTAAATCACTTTGCTGTCCAGTAACTGCATCTACAAGTTGCATAGGTAAGTCTACCATATGTAATAGGTTTATAGATGCGTTGTGACGCCTGGCAAGATCTGCAGCGACTCTAAGTGCATTTTCTGCTTGTTCTGAGAAGTCTGTGGGTACAAGTATTTTTTTAATCATAAGGATATAGTTTATAGTTAAACAATGCCATAATACGCGACCTTGTGGGTGAGTAATATGGTTTTAAATACTTTAAATGCTGGGTCTCTTAAAATTACAAAATAATAGCCGGCTGTTGCGGCTTTTAATAACGGATAATTTGTAGTATATTTGCACCGTTGAAAGACGCAGTGAATACAGAGGGGACAGCGGTCCCCTCTTTTTATAGGCTTATATGTTGAAGGAAAAAGTAACCAATTTACTACAAGAGGCGCTAGACGAGAATCCTAATTTATTCTTGATTAGTCTTGATATTCAAGGGAATAACGAGGTGAAAATCATTATAGATGGTGACACTGGTGTGAGAGTAGAAGATTGTATGGCGGTAAGCCGTAAGGTTGAGCATAACTTAGATCGAGAAGAAGAAGATTTTTCTCTAGAAGTGATGTCTGCTGGTGCTACAAGCCCCTTAAAGATACCTAGGCAATATAAAAAGAACGTCGGGAGACATCTAGAAGTAAAGAAAGAGGATGGGTCGCAAGTCGAAGGATTAATGACCGATGCTACAGAAACAGATGTAACGCTTACTTGGAAAACAAGAGAGCCAAAACCTGTGGGAAAAGGAAAAGTGACCGTTCAAAAGATAGAAACGATTCCTTATAGCGAGATAGTGCAAGCAAAAGTGATGATTAAATTTTAACAAAAGTTGATATGGAGAATTTAGCGTTAATCGATTCTTTTTCAGAATTTAAGGACGATAAATTAATAGATCGTGTGACCCTGATGGCCATCTTAGAAGAGGTGTTCAGAAGTACGTTAAAAAGACGTTTTGGAAGTGACGATAACTTTGATATAATTATTAACCCTGACAAAGGAGATCTAGAGATCTGGCGTAACCGTGTGGTTGTGGCAGATGGTGAGGTGGAAGATGATAATGAAGAGATATCATTAACAAACGCACGTAAGATTGAAGAAGATTTTGAGGTAGGTGAAGATGTGTCAGAGGAAGTAAAGCTTATTGATTTAGGGCGTCGCTCTATCTTAGCTTTGCGTCAGAATTTGATTAGTAAGATACACGAGCACGATAATACAAACATATACAAGCAGTTTAAAGAGCTTGAAGGTGATTTGTATACGGCAGAGGTTCACCATATACGTCACAGAGCAATTATATTACTTGACGATGATGGTAACGAGATTATATTGCCAAAAGATCGTCAGATACCTTCAGATTTTTTCAGAAAAGGAGAAAATGTACGTGGGGTAATTGAAAGCGTAGAGCTTAAAGGTAATAAGCCTGCTATTATAATGTCTAGGACGTCTCCATTGTTTTTGGAGAAGTTGTTTGAGTCAGAGATACCAGAGGTATTTGATGGTTTAATTACTGTTAAAAATGTGGTGCGTATTCCTGGTGAGAAGGCAAAGGTGGCTGTAGATTCTTATGACGACCGTATCGACCCAGTAGGAGCCTGTGTAGGAATGAAAGGTTCTCGTATACACGGTATCGTAAGAGAGCTTGGTAATGAAAACATAGATGTTATTAATTACACGACTAATCTTAATTTGTATATCACCAGAGCATTGAGCCCTGCGCGTATTACAAGTATTAAGATAGATGAAGAAAATAAAACTGCACAAGCAGTTCTTAAACCAGAAGAGGTAAGTAAGGCAATAGGACGTGGTGGTCATAACATCCGTCTAGCTGGACAGCTTACTGGTTATGAGATTGATGTGTATAGAGAAGGTGTAGAAGAAGATGTTGAGCTTACAGAGTTCTCAGATGAGATAGAAGCTTGGGTAATCGAAGCCTTTGGAAAAATAGGTCTTGATACAGCACGTAGCGTACTGGAGCAGGATGTAAGTGATCTTGTACGTCGTACAGATCTTGAAGAAGAAACAGTACTTGATGTGATGCGTATCCTCAAGGAAGAATTTGAAGAATAAAGTACCCTACTCGCAATAGTAAAGTAGGTATAGATAATAATTTAGAGCAGTTTATGGCAGCAACAATGCGATTAAACAAGGTATTACGGGAATTTAATATTTCTCTTGATCGTGCCGTAGAATTTTTGGATTCTAAGGGTATTGAGATAGAGGCACGTCCGACTACGAAAATTTCAACAGAAATTTACGAGGTGCTTTCGGGTGAATTTCAAACGGATGCTAATAAAAGAGTAGCTTCTAAGGAGGTTGCTGAGGCAAAAGAAAAAGAGAAGGAAGCATTGCGCGCCGCTCGTGAAGTAGAAATTGAAGCAAAAGCTGAGGCGAAAGCAGCAGCACCTAAGAAGCAAGAGGTTGTTAAGGCTAAAGCACAGCTAGATGGACCAAAGCAAGTAGGTAAAATCGATCTTTCTAAAGCATCTGGAAAACCTGTTGCTCCAAAGCAAGAGAAGAAAGAAGAGGTTAAGAAAGAGGAGGTTAAAAAGGAAGAAAAGCCAGTTGCTCCTGTAAAAGAAGCTGCTCCTGAACCTGCTCCGGTAGTAGAAGAAAAGAAAAAAGAAGATAAGCCTAAGCAAGCTGCTCCTATAGAAAAGGAAGCAAAGAAAGTTAAGGCTCCTGCTGCAAAGAAGGAAGAGCCTAAAAAGGCTGAAACTCCAGAAAAAGAAGTGGGTCTAGGTGACGAAGTCATTAAGACGGATTACAAAAAACTAGATGGACCTAACTTTACAGGCCAAAAAATTGACCTTTCTAAGTTTAAGAAACCGGAAAAGAAAACTTCTTCAGACGATAAGAAAAAACGTCGTCGCCGTATTACAAAGCCTGGTTCAGGTGGAGGTAAGCCGGGAGGAAATAATCGTGGAGGAAACAATAACAATCGTGGTAACTCTGGAAAGGGAAGAGGACGTGTTGTTAAGGCAGAGCCTACAGAAGAAGAAGTACAAAAACAAATACGTGAGACACTTGAAAAACTTCAAGGAAAGTCTAACAAAGGAAAAGGTGCAAAGTACCGTCGTGATAAAAGAGATCAACACCGTCAAAAGACAGAAGATGATCTAGCTCAACAAGATGCAGAAAGCAAAATCCTTAAGGTAACAGAGTTTGTTACAGTAAGTGAGGTTGCTACGATGATGGATGTGGGTGTAACACAAATTATATCTGCGTGTATGTCACTGGGTATGATGGTAACGATGAACCAGCGTCTAGATGCCGAAACACTATCTATTGTTGCAGATGAGTTTGGTTATTCTGTTGAGTTTGTAACTGCAGATCTTGAGGATGCTATAGAAGATGTAGAAGACCTTCCAGAAGATCTAGTAGAAAGAGCTCCTATTGTGACAGTAATGGGTCACGTAGATCACGGTAAAACATCACTTCTTGATTACATCCGTAAGGAAAATGTAATTGCAGGTGAGAGTGGAGGGATAACACAGCACATAGGTGCATATGGTGTACAGCTAGAAGATGGTAAGAAAGTTGCCTTTTTAGATACTCCAGGTCACGAGGCCTTTACGGCAATGCGTGCCCGTGGTGCTCAGGTAACAGATATTGCTGTTATTGTAGTCGCTGCAGATGATGATATAATGCCACAAACTAAAGAGGCAATCTCTCACGCTCAGGCGGCAGGAGTGCCTATAGTTTTTGCAATAAATAAAATTGACCTTCCAGCGGCAAACCCTGAGAAGATTAAAGAGGGACTTGCGCAAATGAATCTTCTTGTAGAAGATTGGGGTGGAAAAATCCAATCTCAAGAAATTTCTGCAAAGAAAGGAACTGGTGTAAAAGAATTGCTTGAGAAAGTATTACTTGAAGCTGAGCTCTTAGAGCTTAAAGCAAACCCAGATAGAAATGCAAATGGTACCGTAGTGGAAGCATTCTTAGATAAAGGTCGAGGATATGTATCTACAATTCTTGTACAAGCAGGAACGCTTCAAGTGGGTGATTACGTACTAGCGGGAACTACCTCTGGTAAAGTAAAAGCGATGCACGATGAGCGTGGTAAGAAAATAAAGAAGGCTGGACCTTCTACTCCAGTATCTGTTTTAGGACTAGACGGAGCGCCACAAGCAGGTGATAAGTTTGTTGTAATGACAGATGAGCGTGAAGCAAAAGATATTGCAACTAAGCGTACACAACTGCAACGTGAGCAAAACGTACGTACACAACGTCATATCACACTTGATGAGATAGGTAGGCGTATTGCCCTAGGAGACTTTAAGGAGCTCAATATTATCCTTAAAGGAGATGTGGATGGATCTGTAGAAGCACTTACAGATAGTTTCCAGAAATTATCTACAGAAGAGATAGCTGTAAATATTATACACAAAGGTGTAGGAGCTATTACAGAAAGTGATGTATTACTTGCTTCTGCCTCAGATGCGATTATTATTGGATTTAATGTACGTCCAGCAGGTAATGCTAGACAGGTAGCAGATAAGGAAGAAATCGATATCCGTACATACTCTATCATCTATGATGCGATCAATGATCTTAAAGATGCGATGGAGGGAATGTTATCACCAGAGATGCGTGAGGAGATAACAGGTACAGCAGAGATACGTGAGACCTTTAAGATATCTAAGGTGGGAACTATCGCAGGTTGTATGGTAACTAACGGTAAGATCTTTAGAAATTCAAACATACGTCTTATACGTGACGGAGTAGTAGTTTACACAGGTGAGCTAGCTGCACTTAAGCGCTTTAAGGATGATGTAAAAGAAGTTTCAAAAGGATACGATTGTGGTATGCAGATTAAGAACTACAATGACATTAAACTTGATGATGTGATTGAAGCATTCCAAGAAGTAGCTGTAAAGAAGAAGCTTAAATAATATAAAGCTATATCTATATAACAATCGCCTTAGAGTCTATCTAAGGCGATTTTTTTATGCGCTTTCGCGAAAGCGTATAACCTGTTATGTTTTGTTGTTTTAGGGTGGTGTGTGGCTTACTTAGTGTCGTAAGTCGTGTAATGTCTTGAGAGGCTTAGATGTGCCTTAATCTGCTCTGTGAGATATTTGCTTGTCTGTTGTGAGCGTGGTGGTTTCTCTTAGAATTAAGGCTATAAAAAAAAACCTCAATAGCAAAGCTGATTGAGGTTTTTTATAAACGTGATATTATTTTCTAATTATCTGGCTTAAATATAAAAGCGCTAGAAAACTCTTTTCTTATTTCGATAAGTGCGCGATCTGCCTCAAGTCTATTTCTAAAGTTCCCTATCCATACTTTATAGTTAGGTGTCTCGTGTTTAATGGCAGATGTCCAGGTGCCTACGCGGTTGCGATACTTCTTAAGTGTAGCGCTGGCTGTGTTTAGGCTTCCTGAGTAGAGTTGTATTTTGTATCTATCTGCAAGCTTGTTATCTTTAGTAAGGCTGCTCTTAAGGTCTAGTAGTTCTGTGATTCTATCATCTTGATTTACGGTTACTTGTGCAGATTGCGCTTTCGCGAAAGCGGAAAAAGTAAGGGTAACTGCTATGACAATTACGATATGTTGAAACGGTTGTACGCTCATAATTTGCTGATTTTGAACAAAGGTAAAAGATAAAAACTTAAACAAATTAATATTATTATTTAGAACTATTATAAATTAGTAAGAACCCCTGTAAGGTGCCCTAAAAAATGCAGTTTGTGTAGTATTTTTGCATACCATTTTGTGCGCGGGTTTAACAGGCTCTTAACAACGTTAACAGTGTAAAAACCGTGCCATCTTTTTGAAGCTAATTCAATATTAATATGATACAGGTTAAACGCCAAAATTCATTCTCGAGAATACTTACCCTAGCTGCGGTGGTGCTTCTCACGTTATCTAGTTCTCTTTTTGCGCAAGATGCACCAGCGGCAGATGCTAAGGCTGGTGAGGCTTTATTTAAAGCAAATTGTGCAGCTTGTCACAAATTATATAAGCCTATGACTGGGCCGTTACTTCATCAGGTTTCTGAGAAGTACGACCGCGAGTGGTTGTATAAGTGGATCAAGAATAGTCAAGGACTTATTAAGTCTGGAGACCCTCTTGCTGTAAAAGTATATGAGGAGAATGGTAATAAAGTGATGAACTCTTTTCCTGCATTGTCTAATGCAGATATAGATAACATTCTTGCTTATACAGATACGCCAAAACCTGCTCCTCCGGTTCTTGATGATGGACCTGTTGATGTTAATCAAGGTGGTGGAGTTTCAAATAATCTTATTCTTGCTATCCTTGGATTTGTATTGTTGCTTCTTGTTGCTGTATTGTTTCTAGTAAATAACACACTTAACAAGTTTGCTTCTGCTCAGGGAATTGAAATGCCGGTAGAGGAAAAGCGCAAGCCTATCTGGAAGGCATTTGTTGAAAACCAATTCTTAGTATTGGTTTCGGTAATCTTCTTATTATTAGGAAGTGCATATTTCGCTTACGGGTGGATGTCGCAAGTAGGGGTTGATCAAGGGTATATGCCTGTACAGCCTATTCACTACTCGCACAGAATTCACGCTGGAGAGAATGCAATAGAGTGTAAATACTGTCACTCTTCTGCAAGAGTGTCTAAGCATTCTGGTATTCCTTCTCTTAATGTGTGTATGAACTGTCACAAGTCTATCGCAGAAGTTGCTGGACCTGAGTCTGAGTTTAGCTCTGTTACTGAAGATTACTCTAAAGAGTTTTATGATAAAGAAATCCAAAAGCTATACAAAGCTGTAGGTTGGGATGAGGCAACTCAATCATATACTGGGGAAACTCAGGCTGTAGAGTGGGTGCGTATTCATAACCTTCCAGACTTTGCATACTTTAATCACTCACAGCACGTAAGTGTAGCTGGTATAGAGTGTCAGAAATGTCACGGACCTGTAGAGGAGATGGAAGTAATGTATCAATATGCTCCTCTTACGATGGGATGGTGTATAAACTGTCACCGTGAGACTAACGTGAAGATTGAGGGTAATGCATATTACGAAGAGATACACGAGCAACTTGCAAAGAAGTATGGAGTTGAGAAAGTGACAGCTGCTCAAATGGGTGGTCTAGAATGTGGTAAGTGTCACTACTAATAAACAGAATTTAAGTTTCGAGAGAAACTCTTAATAAAGGTTGCTAAGCGTAGTCGAAGCACAAATTAATAAATCAATTATATGTCATCAAACAAGAAATACTGGAAAAGTGTCGATGAGCTCCACGGAGATGCATCTATCGAGGCACTAAGACAGAATGAGTTTGTACAAGAAATTCCGACAGATGAATTTTTAGGTGATAAAGAAACACTTGAAAGTACAGAAACTACACGTCGTGACTTCTTGAAGTACGTAGGTTTCTCTACAGCGGCAGCATCGCTTGCGGCTTGTGAGGGTCCTGTTGTAAAGTCTGTTCCTTATGTGGTACAGCCAGAGCAAATAATACCAGGAGTTGCAGATTATTATGCGACTACTATTGCAGATGGTTTTGACTTTGCAAGTGTGCTTGTAAAGACTCGTGAGGGTCGCCCTATTAAAATAGAAAACAATGACCTTGCTAAGGCAGGTTTTGGTGCAAACGCTCGTGTGCACGCATCTGTTCTGGGAATGTACGATACAAAACGTGCGCAGTTTCCAACGGCAGGAGGAGAAGAGGTTTCTTGGACAGATATAGATAAAGGTGTAGTTGCTGCGCTTGAAAATGGTAAGAAAGCAGTATTGCTTACTCAAACATTTGCAAGTCCATCTACAGATAAACTCATAGGAGAGTTTATTGCAAAGTATCCTAATGTTTCTCACGTTGCTTATGATGCTGCTGGAGAACAATTTGCTTTAGATGCTTTTGAAATAAAATACGGTTTCCGTGCATTGCCAGATTATGATTTTGGTGCTGCGGAAGTAATTGTCTCAGTAGGGGCGGACTTTTTAGGAGATTGGAATGGTGGTGGGTACGACTCTGCTTACGGTAAGTCTCGTATACCTAAAAATGGAAAGATGTCTAAGCACTTCCAGTTTGAGGCAAATATGTCTCTTTCTGGTGCAAATGCAGATGTACGTGTTCCAGCTACACCATCACAACAAAAATTAATAGTGCAGGCACTAGCTGGTGGATCTGCTTCTGGTCTTTCAGAAGGAGTGAAGGCTAAGGTTGCTCAAGCGCGTAAGGCACTTCTTGCTGCTGGTAGTAAAGGATTACTTGTAACAGGTGTGCAAGATGTTTCTACGCAGAGAATTGCACTTGACTTTAATGAGGGTAAAGTGGTAATGGATACTGCTAAGCCTAAGCTTACAAGATCTGGAGATGCTCGTAAAGTGATGCAGCTTGTAAAAGAAATGAACGCTGGTCAAGTAGGAACACTTATTATGGCTGGAGTAAATCCTGCGTATAGTCTTCCTAACGCAGATGAGTTTGTTGCTGGTCTTGCAAAGGTTGACGTTTCTGTAGCTTGTTCATTAAGAGCAGATGAGACAGCGGCACTTTCTACTCATATTGCACCAGTACCACACTACCTTGAGTCTTGGGGAGATGTGCAGATTAAAATGGGTGAGGTAAGTTTACAGCAGCCTACAATAAAAGAGATATTTAATACACGTCAGTTTCAGCAAAGTTTACTTAACTGGATGGGTGTAGATAAAACATATTACAGCTACCTTAAAGAGACTATGTCTTCGGCAGGTATCGCTTTCAATAAGTCTGTTCAAGCAGGAGTTGTTGAGACTAGCGCTTTCGCGAAAGCGGTAACCGCATCAAACACTTCTATAGCTTCAGATGCTGGTCTTGCGAGTACATTGCAAGGGAGTAATGGAGGTTTTGAGCTTACGTTGTATACAAAAACTTCAATGGGTGATGGAACTCAGGCAAACAACCCTTGGTTACAAGAGATGCCAGATCCATTAACACGTTGTACCTGGGATAACTACTTAACAATGTCTGAGGCAGATGCTAAAGAACTTGGATTGTGGTTTGATAGAAGTTCATTCTTTACAGAAGCACGTCACGATGCAAATGGTGGTCTTAATGGTCACTATGCTAACGTTACTGTGAACGGTGTCACTATTGAGAAAGTACCGGTAATGATACAGCCAGGACAAGCTAAAGGATCTGTAGGTCTTGCGGTAGGTTATGGTCGTAAAGAAAGCATACAAGAGGAGATGCAAACGGGTGTTAATGCATTCCCGTTAATGCAAAACTTCCAGACTACTCAAAGTGTTACTATTGAAAAAGTAGGTGGTGTACACGAGTTTGCCTCTGTACAACAGCACAACACACTTATGGGTCGTGGTGATATCGTAAAAGAGACGACTCTTGAGATATTCAATACAAAAGATAAGCATTTCTGGAACGCGGTTCCTGAGGTGAGTAAAGCACACGTAGAGTACGAAGTGACATCGCCAGAAGTTGATCTTTGGGAGGAGTTTGATCGCTCAGTAGGGCATCACTTTAACCTTGCTATTGATCTTAATGCTTGTACTGGTTGTGGAGCTTGTGTAATTGCTTGTCACGCTGAGAATAATGTTCCTGTAGTAGGAAAGTCTGAAATACGTCGTAGCCGTGATATGCACTGGTTACGTATAGATAGATATTATTCGTCTGAGGATACATTTGCTCAAGATGATACTAAGAAGGAAGAGTTTGATGGATTAGGTGGTGATAAAGGTTCTCTTGGAGGATTTGGAGAGCTTGAAGATCCAGCTGCAAATCCACAGGTTGCTTTCCAACCTATAATGTGTCAGCACTGTAACCACGCTCCTTGTGAGACTGTGTGTCCAGTAGCAGCTACATCACACGGTCGACAAGGTCAAAACCATATGGCTTACAACCGTTGTGTAGGTACTCGTTACTGTGCAAACAACTGTCCTTATAAAGTACGTCGTTTCAACTGGTTCCTTTATAATGGTAATGATGAGTTTGATTATTATATGAACAATGATCTTGGACGTATGGTTATTAACCCAGATGTTACTGTTCGTTCTAGAGGGGTTATGGAGAAATGTTCTATGTGTATTCAAATGACACAAAAGACTATTCTTGATGCTAAGCGCGAAGGACGTAAGGTTAAAGACGGAGAGTTTGCAACAGCTTGTTCTAACGCTTGTACAACTGGAGCACTTGCCTTTGGTGATATTAATGACAAGAGCAGTGAGATTGCAGAACTTAAAGAAGATGATCGTATGTATCACTTACTTGAGCACGTAGGAACAAAACCAAATGTATTCTACCAGACAATGGTACGTAATACAGAAGAAGTATAAAACAACTAATCTAAAGACTAATTATATAGGATTATGGCGCATTACGAAGCACCTATACGAAGACCACTAGTTACCGGAGATAAGACCTATCACGATGTAACATTAGATATCGTTGCTCCAGTGGAGGGACGTGCAAATAAATCTTGGTGGCTCGTATTCTCTATCGCACTAGTAGCTTTCTTATGGGGAATAGGCTGTATTATCTATACTGTAACAAACGGTATCGGTAGTTGGGGTCTAAATAAAACCGTAGGTTGGGCTTGGGATATTACCAACTTTGTATGGTGGGTAGGTATCGGTCACGCAGGAACACTAATTTCTGCAGTACTATTATTATTCCGTCAGAAGTGGCGTATGGCAATTAACCGTTCTGCAGAGGCGATGACTATTTTCTCTGTAGTGCAAGCAGGATTATTCCCTATTATACATATGGGGCGTCCTTGGTTAGCTTACTGGGTATTACCTATACCTAACCAGTTTGGTTCTTTATGGGTAAACTTTAACTCTCCGCTACTTTGGGATGTATTTGCAATATCAACATACCTTTCTGTATCATTAGTTTTCTGGTGGACTGGATTATTACCTGACTTTGCAATGATACGTGATAGAGCTGTTAAGCCTTTCCAGAAGAAAATCTATAGTTTACTTTCATTTGGTTGGTCTGGTAGAGCAAAAGATTGGCAGCGTTTTGAAGAGGTGTCACTTGTTCTTGCAGGTCTGGCAACACCGCTTGTACTTTCTGTACACACGATTGTATCTTTTGACTTTGCTACGTCGGTTATACCGGGATGGCACACCACGATTTTCCCTCCTTACTTTGTTGCGGGAGCGGTATTCTCAGGGTTTGCAATGGTAAACACGCTTCTTATTATAATGCGTAAAGTTGTAAGTCTTGAAGCTTACATCACAATACAGCACATTGAACTTATGAATATTGTAATTATGATTACAGGTTCTATAGTAGGTGTAGCTTATATTACTGAGTTATTTATGGCTTGGTATTCTGGAGTGGAATATGAGCAATATGCATTCTTAAACAGAGCAACAGGACCTTATGCTTGGTCTTATTGGGCAATGATGACGTGTAACGTTTTCTCTCCGCAGTTTATGTGGTTCCCAAAATTAAGAAGATCTATAATGTTCTCTTTTATCATATCAATTGTTGTAAACATCGGGATGTGGTTTGAGCGTTTTGTAATTATTGTAACATCACTTCACCGTGATTACCTTCCATCTTCTTGGACGATGTTCTCACCTACATTTGTAGATATAGGTATCTTCATAGGTACTATAGGTTTCTTCTTTGTATTGTTCTTATTATATGCACGTACATTCCCAGTGATTGCACAAGCAGAGGTTAAGACTATTATGAAGTCATCTGGAGAGCGTTATAAAAAATTACGTGAGTCTGGACAATCACTAGTAGGCACAGGAGCAGATCCTCGTACATCTGGTGGGCCAGTAAAGATTAATCTTGATGGTGCATACATTGCAAAACCTCAAGAGGTTGCTGCTGGTGAGACTGTGATACCAGAAGATACGCACGGTAATGAATCATTAGTTAATCGTCTTGGGATTTTTGACGCTGCTACTCAAAAAGCAGATGACCTTAAGGTAATTAATGGTATAGGACCAAAAATGGAAGAGAAGCTTAACGAACTAGGAATTTATACGTACGAGCAAGTAGGTAAAATGACTTCTGTTGAGTACAACTTATTAGATAATCTAACTGGATCATTTCCTGGTCGCGCAGAGCGTGATGATTGGGCAGGTCAAGCTAACAATCTTAAATAATTAAGTATGGCATCTACAGTTATACACGCAATATACTCTGATGACGACGTTCTTATGAACGCTGTAAAGGAGGTTAGAAAAAAACATCTTCATATTAATGAGGTGTATACACCATTCCCTGTACACGGGTTAGATAAGGCTATGGGGCTTGCGCCTACTCGTCTTGCTATTACTGCCTTTTTATACGGATGTGTGGGAATTACAGTAGCAACATTAATGATGAATTTCATTATGATTGAAGACTGGCCACAAAACATAGGTGGTAAGCCATCTTTCAGCTACATTGAGAATATGCCAGCTTTTGTGCCTATTATGTTTGAGCTTACGGTATTTTTTGCAGCTCACTTAATGGTTATTACTTTCTATATGAGAAGTAAATTATGGCCTTTTAAGAAAGCTGAAAATCCAGATGTACGCACGACAGATGATCACTTCCTTATGGAGATTGATGCAACTGGAAAAGATGGAAAAGAACTTGCAGACTTTTTAGTAACAACTGGAGCTGTAGAGATTAATTTAATTGCAAACGAAGCATAAGTCAACGCAATGAAGAATATATTTAAAATAGCTGTTTTGTTTATCGCTTTTGGCAGTATGATTTCTTGTCAAGATGATAATAAACCTAATTATCAGTATATGCCTAATATGTACGTATCTGTAGGCTATGAAACTTACGGTAAGTATGAGGTGTTTCCTGAAGGGTATGAAGCTTTAAAACCGGCAGAAGGCTCGGTGATGAGAGGGTGGTTACCATATGATTATGAAAATACTATTGAAGGAAAAGCTTCCGCGAAAGCGAAACTGAAAAACCCATTACCTTATACAGAGGGGAATTATGTTAAGGGTAATGAATTATATAACATTTACTGCGGTATCTGTCACGGTGTAAAAGGTGACGGAAAAGGAACATTAGCAAAAAGAGAGAAAATACTAGGGGTCCCTGCATATAACGATGCTGGTAGAGCTATCACTGAAGGTAGTGTATACCACGTGATGTATTACGGTATTAACTCTATGGGATCTTATGCATCGCAGATGACGGAAGACGAACTTTGGATGGTTGATCATTACGTAATGGGTCTTAAAGATGCATTAGATGGAAAACCTGAGAGAGCGTTTACAGCAGCAGAAATTATTGAGGAAATGACAGAGGGTAAGATTGATACAGATCTTAACGAAGGTGCAGTAGATGCTATACCAGGTCCTGAGTCTGAGCCAATGAATGCAGCAGGTAACGAACACTAATAACTAACGGAACAACCGATATTTAAGATATGTACACATTATCTAAAAACTTAAAATTATCAGCGATTATCTTTATGGTAGTAGGATTTGTCCTATTTGCTGTAGATTACGTTTTCTTACCAAAGACAATAGCAGATATTGAAGCAATGCACGCAGGTGATGCCCACGGAGGTGGTCACGGAGATGCAACAGTTGCAGATGCTCACGAAGCAGATACACACCACGTAGCAACCGATGATGCACACGCAGAAGACGGTCACGTAATGACCGAAGAAGAGCATAATGAGCACTTACTAGCAGGTTACCAAAATAAACCTTGGTCTGCTGTTTATATCGCTGCTTTTTTCTTCTTTATGATTTCTCTAGGGTGTCTTGCATTCTACGCAGTACAATATGCTGCTCAGGCTGGATGGTCGCCTTTATTACTTAGAGTGATGGAGGGTATAACAGGATATCTTTTACCTGGAAGTATAATAATGTTTGTTTTACTAGCATTATCTGGATTCCATTTTAACCATATGTTCCACTGGATGGCAGATGGAATTACTGATCCAGCAAGTGATAACTATGATAAGCTTATTGCTGGTAAATCAGGATGGTTAAATGTGCCTTGGTTACTTATTAGAGCTGCAATTTTTATTGCTGGATGGAATATTTACAGATTCTTTGCTGTAAAGTTCTCAAAAGAGCAGGATGAAGCATCTGATAACAAATCACATAAAAAGTCATTTAAAATTGCGGCAGCATTCTTAGTGTTCTTCTTATACACTGAGTCAATGATGTCTTGGGATTGGATTATGTCTATCGATCCTCACTGGTTTAGTACTCTCTTTGGATGGTACGTACTTGCAGGTATGATGGTTTGTGGTATAACTACCATCGCTCTCATAACTATGATACTTAAGGGTGCAGGTTACTTACAGAGTGTAAATGATAGCCACATACACGATCTTGCTAAATTTATGTTCGGTTTCAGTATTTTCTGGACGTACTTATGGTTCTCACAGTTTATGCTTATATGGTACTCAAACATACCAGAAGAGGTAACGTATTACATACAACGTATTGAAGATTATAACTTACCATTCTTTGGTATGTTAGTTATGAATTTCCTTTTCCCATTATTAATATTAATGAATAGCGATTTCAAACGAGTTAACTGGTTTGTAGTAATGGCTGGTATAGTAATCTTATTAGGTCACTATGTAGACATCTTCAATATGGTTATGCCAGGTACAGTAGGACAGGCTTGGTCGTTTGGATTTGTAGAAATAGGATCACTTATGTTCTTCTTTGGATTGTTTGTACTGATTGTTTTCAGTTCACTTACAAAACGTCCTTTAGAGCCTAAGCGTAATCCGCTTATTGAAGAAAGTAAACACTTTCACTATTAGAATATAGATTAAAGAAGTTAGAAAGCAATGACAGGTTTATTAGCACTCATCGTAGTAATTCTATTTGTAGTCACACTTTGGCAAATGTCAAAGATTTTTAAACTATCTCAGTTTAATAAGAAGACCAATAGTGAAAATGCTCAAGTAGCAGACGATAAAGACAACAGAATCAATGGTAAATTGATGTTGATGTTTATCACATTTTTATATGCCATAACTATTTACTGTTTCTGGAATTACAGTAAGTTTTATTTGCCAGAACCATCTTCTGAGCACGGAGCAGATTATGACACCTTGTTATTTATCTCTCTTGCACTTATAATGTTCGTACAAGTAATCACACAAGCATTACTTCATTACTTTGCATATAAGTACTCAGGTAAGAAAGGTCAAAAGGCATTATTCTATGCAGATAATGATAAGTTAGAGTTTATCTGGACTATTATTCCAGTAATAGTTCTTGCAGGTCTTATTATCTATGGTCTTTTTACTTGGTCAGATATAATGAACTTTGAAGAGGACGAGGATGCTATAGTTGTAGAATTATATGCAAAGCGTTTCGGTTGGCAAGCACGTTATGCCGGAGAGGATAATATCTTAGGTAACGCAAATGTTCGTTTCATTGAAGGAGCAAACACAGTAGGTGTTGATGAAAGTGATGCTGATGCAATGGATGATAAAATTACAACAGAGCTTCACCTTCCAGTAGGACGCCAGGTAATCTTTAAGTTACGTTCTCAAGATGTATTACACTCTGCTTATATGCCTCATTTTAGAGCGCAAATGAACGTTGTACCAGGTATGATAACTCAATTCTCTTTTACTCCATCTAAAACTACTGCAGAGATTCGTGATACGGATTATATGAAAGATAAGATGGCTACTATCAAAGAGATTAGAAAAGAAAAAAATAAAGCTTCTATAGCGGCAGGAGACGGCCCTATAGATTCTTATGACGAATTTGACTATTACTTGCTATGTAATAAGATTTGTGGAGCATCGCACTATAATATGCAGATGAAGATTGTTGTTGAAACTCAAGAAGAATATGACGCTTGGATTGCAACTCAAAAAACATTTGGCAGCTCTATAGCAGCAGCTCAAGAATAAAAAAAGAAAAAGAAAAATTAACTAAAGAATCTAGGTATGGCAGCACACGCAGCAACAGCAGATCACGGTCACGATGATCACGAGCACCACCACGAGCAAACGTTTATAACGAAATATATCTTTAGTACTGATCACAAGATGATCTCAAAGCAGTATTTGATTACTGGTTTGGTAATGGGTATTATAGGTATTGGGATGTCATTGATATTCCGTTTACAACTGGCTTGGCCAGATCACCAATTTACTATTTATGAAGTACTCTTAGGAGACTGGGGTAAAGACGGTGTAATGGATCCAAACATTTATCTTGCACTTATTACTATACACGGTACCATAATGGTATTCTTTGTACTTACAGCAGGTCTGAGTGGTACTTTTAGTAACTTATTGATTCCACTTCAGATTGGAGCGAGGGATATGGCTTCTGGATTCCTTAATATGGTATCTTACTGGCTCTTCTTCCTTTCTTCTGTAATAATGGTATTATCATTATTTGTAGAGTCAGGACCAGCAGCAGCAGGTTGGACTATCTATCCACCATTATCTGCACTACCTAACAGTATACCTGCTTCAGGAATGGGTATGACATTGTGGTTAGTAGCGATGGCAATATTCATTGCATCATCACTATTAGGTTCACTTAACTATGTTGTTACAGTACTTAACCTTCGTACAAAGGGGATGACTATGACAAGATTACCACTTACAATATGGGCTTTTTTCGTGACTGCTATTATCGGTGTGGTTTCTTTCCCAGTTCTTTTATCTGCAGCTTTAATGCTTATTATGGATAGAAGCTTTGGTACGTCATTCTTCTTATCTGATATTTATATTGGAGGAGAAGTATTACATAACTCTGGTGGTTCACCAGTATTATTTGAGCACCTTTTCTGGTTCTTAGGTCACCCTGAGGTATACATTGTATTATTACCAGCACTAGGTATCTCATCAGAGATAATATCTACAAACTCACGTAAGCCTATATTTGGTTACCGAGCGATGATTGCTTCTATTTTAGCAATTGCATTCTTATCAACTATTGTATGGGGTCACCATATGTTTATTTCAGGTATGAACCCATTCTTGGGATCTGTATTTACATTTACAACCCTATTAATTGCAATTCCATCTGCTGTAAAAGCTTTTAACTATATCACAACCTTGTGGAAGGGTAACCTTCAGTTCAACCCTGGTATGCTTTTCTCAGTAGGATTAGTTTCTACTTTTATTTCTGGTGGACTTACAGGTATCATACTTGGAGATTCAACGTTAGATATAAACGTACACGATACGTATTTTGTAGTAGCTCACTTCCACTTAGTAATGGGTATCTCTGCATTATATGGACTTTTTGCAGGTGTGTATCACTGGTTCCCAAAAATGTTTGAAGGTAAAATGATGAACAAGAACCTAGGTTACGTTCACTTCTGGATTACAGTTATTGGAGCTTATGGTATTTTCTTCCCAATGCACTTTATCGGTATGGCAGGATTACCTAGACGTTACTATACAAACTCAGCTTTCCCATATTTCGATGATCTTGTAGATGTAAACAAAGCGATATCTATTTTTGCTTTCATTACAGCGGCTGCACAGCTAGTATTCTTATACAACTTCATACACTCAATGTTCTATGGAAAAGTAGGTTCTAAGAACCCTTGGAAATCTAACACATTAGAGTGGACAACAGATCACAAGCATATACACGGTAACTGGGCAGGTGCAATTCCTGAAGTACACCGCTGGCCATATGATTATTCTAAATTGAATAAAGATGAGTCAGATTATGTTATTGCTGGTCAAGACTATGTGCCGCAAACAGTTCCACTTCAAGACAATGAAGAAGAAATGCATCACTAGAGATGTCATAACATAAATCATACTTTTATGATTACTTAAAACCCATTCTTAACGAGTGGGTTTTTTAGTTTTACGCTTTCGCGAAAGCGTAACATTATCCTTTATAAGTCTTAAATGGAAGGTGGCTGTAAAGTTTCAAACAAGACAATTTCTTATCTTTGATAGAAATCACCTAGACGTATGAATGAGCACTTGGATCCTACAAATGAAGGTTACTCAAGAGAAGAAGTAGATATTGAGAAAGCGTTAAGACCTTTGTCGTTTGACGACTTTGCGGGACAAGATCAAGTGCTTGAAAATCTCAAGATTTTTGTACAAGCGGCAAATCTTAGAGGAGAGGCATTAGATCACACCCTCTTTCACGGTCCTCCAGGTCTTGGTAAAACTACCCTTGCAAATATTCTGGCAAACGAACTTGGGGTAAATATTAAGATAACCTCTGGCCCCGTTCTAGACAAGCCTGGTGATCTCGCTGGATTACTTACTAATCTAGATGAGCGTGATGTGCTATTTATAGATGAGATACATAGACTTAGTCCTATAGTAGAAGAGTATTTATACTCGGCTATGGAGGATTATCGTATAGATATAATGATTGAGACGGGGCCAAATGCACGTACCGTTCAGATAGACCTTGCGCCTTTTACACTCGTAGGAGCAACTACACGTTCAGGACTTCTTACAGCGCCTATGCGCGCACGTTTTGGTATATCTAGTAGATTGCAATATTATACAACAGAGCTTCTTACAACCATCGTACAGCGCAGCTCTAGTATACTAGGAGTGCCTATCTCTATGGAAGCTGCTATAGAGATAGCCGGTAGAAGTCGTGGTACACCTCGTATAGCAAATGCCTTATTGCGTAGAGTGCGTGATTTTGCACAAATAAAAGGGAATGGTAGTATCGATATTAAGATTGCTAAGTATAGCCTTGAAGCACTTCACGTAGATGCTCACGGGCTGGATGAGATGGATAATAAAATACTAGCTACTATTATAGATAAGTTTAAAGGCGGGCCTGTGGGACTCACTACACTTGCCACTGCCGTTTCTGAAAGCGCCGAAACCATTGAGGAGGTTTATGAACCTTTTTTAATACAGCAAGGTTTTATTATGCGTACTCCAAGAGGACGTGAAGTTACAGAGGATGCATACAAGCATCTAGGTAGAGTAAAAGGCCCCGTGCAGGGAGGTCTGTTTTAGGAACATTCTATTTTAAAATTTTATATAAAAGCACCCTATGTCTAGTGATATTCCAGCAGTTTCGGTTTTAAAGTTTCTGGCAAATGCTGGGAGTATTTTAAAGAATCCGCTTCCTTTTCATCACGATAATTTTGAGAGTAAGGGTGATACCTTTAAGTTGCAGTTGGGCTTTGGTAATGAAGTTGTCTTCTCTAGAGATCCAGGCTTCGCAAAGTATGCTTTGCAAAAAAACCAGCGCAACTACACAAAGTCACCCATTCAGACTAAAGATCTTGCAAAGTATGTAGGCGAGGGACTTTTAACCTCAGAAGGTTCTCTATGGAAAAAACAACGAAAACTCATACAACCAGCCTTTCATAAAAAGCAGCTTGCACAGCTTATAGAAGCTATGCATACAGTAATAAAGGAGGAGTTACAAAACATAAAAACAGGAGAGGCGTTTGATGTATTTGAGATATTTAATGACCTTGCTTTTAACACAGTTGCAAAGTCACTCTTTCAGACCGAGGTAGATCGTAAAAAGATAAACCGCCTGCAATATATTACAGAGCAAGCGCAAAAGATGCTCGTAAAAGAGTTGAGACAACCTTATAAATCTTGGTATTTTAAGTATGCTGGACCTATAGACAAGCACCTGGCTCTTACTCAAGAGGCGCGTGATATACTTATGGAACTCGTAGAAGAACGTCGAGCATCACAACAAAAGGTAGGAGACTTACTAGATATGCTTCTGGAGTCTACTTATGAGGATGGCACAGGTATGGATGATGAGCAACTCATAGATGAGATTCTCATACTCTTTACAGCGGGTCACGAGACAACCTCAAATGCGCTTACATTTGCCGCCTCATTACTTGCAAGACATCCAGAATGGCAAGATAAAATTTATGAGGAATACGCTTTCGCGAAAGCGAACTCAACATCATTAAACGAGTTTTTAAGACATTGTACAGTCACTAAGCAAGTGCTAGAGGAAACAATGCGACTTTACCCACCAGCTTACTTCATAGACAGAGTAAATATTGAAGAAGATGAATATAATGGGATGAAGATACCGGTAGGTTCTAATTTATTATTTTCGTGTATTGAGATTCACAAGCACGACGATTTTTGGGAAGATCCATTACAATTTAACCCTACTCGATTTGATGAAAATGCGGGGATGTATCACGATGCCTATTTCCCATTTGGGGCGGGACCTAGAATGTGTATAGGTAATAACTTTGCAATGTATGAAATGATTCTTGCGGTTACCGAAATGGTATCCCGTTTTAAAATCACTCCTATAAACACACCTATAGAACTATTACCGCTCATTACCCTTAAGCCAAAAAATGCAATCTTAGAGTTTACTGCAAGATAGGGTGATAGAGAATAGATCAAAACATACAGCATTTATTAAGGCAGAAGCACAACGCTTAGGTTTTATGTCTTGCGGTATAAGTAAAGCAGGTTTTCTTGAAGAAGAAGCGCCTCGTCTTGAGTCTTGGCTCAATAAAAATATGCACGGCGAGATGCAGTATATGGAAAACTACTTTGACAAGCGCCTTGACCCTACAAAACTTGTAGAAGGGTCTAAGAGTGTAATATCACTCCTACTTAATTATTACCCTCACGAGTTGCAGAATGAGGAGTCTTATAAAATCTCTAAGTATGCCTATGGCCGTGATTATCATTTTGTGATAAAAGATAAACTCAAAGAGTTTATGCACGTTATACAAGAACAGATAGGAGAGGTGCAGGGCCGTGCTTTTGTAGATAGCGCTCCTATACTTGATAAAGCTTGGGCAGCAAAGAGTGGTCTGGGGTGGATAGGTAAGCACAGTAACTTAATTTCAAAAAAGGCAGGGTCATTTTATTTTATTGCAGAGCTTGTGGTAGACCTAGACCTTGAGTATGATACACCTGTTACAGATCACTGTGGGAGCTGCACTGCTTGTATAGACGCTTGTCCCACACAGGCCATTGTGGAGCCGTATAAGGTAGACGGTAGTAAATGTATAAGCTACTTTACGATAGAGCTTAAAAATGAAATACCTGAGTATGCAAAGAGTCAACTAGATGACTGGATGTTTGGTTGTGATGTATGTCAAGATGTATGCCCTTGGAATCGATTTTCAAAAGCACATAGTGAGCCGTTATTTAACCCAAACCCTAAGCTGCTCACTTATGATAAAAAACAATGGGAAGAAATAACTCAAGAGGTGTTCTCAGAAATATTTAGAAAATCTGCTGTAAAGCGAACCAAATTTTCTGGCTTGAAGCGAAATATCGATGCGTTAAAAAAATAGCCATAATTGATGTTTGAATTGCGAAATCCTTAAAATTACAGACACTTAATGTTATCTTAATATTTTTGCGGATATTACTGTCTTGAATCATAATTAAAATCCAGCATATTTATGAACAAAATACTCAGTAGTATCAAAAAACCTAACTTGTCCTTCTGGCAAATTTGGAATATGAATGTTGGTTTCTTTGGAATTCAATTTAGTTTTGGGCTCCAACAAACTGCCATTAACCCTATTTTTTCTTTTCTAGGTGCAGATCACGCAGAGTTACCATTACTCAACTTAGCAGGTCCAGTTACCGGTTTATTAATACAGCCTATTATAGGTGCGATAAGTGATAAAACTTGGTTGCCTAAATGGGGTGGTCGTAGAAAACCATTTTTCCTAATAGGCGCGCTACTGGGTAGTTTATGTCTTTTTGCTTTTCCATTTAGTCCAGGCCTTTGGTTTGCTGTTGGTCTTCTGTGGATACTTGATGCAGCAAACAATACTGCAATGGAACCTTATCGAGCCTTTGTAGGTGATAAGCTTAATGATGACCAGCTTACTTATGGTTATCAGATGCAAAGCCTTTTTGTTGGAGCAGGAATAACAATAGCAAATTTTTCGTTATTCTTATTTCAAGATTGGTTTGGTTCTCCTTCTGGAGAAACTACAGCCTTGTGTACAACGGCTACAGAAACTATTTCTGCTATTCCAACTTGGGTTTATTATTCGTTCTTCTTAGGTGCTGTTGCATCAGTAGGTACCATCTTGTGGTCAGTGTGGAAAACCCCTGAAATTCCACCTTCTGAAGAGCAACTATCTGAAATTAAGAGAGAAAGAAAGGATTCTACATTTGCAGGTAGGGCTTCAGAACCTTTCAGAGAGATAGCAGGTGCTATAGGTAAGATGCCTAAAATGATGTGGAAACTTGCAGCTGTTTACTTTTTTCAGTGGTATGCACTTTTCGTTTACTGGCAATTTATAACTCCTATGCTACGTACATCCTTTTTTGGCCTTGCAAATGATGATGATGCCCGTTTTAATTCGATTATGGAGGCTTGCAAATCAGGAGAAGTAATATCTACTGCAGATACTGCTTTTGCTCAGAATTTTCAAGCCATTTCAGAACAGGCGCTTGCCCAAACTGGATTAATGAATGGGACGTATAATTTTATTACTATGATTGTGGCCCTTGCATTAGTCCCTTTTGCAAAAAAGTATGGGTCACGCAATGTATATGTAATTTGTCTTTTCTTTTCTGCTATTGCAATGTTGAGTATGCCTTTTATTACAAACAAATGGGCGCTTCTTGCACCTATGTTGCTCTTTGGAATAGGTTGGGCTGCAATGATGGGCATTCCATATGCAATGGTTTCTAAAATTATTCCAGAAGAAAAAAGAGGTGTTTATATGGGGATAGTTAATATGATGATTGTTATTCCTATGCTTATCCAGACTGTTACCTTCGGTCCTATTATAAAGAATTTACTAGGTAATAGTGCTGTTAATGCAATATTGTTTGGCGGTGTCTTTTTTATTATTGCTGCACTCTTAGCTTTGCGTATGAAAAAGTCTGTGTCTACCGCGGTGACAGATATGAACTAAATTATGATATACTAATAACTTATTAGTATATTAGTAGAACAATAGAAGTTCTTTTTCTTGAGCCACTATAAAAGAACTGTATGACAGTTATAAAACTGTCCCATTATTGCTAAGATTTACAGCATCTTGTTCATAAGATTAAATCCAATAATCATATGGCGTTTGAGGCTGATAAGTGGTTAATACCCAACTGAAAGCACTGGCTCGCGCTGGTGCTTTCATACTTTAATCCCTTTTTATGAAACATATAGGTGTAAAACTCTCATTGTATCTCAACTATTTTGTCTTTGCTATTCTTCTTAATAGTGTGGGTATTGTTATACTCAAGTCGCTCAACAATTATGGTGTAGATGAAACTACGGCAAGTGTGCTAGAAGCATTTAAGGATTTGCCTATAGCTATTGTCTCATTTGCTATTGCTTCCTTTTTACCTAGAATAGGATATAAAAAGGCAATGCTCATAGGTCTAGCTATGGTAACCGTAGCGTGTATCGCTATGTATTATGGGAACACATTTGATACGGCAAAGATTCTTTTTGCAACCGTAGGGGCTGCATTTGCCCTCATAAAAGTTTCTGTTTACTCTACCATAGGTCTTGTGACTAACTCTACAAAAGAGCATAATAGTTTAATGAGTTCTATAGAAGGGTTTTTTATGGTAGGTATTGCGCTTGCTTATTTTCTTTTTCCTGCATTTAATACAGAAGGTGAACCAGACGCGTGGCTTAACGTTTACTGGCTACTAGCAGCACTCTCTGCGGTGTCTTTTATTATCTTATTATTTACCAAATTTGAAAAAGAAGCAGAGATACCTGGTGCAGATCTTAAAGAAGATTTTCTTGAGATGTTTAAGTTATTAGCAAGATTGCTCATTATCGTTTTTGTTATAAGTGCATTTCTATTTGTAATGATAGAGCAAGGTATAATGTCCTGGTTACCTACATTTAATAATAAAGTGTTAGGCCTAACTGAAAATTTAGGGATTATGATGTCTAGTATTCTTGCGTTATCTCTAGCTGCTGGACGATTACTGGCAGGTGTTCTCACTCGTAAAATATCTTGGATTTATGTCCTCTCTGCCTGTACAATAGGAGCAATGCTCCTCGTAGTGTTTGTATTGCCTAAAACCGTTGGCCTCAATGTGGGTGAGATAAGTTCATTAAGAGACATACCAGCTATAGGCTTTGCGTTTCCATTAGTAGGGTTGTTTATAGCACCTATTTATCCGTTGCTCAACTCTGTTGTCTTAAGTGCGTTACCTAAGAGAGTACACAGCCCTATGACAGGGCTTATAGTGATATTTTCGGCACTGGGAGGGACGTTTGGTAGTAGGATTATAGGATATTTATTTGAAACAAAAGGTCCAGAAAATGCTTTCTACTTTACACTTATTCCTATGACGGTGTTACTTGTATTTTACTTTATTCTTAAAAAACTTACAGAAAAAGATGTACTTCAAGGGTAATATAAAGGAAACACTTAGTCACTTGCTAGAGCAAGAAGACACAGATGGAGATAAGAAAATCACAGTAGAAGATCAAGGGCCTAAGCAGTTTGACATTGCTCTGTATGGAGATGATAACGCTTTCGCGAAAGCGTATACTATAAAAGGAACCTACCATCTTTCTAATTTTTTACAGGAGCTCGCTTTAGAAAGAGCGCTTAGTAAAACCGAAGCTATAATTCCTTTGTGGAAAATAGAGGAGCAACCCACTAGCCGCATTAACCGAATGATACGTGATTACTTCTGGGACGACCTCACACGTACAATAGATAAGAAGGGGCTTGCAAATATCCTCACAGACACAAAAGCTGGAGATAGCGTACAACGTATGTATGTGCCTGGAACAGATCAAGAGGGTGTAGCATATTATAATAATCTAAAGACAGATTTTCCTAATCTAGAGGTTGTGGTGCTTCCTCTAGAGATTACTCCAGAGTATGTTAAGTCCATAAATGAGAAGCCAGGCATTCTGGCATTGGGTCTTGAGGGTAAAAACGGAATTCCGTTTGTAGTGCCTGGAGGAAGGTTTAATGAGATGTATGGATGGGATAGCTATTTTGAAGGTGTAGGGTTACTGCTAGATAACCGTGTAGATCTAGCTAAAGCTATGATTGATAATTTTTGCTATCAAATCACACATTATGGTAAGATATTAAATGCAAATAGGAGTTATTATCTCACTCGTGCACAGCCTCCATTTTTGAGTTCGTTTATAAGAGAAACTTTTGAAAAAGATTCAAGCCTAGGTAAGGAGTGGCTTGCAAGTGTTCTAGCTATTGCAATACAAGAGTATGAAAGTGTATGGATGAGAGCGCCTAGATATACAGATAATGGTCTCAATCGTTATTATGCACAAGGTGTAGGAGTGCCGCCAGAGACAGAAGAAGGTCATTTTGATGAGCATCTAGCCGTTGTGGCAAAGAAAGAAGGTTGTAGTATAGAAGAACTGGTGAGTAACTATCAAAATGGAGGTCTAGACTTACCTGAGTTAGATCGTTACTTTACACACGATAGAAGTTTACGTGAGAGCGGTCACGATACCTCGTGGCGACTTGACGATGTGTGTGCAGATCTAAACACGGTAGATCTTAATAGTTTATTATATAAGTATGAGATAGACTTTGAGTACCTCATTGCTACTTATTTTGCGGGTGACTTCAAAGGCAAAAAATCTAGATATTATAAAGAAAGTGCGCTAGCTCGCAAGGAGCGTATAGATACCCTTATGTGGAATGAAAATAAGAGCCAGTACTTTGATTATAATTTTGTCACAAAGCAGAAAACTGAATTTGAAAGTGCTTCAAATTACTTTCCATTATGGGCAGGTCTGCTAGATAATGATAAAGCAATGAAGACCGTAAGACGTCTTATGATGGATCTTAAAGAAAAGGGAGGTGTAGCAGGTACAAGTCGCGCTATGAATACAATCATCCCAGAAGGAGCAGTACAGCGCCAGTGGGATTATCCTAACGGCTGGGCTCCGCACCAGATGATGATATGGCGAGGACTTAAAGCATATGGTTTTGATAAAGAATTACAAGAGCTTGTGTACAGGTGGTTGTGGATGATTACTAGAAATGCCGTAGACTATAATGGGGTTATACCTGAGAAGTACGATGTCGTATCTGCAACGCATAAAGTTTTTGCAGAGTATGGTAACGTGGGGACCGAGTTTGATTATATAACAACTAGTGGTTTTGGGTGGATGAATGCTAGTTATCAATTAGGGCTTTCATTGCTGAATCCTAAATTGAGAGCAGCCCTAGATAACCTTGAAGATCCAGAAAAAGTATTTAATTAAAAATTAGATTTAGGTGAAAAGAGACTTAGATATTTTATGTGTAGGTGAGGTACTTATAGATTTTATAGGCCATCAAAAAGAAGTACGTATAGATAAAACACGTGATTACCACAGGTACTTAGGAGGTAGTCCTACTAATGTAGCGATGAATCTCGCACGACTGGGTATGAATGTAAAACTTGCCGCTACCATAGGAGATGATGGGCTAGGCGTTTACATTAAAGATAAACTTACCGAAAATGGTGTGCAGACAAATCTCATAGCGACAGATCCTGAAAATCCTACGAGTGTGATTTTTGTGTCAAAAACTACAGGCACACCAGATTTTATACCTTATCGGTATGCAGACACTAAGATCTCAGAAGCTCAAGTGCCTGATGCTTTGCTAGCGCAAACTACTATTTTTCATACCACAGCATTTGCCCTAAGTAAGAAGCCTGCAAGAACTACAATTTTAACCAAAGCAAAAAAAGCTTACGAAGCTGGTTGTACACTTAGTATAGATCTTAATTACTCGCCTCGTATTTATCCTAATAGGGAGAAGGCTATAAAAACCTTTAGAGAGTATTGCTCATATAACCCGCTCGTGAAGATAAGTGAGGATGATATGGAGCGCCTTTTTGGTGAGAAAAGAAGTCACGAGGCTATTTTTGATTTCTTCCATAATGATTTTGGGGTAGAGCTTGTTTGTCTCACCTTAGGATCAGAAGGGGTTAAGCTTTCGCGAAAGCGTAAAAATCACCCTCCAGAAATGATTATTGAGCCAGCGGCAAGAGTTGAGCAAATACTTGATGCTACGGGAGCAGGAGATGCTTTTTGGAGTGGATTCTTATTTGCCTACATAAGAGAGTATGATATCAGAAAATGTCTCAAAGTGGCGCTGTCACTGGCGGCTATAAAATTACAGCACGTGGGTAGATTGCCACAAAATGTGGATATACTCACCCAGTTGCTAGATTTTAAATAATAACCTCCATTAGGTAGATGTTAACAAGACTAGGTGTATAACCGATACGGAATTCAGTACTTTTGTAAGTCAATAGATAACCAACTTTATGAGTCAGCAGAACAAAAGACGGAGGGAAGCCCTCGTATATCACGCAAAGCCAAAACCAGGTAAAATTGCGGTAGTTCCTACAAAAAAGTACTCAAGCCAGCGTGATCTTGCCCTTGCTTATTCTCCAGGGGTGGCAGAGCCGTGTCTAGAGATAGAAAAAGATATTAATAACGTTTATAAATATACAGCAAAGGGTAACCTTGTAGCTGTAATCTCAAATGGTACTGCGGTGCTAGGTCTGGGAGATATAGGGCCAGAAGCATCAAAACCTGTTATGGAGGGTAAAGGTTTACTCTTTAAAATATTTGCTGGGATAGATGTTTTTGATATAGAAGTAGGGACAAAAGATGTAGATGCTTTTATAGAAACTGTAAAAAATATCGCTCCGACCTTTGGGGGGATTAACCTTGAAGATATTAAGGCACCAGAGGCTTTTGAAATCGAGCGCAGGCTCAAAGAAGAGCTAGATATACCTGTAATGCACGATGACCAGCACGGTACGGCAATCATATCTGCCGCAGCGATGCTCAATGCATTAGAAATAGCAGGTAAGCGCATAGAAGATGTGCGTATTGTAGTGTCTGGAGCGGGTAGTGCAGCTATCTCTTGTATGAACTTGTATCATTTACTTGGTGCTAAGCTAGAGAATATTGCGATGTTTGATATAAATGGTCTTCTTAAAGAGGATCGTACAGACTTATCTCCAGAGCAGTTTAAGTTTAAAAGCAAAGAGAGTTTTAACACACTAGCAGAGGCAATGGTTAATGCAGATGTGTTTTTAGGTCTCTCTGTGGGTAACATTGTAACACCTACAATGGTACAGTCTATGGCAAATGATCCTATTGTATTTGCAATGGCAAACCCAACTCCAGAGATAGATTATGATGTTGCGATAGCATCAAGGCCAGACTTAATAATGGCGACGGGAAGGTCTGACCATCCTAACCAAGTTAATAATGTGCTAGGTTTTCCATTTATTTTTAGAGGCGCGCTAGATGTGCGTGCAACTGCAATAAATGAAGCGATGAAGATGGCGGCGGTAAAAGCGCTGGCTCAACTTGCAAAGGAGCCTGTTCCAGAACAGGTAAATATCGCATATGGAGAGACTAGATTTACCTTTGGTCGTGATTATATTATTCCAAAACCATTTGACCCAAGATTAATAACTACAATACCTCCTGCAGTGGCACAAGCTGCGATGGATTCTGGAGTGGCAAAAGAACCTATAAAAGATTGGACCGCTTACCACGATGAGTTATTAGAGCGACTGGGTGAAGATAACAAGATTGTAAGATTGCTAATGGATCGCGCACGCCGCAACCCAAAACGTATAGTCTTTGCAGAGTCAGATCAACTAGATGTGCTTAAAGCTGCACAAATCGCTCACGAAGAAGGTATCGCAATACCTGTATTACTAGGTAATCGTGATGTGATATTAGAACTTAAGGAAGAGATAGGTTTTGATGCAGATGTAGAAATTATAGATCCAAAATCTGACGAAGAGAAAGCTCACGTGGCAAAATATGGTGAGATATACTGGGAGTCAAGAAAGCGAAAGGGTATCACGCTCTATGCCGCACAAAAACTACTTAGACAGCGAGATTACTTTGCTTCTATGATGGTGAGTCAAGGTGATGCAGACGGGATGCTCTCTGGTTTTAGCCGTAGTTATCCATCTGTAATAAAACCGGTTCTTGAAGTAATAGGTACCGCGCCTGGTGTGCAAAAAGTAGCTGCTTGTAACCTGATGGTTACCTCAAAAGGACCACTCTTTCTTGCAGATACATCTATAAACATAGATCCTAATGCAAAGGAGCTGGCAAAAATTGCCCAGATGACTTCGACGGCTGTAAGGATGTTTGGACTAGAGCCAGTAGTGGCGATGATGTCTTACTCAAACTTTGGCTCATCTACGCACGAGAAGGCAAAAACGGTAAGCGACGCTGTATCTTACTTACACCGCAACTTCCCAGAGCTTATTGTAGACGGAGAGGTGCAGGCAGATTTTGCACTTAATAGAGATATGTTGCAAAGTAAGTTTCCGTTTTCAAAGCTTGCTGGTAAAAAAGTAAACACTCTTGTGTTTTCAAACATAGATAGCGCAAACATCACTTATAAGATGATTAAAGAGCTAGAAAATGCAGATAACATAGGTCCTATAATGCTTGGTATGCGCAAGCCTGTGCATATATTGCAACTAGGAGCAAGTGTAGACGAGATGGTGCATATGACTGCTATCACGGTGATTGATGCTCAAAAGAAAGAAAACTTTTTTAACAAGCAACAAGAGTAGTGGTTTTACGCTTTCGCGAAAGCGAAAATCACACCTCATAATTTTAAAGGTTCAGGCGTTAGTCTGAACCTTTTTTTTATGTTCAAGAATAGAAAGGAAATCACGATGTAAGTCTGTTAAGACGCGATGTAATGTTGTTAAAAGCTTTCGCGAAAGCGGTAGGATAAAATAACATTTCTCCTAGGCATAAATTTCTTACATTTACGCACCTTAAAATTCTGTTAAATGATTACGCACCTAAGCGGTAGACTTATAGAAAAGAATCCTACACACGTTGTATTAGATTGCAATGGCGTGGGGTATTTTATAAATATCTCTCTATATACTTTTGGGCAACTAGGCGATAGTGAAGCGCTCAAATTATACACACATCTTCAAGTTAAGGAAGATAGTCATACGCTTTTTGGGTTTATGGAGGTGATGGAGCGTGAGATTTTCAGACTATTGTTATCTGTTTCTGGTATAGGGGCAAGTACGGCAAGAACAATGCTGTCTTCACTTGAGCCTAATCAAATCAAGCAAGCCATTGCGTCAAACGATGTGGCGACCATACAGAGTATAAAGGGAATAGGAGCAAAAACGGCGCAACGTGTCATTTTAGATCTTAAGGATAAAATACTTAAAGTATACGATATCAGTACTGAAAGTGCTATGCAAAGCAATACTAATAAAGATGAGGCGTTATCTGCTTTAGAGACTTTAGGATTTGCGCGTAAACAGGCAGAGAAAGTATGTCTGGCTATCACAAAAGAAAAGCCAGATGCGAGCGTAGAGACTATTATTAAAGAGGCATTAAAAAAACTGTAGGTCTATTTTGAAGCGAAATTATTACTTGAATTTACGTGTAGCGGTATTGTTTATTGCGGTTGTCTTTATAGGTAACCTAAGTGCTATAGCACAAGAGGAGGATCCTAATGAAAATGAAGAGAGCGCCACACCTGCGACTTTCTCCTTAGGGAGCCTTGTTTTACCTAACCCAAATAGTATTGTAGCAAAGTACACCTACGACCCTGTGCTAGATAGGTACATTTACACCGAAGAGCTGGGTGCTTTTAATGTTACTTACCCGCTTATACTTACTCCAGAAGAATATGAAAAACGTGTGCGTGATGAGCAAATGCGTCAATATTTTAGAGAAAAAATTACGGCAATAGATGGTCGTGCAGATGAGGATGACTCTAGAAATAGCCTTGTAAAATCCCTGTATGTAAAAAATGATCTTTTTGAATCTATTTTTGGAGGAGATGAGATTACGTTTACACCACAAGGTTCTGTAGAGATGGATCTCGGGCTGTTATTTACAAAGCAAGATAACCCTGCTTTTTCTCCTCGTAATAGAAGAAATTTTACATTTGACTTTGACCAGCGTATAAGTCTTAGTTTATTAGGGCAAGTAGGTGAACGCCTCCAGATCACAGCAAACTATGATACGGAGTCTACCTTTAATTTTCAGAATCAAATAAAACTAGAATACACCCCTACTGAGGATGATATCATCCAGAAGATAGAAGTGGGTAACGTGTCTATGCCTCTTAATAGTGCATTGATACAGGGGTCTCAAAGCCTTTTTGGTGTTAAGACCGAGTTACAGTTTGGTAAAACTAGGGTAACTGCAGTATTTTCAGAAAATCAATCACAACCTAAAACGGTTACCGCAGAGGGTGGAGCAACGGTACAAGAATTTGAAGTTCCTGCGCTTAACTATGATGAGAATCGTCACTTCTTCTTAGCACATTACTTTAGAGATACGTACAACGAGGCTTTAGAGAATTATCCTTTTATAGATAACAGAGGAGTGCAAGTAACGCGTGTAGAGGTGTGGATTACAAATAGACAAAACCAAACTACAAACGCACGTAACATTGTTGCGATACAAGACATAGGAGAGTCTGATCCTACAAACATAGGGGTGAACGCTGGAGCAAACCCTGGTTTTATAAACAGTAGTGCAAATGCTTTTCCAGATAACAGAAATAACGATTTTAACCCAAGAGGAATAAACGATGCCTCTGTGCAGTCACAGTTAACACCTGCTATACGGGATGTTGCTACTGTGGGTCAGGGTTTTGGTAGTGTTACGGTGCAAGATGGTACAGATTATGTGCTTTTAGAAAACGCACGTAAGCTAGATAACTCGCAGTTTACATTATATCCAGGTCTTGGTTATATCTCATTAAATCAGCGCCTTAATAATGATGAGGTGCTGGGTGTAGCTTTCCAGTACACCGTAGGAGGGCAAGTATACCAAGTAGGAGAATTTGCAAATGATGGTGTAAATGCTACAGAAGGAAGTAGACCAGATGCAGATATGGACGGAATACCAGATATTGCAGATGCTGATAGCCCGGTAACCCGCCCAGATGATGATAACGACGGTATTGCAAATGATGCAGATGCAGATAGAAATGGGGATGGTATTTTAAACGGACAAGATGCAGATGGTGATGGTATACTAGATACTGTGATACCAGCTGGTCAGGCAGGCAGCCCTGTGAACCTTGTGGTAAAAATGCTTAAGAGTAACCTCACCAATGTAGAGGAGCCTATATGGGATCTGATGATGAAGAACATCTACCCACTAGGAGCTTTTCAATTAGAGCAGGAAGGTTTTAGGTTAAACATCGTATATGCAGATCCTTCGCCTATTAATTTTATCTCTCCAGTCGCAGGTGAGCCATTACCAACACTCTTTGATGGTGTAAATAATGACAACACGATGGATGAAGGTCAAGATCGTGGTGCGCTTGAGAGTAATACGTTATTGCGACTTTTTAATCTTGATAGACTAACTACTTTTGGTGACCCACAAGTAGGTGGAGATGGATTTTTTGATTTTGTGCCAGGTGTTACTGTACACGTACAAAACGGTAGTATTGTATTTACTACGGTTGAGCCTTTTGGAGAAAATCTATTTGATTTACTAAGTATTAACGATGGAGCAGAAAGTTATGAAAACTCAGATACTTATAATGCGCATCAAGATAAGTATGTTTATAGCTCACTCTATCAATCTACAAAAACAATAGCAAGAGACAATGCAGAGAAGAACAAGTTCTTGCTTAAGGGGCGCTACAAATCTGCACAAGAGCAGGGTATCCCACTAGGTGCTTTTAATATTCCTCAAGGTTCTGTTACGGTAACGGCTGGTGGTCGTGTGCTTGTAGAAGGTCTTGATTATACGGTAAACTATCAATTAGGGCGTGTTATTATTTTAGACAAATCACTTGAGGCATCTGGAATTCCTATTTCTGCATCTGTTGAGAACAACACTATTTTTGGTCAACAGAATAAGCGTTTTACAGGCATTAATGTTGAACACCAGTTTAGTGAAAACTTCATAGTAGGAGGTACTTTTTTAAATTTAAATGAAAGACCGCTTACGCAAAAAGCTACATATAACTTTGAACCTATAAATAATACCATTGTAGGTCTTAATGCAAGCTACTCGACAGAGCTGCCTTTCTTAACGAGATGGGTAAATAAACTACCTAACATTGATACAGATGTACCTTCTAACTTATCTGTACGAGGAGAAGTTGCTTACTTACTTCCAGGGCAGCCTAAGGGAACAGATTTTAATGGTGAGGCTACTTCTTATATAGATGACTTTGAAGGGTCACAAACATCAATAGATATAGGAGGGCCCTTGCAGTGGAACTTGTCATCACCTCCAGTAGGTTTTGGTGGCGAATTTGCAAATGGTGACCTTGCAACAGGATATCGTCGTGCAAAATTTGCTTGGTATACTATTGATCCTATTTTTTATAATAACCAGAGACCTGATGGGATTTCTGATGATGACCTTTCATTACCAGAAACACGTCGTGTGTTTAGGGACGAAATCTTCCCACAACAAGATATAATATCTGGTCAAACGCAAGCCCTTTTTACGCTTGACTTGGCTTATTTTCCAGATCAAAGAGGGCCTTATAACTTTAGCCCAGAAGCCGTAGACGGAACATTATCTAATCCTCAAGAGAATTTTGGGGGTATCACAAGGCAATTAACCTCTACAGATTTTGAACAAGCAAATGTTGAATTTGTTGAGTTCTGGTTACTAGATCCTTTTTATGCAGATGGAGATACCACAAGCCCAGGAGGAAATCTAACTTTAAACCTAGGTAGTATTTCTGAAGATATCCTTAAGGACGGTCGTAAGCAATATGAAAATGGATTACCTAATGATGGTGGAGAGGTAGGAACCTCAGAAACGGTATGGGGAAAAGTGCCAACTAACCAGTCATTAGTATATGCTTTTGATACAGAAGGTCAGGAGCGTACCAATCAAGATATAGGGTATGACGGTCTTAGTGATGCAGAAGAAATGATAGAGTTTCCAAACTTTGCAAACTTACCTGACCCAGCTGGTGATAACTATAATTACTTCCTTAATACTGAGGGAGGAGTTGTAGAGCGTTATAGAGATTATAATAATAATCAAGGTAACTCACCTGTAGAGGTCACACAAACCAATCGTGGTTCTACAACCTTTCCAGATGTAGAAGATGTAAACCGTGACAACACAATGAACACGGTAGATGCATACTTTGAGTATGAATTACCTATCAATCCTGCGTCACTTAGTGTAGAAAACAATCCATTTGTCACAGATGTAAGAGAGCTTACAGTAACAACTCAAAATGGATCACAATTACCTACGAGATGGGTGCAGTTTAGAGTGCCAATTAACCAGGCGACTAATGTGGTAGGGGGTATTAATGACTTTAGAGCAATCCGTTTTATGCGTATGTATATGAGCGGGTGGCAAGAAGATGTTGTACTTCGTTTTGGTACACTAGATTTAGTGCGTGGAGACTTTAGAAGATATTTACTTTCATTAGATCCTAATGAAAATACAGAGATAAATGATGGTGACAACACACTTTTTGAAGTTGCTGCAGTAAATATTGAGGCAAACGAAACTAGAGAGCCTGTTCCTTATGCATTACCTCCAGGTGTAATAAGAGAGCGCCTTAACAACAACAATAATAACATAAGACAAAACGAGCAGTCTCTTTCTTTAAGAGTTGAAAACCTTGAAGAGCAGGATGCGCGAGGAGTATATAAGTATTATTCTCTCGATATGCGACAGTATAAAAATCTTAAGATGTTTATGCACGCAGAGCCTATTATTGAAAATGGGCTAGACAATCAAAATGTTGTAGGATTTATTAGAATGGGAACTGACCTTAATTCTAATTTCTATCAAATAGAGCTACCACTCGCACCTACACCATTTAATGTTTCTAACCAAGATAGAGAGGCGATTTGGCCAGCGGGTAATGAGTTAGATCTACCATTAGAATTGCTGCAAACCATAAAATCTAAAGTAATCGCAGGAGATGTAGAGTCTGATCCAGATGATATAACTTATTTTGATCAAAATGGAGATCGTATTCTTAATCCTGAGGAAGCCTGTTATGAAGAAGGTCAACTTCGTATAGGTATACAGGGTCTCCCTAGTTTTGGAGATGTGAGAACGTTAATGCTAGGGGTTAAAAATGGAAACCCTACTAGTAACCAGGCAATGGGTTGCTCACCAGGAGAGATAGGGGCAGAGGTTTGGTTTAATGAGCTTCGTTTATCTGACCTTACTAATGAAGGTGGGTATGCAGGTATTGTAAGTCTTGATGGTAACATTGCAGACTTTGCAAATGTATCTGCTACAGGTAGAGTGAGTACAGTTGGTTTTGGTAGTGTTGAGCAAAATGCTGGAGAACGTAGTCTCGAAGATGTAATGCAGTATGACGTAGTTACAAATCTTAATGCGGGACAATTATTACCTAAAAAATGGGGTGTACAACTACCGCTTAACTATTCTATAGGAGAGCAAAGCATCACACCTAAGTTTGATCCCCTTTATGAAGATGTTGAGCTAGATACATCACTTGATAATGCGGCAGATCAAGAGCAAAGAGATCAGATAGAAGACTATGCTATAGATTATACGAAGCGTCAAAGTTTTAATGCAATAGGTGTGCGTAAAGAACGTACAAACACAGATCGTAAACCTATGCCGTATGATGTAGAAAACCTTACCTTCTCATACTCATATAGCCAGACAGATCATAAGGATTTTGAGATTGAAGAATCATTAGATCAAAATGTGAGATTAGGAGGGACCTATAATTTTAATTTTAACTCAAAGCCTGTTGAGCCATTTGCAAAGAACGATAGCCTCTTTACAGGGAAGTACTATAAATTCTTAAAGGATTTTAATTTTAACTACCTGCCTTCTAGTGTGGCGGTGCAATCTAACATTGTACGCCAGCGTAACGAGCAAAAATTTAGAGATGTATTTGCAAATGATGGTGATATAGCTTTACCACGTTTATTTCAACGTAACTATTTATTTGACTGGGGGTATGCTATTGACTTTCCTATCACAAAAAGTCTTAGATTCAATTATAATATGAATCATAATCGTGTGGTGAGAAACTATCTCGATAGTGATGGTACTCCTTCATTTCTAGATGATGATGGTCAAGAGATAGCTGGTTTTGGTATTTATGATGGATTCTTAGATGTAGGTACGCCAGACACACACTTTGGAGTATTACAGCTTAACTATGACTTACCATTTGACAAGTTTCCATTTACAGAATGGATTACAGCAACCTATGCATATACAGCAAACTATAGGTGGCAGCGTGGGTCACAGCAATTCCAAGTTTTAGAAAATATACCAGAGATTGGGAACAGTGTAGAAAACACAAACACCCACGCTATAAATGGTACATTAGATATGGAGAAGCTCTATAAATATGTGGGGCTTAATAAAAAGAAAAAGAAGCGCGCAACAGCCTCTAGACCTAGAGGGCTACCATCGCCAGAAGATGATCGTAAGACATCAGATAGACAGCGTAAACAAGCGCAAGATCAAGATGCAAGTAGTGGTAGTTTAAGCGGTTCAGATAAGGCGCTTAATACAGGCGTAAGTTTGCTTACAGCCATAAAAAGGGTACAGGTCTCTTATGAAGAGCAAAACGGTCTTTACTTACCTGGATATTTACCAACTGTAGGGTTTACAGGGAGTTTGAAACCTACACCAGGATTTATCTTTGGTAGTCAGGCAGAGGTGCGAGAACTCGCCGCTAGTAATGGGTGGCTCACACTATTTCAAGATTTTAATGAGCAGTATCGTGAGGTTGAGAGTAGAAACTTAGGTATTCAGGCAAGAATAGGATTATTAAAGGATCTTGATATTGATCTTAATATGAATAGAGTTTATCAAGAAAACTATCAAGAAAATTACCGAGTAGACCCAGAAACCTTGCAGTACGAGTCTCTTACGGGTAATAGCTTTGGTAGATTTAATATTTCAACACTACTCATCGCCACTGCTTTTAATGAGAGCACATCAGATTTTTCTGAAACATTTAATACGTTTAGAGAAAACAGGCTAGCAGTTGCAGATAGGCTCGCATCAGAATTTTATGGAGGAGCAGGTTTTGAGAGAGATGAAAACGGCTTTCCAGAAGGTTTTGGAAGAACTAACCAGCGTGTATTATTACCAGCATTTTTATCGGCATATAGTGGTCGAGATGTAAATAAGACAGATTCTGGTTTCTTAAGAAATGTACCGCTTCCTAACTGGAACATTAAGTACACAGGACTTATGAACTTAGACTGGTTTAGAGATAAGTTTAAGAGGTTCTCAGTGCAACACGGTTACACAGCTGGATATAGTGTAAATAATTTCCAGACCAACCTTGCTTATGATAGAAGTACAGACAGAGATCCAGAGACAGCTCAGAGAGATCAAGCGGGCAACTTCTTAAATGAAACATTGCTAGGCAACGTTACCCTTACAGAGCAGTTTACACCACTAGTGCGTATAGACTTTGAGATGAAAAACTCAGTAAAAATCCTTGCAGAGGTTAAGCGCGATAGAGCACTTGGCTTAAGCTTTGATAACAACCTGCTCACAGAGATTAAAGGTAATGAGTACATACTAGGACTAGGGTATCGTATCAAAGACCTTCGTTTTGTCACAAACTTTGGAGGTTCACGTAGAGTGCTTAAAAGTGATTTAAACTTTAAGGCAGATTTATCCCTTAGGCAAAACGAGACTATTATAAGATATCTAGATATCGATAATAGTCAGACCACACAGGGTCAAGACATCTATGGGTTGCGCTTTACAGCAGACTATGCGCTTACTAAAAACTTAACAGCACTTTTCTATTACGACCATACATTTTCGACATTTGCTATATCAACGGCATTTCCACAAACTACCATTCGATCAGGATTTACCTTAAGATATAACTTTGGAAACTAAAATAGTTACGCTTTCGCGAAAGCTAGATGCTATAGAATATATATTTAATAAAAGATTATAATTATTTTCGCGTAAGCATACTTTAAACATATAATTAATACCACCAAAAATGAATATACCAGCAGAGTTAAAATACACAAAAGACCACGAGTGGATCCGTATAGAAGGAGATCTAGCCGTAGTAGGAATCACAGATTTTGCTCAAGGTGAGCTAGGAGACATCGTTTACGTTGAGGTAGAAACTCTTGACGAGACATTAGAAAAAGATGAGGTCTTTGGAACAGTAGAAGCTGTAAAAACAGTTTCTGATCTTTTCTTACCACTTTCTGGAGAGATAGTAGCTTTTAATGAAGGTCTTGAAGATGAGCCAGAAACGGTAAACAGTGATGCATATGGAGCTGGCTGGATGATAAAAATTAAGTTTTCTGACGCTTCAGAAATAGAAGAGCTTTTAAGTGCAGAAGCATATGGAGAGCTCATCGGTGGGTAAAATCATAGGAGTTGTTGCTACTCTTTATACGATACTATTAACTATAGGCTCACTTATTAAGCCTGTGGATGTAGTTCCTAAAGTAACTAACATAGATAAGCTCCTGCACGCAGGAGCTTATTTTGGTCTTGCCGTACTCTGGTTATTGTTTTACTTTATGTATAAGAAGATAACAGTAAAAAAGAGTGCACACCTTAAGATCTATCTCATTATCGCTTTAATTTTAATAGGTTACGGCATAGTGATTGAGGTAATGCAAGGAAGCTTAACCGCATATAGACAGCCAGATGGCTGGGATGTGCTTGCAAATACAATAGGTGTCCTTTGTGGATGTTTATGCTTTGCTTTGTTTTTTAAGAAATTTAAAGCGTTAAATACGCTATATTAATTTCTATAGTGATAATAATTTTGCTATTTTAGCTATCTACTTAACACATTAATTATGGAACCCAAGAAAAATCCAAAAGCAGATCTTCGTAAAAGGAGTGTGCTCTTTTTTCAGTTAGGACTCATCGCAGTTCTAGCACTTACGTATATCACTATAGAGTGGAAAACGTATGACAACGCTGCTGTTGATATAGGGCAGTTAGATCTTGATGATCTTGATGACGAAGAAATTCCAATCACGGAGTTAAATACGCCTCCACCACCACCTCCACCACCACCGCCACCAGCGCCGGAAATTATTGAGGTTGTAGAAGATGAAGAAGAAATAGAGGAAACCGTAATTGAGTCTACAGAGACAGATGCCGAAGAGGAAATCGTTGAAGTAGAAGAAGTAGAGGTAGTAGAAGAAGAAGAAGAAATTGCAGATGTACCATTTGCAGTTATTGAAAACGTGCCTATCTTCCCTGGTTGTGAGTCTATGAAGAACAACGATCAGCGTAAAAAGTGTATGTCTGAAAAGGTAAGTAAACTTGTAAACAAGAAGTTTAATACTGAGTTAGGAAGTGACCTTGGTCTTTCTGGAATAAACAGAATCTTTGTTAGTTTCAAGATTGATAAAAAAGGAAACATTACAAACATACGTTCACGTGCTCCGCACCCTAGACTTCAAACAGAAGCAGAGCGTGTAATTAGATTGTTACCTAAAATGACACCAGGTAAGCAACGTGGTAAGCCAGTAGGAGTATTATACTCTCTACCTATTACATTTAAAGTAGAAGACTAGTCTATACGTCTTAATTTATATAAAAACTGCCTCAGCGATGAGGCAGTTTTTTTTTGTGTAAAAAAAAGAGACCACCGCTAGGTGATCTCTTAGTTTGGCTTGCTTCTTGATTCGTTTTAAGAATTGTTCAACATTTTTAAAACCATATCCTATGGAAAATTCCAAAGAAGGTACGACTGTTCGCCAAAACAGCACGTACACATCAAGCCGCAAACACGAGGCAAATTTACGAAGAAATCCCACGCTTCATTTTCAAATTGGGTTAATCTTAGCACTTCTCGCATCCATCTTCTTTATAGAAATGCGCACTGTAGAAAAGGATTTTGCAGTAGTTGAGCCTACCGAAAGTTATGACGAAGTCTATACGATAGGAGAAGTCCGGGTAGAGAAGAAGGAGGTAAAAGTCAAGAAAAAGGTACAGCCTAAAAAGCAGCAAGAACCTAAAGTACTTGACAATATCAAAAAGCAAGAAGATGATGTAAAAGACTTGATAGAAGATCTTACATCAGACTCAGAGCCCGACGATACTAAGATGGTAGAACCAGGTAGTGTTACAGAGGTAGAGGAGCCTGTAGAGCCGGAGATGGTTCCCTTTGTTGCTATTGAGACCGTTCCGCTTTTTCCAGGTTGTGAGGGTCTTAGTGATAATGACGAGCGCCGTGACTGTATGAGTGCAAACATCTCAAAATTTGTTTCTAAAAAGTTTAGAGCCGAAAGAGGAGAGGGCTTAGGTCTAGAGGGTGTAAATCGTATTTACGTAAACTTTAAGATAGATAAGTTTGGTAAAGTGGTAGATGTAATCGCAAAGGCCCCGCACCCTAAACTAGAGAAGGAAGCGTTGCGAGTAGCAAGATTATTGCCAGATATGACTCCTGGTAAGCAGGGAGGGAAAGATGTAGCTGTCTTATTTTCACTACCTATAATCTTTGAAATCAGAGACTAAATGAATTAATTTACGTTAAGAATCCCGTTACCTAAGGTGGCGGGATTTTTTGTGCAATAAACCCTATCTTTCGGCTGCAAACATCACGGCTTATTATGCATAAATACCTCTTTCTTTTTGTCTCTTTTATAGCAACTTCTATAACAGCTCAGGTTACGACTAGTGATTTTGAAAAATATCCTGTTTTTCCAGGCTGTGAGACTATGGATATCGCACAACTGCAAGATTGTTTTAATGAGAAGTTTATTGCGCATATACTTGACAATTTTGAGGTGCCAGCTGTGGTGAGTCAAGATAACTTTCAAGGTAAAATGGTCATCCTTTTTGAGGTTACTAAAACAGGTGATTTTAAGCTGCTTTATACAGATGCGATGTATCCAGAGCTTAAAACCGCTGCTCAGGATGTTTTTAAGACGCTGCCTCAAGTTGCGCCGGCTACCTATAATGGAGAGCCTACGTACCTGCAGTTTACAATGCCCGTTTTATTACCACTAGATAGAAATGCTGTAGATGCGATGATCGTGGGAGACGATGGTAATTCCGCTTTCGCGAAAGCGGAAAAAGAAACCTTAAATCCTATGCAGCAAGAGTATGACCGCATTAAAAATCTCAAGTTTGATGATGAGAATGAATACACGAGTGGGCTAAATATCCCTTTCTCACATCAAGTATATAGTAGGTTTGACCAAGAGCTTAATCTTGTGGGGACAAATGCACATACGGCAAGCAAGCCTTTTTTATATAACAGGGTAAACCCATATTATAATTTTAAAGAGAAGAAAGATGCACTGCTCAAGGAGAAGTCTACGTGGTTTGGTAGAAAGTGGTCTAACGAGCATATGGTGCAAATACAAGGTGAAGATTACTGGATCACTCTAGATCCTGCAGCAGATTTGCAACTAGGTTATGAAACCGATGATGCAAAAATTAATGACTTTACATATAACAATACCAGAGCTGTTTATCTGCAAGGAGGGCTTGGTAAGAAGATAAACTTCTTTGCAGCAGTGTATGAGAGTCAAGGACGCTTCCCAAGATATTTTGACGCCATAGCTAGGTCATTGCGACCAGATGGAGGAAACCCAGCTGTTATACCGGGAAGAGGCATTGCAAAGGAGGGTACAAATGGAGACCTTGATTATCCGGTTGCAGAGGGATATGTGTCATACACACCGTCTAAGTATTTTAATATACAGCTAGGGCACGGTAAGCAATTTATAGGAGATGGGTATAGATCATTGTTACTTAGTGATAATGCCAGTTACTTTCCTTACTTAAAACTCAATACTACATTCTGGAAGTTTAAGTATACAAATACTTGGACCTCGCTGCGTGACGTGCGACCAGAGGTGACTGCAGATGGTGCTTTCCGCACAAAGTATATGAGCAATCACTATCTAAGCTGGAATGTCTCAAAACGATTAAACGTAGGTCTCTTTGAGTCTGTAATATGGGAAAATGAAAATGGTAGAGGTTTTGATTTTAATTTCTTAAACCCAGTAATTTTTTACAGAGCCATTGAGTTTTCTACAGGATCAAGAGGAGGAAATGCACTTATAGGTCTTACAGGTAAATACAAGGTAAATGACCGAGTAAACGTGTACGGGCAGATTGTAATTGACGAATTTTCGGCGGGAGATGTTTTTAATGGTAGCCAGAGTTATAAAAATAAACAAGGTTTTCAGCTAGGGGCAAAGTATTATGACGCCTTTGGAATTAAAAATCTTACACTACAAGGTGAGTATAATCAAGTGAGACCATATGTGTACTCTAATAATGAGATACAGCTCAATTATGGTCACACTAACCAGTCACTAGCACATCAATGGGGAGCAAACTTTAAGGAGCTCATAGGTATTGCTAGATATGAGCGTGATCGCTGGTATGGAACTGCAAAGCTCATTGTAGGTGCTCGTGGAGTTGAGATAGGTGATATAAACGAGGTGTATTATGGAGGTAGCATTTATGGTAATGATGAGAATAGACCCTCAGATAACGGGATTGCATTTTTTCAAGGTAATAAAGTAACTAGTGTGTATGGTGATCTGGAGCTAGGGTATCTCATAAACCCCGCTACAAATTTAAAAGTATATGTAAACCCAATATATCGCTCTCAAACGGCAGATGTTCAAGAAGCGTCACTTGGGATTGACACTAAAACACTATGGTTTAATGTAGGTTTTAGAACAGATCTCTTTAACTGGTATTACGATTACTAGATAAATAGATAGTACATACTATTTGAATAAGAGTGCTCGTTATTTGTAAAGGCGAGAAACTACTTTATCAATCCATTGTGCTATGTTATCCAAAATCAACCTTCTCTGGGTGGTTGTCGCTGTGCTTCTTGTCTCTTGTGCTCAAAAAAAGGAGTGTCATAATACACAACGCAACCCAATACTTGCCTCAAATATTTACTCTAGCAAAGCGTATCAAGCGGAGCTGTATAGACTTATAAAAGAAAGCCCAGATGTAGATTACTACTATGAGATGAGGGAAGAGATCTTTGGTCAAGTGTATCTTGTCGTGAGTGCATATGGAGATGCTTTTTGTGGTAAGCTCTGCCTAGTCATCTCAGAAGAGGATGCTTCTCGCATAGCCATAGACGCTAGTAAAGGTTATCAAGGCGCGCAGCTTATAGGTCTAAAGTATAAAAAGAAAGAAACTGCTTATGCTTTATCGAGTCTCGTTTATGACTCTATGGAGTATCTAGTAGATTGATCTTACTTAAAATTACCTATGTGCCATAGTATACCTGAGGGATCGTGTAAAAAGAACTCGCGTCCCCAGTCATTATTTACAATATTAGAGAGCTTTACATTTTTAAATCGCTCACTAAGTTGCAATGAGTGTAGGTGTGAGAGATACTCATCAAGCTGTATTACTTCTAAAAAGAGCATTGTATTATCTACCCAGTCTTTTACATAAGCATCTTGTAAATAAAAGCCAAAGCCTTCTCGTGTAAACAGTGTCATATCTGGAGAGATCATACGTTCTTCAAATCCAATGGTTTTGTAAAAGGCACTTGAGGTTTTAAAGTCTTTTGAGCCTATAAAAGGCCTTATGGATTTGATGTGTATCTCTGAGCTCATATGCGTTTAGTTTTCATTCGTTTCTAACTCTTGCAAAATGCTTTTGTAAACTGTACTTCTAAATTTTGGTCCAGAGATAAAATCTTTTGCTGTTTCTGCATCTGTAAAAAACGAGCTTGTTATAGACTCCATTGCGGTAACCTCTTCTAAAGATACATTGTTTTGAGCAGCTTTTTTTACCTCACTATATATGGCAACGAGCATATCGTGATATTTCTGGTAGTCTGCCTTTGTTGCGAGTGACCCGTGGCCAGGGATGATTTTTGTGTCATTATTGATGAGCATCAATCCTTTTTTTGCAGCGGCAATATCACCTTTTATGCTTCCGCCTCTGTTTATATCTATAAAGGGGAATCGCCCGTTAAAGAACGTATCGCCAGTGTGAAGTACGTTACTTTGTGCAAAATAGACTAAAGCATCACCATCTGTATGTGCATTGTGCACGTGTGTTAAAAACACATCATCTCCATTTTGATAGAAGGTTGCATCCTCACTAAAGGTGATTACTGGTAGTCCTGCATTTGCAGTATTTTCATTTTCTGATAGTCTTTTACGCACATTGTCGTGTGCAACAATCATTGCGCCGGCCGCCTCAAAATTTGCATTACCACCACTGTGATCACCGTGAAAGTGTGTGTTTACAAGAAACTTTACAGGTTGTGGTGAGATGGTTTTTATAGCTGCGGTAATTTTATCACTAAGTGGCGCAAACTGATCATCTATCATAAATACACCATCTTCACCGGTAGATATGCCTATGTTTCCGCCGGCACCTTGTAGCATATATATGTGGTCTGACACTTCTTTTACGGTAATTTCTACATTATCAAAGCGCCCTTGAGCGCCACTGAGTGTAGTGTATAATAAGATGATTAATAGTGCAAAGTACTTCATAATAGCAGATCTTTTTTTTTGGATGTAGTCGCAAGTTATTAATTACGCTTTCGCGAAAGCGCAATTTTAACAATCCCTTGTGTAAAGCTTTCATTTTTTATGAGTTGTACAGATTGCTTTTGTGAGGTATCTTTGCACGACAAAAATTAAAGCAAAAATTACAGTCTTTGAGCGACGTTGCAGTACATACAGAAACCTATTCGGCTTGGTACGATTTTAAGGAAATCACAAAGATGCGCTTATCTATAAGTGTTGTCTTTTCTAGTGTTGCTGGTTACTTTCTTGCGGCAGATACTATAGACTGGCTTGTAGTGGCACTCTTGTCTGTAGGTGGTTACTTTATGGTAGGAGCCTCTAATGCTTATAACCAGGTGCTAGAGAGAGATCTTGATGCACTTATGGATCGTACTAAAAACAGACCCGTAGCCTCTGGGCGTATGTCTGTAAGTACGGCGCTTGCTATAGCAATACTATTTACCATATTAGGGCTAGGTACGTTATGGTACATAAACCCACAGACAGCAATGTTTGGTGGGATTTCTATTTTTATGTATGTACTATTATACACGCCACTTAAGACTAAAACGCCATTATCTGTTTTTGTAGGAGCCTTTCCAGGTGCGATACCGTATATGCTGGGTTGGGTAGCTGCGACAAATGATTTTGGTATTGAGCCAGGTACACTGTTTATGATACAGTTTTTCTGGCAATTTCCTCACTTTTGGGCAATAGGGTGGTTTCTTTTTGATGACTATAAAAAAGGAGGCTTTGCTATGTTACCTACGGGTAAACGCGATAAGGGTACGGCCTTGCAGATTGTGCTATACACGGTCTGGACGGTACTTATTTCACTAGTTCCTGCCTTTGGGGTAACGGGAGATTTATTTTTATCACCTATATCTGCCATTGTAGTGGGAGCTTTAGGATTATTTATGCTGTACTGGGCAATAAAATTGTACCAGAACAGAGACGCAAAAACAGCCAAACGACTAATGCTTTCAAGTGTAACGTATATTACACTACTTCAGATAGTTTTTGTAGTAGATAAATTTTTAAGATAGATGGATTATACTCAAGGAGGAGAACGATTAAAAGAAGAGCGTGCAAAAAAGCAAATGCTCTGGTTTGGAATAATAAGTTTATGTATGACCTTTGGAGGACTTACAAGTGCTTACATTGTGAGTATGGAGCGTCGCGACTGGCTAGAAACTTATGATTTTCCACAAGCACTTATCATATCTACAGTGCTTATTGTGATAAGTAGTGTGACCATACACTTTGCAAAAAATGCAATAATTAATAACAAAAAGGGTCTGGGTACGGCGCTATTGTTAATCACTTTTTTACTAGGCTTAGGTTTTGTGGCTTCACAATTTGCTGGTTTTGCATCATTTCAAGAGCAAGGCTTTTATTTTACAGGAGCTTCTAGTAATATTACCACGACATTTTTATTTTTAATTATAGCGGTTCACATCGCACACGTAGTAGCGGGATTTATTGCTCTTTTGGTAGTGATTATTAATCATTTAAGAGGTAAGTATTCGGCAGAGAGCCATTTAGGATTGTCGCTAGGAGTCACGTTTTGGCACTTTTTAGACATTTTATGGGTCTTTTTATTTGTGTTATTATTTGTGACAAAATAGAGATTGTGAGAACGCTTTCGCGAAAGCGTATCTAAAACCATTATAAATCGGAGTCTGAGTGTTGAATTCCGAATAGAAAATACTTATTTTTGCAACCATTAAATTAACCAATTCTTACGAATGGACACGACTGTGACACATAATAACTCTGAGGAAGGAACTTGGAGTGGTGGAAATCAACCACTAAAAGCGAGCTACGGAAAACTAATGATGTGGTTTTTTATCGTATCTGATGCATTAACCTTTTCTGGGTTTCTTGCGGCTTACGGTTTTTCAAGATTTAAATTTATTGATGCTTGGCCTATAGCAGATGAGGTTTTTACCCACGTACCTTTTGTACACGGTAACTTCCCTATGATCTATGTTGCCTTTATGACATTTGTTTTAATTATGTCTTCTGTAACTATGGTACTTGCTGTAGACGCAGGTCATCACTTAAAACATAAGAGTGTAGCATTCTATATGTTCTTAACGATTATAGGAGGTATTATCTTCGTAGGGTCACAAGGATGGGAGTGGGCAACTTTTATCAAGGGAGACTTTGGAGCAGTAGAGACTAAGGGTGGTAAAATCCTTCAGTTTGTAGATACAGAAGGTAACCGTCTTGCCCTTGCAGACTTTGCTATTGAGCAGGCTAGCGAGCGTGAGCAACACTTAGGTAAAAACGGTATCTGGTATGATCAAGAGGCTACACCTACAACATACTCTATAGAGGAGGTAAAAGCAGGATTTGCTGCTACGCCTAATGCACTTATACGTATACAAACACTTACAGAAGATGGTGAGAAAACGGTACTCTCTAGAGAAGCGTCACTTGCTAAGCTTAACAAAGATGGTAAGCAAGTAGTAGAAGGAGCAAACCTTATACACAACGAGTATGGAGCACCACTATTTGCAGATTTCTTTTTCTTTATTACAGGTTTTCACGGTTTCCACGTATTTTCTGGGGTACTAATTAATATCATTATTTTCTTTAATGTGGTGTTAGGTACTTACGAGAGAAGAGGACACTATGAGATGGTTGAAAAGGTTGGGTTATACTGGCACTTTGTAGACCTTGTATGGGTATTTGTATTTACATTCTTCTACCTAGTTTAATTTACCACGCAGACAGTTATATATTATGGCACACGAACATAAACTTGCAATATTTAGAGGAACTTTAAAGTTCAAAAATAACATTCAGAAAATCTGGGGTGTACTTATATTTTTAACCTTAGTAACAGCTGTAGAGGTTGTACTAGGTATCTATAAGCCAGAATTCTTAATAGAAACTACATTTATAAGAATGAAGCTTCTTAACTGGATCTTCATTATACTTACTATAGTTAAGGCTTACTATATCACTTGGGACTTTATGCATATGCGTGATGAAGTTAAGGGATTAAGAAGAGCTGTAGTTTGGACAGGTATATTCCTTATTTGTTACTTAGTATTTATACTACTTACAGAAGGAGATTACATCTTTGAGGTTTACAACAACGGTTTCCAGAGTTGGGATTTTTAAGAATCAAACAGTATTTATAAAGCGACTTTCGGGTCGCTTTTTTTATGCGTTTTAATTCCGCTTTCGCGAAAGCGTTATTTCATAAAAATTGAAAAGAATACCTCGCTCTATTCCCATCTGGGATTTATCTTTGTAATTATGAAAAAGAAACTCGTTCTGGTATCGCTTTTTGTCTTACCTATAGTTGCTTACCTCTTCTTTGCATCTGGAGTGTATAACTTTGCAAACTTGCCACTTGTTACAGAAAAGGTGGAAGATGTAAGCCGTTATGCAAGTCAAGAATACAAAGTTGTGCAAACGGCAGAGGTGCCACTCACATTAAATAACCATATCACACTGGTAGGTTACCTAGGTGATGGTTTAATGCAAAATGAAGGATATACCGCAAACCTTAATTTGATGATCTTTAAATACTTTGAGAGGTATGATGATTTTCAAATGGTACTCTTTGTAAATAAAGGCAGCGAAGATGTGGTAGAGGCTCTTAAAACAGAGCTTGCTCGTATTTTTGACACCTCAAAAATGCGTTTTGTAGTTGCCACAAAGGAGCAAACCGCGGCACATTTTAAATCACTTGACACAGGTTTATCTATGATGAGTGATGGTGGTCACCCTAATGTGTTCTTGGTTGATAAAGCATTATCACTACGCTCTGGTCACGAAGACAAAAAAGCAAATGCTTATGGCTATGATTTTACACAAGCTGTAGAGATGGGATACCTTAAGGATGATATTAAAATATTACTAGCCGAGTATAGACTAGCCCTTAAGAAAAATAACAATGCGAGTCCTAAGATAGAACAACGCAGAGATTAATAGTCGTTTATAGATTTTTAAAACAAATGAGAAAAAACACCTACATAGGCATCGCGGCCATCGTATTAATTTTTGGAATTATTGTAATCCCAAAAATATACAAGCGCCTCGCAAATGATGATGTATCTCGCGGCGGAAGAATGCACCAAGAAGGTGGTGTGCCTATAGAAGAAGCACCAGATGGTCTTGTGTATATTACTCAAAATGGTGTAGATCGTAAAGTGCCGCCTTTTAAGTTTGTAAATCAAGATAACGATACCATAAGCAATGCAGATTATAAGGGTAAAGTATATCTAGTGGAGTTTTTCTTTACAAGGTGTACAGATATCTGTATCCCTATGAGTCATAACCTGCAGGCTATAGCAAAGAAGTTTGAAGGTCGTGATGATTTCGGAATTGCCTCATTCTCGATAGATCCAGAGCACGACCAGCCAGAGGTGCTTAAACAATATCAACAAGATTATGGGGTAACTAACACTAACTGGCATTTTATGACAGGTGATAGATCTGTGATACGCAAGCTGTCTAATGAAGGTTTTTATCTAGCAACAAATGAAGAAGGAGATGAGACAGATTTATATCACTCGGGACTTTTTGCACTTGTAGATCAAAACGGTTTTATAAGATCTAGACTGGACCCTTATGGAAACCCAAAGCCATATTACCGTGGTTTTGTGCCTATGGATAAAGTCGTTCCAGAAGGAGGCGAAACATCAGAAGTAGATATCTTAATAGAAGACATAAATAAATTATTAAAATAGTATGAGTACCCAAAACCCCACCGAAAAGAAATACAGAAACTGGATTATTATACTCTCTGTAGTGATACCCGTAGCTGTTGCTGTACTTTTTACCATCAAGCTCAAAGATTTTGGGCTAGATGTAGAACCACTTACCTTCTTGCCACCTATCTACGCTGGTATTAACGGGCTTACGGCACTTGTACTTATTCTTGCAGTAAGAGCTATAAAAAATGGTAATAGAGCAACACACGAGCGATTAATGAAGACTGCCATAGGTCTGTCTGTACTTTTTCTTTTAATGTATGTGGCATACCATATGACGTCAGACTCTACATCATACGGTGGTGAAGGTTTTATAAGATATGTATACTTCTTTATACTTATCACACACATCGCACTATCTATCATTATCATTCCGCTTGTGCTATTCACTTATGTTCGTGCGCTTGCAGAGCGATTTGATAAGCATAAAAAACTTGCTCGCATCACATATCCTATATGGTTATATGTTGCCATAACTGGCGTGATCGTTTACCTTATGATATCTCCATACTACGTGCACTAGATGAAATATATTAAGTACATCACTATTGTAATTGTTTTTTGTTGCGCTTTCGCGAAAGCGGACTTACACGCAACCACCACTGCCGCAACCACACAGTGTGCAATGTGTCGCGCCGTTCTTGAGTCTGAAGAAGATAATAGTACTGCAAAGGGAATAAACAATGGTATCAAGTATCTAATGGTGATACCGTACATCTTAGTAGGAGGCGTATTTTACTTTATTTATAAGTCAAAAAAGAAGGTCCCTGCCGAGAATGGGGAAGATGAATAATCAATAGTTCTCTCCATATATTTTCATCTTTTGTGATAAGGTTTTATTCTTTAACAAAACCTTAGTACAACTGGACTAAACCCAGCCGTAATTTGCGTGTCTCATAACAGAACCAAATTATCAAAGAGATGAAATATTTATTTACCCTCACCTTACTTGCATTTACTACGCTAGTGTTTGCACAGAGACCAGAGGGAGGAAGACCAGATGTAACTATCACTGGTAAAGTACTAGAGGCAGATACTAACGTGCCACTAGAGTATGCAACGGTATCATTTACAAATAGTGAAGGTAAAGTTGTAACTGGAGGAATCACAGACCCAAACGGAAACTATAGTATAGAAGTAGCTGCTGGAGTATATGATGTAAAATTTGAGTTTATCTCTTTTGAGACCAAAGTTCTACCTGGTCAAAAGCTATTTAAAAGCACAACGCTACCTACACAAGCACTGGCAATAGACTCACAATCACTAGATGAAGTAATTGTACGTGCCGAAACTACAGAGGTGCAAGTGAGACTAGATAAAAAAATATATAACATAGGTAAAGATCTTACTACAAGTGGTGCCACGGTAAGTGACGCTTTGAGTAATGTGCCTTCTGTTACGGTAGATGTAGATGGGGCAATCGCCCTACGTGGTAATGAAAACGTGCGTATCCTTATTAATGGTCGTCCATCTGCTATTGCAGGTTTTGGCTCTGTGGATGCATTGAGCCAGCTCCCGGCAGATGCTATTGAGCGTGTAGAAGTAATCACATCACCATCTGCACGTTATGATGCAGAGGGTACTGCGGGTATACTTAATATCATACTAAGAAAAGAAAAAACACTAGGTCTTAATGGATCTATACAAACTAATGTGGGTGATCCAGAACGTTATGGTATCACAGGTAATATAAACCTACGTACAGACAAGTTTAATATTTTTAATACAACGGGCTATAGTAAACGTACATCGCCGGGTAATGCATTTTTTGAAAACAGATTCCTTTCTGATGATGTGACAAATCCTCTTATAGAAGAAACAAGAGAATTTGATAGAAACCGTGGTGGTTTCAACACTAACCTAGGGATAGAATACTTCTTAACAGAAAAGACTTCTGTTACCGCTAGCGGATTTTTAAGACTAAGCGATAACTCTTCTGGAACAGATAACTTTACAGATGAGTTTGATACAAACGGTGACCTTGCTATCTCTAGAACACGATTAGAGCGTGAGGTAGAAGATGATAAAACATACCAGTTATCTTTAAACTCAATTACAAAATTTGATGAGAGCGGTCACGAGCTTACCTCTGCATTTCAATATGCAGTAAATGAAGAAACAGAACTTTCTACCATTACAGAGTTTAACACCTTTCCAACAGATGTAACCCTTCCTGCAGAAGATATTACTCAAATAGAAGATCAAACAGAGTACCTTGCACAGGTAGATTATGTAAGACCTATAGGGGAGAATGCCCAGTTTGAGTTTGGTTACAGAGGTAATTTTGAAGAAACAGTTACAGATTATACACTACTAGAACAAGAAGAAGCCGGCGGCGCTTTTATACGTGATGATGGTCTTTCTAATATCTTCACTTATAAGGAGGATGTACACGCCATATACACACAGTATGGTAATAAATTTGGGGACTTCTCATTTTTAGCCGGTCTGCGTTATGAGAATACAAGACAGAGGGGTACAGTAGATGCTATTGTAGAAGATAGCGATTTAGGTACTAATCTTGATTTTGATAATAAAACCGATGGTTTATTTCCTACACTTAACTTAACCTATGAGTTTAACGATCGTGAGAACCTCACACTAGGTTATAATAGAAGGATAAACAGACCTAGAGGGCGTTTTATAAACCCTTTTCCATCACGTTCTAGTGAGGCAAACATTTTTCAAGGTAATCCAGATCTCGTACCATCATTTGCAAGTGCGTATGATATAGGGTATTTAAAAAGATGGGATAAAGTAACACTTACTTCATCTATCTATTATCAGTATGAGACAGACTCTTTTGAGCGTATACAAGAAGATACAGGACTAGTCACTGCAAACGGAATTCCTATTATTAGAACCCTGCCTATTAACTTGAGCACAAACCAGCGATATGGAGCAGAGATGGGCGTTCTTTATAACCCAAAAAAATGGTTACGTCTTAACTTTAGTGCAAACGCATTTTTATTTGAAACAGAGGGTGAGTTTAATGGTGTAGATTATGGTGCAAGTAACTTTAGTTTCTTTACAAGGGGTAGTGCAAAAGTGACATTACCGTATAAAATAGACTGGCAAACTAATGTGTTTTATAGAGGGCCAACGAATAATGCTCAAACAGAAACTGAAGGATTCTTATTTACCAACCTCGCTTTTAGTAAAGACATTCTTAATGATAATGCTACAATAGCATTTAACGTGAGTGACGTATTTAACTCAAGTAAAAGGCAGTCACTTACTCAAACAGAGTCTTTTGTGAGTGATAGTGAGTTTCAGTTTAGAGTGCGTTCATTTAACCTAGCATTTACATACCGTTTTAATCAGAAAAAACAACGATCAAGAGGTAACCGCGGTGGCGGTGATGATGACGGTGATTTTGAAGGATAATTGTTATTAATAGATTAAGATGTTAGAAAAATCTCCCGTGTTTATCGGGAGATTTTTTTGTTACGCTTTCGCGAAAGCGTATATAAAAGCCATAAAAAAGGGCGATTATATAAATCGCCCTTAAAGAAATTGAGTTAGTGATTCTAAAAAGTCACAGCTATTTTTCCTCTTATGAAGAAGGGTGTGCCTGGTGTAAAGTGAATCTCTTCAACTGGGGTTGCCTCGTTAAAAAGTCTACTTTCTGTTGCAAATTGTGTTTCATTCCACTCAGTGTCAAATAGGTTTTCTATTATGATTCCATAAGTCCAGTTGTTTACTTTATAATTAAGATTCATATCTGTAATAAAGTAACCCTCTGCAATAATAGAGTTGTCTTCATTTGCAGCTCTGTCATCTATATATCTATATGCAAGAGAACCGGAAAAGGCTCCTAGGTTATCTACATTAATACCACCTACAGCTGTAAAATCTGGTGCGAGAGGGATTAAATCTTCTCCGTCTGGCTCATCTGTACTCCTAGCATAGGTGTAGTTTACATCTGAGTAAGCATATAACCAGTCGTTAAACTGGTAGCGAGCACCTAGTTCAACACCCACTCTACGAGAGCGACCACTAGGTTCTACAATACCTGCATCACCTACGTACACAAATTCTTGATCTAGAAAAAGACTCCATAGCGCTGCATTTACCACTAGCCTGCTCGCAGGTTTTATAATTGTACCTATGTCAATACCATAGGCTGCGGGTAATATATCTTCCCCTTCATTTGCTACAACAACACGCGTGTCATTAGAGTGAAAACCTATACCTGTTTTTAAGAAATATTGAAAGGTAGTAGAGGGTGTATAAATTACATTAAGCTTAGGACTTACAGCAACTTTGTTCTCACTACGGTTGTCATAAACCGGACTAAGCTTGTTATTGTAATCAAATTTAAAATAATCAAGACGTAGCGAAGGATTAATATTCCAGTTACCTTTTTTAAACTCGGCATTAAAAAATGCAAACGCATTAAGCTCATCTACATCACCATAAGAAAGTCTTTCAAGCGTCTCACGACGATTTTTTGTGCGCGACAATTCAACATCATTTACGTCATCATATCTAAAGCCAGCACCAGCTTGATAATCTAGATCAAAACTAGCAAGTTCTTTCCCTTTTCTCTCAAAGGTGCTATTAACTCCCATTAGTAAACGATCTTCATATTGCTTTATCTGATCTCCGTTTATAGGATCTTCTAAAAAGAAGGTGAAATTTGAGAACAACTCAAAGTTGTATTTAGATAGAAAAGCATTTGTGGTAAACGAGTCGTTTTCATTTAAGTTCTTGGTGTAGCTTAGAGACACATTACTGCGGCTTGTGTTGCCACCCTCTGTGTCATCTATAGCTCCAAAACGGTCTATTAACCCTGCGTCTACAGCGCGCTGTGGTATTTGTCCAGAAGCGTCCCATTTACTTTGGAAGTGCGATACGGTGAGGTCTAACTTTTCTTCACCAGGGCGGTCATAAACGTACTTACTCATAAGGTTAATACGGTTGAAGTTTTGGGGTGAGTTTACAGGTCCATCTGTAAGATAAACTTCAGAGGCTAGGTATAGAGAATTATAATCACTATTGATAACAGGAAATAATCCGGTAAAGCGTTGCGTGTTAAACTGGCCAACTTCTAGCGTGACTTGGTTTTTTTCTAAAACATCTTTTAGCTTTAAATCAATATATCCAGCTGTTGCAAAATTACCTTGACTCGCAGTAAAAGGTCCTTTGCCAAATTCTATATTATTTATAGTTTCTGGTATAACAAAGTGTAGATCTGAGTACCCTTGGCCGTGAGCGTGAGATACCATATTTACGGGTAGTCCATCTACGCTAAGCGCGAGATCTGTACCGTGATCTATGTCAAAACCTCGTAAAAATATCTGTTCTGCCTTACCGCCACCAGCGTGTTGACCTATAATTAGGCCAGGCACTTTCCTTAAAATCTCTTGTGAGGACTTAACAGGGTTGTTTTTTACATCTATATCAACAATGCGACTTAGTTGATCTACTTCAGAAACTATCACAATTTGATCTAGAGAGACTGATGATGGTGTTAGTATTACTTGCAACGACGTTTGTTGATCTGTAATTACTTCAAGCAGGGTTTCGTGACCTATGCGTGAGAAGTATAATGAGTCGCCTTTTTTTGTGTTAGGTATGGCAAAATAACCTGTAGTGTTAGTATGACTATGTTGTCCAGAGGTTTTATTAAAAATGTTTACATCTTCTAGTGGAGACGAGTTAGTGTCTAATACGACACCTGTTATAGATTGCCCATATAACGGGATAATAAAGAGCATAGCAAATGCTCCAATAAGGAATTTCATATAATATAATTTGATAATTGAATTTTGAGAATGGCATATAGCTTCCCTAGTCCCGAGTGGGTTTAGAGATAAGCTTGATAAAAGGTAATTTATGCTTGTGGAGGCTCAAAAGGCAACCATCGTATAGAAGTATATGGTTTTAAAAGATAGTAGTAATTGTCCTTTTTAGTATGAGCTTGTAGATTTGAAGGCGTTGTGTATCTAGAGATAGATAATCTCTTATCTGTATTATAATTTTCTTTTTTTTGAGGAACTTCCTTTTCTAAATCTGTGTCAAATAGCTTGACGAGTAAGTCTATGCTTTGATGGTTGTGTTGAGTATTATTTACTGTTAGACTAGAGCGCTCGTTATGATGGTGAGCACCGTGGTGTGCACTTTGTGCTATAGCGTGCTCAATAGTGTGTGCCAGTTGTATAAAAGCATCTTTTGTCGAAGAGACGAAACATATCACTGCAATGCACAAGGTTAATGCGGTTAATGATTTTGATATGTGTTGCTTTTGTTTCAGAATGTTTGGTTGTTAATTATTGAATCTACGTTTATTTCTTAGGTAGGGTTTCATTTTAACAAAACCCTAACAAATTCAACTGTAACAGATAATCATCTGCATAGTCTATAAGACTATACACTACCGACGACTAACCAAAACAACCCGAAGTAGTCTTAACAAGAATTTCACAATTAGTGACAGATTATCTGTCTATATTGTCATAAAGTGTTGACTATGATAGAAATAAAAGATCTTCATAAATCGTATCAAATGGGGAGCAACTCGCTTCACGTTTTAAAAGGAATAGACTTTTCTGTAAAGGAGGGTGAGTTAGTTTCTATTATGGGTTCTTCAGGATCTGGTAAATCTACATTACTCAATATTCTAGGTATGCTAGATGAGGCAGACGAGGGAACATATAACCTAGATAATGTTCCTATAAAAAATCTTAATGAAAAGGTTGCCGCACAGTATAGAAACAAATTTCTAGGTTTCATTTTTCAGTCATTTAATCTTATCAATTATAAAAATGCGTTAGATAATGTCTCTATGCCGCTTTATTACCAAGGTATGAAGCGAGCAGAGCGTACAGATAGAGCTATGCATTACTTAGAAAAGGTAGGTCTTGCACAATGGGCAACACACCTGCCTAGTGAAATGTCTGGAGGTCAAAAACAAAGAGTTGCAATCGCGAGAGCACTAGCAAGTGACCCAAAAGTACTACTAGCAGATGAGCCTACGGGAGCACTCGATACAAAAACTTCTTACGAAGTAATGGATCTCATACAAGGTATAAATGATGAGGGTAAGACCATACTTGTGGTAACACACGAACCAGATATTGCAGAGATGACTAAGCGCATTGTAAATCTAAAGGACGGTCGCATCATAGATGACTCTGTTGTAAATCAAGTAAAAGCAAGTTTACATGTTTGATGTAGAGCGCTGGCAAGAAATATTTGAAACTATAGGTAAGAACAAGCTTCGCACCTTTCTCACTGGGCTGTCTGTAGCTTCGGGTATTTTTATATTAGTCATTCTTCTAGGTTTTAGTACGGGTATTCAGAAAGGAGTAAAAACACAATTTGCTCAAGATGCAGAGAGCCGAGTAAATGTATGGACAGGTGTTACTACAAAAGAGTACGCAGGTCTCAATCCTGGCCGTCGTATACAGATGCACAATAGTGATTTAGAAAATGTAGATCAAAAATTTGGCGAAGCAATAGAACATCAAACTGGTTTATACAATATCTGGGGAGGCCTTGTTAACTACGGTAACGAAACAGGTAATTATAGAATAGAAGGCGCAAACTACGGACAGCAGTTCATTGAGAATGCTGGGCTATCTGCAGGTAGATTCTTGACTCAGAAGGATGAAGAAGAAGGTGTTAAAGTTGCCATCATAGGCCAGAAGGTAAAAAACGACCTTTTTAAAACAGAGCAAGCAGTAGGAGCAACTATTAAAATTATGGGTATAAACTTTCTAGTAGCGGGAGTATTTACAGACCCTGGAGGAGAGCGTGAGGAGTCTCGTATTTTTATACCACTCAGTACGGCACAACGCGTTTTTAATGCAGGAGACAAGTTAAGGTCTATGGCATTTACAGTAAAGATGTCTGATAATTTTGACGAAGCCGTAGCACTTTCGGCAGCAGTGAGTCAAGGTATAGAAGATGAGATTAAGTCTAGATATCAAATCTCACCAGATGATCGTAGCGCCGTGCGTGTGCGTTATAATCTGGAAGAAGCACAAAAAATTTATAGCCTCATAGATACCATACGTATGGTGTTCTGGTTTGTAGGCATAGGTACAATTATAGCAGGCGTGGTAGGTGTAAGTAACATAATGCTCATCATTGTAAAAGAACGTACTAAGGAGATAGGTGTGCGCAAAGCACTAGGAGCATTGCCTAGCTCTATAATCGGGATGATACTGCAAGAGTCTATTTTTATAACCGCAATAGCTGGCTTCTTAGGGCTGTTTTTAGGTGTTGGTTTATTAGAGTTAATCGGCCCACAGATAGATAGTGATTTCATCAAGTTTCCTCAGGTAGATTTTGTGACTGCGATGTCAACAGTAATTATTCTTATCGTGGCAGGAGCCCTTGCAGGTTACATACCAGCTAGAAGAGCGGCAAATATTAGACCTATAGAAGCACTAAGAGATGAGTAGTATGGAGAGTTATACCGCTTTCGCGAAAGCAAAAAAAGAATATAATGTTTAGTAAAGATCGTTGGAACGAAATACTAGAAGCACTTAACGCAAACAGGTTTAGAACCCTGCTTACGGCATTTGGTGTGTTTTGGGGTATACTGATTTTAGTATTACTACTCGCACTTACTAATGGGTTGAAGAATGGCGTTTCGGCAGATTTTGGTGACTTTGCTACAAACTCGATGTTTATGTGGTCACAAGGAACCTCGATGTCATATAAGGGTTTGCCTAAGGGACGTTATTTCAATTTTAAATTAGAAGATGTAGACGTTTTACGGGAAAAGTACCCACAGTTAAAGTACATCTCACCTCGAAATCAGCTAGGAGGTTATAATGGTGCAAATAATGTTACCTACAAGGAAAAAACAGGTGCTTATAGCGTTTACGGTGATTATCCAGAATTTATAAAACAGCAACCACAAGATATTACTTCTGGTCGCTACATCTCTTATTCTGATATAGAAGAGAAAAGAAAAATATGCATCATAGGTGAAGATGTTGTAAAGGGGCTTTATGACAAAGGTGAAGAACCGCTTAACACCTATATTAAAATAAATGGTGTCAACTTTTTGGTAGTAGGGACATTTAAAGACCCAAAGAGTAGTGGAGATGCAGAGGAGTCTGCAAATACAATTTTTGTTCCTTTTACTACATTTTCGCAAGCTTTTAATCGTGCAGATAATGTAGGGTGGATGGCTATAACGGCTCACGACGGTACAAGTATCACCAGTATAAAAGAACAAGTTTTTACTACAATGAGGGAGCAGCGCTCTATTCATCCAGATGATAAAAGAGCCATAGGCCACTTTGACCTTGCCGAGGAGTTTGGTAGAGTGATGGGGCTATTCTCAATACTCACATTTGTAGGATACTTTGTGGGGTCTCTTGTACTGCTTTCTGGAGTGATAGGGATAAGTAACATTATGCTCATAGTAGTAAAAGAACGTACCAAAGAGATAGGAGTACGTCGCGCTCTAGGTGCAACTCCTTGGGAGATTAAATCTCAAATATTACAAGAGTCACTAGTACTCACCATAATATCTGGTATGGCAGGTATTGCAGTTGCTGCTGGATTTATATGGGTGATGAATAGTATACTAGATCAAGTAGGTAAAGTAGACAACTTTGCAAATCCTTCTGTAAATATTACAGTGATCTTTATCGCCCTCGCCATACTCATCATCTCTGGACTACTCGCTGGTTTTATACCTGCAACAAGAGCTATACAAATGAAACCAATAGACGCATTAAGAATAGAATAATACAATCCAATCATATAATAGAATGAAACGCACAGGAACCATTATCACGCTCGTACTAATTGCAGTATTTTTCTCCATAGGTATCTGGTATATCTACACAAAAGATAAGCAGGACCCAGTGGTGTATACCACAGAGCAAGCGACTAATCGTACAATTGTAAAGAAAACAGTTGCGACAGGAAGTATTGTCCCAAAAGAAGAGGTGCTCATAAAACCTAATATCTCAGGTATTATAAAAGAGGTATATGTAGAGGCTGGAGATAATATTAAGGCTGGAGACCTTATTGCCCAGATTGATGTAGTGCCTAACGTGTCATCACTTACTAATGCAAAAAATAATATTGCTGGAGCAAGAACTACTGTAGAGACAGCGAGACTAGCACTTGCAAACCAAAAGAGCATTTATGATAGGCAGAAAGCGCTTTTTGATAAAGGTGTTATCTCTGCAAATGATTTTGATAATATTAGAAATACTTATAACGCTGCAGAGCAAAGGCTCAAGCAAGAGCAGGTAAACCTGCGTAGCGCTTCTCAAAATTATGATATCATAAAAACGGGAACCACCAGTGGGCTAGGTAACGCAGCAACTACTCAAATACGATCTACTATTACAGGTATGATTCTGGACGTGCCAGTAAAGGCCGGTAACCAGGTGATAGAGGCAAATAACTTTAATGATGGTACCACCGTTGCTACGCTAGCAGATGTTGAAAAGATGATCTTTGAAGGTAAGGTAGACGAGAGCGAAGTGGGTAAAATAAAGGAAGATTTACCACTTGAGATTACGGTAGGAGCTATAGAAAATAAAGTTTTTGATGCTACGCTAGATTACATCGCACCAAAAGGCGTTGCCGAAAATGGAGCCATACAATTTGAAATAAAAGGAACCCTAGCAAAGAAGGATGATGATACCTTCATACGTGCAGGCTTGAGTGCAAATGCAAGTATTATTTTAGAAAAAGCAGAGGAGGTGCTTTCTATAAAAGAAGCACTTGTGCAGTATGATCCTAAAACTAAGAGCCCTTATGTTGAGGTAGCAACGGGAGATCAAGAGTTTGAGCGCCGTGATATCCAGGTAGGAGTAAGCGATGGGATTTTTGTAGAGGTAAAGAGCGGTATCACAGCAGAAGATAACATCAAAGTTTGGAACCAGCTTAAGGCGCCAGCAGGATTTGGTGGTAGAGGGTAAATCCTTTGATTACTAGTGGTTAGGAGTTTCTTTATAACGCTTTCGCGAAAGCGTAAACCTATACCCAAAAAAAATAATTAACAGTTTTTGTAACATATAACCGTTTCAATAGTCATATTGGACATCAATCAAGATTATGAAAAAAGCCATCTTATTTTGTATGACAGCGATACTAGCTCTTACTACCTACGGGCAGGAGAGAAAGTGGACACTTCAAGAATGCGTGCAATATGCGATAGATAATAATATCAATATTCAGCAAACTACGCTAGACCTTGAGTCGGCAGCAATAGATAGGTCTGATGCCATAGGTGCATTTTTACCTACTCTTAATGGTACTGCAAGTAATAGCTGGCAGACAGGTCTTACACAAAACGTACTTACAGGAGTACTAGAGTCGCAACAAACTCGTAACTCGTCTTTTGGTGTAAGTTCTGGGGTGCGATTAATAAATGGTTTTAGAAATCATAAAGTACTAGACAGAGCAGAACTTTCTAAAATTGCAGCAGACTATAATATTGCAAAACTTAAGGATGATGTAGCACTTAACGTCGCTGTAGCATACCTACAAGTCTTACTGGCAAAGGAAAGCTTAAATGTAATTGTTACTCAAAACGCAGTAACGCAAGAGCAAATAGATCGCACACAAGAGCTGGTAGATGGAGGAGTATTACCTAGAGGAGATTTACTAGAGATACGTGCAACAAATGCAAGTGAGAGACAACGTATTGTTGCTTCCGAAAATTCAATAGCAATAGGACTTGTAAATCTAGCACAGCTACTTAATATATCAGATTTTGAAAATTTTGATATTGCAGAGGGAGATTATAGTGTGCAAGGGGAGAGTATACTTGACACGCAGCCAGAGGTGCTTATAAGCACTGCAAAAGACAATAGATATGATGTAAAAATCGCCGAGCAAAATGAGGCGATTGCACAAAAGGATCTTGAGATAAGCAAGACAGGGCTATACCCTACACTAGATGCATTTTTTAATTATAATACTAGAGAGTCTAACAGAGCAAGTGGTTTTAATACGATTCTTGATCCAGATAATCCAGTTATAGATTCTGGTAACCCTATAGGAGTAGTAGGTGCTACGGGAGATGTAGTAACAAGCCTTACTCCTAATATTATAGGAGGTAATGAAGTAGGGCCTTTACCATTTGTAGAGCAGTTATATCTTAATGATGGTATCTCTTATGGTTTATCTTTGCGAGTTCCAGTTTTTAATGGATGGAGCACAAAAAATCAAATAAAACGTAGCAAGGTAAATGTAATGCGTGCAGAGTTTCAAAAGGAACTTGCAGAGCAAAATTTAAGAACGGCTGTTTACCAGGCTTATACAGATGCAAAAGCAGCAAAAGAGAGTTATGAAGCGGCAAATATTGCTGTAGAGTCGCAGGAGCTAGCATATCAATATGCAAAAGATAGGTACGATGTAGGGCTTACTAATGCTTTTGATTTTAGCCAGAGTAAATTGCGTTATGATAACGCACAGATAGAACTTGCACGTTCTAAGTATGATTATATTTTCCGCATAAAGGTATTGGAGCTCTATTTTGGAGTGCCAGTTACCGAACTTAAATTCTAACCAAAATGAGTAAAAAAACACTTTTCATCTTACTAGGTATTGTTGCCATTGTAATTGTAGCATTAATAGCCGGCAAGAAATCTGGAGCGTTCGGTAAATCCGGAAACTTTAAATCTGTTGAAACTCAAAAAATTGAGAAAGCGACAATTATAGAGACAGTTGCAGCTACTGGTAAAATACAGCCAGAAATAGAAGTAAAGCTATCTTCAGAAGTATCTGGTGAGATTATAGACTTACCTATCAAAGAAGGTCAGGATGTAAAAAAAGGGGACTTGTTAGTAAGGATTAATCCAGACTTAGTGCAGGCAGCAGTGAGCCAGTCGCGAGCAGCTTTACAAAACAGTCGTGCTGGTCTTTCTCAGGCAGAAGCAAGTCTTAACCAGGCAAAACTCAACTTTGAACGTAACAAACCACTTTTTGATAAAGGTGTGATTTCAAAAGCAGATTTTGAACGTGCAGAGTCTGACTATCAGATAGCACAGGCTAATCGCCAGAGTGCCTTTTATAATGTGCAGAGTGTAGCTGCACAAGTAAAACAGGCTACAGATAACTTAGGGCGTACATCTATTTTTGCACCACGTGATGGTACCATCTCTATGCTTAATGTTGAGCTAGGTGAGCGAGTAGTGGGAACAGCGCAAATGGCAGGTACAGAAATTGTGCGTGTTGCAAACCTTCAAAATATGGAGGTAGAGGTAGACGTAAACGAAAATGATATCGTAAAAATACAAGTAGGTGACTCTACCATCGTTGAGGTAGACGCATATCTCAAAAAGAAATTTTCGGGTATTGTAACAGAAATTGCAAACTCTGCGCAGTCTACACTTACTGCAGACCAGGTAACTAACTTTAAAGTAAAAGTGCGTATTCTAGAAGAATCTTACACAGACTTACTTGAAGGTAAAAGAGAAACATATTCACCTTTTAGACCAGGTATGACTGCAACGGTAGATATTATAACAAAAAAGCGTAGTGATATACTAGCAGCTCCTATAAGTGCCATTGTTGTAAAGAGCGATACGAGCTCAACAAAGCGTTCTGCTCCAAAAACAAGTGACCTTACTTCAGATAAAAAGTTTGAGTGTGTATTTATAAAAGATGGAGACACCGCAAAGCTCAAAGTTGTTACTACAGGTATACAAGATGATTCAAAAATAGAAATTCTCTCAGGCCTTGAAGAGGGAGATGAGATCATTACAGGGCCTTATAGCTTAGTGGCAAAGTCGCTCAAGACAGGTGATAAGGTAGAGCTAGAAAACCAAGAAGGAAAGAATACAGAAGAATAAAAGAATGACACACATATTATGTCTAGAGACAGCCACCACAAATTGTTCGGTGGCTTTGTCTATTAACGGAGAAGTCGTGATGATGCAGGAGGATAATGCAAAAAAGTATTCTCACGCAGAGCGCCTGCACACTTTTATAAAAGAAGTTTTAGATAAAGCAGGTGTTGCTCAAGAAAAATTAGATGCCATAGCGGTAAGTAAAGGTCCAGGGAGTTATACGGGACTGCGCATAGGAGTTTCGGCGGCAAAAGGTCTCTGTGCTGCGCTAGACATACCCTTAATTGCTGTAGAGACGCTTAGGTCGCTTTCGCGAAAGCAAAATCTTACTCATAATGAGCTTGTGGTACCTATGCTAGACGCGAGGCGTATGGAAGTGTATAGCGCTATTTATGATAGTGAGGGCAATGTTATAAGAGGTACAGAAGCACAAATACTAGATGAAACCTCATTTACCGAATATTTAGATAAGAGTATTGTACATTTTATAGGTAATGGAGTTGAAAAATTTCAAGAAGTATGTACACACCCTAATGCGAGATTTGTAACTAATGAATTGCCTAGCGCTGCGCAAATGGCAGCGATTTCAAACCAAAAGTTTCAAGAAGGATTATTTGAAGATGTAGCTTATTTTGAACCTTATTACCTTAAAGATTTTATTGCTGGTAAGCCTAAGAAAAAATAAGCACAGTTTTATAAATGACAAACGCCCTTAATGTAAACATTAAGGGCGTTGTCATTATGAGGGACTTGATATTATGCCTCTTTCTGAATTTCAACAGCGTGAGGGTAAGGTATTTCAATTCCAGCTTTGTCAAGCTCGATTTTACAGTTTTCAATAGTTTGGAAGTACACATCCCAGTAGTTTTCTGGTGTTGCCCACGGGCGTACTTCATAGTTTACAGAACTCTCTGCAAGTTCACCCATATTTACAGATGGAGCAGGTACTTTAAGTACATTTTCTTGAGACTCCATAGCACGCATTAGGGCTTCTTTGGTAGCTTTAATATCTGCATCGTATGATACGCCTATTGTAAGGTCTACACGTAGTTCTCCTAGCTCTGTATAGTTCTTTATATTACCATTAGATAGTGCACCGTTAGGTAAGATAACTAGCTTATTACCTGGTGTAGATATTTTTGTAGTAAAGATTTGAATCTCTGTCACAACACCTATTTCGCCTTGAGCTTCTATAAGATCTCCTACTTTAAAAGGTTTGAAAAGTATTAAAAGTACACCTCCAGCAAAGTTAGATAATGATCCTTGTAGAGCAAGACCTACAGCAAGACCAGCAGCAGCAAGTATCGCTGCAAAAGAAGCGGTGTCTATGCCTAATTGACCTAAAATAGCAATGATAAGAAGTACTAGCAATATGGTTCTTACTAGGTTAGACAAGAACTTTTCTAGGGTCTTGTCCATATTTTTATTCTTCTCGAGCATTTTTTTGAAAACTTTCATAAGTTTCCCAATAACCCATTTACCAACAATCCATATAACAACGGCCATAAGTATTTTAAGCCCGTATTCTGATCCTTTTTCGATAGCTAGATCAATCCATTTTTGATAGTCTTCCATTACAATGTTTTTAGTTTAAGTTGTTTGATACTTTAAAACTAAAAAAAACGCTCATAATAAAAATTATGAGCGCGTTATATTCTTGTAATTATTTAATAATGAGCATAGGTCTATGCTTCTGTGTCTTTCATCTATAATTATTCTTGTTTGTATAGATGCACATCACGTTGTGGGTACGGTATTGTGATGCCTTGAGCCTCTAGTCTTTCTTTACCTTCTTCAAGCACGGTCCATCGTAAGTTCCAAAAATCATCTATATGTGCCCAATATCTTAATGAGAGATTAACACTGCTATCGCCTAGCTCTGCAAGTACAATCATAGGGGCTTTGCCTTCTTCTTGTATTACGGTCTCTTGCTCATTTACGAGTTCTAAGAGAATATTTTTTGCAAGCTTCACATCGTCATCATAACCTATTCCAAAAGTAAGAGCTTCTCTACGTATACCTTCTTCTGTAAAGTTTACAATGGTTTCATTAGATAATTGTCCGTTAGGGATGATAGCAAGTTGGTTCCCAAAAGTATTCAGCTTGGTCTGGAAAATTGAAATTTCCTTTACAGTTCCTTCTTGTCCTTGGGCTTTTATAAAATCTCCTACTTTAAATGGTCTAAGTAGTAATATAAGTACACCACCGGCAAAGTTTGCAAGTGACCCTTGTAGCGCAAGACCTATAGCAAGACCAGCGGCACCTATAATCGCAACAAGCGATGTAGTTTTTACTCCTAGTTGAGTGATTACAGTAACAAAAAGTATAATTTTGAGCGTCCAGTTTATGAGGTCTTGTGCAAACTTTTCTAGGGTAGGGTCATAATCCTTTCTTTGGAAAAATTTACGAGTAAAACGTTTAATAAGACGTATGATCCAGAGACCTACAAATAGGAGTATAATAGCACTTATAAACCCTGGGATAAATGCCCATATCCAGTTTGCGGCACGCTTTATATATTCTTCGTACTGACTTAACGTACTTAGGGGGTCTTTCATAACAATGTATTTTTTACAAAGTTGAAGATAAGCCCTAAGGTTCTATAAAATGTGGGGATAAACTTCTGTTAAAGTTCTATGAGTTTTAAGGCTTCCTTAACTGTTTTTACTGGTAGTTTACAAGCATTGTTAACACAGACATAAATTAATGTTTCACCCTCTAGGTACCTGCCTTCAAAAATTTCTTGTTTGCTAGCGGTAGTAGTGGCAGCAATTAATTTATTTGGTAAATATTCTTGCTCTAATTCTGCGAGAATGTTTTGAGCATCTGGTCCTACCACTACAAGCTCATAATAAGGCTTTGTGTAGTTGAGCATAAGGTCCATCCAGTTAGAAAAACTCGTAGGGCTTTGTGTAAAGTTAGGCTGCATATTATTGAGCATAGCAGCTGCGGTATCTGTATATGTTTTGTCTAGATAATAGTGTGATAGGGTAAAAATGTTTTTTGCCATTATCGAGTTTGATGACGGGATCACATTATCATAAAACTCAGTGTTTCTAGAAGACAGTGTAGGGTCTTCATTTGAGGTGAAAAAGAAGAGTTTATTTTCTGCGTTTTGAAAATGAGTAAACGTATAGTCTGTTAGACTTTTTGCCTTCTCTAGCCATTGCTCATCCATAGTCACCTCAAAAAGGGCAATAAAAGCATCTATAGTTGCAGCATAATCTTCAAGGTATGCGTTTATAGTGCTCTTGCCATCTTTATAGGTTCTATTGAGCCCCCCATCTTTACGAAGCAGATTGTCTACCACAAAATTTGCATTCTTAAGAGCTGCGTCAAGAAATTCCTTTTCGTCAAACACGCGGTAGGCGTCTACATAACCTTTGGTCATTAAGCCATTCCAAGAGGTGAGAATTTTGTCATCTAGGCGCGGTTTTTCTTTTTTGCTTTCGCGAAAGCGTAATAAATCCTCACGCCACTTACTCTTTCTAGTAGTAAGTTCTTCTAGCGAAATCTGGTGCTCCTTTACAAAATCTGTATCTAGATCTTGTCTTATAAGGACATAGTGATCATTCTCCCACTTACCGTAATCATTGATGTTGTAATAAGCGCTAAAGAGTTCAAAATCATCTCTTACAAGGTTCTTAAGCTCCTCTTCTGTCCATACATAATAAGCACCTTCTTCTAGCTCACCATCTGGGGTAAGGCTGTCTGCATCTAGCGCGCTGTAAAAACCTCCCTCATTTGTCGTCATTTCTCGTTTTATAAACTCGAGTGTCTCATAGACGGTTTCTTTATAAAGCGGATTTTTAGTCTTTAAGTAAGCGTTTGAGTATAGACTTACGAGCTGAGCGTTATCATATAGCATTTTTTCAAAGTGAGGGATATGCCATTTTGTATCAACACTATACCTCGCAAAGCCACCACCTACTTGATCATTTACCCCGCCAAAGGCAATTTGCTCTAGTGTGGTATTTACATACTCAAGTATCTCGTCATCATTATTTTGATGTGCGTAGCGCAGTAAGAATTCATAATTATTAGGCATCATAAACTTTGGCGCTCTGTTTAGACCACCTTGACGTGTGTCCCATTGTCGTGACCACTTCTCAATAGATGTTTGGAGTGTATCTATAACAAAGCTGGGTTTATTAGGGTTAGGTGTTACAAGGTCCATTTGTGCAAGACCCGTACCTAGCTTATCTGCATACTCCACCAGTTTGTTAGGGTCTGATGTGTAGATGTCTGCAACTTGCCCTAGCGCGTTGAGCCAGTCTTCTTTTGAAAAATAAGTGCCACCCCATACTGGTCTTCCATCTGGCAATGCTACAGCATTAAGAGGCCAGCCACCGCGACCTGTCATAAGCTGTACAGCATTCATATATACATTATCTACATCTGGTCTTTCCTCGCGGTCTACTTTTATGTTTATAAAATTTTCATTCATAAATTGAGCGACCAGAGTATCTTCAAAGCTCTCGTGCTCCATCACGTGACACCAGTGACACGATGAGTACCCTATACTTACGAGTATGAGCTTGTTTTCTTTTTTTGCTTGAGCGAGCGTTTCGTCGTTCCAGGCTTTCCAGTCTACAGGGTTGTGGGCGTGTTGTAAAAGGTAAGGACTTGTTTCTTTTATAAGGTCGTTTGTATAATCGTGTTGCATAGTGGTGTCGGTTTTCCCCTCACAGCTTGTAATGAGAATCGCAGTAATAAAGGCAAGTACAGGGATATGTAATTTCATAAGGTAAAAATACAAACAAAAAAAGTCCCACTTTAGAGCGGGACCTTATATAGCTCTTTAAAAAGCCTCTTATTATTTTACTTCAAAAGTAATCTTACAGTTCATACGGTATTCTCTTATTTTTCCGTCGTCGCCCACTACACAGTTTTGCTCATTTACATATAAAGAGCGGATGTTTTTTATAGACTTGCTTGCGTGCTTAAGTGCGTTTTCTGCTGCGTTTTCCCAGCTTTTTTCTGAACTTGCTAATACTTCTATTACTTTTAATACTGCCATTTTATTGGTTTTAAGAATTAATAAATTGTTGTTTTCCTTAAAGTTAAGCAATATGTTAGTAATAAGAGTGCGAGGTGTTTAGAATATTGAGATTAGTCTAATTGTGAGTTACAACGTGAGTTTGTGCAGCTTGCCGTCATTTTTTTAATTTTATCAATAAAAAATGCAATAGGCCTGAGTAGGTAAAATAAGCATTTACCAACCTCCAGAAGCACCACCGCCGCCAAAGCCGCCACCGCCAAAACCTCCTCCGAAGCCACCGCCGCCTCCAAAGCTGCCGCCACCTCCAAAGGAACCGCCACCGCCGCCAAAACCGCCGCGCCCCATATTACTGAGTATAATAACGTCTAGTAGTGAGCCAGTTCTTCTAGTACCATTACCACCGTCACGACCACCACCACGGTGATTGTTACGACTTATGATAATCAATATGATGACAAAGAAGATAAACATTAAGATAGGTTGTATGGGGAAATTACTATCCTCTGGTCGAGAGCCTGTAAAATTACCCTGCAACCCTTGAAAAATTGCATCTGTACCTTGGTCTAGACCTGCATAAAAATTACCCTGTTTAAATTGCGGAATCATTATGCGGTTTATGATTTGCTCTGCGTCACGATCTGAGATAATACCCTCAATACCATAGCCAGTATTGATATCAATCTTTCGGTCGTCTTTTGCTAGGAGTATAAGAATCCCATTGTCTTCATCTGCCTGGCCTATTCCCCATTTTTGTCCCCATTTTGCACCTAGCATATCGAGACCTTCACCGTTTGATGATGAGATTACAGCAACTACAATTTGTGTTGAGGTGGTATCACTATACTTAATAAGTTTGCGTTCTAAAGCATTTTTTTGACCTTCAGAGAGTAAACCTATATAGTCATAAACAGCATCTGGATTTGCCGTGGTGGGTTTATCTGGTATTGTGTATTGTGCAACTGCCGTCATACTCACAATACAGAGAAGAAGTGTGAGTACGCTTTCGCGAAAGCGGAATCCCATAAAAAATTCTTTTTCTAGCATTAAGAAGTCGTTATTTCGTCTGGAAGTTCATTTACATCTCCGTGCTCCCACGGAAAGTATTGTGCAAGCTTTTCACCAGCACAGCGCACCCCATCTATAAGTCCATCACGGAATTTGTCTTGTTTAAACTGAGCAATTATTTTGTCTTTTGTAGACTCCCAGAAGTCTGCAGGGACCTTGTTGTTAATCCCCCTGTCGCCACAAATGGCAAGTTTATGATCATCTACAGCTACATAAATGAGCACACCGTTTTCATCTTTAGTATTGTCCATTTTAAGTAGGTGAAATAACTCTTGAGCACGCACTAGAGCATCCTTTTTAGAATGATGCTCTAGGTGCACTCTTATTTCTCCAGAGGTCTGTTGCTCAGACTCGCGTATGGCCTTAATGATAGCCTGCTCATCTTCTTTGCTTAAAAAGTCTTCTACCGTAGATACCATCTAGCTTCCAAAATCAAATTCTACATTTGGAGCGTCTTCAGATCCAGCGTCTGCCTCAAAGTAATCCATCTCTGCAAAGTTTCCTATAAATGAGTTTATCACGTTGTTAGGAAACGTCTTAAGGTGTTTGTTATATGGTTTTACCGTCTCGTTAAATCTGTTGCGCTCTACGTTTATGCGGTTTTCTGTGCGCTCAAGCTCGTTTATGAGTTCTTTAAAGTTTTCATTTGCCTTGAGGTCTGGGTAACGCTCAAAAACGGCAAGTAATCTAGACAGGGCAGAGGTAAGTCCTTGCTGCGCTTGTTGAAACTGCTTGAGTTGTGCTGGTGTAATGTTAGAAGGATCTATTTGAATAGAGGTAGCTTTAGATCGTGCTTCTGTCACTTTTATAAGTGTAGACTGCTCAAACTCTGCATAACCCTTTGCAGTGTTTACAATGTTAGGTATCAGGTCTGCTCTACGTTGGTATGAGCTTTCAACATTTGCCCACTGTGAAGTTGCATTTTCTTGTAAGTCAATTGCGGTGTTGTAAAATTTAGGCCCTACCATAAATCCTACGATGGCTATAAGAGCGATAATGGCAATGACAGCAATAAGTCCTTTTTTCATAATATAATACTGGTTTTGATTGTTAGTTGTCTTATAGTAGTATTTGTTACACACTACCATTCTAGTAGCAAGGTACTAATTTATGTAACTATTAAGGATAAGGTTTTGTTAAGAGGGCCTAGTCATAACATTTTATGTATGATTTTTGCACTCTTATCGACTTAATGAATAAATTGTTTATGACCTTAAAACTAATACACATACTTGGCTCTATGGGATTGCTCGGTGTTTTTACCGGACTATACCATCTCGTTTATGGAGATTATGCTGTGATGAGTTTTTGCGCTGTGTTAGTAAGTACACTATTTATCATACTCGCTATAATAGATATAGCAAGGCAGTCTAGAGGTCACCTTTAATCTCTAGTAACTGCGCCTTTACGCCTTCTAGCTTGCGTATAATGTCAAAGTTGCTCAAGATCTCCTTTTTTCCTTCCTTAAGATGGATTTTTGCGCCTTCTAGTGTAAAGCCGCGCTCTTTTACTAAGTGATAGATAAGCTCTAAATTCTTAATGTCACTTGGAGTAAACTTACGAGTGCCACGCGCATTCTTTTTAGGTTGAAGCACGTCAAACTCTTTCTCCCAGAAGCGCAGGAGCGATGCGTTTACATCAAAGGCCTTTGCAACCTCACCTATACTATAATAACGCTTTTCTGGAAGATCTATGTGCATTAGTCAAGTGATTGATTTTCTAGTGCAGCAGCAGCTAGCATAATATCATACTCCTCAGGAGTAAGATCATTATGATAAAAATTTACTGGATTTACCACTTTACCGTTTTTCCAAACTTCATAATGCAAGTGTGGTCCAGATGAAAGTCCTGTGTTACCTACATAGCCTATAATCTCTCCACGTTTTACCTTGCGTCCTACTTTTGTGTTGTACTTGCTCATATGGGCATAGTAGGTTTTGTAGCCAAAACCGTGTTCTATAATCACCATCTTACCATAACCGCTACCTAAACCTACTTTTTTTACAGTACCGTCACCAGTTGCATAAATAGGTGTGCCTGGAGGGGCTGTAAAATCCATTCCATTGTGCATTTTTCTATACTTTAAAATAGGGTGTACGCGCATACCATAACCAGAGGCAACTCTAGAGAGGTCTTTGTTTTGTACCGGTTGTATGGCTGGTATAGTTTTGAGAAGTGCTTCTTTTTCTTCGGCGAGCTTTGCAATCTCGTCTAGTGATTTAGATTGTATAACAAGTCTTTTTGTGATCTGGTCTATACGTTTTGCACTGTTTGTAATCATTGCAGAGTTATCATAACCCTCAAGGTTTTTGTAACGGTTAACCCCACCAAAACCCGCTAGACGTACATCATTAGGTATAGGGCTCGCTTCAAAGAGTACACGATATACATTATTATCACGCTCCTCTACATTTGCAAGTACACGTTCTATCTGGTCGAGTTTCTTTTCTTGCATCTCAAACTGCAGAGACATATTAGAAAGTTCCCGTTCTAGCTTACGTTCTTTAGGCGTATCTACACCAGAGTTAAATACAGCAATTGTTATAAGAAGCCCCATAAGAGCAGAAGAAGCAATAAATATAAGTGCGGCTCCAAAGGTGCGTCCCTTTTTTCGCTCTACTTTTCGGTAAGATAGTGTCTCACTATCATAGTAATATTTTACCTTAGACATAAGTTAAAATGCTTATTTTTGAGGTTTATTTATGGAGCTGTGCGCTTTCGCGAAAGCGTGATTTCTCAACTTCATAACAGTCAAATATAAAATAAATTATCCACACCTTCTATCGTATGAAATCTCAAGAGGTACGTAAACAGTTTTTAGAATTTTTCAAGTCCAAAAATCATTCCATAGTCGCCTCTGCGCCAATGGTTTTGAAGGATGACCCGACCCTGATGTTTACAAACGCTGGAATGGTTCCGTTTAAAGAATACTTTTTAGGAAACGCTACGCCAAAAAATTCACGACTTACTGACACCCAAAAGTGTTTGCGTGTATCTGGTAAGCATAATGATCTTGAGGAGGTAGGAAAAGATACGTATCATCACACGATGTTTGAGATGCTGGGTAACTGGTCTTTTGGAGATTACTTTAAGGAAGAAGCGATTGCTTGGGCTTGGGAGTTTCTTACAGAGGTAGTAAAGGTAGATAAGGACAGTATATATGTTTCGATTTTTGAAGGTGACGAGTCTGAAGGGCTTGAGCGCGATCAAGAGGCATATGATATATGGACAAAACATATAGACGAGAGCCGCATTATAAACGGAAACAAGAAAGATAATTTCTGGGAGATGGGTGCTCAAGGCCCTTGTGGACCTTGCTCTGAGATACACGTAGATATACGCTCTGCCGAAGAAAAAGCAGCCGTAGACGGTAAGTCACTAGTAAATATGGATCACCCGCTCGTAATCGAGATCTGGAATCTGGTATTTATGCAATACAACCGTCTGGCAAATGGGTCGCTCACAAAGCTTCCTAGCCAGCACGTAGATACGGGAATGGGCTTTGAGAGATTGTGTATGGTCCTGCAAGGTGTACAATCTAACTATGATACAGATGTGTTTACACCACTTATGCGTGAGGTAGAAACCATTACTTCATCAAAATGTGGCGAGACAGAAGAAACAGATATCGCTGTACGTGTGATTGCAGATCACGTGAGAGCTGTCTCATTTTCTATAGCAGATGGACAGTTACCGTCTAACACAGGTGCTGGGTATGTGATAAGACGTATACTGCGACGTGCCATTCGTTACGGATTTACATTTTTAGACACAAAAGAACCATTTATATATAAACTGGTTTCTACACTTGTAAACCAGATGGGAGATGCCTTTCCAGAGCTGGAAGCACAAAAAAATCTTATTACAAATGTGATACGAGAAGAAGAGGCTTCGTTCTTGCGCACACTTGATAAAGGACTCATCTTATTAGATAATGTAATTGCAAATACCTCTGGAGATACTGTTTCTGGTGATAAAGCTTTTGAGCTTTATGACACCTATGGCTTCCCAATAGATCTTACAGCACTTATACTTAGTGAGAAAAATCTAAAACTAGACGAAGCTGGCTTTGAAGCTGCGCTTAAAGAGCAAAAAGACCGTTCTCGTGCAGCAACCAAAGTTGAGACAGACGACTGGAATATCTTACAAGAAGATAGCGAAGAGGAATTCATAGGCTACGATACTCTAGAAGCATCTGTAAAAATCACTCGCTACCGTAAGACAGAGAGTAAAAAAGACGGGGAGTTATATCAACTAGTATTTAATCTTACTCCGTTCTATCCAGAAGGAGGAGGGCAAGTAGGTGATAAAGGATATCTAGAAACTCCAAGCGGAGAGGTGGTTTATATCATAGATACAAAGAAAGAAAACAACCTTATTATACACCTTGCCAAAAACCTCCCAAGATCTACCGAGGGAACGTTTAAGGCAGTGGTAGATGTAAAGCAACGTAGCCGTACGGCTGCAAACCATACTGCAACACACTTATTGCACCAAGGGCTTCGTAAGATATTAGGAACACACGTGGAGCAAAAAGGAAGTATGGTACATAGCAGAAACCTACGTTTTGACTTCTCTCACTTTTCTAAAGTGACAAGCGAGGAGTTGAAAGAGGTAGAAGATTTTGTAAATGCACGCATACGGGAAAACTTATCTCTAGAAGAGCAACGTGGTATTTCTTATGATCAAGCTATTCAAGAAGGAGCGATAGCATTATTTGGAGAGAAGTATGGTGATGCAGTAAGGACAATACGCTTTGGGAAGTCTATGGAGCTTTGTGGTGGTACACACGTAAAAAATACAGGAGACATCTGGCATTTTAAAATCACTTCAGAAGGTGCAGTGGCATCTGGTATACGCCGTATAGAAGCAATTACTAGTGATGCTGCCAAAGATTACTTTACATCAGAAACCGAAGCCTATAATCAAGTAAAAGCAACCCTTAAAGGGAATCAAGATCCAGTAAAGGCGATTACTAGCCTACTAGATGAGAATGCTGCTTTAAAAAAGCAAGTAGAAGCACTTATAAAAGAGAAAGCTCAAAACCTAAGTGGTGATCTTGCAAAAGAATTTGAAGACATAGATGGAGTAGATTTCTTAGCAAAAAAGGTAGATCTAGATGCGGGAGCTATTAAAGATCTTGCTTTTAAATTAGGAGAGAATAAAGACAACGTATTCTTGCTATTTGGAACAGAGCAAAACGGTAAGGCATTACTAAGTTGCTACATCTCAAAAGAGCTTGTCGCTTCAAAAAATCTGAACGCAGGTACTGTCGTGCGTGAGTTAGGAAAGCACATCCAAGGTGGAGGTGGAGGACAACCTTTCTTTGCAACTGCAGGAGGTAAAAATCCAGCAGGTATAGACGCAGCCATTGTTGAGGTTAAGAACTATCTTGTATAATGAAACTACAGACCCAAATACCGCTAGAGCCTGCTGCTCGTCAATTTGGGTATGATCATAAATTATTGTTATTAGGTTCTTGCTTTGCGCAGAACATAGGTGACAAGCTAGCATATTATAAATTCCAAGCGGTTACAAATCCGTTTGGAATTATTTTTAATCCCGTCGCACTAGAACGGTTAGTAGCAGATGCTGTTGCAAATAAAACCTATACAGAAGCAGATGTTTTTGAACTAGACGGCGTCTGGAAATCTTTTTATGCCCATAGTGATAAAAACGCCCTTACAAGACTAGGAGCTGTGATACACTTACAAGAGGCGCAGCAATTGCTCAGGCAACAGCTCATAGAGGCTTCTCATCTATTTGTCACACTAGGTACTGCTTGGGTTTATAAACATCTTGAACGTGATGAGGTGGTGGCCAACTGTCACAAGGTTCCTCAACAAGCTTTTACTAAAAAACTCCTTTCTGTAACTGAAATTCAAGAAAGTCTGTCTCGTATTTGTGAGCTGGTAAAAACACTTAACCCACAAATTGAGATTGCCTTTACGGTGTCGCCAGTGCGCCATATTAAAGATGGTATAGTAGAAAATACCCGCAGCAAGTCACATTTACTTACAGCAGTTCATCAACTTGTAGATAGTCGTGAGGTGAGTTATTTTCCGGCTTATGAGATTGTGATGGATGAGTTGCGTGACTATCGCTTTTATGCAAGTGATATGGTTCACCCATCTGAGCAAGCTGTTATGTATGTATGGGAGCGTTTTGTAGAGGTGTACGCTTTCGCGAAAGCGCAACAAATAATGAAAAAAGTAGCTCAAGTGCAACAAGGGTTGGCTCACAAACCTTTTAATGAAGACAGCGCTGCGCACCAGAAATTTATTACAGATCTTGCAAAAAAACAGCAAGCCCTAACTGAAGTCTATCCTTTTATGAACTTCTAGATAATTAAAGTAAAAAAGGATCACCCATTCATTTTCTTATAAGCACTCATCCAGGCACCTCCATTCATTGCTTCAATACCTTTTGATCTAAGGACGGCTGCGGCTGTAGCACTGCGGCCACCGCTGGCACAAACGCATATTACAGGTTTGTTCCATTTTTTAATCGTTGTGGCTTGGGCGGTTATGTTTTGCACAGTTATGTGCTTTGAGCCTGGAATGGCGCCGCTATCATACTCGGCTTTTGAGCGCACGTCTATAATGATACCACCACGAGAGATGTACTCGTTAAGTTTATCTTTTTTATTACCAAAGAGCTTACTTAAAAATCCCATAGTTTACTGTATTAATTCTAGGCCATTTGTGATGAGGTGTGCTACCTTCTCTTTGTGTTTTTGCACCTCTTTAAGATGTGTGAGTACGGCGTTGTCTTTTGTGAGTTCATAAATTTCTAAGGCACATAACCAGTCTTGAGGGTAGTTTTTTTGTAAGCTTGTAAATACCTCAAGAAGTGCTTCTTTGTCTATTTGATTGCTTTCTCTTTGTAATCGTACTTGCTGGTAGAGCCTGTTAAGCGTGTCTTCTTTTTCTGAGAGCGTAGGTTTTACCGTATTAGTCTCTGCGACGTGTGTAATGAGATCAAAAGATAAGAAGTCTGCCGCTCCGGCAAAGGCAGAGACAATTTGTGAACCTATCACTAGGTCGAAGTCTCCCATAGATGGGTCGTGTAAAATTTTGTCACCATAAGTTACCGTACAATCTGTAAACTGTATAAGCATTAACTGCCCACCTAGGTTACGCATCCCGGTAACATTTAATCCGCTTACGGTGATGCCACTTTCATATTCAAAAGAGATAGGCTTACCATCATAAAAGTCATAAGCTTTTAAGTCTCTTGGTCCCATATTTTCTATAGAGAGATTTATGCCCTTAAGCTTGCCTAGAGGAGAGCTAAAACCGTTTTTGTAACGGTTTACTCCGTGACCTATAAGTTCTTTCTCTCTATAAGAAAGTGCTGTTTCACCTTGAGTAGCAAAGTAAACCACCTCATTATCTTCATTTTGAATCATCTCTGTAAATATGCCGCTTACTTGTAAACCTGTGTTGAGTTCTAGTGTGCCTATTTGCTTTGATTCTATGAGTTTTTTTAGTCCGCGCCAGCCACCTTTACGTACTGCCATTGTACCTGCAAATTCTTCTAAGACTTGCATTAGGTATGCAAAGTCTGGTGTGACAAATAGTTGAGGTTGCGGTTTTGTAATGTCAAATTCTTGGTAAGCAGCATCTATCGAGTAAGGTATTTTCTTTACCTCGTCTGTCATACACCAGGTGCTCTCTCCTATAGAAGAGAGTAATCCTGCTCCGTATATTTTTGGGTTTTCTACAGCACCTACCATTCCATACTCTACCGTCCACCAGTGTAGGTTGCGTATAAGTGCAATTTCAGAAGGCTGTACCTCTTTATTTTGTAATTGTTCTACACTTCTTTCGGCGGCGTCTATGGCCTCTTGTGTGATGCCATCTGCCTCTTTAAGAATAGATAGTGTGCGTACAGCTTCATACATTTCCATATCGTGGGCACTAGAGATGGCTTTTGCACCTATCTCTCCAAATCTTCTTAAGTACTCTGCATAGTCTGGACTTGCAATAATAGGCGCGTGCCCGGCTCCCTCGTGTATAATATCTGGTGCAGGGGTGTACTCTATGTTTTCTAGCTGGCGTATATCACTTGCAATGACAAGCACTTTGTAAGCTTGAAACTCCATAAAAGCATTAGGTGGTATAAAACCATCTACGGCTACGGCTGCCCATCCTATTTCTTTAAGGATGCGGTTCATCCCGTACATAGAAGGGATGTTATCTATAGAGATGCCGGTTTTTTCTAACCCCATTACATAGCTCTCGTGGGCTACTTTACTTAGATAGTCTACGTTTTTACGCATCACATATCGCCATACGGCTTGATTTATGGGCGTATACTGCTCATAATCTTGTGCTTTGATATATTGTTTTAAGTGCGGCGGAAGCCTGTCTAATAGAGGATTACTCTCAACGTTTGTATGCATAGCGTAAAATTAATTCATAAGTCGTGGTTGTCCTCATATAATTTCAAGATTTGTTTGATAATTGTGGGGAGTGTTGTTGCGCTTTATCGCTTTGCTCTCCATTAGGTAGTGAGTCTCATAAGTTCGCTTTCGCGAAAGCGTTATAAAGCCCATTAGCCCCTTTTTTAGAATAAGGAGTATCATAAGTACTCGTTAATATTTGGAAAAATTATGCTAATGCCCTAGCGTTTGTTAAGAGACGGTAGGGTTATGTTAAGGATGTCTCCATACTTTAGCATAGGCTTATAACTATATATTTTATGTAGCCTCGATGTCCTTATACATTTGTATCAAACAAAAATATAAGACTATGAAGAAGACAATAATCACATCGTTATTTGCAATTGCAATAGCAACAGGAATACAAGCACAAACCGAAACAATGGCAGTAAATAATATGCTAGTTGAGATGAACGGTACCCAAGATGATATAAATGAGACAGGCGTAGTAGGGATAAGTGGCTGGACAAGTTTTAATGAGTTGAGCTCACAGATGTATAAACTCAAAGGAGCAAATTACTTTAATACCATTAAAATGATACGCGCTATGGAGCCTACAGTGATGTCACTAGAAGCTACAAAGCCTATGTGGATGAACACAGAAGAGATTAATGAAGACGTAGCAGATTTTAAGAAAGAGTATATGGAACTCACTACAGAGATGAACGTAGATAATGATGAGTTCAGAGAAAATCTAGAGGAAATCTCAGAGCAGTATGAAGATTTAAGAGAAGAGGCGATGGAAACTTTTATTGACTACCGTAAGACCGTGATAGATGGGAATGAGGAGTATAAAGAAGAAATCGAAAAAGACCGTTCTAAAATGATGAATAGTAAAGATGGTCAAGAAGAATATAAAGAGGAGACTAAGGAGCTCAAGAAGATACGTGATGGTAAATCAAACCAATAGTATTAATTTGATATAATTTAATTGTAAAGCCACCCGTTAAGGGTGGCTTTTTTTATGTTGAGTGGGCAATAATCTGGCTGTAATAGTTAAGATGTTTTTACAGTTAGTCGTTGTGCATTATCTTGCACATAATGAAATCTACTACGCTTACGCGAAAACAAGAAATCTGTATCACAGCCGCTAGACTTTTCAAACAGAAAGGGTATAGCGCTGTAACAATGCGTGATCTCGCTGCAGAGGTAGGTGTAAAAGCGGCAAGTTTATACAACCACATTGCCTCAAAAGAAGAAATACTTAACGAGGTGATTGTAAACATAGCCGAAAGCTTTACCGAAGGCATACAAGACATACGCCTTGCAGATACAAAAGTGGCAGAAAAACTTGAAGCCGTTATAGCCCAGCACGTGCATCTCACGGCAGATAATCCTTATGGAATGGCATCGCTCAATAATGACTGGATGCACCTAGGAGAGGGCAAAGAAAAGTATCTTGCCTTGCGTAGTGCCTATGAGCAGCACTTTAGAGAAATTATAAAAAAGGGTAAAGCACAAAATGTACTTAAGGATATAGATGAGGAAGTAATTCTCTTTTCAACCTTAGGAACTCTAAGAAATCTCTACCTGTGGATTCCTAAAAAGGCAGATTTACAACGATCAAAGCTCATCGATTCTCTCTGTGAGACCCTACTTAATGGGGTTAAAACTGCATAACTTACTTTTTACTATTATTGAGATACATTTCATAAACCACTATTTATAAGGGGTAACTTGTTGTGCTTTTGTGGTTTATGTTAAATAGTTGTAATATTAACTAACAATCGTTAGTTTTACATAGTTCTAAACTATACTATGGCACTTTTTCATTCTCTAAGAGTAAAAGATATTTATAAAGAAACCACAGACTGTTCTGTTGTAACCTTTGATGTACCTGTAGATCTCTATCAGGATTTTAGTTTTAATGCTGGGCAGCATTTAACTCTTAAAGCCATTATAAATGGAGAAGATGTAAGACGTTCATATAGCCTCTGTTCTAGTCCGCTAGAGCAGCAGTGGAAGGTAGCTGTAAAGCAAATACCTGGAGGACTCTTTTCTACCTATGTAAATGAAGAGTTGCAAGCCGGAGACACACTAGAGGTAATGGCGCCTAGTGGAAAATTTGGAGTGCCCGTAGATACACAAAAGAAAAAAAACTATATAGCCTTTGCAGCAGGAAGTGGTATAACACCTATGCTGTCTATCATAAAGACACATCTAGCAGCAGAGCCAGACGCGACCTTCAAGCTGTTTTATTTGAACCGCACGGTTAAATCTATTATCTTTAAAGAAGAGGTAGAACAGCTTCGTAATCAATATTTTGGGAGATTTGAGATATTTTATTTTCTCACAAAAGAGCAACGAGATATCGAGCTTTTTAACGGTAGATTTAATTCAGAAAAATTACAGACGCTTACTAAAACGCTTATCGATGTAAGCACTACAGATGAGGTTTTTATTTGTGGTCCAGAGGAGATGATTTTCTTAATACGTGATGAGCTAGTTGCTGCTGGATTAGAAAAAGAAAAAGTACACTATGAGCTTTTTGTTACTGGACTCTCAGAAGAAGATAAAAAACGTGCTGCACGACTGGCAGAGCAAAAGGTAGAAGGAGTAGAAGTTACCATTATTGATGGTGGTAAAGAATTTCACTTCACAATGACCGATGAATATGATAATATACTTGACGCAGCACTAGGTGCTGGGGCAGATCTTCCATTTGCTTGTAAAGGAGGAGTGTGTTCTACCTGTAAGTGTAAGGTAGAAGGAGGAAATGTAGAGATGAAAATAAATTATGCGTTAGAAGAAGATGAGGTAGCACAAAACCTAGTATTAAGTTGCCAGGCAGTACCTACAACGGAGCGTGTAAAAGTAAATTTTGATGTTTAAGCTTTCGCGAAAGCGGAAATCTAATACAAATTGCTATGAGTGATAAAGAAGTAAAAAACCTAGAAGATCTTTTTGATGCCCGCATTGCGCGTGACGAAAAGATAGAGCCAAAAGACTGGATGCCTGAGAAGTATCGTAAAACTCACATACGCCAGATAAGCCAGCACGCACATTCTGAAATTGTAGGGATGCTGCCAGAGGGCAACTGGATCTCACGTGCCCCATCGTTACGTCGTAAAGTGGCGTTACTTGCAAAGGTGCAAGATGAGGCAGGTCACGGTTTATACTTATACTCGGCTTGTGAGACTCTAGGTGTATCGCGTGAGGAGTTATATGAGCAACTACACTCTGGTAAGGCAAAGTACTCTTCTATATTTAATTACCCTACGGTTACTTGGGCAGATATGGGAGCGATAGGCTGGCTAGTAGATGGTGCAGCCATTATAAATCAAGTACCGCTTTGTAGTACTTCTTATGGTCCTTACGCACGAGCGATGATTAGAGTGTGTAAAGAAGAGAGTTTTCACCAGCGTCAAGGGTTTGAGATTATGCTTAAACTCTCAAACGGGTCGCAGGAGCAAAAAGATATGGCGCAAGATGCACTTAATAGATGGTGGTGGCCGTCACTTATGATGCTAGGACCTACAGATGCAGAGTCTGTGCACACAGCACAGTCTATGAAATGGAAATTAAAGCGTAAGACTAATGACGAGCTACGCCAGCAATTTATAGATCAAACTGTACCACAAGCAGAGTTGCTTGGACTTACCATACCTGATCCAGATTTAAAATGGAATGAGGAGACAGGGCACTACGATTTTGGAGAAATAGACTGGGATGAGTTCTGGCAAGTAGTAAAAGGTCACGGGCCAAGTAATAAAAAGCGTATGAAAGATAGAGTAGGCGCTTGGGAACGTGGTGAGTGGGTACGTGATGCAGCAATGGCACACGCCAAAAAGAAAGAAGAAAGAAAAAATCAAACTAAGAAAGCAGTCTAGTATGAGCAAAAATTGGCCCCTTTGGGAAGTCTTCGTAAGAAGCAAGAACGGATTGGAGCATAGACACTTTGGAAGTCTACGCGCTGCAGATGCTGAAATGGCAATGGAGAACGCGCGCGATGTATACACACGTCGTAGTGAGGGAGTGAGTATATGGGTAGTAGAAAGTAATAATATCACAGCAAGCAATCCAGAAAATAATGGAGAGCTATTTGAACCAGCTGCAGATAAGGTATACCGTCACCCTACATTTTACGATTTGCCAGATGAGGTAAAACATATGTAATAGTGAAATCGAAATCGAAACTGAAACCCAAAAAATGACGACATCTACTTGAGATGGTCGATCATAGTTTCAATTTCAGTTTTATTTTTAAAAGTTTATTATGAACAAAGATTTATATAACTACATCATAGGTATTGCAGATAACAGCTTGATACTTGGGCAACGTCTGGGAGAATTATGTGGTCACGGACCTAGCTTAGAGACAGATATTGCAGGTACAAACATCTCTTTAGATTTGTTTGGCCAGGTGCGCAGTTATTTTCAATATGCGGCACAAGTCTCGGGTGATGAGAATGCTACAGAAGATACCCTTGCGTTTTTACGTATAGAGAGAGAGTATAAAAACGTGTTACTCGTAGAGCAACCTAATACAGATTTTGCATACACAATCGTACGTCAGTTTTATTTTGATGCCTTTCATCTCTTGTTTCTTAAAGCGTTAGAAACTAGCAAAGATGAGACGCTGGCGGCCATTGCAAAAAAATCCATAAAAGAAGTAAGCTATCACTGGCGCTTCTCATCAGACTGGGTGCGCAGGCTAGGTGACGGTACAGAAGAGAGTCACACTCGTGTGCTTGAAGCTGTAAATGAATTGTGGATGTATACAGATGAGCTTTTTCACCAGACAGAGGCAGATAAGGCTATGATAGCCCAAGGCATAGGAGTAGAAACCTTAGCACTTAAAGAGACCTATTATAAAATGATAGGAGACGTGCTTGAAGAAGCTACATTACCTATTCCAGAAAGTAAGTACTGGCACAAGGGAGGTAAGCAAGGAATACATACAGAGCATATGGGATATATACTTTCAGATATGCAATATATGCAACGCACCTACCCAAATATGGAATGGTAGAGAATTATGAACACAGAATATCGAATTTTGAACATCGAAGTATTACTTCGGCGTTTCATATTTGTTATTCTTTATTCGATATTTAAAAATTGATATTAGAAACGCAAAACATACAACCGCATTTGATCTCAATACTTGAAGGAGTAAGCGATCCAGAGATTCCTGTGTTGTCTATTATGGATATGGGTGTGGTACGCGAGGCAATAGAGCAAGACGGTATTGTACGTGTAAAAATAACACCTACTTACTCCGGTTGCCCTGCAATGGATGTTATAGGAGATGATATTGTTTCCGCTTTCGCGAAAGCGGGAAAAACCGCAAAAATCCAGCTCGTACTCGCTCCGGCCTGGACCACAGACTGGATAACTCCACGTGGTAGAGAAGCGCTTGAAAAATACGGTATTGCAGCACCATTATCTCCAGAAGCAGATAAAGAAGCCTTGCTGGGAAATAAGAAGATAGTAAAATGTACCAACTGTGGCTCTACAGAGACACATCTGGTCAGTCAGTTTGGGTCTACCGCCTGTAAAGCATTGTTTAAATGTGATACGTGCCAAGAACCTTTTGACTATTTTAAATGTTTAAAATAATTCCCGCAGCAGCGGGATTCTTTGTTATATGAGTAGTATACAGAAATCAATAGAGAATGGTGTAGCAACGCTCACCTTTAATCGTCCAGAAGTATTTAATAGTTTTAACCGTGAGATGGCATTCTTACTGCAAGATGAGTTAGATGCTTGTAATAAGGATACACAAGTAAGAGCCATTATTCTCACCGGTAGTGGTAAGGCATTTTGTGCCGGTCAAGATTTAAAAGAAATTACAGATCCAGAATTAAATCCAGGGTTTAAGAAAATACTAGAAGAGCACTACAACCCGATTATAGAAAAAATACGAGCGATTGAAAAACCTATCATTGCTGCTGTAAATGGTGTTGCCGCTGGAGCTGGGGCAAATATTGCACTAGCCTGTGATATTGTTATTGCACACGAGAAGGTGAGTTTTATACAAGCCTTTAGCAAGATAGGACTTGTGCCAGATAGTGCAGGTACGTTTTTCTTGCCTAGGCTCATAGGTTTTGGTAAAGCAAGCGCATTGATGATGCTGGGTGATAAAATCTCTGCAACAGAGGCAGAGAAGATGGGTATGATTTATAAAGTAACTACGCTAGACGAGTTTAATAATACTGTAACTTCGACTGCAATGACACTAGCACAAATGCCTACAAAGGCAATAGGTCTTACAAAGAGATTACTTAATGTATCTATGACTAATAATCTTGAAGATCAACTTGCGCTAGAAGGTAAGTTACAAATAGAAGCATCAGAGAGTGAAGATTTTAAAGAAGGGGTAGATGCTTTTGTAAATAAAAGACGCCCGGTTTTTAAAGGGAAGTAAAGACTGACGAACCGTTTTTATACGAGTGAGAAAAACTTCTGCATTCGATATTCATTAATCGATATTCGGTGTTCAAAAAATAAGCATTGTTAATGATAAAAAACATAGGAATTATAGGCGCTGGTACAATGGGTTCTGGCATTGCTCAAGTAGCTGCAACTGCTGGTTGTGCTGTAAAACTCTTTGATGTAAATCAAGAGGCGCTTGATAAAGCAAAGGCAGCACTAGAAAAAGTACTAAAACGTCTTATAGAGAAGGGACGCATAGACGCCTCAGAAAAAGATAGAATACAAGCTAATATTACGTATGTTACTACGCTTAAAGAGTTAGCAAACGCAGATCTTACCATTGAAGCTATTGTAGAAAATCTTGAGGTCAAGAAAAAAGTATTTCAAGAGTTAGAAACCTACGTTTCTGACACAGCGATAATAGCCTCAAACACCTCAAGTCTTTCTATCGCTTCTATTGCAGCATCATTGCAAAATCCAGAGCGTTGCATCGGGATTCACTTTTTTAATCCTGCGCCGTTAATGAAGCTTGTTGAGGTGATACCTGCGGTACAAACCGCACAAAACGTTTTAGACACTTGCGTTGCCGAAATTACACGTTGGAAAAAAGTTGTAGCCATCGCAAAAGATACTCCAGGGTTTATTGTAAACCGCGTTGCACGACCATTTTATGGGGAGGCGTTACGTATGTATGAAGAAGGTGTGGCAAATTTTGCAACCATAGATGCAGCTATGAAAAGTGTGGGAGGTTTCCGTATGGGACCTTTTGAGTTGATGGATTTTATAGGTAACGATGTAAATTATACGGTTACAGAAACCGTGTTTAATGCCTTTTATCAAGATCCAAGATACAAGCCGTCTTTTACCCAACAGCGATATAGCCAGGCGGGATATCTAGGTCGTAAATCGGGACGCGGTTATTATGATTATAAAAATGTGGAGGCAGATAACGCTTTCGCGAAAGCGTCATCACAAGCAGCAATAGCTACTCAAGATAAGGAAGCAATTTTTGAGCGTATTCTAGTAATGCTTATTAACGAAGCAGCAGATGCCTTGTTCTGGAATGTAGCAAGTGCCGAAGATATAGACAATGCGATGACTAAAGGGGTAAACTACCCAAAAGGGTTACTAGCCTGGGCAGATGAGAAAGGAATAAGCTGGTGTGTGCAAAAAATGGATGCTCTGTATGATGAGTATAGAGAAGATAGATACAGATGCAGCCCACTTTTAAGAAGGATGGAAAAAGAGGGAAAACAATTTTTTGCCTAATCTAGATGCTATTATGACTGGAGCCCAAATACCTTATAAAATGTTATCTCAAGACGCATACAGCAGTTGGCTAGGTATTGAGATTATAGAGGCACAAGTAGGTTTTGTAAAAGTGGGGATGACTATACGCAAGGAGATGCTCAACAGTATGGGCAAGGCTCACGGTGGGATAAGTTACTCCCTGGCAGACACGGCTTTTGGATTTACTGCAAACACGCACGGAAAATATGCCGTGTCTATTGAGACAAGTATAAATCATATAGAAGCTTTAGAAGAAGGAGATTACATCACTGCAGAGGCAACGGTAAACCTCCAGAAAACTAAAGTAGGTTTTAATATTGTTGAAATTAAAAGAGGTGATGAGCTTGTTGCACTTTTTAAAGGGGTAGTTTATCGTACTTCAAAAGATTGGGAAATAGATTAAATAATAAAAAAAGAACTTCGATTTCGACTTCGATTTCGACTTCAATTTCAAAATATGGAAGCATATATCATAGACGGAGTTCGTACTCCTATAGGAAATTATAAAGGAACATTAAGTGCTGTGCGCACAGACGATTTGGGAGCGCAAGTGATACGCGAGGTCGTAAGACGTAACCCAAATATCCCAAAAGAAGCATATGACGATGTGATTATGGGGTGTGCAAATCAGGCTGGAGAAGATAACCGTAATGTAGCGCGTATGAGTTTGCTACTTGCTGGACTACCTTTTACCGTACCTGGAGAGACCGTAAATCGTTTATGTAGTTCTGGACTTTCGGCCATTATACACGCAAACCGAGCTATAAAAGCTGGAGACGGAGACCTATTTATCTCTGGTGGTGTAGAAAATATGACACGTGGCCCGTATGTGATGGCAAAGCCTTCTACAGCTTTTGGTGGTGATAGTAAGATGTATGACTCGACCTTTGGGTGGCGTTTTATTAACCCAAAGATGAAAGAGTTATACGGAGTAGATGGAATGGGAACCACTGCCGAAAATCTTGTAGAAAAATATAACATCTCACGTGAAGATCAAGATGCCTTTGCATATCACAGCCAGATGAAAGCTGCAGCTGCTCAAAAAAGTGGCCGTCTAGCAAAGGAAATTGTTCCTGTAGAAATCCCACAGCGTAAAAAAGATCCCATCATCTTTAAGGATGACGAATTTATAAAACCTAATAGCTCAAAGGAAGTGCTTGCAAAGCTTCGTCCAGCTTTTAAAAAGGAGGGTGGAAGTGTAACTGCGGGTAACAGCTCAGGACTTAATGATGGTGCAGCTGCAACCATTGTAGCAAGTGAAGCTGCTGTAAAAAAATATGGCCTTACACCACTTGCAAGAATTGTAAGTTCTGCAGTGGTAGGAGTCGAGCCACGCATTATGGGAATAGGTCCAGTACAAGCTTCAAACAAGGCGCTTCAAAAAGCAGGTCTTACACTAGAAGATATGGACGTTATAGAACTTAATGAAGCATTTGCCTCACAAGCCCTGGCTTGTATACGTGAGTGGGGACTGGCAGATGATGATGCGAGAATAAACCCTAACGGAGGTTCTATCGCAATAGGTCATCCGCTAGGTGTAACAGGGGCGCGTATTGCATATTCGGCGGCTGTAGAGCTTAAAGAACAAGGAAAACGCTATGCACTTGTGACAATGTGTATAGGCGTAGGTCAAGGCTATGCTGCAGTGATAGAAAATATGGCTGTTTAGTACTATAATTCCTACTCGATTGTAATACGAGGGTAGACCGCTTTCGCGAAAGCAAAAAAAAGAATAACATCGGCGCTGATATCGATTTCAGTTTCCGATTTCAAAAACGAGCGTTTTATGATTTTAGAATCTTATATAAATGGCCATTGGGTAAAAGGTGATGACAGCAATACACGTAATATGTATGACGCCATCACTGGAGATATAATAGGTCTCACAAGTACCGAAGGTTTAGATATTGCCAGTGCATTACAATTTGGACGTGATAATGGAAAGGCGTTACGAGATATGACCTTTCAGCAGCGTGGAAATATGATTAAAAAACTGGCGCTTTACCTTAACAAGCGCAAGGAACAGTTTTATGAGATTAGTTACAAAACCGGAGCAACAAGAGCAGATAGCTGGGTAGATATAGAAGGAGGTTTTGGAAACCTCTTTGCAAATGCTAGCTTGCGTAAGCTCTTTCCAGATCAAAGCTATGCTGTAGAAGGTGATGCAATAGATTTATCAAGAGGAGGGCGTTTTATGGCGCACCATATTTTGGTTCCTAAAAAAGGTGTTGCAGTTCATATTAACGCTTTTAACTTCCCTGTATGGGGTATGTTAGAAAAATGTGCTGTAAACTGGATGGCAGGTATGCCAGCAGTCGTATTGCCAGCACCACAAACCGCATTCTTAACAGAGGCTGTTGTGAGAGAGATTATAAACAGCGGTATATTACCTAAGGGAGCTTTACAATTACTCTCAGGTCTTACAACATCTATACTAGATACCGTAAATAGTCAAGACGTGGTAACCTTTACTGGAAGCGCGCAAACTGGGAGAAAGTTAAAAGTACATCCTCGACTTACAGAAGAGAGTGTGCCTTTTACAATGGAGGCAGATAGTCTTAACGCATCAATACTTGGTCCAGACGCTGTACCGGGTACACCAGAGTTTGCTATTTTTATTAAGGAGGTACGTAAAGAGATTACGTCTAAGTGTGGTCAAAAATGTACGGCAATACGCCGTGTGGTTGTACCAGAAAACTTGATGGAAGATGTGCAGATTGCTCTAGGCAAACAGCTAGAACGCACGGTTATAGGAGATCCAAAATTGCGCGAGGTGAGAATGGGAGCCCTCATTAATAATGACCAGCGTGATGCTATAAAAACGCAAATTGCCAAAATAGCCCAAACAGCAGATATGGTGTATGGATCTACAGATACCATAGATGCGATGGGTGCAGACGGAGCAAAGGGTGCTTTTATGAGCCCTATTGTGATGCGTGAAAATAATCCGTTTAAAAATACGCAGGTGCACGAGATTGAAGCCTTTGGCCCTGTAACGACACTTATGCCATATAACGGTGTGGAGGAAGCTATAGAACTCGCCCAGATGGGTAAGGGGTCTCTTGTGAGTAGTGTGGTTACTGCAGATGACGCTTTCGCGAAAGCGTACACCATAGAAGCAGCATCACACCACGGAAGAATATTAACACTTAACCGCGACAGTGCGCCACAAAGTACGGGTCACGGCTCACCATTACCATTACTGGTACACGGAGGTCCAGGTCGTGCCGGCGGAGGTGAAGAGATGGGAGGAATACGAGGTATAAAACATTATATGCAGCGTTGTGCCGTGCAGGGAAGCCCTACAAGCCTTACGGAAATTACAGGTATCTACCAGCCTAATGGAGATTACAAGGAGGCAGAACAGCATCCTTTTGCATACCATTATGAAGATATTAAACCAGGGATGAGTTTAAAAACTCATAAGCGTACGATTACTGATAATGATATACAGAATTTTGCAAATCTTACCTGGGATCACTTTTATGCACATACGGATATTACAAGTTTAGACGGGAGTATATTTGAGAAAAGAACGGCACACGGTTACTTTATTATTTCGGCTGCTGCAGGATTGTTTGTGTACCCTAACAAAGGTCCGGTGAGTGCAAACTATGGGCTTGAAGATATTCGTTTCTTGAGACCGTTATATCACAATGACACCATCTATGTGCGCCTTACCTGTAAGGAAAAGCGTGAGAGAGATGTGAGCGGTAGGGAACACCCTAGCGGTATTGTAAAATGGTATGTTGAGGTGTATGACGCAGAGCCAGTAGATTATGAAAATGGAAAGACAGATGAAGAGGCAGAGGCGCTAGTAGCAGTGGCGACCATCCTTACAATGGTAGAAAAGAAACAAACTACCTTTGTTGAAATGACAGAGAGTCGCATTGATACTTGTCTCTCAAAACTTAATCAAGATACAAAGCCAGTCTGGGGAACAATGACGCCACAACAAATGGTAGAGCACCTTGAGTTAACCTACCGTATAGCCGCTGGTGAAATACAAGATTTTGAGGTGGCCACACCAGATAAAGTACTTGACAAGGTGGCTGCAACACTCTGGGATTATAATAAAATGCCTAGAGATTATAACTTCCCGCTATATGAAGCAGGAATTCAACCGGCATTACAACACAAAGACCTAGATGAAGCAAAAAAAGCGATGCTAGACGCAAGAAAGGCATATCTAGATTTTTACAAGAAGAATAAAAAGGCAACGACTAACAATGCAGTCTTTGGCGAGCTTAATAAATATGAGTGGTACTTAATGGAGCGCAAGCACCTTAATCACCACTTTGAACAATTTAACCTTATAGATTAATAAACGTATTGCCTGTGATTTTTACAAGCAACGATAATAGTAATTTTACAATATGAGTGATCCACACGTAAAAGAACATATAGAAAACGGAATTTCAACCATTGAGTTTTTTCACCCAGCGCATAATAGTTTACCAGGTGATATACTTGCAAAACTAGCCTTGACTATAAAAGAAGCTGGTGAAAATGATGACGTAAAAGTAATTGTACTTAAATCTGGAGGTGACCGTACTTTTTGTGCAGGAGCAAGTTTTAAGGAGCTTATAAGTATTAACGATAAAGAGACGGGACGTGTGTTTTTCTCGGGCTTTGCAAATGTGATTAATGCAATGCGTAAGTGTCCTAAGTTTATTATAGGTCGCGTGCAAGGTAAAACTGTAGGTGGCGGCGTAGGTGTTGCTAGTGCTACAGACTACTGTATGGCTAGTAAATTTGCCAGTATAAAACTGAGCGAACTAAACATAGGGATAGGCCCTTTTGTAGTAGGTCCCGCTGTAGAGCGTAAATTAGGGCTTACAGGGATGTCTCAAATCGCTATCGATGCAAATACTTTTTATGATGCAGAGTGGGCAAGGCAAAAAGGGCTATATGCACACGTTTATGATAGTACAGAAGAGCTAGATGCTGCCGTACAAGCCACTGCCGAAAATCTTTGCAAGTATAATCCAGAGGCAATGCGTGAGATGAAAAAGATGATGTGGGCTGGTACAGAGCACTGGGATGAGCTACTTGCAGAGCGTGCTGCTATATCTGGAAAACTCGTATTATCAGACTTTACAAAAGAAACCCTCAAACGCTTTAAATAAGCGTTTGAGGATTATATTACTCTACGCGCTCTATACTATGTATAGGGATGAGTGTTCCTTTTTTAAGTATAACATCTTTCTGGGTAACACCCCAAATGGTTGTGTTTACTTTTATAAGACGATTTAATGAATCTCTAAAGTATATGGAGACTTTGTTTTTAAAGAGATTGCCTAAGCGCATAGCTCTTATAAGTGCTAGCGATCTTTTACGTTTTTCGGTCTCGTTATTTATTACTTCTTTATTTGCAAATCGTAATAAGTGAATCCTTTCTTTTGTAGTGTTATATATGCTTGTTTCTCCTTTCATAATCCTTCTCGTTTTTAAATACGTCGTATTTTTATCTTAAAGCTAACAACTCTTTCTATTTTAGAGTTCCATTTTAAAACAACTTTAGCATATGGTCTATTCATTTAAAGGACACATTCCCGTGGTTCACGAGTCTAGTTTTGTGCATCCGCTGGCTGCGGTTACTGGTAATGTAATTATTGGTAAAAATTGCTACATAGGTCCTGGAGCAGCAATACGTGGTGATTGGGGTGAGATCATTCTTGAAGATGGTGTAAACGTACAAGAAAACTGTACTGTGCATATGTTTCCAGGTAAGAGTATACGCTTTCGCGAAAGCGCACATATAGGTCACGGAGCCGTCATACACGGAGCAAACTTAGGGCGTAACTGCTTGATAGGGATGAATAGCGTGATTATGGATGATGCCGTTATAGGTGATGAATGTATAGTAGGTGCAATGGCATTTGTAAAAGCCGAAAGTGTTTTTGAATCTCGCCAGCTCATCGTAGGAAATCCTGCAAAGGCTATTAAAGAGGTTACAGATCAAATGATAGCTTGGAAAACTGCAGGAACAAGGTTATACCAGCAGTTACCAGCAGACTGTCACGAGAGTTTAAGAGAGGTGGAGCCTTTACGAGAGATACCCCTAGACAGATCAGAGCAAGAAGATTTTTATAAAACGCTGCAAGACTTTAGAAAAGAAAACTAAAACAAGGAACTCAAGTCTAGCCTATTAGTTTCCTTACTACTGGATAGTACAATGTGACTTTGTAAATTACCTATGTATGGGAGCAGGGTAAGCTTTGTGATGATAAAGCGCTCATAGGCTTCTATATCTTCAACCACAAGTTTGAGTAGGTAGTCAAAACCTCCACTCACACGGTGACACTCTATTACTTCTGGAAAGCTGTTTATCTCATTTACAAATTTCTCTAGGTAACTACGCGTGTGTCCTTGCAGCGATATAGCGATAAAGACGGTTTGTTTAAGCCCAACTTTTTTTGCATTTATACGAGCAGAGTAGCCATCTATCAATCCTTCTTTTTCTAACTTTTTAATACGTTCAAAAATGGGCGTTGTAGACTTACCTAGCTTTTCTGCTAGGGCTTTTACTGTCTGGTTAGAATCCTCTTGTAGTAATATGAGTAATTGCTGGTCTGTAGCATCTAGTCGCATAATAAATCACTTTATTTAGACTGTAAAGATGAGCTATTTAGAATAAAAAAACAATTAATAAGATAAGATAGTGTTTTATTCTATTATGAAAGTATAAAGTAGATTTTATAAATAAAATTAGCTTATTCTGTAGTAATTTGTATGGATATAGAAATACCTATACTTATGAGCGCTACATCTTTATTAATGCCCAAAATGGGAGAGTCTATCACAGAGGGAACCATCATAAACTGGCTTGTTGCCGAGGGTGAATCTTTTGAAGAAGGCGATATCCTTGTAGAGATTGCTACAGATAAAGTAGATAACGAGGTACCTGCTACCAGCGCAGGAGTGATGCAAAAGCATCTTTATGATGCAAATGCCGTTGTTGCTGTAGGCGAGCCTATCGCAACCTATCTAGCACAAGGAGGAGATGCAGAAAAAGCTATCAACCCTTCAGAAAAGAAAGAATCCCAGCCTATTAAAGCGCAAACATCAAAAAAACAAGCAAAACCAAAAGTAGCACCAGCTAGAAGAGCAATTGTCTCAAACGAGAATGTTTTTGTGAGTCCGCTTATAGATAGTATTGCGCGCAAGCATCATATATCTTATGAAGAAATCGCTAGAATACCTGGTACGGGTACTAAAGGCAGATTAAGAAAGAAAGATATAATGCAATATATAGATGATGGTAGACCATTTCAATTTGCACAGCCAGTAGCTCAACCAGATCCAGATGCTTATAAAATACCAAATCTTAAACTCGATAAGGGTAAAGGTAAAATAGTAGAGATGGACCGTATGCGCCAGATGATTGCAGATCATATGGTCTACAGTAAGCATACCAGCCCGCACGTGACCGCATATGTAGAGGCAGATTTAACAGAGATGGTACAATGGCGCAACGATAATAAGGTTGCCTTTCAAGAAAAACACGGTGAGCGTCTTACGTTTACACCTCTTTTTGTAGAAGCCGTAGCAAAAGCCGTCGAAGAGTTCCCAATGATAAACGTATCTGTAGATGGTAAAAATATCATTGTCAAAGAAGATATAAATATAGGGATGGCGACTGCATTACCCTCTGGAAACTTAATTGTACCAGTAGTAAAAAATGCAAATCAAAAAAACCTTGTAGAAATCGCAGCAGAGGTAAACAGACTTGCGTCACTTGCTAGAGAAAATAAACTAGGAGGTGATGATGTAAAGGGAAGCACCTTTACCATAAGTAACGTAGGGACCTTTGGTAGTGTGATGGGAACACCCATTATAAACCAGCCAGAGGCGGCCATTCTTGCCACAGGGATTATTAAGAAAAGAGCTGAGGTAATGGAACGCCCAGAAGGCGACACCATAGAGATACGCCAGATGATGTACCTGTCTCTAAGTTTTGACCACCGTATAGTAGATGGTTATCTGGGCGGGAGTTTCTTGCGTAAAATAGCAGACCATCTCGAGCAGTTTGATACCACTAGAGCATTATAAAAACCAACCAGCACACCACTGCATAACGCGGCGGTAAAAACCTATTGCTATGAAAATAGAAGTCACAAAAACAACAAATTCTAAACTAGCGAGTATAGATTTTGATAACATCCCACTAGGAAGAACCTTTACAGATCATATGTTTATCTGTGATTATGAAGATGGTAAGTGGCAAAACCCCCGTGTAGAGCCTTTAGCAATGATACCTACACACCCAGCAGCAATGGCGCTTCATTATGGTCAAGCAATTTTTGAAGGGATGAAGAGTACGCTTTCGCGAAAGCGAGAACCCCTACTTTTTAGACCATATGAAAATGCTGCCCGTCTTAACGCGAGTGCAGAGCGTATGGGGATGCCGGCATTTCCAGAAGATCTTTTTGTAGACGGTTTAAAAGCGCTAGTTAGTATGGAGCAAGACTGGATTCCGCCGGTAGATGGTAGTGCATTATACTTAAGACCATTTATGTATGCAGATGAACCTTTTATAGGGATGCGCGCAGCCACTAGTTATAAGTTTATCATCATAGGCTCACCAGCAGGACCATTTTTTACAAAGCCTGTAAAGCTTTGGGCAGAAAAGCATTATATACGTGCTGCCAGTGGAGGAACTGGAGAGGCAAAAGCCGCAGGAAATTATGCTGCCGCCATACGCCCTACAGAGATTGCAAAGTCTAAAGGGTATGATCAAGTGCTATGGCTAGATGCACAAGAGCACGCCTATATACAAGAGGTAGGTACAATGAATATTTTCTTTAAAGTAGATGGCAACTTTATAACGCCTACGCTAGACGGGTCTGTGTTGCACGGTATCACTCGTAAAAGTGTGATAGATGTTTTAAAGCACAAAGGCTATACGGTTACAGAGCGTAAAATATCGATACAAGAAATAAAAGAAGCTGCAGCACAAGGAACGCTTGAAGAAGCTTTTGGTACAGGTACTGCAGTAGGTATTGCTCATATACAAGAAATAGGTTGGGGTGATGATGTAATACCTGTTTCTACAGAGTTCCCTGTAGGTAAGGCGGTAAATGATATGCTTAACGATATCAAAACAGGAGGCGAAGACCCTTTTAACTGGATGACACCGGTACTTTAATAATAGTTTACTACAGCACATTAATACATTGTAAGATGAATAAGGAGGTATTAAAAAAAGCATTTCATAACGTAAGTACGGCGAAAGCACTCACAGAGTTATATGAAGAAAATTTTAAGGTGATATCAAAGTATGTACACGCTACAAGCCGTGGTCACGAGGTGATACAAACCGCTATAGGGATGCAGTTGCAACCACAAGATTATGCTTTTCCTTACTACAGAGATGATAGTATGCTTCTTGCCATAGGGATGAAGCCTTATGAGTTAATGTTACAAGTGCTAGCAAAGAAGGATGATCCATTTTCGGCGGGGCGTACGTATTACTCGCACCCAAGTTTACGAGATGATGATAAGCCTAAAATACCGCACCAGAGTAGTGCTACAGGTATGCAAGCCATACCAGCAACGGGTGTTGCAATGGGTTTTTATTATAAAGAAGGACTTTCTGAAAAGCTGTCGACTGCGCTCAATGAGACAGAAAGTGCAATTTCCAGCACAGAAGCACCTTTTGTAGTTTGCTCACTAGGAGATGCATCTGTGACTGAGGGTGAAATCGCCGAAGCCTTCCAGATGGCAGCGCTCAAGCAGTTACCTATCTTATATTTAGTACAAGATAACGGCTGGGACATCTCTGCAAATGCTGCCGAGACCCGTGCTCAAAATGCATTTGAGTACGCACAAGGTTTTCACGGTCTTGAGGCAGTAACTATAGACGGGACAGATTTTGAAGAGAGTTACACGACGCTCGAGAAGGTCATTAAGACCATCAGGACAGAGCGTAGACCATTTTTAGTACACGCAAAAGTTCCCCTGCTTAATCACCATACCTCTGGCGTGCGTATGGAGTGGTACAGAGATGATTTAGAAGAGGCACAAAGCCGCGACCCGTATCCAAAAATGATTGAGCTACTACTCAATAATGGATTTGATAAAAAAGAGATTGAGGATATGACCGCTTTCGCGAAAGCGGAAGTCCAAAAAGATTTTGACAAAGCACAACAAGCCGAAGATCCCGTTCCAGCAGATTTATTTACACACGACTTTGCTCCCACACCTATCACAGAAGAGCGTGGCGAGCGCTCTCCAAAGGATGGAGAAAAGGTAGTGATGGTAGACTGTGCATTGTTTGCCGTAGAGGAGCTTATGCGTAAACATCCAGAATGCTTGATGTATGGTCAAGATGTAGGAGGTAGACTGGGAGGTGTTTTTAGAGAAGCGGCGACACTTGCTCAAAAATTTGGTGATAATCGCGTTTTTAACACACCTATACAAGAAGCTTTTATCGTAGGGTCTACAGTAGGGATGAGCGCCGTAGGGCTTAAGCCTATCGTAGAAGTTCAATTTGCAGATTATATATGGCCAGGCCTTAATCAACTATTTACAGAGGTGTCTCGATCGTGTTACTTGAGTAATGGTAAATGGCCAGTCTCAATGATTTTGAGAGTACCTATAGGAGCTTATGGTTCTGGAGGGCCGTATCACTCATCTTCTGTTGAGAGTGTGGTGACTAATATACGTGGTCTTAAAATTGCATATCCTTCTAATGGAGCAGACCTTAAAGGACTTCTTAAGGCGGCTTACTATGATCCTAATCCAGTTGTGATTTTTGAGCACAAGGGGCTATACTGGTCTAAGGTAAAAGGAACACAAGGCGCTACATCTGTAATGCCAGATGAAGATTATGTACTTCCTTTTGGGAAAGCAAATGTGCTGCAAGAAATCTGGAAGCAAGAAGATGAAGAAACAATTTCTATCATCACTTACGGTATGGGTGTACACTGGGCTATGAATGCCAGTGCAGAATTAGGATTACAAGATAGCGTTGAGGTGGTAGATTTAAGAACATTACATCCACTAGATTATGAGACGGTATTTAAGTCTGTAAAAAAATGTGCCAAGTGTCTTGTTATAACAGAAGAGCCTTCTAATAATGGCTTTAGTAGAGGACTGCAAGGAAGTATACAAGAAGAATGTTTTCAATATCTAGATGCGCCAGTAATGCTCATAGGATCTGAAAATATGCCAGCAATACCGCTCAATAGTGTGTTAGAACAAACGATGATACCAAGTACTGAGAAGGTAAAGAGAAAGATAGAAGAGTTAATTGCTTACTAGGATGCCTAGCGTGAGTAATAAAAAAAGCACCCAGATGGGTGCTTTTTTTATTGTTGCTATTAAAGTATGAATTAGTTACCTGCAACTTGTGGTGGGTATACTTCCATAATTTCTTGTACGATGAGGTTAATGCGCTCCTCACGTTTGTTTACATCTCCGGATACGAGCGGTGCTGTACCTTGCCCTTGCCATATAAGTTGTTTCTTATTTGCATCTATAAGGTCTATGTACAATGTTCCTTGTGTAGTTCTTGAGACGGTATTGCTATTAAAGCCGTTATTCCATCCCCAAGGGCCGCCCCAGAAGCCGCCTCCCCAGCCCCAACCACCGTTGAAGCCAAAGTTGTTTTGATATACATCCACACGCTCTTTTGCTTTTGTAAAGATGCTTACAAGCACAGCTGGGTTGCTAGATTTTGTAAAACCTTTTGCGAGCATTTGTGCCTCTACGGCGCGTAGCACACGTTTTTTATCAAGATCAGATATCTCTGCTTTATCTATACCTGGCTTGTAGAAGGCAAATGTTTTGTAATCACTAAAGTTTGTGTCTTTGTCGTAGTCTGATGCTACGCGCACAGTGCTACAAGAAGCGAGTAATAATACGGCTCCTAGTAAGGGTAAAAGTCTTAATGCTTTCATAGTAGTTTTTTTTAAATGTTATTAAATAAATCTTCTTCTACAATATTTGGTATGGTGACCTTAAGATTTGGTTCGATTTCCATTGCTCTTTTTATGGCAAAAACAGCACCTTCATTACGAGCCCAACTTCTTCTTGCAATTCCGTTGTTTACATCCCAGAAAAGCATTGATTGTAAGCGTCTTTCGGCTTCCTTACTACCATCAATTACCATACCAAAACCACCATTTACAACTTCGCCCCAGCCTACACCACCACCATTGTGAATACTCACCCAGGTAGCTCCTCTAAAGCTATCACCTATTACATTGTGAATTGCCATATCTGCCGTAAAGCGACTGCCGTCATAAATATTACTCGTCTCGCGGTACGGAGAGTCTGTACCAGATACATCGTGATGATCACGACCTAAAATAACTAATCCTATCTCGTTGCGAGCAATAGCATCGTTAAAGGCTTGTGCAATTTTTGCACGTCCCTCTGCATCTGCATATAGTATACGCGCTTGTGAGCCTACTACGAGCTTGTTTTGTTGTGCACCTTGTATCCAGGTGATGTTATCTTGTAATTGCTGTTGTATTTCTGCTGGAGCATTTACTGCTAGTTCTTCCAGAACAGCGCAGGCTATAGCATCAGTTTTTGCAAGGTCTTCTTCCTTTCCAGAAGCGCAAACCCACCTAAAGGGGCCAAAACCGTAATCAAAACACATAGGTCCCATTATGTCTTGTACATAGCTGGGGTATTTAAAGTCAATGCCATTTTCGGCGAGTACATCTGCTCCTGCACGGCTGGATTCTAGTAAAAAAGCATTTCCGTAATCAAAAAAGTAGGTGCCCTTTGCGGTGTGTGCATTTACTGCTGCGGCGTGACGACAAAGGGTGGTTTTTACGCTTTGGCGAAAGCGCTCTACATCATTTGCCATCATATCATTTGCCTCCTCAACAGTGTATCCCATAGGGTAGTAACCACCAGCCCAAGGATTATGTAAAGAGGTCTGATCGCTACCTATATCAATCTTTATATTGTGCTCATCAAAGGCCTCCCATACTTCTACCACATTACCGTGATATGCGATGGAGACCGTCTCCTTATCAAGTTGTGCCTGCTGTACACGGGTAACGAGAGCTGTTGTGTTGTCAATTATTTCATCTACCCATCCTTGTGAGTGCCTAGTGTGTACCGCTTTTTTATTTACCTCTGCACATATAGTGATACAGCCTGCAATATTACCAGCCTTAGGTTGCGCCCCAGACATACCGCCTAGGCCAGAAGTGACAAAAATCCCTCCCTTGGGTGGTTTACCTATTTTTCTAAAGGCGTTAAGAACGGTAATTGTGGTGCCGTGTACAATGCCTTGAGGACCTATGTACATATAACTGCCAGCCGTCATCTGGCCGTACTGGGTGACGCCTAGTGCGTTGTATTTTTCCCAGTCGTCTGGCTTACTATAGTTAGGAATCATCATCCCGTTTGTGACAACTACTCTAGGTGCTTCTTTGTGAGATGGGAACAAGCCCATAGGGTGACCAGAGTACATAACCAGCGTTTGCTCATCTGTCATCTGAGCGAGGTATTGCATCGTGAGGCGATACTGAGCCCAGTTTGAAAAAACTGCTCCATTACCACCATAAGTGATAAGCTCTAGCGGGTGCTGTGCCACAGCGTGATCGAGATTGTTTTGAATCATAAGCATAATAGCTGCCGCTTGCTTAGATTGAGCCGGATATTCTTCTATAGGTCTCGCATATATTTTATATTCTGGCGCAAAACGATACATATAAATGCGGCCATACGTTTCTAGTTCATTTTTGAATTCAGGTAATAGTGTTGCGTGATGCTGGGGTTCAAAATAGCGCAGGGCGTTTTGAAGTGCTAGTTTCTCTTCACTAGGAGAGAGTATCTTTTTTCTTTTTGGGGCGTGGTTTATAGCTGGGTCATATTCCTTTTGTGTAGGAAGTACTGCAGGAATCCCTTCAAGTATTTGTTGTTGAAATGTCATAAGTAGTGATATTAAGTAAGTACTAGTTTAAAAACTCTTACTCACACACTATGGATAACGTATATCTACTCTATGGTAGCTTCTATAAACACACTTACGATATAAGAGTAGCAGTCTATCCATTTTGAGTATTTGTCTTTTTACTATAGCCATAAGGGCAATGACGGCAGCCACTCTCACAACAGTATCCTCTTTTGAGATGATACTGTTCTGTAAAACATCTATAACCTTCTGGCGTTAAGTAATAGTCGCCGTCTTCTATAGGGATATGTTTTTTTAAGTAAGACATATACAAAGATAAGGATACGGCACAAACTTTGAATACAGCTTAACCTGTTAACAATGCGGTAGATAAATATATGGCTGGCGTTGTTTTTTAAAAAAGATATTAAAGTACTTTTGACCTATGTTTTTTGTTGTAAATAAATACTTGTTGCGCAGGCGCTTTGTGGGAGTTACACTCTGGCCATTTATTGTGATGCGCACACCAGATCTTAAAAAGGATGAGGTATTTATTAATCACGAAAAAATACACATAAGACAACAAGCCGAGATGCTGGTGATTCCTTTCTTTATATGGTATGCAATAGAGTACCTATATAGGCTTATACAGTATAGAGATAATTATGTGGCATATCTTAATATAAGTTTTGAGCGAGAGGCTTATGCTCGTGAGTGTGAAATTAATTATCTTAGAGAACGCCCGTTCTGGAGCTTTATAGCTTATTTATAAACTTGTGAATTTTACTTCAAAAAATCAATTTGTCTTTGAGCAAAATGGCTGTACGCTTTTCATAAAGCGTGAGGATGAGTTACACCCCACCGTTTCTGGTAATAAGTTTAGAAAGCTTAAGTATAACCTACTTCAAGCCAGAGCGCTTGGGCACGATACATTGCTCACCTTTGGTGGTGCATACTCAAATCATATTGCTGCTACCGCGGCGGCGGGTAAACTAGAAGGGTTTAAAACCGTAGGTGTTATAAGAGGTGAGGAGTTGGGCCGTGATCTTAAAAAAACACTAGCTCAAAACCCTACGCTTGCATTTGCTCACTCTTGTGGGATGGAATTTTATTTTGTTACTAGGGCTGAGTATAAGGAGAAAGATAAATTACGCTTTCGCGAAAGAGTAAAAAAAACCTTTAACAACCCATTTATTATACCCGAAGGAGGGACAAATGTACTTGCAATAAAAGGGTGTGAAGAGATTCTAACTACAGAGGATAGTCAGTTTGATTATATAAGTTGCCCTGTAGGAACGGCAGGTACGATATCTGGCATCATAAATAGTGCAGGTAAACACCAAAAGGTACTGGGCTTTCCCGCGCTAAAAGGAGATTGGGTACGTGATGAGGTAGCACAATATGTGGATAGTGAGCAATGGGAAATCATAGCCGACTATCATTGTGGAGGATATGCAAAAGTAAATAGAGAGTTAATCACTTTTATAAATGACTTTAAGGATGCATACAGCATTCCGCTTGATCCTGTGTATACGGGTAAGATGCTTTTTGGGCTTTCAGACTTGATGAATCGTGGGTATTTCCCAGAGAATTCTCGTATTTTAGCCATTCATACGGGAGGTTTACAGGGCATCTCGGGTATGAATACTCGACTTGCAAAAAAGGGACTCCCACTCATACAATAGATTTATGTTAAAAAGAATATTAGTCGTTCTAGTAATAGGATTGCTCTCAGTAGGTTGTGGGGGTTCAAAAAAAGCAACACGTAGTACAAAACGTGTAAAAAAGACACGTACTGTTGTAAGAACAAATTCTGAGCTCGACGTAGAGGAAGCTGCAACACCAGATGATAATCTTGATAATGGTGTAAATCCTGTACCAAAAGGTGGAGTAGATGGTTATATAGAGCAATATGCTACCATAGCAAAAGAAGAGATGGAGCTTTACGGCATACCAGCTTCTATCACGCTGGCACAAGGAATTCTAGAGTCTGGAGCAGGAAAAGGAGAGCTTGTACAAAAGGCAAATAATCATTTTGGTATAAAATGTCACGACTGGAAAGGTCAAAAAGTATATCACGATGACGATACACAAGGCGAGTGTTTTAGAAAATATAGCTTACCAAAATTCTCATATAGAGATCACTCTTTATTCTTAACTGGACGCAAGCGATACACAGACCTCTTTAAACTTCCAAAAGACGATTATGAAGGGTGGGCAAAAGGACTACGTAGAGCAGGATATGCTACAGATAAAAAGTATCCTCAAAAATTAATAAGTCTCATAGAACGTTATAAACTTTATACCTATGATGGTGAAGTGCTAGGTAAAGCTGTAGAAGATTATGATAAGGTTACAGATAATAACAACCAGCATACAGTAAGAAAGGGAGAAACACTTTTTCGACTAGCAAAGAAGTATAAAGTTACCGTAGATGACCTTAAGAAATGGAATGGTATCGATGGCGATAACATCTTTGAAGGACAGGTGATATACATCAAGCCTTTTGATAGAGGTTACTAGATAATTGTCACAAACGTAGAATAAAGAAACACTCTAGCGGAGTGAAACATACAGCATATGATTTATAAAAGAAGTAGTGAGTTATTTGTAGCGGCTCAAAAAGTAATACCAGGTGGAGTAAACAGCCCAGTAAGAGCTTTTAAATCTGTAGGTGGCGACCCTGTTTTTGTAAAAGAAGCAAAAGGAGCTTATTTATATGACGAAGATGGTCGCAAGCTTATAGACTATATCGCATCTTGGGGGCCTATGATACTAGGTCACGCACATAAGCCTGTGGTAGATGCCGTAGTACAAAAAGCTCAAAAAGGAACCTCTTTTGGAATGCCTACAGAGATAGAGACAAAAATAGCAGAGCTTGCTATCTCAATGGTGCCAGGTATAGATAAAATACGATTTGTAAATAGTGGTACAGAGGCTTGTATGAGTGCTGTACGACTTGCGAGAGGGTTTTCTGGAAGAGAGAAAATTATAAAATTTGCAGGTTGCTATCACGGTCACTCTGACTCGTTTTTAATACAAGCAGGTAGTGGGGCAGTGACTTTTGGCTCTCCTAATAGTCCGGGAGTAACTACAGGTACGGCAAAAGATACTTTACTAGCAGACTATAATAATCTTGATCAAGTAAAAGCGCTTTTTGCAGCAAACCCTGGAGAGATTGCAGCCATTATCATAGAGCCTGTTGCAGGTAATATGGGGTGCATACTCCCAGCCGAAGGTTTCTTACAAGGACTTCGTGAGCTATGTGATGAAAATGGTGCCTTACTTATATTTGATGAGGTGATGACAGGTTTTCGTCTTGCAAAGGGAGGTGTTCAAGAACTTATGGATGTAAGAGCAGATATTGTAACCTTTGGAAAAGTAATAGGAGGTGGTCTGCCTGTAGGAGCATTTGCAGCTCGAGCAGAGATTATGAGTCACCTCGCACCAGAAGGCCCAGTTTACCAAGCCGGTACACTTAGTGGTAACCCGCTAGCGATGGCAGCAGGTCTTGCAATGCTTACAGAACTTAATGAGAACCCAGAAGTATTTACAAGCCTTAAAGACAAGACCGAGTATCTACATAAAGGTATAGAACAGGCACTTACAGAAAGTGGTGTAACATTTACAATAAATAGACTAGGCTCTATGATCTCTGTGCACTTTGCAAAAGACGGTGTAGTAGATTTTAAAACAGCGGCAGCTGGGGATAATGATACCTTTAAAAAATTCTTTCACGGTTTACTTGCAGAGGGTATATATATAGCACCTAGTGCTTATGAGAGCTGGTTTTTAAACGATGCACTGTCTTATCAAGATCTTGATGATACAATTGCTGCTGTAGCAAAGGTGAGTAAAACCTTATAAGTTTACATAAAAAAGAAAACGGCATCCTAACTAAAGGATGCCGTTCTCAAACCAAATTAATCAATCAATAAAAACATTATTTACCACGCTGGCCTCTACCACGTTTGCCACCGCGTCTTCCTTCACCTTTGCGCTTTGCGCTCATCTTCTTAAACTGCTTAAATTGGTCTTCAGATAAGATACTTTGCATCTCTTGTTGCATAGCTATTTGTTTATCTAGACGTTCATTTGTCTTAGCAAATTTTTGCTCTTTTGTAAGCTCAGGTTTTTCTGTTTGAGCTTTGCGAGCTTCCATCGCTTGCTTGCGGTCTTTTGCTTGTGCAAGTAGTACGTTATACACTTTTTTAGACTGGTTATTGTCTAGAGCAAGTGCTAGGGTCATTTTCTTAGTTTTAAGCGTAGCCATTTGTTCTACAGTAAGGTCTTTTCCTTTTCTGTCTTCTCCGCCTCTTGGTCCTCTTTGTGCAGACATTGATATAGTAGCTAGTACTAAAAATGCCATTATTAACTTTTTCATATTCTTTATTTTTTTAATTACTGAACACTTATATGACTGTGTAAAATGCACAAAGTTTAATCCATTTTTATTTTTAGGATTTATTTGTGATTTGTTACGCTTTCGCGAAAGCGTATATATCTTCATTAATTTATGAACTCTAGAGTAGTCTGGTAACGAGAATTTTTTACATAAAAAAAGCCGACTGTCAACAACAGCCGGCTTATATGGGAAGGGGAAATCTTAGGGGTAAATTATCCCTTATTTAGGGTCAAGTATTAAATTGATACGCTCTACAAGATCTTCTGTGTGAATGCGACTCATACGATCACGCAGTCTGCTGTTTTGTAAATCACGTTTAAGATCTTTAAGCTCTGCACGTACTACGGCTCTAATGTCACTCTGGCTTACATCAATAGAAGTTCTAGTGCTAAAACGGCTAGAAGCTCCTTGCTCTCTAGTCATTAAGTATGCTAGACGCTCTACATATGCACGCTGTAAGTTACGGCGGTAGATGTCTATGGTGCTTCTTGACTTTAACTCACTAAAGAGGCCATCACGAGTATCTTCCATCATATCCATAAAGGTATATGCACTGTTGCCATTAAGAGTTTCGTTCTCTAGCATACGTCCCATTCTTCCAAAATCTAGAAGGTTGTTAAGCGTTCTAGTCTGGAAACGTCTTATACGTTCTACACTACCTGCATTTTCTATTTTATCAAAAATGTTTGTGTCTAGTAACCACTCTGGTGTCTCAAAAAGATTTTTTTGTAAGAAGGTAAGTGCTTCTTTTTGTTCCTCTTTAGGTACGTGTGTATATACAGCTCCATCTTGATCATACGTTTTATACATCTCATACACACCACCTACATTTGCGGCAACGTGACCCATATAGCGGTTATACTGAGAGAGTACTTGACCATACATTTTATCTAGCTCATCATAGTTTTGGCCCTCTTCTGCAGTCCAAGTGATAAGGTTAGGTACAATACGTTTAAGGTTTGCAATACCATAAGCACTTGCTTTCATAGCATCATCACCTAGATCTTCTGTTTGAGAGCTAGGATCTATGACTCCAAACTGCTGTCTCCCAAAACGGTACATAGGGTCTCCAGCGTGCTCTAGTATCCAGCTGTCTAAGGTTTTCTTTTCATCTTCTGCACTTTTTGCCTCAAGTATAGGGCGGTATCCCCACTTAATAGCATACTTGTCGTAGATACCTATGTTAGGCATCAAGGCTACATCACCATCACCTGGTTGTGCGATATAGTTAAAACGAGCATAATCCATAATAGAAGGTGCTGTTCCATACTTTTTTGTAAACTCAGGATTACGTAAATCATCTACAGCATATGCTACACTACTTCCCATATTGTGAGGAAGACCTAGTGTGTGACCTACCTCGTGAGAACTCACAAAACGAATTAATCGTCCCATAATCGCATCTTTAAACTCGTTAGATCTTGCTTCTGGATTAATCGCTGCTGTCTGTACAAAGTACCAGTTATGTAATAAGGTCATAACATTATGGTACCAGTTTATATCACTTTCTAAAATTTCTCCAGATCTAGGATCACTCACGTGAGGTCCATTTGCATTAGGAATAGGAGACGCAAGGTAGCGCACTACACTATAACGTACATCTTCTGGGCTCCAGTCTGGATCTTCTTCTACAGAAGGAGGATCTGCCGCGATTATGGCATTTTTAAATCCAGCAGCTTCAAAAGCTACTTGCCAGTCTTCTATACCTTGTTTGATATATGGCACCCATTTTTTTGGTGTTGCTCTATCTATATAATAAACGATTTGCTTTTTAGGCTCAACAAGCTCACCTCTTTTAAAGGCTGCCATATCTTCGTCCTTAACTTCTAGTCTCCATCTGTCTAAGTAACGTATGGTCTTACTTTTTTGTAAGTCTAGACCGTAATCTGTTTGCCCGCGGCCAAACCACCCTACACGCTCATCAAACATACGGCGTTGCATAGGTACTTCTGGTAATAAAATCATAGAGTTACTCATCATAAGTGAGAGTGTACCCGTAGCATTATTAGACGGTAATGCACTACCGCTGTATGTTTTTACGGTACGTACTTCTATGTTTTGCGGGTAACTTCTTATTGTATCTATGTAAGAGCGCTTTGCATCTAGCTTAGAAACCTTAAGACTTTTGCGACGTCTCTGTGGTAAACCTAGCGGTTTAACATCTGTTTCAAATAAAGGGCTCGCGTCTATCACAATATTCTTATTGCCAGAAACAGAATCCTTCTTATATGCCTTTACATCAAAAGCATACAGCACTGGCTCAAAATTACTGTTCTTTACAGCCTCAGAAATAGGAAGTGAGTCTGCGGCATAAATTTGATGTGACACCACACGTAGTAACACTTTTTTATCTTTTACTTCCCATCGTAGTACAGAGGTGTTTTGTTTTCCTCCCCCAAAGCCAAGTCCTGTGGCAGTCTTTGCAATACGAGTGACCATAAGCATCTCGCGACCCATCAATGTGTCTGGAATCTCATAAAAGTACTTGCCGTCTAGTTTATGTACGGTAAAGAGACCTTCGTCTGTTTTTGCTTCTTTTGTGATTACTTTGCCATAAGGTTTTATGGCACCTTTCTTGTCTTTTTTTGCAGATTTTGAGGCACTTGCCTTACTGGCAACTTTAGATTGTGATGCGCCACAACTCGCAATTGTAATAGCTAGTAGTGTAGCAATTACGTAGGATAATTTTCTATTCATTCAATTGGATGTTTTACAAGGGTAAAAGGTACTGCCCAGAACCCGCCTATCTTGTTAAGAAAATCATAACAAGTGAAGGGTAGTGTCATAAAGTGGTGTATTGTCAAGCTTAGATTTTATCCAGGCAAAAAAGCTCACCATAAAGATGTCTTCTTCTTTAAGGGTGGAGGTGGTAAAGTTATTTTTTACGCTTTCGCGAAAGCGGTCTTCATCTATCACAAGAGGATTATTATGCATAGCTGTGTAAACTGCAATAAAAGAATGTAACCTCGCCTCAGAGCGAATAATAGATTTATGCTTGCGCTTAAAACTTCTCAAAGTAGCGTGCGCCAGATCTACATACTCTAGTTCATAATAAATAATAAGGGTGAGAAGATCTCTTTTTATTAACCAGTCTTTGCCTAATTGCGTCTCATACCATTGGTCTGAGTGTTTTAATTTATTAAGCTGGCCTAAGGCTTCTTTAAATAAACCTTGCTGGGTGAGAAAAACAACAAGCGCTAGTCTGGTGTCTGGGTGGGATTTTCCTTTAGTATTTTTTATGTATTCTTCTAAAGAGGTGATGGCGGTTGTATAACTGCCACTATAATTCATAACAAAACTGTGTATGAGTAAGTAGCTTTCGCGAAAGCGGGATTCCCATTTTCTTCTATCTGCACCTATTTGCTCGTCCATAAGCTTGAGATATGACTGAGCCTGTGTAAAATCACGCACTCTAAAATGTGCATTTGCCATAAAATAGAGGACCTGTATATGGTAAAAACGATGCTTTGCAGCAACGTGATCCTTCTGCTCTATAAGTTTATAAACCTTTGTTATAAAAGGTAATGCCTTGCTAAAGTTATGATCTAGATGTGCTGCTGTATTAATAATCTCAAGGAGTTGATAAAGGGATTTGTAGGTAAGATCTTTTTGTATGTCTATTTTAAAATCTGCTAGAATTTGTTCTATAGTTTCTTGTACGCCTTGTTGTAATAGGGCTGTGTTAAACTGGACGGTTCTCTTAATGTGAGCATATGCCATATTGAGCCTTTCTTGCTGTAAAAAGAGCTTGTGACACCGCTGTGCCGCTGCCACAAGCTCAGGTAGATCTTGCTCAGGGTGAAGGTGGCTGTATTGTATTTGTGTATGATATGCCTCGACTAGTGCTGTGTAGAGGTCTAGTTGTTTTGCTCTTTTAATAGCTTTTTTGAGTAGTTTATGGGCAGGGTCAATCTGGTCTTGCTCATAAAGTATACGTGCTGTAAGTATCCACTTAAAGATGGTCATATCTTCTGAGGTTTCTGTCTCAAAACTGCGTGTAGCAATAAAATCTATGAGTGAGTCTTGCAGTCGCTTTGATAATGCGTGATAGGCATTTCTGTTTGACGAGCCATATAATGTGGTGATGATATCATTTACAGGTACTCCTTTACGCAAGAGAATATAGAGTTCTGTGTTTTTTGTGTCCTTTCTTTTATTTCTGGAGCGTATGTATTGTATAAAAAGATCACTTTCTTCTTTAGAAAAACTAGTAATAATAGAAAATAATGACATTTTATATCGTAAGTTATATGTGTATAAAAGCTTATTTTGATTGTATAAATATAATATTAGTATATTATATATCGTAAGTAATAATGAAATTATTGATTTTTTGATGTGAGGTTGGGTTGCATCTTTGACCTCGTTAAACAACAACAAAACATTATGGAAAATCAATTTGAAACACCAGTAACTGAGAAGAAAGTAAAAGAAAAACCTTCATTTTCAAATAAGCCTACCGGCGCTTTTATAAGTGCATCTTGGAGTGCCTTATTTGTTGGGATGATATCGTTTTGTGTAGGTTTATGGAACGCAGATATGTATCTCAATGAAAAAGGATATTATTTTACAATTTTACTCTTTGGTCTTTTTGCAGTAGTCTCTGTGCAAAAAAGTGTACGCGATAGGCTAGAGGGAGTACCTGTTACAGACATTTATTATGGCATAAGTTGGTTTGTGACCATTATTTCAATCTTATTACTCGTAGTAGGTTTATGGAACGCAGATCTAGAGTTAAGTGAAAAAGGTTTTTACGGGATGTCATTTACACTAAGTCTCTTTGCTGCTATTGCAGTTCAAAAAAACACGAGAGATGTAAAATTTATAGATAATCAAGAAGATAAGTAACAAAATGCGGTGCTCTAGAGCACCGCATTTTGTTGTTTGATAACCCGATGCTCCCTAGGGAGTGTTGGGTTTATTATTTAAAATTAATAGTACAAGAGGAAGATGTACCAAACCATCGTACCCTATTACGAGAAGCCGTACGGTATACAAAGTCTCTAAGCATTCTAGGTATAAAAGCGAGTAAGGCGGCAACACGCTGCCACTTTGGTATTTTTGATACAATCTTTAAAAACCCATCAGAGTGTGTGTGCAATACATTATTATCTATAAGAATTACCGTGTCTAGACTATCTGTAGGTCTGTTGTTATCTCTCAAAATATGTTGACCTCTGGGAGATTGATACGCTACAAATTCAAAGAGATCTGCTGGAGCAAATTTTAATAACCACCCCACAACGCCATTGCAAAGGTTACACTCTCCGTCAAAAATTATAAGGCTCTTAGTAGTTGGACTCTTCATAGTAAATCAATTTTGTAATTAACCAATGAGTCGAAAAAAAATAGTAAACTTTTCAAAAACAGTTTTTTAAGAGTAGGTTTCTATTTTTTAATGAGTAGCTTGGTCTTATGATTTTTGAGCCACATATAGCAGAGGTAAAAAAGCACATAGACCATTACTGGATTGTAAAAGATGCTGCGCTCTTGTCTATGGGAAGCCCCACAATGTATGCATACCCTGGCATTACTCCAGATATGATTATTGTGCTAGATGGTCATTACACAATGAGCTATATGGGGAAAACTTATACATCTAATAGAAGTAAGCTGTATAGCTTTATTCATAAGGAAGTGGTTGTAGATCTCTCGCATCTCAAAAGCTGTATCATCATAAAATTTAAAAGCAGGGGACTGTCTTCGCTCAAACCATTTTTAGATCTCAAGACAGAAGCCATTATGAAAGACAGTGTCGCCTTTGCTGATGATGTTTTTGGGATGGATGTCGAGCTACTTAAGATTCATCTACTCACATTATCACCCTCAGAAATTGCAAGCGAATTAGATCAATGGTTTGCAGAGAGGTATAAAAAGGAGCGAGAAGGTTTTGTAGTAGCAATGGCACAAGAAGTGAGCGCTAGTTGTGATATACAAACTATTATAAAGGCTACAAATTACTCATATTCTACACTAGAGCGTCACTTCAAGAGAGATACAGGTCTCACTCCAAAAAAGTTTCAATCACTCCAGCGATATAAAAAAGCCATACGAGAGTTATATGTCACTCGTAATAGCGACTGGCAGCATTATGTAGTAAAGTATGGATATTACGATCAGAGTCATTTTATTAAAGAGATAAAAAGATATACAAATCATACACCGTCGCAACTCCTAAAGACACCATCTTTTATAGAAGTAAGGCCTAACTATTTTTGACGAAAATTTACAATGACCGCTTTCGCGAAAGCGTAATCTTTGTAAAAAATAACACGAATGAAATATATCCCATACCTAATTGCACTTTGTTTTATAACCCTAAGCTGTAACAGTACACAAGAGGTAAACTATACTCAAGATACTGATAAGCAGCTGCAATTTTTTCTAGATGACACTTTTACTGATACAAAGCAAGATGTAACCGGTGTCTCATTATCTGTAATTGCCCCTTTTGCCGAAATAGATTTTTCTGGAGCGGCTGGATATGATAGTATAGATAAGGATGCGTTGTTAAAGGCAAATCAGCCTTTTAGGATAGCGAGTGTGACTAAGGTATTTGTAGCCGTGGCTATATTACGTCTGTATGAGCAAGGAGAAGTATCGCTAGAAGATGCTATCTCAAAATATATCTCTGAGGAGCATATCGCATTACTTAAAAAGGGGGGTTATGACCCAGATAAAATAACTATACGCCACTGTCTAGGTCATACAAGTGGTTTATATGATTATGCAGAGGGAGGACCAGAATATATAGAAGCCGCCTCAAAAACTCCAAACAAAATATGGAGCCGTACAGAGCAAATACAATTTGCAATAGATAATGGGAGTCCTTATGCTGCTCCCGGAGAAGAAAATAATTATAGCGATACAGGTTATATCTTACTTGGCGAAATCATAGAGCGCACAACTAAGCTCGATCTTGCGGCTGCACTTAGGTCATTACTTAAGTTTGACGAGCTAGGTATGACGTCTACCTATTTACAAAGTCTAGAAGAACCTACGCAAGAGTTACCACAAGAAGTGCATCGCTATGTAGGTAGTCTTGATGCTACAAAGTGGCATAATTCTGTAGATTTATATGGAGGAGGTGGTCTGGTTTCTACTACAAGAGATTTAAGTGTATTTCTTCAAGCGGTTTTTAATAATCGTGTTTTTGAAAATAAAAATACCTTAGACACAATGCTATTACTAGATGGCAAGTATGATGAAGGAAATATCCCTAAGCAGCGTCTAGGTTTTGATAGCTATTACAGTAAAAAACTAGACGTGGAGACCTATTTGCATTCTGGTTTTTGGGGAACGCTGTTTGTTTATATCCCCAGTTTTAATGCTAGTATAGCAATAAATAATACACAAGATGGTGATGTAGATGGTGATGTGTTAACAAACGTAATTTATTACCTGCAATGGCTAGATAAACAACCCAGTGGTAAAATGTAATGTCATTATTGCATTACAAGTAAGTCGTTCCATTGTTCATTAGTAGCGTGATGCTTTTTTAAAAACTCCTCTGGTTCCATTAAAAAGTAGCTAGGGTCAAAGTCGTAAATAAAAAGCTGGCTTTTTACATCAGTATATCCACTAGACCAGGTAGCATCGCATACATACCATTTCCCGTTAAGTCGTACGCTATTCCACGCGTGATTTGCAATAAGTTTCCCATTTGATTTAAAAGTACTTGTAGGGTCATATCCATTTATGACCTCACAAGTAATTCCAGATAATAGGGCAAGCTTTTTAATTAGATAGGCATATCCCGTACACAGGGTTTCCTTATCATTAACTAACGTCGTAAGAACTTCTTGCTTAAATAAAGAACGCTTGGCATCTGAGTAACTTTTATCTAGATACATCTTCTTGCTCTTGCGTGTAAGTGCATCATTGCCTTTTATATTATGAGTAACCCAGTAATAGATTGCTCTAAATTTTTCAACATCTGTAGTAAGCGTTAAGGTGAGTTTGTGGCTTAATAGTGGGAGATTATATAATTCTTCACCTTCAAGAAGTGATGCCTTATAATCGGCAGTTGTAAAGTCAATGTGTGCAAAGTCTGAGCGCTGTGCACTTGTCACTGTTGTGAAGATGAAGAATATAAAGAACGTAAGCTTGTACATATAGTTACATAGATTTAGGTATAGCTTTCTTTTGGGCAGGTGCAGTTCTCAAAGCTCCTACTATAACAATGGCTGTACCTTCTAAAAATGGTTCGATGTAGGTAGTGCCACGTTCAATTTTTACCTCCATATCTTCAAAAGCCATTGAGCTTACGATAAGAACATCATTATCCTTAAGCGGTTGCGGAAAGGTAAAAGCGCCATCTTCATCTGCCATAACACCTATGTTTGTGCCTTTGAGAACGATTGCCGCTCCCGGTACAACGCTATTATGCGTTTTTACTACGCCAGATACCGTGCGCTCTACAGCTTGTGCTTGTGCCGTTTGAGATGTAAACACGAGGGCTAGCATCATACAGATAGTCGCAATGGCGCCTGTTACCTTCTTCTTTGTTGTGATGTGTTTTGTTTTCATAATAAATGTGTTTTTGTTTATATCAAAACTATGGGGAGATGCCCTTTCTTAAAATTATAAATGCGTAAATGCCAGTTATATGACTGTAAACTGTCCTTTTCACTTAGGGAAGTATAATGCTGCTAGGTGTAAGTGCGCTTTCGCGAAAGCGTAATAAATACCCATAAACTCATATAATGAAGATGTAGTTATCAACTATAACATTGAGCACATCACTAAAAATAAGAAAACCCCTGCCGATAGACAGAGGTTTTATATAGTAAGAAAGGCGGTTGCCTTAGTCTGCGATGGTTACAAATAGACCATCATCTGTTTTTGAAACTTTTGCGGCGCCCATTTTTGTAAGTCCTTTTATTCCTTTATCCCAAGCCTTGTTACTTAATCCGGCAGCTGTCTTTAAAGCACTAAGCTCCTGCGGACTTTCCTTTTTGAGTAGCTCATAAATGGCTTTTTCATTTTCATTAAGGTCAAGTGCTTTTTTCTCTGGTTTCATCTGTGGGAAGAAAAGTACTTCTTGTATAGACTGGTTATTTGTTAAGAACATTATTAAACGATCCATCCCTATTCCCATACCAGATGTAGGAGGCATTCCGTACTCTAATGATCTTAAGAAGTCATAATCTATAGAGGCTGTTGCCTCATCATCACCTCTCTTTGCAAGTTCTAGCTGTGCTTCAAAACGCTCTCTTTGATCTATAGGGTCGTTAAGCTCTGAGTATGCATTTGCAATTTCTTTACCACATACCATAAGTTCAAAACGCTCTGTAAGCTCTGGGTTGTCGCGGTGCTCTTTACAAAGCGGACTCATCTCTTTAGGGTAATCTGTAATAAAGGTAGGCTGTATGTAGTTACCCTCACACTTCTCTCCGAAAATCTCATCTATGAGTTTTCCTTTACCCATTGTATCATCTACCTCGATACCCATACCCTCTGCAGCGGCGCGTATCTCATCTTCGGTCTTACCGTTAATGTCAAAACCAGTGAAGTGCTCAATACTATCTGCCATAGTAACGCGGGCATATGGAGCTTTAAAGTCTACCTTGTGCTCTCCAAAGGTAGCCTCTGTTGTACCATTTACTGCAATGGCACAAGTCTCTAGTAATTGCTCACAGAAGTCCATCATCCAGTTGTAATCCTTATAGGCTACATAAATTTCCATTGCGGTAAATTCTGGATTGTGCGTACGGTCCATTCCTTCATTTCTGAAGTTTTTTGAGAACTCATATACTCCTTCAAAACCACCTACAATAAGACGCTTTAAGTATAACTCATTTGCGATACGCATATATAATGGCATATCTAGTGAGTTATGGTGCGTTATAAATGGTCTTGCAGCTGCACCACCTGCGATAGGTTGTAATACTGGTGTCTCAACCTCAAAGTATCCTGCGTCGTTAAAGAAATTACGCATTGCGTTAAAGAGCTTTGTACGTTTTACAAAAACTTCTTTTACGTGCGGGTTTACAGTAAGGTCTACATATCGCTGTCTGTAACGCATCTCTGGATCTGTAAATGCATCGTGCACTTTACCTTCATCATCTGTACGTGGTTGTGGTAATGGCTTGAGTGCTTTACTTAATAGCGTGAAGTCTTTTACTAGCACAGTGATCTCTCCTACCTTAGTGGTAAACATCTCACCTTCTATACCTATAAAGTCTCCTATGTCAAGAAGCTTTTTATAAACCTCGTTATACTTAGATTTATCTTCTCCTGTACAGATTTCATCACGGTTAAAATATACTTGTATGCGACCTTCACCGTCTTGTATTTCGGCAAAAGAGGCATTTCCTTGTATACGTCTTGACATTAGCCTTCCAGCCATTACTACTTTTTCACCTTCTGTGTAGTCATTTTTCGCTTTCGCGGAAGCGTGAGTCACGTGATATTGTGCTGCGGGATAGGGGTTGATTCCTATTTCGCGCAAGCGAGATAATTTCTGGCGGCGTACTTGTTCTTGTTCTGACAGTTGCATACGGTAATTTTTAAGCTTGCAAAGATAGTCATAGCAGGGTCAGAAACGAAATGCTTGTAACAATTCTAATAATATGTAGACATATTAAGTACATCAATCAAGTGTTACCTTTGTGGTAACCTATCAAAATCAAATTATATGAGTATCTGGCGTGTCTTACTAGCCATCTTTTTTCCGCCCCTTTCTGTTATAGGTAAAGGGTGTGGGTCTGTATTAATAGTTTTCTTACTTTGGCTCTGTGGCTGGGTGCCCGGCGTGATTGCAGCACTCGTTATTTTAAACAATCCCAAAAATTAAAAATGAATAAAAAAAATCACCTATCACTAGTAGTGCTACTTGTATTGCTGGTGAGTTGTAGTATGCAAGAGCGTATTGTCTTTAATGAAGATATGGGTGGTCGATATGAGTCTGTAGTAGACTTGTCTCAACTTATGGCGCTGGGAGCCCAAGGAAGACCAGCATCTGTAGACAAGAAAAAGGAAAAGATGGACACACTTGTTGTGTTTAATGATTTTCTGGAGACTTATAAAGATAGTATTGCAACCTTACCAGCGGCTAAACAAGAGGATATCAAAGCGCTAAGAGATTTCTCTATGCAAATGAATATAGACGAGGATAATGGTGTTATGGTACTTACCATCATAAAGGACTTCAAGCAGTTTAATGAGATAGAGCGCATCGCTTATGATATAGAGAAGGTATTTGATACAGCAAAGAAAACAACACCAGGAAGTGAGAAAGCTACTAGCAGTCCTGCAAGTAGTATGCTTAGTACAGATAAGGTAATATATACATTTACAGATAATACCTTTAGAAGAACAGACCCAAAAGCACTTGCAGAACATCTAGGTGAAGAGGTTGTCTTGTCACAAAAGACGCAAGAAACTATAGGGCAAAGCTCAAGCGGAGAAGTAGGAGATGAAAATGATATGATGTCTGGTATGCTCGCCCAGATGGATAAGGAGCTTAGTAAGTCTACAATGACACTTGAGTATGTGTTTCCTAGAAAGGTTATTTCTGTAACGCCAGATGGAGCGAGTATAGGAGCAGATGGTAAGACGGTTACTTTTGAAATAGACTATCACAGCTTGCTTAATAATAAGAGCAAGGTATTAGAAAATTTTGAGGTGGTTCTTGAAGAGCAGTAAGAGCTGTTTTTAACGATATTTTATAACCTCCTACCATCTGGTAGGAGGTTTTTTAATGTGAAGTAATTCTTACCTTTGCGGCGTGAATAAAAATATCATTTTTCAGGATTTAGGACATCGCGATTACAAGGAAACTTGGGACTATCAAGATGAGCTTTTTAAGAAAACGGTTGCGATGAAAATCGCAAACAGAAGAGAAGATGCAGGATTAGTAACTCCTAACCATTTTCTCTTTGTAGAGCATCCACACGTTTTTACGTTAGGTAAGAGTGGTGATATGTCTAACCTGCTTGTGAGCGAAAAAGAGCTAGCCGAAAAGAATGCTACATTCTATAAAATAAATAGAGGTGGTGATATTACCTACCACGGGCCGGGTCAGATAGTGGGATATCCTATATTAGATCTTGATAACTTCTTTAGAGATATAAATAAATATTTACGCCTACTTGAAGAGATGGTTATTCTCACTCTAGCCGAATACGGACTCAAAGCCGAGCGTTCTCCAGGGGAGACAGGAGTTTGGTTTGACGTAGGGACGCCATTTGCCAGAAAGATATGTGCTATGGGTGTGAGAGCGAGCCGCTGGGTTACTATGCACGGCTTTGCACTTAATGTAAATGCAGATTTAGGCTATTTTGACCTTATGATACCTTGCGGTATAAAAGATAAGGCCGTTACCTCACTTAATGTAGAGCTAGGGAAAGCTACAGTAGATCAAGAGGAGGTGAAGGCTAAGCTTAAAAAGCATTTTACAGCCCTTTTTGAAGCGGAGTTTGTTACTCCAGAAGTTGCAGAGTAATCTCCACATCTCTCAATTACTTGAAACCCATTTTACTAGTTTATTTTATAAATAAGGATAGACTTGTCACCACCCTGTGTGACAAAACCTAGTGACTTGTTTTTTTCTAGTAAACCTACAGAGGCTTTTGATGTGCCGTAAATAGGGAAGTTAGGAAGTAGATTTCCTTTGCTATCATATAGATACACCTCACTAGATTCTGTATTAGTAAGTGTGATGTATTGCTTTTTTGCAGCTTCAAAAACTTGTGGAGCACTATAAGAACCATAAGCTATTTCTTTTTTCTTACCGTTTATTAATAGTAGATTCTCTCGCTGCCCTACCGCAAGAGACTTGCCTAGCGCTATACGTGAGTCTGAGTCAAAATCTGAGATGGTCTGTACGACTTCTCCCTTTGTAGTGACTCTTACCTTCTCTCCGTTTACAGTATATGTTTCAAACGTATTTCTGTTTCTATAAACTGGTACATCACCAAAGTTTATATTTTTCTTTACCTCTATACGAGCTGTACCAGTACGACTCAAGATGTTGATTTTTCCATTGTTTTCGGCAATTACGATATAATCCTTATTTGCAATACGAATGTGTGCTGGCGGAAATATAACTGTACTCGTAGCTTCCTTAAAAGTAAAACCAGAAACAGGGCTTGCCTTTTTATCATACATAAGTACCTTTTCACCCTGCACAATTACAAAACGATAGTTGCTATTATTATCGTAATCAAATATCGCAAGTGGTTGTGTGATGGTGTCTTTAAAAGACAGTGGGTATGGTCCCACATCATTACCATTCCGGTCTAGAATGTAGAAAGACTTCTCTGTGGTGAAGGCTAGCTGTAATCTCCCGTTACGGTAGATGTCTACCTGCTGCATATCGCCCAGTATTTGACCATCCAGATCCTTTTGCCATAATACCTTACCGGCATTACTTATAAGGTATAGAGTGTTATTTATGTCTTGCACAACAATATCTTGTCCATCTGTACGATGATTTTTTACCAGCTGTGGAGACATTGTAATAGGTGCGCTAAGCTTCACATTTGCAATTTGTGCAATGCTAGCATCTGTAGTGTTGTCTTCATTTTTAAGTATTGTCGTGTTGAGCAGGAGGTAATCTTTCTCTTGCACGAGTTGTAGAGCGGCATAGTGATAGCCTTCTAGGGTAGTTTCTTTTAGGTTTTTTTGTCCCTGTTGAGATACAAGTCGCTGGTAGTTTTTGCTATCAAGGTTTGTGATGTGTAAGTAACTTGAGGCACGACTCAATGCGTTTTTTGTAGGAGCAAATGCCGCACTGGTAGCTAATATTGCTTGGTTCTGATAATTTGCAATAACAGTTTCTAGTGCTTCTTGATTTTCGGCAAAGAGATAAAAGTCATCTATTGTGGCATACATCTTTGGAGAAGAGAGGTTGAGTAGAGGTGAGTAAGCTTTCGCTAAAGCGGAAGCATTCTCAACTTCATATATCTTAACTTTTCTAAAGGTCGCTAGCTCTGACCCGCTTGCAAGCACATTATCTGTAACACTCACATCTGCCGAAACACCCACAATCACCGAACTCTTTGCAAGATGAATAACACCTATCTCTGTAAAACTAGCAAAGAGGTCTTCTTGCGGGATATTATATTGAGCAAGGTCTACTTTGAGCAAGTCTGCTTTATTAGATTTAAGTTGTTCCCAGCTATCATAGCTTATAGCTTCTACAGCTACGGCAGCGGTGGGAGTGATGCTAGTGATTCTGTTTACCGCAGGGTTTGTGTTCTTGAGTAGGGAGAGACGCAAGTTTGTAGAGTCTTGTACGAGTACTACGCCATTGAGACGTACATCATTTTGGTCAAGGTCAATATCTGCCGTGGCCCAAGTAAAGGAGTCTTTAAGTGCATTTACGCCAGCCGCAGGAAAGAGTGTTTTGTATAAATCTCCTCCTTCAGATCCTTTTATAAAAATAGAAGCAGTCGCACTGTTACTAGAAGAATTATAGGCGCGGTCAAACATAGGGTCTGTGTACGTTTCTCTATTTTTCTCTCTCAGTACGTTCTCAAGCAAAATTTTTGAGGTGCTTGCTATAAAAACATCGTTATATATAAGGTAATGAGCATTTGCTCCTAGTGACTTAATTTTTTTGTCATTGAGTGAGGCTTCTCTTATAAGTGTTGAGTCATTTTTAAAAAGGCCTAGGTGGTTTTTTGTAATAATGCTCAAATCGTAGGCTTTGCGCCCTAGCTTAGTATAGCAAAACAGTGTCTCTCCATCTGGTTGTACAGCTGCAAATGCGGCTTGGTTATCTACCAGTGTTTTGTATAGACTAGTGGTGCCAAGCTCTTGTATGAAATCATTATTGACTAGTGCACTTTTAAAATCTTTAAGATTTGTAGTTTTTACAACAACAGATGCCTTACGAGGAATGTATTTTGTGAGTGAAGACGAGTTCTTTGTTGAGGTTGTGCAGCTAGCTAGCAATACAACAACGGCAGAGAGGTATAATAGAATTTTCATAAATAGTAAAGACTGGTTGTTCAAAAATACAGTCTTGTGTGAGACCTACGGCCTTTGTGGTCATAATAATATTGACCACCTTTTCAACAGTATATTACTTATGGTCTTTAAAAGTAAAGTCTAGCGAGTATTGTTCGGGTAATAGTTTAAAGCTTTTGCGGTGGTATTTTGTAATACCATAGGTGCGTATCGCTTCTCGATGTTCTTTTGTAGGATACCCTTTGTTTTTTTTCCAGTTATACATAGGGTACTCTTCGTGTATGCGGTCCATAAATAGGTCACGCTCTGTTTTGGCAATGATAGATGCCGCGGCTATGGGGAGGTATTTTCCATCACCTTTAATAACAGTTGTGTGATCTAGGCCAGTAAATGCTTTAAAGCGATTACCGTCTACAAGTATGTGTTGCGGTTTTTTTTGCTTTCGCGAAAGCGTACCTATCATACCTTCAATACTACGATGCATTGCAGTGATAGAGGCGTTAAGGATATTAATGTCGTCTATTTCCTCCATCATCACGTGAGAAAAAGAGTAGGCAATTGCTTGTTGCTCTATAATAGGTTTGAGTAAATCACGTTTCTTCTCTGTGAGTTGTTTTGAATCTGTAAGAATCTCGTTTATAAAACTATCGGGCAGCATCACAGCAGCTGCCGTAACGGGTCCTGCAAGACAGCCACGACCAGCCTCGTCTGTGCCACATTCTATAAGATGAGTATGATATTTAAGTTTAAGCATATATTGAACGGGTCAAAATACTAGAATCGGTGCAAATAATGTAATTTTGACACATCAAATTGTTTATATGAATAAGATTTTTGGGTTTATTTTTTGTCTAGCGCAAGTAGCAGTCTTTGGGCAAACATCACCTATACAGCAAACACCTACATTGCAAAGAAGTGAAGGTCTTGGTGATAATAACGACCCGCTTAATGCTAGAGATGCAAAATCTACAAATATTAAAGAGTTTGAAAGACCACCTGTAGAGGATTATAAGATTATCTCTGTAAAAAGAGATACCTTATATGTAGATACTACTCTTACTATAGAAAAGGATTATAAATTTAATTACCTGCGTAAAGACCGCTATGGTTTATTGCCGTTTGCAAATACCGGGCAAACTAATAATACGCTCATACATCATTTTGATAACAGGCGCACCACGCCTGGCTATATTGCAAATGCTAGACACTTTGCTTATCAAGAGGTAGAAGATATAAAGTATCACTACCTACCTACACCACTCACAGAGTTGTTTTATAAGAGCGCTTTTGAGCAAGGACAACAACTAGACGCTTTCTTTACCCTTAATATACACCCTAGACTTAATATGTCTATAGCTTATAAAGGAGTGCGTAGCTTAGGTAAATATCAAAATGCATTAACCAGTTCGGGTAATTTTAGATTTGCAGGTAGCTATAACACAAAAAATAAGCGATACTATATAAAGGCACACTGGGTTGCTCAAGATTTAAGTAATCAAGAAAACGGAGGATTAACCACTTTAGGTATAGAGCAGTTTAATAGTGGTGACGAAGATTTTGATGATAGATCAAGATTGCCAGTAAACTTTGAAGATGCCGAAAATATACTAGATGGTACAAGAGTGTATGTAAACCATCACTATAATATTATTCAAAAACAAGATAGTCTTAAAGATTATAGTTTAAGAGTAGGTCACATTTTTAATAGCGAGAATAAATTTTATAGATATAGCCAAGATGCAGCAAATGATCTTTTTGGAGAAGCATTTAGACAATCCGACTTTTCTGATAGAACAGATCACGAAGAAACCTATAACGAACTTAACCTTGTTTATGAAGATAAAAAACTAGGGCAGCTCAAGTTTCAAGCAAATGCTACGTATTTTAATTATGGCTATGATGCAGTACTTATACAAGGTATAGATCAAGATGGTGATGGTATAGACGAGCAAACGGTAAGAGTACCTAATAGAATACAAACCACCACAATTGCAGTAGGAGGAGGGTATAAAAATAAAATAGGTGGTTTTGATATACTGGGAGATGCTCAAGTAAATGTCTCAGGAGATTTTGATGGATACAATATATATGGAGAGGCTGGATATGCTATAGATAAAGACAAGCGCTTTTCGGCAAGTATATTGAGCAATGCAAGACCAGCAGGATTTAACCATCTACTTTTTCAGAGCAACTATATAAATTATAACTGGTCTAATCAAGAAGCTTATGCAACTGTAAAGACTAATACACTCACGGCTCAGTTAGATTCAAAAAAGTGGGTAAACCTCAAAGCCTCTGCTGCTACTATAAAAGACTATGCATATTTTGCATTAGATCCTGTAGACTCACTTGTAAACTCTTTTCAAACCAGTGAGTCCATAAATCATCTTCAGGTCACAGCTAGTAAAAATATCAAGTATAAGAAGTTTAATCTAGATCTCACTGCCACATATCAAAACGTGAGTGGGGCAGAGGGTGTGCTCAATGTTCCAGACTTTGTGGGTAGAGGAAGCTTATACTTCACAGACCGTCTGTTTAAAAAAGCACTCTTTTTACAAACAGGTTTTACTGCAAACTACTTTACAAAGTATAATCTCAATGCATATGACCCTATACTTGCGGAATTTTATGTGCAAAACTCTCAAGAGTTTGGGAACTTTCCCCTATTAGACTTCTTTATTAATATGAAAGTTCGCCAGACCAGAATCTTTCTCAAGGCCGAACACTTTAATAGTAGCTTTACAGGTAACGACTTTTATAGCGCACCAGGGTATCCATATAGAGACTTTAATATACGTTTTGGTATCGTTTGGAACTTCTTTCTTTAAATAATTACGCTTTCGCGAAAGCTTAAGTAGATCCACAAAAAGCTCTATAATAAAACACCTTTACTATTTGTAGGAAGAAATTAGTCTTTATGGTCTATTTTCGGGTATCTTTTTTAGCAGTAAATGAGTGATAAAAATGCTTTAATAAAGAAATAATAAAGCTAGACTAAACAAGGTCAAAGGATTAGGTTTTTATTTGAATTAAATATCAAAAAATACTTGTCAGACTTGAACTTCTGTGTATCTTTGCCGTCCGTTTAAATGTGAGCGGTAGTTCTTATAAATGTTTGTTTAATTGGCTTTAAAATTTATTTCAAATTATTTTCAAAAGATAGTTTGTAAAGTCAAAAAAGGTTGTAGTTTTGCAGCCG
>NZ_CANMDS010000006.1 GCF_947496725.1 uncultured Dokdonia sp.
TGTGGGCGCTAAGGGATTCGAACCCCTGACCCCTTGGGTGTAAACCAAGTGCTCTGAACCAACTGAGCTAAGCGCCCGATTATTTTTAGACAAGTTTATCGTTTCTTGTTTGTGGGCGCTAAGGGATTCGAACCCCTGACCCCTTGGGTGTAAACCAAGTGCTCTGAACCAACTGAGCTAAGCGCCCCGACTTATGTAGTCAAGTAACATTAAAAAGATAGCGTTGCCATTATTTCAATGCGGGTGCAAATATAGAATTAAAGTTTTATAGTGTAAAATCTTTTGCAATAAAAATTAAATTATTTCTGCTACGACAAAGGTGCTTCCGCCTATAAAAATAAGATCGCTGGTTCCCGCAACCTTTTTTGCGGCCTTAAATGCCTCTTTTACACTAGGATATGCTTTACCCTTAAGTCCTAAGCCTTCTGCTTCTTTTTTTAAGTGTTGTACCTCCATTCCTCTTGGCACGGCAGGTTTACAAAAGTAATAAGAGGCATATCCCGGAAATAATGGTAAAATGCTCTCTAAATCCTTATCTGAAACTACGCCAAGTACAATATGTAAATTCTTATAACGCTCCTTACCTAATTGATTCATCACATAAGTGAGCCCTTCCTTATTGTGCCCGGTATCGCAAATCACCTTTGGCTCTTCTTGCAATATTTGCCACCTTCCCTGGAGGCCCGTATTTTTTACCACATTCTTTAATCCCTTTGCAATATGCTGGATCCCTACGTGAAAACTCGCTCCTTGCAAAACAGAAAACGCTACTTGAACTGTACGTATGTTGTTTTTTTGATAATCTCCCACTAGGTCAGATTGCATAGGCATTAAGTCAAAATCATACGCTTTGTGAAGGGGTGCATTACGCTTTCGCGAAAGCGCACTAAAGACCTCCTCTGTCTCTTCATTAAACTCACCTATTACAACAGGGACATTCTCTTTAATAATACCTCCTTTCTCTGCGGCTATAAGCGGGATGGTATCACCCAAAAACTGCGTGTGATCCATACCAATATTTGTTATAACCGAAAGTACGGGTGTAATAATATTTGTGGCATCAAGCCTACCTCCTAAGCCTACCTCTATGATCGCAACATCCACTTCTTTTGTTGCAAAATATGAGAAGGCCATCCCTACAGTCATTTCAAAAAATGATAGTTGATGCTCTTCAAAAAAGGCTTTGTGCTTTTTTACAAACCCCATTACAAACTGCTTGCTACAAAGCTCACCGTTTATTTTTATGCGCTCTCTAAAGTCTTTAAGATGTGGTGAGGTATATAGCCCCACTTTATAACCTGCTTCTTGTAAAACAGATGCCATCATATGACTAGTAGATCCTTTACCGTTTGTGCCTGCTACGTGAACGGTTTTAAATGTGGTATGAGGATTACCTAGATGTGCTGCTAGAAGATTTATGTTACTTAGGTCTGCCTTGTATGCAGCAGCTCCCTTACGTTGATACATAGGTAGCTGGTTAAAAAGCCAGTCTAAGGTTTCTTGATATGTCATTGTGATATAAAGATAGGTGTTACAACGATTAGTCTGAGAGACTAAAGCGGTATACTATTTTTCCTATTTGTTTTGAAGGCGCTTTTGAGTCGGCATTAAATTTTGTGGCAAGTGCTGCTGCTTTTGCCGGCTCTAAGAGACAGCGTGTGTTATTTGTAGTGCCTCGCACTCCTGGCGTAGCTTTTATAACTTTACCGGTACGGTCTACCTCAATACTCACTACAACTACTCCTGACTCATTACACTCTTGCTGGCGTTTTGGTTTTCCTAGTGCTTTACGACCTCCTAGCTGGTAGTTACCATCACCATCTAGACCTCTTCCGGTACCATAATAACTAGATGCGTTAGGGTCTCCATTAGGATCCCCCTTATCTCCAGCTTGGTTATCATTACCTTCACCTCCTTGAGCTACACCATCCTTTTTAGGACCATTAATAAGCGCGTCTAGTGCACTTGTTGTAGACTTATCTGGTTTAGGATCTGGCTTTGCTTCTTCTACTGGTTTTTCTACCGGCTTTTCTTTTGGTTTCTCAACCTTAGGCTTTGGAGTTTCCTTTGGTTTTTTTTCTATAACCGGAGCATCTTCTGTGTCTTGCGTGACAACCTCATCCTTAATCTCTGGTTCTGGTGGAGTGGGCTCTGGTTGTGGTGCTGTATTTTTTGGTGCAGATGCCACAGGTTTTGTAGGCTGTACATTACCAGAACCTACACTAGAGGTTCCAAAGTTTACGGCTATACCCCCTTCTTCTGGCGGGTCCATATAGTTCATACCCACCATAAACATAAGCAATAATATAATCGCCATAATAATACTACTTATGGTGAAAGATTTGCGTTTATGTATGGTATCTAGGTATGCCAAGGTATATTTATTTAAGAGTGTAATTACGCTTTCGCGAAAGCGTACCAAAAACCATTTATCAATTAGTTAGGCCTTACCGCTAGTACAATTTTATACTTATTACGGTTTGCGATATCCATAATCTTTACGGCATTTTCTATAGGCACTCCTTCTTCTGCTCTTAGTATAATGGTAGGTTCTTCTACTCCAGCTAGCTCGCTATTGATAAAGCCTTCTATACCGTTTTCTGTCACACGCTCCTTGTTTACATAATAGTCAAGGTCTTTTGTGATGCTTACAGATAGGTTTTGCTTGTTACTGGTTTTTCCTTTTGCTTTAGGCAAAATAAGGTCTAGGGCATCTGGCGTGATAGCTGGTGAGGTTAACAGAAAGAATACAAGTAGTAAAAAGACAATGTCTGTCATACTACTCATACTGAACTCTGGGCTCACTTTATTTCTTCCGCGCAGATTCATACTAGCTAGGCTCGTTTAATAGGTCTAAGAAATCTACCGCATTTGCCTCCATAGAGTGTACTACTTTATCTGTACGCACTACAAGGTGGTTATATCCCATATAAGCAATAATACCCACAATAAGGCCAGCAACTGTAGTGGTCATCGCGGTATAAATACCCTCTGCAAGGGTACCCATCTCTGCTTGTCCAGAACTTGTTGCTAGTGTATGAAAGGCAAGTACCATACCTATTACAGTCCCTAAGAACCCAATCATAGGAGCTGCTCCCGCTATGGTAGCAAGTACACTCACATTGCGCTCTAGTTTATAGACTTCTAGTTTTCCTTGATTTTCTATAGCTGTATTAATATCCTCAAGAGGGCTTCCTATACGAGAGATTCCCTTTGCGGTTAATCTAGATACAGGAGAGTTAGCCTGAGCACAGTATATTTTTGCTCCTTCTATGTTACCAGAAGCGACATTATCTCTTATTTGATTCATAAAATTACCATCTACTTTTGAGGCTGCTTTTATAGCAAAGAGTCTTTCAAAGTATATATAGATAGCCACAAAAAGTAGTACAAATAGAACGGCAATAATGATGATCCCCGCTGTACCTCCAGTTAAGAGCAAATCTATGATAGATAATGTCTTCTCTACGGGCTCGTCTGTAGCAAGTATATCTGCCGCATCTTGAGCTCCGTCTTGAATAAGTGTATTAAGCATATGTTTATTAATTGAGGCTTTAGAATGAAACGAACGTTATTTTAGAAAATTGCCTAGACTTAAGCACCCATAGTTCCTCCTGTAAGAAGAACAAAGGCAACAGCTCCCGCAGCAAACCCTACAAAGGCTAACCACGTGATCTTTTTAAGGTACCAGATAAAATCTATCTTTTCCATTCCCATAGCTGCAACTCCTGCTGCAGAACCTATGATAAGCATACTTCCTCCTGTTCCGGCAGAGTATGCAATAAAGTGCCATAGTAAACTGTCTGTCTCTGCAGTATACATACCCATAGAGGCAGCCACTAGTGGCACGTTATCAATAATAGCAGATAGAATACCAAGTATTACTACCACAACATCTTGATTAGGTACCGCTCCATTAAGAATCTCTGCAACATAACGCAATGTTCCCACTGGATCACCAGCTTCAGACACACCATATACAAGACTTTCAAGTCCTGCTACTGCCATTAATATTCCTAAAAAGAAAAGGATACTTGAAATCTCGATACGAGAAAGTGCTTTGTGAGCACTGTATAAGTGCTTACGCTCTTTTGTAAAGTCTTCTTCTGGGTGAATGTACTCAGATACTAACCACACTACACCTAGTGCGAGCATCATCCCCATATAAGGAGGTAAGTGCGTTATAGTTTTAAAAATAGGCACAGATACAATCATACCTAGTCCTAAGAAGAGCATTGTCTTACTACTTAATAATCTTCCTGCTTCTTCATCTTCTTGTGTATCTACAATTATATCGCCTTTAAAAGCTGGTAAGTATGTTGCAATAAAGAATGGTATAACAAAACAAATTACAGATGGTATGATTACAAACTTGATAAGTCCCATTGCTGTAACATTATCTGCAATCCAAAGCATTGTAGTAGTAACGTCCCCAATAGGTGACCAAGCTCCTCCAGCATTTGCAGCAATTACTACCATTGCAGCAAACCATAGACGTTGATCTCTACTTACAATAAGCTTACGTAATAAGGTTATAAGTACGATTGTAGCCGTAAGGTTATCTATTATAGCAGAAAGGATGAATGCTAGTATCCCTATAATCCATAATAACTTCTTCTTACTACGAGTTCTTACAGCTCCTTTAAGAACTTCAAAACCTCTGTGAAGATCTATAATCTCAACAATGGTCATCGCCCCTATAAGGAAGATAAGTATCTCTGCTGTTTTACCTAAGTGGTGCAAAAGTGTGTTGTCAAAACCGTGCTCTGCATCGTGCAAGGCATCTCCCGTAAGAGGCACCCCATTAGGAAACAAGCTATAAGCTTGCTCATAGGTATCTATTACGTCAAACCAGCCTAGGTGAAAACCTACTGCTAGAAATGCCCAGATAAGTGATGCCATAATAAGTGCAGGCACTGTTTTATCAAGTTTAAGAGGATGCTCAAGGGTTATAGAAAGGTACCCGATAATAAAAATGAGAATAATTACTGATTCCATATGTATATAAAGTTGGTGTGATTATTACATCTTACAGATGCAAGTATTAAAGTAATTCTTTTAATGCAATTTCAAAAGCTGTCTTGCTTATATTTTGTTTTGAACTGTTATTCTGATACGTATTTTCTATAGCATTACGTATAGTTTGTGATGTATCGTTAAAGATTGCATCATCTGTCATTTGCACCCGGCGCTCCATAAAGTATGCAAATACTCTTGCCATACCACAGTTTGAAATAAAGTCTGGTATAAGACTCACCTTTGCGTCTGTATGCTCCATTATAGGTCCAAAGAAAATTTCTTTATCTGCAAACGGTACGTTTGCTCCACAAGAAATAACTTCCAGCCCCGTATCTATCATTCTATTAATTTGATCTTCTGTAATAAGACGAGAAGCTGCACAAGGAGCAAAAATCTCTGTCTCAAGATTCCATATCTCCTCGTTCATTTGTGAGAATGGTATCAACCCTTCTGTAGAAGCGTTAAGTGTATTACCTGTTTTATTAAGATACATATCTCGTATCTCCTCAAAAGTAAAACCGTCTTTGTTTATAAAACCTCCTACAATATCTATAATACCCACTATTTTTGCACCCATTTGCGCTAGATAGTAAGCAGCTGCTGCGCCTACGTTTCCAAAACCTTGTACCACGGCACGCTTACCCTTTACATCTCCTCCATAAATATCATAATAGTGACGTACTGCCTCTGCTACACCGTAGCCAGTAATCATATCTGCTACAGTATACTTGCGTGTTACATCTGGAGAAAATGACGGATTTTCTATCACCTTTATGACTCCTTGTCTAAGTTGTCCTATACGGTTAATCTTATCTGCCTCTGTAGGTTGAAAGTGCCCAGTAAAAACACCTTCTTGAGGATGCCATACGCCACTCTCTTCTGTAATAGGTATTACCTCGTGTATCTCGTCTACATTAAGATCACCTCCCGTACCATAATAACTTTTAAGTAGTGGTGACACGGCTTTATACCAGCGCTCTAAGACTCCTTTCTTACGAGGATCTTTTGGGTCAAAGTTAATTCCTGACTTTGCTCCACCAATAGCTGGACCAGAGACTGTAAACTTAACCTCCATAGTTTTGGCTAGAGAAAGGACTTCATTTTTATCTAGTCCTACACGCATACGTGTACCACCACCAGCGGCACCTCCTCTTAAAGAGTTAATAACTACCCACCCCTCTGCTTCGGTTTCTGGGTCGTTCCAGTGAAAAACAATCTCTGGTGACTTATCTTCGTATCGCTGTAAAAGCTCTCTCATATATTTAGTTAAGTAAGCCCCAAATATACAAACTTGAATCACCTTCTAGAAGAAGTGTTCATAAATTAAGAATCATATAACATTCCGCTAGAGTGGTCTTGTGATGCTCCTGTGACACTTGCAAGGCAATTAGGAAGCCCTTCAAGCCTTAAAATCCCTAATAAACCAAAAACGAGAGCCTCTTTAAATTCAATAAGTTGCGCATCTGGCACTACAAGATTTAACACAGCTCCCTTGACCTTATTTGCTTTATACTGAGCTTGCACACGGGATAACAAATAGCTATTGTAAGCTCCTCCTCCGGTGACTAAAACTGAGGTGTTTTCTTTAAACTGAGTCGCAATTTGCACAGCAATATGCTCTGTAAACGTCGCCAGCACATCTATATCAGAGATTTTATAAGATTCAATTATTGGGAATACTTGTTCGTGCACCCACTCTATCCCCAGAGATTTTGGAGCTGGAGAGCCATAATATGGTAAGCTATTCAGTTCCTTTAATAAGGGAGCGTGTACGGTTCCCGCTTTCGCGAAAGCGCCCCCATCATCATACGGCTTACCCAACTTATCAGCATATTTATTGAGCACAACATTAACTGGACAAATATCATACGCCAGCCGAACTCCATTTTCCTCAGTCGAAACATTTGCAAATCCACCAAGATTGAGACAATAATCATATGTACCAAACAACAGCTTATCTCCTATAGGAACAAGCGGTGCGCCTTGCCCACCTAGCGCTACATCTTGCACCCTGAAGTCGCAAACCACTTTATGACTAAGCAACTGAGCAAGTTCCGGAAGATTACCTATCTGTAAAGTAAAACCATCTTGTGGCTGGTGTAATATAGTATGGCCGTGAGAACATATCGCATCAATATCCTTTATATGATGCTGGGCTATAAAGGCGTTTATAACTTGAGCTAAATACTGGGTGTATGATTTATTTATAGCTGTTAACTCGTCTATAGACAGTATATGTGCAGTACGAAGCTTACTCTCCCACAAGTCTGTATAGGCAATTGTTTCTGCATTAATTATCTGAGCATCAAAAACCGGATAGGCTTCTCCAGATATTTGCGGTGACATACTAATTTTAATAAGCGCACAGTCTATTCCATCTAAGCTGGTACCGCTCATCACACCTATAACGTTATAGTTTTTTTGTTCCATCACCCTAAATCTATTGAGAAAAGCACAAGAAACAAGTATATTTGTAGAGATTTTTTACACAATCCTTAATATTTAAAATTGACTATGGATTTTAGCTTAACAGAAGAACACCTTATGATACGCGACGCTGCTCGCGATTTTGCACGTACAGAATTACTAGACGGAGTAATAGAAAGAGATAACATACAACAGTTTCCTGCAGAACTTGTAAAGAAAATGGGTGACCTAGGCTTTATGGGTATTATGGTTGATCCAAAATATGGAGGAAGTGGAATGGATGCGATTTCATATGTTCTTATTATGGAAGAGCTATCTAAGATAGATGCCTCTGCGTCTGTAATTGTTTCTGTAAATAACTCATTAGTTTGTTATGGTCTTGAAACTTATGGGTCTGAAGAGCAAAAACAAAAATACCTTACTAAGCTTGCTACAGGTGAGATGGTAGGTGCTTTTTGTCTTTCTGAGCCAGAAGCTGGATCTGATGCAACTTCACAAGCTACTACAGCAATAGATAAAGGAGATCACTACGTACTTAATGGTACAAAAAACTGGATTACAAATGGAGGACGCTCTGACGTGTATCTTGTAATCGCTCAAACTGATAGAGAAAAAGGTCACCGCGGTATCAACGCTTTTATAGTTGAGAAAGGGATGGAAGGTTTTGAAGTAGGACCTAAAGAAGACAAACTAGGTATACGTGGTAGTGACACGCACACACTACAGTTTAATGACGTAAAAGTACCTAAGGAAAATAGAATAGGTGAAGACGGGTTTGGTTTCAAATTTGCAATGAAAACACTTTCTGGAGGACGTATAGGTATTGCTGCACAGGCACTAGGTATTGCTTCTGGAGCATACGAGCTTGCTCTTAAATATTCTAAAGAGCGTAAAGCCTTTGGTACAGAGATTTGTAACCACCAAGCTATCGCTTTTAAACTTGCAGATATGTACGTTGAGATAGAAGCTGCACGTCACCTAGTGATGAAAGCCGCTTGGGATAAAGATCAAGGTAACAACTATGATCAATCAAGCGCTATGGCAAAACTTTATGCATCAAAGGTTGCAATGGAGCAAACAGTAGAAGCTGTACAAATACACGGTGGTAACGGTTTTGTAAAAGAATACCACGTAGAGCGATTAATGCGTGACGCAAAAATCACTCAGATATATGAAGGAACTAGTGAGATTCAAAAAATTGTAATCTCTAGAAGTCTTATAAAAGGATAATCACTTATCTCTTTATAAATAAAAAAAAGCGGCCTAGTGCCGCTTTTTTTATTTTATACTTTAGTTATCTAAGCTTCCAGCCCTTAGTACTCGTGCTGCCCTCTAGCCTATCTTCTACACTATCTTCAAGTTCTGGAAAGAAGTCTATACCGGTAAGCTTTTCTATCTGATCTACAGAGGTAACAAATGTTTTAAGAGACTTATTTGATGCTTTGTGATTCATTAAAAAGGCAATCATTTTTGCATCCCCTCCAGATTGATCATAAACAATTTTATAAAATGATTCTGGCACGGTAACTCCTTCTGTGCCTATGGCGCCCATCTTATCTTTTAGCACACCACCTGTCACTACATAAACTCCATCATACTTCTTTGCCCAGTAACGCACTTGCTGCTCAAGTTCATTCCAGATACCAGCATTAAAATCGTGCCTTTGCGGACTAATATTACTTGTCAAAAAAGTTTCTTCATAGGCCGCTTTACTAAACTCCCTATCACCTGCTGGGCACAAATGCCCACGATCATATCCAGATTTTTTATAATTACGCCAGTGTGCAGACTCCGTCTCCACTTGAGGGTCTACCTCAAAATAAGGACGTTTAAAGTCATTATTTACAATATGGCTTTTTTTAAGTTCGTACGCCACCCACTCTGCTTGTTCATCTCTCTCACTATAACTGAGCGAGTAATAATTATGGTGAACCACCTGCCCCGTGGTAGATGTAGGTAAAAAGTAGGTGTTTGTAGTTGCCTTAGGCTGTCTGCCCTGCTCTATCATAGGAGCATCTACAGCCTTGTTTGCATAGTTTTCAAATACGTACCAAGCAAGTGTAAAAACAATAACTAGTAACGGATAGGTGTATTTTCTTTTCATTAATAAATTCTAATTTTTCACATCTAGTGCATCCCTTAGAGCATTACCTACAAGCATAAACGCCATTACAAGTAACATTATCGCAATACCAGGGATGATGGCAAGATACGGCTTCCCGAGGATGATATAACTATAGTGATCTTTAATCATAGCTCCCCAGCTGGGTGTAGGTGGTTGTGCTCCTATACCTAAAAAACTCAATCCGCTTTCTATAAGGATAGCTCCTGCAAAGTTTGCTGCCGAAATCACTATAAGCGGCGCTATAACATTAGGTAAAATATGCTTTACTATGATACGCCCATCTGTATACCCTAGTGCTCTTGCCGCTGTAACATATTGCATTTGTTTTACTCCCATCACCTGTCCTCGCACAACACGAGCCACCTCAACCCACATTGTAAGCCCTACTGCGATAAAAACTTGCCAGTACCCCTTACCTAGCGCAAGTGTAATTGCAATAACAAGAAGCAAGGTTGGGATAGACCAAGTCACATTAATAATCCACATAATAGCGGCATCTACTTTTCCGCCAAAATAACCTGCTAGCGACCCCATAAAGAGGCCTATAATAAGTGATATAAAAACTGCTACAAATCCTATAGAAAAAGATATTCTCGCACCTATGAGCATCCTACTCAAAAGATCTCGACCGTACTTATCTGTCCCTAGTATAAATGTACGTGGTGATATGTACGCTTTCGCGAAAGCGTTATAATCTTCAACCCCATTTACAGTAACTTTTTTTGGTAAACCCACCACTCCGTCACTCATATACGGGGTATATGTGATACCATCGTTCTCTAAATTGTAATCTGCTATAGGTATTTCTGTGTCTGAATTATAACTACCCGAAAACCATCTAGAAATAAATGATTGCTCTACCTTTAAATCACTTGGAATTGTGAGGATATCTACCGTAAAGCCGGGTGATTGTGAGTGGATAGAGAGGTGCATCTGGTTTGCATTCTCACTACTATCTGGAGCGATTACATAAGCAAATAAAGCAGCTAGGCCGCATAGTACAATGTACACCAAACTCAAAACGCCCCAAAAATTTCTTTTAAATTTTTGGAGCGCTAGGCTTGTTAATGAGTTTGCTCTTTGCGACATCTATTAATCCTTAATAGTCACAAGCTTATCTCTTCTAATATTGTTGATTTTTAAATCATTAAGCACATTAAGCGCTTCTTCTACATAAGCATCTTTTGCTAAATTTTTATGCCAGCGCTCACGCTTTTCTTGAAGGATGGTATCCTTTTTAAAGAGTTGCTGCTCATAAGGCAGTGAGTTATAAGTAAGCTCTGTGTCATAATCATCTATAGAATCAAACTTCTTTGCAAAAGCTTCGCTTTTTGCAAGTCTAGCTTTGTACTTATCATAGTTAAGTGACCATTCTTTGTCATCACGGCGCTCCTTGATCCATTTTGCATACTCATCTACTAGTTGTAAATGCTCGCTTTTAGACATACGTTGCTTACTGTTTTCTATAGTTTGCTCAAAGTCTACATAACCATCCCACACATCATAATCTGCAGCTTTAATTTTATCCCAAGGCAAAGGGTTTTCTTGATCGCGCTCACCTATATCTACATATTTAAAACGGTCTGGAACAACTACATCACTCTTTACTCCTTCTAGTTGTGTTGAACCTCCGTTTACTCTATAAAATTTTTGAGTTGTAAGTTTTAAAGCTCCTAGATCTCCATATGGGTTTTTACGCAAGTAAGAATTAAGGTCTGCTACGTTTTGCACAGTTCCTTTACCATATGTTTGTTTCCCTCCTATGATGATGGCTCTTTTATAATCTTGCATTGCTGCTGCAAGTATCTCACTGGCAGATGCAGATATCTCGTTTACTAAAATCACGAGAGGTCCATCCCACAATACAGAAGAGTCTCTATCTTCTAGCACCTCTGGTTCATCACCGTTAGATGCAACCTGCACAATAGGTCCATCTTTTATAAACAAGCCAGCTATATCTACGACAGTTTTAAGCGATCCTCCACCGTTGTTTCTAAGATCTATTACAAGTCCCTCTACACCCTCTTCTTTAAGGCGTTCTATCTCCTTCTTTACATCACTTGCAGCATTCTTCTCTTTGTAATCATCCATTGTAAAGTAGAACTTAGGCAAGTTTACAATACCGTATCTCTTACCATCCTTAACCACCTCTGCAGATTTTGCATAGGTTTCTTCTAGCTCTACAATATCACGCTCTATTGTAATATCTTTTGTACTACCATCTAGCTTAGTCTTTACCGTAAGGATTACTTTAGTTCCCTTTGGGCCCTTTATAAACTCTATGGCATCTTGAAGACGCATCCCTACAATGCTCAAGGCATCTTTCTCATCTTCTTGACGTACCTTCATAATAATATCACCCTCACGCAGCTCATCACCTCTCCAGGCTGGACCACCAGAAATAATATCTGTGATACGTACTTCTCCACCTTTCTTTTGTAGTCTAGCCCCAATACCTTGAAACTGACCACTCATTTGTGTATCAAAACGATCTTTTGCTACTGGAGCAAAATAGTAGGTGTGAGGATCAAACTCTTCTACTATTGCATTTAAGAAAATTGCAAACCAATCTTTGCGCTCAAGCTCTAATGTAAATTCAAAAAACTCTTTTGTATTATCTGCTACTTCTTCTCTAGCTTTTGTCTCTAGTTCTTGGTTAGAAAGAATTTCTTTAGGCTCTTTTGCTTCTTTATCATCTTCTTCATCTACCTTTTCTTGATCTTCTCTTAAATCATAGTAAGAGCTAAGCGCATTAAGCTTGAGTTGCTGTCTCCATCTATTTTTAAGCTCTTTTTTATTTTTTGCAAAAGGTTGCTTTTCATACTCTGTATTGAGAATCTCTTCCTTCTCAAAGTCAAAAGGTTTTTTAAGTAACTCTTCTTGTATTTTATTTGCCTCCTCTGTACGTTCTATAAGACGGTTGTAAGTAAGATCAAAGAAAGATAAATCTTTATCTCGTATCGCATCGTCTATTTGAGTTTTATACTTTTCAAACTCTTCTATATCCTTTTTGTAGAAAAAACGACGGTACGGATCTAGTGCGTCTATGTAATCATCAAATACATTTGCAGAAAACTCATCGTTTATATCTTTTGCATCATAATGACCTCGCTCAAGCAAGTAAGCAATAAGGTCTAGCAATGTTTTATCTTTATCTGGATCGTCAAACGACTTTGTCGTAAAACTGCAACTCGCAACCGAAAACAATAGTACCAGTGCGATTAATTTTAAATTCCTCTTCATAAAATTCAGTATTTTCATGTAACTAGCAATGTACATTAAAAATTGTGCCACAAAAAGAGCGGTGGTCGTAATCTTTTGTTAAACCCCTCTAGTGCTCATATTAATGTACAATTTACGTATTTTCGTGTATAGAACACAACTCCTGCTATGAACAAAAAACCACTTATACTTATTACTAATGATGATGGCATCACAGCACCGGGTATACGCAACCTTATAGAGGTTATGCTCAACATAGGTGATGTTGTTGTAGTTGCTCCAGATAGCCCACAAAGCGGTATGGGTCACGCCATTACCATAAACGACACTCTCTACTGCGACCCAGTAAAGCTAGATCCAGATGCTACACACAAAGAATACACTTGTTCTGGAACTCCTGCAGATTGTGTAAAACTTGCAAACCAGCAAATTCTCACTCGCAAACCAGACATTTGTGTAAGCGGCATTAATCACGGCAGTAACTCAAGTATTAATGTTATATACAGCGGCACAATGAGCGCGGCAGTAGAGGCCGGTGTAGAAGGCATCCCAGCCATAGGATTCTCCTTACTAGATTATAGCCACGATGCAGATTTTGAACCTGCAAAGAAATATGTAGAACGCATCACAAGACAAGTTCTCAAAAACGGCTTACCTAAAGGTATCGTACTCAATGTAAACATCCCAAAATTACCTGCAGATCAAATTAAAGGCACCAAAGTGTGTCGCCAGGCAAAAGCACAATGGGTAGAAGATTTTGACAAGCGCACAAACCCTATGGGAAGAGACTATTACTGGCTTACAGGAGAGTTTGTAAATCAAGACAAAGGTGAAGACACAGATGAGTGGGCATTATCACAAGGTTATGTTTCTATCGTACCCGTACAGTTTGATCTTACTGCACATCACTTTATTCAAGAACTTAATGAGTGGGAAGGATAGTAATTACGCTTTCGCGAAAGCGCATCTATCCCCTTTAAAACTTTTCGCGAAAGCGGAAGAATTATGAAAAAAGATATTCTCATAGGCATTATTATAGGACTACTAGCAAACACCATAGGCGTTCTTATTTTTTCCTTTTACATAGGCACAACTCAAGATCGCACTCTTACTAATGTATTACAAACTGCCCTGGCAGAGGGAAGACTTGGTAAAATTATAGCGATAGGTGCCGTTCTTAATCTAGTAGCATTTTTTGGACTACTTAGACAAGGACAAGATGCACGAGCAAGAGGAGTACTCCTTATGACCATCGCTATGGCTTTTGTGACAATGATATTAATGTTTAGCTAATGAAGTATTACATTCTTGCCGGTGAGGCTAGCGGAGATTTGCACGGTTCAAATCTTATGAAAGCCTTGTATAAACAAGATCCTGAGGCAGAGATACGCTTCTGGGGTGGTGAACTTATGCAAGAGGTGGGCGGTACTCTAGTCACACACTATAAAGAAAGAGCCTTTATGGGCTTTATGGAGGTGATTACCAACCTCCGTAAAATTAGTGGACTTATAAAAGAATGTAAAAGAGACATTGCTAGATTTGAGCCAGATGCACTTATTCTTATAGATAACAGCGGTTTTAACCTACGTATAGCAGAGTGGGCACACCCACTAGGTGTCATTACACATTATTATATAAGCCCTCAAGTGTGGGCATCACGATCTGGTCGTGTAAAAAAAATTAAGGCCTGTGTAGATCATATGTATGTCATTTTACCATTTGTAAAAGATTTTTATGACACATATGATTATGATGTAAACTTTGTAGGACACCCACTACTTGATGCTGTGGCAAACAGAGAGCAAGCAGATGCTGTGGCATTTGCACAAGAGCATAATCTTGATGAACGCCCTATGATCGCCCTACTTCCCGGTAGCCGCACACAAGAAATTAATGCGATGCTGGAGGTGATGCTTAGTGTTATACCTAACTATCCAGACTATCAATTTGTGATTGCAGGCGCGCCTAGCCAAGAAGCCACTTTTTACGAGTCATTTTTAAAAAATCACGATGTACAACTTGTGATGAATAAAACCTATGACATACTAAGCTTTGCAAACGCTGCACTTATCACTTCTGGTACCGCGACACTTGAGGCTGCAATATTTAAAGTACCCCAAGTGGTTTGTTATAAGGCAAATGCGGTTTCTTATAGTATTGCAAAACGTATTATAAAAACCAAATACATCTCACTTGTAAATCTTATTATGGACAGAGAAGTCGTAAAAGAACTTATACAAGGTGACCTCAACACAAAAAACCTAAAGCACGAGCTAGACAAGATTACAAACGACTCTTATAGAGAGCAACTGTTTACAGACTATTTTGAACTAGAGAAAAAACTGGGTGGTGCTGGTGCTAGTGATAAAACTGCAAAACTTATTGTAGATATCACAAATAGCGAAAACAACTAACTAATAAGATCACTCCAAATCTCATAGCTACTTATGAAACAGTTTCTTGCCGTATTATCTCTACTACTATTACTTACCTCTTGTGGTAGTTCAAAAAGAACCACAGTAAAAGACATAAGCACTACAAAAACAGAGCGCATTATAAAGCAGGCGCAAGCATTTTCTGGCACTCGTTATAAATTTGGTGGGACTACGCGCAAGGGTATGGATTGCTCTGGTCTTATATATGTTGCTTTTCAAAAAGAAAACATTGTTTTGCCTAGAGTGTCAAGAGATATGGCACAACGAGGCAAACCCGTAAAAAATAAAGATATTGACACAGGTGATCTCTTATTTTTTAGAACTTCAAAAAGTAGTAAACGTATAAACCACGTAGGCCTAGTAACAAAGGTAGATGGCGATGATATCTATTTTATACACGCCACAACCTCAAAAGGAGTACTTACCTCAAATCTTAATGAGCGTTACTGGAATCGTGCTTATGTAATGGCGAGACGTGTTCTGTAAAACATAATTTACTATCTTTCAGATAATTAATACTTGTAAAAAGCGAGTATTTATAGTTATCTGTGAGAAAATTAAATATTCCTATTTTAACGCTACTCATATCTATCACCATAGGTATAGTATTGTATGACTACCTTAAGACCCCAGCTATTACAGTCTGGGTTTGCTCAATACTCTTATCTCTTACTGGAGTCTTACTTAATACATATAGCAGTAAAAAAATCATAGGCTCAGCACTCTTTATGTGCTGTACTTCTGCAATATTTATCACCATAGGTTATCTATCTAGAACTTATACTGATGATACCCTCTCACAGAATCATTATACACATACTAACACAGAGGGTTCACACACGCTACTTGTCAAAATAAATAGGGAATTAAAACCTACGTTGTATCAACATAAGTACCTAGTAGAACTCAAAGGAATAGATAGCACTATTACTACTGGTAAATTACTTCTCAACATTTATAAAGACTCTGCAACCATATTACCCAAAACTGGAGAATGGTGGTATGCAAGAACTGCTCTGTTGCCTGTACCCCATCCCAAAAATCCGTATCAGTTTGATTATGGTGCTTATCTCAATAAGCAACAAATATACAGACAGGTTTCTGCAAAGCCTCAAGAAATGTTGCGCGCTAGTATGGATACGTATGATATGGGTGTGTGGGCGTCACGCTTTCGCGAAAGCGTAAAAAAGTCCCTTCACCACCAATCTTTTACACCAAGACAACTTGCAGTCATTAAAGCGCTCGTACTAGGCCAAAGACAGGGTATAGATAAAGAGATGAGTTCTCAGTATGCCGCAGCAGGTATGATGCACATACTCGCCGTGTCTGGACTGCACGTAGGTGTAATTTTACTTATACTAAGATTCTTATTTGGTTTTATAAAATGGCGGCAACTGCAATGGGTAAAATCACTACTCATTATCTCACTCATCTGGAGCTTTGCCATTATTACTGGCTTATCACCATCTGTGCTAAGAGCTGCAACTATGTTTAGCTTTCTTGAGGTAGGTGAGCTTCTGGGCGGAAAAAGAAAGTCGCAAGATGCTGTGCTAGCTTCTGCTATATTCTTACTTCTACTCGACCCGCTGCTTATCTACCAGGTGGGGTTTCAGCTCAGTTATCAAGCTGTGATAGCGATTTTATGGGTGCAACCTTGGCTAGCCAGTTTCTGGTCTCCAGAGGTGTTTATATTAAGAAAACTACGGGACGTGGTATCTGTAACTATTGCAGCACAACTAGGTGTTATGCCACTTAGCCTCTTTTACTTTCATCAGTTTCCTGGGTTATTTATTATTTCTAATGTTTTAATTATTCCGTTTTTAGGTCTCATACTAGGCGGTGGCTTGCTTGTGTGTTTTCTGAGCGTCACAGACCTTCTACCAGAGTTTATAGCACAAACTTATGGAGGTATTATAGATGTAATGAATAATTATATAGCTTGGGTGGCAGGACAAGAAGATTTTGTGGCTAGACATATAAGTGTGTCTGCAACACTTATGATACTCGTTTATATGTTTATGATTACTACACTCCTTTTGTGTATGAAATATTCAAAACGCAGACTTATTGTTGCTAGCCTAGCAACCATAATTTTGACAGGTTTTATCGTGTTAGAAATTAATCAACCTGCTTCTCAACACCTGGCAATACTTAATAGAAGCGCTTCAACAACACTTACTCAACTACAAGAAAAGCAACTTACGGTGTTTAATAATGACTCCCTATATCTCACCCACACAGATAGTAGAGTAAAGGCATATCAAGATGCTCTCAAAATAGATACCGTTGTGCAGAAGTCTCACGGAAATTATTTTCGCTTTAAGCGAAAAGAAATACTTATTGTAGATAGTTTGAGCATATACAATCTTGAAGAGGCAAATCCAGATTATGTGATACTCACGCACTCGCCAAAAGTTAATATGAATAGACTCATCGAGCGATACCCTAACTGTACAATTATTGCAGACGGGTCTAATTATCACAGTTATGTATCCCGATGGAAAGCGACTTGTACAAAACAAAAAATCCCTTTCCATAGCACGTATGAAAAGGGAGCTTTTATAATAGATTGAGTAAATTACTTAGACCAAGTGTACACGAAGTCTTCTTGATATTTTGCCCATTTTTCTTGAGTTGTGAGTGTCTTATAGTCGTCATTACTCACCATCTTTACATAAATCTCAAGACGTCTAGGGGTATGGTATCCCACAATAGGCTGTATGTAATTACCCTGCTCATCAAAAAATACCATTGTAGGGTATCCTCTTAGTTTTAAAGCTGCTGCTAGCTCGTGCTGGCTATTACGCCCTTTTCTATTTGGGTCGTGCCTTGGGTTTGTATATACGTTACCTAGATAATTAATTTCTTCAGTACCCTCTGCATTAAACTTTACTGCGTAGTAGTTCTCGCTTATAAAAGCGGCTACTTCAGCATTTGCAAATGTATTTTTGTCAAGCATTTTACAAGGGCCGCACCAGGTAGTGTAGACATCCATAAAAATCTTCTTAGGCTCTTCCTTTTGTGCAGCAAGCGCTTCATCCATTGTCATCCAGTTGATTTCTTGAGCACTTATAGATGTTGTCGCTATAAGAAGCAGGAGGTATAGTATTTTATTCATTGTATTTATTTAATTATTAAGTCTTTCTAATTACTAGATTCTTACAGACAAAAAACGTTCCACAATATAGGGAACGTTTTTCTTTATTCATATTGTGTACGATTATACCATTATCGTATACCGTGCATCATTCTGATAAGTGTTTTATTTAATAATAACATTACTACACCTGCTCCTGCTGGTATCACTGTAAATATTAAAAAGAATGTAGCCATACCGTGCTCCTCAACAATAGGATCTATATAACTACCCGTTATACCCGCAGCTGTATTTGCAATAAAGTTTGCTACAAACCAGATCCCGAACATAAGCCCTACTAGTTTTGCCGGCGCGAGTTTACTCACATAAGATAATCCTACAGGAGATACACATAACTCACCTAGCGTGTGAAAAAGGTATGCTAGTACTAAAAATACCATACTTACAGAAGCCGTCTTTGCTCCTAATGGAATACCCATAGACCCAAAAGAAAGAATACCAAAACCAAGACCTAATAAAATAAGACCTATAGCAAACTTTACAGGTCCACTAGGATTGTATTTACTCTTCCATATTTTTGAAAATAATGGTGCAAAAGCAATGATAAAGAATGAGTTTAAGATACCAAACCAAGAAGCTGGAACCTCTGGAGCATCATCTGCAAACTGGCGAGATAACATCCAGATTACAATACCCCATATTACTACAAAACCTAATCCTAAAATGATATTAGACAATGCATATTTACCATACGTTTGTTTAAATAACATACCTAGTACCCAGGTAATAATTATCATAGGTACAACGGTGAGAAGCGTGTTTATAATTTTAAAAGTCATACCACTACTTCCTTCTAGCACTCTATCTGTATAGTCTGCTGCAAAGATGGTCATAGATCCTCCTGCCTGCTCAAATGCCCACCAGAAGAAAATTGTAAAGAATGCAAGTACACTAATCACAATAAGTCGATCACGAGTTACCTTAGACTTCTCTGCATCATCTATAACACTATCTATAGCTTCGGCAGCATTTTCTACGCTATCTTCTATAACATCATCAAGCTCGTCTGCTTTTGCTGGCTTAGAACCTATTTTACCAAAAATACCTTGAGCAAAATAGAATTGTAACATCCCTACAAGCATAAAGATTCCTGCAAGACCAAAACCATAGTGCCATCCTACAGACTCACCTATGTAACCACATAATAAAATACCTAAGAAAGCTCCAGAGTTAATACCCATATAGAATATGGTATATCCCGCATCTTTTTCTTTTCCTTGGTCTTTGTAAAGCTGTCCCACCATAGAAGAAATATTTGGCTTAAACATTCCATTACCTACTATAAGCAACACAAGTCCTGCATAGAAGAAAATATCTGAGCTTATCTCAAAAGCCATAGATGCGTGTCCTAGTGTCATTAAAAATGCACCTATGATAACGGCTTTTCTATACCCCGTAATTTTATCGGCTATTAACCCTCCAAAGATTGGTGTTACATAAACTAGCCCTGTGTAGAAAGCGTATAATTGTAATGCCTCTGCACGCTCCCAGCCCCAGCCGCCATCAAGTACTGCCGAAACTAAAAATAAAACAAGTAATGCGCGCATTCCGTAATAAGAAAAACGCTCCCACATCTCTGTAAAGAAGAGTACAAAAAGACCAGAAGGATGTCCTAAAACAGTCTTTTGATTGGTTTCAGAACCACCGAATTTATATTCCATATTGTAATTAATTATTTAGTGCTAATATAAGTCGTTTATATCTAAAGTTTTTCTTTGATAAAATCTGTCATCATTGTAAATAGGTGTAAACGTGTGTTACCTCCGTAAATACCGTGATTTTTATCTGGATAGTTAAAGTAATCAAACTGCTTGTTTGCCTGTACTAGTGATTCTACAAGGCGCGTTGCGTTTTGCACGTGCACATTATCATCTGCACTACCGTGCACTAGTAAAAAGTCTCCCTCTAGCTTACTCACGTGACTCATAGGTGAGTTATTATCATAACCACTTGCGTTTTCTTGTGGGGTTTGCATATAACGCTCTGTGTATATAGTGTCATAAAATCTCCACGATGTTACCGGTGCAACAGCTATAGCCATCTCAAAGGTATCTGCTCCTTGAAAAAGACAATTTGAAGCCATAAAACCTCCATAACTCCATCCCCAGATACCTGTACGATCTTCATCTATGTAAGCACGCTTGCTCAACTCTTTTGCTGCAGCAATCTGGTCTTGTACTTCGTACTTACCTAGCTCTTTTTGAGTTACTTTTTTAAAGTCACGCCCTTTTAATCCGGTCCCTCTTGGGTCTACACAAACTACAATGTAGTCGTTTTGTGCTAGCATATGAAACCAGTAATCGTTAGACGTATCCCACTTATTTGCCACACTCTGTGATCCTGGCCCAGAATATTGTGTCATAAACATAGGGTACTTCTTAGATGGATCAAAATCTGTAGGCTTAATCATATAAGCGTTAAGCGATACTCCATTTACATCTATCTCAAAAAATTCTTTTGGAGAGATATCATAACCTGCATATAAGTCTTTTAAGGCTTGGTTATCTTTTATAACGCGTATTTGCTTTCCGTCTTTTGCGCTGTTAAGTGTGAAGCGGTATGGTGTTGTTGTATTTGAGTATGTATGTATAAAGTTGCTGAAGTTTGCGCTAAAGTCTGCACTGTTAGTTCCTTCCTTATCTGCAAGGGCTTGTTTCTTTTTACCATTAAGACCTATAGCATACACACCACGGTTAATAGAACCATTTTCTGAGCTTTGGTAAAAAATACGTTTTGTACCTGCGTCATAACCATAATAACCTGTCACTTCCCAGTTACCAGAAGTTACTTGATTTTTTAAAGACCCATCTGCATTATGGTGATAGATGTGATTCCACCCATCTTTTTCGCTTGTCCAGATAAAGCTATTGTCATCTAGAAAAGTAAGGTTATCTGTCACATCTACATATGCTTTATCTGTTTCTAGCACGGCAAGTGTAGTCTGGTAGGTACTCGCATTAAAAAGCGAAAGCTTTAAGGTATCTTGATGACGATTAAGTGTTTGTACAGAAAGTACATTAGGGTCTTTTGACCAAGAGATGCGTGGTATGTAGTACCCAGCGTTATCACCTAGATTAACTTCTACATCTTTTGCTTTACGACTATTACCCGTATCTAGGTTATGCAAGCGTAGGCTCACTTTTGCGTTAGGCTCTCCAGCTTTTGGGTATTTAAAGACAGTCTGTGTCTGGTATAATTTATTACCATATACATCCATAGAGAATTCTGGAACTTCACTCTCATCAAAACGTATGTAAGCAATTTTCTTACTATCTGCACTCCAGTCAAAGGCGCGCACAAAGCCAAATTCTTCTTCATACACCCAGTCTGTAATTCCATTTATAATGCTGTTCTTCTTTCCGTCTGTAGTGAGCTGTTGTGTTGCTCCAGAGGCAATATCAAAAACAAAGAGGTTATTATCCTTTCCATAAGCGATTTTCTTTCCGTCTGGTGAAAATGTTGGCTCTTGAATAAGATCGTCAGATACTTTAGTCAGCTTTCGCGAAAGCGTATTCCACACATAATATTCACCCAGCGTAGATCTTCTAAAGATAGATTGCAATTTTGTAGAGAGTAGCACCTGCTGCTCATCATCACTAAACTCATAACTTATAAAGTAATCAAGCCCGTCTATATCTGCACTACTTACAGCCGTACGTACTTTCTTGCCCGTATCATAGCTGTAAATATCTACACTACCTGTGCGGGTTGCTCTATCAAAGTTTTGTACAGCATACTCTTGACCATTTGCCATAGAGTGTATAGACTGTAGTCGCTCTGCTCTAAAAGTGCCATTTTTCCAAATATCTTCAAGGCTTATTTGTTTTTTTTGCGCAGTTGCGCTCTGGATTGCAAGAAGAAATACAGCAATCAAAAAGGTATGTAATCTCATATATTTTTACCAATTGTGTAAAGTATTTCAATTTTACTAAAAATAAGGCAGAAAACCCTGCTTTTTGCTGTTAAAAACCTTCAGAATGTTAAGAACTCACACCGCTATAATCACGCATTAGACTTAGGTTAACCACATTCTCATTATCTTTATCACTTTCTAAAAAACTGCTTAATGACAAAGGCGATATCTGGTTTTTCTAAACTATCAAAAACTGAGAAGATTACGTGGCTTACCGCAAACTTCTTTAACAATTCTGAGGCAGCAACCCAGACTTTAACCTCATACTGGAACACAGATGCAAAGCTCCAGCAACTGCACGATGAGTTTATAGAAAACACCATCACAAATTACTACCTACCCCTAGGAGTAGCGCCTAATTTTACCATAAACGACACCATCTACACCATCCCGATGGCTATAGAAGAAAGCTCTGTAGTTGCTGCGGCGAGTAAGGCTGGTAAATTCTGGCAAGAGAGAGGCGGTTTTAAAACCACCGTTCTAGGCACCACTAAAGTAGGACAGGTACACTTTACTTATGATGGTGACAAGGAAGATTTACAACAGTACTTTGATAAAATCACACCAAAGCTCTATGAAGATGTAGAAGAGATTACGGTTAATATGAAAAAACGTGGTGGCGGTATAAAAAACATCGCCCTACGAGATAAAACAGCCGCTGTAGATGACTACTACCAGCTGCACTGCACCTTTGAGACGCTAGATGCAATGGGTGCAAACTTTATAAACAGCTGTTTGGAGCAATTTGCAACCACTTTTAAAGAAGGGTTTGAGGCAGATGCCCGCTTTCGCGAAAGCGGAAACACGTTAGATATCATTATGTCCATTTTATCTAACTATGTTCCAGACTGTCTTGTACGCGCAGAGGTAAGTTGCCCTATAGATCAACTCACCGAAAAAAATATAGACGGCGAGACCTTTGCCAAAAAATTTGTTCAAGCAGTTACCATTGCCGAAGAAGAACCTTATCGAGCTGTTACCCACAACAAAGGAATAATGAACGGTATAGATGCCGTAATACTTGCTACTGGAAATGACTTTAGAGCGGTGGAAGCAGGCGTGCACGCATATGCAGCAAGAGATGGGCAATATAGAAGCCTTACGCACGCAAGTATCAAGGATGGCATTTTTACCTTCTGGATGGAGATACCACTAGCACTAGGTACCGTAGGAGGTCTCACAAAACTACACCCACTAGTAAAGTGGAGTATGGAGCTACTAGGAAACCCATCTGCAAAGGAACTTATGCAAATTGTTGCCGTCGCCGGTCTAGCTCAAAACTTTGCAGCACTTAAGTCGCTCACCACAACTGGCATACAGCAAGGGCATATGAAAATGCACCTTATGAACATTTTAAACCAGATGAATGCGACTCCAGATGAGAAGCAACAAACGGTAAATCATTTTAAATCAAACACCGTTACTCATAGCGCAGTTGTTACTTTTATAGACGGACTACGCTCATAAAATCTCGTTTTTTGAAACACCATTATTACAGTCACGGCAAACTATTACTCACCTCAGAATATCTTGTTCTAGATGGGGCACAAGCGCTAGCGCTACCTACAAAAAAAGGACAGCATCTAGGTATAAAGCCCATAGATCAAGAAGCAATCATCTGGCGTAGTTATTTAAGCACTGGAGAGCTGTGGTTAGATTATAAGTTTAGCTTTCCCTTAGATAGTAATAATGGAAGAGAAGATGCCATTTACGAGCGCCTTTTAAGCATTTTACAAGCTGCACAAAAAATCAATAGTTCATTTTTAAATACGCAACAAGGCTATGAGGTCGAGAGTACACTAGAGTTTCAAAAAGACTGGGGGCTAGGCTCCTCTTCTACTCTACTTGCAAATATTGCAAGGTGGGCCTCTGTAGACCCTTACAAGCTACTTGATATGACTTTTGGAGGTAGTGGGTACGATATAGCTTGCGCCACAACAGAGAGCGCTCTTATCTACCAAAAAACCAGCACGACACCTATAGTCACACCCGTGACATACAACCCTCCTTTTAAGGACGAACTTTACTTTGTTTATCTCAATAAGAAACAAAACAGTAGAGAGAGCATAAAACATTATAGGAGTCTTGATCAAGCAGCACTAACTGAGGAGAAGGCTAGATTTTCTAAATTTACACAAGACCTTTTGAGTTGTAAATCCATTGTGGCTTTTGAAAAACTACTTTCAGAACACGAGAATAATTTGTCTCGCATTCTTAAAACACCCACAATAAGAACACAACTTTTTGCAGATTATCCTCGCGCGATAAAAAGCTTAGGAGGCTGGGGTGGTGACTTTGTTTTGGTAGTAGGAACAACTTCTCAAATGGATTATTTTAGAAACAAAGGGTATGACACTATCGTACCTTATAAAGAAATGATACTAGGAGAATAACGCTTTCGCGAAAGCGTAAACACACACCAAAAAAAAAGGCTCGAACAATAATTGTCCGAGCCTTTTTTACTTGAAATACAATCTACTAGTAGAATGTAGCTCTGTTATCTTCAATATCTGCAGCTTCTTTAAGAGCGTTAAGCACTTTTGTACTTACAGCAGCTCTAGACTTCTGAGCTTCTTGCCCTGCAAATGCAGCATAATTTTCTAGCCCTGGAGCTTCAGAGATTTTTACAACCTCTATTACATATACTCCTCTTGATCCTTCTATAGGAGCAGATACTTCTCCTTCTTTTAATCCGAAAGCTGCTCCTACTACTTTAGGCTCGTTTCCTGCTCCAGCGATTGTAGGGGCATTCATAGACACAGCACCAGCAGTTTTTACAGTTGCACCTTGTGATTGTGCTATTTCTGAAAGCGTGCTACCAGAAATTTTGTTTTTGATGATTTCTGCCTTCTTCATATTACGTAATAAAGGTGTCACTTGTAATGACACATCTTCTACACGTTCTGTACCAGCAGGTGTTCTACGTGTAACTTGCGCTACAATATAACCACCATTTGTAGGGAAACGTTTTATGTTACCTACTTTTGTCTCTTCTTCAAAAGCCCATTGTATTACAGATCTCTGTGCTCCCTCACCTGGTAATGTTTCATCCATAGCGCGTATACGTTGTACTGGGCGCACTGCATATCCATTTTCTTTTGCAACAGCTTCAAAATCTCCCGCTTCGGCAGCAAGTTCAAACTTTTGAGTTGTGTTGTATATATTAGAAATGGTTTTATCTGAAGGTAAAATTTCTTTTACTACTGTAGCTACCTTGATTACATCTTGTACGTTCTTTTGGTCTACTATCTTAATCACGTGGTAACCAAAATCTGTCTCTGTTACTCCTATTGTTCCAGCTCTATTATCTACAATAAAGTCTCTGTATCCAGCTGCAAAAAGATTTGGATTTTGATAATCTAGATCTCCACCATTTACACTGTTAGACTGATCTGAAGAAAACTCTTTTGCAAGATCTTCAAATTTGCTTTTGTTTCTCTTTAAAACAGAAAGTAAGCTATCTGCAAGTTTCTTTGCATCTTCTTTAGATCTCGTTGCCGAAGATGGTATAGGTCCTCTAGCTGTATTTGTTACCGCACCTTGAAAATCTATAAGGATATGACTTGTCTTTACAGAGTCTGGCATCTTTCTTACATCTACTACACGAGAAAGGTTCATATATCTACCATCCTTATAAGGACCATAAACACCACCTTTACCTAATGCAAAAAGTGTATCTGCATTTGTAGCAGGTAAATCTTTCTTAAAGAACCAACGATCTACAAATGGCACATCTGAGTTATCTATAAGAAAATCTTCTATCTCATCTGTTTTGTCAAACCCAGCAAAAGTTTCTGTAACTCCAGTCGCTCCATTACGTGCACTATACTCACTTCTTAATTTTGAAAGCTCTGCTTTAATCGCATTCTCATCTTCTAGAGAAGCTTCTTCTACAAACTTCACAAAACGTATAGAACGCGTCTCGTCAGTTTTAAACTCTTCCTTATGCTCATTTACGTAGTTCTGGATTTCTTCCTTACTAACCTTTACGTCTTCATCTGGAACAGATGTGTAAAGCATTTGCACAAATTGAATATCTACCGTATTGTTATCAAGCTTGTATGCTACCTCTCCATCTTTAAGAGTAGCTCCTACACCAGCTCTAACAAGATTATAGTATATCTCTTGCTTTTCTTGATTTCTTAAGCTCTCTTCAAAAACTATCCAAGACTGGTAGTCTCCAGGGTTCTGGCTATCCTTAAGCGTTGCAATAAACTCTTGCATTTTTGCCTCGCTAAAGAATCCGTCTCCATCTTGAAAACGCACATCATTTTGAAGTGCTTGCTTAAGTAACTCTTGAGTGCGGTCTTTACCTACTTGTATACCTAACTCTTCATACTGCTCTTCTAGAAGTACTCTATTTACTTCTTGCTCCCATACAGCGTTTACGGCTTTTGTAGTAGAACTATTTGCTCCTGCTCTACGTGTTTGTGATTCTACCTTTGCGGCAAAGTCTTCACGATCTAGGTTTACACCGTTTATAGATGCAACACGGTTTTGCTTATCTGCATTAAAACCTCCACTATCTAAAATAGATGAGAAGATAAATGCAAACAGTGCAAGTGCGATAATAATGATCAAGAAGATACTCTTGCTACGTATTTTATTTAAAATTGCCATTGTATGTTGTTTATGCTATAATAGTGGGCGAAAATACCATTATTATAGCATAATAAAAAATAAAAAAACAAGGCAATTTAGTCTTTAGAAATACGGACTTCTAAGAGTTCTATTTTTGTATTTGAAGTCTCTAAGATGTGAAAGATTATTCCTTCTATCTCTATAGTCTCTCCCTCTTCTGGAATTTCTTCTGTGTGACTAACCACGAGCCCCCCTAAAGTCTCATAATTCTCACTTTCTGGCAGATCCAGTTTATACGTCTCATTGAGGTAGTCTACCTCGTGTCTAGCAGAAAGTTTGTAGCTAGAACCGCTTAACTGCTCCTCTACTAGTGCGACTGTATCGTGCTCATCTTCTATCTCGCCAAAAAGTTCTTCTACGATATCCTCAACGGTCATCATACCGCTAGTCCCGCCATATTCATCTATAACGACACAAATGCTTTTGCGTTTTTTAGTAAGTACATTAAGCACATCTTTTACCAGCATAGTCTCAGGCACATAGACTACCGGCATCAATACGCTACTTATTGTTTTAGGCCTCTTAAAGAGCTCAAATGAGTGCACGTAGCCTATAATATCATCTATTGTGTCTTTATAAACCAGTATTTTAGAAAGTCCCGTTTCTATAAAAATCTTATTTATTGCGGCAGGCGTAGTGCGCTCATCTACAGCTACAATCTCTGTACGGGGCAACATCACTTCTCGCGACTTCACCTCAGAAAACTCTAGTGCATTTTGAAAAATCTGTATTTCTGTATCTACCTCATCAGAGTCGTTTACAGACTCCATTTGCTCAGATATATAATTTCCTAGTTCCACTTTCGTGAAAGCTAACTGCACCTCATCTCCATCTGTCTTAAACAAGTATTTAAGAACGAGGTCTGATATCCAAATAATAAATGCGCTAAGCACATAAAATAAGAGGTAAAAGAAATAAGCAGGTATTGCAAAAAACTTAAGAAGCTTATTTGCATAAATCTGAAAGAAAACTTTTGGTAAAAATTCGGCTGTGATTAAAATCACTAGTGTAGAAATAATCGTCTGACTAAGCAGGCTAAACTCTTGCACGAAGGTATTGAGCCACGTTAAACTTTCGCCGAAAGGCATATTCTCTAGCCACCCTTGTAAGAGTGCTCCCATAAAATAACCATATACAACCAGGGCAATATTATTACCCAGCAGCATTGTTGCTATAAACTTGGAAGGTTTTGCAGTAAGTTTTTTGAGAACAATAGAGAGAAAATCATTTTGCTTCTTCTCTATTTCAATATGTATTTTATTTGCCGACACATAAGCAATCTCCATTCCTGAAAAAAACGCAGAGAGTATGAGCGAGCAACATATGGTTATAATCTGTCCTTCAAAACTTCCCATTAAGAGTTTTTCCTGTTTTCAAATTTCTTACGGAAGTGACGTCTAAAAAAATACATACCTACACTTACTGCAAGACAAAATAAAAAGAAATAAGCTTTAGATTGATCTTCACCCCAAAGTGTTACCACTTTATACCCTGCTAGTATTGCCACTATGATATAAACGTACTCCGTGTATTTTATATATCGCATCATAAGTCTTCAGAATTTTCTTTTACGTATTGTTTTGCTACGTTGTTTAAAGATACAAAATTTGTAAAGTCTTCATTTGAGTCAAAGAGGTCTCCGTCGTTACGAGAGCCATCTTTAAGAATAAGCGTGTACGGCTGATCTGTAAAAATCCAACTATTAGATTGATCCCAGTATAGCTGTTGTGCTTTTAAAGTTATAGAGTCGTGGGTAAACAACACCACATTATCTTGCAAATCTATAAGGTTTGTGCCCTTATAACGTATGGCATAGTTTGAAGTAATTAAATTCTCCTTACCATCTTCACTTATAAAAATGACTTCTATTCCATCTGGAAACTCCTCATAAGGAAAAGAGGCGTTTGCATAATTTTTTATGTAAGGTGTTTTTAAATGTGCAGTGACTTTGCCAGAATCTACATACTTAAGATTAATACCCCTACCTTCTGTAACAGGACCATCAGACTTCATACTTAACCTACGTATATCGTCTGCTTTACTATCACAACTTAAAAACAAAGTCACGGCAAAAGCCGTGACTAAGATTTTTAATATATTTCTATGTAGTAGTGACATTAGTTATTTGGAACTCTTACACTTGATCCAATCCAACATCCTATCTTGATAGTTTGACCAGCTTTTCCAGATGTAAATACATCTGCTTTACTTGGTGCTAAAGCTCTGTAACTTGCTGCTGTCTTGTTTGCAGTACCAGCTAGTGATGGACTTACACGCCCAGCTCTTTGTGCTGTACTAGCAGCTAACCAGTATACGGCTCTCTTATCAAAAGTAGTCTGACCACAGTTATTTGCACTTGCTGCATACATTGCTGCAATTCTCAAGTAAACAATACCGTAAGATGGGTCTTCACTAAGCGCTTTGTTATAAAGACCTCTTGCTTTACCGTAGCTACCACTTTTTCTTGCTTTTTCTGCAAGTCTGTAATAAGCATTTGCTCTTTCTTTTGGATCTGTTTCAAGATCGATAGCTTCTTGGTAATATCTTGCCTCTGCAGCAGAGTCTCCTCTGTTTCCAGCTAAGATACCTAAGTACTTTGCAGATTTTGCAGAAGGCTCAAGTCTGTGAAGGTTCTCAACCATTTGCTTAAATAAATCTGTATCTGTACAATCTTTACTTGCAAGACGTCCTGCAGCTTTCTTAATCCACTCCTTATCATTCTTCATAGAATCAAAATCCTTCTGATAAAGTGGCACAAGGTTCTCACAGTTACCTAACTCTCCAAGAGCTCCATCTGTACTTCCTCCAAAGATTCCGAAAGCCTTAAGATTCGTATTATAACCTTTTACTCTTCTTTTCTCTTTTGCGCTAAGTGCAGTACCAGATTCTTCTTTTTCTACTAGCTTCTGTAATTTTGAATCTAGTGCAGTCGCTTCTTTATTAAGCTTTGCTTGCGTATCATCATAAAGGTCAAAAACCTCTTGAAGTTGCACTTGCTGTCCATTCTTATAAAGATCTACTGCTAGCTTAAAACGAGTGTAGATATTTTTTGCACTTGTAATAGAGTTTGCATCCATATTAAATGCATTTTGAAATGCATCAAATTGTGCTTTTGGCGTTCCAAGTTTGTTATCAAACATTATTTGCGCCTGTGCTGCTGCGTTCTTTCCTTTTGGAGTTTTTGCAGGGAAGTATTGCTCTCTCTTCTTTAAAAACTCAATAAGCTTTTGTGCTACAGCTCCTTTTTCGGCAGCGCTTGCAGCTTTAAGATCTGCTTTAAGTAAACGCTCTCCATACTGGTATAAAGCTAGAGAATAGTTAGGGCAGTCTTTTTGAAGTTTTTCAAAAGGTGCTCTTGCAGCCTCGTAATTTTTAACTTTTGCAGCTTCTACAAATATAGAACCCGTCGTAAGGCACTCCTCACTTATTTGTGCATTTGCTGTAAATCCGCCAGCTATGACGAGCGCTACAAAAAATGTGGTTAATCTAGTTTTCATAATGTTAGGTTTTACTGTTAATTAAATTTAGTTTGGACAAACCATAAGTCGTTTATTGATAAACTTACGCCTACGTTAAAAAAGTTTTCTTGTATAAGGTTTGCGTTTGTAGTTCCTCTCTGCCCTACTTCAAATTGTAAGTTAAGATTACTAATTCTTCGTCCTGTAGGTAGTCCAACTCCAAAAGATATGCCAAACTCATTTATATCTTCATTAGAAACTACAAGTCCAGTCTCCTCATATCTAAATCCTGCACGGTAAGTCATACGCTCCCAGTAACTTGAGATAGAATTATATTTTGGCGTATAAAAACCTCCTACTCTCATTTGCGTTGCATCTTCAAAGGAAACATTATCTGGAGTAAAGGTTCTATTACTAAAACTACTTGTTTGCTGGCTTGTGTACTCACCACCAAAGAACCACTTATTCTTTTCTCCTATACCTAACCCTACCGTTACCGAAGAAGGAAGATCAAAATCTGTATCTGGAACACTTATTTCTTGCACATCTACATCTTGTAGTAAACCTAGACTATTAAATAAAACCGTAGAAACCTCTCTCTCATTTTCTGTACCTATAGTAGCAGATGGCACATACTTTACTGATGATCTAAGCTCAAGCTTATCACTAATCATTGTTTCATACTGTGCCCCAAGCTCAAATGCTAATCCCGAAAAGTCACTTCTATTAGACTCTCTCGTACCTAGCTCTGCTTCTTCTTGAGATCTTACAGCTTCGTTTTGAATATTTCCAAAGTAGTAGTACATACTTGCTCCCACTGTAAGTCCTTTTGCAAGTGTATAACCTGTAGAAACAAACGCACGATTAAGGCCACCACGGCCCGTAAAACGATTAAGCACCTCATCTGTGCTATCATCTAGCTTGTACCCTACTGCCGTATATGGCATAAGACCTATGCTCACCCCACCTTTTTTTGAAATAGGAAAACCAATAGCTAGATAATCAAAAGTAGATTTTGAAGAACCCTCCTTTGTCGTGGCATCTTCTGCATTTACTTCGTTATGGTTACCTCCTACTGTAAAAGTGGTGTAACGCAATTTACCTAGTGATGCGGGATTTAATAAATTGAGGTGTAAACTATCGCTATACGTCTGTATGCCTCCCATAGATTTATTTTCTACGGTTCCTCTAAACTGTTGTATCCCCACTCCATAAAAAGAGTATGGAGAAGTAGTAGCTCCTTCTTGGGCAAGACCTTTAACGGCCATCATCAGCACTGCTACAATAAAAAGTTTTTTAATCATTCTGATATGTTAAGATATAATTGAGGCCCTCAAGCAAAAAATTTGAGTGCGCAAAGATGCTATTTTTTAATCGTTTTGCCAAGAATTCTCCATCACCACCCGTTATTATTACGGTATCCACATTATAATGCTCTTTGTAATGATTTATTGCACCATCTATTTCAAGTAAAGTGCCTTGCACAACTCCAGAGTGTATTGATTCTTCTGTACTAATCCCTATTATACTATCTGGCATTTGTTTTTCTAACAGCGGAAGATTTGCCGTAAGTCTATTAAGTGTCTCATAACGCAAGCGCAAACCTGGCGAGATTGCTCCACCTTTATAAGAACCTTTATCAGTTATAAAATCATAGGTAATACAAGTACCCGCATCTATAATGAGTCCATTTTTTTGAGGATGTGCTTGCATAAAAGCAGCCACAAGAGCCATTCTATCTACACCCAGCGTCTCTGGCGTACCATAATCGTTTGTAAATGGAAGCGTTGTATTGTGCGAAAGCACAATCGTAGGAAAACGTAATTGCACAGATCTAGCTTGCTCATCTGTAAGCCTTCCTACAGAAGATATAATTGCCTTTTTAATAGGATAAAGACCTGCAAACTCACCTACCTCTTCACTAAAGTCTTGTAATGCAAAGTGATGCTTAGCCTGCAGCGCATCTCCTTTATAGATAGCGGCCTTAACCCTAGTATTCCCTACATCAATTATAAGTTGCATATACAATAGTAAGCGCCAAAAATACAAAAGGAAAGCACCCACATTGTTAAGGTAATGGTAAAAATCACCCTAATAACCTGTTACAAAACAAACTTCAAGCATTTTGTATAACTCCGGATGTTTACGTTTAAATAGATCTGGACGCTCAAAAAAGTACTCTGCCGCCACCGCAAAAAACTCTATTTTACTTGTACCACCATATTTTCTTATGTCTGAGGTATCATTATTTATAGCCTCCATCTCTGTATGCATCATATCTAGCCAGGGCACAATATTTTCTTTACCTAGTAACTGTTCTGGTATACCATCTACCTCACCATCCATCTTATCAAGTAAATGCACAAACTCGTGTATCGCTGTATTTCCTTTATCTGTCTTATTATTAAACCCAAAATGAAGTGCCTTGCGAGAGAGTATCATATGGTTTTCAAACTGTCCCGTCCCTACCATACCTCCTATGATACGATCTTCACCCTCTGAGTGATACTCGAGATTTGCATTAAAGTAATCTGGATAAATAAGTACCGTATCTAAGTTATTGTAATGCCAGTCTCCAAAGTTAAAAATAGGGATAACCGCACTAGCTGCCACAAACACCTTATCCTTATCAGACAGGTCAAATCCCACAGCCTCTACATTTACTTCGGTGAGAAAGGCCATCATTCTTTTTTTAAAGAATTCCTTCTTTTTAGGAGTGAGCTCTTTGTAAAAAAGCACTTCATCACTTAATAAAGACTCCCAAGTAGATGGGAAAGGATCTGGTGTACGCTTTCGCGAAAGCGTAAAAAGCCCGTAACCCATAAAAACAAATAAGGCTAATCCAGCCAAAAGGAATAGTATAATCATCTAGTGTCTTATTACTTTAAAAATACTTCTTACATCAAACCGCAATGTACGACTGTGAAGCAATTGCAACAACGAAAGTTATACAAAACAAAAAACCCGATCAGAAGATCGGGTTTTAATGTGGTACCTCCAGGAATCGAACCAGGGACACACGGATTTTCAGTCCGTTGCTCTACCAACTGAGCTAAGGTACCTAAAGCTTTTAGGTGGCTTACGTTTGCAATGTGACTCACACTATTTGTTGAGTTGTATGCGATACTTCTCGTAAGCGGATGCAAATATAAAACCTTTCTGAGATCTGGCAACATCTTTTTGAAAAAAATTGCAATATTTTTTTCGAGACCGCATATTTCACAAATTAGAAACCTTATTCTTTATTTCTACGTAAGTAATTGTAGTTAATTACGATTAAGCATATATTCGTATGCTTACATAATATATAACTATGGCAGATCAATATTACGACCCAAAAGATTTAAGAAAATTCGGAAAAATCACGGAGTGGAGTGAAGAGTTAGGAACTAAGTTTTTTGACTACTACGGTAAAGTTTTTGAAGAGGGAGCACTCACTGCGCGTGAGAAATCGCTCATCGCACTTGCCGTTGCTCACACAGAGCAGTGCCCATATTGCATAGACGCATATACTAAAGACGGTCTACAGAAAGGAATCACTAAGGAAGAGATGATGGAGGCTGTACACGTAGGTGCTGCTATAAAAAGTGGTGCGACGCTGGTACACGGCGTGATGATGATGAATAAAGTAAATAAACTAGACGGGTAGTTTTACGCTTTCGCGAAAGCGTACTCATACAGATTTCCAACCAAAAGAAATCAACACTACAAACGACAAACATTTTTAAATGTCAGCAACAAAATCACTGAAGAAAGAAGGTAGCGAACTCGCACAAGCAAACAAGCAAATAGAAATTTTATCTAATGGTATTTTTAAGGACGAACTACCTACGTTTGCTAAAAAAATAAAGGAGACCAACCAGCTACCGTTACGCCCTAACAAACTAGAAATACTCCAAATAAACGTGGGGTATATGTGTAATCAAGTGTGTGATCACTGTCACGTAGATGCTGGTCCAGATCGCAAGGAGATTATGACTTGGGAGACTATGGAGCAATGTCTAGAAGTGATACGCAATACTGGTGCTCACACGCTAGATCTTACTGGTGGCGCACCAGAGATGAATCCGCATTTTAGACGTTTTGTAGAAGAAGCAAGTAAGGCTGGGATTAAAGACTTTATTGTGCGTTCTAACCTTACCATTATACGTGCAAATAAAAAGTACTACGATCTCCCAGATTTCTTTAAAAAACACAATGTACACGTCATCTCATCTATGCCACACTGGACACGTGGTAAAACAGACAAGCAACGCGGTGATGGAGTTTTTGATAAATCTATAAAAGCACTACAAGAGCTTAACGAGCGTGGCTACGGTATGCCAGGAAGTGACTTAAGACTAGACCTAGTTTACAATCCATCTGGAGCTTTCTTACCGGGAGACCAAGCAAGTATGGAGAAGGATTTTAAAAAGGCACTTATGGAGGATTTTAATATCCAGTTCCACAACCTTTTTGCAATTACAAACTTACCTATAGCACGATTTTTAGATTACCTCATCGCATCAGAAAATTATGAGGATTATATGTATCAACTCGTAGAGGCATATAACCCTGCCGCAGTAGAAAATGTAATGTGTAAAAACACAATTTCAATAAGCTGGGATGGTTATTTATTTGATTGTGATTTTAATCAAATGCTAGAATTGCCAGTGGCGAGTAGTGTAAAGCACATAAAAGATTATAATGAAGATTTACTTAATGATCGTAACATTATGATCTCTCAGCACTGTTATGGTTGTACTGCAGGTGCAGGAAGTAGTTGTCAAGGAACCGTTGCTTAATACGTAGAAAATCACGACACCAAAAACCGCCATACTCATATTTGCTCAAACAGCAACTACCGAAGCTTCTCGCAAGAAGCTCGGGCAGTCTGTGGCTTTATTTAAAGAGCTCAATAGGCAAACTATCGCTACGGTACGCAAGACGGGAATTCCCTATGTTATTTTTTCTGAAAATGAGCAGGTAGGAAACACCTTTGGCGAGCGTTTCACAAATGCACTTACCTCGGTTTTTGACAGTGGTTATGACCAAGTTATAACCATAGGTAATGACACTCCGCACCTTTCGGCGGGGCATATTCTTTTAGCACAAGAAAAGCTCAAACAGTCTGCGCTTGTTATTGGCCCAAGTACTGATGGCGGTTGCTATTTAATGGGGATTAAAAAGAAACATTTTAAGCCTGAGCAATTTAAAAATCTACCGTGGCAGTCTAGTAAACTAGGTGCTATTATTTCTGATACGCTTTCGCGAAAGCGTACAAACCTTTACCTCCTTGAGAAGCTCTCAGATCTTGACACATTTGCAGATTTACAGCAGATGCTCAAAGAGACTTCCACATTATCAAAAAGACTATTACAACTTATACAAAACATAGTAAATCAAGGTCTTTCTCTTGGTTATCACACTACAAACCGATTCTTTGAGTCGCTCACTAAAAGCCACTTTAACAAAGGATCACCATCATTAGTTAGTATTTAAATCTTGTAAGCCACAACAGCTTACAGTTATTCTTAGATTTTCTTATTTACCAACTAATACACTCAGATGAAATCATTTTATCTTAGTATGCTCTTGCTTTTTACAGCAAGTTTGTATGCTCAAACTACCGTTACCGGAACCGTCACAAGCGCAGAAGATAACACTACAATACCTTTTGTAAATGTCCTTGTAGAAGGCACAAACCAAGGAACTATTACAGACGAAAATGGTGCTTACTCCATTACCATACCTACGGATGCATCCGTTTTAAAATTCTCTTCGCTCGGTTATAGCTCACAATTAATTACTGTAACTGGCAGAACTCAAATAGATATTACACTAAGCATCTCACAGGAGGGACTTGACGAGGTGGTAGTAACGGCCCTGGGCGTAAAACGCAACACAAGAGAACTAGGATATACAGTACAAACCATTAATGCAAAAGATATAGACGAGGTAAAGTCTGTAAACTTTCTGGACAACCTTTCTGGTAAGCTTGCGGGAGTTACCATCACACAAGGCGCAACAGGAGTAGGCTCTTCATCACGCATAAGCATACGTGGAGAAGCTTCTTTTTCTAATAACAATCCGTTGTTTGTAGTAGATGGTGTACCTATTAATAACAACACTGTTTTTAACTTTACAAATGAAGCAGCCGCAGGTTTTCAAGAAGTAGATTTTGGAAACGGCGCGATGGAAGTAAACCCAGATGACATTGCTTCTGTTTCTGTACTTAAAGGTCCAAGTGCTGCTGCATTATACGGTACGCGTGCATCAAATGGTGTCATTGTAATAGAAACTAAAGATGGTAGCAAGAAAAAAGGATTAGGCATAAGCATTAACTCTTCTATCTTTTTAGACAGTGCTTTCCAACTTCCAGATTTCCAAAACGAGTACGGACAAGGACAAGGCGGAGTTTTTGAATATGTAGATGGTCTTGGAGCAGGAATCTCAGATAACATTACGTATTCTTGGGGACCTAGACTAGATGCTGGAATTTTAATTCCGCAATTTGATAGTCCGGTGACGCTTCCAGATGGAACGATTGTACGTGGTGGAGATACAGCTTTATATAATGGACTTGCCATCACTCCTACTGAATTTAGGTCAAACCCAGATAACCTAAAAGACTTTTATGAAACTGGTGTAACCACCATAAATAATGTATCTGTCTCTAGTGGATTTGATAAAGGTGATTTCCGTATATCTTTTACAGACCTACGTAGTGAGTCTATCATCCCTGGTGTAAACTTAGATAGACAAACCATCGCAACAAAACTCAACTTTAAACCAACAGAAAAAACTAAAATCAAAGCGAGCATTAGTTATGTAAACTCTGGTAGTGATAACCGCCCATCAAACGGATACGGAAGTGAGAATGTAAATTACTCACTCGTAGCCTGGGGACCTCGCTCTCTTAATATAGACAGCCTACGTGATTACTGGCAGCCAGGATTAGAAGGTGTGCAGCAGTACTCTTTTAACTACACCTTCTTTGATAATCCGTTTTTCATCTTAGAAGAAAACAGAAACTCTTTTAACCGTGATCGCGTTTTTGGTAACATAGCCCTTACACAGACACTCGCCAAAAATCTTGACCTTACCATACGCACAGGGATGGACTACAGTAGTGAGAAACGACAGTTTTTAAGAAACTTTAGTTCTAACCGTTTCCAGAATGGTGGCTATGCTGAGCACGATGTTTTTTATCGTGAGATTAATACAGACTTCTTACTTAACTATGACAATAAGTTTGGCGACTTCTCACTGGACGTAAGTCTTGGAGGAAACCGCCTATCACAAGTAGCTTCTACAAAACAGGTGCAAACTACAAACCTTGCACAACCAGGCATCTTTAACCTTAACAATGCCGCATCACCTATAGAAGCATTCCAATTTGAATCTGAAAAGCGTATCAACTCTTTTTACGGAGTGGCAAAACTGGGTTACAAAAATTTCTTATACCTAGACGTTACAGGACGTAATGACTGGTCAAGTGCACTGGCAACACCTTTTAGCGCAGATAATACTTCGTTTTTCTATCCTTCGGCTAGTTTGAGTTTTATAGGATCTAACGTTTGGGAACTTCCAGAGGCAATAAGCTACTTGCAATTAAGAGCAAGTGTTGCTCAAGTGGGTAATGACACTAATCCTTTCCAAACTTCTGGAGCATTTATCGCACAAACTCCTTTTGAAGGGCAGCCTACTTTTAGCGCACAAAACTTTATCCCTAATGCAAACCTTAAACCAGAGCAAACTACATCTTACGAGATAGGTACAGATATACGTTTCTTTAAAGACAGGTTTAATGTAGACTTCACCTACTACAACGCACTTACTAAGGATCAGATTATCTCCTTACCTATTGCTATTTCCTCAGGCTTTAATCAGCAGGTGGTAAATGGTGGTGAGGTGCGCACTTCGGGTATCGAGGTCATTGCAGGCATCACTCCTATCGTAAATGAAAACTTTAGATGGAACACGACCTTTAACTTCAGCACCAATAAGTCTGTAGTTGAAAGTTTACCACAATCTGACGGTCGTCTTACGCTTGCCTTTAGCCGTATTTATGACAGCGCAAACCAAACCGTATTTTTCCAAGTAGAAGAAGGTGGGGAAGTTGGCGATATTTATGGAACAGGCTACCTACGAAATGACGATGGCGATTTTATCATTGATGATAATGGTCGCTTTATCGCAGATAACAACCTCAAGAAAATAGGAAATTACACAGCAGATTTTAATCTAGGGTGGAACAATGATTTCCGTTACAAGCAGTGGAGTGCTTCTTTCTTATTTGACTGGCGTCAAGGTGGAGATATTGTCTCTAGAACGCGAGCGCTAGGTAATGTAGGAGGCCAACTAGCAGAAACTGCTTTCCGCCCAGAAGAGGGAATTATTGCTCAAGGAGTTGTAAACACAGGCACTGCGGCAAATCCAAATTTTGTTCCAAACACCACAGCAGTTTCGGCAGAGAGTTACTACCGTCAGTTTTATGACCGCAACCACGAAGAAAACAACATTTATAACGCATCATTCTTAAAACTTCGTCAGTTTTCGATAGGATATTCTTTCAAGCTTAAGGATGGATTTATCGGTCTTAAAGAAGGTGTAGATGTAAACCTTTCACTTATAGGACGTAATCTTTTTGCTATCACAGAAAACCCACATTTTGACCCTGAACAACTTGCAGTGCAGGGACAAGGGTTTGTGAGCGGTGTAGAAGATTTGAGCTATGCTACAACAAGAAGCTTCGGATTTAAGGCAGGATTTAACTTTTAACGCTTTCGCGAAAGCGTAACATAAAACATTACAAATGAAACATTTTTTATACATCACTTCCCTCCTGCTTTTACTTGGAATGAGCAGTTGCACAGAAGATTTTGAAGAAATAAATACTAACCCAAATGATCCCGTAAGCGTGCAACCTAGCTTGTTATTGCGACAAGTTATTTATGACTACGGAGAGCAAATGAGTTATGAAGGTTTTGTGGCTGGAGATTTACTATCACAACACAGAACTGCTCTTGACTTTAATCTTTTTGATCGTCACGCCTTAAAATCACCTCAGCTAGGCGGAAATCCTTGGCCTATTTTTTATACTAATTTAAGAGACAACGAGATTATCTTGCAACAGGCGCAAACTAATGTGACTTTTGCCGTGTATGAAGGTCCTGCACTTATCCTCAAGGCTTATATGGCGGCTGGACTTACAGATCTTTTTGGCGATGTTCCTTACTCAGAAGCTTTTAATGGCATAGATGGAACGGTAACACCAGCTTATGACACGCAGGAGGCTATATATACAGGAGCAGATGGTATTCTAGCAAATCTAGATGCAGGAATTGCTGCTATTGAGGCTTATGAAGATGTGATCCCGCTAGAAGGAGATATTCTTTATGATGGTGATTTACAGGCTTGGGTACGCTTTGCAAACAGTCTTAAAATCAAACATCTTTTACGTATCTCAGATCGTGTAGATGTAAGTGCAGATTTACAAGCGCTGGTTAATGAGGATAACTTTATAACTAGTAATAGTGATAATGCTGTTTTTAACTTTAGCAATACGGAGCCTAATAGTTTTAGACTTGCACAATTACGTGTGGGTGACTTTAACAACTTCGTACTTTCTGAAACGATGGAAACCATTCTTGTAGACCTTGAAGACGCGAGGCTTAATACGTTTTTTAGACCAGCATCAAATACTGACGAATTTAACGGACTTATAAACGGAATAGATGCAACCTCAACGGCTGCCGTGCTAGGAGATTTATCACTTGCAGGTACTGCTTTTAGAGAAGATACCTCTGTACTAGATGCCAACTTTATGACGGCTTGGGAAACTTCGCTAGCACTCGCCGAAGCTGCTCAGCGCGGACTTATCACCGCAGATGCGCAGGCACTTTATGAAAACGGTGTTACTCTCGCTTTTGAATACTGGCAAACACCTTTACCAGCAGATTATCTTACTGGTAATGCTGCTTTTAATAATGTAGATAGTTCGCCGCTAGAACAAATACTTACTCAAAAATGGATTGCAAACATCATAAACGGCTATGAAGGTTGGATAGAATATAGACGCACCGGTTTTCCTGCGTTTATGGATGTGCAAGCAAGTCTTAATGACGGTTTAATTCCCGTACGTATGCCTTACCCATCTGAAGAAGAAGCGCTCAATGCAGATAATTACCAGACAGCATTTGATGCAACAGATGGCAATAGCCTTAATGTACGCGTGTGGTGGGATGTAGATTAATGAATTGTGGGAGGGTACTGCGGACATCTCCCCTAGCCCCTCTTCAAAGAGGGGAACTTTTGTGAAATACACTTTCCTAACGGAAAGTGATAAATATTAGAATAAGGAGCTTATATATGAATGTAGAAATCTGGCAATGGGGATTAATTATAGCATCGAGTGTGTTGATGTTTGTGCTGTCTCCGCTTGCCAAAAGTCCTGATGAGTTTTTTAAGGCTACGCATCGTAAGAAGTCTCCTAATGTCTGGATGCTTACGGGTAGTCTCATTATCTCGTGGATTTTTGCAAAGAGTATAACCAATGCTGCCAACCTAGGTCTGAGTTTTGGGATTGTGGGTGGTGTGGCTTATGCGGGTTATTACCTCTCCTTTGCCGTGGCTGGTGTGATTATCTACCAGATGCGTTTGCAAGGTGGATTTACAAGTATACATCAGTTTCTAACTTCTCGATTTGGAAAAGGAGCGATGCGCTTATTTTCTGTGCTCATAGCCATTAGGCTTTTTAATGAGGTGTGGAGTAACACGATGGTGATAGGTTCTTACTTTGGAGAGATGGGAAGCACTCCTTATTATTGGGCGATTCTGGTCTTTACGATACTCACTCTTGCTTATGCGCTCAAGGGCGGATTGAGCAGTTCTATATTTACAGATGTGATACAGATGGGATTATTCTCCATACTGCTATGTGTGATATTATGGAGTATATTTTCGGTAGATGATTTTAGTGTGAAGGAGGTTGCGACTTCTGGAACGTGGAGTTTTGATCTTGGTCTTAATTTGCTATTTGCAGCCTTGTTGCAGTCATTCTCATATCCCTTTCACGATCCTGTATTAACAGATAGAGCATTTTTAAGTTCGCCTAAGGTTACTTTACTTAGCTTTCTAATCGCCTCGGTATTGGGAGCTGCTTGTATTATATTATTTAGTGTAATAGGTGTGTATGCTCAATCACAAGGAATGGCAGGACAGGCCGCGGTAGAAGTTGGCAAAGCTTTTGGCGTAGTCATATTATTAGTCATCAACTTTATTATGATTACCTCGGCGGCATCTACGCTGGACAGTACATTCTCCTCATTTTCAAAATTACTTTCAGTCGATTTAAATTTGGGTAAGAATCTTTCGTTTGGGAGATTATCTATGGCTGTAATTGCCATATTGGGAACCATTCCCGTATTTCTTAATGCAGAGATTTTAAGCGCCACGACCATATCTGGAACGATGGTAATTGGACTAACGCCGGTATTTTTATTTTGGCGAAAGCCAGCCCCAAAAATTAGTTATTACTTGAGTGTAGTGACGGGTATCATTTTTGGCTTCATATTAGTTTTTGATGCCTTACCATTATCATTACAATTTACAACAGGATCTTATGCTGCCTTACTCTGGACAAACGTCTGGGGCATCACAGCCTGCACCATATTATACCTCATACCACGATGGATAAAAAGATAAAAAACATAGGCAATCTCACTGGCAAAGTACTCCTTTATGGCGGTGTGTATAGCAATCTACAAGCACTAGAGAAACTAAAATCCATAGCAGAGGAACAAGGGATTGCACCAGAAAATTGCATATGCACTGGAGACATCGTGGGATATTGTGCGCAACCAGAAGAAACCGTACAACTCTATAAAATATGGGGAACACACGGTATCGCTGGTAATGTAGAAAAGCAACTGAGTGAAGGCGCAGAAGATTGTGGGTGTGACTTTAGAGAAGGATCGCGTTGTGATGGTTTTAGCCAGTTGTGGTATCCTTACGCACAAAGCAAACTCTCTAAGAATTCGCTAGAGACATTAGAGGCGCTTCCAGACCATATTACATTTACCTACGCTGGTAAAAAGGTGACGGTTGTACACGGCTCATATAATCATATTTCTGAATTCATATTTAAATCTACAGCTTGGGAAATAAAAGGCTCAAATTTTGATACAACCCAAAGTGATGTGATTGTTGCAGGACATTGCGGCTTGCCTTTTCATACGGAGCAAGAAGATAAACTCTGGCTCAACCCTGGCGTGATTGGGATGCCAGCAAATGATGGCTCTACAGAAGTCTGGTATGCCATTCTAGATGACACTTCTGGCAATCTTAGCTATGAACATCATACCTTTGCATATAATTACAAGCTCACGAGCCAGTTAATGCAAAACGGCTTACTGCCAGAAGAATATGCGCGTACCATCGTAACTGGCATCTGGGACAACACAGAAATACTGCCACCTGTAGAGAGTGGCTTACAAGGATTTGGCATCAAATTATAAAGACCTATTATCAAAAAAATCATATACATACTCATCTTTCTCATAAGCGCTATAAGTGTTGGGCAATCAGATATGGACTTGTTATTAAAACAGTACAACACACGCTCTGTTCCTTATATTTCTGTGCAAGAACTCAAGATGGAAATGAGTGACTACTTAATTTTAGACACTCGTAAAAAGGAAGAGTTTGAGGTAAGCCATATCCCTGGAGCGGTGTGGGTTTCTGAGAAGGTGAATGATAGTATGTACGCTTTCGCGAAAGCAAAAAAAGATCAACCCATCGTCGTTTATTGCTCCGTAGGGATACGCTCTGAAGATTTTGGCGAGCGATTGAAGAAGAAAGGATTTACAAACGTCAAAAATCTATACGGAAGCATATTTGCGTGGAAAGATGAAGGCTACGAAATTCAAAACAAGAACAAACAACCAACCGACTCTGTTCACGTATTTTCCAAAGTTTGGGGGAAATATTTAAAAACAGGACATAAAGTTTACTAGATGAATAAATATATACCACTCATTTTTATAGGCCTCACCATAGGAGGATTTGCTTTATTGGCTTATCATCTTACTAACGAGACATCCACCTGGAAAGACTATCTCTCTAGTAGTCTCATTATTATAGCAAATATTGGGATGTTTATAGCCATTAAAAAAAGTGACCAGTGGACAAAAAAAGATGATGAGTAATGACTAGAAAGAAAATCATACTCATATTTATCATACTCCTTATCCTATTACTCGTACTAACTGTAAGCAAGCTAAATTTTGAGAACCTAGGTTGGTCTATTAATGCGAGTATATACCAGCAGCTCATCACGATGGCGCTTATGTTTTTGTACCTCTTATATAATTATAGAAAGCAATAATGAAGAAAAATATAGTACTCATATTCACCAGAAATCCAGAACTAGGCAAAGTAAAAAGCAGACTAGCCAAAGGTGTAGGTCAAGAAAACGCTCTTGAGATTTACAAGAAGCTCTTGTCACACACCAAAGACGTAGTAAGCACTTTAAATTGTACTAAACGTGTAGGCTACTCTGTGAAGGTGCGCGATAATGATATGTGGGATAATGCTATTTTTGAAAAATTCCAGCAAGAAGGTGAAGATCTAGGAGTACGTATGTATATGGCATTTGAAAAAGCCTTTGCAGATGGGTATGACAATGTACTCATTGTAGGCAGTGACCTCTACGACTTGCGTGCTTCTCACATAAATGAGGCTTTTGACGCGCTACACTCTAATGATGCAGTAATAGGCCCAGCCCAAGATGGTGGTTATTATTTAATGGGGATGAACAAGCTTGTAAAAGAGGTATTTTACAACAAAGAATGGGGTGGCGATACGGTCTTTGCAAGTACTATGGATGATCTAGCAACAGCAAAAGTTCATCAACTTGAAACCCTTAATGACATTGACTTTGCAGAGGATTTAAAACCATATGCTGAGTTTGCTCAGTATTTACAATAACAAGAAAATTTAATACGTTTAAAAAAACATATTATGGAAAAATACATCATAGAAACAGCAGATTACTTAAAAAGCAAAGGCTTTGAAAATCCTGAAGTAGGTATCATTTTAGGTACTGGTCTTGGGCAACTTATTGATCGTGTTGAGATAGAACACACCGCAAGCTATAATCATATTCCTAATTTTCCAACGGCAACTGTAGAGTTCCATACAGGTAAATTAATTTACGGTACGCTAGAAGGTAAAAAGGTTATTATTATGCAAGGTCGTTTTCACGTGTATGAAGGCTACTCACTTACAGATGTAACCTACCCAGTACGTGTGATGCACGCTTTAGGCATCAAGCACCTATTAGTATCTAATGCTTCTGGAGCTATTAACCTTGATTTCAAAAAAGGAGAATTAATGCTCATAGATGATCACATTAATCTACAAGGAGGATCACCGCTAGCTTTTAAAGGAGTAGAAAAAATGGGAGAGCGCTTTGTAGATATGAGCGCACCTTATGATGCTGCTATGAACAATACGCTACGCACTATTGCAAAAGACAATGGCATAAACTTACACGAAGGAATATATGCATCTGTAGTAGGTCCACAGCTGGAAACTCGCGCAGAGTATCGCTACTTAAGAATTATAGGAGCAGATGCCGTAGGGATGAGTACTGTACCAGAAATTATCGTAGCAAATCACTTAAAACTTCCAGTGGTGGCAGTATCTGTTCTTACAGATGAGTGTGACCCAGACAACCTCAAGCCAGTAGATATTCCAGAAATAATTGCAATGGCTGGTAAGGCAGAGCCAGAGATGATCACGCTCTTTACAGGATTGATTAAATCTTTATAAAGTACGCTTTCGCGAAAGCGAAATCTAAACCAAAAGATATCATCATTACATACAAACTACTATCTATTTAAACAACGAGTTATGAGTTACCTTAATGCTACAAATGATCTTTATAAAGAAGCAGCACTTACACCAGATGTAGGACTGTGCTGTACTACAAATCCTATATGGGAATTACCTGGATTAAAGATCCCAAAGATAATGCAAGAGATGAATTACGGTTGCGGAAGCACTGTAAATGCTCGTGATCTTACTAATGAGCCCAAGATGCTATATGTAGGTGTAGGTGGTGGTATGGAGCTATTACAGTTTGCATACTTTAATCGTAATAAAGGTGGCGTAGTAGGTGTAGATGTGGTAGATGAAATGCTAGAAGCGTCTCGCAAAAACTTTATAGAAGCAGAGAAGTTGAACCCTTGGTTTAAGAGCGAATTTGTAGATCTTCAAAAAGGAGATGCCCTTAACCTCAATGTGGCAGATAACTCAATAGACGTAGCAGCACAAAACTGCCTCTTCAACATCTTTAAAGCCGAAGATTTAAAACGCGCCATTGCAGAGATGTATCGCGTGCTTAAACCTCACGGCAAGCTTGTAATGAGCGACCCTACTTGTGAGCAGGAAATGAATGAGGAATTACGTAATGATGATCGTTTACGTGCGCTTTGTCTTTCTGGGAGTTTACCCATAGCCGAGTATGTAAAAGCACTTACAGATGCTGGTTTTGGAACTATTGAGATAAGAGCTCGTAAGCCATATAGAATACTTAATCCTGGAGCATATCCTACAGATGAGCTCATTTACATTGAGTCTATTGAAGTAGCAGCAATCAAAGATCCTATGCCAGCAGACGGACCTTGTATTTTTACAGGTAAAGCCGCGATTTATTATGGAGAAGAAGATTTTTTTGATGATAAGCTAGGACACATCCTTCTTAAAAATCAGCCGCTGGCTATTTGTGATAAAACAGCAGGAGCACTTGCCGCTTTAGGTCGTGATGACATCTTTATAAGCGAGTCTACGTATCACTATGATGGTGGTGGATGTTGCTAGGCTACTGTTAGTTTTTTATAATACATACGACTCTATACGTATGAGTCACACAAAAAGCGTTTCTTTATAAGAGGCGCTTTTTTATGAAACCAACATCTATGAAAACCTTTCTTTACATTTCTTTACTCTGTCTTGCTTGTGCTTGTAGCACAACTAAGACTATAACTGCACCACCTGAAGTCACTACTGCAGAAACACCTGCTGTCATAAAGAAAGATAGTGTCCCTATAGAAACAGCTCCCATCATAACTGTTACAGAAGATACAACCACAGTAAGTGCTCTAGCAGAAGAGATGATTACTGAATCGGAAGAAATTGAAGTTGAAGTTGAAGTTTTTAATACTGCAATTACAGAAACTGTTAATCACGATAGTTTTAATGACTTACTTAAGGCATATGTATCACCAGCTGGAAATGTAGATTATAATAGTTTTAAATCAAACTGGGGAAAACTACGCAACTACATTAAACTACTAGGAGAACAAACACCTACAGATGCGTGGTCTCAAGAAGAAAAGCTCGCCTACTGGATGAACGCATATAATGCAATGACTATAGATCTCATCTTACGTCACTATCCGCTAGAAAGCATAAAGGATATTAAAAACCCGTGGGATCAACGATTCTGGAAACTTGAAGATAGCTGGTATAACCTCAACCAGATAGAACACGATATTTTAAGAAAAATGGGCGATGCAAGAATTCACTTTGGGATAAACTGCGCTTCATTTTCTTGCCCGCCATTGCTTAATGAGGCTTTTACAGCGGCAAGTGTAGATGACCAGCTTGATAAGCTAGCTCGTGAATTTATAAATGACACCTCTCGTAACACGATTACAACGGAAAGAGTTGAGGTGTCTAAAATTTTCAGCTGGTTTGCAAAAGATTTCAAAACAGATGGTAGCCTGATAGATTATCTAAATACGTACGCTTCAACTCCTATTTTACCTTCGGCGAAGGTGAGATATAAAGCATATGACTGGACGCTCAATAAGTAGTAAAGTTTTCTTAATTACTCGCTTATCTATTTTGAAAAAGCGATATTAAGTTTTCACGAAAGTGTAAACCAATAAAATAATAGTTATGAAAATATACACACGCATTTTATCACTAATAGCCATAGCCATCTCTTTACAAAGCTGTGCGTTGCTCTCTGCTGGAGGGATTACAAGTCAAGGGCAACCTACTAAGGAAGTAACACAACCACTTACATCTACTACGGCAAACTCTGCTGTAAATGTAGATCACTCGCAATGGGATTCATTGCTCAAAAAGTATGTAAATGAAGAGGGACTTGTAGACTATGATGGATTCCAAAAAGATAGACCGCTACTTAACGGCTACTTAAATCAACTCGCAAATCTTGACCCATCAAACAAGTGGAGTGAACAAGAGTTACTTGCTTATTATATTAATCTTTATAACGCAGTCACTGTAGAGCTCATACTTGATAACCCAGAGGTAAGCAGTATAAAAGATGTAGACGCCCCGTGGACTAAAGGGCGTGCAAGAGTAGATGGACGCTTGCTCTCTCTAGGAGGCATTGAAAATGGCGTGCTACGCAAGATGAATGAGCCTAGAATACATTTTGCTATAAACTGTGCATCTATCTCTTGCCCACCACTACTGCGTGAGGCGTACACTGCTGCTAAAATCAATGAGCAACTTGACAAAGCAACTAAGCAGTTTATTAATAGTTCAAAAAATGATATTAGCGCAAATACGGCAGCGCTTTCTTCTATTTTTAAATTTTACACAGAAGACTTTTATAGAGGATCAAATAAAAGCTTACTACCTTATATAAATAAATATGCAAATACTCCGGTTGCGCCTGGTACTCCTGTCACGTTTAAGGAATATGATTGGGGCTTAAATAAGCAATAAAGTAAAACTGATTGAGGTGTTTTTGCGTACATTTAGAATAAGATACATCTTTAATGAATTCTATATCTGTAGTTATCCCTGTTCTTAATGAGTCTGAGACCATATGTGCATTGCTCACTCACCTAGAAAACAAGGCGTCTTCTCAAAATTATATACACGAAATCATCGTTGTAGATGGTGGCAGTAGTGATGACACTGTTACTCAAGTCACTCAATATGCAGCGCTTAGTAAAACGGTATCTATTATCACGTCTCAAAAAGGTAGAGCACGACAGATGAATACGGGAGCCATACAAGCTACAGGTAACATACTTTACTTTTTACACGCAGACTCTTACCCACCTCAAAACTATGATGCACTCATTTTAAAAGAGGTCACTCAGGGTAATCCTGCAGGGTGCTTTAAAATGAAGTTTGATTCTAATCACTGGTGGCTACAGCTAGCTGGCTGGCTTACAAAGTTTAAGTGGCGAGCGTGCCGTGGTGGTGACCAGAGCCAGTTTATTACCAAAGCTCTTTTTGAAGAACTGGGCCGCTTTGATGAGCGATATATTATTTATGAGGATAATGACCTTATAAATAAGTTATATGCGCGACGTAAATTTGTCGTTATTCAAGAATGGCTCACAACCTCTGCACGTCGTTATGAGGAAAATGGTATCTGGAAATTACAGTTTCACTTCTGGAGTATTTATGTGCGCAAATGGCTAGGCGCTAGTGCAGAAGATTTGCACAAATATTATCTCAACAAGATCTCATAACAGGTTTATACCTCATCTGCTTTGCGACCCCAGTCTGCAATTGCGTTTATAAGTGGTATAAGTGACTTACCTATGTCTGTAAGCATATACGCTACTTTAAGTGGTGGTTTTGTAGTATAAACCTTTCTATCTATTATACCATCACTCTCTAGTGTTTTGAGCTGTAGGCTAAGTGTGCGCTATGTCACAGAAGGCATTTGCTTGCGTAGTTCACTATATTGTAATGGACCTTCTATAAGATGGTAAATGATTACCATTTACCACTTACCACCTATCACTCCCATCGTAAGACTTGTACAGCAAGAGCCTTTTCTCATTTAATGGCATATATCTCGATGTGTTAAATTAAACCTATACTTTTTGGCTGTTCTTGCAAAGCTTTATAACTGTATATACTTTTACTAAAATAGTTAATACAGCAAAAAAAATAAACGTTATGAGTTTTATAAATGCAATGCAAGAGCGCTACACCACAAAGGTGTATGACGAGACAAAAAAGATAGATCCTAAGCACATAGAAGAGCTTAAAGAAAGTTTACGACTAAGTCCTTCTTCTATAAACAGCCAGCCTTGGAAATTTACTTTTGTTTCTGATCAAGACACAAAAGAGAAGCTCTCTAAAGTATCTTGGATAAACACTGAGAAAGTAACAAAGAGTGATACTGTAGTTGTTTTTAGTAGAGTAGATGATTTATCACTTTTTGAAGAGCAAATAAAGAGAGAATTACCACAAGGAATGGTAGATTATTATAATGAGAATCTAAAACCGCTGCCTAAAGAACAGGTTACTGCTTGGTTTGATAAGCAAGTATATCTCTCTGTAGGTGTATTGCTAAGTGCTTGTGCGGTTATGGGCATAGATGCTACCCCTATGGAAGGAATAGAGCCTGTAAACTATGACAAGATTATAGGAAACGATGGCTATGCAACCCTAGTTGCCGTAGCTATAGGATATAGAGATGAAGAGGATTTTAACCAACCTAGTAAAAATCCAAAATCAAGAATCGCATTAGATAAAGTGGTAGAAACTATATAGTCTAAACTACTTCGATTTTATTATACAAAGCGCTCCATACTGGGGCGCTTTTTTTCGCTTAAAGCGAAAGAATAATTAATCAATAATAACCTCACCCGTAAAGAAGCTTTCTACCTCAACAACTGGTGGTGTATTTTTTAAAATCAAATTACCCGTACTACGTAATTCTCCCACGATAGATGATTGTGGTGCTAGTATTACATCATTAGTCCCCCTGTGGAAGATAGAGACATTTTGAACATCAAGATCTTCTAAGGGTAATCTACTATCACCATCTAGTAAATTTATGGTAAGATTTGTCACACTTCCGTTTATGAAGAAATTAGACAATCCGTTGCATTGTAATAGCACATTTTCTGCATCTAGTGTAAGATTAAAGTCACCATCTTTATGATAAAAGTCTTCTTCTATAAGGTCATCACTTATTAACCTGAGTGAGTTCCAGGTCAAGACACCCTCTGCCTCTACCGTTTGCCCGCCGCTATTGCGTATTTGTTTTAAATCGGGATGACTCACATACACCTTTGATGTATCATAATCACGTATAACATTACAAGAAGCTGTGTTTTTAATTTTGAGTGTATTGTCCTCTATGAGAATTTCAAAATCTTCAAGTAAATTTTCTCCAGTTTCTAGTCTTACCGAGATATCTGGAGCGTCTGTCACTATGAGTTGAGCACGTTCAAAGATGGTAATACTATCAAAATCTGTTAGGTCATACTCTTGTGTAATGATATCGCCTGTGGCTTTTAGACACGTAAGTGTGTCTTCTGTATCACAAGAAATGATGCTTACAATGATTACTATTATACTAGCTATATAAATGGAGTGTCTCATCTTATTAAAATCTATATCCTATACCAAACTCTACTGCCTCTGCTTTTGCACCGTGTGCCTTTACGACCATACTCCCTGCAAGGTGTTTTCCGAAGGTTCTTTTTAAACCTAACCTATTGTAAAATCTCCCTTCAAAATCATACGGGTAGTACACATAGTATCCTAATTGGGATACAAAAGAAAGCTCATTAAAGTGCAGCTCGTGTCCTACAAAAATCCCAAAACGCTTCCAGTCTTCCTCACCCGTGACATCACCATCTGGATATGCAATAGACTCATAACGTATGAGCTCTTTTAAAAAATTTGCAAAAAATGCGTCAACTCCTGCCGTAAAGCTAGATTTGTGATTAATACGCTTATCTACAAAGGCAGTAATGGTAACAAAACCATAGCGTGGTGAGTTGTTTATATCGCTTTGGTTTGCTCCACCGCGCACTGTTAAGTTAAAATGTATAGGTTCTTTATAAGGAGTTTTTTCTCCCATAGGTATATACTCGGGAAACTCGGCCGCTTTTGGGAAGTAATTTAACCCTGCAGTAAACGCCCACGTATTTGTAGAATTATTTGGTGCCTTAAGATTTGCATTACTATAGTGTATAATAGTCACCCCTGCTTGAAAGCCTATATTTTTAAAAATATTATTTTTCTTATAGCTTAACTTAAGCATCGTGCTACTCAAGACTGTAGTGCCATATGCATTATTTATAAAATTATTCTCCCTGTCATAGGGTTTTGTAGCAATCGCGAGACCCTGCCCTATTCTAAACTGTAAGCGCCTCTTCCAGTAATAGAAGTTATAATGCGCATACACACTATATAGTTCTCCCAGATACTCATTTTTCATATCTTGGTACACAAAGGTGTACCCCACATCTGGAAAGTTGTAACGACGCTCCCAGGGTTCAAAACCATAGGTCTTTCGGTTATATGCCAGCATCACTCCCGTAGGATGTTCTGTAATAAGGTGAGAGATATCTGGATTATGTTCTAAAATCGTTCCGCCAAAAAGGTCTGCCTCTACATCAAAAGGTCTTACTTTATCTTCTTGTGCAGTAGTGCAAATGCCGTAAAGAAGTACAAATACAGTAGTAATGATGCGCATAGATGTAGGTTGTAATGGTTTTTTAAACCTACGAAAAAATGTCTGCTATAGTTTGTCTAAAACCTACTATTTTTAAAAGGTTTTTTTACGCTTTCGCGAAAGCGTACCTATATCTATTAAACTCCTACAAGTCTTTATAACATAAAAAAGCCCGCTACTTATGTAGCGGGCGCTTGTAATATATGTGTTGCTCTTATTTACTGTTTACGTAAAAGGCGTGAATCACTCCGGGAAGCCAGCCTAATAGGGTAAGTAAGATATTTATGAGTAAATCTTTTCCTGCTCCTTTTTCTAGTGCAACTGCTAGTGGCGGAAAAAGAATACTTAGAATAATGGTTATTAGTGACATTGGTTTTTGGTTTGTTGTTAATACTGATATAAATCTACAATACTACTTATGAGATCTTATTAATATTATCTCAATTGTTTTGAGTTTAACAAACGTAACTAGAAATACTGCCCTATACCAAACACAAATCCACTAGTGGAATTTGAGGTAACACCATACCCATAATCTACTCGAAAAGTGGCATTAAAAATCTTTTTATGAATAAACCTAAGGCCTAGACCTGGATAAACTCGTAAATTTTGATCATCACCAAAATCGCCAAAATCTCCCCCGGGATTGCGCCAAGAGCCAGCATCTACAAAGCCCACTCCTTGTATTGTAAACCAGTCTCGATCTGCTAGCGTTTGTCTATACTCTGCATTGAGTACTACCACGCCGGTGCCTCTATCTATGGTATTACCTACACCTCGTATATTAAGATTGTTATCTACAGAAAAGGGGGCAAAAGGAGAATCTGCATTTGTAGCAAGACCTAGACGCAATCGCGTTGCGAAGTTTCCATCATAAATACCATCCTTATCTCGTATTCTAGCAAAATATCTAAAATCATTCCACCAGATGGTAAAATCTGGTAATGTCACCGCATTAGCCTGTACATATTGTACATTAAAAGTACTTTTAAAACCACTCACATACTGAAAGTCATACTTTAGAGCATCATACTCATAAATTCCTTTAAGCAGTATTTTATCTACATTAAAGGCTTGTGGCACGCTCACATCTGTGGCTCCATTGAGGTATAAATAATCTTCATTAAAGAAGTTAACACCTAACTCAACACGATGCTTAAAGTTAAAAGCATATAGGCCTAAAATCTCTATGGAAGTATTGTTATACTTATAGTCTGCAGTACCATTATCTAAGAACACAGGTTCTTGAGTAGTAAGACTCTGAAAGTTAATCGCAAGTCCTACATTGTTATTAAATAAAAAAGGCGCTCTAAAATTTATACCATACGAGCTAAAAATATCTTTCTGATAAAACCCTCCAAAACCTATATTTCTTCCTAATAAATTATATTCATAAAGACCTAGCCTGTATGCAAACTCATCATCATTAGTCGTGTAGAAATTAACTTGCGGGTTTATTGTGATATTTTCTTCTACGTTATAAAAAACATTATAGAAGTTATCGTGTGACTTAAAAACCTGAAAATAAGCGTGAGCAACTGCTGGAAGTCTTTTAAGGCGTATTATATCTTGATTTATCACTGCAGAGTCCAATGCAACTCCCGGTTTTATATCACTTATGAGTTTTATAAAACTAGGTTTAAGCCTTTTTGTGCCTTGTACTTTAAGGTCTAGCACTTCACCCTCTTGTCCAGCAAGCTGTACAGCAGTAATGCAACATACCATTAAAATTAATACTCTCTGTAACACTTTACATCATTATAAAAGAATCTCTCTATCTATTAAAAATACTGTCCTATCCCAAAGACAAGACCACTGTTTTGTGACGCCCCTAGCCCTACTCCATAATCTAGTCTTATAACTGCATTAAATATACGTTTATGTATAAAACGCAATCCTACCCCAGAGTATACCTCAAGAGCATCACCACTTACAAGATCATCTAGCGGTTGCCTTGCCTCTCTTAAGGTTCCTCCATCTACAAAGGCATTACCCTGTAGTACAAACCAGCCTCTCTCTAGCAGCGTGTGGCGGTACTCTGTATTTATAAATATAAAACTCGCACCCCTCGCGATATCATTACCAGCCCCACGTAAGTTAAACTGATTATCTACAGTAAATGGCGCAAACTCAGACTCATTAAAAGAAGCAAATCCTAATTGTAATCTACTTGCCCAGTTACCTTTACTTCCTATTCTTTTAAAATATTCGGTTGTATTAACTCCTATAAAAGAGTCGTCAAGTAAGCCCTCACCTCCATTAATATATCTCGCATCAAGTAAGTTTCTAAAACCAGAAACATACTGATAATCTATGTCTAAAAAATTTGTCTCATACTCAGCTCGCACAGCAATTTTTGAAGCCTCTAGATTGTTTGGAAAAGTAGCATCTATCTCTGTATCGTTTGCAGCATACTGCTCTTTAAAAATATTAATCCCTAGCTCTGCTTTGTTGTGAAAGTCAATTTCGTAAAGTCCGTAAATCTCAGCTCCCGCTCTATCTTTTTTATAATTGAGAGTAGTTGTATCAAAGTAAATGGGCTCAAAGGTGACATCTTTAATGTAATTTACACCTAGCCCTAACTTGTTTGTAAATAAAAATGGGGCCTCCCAGTAAGCTCCGTAAGAATTAAAAACATCACGCTGGTAAAAGCCACCCACAATCTGGCTCTGGCCTAAGAAGTTAAACTCAAATACACTGAGTCTAAAGGCAAAACTTCCATCATTTGCCTCAGAGATACGTATACCCGGTATAATTGTAAAATTTTCTACAATATCATAAGTGACTTCTATAGCACCATTACGTACCTCAGCTATAGTAGCAGTGGCTTTTGCAATAGCAGGAAGTCTATTAAATCGCTCTACATCTGTAGCTACTTTAAGCGAGTCATAAGGAGATGCTACTTCTGTTTTTATGAGTCTTCTTAACAGTGACTCATCTACTTTTTTTAACCCTTTAAAAGTAATTATTTCTACTTGCTGCTTTTGAGCATAAACAAGGCAAGGTAACAAGAACAGACATAGATATATAATTTGTTTCATAGGTTTATTTACGATACTATGAGTCTGTCGGTTCTTAATCGTAAACATTGCAGGAGCTATCGTATTTAATTTCTACCGTAGTATTCTTTTACAATATCTTGAGCTGGTTTGTTTTGAGGTGTAAACTGGCTATTTTCTGGTCCTCCTACACGGTCGTGATGTATAAACCATTTCCATAAAAAGCCTCCTGCCATCCACTCTTCATCCCAGACGGCTTCATAAAGTGCTTTTGTAACATTTACTTGCGCTTCTAGATTTACTTGAGTCATACTTCGGTCAGAGCGCCAGGGTTCTTTACCTGTATAGTCTACAGAGCGATAGCCATACTCTGTAAATAATACTTTGCGTTGTTGCGCTTTCGCGAAAGCGGAAATCTCCTCTTTCCATTTTATCCAGCCTTCTATGGCACACGCCACAGTAGGTGTTTGATCATCACATACTGGAAAGTAAGCATCTATACCTATATAATCCAGCTCTTGCCAGAAGGGTGTTCGTTTATACTCATCCCAGTTTGCAGCATACGTAAGCTTACCTTTGTATACTTTTTTGATATCTTTTATGAGCTGTTGCCAGAAAGCTGGTCTATTTACTACAAATTGCTCCAGCTCTGTGCCTATGCAAAATATTGCTGCATCTTCCTCTTGAGCAAGTGTGGCATAATCCATTATAAAATCGCGATACGATTGCTCAAGTGCCAGCCACTCCCCTTCTGTCTCCATCTTGAGGTAACCTGTAAACTCACCCCGACGTATCCATATCTGTGGTTTGAGCATCACATCTATACCTTTATCGTGAAGTTGTGCTACATAATTACGACCGCCTTCTCTAGTCTCACCATACCACTGTCTATCTGTATTATATACAATTTGCGCTTTATCTAGTGCCGGCACAAAACCAAAAGGCATTACGGCAGCATAGTTTGCGTTTATATCAAGAACGGGTGCCACGTGACTGCTGTCTACTGGAGAGCGATTTGCCACAAAACTTATACCGTTAACCTTTTGCTCTGGAGCTGGCTGAGCACTACACGCTTGTAAGACCAGTATGATTATGAGAGATTGTAAAACTGTTTTTATCATTAGTATCAATTCAAGAAATTAAAGATAGGCTTCTATGTAGTAAACCAAAAAAACCTGACCACTTTTATAAGTGGTCAGGTCTAGCGATCTCTAGATTATAAAGTATACGTCAAATCTAGTAGATGCTTATATTAAAAAACAACTCGTAGTCCCAAGTTAAAAGTCTCACCTAGTCCCGTATTATTACCTCTTACAAAGTTGGTATATAAAGCCTCGAGGTTGAGCTCATCTGTGAGTTGATATTTTGCGCCTCCACCTACTGCGGTAAAGTCTTGCTCAAAATCATTACCTAGATCTATGCGCTGTGAGTGCTGTACTAAGCCTAGAACGGTAAACTTAGCACTAGGGAAGTAACTTAAAAACACCCCTGGAGTAAGATTTAAACTATTATTTGCAAAGCTGCCGTCTACGGTGTCAAAGTTCTCATCTTGCTCTGCCTCTTTTCCAAAATTAAACTCAGAATTAAGCTCTGCAAATACTTGCCAGTCACCACCTGCAAAGGTGTGATCAAAAAAGAAACGGTTTTGCCACGTGAATCCTTTTTGGTCAAGAAAAACTCCTTGCTCTGTCTCTTGATCTATAAGTGGTATAGATAGCGAACTTTGAATTGAAAAGTTATTTACAGATGCAAAAGGAACAAACTTTACCGCAGGAGCGATAGAAGTAAGACCACTACGAGCGGTGCCACGCTCTCCGTCAAAACTAAAGACATCTAGCGCATCTCTACCGCCTATTACATTAGATCGAACTTCTAAAATTACACCTACATTGAGTCTTCTATTTTCTGAAACTCCAGTAAAAGCTTCAAGTGATGATGTAAAAAATGATTGTCTAGGCTCATCACCATCTGTAAATGTACTTTCTGTTTGCGTGTACAAATTATTAAACCACTTGATGTCATATTGTCCTTTTGCAATAAGCTTAGATGGTGTAAGCGTCTGTATGACAGAGCCGCCTATCTCATTATCATCAATATCTTGTGCGTAAATAGTGGTAGCGATTAGGCATAGCGCGCCCATTAAAAAATGTTTCATTTTTTTAAATATTAGGTTGGAAATTTATTATTTGTGCTCTCTTCACTCCACTCAGTAAGAGCAAGTAGTGGAGTGAGAAAGTCTTGTAAACTTTAAAAAAACTGAGCCTACTAGAGGGTTTTGTTTTACGAACCTTAGTATTATGACAACTTTCACGTAAAACGTTGCAGACTCAGTACGATGTCATTATTTGACATCATTTAGGGTCCAGTCGTAAGGGTAATAAGAGAGTTTTGAGTCTATATCTAGTTTAGTTCCTCTGTATTTATTTATAAAATCCAGCACACTCCCACTTCTAGTAAAATCACCATTATACCACTCAAATATTTGTGAGATCTGTACCTTTTTGCCTTTTACTCGTATAAACGATGGATTATTGAGCGCTAGTTTAGTTTGTCGCTGTAACTGAGCTTCAAGCTTACTAGGTATATATGCTTCATTTATTATAGGAGGACAGCCCAATCCTGCACATACAAGTACAAAATGAAAACGAGCCTCGTCTGGAAAAACAGCACGTAGCTTCTTGTTTTCTATATCATTAAGGGTGATTGAGCTACCTCCTACAGCGTGTTTTTGTTTGTCAAAAAAACCTTTTATGCTGAGCGGTTGCTTTACGGGATACTTAGCCACAACCCCTTTTATTACAGATAGATTGTAAGCATTGATCCAGAAAGCTTGGTATGTTTTTGTATCTGTCTTGCTCACTTTTATAGTTTGTGCAACCGCAAGGAGTTTATCTAAAGACTCTGGATTACTTTGTACAGCAGCATAATCTACTCTTCCATTTTTTATATATTCTTTAAAAAAAACATCTGCATCTGTAAAAAATGCATCTGTACTCTGTGCACTCATCGTGTTAATAACAAGTAGTGTAAAAAGGAATGTAACGATTTTCATAATTGCTGTTTTATGTGCACTTGGGTCGGGTAAAAAACAATCGTCTTACACTTTTTCTTAAAATAAATTGATTTTGATCACCAGATAGCTTGTTGTCCTTAATGTATTTATAGCATTAATCTACAATTCATTTAGATATGTTCTAAATAAGCCTAGGTGCTGTTAAGTTTACTATCTTTAGTTCGACACAACCCTAGTAACTTGTGAAGAAAAAAGGTTTTACATACGCTTTCGCGAAAGCGTAATCACATACCACATTACTAGAACCTCTTTTCAAATTACTTAAAAACACCAACCATTATGCAAGAACATATCGTCATTATAGGCAACGGGATTTCTGGCGTTACAACCGCCCGTCACATCCGCAAAGCTTCTGACAAAAAGATCACCATCATTTCTGCCGAAACAGATCACTTCTTTTCTCGCACAGCGCTTATGTATATCTATATGGGACATATGAAATATGAGCACACAAAACCGTATGAAGATTACTTCTGGAAGAAAAACCGTATTGATCTTAAACGCGCTTTTGTAGACACAGTAGATCACGAGAATAAGCAATTATTACTCTCTGGTGGCGAAAAAATGAGTTATGATAAACTCGTGCTTGCTGTGGGGTCAAAACCTAATAAATTTGGGTGGCCAGGGCAAGATCTAGATGGTGTACAAGGGTTGTACTCAAAACAAGATCTAGATATGCTAGAGGCAAATGCTCCAGATAAAGAAACCTGTAAACGTGCTGTGGTAGTAGGTGGCGGTCTTATAGGTATTGAGATGGTAGAGATGCTGCTCACGCGTGATATACCGGTCACATTTTTAGTAAGAGAAAATAGTTTCTGGAATGGCGTTTTACCACAAGGAGAAAGCGAGATGATTAACAGACACATTAAATCTCACCACGTAGATTTACGTTTAGGCTTTAATCTAGATAGTATTCTAGCAGATGATAATGGTAAAGTGCGCGCTGTAACTATTAAAGAAACTGGAGAAGAAATCGCCTGTAACGTAGTAGGGCTTACCGCTGGTGTGTCTCCTAATGTGGCTTTCTTAAAAGATAGCGGTATTGAGTTAGGTCGAGGTATCAAGGTAAACCCTATGCTGGAGACTAATATAAAAGATATTTATGCCATAGGTGATTGTGCAGAGCAACACGAGGGTATAAACGGTCGTAGACCCATTGAGGCTGTCTGGTATACGGGCAGAATGATGGGAGAAACACTTGCTCAGACATTAACTGGAAATCCTACCGCATATAACCCTGGTCACTGGTTTAACAGTGCAAAATTTATGGATATAGAGTACCAGACGTATGGATGGGTGTTCTCAAAACCTAAAGAAGGCAATACACACTTTCACTGGATGCATAAGGACGATAACAAGTGTATCACTATAGAGATGCAAGAGGGTACTCGCAAGTTTGTGGGTATAAATAACTTTGGTATCAGGCTACGTCACGAGCTATTTGACCGCTGGCTTACTGAGGGACGCACAACAGATTATGTGCTAGAGCATCTTAAAGATGCAAACTTTGATCCTGAGTTTTACAGCCATTACGAGAAGGATATTCTCGATGCTTATAATGCTGCATACGGGACATCACTTAGTCCCAAAAAGAAAAGCTGGAAAAGAATTTTTGCATAACCAACCTAACGACTTACACTTATGAAAATTATTAAAAACCTAGGCTTGGTGATCTTTATTACTGGGCTTGCCATCTGGACAGCTTCCATCTTTATGGGAGACTTCACCTTACAACAAGAACAACTTGATTCCTTTATTTCTGAAAAAGGAATTAAAAGTGAGCTAGTAGCTCAAAAAATTTCAGATAACGTAGTGGGTAAAAAACTAGGCACATTTGCTTTTACAGGTGCCGTAAGAGATGCCCTTGCTCAAAACAATGACTACTATGATGCACAAATTGCAAAATATGATGCGGCAAAGGAGTGGGATAAAAAAGGAGAACAATATCAGTACAGAATAAACGATAAAGACTTTCAAGCCTTTAGCTTCTCACTAGCCAAAAAAGCCGGAACAGGATTTATAGTAGAAAATAAAGGGCTTATGTGGTTCTTAACCTTTGGGCTAGGGATACTAGGAGCTCTTATGTTCATTTTTCCTAATCTCGTGTTATTAGGCAAACCAGGTATCAAAAATGACCACGTATATCACGAGGCAGCAACCAATAGAGGATGGATTGCCTGGCTGGTACTTGTGTACCTCGTACTATTTTATCTCGTGCTTTATTTTAATGCAGACTATGTGGTAAACTGGACATTTATACTCGACCCTATAAGTAATGCGCTTAACGGAGGCGATGCCAGCCAGTGGTTTGTTTATGGCTTTTTATACTGTGTGATTATGGTAACGATGGCGGTGCGTATGTATATAAAATACCGTCACAATAAATACCAGATTGTACGTACTACCTCTGTATTATTCTTTCAGATTGTATTTGCCTTTCTTATCCCTGAGATTATGGCAAGTTTAGGAAAGCCTGGTTATGATTTTAAAAACGCATTCCCGCTAGATTATGATTTCTTCTTTGAGTGGAATCTCGACACACTTACTCAAAGTGGTGGTTTAGGTATCTTCATACTTGTGTGGGGTGTTGTGCTTACACTAGTTATTGTACCAGTAATGGTTTACTTCTTTGGAAAAAGGTGGTACTGTAGTTGGGTTTGTGGTTGTGGAGGCCTTGCCGAAACTCTTGGTGATCCCTACCGCCAGCATTCTAATAAGTCTATGAAAGCCTGGAAGCTTGAGCGCTGGCTCATACACTCGGTACTCGTGTTTTCACTAGTGATGACACTCGTCACATTATACTGTTACTTTACCGGGGCAGAAGCTTTTTTAGGAATCAACTCGCAGTGGATAAAAGACACCTATAGCTTCCTGATAGGAGCTTGGTTTGCAGGAGTAATCGGGACTGGTTTCTACCCTATTTTTGGTAACCGAGTATGGTGTCGTTTTGGATGCCCACTAGCAGCCTACTTAGGATTTGTACAACGTTTTAAATCTCGTTTTAGAATTACTACAAACGGAGGACAATGTATCTCTTGTGGTAACTGTTCTACCTACTGTGAGCAAGGAATTGATGTACGTGCATATGCTCAGAAAGGAGAAAACATCGTACGTTCTAGTTGTGTAGGTTGTGGTGTATGTAGCGCTGTATGTCCTCGTGGCGTACTTAAGTTAGAAAACGGACCAGAAGCAGGTCGTATCAACCCTACGCAAGTACTACTAGGTAATGATGTAGACCTTATGGATTATGTAAATAACAAAGAGGCAAGCTAGAATATTTTTTACGCTTTCGCGAAAGCGGAATACTAATTCATATAGCTCTTTGCATAGCATATCGCTAAAGCAAATTAAAAAACAACCACCTTAGTCATCTAGGGTGGTTTTTTAATACGCTAAGTAATCGTTAAGACGCATAAATCTCCCCTGTTTTTGTATACTTTCTCATAACTTTGCGACACATATAAAGCCTCACAGATTATGAGGTAATACCATAAAAACACAGCGCAATGCTAGCATATATAAAAGAAGTATTACAAGAAATGCCTCAAGACTGGTTACGTCTTACCACACATAGGTTAGACATCTATGATGAATCTAAAGCTAAAAGTCAGTTTCTTGATGAGTTTGAAAAACTATATAACAATAATGTTTCAGATCAAAAATCACTGAGCCAGTTACCTACGGCTTATGATTATATAAGACTGGGACACCCACTATCAAGTATTTTAGAATGGGCAATAGCAAAAACATATGCCCTAAAGACAGAAAGCGTTATAAGCTTTCAGTCTAAGACTGTACCTGTGCTTGCCGTGCTTCGTAAAAATTTATTAGAAAATAAGAGCACACGCATTTTATATACTGGAGCGCTCTCTTCTCGTTTTGACACAACAGCCTTAAAAGAAGTGTACGGCTATAACTTTGAGCTTCAAAAGCTAGAAAGTGTTGATGATATCACACCTTTTAATGGAAGCACAGTACTACTATCTGAACAGCAAAAAATCGCTACTACAGCCTTACATAAAGAAGTAGACTTTTATGTAAATACGTATGGGGATCTAGGTAGTATTCTCATTATTAATGGAGAAAATAACAACCACTACGTAGCAGATGTACAACACGTGCGCAGAAGGGAGACGGTGGCAATGACACCAGAAAACACACTTGTAGCACTAGAGTCTCTCGTAAACACAACCGATTTTACCGCTAAAAAAAGTACCAAAGAAGCAGATAAAGTAAAGGTTTTAAGTACCATAAAAGAAATAACACAAGCAAACTCAAAAGCGCTTGTAGGTTCAAGTGGACTATCTATACAATATGCCATAATGATGGGTCTTGTGGCAGAAGCTCAAGAACAACACCCTGGTAAAGCAATCAAGTTTGTAGTACCACCTAACTGTTATGGAGGAACAAATGACCAAGCTAGACGCGTAGCTGCCTGTCTTGATAATGTAGAGGTTGTAGACCTACCGGTAGATGGTGATAATGATATGGTACAAAGTGTAGACCGTGTACTTACTACACTCGCAGAACAAGACGCTATACCATATATCATTGCAGAGATCCCTACAAATCCAAGGGTAGAGGTGCCAGATCTTGTAAAACTTAAAGAAGTGTTGAGCACTCCTCGTAAAACTCCTGGTGGAGACACAGCAATAGATCCGGTATTTATTCTAGATCAAACGTTTTGCCCTAATGTACACTTCTTAGGTGATAATGATTATCTATCAACTGTGAGAGCAATCTCATACGCCAGCGGATCAAAATTTCCGAGTGGCGGTAAAGTGACTGCTGGCTACTGTGTGGCAAACACGAAAGCAACTCCGCTCATCGCAAATATCGAGAAGCACTTAACCATATGCGATAATGAGGCTACAGCTTTGCAATATGAGTTACTTGCTCAACAACTGCCTTCTATGAACCAGCGCATTGCAGATGCTTATGTCAACACACGTAAGTTTGTAACTTTTATAAGCGAAGTGCTGCCAGATGCAAAAATCAATTTTGTTTCAGAAGAGCTCGCTCAAGAAGGATTTACTCCATCTGTGTTTTCACTAGACTTACCTACTAAGGGTGATACACCAGGCCAGCGTGAGACCTATAAAAGAGCGCTCAACCACAAACTTATAAACTTAATGATTACAGAAATCCCTAAGGAGAGCAAGTACTGTGTAAGTTATGGGCAACTTAAGGGTGTGTACTGGACTATACCTGCAACCTCTACCCAAGGCACAACTAAGGAGGGTGATAAAGATTACATCGCTCGTGTGTCCCTCTCACCAAATATGGATTTAGAACGTCACAAAGAGATTTTTAAAGAATTTGTAAGTGAGATGTAACTAAAATTTGTTGCAAAGTTTAGAGGCGCTTGTAAAATCTATTGTAGATTTTACAAGCGTTTTTAAGTTATGAGCATTATAATTATCGGTCTTAGTACGCTTTCGCGAAAGCGTGATACTACATTTAAAATTTATGTAGAAACATTATCTTGTAATTAAAATAATGTAATGACTACTTCTCAACATCTTGCAAAGCACCTCAGAGAGTTCATATCTGGACCTAACACGACGGGTTCTCATCTTAAAGAACATCTAGACGACATAACACTAGATGAGGCAAATAAAGCGCTCTATGGACTTAATACCATTGCAAAGCTTGTCTATCACATTAACTATTATATTGAGGCTGTAAGTGGTGTTCTGGATGGAAAGCCACTCACTGCAAAAGATATATATAGCTACGATGCACCTATATTAAAAACTCAAGAGGCTTGGAAACTTAGACTCGATACATTGTATACAAATCTAGATAGATGTGCATCTCAAGCATCTAGGCTTACAGACCAAGAGCTAAAGAGTAATTTTGTATTAGAAAAGTACGGTACTTATGAGCGTAATCTAATGGGACTGCTGGAGCACTCGCATTATCATTTTGGGCAAATTGTAGTTCTCAAAAAAATAATTAGACAACAGCCTGTACAGTAAGATTTACCTTAAAATAAAAAACTCCCGATATTGCTATCGGGAGTTTTTAGTTATTTAGTCTTCTAGAGGCTTCATCTCGAAGTCTTCCATAAACTTAGTGGTGTAGTCACCAGCTATATAGTCTGGGTGATCCATAAGTTGCCTGTGGAAAGGTATCGTTGTATTAATACCTTCTATTACAAACTCATCAAGAGCACGTTTCATCTTGTTAATCGCCTCTTCTCTAGTCTGTGCTGTCGTAATTAACTTAGCAATCATAGAGTCATAGTTAGGCGGTATCATATACCCACTGTATACGTGTGTATCTATACGTACTCCGTGACCTCCTGGTGCGTGTAAATTTGTAATACGTCCTGGTGATGGTCTAAAGTCGTTAAAAGGATCCTCAGCATTTATACGACACTCTATAGAGTGTAGTTGTGGGTAGTAGTTTTTACCAGATACTGGTACGCCTGCTGCCACAAGTATTTGCTCACGTATAAGGTCATAGTCCACTACCTGCTCTGTAATAGGGTGCTCTACTTGTATACGTGTATTCATCTCCATAAAGTAGAAGTTGCGGTGCTTGTCTACTAGAAACTCAACCGTTCCTGCTCCTTCATATTTGATAAACTCTGCTGCTTTTACTGCGGCATCTCCCATACGCTCACGTAACTCATCTGTCATAAATGGCGATGGTGTCTCTTCGGTAAGTTTTTGGTGACGTCTTTGTACAGAACAATCTCTTTCAGACAGGTGACAGGCTTTACCTGTGCTATCTCCTACAATTTGGATTTCGATATGGCGCGGCTCTTCTATGAGCTTTTCCATATACATACCGTCGTTTCCAAAGGCAGCAGCACTTTCTTGACGTGCACCTTCCCAAGCTTTAAGTAGGTCTTCTTCTTTCCATACGGCACGCATACCTTTACCTCCACCACCAGCGGTAGCTTTAAGCATTACAGGGTAACCCGTCTCTATGGCAAGTTTTTGACACTCTTCAAAATCTTTTATGATACCGTCAGATCCTGGTACACAAGGTACGCCTGCAGCTTTCATAGTTTCTTTTGCAGTAGCTTTATCTCCCATTTTTGAAATCATCTCTGCAGATGCTCCAATAAATTTTATGTCGTGCTCCTCACATATTTTTGAAAACTTTGCGTTTTCAGAAAGGAATCCATATCCCGGGTGTATGGCGTCTGCATTTGTAATCTCTGCTGCTGCAATAACGTTAGACATCTTAAGGTAAGACTCGTTACTTGCTGCTGGGCCTATACATACTGCCTCGTCTGCAAATTTTACGTGAAGACTCTCACGGTCTGCTGTAGAGTATACAGCTACCGTTTTAATCCCCATCTCTTTACACGTACGTATTACCCTAAGGGCAATCTCACCACGGTTTGCTATAAGTATCTTCTTAAACATACTGTTTATTTTTTATTGTGATTACTGCGTGTTGTTGTTTAGGTCTCGCTTTCGCGAAAGCGTAAAAAACCACAGTCTCCTCAATGATTAAAATACCCGCAAGGGATTATGATGGATCTACCAAGAATAATGGCTGATCAAACTCTACTGGAGAAGAATCGTCTACAAGAATCTTTACGATTGTACCTGATACTTCACTTTCGATCTCGTTAAAAAGTTTCATCGCTTCAATAACACAAAGCACGTCACCTTCACCTATCGTTTTTCCTACTTCTACAAACATAGGCTTATCTGGAGCCGGTTTTCTATAGAAGGTTCCGATTATAGGAGACTTAATAGTTATGTATTTTGAATTATCTTCTGCTGGGGCCGCTGGTGCTGCAGGTGCTGCTACCTCTGCAACTGGTGCTGGAGCCGCTGGTGCTGCAGGAGCCATTTGCATTGCTGGCATTTGCTGTAAGAAAGTAGTTGGTGCTTTCTCATCGTCTGCACCAGTTCTGATAGTGATTTTTACATCATCCATCTCAAGTTTTACTTCGCTAGCGCCTGACTTTGCAACAAATTTAATCAGATTTTGAATTTCTTTTAAATCCATAAGTGTTTGAATTTAGTCTGTTTAGGTTTAATTAGAGTTATATGCCCATTTGAGGTAGATCGAACCCCAAGTGAATCCACCACCAAAAGCGGCAAATATGATATTATCTCCTTTTTTTAGTTTATTCTCATAGTCGCTCATCAACAGTGGTAAAGTGGCTGATGTGGTGTTACCATATTTATGGATATTAATGAGGACTTTATCCTCATCTAGCTCCATCCTTTTGGCAGTAGCGTCTATAATTCGTTTGTTAGCTTGATGTGCGATTAAAAAGTTAACGTCGTCACCACTAAGGTTATTACGCTTCATAATTTTATCACTTACATCTGCCATATTTGAAACAGCGAATTTAAATACGGTTTTTCCATCTTGAAAAACTGTGTGCTGTTTGTTATCTAAAGTTTCTTGTGAAGTGGGTAGTATACTCCCTCCTGCATCTATCTTGAGGTACTCACGCCCTACACCATCAGATCTAAGGTACTCATCTTGTAGTCCCATCCCTTCTTCATTAGGCTCAAATAGTACTGCACCACCACCATCTCCAAAGATGATACACGTGGCTCTATCTGTATAGTCTATAATAGATGACATTTTATCTGCGCCTATAAGCAGTACTTTTTTATACCTACCAGACTCAATATAACTAGCTGCTGTAGACATCCCGTAAAGGAAGCTAGAGCAAGCAGCTGTGAGATCAAATGCAAATGCATTAGTCGCACCTATTTGAGAGGCTGTATATACTGCGGTTGAGGCTACTGGCATATCTGGTGTAGCAGTTGCTACGATTACCATATCTAACTCTTTGGGATCGAGTTGCTTTTTTTCAAGAAGATCTTGTGCTGCTTTGATGGCAAGAAACGAGGTTCCTTTGCCTTCTTCTTTAAGAATTCTACGTTCTTTAATACCCGTGCGAGTGGTAATCCACTCATCATTGGTATCAACCATAGTTGCTAAAATATCGTTAGTCAACACATAGTCTGGAACATAAGCTCCTACAGCTGTAATTGCCGCTGAGATTTTACTCATTTGTTTCAGTTAGATTTTTCGTCTTTATTCAGTTAAGAACAAAACGATGAGAAAAATACTAAAAATTGATCAAAAATGGCCTACAATTAACTTTTTTTGACAATCCTACGCATAAAAAAAACTCTCACAATGTGAGAGTTCTATGTCTAGAAAATAGAAGCTTATGCCTCTATCTCTTCAGTCTTATCAATAACTACTTGACCTCTATAGTATAATTTACCTTCAAACCAGTGTGCTCTGTGGTAAAGGTGCGCTTCTCCTGTTGTAGGATCTACAGCTATTTGAGGTATAGCAGCTTTGTAATGCGTTCTTCTTTTATCTCTTCTTGTTTTTGAGATTTTTCTTTTAGGATGTGCCATTACGTACTCTTATTTATCTGTTAATAGTTTTTTTAACGAATCCCATCTAGGATCTGTCTCTTCTTTCTCTTCTTTTGCTCTTTGGTCTGGAATACTTAATTCTTCCAGCTTTTCTAAAATATCTGACTTTAATGTCCCATCTGCTATACCAGGGTGAACCCTTTTATTAGGCATAGACAACACTATGAGTTCATAAATATATTGAGCAACATTTACTTCATACTCTCCAAATGGGAGAATGAGAACATCTTCAATATCATCATTAAACTCTTGACCAAACTTAACTACAAGCTCATAGCTCCCACTTATAGGTTGATCATAAGGCTCATTTGTCACATCACAATTTACATTGATTGTTCCTGAGATATTAAAATCAAACTCCATAAAGGTAGACTTCTTTGTTAAGAGAAGTGTAGCCTCAACGCTTGCATCGTTAAAGTCATCATATTCAAAAAGATCAAAGAACGATTTTGTAATCGTGTACTCAAACGTATGCTCTCCTTCTTTTAAACCTACGTACTGTATAGTGTATAGTTTTAATTCTTTCATCACATCATCCGTTTGGAGCGTGCAAAGATACATAATTTTTTAAATCACAATAGGTAAGAATAAAAAAAATTAATCTAACAGCTATATGATTAATGCATTGCACAACTATATTATACTTACTTTCTTGCTGGGCCTCTACCTGCACGCTCTCTTCCAGCGCGTTTTGGCGACACCTTAAGCACATCTTTTGTTATTTCTTGGTATTCTTTTCTTTTATTATAAATATTAATAGCCGCATACACTGCTTCTCTAAAAGAACCAGGATCTGCCTCACCCTTACCAGCTATCTCGTAAGCCGTACCGTGATCTGGAGATGTTCTCACCTTATCTAGCCCAGCTGTATAATTTACACCCTTACCAAAAGACAAGGTCTTAAATGGTATCAAACCTTGATCGTGATATGCAGCGAGAATAGCATCAAAATTTTTATAGTTACCAGAACCAAAAAAACTATCTGCCGCATAAGGACCATACACAAGCTGTCCTCCAGCTCTCATTTTTTCTAAGGTAGGGATTAACACTTTATCATCATCATCACCTATCACTCCATTATCTCCCACGTGAGGGTTAATACCCAGCAGTGCTATTTTAGGCCTATCTACTCCAAAATCTTGCTGCAAGCATTTATAGAGTGTATTCACCTTCTTTTTTATTACATCTGGTGTGATATTACTTGCCACATCTTTTACAGCTACGTGATCAGTAAGAAGGCCCACTTTTAAAGTATCTGTTACCATAAGCATCATAGCATCACCCGTAAGCTCTTGAGCAAGATAATCTGTATGACCAGGAAAAGCAAAATCCTCTTTCTGGATATTTGCTTTGTTTATAGGTGCCGTCACCAGCACATCTATATCACCATCCTTAAGTGCCTTTGTAGCTGTTGTAAATGACTTGAGCGCATAATCACCCGCAATATCTGTAGCCTCTCCCCAAGATATATCTACTTGTTCCTTCCACAAGTTAAACACATTAATCTTGTTATCTAGCGCTTTCGCGAAAGCGTCTATCCCATAAAACTCTGCTTGAAGCCCCAGTTCTTTCTTTATATATGAAAGTGTCTTTGCCGAAGCAAAAATTACAGGCGTACAAAAATCTAACATCATTGCCTCAGAAAACGTCTTGATCACAATCTCTGCGCCTATACCATTTAAATCTCCTATAGAAATCCCTACACGTACTTTTTGCTGTTTATTCATTTGATGCCTTTCGGGTTTTGTATTTTTGTAACACAAAAGTAACCAAATAAAAACCATTTATGTTTACAGGTATTATTGAAGATCTAGCCTCTATTGAATCAATCACTAAGGATCAAGAAAATATACACTACAAAGTAAAAAGTGCAATCACAAATGAGCTCAAAATAGACCAAAGTGTAGCACATAACGGCGTATGTCTTACAGTAGTAAGTATAGATGGAGACACTTATACGGTTACAGCCATACAAGAAACGCTAGATAAAACAAACCTCAACGATCTCGCTGTAAACGATATTGTAAACCTAGAGCGCGCGATGAAACTAGGCGCAAGACTAGACGGTCATATTGTACAAGGTCACATAGACCAAGTAGGAACCTGTATAGCTATAAGTGAAGAAGATGGAAGCTGGAGATTCACCTTTGACTACGACACCTCACTAGGAAATGTCACGATAGAAAAAGGATCTATTACTATAAATGGCACTAGCCTCACTGTTGTAGACTCAAAAGAAGGAGCTTTTAGCGTAGCTATAATTCCTTACACTTATGAACACACAGGCTTTAAAAACTTTAAAGTAGGTACTCGTGTAAACCTTGAGTTTGATGTTATAGGCAAGTATGTAAAAAGACTTACTGAGGGTTACTAGCCTTTTTCATTTTAATTTTATACATATAATACGCACCTAGTAGTAGACCTCCTATAAGTAATAACGGGAGGTGATCATCTATGGGCGCAATAAGCCCAGGTAGAGGGGTTCTACCTGGCGGAGGCGGTGCTTCTTTACCAGCAAACGCACTTATCCCCATAAATAAAAAGGGGGCTGTTGTAATGAAATTTCTGAGTTTGGGGCTCATAGTAATTCAATATAAAATATTTTAAACTAGTTAAATTAATACTAATTTAATGAGGGTTAAGTAGGTTGTAATTGTGTATTACATCGACAATAATACGTATTTTATCGATAAAATTGATCTTTGAATAAAAAAAATTAAGGTTTCTTGAGAGTTTCAATCTCAAAACAAACGAGGCATTTTCTAGATTTTAACAAAATTTATTTTATAATTACCTGAAAATTAAGTAAATAGAAATGTAATTCTAACAAGTTGGAGCAAACTCTCACCTTAATAAAATTTCAAAAAAATTTTAGATTTTGTGTTGTTCGTCGGAGATAAATATCCTTTAATCCGAATAAAATACCGAAAAACACGTTTTACAGAGATTAGAACATCTCTCATTATAAAGCATAAAAAAACCTCGCAAACAGATGTTTGCGAGGTTTAATACGTGGTCCCACTTGGGCTCGAACCAAGGACCCTCTGATTATGAGTCAGATGCTCTAACCAACTGAGCTATGGGACCGTTGTTTTCTATGTTTTCTAATCTAATAGAAGTTGAAAACGGGTGCAAATTTATAATAAATCTTCACCCTAACAAAGCTTTTCTTTGCTAATTATTAATTTCTTGACATAACTCTATAAGAACACCACCTGCTGTTTTAGGATGCACAAACGCAACTAGCTTATTATCTGCACCTTTCTTAGGCTTTTCATTAAGAATAATAAACCCTTCTTTTTTTAATCTTTCCATCTCCTCTACAATATTTTCTACCGCAAAGGCTATGTGATGTATCCCTTCTCCCTTTTTTTCTATAAACTTAGCGATTGCACTATCATCGTTTGTCGCCTCTAGAAGCTCTATTTTATTAGGACCTGTCTTAAAGAAAGATGTACGCACCCCTTCAGAGGCAACTTCCTCAATCTTATAATGTGGTACGCCCAGTAGTTTTTCATAAAGCGAGTTGCCGGCTTCAAGATTTTTAACAGCTATACCTATGTGTTCTATCTTATCCATATCTTATTTTCTATACTATAAATGTTTGAATTACGCTTTCGCGAAAGCGTAATAACCATAATACAACGTTAAATACCGCATATCAAGGCTTGACAAAAGTAATACATATCAAAAAAACGTATTTTTGCAGTCTATGGAATCAAACAGACAGAAAAAAGTAGCAGGTGTTCTTCAAAAAGATCTTGCAGAAGTGCTTCAAAACGCACTTAGAGACAGCGGTCAAGGAGGCATTATTGTGTCTGTAACTAAGGTTAAGGTACCTACAGACTTATCTATTGCAAAAGTGTACTTGAGCATCTTCCCTAATGATAAGGCTACTGAGATACTCAAAGAGGTTAATCAAGTAAAACCTATCATACGTCATAACATATCACAGCGCACACGTCACCAACTGCGACGTATGCCAGAACTTCAATTTTATATAGATGACACGCTAGAGTACCTAGATGGTATAGAGCGCTCTCTTAAAGGTGGTGACAACCCACTAGAAGATCCAAGTTTACTAGCTCGTAGAAAGAAAATATAAATGCAGTTTGCTCGCTATATAGCGCAACGTTACCTTGTATCAAAAAGTGGTACAAATGCTGTAAACATAATTACCTACATATCTATAGGGAGTATCATTTTAGGCACGATGGTTCTATTTATTGTGCTCTCTGCTTTTTCTGGGCTTAAGGAGTTTAATCTCTCTATTACGTCTATTATAGACCCAGACATTAAAGTACTACCCGCTACTGGCAAAACAATTACCCTCACCCCTACTCAAGAAAAGGAGCTCGCCTCATTTACAGAGATACAAGCATACTCAAAAGTAATAGAAGAACGTGCATACCTCGAGCACGAGGGTAAAACCTCACTGGGCTTTATAAAAGGAGTAGATGAAAATTACCTCAACGTTACTCAAATAGATAGCACCATCTTTGCCGGAAACTGGCCTACTGTAGGTGAGCCAGCAGTAGCTATGGGCTATCTTGTAAGAAGAAGACTCTCTGTTAACCTAACAGACTATAGCAGCCTACTCTCTGTAATGACACCAAAACCTGGTACGGGACAAATCACAGACCCTACACAAGCTTTTAACTCATCAAAGGCAGTGGTGAGTGGAGTTTTTCAAGCCGGCGAGACACTTGACAATGATCATATTTTTGCAAATATTGACTTTGTAGGTGCACTACTGGGTTACCCAGAAGATAAGATAAGTACACTTGAGATTAAATTATCTCCAGAAGCAGACGAAGACCGCTTACGCGAAAAGATAAGCTCGCTACTCAATAACAACGTGATTTTAAAAAACAGAATAGAGCTTAATGATGCCCTTTACAAGATGCTTAATACTGAAAACCTCGCGCTCTATTTTATATGCACGCTCGTACTTATAATAGCTCTTTTTAGCTTTATAGGGAGTCTTATTATGATTATAGTAGATAAGCGCAAGCATATTAAAACACTAAGCGATCTAGGCGCATCTCTAGCATCTATACGTATGATTATATTTACGCAAGGCGCACTGATGATTCTTCTAGGTGGCGCTGTAGGGATTATACTAGGTGCAATTCTTATTGTAATACAGCAGCAGTTTGGCTTTATACCAATTACAGAGAGTTTACCCTACCCCGTAAAATTTGAGCAGGTAAATATCGTAATCGTATATGCAACAATAGTGATACTAGGCTTTTTAAGCGCTAGACTTGCAGCCTCAAGAATAAATAAGAAATTTATAAGCTCAGACTAGACAAACTCGTAACCTGCAAACTTCTCTTCAATAAGGTTTAGTGCAGCAAAGACATCTTCACTTTTATCTGAAGTTACTAGCTTCATACGGTATTCCTTAAAATGCGGAATCCCTCTAAAGTAGTTTGTATAATGCCTTCTTGTTTCAAACACGCCAAGTATCTCTCCTTTCCAAGCTATAGACATCTCTAGGTGACGTCGTGCAGCTTCAACGCGCTCTACTAAGGTAGGTGGCTTTTTATGCTCTCCTGTTTTCATAAAGTGCTTTACTTCATTAAAAAACCAAGGGTAACCTATACTTGCACGACCTATCATCGCTCCATCAAGACCATACTCATCACGCATCTCCACAGCACGCTCTGGAGAGTTTACATCTCCATTGCCAAACACTGGGATGTGCATTCTTTGATTATTCTTTACTGCAGCAATAGGTTTCCAGTCCGCATCACCTTTATACATTTGTGCACGTGTACGACCGTGTATAGATATTGCAGCACAACCTACATCTTGTAAACGCTCTGCAACCTCAACAATCTTAATACTGTCGTGATCCCAACCTAAGCGGGTTTTTACAGTAACAGGCAACTTAGTATGCTCTACCATAGACTTGGTTAACTTAACCATAAGATCTATATCTTTTAAGATACCTGCACCAGCTCCTTTTGACACTACTTTTTTAACTGGACAACCAAAGTTAATATCAATAATATCTGGCCCACTCGCCTCTACGATCTCCACACTACGCAACATAGACTCCTCTACTGCTCCAAAAATCTGAATACCTACAGGACGTTCTTTTTCATAAATATCCAGTTTCATCACACTCTTTGCAGCGTCACGTATCAACCCTTCACTAGATATAAACTCTGTATATACAACATCTGCCCCCTGTTCTTTACATAACGCTCTAAATGGTGGATCACTTACATCCTCCATAGGTGCTAGTAATAGCGGAAAATCTCCTACATCTATATCTCCTATTTTTGCCATACTTAATTTCCTTGCCTTATTCTCTTGATACGTATCACGCACAAAAGAACTCAAATAATTTAATCTGGTACAAAGGTAACTTCTTTTTAGTGTTTATACCTACTCGTTATAAAATGCTTGTCGCGCAAGTCTGTCATAGGTTTTTCATAAAAACGATACCACAACCCTGCTATTAGAAATAAGAGTATAAAGTATATCGCTGCATAACCCACCCTCTCATTAAAACTTAACAGTTCTATAGGCCAAACCCATCGCATACCTTGCAACAATAGCCCATAATGTAAGAGGTAAACCGCATATGAGGTTATACTCACATAACGTATGGGCACAGCTATATATCGAGGCGCTTGTTGCCAAGAAGAAAGTACTGGCAGGGTAAGAGCGATGGCAATCGAAGTAAGAGGCAAATAAATCACGTCCCAAATAAATGATGCAGCCACGGGATCTAAACTGTATTTTCCTAAAACAAACTGAAACCCAAAAAACAATATTATCCCTAAAGCAAATAATAACTGTTTGTGCTTAAGCCAGTGTTTTGGGTATTTATGAAATAGATAAGCTGCCAGTACACCATAATAAATCGCATCTATTCGGTAGATGACTACTGCCTTTAGATTTATGTTCCACTGTTGTGCATTAAGTGTTGGTGTGGTAAAATGGTAGAGTAATTTAGTTATAAGAAATACGATTATTACTGCTACTGTGCTGCGCAGGAATAAGGTTTCTTTTTTTGCTTTCGCGAAAGCGTAAACCACAACATATAACAACAATGGACCTATAATATATGCCACCTCCTCTACTGGCAAGCTCCACGACTCTGTAAAAAACACCTCCATTCCCGAAGAGAAATTCTGAAGGAAAAGAAAGTAGTATGGTATATTTTCTGGAAGCTGTCTACCTATCGCAATAACTAGCAAAATATTGAGAGCTAAAGCGAGGTAATAACTAGGTAACGTACGGAACCACCTGCGTATTAAAAAATACTTAACATCGCTTATCCCGAAGTTTTCTTTTACAAATAGCTTAAGTAATATGGAGCCTATTAAATACCCGCTCAGGACAAAAAAGATCTCTACGCCCATCACACCACCTAATTGTAGTAGCGGGATGACACCTCCATATTGCTCAGGAAAAATATATAAAATGTGAGATCCTAAAACAGCAAGAATAGCGATTGCTCGCATTAAGTCAAGCCCAAAAACACGCTGCTTAGATGAAGGGCTGCTAGTCAAAAGATGATTATTCTTTAAGTCGTTCTAACTCTTCAATCTCAAGAGCTCTATTATTATCTTGCAATTTAAAATTACCAAACTTATAGGTAAAGCCTACTTGCAAGTTTTGTGTCTCTGGAACAGCGAAATAAGCATTGTCTTGGTTAAGATATTGAGAGGTAAGCAAAGCATTTGCCTCCCCTAGTATGTCATTTACAGTTACTTTAAGTATAGCTCTGTTTTTCCAAAACTTCTTTTGTACACCCGCATTTAATGTAATCACACGGTCTTGAATATAGCTGCCAAATAAGAATTTAGAAATATACTCTGCGCTCACCTCTGCTGTCCAACTTCTATCTTTACTAAGTGTGAGGTAATTACCAATGTATGCATACACTCCATCTACCTTGTTATCTTGAGCAACATTGCCACTCTCTTGTGCGAGGAACGTTACCTCCTCGTGAAAGGCACTTAGGTATGTGTATAAATAATACCAGTCTGAAATACTTCTACCGTGTGTGAAGTCGAGACCCCAAGATTTACTATCTAATGCATTTTGATTTGAGGTACGCAACACTTGTGCTTCATTATTTTGAAAAGGAAGCCTTAATATCTCATTTCCATTATCACGATAATAGAGATCAAAAGAGTAAGCACTTTTTAAGGTATAATTAAAGTTAAATCGATGACTAAAAGCTGGAGTTAACTGTGCATTACCTTGATCAAAATTGTTTTCATTCAAGAAGTAGGCAAATGGGTTTAAATCTTGATATCTAGGTCTATTTACTCTTCTTGAGTAATCTATACTAAAACTATGATTCTCAACAGGAGCATACTGCACATATGCAGTTGGAAAAAATTCTAAATAGTCCAAATCGTTAATCTCGTTGAGTGCCAGCGAAGTTCCCTTTGAGTTAGTTTGCTCTGCGCGCAACCCAGCTTTTACACTCCATTTATCCCAATCTTTTGCAACAGAAACATAACCCGCAACAATATCTTCATCATATAGAAAATCATCATCTTGTGCTTCTTGCAAGCCAGACACACCACTATCTACAATAGTTGGAAATTTAATCACAGATCTAGAATCTATAATAGAAGTTCTTGCGCCCAGCTCTAAAGCAACAGTCCCTAAGGTTGTTGCATAGTCTATTTGCCCTGTGTAAATCTCAATGTCTTGAAAAGAGTCACTCGTAAAACGCACATTTCTAAACTGCTCTCCAGTAGCATCTATATATCGAGAATTTAAAGATTGATCACGCTTTCGCGAAAAATTAGTATGATGTACATTCATACTCAACGATCCATTTTTAAGCGTCTTGGTATACTTTACATCTAGCGCAATATTAGTGCGCTCTCCGTTCAATCCGCTAGAGGTTCTAATCGTGTACGGGTCTTCTATAGATGAAGTAACATCTGTTATAGATCTTGAGTAATCATAAATACCTGGTGAATATAAACCCACAGCCGAAAAACTTAACTGCGAACTCTCATTAAGCTTATAATCTATAATAAGATTTGCGTTATGAGCTTTTGACCAGTTTTTCCGTTCAAAATCTTGAAGCCAGTTTATACGTTCATCTGTAGTTCTATAGTTTATAAAATTGTCACTCATAAAAGAGGACTTCTGCGGGTTGAAACTATAATTAAAAAACAGGTTCAATTTTTCATTTTTATAATACTGTGACGTCCCAAAAGAATGTTTTGGAAAAATGCCGTAAGTTCCTCTAGCAAAAACAGTTCCTTTATAGCCTAGAGACACCACCTTTGAAGTAACAATATTAAGTACAGGACCTCCCTCCGCCTCATATCTAGCTGGTGGATTTGCAATCACCTCTACAGATTGTATAGCATCACCAGAGAGGCTACTTAATAGATCTTGAATTTCTTCTGCGCTTAATTGCACCCTCTTATCATTAAGATACACAGTAACTCCTTCATTTCTAATTGTAATCTCTTCTTGATTTACAACTACTCCCGGAGTTCTTTTTAAAATATCCATCGTATTACCCGATGATAGTATGGTATTTTCTACATTAAAAACAAGTCTATCTGCTTTGCGTACTACAGTAGGCTTTTTTGAAGTAAGCACAACTTCATCTAGACTTTCTTGACTTGCAGTAAGCACTATAGGACTTAAAACTGTATCTTTTTCTAGTAGTATACTTTCAATTTTTTGGTCGTCAAAACCTACAAAACTAACTGTAAGGTGATATGTGCCCATTTTAAGATTTTCTAGACTAAAGGTACCGTCCTCTTCTGTAATAGTACCTTTTACCAGCTTTTGCTCCTCGTCAAGTAATACGACGTTTGCAAAGGCAATTGGGCTATTTTGAGATGTGTTTACAACTCCTTGTATGCGTATGTTTTGGGCGATGATTGATGAGATGCTAAAAAGCATCAGGATTGTGATTATATGTCTAATAACGCTAGTTTTTAAGGCTTTAAATGTAATAACACTACTAACAACTTTTCACAAAATTTTAAGATTTTTCGACCAAATACACAAAATCTATTTTACTGAGAAATAAATAGCTCTTAATAGCCGTATATTTGCACCCTATTTGCTATGACTATGAAGAATATTAGAAATTTTTGCATTATTGCGCACATTGACCACGGTAAGAGTACACTAGCAGACCGTCTCCTTGATGAGACCGCTACAGTTACAAAACGTGAAGCTCAGGCGCAATTACTAGATAGTATGGATTTGGAACGTGAGCGCGGTATTACCATTAAGTCCCACGCTATCCAGATGGAGTATAAATACAAAGGCGAAGATTACATTCTAAATCTCATAGACACACCTGGTCACGTAGATTTCTCATATGAAGTATCGCGTAGTATAGCCGCTTGTGAAGGAGCTCTTCTAGTAGTAGATGCAGCACAGAGTATACAAGCACAAACTATCTCAAACCTTTATCTAGCATTAGAGAATGATCTAGAGATCATACCTGTACTTAATAAAGTAGACTTACCTAGTGCAAATCCAGAAGAGGTAACAGATGATATTGTAGACCTACTAGGTTGTGATGCAGAAGAAGTAATTCCAGCATCTGCAAAGACAGGTATAGGTATTGAAGAAATTCTTGCTGCCGTTATAGAGCGTGTTCCTGCTCCAAAGGGTAATCCAGATGAGCCACTACAAGCGCTTATTTTTGATAGTGTTTACAACCCTTTTAGAGGAGTAGAAACGTACTTTAGAGTAATAAATGGCTCTATTAGAAAAAACCAACAAATAAAATTTGTCGCTACTGGAAATACTTATGGTGCAGATGAGGTAGGAACATTAAAACTTACACAAGCACCTAAGCAAGAAATAAAAGCGGGTGACGTAGGATACCTTATTACTGGTATAAAAGATGCGCGTGAGGTAAAAGTAGGTGATACTATTACAGATGCAAAGAACCCTACACAAAATGCCATTGCAGGTTTTGAGGACGTAAAGCCTATGGTATTTGCAGGAATTTATCCTGTAGACACGGAGGACTATGAGGAGCTACGCAACTCGATGGAAAAACTACAGCTTAATGATGCGTCTCTAGTATTTGAGCCAGAAAGTTCGGCGGCATTAGGTTTTGGGTTTAGATGTGGATTCTTAGGAATGTTACACCTAGAGATTATACAAGAAAGATTAGAACGTGAGTTTGATATGACTGTTATTACAACAGTTCCTAACGTATCCTACCACGCCTTTACTCATAAACACCCAGATGATATTATTTTAGTAAATAATCCATCTGATCTTCCAGATCCATCTAGTATGAATCGTGTCGAAGAGCCTTTTATTAAAGCAACTATTATTACAAAGTCTGACTTTGTAGGACCTGTAATGTCTCTATGTATAGAAAAGAGAGGTCAAATAGCTAGCCAGACATATTTAACAACAGAGCGTGTTGAGCTTACTTTTGATATGCCACTTGCAGAGATTGTTTTTGATTTTTATGATCGTCTTAAAACAGTTTCAAAGGGGTATGCGAGTTTTGACTACTCTCCTATAGGTATGAGAGCTTCAAAACTGGTTAAGGTAGATGTACTTCTTAACGGGCAACCGGTAGATGCACTATCTGCACTCTTACACCAAGACAATGCTTATGATATAGGTAAGCGTATGTGTGAGAAATTAAGAGAACTTATCCCACGCCAGCAGTTCGATATTCCTATACAGGCTGCCATAGGTGCAAAAATCATCTCACGTGAGACGGTAAAAGCACTGCGTAAAGATGTAACGGCTAAGTGTTACGGTGGTGATATTTCGCGAAAGCGTAAACTTCTAGAAAAACAGAAAAAAGGTAAGAAACGTATGCGTGCTGTGGGTAATGTAGAGATACCACAAGAAGCGTTTATGGCGGTTCTTAAACTTAACGATTAAGCATATATAGATTATAAAAAAAGCTGCAAATATGATATTTGCAGCTTTTTTACTTTTACAACAACTCGTTTGTAAAAATGGCTGTGGCATCTATGGGTTTCGTCTCAAGACCTTTGTCATATAACCACTCTAAAAAAGTAGTTATAACTCCCTGATCCATTCTGCCCCAAGAATCTCCAGTGCCAAATGCTTTTAAAGACATCTGTAATGCCTTTTTAAGATCTATCTCTTTGTCCTTTTCTGGCACAAGTGATGCGAGTATAGCAACAGCATCTTCAGGTTGCTCTTTACAATATAGATAGCCTCGAGCAGTTGCTTTAAGGAAAGCCTGGTAAGCTTCCTTACGTGCCACTATTTTATTTTCATCTGCAACTATTACTGGTGAGTATGAGTAAGGCACCTTATAATCTGCCATTTTAAAATAGGTGAAGTCATCACTCCTCTCTTGCACCTGCACGCCTTCCCAATTTAAAAACACCCAGGTAGCATCATAAGTTCCTGCAATGAGCGCATCCCAAATACCCAGCTTATCTGGATACTCGAGTTCTAGCACTCCCTCACCACCATCATTACGTATCATTTGCTTTACGATCTCATCTTCATATCGTGCTTTGTAAGATGCATAAGTTTTATGATCTAAAGAACTAGGAGATGCAATACCACTATCACGTTTAACCACAATAGCACTAACATCTTCTTGCAAGATAGCAGCAACCGCCTTAAGCGGGAAAGGGCTTGCCTTTGTGCGGTAACTAAGCAAGCTTTCCGTAGGGCACAATGCCATATCTACTAGACCGAGCTCTACCTTCTTTGCTGGGGTGAGTTCATAATTATCTGCAGCGGGATTTTCTATAGCTACTTCTAGTCCTTCTTCTTTGTAAAACCCTTGTGCTTGTGCCACAAAAAACCCTATATGATTTATATTAGGCGTCCAGTCTAGTGCTATTTTAATGTGATTTGATTTCATTTTTTGATTAGTTTGATGAGTTGTTTTATAGTTCGTTGATTTGTATGTGTTTCTTTCTTTATGCGTTTTTGACCTGAAGAGTTTTCTATTACGCTTTCGCGAAAGCTGCCGTGCACTTCTTTAAAACCAGCATCTAAAAATTTTTCAACATTTGTAATTGAAACTCCGCCTCCTGGCAGAATAACAATACGCTCCTTAGCTTGCTCGCGTAGTGATTTCAAAACATCAAACCCCTCAATAACATCTGGTTTTTGACCAGAAGTAAGAACGCGATCTACGCCTAGCTCTATAAGCTCCTCTAGACCTTTTACAGGATCTAGCATTTGATCAAACGCACGATGAAAAGTAAAAGACATTCCCTCACTAGCCTTTACAAGCTGCGATGTTCTTTTAAAGTCTATTGTATGATCACTGAGCAACACGCCAGAAACAATACCTTGCACACCCATAGACTTTGCAAAAGCAATATCACGCAACATCGTTTTAAACTCGCTATTTGAGTATATAAAATCACCGGCACGTGGTCGTATAAGCACAAAAGATGTTATTGATAGTGCTTGCATCACCTTCTCAATAAGTGAGTGACTAGGTGTTACACCTCCTACGTCAAGCTGCTCGCATAACTCAATACGATGTGCACCTCCATCTTGCGCCGCTAGAGCACTCTCAAATGAATTTGCACAGACCTCAATTTTCATATACTAAAGGTACTAAACCTAAAATCACTGTCAAATTTTGCGAGAGCTATCTCGTATAGCTTTAGGGCTTTTATTATCTTAGACACAAACCAATCCTTGCAAATGCGTCACCTACTTACCTTATTAATTGCAGCAATATTTATTATCTCGTGTAAACACGTTACTGAGACCACTCCTGCACAAAAGGACCAAGCGCTTATAAATTATGTAAATCCATTTATAGGCACAGGTGGTCACGGTCATACTTACCCTGGTGCTACAATGCCCTTTGGGATGATGCAATTAAGTCCAGATACAAGACTAGATGGCTGGGATGGCTGCTCCGGTTATCACTATGATGATGAGTACATCTATGGTTTTAGCCATACACACTTAAGTGGGACCGGCGTTTCAGACTATGGTGACATTTTACTTATGCCGTCTAATACCATACTTTTTAATAACGGCGCAAATGGTAAAAAAGGATATCGTGATCACTTCTCTCACGATAATGAAATTGCCCAACCGGGATATTATAAAGTACACCTAGATAGTACAAATATAGATGTAGAGCTTACGGTTTCTCAACGTAGTGGTGTTCATAAATACGCTTTCGCGAAAGCGGACTCCCTCAACAACTACCTCATCATAGATCTTGATCACAGAGACGAAGTGCTAAGTGCCGCTTGGGAAGTCATTAAAGAAAATGACGACCAGAAACTATATACGGAAATGCAAGGCCATCGTCACAGTAAAGCGTGGGCATCAAAACAATTACTTTATTACTATCTCAAAACCTCACACCCTTTTAAATACATTAAAGACCCAGAGTCTAAAAGTAACAAAGTGGCTCTTAAGTTTGAGAATCCTAGCAATGAGCCTGTGATCATAAAAATAGGAATCTCTGCAGTAGATGAGAACGGTGCAAAACAAAACTTAGAAACAGAGATAGGCGACAAAACCTTTGAGCAAGTAAAGGCAACTGCTCAAAGTACCTGGGAAAAACAACTAGAAAAAATTATCGTTGAGTCAGACAACACAACATATAAAACTAACTTTTACACTTCGCTCTATCACACGATGCTTGCGCCTAATATTTATCAAGATATAGATGGTCGCTACCGAGGTATGGATCTAGAGATTCATCAAACTACAGATTTTGATTACTATAGTGTTTTCTCACTTTGGGATACATATCGCGCGGCACACCCGCTGTACACCATTATAGAAGAGCAGCGCACAAATGATTTTATAAACACCTTTATTGCAAAATATGACGAGGGTGGCATAATGCCCATATGGGATCTTTCTGGTAATTACACAGGCTGTATGATAGGCTATCACGCCGTGCCAGTTATAGCAGATGCATATATGAAAGGCATAAGAGACTACGATACAGATCGTGCCTTTGAGGCGATGCTACATAGCGCATCACAAGATAAACTAGGTCTAGACTCCTATAAAAAATATGGATTTATACCCACAGAAATGGAAGCAGAGTCTGTTTCAAAAACATTAGAATATGCCTATGATGACTGGACTATAGCTATAATGGCTCAAGAAAGAGGTGACATAGAAAGCTATAAAACGTATATCCAAAGAGCACAAAATTATAAGAATGTATATGACCCAAAATCAGGGTTTATGAGAGGTAGAATGCGCAATAGTTGGTTCTCGCCATTTGACCCCTACGAGGTAAACTTTAATTACACAGAAGCAAACTCTTGGCAGTACAGCTTTTATGTACCTCAAGATGTAAGTGGTTTTATAGATCTTGTGGGTGGCAAAAAAGCGATGGATAAAAAGCTAGATGCACTTTTTACAGCCCAGCAAGAAACTTCTGGAAGGCACCAGCAAGACATCACAGGTTTAATAGGACAGTATGCACACGGCAATGAGCCTAGTCATCATATGGCGTATCTCTATAACTATATTCATAAACCGTGGAAAACTCAAAAGCGTGTGCACGAGATTCTTACTACTATGTATAAAGACACTCCAGACGGCATCTCTGGTAATGAAGATTGTGGCCAGATGAGTGCTTGGTATGTACTTAGCTCGCTTGGGTTTTACCCCGTGACACCAGGAAGCAACACCTATGCCATAGGTACACCTCTTTTTGACAAAGCCACGATTTACTTAGAAAATGGCAATAATTTTACCATAGAAGCCAGCAATGTATCTGACAGTAATATCCATATAAAAAATGCTTCTATTAATGGTAAGGCACACCCCTACTCTTACATAAACCATAAAGATATTATGGCTGGTGGCCTCTTGCAATTTGATATGTCCAGCACTCCTGGTAGATGGGGTAAGCATCCAGCGCACAGCCCAAAAACTGCCATAACAGAACATCTCATTGTAGCTGCACCGTTTATCGCAAGTGGCGATATTACTTTTACAGAAAACACCACTGTCACATTACAGTCTACAGATAAAGATGCAGAGATATACTTTGCCCTTAAAGAAGACGGCGAGACCTTTAAACGATATAGAAAACCTATTACCATAACATCAGATACAGAGTTACGCACCTACGCACTTTCAAGACACGGTAAAAGTGCTACAATCGCTACCCCTTTTCATAAAATAAATGATGCTTATAAAGTGACTCTCGAGACTACTTATGCAAATGAATATAGTGCAGGTGGAGAGAATGCCTTAATAGATGGCATAAGAGGTTCAAAAGAATACAGATCTGGCACCTGGCAAGGATATAATAATCAAGATGTAGTTGCTACACTCGATCTAGGAGAAGTAAAAAATATAAACGCTATTACCACTTCATTTTTACAAGACCAACGCAGCTGGATTTTTTACCCTACAGAGGTTAGCTTTTTCACCTCTATAGATGGCACCACTTTTACACCCTACTATAGCCAAGACATAGATGCAACTATAGAAAGTGAAGATACTTTAATTAAAACAGTAGCAGCATCTCAAGATGAGAAAGCAGCTAGATATGTAAAAGTTATAGCAAAGACGGTAGGAGACTTACCTAGCTGGCACTTAGGTCACACATATGATGGCAAAAGCTGGATATTTATAGATGAACTTATAGTTAAGTAGTAATGACAACACCCTTAGTAACCATACACTGGCTCAAAGAGCATAGAGAAAACAAAAACCTTATACTACTAGACGCAAGTCAAGAGTATGATGAGAACAACACCATAAAAGGAACAGTTCATTTTGATATCAAAAATACCTTTAGCAATACTAAAAGTCCATATCCCAACACATTCCCTAGTGAAAAACAGTTTGAAGAGGAGTGTAGAAAACTTGGTATCACCAGAGATTCACAAATCGTTGTTTTTGACAGCAAAGGAGTATTCACCAGCCCTAGAGTGTGGTGGATGTTTACCGTAATGGGTCATAAGACTGTAGCCGTACTTGATGGCGGTCTACCAGCCTGGAATGAAGCAGGATTTGAATCCTTAGAAGTTCATAAACCTAAAGAACTTGCTACTTCCTTTAAAGCACATAAAAATGAAGCAGCCATATACCATTTTGAGCAAATAGTAGACAATTGTAATTCACAAGAGTACCAGCTTATAGATGCAAGATCACAAGGGCGTTTTAATGGTACAGCTCCAGAGCCACGAGCTCACTTACAAAGCGGTCATATAAAAAACGCACTTAACCTCCCCTACACCCAAGTGTTATCTAATGGTTATTACAAGCCAAAAGAGGAACTAGAAAAACTATTTAAGGATCTACATATAGACAAACGTCCTATTATTTTTAGTTGTGGCTCTGGCATAACGGCTTGCATTATTCTACTCGCCTTTACCCTAGTTTCAGATCAAGAGTCTTACGTTTATGATGGTTCTTGGACAGAGTGGGCAGAGCGCAATAAACTCTATACACAAGTATAATAACACTACTTTTTAAGATGTAAGATGCACCTATTATGAATAGAAGAAAATTTATAAACCGTTCGGCAGTAGCTGGGGCGGGTATTGCTACTGGAGCAAGTATACTTGGTTGTGATGATAATGTCAAAAACAGCAAGAATGATAATTCCGCTTTCGCGAAAGCGCAACAAAAACCAGCACCCATCGCTATCTGTACTTGGGGATTTTCTGGCGCTACAGAAAAAGCTGGGGAATTACTCAGAAATGGTGCCTCTGCTCTAGATGCCATTATTGCCGGTGTTGCCGTTGAAGAAGAAAATATACAAAACACCACAGTAGGTATAGGTGCAACTCCAGACAGAGAGGGCAATGTAACCCTAGATGCCTGTGTTATGAATCCGCAGGGTGACTGTGGCGCCGTGCTCGCCGTAGAAAACATTGTAAACGTAGCCGCCCTCGCCCGCAAAGTGATGGAAGACACGCCACACGTAATACTTGCAGGTAAAGGTGCGGAGGAGTTTGCATACCAGCAGGGATTTAAAAAGGAAAACTTACTCACAGAAGAGCGTAAGAATGCCTGGCAAGAATGGGTCAAAACTAGTGACTATAAACCAGAAATTAATATAGAAAACCACGATACTATAGGAATGCTTGCTATAGACAAAAATGGTGATATAGCAGGTGTATGTACAACCTCAGGTTTAGGCTATAAGATGAAAGGTCGCGTGGGAGATTCTCCTATTATAGGCTCTGGATTATTTATAGATAACGAAGTAGGCGGTGCCGTGGCTACAGGTATGGGTGAAGAAGTTTTAAAAACGGTAGGAAGCTTCTTGATAGTAGAGTTGATGCGCGGTGGAATGAGCCCCCAAAAAGCTTGCGAAGAAGCCATTACAAGAATTACAAAAAAAGGCCCTAGATATAAAGATTTTCAAATAGCCTACATCGCCATAAATAAATCTGGTGAGGCAGGAAGTCACTGTATACATAAAGGTTTCACAATGATGAAATATCAAAATGGTGAGAATAAAAATATAACTTCTAGCTTTTTCACTAACGGAAAAAGCTGAATCTAGAGCCGAGATAATCGTAATAAATAGACGTGAAGCATATTTTTAACGACCAACTACTCAAATTATAGTTTGACGATTTTTAACAATATTGTTACTATAAAAATCTACTATCTTTAGTGTCTGAAATTCAACTATATAATTAACATTCTTGTTAATCCTTTTAAAAAGGAACAATAAACAAATCAAAGAATTGTTATATATTTGTATGTGCCGTATGGCGAAAAATATTTAAGACTGTTGTAATTGACTTTTAATAATCAATTATGATTTGGGGTGAAAGCCAAGCATTTTTGCTTGGCTTTCTTTATTCCCAAATGTTAGGTTTTTTTCAACTCCGTTTTAATGACGCTAGTTCATTTTATTTTAAAAATGATTTTTTACTTAGCCTCGTATAATTTATTAACAGTGCCCGCTATTCCGGATGCATCTTCTTACATTTGAGTTTATCGCACTACGCTTTCGCGAAAGCGTAACAAAACCCATCTCAAGTGACTAATACTGCCGAAAATACTCAGAAACGTCTTTTTTTACTAGATGCATACGCATTGATTTTTAGAGGATATTATGCTCTTATTAAAAACCCGCGTATCACAAGTTCTGGCATGGATGTGAGCGCTATAATGGGATTTACAAATAGCCTTTTTGATGTTATAAAACGAGAGCGACCAGACCACCTAGCTGTTGCTTTTGACAAGGGCGGAAGCTCTGCGCGTGTAGAAGCTTATGCAGATTATAAGGCAAATCGTGACGAAACTCCAGAAGCGATACGCATAGCGGTACCCCATATACAAGAAATACTTAAGGCTATGCACATTCCCATTATTGAGCGTGAAGGTGTAGAGGCAGATGACCTTATAGGTACCCTTGCAAAACAGGCCGAAAAGGAAGACTTTAAAGTCTTTATGGTTACACCAGATAAGGATTATGCACAGCTAGTCTCAGAAAACATATTTATGTACAAGCCTGCTCGTATGGGTAATGGTATTGAGATTTGGGGAATCCCTGAGGTGCAAAAACGTTTTGAAGTAGAGCGTCCAGAGCAAGTGATAGATTACTTAGGGATGATGGGTGATGCGTCAGACAACATACCGGGACTTCCAGGTGTAGGTGATAAAACGGCAAAGAAATTTATCGCAACATACGGCTCTATGGAAGGGCTTCTTGAAAATACGGATAAGCTCAAGGGCAAGATGAAAGAAAAGGTTATTGCAAATGCAGAGCTAGGACTTCTTTCTAAACAACTAGCAACTATAATGCTAGATTGTGACGTACAGTTTGATGCAAAAGATTATGAACTCTCAGAACCAGATGCAGAGGCGGTTACAAAGAAGTTTGACGAGCTGGAGTTTAGACGTATGAAAGACCAGTTTGTAAAAATCTTTTCTGGTGAGGCAGAGCAAGGCACGCAGGTATCTTCTACCCCATCTGCAAAGAAGCAAGCAGCTACTGCAGCAGGTGCTGGACAGTTTTCACTTTTTGGTGGAGATGGTGGCGCTACCGCAGCAACCGTAGCAGATGCCTCTACACGTAAGACTATAAAAGATACACAGCACTTTTATCAGACAATAGACAGCCCGCTTGCGCGAAAACTATTTATACAAAATCTACTCAAACAAACTTCTGTTTGTTTTGACACAGAAACTACAGGGCTCGACCCGCTTGTGGCAGAACTTGTAGGAGTCGCTTTTTCTTGGGAAGCTGGTAAGGGATATTACATACCGTTTCCAGAAAGTAAAGATGAAGCACAAGCACTTATAGAAGAATTAAGGCCGTTTTTTGAGCATACAGGGATTGAAAAAATAGGTCAAAACCTCAAATACGACATTAAGGTCCTTGCAAAATATGAGGTAAAAGTTAAGGGTAAACTTTTTGACACAATGCTTGCGCACTATCTCATTAACCCAGATATGCGTCATAATATGGACGTACTGGCAGAGACCTACCTTAACTACACACCTGTATCTATCACAGAGCTCATAGGCAAAAAAGGGAAGAATCAAAAGTCTATGCGCGACGTGCCACTAGACCAGCAAACAGAGTATGCGGTTGAAGATGCAGATATTACCCTCCAACTCAAACAGCACTTTGAAAAAGAGCTTGATGAAGCGGGCACGCGTAAATTATTTAATGACATTGAGATTCCACTACTTAGAGTACTTGCAGCAATGGAGGTAGAAGGAATCAACCTGGACGTAAACTTCTTAGAAAGTTTATCTGGTGATCTTAATGCAGATATAGAACGTCTTACTTCTGAGATTTATGAAGAAGCTGGAGAAGAGTTTAAAATATCTTCACCTAAGCAACTAGGAGAAATTCTTTTTGACAAAATGAAGCTTGTAGACAAGCCTAAAAAGACAAAAACAGGACAGTACTCAACCGCAGAAGATGTACTATCATACCTTGCAAAAGATCACGATATCATCCAGAAAGTACTAGACTACCGCGGGCTATCTAAGCTAAAGTCTACATATGTAGATGCATTGCCAGAGCAAGTCGCTCAAGATGGCCGTGTACATACAGACTATATGCAAACCGTAGCAGCGACGGGAAGGTTAAGCTCTAACAATCCTAACCTACAAAACATCCCTATACGTACAGAGCGCGGCCGCCAGGTACGTAAAGCATTTGTACCTAGAGATGAAAACCACACACTGCTAGCAGCAGATTATTCTCAAATTGAGCTACGTATTATAGCAGCTCTAAGCGAGGAAGAAAATATGATACAAGCCTTTACAGATGGTGAAGACATTCACGCTAGTACAGCGGCAAAAGTTTTTAATGTACCACTAGAAGAGGTAACAAGAGAGCAACGTAGTAATGCAAAGACAGTAAACTTTGGTATTATATACGGTGTCTCTGCCTTTGGACTTTCTAACCAGACAGACCTATCACGAGGAGAAGCAAAAGAGCTTATAGACAACTACTATAAATCATATCCTAAGCTACGCAACTATATGAGTGAGCTTGTAGACTTTGCTAGAGAAAATGGGTATGTTAAAACAGTACTAGACAGACGTCGCTATCTTAATGGTATTAATTCAAGCAACGGCGTTGTGCGTGGTGCTGCAGAGCGTAATGCTGTAAACGCACCTATACAAGGAAGCGCAGCAGATATTATTAAGATTGCTATGATTAATATTTTTGAGAAGCTAGAAAATAGTGATTACAAAACAAAAATGTTACTCCAAGTGCACGATGAACTGGTTTTTGATGTGCCAAACACTGAGCTTGATGATATTAAAAACCTCATCAAAACCGAAATGGAAAGTGCTTTTAAAATGGCAGTACCTCTAGATGTAGAAGTAGGTTTAGGTCAAAACTGGCTAGAAGCACACTAAAAATACAATCATCTCATTACAAAAAAAGCCAAATAAGAATAACTTCTCATTTGGCTTTTATAGTTTTATTTATGTAATTCCTACACTACTCTCTCACATATGTTGAGACTGCTGCAAGATTATTAAAATCTCCGTGAGGATAATTATTGAGATGATCCCTTTGTAAAAACTCTTGAAATCTCAAGGTATCAAGATCTTGTGACAACTCCCCTACTAGACCTGTATCTATAACAACTGTATTACCATTAATTGTATAACTAGGCGGTTGCAAATAGTTCTCAACAGTAAGACATACAAACTCCATAAGTTCATCACCATTTTGAGCTACACAAGTTGTAATTTGATAAGGCGGGATTATAGTATTATTTGCTTTAAAAGTGATTTCTTGAGGATTGAGCACTTGCTCATTTTCTTCAAGTAAATCTGTAGAGGCAACGCCATCATTATTTAAGTCTATGGCGGTCTCTACGGTATAAGAGATTTGCCTATAAGTTACCTCAGATATAGGTGACTGATTTTTAGACTCTTCAGTGCCACAGCCTATAAAAACAATGAACAACAAACAGACGTAGACGCTTTTTTTCATTTAGATTTATTAACTCGCCAAAGATATAAAGTATAAAGTGGAGTTAAGAGTATACCCATAAAAATTATTTTTCACACCATTTACTTAAGGTAAATATGAGATGTTACGCTTTCGCGAAAGCGTAAAAAACCCCAAAACCAACATACAAGTTTTGGGGTGCATTTGGGGCATAATTTTTATTACAATACAAATCTATACGTCCATTTCACTAAAAATGTATTTCTGATTTGCTGTCCAAGTATCTGACTATCTGCTGCGTCAAAGAGGCTATCTTCTGTAGAGGCACCACCTTCGATACCTTGTGACCAGACTAAAAACAACTCAGATCCTGGCTTATACTCCCATCTCGCTACAAGATTTGATCTAAATTGAACGAAGTTAAAATCTGGATCTCCAAAGGCATAATCTACACTCCCGTCCTCATCTTCATCTACAGCATAACCACCATCTACAGTACTTATTTGGTTTTGATTAAATAAGGTTACTCGCTTGTTAAGATCTTCGTTTTCGCTATCTGCTACGTAGTTAAAATTAGTATAGGTCCCTTTTGCTATAAACGGCTGCGCATAATATTGTATAGTAAAATTAGGGTTGATGTTATAATTAACACGTAGTGTTGCGCTCAAAGTTTCTTGATTAATCGCTCCTGTTATATACCTCGTATTATATTGAGCTGGCTCGTAGGCTTGTTGAGATACATACTGCGTTCTGTTTGGGTTTTTCTCATAGACTGTAGAGAGTGATAAACTTAGTGCATCTAGCGGCTGGTAGTTAAGTCTAAGCTCGTACTGGTTAAATGAGAAGTTATTTTGCTTTGCTTGCGAGTTTACATAAATCGCAACTGCGCTCAACTTCTTGCGTTGGTCTGTACCTACAGCTGCAAAGTAAAAGTTCTCTTCACTAAATCTCCACCGTGGCCCTCCTCTCAAAAAGGAGTTTATAAATATGCGAGGTTTGTGCGCACCACCTACTTCTGTAAACCAGTTATTTTTCCAGTTTACCTCTGCTCTACCTTCATACTGAATGCGATTAAAGTTACCTTGAAAATCATACTGTGTAGTTTGCTCTACACCTACATTTGCTTGTCTATACCAAGAGGTAGAGTTGTTCCAGAAGCGTCTTACACTTGCAAATTGTACAATACGATCTGCACGACGCAAAAAGCCTATGTCATTAAGTTCAAGTCCAGGAGACCTCCAGTTACCACCCAGCTCATAGCGCCACTTACCACTACCTCTACCTATGGCAAGGTTTCCTCCAGTACCAGAGAGACTTGTAGCATTTGGGTCTACCGCTACGTGGTCTGCATCTACACGTTGATATAAATGTGTAAGTGAGGTTTGTGTATTAAGTATAGCTTGAGGATCTCCGTTAACACGGCTTATAATCCCTCTACCAGTTATGTAATACTTACGATCTTTCCAGTTATGGTTAAAATCTATACCGCCAGAGTAGGCTTGTGTATGTAAGAAGTCTAAGCTGCGCTCCATATTACGTGTTGTGTTTGTAAATATGGCTCCTATAAAAGAGTTACGATCATTAAAATCTTTTTGAACTCGTCCCACAAAGTAATTTGTAAGTGGCTCTACTAGTTCTTCTCTTTTTGTACCTAGCTCATCGCTAAGCTCGAGTTGTGTTGTGATTTCTTCTCTATCGTCTAGCTCTATCTCTGCAAACTCTTTTGCCGTGACACTTTCAAGTACACCTATAGTCCAACCGTTTTTAGTTTTTCCGCTAAATTTTGCAGCACCTAGTATGGTCGTGTTAATAGGGAAATCTTCATACTCTCCCTTACTTGGGTCTGAGGTAGTAAATCCTTGTGGAGTCCTCCCTATACGTCTCGGGAAAAAAACATTATCTGCACCACCACCCACTCTAAAATCAAAGACACTTTTATTTTCGACAAAGAAAGGTCGACGCTCTTGAAAGAAAATCTCAAATCCATCTAGCGCTATAGCTCCAGGGTCTGCATCTACTTGTCCAAAATCTGGATTTACCGTAAGATCGAGTGTAAGATCATTTGTGATACCAATTTTTGCATCAAGACCTACATTGCCACTAAAGTCATCCCCATCTCTAAAGGGATTACCCGCCTCTTCTTCAAAAGTATCGTACTGCCCCAGTACAAAGGGTTGTATTTCTAATTGCTTTTGAGGTTTTATTCCTTTTATACCTCGCAGTTCTCCAAACTCACTTACCCATCCAGGAGGATTTGCCGGCAGAGGTTGCCAGGTAGAACGCTCTTCATTTGCAAAGTAGCGTCTTGTAGACTGTATACCCCACACCTGCTCATCATCTGCACTAAAACGCAACTGACTTAATGGAATGCGCATCTCTGCAGTCCACCCTTCATCATCTTCTGAGGTGGCGAGATACCAGATAGGATTCCAGCTGCTATCAAAGTTTCCGTTATTTGATATAAACTCATCACCTTTTACTCCAGAGGCAGAGGCTGTAAATGAGAAACCTGTACGATCGTCATTATAACTATCTATATTAATCTCTACCCAATCACCCGGAAAGTCATCACGACGGCCTAATCTTTTTTCTAGTTTTGACTTATCACTCTCTAAACAGTGAAAGGCCACATACAGATTTTTTGCATCATAGGTGATTTTCATCTTAGTTTGCTGTGTAGGCGGTGTGCCTACATCTGGCTCAAATTGTAAATAATCTGTAGACCACGGCACGCTAGCCCAGGCACCATCAGATAGGTTTCCATCTATTTTAGGCGCATCACCGGTAAAGGTATTTGTGGTATAGACTTTTCTTGCAATGGCTATTTTGGTAGAGTCTACTTGAGCAAATAAAGACAGGGAACTTAGAAAGAAAAGAATGATTACTGCTCGTAGGCGATTGACTGTAAGGTACATTAGGTTGTTTTTGGTTGATGATATTAGAGAGACTTATAAAAACAAGCGTTGTGACAACTTAAACAGTTTTTTAAGATTTTATTAACTTTTGTGGGGTAAAATACCGCTTTCGCGAAAGCGTAAACAACACCTATTATATAGACCAAAAAAGTACTGTAAATGATAGAATATATTATTGAAAAAAAATGCTTACAAAATATAGTGATACAGAGGTTTGTGTGATAAATAATTTTATGTACTTTTGCAAACCCGTTTTTAGACGGGAAATGGAATGTTTAATTAAAATTAATTAGTGTGGACGCATTAAGTTACAAAACAGTATCTGCAAACAAAGCTACCGTAAACAAGGAGTGGGTTTTGATAGATGCAGAAGGACAGACGCTAGGACGTATGTCTTCTATCGTAGCTAAGTTTTTACGCGGTAAGTACAAGCCTAGTTTTACACCTCACGTAGATTGTGGAGATAACGTTGTTATCATAAACGCTGCAAAGGTGCAATTATCTGGAAACAAGTGGACGGAAAAATCATACATCCGTCACACTGGATACCCAGGAGGGCAACGTAGTCTTACAGCTAGAGAACTCTACGACAAAGATCCAACACGTGTAGTAGAAGCTGCCGTAAAAGGGATGTTACCTAAAAACAAATTGGGGAGTGCAATCTTCCGCAACCTTAAAGTGTATGCAGGAGCAGAGCACGATCAGGAAGCGCAGAAGCCTCGTGCCATTAACCTAAACGAAATCAAGTAAATGGAGACTTTACACAAAATCGGTCGTCGTAAGACCGCAGTAGCTCGTGTTTATCTTACTGAAGGAGAAGGTAAAATCACTGTAAACAAAAAAGAACTGAACAACTACTTCCCTACTGGAACATTACAGTACAAAGTAAACCAGCCGCTTGTTTTAACAAACAACGAAGGCAACTTTGACATTAATGTAAACGTATATGGTGGTGGTATCACTGGTCAGGCAGAGGCTATCAGACTTGCTCTTTCTAGAGCGATGTGTGAGCTAGACGAAGAAAATCGTCTTATCCTTAAGCCAGAAGGTCTTCTTACTCGTGACCCAAGAATGGTTGAGCGTAAGAAATTTGGTCAGAAGAAAGCACGTAAGAAATTCCAATTCTCAAAGCGTTAATATATCGCTTCACTTGCAAGTGGCTCAGGCTATATGGCAAGCGAGATTTAGAATTACTTATTTTTAAAAATTTAAATTAATTGAAATGTTGTCGTTGCTTATTATGCTTTCGCGAAAGCGGAATCTTAATAAGGTTAGTTTAGCATCTAAACTTCGTAACACGGAGTTGCTAATTTTAATGTCCAACGGAACGTAAACTATTACAAAAATGGCAAACAACATCGAAATAAAAGAATTGCTTGATGCAGGTGTACACTTTGGACACCTCACAAGAAGATGGGATCCAAATATGGCACCGTATATCTATATGGAGCGTAACGGGATACACATCATCAATCTTTATAAAACTGCAGCAAAAATTGAAGAGACTTGCGAGGCTCTACAAAAGATTGCTGCTTCTGGTAGAAAAATACTCTTTGTAGCTACCAAAAAACAAGCTAAAGATATCGTAGCAGAAAAAGCTCGTAACGCAAATATGCCGTACATCACAGAAAGATGGCCTGGTGGAATGCTTACTAACTTTGTTACTATACGTAAAGCAGTTAAGAAAATGCAGACAATTGACCGTATGAAACAAGATGGTCGTTTTGATACACTTTCTAAGAAAGAAAAACTACAGATGAACCGTCTTCGTGAGAAGCTTGAGAAAAACCTTGGTTCTATATCAGATATGACACGTCTTCCTGGCGCTCTATTTGTTGTAGATATTAAGAGAGAGCACATCGCGATTAAAGAAGCTCAAAAATTAAACATTCCAATTTTTGCAATGGTAGATACTAACTCTGATCCAAGAGAAGTAGATTATCTTATCCCTGCAAATGACGATGCTTCTAAATCTATCGACAAGATCGTAGGTTTTGTTTCTGACGCTGTTAGCGCTGGTCTTGCAGACCGCAAAGCTGGAAAAGATGCTCAAAAAGAAGGTGCAGATGCTCCTAAAAAAGAAGCAAAAGCTCCTAAAGCTAAGCCTGCAAAAGCTACTGTAGCTGCAAGTGAAGAAGAAGAGTAAATAACATTAAGTTAATACTAAAAGGTCGTTTAATTCTTTTCTTTGCGGAAAACGATTAGACGACTTTTTTCAATTTTAAAACATATACAAATGGCAAACATAACAGCCGCAGACGTAAAAAAATTAAGAGAAGCTACTGGTGCTGGAATGATGGACTGTAAAAAGGCCCTCGTTGAAGCAGAAGGTGATTTTGACAACGCAGTAACTGTACTTCGTAAGAAAGGACAAAAAGTTGCAGAAAAAAGAGCAGACAGAGACTCTTCTGAAGGTGTTGTTGTTGCAAAGATTAACGACGCAAACACTCGCGGAGTTGTAGTATCACTTAACTGTGAGACTGACTTTGTTACTAAGAACGATACATTTGTTGAACTTGCTAACAAAATGGGAGATATCGCTCTTTCTGTAAATTCTAAAGATGAGATGCTTGCTGCAGACTTTGATGGGATGACAGTTGCAGAAAAGCTTATCGAGCAAACTGGTGTTATAGGTGAAAAAATTGAAATAGGTGGTTACGAGACATTAGAAGCTCCTTTTGTGGGTTCTTATGTACACGGTAACAAGATAGGTGCTCTAGTAGGACTTACTGCTGCTACAGATAATGCTGCAGAGGTTGCAAAGAGTGTATCTATGCAAGTTGCATCTATGGGAGCTACAACACTTTCTTACAAAGATTTTGATTCAGCATATGTTGCATCAGAAACTGAAGCAAGAATTGCAGCTATCGAAAAAGATAACATCGAGCTTGGACGTCTTGGTAAGACTTTAAAGAATGTACCTCAGTATATCTCTATGTCGCAACTTACTCCTGAAGTACTTGCAAAGGCAGAAGCAGATATTAAAGAGCAGTTAAAAGCAGAAGGAAAGCCTGAGCAAATCTGGGACAAAATTGTACCTGGTAAAGTTGAGCGTTTTGTAGCAGATAACACTACTCTAGATCACGAGCAGGCACTACTTGACCAACGTTTTATTATGGACGACAGCCAGAACGTAGCAGAATTTGTTGCTTCTAAAGGTGATGCATCTGTACAAGGATTTAAAAGAGTTTCTTTAACTTAATAGTTTTAGAACTTATCCATAAAAAAAGCCTCCACATTGTGGAGGCTTTTTTAGTTTATAGAATGTTTGGATTTTACTAATTTCTTGAGATAGTCAGATTCCCTAAACTCTCTACAAAAACACCTCCATCTGCATATGGAACATCTTCACAAACTCCGATAGTATTATTTTCTGATACAGAAGACGATTCATAAGTTTCTCCCACTTTAGTACCACCGTCTAACAATACAAGGTTTGCTTGTATCTCATCTTTAAGAGTATTACCATCTACAATATCTAGAGACGCTGCTCCTAAAAACCAATCTGGACTAGGATTAAGCTTTGCTAGAAAAGTTACTCTTGTTCTTGTTGGTGTAAATGTAATATCAAAAGACGATGTCCCAACCGCGCTAGCATTACTAGCTGTCTGTATAAAAAACAAACCTTCACTATCACCTTCTTGACCCGTAAGTTCTGAAGCCAAAGCATCTACATCACCCGTTTCAACATAAGCAGCTAGTCCATCACTCGCAACATTTCCACTTTGAAAAACATTAATACTAGGCGAGTGCACGATAGCTATGACAGGACCAAAAGATGGATTACTTGGATACTCTTCCGGGAAATCTGCCTCACTAAATGAGGTGTCAAAAGTAAGTGTGTATTCTGCGGTCGCATTTCCTTCAAAATCGGTACCATTATCTACCGTTGTAGCAGGACTGCCATCATCATCACTACCACAACTAAGTATAACCATACTTAATACTATTAAAGCATATTTAAATTTAAATTTCATTTCCTTGTTTTGAGTTTGTTAATAATTATTTTCAGGCGTGAGTGCTAACTCACTTATAAGGAAACTAAAGATACTAAAGAATAGTAGATGCGGGGTAAGCTTTTATAAAATCTAACCTCATTCACCACTTTACTCCCCTAAATTTATTGGTTTCTTCCATTAAGTGATTTTAAAAAAAGGTTTAAACATTATATTTGCATAATCTTAGACACTATGAAATACAAAAGAATTTTACTGAAGCTTTCTGGAGAAGCGCTAATGGGAGAACGTCAATATGGTATTGATCCAAAACGTCTAGCAGAATATGCAGAAGACATTAAAGCAGTGACCGAAAAAGGGATTGAAGTTGCCATTGTAATTGGCGGTGGTAACATCTTTAGAGGTGTGGCAGGAGCAAGTAAAGGTATGGACCGTGTACAAAGTGATCATATGGGAATGCTCGCGACGGTTATAAACGGCCTAGCATTACAAGATGCACTTGAAGCCGCAGATGTAAAAACGAGACTACAAACTGCAATTAAAATAAATGAAGTAGCAGAACCTTTTATAAGACGTAAAGCTATGAGCCACCTTAGAAAAGGGCGTGTAGTAATCTTTGGTGGAGGTACTGGTAACCCTTACTTTACCACAGACTCTGCAGCTGTACTTAGAGCTATAGAGGTTGAAGCAGATGTAATTTTAAAAGGAACTCGTGTAGATGGTATTTATACAGCAGATCCAGAAAAGAATACAGATGCTGTGAAGTATGATCATATATCATTTGATGATGTACTAAGCAAAGGGCTCAAAGTAATGGACACAACCGCATTTACCTTAAGTCAAGAAAATGAATTACCTATCATTGTTTTTGATATGAATACACGTGGCAACTTAATGAAAGTAGTCTCTGGGGATGACTCAATAGGTACTACGGTAAACTAAGCCCACAGAATATTGGCTCAATTTTTGTAAACTTGTTATCACAATTAATATTACGATGAACGAAGATTTAAAATTTATAATAGATAGTGCAAAGGAAGCAATGGATAATGCTATCACACACTTAGGAAAACGCTTACTCACCATTAGAGCTGGAAAAGCTAGCCCTGCAATGCTTCAAGGTTTAATGGTAGATTACTACGGGAGTCCAACACCTCTTAGTCAGGTAGCAAATGTAGTTGCACCAGATGGTCGTACAATATCTATCCAACCTTGGGAGAAGTCTATTATTCAAGAAATAGAAAAAGCCATTATAAATGGTAATCTAGGCTTCAACCCTATGAATAACGGTGAGAGTGTTATTATAAATGTACCACCACTTACTGAGGAGCGTCGTAAAGAGCTTGTAAAGCAAGCCAAAGCTGAAGCAGAAGATGCAAAAGTAGGTGTGCGTAATGATCGTAAAAACGCAAATAATGACATCAAAAAAGTAGACAGCGCCTCTGAAGATGAGAAAGCAAATGCCGAAGTAGATATTCAAAAACTTACTGATATTCATATCAAAAAGATAGAAGAAGTTCTTGCTAATAAAGAAACAGAGATAATGACCGTGTAATTACTTACAGTAGTTAAACAATTACAAAAAGCGACCTCTTGGGTCGCTTTTTTGATACATTTACGTTACAATAATGTCTATGCGTATAATTTTCGTATTCCTTTCACTTATCTGCAGTGCTACACTAAGCGCCCAAACCACACTTACAGCAGATGCTATAGTGCAAAAGGCAATTGATAATAAATCACAAAATGACCCTCGAGAAGCGCTAGAGTCATTTTCGCTACACGCATATGAGAAAACGATTATCACAGACAGCCTCAACGGGAGCTCACACAACTTCTTTTCTGAAAAGGCTAGTCTAGTACAATATGACCGTGAGAGCGACTTTACAGAAGAAATTATGGGCTACCAGCTGGCTGGTTTTAAGAGCCCAAGGTATGAAGTCTTTGCTGTAAACATACAGTCTCGCTCATTTTATGACAGTGATTTTGTCATTTTCAATAATAGATATGCCGGCATACTCTCTAAAAGAGGCGTACGTAACTACAACTATACACTTCAAGAAACTGCTCCTGGAGAAGATTACATTATTTCATTTACCCCAAAAGCACCTAAACGCATCCCGGGGCTTACAGGCACAATGGTTCTTGACCAGAGAACATTTGCTATAAAGGACATTAAAGTACGCATAAGCGACAAGCTCAATATCGTATTGAACCAAGAATACACGTACATAGAAGAAAACAACATTTATCTACCTGTACGTAGAGAACTATTTTTAGACAAGGGAAGTGAAGACAGACAGCTTTCGTTTTTTAAGGGACGTATCTCTATTGGTACTATTGAAAATGAAGTGCTAGAAAATATGGTAAGCCGCAAGTTTTTAGTGTCTACCACAACAATGAGTGATTTTAAAGTAAACACTCCAATAAATAAAGAGCTTTCAAAATATGCAATTACCTTTGACCAAGGCGCTAGTGAAAAAACAGAAAGTTTCTGGCAAAAATACCGCCCCGAAAAACTCACAAGCAAAGACAAGCGAAGCTTTTCTGAAATAGAAAAAATAGTAAATGCCGAAAATATTGAACGTAGACTAGGTACTACAAACAACTTTAGTATAGGCTACTTTAGCTTTAAAGCTTTTGATTTTGATCTTACCTACCCTGTGAAGTTTAATAACTATGAGGGATTACGACTAGGCATAGGCGGCGTTACAAATGAGTCTTTTTCAAAACGCTTTAGACTAGAAGGCTACACAGCATACGGTTTTAAGGATAAAGATCTTAAATATGGAATAGGTGGAGGCTACTTACTTAATCCAGATAAAGGTGCTTGGATCTCTGCGACATATAATAGTGACCTCGAGGAAGTAGGTAACTATGCATATCTCACAGACCGCAGGGTGTACTCACTATTTGAGCCTCGCCTTGTAAATATTACACAGTTTTACAAACACCGCACAACGCGCATTAATCTAGAGTACAGACTTACCCCACAAATATTATCTGAATTTCAAATTGCCCATAGACGCTTAGATCAGACCACACCCTACCGCTACAATAAAGATGGTGAGATTATACGTGATTATGATGTTACAGAGGCGACAGCATCTTTTAGATGGAGCCCGTCTAATAAATATTTAAAAACAGATAGCGATGTGCTTCCAGTTTATGAGGGTCACCCCATCATCTCTGGACAAATCTCTCAAGCAGTAGACGGTCTAGGTGGCGATCTTGCATTTACAAAACTGGCTGCAAAAATGTTTTATCGTGTAGACAGACTCAATAAAACGGCAACCGAAGTTCTTCTTGAGGGTAATATTGCCTTTGGAGACTTACCTATTACCCACCTCTTTCACGCATTTCCAAATGCACCTACTAAGGAAACCATACTGCAGCGATTTTCTGTAGCAGGAGTCAATAGTTTTGAGACTATGTATTTTGGCGAGTTCTTTTCAGATAGATTGTTTACTGCTCAAATCAAGCACAGACTCGCGCCTTTTAATATCTCAAAGCGCTTCAAGCCAGAGATGGTCTTTATAAGTCGTTTTGCGCTAGGCGACATACGCAATCCAGAAGACCACCTTGATATAGACGCTTTTGGCTCATTAAGCAAGGGATATACTGAAACGGGTTTTGAACTCAATAAGCTTCTTTTCGGTTTTGGTACGAGTTTGACATATCGTTATGGGGCTTACCACTTACCTAACTGGGAAGACAACATTGCATTTAAGTTTACTTTCAACCTAAAACTTTAATCAACAGGCCTAGCTGTTTATATTTTTATGAACCTAGGTTAATTTTTTTACGCTTTCGCGAAAGCGGTCTACACATTACCCACAAGCCGCTCGCATTTTCTCCAAGTATCTGCTCTCAAAAGAATATCTTTGCACGGCTTAAAACAAGGCAATGGCAAAATTTCTAAGTAAGGGTTTCTGGGAATCGGTAGCGAGTATTATACTACGCAACCGTCCGTTAATAATCATTCTTGTCTTAGCGTTTACTGTATTTTTAGGATTTCAGTGGCGTCATATGAGATTTACATATACGGAGGCAAATCTTCTGCCAGATGACCACGAGGTAAATCTAGAGTATCAAAATTTTAAAGATAAATTTGGCGAGGAGGGTAACCTCATCGTGCTAGGTATACAAGACGAGCGCCTCTTTACACCAGAAATACTTACCGCTTGGAATGAGCTCTCTACTAGAATTGCTCAGGCAGATGCAGTTGCACTTTCTTTATCACTTAAGGATTTAAAAATACTAGACAAGCAAGAGGAGCCACAGCGTTTTGACCTTGTGCCTTTTATGACAGACAGTACGCTCACCGCAGAGAGTGCTGCTAGTTATAGAAAGTTACTCTTTGACGATTTACCGTTTTACGAGAATCTCATTTATAACAAAGAGACAGGTACCGTACGCTCTGCGGTATATCTCAAAAAAGATTTAATAAATACACCAGCCCGTAGGGACTTTGTGGTGAACGACCTCATCCCTGCCATTGCAGATTTTGAAGCGGCACACGACATTAAAGTTCGCACTAGTGGTATGCCTTACATACGCACACTAAATGCTCAAAACATTATAGATGAGATAGGCATCTTTGTAGGTGCAGCATTACTGGTGACTTCATTTATATTTTTCTTCTTCTTTAGATCCTACAGAGCCACTTTTATCTCTATGGTAACGGTTATAATAGGTGTGATGTGGGCTTTTGGGTTTTTAGGATTACTAGGGTATGAAATCACTGTACTTACAGCTATCATCCCGCCGCTTATTATTGTGATAGGGATTCCTAACTGTATTTTCTTAATAAATAAATACCAGCAAGAGTATAAAAATCACGGTAACCAAGTAAAAGCACTCCAGCGAGTGATTACAAAAGTGGGTAACGCCACCTTAATGACTAACATTACTACAGCCTCTGGTTTTGGAACTTTTATCTTAACAGAGAGTTCGCTACTTAGTGAGTTTGGTGTCGTGGCGAGTATAAATATCATTGCGATATTTTTATTATGCCTTCTCATCATTCCTATTTTATATAGTTATATGTCTCCCCCTAAGGAGAAACACCTCAAGCACCTAGGTAAAAACTGGATAGAAGGTTTTGTAGACTGGATGGAACGTATGGTGCGCAACAGGCGTACAACCATTTATGCATCAAGTGTATTATTACTTGCATTAAGTATTATAGGGATCTATCAAATACGTATCTCTGGCTCGCTTATAGAAGATATGCCTAAAAAGGCTGGCTTCTACAAAGACATCAAGTTCTTTGAAGAAGAGTTTGATGGGATTATGCCGCTTGAGATTCTTATAGATACTAAGAAAAAACAAGGTGTAATGAAGCTCTCTACCCTCAAACGAATGGAAGAGCTAAGCACTACTATAGAAGAGCAACCAGAGCTCTCTGCTCCTATCTCTATTGTAAATCTTGTGAAGTATGCAAAGCAAGCTTACTTTAATGGTAACCCTAAGTACTACCAACTCCCTACCAGCAACGAGCGCAACTTTATACTGCCGTATGCAAAGAGTTTTGATAATGACGAAAACCTTATGGGAGCCTATGTAGACAGTACGGGGCAATATGCTAGAATCACTACATTTATGAAAGATGTAGGCACAGACAAGATGGAGCGTGCCGAAGAAAATATACAGCTCAAAATCGATAAACTCTTTCCAGAAGAGCGCTATGAGGTGACAATGACGGGTACAGCTCTCGTTTTTCAAAAAGGAACAGACTACCTCGTGATGAACCTCGTGATAAGCCTATCACTAGCCATATTACTCATTGCATTATTTATGGCGTGGATGTTTAAATCACTACGTATGATTATTGTATCCCTTATCCCTAACCTACTACCACTACTTGTTACAGCAGGTATGATGGGCTTTATAGGCATCCCTATCAAGCCATCTACCATTCTTGTTTTTAGTATTGCCTTTGGGATCTCTGTAGATGATACAATACACTTTCTTGCCAAATACAGACAAGAACTCAAAGCAAACAAGTGGAAGATTAAAAAGTCTGTGTATGCCTCGCTACGTGAGACGGGAGTAAGTATGTTCTACACTTCTATTGTGCTTTTCTTTGGCTTCTCGGTATTTATGATAAGTAGTTTTGGCGGTACAGTAGCACTAGGCGGTCTTGTGAGTGCAACGCTATTATTTGCAATGCTTGCAAATCTTCTATTATTACCATCACTCCTACTCTCTCTTGAGTCTGAAATTGCAAATAAAGATGTCTTTAAAGAACCTGCACTTCAAATTGTAGATCGTGAAGGTGATGAAGATCCGACTGGTACTAAAACTAAAGACAAGCAATAAGCCTGTAAACACATAATAGTGACTATTGCACTTTTATAAAGCTAAGCGCTAGCGCGTATCTTTGTAAAAAAAGGCAATGCTAGATCAATATTTTGACGAGGTAAAAAAGGAGTTCTCCCTGGGTATTAATAAGAAAGGGCATCCTTTTAGATACATTACTTTAGGCACGGTAGATGCAGGTGGTGTCCCGCAGCTACGCACCGTAGTACTGAGGCAAGTACAAGACGACCTCTCGCTACGTATCTATACAGATAGCAGATCCTCAAAAATCGCTCAGCTATTACAAAACCCTACGGCCAGTTTACTTTTTTATCACCCTAAAAAGTTACTTCAGGTCAAGGTGACCGCTACGGCAAGTGTTATTACAGACCCAACAGAGCTTGCCAAATACTACACGGGCGTGCAACCTAATTCAAAAAAAGATTATACCACCGCACAGCCTCCTGGAGCTACCCTTTCAAATCCAGATGAAGTCTCTTATCTAGAGGCAACACATTTTTTTACCATTATAACATTTGCTCCTACACAGATAGAATACCTTCAGCTTAAGAGGCCTAACCACATACGAGCATCGTTTACAAAGACTAATGATGAGTGGGAAGGAAGGTTTATAAATCCTTAAAATTACGCTTTCGCGAAAGCGTACTAAAAACCCACATTACCACCGCGCACAGCTAGCTCAAGTTAGGGTGTTTTACCTTACGCCCTACGGCAAAAAACTTTTATATTTGCCCACTGTCAAGCAAACCCGAAAAAATAACACATATGACACATACACCTATAGTAGAATTACTGAGTAGTGATTCTATTCATCAAGAATTTACCGTAAAAGGGTGGGTACGATCTTTTCGTGCAAACCAGTTTGTAGCTCTTAATGATGGCTCTACGATAAATAACCTACAGTGTGTGGTTGATTTTGAAAATACAGACCCTGCGTTACTTAAACGTATTACCGTAGGTGCTGCAGTGGCTATTACTGGTACCCTAGAAGAAAGTCAGGGTGGAGGACAACGCGTTGAGATTAAAGTAAAAGAAGTCGAGATAGAAGGTGATGCAGATCCAGAGGAGCTTAAAAAAACCATCTTATCGCCTAAGCGTCACACGCTAGAAAAGCTACGTGAGCAAGCACACCTAAGAGTACGTACAAATACCTTTGGGGCAATTATGCGTTTACGCTCTAAGCTCTCTTTTGCAATACACGAGTACTTCAATAAAAACGGATACTACCACGCACACACACCTATTATAACTGGTAGTGATGCAGAGGGTGCTGGTGAGATGTTTCGCGTAAGCGCACTAGACCCAGAAAACCCACCACGTAAGGAAGATGGGACTATAGATTATAGCAAAGACTTTTTTGGAAAAGAGACTAATCTTACGGTATCTGGACAGCTAGAAGGAGAGACCTACGCGCTAGGTCTAGGTAAGATTTACACCTTTGGACCTACCTTTAGAGCAGAAAATAGTAACACCTCGCGTCACCTTGCAGAGTTCTGGATGGTAGAACCAGAGATGGCTTTTTGTGATCTTGATGGTAATATGGACCTCGCCGAAGATTTCATCAAGTATGTGATAAACTACGCGCTAGAAAACTGCCAAGACGATCTTGCCTTTCTAGAAGAAAGACAGACTAAAGAAGACCAGTCTAAGCCTGCGGCAGAGCGTGCTGCAATGCCACTACGTGAGAAGCTTCACTTTATAGTAGATAACAACTTTAAACGTGTGAGCTACACAGAGGCGATAGACATCTTACGTAATAGTAAGCCTAACAAGAAAAAGAAATTTAAATACCCTATAAACGAGTGGGGTGCAGATTTACAGTCTGAGCACGAGCGTTTTCTGGTAGAGAAGCACTTTAAGTGCCCTGTTATCTTATTTGACTACCCGGCAAATATCAAAGCTTTCTATATGCGTCTTAACGAAGATGGTAAGACCGTACGAGCGATGGATGTACTCTTCCCAGGTATAGGTGAGATGGTAGGAGGATCACAACGTGAGGAACGTCTGGATGTACTTAAAGAAAAAATGGCAGCCTTAGACATCTCTGAGGAGGAGCTTTCTTGGTACCTAGACACGCGTAAGTTTGGAACGTGTACACATAGTGGTTTTGGCCTTGGTTTTGAGCGCCTTGTACTCTTTGTGACTGGTATGACAAACATACGCGACGTGATACCTTACCCACGTTTTCCGGGTCACGCAGAGTTTTAGAAAAAAGTTTTTTAGTACGCTTTCGCGAAAGCATACACACCGCATAAAATCCAATGTACTTAGGTATGTTGGATTTTTTTTGTGTTAAAGAAATCGCTTACTCGGGTGAAACATCCTCCCTAGCCCTCTTTCGAAGGAGGGGACTTTAATAACGTCAGGTTCAGTTTCAAGTTCAAGTTCAGTTTCAAGTTCAAGTTCAGGTTCAGGTTCGATTTCAAATTCAAGTTCAAGTTCAGGTTCGATTTCAAGTTCAAGTTCAAGTTCAAGTTCAAGTTCAGTTTCAACTTTTCCTAATTAGTGCGTGCTTACTCGGGGTGAAACATCCTCCCTAGCCCTCCTTCGAAGGAGGGGACTTTAGTGGTGGTTTAGAAACAAATTCGGCTTCTGTCATCTCGACCTTAGGAGAGATCTCATTATCTAGCTCAGGGAGGTTGCTTACTCGTCGTTCTTACTCAGACCTGCTTACTCATATGCGATTTCTCCACAAGGTCGAAATGACGAAGGATTTCAAGTTCGATTTCAGTTTCAGTTTCAACTTCAACTTCAAAACCCCTTTTCAAAATAAAATTTCTTTTTGATATGCCTGAAAACGTAGTCATTACAATGATAAGTTGTATTTTGGTGATGAATAATAATCCAAATTAATTATCTAAAATCAAATTATTAATACGTCTTCTTTCTTTTACCCAGTAAGTGCTTCACTTTAACCCGTGATAAGCCTACAATAAATCCACAAGGAAAGACCGCGTAAAATGTATCAAACTATGGCAGAGATACCTGACAACATTATCCCTGTACAAGAAGCAGATAACTTGTACAAAACTTATGGAGATGATCGCGCTCCTATAATAGAAAAAGACGTAAACGACCAATATAGAGGTCAAGACCCTCCTTATGAAGCGACAAGATTTGTCACTGCAAATTATGACAAGCTAAAAGCATATATCGCTTTTATAGATCAAGAATCAAAAGAAGCAGGAGTAACTCCAAAAGGGCTACGTATCTATTTTGGGGCAACAGAACCTACTAAAGGTAAACCTGGTAGAGAGACGGTGTTCTTTAACCCAGTAGCTGCCTTTAAGGGTGTAGATGGCGATATTTCTTATGCTATTCACACAGACTTAGATGGTAACAAACAAGCAATCACCGTAGGTGATGTGATAGATGGAAAAATACCTAAGCCTTCTGACACAGAATTAGTTAATGGAGGTGTGCAAAGTCTCGCTGGAAACACGGTAACGTTCCCACCACCACCGCATTCTAACGATCCTAATGATTACCACTAGTAAATACCAACCATAATAAATGCATCCACTTACGATTATAGCCTATTCTTCTGAAGTTATAGCCGCTATTTTGGCTAGTATTTATTTTTACAAGTATAATCACACTAACCTAAAATACTTTTTAGGTTATTTATGGTACAACGCTGCTAATGAATTAGGAGGGTTGTACCTTCTTAACCACGGCTTGAAATTTGAACTTACCAACATATTTATTGTGGTCGCGGTAACATACTATTTAAGCATTATAAGAAAAGAAGTAACTAGCCGCAACCTTAAACTAACTGCTAGTATTTTAATAATTGCATTCTTACTTATTGTAGTTTCTGACTTAAGCTTAAATGGTTTATCTGAAGCGTGGAAAATGTCTAACACCCTAGGCTCTACAATCGCTATTATTGGCTTTCTGTTATATTTAATACACACGTTAAAATCAAGCAACCTAACAAATTGGTCACGTAATATGATTAATTACTTTGTTGCGGGATTTGCATTATTTTTTATTGCTGGCCCTGTAATTAATTTAGCTCGTATCTTATATCAATATAATTATGCACTTAACGTTAGTCTATCATACATTATGGCAATTGTAGCAATTTTAATGTACACCATCTTCTCTTTTGGCTTTATCTATTCTAAAAAAGCATCTGAGTTAGAAGAGGACTAGATTAGTTCTTTTTTTATGCTAGTGTAAGCTGCAATGACCCCTGCTCTAGCTACTATCCCCCATAAAGGGACATTTACCCCTACCCCACTACTTATAAGGGTAGTATACTTGTATTTCCCTAGCTTGGTTTAAGTTTTAACACTAACCTAAAACCAATTGTACAAATGAAAACAATTAAATTACTGGCCTTACTTTTTGTAAGTGCCATCATCCTTGAGGGCTGTAATGAGAAGCCTGCACATCCTGGACAACCCGCTGAAGGTGGCTCAATACCACCACCTAAGACTATTATAGACGTTCAGGAAGCTGAGGATATGTACCATCGTTATGGCAAAGACATAGCTCCCATTTTAGAAAAAAACAAGTCAAATTTTAAAGCGACCAGATCGCTTTCTATAGATTATAAAACGCTTAAAGATTATATCGCCTTTATCGAGCAAGAAGCAGCGGAAGCAAATAAAACCGAAATCACAGGACTGCGCATTTATTTTGCCAAATATGAGGACTCAAAAAATGATGGAAGAGCCACTGTTTTTCTCAATCCTATAATGGAGTACGGCGGCCCTGGCGTAAATGATGATGTGGCCTTTGCTATTGATAAATCTACTAATCCATCAAAGGCTGTCTTTGTAAAGGAAGTAATAACTGTACCTAGACCAGAAAATGAAACAACTAACAGAGCAGACTTGATTATGACCGTACAAGGTGGTAAACCAATCCAGAGTCTAGCGATTAATGGTATGCCTTGGAGACCGCCACCACCACCGCCTAACGACCCAGATTACCAATAAAATTAATAATAAAACCGTTGCCCAGTTTGGACACACTCTATAACATAGGATTCATTTCAGAATTTATGGCTGCAATCTCGGCAACGGTTTTCTTCTATAAATATAAACATACAAAGCTCGTATGGCTTTTACCGTTGCTATGGTATATACCCATTAATGAGATTTTATGTCAAAAAGTTTTTGGACCTTCTACAACTGGTTATATACTTTATAATATATATAGGATTATTGTACCGTTATCTCTATTACTTATTATTAGTTCTCAATTAAAAGGCAAAAATTCAAAGTCTTTTACCCTAGTAGTAATTTTACTCTTTACTGTAGGTGTAGTTTTAGATTTTGCATTTACATCATTTACTACTGAGTTTCTAAATCACTCGCTTACTTTTTCTTCCATACTCATTGTTGTAATGCTACTTCGTTATTTTGTAGAAGAGCTTAAAAGCGATAATGTTCTTATGCTTAAAAAAAACCTTTTCTTATGGGTTTCATTTGGCTTCTTGACCTTCCACATAGCGTATCCTGTAATCGTACTAGCAGAGCAGTACCTTATAAATGGTAATAACACACTTAGAAAAAGCCTATTTCAGATACATCTGGTCATCATTATTATTTCTTATCTGTTTATTGCTTTTGCATTCTATTGGTCAAATAAGATACCTCATTCCAATACTCACTTATTAAAAAAAGATGATTAAGGAAGAAGTTCTTGTCATATGGCTGGTCTGCGTGACCATTTTGTTTCTACTATTTTTAGTAGCGACTTTGTTTTGTGCAATTGCACTCTATTATCGTTTTGATAATAAGTCGCGTGTACGGTAAATGGAGTTTCTCTCGTTTTTTTAAAATTTGGTTTTGAGTACGCTTTCGCGAAAGCGTAACACAACCCTCCAGCGTAAAAAATCTTACAAAATGAAAATTTCTAATTTACTACCTTTCAATCTCATCAAATAAACCTCACTCCTTGAGCACCCTAATGTACATATCTGAAATTATAGCGGCACTTGTGGCAACTATTTTCTTCTACAAGTACAAACACCTACCTATAAAAACGATACTGTACATACTCTGGATAGCCGTTATTACCGAAGGTATGGCTAGGGTATACTCACATTACTACCACAATAATCACTGGGTATATAATCTGTATGCGTTCTTGTTTTACACCCTATTTTATAAAATGATTTATGATCATATAAAAAATAAAACCAGAAAACGACTCGTACTAGTTATTGCTACTATAATGATGACCGCAGTAATTATAAGAGGTTTTACCGTGCCTGTAATTACATTTTATATGAGTAAAACGTATAGTATCGCAATGGTGGTAATGGTGTTTTTACTTATGATTTATGCCGTAGAGCGCCTTAAGAGTGATGACAGTTTGCAGGTAAAAAATGAGCTAGCGCTTTTTGTCTTTACAGCTTATCTAGTTTTTGGTATTTCCTTTATTCCTCTGGCTCCTTTTTTGACAGGGCAGATGGACTTTAACTACTCCAGAGCTATGCTAGATATCTTGAAGGGCGTACAGACTGCGGCCTTACTGTTTGCAAATGCCTTACTTGTTTTTGGCTTTATATGGACAAAACCAAGAGCAAGAGAGGTCTTATAAGCGAGCTTTCTAGATGCAAATTTTAAAGCTCCTACTATAACTAAAAGGGCAAATGCCCTATGGTGAATGCGTACCAAAATAAGTATCTTGAACTCTTAATTTAATCACACCCCAATAGCAATCTATGTTTCTGATTCAAGATCAAGATAGCGGCACTCTTTTTATAGTGCTTGTTGCCATCACCATTTTACTACTACTGCTGGTTGTTGTAGTAGTGCTATTTTCTGTTTTTATGAAGCGCAAAAACAGCTTACTGTTAGAACAAGAAGAGGCAAAACAACGTTTTGAAAGAGAAATTACAGAAACGCAGATAGAGATACGTGAGGAAACGCTACGTAACATAAGCTGGGAGCTACACGATAATATAGGCCAGCTACTTACACTTGCAAAAATACAAACACAAAACTCTGGTGGTAGCCAGCAAGATCTAGACGAGGCAGTAGCAACCATAGGTAAGGGTCTTACTGAGATACGAGCACTGTCAAAACTCATAAACCCAGAGGCGCTTAAAAATATGTCTTTACCAGAGGCACTTAACCTAGAGCTAGAACGCTTTGAGAGAATGGCTTATCTAAAACCATCGCTCAAAATATCTGGCAGCCCAATAGAAATAGATAAAAAGATTGAGACCATTATCTTTAGAATATTGCAAGAGTTTTTTACAAACACCATAAAGCACTCTAAAGCTACGCACCTAGATGTACACCTCAACTATAGAGGTGACACTGTACTCATTACCGTAAAAGATAACGGAGTAGGTTTTGATTATGAAAAAGCCAGAGCAAAAAATGGTATAGGCCTTACTAATATAGAAACACGCGCAAAGCTTATAGGCGCTACCATAAAATATATGTCACAAGTTAATGAGGGCACAACGCTATCACTTAACTATAAAACACAATCATTATGAAAACAATAGTTATTGTAGATGATCATACATTACTTAGCCAGGCCATAAGCGGCTTAGTAAATTCATTTGAAAATTTTAAAGTGCTTTATACCTGTAAAAATGGGCAAGAGCTACTAGACAACCTTAAGTTTGAAAACAAGCGTCCAGACATCGTTCTTATGGATGTAAATATGCCTATTATGGACGGTATTGAGGCTACTACAAATCTCAAAGAGCTCTATCCAGACATACTAGTGCTTGCGCTCTCTGTAGAGGAGGATGATCATACTATTTTAAAAATGATACGCGCAGGTGCAAAAGGATACCTCCTTAAAGACACCGAAAAAAAGGTGCTAGAAAACGCCCTTAATGAGCTAATTATAAATGGATATTACCATACTAATACCGTGAGCCAGCTTCTTGTAAAAAGCTTAGATGGAGATAACAGAGATGAACTTAGGGATAGAGAAATAGAGTTTATAAAACACGCCTGCACAGAGATGACTTATAATGAGATTGCTTCTGTAATGTTTCTCAGTCCCAAAACGGTACAAGGGTATAGAGATAGTGTGTTCTCAAAATTAAATTTAAAAAACAGAACAGGTCTTGTTATTTATGCCCTAAAAAGCGGATTGTTTAAACCATAAACTTAAGCTTCACCACAGCTTTCAAACCTCCATAAATCAAAGATTTGTGGAGGCTTTTTTTTTGAAAAATAGTCGTGGTACTAGTGTACAATTATAGTAGCATAATTGCAGTAAAATTAAAAAAGGGAGGCTTTCCCCCAAAAGCCCCCCGGCTTGCTATCAAATTCTTAATTCTATTGCTAGAACTACGATTCATTTGGATGGCAAGTTGTTAGGTATAAAATTAGATGATATTTACCCTTTTTACAATTATATATAACGTTATTATTAGGGGTAAATGCCCTATTTATAAAACTACACATTTGTGACAGCCCTGTGGGCTACGTTTAACAAGATGCTCGTAAGTATCTCAAAATCAACATCTTTTAACTCTTTGTAGCGTAGTGACCTAAGATTTTTCCTTTTTTCTCCTCCTACAAGTGTTTCTTTATGAACACTTATTTGCACCCCACGAGGAAAACCCACGTCTACAAACGACTTTCTAAAATTGAGAAAACAAAACATTTTACCATCTAGCATATAAAATGGTAAATTCCATTTAAAGGTCTCCTCTACTTCAGGTACGGTACTTTTTATAACAGCCTGTAGCTCTATAAGCATTGTGCGCCAGGGTTCTGGTTTTGAGAGTATATATGCTTGAGCAGGATTCATATCGTTACTAAAAATTAATTGTGGGGGATGGACTTATACACGCTTTCGCGAAAGCGTAATAAAAATAGTACTACACTTATATACAAGAATGGTTTGTGAGGGAGATAATGATGCTACTTAATCAAAAAAACTATTGCGATGAATGCTTATCTTTCGCCTAGTATTTCTACTTAAATATAAGATAAATTACGCACATACTTATGATAGACTTATCTGGATTAGACATTACCATCATTATAGCGCTCTTTGTAATCATACTAGGCGTGGGCTTTTATGTAGGTAAAAGCGCTGGAAAAAACACGACTCAATATTTTCTATCTGGTCGTAATATGCCGTGGTGGTTACTAGGCTTATCTATGGTTGCTACAACCTTCTCTACAGATACGCCTAATCTCGTGACAGATATTGTGCGTACTAATGGTGTATCTGGTAACTGGGTCTGGTGGGCATTTTTAGTCACTGGACTGCTCACCGTTTTTGTGTATGCAAAGCTGTGGCGCAAGTCTGAGGTAAAGACAGATATTGAGTTTTATGAGCTGCGTTATGGCGGTGCCCCGGCACGGTTTTTAAGAGGTTTTAGAGCGATCTATCTAGGCATTGTTTTTAACGTACTGGCTATGGCTGGTGTTACACTAGCTGCCATAAAAATAGGTGAAGTGATGCTAGGTCTTGACCCAGTAACAACCGTGGTAGTAGCTGGTGTGATTACTGTACTCTTTAGCGCCATAGGTGGGTTTAAAGGTGTGGTATACACAGATTTTATATTGTTTTTTGTGGCGATGGCAGGAGCCTTTGGCGCGGCATATTATATTGTAGGTATGCCAGAAATAGGAGGGCTTGAAGCGCTTATTACCCACGATAATGTAAAAGATAAAATTAATATTCTTCCAGATTTTAATAATACCGAGATGCTCATCACGCTACTTATCATACCACTAGCGGTACAGTGGTGGAGCTCTTGGTACCCAGGATCTGAGCCTGGCGGTGGTGGTTATGTCGCACAACGTATGCTCGCTGCCAAAGATGAAAATCACGCCATAGGTGCAACCTTCTTTTATAACATTATGCACTACGCGCTACGCCCCTGGCCCTGGATTCTAGTAGCACTAGCCTCACTTATAGTATTTCCAGACCTCGCAAGTATACAGGAAGCCTTCCCAAATATTTCTGAAGATAAGCTAGGGCAAGACCTTGCCTACTCTGCAATGCTCACAATGCTACCTAGCGGCTTGCTAGGCCTTGTGCTTGCATCACTATCTGCAGCATATATGAGTACGATAAGCACACACCTTAACTGGGGAGCATCATATGTGGTAAATGATGTGTATGCACAACAAATTAAACCAGAAGCGACAGAGAAGGAGCTAGTCGCTGTAGGTCGCATCACCACAGTGATACTTATGGTAGTGAGTGCAGGTATCGCACTGGCGCTTACTAATGCGCTACAGCTTTTTAATATTATACTAATGTTTGGAGCAGGTACTGGGCTCATCTTTATACTTCGCTGGTTCTGGTGGCGTATTAATGCGTGGACAGAGATAAGCGCGATGCTCGCCTCTGGTATCATTTCTATACTTATAGAATTTACCTCGCTGGGAGAAACGCTTTTTGGCACTAGCGGGATGATGCCTGGCTATGCTAAGTTTCCTTTTGTGGTGTTTACCTCAACGCTTATATGGCTTGTTGTTACTTATCTCACAAAACCAGAAACTAAAGAAACACTTTATGCGTTCTATAAAAAAACACGACCAGGTGGGCCAGGCTGGAAAGGAATTGTCACCGCTGCAAACAAAGAGGGAGTTACCATCGTACAACACACAGAAGCGTGGAGCGTGCCTATGGGAATAGTCGCAATGCTTCTAGGCTGTGTATTAATTTACGGAACCTTGTTTACCACCGGTTACTTCATTTATGGCCAACTTACTAATGCGCTCATAGGGCTTAGTTTTTGCTTTACATCTGGAGCTTCGCTCATTGCGGTTTGGAAAAAAATAAAAGGAAAAGTACTCTAATGAAATTATCTCTTATTATCACCATATTGTGTTTGAGCCTAGGGTTGCAAGCACAAGAAACGACAGACACCTACAAGCTGGCTATTGGTCTTGTAAAAAAATCATCAGCTTTTAAGCAAACTGGTGCGACAGCAATTGCTACGGGTTCAAAAACTATAAGCTTTACAAACCAAGCCTATGCATTTTGGCTAGATGGTTTAGATACTCGTTTTAATGACAAGGATTTTGAAAACTTCTTTGGTGATTTATATCAACCTAAGGAGATAGAAAGCTTTAAAAAAGCTGGAGACAAGAGAAGATCAAAATACCAGCTATATGTTTCTGAGACAGATACAGATCTGTTTGTGATAGAGATGCTTTCGCGAAAGCGTAAACGCAAGGCAAAGTACCCTAAGTTTTATCAAGGGCAAAGTATCTCATTCCTTTTTGAAAAAACGAGCAATGGAGGTGTGCGCCTCATTGAGACGTTAACTCTACAAAACAATTAGACAATGATAGATTGCCAGCCTATAGTAGATAAAACGTACAAAAAGGTACTCGCTATGGAAAATAGCGGCAATGTAGCAAGCTACATACCAGAACTTGCTAAGGTAGATGCTACAAAATTTGGCGTATGTCTCACCACCCAGACCGGTGAGGTGTTTACAGCGGGTGATGCGACTCTAAAATTTTCTATACAGAGTATTGCAAAAGTGCTGTCACTTAGTCTCGTGCTTTCTAAAATAGGTGATGACCTATGGAAACGTATGGATTTTGAACCTTCTGGAACTGCCTTTAACTCACTAGTGCAACTAGAGAGTGAGAATGGCATCCCTAGAAACCCGCTTATTAATGCAGGAGCTATTGTGGTATGTGATATTATTTGTGAGCTTTTTGATAACCCAAAAGAAGCATTGCTTGATTATGTACGTGAGGTATCTGGTATAGAAGATCTTCAGTATTCTGAAAATATTGCTCATTCTGAGCAGCAAACGGGTTATCGCAACTTTGCACTTGCAAATTTTATAAAGTCGTTTAATAACATAAAAAATACCTGCGACCAGGTTACAGACCTATACTTTCACCTATGTAGTATCGAGATGACGTGTGAGCAACTCTCATATACGTTCGGCTTTCTTGCAAACCGTGGGAAGCAGTTTAAAACCGGCAAAACAATTGTCACGCCTAATCAAGCCAAACGCATTAACGCCATTATGCAAACCTGTGGTTTTTATGATGAAGCTGGCGAGTTTGCTTATAAAGTAGGCTTACCAGGTAAAAGTGGTGTAGGTGGTGGTATGGTAGCCATACTGCCTGGTAGTTATGCAATTGCTGTATGGAGCCCTAAACTTAACAAACAAGGTAACTCCTATAGAGGAATGAAGTTTTTACAATACTTCACAGATGAAACACAGGATACGGTGTTTTAAAATATTACCACAGCTTTGCACCACATATGAATCACATACAACCTTCCACACATCTCATTATCGCATTACTAATAACTATTTTACTCATAGTAGTTTTATGGTTTTATAAAAAGAAATTACTTGCCAGTCGTAAATGGTTATTTATAAATTCTATCCTTTTTTTATGCATTTATTTTATTGTGGTGGGTGCTGCTTTATATCAAGACATCTCCCTACAGCTAGCCTTGCAAAAATTTGATCTCAACCGCGACGGATTTTTCAATGGTAATGAGATTACCCCACAACAATCTGAAGCAATGCAAAAATATGTTTCTGACACTGGTAGAACATTTTCGGTAATCTCTGGATTACTATTTGCGGGAACTATCACTATTATGATATCCCTAGGTCGAGTTGTTATAAATATCTTCAAGTCCAAATGAAGATCTCCATTAAGTACATCACTCTCTTTTTAGCCCTTTTTGCTATTGAAGTAATTATAGCAACATACATACACGACAATTTTATAAGACCCTACTTAGGAGATACGATTGTTATTGTATTAATCTACGCCTTTGTGATGGGGTTTTTCTATGTAGGTCACACCCTCTCAAGCAAGATTAAAGTTGCCCTTTATGTATTACTATTTGCATTTATAATAGAGGGATTGCAAGCCTCTTCTTTTATTTATAAGATAGGCCTAGGAGATCAAAAATGGGCACAAGTAATCTTGGGCACTTCTTTTTCTTGGTGGGATATTGTAGCATACATAGCGGGCTTTATCGCAATAGTATGTGCTGAATGGGTTATAAACAAAAAGAACCTAGCTTCACACTAACGGCTTGCTAGCTCTAAGCATCTCACGCTTGCCTGGAGGTCCAGGCAGTCGCTCTACTACAAAACCTGCGGCTTGCATTGCCCTACGGGCTGCTCCTTGCGCACAATAGGTAGTAAGTACTCCTCCTGGTATTAAGGCTTCAAACATTTTTGTAAAGATCTCCTCTGTCCATAAAGTGGGCTGCACTCTTGGGCCAAAGGCATCAAAATAAATAAGATCAAAAACCTCACTATCTGTAATATCTTCAAAACGCTGTGTGCGCTTAGTGAGTGTAAAGTGCTCACTTATATTTTCTGGTTGCTCCCAGGCAACGGCGTGCATCTCATTATAAACTTTTGCTGCATCCTCTTCGGCTAGCTGGCTAGCATACTCCATAGCTTGAGCTTCTTCTTGAGAAACGGGATAAGCCTCTGCTCCTACATAATTAAAAGACACATTGTGTTTATGCGCCTCAAAATAGGTAAGCAAGGCATTGAGACCTGTACCAAAACCCATCTCAAGTATAGCTATCTCTTTTTTTTCTGGATATGTAGTTACATAGTGAGTAAGCCCAGTTTTAAGAAAAACGTGTCTAGCCTCTTGTATCGCACCGTGTTTAGAATGATACTGCTCATCCCAGTCTGTTATATGTATGGTCTTTGAGCCGTCTGCCGTGGTAATTATTTCTCTTTTCATTTTTCTTTTGAGGTTATTGCTTTGCGCAACATATAGAAAAAGGCAGGCTTACACCCACCCTTTTTAAAACTATATCGAGTTACTTCTTATTCTGATTTAAGAAGAACACCATCTGCCATAAATCTTAATTCTCTCTGTGGCTCTGTAATGGCTGCAATCTCTTCTTCAGACTTGCCCCCGTCTTTTGCCATATGTCTCAACTCATCTACAGATACTTCTTCTAGATATGCCTTACCTTCTACAATCGCTTCTCCTCCATCTGTATCTGTAGGGACAAAAAATCCGTAATCTTTAAATTTTACAAATACCTGCTCCTCACCAGCTATATCCAGTCGCATCCAGCATCCTTTTGAAACACAAACAGCGTTTACTGGAGCCTGAAATTTTACAACCGCCGTATCACCTTCGGCAAGTGAAGCATATTTTTCGGCAATCTCACTTTTAGTTAATGTATTTTCTGGAGATATCGTTGCTCCATAGCTAGCATAATCGTTTTGAGCAATCGTTTGATTTGTAGCTAGTTCTTCATTTTTTTCTGATTCCGCTTTCGCGAAAGCGTCATTACTCCCCTCTTCTCCTTGTTTACAACTTAGTAATGTCAATAAAATTAAGAATATCGTTGCACATAGTTTCATAATCATTTGGTTTTAAGTTGAACATCGTAAAATTATGCAAAAATCAATCACCGAGTATGACAAATCACTAAATTTGTTACTATGGAAACAACCTCTACTCTTAAGATTACAAAGCGAGACAACAGTAAAATTGCTGATGTTGATTTTAATAACCTTGCTTTTGGAAGCGTTTTTACAGACCATATGTTTTCTGTAGAATATGTAAACGGGCAATGGCAGCAACCAGAAATAGTACCTTACGGACCTATCTCTATGGATCCTAGTGCAAAAGTTTTTCACTACGGTCAAGCTGTTTTTGAAGGGATGAAAGCTTTTAAAGATGATCAAGGAGATATCTTCTTATTTCGTCCAGAAGATAACTGGGAGCGTATCAATACCTCATCTGCACGTCTAGCAATGCCAGAACTTCCTAAAGAAGTTTTTATGGAAGGTCTTATGGAGCTTCTTAAACTAGACGAAGCTTGGATAAAAGCTGGAGATGGTAATTCTTTATACATACGCCCTTTTCACATTGCAACACAACCGGGAGTATCTGCATCACCATCAGACAGGTATAAGTTTATGATTATTCTTGCGCCTGCTCAATCATATTACTCTGGTGAAGTAAGCGTAGTATTTGCCGAAAAGTATAGCCGTGCCGCAAGTGGTGGTGTAGGTTATGCAAAAGCTGCAGGTAACTATGCTGCACAATTTTACCCTACTAATCTTGCAAAAGAAGAAGGATACCAGCAGGTAATCTGGACAGATGCAAACACACACGAGTACCTAGAAGAAGCGGGTACGATGAATGTATTTTTCCGTGTGGGAGATAAACTTATTACAGCACCTACTAATGATACTATCCTTAATGGTATCACACGTAAGAGTATCATACAACTAGCAGAAGCAGCAGGTATTACTGTAGAAGTAAGACCAGTGGCTGTAAAAGAGATTGTAGAAGCTGCACAAGCTGGTGAGCTTAAAGAAATTTTTGGCGTAGGTACTGCTGCAGTGGTAGTTCCTTTTAAGAGCTTTGCTTACAAGGGTGAAGATCACAAACTCAATGCACCAGAAAACAGTTATGGAGTACAGTTTAAAAAAGACTTAAACGACATACAATATAACCGCACAGAAGATAAATACGGATGGAGAGTTGCTGTAAAGTAGTACTTCACCATACATAAACAAAAACCGGAATAGCAGCTGCTGTTCCGGTTTTTGAGTTTCTACAAGGCTATTATACTAAGAGACTACAGACTTTTTATTACCTTGTAAGCATTAATAAAAACAACCATCTAGATTATGAAAAGAGGTAGCGGTCTTAAGATCAGGTTACTTATAGGAGTTGCCATTGTTGCATTTGCACTTTTTAAAAACTGTAGCAACAAGGAAGAAAATCCTTATACGGGTAAAACCCAAAGCATCACAATGTCTCCAGAAGAGGAGATTGCTATAGGCCTACAACACGCGCCTGCTATGGCAGAGCAGCACGGAGGCTTACATCAAGACCAGCAGTTACAAGCTTTTGTAGATCAAATAGGTCACAAGCTCGTACAAGAAAGTATGGCTAGAGAGACACCTTATAACTATGATTTTCATTTATTGCAAGATGAGCAAACGGTTAATGCATTTGCATTACCAGGTGGCCAGATTTTTATCACCTATGCCCTACTCTCAAAACTTGAAAATGAAGATCAGGTTGCTGGAGTACTAGGTCACGAGATAGGCCACGTACTAGGTAAACACAGTGCAGAGCGTGTAGCAAACTCAGAGATGTGGTCTACCATCTCTATGGGTGCAGAAGTAGGTGGAGGTATGGGAGGCGCAGCAGGTGCCATAGGTCAAAACATATTACTAGGTAATGGTCGTGATGACGAGTTAGAGAGTGATGATCTAGGCGTGCGTTTTATGATACGCGCTGGTTATGACCCGTACCAAATGATAGGCGTGATGAAAATACTTAAAGCTGCAAGTGGTGGTAGCCGCCAGCCAGAGTTTGCAAGCACACACCCAGATCCAGAAAATCGCATAGAACAAATCAAGGAGAGCATCCAGAAATATGGTTATACGGGACCAGCGACTATGTAATAATATACTCGCAACCGTTTTCGTTAAAACCCCTTTAAAACCTCGCACCCGCGAGGTTTTGTTTTTATCTTTACTACTCAACCTGAGACGATGAATAAAAAAACAATCCTAATGATACTAGATGGCTGGGGTATGGCTCCAGACAAGAAAGTATCTGCCGTAGACCAAGCACAAACGCCTTTTATAGATAGCCTTTACAATAAGTACCCGCACGCACAGCTACTCACCCACGGTGAGAATGTAGGCCTGCCAGAAGGCCAGATGGGTAATAGCGAAGTGGGCCATATGAATCTAGGCGCAGGAAGGATTGTTTATCAAGACTTTGCTAAGATCAATAAAGCACTTAAAGAAGATACGCTCAAAGATGAGCAAGCGCTCAAGGATGCTTTCGCTTTCGCGAAAGAAAACAACAAGTCTGTTCACTTTCTCGGTCTCGTTTCTGATGGAGGTGTACACTCACACATTGAGCATCTTAAAGGACTTATTCTCGCTGCCGAAAATGCAGGAGTGCCACAATCTTTCATTCACGCTTTTTCTGATGGTAGAGATGTAGATCCAAAATCTGGAAAAAAGATGATATCTGATATTTCTGCTTTCGCGAAAGCGCACAACGCACAACTAGCATCTGTAATAGGTCGCTACTACGCAATGGACAGAGATAAACGATGGGAACGCGTTGCACTTGCATATAATTTAATTACTAAAGGTGCCGGAACGCCTACTAAAGACATAGAACAAGCCATACAAGCCAGTTATGACGCTGGTAAAACAGATGAGTTTATAGATCCGCTTTTTGTGACTCAAGATGGTGAGACCATCTCTACCGTGCAAGAAGGTGACGTAGTGATTTTCTTTAATTTTAGAACAGATCGCGGTCGCGAACTAACGGAGATGTTATCTCAAAAAGATTTTGCAGAGCAAGACACAAAAAAGCTTGACCTGTATTATGTTACAATGACTAACTATGATGACACCTTTAATGACATTAAAGTTATTTACGACAAAGACAATCTCGTAAATACCCTTGGTGAAGTTTTAGAAAGCGCAGGTAAGAAACAAATACGCATCGCAGAAACAGAAAAATATCCTCACGTAACCTTCTTCTTTTCTGGAGGGCGTGAAGAACCTTTTAATGGAGAGTCTAGATTGCTAGCTCCCTCGCCAAAGGTTGCCACCTACGACTTGCAGCCAGAAATGAGTGCTTTTGAGATACGTGATAAAATTGTTCCAGAAATAAACAAAGGAGACGTAGACTTTGTCTGCCTCAACTTTGCAAATCCAGATATGGTAGGTCATACGGGTGTGATGGAAGCCGCAATAAAAGCCTGCGAAACAGTAGACAGCTGTACAAAAGATATTGTAACCGCCGCCGAAGAAAATGATTATACTGTAATCATCATAGCAGACCACGGTAATGCAGAAGTAATGATTAACCCAGATGGATCGCCTAATACGGCACACACGACAAATCCAGTACCGGTGATACTAGTCGATAAAGACATCAAGAAAATCAACAATGGTATTCTATCTGATGTGGCTCCTACAGTTTTAAAATTGCTAGGCGTACCACAACCAGATGTGATGGATTGCGTACCTTTAATCTAAAAATAATGAGGATGAAAAATATCATTTATACAGGTTTGCTAGCTATAGTTCTTGTAAGCTGTAATACTTCAAAAACAGCTACAGAAACCCAGGCTACGGCGCCAAAAGAAGAAAAAGCTACAGTGATTGCAAAAGGTAATAGAATTGAAAAACCTACTACCCCTACAAAACCTGCCTTACCTGCAAAGCCTGCACCTAAAGTAAAGACAATGCTAGTGGGTAAAGAAGATCGCACAGCACTAGAGCAACCACCATTTGGAAGCTGGTACAACACAAACTATGCACGGTATAAAACTGATGATGCACTTATACCAGAAATCACAGAAGAGATAGAAGGAGTTACCATTACTACATTTATGGGGACTTGGTGTGGAGACAGTAAACGTGAGACACCACGTATGTTTAAAATATTAGATAATGTAGCCTTCAGTAAAAAAGACCTTACACTTATTACTGTAGATCGCACAAAGAAAAAACCTACTGAATTTACAGCAGGAAATAATATTATACGCGTTCCTACTTTTATTTTTAAAAAGGATGGAAAGGAAATAGGTCGTATAGTCGAGCGTCCTGTAGAAAGCTTAGAAGCAGATATGCTTAAAATTTTAAAAGGAGAATCTTACAAACACGCATATGAAAATTAAAATAATCGCTCTTGCCGCTCTTACCGTACTATTAACAGCTTGTAATGAGCACAAAACAGTAGAGCAAGTTACCGAAGAGCTAGAAGAAAAAGTAGCTACAGAAGCACCTCTAGAGGAAGAAGCGCCTATACTTATAGGTGAGTTTAAAAGAGATACCCTCGAGTCTCGTGCTTATAATAAATGGTTTATACAGAGTTATAAAGATCACACACTAGATACAGAGAGTCTTCCTGCTTTAAAAAAGGGGCTTACAGATGTACGTGTCACCGTATTTATGGGAACTTGGTGTGAAGATAGCCAGCGTGAGGTACCTGCCTTTTTTAAAATGCTTGATGAAATAGATTACGATAGTGACCTTATTCATATCGTAACCGTTTCTGAAGATAAAACAGAACCTGCAGAGCTAGTAAATCATAAAGAAATAACAAATGTTCCTACTTTTATATTTACTAAAGATGGTAAGGAGCTAGGCCGTGTGGTTGAGTATCCGTTAGAAAGTCTAGAGAAGGATATGGTAAAAATACTCTCAGGTCAAGAATATAAACACGCTTATGCGGAGTAATATGAACAAACTTTAGATTATCAAAACCCTTCATAAATTATGAAGGGTTTTATTTTTTAGTACTTGTAAAAAGCTAGACAATATTCATTAGTTTAGCCACACTAACATTAATCAAAAAACACAATTAATTTATGGAATGGTATTTAAAGGTAGTACGAGACAACTATGCAAATTTTGAAGGTAGAGCACGTCGTAAAGAGTACTGGATGTTTTATTTATTTAATATGATATTTACTCTCTTAGTATATATTCCTCTCATAGCCGGAATTGCGATGGAGAATGAAACTCTTATGATGGTAGGTGGTATATTATTTATGCTTTATATACTTGCGATAATAATTCCCTCTATTGCCGTAGCTGTGCGAAGACTACACGACCAAGATAAGAGCGGCTCTTGGTATTTTGTTACCTTTATACCTTTTATAGGAGGTATTTGGCTCTTAATACTTATGGTTACAGAAGGAACACACGGACCTAACCAGTATGGACCAGATCCTAAAGGGGATCTTATTCAGTAAATAACAATAACTACTTTAAAAAGGGCTTCTATAAAACTTATAGAAGCCCTTTCTTATTATATAAACGTAACCGTAGTTCTTTTTGTAATTTTGCATAAAATTTTAAGTGATTAAAGAAACACAAACCATAGCGGTAGACTTTGACGGTACCATTGTAGAAAATGCGTACCCTAAAATTGGCAAGCCATTATTATTTGCTTTTGACACACTTAAAAAATTACAGCAAGAAGGGAATTTATTGATTCTATGGACCTATAGATCTCAAGATAAACTAGAAGAAGCTGTAGCCTTTTGTAAAGAAAATGGACTTACCTTTTATGCGGTAAATAAAAGTTATCCTGAAGAAGTAATGAGCCCAAAAATAAGCCGTAAGATAAATGCAGATATCTTTATAGACGATAGGGATGTAAGAGGAATGTTAGGCTGGGGAGAAATCTATCAGAAACTGGGCAAAGGGCAAGAACAAACGCAAAGCCTTAAGGCAACACAGAAAAAAAAGAAAACACCAAAAAAGAAAAAATCTAAAGGTGGCTTTATGGCACGTATAGAAGAGCTTTTTAAAGAAGATTAATAGCAATGGCAATCATACAAAAAACCAGAGAAGAAATAGAATTGATGCGTGAGAGCGCCCTTGTAGTATCACGCACACTAGGGATGCTAGCTGGTGAAGTAAAGCCAGGTGTTACCACGCTCTACCTTGACAAACTAGCAGAGGATTACATAAGATCTCAAGACGCCATACCAGGCTTTTTAGGGCTTTATGATTTCCCAAACACGCTATGTATGAGTCCTAATGAACAGGTTGTACACGGTATCCCAAACGATAAGCCACTTGTAGAAGGTGACATTATCTCTATAGATTGTGGTGCTATAAAAAACGGATTTTACGGTGATCACGCCTATACGTTTGAGGTAGGTGAAGTAAGCCCAGAAGTAAAAAAACTACTTGAGGTAACTAAGCAGTCTCTTTATGTGGGTATAGAACAACTCAAAGTAGGTAACCGCGTAGGTGATGTAGGATATGCTATTCAAAAATTTACCGAAGACCACGGTTATGGAGTTGTACGTGAGCTCGTAGGTCACGGTCTAGGTACTACAATGCACGAAGACCCAGAAATGCCTAACTATGGTAAACGTGGTCGTGGTAAAAAGTTTATAGAAGGTATGGTAGTTGCCATAGAACCTATGACTAATATGGGAACTAGAAACATAAAACAGCATAATGACGGCTGGACAATCACCACTCGCGATAATCAACCTAGTGCTCACTTTGAGCACGACGTTGCCATTGTAGATGGTAAACCTGAGCTGCTATCTACATTTGCATACATTTACAAAGCATTAGGCATAGAGAGTGATGAGGAAACTCCTTTTCGCCAGCAAGCGCTAGTATTATAAGCTTTGAAGAAAATTTTTAAATTTTTCTTAAACGCCATTCCTCGACCTTTATTAATCAGGTTGAGTTATGTGGTGCGGCCACTACTGGCACTTACTCTTAAGGGTAATCGCTATGAAGACCCTATAGACGGTAAGACCTTTAAAAAATTCTTGCCTTATGGATATGGCACTCCTAGAGAAAATGTACTCTCACCATCTACCCTTTCGCTAGAGCGTCACAGACTTTTATGGCTATGGCTACAGCGTGAGACAGATTTTTTTAAAGCAGAAAGAAAAGTACTTCACTTTGCTCCAGAGCAAGCTTTTTATAAACGCTTTCGCGAAAGCGCACACCTAGATTACACCACTACAGATCTTAACTCTCCACTGGCAGATGTTAAGGCAGATATTTGTGATTTACCATTTGCCGAAAATAGTTTTGACCTCATTTTTTGTAACCACGTACTTGAGCACATACCTGATGACACAAAGGCAATGCAAGAATTGTATAGAGTGTTGAGCCCTGGCGGGATGGCGATATTACAAATCCCTCAAGAATTAAACAGAGCAACCACCTTTGAAGATAACACCATCACAGACCGTGATGAGCGCGCAAAAATCTTTGGACAATACGACCACGTGCGTGTTTATGGAAGAGATTATTTTGAAAAGCTTAGAACCATAGGTTTTAAGGTAGACGAAGTAGATTATACAACTATCCTAACCCCAGAAGAGGTAGACCGTTATCGTCTTGCTCCTGGCGAGATTATACCTGTTTGCTATAAGTAATAGTTACTTCTGTATATATTGGTTAAAACCAGGAGTCATAAAAACACCTCCATCATACACGAGATAGGCTTCTATATTTTGACCTTTTAAGGCCTCTTTTGAGCGCTCAAGCCCCATTGCCATACAAGAAGTTGCCCAAGCATCTGCCGTGGCACAATCATCTGCTATAATGGTTGCACTAAGCACATCACTACGCTCTGCAGAACCCGTAAGTGGGTTTATGGTATGTACGTATTGTTTACCCGTAGCTTTGTCAACGCGATTCTTTCGGTAGTTTCCAGAGCCAGCCATTGCTTTGTCTGTAAGGCTTACGAGAACTGATGCCGTTCTGTCTGTCACTTTAGAATCTAGATTTTCTATTCCTACTGTCCAGCGTTGTTCTTTATTTAGGTTGGCCCCTGCAGCTACTATCTCTCCACCTATATCTACGAGGTAGTTATTAAACCCCTTTGAACCCATATAAGCTGCCACTCTATCTACTCCATATCCTTTTGCGACGGCATTAAAATCAAAATAAATAGTTGATGCGGCCTTACTTATCGTTCCATCTTCTTGTAATTGTACTTTACTCCAACCTACATACTGCATTAATGAGTCTAATGTAGGCTCATTTAGTGTTTCTAAGGCTTCTGTATCCCCAAAACCATAAGCATTACGCAATGTTCCTACTGTAGGATCAAAGTAGCCTGAGGTGGCTTTATTTAGCTTTCGCGAAAGCGTAAATACGTCCTTAAACATAGCATCTACAACAACCGTAGTATCACCTCTATTTATTTTTGAGATATCACTTTGCGGAATGTACGTGCTTAGTGACTGGTTTACCGCTGCTACCACAGAGTCTATACCTTTTTTAATTTGTGGAGCCTCTGCTACCTCTCCAAAGTATTTTACTCCATAACTAGTACCAAAAGCGTTGCCTGCGATTGTAATCTCGTCTGGGGTTTGTGACTGTTTGCAAGCTAGAAAACTTACAGCAATAAGAAATGATAGAAGTATGCGCATTATTGTATCTCTTGAAGTCCGTTATAAATCTCTCTGTAAGCCGAATCTTTTTCTACCGGCTTTTGATAATTGTCTCCGTGACCTAGCCCTACCCCAGCATAAAATGTACGTGCTTCAAATTTGAGTGCGTGATCACGCATTTTTATCATAAAAGCCTCATCATACACATTTGCATCTTCTGGAAATGTACGCGCTCTTACGATTACAAAATGTAATTTTTTATCCTTGAGAGCCACAAACTGCGGGTCCTTTTTAAGCTTAGAATTTACTGCCATAAACTCAAAGCCTTGACTCTTTAAATCTTCTCCTACGATGTTCATCGCAAGGTTGTGAAGCTCTTGTTCTGTAAGAAGTTCTGCCATATTACAAAGATAATTATTGCAGTTCTTACTTTACACATTTGCTCTTATTATTAAGACTATAGAGACTACTTACTTTTAAAGTTGTTTAAAAAATCGCTGCGCTTGTTACGGGATACAGGCACCTTATTATTTTCTGTAAGTTGGACGTACCCCTCATTGAGGTAAGCAATGATATGATCTAGATTGATAAGGTGCGATTTATGTACTTGATAAAACGTTGTTTTATCTAACATCTTTACAAAGTGGCCTATACTATTAGAGCTCAACATAGTTTTACCTTCTTCTAAATAGAGCTTTGTATACCCATCTACTCCTTCACACCGTATGATGGACGGTATAGGGATAAACTCTAGTCCTTTTTGAGTGGGCACTACGATCTTCTTTTTTTGAAAATTTTGAACCCCTAGATTTGCGATAAGCTGCTTGTTTTTGGCCAAAGAATCCTTATGCTCTACGTTTTGAATAGCCTTGTGGACCGCCGTGATAAGATCATCCTTATCTGCTGGTTTTACTATGTAGCCTATAGCACAATGGCGTATTGCCTCGATGGCATACTCATCATAAGCAGTTACAAAAATGATTTCAAACGCTGGATTTGGAATAGACTTGAGCATATCAAAACCTGTCATCTCCGGCATTGAGATATCTAAAAATATTACGTCGGGCTGTAACTCTTGTATTTCTGTAATGGCATTTTTGGGGCTTTGGCTCTCTCCCACAATAGTCAATTGCGGACAATACCTCTCTAGCTTAGAACGTAAGATAGCAAGCGCCTTGCGCTCATCATCTACTAGGTATGCTCGTATGTTCATCTTCTATGGGTTTAAAAATTAAAGTAGCTATCGCCCCCCCTGTATCTTTTCTATCTTCTAGTGTGTAGCTTACTTTCCAAGTATTACTGTATTCTAGTAGCTTGAGACGATCTTGCAATACGCTAGACGACCTGTTATTAAGTTCTTTGCCGCTGTTATGAAATATTGCTTTAGACTTTACCAGTCCTATACCATCATCTATTATAGTGACCTTAAAAGAGTCTTCACTCACGTAGCCAAAATGAATCGCTACAGTGCCAGTAGTGGCTTTGTGAAAAATACCGTGATTTACAGCATTTTCAACTATAGGTTGCAACAACATTGTGGGTATAATGTCTTCCTCATCAAGCTCGGTATCTTTTGTGATGCTATAGTTAAGCTTGTCCTCAAATCGTAATTGCTCAATAGAGAGATAATTTTCTAACAAGGACATCTCTTGCGCTATGGTAATATTACGCTTTCGCGAAAGCGTAAAAAACGACCGTATTAATTTTGAAAACTTAGTCAAATAAATCTCAGACAGCTCTACCTCATTGCGCTGTATATAATATTGAATTGCATTGAGAGAATTATGCACAAAATGCGGATTCATTTGTGAGCGTAGCGCTTGGAGTTCTAGGGCGTGTTGTTGTCGCTCACTCATAATCTGATTTTCATACTTTTCTTTAACCAGTTTATTTCTCTGCTTTATAAATACTGTAAAAATAAAAATGAGCGCACCAATAATCGCCAAAATGGAGAACACTGAAATTAGTAAAACAGAATCTATCTTTTCTGAGGACATAAAAATGCTATTGAAAAAAAGCCATACAAAAGAACATTAACAACTACCAGAATAAGGTAGACCACGTTACGACTAGGTAAAAAATCTTTAGTAAGACTGAATGTTATAGGTAAATAACCTAAAGTAAAAATTAATATGCCTGTGACAATCCAAAAAGCTGGTAACCTAATAAAATCTATTAATTCATTTGATTTTATAAGAGAGATATAAAACAAAATGGAAAGTAAAAACATTATCATCGTTCCAACTGTAGACTGAATCTTTAACTCTCCAGTTATTTTCTCAAGTATCAAGCTAAAAATTAATGAAACAACATAGCATACACCCAGTAAAGCGACAAGTTTATTCTTGCTAAGAATTTTATAAAACCAACTTATAAAAAATAGATATGTAACTATATCAAATAAGGTGTACAATAGTTTATCAATACTGCTTATCCCATTGAAATGAGAGCAAACTTCAATTAAAACCACAAATAACATATAAAAGGGAAAGTAAACCAGACTTCCTAGCTTAAGCTTTTTCCAACGCCAAAAAGATATGATTGCAGATAAGAACAAGACAAGCTTTGTCACAATTAACAAAATATCACTCATCATTAATTTGCTGTTTTAAATATACTAATTGGAACCTCCTTCAACAGGCTGCGCATCATCTGGCTCTTTACCCATAGGGTCTAATTTATCGTAATAAGCACTTGGGTATTCCAGTTTCTCATAATCTAAAATAGAAGGGAAGTCTGAGTCATTGTTACTAGGATCTGGGGTTGCGTGCATCGCTTGAAAAAAAATAGTTGATCTTGGGATATTCTTTGCATCATTCTTTGCACCAAAGTATATCACTGCTCCAGGATTTTGTTTTCCCTGTGCAATAGCTTCTTTTTTTATATTGATCAAATATTTTTGCAAATCATCAATATCCTTAACAATGACACCTACATTATCTGGCTCTCCGTTTTGATATTGACCTTCTACACCTACAGTAATATACTTATGCTGGTTATTAAAATAAGTTTGTTGTAATTGATATGCGTCGTTTTCACTTATTATATGTTGAGGGTCTGGGGCGCCGCTCGGACAGTCACAACAAGAGACTGTGACAAAACCCAGCACCGACCACAAGGCGATTAATTTTAATTTTTTCATATTAGAATGGTTAGTTAGTTATGTTTAAATATAGCTAAATATTACTGTTTAATATTCAAGCACGTAAATAGGCTTATTTTAAAAGTTATCCCTATCACTATAGTGACCCGCTCGTCTATTCAAATAAATGACAAAGAAAAGCGAGTCAAATAAGTTTTCTCTTAAAAATCACAAAGATCAAAACACTCAGATGCATCAAAAGTCTCCACATCTCCTATAGTATTCTTATCACTTGTATTATACGTGCCATTAAAATCTACAAAAAGATCTGTATCCTGATTTGCATTAGGCGCAGGAGTAGTCCAACTAGTATTACCGGCATAAGAAATCCCTTGTAAACCATAAGCAAATCCTGATACTGCTCTTACCTCCATAAAGTTGCTTGTTGCCCAAAATTGAGAACTACACTCACTATCTATATCTTCATCTACTTCTCTATTTGAAAAATCTACACCACCCGCAGCATTTTCACCGTCGGCTCCAGCATTTCCTCCTAAAAAATATTGTAGATTGAACGACCAACTCCCTCCGGATTTAGAAAAGCTCTGTGTCTTAGCATTATGAGGATCACCTCTCTCTGCAACAAGCATTTCATTGAAGGAACTTGAAAATGCAATATCTGTGATAGTGCTTTGAGAACCCGCTACTCCAGAAATTTCAAGACTCGCGGCAACATTATTAAAACTGCCATCTGGATTGAGTGTAACAGAGTATATACTTCTTTCTGGATTTGGCATTATTGCTACTCTTGGAAAGTAAACTTTTGCGACTCCACTCTCATAATTAACTCCAATTCCCCAAACTCGTTCTTCTTGATTTACAATACCTGCCGAACCTCCATCTGGAGACCAAGGGTCATAGGTCTCAATTAAATTACCTTGCATATCATATCTGTATATATTCCCATCTTCTAGGTTTGAGACAAAAAGTTGATCATTCAACTTGTCATAAGCTATGTTTCCTAAACCATTTAGAGTTCCGCCTGTATTAGGGACAGTAAAAAATGGAACTGCTGTCCAGCTTGGTCCTGTACATTTATACACTTGTCCACTTACAACATTTGAAGCCGGTGAAGGAAAAACACCTTGTTGATATATATTAGAAGATGCTAAGTAAATATTTTCATCACTATCTATAGCTATCCCAAATACCTGCCCTATATTTTCGGGTGTCCAGTTTGCTGGGTGTATAGTTTCAGATGGTGTATTTAGCCCTGGTCCCCAATCATCACCTATCGGAGCCTGAGAGTTGTAACGCGTGTCAAAAATAACACCTACAGGTTCATTAGATTCTGCGGCATAACAAGTAGCTACTGTAAAGCCTGAATTTGCTTTATTAGCTTCAAAAGGCACACAAGAGACCCCATCTACAGATTCTAATTCATACCCACACTCATCGTCACTACAGCTCACTCCTAGAATGGCTAGTGACATCATTATTGTTATTTTATATATTGTTTTCATTTTATTTTTAGATTAAAAAAAGGACCGCTTTATCTAAGCTAATTATCAACACCTTATCAGATCATAGTTCAACAATGATTGTTGTGATAGAGCAGTCCCTTTGGCTAACACTTAATTTTAATTACAGATTACTTTCATCTCTGTGCGTCTGTTTATTTGGTGTTTTGTCTCACTACAAGAAACACCATCTGCACACTCATTAAGTAATCTTGACTCACCGTATCCCTTACCTGTGATTTTGCTTCGGCTTACACCTTGCGAGACTACATAGTCTACAGCGGCATTTGCTCTGTTTTGAGATAGCGTTTGATTATAAGAGTCTGAAGCTCTAGAATCTGTATGCGAGCTTACCTCTACACGTATACCAGGATTATCTTTCATAAACTGTGCAAGCCTATTAAGCTCTGGTCGTGCATCTGGACGGATATCATATTTATCCAGATCATATAAAATATTATTAAGTGTAATGGCTTTACCACACTCTGCTTCTTCTAGACAGATCTCAAGTTTTACAAAGAGTGTTGTACTTCTGTCATACTCGGCTGGGTTTATTGTAACCGTTTGAGAAAAGTATTTATCTTTCTTACCTCTCAACTCATAAGAGCCACGTTGTCCTATATGTAATATGTAGGTGCCATTCCCATCTGTGATTGTACTTTTTTGTTCTGCAGCTGTGAGGTTTTTTATAATGACATCTACACCAGGTAGTCCAGTTGCGGTATTACAGATAACGGCTTTACCCTGAAGAATAAAGTTCTCGTCTTCATAAAGAATCTCCTTTTGTAAAGTCTGTCCTTCTTTAAACTCAGAGGCACCTGCATTGTTACTAGTTAGACCCACCTCATAAAGTTGCCCATCTATAGCATAATCATCTTTTGCTATGTCATTAAACACTACTATACCAAATGTATTTGTAGTTCCAGTTTGCACTATATTACCTGCACTATCACGCAAAGCAACATCAGTATCAGGTAGTACTTGTCTTGTAAACTTATCACGAGCTGTCACCGCTAGCGAGTACTTCTCACAAGTAGTACAACACTTATTATCGTGCTTAGATTTTAACTTTATAGTTAACCCTGCAAATACTCCCACAGATGATATATCGTGTTCACAAGCTTCTGCTCGCGTGTAAATATCACCGGTGAGACTGCTACCCTGCTCTGAAATAGTAGCATCATAATATCTAGCAGCCATACCACCATCAAGACTCTCTTGTACACCAAAATGTCTCATATAGTAAGCTCCTGCGTGTATGCCAAAAGTTTGATTAAAGAAATAGGTAAATCTCAGTTGGGCTTTACCCGTAAGAACACTACCCTCATCATAACCTGCGTGAAAGTTCAGTCGATCATTTATAACAGTATTCTCTCTCAACTCAGTCAGTCCGCCTTTTATACTAGCAAGACCACCTCTAAGGTTTAGCTCTGCCTTGAACTTATTACTGGGTGACACATACTGAAAGTTAGGTCCTATACCATAAAAGAATCTAGTAATACCATCCTCTCTCAAAGAGAAATCTGTGAGTGTTGTTCCTGAGATATCTATAAGATTATCTATAGGAAACGTGCTCTCTGGACTGTTTTTAATGTAATCTAGATCTAGCCCTATCCCAAACCATCTCCAGTAATAGTCTACAGAGAGACCCAGTTCAATACCTCCTTGATAATCTATAAAAGGAGTATCATTATCATATGTAGGAAAATCATATCCTACTCGGGGACTCAACTGCCAGTAATTGTGGTCAGGATGTGTCTGCGCTACACTCCCCCAAGTGCAAGCGAATACTACGAGTAGTACGACGGTTTTCATAAATGCTTTCATAATTAAAAATTGTTGTTAATAATGATGCAAATATGAACCAGTTACATAAGGTGTAAAATAGCCACTACACGAACGGTAGTTTTGAGTACAGCAACGGTAATTTTAAAATGATAATAGATATGTACGCTTTCGCGAAAGCGTATAAAAAAAACCCGATACATTGCTGTATCGGGTTTTTAGGTTTTCGCGAAAGCGAAATTATATATTATCCTCCAAAGTCATCAAAACGGATGTTCTCATCTGGAATTCCATAATCTTCTCCCATTTTCTGAACAGCGTTGTTCATAAGTGGAGGACCACAGAAATAAAGTTCGATATCTTCAGGCGACTCGTGCTTACTTAAGTACTGGTCTATTACTACCTGGTGAATGAAACCTACAAAACCGTCTCCTTCTCCATCTGTAGAGTCTTTTACTTTCCAGTTATCTTCTTCCATAGGCTCAGAAAGCGCTAGATAGAATTTAAAGTTAGGGAATTCTCTCTCTAACTCACGGAAGTGCTCTAAGTAGAATAACTCACGCTTAGAACGTCCTCCATACCAGTAAGTAACCGTACGTCCCGTCTTAAGGGTTTTGAAAAGGTGATACAGGTGTGAACGCATAGGTGCCATTCCTGCTCCTCCTCCTACGTAAAGCATTTCTGCTTCAGATTCGTTTATGAAGAATTCTCCATATGGCCCAGAGATTACTACTTTATCACCTGGCTTTTGTGCAAATATGTATGATGATGCAACCCCAGGGTTAACATCCATCCATTGGTTTTTAGCACGATCCCACGGCGGCGTAGCAATACGCACGTTAAGCATAATCTCGCGTCCCTCTGCCGGAAAAGAAGCCATAGAGTATGCACGCTCTACAGTCTCATTATTTTTCATTGTAAGTGGCCATAGACCAAACTTATCCCACTCTGCTTGAAACTTATCTGGTGTTTCGTGCTCTTCTGGGTGAGCAGTGATGTCTATATCCTTATAGTTAATTGTACACTCAGGTATTTCAATCTGGATATATCCTCCAGCTTTATAACCCATATCTTCTGGTATCTCAACTACAAATTCTTTAATGAATGATGCTACGTTATAGTTACGTACAACTGTTGCATCCCATTTCTTAATTCCAAAAACTTCTTCTGGAATCGTGATATTCATATTTTGCTTCACCTTTACTTGACAAGCAAGACGTGCTCCGTGAGCAAGCTCCTTACGAGAGAAGTGCGGTGTTTCTGTAGGTAATGCTTCTCCACCTCCTTCAAGAACGTGACACTCACATTGTATACAAGTACCTCCACCTCCACAGGCAGATGGTAAGAATATTTTATTGTTTCCAAGAGTTGATAAGAGCGTACCTCCAGAGGCAACTTCAACTTCTTTTTCACCATTTATAGTAATTGTTACAGGTCCTGATGGAGATAACTTTTGCTTAGTAAAAAGCAATAAGCCCACAAGGATTAACGTAAGCACTAAAAAGGCAGCGATTGTGGCGATAACAACGCCAGACATTGATGCAGCTAGTAACATAATTAGTTTTCTTTTTCGTTAGCAATTTCAACCTCGATCATAGCTACGGGTTGCGTATTTTCTTCTTGTAACTCTATTTGAGCAGCTTCGGTAGCTGGTGCAGCTTCTTCTTCGTCACCACCTGTAAGCATTCCTCCAAAACTCATAAAACCTATTGCCATAAGACCTGTAATGATAAAAGTAATACCAAGACCTCTTAATGGAGCAGGAACATTTGAGTAACGTATTTTCTCACGTATCGCTGCAATTGCAAGAATTGCAAGGAACCACCCTATACCTGAAGATATACCGTAGTTAAAGGCAAGACCTAACGTTTGGATATCTCTAGATTGCATAAATAATGACCCTCCTAAGATGGCACAGTTTACTGCAATAAGTGGTAAGAAAATACCAAGTGAGTTATATAATGACGGAGAGAACTTCTCTACTACAATCTCTACCAGTTGTACCATTGTTGCAATAGTTGCAATAAATAGTATGAATGATAAGAAACTTAAGTCATAATCTGCATACTCTGGTCCTAACCACGCTAGTGCGCCATCACGAAGAATATACTGGTCAAGTAGCCAGTTTATAGGCACTGTTACTGCTAGTACAAATATGACAGCAGCACCAAGACCAACAGCGGTTGACACTTTTTTAGACACGGCTAGGTAAGAACACATTCCTAAGAAAGTGGCAAATACCATATTGTCTATGAAAATCGATTTGAAAAATAATTCAATATGCTCTAACATATCTTTGATTTTATAGGTTTACGCTTTCGCGAAAGCGTGATAATTCATTTTCTAGTTCTCTTCTACGAGTGCAGGGTTCTTACTACGCTGTACCCAAATAATGAGTCCAACTACGATAAGTGCCATAGGTGATAATAACATAAAACCGTTGTTCTCGTAGCCTATGCTGTATAATCCTGTTTTTTCTATTGGATCTCCTAGTACTTTAACACCTAGAAGCGTTCCTGAGCCTAATAGCTCTCTAAAGAAACCTACTATGATTAAGATCACACCATAACCAAGTGCGTTACCTATCCCGTCTAAAAATGATCTGTATGGACCGTTACCTAAAGCAAAAGCCTCAAAACGTCCCATAATGATACAGTTTGTAATAATAAGACCTACAAAGACTGAAAGTTCTTTACTCAGCTCATAAGCAAATGCCTTGAGCGTCTGGTCTACTACAATTACAAGTGTTGCCACAACAATAAGTTGTACAATAATTCTAATTTTTGATGGTATGATGTTACGCATAAGCGATATCACTACGTTACCAATACCTAGTACGAATAGTACCGATACTGCCATTACGATAGACGCTTTAAGCTGAGCAGTAATTGCTAGTGCCGAACAGATACCTAATACTTGAATAGTAATTGGGTTATCATCTGCTAATGGATCAAGAATGAGTCGTTGATCTTTTTTTGATAGTATCGCCATTATGCTTTGGTTTTAAAATCTTTAATTACTGGAACGTAGCTCTTAAGTGTGCTTTTAATCATTGCACTCACACCGTCACCAGTGATCGTTGCACCTGCTAGAGCATCTACTTTATTATCATCCTTACGTTCATTTTTTGGATCATTGTTACCTTTTGCAACTGTGATACCTGAGTACTGAGTTTTTGACATAATCTGCTCACCAGTAAAGTCGTCCATAAAGTAACGCTCTTTAATGTTTGCACCTAGACCAGGAGTCTCTCCTTTGTGATCAAAAAATACACCTTGTACAACTAGATCTTTATCTAGCGCTACATATCCCCAGATAGCATCCCAAAGTCCTTTACCATACATAGGCACAACAAAAAATTGTTTACCATCACGCTCTCCTACAAAAAGAGGCATCTTGCGCTCATTTTTAGGCAACTTGCTTTGCTTCTTCATATCTACAGTAAATGCCTCATCACTTTGAGTCACTTTACCATTCTGGATGATGTAAGCTTCTTTAATGTACTTATCGTACTCTGCTTCTACCTTATCTGTAGGGATGAAGTTTACACCTCCATCACCTGCTACATTCTCATTTACGCCCATTGCATAAAGAATGTTCTGCTGCTTTTCAAAGCGCTCATTTTCTTTAATAGCAGGCTTAAGACCTTGTGCTAGTCCTGCTAGAACTCCTCCTACTACGACTACCATAATAGTCGCAAAGAGAATTGTATATCCGTTTCCGTCTGTCTTTGCCATCGTTATGCTGTTTTAAGTTTAAGACGCTTCATTCTTCTCTTCACATTCCCTTGTACCACGTAGTGATCAATTGTAGGAGCAAATACGTTCATTAATAAGATCGCGAGGAATACTCCTTCTGGGTATGCCGGGTTAAATACGCGTATCATAATAGATATAAAACCTATTAAGAAACCGTAAATGTATTTCCCTTTATTAGTTTGTGATGCAGTTACTGGGTCTGTTGCCATATATACTGCGCCAAATAAAATACTACCTATGATAAGGTGTTGCCAGAAAGGAACACTCATTAAGCCATAAAACTTACTAGTATCATCTATCCATCCTGCATCTACAACTCCATTAAAGATAAGTCCCATTGCTAGTGCTCCTACTATAGTAGAAAGTATGATTCTCCAGCTACCTATCTTTGTAAAGATTAAGAATAAGGCTCCTACTATAATGAGTATTTTAGAAGTCTCCCCTACAGATCCAGGAATAAATCCTAAGAACATATCTGTGTAGTCATAATTAATCGTTGCTGCATTTTGAGCATAACTACCTAAGATAGTTTCTCCAGATATTGCATCTGGTGTTCCTGCTCTCTCTACTGCTTGGTGTACCCACACCTTATCTCCAGACATCCACGTTGGGTATGCAAAGAATAAGAAAGCACGTATAGTAAGCGCTGGGTTTAATATATTCATCCCAGTACCTCCAAAAACTTCTTTACCTATTACTACACCAAAAACAACTGCTACTGCAAGCATCCATAGTGGAATATCTACAGGTACAATAAGTGGCACAAGCATTCCAGTTACTAAGTAACCTTCCTCTACCTCGTGTCCTTTTATAACAGCAAAAATAAATTCTACAAGTAATCCTACACCGTAAGAAACAATTGCTAATGGAAGTACTGTCCAAGCTCCTATAGAGAAGTTGTCTAGATTCCAAAAGTTAGTACTAAAGAACCCTTGAGCTGCTTCAATCTCTCCCGTTGCAAGGTAATGCTGGTAACCAGCATTAAAAATACCAAACAGTAAACAAGGAATCAACGCTATGATTACCGTGTTCATTGTACGTTTTAAATCATCTACCGCTCTTATGTGACCACCACTGTGTGTAGTCTCGTTAGGAGCGTATAAAAAAGTGTGAAGCGCGTTGAAAGCCGGAGCCATCTTCTTCCCTTCATACTTCATTTTAAGCTTATGTAAACTTTCTTTCATTCCCATAACTTATCCTATTTCTTTATACATAACATCTAATCCCTTACGAATGATCTCTTGGTGTGGCTGCTTAGACACACACATAAACTCTGTAAGTGCAAAATCTTCTGGAGCCACCTCATACATTCCTAAAGCCTCCATCTCGTCTAGATCTTCTACCATACAAGCCTTAAGAATCTGCATAGGGTAAATATCTAGAGGAAAAACCTCTTCATAGTTTCCAGTTACTACAAATGCACGGTGCTCACCGTTTGTATTTGTATCTAGATCATATTTCTTTTTAGGCTGTAACCAAGAAAAAGTAAGCGCTCTAGATGGAGAGATTTTATCAAAAACAGGCTTATTCCACCCGAAGAATTCATAATCATCACCCTCTGGTATTACTACAAACTCTGTTGCGTAAAATCCAAGAGCTCCGTCTGGCTTAACTTTAGTACCTGTTAATACATTACCAGAGATAAAGCGATTATTATCACCATCTACTCCAGCATCGTATGCAAATGTAGATACCTCTGCACCTATGATTGTGCGGTAATACTTAGGCGCTTTGATAGAAGACCCAGAAACCGATATCACACGTTGTGCGTTAAACTTACCTGTAAGTAACAACTCTCCTATTACAACAAGATCTTGTGCTGCAACCGTCCAGGCTGTCTCACCCTTGTTAATAGGACTTGTTTTATTAATTAAGGTTCCCACATTACCAGCTGGGTGTGGTCCTTTTACTGTATATGTTGTAACACCTGTAAGGCTTGCAAATACAGATGCACTAGAACCTATAGAAACGTGTACACCACCATCTGTAAGTTTTCCTAATGCTGTAACTGCTGCCTGCAGCTCTGCTTCTTTACCTGCCAGTACAAAATCAAGATCTGCAGCAAGTGGTCCAGTATTTACACCAGATATAAAAATTGCTTTTGGAGAAACTGTTGGGTTTGCAACCACATCATAAGGACGTTGTTTTATAAACGGCCACACACCACCTTCAAGCAATCTTGCTTTTACAGTAGCAGCATCTGCAGTTGGACTCAACGTTCCAAGATCACGAGTAGCACCGGCATAATCTGCTTCAATCACAATATCAGTAATCACACGGCGAGCGCCACGCTTGATTTCTGTAATTGTTCCAGCAACTGGAGATACAAATTTGATTTCTTCTTGAGACTTTGAGTAGAAAATCTCGTCTCCAGCCTTAAGGCTAGCTCCTTCTTTAAGGACCATTTTAGGAGTCACGAGATGAAAATCTGAAGGCCTAATAGTAATGGTACGCGATCTAGGCCCTTCAGAAATTGTCTTTTCTGCTTCGCCTACTAATCGGATATCAAGACCTTTTTTGATTCTGATGTCTTTTGACATATGTCAGTAGATTTATGTTATCTAAAATCCTCTAAAATTGAGGTGCGCAAATTTACAAAATACGTCTCATTTTTCCGAGCTAGAAAAAGTGAAAGTATTATTTATAATGCTTCTAAATAATAAGTTATCAATCTGTTTAATAAACCACCTCTTTTTTGAGAAAACCGCACTTAGACGCTCCACAAAACTCATAATAACTTCAAGTATGGACCACTGCTCGTGGTTTATATTCATTACCCACTCACATTAAGCACTTTACAAATTAATTACTGCCCTATAACTTCTTCAATTTCTAAAATTCTAAATACGCTTTCGCGAAAGCGTAAAAAACACAGGGCCACATCACATCACGCACACCTCAACGCAATATCTCGGCATCAAATTTGTTTATATTTGGCAACCATCAATCCATTATGAAAAATTATTTTACGCTTTTCTTACTATTTGCAACGTTTACAACCTTTGCACAGGTAGCACAAGAAGTACCCGAACCTCCTTTTATTAAAACGGTACAATTTAACGCTACCAACAGATCTGGAACATCTTTACCCATACTACAACTAGGTAGCAGGTTGTCGCTTTCTTTTGACGATATTTATGGAGATGAGCGTGATTACTTTTATAAAATCACGCATCACAATGCAGACTGGACAGAGAGTAGCCTTGCTAGATCTGAGTATATGGAAGGGATGGATAATGTGCGCATCCTCAATTTTGAAAACTCGGTTGCAACACTCCAGCTGTACACCCACTATGAGCTGTCTATACCTAACCAGATGACTAAACGTCTCACAAAAACGGGCAATTACCTCCTTAGCATTTATGATGAAGAAGACGAGCTCGTTTTGTCTCGTAAGTTTATGATATTCTCACCCAAATTTAATGTGGGAGCTCAAGTAAAAAGGTCAAGAGATTTACAATACATCAACTCAAAACAAGTACTGCGATTTTTTATAGACTCTGGAGATGAAGTTATAATAAACCCAAAACAAAATCTTCACACAGTTTTAATACAAAACAACAACCTCAAAACAGCCATTACAGGCATAGAGCCTCAATACAATATAGGTAACAGACTCGAGTATAGATATGACCAAGAGACCGCTTTCTGGGGTGGCAATGAGTTTTTTAACTTTGAAAACAAGGATGTGCGTGCCGCTACTTTTGCCATAAAAAGCATAGAGCTCAAGAGTCTGTATCACAATTACCTATACTCTAATCCAGCTAGATATGACCAGCCGTACACCTACAATCCAGATATAAACGGAAACTTTCTCATAAACACCCTACAAGGTCGCACACCTCTTACCGAGGCAGAATATGTATGGATACATTTCTCTTTAAGACACCCTAAACTTCTCGATGACCAGTCTATACATCTTTACGGAAACTTTAATAACTATGTGATAGACAATAGTACAAAACTGGAGTGGAACACCCGCACTAGAAGATACGAGCTACCATATTTACTTAAACAAGGTTTTTATAACTACAATTATGTACTAGTAAACAAAGATGGAAGCATAGATTATAAGAATAGTCTAGACGGGAACTTCTGGCAAACAGAAAACAACTATCAAATACTAGTGTATTACCGTAAGCCTGGAGGACGTTTTGACGAGCTGGTAGGCTTAGGTCAAACTAATTCTTCACAAATAACAAATTAGATTTTTACGCTTTCGCGAAAGCGTATTCACTAAAATCATATATTTACAGGGATGAAGGAAACACCTGTAAAATCTAACTCACGTAAGGCGATGAAATATCGTGGCGTTGAGTGCCTTAACTGCGGGCACCCGCTAGACCTTACCGATCGTTATTGTGCATACTGCGGGCAAATTAACACGACAAAACGGCTCACCATAAAAGATTTCTTTAATGAGTTTGTACTGAGTGTGTTTACTTATGACTCCCGTTTTAGATATACCGTTAAAGATCTACTTTTTAAACCAGGAACCATCACAAGGTACTATGTAGAAGGGAAGCGCCTCAAATATGCAAACCCCTTTCGGTTTTTTCTGAGTGCGTCCATTTCTTATTTTATATTACTCGCAATCATAGGTTTTATAAACGGTAATAATGACTTAGATTTTACAGATGAGGGTGTCGTGCAACTCAATGTAGACCAAGCCAAAGACGATATAGACTCCATAAAAGAAATCACAAAAGACATTAATCTCAACGAGCTTCAAAACCTCAACAATGAAGAAGCACAACTCCTTGAAGAAAAAATAAACAACACTGTAGAGAAGAGTGTAAAAAAGCTAAAAGAGAGAAAACAAGCACAAGAAGCAAAAAAAGACTCCATCGTAAAAGTACCATATGACACAAGAGCCGAAAGCTCCATAAACGGGATCTATCTTGAGAACATATTTACAAAAGGCGAGATATTTTACGACTTTTATGAATACACAGACATAAGTGACCCACAAGAAGCTCTAGATAGCTTAAAATATAGCAAGACCAGAACAAACGTATTTTTATATAGCAAGAATGAGGATATAAAACGCGTTAAGGATAATCCGGCTCGTTTTTTAAGATTTCTAGCTTCTAAGATTCCGTTTTTCTTATTCTTTTTTGCACCTATTTTTGCGCTTTTCTTATGGCTAATTTATTCAAAGAAGAAGTTCAATTATATGGAGCACTTAGTCTTCATATTTCACATATTCAGCTGGGTGTTTTTAGTATTGCTCATTGCTCTTATTCCAGACCTACTTATTGGAGATGAAATAGTTGCATCTCTATTACTCATTCTTGTGGGTCCGTTTTACTTTTACAAGGCGTTGCGTAATTTTTACAAACAAAAACGCAGGTGGACAATTCTAAAATTTGTATTTTTAAACATAGTATTCTATTTAGGAGCGACATTATTTGCAGTAATCTTCTTTGCGATTACCGCATTTTTATTTTAAAATGGTACAACAAGTAACTAGAGGCATAAAGATTTCGGTAGAGACTACCTTTGAGGGCACGTTTTATAAAAACTATAAAATGCACTTCGCCTTTGGCTACAAAGTAACCATAGATAACCAGAGTAAAGATAGCGTGCAACTTATGGCACGTCACTGGAAAATACAAGACGCTCTTAACACTCCCGAAGTCGTAAATGGCGAGGGTGTGATAGGTAAAAAACCTGTTTTGAAACCCGGCGAAAGCCACACCTATAGTTCTGGTTGCTTACTTACATCTCCCTTTGGCTCTATGGAAGGGCATTACCAGATGGTAAACTTTACAACCACAAAAAAATTCAGAGTAAAAATACCTGCCTTTAAGCTGAGCGCACCTTTTGCATTAAACTAGCTGCCGTTTGCCCTGTAAGCTCAAGGCGAAAAATCTCTTCTCCCTGTTGTATTGTACAGTATAAACAGTTACTATCATAAACAAACTTATAAGGTTGTGTAGCATCAAACCCTTCTGGCAATTGTGTAATGCCACAAAAGTCTTGCACTCCACGCTCTGTATATCTTTTTACTAATGCCTTAGTCTTATCACCCTGGACTTCTAAATAAAAGTAAGCTCCGCTACCCGTCCCATCTAGAAAGGTAGCTCCTTCTGGCACCTCAATACTTATCCCATCTTGATCAAGAACCTCAGGAACCTTTCGGTCAAAGAAGTTTGTGAGGTTTTCTTTTAAGGCTGTAGATGTGTATGGTTTTATACACCCATTATACACCTCATACACCCCGTCTTGTGATGCACTACGCTCTACATTACCCACGGTGCTGGGAGTAAATTTCTTATTGCGCTTAAGATATTTTATGATGGAGTTATTATTTGTACTAGCTAGAATCGTGTCTGTCACAAATCTTGCACAGTTACTTCCCACTTTCCCAAAGGCTTTGTAAGGAATACTCCCTTGCCCTTGGAGATCCATTATATATGAGTGAGCTTTATCATAATCTACCGTATCACATAAGGATGCAACAAGACGACCCTCCCCGTGTGTTTTTTCTGGATGCGCTTCTAGCCATAATAAAAGCTCATTAAGATTAATTAATTTATGATTTTTTATCTGAGCTTTTACGGGCACAACTAGCTCTACATCTGTAAGAGCCCCACGCACTCTTCCCTTGCCTGGAGGAGTAATATACCTGCCAAAATCAAAGTACTGAGCCACACCCGTTTCATTTTCTATAAGAACCAGCGCAGCGTGACCTGCTTTAATATGTGTGCGTGTGCCTAAGCCTACCAGTGGTAATATTTTACACATAAGCTCATCAGACATTTTTACAAAAGTATCTGGAAAAGCAAGCACTATTATTTTACCTGTATTTTTCAAACAGCAACTGTATCAAAGTTAGTAATGTGCACCTCATCCTTTTGTAAATCGCGGTAGGTCATTATACAATCTTCCTTAGTCTTTTCTACTTGGGTAACACTTACGGTTCCTAGTTTACCGCGATTCATTTTAAGATCTACCTTTTCATCTCCCTCACCAGCTGTGGTGTGAAAACTTGATAATTGCTCACTACTCCAATCAGTATTTTGAGCAAATGTTTTAAACCACTTTTTACGCTTCTCCTTCATCTCTGTAGTATACAGTGTAGAAGAAGACCATATTTTTGGTAAATCATCTAGTTCGCTTATATGAGCCTTCACTCCATCCCAAACCAGTTCTGTTGCCTTGAGACCAGTGTTCCAATCTATAGCGATAATGGTAAAGGGCTCAATTCCCTCATAGTCAAAATCATTTATAGAAGTCGTTAAATCATCAGACTTAAGTAGTTCTTTTACCACTACGCCTCTACTCATCTTATAATCCTCAACCTTGATATGATTTTCAAACCCTCCATTAAGAAGGCAAATCATTGTATTTTTTTCTGAAACTCCTATCCACGATCCTCCGGCTACGGCATCTTTTGGAAACAGCATTTTTACCCCATCTATATCATAAAAGCTAGGCGCAAGTGTGGTTCTTCCATAAGCCTCGTCACGGTTAGAGGTTAGAATAAAAGTGTTATCTTTTTTAGGTATATAAGTAACTGTGCACATTCTTTATGGGTCGTAAGTTCTGTTTGCAACTTACGAAAAAGCCTACACTTGCGGTTTCGATACCCATTATTTTGTAGTATGACTGTCTACCATTGCCTCACTTACATTAAAATGTGATCTTCACAAATCTAGATGTGATTGTCTTCTATTTTGCTTTCGCGAAAGCGTAAAAAACCCCAACTGTTACAGTATTGCCAAACCGCTGAGCTATCGCAATAGAATTTGTACTTTTGCACTACCAAAAAATTAAAACCAAACACCACTATGGGAAAAGGATTTTTTCAAGTTCCAATCGCTGTAAACGAAGAGGTAAAATCGTATGCACCAGGCTCTCCAGAACGCGAGGCCGTTGCCGCAGCTTATAAAGAGTTATTTAACGCACATACCGAAGTACCTATGTACATAAACGGTAAAGAGGTGCGTACTAAAAATACACAACCTATCACGCCACCGCACGATCACAAGAAGGTGGTAGGTGAGTTTCACCTTGCCGAAAAAACACACATTGACCAGGCTATCGCTGGGGCACTTGAGGCTCGCACGGAGTGGGCAGAGCTTCCTTGGGAGCAACGTGCTGGTATTTTCTTAAAAGCTGCAGAGCTTATCGCAGGGCCATACCGCGCAAAGATTAATGCTGCAACAATGATTAACCAGTCTAAAACGATTTACCAAGCAGAGATTGATGCTGCTTGTGAGCTTATAGACTTTTTACGTTTTAACGTGCAGTTTATGACAGATATCTATAACGAGCAGCCAGAGTCTACCTCTGGAGCTTGGAATAGACTAGAATATCGCCCGCTAGAAGGATTTATCTATGCAATTACTCCTTTTAACTTTACAGCCATCGCGGCAAACCTTCCTGCTGCTTGTGCACTTATGGGTAATGTAGTAGTATGGAAACCTTCAGATAGCCAGATGCTTTCTGCAAAGATTATACTTGACATCTTCCGTGAGGCAGGTGTGCCAGATGGTGTGATACAAGTTGTACACGGTGATCCAGTAATGATTACAGATACTGTACTTGCAAGCCCAGATTTTTCTGGATTACACTTTACAGGATCTACACACGTATTTAAAGATGTGTGGAAAAAGATAGGAGAAAACATACATAACTATAAAACCTACCCTCGCATTGTAGGTGAGACCGGTGGTAAAGATTTTATCGTTGCACACCCTACTGCACCAGCAAAACAAGTGGCAACAGCCATCTCTCGTGGAGCGTTTGAGTTCCAAGGTCAAAAATGTAGTGCTGCAAGTCGCGGGTACATACCAGCATCTTCTTGGGAAGAAATTAAAGAGCTTGTGATAGAAGACGTAAAGTCTTTTAAAATGGGATCTCCAGAAGATATGAGCAACTTTATCACTGCTGTGATACACGAAGGATCTTTTGATAAGCTTGCAAAATACATTGACCAGGCAAAAGAAGATGCAAACGCAGAGATTATAGTAGGTGGTGGTCACGATAAGAAAAAAGGGTACTTTATAGAGCCTACCGTTATTGTCACTACAGATCCTAACTATACAACAATGCACACAGAGCTTTTTGGCCCAGTGATGACTATTTATGTATATGAAGATAAAGACTGGAGCGAGATGCTTAAGCTTGTAGACAGCACTAGTGAGTATGCACTTACTGGAGCAATACTAGCAACAGATCGTTATGCAATACAAGAAGCTACAAAAGCACTTAAAAATGCCGCTGGTAACTTCTATATAAACGATAAGCCTACGGGAGCTGTTGTAGGGCAACAACCTTTTGGGGGAGCACGTGCTTCTGGAACAAATGACAAAGCAGGATCTGCTTTAAACCTACTACGTTGGGTAAGCCCACGTATGATTAAGGAAACATTTGTTACTCCTACAGATTACAGATACCCTTTCTTAGCTAAGAAATAGGTTACCTTTTTTCGTCTTTGAGACGAGGTATATAATATGCAGCAGGCTTTCTTTTATAGAGAGCCTGTTTTTTATTGCGCTTTCGCGAAAGCGGAATTACAGAATTTGGCGCTAGAGGATTTTTTACTCATTAAAAAGGCCACTTCACTCATTCCAGATTTAAAAAAATATAGAGGGCTAGTATGTTTGTCGAGCAATCAAAAACACTAAGAGTTATGAGAACCGTTATCGCACTTCTATTCACACTAATACCTATATTAAATATAATTGCCCAAGTAAAAATTGCTGGAACTATTTATGGTGATGAAACACCTCTAGCATTTGCCACGGTTACAATTAAAGGATCCGAGAAAGGAAGTATTACAGACGAGAACGGCCATTTTACATTAAGTGCAGAGACAAATGATATTTTATTAATCTCTCACGTGGGTTTTAATGCCAGAGAAATTAAAGTCACCCACTCAAACACTTTGAACATTAAGTTAGATAATAACAATCTGGAAGAAGTTATAGTTTATGCGCAAAATATAAAGACCGAACAAAAAGTGATTGGTGGTTGTAAATTTCACTCAATTGCTAGATGTATTGCAAAAGCCATTGGTGTTAGAATTGATAACGAGCGAAACGTACAACCTGAAAAAATTAGAGCTGCTTTTCCAAACCCTACATCTAGCGGATATTTCGACATCTTACTTAATGAGACCTTTCACAAAGTTTCAGTTACAATATCATCTATGACCGGCCAAATTATAGGCTCTAAGACTACATATGATATTAATCAATTAAATAACCTTGATATTTCGCCCTATGCTCCTGGAGTTTATGTTGTAAATATCATTGCAGATGGTAAACCTCTTAAACCACTTAAAGTTATAAAATCGTAATACCATATTAGAGAATACCTAACTATCCCGCAAGTCTACACGCACCATATACCTCTGGGATTCCCATAAGGCGTACCTCGCGCAAGCTATTACCATAACGCTCCACTCTCATAGGTATTAACCATATTGCATACCCAAAAATCACTACCCACAATGCAACAGCTATAAAAAAAGATGCAATAGGGTCTACTAGGTAACACAGATACTGAACGCCTGTTACAGCAGTTGCTGCCTTTATCACATACCTAGCCCATAGCTTGACTGCGTATGCTCTTACCTTATGTTCTTTTCTGGTTTTTGGCAATTCCATACCGAAATGCGTAAGCAAGCCATATGCAAAAGGTCTATGTGCAGTTGCGGCCACACTTATGCTACCTAATAGCGTTAAAAAATGTAGTATCTCCATTAGATTAATTTTTAAAAAACAGCCGCTGCTATCTGTCTAATATTATCACTTTTACCCATTGAGTAATAATGAAGTACAGGCACTCCAGCAGCTTGCAACTCCTTGCTCTGCTGTATGCACCACTCTATCCCTATCTGGCGTATGGCAGCAGTATCTTTGGCTTTTACAACTTCCATTACTAGTGCATCTGGCACGTCTACGCTAAAGCGTTGCGGAATTAAATTGAGTTGCTTCTTTGTCGCCAGCGGCTTGAGTCCTGGTATAATAGGTTTTGTGATACCCGCGGCTCTACATTTTTCTACAAAGTCGAAGTATTTCTGATTGTCAAAAAACATTTGGGTCACCACATAACAGGCACCAGCTTCTAGCTTTTTCTTTAAAAAATGAATGTCACTTTCAAGACTGGGCGCTTCCAAGTGTTTCTCTGGATATCCCGCCACACCTATGCAAAAGTCTGTTTTGGCGCTATTCTGCAAATCTTCATCTAGGTAGGTGCCGTTGTTCAAATCAATAATTTGCTCTACAAGGTCTTGCGCATAGATATTTCCGTTTTTATTGGGCTTGTAGTAAGTCTCACTCTTTACCGCATCACCACGTAAGGCCATCACATTCTCAATACCTAGAAAATCCATATCTATCAAAAAATTCTCAGTGTCTTCTTTTGAAAAACCTCCGCATAACACGTGTGGTACTGCATCTACTTGATAGCGGTTTTGTATCGCAGCACAAATACCCACGGTACCAGGTCGCTTGCGCACCACCTTTTTCTCTAGCAATCCATCCTCACGCTCCTTATAAATGTATTCCTCACGGTGATAAGTTACATCTATAAAAGGCGGTTTAAATTCCATAAGCGGATCTATATTATCAAAAATGGTATTGATATTTTGCCCTTTAAGAGGCGGCAAGATTTCAAAAGAAAAATCGGTTCTCTTCGCTGCTATTGCTTTTGCTATGTGATCTCTTACTTTTGTCATAATCTACTCTGCTATATTTGGGGTGAGCCATTTTTCCGCTTTCGCGAAAGCAATATTTTTGCGGCTCGCATAGTCCTTTACTTGATCTTCTTTTATTTTTCCTAGTCCGAAATACCTCGCCTCAGGGTGCCCAAAATAATAACCACTCACACTTGCCGCAGGCCACATCGCCAAACTTTCGGTAAGTGAAACACCTATTGACTCTTCCACGCCAAGCAACTTCCAGATAGTCTCTTTTTCCAAATGATCTGGACAAGCGGGATAACCTGGCGCTGGACGTATACCTTGATATTTTTCTTTTATTAAATCTGTATTAGCTAGTGCTTCTCTGGTGGCATATCCCCAGTGTTTTGTGCGTACCTCCTTGTGTAGATATTCGGCAAAGGCTTCTGCGAGCCTATCTGCAAGTGCTTTAATCATTATAGCGCTGTAATCATCTAGCGCATCTTCAAACTCTCTTGCCTTTCTAGCTGTTCCAAATCCTGCTGTAACACAAAAAGCACCCATATAATCTTGCAATCCACTATCGAGCGAAGCAATAAAATCTGACAGCGCGATATTGGGCTTGCCTACCGCCTTTTTTGATTGTTGCCTGAGCGTTCTAAACACCACCGCATCTTCACCCTGCTCTTGACTTAGAATTATATCATCTTGGTTATTTGCATTTGCTTTAAAAAGTCCAAAAGTCGCTTTGGCAGTGAGCCATTTTTCGGCAATGATTTGTTTGAGCATTTTTTGTGCATCGTCAAATAGTTCGCTGGCTTGTGTTCCTACCACCTCATCTGTCAAAATCTCTGGGTACCTACCGTGCAAATCCCAACTCCTGAAAAATGGACTCCAATCTATATAAGGCATCAGTTCGTTGAGATCTAAATGTTCAATCACCTGTACACCTAGTTCTTTTGGAGGGACAATATCTTCGGCTTTAAAATCTATTTTTAATTTATTTGCTCTCGCCTGCTCAATCGTCAAGTATTCCTTAATGCGTTGTCTTGAGTTAAAATTTTCGCGAAAGCGGGCATATTCCTCCTTCAGTTTATTTTTAAAAAGAACACTTGTTTCTTTCTGTAACAAATCACCCACAATAGTCACCGCCCTGCTGGCATCGTTTACGTGCACAACAGCACTCTCATAATGCGTGTCAATTTTTACAGCGGTGTGTGCCTTGCTTGTGGTCGCACCACCTATCAAAACTGGGATTTTGATATCTTGTCTTGCTAGCTCTTTGGCTAGATAAACCATCTCATCAAGGCTAGGTGTAATCAAACCACTTAGACCTATGATGTCTGCATTTTCGGCAAGGGCGGTGGCTATGATTTTTTCTGGTGGCACCATCACACCTAAGTCTATAATCTCATAATTATTGCAAGCTAGCACAACGCTCACGATGTTTTTACCTATGTCGTGCACATCTCCTTTTACGGTCGCCATTACAATTTTACCCGCACTCTGACTCGTAGCTTGGGTACCGTTTCTCAGCTTCTCTTCTTCTATGTAGGGCAATAAATAAGCAACGGCTTTTTTCATCACTCTGGCAGATTTTACCACTTGAGGTAAAAACATCTTCCCACTCCCAAAAAGGTCTCCCACCACATTCATACCCGTCATTAAGTGACCTTCTATCACTTTGATAGGAGCATCTACAGCTTGTCTAGCCTCTTCTACATCTTGCAGAATATAAGCATCTATTCCTTTTACTAGTGCTCTGGTGATACGGCTCTGCACATCCTCTGTTCGCCAGGCTTCGGTTTCTTTTTGTGTAGACTCTTTTTGACCTACGGTCTCTGCAAATGTGAGCAAGCGCTCTGTTGCATCATCTCTTCTATTGAGTATTACATCTTCGACACGCTCTAGTAAATCTGCTGGAATATCATCATACACCTCCAGCAAGGCGGGATTAACGATACCCATATTCATCCCTGCATCGATAGCGTGATACAAAAACACCGAGTGCATCGCCTCGCGCACGGCATTATTCCCTCTAAAACTGAAAGACACATTACTTACACCACCACTCACACTACAATGAGGTAAATTATTTTTTACCCATCGCGTGCTCTCTATAAAGTCTAATGCATTGCGTTTATGCTCATCCATACCCGTCGCCACAGGAAAAATATTGAGATCAAAAATGATGTCTTCTGCCGGGAAGTTTACCTCATTAATTAAAATCTCGTAGCTGCGCTTTGCAATCTCAATGCGACGCTCATAAGTATCTGCCTGACCTACTTCGTCAAAAGCCATTACAATCACAGCGGCACCATAACGTTTGATAGCCTTTGCTTGCTGTATAAAAATGGATGCTCCTTCTTTTAAAGAAATAGAGTTTACAACACATTTACCTTGTACTACCTGCAAGCCAGCTTCTATAATCTCCCATTTTGAGCTATCTATCATAATGGGCACTCTCGCGATATCTGGCTCTGCAATCACAAGATTTAAAAAGGTCACCATTGCCTCCTTACCATCTATGAGACCGTCATCCATATTAATATCAATGATCTGTGCGCCGTTTTCTACTTGATCTCTTGCAACAGATAGTGCTTCTTCAAATTGTCGCTCTTTTATGAGTCTCAAAAACTTTCTTGATCCCGCAACATTAGTACGTTCTCCTACATTTATAAAATTACTTTCTGGCGTAATCACTAGAGGCTCAAGACCAGAAAGTCGCATATATCTAGGAGTCACATTCATTATAGCTTACATTTTCTAGGGGTTACATTTGCTACCAGTTGAGCAATGGCTTTAATGTGTGCAGGTGTGGTGCCACAGCAGCCACCCACAATATTTACAAGGTTTTTATCGATATATTTTTTAATCTGTGTTGCCATTTGCTCTGGTGTTTCATCATACTCACCAAAAGCATTAGGCAATCCCGCATTAGGATGTGCAGAAATACCCACTTCTGTTTTACTTGCTATGGCTTCTAGATGTGGCTGCAGCTGACTAGCGCCTAGCGCACAGTTAAAACCAACAGACAACAGCTGAATATGAGATACTGAAATTAAAAATGCCTCTGCCGTTTGCCCAGAAAGCGTTCTACCAGAAGCGTCTGTTATAGTACCCGAAATCATTACTGGCGTGTCTATTGCTCGCTCCTCTTTTACCTGATCTATCGCAAAAAGCGCAGCCTTTGCATTGAGCGTGTCAAACACAGTTTCTACCAGCAGCAAATCCACACCACCGTCTAGCAAGGCTTCTACTTGCTGCTTATAAGCAACTCTAAGTTCTTCAAAACTCACGGCACGATACCCCGGGTCATTTACATCTGGCGACATACTCGCTGTCTTATTTGTAGGACCTATGCTTCCTGCTACAAATCGTGGTTTGTGAGGTTCTTTTGTGGTTATGGATTGAGCGACATCTTTGGCAATTTTCGCGGAAGCGTAATTTAAATCATACACATACTCCTCCATCTCATAATCTGCCATTGCGATGGTGGTACTCGAGAAGGTGTTAGTCTCCACAATATCTGCTCCAGCCTCAAAATATTTACGGTGCACCTCTGCAATTGCGGCAGGCTGCGTGAGTGACAGTAAATCATTATTACCTTTTACAGACCGATGAAAATCTTTAAAGCGCTCTCCTCTAAAATCTTCTTCACTAAAATTATATGCCTGTAGCATCGTACCCATCGCACCATCTAGCACGAGGATTCGTTCTTTCAAGTTCATTTTTAATTGTGCTGCCATTAGTTCTCTAGTGCTTGGATAATATCATTTTTAATGTCTTCTATATGTTCTAAACCTACAGATATACGGATAAGACCATCTGAAATACCTACCTCATCGCGCTCAGCGCTCGACAGCTTGCTGTGGGTAGTGCTAGCAGGGTGACTTACAATTGTTCTGGTATCTCCTAGGTTTGCTGTGAGCGAACACATCTTTATGGCATTTAAAAAATCACGCCCTTTTTGTAATCCGCCAGCAAGTTCTATTGTTACAATACTCCCTCCTGCTTTCATTTGTTTTTGAGCAAGTGTATATTGAGGATGTGATGGTAAAAAGGGATAACGGACTTTTTTGATTTGAGGTTGATTCTCTAAGTGTGTTGCGAGCTCAAGTGCATTTTTACAATGACGATCTACTCTTACCGAGAGCGTTTCGAGACTTTTTGAAATTGTCCACGCATTAAAAGGAGATAATGCAGGTCCAGTAACTCTAGCAAAGCGATAAATCTTATCAATTAGCGCTGCACTACCTACTGTTATACCACCCATTGTACGACCTTGACCGTCTAGGAGTTTTGTTGCCGAGTGAATGACAATATCCGCACCAAAACGTATAGGTTGTTGTAAATATGGTGTTGCAAAGCAATTATCTACTATAAAAATAAGATTATGCTTTTTAGAAAAATCTCCCAGTTCTTGTAGGCCTACTATATCTATTGCAGGGTTAGTAGGCGACTCGACATAAATCACCTTTGTATTAGGTTGTACTTTTGATGCTAAGTCATCTAGTTTTGTTCCATCAAAATAGGTATGAGAAATATTCCATTTTGGTAAATACTTTGTAAACAGAGTATGTGTATTTCCAAAAATAGCCCTTGCCGAAAGTATGTGATCTCCACTATCTAACAAAGCAGCAAATGTGCTAAAAATAGCACTCATCCCTGTAGCAAACGTCACTCCCTGTGCTGCACCTTCTAGCAAACATATTTTTTTTACAAGCTCTGCGCAGTTGGGATTTGTATACCTACTGTAAATATTTCTTTTTTTCTCCTCTGCAAAGGAAGCTCTCATCTCTTCTGCCGTATCAAACACAAAACTAGAAGTAAGGTACACAGGTGCTGAGTGCTCTTGATGTAAAGAACGCTCTGTTTGCGTACGTATCGCAAGTGTATCTGGATGGTAATCACTCATAACTAGTTAAGACTTGTGGTGATTTTTAAAATATCGCTCAGAACGCCTCTTGCTGTCACCGCTTTTCCTGCGCCAGCTCCTTGTATCACTAGCGGGTGATCGCCGTAGGAGTCTGTATAAATTTCAAAAACGGCATCTGCACCTTGCGTTTGTCCCAGCGCTGTGTGCTTAGATTCTTGCACTAGTTTTACTTCAAGTTGTTGTGTCTTTAAATCTAACTCACCTACGTGCCTCAACACTTCATTTGCTCCTAGTTGGGATTTACTTTTCTCAAAAATGGCATCAAGGGTTTTTACGCTTTCGCGAAACTGTGGTAAGGTAGTGGTACCATTTAAAGCTTTAGGCACAAGTGATTGTACTTTTACATCGTCAAACTCTTTTGTGAGGCCTACCTCTCTCCCTAAAATCAAGAGCTTGCGTGCCACGTCTTTACCAGATAGATCTTCTCTCGCATCTGGCTCAGTGAGTCCCAACGCATCTGCCTCAAGTAATATGTCTGAAAAACTCTTATCCTCTGCCGAAAAGGTGTTAAACAAATAACTAAGAGAGCCAGAAAATATACCTCGTACCTTATGTATTTCTTCACCACTATCGTATAAACTTTTTATGGTCTCAATGATAGGCAGTCCTGCTCCTACATTTGTTTCATATAAGAACTTCTTGTTGTGCTGTTTTAAGGATTTACGTAGGGTTTTATAAAAATCATACGAGCGTGTGTTTGCAATTTTATTTGCCGTTACAATATGAAATCCATTTTCGACGAGAGCTACATAGTTTTCTACAAACTGCGGACTCGCAGTGACATCTACCGCGATAAACGAGCTTTTATCATCGTGATTTGACTCCTGTTGTTGTTTTAACTTTTTCGCGTAAGCGTAAATATCATCTAGTGTGTATGGATGTGATTGGTTCTCAAAATCTGCACTCCAGCTTCCTGTCGTCTCATTTTGAAATAATGCCAGTGTAGAGTTTGCAATACAAAAAATGTTAAGCTGCTTACTAGAAGACTTTTTATTAAAATCTGTAATCTGTGTGATGAGCGTGCTCCCCACATTACCTATACCAAAAATGGCGATGTTTATTTGTGACATAATTGTGTTGAAAAAATGGGTTTTACAAAGCTTGACAACTGCTCATATTCTATTAAAAAGGCATCGTGACCGTGTATGGATTTAATCTCATCATAGGTAGATGAGACACCCATCTCTTGTAATTGCAAGTGGGTTTCATACATCTCATCTGCTAGAAAAAGTCCGTCTGTATCTATAGCTACTTGATGCACGGTACCGGTAAAGTCACACAGGGACTCTTTAAAATCTTTGCTTCCTTGTGTAATATCTGCACTAAGCAATAACTGATTCATAAGCCTATATGCCGATAGCGAAAAACGTTCTGAGAGTTTTATGCCGTGGTGATTAAGCCAGCTTTGTGTATTGTATAATTGCTCATCGCGCTTACTGCGATTAAACTTCTCTTTAAAAGAAGCTGGTGTGCGATAAAAGGTCATTGCGTGCATACGCGCATCTGCTACGGGCTGGCTAGAATGGGTAAGCAAGCTGTCTTGTATATGACATTGTGCTATCACCCAGTCTGTCGCTTTCCAGTCTGTCGCAATAGGTATTAAATGTTTTATAAGCTTTGGCTGTTGGCTTGCGAGTTCCCAGGCTATCTGCCCTCCTAAGGAACCACCTACAACGGCAAAAAGTGATGTTATGTTAAGATGCTGTAGCACCTCCCCGTGTATGCGTGCAATGTCATAATTTGTAAACTCTTTATAAGCTGTAATACGCTGCGTGCTTGCGTGGCCATTACCTGGTATATCTATAGATAATATGGTGTAGCAACCTGTGTCTATAGCTTTTTCTTTACCTATCAAATCACTCCACCAGCCCTTATTACCGGTTATGGTAGAGTTACCCGTGAGCGCGTGATTAACCAGTACTACAGGAGCTGTACCTAGCACCTGACCTGCCAGCTGGTATGACACTTCGAGATCACAATGATAACCAGAACGTGTGGTAAAAGATGATATGGATACGATGTTAAGCATATGTATTGCAGTTTAAGATGGGGTGAAAGGCTACTTATTGTAAAAAAGCTCCAACTAGCTCTGGCAAAAAAGCTAGCTGGAGCATCACAATTAATTACACTAAAACAGTTTTATCTACGCGCGCAAAAGCCGCTACGAGATCTTCTTTAAGATCTTCTATATTTTCAAGACCTACAGAAAGACGCACGAGATCTTTAGTTACTCCAGTTGCCTCTTGCTCTTGGTCTGAGAGTTGCTGGTGTGTGGTGCTCGCTGGGTGTATAATGAGTGATTTACTATCACCTATATTTGCGAGTAGTGAGAAAAGCTTAGTCTCGTTTGCAATAGTTTTTGCACTTTCAAAACCACCTTTTAAACCAAAGGTTACAATCCCACTCTGCCCCTTAGGCAAGTATTGCTGTGCAAGATCATTGTACTTACTTGACACAAGACCTGGATAATTTACCCACGCCACCTCATCACGAGTTTCTAGCCACTGCGCAAGTGCAAGTGCATTTTGCGAGTGCTTTTGTAATCTAATTTCTAGTGTTTCTAGTCCTTGTAAAATTTGGAATGCATTAAATGGACTTAATGCCGCACCGTGATCTCTCAATCCTTCTATGCGCACCTTTGCAATAAACGCTGCCTCTGCTAGTGCATCGTGGTATACTAAGCCGTGATAACCTGCAGATGGCTCTGTAAACTCAGGAAATTTACCATTACTCCAATCAAATTTTCCTGCATCTATAATCACTCCACCTAGTGCGGTACCATTACCGTTTATGTATTTTGTAAGGGAGTGTATCACGATATCTGCCCCGTGCTCAATTGGGTTAAGAAGCGCTGGAGTTGCCACCGTGTTATCTACAATGAAAGGGACTTTGTGCGCTTTCGCGAAAGCGGAAATACCTTTTAAATCTAATACATCCAGCTTAGGGTTACCTAGTGACTCCACAAAGAAGGCACGGGTATTTTCTTGTGCTGCGTTTTTAAAATTTTCTGGATCTGAAGGATCTACAAAAGTGGTTGTAATCCCAAAACGAGGAAGTGTCACACTTAGTAAATTATACGTTCCTCCATAGAGACTACTTGAAGCTACTACGTGGTCCCCTTGCTTTAACAGTGTAAGTAGCGTGGTGTTAATTGCCGCAGTACCAGATGCGGTTACTACAGCTGCCAGCCCTCCTTCTATCTCTGTGAGGCGCTTCTCTAGCACATCATTTGTAGGGTTATTAAGGCGTGTGTAGATAAAACCTGGCTCAGAGAGGTTAAAAAGGTTTGCTGCGTGGTCTGCATCATTAAAAACGTAGGCAGTGCTCTGGTAAATAGGCACGGCTCTTGTTCCTCCGTTTGCTGCATAATCGTGTCCTGCGTGCAACGCTTTGGTTGCTAATTTTTGTGTACTCATTTTTCTTTTTTTTTTGAGTTTAATAGATTCCCTCTCACCTTGTGTGAAAGGATTAAAAACAAAAGCCAAACGTCTCTTAAACCTTTTACAGGCTCTCAAGATTTTTAAGAAAAATATTATAAGAAAAAACATAAGCACGTACCTGAGCGGTACTGCTCGATGTTATCTATCCTCAAGATTCGGTAATGAGCGACTCTTGGGTAGAATGTAGCACCTTCTTTCTAAGTGAAAGGGTTGCTAAGGCTTCATAGGGTCATTCCCTCAGCCTTTCTTGATAACATTTCAATAAGTTGTTGAACTTTGTGAGCACAAATATTGTAAAAACAATTTCACAATAACAAACTTTTTAGAATAATTTTCTAAATAAAGTTGTGTTAAATTCAATTAGACAAAAATTAAACTGCATTTAATCCATATATAAAACTATTTTTCTAATCCCTCCGTAAAAGCAGAAAATAGGTCTTAGGAAATTTTCACAAAAAAATAACATTACCCTACCAGATTGGTAGGGTAATAGATTATTTATATCATTAAAGTTTCTTTACTTTTGTCCCCATAATAACGAGGACAGATTTGACTGCTTGCAACCTCAAAAAAAAATGGCTAAAATCAAACACAAGACTTTAACATTTCTTGTGTTATGTTTCTACCCAGCACTCGTCAAATCTACTTCTTGACAAAAAATTAAAAAATGGCTTATTTATTTACCTCAGAATCTGTTTCTGAAGGACACCCTGATAAAATTGCAGATCAAATTTCTGACGCACTTATCGATAACTTTCTTGCTTTTGACACGCAGTCTAAAGTTGCTTGCGAGACCCTAGTTACAACTGGGCAGGTAGTTCTTGCAGGAGAAGTAAAGTCTAATGCATACCTAGATGTTCAAAAAATTGCCCGTGAGACTATTAATAAGATAGGATACACAAAAGGTGAGTATATGTTTGACGGTAACTCTTGTGGTGTACTGTCTGCCATACACGAGCAGTCTGATGATATAAATCGTGGTGTAGACCGCGAGAGCAAAGAAGAGCAAGGTGCAGGAGACCAAGGTATGATGTTTGGCTATGCGACTAAGGAAACTGAAAACTATATGCCACTAGCTCTCGAGCTATCACATAGATTACTCATTGAACTAGGTAAACTACGCCGTGAGGATGATGAGATTACCTACCTACGTCCAGATGCCAAAGCACAAGTTACTATTGAGTATAGTGATGATAACGTGCCGCAACGCATTGAAGCTATTGTGGTGTCTACACAGCACGACGACTTTGATGAAGATGAAGCAATGCTAGGTCGCATACGTGGTGACATACAAGACATTCTTATACCACGCGTAGTAGGAATGCTACCAGAAAATATCGCTGCGCTCTTTAATGATGATATTAAGTATCACATCAACCCAACGGGCAAGTTTGTGATAGGTGGACCTCACGGAGACACAGGTCTTACAGGTCGTAAAATTATAGTAGATACGTATGGTGGTAAAGGAGCTCACGGTGGTGGTGCTTTTTCTGGAAAAGACCCATCAAAGGTAGACCGCTCTGCAGCTTATGCAACGCGTCACATTGCAAAAAACTTAGTAGCTGCCGGAGTAGCAGATGAGATACTTGTACAAGTCTCTTATGCAATAGGTGTTGTTGAGCCTATGGGAATCTTTGTAGATACCTACGGTTCATCAAATGTATCGCTATCTGATGGTGAGATTGCTCAAAAGGTAACCGAACTTTTTGATATGAGACCAGCTGCAATAGAAAGCAGATTAAAACTGCGCTCTCCTATATACAGCGAGACTGCAGCATATGGACATATGGGACGTACAAACGAAGTGGTGACAAAAACTTTTGAAAGCTTTGACGGCAAGAAAAAGGAAGTTGAAGTAGAACTCTTTACTTGGGAAAAACTAGATTATGTAGAGAAAGTAAAAGAAACTTTTAATCTATAATCTATCCGTATAGATAGTAAAAAAGGGAGCCTAGTGGCTCCCTTTTTTTGTTTTGTATATTATCACTCATATGTGTTCAATGTGATTTCTCGACAGGCTCGAAATGATAAAAATGTAGTTACTCAAATATGATTTTATCAACTTCGATCTCAAAATCTGTTGCGGCTTTTGTATTTGAAATTAGCCCTATACGTATAATATCTGCAAGATCTTCTTTATCGGGATGCCCTTCCAGAGGTTGCCCTAATCTGTAGGTGCCAAAATCTGCGAGATTATAGGTGACGGTTTTCCACTCCCCTTGAGTGATGGGTAGGTTTATTTTATAATTCGGCCTCCAGAATCTTTTATACTTATTGAGCGTGAGCCCAAAATCTTGCCCTGTGGATTTATATCGCACAGTCACGGTCGTATAACTCGATAAATCATACGACTGGTAAGGAGTTCTCAAGGATGCAAAACCACCATTATTCTCAAGACTTACGCTTCCGCGAAAGATGATACTTTCCTTAGTTTGCTCAATACTACCCGTAGATAATCCTCCCATCACACCATCAAGCACGACAAACCAGTCACCACAAGTGTTGCAAGTAGTTCCAAAATCAAAAGAGAGCGGTGTCGTGTTCATAGTAGTTGTGATCAGTAAGGCTAAGAGATATTTCATAGCTTTTTTGTTTAAAGTTACGCTTTCGCGAAAGCGTAAACCTTATACTTACCACATTTTTAACACTACTCGGCAAGTGTCATTTTCTTCTTAAAACGACGATCAATAAGAAATTGAACAACAAAAAGAAAAACAAAAATCACTCGAGCAAACATTGGGAACACCAGCGTACAGAGCGCGGCAAGAACCCAAATTATTAAAACATTTATAGCCCTTGCACGGTACCAGCGATACAGTACTCTGGTAAAACCTGTTTTCTTATTTTCTGAGTAATATACATAGCGCGTCATAATTAAGTTAAAAACACCTATAACCGCAAGATTGATACAGTAAAACATAAAAGGACCTGGGTAATCAAACCCATTTACGTACATCGCTGTTGAGAATGGAAGTAAGACGATGGTGAGCAAGAAAAATATATTAATCCACAGTAGCTTACCCGTTACCACACTTACAAATTTCATTAACTTAATGTGACCTATCCAATATAATGCACTCACTAAAAAACTCACCACTAGACCTATGAAATCTGGTATTCTGTTAGCAAGAACGGCTCCAAAAGACAACTTATTAAGTGTTGCAATACTAGGGACACCCACCTCGAGAATAAGCAGTGTCATTACGATAGAAAATACAGCGTCTGAGAAGTTGATTACCCGTGTTTTATCATAAGTTTCTTGTATCATTTTTCTAAAGTAATTAAAAAAAGTAAAAGCGACCTCATAAAGAATGAAGTCGCTTTTAAAAAGTGTTTCTTGTAGATATACTACAAACTATACTGTACTGTGAACATTACAATACGAGGCTGCACAAAATACTCTGTATTTGAGATGGTAAAATCATTTACACTATTTGTACTTATCACATCTACATCTAGCAAGTTTGTGGCCTGTATTCTAAACTCCCACTTACTTTCTGGTTTTTTATAGTACAGATTTGCTTCTAAGAAAGAATATCTGTTTTCTATCTCTGTACTATCGTCATTATCGTCATAGTTGTACAAGCTCCAGTCTGCAGAAATTGTAAATCCTTTTCCAAAACTCCACTCTGCATTTGCAAAGGGTCTATTTGTAAAGAAAGTTCTATCTGTCACCCCGTTATCTGAGTTTGTGCTCGTAAAGTTATATCCTATTTCAAAATTGGGACCTTCTTTAAAATTAGTCTCTGCACTCGTTGTATAGTTCTGGGTTAAGTTTTTTGTATTACGGTCTTCTGTATTTACAATGTTATTGAGATCACTGTAGCTACCTCTTGCACTCGCATTAAACTTCCACTTTTTAAAGCGTTTTGAGAAGCGGGCATTTGCACTTACCGTTTGGTCTGCAAAATTTGTATTATTTACAGGTCTTGATATTCTGTTTATACCTATAAAGTCACCGGCTGTCTTAATAGGATCTACACGACGGCTATAATTAACACCCCCAAAAAGACTCGTAAAGTTGAACATACTGAAGCTAAAGTAATTTAAACTCACGTCGTGATAGATGGCATTTTCTATATCTCGATTCCCTCTAAAGAGGCTGTTGTAGTTATTAAACAACAAGCCTTCGGCAAAGTTATTTACGTCTGTATACTGGGCAGTCATCTGGTAATTAAAACGTAGGCTTTTACCTTGAGAAAACTCAACTACAGTATATAAATCTGGTAGCACCATCCACTCACTATCTTCTGTTGTGCTCCCTAGTTGTGTACTTTTAGTAGTATAATTATGTAGTGTAAGCCCTGGTGTGATTGTAAATATGCCAGTCTTTATTTTATAATGAAGACCTAAAAACACATCGCTAAAATTAAAACGCACATCATTACCTATAGGTGTACCATCTTCTGTCTCGTTGAAATCTTGACTGCTACCATTTTCTAAAATTTCAAATAAGTTAGAATTAAAGTCTTGACGACTCAAAGTGGTTCCTAGTGTAAAGTTGAGATTACTCTTATTATTAAGAACATAGTAGTAATCTATCTTTGCGTCAAGCTTGTTTGAGATGACGCTTTTATTTTGATTAATATCAAAAAGCCCGTCTGCTCCTGCTGTAAAATCTATGGCCTCAAAAGGATTATCTGGATCATCTGGGTTAGGAGACGTAAAAGGCTCTTGAGATAATAACGCACTATAAAATGGATTTTCATCCTGATATAAATGCTGGAAGGTACCAGAGAATATGTTATTCTCATCTAGCGTATAATAAACGTTTGCATTTTGATTTATAGAAAATGGTTCATTCTCCTTATTCTGGTCTACAATGTCTGTAGTGGTCTCTCCATCTTGCGTAATAATACTTGCGCCATCAGAAAATTCTGTTTGTTTTGACTTTTTAAGCAGTACATCATAATCTACCTGCAGGCTCGCATTAGGCTTAAATTTTGAGCTTAGTTTTGCCATACCCAGCTGGTTGCGCTGGTCTGTCACTTCATTAAAACCTTGAGTAAACCCTTGATTGATAAATGTGTTGAGAGAGTTATTTACAAAATTGGTTTTATTATCGCTTAGTAGCGCAAAGCCGCTAAGGTCCCACTTAGGTGAGGCTGCATAGGTAAAGTTTGCTGCTACAAAATTAGACTCAATCTCATTTGCTCTATTATTTTGAGTAGTCAAAAAGCCTAACCCGCTATCGCTTACATTAAATCCAGTACCACCTCGTCTATTAAAACCTCTAAAACCGCCTGTAAAGTTGAAATAATCACGAAAAGTAAAAGGAACATCTCCCGTATTATTAAAGTTAGATATAACATTAATACTCCCCTTAGGGCTGTAATAAAACAGTTTTGCCTTACCCAGATAGCGCGTCTTCTCACCATCTCCTAGACCGGCAGTCACATCACCAAACCAAAAATTAGTCTTTCCTTCTTTAAGTCTTAAGTTTATCGCGACATTATCTTGGTCATTACCCAAACCTCGCATCTGGTCTACTTCATTATAATTTTTAAGTACTTCTACTTTTTTGAGTGCATCTGCAGGTATATTTTTTGTTGCTAGCTTAGAGTCTCCGTCAAAAAACTCCTTCCCTTCTATCATCACTTTGCTCACAACCTGTCCTTCTACCTCAATCTCACCATCATCATTTACCTCAACACCCGGTAATTTTTTAAGTACATCGCCTAGCTTGCGTTCTGTACCATTTGTAAAACTGTCTGTATTATAAACAATGGTATCGCCTTTTATAGTAACCGGCATCTCATAGACAAGCTCTACATTATCAAGCTGATTTGGGTCCTCTTTAAGTACAAAATCTTTAACTACCTCATCTGCATCTTGGGCAGGTGTAAACTCTTCTAGTATAGACTGTAATCCCAAGTAACTAACTTTAAGATCATAAGTAACACCCGTAGCAAGATCCAGCTTATATCTACCAGATTGATCTGTAATACCGTAAGACTCTAAGGTACCTTCAGCTTTGTTTGTAGCAATAATATTTGCTAGCTCAAGCGGGTTCCCTATGCTGTCTTTAACCACACCTTTAAGTGTCATACTTTGGGCAAAAATAATACTGGGCAATGCAAGCAGCACTGCCAAAAGAAGTTGGGTATTTTTCATCTTTGGATTGGTTGTTTTTTTACACCTCAACGTCCAGCAATTAAGGGTCGTCGTGTATAAAATAATTATGAATGTTAGTCCTACGCTTTCGTACTTCGGCAGGCTTTGTATAGACTACAGCAAACTGAAAGCGATGATATCCTTTCTAAAATCTGCCGCCGCCTTGACCACGTCTTCCTCCTCTGCCGAAACGCTCTGCCATTTCTTTTCCTTTTTCTTCAAGGATTTTTGTGTACTCCTCGCGGCTTACTTCCTTACCTTTTACAGGAGCCTCAATAGTTACAGGCTCTTTTGGGTTTAACACCACCTTTGTGCATAAAATAGTGGTATTACTTGTGCTTAACTCTAGTATTAAACCTGGTAACCCGCCAAACTCGTCTGGGCCGTGACTTGCAGGAATCATAGGTGTGTACCAAGCTACGATTTCTTCAGTCTTAGGCTCCTCTTCGGCAACGGTTCCTCCAGCCTTTTTTATAGAGTCATTTTTTTCTTGCAACTCTCTTGCTCTTCTCCCCATTCTAGACCACAGGTTAGTCTCAAGGCTGCGCGTTGCAACTGCCTTAAAAACGGGATACTGCCCTATCATCTTACTTTCTTTTACAAGCTCCCAGTTAAGGTTATTTAAGGTGTCTTTTACAAGAAAAGTTTTACCCATCATATCATTCTCACGTGCATAGTCATTACTTGCACGATTAGAATAAATACCTCCTTGTGTAAAACCACCGCCAAAACCACGGCCTCCTCCACCTTGTCCTGGAGTTTCTAACTTTGCCTCTTCCTTATAAAAAGACTCATCTTTTGTAAAGCTTAGTGTATATTCTTTTTCTAAGAAGCGCTTCATACGCTCCATCATTTGCTTTTTCTGAGCTTCGCTCATTTGCTGACCACGACGTCCAAAATTAGACATATCTACCGTGCGTTTGCTCTGGTAAGTAGCCATCCCAGTAATCTCCTGGGCAGTAACCACTGCCGAAAAAAGGAATGTGCAAATCATTAAAAAAGAAAAGGTAGCTTTACTCATAACATCTGTGTTTAAAATTTTAGACTATAAAGCTAGCTAATAGTTTAATACGGGTTAAAAATTATTTATCCCTGTATCTCAATACTGATGTGATTACCTCCTTTTTTACCTTTGGTTTGGTAACGCTCCATCATCTCTTTTGCTTTTGCTGTAGAAATTTCTTCATACTCATCTGCACTTACTTTTTTACCTTTTGTAGGTGGTATTATATTAAGTTTTTCGCTTGGATTGAGCACTACCTTTGTACACATCATAGCCATCTGACCGTCATTTACTTCGAGTATAAGTCCTGGCAATCCCCAGAAACGATCTGGCCCTTGCTGCACAGGTATGTCTAGCGTGTACCAGGCTGTTGTGACTTTTGTTTCTTTTGTTGGGGCAGTTTCTTCTCCATTAACCATATTAATAGTCTCCTTCTCTTCTGTAAGTGTCGCTTTAAAACAGGTGTATTGCCCTATATTTTTAATCTCTTTCTCAAGTTTCCACTCAGGCTTTTTTAAGCTGTCTTCTATAAGGAAGTCTTTTCCCATTAAATTGGTCTTATTTGTAAAGCTTTGCTCTTCTATATTATTAAACAGCTCATCATTACTAGTAGATACTTGAATTTGTATCCCGCTACTTGAAGGCGCTTGTGGCTTGTCTAATGTTGCATTTTCTTTCCACAAAGACTTTTTACCATCAAAGGTGAGTGTGTATTCTTTTTGAAACTGCTTGCGTAGCTGCTCTTGTAAGGTCTTCTGTATATCGCTTGTAATACCCGAAGTGCTATCCATCTTCATTTCTATATGACGTTGCGTTTGGTATGTTGCCACTCCAGATACTTGTTGTGAGTACGCTTTCGCGAAAGCGCAAACCATCACAAGCGCTAGTAAAGTTTTGGTTATAGATTTCATAGTTTTTATGTTATTTGTTATTCTTTTTATTTTGTTGCTCTAGCTTTTCAAGCCTAGATTTTAGTTCTAAAAAGGATGGGCTTTTTTCAAATATGCGTGCCGCTTCTGAAAGTTTTCTCTCAATGTTACTTAAGTCCTTCTTAGTGAGCCCGGCGAGTGAGGCCTGATCATCTTCATCTAGATTTATGGTAAATTTTATTTTTTTTGTGACCTTAGCATTCAGACTATCTAGAGTAACATCTTCTTTTTCGAGAGTGTAACTTATTTTCTGACTTACCTCTTCCATCTTAGTCTGTAATTTTACAATATCTGACTTTGAAAAGAACTCATTGCGTTCTACATCTTCAAGCTTTTCAGAAAGAACTGTGAGCGCCTCTTTTAGTTCTTCTTTAAATTCTTGAGACACTTCGAGCTTCAACTCTTTTTCTTGAGCAAAGGAAATACTCGTTAGTAATGTTAGAATAATTGTGATGATCGTTTTCATAATAGATTGATTTTAAAATGTTTGTTGTATTGAACAGTACAAATATGGAGAACATCTTTGGCTATTTGAGTTAACAAGCGTTAACGAGTGTTAAGCGATTTGGTAACAGCTAGTTAACCCACTACATTTGAACTATGCAAGAAAGACATTATAAAACCATATTGTACTTTATAAGCGCCGTCATAATATGCACACTCGCAGTGCAGATTTACTGGAATTATAAAAATTATGAGGTGGGAAAAGCACAGCTCAAACGTGATATGCAAACCAGTATTGATAATGCTGTAAGCGCTTATTATGAAGGTATCACGGCTTCTAACACTATAGGATTTCTGGGAGACGATCAAAATCTAGATTTATTTTTTAAATCAGATAAAATGCAGAATCTAGGTAAGCGTGTAGACAGTGGTCTTACTATAAATAGTATTAAAATAGAAGAGACTAATAATGATGATAACATTATAGTGGAAGGTGCAAGCCCAACAGAACTAGACAGCATTTTTGCAAGTCGTGTTGTTAAGGTAGATACCACATATGCTCAAGAATTTAAACGCAACTCACCTACATCGAGCAGTCATACTACTTTTAAAGTTTTTGGCGAAAGTGAGAAAGCAGTAGAAGTACTTTCAAAAAGAATAAAAAACAACCTACTTACCTCACAACAGGTAATAGACTCTTCACAAACAGCATTACCAGATAGACTTGAAGCACTTACAGACCTTACAACGAGTATAGTTTTATCATTTAAAGATGATAAGATAAACGTGCCTACCCTAGATAGCCTTATTAACCTAGAGCTTACGCGAAAAAACCTCAACAACACACAATATACTATTGCTTACAACGCAACAGAAAGTGATACCATACATACACTCAATAATCACGATCTTGCTATCGTCTCTACCTCAAATTTGCTCCCCAAGAAGAGTAGCCTAGCCGTAGGTTTTAAAAATGTAGCCAGTATCGTTTTACAACGTAATTTACTAGGGATGCTCCTCTCCCTACTACTAGTAGGTGCTGTAATAGCTAGTTTACTCTATCTCCTCAAAATTATACAAGAGCAAAAACAACTTGCCGAGATTAAAAATGACTTTATAAGCAACATCACCCACGAGTTTAAAACCCCCATAGCCACCATAGGTGTAGCTATAGAGAGTATACAACACTTTAATGAGGCAGACAGTAAAGAGAAAACAAAAAAGTATCTTGAGATGTCATCACAGCAAGTATCAAAACTCAACACGATGGTTGAGAAGCTACTTGAGACCGCCACATTAGACAGCGAAGCTTTAGAACTTAATAAACAAGAGGCTAACCTCGCTGAGCTACTTGAGCACATCACACAATCACATCAAGAAACCACAAATGGCAAGACACTAACCTTTACCACCCAAGACAGAAATACAAGTGCATCTATAGATGTTTTTCACCTAGAAAACGCGCTAGATAATATTATAGATAACGCCATAAAATATGGCGGAGATACCATAGAAATAGCCCTTAACAGCACAAAAGAAAATATACAAATCACCATCGCAGACGGTGGTAACAAGCTTACAAAACAACAAGCTCAACACATTTTTGATAAGTTTTACAGAGTACCAAAGGGAAATAAGCACGACGTAAAAGGTTTTGGTATAGGTCTCTACTATACAAAGACCATTATAGAAAAACACAGTGGTAATATCACCGTACAAACTCAACCTACCACTTTTAAAATCACACTGCCTTATGTCTAAAATAAATCTACTACTCGCCGAAGATGAGCCTGCGCTAGGCCAGATTGTAAAAGAGAGCCTTGAGACTAGGGACTTTACCGTCACACTATGTCAAGATGGTGAGATTGCTTTTAAAAAATTTAAACAAGCCACTCCAGACATACTTGTACTCGATGTAATGATGCCTAAGATGGATGGTTTTACACTAGCCAAAGAAGTAAGAGCTATAAATGATGAAATCCCCATTATATTTCTCACAGCAAAGTCTCAACCAGCAGATGTTGTAGAGGGGTTTAGCATAGGTGGTAATGACTACCTAAAAAAACCCTTTAGTATGGAAGAACTCATCGTGCGTATTAAAAACTTATTGAATCGCTCTGCACAACAAAAAAAGTCAGAGGTGCTTAAGGTGGGTAACTACAGCTTCGACTTTCCAAGGCAAGAATTGCATTACAATAATCACGTCACCCGTCTCACACATAGAGAAGCCCATCTTCTTTTTAATCTGGTAAAAAATAGGAATCAAGTGCTGGACCGTAGCCTGATCTTAAAAAAGCTATGGGGCAATGATGATTTTTTCAACGCACGTAGTATGGATGTCTTTATCACAAAACTTCGCAAAAAACTCAAAGACGACCCTCAGGTTGAGATTGTAAACGTGCGTGGCTATGGTTATAAATTGCTGTGCTAGATTTATATTTAGCTCTCAAAGTAGTAATTGCTGTGTTACGCTTTCGCGAAAGCGTAATTATTCCACTTCTGGTTTTGCCTGAAACATATTTACTAGAAAGAAAGTTCCAATCTTACGAGCTCTAAACTTTGCCATCTCTGCAAGGTCCCCTTCATATAATTCATCTACCGTTTGTACCCAGTGATTGAGCCAAACGCCAAAGTGTTGCTCATTTATAGTGTAACCCTCATCTCTATCTACACGTTTGTGAGCTTGTAAAGGTCTTCCTGTAAAAATGCGCTTTTGAAACAGGTTACCTTCCCAAAAATCTGTGAGATGCTCAAAGTGGTGTGGCCAGTCTGTAACGTGTTTATTAAAAATAGGTCCCAGATAAACATCACTACGTATGCGACCATAAAAAGTGGTAACCAGCTTATATACGTCTTCTCTATTTTTTATCTCTTTTCTCACATTACAAAGGTATTAACTATAACGGCTAGATTTTTGTACTTTGCTTACTAATGCACAAACTGATTTATATACTATTATTTCTTGCTTCTATCACAGTTACAAGCCAGAGCTACTCCCTAGAGAAGATCAATGAGGTCACACTAGACACAGACATCTTTATCGCTGTAGATGCTTTTAATGCCCTTTACCACATTAAAGGTGATATATTATATAAAACTGATGTGCAAAATGAGTATCAATTTTCGGCATTGCAACTGGGTGCGTTAACTTCGGTAGATGTGCTCAACCCGCTTAGAATTACCTTGTTTTATGAAAGCTCAAACACAGCTGTCATTCTTGACAACACACTTAACGAGATCACACGTGTAAACTTCTCTACGATAGAAAACTTTAGAAATGTAAGCCACGTGCGTACGGCAAGTGATAGGCGATTCTGGATTTTTAGTACAGATTTACAACAGTTAGAAATTTTTGACTGGAATACTCAAAAGGTTCTTACTCAGTTTCCCCCTATGGCACATAATGCCACAACGCTTATGACCAACTTTAACTTTGCCTGGGTGAGTACTAAAGATGGTGTTTTTTACTACAATAATTATGGAAGTTTTATAGAGAAGATAGAAAGTCCTGAAAGCCAGCTTATGTCACAAGACAAAGGTGCTTTTATACTTTATGCAGATAAGAAGCTCTATTACAAACCTAATGATACTGCTGCTGTAGGAGTTATAGAAACATTAGATTTATCTATAAAACAGCTTTCTTTAAAAGGGGAAAGTCTCTATATTTACAGTGATAAAAAGCTCACTGCTTTCCGTCTCAAACTAGCTAAACAACCTTAACTATGCACATCGCCATCGCCGGTAATATTGGTGCCGGTAAAACGACACTGACTAAACTTCTCGCAAAACATTTTAAGTGGACTCCACAGTTTGAAGACGTGGTAGATAACCCTTATCTAGATGATTTTTATAACGAGATGGAGCGCTGGTCTTTTAACCTGCAAATTTACTTTTTAAATAGCCGTTTTAGACAATTACTAGAGATACGCGATAGCAATAAATCTATTATACAAGACCGTACTATCTATGAAGACGCATTCATATTTGCGCCTAACCTGCACGCGATGGGCTTGCTTACTAATAGAGATTACAACAACTACAAGTCGCTTTTTGACCTTATGGAGAGTGTAGTAGATGCACCAGACCTTATGATTTACCTGCGCAGCTCTATCCCAAACCTTGTATCGCAAATACACAAGCGTGGCAGAGACTATGAAAACTCTATATCTATAGATTACCTAAGCCGTCTTAATGAACGCTACGAGGCGTGGATACACGGTTATGACAAAGGAAAGCTTCTTATTATAGATGTAGATAATCTTGACTTTGTAGATAATCCAGAAGATCTAGGAGATATCATCAATAGAATAGATGCTGAGTTAAACGGACTTTTTTAACATAAAGTTTAATAATATCTAAGTTTGGCAGGGTGTTTGATAATTTTTGAGCTTCAATCAAAAATCAAACATTATGAAATTTATTACCAAACTAGTAGTTCTAGCAATCCTTGTAACCTTTTTATCTTGTAGTAGTGATGACGACAACTCATCATTACAAGAAGTTGCTATTACCACAGCCTCATTAAGCGGCACTTATGAGTTAACAGCTTATAATTCACTAGATATAACATTATTGGAGACAGAAGATGGTACATATACTGAATCAATTATAGGAGAACACCTTACTCTTGGGAATTCAAATATCACCTTTACAGAATCTGGCGATTATTCATTTAATTATAACTACGTAATTACCGAAAAGTATGCTTTGAACGGCTTTACCTACATAACAGATAACGTAGATTATTCAGATGCTTCTGCGGGAGATTATACGATTACTGGAGATCAGAAAGTTTTATTTAATGGTCGAGAATATGAAGCAACCCTACTCAATAATGGTGAACTTACAATTTATTTTGAGCAATATGAAGAAACCGAATACTACGAAAACACCTATAGTCAAGAATTAACGTTTACTAAGGTTTAGTATTATATACACAGCTCAACAACAGCCATTTATAATTAATCACAAATACATATTCAATAAGAAAATTCTTTCTAGTTCTGTTTTTATAAACTAGATTTGCGCGTTTTTAAACTTAAACTATATTATGAAAAAGATTACTCTATTTTTAGTTATGGCAATTTCTGTGATGACTATATCTTGTAGCAATGACGACGACTCTTCTGAGCCAGCAGGACCAACACTCACACCTGCACTACTTGCCGGAACTTACAACTTAAACTTTTACGAGAGTGAAGAGGTAATACAAGAAGAAGTTACAGGTGGTACAGCTACTACAACGATAAGTGAGGTAGGTGATACATTTGGAACATCAAATATTGTTTTTGACGCAAACGGGACTTATACTGTAAACTTCCAATACCGTGTTACAAGAACAACTCAATTAGAAAGTAACGACCCTGTAGAAGAAACTGAGATTATCACAAACTCAGATACAGGTAATTATTCTGTAAATGATACAAACCAGACACTTACTATAGATGGTGAGACTGGAGATGTTACTTTATTTAACGACAGCCAGCTTAGACTATTATTTGAAAGCACAGATGTAGAGGCAGATGGCACATCTACATTTACTAGTGAATTACGTTTTGCAAGACAATAGTCAAAACACATTTTAACTACACAAACAAAAACGGCTACTTAAATTAAGTAGCCGTTTTTTTATGCTTTATGCTATAAGACCTATAAATCTTGCGTGCTCCTCTGCAAAGGAACTTTTTTCTACTAGTACTGCTGGCGTGGTCTCATACTGTGCAAGTACACTTTTTACACGCATTACCTTTTTCTTATGCTTCACACTACGCAGGTACACCGCTAGTATTTGCTCTGGATACTCCTTTGCTACTTCTAGATAAATATCTACATCGTGCTCTCCACTATCACCTATAAGCACAAATTTCAAGTCTGGATAGGTGTTTAATATATTTCTAATCTCGTGCTGCTTGTGCGGCTTTTCTGGTTTTGGAGTTTTCTCAAATGGCCCTCTAAAATCTCTTAATAATATAGGCCCTTTCGGGAAATTTTGATTCCTCACAAAAGATTCTAGGTAGTTATATAAATTCCAAGGGCTGTTACTCACATAAAACATTGGGTTTGCATCTGCTCCAGAAGTTCCTCTATGTAGCTTTTGATATAAAGAAGGAGCTCCCTCTAGCGATGTACGCCTACCTACATCTTTAAAAAGTGTATTTACAATCACTCTCCACTTAAGAAGCGACGCTACTCCCGTATGTAATATCGTGTCATCTATATCACTTATGACTCCATAAGACGCATTTTCTGAAGGAATAAGCATCTCTATAGCAAACTTATTTTCTCCCATAAGCACCACATCCTTTTTTACATCATCAAAGCTCACGGTAAGCTGGAGCCATCCCTCACTATTAGTCATCTTATCTAAGCCGTATACCTCCTCATCTATTTTAAAATATCCTTCGGCATCTGTGGTGGTATAAAAGACAGCTCCATCTGGCAAAGTCACTTTGAGTTTTGTGTGACGCAACTCATCTGTAGCAAACTGTTTATAGGCATTTTTAAAAGCAGCGAGCACACCCTTTTTCTTTAGATCTACTCCTTCGTGCTCTAAAGCCCGACCTATGAGGTATAAGTGATTTATAGTTCCATAAGACTGGTACCCGTCTATTTGTATAGGATCTTGTTTTTTAGAAAAGAACATTGTACGATGTATTGGTTAGTATTACGCTTTCGCACTTCGGCAAGCTCAGTATAAACTTCAGTAAACTGAAAGTGTAAAAATAATAGCTTCATAAAAAAAGTGCACAACTATAGTAATGCACTTTTTAGTAGAGATATGTCTATAAATCTTACGCATTTTGAGGAATTCCTTTTACCTCTCCTCTAGCAGGGTAATCTTTTTTCATAATAAAATCTATCCCTCCTAAAATATCGTCAAAGTGTGGTCTTGCAAAAGGCATAGACTGTACGCTTGAGAAAAACAGTGTTCCGTCAGGTTTTATCAAGAAGAGACCTGGCTCTGTAAAGAAGTCTGGCTCCTTATCTGAAACCGCTTCAGAAATAAACAATCCGTACTCTCTTGCTTTCTCTAGTGATAGATTATATGCTACTGGTAGTCCTTCTATATCCCAATCTTCACCTGCTATTTTTGCTCTCTTCTCTGTATCTGCGCTTACAGCTACGACATTAATGCCGCGATCTACAAACTTATCTAGTTTTTGAGAAAGCTCTTCAAGTTGTTTTTTACATACGGGACAATGTAGTCCTCTATAAAAAACTAAAAGCGTAAAGTTTTCTGCGTTTTGATCGCTCAGTTTCCAGTTAGTATCATTTATTAATGGAAGCTCCAGTGAGGGAACTTGTGTTTTTGGTAACAACATAATTTTAATTTTTACATAAAATTACCGCATAAACAGCTGCAGCTCTCATAACACCATTGTAAACCTTTGTTAAGGTATGTGAATGTCATAAAAAAAGGTGAGCCTATAAGACTCACCTCGTTATACGTAATAGCTAGTATATAAACTATTTATTGCGAAGTGATGCTTCAAAGGCGTCCATTTGCTTTTTTACCTCAGCTTCTGTACCTGTAAACTCTTTTACCTCAGTACTCATCTCACCATTATCATCTGTCGTAATAGTTACTGTTCCTACAAACTGCCCATCACGCTCTGCCATAGCAAAGCGAACTTCTTTTTGCACCTCGCGTGTTTCTTTAATACGTCCATCTTGAGTAATTGCGACCACAGTCCCATCTTCTGTAGTAATAGCCAGACCATCATCTGTATGACCGCCTAGTATAGGTGCAATCACAAGACCGATAAGACAGGTAAGTTTTATAAGTATATTCATAGACGGTCCAGATGTATCTTTAAAAGGATCTCCTACCGTATCACCAGTAACAGCAGCTTTATGAGCATCAGAGCCCTTGTAAGTCATCTCACCGTTAATCTCTACTCCTGCCTCAAAAGATTTTTTTGCATTATCCCAGGCACCTCCAGCATTGTTCTGAAAAATTGCCCATAACACACCACTTACTGTAACGCCGGCCATATACCCTCCTAGCATCTCTGCAATAGCAAGACGATTCATCCCAAAGGCAAGCGGCAAGAAAGCAATCACGAGCGGAAAACCAATGGTTAAAATACCTGGCAGCAACATTTCTTTAAGTGAAGCCTGTGTAGATATAGCCACACATTTATCATATTCTGGTTTCCCAGTTCCTTCCATTATACCTGGTATGTCTTTAAACTGGCGACGTACTTCTTGTACCATTTCCATAGCTGCTTTTCCTACGGCATTCATCGCAAGTGCAGAAAATACCACTGGAACCATTCCTCCTACAAAGAGCATTGCGAGTACAGGTGCTTTAAAAATATTAATACCGTCTATTCCCGTAAAGGTTACATAAGCCGCAAATAATGCGAGCGATGTAAGCGCTGCAGAGGCAATCGCAAATCCTTTTCCTGTAGCCGCCGTAGTATTACCTACAGAATCTAGAATATCTGTGCGTTCACGCACGATAGGCTCCTGCTCACTCATCTCTGCTATACCACCTGCATTATCTGAGATTGGTCCAAAGGCATCTATCGCAAGTTGCATCGCTGTAGTAGCCATCATTGCAGAGGCTGCTAGAGCCACCCCATAAAAACCGGCAAATGCATATGACGCCCAGATCGCACCGGCAAATAATAGTACCGATGGAAATGTAGAGATCATACCCGTAGCGAGACCTGCAATAATGTTAGTTCCTGCTCCTGTACTTGATTGTTGTACAATTTTGAGAATAGGCGTTTTACCGAGACCAGTATAATATTCTGTCACAGAAGAAATCACAGCTCCCACAACTAGCCCCACTATAGTCGCATAAAAAACGCGCATAGATGAGATTTCTTGCACTCCTTCTCCAAAGAATTCCATTCGCATCGTTTCTGGAAGCATCCATTTACATAGTGCAAAACAAGCTACTGCCACAAGCACTATAGAAGTCCAGTTACCTATATTAAGAGCACCCATAACCTGAGACTCCTTTGCATCGTTACTCTTAATTTTAACAAGCATTGTACCTATAATAGATATAATAATACCCACACCTGCTATAGCCATAGGCAACAATATAGGACCAATACCTCCAAAAGCGTCTGAAATGCTACCTCCCATATCTTTTATCACATAATTACCTAGTACCATTGCTGCTAGCACGGTTGCTACATATGATCCAAATAAGTCTGCCCCCATCCCTGCTACGTCTCCTACATTATCTCCCACGTTATCTGCAATAGTTGCAGGGTTGCGAGGATCATCTTCTGGTATACCAGCTTCTACCTTACCTACAAGGTCTGCTCCCACATCTGCAGCTTTGGTATAAATACCACCGCCTACACGAGCAAAAAGTGCAATAGACTCTGCACCTAGAGAGAATCCTGCTAGTGTTTCTAATACAATGGTCATATCCATCGTATTTGTCCACTCACCACCCATAAAGAAATGGAAGAAAAAGATAAAGAATGCTGTAAGACCAAGTACTGCAAGACCAGCAACTCCAAGCCCCATCACCGTACCTCCGCCAAAAGAGATTTTAAGCGCATTAGGCAAGCTAGTGCGCGCCGCCTGAGTGGTACGCACATTTGTTTTGGTAGCGATTTTCATCCCTATGTTTCCTGCAAAGGCAGAAAATACAGCACCGCATACAAATGCAATAACAATAAGCCAGTGCGTGGTAGGCACTACATAAGACACAATAGCAAGTAATACACTTACAATAATTACAAATATGGTAAGCAGTTTATACTCGGCATTTAAAAAAGCGAGCGCCCCCTCATAAATGTGATCAGATATTTCTTTCATCTTACCATCACCAGCATCTTGCTTCATAACCCAAGATTGCTTTATGATCATATAGACAAGCCCAAGAAGGGCCAATACAATCGGCACGTAAATCATCATTGATTCCATAAATTTTGTTTGGTTTTAGTGAGAATTTCTTAAAAAAATTCTTAAAATATTAGATGATACTAAAGTAGCAAAATCCACCTAAATCACAAATAACTCACAATCAATAACATACAAAAAATGTGATTGCATAAAAAAAGCCGCAACGCGATGCGTTACGGCTTCTAGGCTAATTCGTTTATACTGTGAGTCTTAGTAAATACTCACTTCGCTACGTGGTACATCAGACTCTTGGAATCTCTGGTAACACTTTGCTACAATTTCTCTAGCTTCGTGTACGTCTCCCCATCCACCTACGTCTACTTTTTTCTCTTCAAGGTCTTTGTACACTTGGAAAAAGTGCTCAATCTCTTTTATAAGGTGTGGGTTACAATCAGATAAGTCTTCAAGCTTACTTGCACTTGGATCTGTTACTGGTACACAGATAACTTTTTCGTCTGGTCCTTTTTCATCTGCCATATGGAAAACTCCTATAGGCTTTACCTCAATTACACATCCAGGAAAAGTAGGCTCTGTTACAAGAACAAGTACATCAAGAGGATCTCCATCTAGTGCAAGAGTTTCTGGTATAAAACCGTAATCTGCAGGGTACATCATAGAAGAAAAGATCATACGATCGTAACGTATTTTCTTTAGCTCAAAATCATACTCATATTTGTTACGACTCCCTTTTGGGATTTCGATTAAAACGTCAAATGTTTTTACTTTTTCTGCTGTCATATCATTATAAAAAAACAAATTATGCTCCCTCCTATTAAAAAATCTCTTAATATTTGAACACTAATTTGTGTAGTTAGTATTGCGCTTTCGCGAAAGCTAAATTTTAAATAGCTGAAATTCAATTAATTATAAACAGCAGCTTGCCAAAAAATATCTTTCGGGGTGCAAAAATACGCTGTAAAAGCGTTATCACCAAAGGAATACGTGTTAAGATTAGGTTAGGTAGTTACTCGTACCGCGGTTTAAAAAAGAAAGGTGATACTGATTAAAGTGCCACCTTGAATGTTTTCACAACGAGATAATCTGTTTATTGTTCTATTTTTTTATTAATGTCATTAACTTAAATAAACATCTCTGACGGCAATACTACTTAAGCGAAAGCGTAAATAACAAATTAAAAATAGAATCCAAAGCTACCCGTGACTCCTATCTTACGAGCATCTGGCAAGAAGTTATAGTTTCCTCTAAAGTTTACATCTATACGAAACACCTTAAAGATATTACCTACCCCGATGCTGTACTCATAATACGGTTCCATAGATGGAGCAATCATAGATGGTGTGATGGCGGTTACTGGATCTCCCTCTGCAAAGAGAAGACTCTCAAAGGCAGGTCTGTTAAGGTCAATATTAGCCTGTGATATATTACCTATAATACCACGCACGCCTATAATCTCTCTGAGGTTTAACCCTTTTAAGAAAGGAATACGGTTAAAGATTCTTCCTCCAAAGTTATGTTCTAGCTGTAGTGATGCATACTCATCTGTAGTAAACTCATAAAAATTGAGCTGGCTAAAGGTGTTGAATATTGAGAACAGTGACTGGTTACCTGGCACTGGACTTAATAATGCCAGTGGCACCTCATCAAAGGTTTTACCTACCTCTGTAGAAGCGGTAAGTGTACCTAGACCTCCTACACGTATTGCCTTACGAGCAGAAAATTGAAACTTATCGTACCCAAAATCACTGTCTAGCGTACCCTCTAGCCCACGTGTGTAACTCGCATAAAAGCTAGGGAACCACTCGTTTGTAACGCGTCGCTCTACGCCAAAACCTGAGGTCTTTTTACCTGGCTCCCAGATAGTAGTAAGAACCACCTCTGCTTGTTTAAGCTCACCTGTGGTGGTGGTTTGTGTGGCATCTGTAAAGTAGTCTAGACTAAAGGTCTCTGAGGCAGACTCGAGCGTGCGCAGTGAGAAATCTGCTCGTACTTGCAGGTTGCGCACCACCTCTATCTCTGCTGCTACGTTTGCCAGTTTTATAGAAGTGAGCTTATCATTAGTCGCTGTGTTTACTAGAGATGATGAGGCAAGATTTCTACCTAGCACATCTCTTGAAGTGGTAAGGCTCGCCCCTATTTGCTCTACATCTTGACGGTAACCGCCAGAGATAATAAGTCTACTCTTTTTATCTAAAAGCCACTTACCAGAGATACCAAATTTTCCTTTTTTGTCTTTAAAACCATAAGCTAGAAAACCTTCTAGACGCCAGGGATCGTTTTGAGAAAAATAAGTTCTACCACCTGTACGTACACGTAAACCTTCTACCTCGTTAAACCCAAAGGTTGAAAATATAGGGCCGTAATCAAAATTGAGACTTGGGATCTCATAATAACCAGAGGCTAGTACAGAGCCTGCATTATAGAGATTTCTAAATTTCTTAACCGTTTTAAGCGTGTCGAGCATTTTATAAACACCTAGCTCGTCTTTGCTCAGTTCTTCTTTTCTATTCTCTTCCCAAAACTCATCGCCACGATTATAAATATCCTTATCGTAGTTATAGACTTCCTTGTCGTAATAATCTTTGTCTAGTTTTTTATCAAACTCATAGTTATCATATAGGGTCGTACGCTTACCGTACATTCCTCTAGATTGCTCTTTTTTATTAAAAGCAAAGTCTGACAAGAAATAATCTCGTGAGAGTAAGAACGTAGTATCGTTTACGATATCAAACTCTTGCTCCATATAGATTTCTTTGACCCAGTTTATGTTTGCACTTTTTGAGAGCTGCATATTAATCTCCTTAATTGCCCAGGTTGAGTCGTTTACCCAGAAGTCTCCTTTAAAGGTGAGTTCGTTTTTACGACGTGGATAATAAATGATATTATAACACCATTTATTATCTATGTAGGCACTATCTGAGAGTACATAATTATAGGTTTGTATCCCTGTGCGCGATAGCGGACTTGTAAAACTCTTATCAAAAAACTGTAAGTAGTTCTGGTAGATATCATAATCACTGTACAGATCTTTTACAAAACCTATAACTGTTTGATTCTCGCTAAAACCGCTGTTTTTATTACCTAGCAGCTCTTCTTTTACTTTGTTAATCTCGTTATCTCCATAAACTTTTGATACGGCTTCGTTTACAAAAATGGGTAGATAGGTTTTACCCGTCACATTTGAAGTATCTGTCTGGTCAAATATAAATTCCATCCCTTTAAAGAGACGGCTATTTATAAGGGCACTGTCTATGGTGTTAAGGTCAAACTCTAGCTTCTCATACTTATCATACTGGTATTGCTTAAACTGTTTGAGTCCGTTCTCTCTTTTATTTGCCCATATCTTGCGCAGTATATCTACAGCAGGGTTGTTCTTTTTATCTGTTTTACCCGTAAAGATTACAACCTCATCTAGCGCCCCAGCCTCTTCTTCTAGCGTGATTTTCATCTCGTAGTTGACCTTTTGCTCTAAGTCCACAATAAGGTTTGAAAATCCTATAAAAGAAAATCGCACTTGCTCCCACGTAGCATCAGACTCGAGGTAAAAGCGACCATTCTCGTTTGTAATAGTTCCCTCATTTGAACCCATAAAAACGACATTTACAAATGGTAATGCATTTCCCTGCGTGTCAAAAACTTCTCCACTCACTTTAGTCTGACCATAAGATATAGCCACCGTAAAAAGCGTAATAAGGAAGAAAAGTAAATTATGTTTCATCTATTAATTCTATTTGTGCGTTGATACATATCATTCAGTAGGGTTACAATGATTACCCTATAACGTTTAGAATATGTATTATTCTGTATGAGATGTTATTTTATACACATTAATTAAAAAACCCCTCTCTTAGGTAGAAAGGGGTCAAATATAGTACGCTTTCGCGAAAGCTTATCTGTACATCACCTTTTTGACAGCCTTTACAACATCATCGCTGTTAGGCAACCACTCTTTAAGTAGTACTGGTGAGTAAGGGGCAGGTGTATCTGCCGTGTTAATTCTTTGTATAGGTGCATCTAGGTAATCAAAACAGTGCTCTTGTACCTGGTGACTTATCTCTGTAGATACGTTTCCAAAAGGCCAAGCCTCTTCAAGTATTACAAGTCTATTAGTTTTCTTTACTGAGTCAAAGATAGCTTGCTTATCTAGCGGGCGTACCGTACGTAAATCGATAATCTCGCAAGAAATACCATCTTCTGCCAGTTGGTCTGCTGCTTTGTAAGCCTCTTTTATAATTTTTCCAAAAGAAACGATAGTTACATCTGTTCCCTCTCTCTTAATATCTGCAACACCTATAGGTAATACATACTCTCCATCTGGCACCTCACCTTTATCACCATACATTTGCTCAGACTCCATAAAGATTACAGGGTCGTTATCACGTATCGCTGCTTTAAGTAGTCCCTTTGCATCATAAGGGTTAGATGGTACAATTACTTTAAGACCAGGTGTGTTTGCAAACCAGTTTTCAAAAGCTTGAGAGTGCGTTGCTCCTAGTTGACCTGCAGATGCTGTAGGTCCTCTAAAAACAATAGGACAAGAAAATTGCCCACCAGACATCTGTCTTATTTTTGCGGCATTATTTATAATTTGATCAATACCTACCAGTGAGAAGTTAAAGGTCATATACTCCACAATAGGACGACAACCCGTCATAGTACTACCTACACCTATACCTCCAAAACCAAGCTCTGCAATAGGAGTATCTATAACTCTATCTGCACCAAACTCGTCTAGCATTCCTTTTGAGGCTTTGTAAGCACCATTATATTCGGCTACTTCTTCTCCCATTAAATAAACAGATGCGTCACGACGCATTTCTTCACTCATAGCCTCACAAACGGCTTCTCTAAACTGGATTGTTCTCATATAAGTTACCCACTAGTGGGTTAATTTGCAAAGGCTCTTTAAAGCATCGCCTTAATCACCTAATTAATAATCGTTTTTTACGTAATCACAAAAATAAGCAATTCAGAAACCTCAAAAAATGAGAATTTTGCAAAATTTTACTATGCACGCATAGTAAAATATAGTTTTTTACCTTATTTTTGTAACGATAACGAAATAGTACGAGTTTACGCTTTCGCGAAAGCGTACCTTTATCTTTATAAAAAACAAATTCTATGAAAATATTAGTGTGCATCAGTCACGTACCTGATACGACTTCAAAAATTAACTTTACTGAAGGAGACACCAAGTTTGATACTAATGGTGTTCAGTTTGTGATCAACCCAAATGACGAGTTTGGATTAACCAGAGCAATGTGGTTTAAAGAAAAACAAGGTGCCTCTGTAGACGTGGTAAACGTAGGAGGACCAGAAACAGAACCTACACTTCGTAAAGCACTTGCTATAGGTGCAGATACAGCTATACGTGTTAACACAGAAGCAAAAGATGGTTTTCAAGTTGCCAAAGAACTTGCAAAAGTAGTACAAGACGGTGGTTATGACCTTGTAATCGCAGGACGTGAGTCTATAGATTATAATGGTGGTATGGTACCAGGTATGCTTGCAGGTCTTACTGGAGCAAACTTTGTAAACACGTGTATATCACTAGAAGTAGATGGCACAAATGCTACAGCTACGCGTGAGATAGATGGTGGTAAAGAAACTGTAACAACATCATTACCACTTGTTATAGGAGGTCAAAAAGGTCTTGTAGAAGAGAGTGACCTACGTATACCTAATATGAGAGGTATTATGATGGCTCGTAAAAAACCATTAAGCGTTGTTGAACCTGCTGGAGCAGCAACCGAAACTACTGCTGTTGCTTTTGAAAAGCCAGCGCCAAAAGGAGCCGTAAAGCTTGTAGACACTGTAGACGAGCTCATCGATTTATTACATAACGAAGCGAAAGCTATCTAAAAAGTACGATAATATGTCAGTTTTAGTATATACAGAATCAGAAAACGGAGCATTCAAAAAAGCTTCACTTGAGGTAGCATCTTATGCAAAAGGTGTTGCAGATATGATGGGAACTTCTGTTACTGCTATTGCAGTAAATGGAGGTGACACAGCACCACTAGGAACTTATGGTGTAGATAAAGTTTTAAACCTTAAAGACAGTAAGCTAGACGCATTTAATGCAGCTGCTTATGCAAAAGGTATTGCTGCTGCTGCAAAGGCAGAAGGTGCAACAGTAGTTGTATTAAGCCAGAGCGCAAACGCAAAGTATCTTGCACCTCTACTAGCCGTAGAGCTTGAGGCAGGATATGCATCAAACGTGGTTGCTCTTCCAGAAAGCGCAGCACCATTTAAAGTAAAGCGTACTGCTTTTACTAACAAAGCATTTAACATTACAGAGATCTCTACAGATGTAAAAATTGTAGGTCTTGGTAAGAACGCATATGGTCTTAAAGAAAACAGCGCCGCTGCTGCAACAGAAGATTTTAGTGCAGATCTAGGAACATTTGGTGTAGAGGTTGCCTCTGTAGATAAAGCTACAGATAAAGTTTCTATCGCAGATGCTGAGATTGTAGTCTCTGCAGGTCGTGGTATGAAAGGACCAGAAAACTGGGGGATGATAGAAGAAATGGCAGACATACTTGGAGCAGCAACTGCTTGTTCTAAGCCAGTATCTGACCTAGGGTGGAGACCTCACGGTGAGCACGTAGGGCAAACTGGTAAGCCTGTGGCTTCTAACCTATACATCGCGATAGGTATCTCTGGAGCTATACAGCACCTTGCGGGTATTAACTCTTCAAAAGTAAAAGTAGTAATCAACACAGATCCAGAAGCTCCTTTCTTTAAAGCAGCAGATTATGGTATCGTAGGTGATGCTTTTGAAATTGTACCTCAACTCAATGAGAAGCTTAAAGCCTTTAAAGCTTCTAACAGCTAGAAATAAACTATTAGTTATATAAAATGAGCTTAAATTATATTTAAGCTCATTTTTATTTACCCTTATCTACCTAAAAGACTGCACATTACCTTATAATTAAGATAACAATACGGCAAATCGTATAAACTTCTTAACTTATAATCCCTTTTTCCTATTTTTGCAACTTATGAGCTTAGTGCGTTTAAACATTAAAGGAATCTCCTACAGCCAGACTCAAAATGGCGCGTATGCCCTTATTCTTACCGAACAGGACGGAGAACGTAAGTTACCTATTGTAATAGGAGCTTTTGAGGCACAGTCTATTGCGATTGCATTAGAAAAGGAAATAAAACCACCCAGACCTCTCACACACGACTTATTTAAAAACTTTGCAGATCGTTTTGATATCGTCATTAAACAAGTAATAATACACAAACTTGTAGATGGTGTTTTTTACTCTAGTATAATTTGTGAGAGAGACAAAATAGAAGAAATTATAGATGCACGTACAAGTGATGCTATATCACTAGCCCTACGTTTTCAAGCACCTATATTTACTTATAAAAATATACTTGATAAAGCAGGTATCTTTCTCAAAGGAAACACAAACCCAGAGGAGTTTACAGAAGAGGATGAAGTCCTAATGGATGAAATCATTCTGGAAGAAGAGCCTACATCAAGCGGTGATGATTATAAAAAAATGTCACTTCAAGAACTACACAACAAATTAGAGCAAGCCGTAAATAGTGAAGACTATGAGACTGCTGCACAAGTGCGAGATGAAATCTCAAAACGCAACTAAACAATCTTATATGCGCAAGCTACTACTCACCCTATTAGTATTAATGAGTTCACTTACAACATTTGCGCAGGAGCAATCACAGGCTATGGCAGATGTTATCCCTTCTCAAGGTTTTACTTTTGAGAGTTTTGGCCGTGGTGTACTAGGTATGGTTACTCTTATTGTAATTGCTGTTTTATTTAGTAGCAATCGCAAAGCAATAAACTGGAAAACAGTAGGCATAGGACTTGCGTTCCAGCTTATTATAGCTGTTTGTGTACTTAAAGTTCCTTTTGTAGAAAGTATTTTTGATTTTATAGGAAGCATCTTTGTAAGCATACTAGAGTTTACCCTTGCTGGAAGTGATTTCTTATTTCAAGGTCTCGTAAGTGACACCTCAACTTTTGGGTACATATTTGCTTTTCAAGTATTACCTACCATCATCTTCTTTTCTGCGCTTACCTCTGTGATGTACTACTTTGGAGTAATACAGAAGGTTGTAAAAGCCTTTGGGTGGTTACTATCAAAACTGTTAGGTATCTCTGGAGCAGAGAGTTTAAGTGTAGCTGGTAATATCTTTTTAGGCCAGACGGAAGCACCGCTTCTCATAAAGGCATACTTAGAAAAAATGAACAAGTCAGAAATCTTACTTGTAATGATAGGTGGTATGGCTACAGTTGCTGGAGCGGTACTTGCGGCATACATAGGTTTCTTGGGTGGTGAAGACGAAGCGCTTAGACTTATTTTTGCAAAGCACCTACTTGCAGCCTCAGTAATGGCAGCACCAGGAGCTATTGTAATTTCAAAAATATTATATCCTCAGACAGAAGAAGTAAACACAGACGTATCTGTCTCAAACGATAAAATAGGAGCAAACGTACTAGATGCTATTGCAAACGGAACAACAGAAGGATTAAGACTTGCTGTAAATGTAGGGGCAATGCTTCTGGTTTTTGTAGCATTTATAGCTATGGCAAACGGCCTACTAGGCTGGATAGGTGAAATCACGACACTTAACGGCTGGATAGCTACACACTCTGCATACCCGCAACTATCTCTAGAAGCTATCTTAGGTACCATCTTTGCCCCACTTATGTGGCTTATAGGTGTGGCTAGTGAAGACACAACGATGATGGGACAACTACTAGGTATAAAACTAGCAGCAAGCGAATTTGTAGGTTACATACAACTTGCAGAGCTTAAAGACACCACAAACGTTGTACACCTCAACTACGAGAAGTCTATCATAATGGCAACATATATGCTTTGTGGATTTGCAAACTTTGCCTCTATCGGTATTCAGATAGGTGGTATAGGTTCTCTAGCTCCAGGGCAGCGCACGCAATTATCACGCTTTGGTCTTAAAGCACTTATAGGAGGTTCTATAGCTTCACTTATATCTGCAACCATTGCCGGTATGATTATAGGGTAATAGATCCTTATCTAGCACCACTCTTTTTTTTTAGATTTTTACGCTTTCGCGAAAGCGTAATCACCCTTGTTTATCTCGTAAAACAACCTACTGGGTGAAAGCAATCTTTACAACACCCGACAAAAGTGTACTACCTACATTAATTTTTGTCGTATCTTAATGTGGTAGAATAGATTGCATACTAAAAAACCGCTTATGAAAACGCACAAAAAACTGCTTACTAGCCAGCTCAGATGGTTACTTGCTCTATGTATAATACTGGCATTTATCCCAAGTACCTATGCTCAAAACATAGCAAATTATGTTGAAGTAAAAGGAACAATAGCCGAGTCTGATTCTAAAGATGACATCGCTAAGGCTACCGTTACTCTTATGGGCACTAACCTAAGTACTGTATCAAATAATGAAGGTGAGTTTGCCTTAAAAATACCAGCGACAGATACAAAGAAGCAACTTAAAATTACCGCTCTAGGCTTTAATGAAAAAATTATTCTATTACCAGAAAATCTTAAAAAGCCACTCAAAATTAAACTAGACTACAGCATCATAAGTCTTGATCCTGCAAACCTAGTTGCTTATACAGATGCAAAAGCCCTTGTAAAAAAAGTACTCAATAAACGTAAAGACAACTACCTAGGTGATAAAACCGTAATGACTGCTTTTTACAGAGAGACTATAAAAAAGCGTAGCAAAAATGCATCGCTAGCAGAAGCCGTTGTAAACATCTATAAGCAACCTAATGCAAACAGCAAAAAAGACCAAATACGACTAGTTAAATCTAGAAAAGACACAGACTACTCAAAACTAGACACCATTGCTCTTAAGCTACAAGGAGGTCCTTTTAGCACATTATATGTAGACGTAATGAAGTATCCAGAATATATCTTTAGCCCAGAAACGATGGATGCTTATACCTTTAGATTTGGTAAAGTATCAGAAATTAATGGAGAGAATGTTTTTGTCGTCCGTTTTAAACAACGTGGAGAAGTGCTTACACCGCTATATGAAGGGAGTTTATATATAGGCGCAAGCAGTCTCGCTCTTGTAAAAGCTACTTATGCTCTCAAGCTAGACAATACAAATGAGGTAAACGAGATGTTTGTGCGCCGCAAACCGAGTGACGTAAAAATAAAACCTCGCAACATCTCTTATGAGGTAAACTATCGCGAGAAGAATGGCAGGTGGGTTTATGGTTATAGTAAAGCAGACCTCTCTTTTGAGGTCAAGAGAAAACGCCGTCTTTTTAAGTCTATATACACGCTCTCTTGCGAGATGGCTGTCACAGACTGGCAACTCGCCACATCAAACACCTCTTGGGAAGGCAATGGCGAGATAGATGAATATATCATTATGGCAGATCAAAATCTAGGTTTTGGTGATCCAGAATTCTGGGGAACATACAATGTGATTGAACCAGAAAAATCTATAGAGTCTGCGATAAAAAAAATACAGCGCAGGCTAGAACGCTCAGAAGATCGCGCCTCACTAGGCGGCAAATAACCTCGGTTAATAACTCATAATAACTAGAAACACCTTTCGTTGTAGAAGACGGCAGGTGTTTTTATTTTGCTTGAACTTTGCAAGAGACTTTTTACGCTTTCGCGAAAGCGTAATCACCACTAGCATAAGCACCTTACAATTATCACTTAGTAAACTAGATGTATGAAACAGTATCACGACTTAATGAAGCACGTACTCGCCGAAGGCAACTTTAAAGGCGATCGCACCGGTACAGGAACAAAAAGTGTATTTGGGTATCAAATGCGTTTTGACCTCTCAGAAGGCTTCCCGATGGTTACTACAAAAAAGCTACACCTTAAATCTATCATCTATGAGCTTTTATGGTTTTTACAAGGTGATACTAACGTGAAGTATTTACAAGAAAATGGTGTGCGCATCTGGAATGAGTGGGCAGATGAGAATGGAGACCTAGGTCCCGTTTATGGTTACCAGTGGCGCAACTGGAATGGTGACGAGATAGACCAAATAAAAGATATTGTAGAGACACTTAAAAAAAATCCTAATAGCCGCAGGATGCTTGTGAGCGCCTGGAATCCATCTGTAATGCCAGATACTTCTGTCTCTTTTTCTGAAAATGTTGCAAATGGTAAAGCTGCTTTACCTCCCTGTCACGCATTTTTTCAATTTTATGTAGCAGATGGAAAGCTAAGTTGCCAGCTATACCAGCGCAGTGCAGATATCTTTTTAGGAGTTCCGTTTAATATAGCTAGTTACGCATTATTTACAATGATGATGGCGCAAGTGTGTGGCTATGAGGCTGGAGATTTTATTCACACCTTTGGCGATGCCCATATTTACAGTAATCATATGGAACAAGTTGAACTTCAATTATCCAGAGAAATTCGTACTTTACCTACTTTAAAAATAAATCCTGAGGTAAAAGACATCTTTGGCTTCACTTTTGATGACTTTACTTTAGAAAATTACAATCCGCACCCTCATATAAAAGGAGCAGTTGCGATATAACCTCAAATTAACCTACTTACAACAATGAAAAAATTATTATTTGCCCTTGCTTTTTTTGCAGCATTTACAACTATGAGTGCACAAGAAGGTGTGTCTATGAGAAAGTCTACCACTCTTAAAGTTGCAGAGGTACCACCTACGTGGCCAGGATGTACTGGGTCTATCAATCAAAAAAACAATTGTTTACGCCAGAAACTAGCAGGACATATTGTTAAGAATTTTAAATTTCCATCAGACTATGTAAAAGGGAAGGTGGCAATTGATATGTTTATAAACAAAGAAGGTAAACCAGTAATACGTTCTGTAAAAGGAGGCTCTCCAGGAGTACAAAAAGAAGTAAAAAGAGTGATTATGATGATGCCTCAAGTAATTCCCGGCAATATGGGAGGAACAAAAAAGGATAGCGATCTTAAACTTGCATTTACATTGTAAGACTGTAAGAACATACACTATTATAAAGCGAGGAGCAAAAGAGATTTTGCTCCTCGTCTCATTTATAGCTGTCTCAACAGTAAATAGTTATCGGTGTTTTCCATATTCTAGTACTTTAATAGATATATTTAACACTCATCATCAAAACAACATTTATGAATCGTTTGATAACTATACTGGCACTTGTTTTATGTGCCTTCTCACTACACGCGCAATCCTACTCAGACAGCAAAGAATATTTTTATGGTTCACAAGCTGGTGTAAAAGCCTTTGAGCGCCCTCCCATCTGGCCCGGCTGTAATTTTAAAAATATACATAAACTGAGAAGATGCTTTGATGAATCTTTAAGTGAGCATATAGCGGCCAATTTTAAAATTCCATATGATCTTATGGAAAAACTAGAATATAAGAAGGTTACAGTAAACTTTTATATTCAAAAAGATGGGTCTATTAGAATACGCAGTATAAAGGGAGGAATACCAGAAATAAAAGAACTAGCCAAAAAAGTCATTTTATCTATTCCAGAAATTAAACCTGGAGAACTAGGTGGCAAAAAAGTAGCTGCAGAATATACAATACCCATTACCTATTAGTACGACCTACTTACCGAATTAGACCCGATGCATCACTTGGCTTAAATATTAACATTTTGCCAAATGAGGTCATAAAATTTTACACGCACTCAAAAACCCGTAACTTTATGTGACTTATAATTGTCACTGCTATGATTGTTACAGAAAATTTACTCGAGTTTTTTCTTGAAACTCGACAGCACACAGAGCGCCTGTGTAAACCACTTGAGATAGAAGACTATGTCGTACAACCCATAGTAGATGTCTCGCCACCTAAGTGGCACCTAGGTCACACTACGTGGTTTTTTGAAGAGTTTATTCTAAAACATCATAAAGAAGGTTACACACTTTTTAGCGATGACTTTGCTTTTGTTTTTAATAGCTATTATGAGAGTATAGGTAAGCGCGTTGTGCGCACAGACAGAGGTAATCTATCAAGACCCACTGTAGACCAAGTATATGCTTACAGGAAATATGTAACAGAGGCTCTTAAAGATCTTCTAGAGGGAGACGTTTCGGCAGAGGTGACTAAGTTACTTACCATAGGCATACATCACGAGAAACAACACCAAGAGCTACTCGCTACAGATATAAAATATATACTAGGCAACAACCCACTTATGCCTGTTTATGGAGGAGATATTAGCTTTCGCGAAAGCGTAAAAGAAACCCCGCAATCCCAATGGACTCATATAACCGAAGGTGTGTATGAAATAGGACATAACACTACAGAGTTTTGCTATGATAATGAGCTGGGGCATCATAAAGTATATCTACACGACTATGCAATATCTAATACTCTTGTAACAAACGGTGAGTGGATAGCTTTTATAGAAGCTGGAGGATATAATAAAACATTGCTCTGGCACGCCGAAGGCTGGGACTGGGTTCAAAAAAACAATATAGAATGCCCTATGTACTGGCATAAAGTAGGAGATAAATGGTATCACTACACACTAGAAAAAGGCTTACAAGAAATAGACGAGAGTGCCTCTCTAGCTCATATCTCATACTACGAGGCATTTGCTTATGCACAATATAAAGGCCTGCGCTTACCTACAGAATTTGAGTGGGAAGTAGCAAGTAAACATCTAGACTGGGGAGACCGCTGGGAGTGGACAGAGAGTGCATACCTACCCTACCCTGGCTACAAAAAAGAAGAGGGAGCGCTGGGAGAATATAATGGTAAGTTTATGGTAAACCAGAAGGTATTAAGAGGTGGCTCTGTCGCAACATCTAGTAAACATACACGACACACCTATCGTAACTTTTTTCAAACTGGATTGCGATGGCAATTTACAGGACTACGCCTAGCAAAATAATAGTAAGTTATTACCATACTACACGACCATTACATATATGACACAAACTAAACCAACCATATCAACCGCATTTCATAAAGAAGTTGAAGAAGGGCTTACGGCATTTCCAAAATATCTTTCTTCAAAATTTATATATGATAAGAAGGGAGACAAGCTCTTTCAAGATATTATGGCAATGCCTAGCTACTACCTCACAGATTGTGAGTATGAAATTTTTGAAACACATAAAACTGCCATTGCACAAGCTTTTAGCAGTAAAAGCGGTTTTGAGCTTATAGAACTAGGGGCTGGTGACGGGAAGAAAACAAAGATTTTACTAGAACACCTAGTAACTCGCGGAGACACTTTTACTTACCTCCCTATAGACATCAGTCAGAATGCGCTAGACGGTCTGGAAGAAAGTATGAATATCGATTTACCACAAGTAGATATAAAACCACAACAGGGCACCTATTTTGACGTGCTAGAAGGGCTAGCAAATTACAACTCTCGTAAAAAAGTAATTGTAGTACTAGGCTCAAACATAGGGAACCTTTTACACCCACAGGCTATAGACTTTTTATCAAATATTAAAAAAGCAATGAGCGAGGGAGATTTACTTTTTATGGGGTTTGACCAGAAAAAGAATCCGCAGGTGATACTTGATGCTTATAATGACCCAGAAGGTATTACCGCTGCTTTCAATAAAAACCTACTGCATCGCATTAATGATGAGATGGATGGCACTTTTAATCCAGACCAGTTTAAACACTGGGAGGTTTACGACCCAGAAACAGGCACTGCAAAGAGCTATCTCGTGAGTAAGCAAGATCAAGATGTACGTATTAACGCTCTAGATCTTGATGTACACTTTAATGCCTGGGAGACCATACATACAGAGATAAGCCAGAAGTATGACGACAGCATTGTAGAGTGGCTTGCAAATGAGTCTGGGCTTAATATCATAAACGACTTTGCAGATAGTAAGGGATATTACAAGAACTATTTATTTGAAAAGAAATAAGAGTACGCTTTCGCGAAAGCGTAACAACATCTAAAAAAAAGAATTATGAAAGCAATATGGAACAACGAAGTAATAGCAGAAAGTGATGATACGATAGTGATAGAAAACAATCACTATTTTCCGCACGAGGCTATAAAGAAAGAGTATTTTAAATCTAGTGATTTACACAGTACCTGCCCGTGGAAAGGAAAAGCATCATATTACTCAATAGAGGTAAATGGTAAAGAAAATACTGATGCCGCTTGGTATTATCCAGAAGTAAGTGAGCTAGCAAAAAGTATAGAGAATAGGGTTGCCTTCTGGCGTGGTGTCGAGGTAGTAGAGTAATTCTATATTTCTGTAACGTAAAAAAAGCCATTTTCTAACCGAAAATGGCTTTTTGCACTATAAGTTGGGGGAAAACTTGCTATTATAATTCTAAGACACTGTTTTCGGCAGCGGCATAATCATTCCATTGGTAACCATCTGCAGCTTCTTCATTTACCCACTCTCCATCTACTACATATTTAAACTCGTATGACTTTTCTGTAGGGATATCAAAAGTTCCTTTAAAGGTTCCGTTCTTAAGTTTTTTAAGAGGTGTTGTGGTATCCCAGTTATTAAAATCACCTGCTACGGCAACCGTATCTGCCTCTGAAGCAGCAATCGCAAAGGTTACTTTACAAACAGGCTTTGTTTTTAAAAATTTCTTAGTAAGCGCCATAATTCTTTGTTTTTGATAAAGTACAAAGATAGGACTAGAACACTATAAAAAACAGATAATCAGACTATTGAGTGCATTATTCACGATTTAATAATATTGCACCTCTTAAAATTGATATCTAGTAAATCGAAAACGTTTGCAGACATCATAAATTGATAATATGGTGATTAATTAACACCTCACTCACATAAAATTTACAGCAAAAACCACAAAACAAAGGGATTATGACTTAATAACTTCAAGTAAATGTGCTAGATCATCTTCTGTATTAAAGTAATGAAAACCTACCCGCACGCCTTCACCTCGCACCATCGTAAGTATATCTTGGTTTTTTAGTTTTATTATAGTTTGGTCGTCTCCATTTATATTAAAAAATGTACCGTGACTCTCGCGCTCTGCAATTGCTTTTGAAAGAAGTCCATTTTCTAAAAACATCTCTTTGGCCTTGAGATTTATGTCCTTAATTCTCGCATCTACAACACTCATACCAAGTTGATTTATAACATCTATTGCTACACCTAGGCTTCCATAATTGAGCGTGTCTTGGTGTCCCGGCTCAAAACGGCCTAAAAAATTCCCTTCTTGAGGCTTATACTTACCTTGTACAGAATTAAAACCTGTTGTGCTAGGTGCAACACGGTCTACAATACTTTCTTTAAACAAGAAAAAGCCATTACCGTACCCAGCATTCATCCACTTATAGGTGCTCGCACCTATAGCATCTAGTGCGGAGTTATCAAAATCAAACACCTCTGTACCTACGTACTGTGTAGCATCTGCAAGAAATAATGTATTAGGATATAGCGCTTTTAAATCTTTAAGAAACCCTTGGTTTATTTTTAAACCATCCAGCCATTGCACAAGTGAGAATGCAAAAATATCTGGCGTATCTTTCTTAAAAGCTTCTGCAACGACCTCTTCAAGATTAGAACTAATCTGGGTGTACTTAATATCAAAATCTCTACTCTCAAAAGGCCAGTTTATAGATGGGTAATCTCCTTCTAGCAACAGTACCTTTTTGTGTGTTTTTATACCTTCAAGTAGTGTATTAAAACCGTATGAAAAATTAGGAACAAGGGCTACTCTATTTGCCTCGCAAGAAAAAAGCTTGCCTACCTTCTCACGCACACTTCCTAGTATCTTACCTTGATTTTCTTTAAGCAAGCTACCTTGTACGAGAAAATCAAGATCGTGTTCTTGCCTCCACTCCATTACTGGCACAGATAGTAAACCAGAAGATGGCGTATTGAGATAGGTATACTGGCTTAGGATTGGGAAGAGTTTGGCAAAATTTTTCATAAGCTATTTTTAAAATGACGTTCTAAAAGGCTAATTTTATATGATTATATAAAGGTCGCATTTTATGGCACTATTCTCAAAGAAAACAACAACATCTATAGACCCAGTTCAAAAAGAACTTATAGAAAACGCTCAAGCTCGCGTAAGGCAAAAGAAAAACCTCTACAGGCACTTTGTAGCTTTTCTAGCAGGAGCAATACTTCTTATTGTAATTAATCAAGTGCTCAATGTGGGTGAAGAGTTTAAACCTTTTGAGACTCCTTGGTTTGTATGGGCCATTCTTATATGGACATTCTTCTTTCTCATTCATCTCATAAACGTCATTGTAATGAGTAAGTTTATGAATAAAGAATGGGAACAAAAACACCTAGACAGACTCGTAGCCAAACAAAAACTACGCATCGCAGAGCTAGAAGAGAGTGTGCAAGTATCGCACCCTTTACCAGAAAAAAAAAGTCCAATCTTAACAGACCCAAATACCTCACTAGACAACCAGAATACTCCCCTATGATAACAATGATAGCAGCTGCTGCCGAAAATAATGCACTGGGTAAAAATGGCGACATACCCTGGCATCTTCCAGATGATTTTCGTCATTTTAAAAAACTCACCACAGGTCACCATATTATTATGGGACGTAAAACCTGGGAGTCTTTCCCAAAACCGCTACCTAACAGAACACACGTAGTCATTACAAGAGATAAGCAATACAACGCACCAGGTGCTACCGTTGTGCATTCCCTAGAAGATGCGCTGGCATTTTGTAAGCAAGAAGCTCACTCGTTTATTATAGGCGGTGGCGAGATTTATAAACTAGGTATGCCATATGCCACACACATAGAACTTACCCGAGTACATAACGAGTATGTGGCAGATGCGTTTTTCCCAGAAATACCAGAGAGTGAATGGGAACTTGTAAACAGTACCTTTCACGATGTAGACGATAAACACAAAAGCGGCTTTACTTTTCAAAGCTGGAAGAGAAAGTAGAGCAAAGAACTTATACGTAGTTTTGAGTACGCTTTCGCGAAAGCGTATATCTCCTCATTGAGTCTCTCTCATTTTGTACTTTTGCACTTACTAACGAACATAAACTTATGAAAGCATATATATTTCCGGGTCAAGGTGCTCAGTTCTCAGGAATGGGATTAGACATTTTTGAAAAATACCCAGATGCTCAAGATCTTTTTTTAAAGGCAAATGATATTTTAGGTTTTAATATTACTGATGTAATGTTTGAAGGATCTGCAGAGGATCTTAAAGAAACTAAAGTAACACAGCCTGCTATCTTTATACATTCTATAGCACTTAAATCTGTAATGACAGATTTTGCACCGGCAATGGTTGCTGGTCACTCACTTGGAGAATTTTCTGCCCTAGTAGCAAGTGGCGCATTAAGTTTTGAAGATGGATTAAAGCTTGTGAGCCAGCGCGCCCAAGCTATGCAAAAAGCTTGTGAGATACAGCCATCTACTATGGCAGCCGTATTAGGCCTAGAAGACGCCGTGGTAGAAGAAGTGTGTGAGCAAACGCCTGGAGTTGTGGTAGCGGCAAATTATAATTGCCCAGGCCAGCTTGTAATATCTGGAGAGATAGAAGCCATAAATAAAGCTTGTGAGACTATGAAAGAAAAAGGTGCTCGTAGAGCGCTTGTGCTTCCTGTAGGAGGAGCTTTTCACTCACCTATGATGGAGCCAGCTAGAGAAGAACTAGCGGCAGCTATAGAAGCAACTAGTTTTAAAAACCCTGTTTGCCCTATATATCAAAATGTAACAGCAACTGCTATTACAGATGCTAGCCAAATACAGGCAAACTTAATAGCACAACTTACCGCTCCAGTAAGATGGACACAAACCATACAGCAAATGATTGCAGATGGAGGCACAGAATTTATAGAAGTAGGTCCTGGTAAAGTGTTACAAGGACTTATGAGAAAAATAAATAGAGATGTAGCTGCAAGCGGCGCAGTTTTACCTGAATAGATTCTATTTATTTTAGAGCATAAAAAAAACCAGCCGTGTGGCTGGTTTTTTAATATATGATGGTTAAAGATCTTCTTAGTGACCTGTTGCCTTCTTTACTTTATCTACAGCTCCATTTGCAGCATCTTTAGTAGCATTTGCAGCATTGTTTGCAGCGTCTTTAGTTGCGTCTACAGCATTGTTTGCAGCATCTTTAGTTGCATCAATAGCGTTGTTTGCAGCGTCCTTAGTTGCATTTGCAGCATCTTTTGCTCCTTCTACTGTTGCATCTGCAGCGTTTTCGATAGCGTTTCCTGTTGCATCTACAGCATCTCCAGCAGCGTTTGCAGCGTCATTTGCAGCATCTTTTACAGAGTTACCAGCGCTCTCAAGAGCATCACCAGCACTGTTTACAGCATCACCAGTTGCGTTTGCAGCATCGTTTGCAGCATTTTCAACAGCGTTTCCAGCTTCATTTGCTTTTTCTTGTACTTCTCTACAAGAAACTGCTCCTACGATAAGTGCTAATGCAGCAACATTTAATAATAATTTTTTCATAATACAAAATTGTTTAGATAGTTGTGAGGTGCAAATTTAACATAATTTCACATTTAATCATCAATTATTGATTTTAACTGTAATCTTAAACCGATAAAAAACACAAAATAACCGATTAATAGCTACTTACAACTTTTGTTTTTAAAATGTTATGTTCATTATACGTTCAAAGTGCTGAATTAGATGTTTTTATGATAAATAAATAAAATTTGGAATTATTCCTAATTTTCATACATTTACCGTATGGGAACAAACGACTTACCTTCTGAGATACGCAGATTTAAAGAAATACGAGAAGATCACGACTTCACACAAGCAGAGTTTGCCGAAAAATTAGGCATAAAAAACAGCACTGCAGATATTGAACGCGGTCGAACTAAACTATCTGGGCAAGTTATTACAGAGCTCTTGCGTTTATTTCAAATAAACCCTTTATGGATATATGGGTATAGTAACCAGAAATATCTTAACCCAGATAAGGGAGATATAAGTCCTAAAGTTGTCATTGTAGACAAGGAAGATAAAGAGAATATGGTACTAGTAAATCAAAAAGCAGCAGCTGGTTACCCAAATAATATAGCAGATGTAGAGTGGTATCAAAACCTACCTGCTTTTGACTTCCCTATTCCTCAATACCGTAATGCCACTTACAGAGGTTTTCAAGTAGAAGGTGATAGTATGTTGCCTAACTTTAGACCAGAAGACTGGGTACTTGCAAAAGGTGTAGAAAGTCTTGAGTATGCTAGTGATAATAAAGTATATGTCATTGTAATGCAGGATGCTGTTGTAGTTAAAAAATTACAGAAGCTTCCAGATTCATCCAGAGTATTGCTCATCTCTATTAATGAGGAGTATGCACCTTATGAGGTAGCTGTAAGTGATATACAAGAAATATGGCAAGTAAATAGTAAGCTCACTTTTAATCTAGATGAAGGTAGTAGCAACAATTTACTTAAAGAACTACAACAGTCTATGCTTGAACTCAAAGCACAAATGACAGAATTTAAAGCATAAAAAAAAGGATAATACAATCACTTGTATTATCCTTTTTACGTGTTGTTATAAAACAGATTAATGGTCTGTCTTTATCTTAACAGCGCCATCTTCATCTACCTTTACTTTGGTCTCAGAACCGTTTGCATTTTCTGTTTTTAATTTATAACCGTCGTCTGTATTTTTTTCTTTTATCTCAACGGCATTTTCTTTTGCTTCTTCTATAGCCTGCTCTGCCTCTGTTTTCTTTTCTTTACAAGAGGTTAATGATACAGCCATAATACCTAGAGCAATTGCTCCTATTTTTAATGTTTTCATAATCATATTGGTTTAGTATACTACAAATGTAGATTGATTAATAAGGCTTCACGCACAAAGCTTTACCAATAAGCTCTAAAGTTACGTTAACATTTACCTCTCATACTTACTATATAACCTAAAACTGTTAATTTTAAAGTAAAAATGAACTTTCAAGATACCTACGACTTTCTCGAAAAACTTCAACAAAACAACTCCAAAGAGTGGATGGATGCTCATCGCAAAGAGTATCACCATATTAGAGACAACCATATAAACTGGCTCAACAAACTTAATGCGAAGCTGGCGGAAGTAGATGGAGCGTATTTCGACACGCCTGGTAAAAAAGCTATAAACCGTATCAATAACAATCTAATGTTCCACCCTAATAAGCCTATTTATAAAGACCATATAGGCGCAGGACTGGATCAAAGAACTAAACAAGGGGATTTTTATATAGAGATAGGTCTTAAACACAATCTTGTAGCCGGTGGTTACTGGAAGCCTAAAAAAGAAATACTAGATAGCATACGCGATGCGATAGATTATAATGGCGAAGAACTCAAAGCTATATTAGAAAAACCCAGCTTTACAAAAGCATTTGGAAACCTATGGGGTCAAGATAAACTAAAAACCGCACCAAAGGGTTTTTCTAAGGACCACCCCCATATTGACTTACTTAGGTATAAAACATTTGCAGTGGAGACTACGCTTTCGCGAAAGCAAGTTTTATCAAAAGATTTTGACGCACTACTTATTGAAATGTATAAAGAGATGCTACCTTTTAGAAGATACTTGAGAGAAGCCGTATCTGTGCTTCCTTAATTACTCTCTTTGAGATAATCTATGACAGCTCGCGTGGCCCCAGTATTACTATTTACAAAATGCCCTGCGATCATACCCGTCTGTGCTCTAAACTTATCATCATTGAGTAGTTTATTAAGTCGTTCGTCAAATTGATCTTGACTCGCCACCGCATATAATCCAGCAAGCTGCTGGAGTATTTTTGCCTCGGGAAATTTGTCAAAATGAGGCCCTATAAGAATAGGTACTCCAAAAGTCGCCGGTTCTAAAATATTATGTAATCCCGTATTCCCCATAGCACCGCCTACATAAGCTATATCTGCATAACTATATATTTTAGTAAGAAGTCCTATCGTATCAACTATAAGTACATCATAATCTTTTAAAGTATTTACATCCATTGTAGAGTAACGAGCGACTCTAGCGGTACAAGCTCCTATAAATGCTGATATTTTTTCTTCTTTAATCTCGTGTGGAGCGATAATAAATTTGGCCTTGCCTTTGTGATTGTTTATGTAGTCTATAATTAGTTTATCATCTTCTGGCCAAGTGCTTCCGCATACCACACAGAGATTATCATTCTTAAATCGCGAGACAAAATCAAGCGTATTATCCATTGTAAGCTGCTGGCTCACTCTGTCAAAGCGAGTATCTCCACTTATTGTATAATTTTGAAATCCTAGCTTTTCTAAAGCTTCGGCAGAGTTTTGATCTTGCAAAAATAAATGCTCAAAACTCTCTAGTGATTTGATCATCCATTTACCATAAGGTTTAAAAAAAGGCTGACTTTCTCTAAAGACCCCAGAAATCAAAAAGGTTCTAATCTTTCGGCTTTGTAGCTCTCTTAGGTAGTTAGGCCAGAATTCATATTTAACAAAAAAAACTGCCTCTGGTTTTATGGTATCTAAGAAGGTACAAACGTTTGATGTGGTGTCTAGTGGTAGGTAGATGGTCGCTTTCGCGAAAGCGTTATTTTTCTTTATTTCATATCCAGAGGGAGAGAAGAAGCTTATCACCCACTGGTGGTCTGGATAGTGCTCAGTAAGGGCCTTTAATATAGGTACACCCTGCTCATATTCTCCTAGAGAAGCGGCGTGCATCCACAACGTTTTCTTTCCAGTTATGAGCTCGGCATTTAAAATCTTGATAGTATCCTTTCTACCTGTAATAGACTTTTGAAGCTTTTTATTAAAATTTCCAGCAAGCGGTAATACAGCCTGGACTAACTTCATTAATAAAGAATACATTATTTGCATAGGTTCAAAAATACACTTTGTAATTAAATAGGTCTGAGTAGGAGATGGAGATTTTGTATTTTTGTTTCCAATAAAATTAGTGACATTTATTAATAACTTAATATAAAAAGGCAACCTGCCTTTCAAACTTCTAGGATGAAAAAAATACAAATGGTCGATCTTCAAGGCCAATACGCAACGATAAAAGAACAAGTAGATAATAGTATTGCAGAGGTGATTGCAAATACCGCTTTTATAAATGGTCCTGAGGTTAAAAAATTTCAAACCGAGCTTGAAGAATATCTAGGCGTAAAGCACGTAATACCCTGTGCAAATGGTACTGATGCGCTTCAAATTGCAATGATGGGATTGGGTCTAGAACAAGGAGATGAGGTCATCACGGCAGATTTTACTTTTGCAGCTACTGTAGAGGTGATTGCCCTTTTAAAACTTACCCCGGTTCTTGTAGATGTTGACCCAGTAGATTTTAATATCGACGTAGAAGCTATTAAGAGAGCTATCACACCAAAAACGAAGGCTATTGTGCCTGTTCACCTTTTTGGTAGAGCAGCAAATATGGATGCTATTATGGATCTAGCAAAAGAGCACAACCTCTTTGTTATAGAAGATAACGCACAAGGTATAGGTTCAAACTACACAGGTCGTGATGGTAAGAAAACAAAAACTGGAGGAATAGGTCACGTAGGTACAACATCGTTTTTCCCTTCAAAAAATTTAGGTTGCTATGGGGATGGCGGTGCAATATTTACAAATGACGATGACCTTGCTCATACCATAAGAGGTGTGGTAAATCACGGTATGTACGTACGATACCACCACGATGTAGTAGGGGTAAACAGTAGACTGGACTCTATACAAGCAGCAGTTTTAAGAGCAAAACTGCCACATCTAGACTCATATAACAAAGCGAGACGCGATGCTGCACGCAAGTATACAGAAGCCTTTATGAGTAATAAAAAGATTATTACGCCTATAGTTTGTGATAGTTGTGATTGCCACGTTTTTCACCAGTATACATTACGAGTAGTAGACACAGATCGTGATGCTCTTGTAGCACACCTTAATGAGAATGGGATACCTTGCGGCGTGTATTATCCTATCCCACTGCACAGCCAGAAAGCTTATAAAGACGAGCGATATAATGAAGCAGACTTCCCCGTGACTAATGCCATTGTAAAAGATTGTATCTCCCTACCTATGCACACAGAACTAGAGGACGACCAGATTGCTTTTATAACTAAAACCGTGATTGACTTTGTAAATAAATAATCTATGAAATATACGCTATCCCTTCTACTTGCTTGCTTTGTGAGTATGACCACTTTTGCACAAGAGACGTTACTACATTGTGGTAAAATAATAGATACTCAAAATGGCAAAGTTTTAAAAGAGCAAACTATTACCGTACTGGGTAATCAAATTGTGAGTGTTGAGAAGGGGTACGCTTCCGCGAAAAGTGGACAAAAAGTAATTGATCTTAAAACCAAAACGGTAATGCCTGGCTTTATAGATATGCACGTGCACATAGAAGGCGAGACAAACCCGAAACAGTATCTTGAGACTTTTACTAAGAATGAGGCAGACATAGCCTTTACAGCAGCCGAAATTGCAGAAAGAACATTACTCTCAGGCTTTACAACAGTAAGAGATCTAGGCGGCTCTGGAGTAAATGTATCCTTAAGAAATGCTATTAACTCAGGAACCACTCGAGGTCCTCGTATTTATACCGCCGAAAAGGCCATAGGAACCACAGGAGGCCACGCAGATCCTACTAATGGTTTTAAAAAGGTAAATATGGGCGACCCTGGTCCAGCCCAAGGTGTTATAAACAGTGTAGATGACGCAAGAAAGGCGGTAAGGCAACGCTATAAGAATGGCGCTGACCTTATAAAAATCACAGCCACCGGAGGTGTTCTTAGTGTGAGTAAAAATGGTGATAACCCACAATTTAGACAAGAAGAGGTAGATGAGATTGTACGCACTGCAAAGGAGTACGGAATGCACGTAGCTGCACACGCACACGGTAAAGAAGGGATGCAACGAGCTATTAAAGCGGGTGTACAGACTATTGAGCACGGCTCATTTATGGATGAAGAAACGGTGCAGCTTATGAAAAAACACAACACCTATCTCGTACCCACCCTATCTGCAGGAAAGTATGTCGCTGCCAAGGCTAAAGTAAAAGGTTACTACCCAGACATCATCATACCTAAAATTGAAAAGGTAGATGCTACGCTCAAAAAGACATTTACAATGGTTGCAAAATCTGGAGTAAATATTGCTTTTGGGACTGATGCAGGAGTATTTCCTCACGGTGAAAATGCAAAGGAGTTTAGATATATGGTAGATTATGGATGGAGCCCTATGTTTTCAATACAATCTGCAACTATTACAAACGGGAAACTTCTAAATATGGAAGGTAAACTAGGTGTACTAGCCCCAGGCTACCTCGCAGACATTGTAGCTACAGATGATGACCCTACACAAAACATAGCAACTACAGAAAGTGTCTCTTTTGTTATGAAAGATGGGTTAATCTATAAGCAATAACAACGTAAGACTCAAGAGAATTAACTAGACTAGGTAAACACTACCCATAAAAAAGCCTCGATCATTTCTGATCGAGGCTTTTATAATTAAGTATAAATGACTTTTATTTTGCCACTATAATAAATTCAGACCTTCTGTTAAGTTGGTGTTCCTCTTCAGTACATTCTATACCATTACCACAAGCATTAGTAAGCTGTGTCTCACCATAACCTCTACCTGTAAGTCTTGTTTTACTTATTCCTCCTTGTTCTACTATGTACTTTATAGTAGAAATATTTCTGCGCTGAGATAGACTCATATTATACGCATCTGGAGCTCTACTATCTGTATGTGATCGTACATCAATCTTAAGACTTGGGTACTCTGTCATAACAGCAATTACCTTCTCAAGCTCTAAAGCTGCATCTGGACGAATGTTGTGTTTATCAAAATCAAAGTAGATAGGATTAAGCTCTAGTGTCTTTGCAAGATCATCGCCTAACTCAACTTTTAATGGTGGTTTTAAGTATAAATCTCTGTTTAAAACTAGCCCTACCTCTGATGTTGTATTTACTATAGCCTCTGCTGGCTCATAAGAAGCCTTGCTAGCACGCACTATGTAAGATGTATTACAATCTACATCTGGAAAGCTAAAACGTCCCGCATTATCGCTTATTTTAGTCCCTACTACTTCATTTGCGATGTTACGCAACTCTACCGTAGCTTGAGGTAGTATTTCGTCTGTTTTTACATCCATTGTAACTCCAGTAATGTTTTGAGCACAATCTGTCAATAGTTTTTTCTTGCGCACAAAGCTATAGATGTCGTCATTCCCTAGACCTGTAGCACGATTTGACGCAAAGTAACCCGTACCTCTTTCTTCACTAAGAATTAATCCAAAATCATCTGCACTACTATTTACAGGCTTACCTACATTATAAGAATTCCCAATACTACCATCAGATTCAAGTTGTGTTACGAAAATATCTAGACCTCCTAAACCAAGGTGACCATCAGATCCATAAAACAGCTTATTGTCAGAACTTATAAATGGAAAAGTCTCTCTACCTTCTGTATTTATATCACCACCCAAATTAACAGGCTCTCCATAAGTACCATCGTCATTTATAGTCACCATCCATAAATCACTTAATCCTTTTGTACCAGGTCTATCTGATGCAAAGTATAAAATGTCTTCATTTGGGCTCAATGCTGGATGGGCTGTAGAGAACTCATCACTATTAAAAGGAAGTTCTACTGGTGTAATCCACTCACCATTTACGCGCTCACTTCTATATAACTTGAGCTTAGTTGTTCCTTGCTCATCTCTTTTTAATTTTTTCTTTTTAGTGTAGTTATTTCTGGTAAAATAAATAACATCTCCACTCTCTGTAAATACAGATGTACTCTCGTGATATGGCGTGTTTACCTTTTCTGCTAGGCGTTCAACTTTTGGAAATTTATCTCTTGGAACATCTACCACAAATAAGTCTAAGAATGGCTGCTCATTCCAGTGGTGTATGTAATCTCCAGTTCTACTCTCACGATTTGAAGAAAAGACAAGGCGCTCACCATAAAAACTTGGTCCAAAATCTTGTAACTCTGAGTTAAAGTCTACGCGACCTACACTATATCTTCCAGACTGTGCTTCTATTTCTTTAAGGTAATCTCGTTCTGCCACATAGCGCTCTGCTCGCGTATCGTCGCCATTAAGTTTATTAAACTTTTCCATTTGAGCATCTGCGAGGTCATATTGTCTTAGTGTTTTTAAGGACTGAGCATATCTAAAATAATACTCAGGACTTACAGAACTACTTTCCTCTAAATTATTAAAGAGCTCTCCGTACCACTTTGCCGCTTCTTTGTAATCTGCAGTTAAGTAGTAAGCATCACCTAGTTTTTGCAAAATTTCAGGTGACGTAAACCCTCTCTCTGCTACGCGCTTATATAGGTCTCTCGCGTTTACAAAAGCATACTCGTCAAAATTTTCTGATGCTTCCCTAACCTTTCCTTCTTGTGCTGTAACATTTAGGCACATCGAGCATATAGTTAATGCGAATAGGCTTTTTAGTAATCTTAGTTTCATACAAAATAATTTTAGTCGGCTCAATAGCTGTTTACGCTTTCGCGAAAGCGTAATAGTGTTAATATACTAATTAGAAGAATCTAGGGGAAATCAAACGCTTAGGCTTCTTTAAAATTTCAAATCTTAAAAACACCTCGTAACTACCGTCGTTAAACTGTTGTAACTCGGTAGTCTCACGATCGTATGCAAAACCTATCATTAGGCCATCTGTAACCTGAAAACCTACAAGACCACTTAAGGCTGCACTCCATCTATAAGCTGCACCTAAGGTTAACTTATCATAAATCAAAGCATTTGCCGTAAGATCTACTTGTAGCGGTGCTCCCGAAACCCACTTTGCTATAGCAGCTGGTTTGAACTTTACATCTTGTGAGATATCAAAAACATACCCAGTCGTTAAGTAATAGTTGATACGCTCTGTTGCTAAGAAGGTTGCATTAGGATCATTAGTGTTTTGACTATCGTCAAAGTGGTCTGTCTCCAATAAATTAGGAGCACTTAAACCAGCATAAAAACGATCTGTAGAATAGAATAACCCTACTCCTACTTGTGGAGAAAACTGATTATCAATATTGTTTTGAATAAGTGCATCACCGTTTTGAAATGGTGAAGCCTTTGAATAGTTTACATCTAACAAGTGTACTCCTCCTTTTATTCCAAAACTTAATTTACCAATGTCTGATGTAGGAATTGAGTAACTAAACGCAAGATCTACATAGGTCTCACTGGTAATAAAGATATCATCTTGTACTATATTAAGCCCTAAACCTACGCGTTGAGAATCTCCTATAGGAGAATGGATAGAAGCTGTTTGTGTACGAGGAGCGCCGTCTAGACCTACCCACTGACTTCTGTGAAGCCCTAATACACTAACACCACCTCGAGAACCCGCATATGCTGGGTTAATACTCAAAGTATTGTACATATACTGAGTGTACTGTGCATCTTGCTGAGCGTTTACCTCGACTGCGCTCAAACTTAAGATGAGCAATGACACAACCAATATAGTGTTAAAACATTTTTTCATATTGCTTTATTTTAATCCGGTGCACTCTTGCGAGCACACCGAATATTAGTATCTATTATTATCTATTTAAGTATAAAGGACCGGCTAACTGTTGTAGTCTTCCATCACCATTAGTGTATTCTATAGTGTAGTAATACGTTCCTACAGGTAATAGTTGATCTCCATTTACGGTTGCACGACCATTACTTTCTCCTCTAAAGTATTGACCATCTTGACCATAACCTTTCACTCCGTATACTTCTACTCCCCAACGGTTATAAATACGTACTGTATTGTTTGGATATTGTTCTATACCTCTTATTACAAATACGTCATTTAATCCATCTCCATTAGGAGTCATTATATCAAATACTTCTAGACCATCTGTTGCAGTTAATACTCCATTATTAATTTCAGTATAATCTGGAACACCATCTCCATCTTCATCTCCAGTCTCATCTCCGTTAGGTATACCATCTCCATCACAATCAAGATCTAACCATTCATCACTTACAGTGTCAAGATCCTGACTATCTGTATTAAAGTCACAAGGATCAGTTGGATCTGTACCATCTATAACTTCAACTTCATTTGTCACACCATCACCATCACAATCTGTTTCATTCCAGGTATCTGTAGGATCAACTGTTTGACTTGTTGCATCAACGCTACAAGAATCTTGAGGATCTGTACCGTCTATAACTTCATCACTGTTAGTAACACCGTCACCATCACAATCTGTATTGAACCATTCTTCGGTTGCAATTGCTAAGTCTTGACTCGCTGCATCGTAATCACAGAGGTCTAATGGGTTTGTACCATCAAGTACTTCAATACCATTTAACACACCATCACCATCACAATCTGTATCATTCCACATATCTGTTACAGTAGAGATATCTTGACTAGCTACGTTATAGTCACAAACATCCAGTATATCTGTATCATCTAGAACTTCTTGCTCATTTGTTACTCCGTCACCATCACAATCACCGGCTAACCAAGCAGCATCTGGAGTTATAGTTTGGTGAATTATATCAAAGTCACAGTTATTTAATGGATCTGTACCATCAGTAACTTCGGTTCCATCTATCACACCATCACCATCTGAATCTGGGTTCTGAGGATCAGTTCCTATTGCAATTTCGTCGCCATTACTAAGACCATCATCATCACAATCTAGAGCATTCCACTCATCGCTCGCTGGTAATGTAATACTAGCTGTTAAGAAATCACAACCATCTGTTGGATCTGTACCATCTAATACTTCTTGCTCATTTGTTACTCCGTCACCATCACAATCACCAGCTAACCAAGCAGCATCAGCAGCTACAGTTTGACTCGTAACGTCAAGATCACAGTTATCTAATGGATCTGTACCATCAGCAATCTCATCTGCATTAGTTACACCGTCTCCATCACAGTCAGCAGTTAACCAATCACCTACAGGTGTTACAGTTTGATGATCAAAATCAAAATCACAAATATCTAAGGGATCTGTACCATCAGTAACTTCGGTTCCGTCAATCACACCATCACCATCTGAATCTGGGTTCTGAGGATCGGTTCCTTCTGTGATTTCATCTCCATTCGTTAATCCGTCATCATCACAATCCAGAGCATTCCACTCATCACTCGCTGGTAATGTAATACTAGCTGTTAAGAAATCACAACCATCTGTTGGATCTGTACCATCTAATACTTCTTGCTCATTTGTTACTCCGTCACCATCACAATCACCAGCTAACCAAGCAGCATCGGCTACTACAGT
>NZ_CANMDS010000007.1 GCF_947496725.1 uncultured Dokdonia sp.
CGTGGGAGAGTAGGTCGCCGCCTTTTTAAGCTCCAATACAGAAATGTGTTGGAGCTTTTTTTATACAAGAAAGTCAAAGATAATCTCTTGTTTACATATATGTAGTTCTAGAATTACATAATAGAGGCACTATGATTAGCTCTCATCTGAGTAATGTAGGGCGGCCTTATTATCTATTCCTTCTTTACGGTTATAAAATACAGATATCTTTGTGCGGGTGTGATGGGCGTATATATTGGAGAGATCTAAATTTAATGCTGTATTAAATCGAGCATTATCTTTTATAGTTTATAAATCTCAAATTACTTGTTTACCATTCTTAAGTATCCTTTACTACATAGAGTTACAGGTCGCTTATAGAGCTATCCAAACGGTAAGAAATATTAGAATGTTTGTAACCAGGTGCTATGAAGGATAGGCGCTACTAAAGAATTACTTATTAAGAGATATAAATACACTCACTCTGAATTCTAATCTTAAAAGTATAGGGTATATATGCGACTGAAATTACAACTAGTCTTTTATAAAGTCTTGATATTCTAGATAGAATAGCTCCAGTTTTGACATATACTCATATAAAAAGTCAAAAACTTTTGGCCAGTCATTTTTATTATTGATTTTCACTCCTTCGAGTCTTATGTAAACTCTAGAGATGACCTTTCCACTATCAAGAAGATATTCATCATCAAAAATAAGATTAGGAGACACTTCTTCCAGTAGTAAAGATTTTAGACTTAGAAGTTTTTCGTAATAGTATGCCTTATCAATTTCGTCATTAGATTCAGAATCTATAGCCACCAAGGCATAGCCATTAGTAAAATCAAATTTTAAGGTTACGTCTTTTATTCCTGTGTTATAAAGTATCCATTTACGGGGATATCTTTTTGCAAAGAAAATCCAAAACTGCTTCCGTACTTTTTTAGCTTCTTCTTTAGAGTACATAACTATAAGAAATATGCGATAATTATACCTATTAAAATTACACCAAGCTTTGTTGCGTTAAACTGATGATTTTTTGAAGATTCAAAAAGTATGGTTGTTGACACGTGTAATAATACTCCTACTACTAATGCATTTACTTCGCTACTGTAAGTCTCCAGAAGTGATGACTGTGTCTTTAAGAAAGCTCCTAGCGGTGTCATACAAGCAAATATGATTAGAAAAATGCTTGTTTGTATGGTAGACATTTTTGAGTTTAATAAAAAAGCAGATAAAATAACTGCAATGGGAATTTTATGAACTATAACTCCATATAGTAAATCTTGATTTTCGGCAAGTGGGAAACCCTCTATAAGAGAGTGTAAGCAAAGACTTATAAATAATAATATAGGAAACGTTCCTTCATCTTTATGGTGAACGTGACCGTGCTCTGCCCCTTTAGATCCAAATTCTAAGATGATCTGAATAAGTAAGCCTAGCATTATAAAAATCCCAATGTTAGAATTATTACTACTGTATACTTCAGGCAAAAATTCAAATATGACTACTGAAAGTAAAAAAGCTCCACTAAAAGAAAGTAAAAGCTTAATCCCATTATTTACAGCTGGCTTAAAAATAAGTGCAAATGTGAGTCCTATTAAGACGGCTATGATGGGAAGAATAATTGCAAGCAAATGGAATGAAGTTTTGGGTCGTTAAGGCGGTAAAATTAACGTATTTTTGCGGCATATGAGTAAGAGTAGTGAAAACTTTAAGATGGTGGCCAAAACGTTTTTTGGCTTTGAAAAAATTCTAGCAGAAGAGCTTAGAAACTTAGGCGCTGGTAATGTAGAAATAGGGACGCGTAATGTCTCTTTTGAAGGTGATAAGGGGTTTATGTACAAAGCAAATTTGTGCTGTCGTACCGCTATTAAAATTTTAAAGCCCATTGCCGAGTTTAGGGTGATGAATGAGGATGATCTCTATAGACGTATGCAACGCATAAACTGGAGGAAATATCTAGATGTAAAGAAGACCTTTGCGATTAATGCAACTGTAAGCGGTAATACATTTACACACTCGCAGTATGTTGCCTTTAAAACTAAAGATGCTATTGTAGACAAATTTAGAAAAGAAGAAAACGTACGTCCTAGTGTTGATACTAAGCATCCAGACCTTAGGCTCAATGTTCATATACAAGACAACTGGTGTACATTGTCACTAGATAGTAGTGGTGCATCTTTACACCACCGTGGTTACAGAACTGCAACAAACATAGCACCTATTAACGAAGCACTCGCGGCTGGTTTAATTATAATGAGTGGCTGGCACGGTCAGTCAGATTTTCTTGATCCTATGTGCGGGTCTGGTACAATGTGTATAGAGGCTGCAATGATAGCCTGTAATGTGCCTGCAAACTTAAATAGAAAAGAATTTGCTTTCGAAAAATGGGGAGATTGGGATGTAGATCTGTATGAACTCATAGAGGCATCTGCTCTTAAACGTGTTAAAGATTTTAGATACACGATTACGGGTTATGATAAAGCACCATCTGCCGTAGAGAAGGCTCGTGAAAATGTAAAAAATGCGCAGCTTTCAGATTTTATCACTATAAGTGAGAAGAACTTTTTTGAAACTAAAAAACAAGGTAGTGACTTCTTACAAATGGTTTTTAACCCACCTTATGGTGAGCGTTTACCTATAGAGATGGAAGCGTTTTACAAAGAGATAGGTGATACACTTAAAGGTGGTTATCCTGGATCTCACGCCTGGATGATTACTTCTAATATGGAGTCGCTTAAGCACGTGGGGCTTAGACCTAGTAGAAAAATTAAGTGTTTTAACGGTAGTTTAGAAAGTCGTCTGGTTAAATATGAGATGTACGAGGGAAGCAAGAAGGCTAAGTACCTAGATGATAATGAATAGTTGTACGCTTTCGCGAAAGCGTAATTAATCCCCTACTTTTTAAAAATAGGGATAAGATATGATAGCGTATATCCATAACCCACACCTACCGTAGAGTCTTCGGTAACTTTACCGAAGCCCGGAATATAAAGATTTGCATATCCATCTGGATCTTTTGTTGTGATAGATCTCTTAATCTGAACATTAACACCTAGGTAGATATTACTAAAAAGTTCTACTTCTAGACCTAATTTAAGCTCTAGCCAAGTAGCATTGAGTCCAGAAAAATCTTGGGAGTCTAGTCTTGTGTCATCACCAAAAAGGGGATTTGTAGTGTATATGGTATAGCTGTCTAGCTCTTGACTAAAACTAGAAAAACCAGCACGTACACCTGCATAGATTAGGTTATTCATCCCAAACCAGTTCTCATAAGCATTGTAATTAAAACCGGCTTTTATGTAACTACCTTTTGTAGTATTCTCAATATTAGGTAGATCTGTTACTTTGGTTTCGTTACCTAACTCTGCGGCTAGATAGTAGTTTTTCTTTATTCTAAAATCGCCTACTACTTCAAAGCCTGTGTAGTTGTCATCAAGAAAAGATCGTACAGGTTTTGATAAATCTATACCTACTCTGAGGCCGTAGTAATCTGTAGGGACTTTTGTTACTGTGTCAATTGCTATAGCTTCTTCTCCTATATCTTGAGCACTAACACCAGCAGATATAACGGTAAAAAGTAGGCTAGTGAAAAATACTAATGTGTGCTTCAACTTGATCATTTACCGTTGGGTTTTCTATTATAATATTCTGTATCCAAGAGCCATCATCTTGAGGAACTAGTTCTGCTAGTAACTCGTCATATATCACTCTAAAGCCGCAAGCCTTGCTTACATACTCTTCATCGCGTATGTAGGTAAACACTAGGTCATCTACATTTATAGGCTCGTCATCTTCTTCTTGAGAGTTTATTATAAATGAGTAGGTTGTAACATCTTCTATAGTACGTAGAGGGATGGCAATACTGTCTATGCCTGCACTCACTGTAAAGCCTGTATCTTCTGGTATAGATCCTTCTGCTACGATAGCAAGATTATTAGGAGCTTTTGGATCTGAAGGGCTGTCTGCATCATAAAACTTTATAATAAGCAGTGGGGTAGTGGGTGTAGTCTCTGCACAAATGTCATCACGCTCGCAGGCGCTTTGCCCAAAGCATATAATGAGTAACAGTATATAAAAGAGTTTTTTCATTATGATCTTTTCTCTAAAAGTACAACATTCTCTACGTGATGAGTTTGAGGAAACATATCTACAGGTTGTACCTTAGTTACCTTATACACGTCATCTAGTAACGCAAGATCTCTTGCTTGTGTTGCACTATTACAGCTTACATATACAATTTTTTGAGGTGAGATATTTAAAATCTGGTCTACAACGTCTTTGTGCATACCATCCCTAGGTGGGTCTGTTATTATAATATCTGGCTCACCGTGTGTGGCAATAAACTCTGAGTTAAAAACCTTCTTCATATCTCCTACAAAGAACTCAGCATTTTCTATAAAATTGAGTTTTGCATTTTCCTTTGCAGCAGTGATAGCATCTGGTACAGCCTCTACACCTATCACTTTTTTAGCTTTTTTTGCAACAAACTGTGCGATAGTTCCTGTACCTGTATATAAGTCATATACAAGCTCATTACCTGTAAGGCCAGCAAAGTCTCTTGTGATTTTATATAACTCGTATGCTTGTTCTGAGTTAGTCTGATAAAAGGACTTAGCATTGATCTTAAACTTAAGGCCTTCCATCTCTTCAAAGATGTGATCACGCCCTGCATAACAAATTACCTCCTGATCATAAATGGTGTCATTGCCCTTACCATTAATTACATATAGTAAAGATGTAACCTCTGTAAAGGTGTCTTTTATGTAGTTGAGAAGTAGTTCTCTTTTCTGTACATCTTCCTTATAAAACTGTACGAGTACCATAAGCTCTCCAGTAGTAGAGGTGCGTATCATAAGCGTGCGTAAAAGACCTTCTTGATTTCTGGCATTGTAAAAAGCCATATCATTTGCGGTAGCAAATTCTTTTATACCATTACGTATAGCATTACTAGGGTCGCGCTGTAGGTGACATTTTTCAATATCAAGTATCTTATCCCACATACCCGCAATATGAAAACCAAGGGCGTTGCGATCTTCTATCACCTCGCCACTTTTTATTTGCTCTAGTGTGAGCCATTTTGAGTCAGAAAATCCAAACTCCATTTTATTTCTATAGAAGTACTGCTCTTTGCTTCCGGCAATAGGAGTCACTTCTGGTAATTCAATTTTTCCTAGTCGGGTTAGATTATTTACTACCTCTTGCTGTTTGTACTCAAGCTGGTATTTGTAATCCATATGCTGCCACTTGCAACCACCACAAAACTCAAAGTGCTGGCATTGTGGTTCTGTACGCTTTCGCGAAAGCGTAACCACCTCTGTTGCAGTACCCTCATAGTAGGCTTTACGTTTTTTTGTAGTCTGTACGTGTACCACATCTCCTGGTACAGCGTTGTTTATAAATAACACCTTACCATCTGGTGCGTGACCTATGGCTTTACCTTTTGCGCCGGCATCTGTTACGGCTATATTTTCAAAAATCTTACGATTAGTTTTACGTCTACCCATAGTGGCAAAAGTAGGATTTATATTAAAGCTATTTTCCGAAAATTATAAGAGATTATCAATAGTTTGTAAAGTATGACGCTTCTTGTGTTTTGTAATCACTAGAGCATAAAAAAAGGCTACTATGAAAATATAGTAGCCTAATTATTGAGGGAATTATTTATGAGGTGTTAGTCAACTTTATTGTTGAACTTATGTAAGATTTTTTTCATTTGCTCTCCTGCAGCTTCTCTACCTCCTAGACCAAAGCTCAGAACCACTGTAAGTGCTATAGTACCAAGTGTAAGACCAAAGGCAAGGTTAATAATCTCATCTGCAATGCCCATAGTGCTTAACCCTATTGCAAGGAAGATAGCGATGATAGCCATACGTACGATAGATGCTAAGAAAGCATTTTCTTTGGCTGCCATATTTTTATAAACGATGCTTGCAATCCAGTTACCTATTACTAGAATAACAAGTCCAAATAATATTTTACCACCATATACATTTATAGTTGCAAAGATTTCTGAAAGTTGTTTAAACTCTAACTTTTCTATAGCGGTAGTGATACCAAAAAGGAGGATAAAAAAGTAAACGATGTTACCTATAAGGTTTACCACATTTGTGTTACCCGTCATTTTATCAAGTTGCATTTTTTGAAGCGTAGCATTCATATTCATCCCGTTAAGAAGATCTTTTACAAGACCACTTAAGAAACGAGCACCTATTGTAAAGGCAAGAAGTATGATTGCTGCAACAGCTATTTTTGGTATAGCTGCCATAAAGCTAGATAGCATTGTAGTTGCCGGTATAGAGATAGAGTCCATCTCTAATATATTAAGTGCTACTATAAGTAATGGTATAAACACAAAAATGAAAACTACTTTTTTAAGTATGTTTACAACATCAATTTTAGTAGAGATTTTTAATTTAGGAAGTGCTTTACGTATGGTATCTCCAGACATTCCTACAAACTCTGCAACGATTGTTGCCAGCATATACCCAATGTATGTTACAAGACCAGCACCTACTATGCGAGGTATGAAGCCTAGAAAATCATCCAGCATATTTTTAAGTGGGTCTAGGGCAGAGGTAAGACCTAAACGACCTAGCACAAGTGTAAAAACAAATATCATTACTAGTAAGTAAACTAGTTTTGATATAAATTTTGATAAAGTGATGGTGTCACTTTTTAATTTCTCATCAAGACCACTCTTTTTAATGATCTTTGCAGTTAATTTTTTGAGTAGCTTTGCTATAAATATACCTACTATAAGAAGTAGTATAGCGACAAGTGCGTTGATTAAGTAATCACCACTACTTAAGTTTTTAAGTAAATCGTTGAGATAGTCCATTTTGATTAATTATTTTAGTTTAGTCAAATGTACTTCGATTACTTAGGGTGCTATTTTATTTCTAGAAGCATCAAGACATTAAAGATGAAATGCATATAAAACACGACATAATACACAGTTGTACTATGTTTTATGAGGTTGATTTCTCTCCTCTGACATAATTGTTAAGAATTAGGAATTGTAAATTATAGAATAAAAAAACTTACACATTATGGCCACTGTTGATCAACTTACATCACAACAGGCAATCGCTCTCGAAGACAAGTACGGAGCACACAACTACCACCCGCTTCCAGTTGTACTTTCAAAGGGAGAAGGCGTTTACGTCTGGGACGTAGAAGGAAAAAAATACTTTGATTTTTTATCTGCATACTCGGCAGTAAATCAAGGTCATTGTCATCCTAAAATTGTAGGAGCAATGACAAGTCAAGCACAAACACTTACACTTACGTCAAGAGCATTCTATAACGATATGCTAGGTAAGTTTGAGAAGTATGCTACAGAGACTTTTAACTATGACAAGCTCTTACCTATGAATACAGGTGCAGAGGCAGTAGAGACAGCTCTTAAACTTTGTAGAAAGTGGGCTTATGAGGTAAAAGGAATAGACGAGAACGAGGCAGAGATTATAGTATGTGAGAACAACTTTCACGGGAGAACCACAACCATCATCTCATTTTCTAACGACCCTGTGGCTCGTAAAAACTTTGGTCCTTACACAAAAGGATTTATTAAAATAGAGTATGATAATCTTAAAGCTCTAGAAGAAGCACTTAACAGCAGTTCTAATATAGCAGGTTTTCTAGTAGAGCCTATACAAGGAGAAGCAGGTGTATATGTACCTAGTGAGGGTTACCTAGCAGCGGCAAAAGAACTGTGTAAAAAACATAATGTACTCTTCATAGCAGACGAGGTGCAGACAGGTATAGCAAGAACAGGACGTTTACTTGCTACCTGTGGTAACTGCGATTGTGTAGATAAGCACTGTTCTGGTACACCAGAGGTAAAAGCAGATATCTTAATACTAGGTAAAGCCTTATCTGGAGGCGCATATCCAGTATCTGCAGTACTAGCAAATGATGATATTATGGGTGTAATAAAGCCTGGTAATCACGGTAGTACCTTTGGAGGAAATCCGGTTGCAGCGGCTATTGGTATTGCAGCACTTGAGGTTATTAAAGATGAAGAGCTTGCAGATAATGCACAAGAGCTAGGTGAACTCTTTAGAGCAGAGCTTGCAAAATTTATTGAGACAAGCTCTATTGTAAATGGTGTACGTGGTAAAGGATTACTTAACGCTATCCTTATTAACGATACAGAAGATAGCTCTACCGCTTGGGATATTTGTATCGCTTTACGTGATAATGGATTACTAGCAAAACCTACCCACGGTAATATCATACGTTTTGCACCACCGCTTGTAATGACTAAAGAGCAATTACTAGAATGTGTTGCGATTATTACAAAAACACTAAAGCAATTTGAGAAGTAATAACTCTTAATGATATAAAGTAAAAAAGCCGCCTCAGTTATGAAGCGGCTTTTTTCTTTACTTTAATTCATCTTTTACATAAATGAATTATTCTGTAGGAAGTCCCATTTGTTCCATCATCTCACGTTGACTCTCCATATAGGCATCCCATCCTCCCATAGAAACGATAGAATAAACAGACCATAAAAGCGAAATTACACCTAGTATAAGACCTACAATAGCAATAATTTTTGCCGTTTTAAATTGTCCTGCATTATCATAAATTTCAGGGTTCTCCATTAGTAACTTTTCGTCTTTCTTAAGTAAAAAGAAAGCAATACCAGAAAGTACTATTCCTCCTAATCCAGCAGAACAGCAGCAAGCAACAAATGATATAATCCCTAGTACAAGAGATATCGTTACATTAGGTAATTTTTGTTTTTCCATTTTTTGAGTGGTTAATTAGTTAGTTGTCATTTTAATAATGTAGCTCACAATAATTGTAGCGACTGTCAATATAGCTAAAATTATGATACCCTTATTAGCATATTTAAAACTTATAAAGTGATTGAGTACTAATAAAAGTAAGAGTGTAATTAAAGGATAGATAGCAGGGTACATATAAAATGCATCTACAAACTCACCTCTTAGTATTAAAGCAATAGAACGCTGTATGCCACACCCCATACACTCATATCCGAGGTATTTCTTATTAATACAGGGTAGCATATATTCTTCCATTCAGGTCACTCTAAGTGTGTAAACGCTTCAGTTATTATACAAGCGCTCTCAAATTTAATAACTATCAGAGGAGATAGCCCTTCTTATGCGATAAAAAATGTAATATTTTATGCATTATAAGAAAGCAGTATAAAGCCAGTATCTAGATTCATTTTATACACAATGCTTATTTTTACTTATTGAGATTAATACTTCTATGTTATGGTAAAAGGAACACGGGTACAAGCACTAGATGACGATTTTGAAGGTCTGGTAGTAGAGACGGTAGATGGAGAGATACTTGTAGAAGATAGTGATGGGTTTATTTTACGCTTTCGCGAAAGCGAACTCATACCCATTATAGATGATAGACTTAACCGTGATCTTGCTTATGTACCAGATAGTGTAATCTCTGAAAAAGAGCAGCCTAAAAGACGACAAACCCCAAAAGTCTCTTCAAAAGAGCGCAATGCTCCTATGTTTGAGGTAGATCTACATATTAATAAACTTGTAAAATCTAAGCGTGGTATGAGCAATTATGAGATACTCACCCTACAGCTTGATACAGCAAGAGGTCAACTAGATTTTGCCATACGAAAGCGCATTCCAAAAATGGTTTTCATACACGGAGTAGGAGAGGGCGTACTGCGAGAGGAGCTCTATACTTTACTACGTAGGTATGACGGCATTAAATTTTATGATGCAGATTTTCAAAAATATGGTGCAGGAGCAACCGAGGTCTACCTCTACCAAAACGCCACTACTCGTTAAAATCTGGCTTTTCTGTTATAACAACGTCTGGTGATGTATATACACCAAAATTTTGAGTAGACTCATCACGTTGCTCATCTTGGTTTGCAGGATTTATATATACAAGTAACCTTGTAAATATAGATATCTGGAAGTCTGTAATAACATACTCATTATCACGATACTCATCTACAGTAGTTTCTACCGCAATGGCGGGATTTAAGTAATCATCTTCAGTAGGACTATCTGGGTTTGAGTTATCATTTGCTGGGTTGAGATCCATATTTGCATCTTCGTTGCGTGTGAGCACTCCATCACCATCATCATCTGGGTCAAGGTAATCTGGTATCTCATCACCATCTGTATCTCTAGAGAGCATTGTATCTATAGCAGTCCCATCTTCATTGAGAACCACACCTTCTAGCTCGGTAGGTACGTTATCACCATCATCATCAGAGTCTAATATGTCTGGAATGCCATCCTCATCAGTATCCTTAAGATCTGCAGTACCCGCGACACCTTCTGGGTCTTCTATCTCAGAAGGTATGCCATCCTCATCAGTTTCGGTTCCTGATCTTGTAATGAGCACTTCTCCCTCTGTACTTATAAACTCTTCTGCCACAACCGGTGTTGCAGGTGGTATAAGGCTACAGAAGTAATCACTAGATACCGCTTCATTAAAACGTCTGTATGAAACTTGGTCATCACCAGAGAGTGTAATGTCATCAAGTTCATCTACTCCCCCAAAAATATCTTGAGAGGTTGTAAACTGTAGCGCTAGCGTCTCGTTAGTACTCGTGTTAATTTTATAAAACACATACTCGCTATCTGTACAAAGTTCTAGCTCAAGATCATCAAAATCTATCTCTGTGACTATAAGATCACCATCGTCACACGAGGTAGCGATAAAAGAAAGGATAACTAAGGCTAGAAGCTTTTTCATATAAATTATGTTTATGACAAAAATAGGGTAAAGAGATGTAATTACGCTTTCGCGAAAAAAGTTATTTAAACAGCATTAACACCCTGCACTTACTAGTTACAATATGCCCATTCGGTACAACTTTGCTCATCATATAGAAACGCTAAAGTGTAAGAGCTGTCGGGATATTTTAGTTATTTTTGTAGACTAATCCCCTAAGGAATAACGTTTATGTCTCAGGTTTATTTTGATAATGCTGCAACCACTCAAATACGTCAAGAAGTATTAGAACGTATGATGGAAGTTATGAGAGAGGTGCCTGGTAATCCATCTTCTACACACGCCGTAGGTCGCACAGCAAAAAGTCACGTAGAAAGTGCACGTAAAACTATTGCAAAGATTCTTAATGTTACTGCGGGAGAGATTATTTTTACATCTGGAGGTACAGAGGCAGATAATCTTGTCATAAATAGCGCCGCTCGAGACTTAGGAGTACAACGCATTATTACCTCACGTATAGAGCATCACGCAGTGCTACACGCAGCAGAAGAAGCAGCAAAAACCTATAACATTTTACTAGAGTACGTTCCCTTAAAAGAATGTGGTACTCCAGACGAAAAAAAGCTAGAAGAAATGCTCGCATCAAATGATGCAAAAACCCTCGTGAGCCTTATGCACGTTAATAATGAGGTGGGTAATATGATAGACATAAAAGCAATCGCGACTATGTGTAAATCATATGGAGCACTGGTACACTCAGATATGGTGCAAAGCATTGGCCATTATGCTATAGACCTTCAGGAGGTACCTGTAGATTTTGTAGCGGCTGCTGGTCATAAATTTCACGGGCCAAAAGGTGTAGGATTTGCATTTATAAGAAAAAATAGTGGTCTTAAGCCACTTATCTTTGGTGGTTCACAAGAGCGTGGTTTACGAGCTGGTACAGAGGGTGTACATAATATTGCAGGACTTGAGACAGCAATGCAATGTGCATATACTCATCTTGAAGAAGAGAGCAATTATGTGAAAGGGATAAAAACCTATTTCGCCGAAAGGCTTAAAAAAGAAATCCCTAGTGTAAAACTTAATGGGAATTGTAGCAATCCAGAGAAGAGTACATATACATTACTTAATGTATGCTTACCTATTGCTTCAGAAAAGGCATTATTGCTGCTTTTTCAATTAGATATGAAGGGTATTGCTTGCTCTAAAGGAAGCGCTTGCCAGAGTGGGAGTGATAAAGGATCACACGTACTTCAAGAAATCTTATCTGAAGATGATCTTAAAAAGCCTAGCGTGCGTTTTTCTTTCTCAAAGTATAATACAAAAGAGGAGGTAGACTACGTGATAAGTGTACTTAAAGAGTTTCTAGACGGTGTACCTGCGTAGTCTAGAACTTAGCAGATACTCGTACATTAAAAACTCTAGGAGATAAAAAGTTAGGAATTGCAAACTGCTGTTGTGTACTTGCGTCTCTTACAAAGGTGTTTGTAATAGAGTTCTGTCTATCAAATATGTTATAGATTTCAAAACCAGCTGTAAGATCCTTGAAGACGTGCAGCCAGTGACCCTTTGGGAACGGTTTTGATGCATCTGTAAATACATAATTTATACCTGCATCTGCTCTAAAATAATCTCTCAACCTAGGTAATTCTGAAAACACATAAGGATCTGCATAACTAGGTGATCCTCCTGGTAGACCTGTCTGGTATACCATATTAATGTAAAGTTTCAAACTAGGAATATTAGGCGCGTAGTCTTGAAATAGAAAAGCAACCTTTAATCGTTGATCTGTAGGTCTTGGTATATATCCTTGATTGTCTATATTTTCTTCTGTGCGCAGTACACCTAGACTTATCCAGCTTTGTGTACCTGGTACAAACTCACCATTAAGTCTGGTATCTATACCATAAGCTCTTGCCGTAGCATTATTTGTAGCTCTGTAACGTATGCGTACATTTTCTAAGGTATATGGATTTACATCTGTAAGACCTTTATAATATGCTTCTGTCACTAGTTTAAAAGGGCGTTCCCAAAGATTAAAACTCCAGTCGTGGCCAGCTACAAGATGAAAAGATTTTTGAGCTTTTACATCTGGTCGTACCTGTCCCAGTGAGTCTCTCAACTCTCTATATAAAGGAGGTTGGGCATAGAGACCTCCAGATAATCTAAAAATCATATCTGAGTTGCCACCAGGTTTTAAACTAAGTTGAGCTCTCGGGCTTATCACGGTTTGTGTTGTATTCTCAATGTTATCTCCGCTTACCGTCCACTGTTGTGCTCGTACTCCAGCATTTATCCAGAGCTCATTATTTCCTACCTCGGTACGTTTACTGTATTGTCCATAAGCAGAGAGTCTATTAATCTGCACATTATTACGGGCACGTATGTTTGTAAATGGCTCAAGAGGCGCATCAAATGCCGCATAGGGTTGCTCATTTGTAAAATCTCCTATAGGTGGTCTTATAGAAAACCCAGCAGAGTCTATAACCTCATATTCTTCTAGTCTATCACGTATATCTTCACGAGTATATTTTATACCCCAATCTATCTGGTCTGTATCTTTTAGATACGTTCCTTTATGCTCTACATTTATAAAAAGAGCATCTAGATCATTACGAGCGTGTGTAAGTTGTGAGCCTATACCTTGTGTAAACTCTACATCACCTAGGTCTTCATCACCTATGTTAGTATTAGGTCTTCCTAAACGATAGTCTGCAAAAATATCAAAATACTCTTGCTCTTGTGTGTGATATGCAGATCCTAAAACTTTGAGTGTGGTATGCTCATTAAGTTGATAAGTACCTTTTAAGGCTCCAAAGTAAGTCTCATACTTATCTTCTTCTTGACCTTCATAAAAGACAATAAGGGCTAGAGGATCTGCAAGACTACCAAAATTGGTTTGTCGTGTAAGTGGCTCATAGTCATATTTATTTATCGCAATGTTCCCTAAAAAGTCTAGTTGAAATTTATTTGTAAACTTATACGTAAGCAATGACTGAGCGTCAAAAAAACGTGGTTTAAAGTTAGTTTCTGTTTGTTTTGCATTTACAAGAAGGCTATTATCGCGATAACGTACACCTGCAAGTGCTGTAAATCTCCCGTCTTTAGAAATTCCTTCACCAGAGATACTACCGCCTAGAAGGCTTGCATCCACACTGGCCGCAAAATCTACAGGCCTTCTGTAGGTAATGTCAAGTACAGAAGAAAGTTTGTCTCCATATTTTGCCTGAAATCCTCCAGCACTAAAAGCTACATTTTGAACTAGATCACTGTTTACAAAACTCAATCCTTCTTGCTGTCCAGAGCGTACTAAAAATGGACGGTAAACTTCTATTTCATTAATGTATACAAGGTTCTCGTCAAAGTTACCACCGCGCACAGCATATTGTGTACTTAGCTCATTGTTATTACTCACTCCTGGTAATGACTTGAGAAGATTTTCTACTCCCGCATTTGCACCTGGTGTCTTGCGTATAGTCTCTGGAGCTATGGTAGTCACGCCTTCTACACGCTGCCTGGTAGTAGTGGTAATAATAACTGTACCTAATTGTTCAATGTCGGTTTTTAATACTGGGTTAAACTCAATATCGGCATTTGCTTTAAGGTTGAAGGTTTGTGTTATCTTTTTAAAACCTACATAAGTATAAGATATTGCGATGTCCTCATTTGCAGGAATCACTATTACATAAAAACCATTGTCATTTGTAACAGTACCATCTCCCATAAATGCAACAGAAGCTCCTGGTACAGGTGTGTTTTTATCATCTAGTATGATGCCTCTTATAGTTGCCGTTTGGGCAAGACCTAGAGTTGTAAAACATAAAAGTAGGATGAGTAGGAGGTAGTTATTTTTCAATGGATGGTTTTCTAAAGAATGTAGTTTCAAATGTAGTACTATTTCCCACATTATCAGTCACGATAAGTTTGAGTTCGTTCTTAGTATCTGTAACGGCATTATCGTTAAAATCGTGTGTAAGTGTTTTGGTTTTTGGCTCATACTCAAGTAAGATAAACTTACCGTTTACTGTAGCACGGTATCCCTTTATACCACTTGCCAGGTCTTTTATCTCAAATTTAAGGTAGCGATATTTGGACATCCATTTACCTTTTGTAAAATTGCTCGCCTTTACCACCGGCGGGTCTGTGTCTTTTGCAATTGTATATTCTCCTAGGGTACGTGTGTTAATTTGAAGTTTATTATCCTTAATACGGGTATTACTGTAATACACATCACCTTTGTAGTTTATTCTACCTAGATATAACTTATCGCGATCTGCCTCATTATAACCAGATAGGTCATATGAGATGCTTATATTTTTATGTACAGGCAGTACATCTTTGTGTAAAGTGAGTTTGTCACCCTCTACTTTGAGATTTAAAAAGTAGTCATCATAAAATGCTCCTTTAGGAATATATACCTCAAATTTTCCTTCATTAAAATTGTATCCTTGGTCACTATATACAAAGTCTTTACCCTCTGTATTTGTTCTTGGTGAGCTTAGGCTATCTTTTTTACCACTTATAGGTATGTTTATGATTACTTCGTTATGTGCAAAATCTTTTACTTTTATTTGATACTGGTAAGCAAGACTATCTTCTATAGTAAGTATACCGTTATCGACCTGCTGCGTGTATATACTAAGCGGATTGTTTCTTTCTATAAACAACTTCTGTACGCGCTTTCTTTTGTCTTTATACAACCCATAATCTATCATTCGGTTGAGGTATCTGGTTTCTGCAAAGGAGAACTTATCCATTTTTACCTCAAAATTAGTCTCACCATTTATAGAGGTCGTGATGGTATAGATACCATTCTTATTATTTGCTAGGTCTTGCTGGTCTATGGTACCTATCGCAAAACCTATAGCTCCTATGGCCTTTATATTTTCTGCTTGGTAACTCCCGTCTGCCTTTTGAGTGAGGCGCACATCTATAGCTTCGGTTCCTTTATTGATGGTTGATTGATCACCTATAGGGTATGCACGTAAGTGATTTATAGTAGGCTTTCTAGTGTCTTTTGCCGTAAGTCCAAATAAGAAAGGATTCATAGGTCTTGCATTACCATCTCTTATTTCAAAGTGAAGGTGAGGACCGCCACTACTACCTGTGTTTCCACTATATGCAAGTATTTCTCCCTTGCCTATGGTAAGCTCTCCTTTTTTAGGAAATAGCTCAATCTCATAAGACTGTTTTTTGTATTGTGCTCGTTTTATATAAGCTTCTACCTCTGGACAAAGTTTTTGTAAGTGTCCGTACACAGTTGTATATCCATTAGGGTGAGCCACATAAATAGCTTTCCCATAACCATAGTGAGATATTTTTATGCGTGTGATACTACCTTCGGCAGCTGCGTAAACGGGTAAGCCAGTTCTGCGCTGTGTTTTTAAATCAAGCCCACTATGAAAGTGGTTACTGCGTAACTCCCCAAAACTTCCAGCAAGTACAAGCTCGCCATCTAGCGGATTTACAAAGTAGTTTTCAGGAATTTCATTTTGAGAATATATTAATCCGGTTATCAGGACTAGTGCAAATGATAATAGCAATCGTTTAGACATAGGTACTAAAGTAAGTAATAGCTTTGTATAATTAAAAGTGATGGTGGTAATAAGTCCGCTTTCGCGAAAGCGTAATTCTATTCTTCTATAATCAAGCTCGCCGAAAACTGTTGCGACAATGAGAAATACCCCAGTATAAACGCATCTGGTCTATTTAAATTATCAAACTGATCTATATTATCTATGCCTGTAATATTAAGAATATTCCCTCTCACCGTTGCAGTAGGTGTCTGGAAGGGGCCGTTATCGCCCTGTTCACTTTGTTCTAAAAGTCCGTTCATATAATCATAAAACTGCTCATTTGCTCCCAGAATACTTATATCTACAGTATCACCGGGGTTAAGTGGTGTGTCTTCTGCATCATAAAAATATGAGAACTCAAATTGTTGTCCTGGGTAAAAACGATCTTCTGTAGGGAGGTATTCATTAAAATCTAAATCAATGAGATAGTAATTTTCTTGTTCTGGAATATCTGTAAATGCAATAATTACTTCCTTGTCGTCTTCATCAAAAAGTCCTCCATCACCTTGCTCGACCGTATCTATAGGAACAGACGGTGCAAATGTAGTTCTGGCAAAATAATCTTGCCCCTGGTGCGTGACAAAGAATAAATACTCAGACTCGCTAGTAAGCCAGCTGGTAACGATCTTATTATCTGTAACAGGAGAAACTGTTGTGGCAAATGGTCTGTATACACCCGGTTCACCCGGTACAGCCTCATAAGGTACAAAACCGGACTCATCACTTTTTTGAATAAACATATTCTCTACCTCTGCCGGTTGTATCTCACCAAAGAACGAAGAAGAAAGTGACACCTTTATATTTGCCTCTGTTAATTGTTGCGTAGTGTCAATACGTATAAGGGCATCTACTATAAGGCGAGGATCTTCATCATTAAGGTCTACATCTATTACATCTTCACACGATGTAAATACTAGTAGTAATGCTATAAGGAGTGTTATATATCTCATCTCTTACTAAAATTTAAAATTATAGGTAACCGCAGGAATGATTCCAAAAATGGCAGTTCTTACTGCCTCGTTATTACCAGTGTCTGCGTTTTGTCGAAAGTTTATAGAGGCGGCATTACGGCGGTTATAGGCATTATAAATACTAAAAACCCATTCTGATTGCCACGATCTGTTCTTGTTTTTTTCTGGCGTAAGTGTCGCGCTTAAGTCTAGTCTATGGTAACTAGGTAATCTTTGCTCATTACGGGGTCCATATGTAGGGATGACAATACCTTGAAATTCAAATTGCCCCACTGGGAAGTTAGTAGGCTGCCCTGTTTGAAATAAGAAATTACTTCCAAATTTCCATTTATCACTAAGCTCATAATTAAGATTCATAGAGATATCGTGAGTTTTATCATAAGGTGTGTTATACCATTGCCCGCGATTAATACCTAACTCATTTGCAGTTCGACCCGGGGTGCGCTGTTCAGACTTAGATAAAGTATATGCTAGAAAGCCTTTAAATTTTCCGTCATTTTTACGCAATAAAAATTCAAGTCCATAAGCTCTTGCTTCGCCTTGTAAGATAACTTGCTCTATGGCTTCGTTTGCAATGAGTTGAGCACCGTCTATATAGTCTATGCGACCATCTATGTCTTTATAAAAAGCCTCGGTCTCTATGGTATACTCACTGCTACCTATCTCAAGGTTTTTAAAATAACCTATAGCATATTGATCCAGTTGTTGTGGTGCAGTAAACTCACCACTAGGTGTCCAGATATCAAGCGGAGTAGGGGAGCTTGTGTTAGATAATAAATGCAAGTATTGTACTAGTCTAGTATAACTCGCCTTGATAGACGTATCGTCATTAAAAGCATAAGAAGCCGCAATGCGAGGTTCAAGCGCATTAAATGTTGCTAGCTTATCTCCTCTAGAAAAAGATGTATCTACACCTATAGGGTCTTCACTTTGGTATATAAGTAAGAAAGGATCAAAAGATACTGGCTGGTCATCTCTGTAAATGTTAACCTCGTCTTGTCCTAATCTCGTAAAATTACTAAAGCGTAAACCATACTCAACTGTAAGGTTTTGGGATAATTTATGCTCTACGTCTACATATGCAGCAAACTCATTTGCATATTTTTTTACAAGCTGCTCTTCTACAATACCAGAGTCTGGACCATTAGGTTGAATTTTACCAGGATTAAAAGTATAGTATAAGTTATTAATACCTGAGTAGATCTTCATCTTGTCGTTAAGGTAGTGGGTAAGATCATATTTGATATTTATATTATTAATACCAGAGTTCCACTCAAAGCCTACAAAATCTAGATCAAGCCCATAGTAGTAATCACTATAAATAAGAGAGGCGTTTGAAAATAGCTTGTCACTAAAAATGTGATTCCATCTTAAATTACCTACCGCATTACCATATACATTTTTAAAACTATCGCTTACGCTAAAAAGGTCTCGACCAAAATAACCAGATAGATACAAGCTATTATTATCGTTGATCTTATAATTAATTTTTGTATTAAGATCGTAGAAATAGGCTTTATTGTCTATATCAAATAATGGTAAAAATAAATGTGCATAAGATGCTCTACCGCCAAAAAGGAAAGCTGCTTTATCCTCTACAATAGGTCCTTCTACCAGCAGTCTACTTGCCACAGCGCCTATACCTCCAGTAACCTTTGTTTTCTTGCTATTACCTTCCTTTTGATAAATATCCAGAACAGAAGACACACGTCCACCATATCTAGCTGGTATGCCTCCTTTATATAGTTTCAAATCCTTAATAGCATCTGGGTTAAACACGGAAAAGAAACCAAAGAGGTGTGAGGAGTTAAAAATAGTAGCCTCGTCTAGAAGTATTAAGTTTTGATCTGCAGCGCCACCTCGTACATTAAATCCAGAGGCTCCCTCACCAGCACTCGTTACACCAGGCAGCAGGAGTATCGCTTTTATAACATCTGCTTCTCCTAGTACAACTGGGATGCTTTTTATAGACTCAGAAGTGAGTGCGTTTACACTCATTTGTGGTTTGCGTATTCTCACACGTTCTACCTTCTCTTCTATGACAATCTCATCTAGTTGTTCTAGTGATGTAGAGAGAGCTATATTGTTACGTATATCTTTATTGAGCTCTATAGTTTCTATAACATCTTTATAGCCTAAGTAGCTTACCTGTACCTTATAAATGCCTTCGGGTAGGGTGATAGAGTAAAAGCCATATGAGTTAGTCACAACACCATCATTAAGCTCAGGAAACAAGATGCTTACTCCTATCAAGGTTTCATTACTTGATACATCTGTAATGGTACCGCTCAGCGTGTATTTTTCTTGAGAGAGTAGGGGGTGTAACGACCCTAAAAATATCAGTACGTATAAAATATTTTTCATTGTAAAGATTTGAAGTAAAGCTAGTGACAAAATACCGATAAACTTGTTAAAAATAAAAAGCCTCTTCATAAATGAAGAGGCTTTTGTGGGTGATGATTACGCTTTCGCGAAAGCGTAAAAACCTTAATCTATAATCGCGTTAAATGTTGCGCTTGGTCGCATTGCTGCAAATGTTTTATCGCTACTCACACTGTAGTAACCCTCTATATCTTGAGGACTTCCTTGTGCTGCGTTAAGCTCATTTATAATAGTATGCTCATTTTCTTCCATTTTCTTTGCAATAGGAGCAAACTCTGCGGCTAGATCTGCATTTTTAGTTTGGCTAGCTAGTCCTTGTGCCCAGTATAATGCAAGGTAGAAGTGACTACCACGGTTATCTAACTCGTTTACTTTACGAGAAGGTGATTTTCTGTTTTCTAAAAACTTGATAGTCGCCTCGTCTAGTGTGTCTGCAAGTATTTGTGCTCTCTCATTACCCTTAGTAGTAGCCACGTGCTCTAGTGATACCGCTAGTGCAAGAAATTCTCCAAGAGAATCCCAACGTAGGTGACCTTCTTCTAGAAACTGCTGTATGTGCTTAGGCGCAGATCCTCCAGCACCTGTTTCAAAAAGTCCACCACCATTCATAAGTGGTACAATAGATAACATTTTTGCACTTGTCCCTACTTCAAGTATTGGGAAAAGATCTGTGTTGTAATCACGCAATACGTTACCAGTTACAGAGATAGTGTCTTGACCATTTTTAATACGCTCAAGTGAGAAACGTGTTGCTAGTACGGGAGACATAATCTGTATATCTAGTCCCTCTGTATCGTGATCTTTAAGATAAAGATTTACCTTTTTAATAAGCTCTGCATCGTGTGCACGCTCACTGTCTAGCCAGAATACAGCTGGAGATCCAGTTGCTCTAGCACGACTTACAGCAAGTTTTACCCAGTCACGTATAGGTGCGTCCTTTACTTGACACATTCTCCAGATATCACCTTCACTTACCGTGTGTTCTGTAAGAACGTTACCGGCATTGTCTACCGTACGTACTGTTCCTGCAGCAGGTATTTCAAAAGTCTTATCGTGAGATCCGTATTCTTCGGCTTTTTGAGCCATAAGACCTACGTTAGGTACTGTACCCATAGTAGTAGGGTCAAAGGCACCGTGCTTTTTACAAAACTCTATAGTTTCTTGAAAAACCCCTGCATAGCTACTATCTGGTATAACTGCCTTAGTATCTTGTTGCTTTCCTTGTGCATTCCACATTTGTCCAGAAGCGCGTATCATAGCTGGCATAGACGCATCTATAATCACATCACTAGGTACGTGTAGGTTTGTTATTCCTTTATCTGAGTTTACCATTGCTAGGTCTGGACGAGCATCATAACAAGCTTGTATAGCCGCCTTGATTTCTTCTCTCTCAGATGCTGGTAATTCCTCTATTTTGGCAAGTAAATCTCCAAAACCATTATTTACATCTACCCCTATTTTATCAAGAGTAGCACCATACTTTTCAAATACTGGGGCAAAAAAGACTTTTACTGCGTGACCAAATATTTTTGGATCAGAAACCTTCATCATTGTCGCCTTCATATGGAGAGAGAATAAAAGATCTTTCTCCTTTGCATCTGCAACTTGAGTTTCTAAAAAGTTTATAAGCGCTTGTTTCTCCATAAGAGAAGCATCTATAATCTCTTCTGCAAGAACCGGAGTCTCGGCTTTAAGTACTGTTACTTTACCAGCAGCATCTACGTGTTCTATACGTATGTTACCTGCCTCTTTTATTGTAACAGACTTTTCGTTGTTTCTAAAGTCTCCGTGAGACATAGTCGCTACGTGAGACTGTGAGTCTGCACTCCAAGCACCCATACTGTGCGGGTTATTGCGAGCATATTGCTTAACTGGCTTAGGTGCACGTCTGTCTGAGTTACCCTCACGTAGTACTGGGTTTACGGCACTACCTAGTACTTTTGCAAATCTTGCACGTATAGATTTTTCTTCATCTGTTGTAGGCTCTTCCGGAAAATCTGGAATTGCATATCCATCACTCTGTAATTCTTTTATAGCCGCTGTAAGCTGTGGTATAGAAGCAGAGATATTAGGAAGCTTTATAATGTTTGCTTCTGGTTTTTTTGCAAGTTCTCCTAGTGCTGCAAGCGCATCTTCTTGTCTTTGATCTTCTGTAAGATATTCAGAAAAGTTTGCTATGATACGACCAGCCAGAGAGATATCCACTAGCTCCATCTCAATATCAGAAGATTTTGTAAAGCGCTTTACAATAGGGAGGAATGAATGTGTTGCAAGCATAGGAGCTTCATCCGTAAGTGTATATTTAATGGTGGTTTTATCTGTCGCCATTCAGGAGTTTTTTTATTTAATAAATCAGTTGAAATTTACTTGCTGAGCAAGCCTAGCAAATATAGTAATTTGTAGGGCATTTTTCCACCTAAAATCACGTCTAACTTAAGTCACCTTTTCTGTTAATTTCAGCCTAATTATTTATGTTTATCTATCACAAAACTCGCTATGCTTCTTATTTGATATTTTGACAATATGTCTGTATTACAATTATTGTTTTGTAAGTCTAAAAGTGGAAGGAGTTACAGGCCAACCACAAAATCCGTCATTACCTTCAAATCCTTCAATAAAACGTAAATCAAATACCGTGTCGTCTATTTCGTCTATTGTGCCGTTTAAATCGTTAGATGGACCTAATAGCACTTGATGGTCAGCTTCTACACGTGATGAACAGACTATAGCTGAGCGTATGTATCGAGTCATTATAGCTTGGTCACAGGCTATAGTAAACTCAACTTCAGATAATATAAATGTACCATCAAACATTTGTTGCGTGTCTCTAAATATTTCAAAATGACGAACATTAGGTCGTGATCTTTCAAGTGTAAATTGATTTGGAGTTATAAAAGTAGGACCATCAAATCCATTTACTACACTGTTGTAGTCATAAACTCCTGTAAACTTATCATTATCGATGCCTTCTACAACGTATATATCATAGCTGAATGGAGAGTTTATTGAGCCTGGGTAACTTATAATAGGGCCTATGCTGTTCTCGTGATTAAAGGCCAGTCCATTGGTAAGATGCAGCGTCAAGTCTATAACAAATTTATCAGTACAAGATATTTCATTGATAGTAAGATTAGTGTTTTCAAGAAGCTCTTGGGTTGTTATTGTTAGTTCTGTGACTGGGTAACCTCGCTCACCTTGTGTAAAATCTGATGCGCTAAGTGTTTTAAAGAGCACTGAAGATGTGCTATTGTCTCCATTTTCAGATGTTCGATCTACAAATGATAGAAAGACGTCTACACGGTCAAGTAATTCTCCCTCGTTTCCATCTTGCATCTCAAGGACGTAAGAAATAGGTGTAGCAGGTGATTGTACATCATATACTGAGTTGTTAATTGCGCGGGTACGTAGCACAGCTCCGTTTCTTACGTTATCTAAGACATAATTAATTGCGTTGTCTGGTTCTTCACAAGATGTAAAAACCAATAGTGATACTATCACTGATAGGTATATTATTTTCATATTTGATTGATGTTTAGTTAGTTTTAAATATCGTGGGAAATGTTAAAATAATAGTACTATCCGATAAAAGTTTCCACAAGTTTTGAGCATTATAACGTTCATTTATATAAAAAACAAAAGCCATATCCCTGTACAAAGTACGTTGATATGGCTTTTTAGAAATTGCTTTACCGGTAAACCCTTGAAGTTTTATAACAGTGTTTTAATGACTGTAACCGTTCAATTTCTGCTGAAATAGTGTTGTTTGTCAATATAAAACAAACTATCTCAGGGGTGTCGCGTTACTTAAGATTATTTAATAAGTAGATGATTTACAATATCTACTCATCTAGCTTGTGCAGCGGGTCTTATTAGTAACCACAACTTAACTAAAATAATATGGTAATACTATTGTAGTTTTCTGGATGGTTAAAATCGTCTAGTGGATTAGAACTATATAAATGTAGTAATAGTTTTGATTCGTTAGTTTAAAATGTATTTATTTAATTTTCAACCTATTATTAACTTGAGTTCTTAACTTTTGTTCATAAAAAAAAGCCTCACTATAAAAGTGAAGCTTTTTGAATAAAATTGTCCAGTAAGACTATCCGCGTCTTTCTTTGATACGGGCTTTCTTACCTGTAAGACCTCTGAAGTAGAAGATACGTGCACGACGTACAATACCTCTTTTGTTTACTTCAATCTTCTGGATAGCTGGAAGGTTAAGCGGGAATACACGCTCTACACCTACAGTACCAGACATCTTACGAATTGTAAAAGTCTGAGTTCTTCCAGTACCTCTTAATTGTAATACAACTCCTCTAAAGAACTGTGTTCTACTTTTTTCACCTTCCTTAATTTCATAGTACACAGTGATAGTATCACCTGCAGCAAAGGTTGGGAAATCATTTTTTGGGATGAATTCGTCTTGTACGAATTTTACTAAATCTTCCATTTTATGGATATTAAAGTGATTTTACGTTAGGGCAACATTCACGAACATCGTCAGAGGTTAGCCTAAGCGGGTGCAATATTACTTGCGGTTTTAAATTTTTTAAAATGCCTTTTAATGTAATTTTTAACGCTTTCGCGAAAGCAATACTAAGCAGCATTTTAAATAACAAAAAGAACCCCTATATAAATATAGAAGTTCTCTGTATGTCTATAACGTATAACCCTTAAAGAGCTGCTACGTGCTTTGCAAGCTTAGATTTTAAGTTAGCAGCTTTATTATCGTGGATAATATTGCGTTTAGCTAACTTATCAATCATAGAAGCTACTGCTGGATATAAAGCCTGAGCATCTTTTTGCTCAGTCATATCGCGTAATCTCTTAATCGCGTTACGAGTCGTTCTGTGCTGGTAACGATTTCTAAGACGCTTTGCTTCGTTGCTTCTAATTCTCTTTAAAGCTGACTTGTGATTTGCCATTATTGTTTTTTCTAAATAATTATAAAAATTGTAGCCCGTAGGGGAATCGAACCCCTCTTACATGGATGAAAACCATGCGTCCTAGCCGATAGACGAACGGGCCAGAAATTCTAGATTCATATTTCTCAATATTACCTCTAGAATTGTAAATCAAAAATTGTAGCCCGTAGGGGAATCGAACCCCTCTTACATGGATGAAAACCATGCGTCCTAGCCGATAGACGAACGGGCCTAGAACAATCGCTTAAATTGCGGATGCAAAAATAAACATATTTCTAGATGATGCAAACCATTTTTAAACTTTTTTTAAACTTTTTTAGTAAGCCTTGGCAAACAGCACTCTACGAGACGAACTTTTTCCAGAAAATACACAAGTTCCTTCTTCAATAATTGCATCCATAGGAATACATCTGATAGTTGCTTTAGTAATTTCTTTGATTTTGTCTTCAGTTTCGGTGGTGCCATCCCAGTGTGCGCTTATAAATCCACCTTTAGTGTTTAACACATCCTTGAATTCTTCAAAGGTGTCTACAGGTGTTATATGGTCGTTTCTGTAATTCTTAGCCTTAGTGTAGAGATTTTCTTGTATCTCCTTTAAAAGTGTGATAACAGTTTCTACTACTGTTTCTTTTGCAATAAATTCCTTTGTTAATGTATCTCTTCTAGCTAGTTCTACTGTGCGCTTCTCAAGATCTTTTGGTCCTATGCCTATTCTTAAAGGCACTCCTTTTAGTTCATACTCATTAAATTTCCATCCTGGTTTATGAGTATCTCTATTGTCAAATTTTACAGATACACCGTGTAGTTTCAGATCTTGCACCAGTTCATTTGCTACTTGAGATATAGCGTCAAGTTGCTCTTGGTTCTTGTAAATAGGAACAATTACTACCTGAAAAGGTGCTAAGTTAGGAGGTAGTACTAAGCCTTGATCATCACTATGTGTCATAATTAGTGCTCCCATAAGTCGTGTTGACACCCCCCAAGAGGTTGCCCAAACGTGCTCTTGTTTTCCTTGGTTTGAGGTAAATTTAACATCGAATGCTTTTGCAAAATTCTGACCTAAGAAGTGAGAGGTTCCTGCTTGTAGTGCTTTACCGTCTTGCATAAGCGCCTCTATGCAATAGGTCTCATCTGCACCTGCAAAGCGTTCACTTTCTGTTTTAACTCCTTTTATAACGGGTACAGCAAGAAAGTTTTCTGCAAACTCTGCATACACATTATTCATAAGCTCAGCTTCTTGTAGTGCTTCTTCTTTTGTTGCGTGTGCCGTATGTCCCTCTTGCCATAAAAATTCTGCCGTTCTTAAGAAAAGGCGTGTGCGCATTTCCCATCTTACAACATTTGCCCATTGATTAATAAGTAATGGAAGGTCTCTATACGACTGTATCCAGCCTTTGTAAGTATTCCATATAATAGCTTCACTTGTAGGTCTTACTATTAATTCTTCTTCTAGTTTTGCATTAGGATCTACTATAAGCTTGCTTGAATCTTCTGGATCTGTCTTTAATCTGTAGTGAGTAACTACAGCACATTCCTTAGCAAAACCTTCGGCGTTTTTTTCTTCAGCCTCAAATAAGCTTTTTGGGACAAATAATGGAAAATATGCATTCTCGTGTCCTGTCTCCTTAAACATACGGTCAAGCTCTGCTTGCATTTTTTCCCAGATTGCATATCCGTAGGGTTTAATTACCATACAACCGCGTACTGCAGAATTTTCTGCAAGATCTGCTTGAACTACTAGCTCGTTATACCATTTTGAATAATCTTCACTCCTTTTTGTGAGTTTCTTGCCCATAAAAACCTATTTTGGCACAAATATTGTGACTTTGCTTATCGTAAAATTACCAAGCGAAATTAGGTATTTTTACACCAAGCAACAATTAAAACAGCACCGATATGAATTTTTCTACATCACTCAGAACCTCAATTAAGAGTTTATCATTATCTGCACTGGCAGCTACATTACTAGTTGCTTGTAGTGCATCACAAACAGTTTATGACGATGATGGTATTTATAGTAGTAACGAAAGTGCTAATTCAACTACCCAAGAAGCGACTACTTCAAATGGGTCTAACACACAAGTCTATAAAAACTATTTTGAAAAGGGTGCCCAAGAACTTGGAGAGATTCAAGAAGAAGGAGCCATATTTACAGATATAGAAGAATATTCTTCTGAAGATAGTAATGCTATCTATGTTGACGGAACAGATTTTGAATCTGCTACCGGTTATGGTGCTTGGGGTGACGAAGTTCAAGATGTGCAAGTAACGATTTATAACAATAGTCCTTTATGGGGATGGAATCGCTGGGGCGGCTTTGGCTGGAACGGTGGCTTTGGCTGGGGTAGAGGCTTTGGCTGGGGAGGAAACTTCTGGTCACCTTGGTATGGTGGTGGTTATTATAACCCTTTCTGGGGTGGAGGCTTTGCTTACAATAGCCCATTTTACTATGGTAATTTTAACCATTTTAATAATAACTTTTATTACGGAAACCGTAGATATAACGGTAATAGAGTAGCTTACAATACAGGTAGAAGATCGATAAACGGTTCTGGAAGAAGAATGGGAGCAACAGATGCTATCGCTGCATCAAGATCAAGATTAAGAACATCATCTAGAAGTAGAGCAACTTATAGTCGTAACAAAGGTACTGCAAGACCTACATCTAACCGTAACGGTACTTATAGAAATGGAGTGTCTAGAGGAACGCCAAATTCAGCTCAAAGACCATCTACAGGTTCTAGACCTAATACGTACTCAAGACCTTCTTCAAGAACAAGACCTACAACAAGACCTAGCAGTCGTCCTACTCGACCAAGCGGAACTCAGTCAAGACCTTCTTCAAGACCTAGTGGAAGTAAAGCAAGACCTTCTTCAAGGCCTTCTTCGAGACCTACGTCTAGACCTAGCTCTTCATCTAGAAGAAGTTCTTATAGTAGACCATCTTCTTCTTCATCTAGAAGCAGCGGATCAAGATCTAGCTCAAGTTCAAGCAGAAGCGGTGGACGCAGAGGATAATAACTGCTAACTACATTTTTAAAAAAAAACTACATATGAAAAAGTTATTATTAATGGTGGCCATTGCGGCCTCTGGAACAACTTTTGCCCAAAGTATAACAGAAGCACTTAATTATAGTACATCAAATACTACTGGTACGGCAAGATATAGAGCAATGGGAGGCGCCTTTGGAGCATTAGGAGGTGATCTAAGTGCTATAGGTGATAACCCAGCCTCGAGCGCGGTTTTTACTAAAGGAACTGTAGCGTTTTCGCTATCAAGCGATAATATAGATAATAGTACTACATTTTTGGGAAATGGAACTACATCATCAGATTCTGATCTTTCTGTCAATCAAGCTGGAGGTGTTTTTGTTATAGATGGAGCTGGAAACTCAAAATGGAATAAATTTACTCTTGGCTTTAATTACGATCGCATAGGTAATCTAGACAATCAATACAGAGCCATAGGTACCAACACAAACTCAATATCTTCATATTTTTCAGATTTTGCACAAGGAGTACCGCTTGATTTACTGGAGACACTAGATGGTGAGTCTGTGACTGATTTATATCAATTTCTCGGAGAGACTGAAGGTTTTGGAGCGCAACAGGCTTTATTAGGATTTCAATCATTTATTCTCGACCCTGTAACAAATGATGCAGGTAATACGGAGTACTTTGTAAATACAGTAGGAGAGTCTTATGAGCAAGAATATTTATTTGCTTCTGAGGGTTATAGTGGTAAAGCTTCTTTTAATATGGGGGCACAGTATAATGATAAATTATACTTAGGTCTTAACTTAAATTCTCACTTTTTAGATTATAATCAATCTACGGTGCTTTTTGAGTCTAATGATGCTGGGCCAGATCAAGGTTTTACAAATGTTACAGATGTAAGATTTGAAAACAATTTAAGAACAATAGGTAGTGGTTTTTCTTTCCAGCTAGGAGCAATCTCTAAAGTTACAGAAAACCTTCGTTTAGGTCTTACTTATGATTCACCTACCTGGACTACAATAGATGAAGAAACCACTCAGAGAATTACAACCACAGCTGTAGATGATGCAGGTGTATTTACCACAGTAGTTAACCCTAGAGTAACTAATGTGTATGAGAGCTATGAGATCAAGTCACCAGGTAAATATACGGGTAGTGCGGCATATCTATTTGGCAAGAAAGGCCTCATAAGTTTTGACTATTCTTATAAAGATTACACAACACTAAGTTTTAGACCAGATAATGATGCATTTTTTAATGCTCAAAATGCGGCTATAGATAATCTACTTCAGCCGGTTAATGCTTATAAACTAGGAGGAGAGATAAGAGCTCAGGAGTGGAGTTTTAGAGCGGGTTACAGATATGAAGACAGCCCTTTTAAAGATGAAACAACTATAAGTGAGTTAACAGGCTACTCGGCGGGAATAGGTTATAATTTTGGAAATATTAAAGTAGACGTTGCATATGATAACTTTACTCAAGACCGCACAAGTCCACTATATTCAACAGGTTTAGTTAATGATGTAACCGTAGAGCGTGATAATACCTCTATTATCGCTACGCTTTCATTGAGCTTGTAATAATAATTTTATTTATTCATCAATCAATAAAAGACTATCTTCGGGTGGTCTTTTTTTTATTTTAATATGAGCTCAATTATTGCATTATCAGGAAGTAACAGTACAAAATCTATAAACACGATGTTGCTAGATTATATAGTTACTACTATTCATTCTCACAAGGCGTCTAGACTATCATTATTATCCTATGACATACCTATGTATAATCTAGATTTAGAGCAGGAGAGGGGTATACCTGTGGATGTGCAGATTATAAAGAATAAAATAGCCGAAGCAGATGGTGTTATAATAGCCGTAAATGAACACAACGGAATGGTATCTGCCTTTTTAAAAAACATATTTGACTGGCTTTCACGTGCAGACCGTAATTTTCTAGCCGGTAAAAAACTTCTTGTGGTAAGTACCTCTCCAGGAGCTCGCGGTGCAGCATCTGCTTTAAATTATATAAAAGAGACGGCACCACGTTTTGGAGGTGAGGTCGTAGAGAGTTTTAGCTTCCCATCATTTCAAGATAACTTTGACGTAACCCAGTCTAGTATTACAAACTCAGATCTTGAGATGGGTATTAGCCAAGTTGTGGCTTCTTTTTTACAAGCACTAGATTAGTAATCTCTAGCAACTTCAAGTAGTACTATACTATAAGGCGTGTCTAGTGATACCTTTCCATTTATTGCGGTAACCTCTTTTCCTGAGTATGCGTCTCTAAGTTTTTCCGCTTTCGCGAAAGCGTTACCCACTTCAATTTCCTTTTTACCCACAGCTAGGTCTAAACCTACGACTACTGTATCTGTAAAGTCATCTTTTGTAAATGCTCTTTTAAAGACATAAGGAGCCTCGCTAAGCATCTCGTGAGTACCTGCACCCACAGATGGGTGATTCTTTCTAAAAACACCTAGTTTTTGCCAGTGAGAGAGTACATCGCCTGTAGTCTCTGTGTCTATTGTGTCCCAGTTCATAAAGCTTCTTAGGGTTGCATCACCTTGAGTACCTTCTATAGTGAGATCACGTGCCGTCTCATCACCATAATATACTTGTGAGATACCTGTCGTGAGGAGGAGTTTTGTGCCAGTTTCTATAGCTTTAGTGCGGTCTTTGTCAAATGGTTGCCCATCATCGTGAGAGGTTGCATAGTTTACAAAACTCTTGTCTTTAAATAGTGAGTCTTTTATGGTAGCATATTTATTAAATAAGGACTCATAGTTACCCTGCGCATCATACTTAAATTGAAAGTTGATGAGGTTATCAAATCCATTTTCGAAATAGTTTACCTTTTTATCGCCAAAATCATAAGCCAGTCCACCGTCTACAGAGTAGTTATACACTTCGCCAAACATAAAAAAGTCCGTGTCATCTAGTACTAGATCTGGGTTGTTGGTCTTAAAATCTGCAAATGCTTTATCTGCTTGAGCACGCAATACCACCCAAGACTCTTCATCTACGTGTTTTGTCGTGTCTACTCTAAAAGCATCTACACCATATTCTCGTATATAATCTGTAAGCCATTTTATGATATAGTTACGTGGTGTCTTTTTAAGATTATTTGAAACAAAGTAGGCATCTAGCTCTGCAATTTCTTCTTCATAGCGTCCTTCTTTTTTCCACTTTTCGATAAGCGAGGGAGGTAGTGTTACTTCTTTTGAGCTTTCTGTAAGGATATCTGGTAGATTTTCTACAAGGCTGCAAGCTGTTGTGTTCTCATAGGTGCTAAAAGCGCAGTTAGGATTTTCTCTAGCCCAGTCTGTACCCCAGAAAGGATCTTGCTCTGTTACCGGTCCTGTATGATTAAGAACCACATCCATAACGATACGTATATCATTAGTATGTGCCGTCTCTATGAGCTCTTTGAGGTCTTCTTTTGTCCCAAAGTTAGGGTCGAGAGCTGTCCAGTCTTTTGTCCAGTACCCGTGATAGCCATAAGTAACACCTGTACCTTCATCTACCGGGCCGTGTACTTGCTCAACCACAGGAGTAAACCAGATGGCATTAATTCCTAAATCTGTAAAGTAACCCTCTTTAATTTTTGTTGTGATTCCTTTTATGTCTCCTCCTTCAAAACCTCTTAAAGTGGCAGTTTCTTCTGTTCTATTAAAATTTACATCATTTGATGTGTCTCCGTTATAGAAACGATCTGTAAGTAGGAAGTACATATTTGAAGCTTCCCAAAAGAAAGGTGCTTTCTCCATTACTGGGGCTGTAGCAACAGTAGTTTTTTCCTTTTTACAAGATATAAGTAAAAGAATTACAGAGGCGCTTAGTAGTGCATATTTTAGTTTCATAACGATGGGTGTTTTAATAGTAGCTAATCTAGTAAATCCTTTTGAAAGTTGAGACGAGTAGATGCCTAAAGAAAATAGTACATTTACGCACTTAAAATATTTTATGCCTTCATTTAAAGTCTGGCTTAGTGCCGCTCGCCCTCGTACCTTACCACTCTCTATAGCTGGTATACTAGTAGGTGGTGGCCTAGCGTTACAAGAAAATGCTTATAATGGTCTCATCTTTGGCCTTGCTATACTAGCTACACTGGGGTTTCAAATCTTATCTAACTATGCAAATGATTATGGTGACGGTGTAAAAGGTACAGATAATGATGAGCGTGTGGGGCCTGCAAGGGCAATGCAAAGTGGCTTGCTCACCGCAACGCACCTCAAAAAAGCTATTATTATCACCTCGATTATCACTATTGTAATAGTACTAAGTCTTATCTATACAGCTTTTGGGAAGGATCAATTTATACTGTCTCTCGTATTCTTTTTATTAGGTATAGCCGCCATTATAGCTGCAATAAAGTACACCGTAGGTAGAAGTGCTTATGGTTATAAAGGATTAGGAGATGTATTTGTCTTTTTGTTTTTTGGGTTAGTAGGTGTGCTGGGCTCTTTCTTTTTATTTACACAATACATACAGTTCATACATATATTACCCGCTATAACAATAGGTGTACTTTCTGTAATGGTATTGCATCTCAATAATATGCGTGATCGTGTGTCTGATACTCGAGTGGGTAAAAATACCCTAGCCGTTATTTTGGGGCAGAAGGGAGCTGTGCGTTACCATAACATCTTGTTTCTAGCAGCGATTTGTTGCTGGGTTAGTTTTATAGTCTTGAGGGCAACAGATCTTTTAGACTATGTATCTATCATAGCTTTCTTACCGCTGGTTAAGCATATGCTTACGGTGAGAAATACAAAGGAGCACGCCTTGCTTGATCCAGAGTTAAAGAAAGTGGCGTTATCTACATTTTTACTTGCCGTGCTATTCTTTGTGGGGAGTTACTTTTGAATGTAGTTTTTACGCTTTCGCGAAAGCGTAACATAAACCATAATAGTTATAGTATTTATAAATAGGGCATAAAAAAAAGGAAGCATTACTGCTTCCTTTCTTTATATAACACTTAAAATCGACTAGTTTACAGAAGATGCAAGCTCAGATCCAGCTTTAAACTTTACTACATTTTTTGCAGCGATCTTGATAGTTTTTCCAGTTTGAGGATTTCTTCCTTCACGAGCATTACGCTTAGATACAGACCAAGATCCAAAACCTACTAGAGAAACACGTCCTCCTTTTTTAAGAGTACCTTCAACGTCTCCTAAGAAAGATTCTAATGCTTTTTTTGCTGCAGCTTTAGTGATGCCAGCGTGCTCTGCCATTCCGTCGATTAATTCTGATTTGTTCATAATATAATTTGTTAATTAATTAATTGTGGTTAAACTGTATGTTTAATTCCCTAACAAATTTATACGGATTATTCGCTTACGCAAGCTATAGCAAGGGAAATCGAGGTTTTTGTTAATAAGTATGCCCATTTGTTGATAAAGAGGGGTGTATTTTGTAATTCTCTTAACGTCAATGGTTATGGGGGTTTAGCGCATTTTGGCATTTTTATCAAACTTGTAACCATTAAGTAGGTCCTTTACCGCCATCTTTTTCTTTCCAGAAAGCTGGATTTCTGTGATACAAATGTATCCTTCTGGAGTTGCAATGGCGAGATGATCATCTACCTGCGTTACGGCTCCTGAGGGAATGAGCATCTCTTTATCCGCTTTCGCGAAAGCGCCATAAATTTTTACGCGTTGCTCCTTGCCACCATTTTCTAGTATGGTATAAGCAGCAGGGTAAGGGCTTAGTCCTCTTATGTGATTGTAGATTTCTTGAAGTGGGGCGTCCCAGTTTATTCTCGTATTCTCACTATGTAACTTGTAAGCAGTCTTTAATTCTTTTGATGAGTCTTGTATATGTGTCTTTACATCATCTCGCTCAATTGCCTTAACCGTTTTAATTACAAGTTCTTTACCAGCTATCATAAGACGGTCGTGCAGGTGACCTGCATTTTCCTTATCATCTATAGCTAGTGATTCTTGTAAGATAATTTCTCCAGTGTCTATTTTTTCATCTATAAAAAATGTAGTTACACCTGTTTCTGTCTCACCGTTTATAATTGCCCAGTTTATAGGCGCTGCACCACGATATTGAGGAAGTAATGATGCGTGTAGGTTAAATGTGCCATAAGCAGGCATCTTCCATACCGCTTCTGGTAACATTCTAAAGGCAACCACAATTTGAAGGTTTGCCTTAAGTGCTTCAAGTTCTTCTAGAAAAGATTCGCTCTTGAGATTAGTAGGTTGTAAGATGTTGAGGTTTCTCGCTTTTGCAAATGCCTTGACATCGCTCTCTCGTATTTTTTGTCCTCTACCTGCTGGTCTATCTGGTGCCGTAATTACACCTACTACGTTATATCCTTCGTCTAGTAAACCGTGTAAGATGGTCACTGCAAATTCTGGCGTGCCCATAAAAACTATGCGTAAATCTCTCATAATAGGGTGTATGTGTTATTAGGTAAAATGGCTATTTTTTTCTGTTCCAAAAGTAGTCGAATAGAATTGATTATTGTCTGTTGCGGGTATGCTAGTTGTGCAATTTCTCGCGAACTTTTTGCACCTCCTTTAAGTAAATCTATAATGGCATTATCTATAGATGTTCTGGTTTTTATAACTGTACGGTTTCTGCATACATCACAATTACCACAAGGCTCATCAAGCACTTCGTCAAAGTAATGCATAAGCTGTATAGCTCTACACGTAGTATCATTTGCTATATAGTCTTTAACGGCTTGTACTTGGTTTTTCTTGTAGTTTTCTTGGGTTTTTATAAACGGAGCAATCACATTAATAGTACGGTCATCTTCTCTAGGGACTAAAAAGGTGATTGCCGTGTCAAAGTTTTGATGCTCGTAATCTATTATATCATCTTGGTCTAGCGTGAGGAGCACTTGATGTACTTGCTCTAGAGTTTTACCAGCTTTATTTGCAATGATATTATAGTTGATATTAGTCACCTGTTCAAAAACTGCTCCATACGTACGTAATACAGCCTTTACAACATCGTCTAGTTGATTGTTTCGTAGTAAGTAATAGGTGAGTGCAAAGTCATTTACTTTAAAGTTAATAGTTGCTCTCTTTGTAAACTCTTGAGATAAACTTATGACGCTATTGCGATCTAATACCTGTAACGCATTATAGGTGAGAATGGTGTGTAATTTATAAGCGCCACAAAACTCACTAAAGTTAAAGCGGTGTAAGCTATCTTGTCCTTCTCCGTATGAGATTTGAAAATAGTTTACTAGATGTTTATAGGTTTTTTTTACCGTATGAGTGTCTGGTATTACTTTAAGAAACTGGTTTTCTAGACGTACCTCGTCGTTCTCATTATATAATAATACGGCTTGAGATTCTTGACCTGCCCTTCCTGCTCTTCCTGCTTCTTGAAAGTAGTTTTCTATACTGTCAGGAATTTCTAAGTGCACTACGGTATCTACATCTGCTTTGTCTATTCCCATACCAAAGGCACTTGTACCCACCATTACCTGTACTTTATTTGTACGCCAGGCTAAGTATTGTTTATGACGCTCCTCCCGAGACATACCTCCGTGATATGAGGTGGCTGTGATGCCTCGTCCCTTTAAAAAATGAGCTGTATTAAGTGTTGCCTTTCTATTACGTACATATACGATAGCGCTTTGCTGTGTGTTTGCTAGTATGGTTTCTAGCTCATAAAACTTATCTGTAGCAAGTCGTATTTTATATGTGAGGTTTTTTCTATGATATGAAGTTTTAAATAATTGTGGTTGTTTGAGATCTAGTAAAGTAGTTATATCCTCAAGTACCTTAGTTGTAGCAGTGGCGGTGAGAGCAATAATGGGGCAGTTAGGTTTTAAAGCTCTAAGTTTTGAAATATCTCTATATGCCGGCCTAAAATCGTGACCCCATTGCGAGATACAGTGAGCCTCATCTACCGCGATAAGGCTCACATTCATAAGCTTTATGCGTTCTTGTACTAGTTCTTGCTGTAATCGTTCTGGTGATAGATAAAGAAGCTTGTAATTGCCATAAATACAATTATCAAGTAAGGTGTCTAGTTCTCCATAGCTTATGCCGCTTGTAATAGACAGTGCTTTTATCCCTTTTTCTTGAAGCCCCATCACTTGATCTTTCATCAAGGCTATGAGTGGCGATACTACAATAGTAATTCCATCTAATAGAAGTGAGGGCAGCTGGTAACATAATGATTTACCACCGCCAGTAGGTAATAAAGCAATGCTATCCTCACCAGCAAGAACGTTTTTTATAATCTCTGCTTGTTGCGGTCTAAAATTACTATGACCCCAGTATGTGGTGAGTATATCTTTTGCTTTATCTATCAAGAAGTAAGTGTGTTAAGTATAAATTGCGCTCTCTCTTCTACAGGACCAGTAGGTACAGGTATAGGTGAGTAGCCATACTGTTTATATGTCTGTACAAGATGTTCTTCTATTTCCTTTGCTTGGTCAAAGGTTTCATAACGTTCTTGATCAATCACGTGTATTTTTTCCCAAGTAGGTAATATAAAAACAAGGTCATAAGTGTGTGCCTTACAAGCCTCAATAAAATCTTCTGGATATTCTTGATTTACAAAGTCCATATATGCCACCGTGTCAGGTATGCCGCGATCTATAAAAACAAAATCATTTTTAAAACCATCTACATCCTTAAATTGCTTGATACGTGCATCTCTTAATAGGGTAGAAAAGAGTAATGGCTTCTCTAAAAAAAGCTGGTCAATGCCCTCCTTTTGGGCATTGCTTATCACTTGTCGTGATATTTCTTCTAGGCAGGCATAGCCTAGATTTTCTAAGTGATTAAGTAATGTTGTTTTTCCTGTAGAAGGGCCACCTATGAGGAGTATTCTTTTTGGCATAAAAATGGTAATCTTTAAAGCAAAATTAAGCAAACTACAGGGAATGTGATTTCAGTATCTTTGCAATAGAAAATAAGAAGATGGATTCAGGAAAGAAAACAGAAGAATTTTACACAAAATTAAAAGCACAGCTAGCAGACACTTCAATGTGGCCAGCACCATATTTGTATAAATTTATAGTACCAGCAAGCGCCGAAAAGGAAGCACAAATCGTTAAGATTTTTGATCATCTAGGTGCCGTCATAAAGAAAAATGCATCACGCACAGGTAAGTACACTAGCGTTTCTATAAACGTGCGTATGAAAAACCCAGACGCGGTTATAGCAAAGTATAAAGAAGTGGCAGAGGTAGAGGGTGTCATCTCTTTATAGGGTGTGATTACGCTTTCGCGAAAGCGTACTTATAACAAATAACTGTTATCAATTTATTAAACCTGTAAGCATTTATACAAATTTTAGTATTTTGCAGGTGTCTTTACATAAAAGATAACTTCACTTAATTTTTTACAATTGATAGATCAATTAGAGTACAACACGGAGAGAGTCCATCTCATCATACCCGAGTACGGGCGCCATATTCAAAAAATGGTAAATGATGCGACGGCAATGGAAGACGCCGAAGAGCGTAACAAAACTGCAAAAGCAATTATTGCGGTGATGGGTAATTTACAACCGCACTTGCGTGATGTACCAGATTTTCAACATAAATTATGGGATCAGTTATTTATAATGTCTGATTTTAAACTAGATGTAGAGTCTCCATATGGAAAACCATCTAGAGAAGAGCTTGCAGAGCGTCCAGAACCTCTAGAGTACCCACAAAATCATCCCAAATATCGTTTTTATGGTAATAACATAAAGCGTATGATAGATGTAGCGGTCTCTTGGGAAAAAGGAGAGATGCGTGAAGGGCTTGCAATGACTATTGCAAATCATATGAAAAAGTGTTTCTTAAACTGGAACAAAGACACCGTAGAGGATGATGTAATCTTTGATCACCTTTTTGAACTTAGTAACGGTGAGATTAATCTTAAAGAGCGTGACGAGCAGTTACGTGATTCTGATAGATTAATACGTGCTAATAAAAAGGCTAAAGCTGCAGACAACCCAGTAAAGAAAAGAAATTATTCAAAAAACAATAACCGTAAGAAGCGTTATTAAAAAATATACCTCAATCTACCTATGGCAACATTTCAGATAGAAGGCGGTCACCAGCTTAAAGGTGATATTCAACCACAAGGAGCAAAAAACGAAGCATTACAAATACTATGTGGCGTACTGCTTACTCCTGAAAAAGTAACCATCAGTAACGTACCAGACATTATAGATGTAAACAAGCTCATTATGATCTTGCAAAATCTAGGTGTAAAGGTTGAGAAGTTAGAAAAAGGTGTTTTTACCTTTCAGGCAGATGAGCTAGATCTTGATTATCTAGAAAGCGAGAAATTTAAGAAAGAAGGAAGCGGTCTACGTGGTTCTATAATGATTGTAGGGCCATTACTAGCACGTTTTGGCAAAGGATATATTCCTCGTCCAGGTGGTGATAAAATAGGTCGCCGTCGTCTAGATACGCACTTTGAAGGGTTTATAAAATTAGGAGCAAAATTTCGCTACAACCGTGAGGAACGTTTTTATGGAGTAGAAGCTCCAGAAGGACTCACAGGTGCCTATATGTTACTAGATGAAGCTTCGGTTACTGGTACTGCAAACATTGTAATGGCAGCTGTACTTGCAAAAGGAACAACTACAATTTATAATGCCGCTTGTGAACCGTACTTACAGCAACTCTGTAAGATGATGGTGCGTATGGGAGCAGATATAAAAGGTATAGGTTCTAATATGTTAATCATAGAAGGAGTAGAAAAACTAGGTGGTTGCAATCACCGTGTTTTACCAGATATGATTGAGATAGGCTCGTGGATAGGTCTTGCTGCGATGACTAAAAGTGAGATAACAATCAAAAACGTGAGCTGGGATGATCTAGGTGTGATTCCTAACACCTTTAGAAAACTAGGTATCACGTTAGAGCGCAAAGGAGATGATATTTATATCCCTGCTCATACAGATGGGTATGAGGTTGAGTCATATATAGATGGATCATTTATGACCATTGCAGATGCGCCTTGGCCAGGGTTTACACCAGACTTACTAAGTATCATACTTGTTGTGGCTACACAGGCAAAAGGTGAACTTATGGTGCACCAAAAGATGTTTGAAAGCCGTCTTTTCTTTACAGATAAGCTTATAGATATGGGAGCAAAAGTGATACTTTGTGATCCACACCGTGCAACCGTAATAGGACACAATTTCCAGTCTACACTTAAAGCAACAACAATGACATCGCCAGATATACGCGCTGGTATCTCATTACTTATAGCAGCCTTAAGTGCAAAAGGAACATCTACCATTCATAATATTGAGCAAATAGATCGTGGGTATGAAAATATAGATGAGCGTCTTAGAGCCATAGGAGCTAAGATTACAAGAATAGATTAATCTGATTATTATAGATATAACAAAGGCGCAAATTAAATTTGCGCCTTTTTTTGTTAATGTCATTTCTAAAACGATCTGTATATTACAGTAAAAGTTGAAAATCCCGTGACAAAAAACAAACCCATAATCATAGCGCATAGAGGAGCACAGTCTATCTATCCAGAGCATACAATGCAAGGATATAAAAAGGCAGTACAACTAGGTGCAGATTATATTGAGCCAGACCTTGTGATGACTAAAGATGGTGTGCTCATAGCCCGTCACGAGCCATTTATATCTACTACAACAAATGTCTCAACACTACCACAGTATGCAAATCGTAAGACCACAAAGCTCCTTGATGGCGTTGCTGTTACAGACTGGTTTGTGTCTGATTTCACCCTTAGAGAGTTAAAAACATTACGAGCTAGACAGTCGTGGGCAAACAGAACGCACGAGTACGATGACCTTTTTGAGATACCTACCTTTGAGGAGATTCTCGCTTTCGCGAAAGCGCACAAAACCACAGCAGGAAACCCCGTAGGAGTTTACCCAGAACTGAAACATCCTACCTATCATAAGGAGCTTGGCTTACCTATGGAAGATCATTTTTTAAAAATGATTAATGAGGCAGATTATAACAGCAAAGAGTCCTCTATCTATGTACAATGTTTTGAGGTTGCAACCTTGCAATACTTGCGTTCAAAAAGTGATATAAAACTCATACAACTACTAGGCGCAGCTGGTATTACAAATGATGGTAATCTACTATTTACAAAAGAAGATGGAAGCTACGACCCAGAAGGTCAACCATATGATTTTATAAAAAATAAAGATAAGCGCTCATACCAGTTTTTTACAACAAAAGAAGGTATGGAGTTTATGGCAAGCTATGCAGATGCTGTAGGCCCTTGGAAACCTTTTATTATCTCTGTAACCTCAGAGGGTGTATTAACCCCAGTAACAAACTTTGTTGCGCTTGCTCATAGCTACAATCTTGAAGTGCATCCTTACACCTTTAGAAATGAAGATACCAAGTGGGTTACAAATACTAATCATATAGACGAGTATCTACGCTTTTTTGAAGCAGGTGTAGATGGTGTCTTTAGCGACTACACAAATGAGGCAGTCGCTGCTAGAAGTAAATTTTTAAAAAGTCACTAGTTTATTTCTCCCACTCTGTGTGAAAAATACCCTCACGATCTAGTCGCTCATACGTGTGTGATCCAAAATAATCTCGCTGCGCCTGTATCACATTAAGTGGTAGTCGTGTTGAGGTGTATGCGTCAAAATACGTGAGTGAGTTAGATAAACCTGGTAGGGGTATCCCATTTACAGCACCAAAGGCTACAAGCTCTCTTGCCGCATCTACCGTATCTTGAATTTTTGGAATAAATGAAGGCGACAGTAATAGGTTAGGTAGCTCACTATCTTCTGTAAAGGCGTCAGTAATATCTGCCAGTAGCTTTGCTCTTATGATACATCCTGCACGCCATATCTTTGCAATAACCGCGATGTCTAAGTCATAACCATACTCCTTAGATGCATCTGCGAGTTGGTGTAATCCTTGTGCGTAAGTGATGATATAAGAGAAGTAAAGTGCTTTTTCTGTAAGGTCAGTAAGTTTTTCTTTTGCCATCGTAGCAACCTCTGGGCGGTCATAAAGCGAGTCTGCCACGGTGCGTTCATCCTTAAGTGCAGAGATCTCACGCATACTTACGGCAATATCTATAGAGGGTACTGGTATACCTAGATCCATTGCGTTTTGCGATGTCCATTTTCCAGTTCCTTTTTGCTTTGCTTTATCTAGTATTTGGTCTACTAGGTCACCATCTGTGAGGGTGTCTTTTTCGGCAAAAATTTCTGAGGTTATTTCAACCAGAAAAGATTGTAGTCTTCCCTCATTCCAAGACTTATATGTCTCGTGTAGTTCTTGATTACTTAGTTTTCCAGCTTTTTTAAGCACGTCATACATTTCAGACGTGAGTTGCATAAGTCCGTACTCAATACCGTTATGTACCATTTTCACATAGTTTCCGGCAGATTTTGGTCCTAGGTATGCCACACAAGGTTCACCATTATATTTGGCAGATACTGCTTCAAAAATAGGTTGTACGGCAGCATAGCCAGGTTTTGATCCTCCAGGCATTATGCTTGGGCCTTTGCGAGCTCCTTTTGCACCACCAGAAACACCAGCGCCAAAAAAGTGTATTCCCTTTTCGGCAAGGTAGGCTTCTCTTCGGTCTGTGTCTGTAAAGAAGGAGTTTCCTCCATCTATAATGATATCACCTTTATCTAAGTGCGGTAAGAGGCTTTCTATCACGATGTCTACTACTTTTCCGGCAGGGACGAGTAACATAATTTTACGTGGTGATGAGAGCGCTTTCGCGAAAGCGGAAACCTCTACAGTCGCATTTACTTTATCTACATTGCCGCCTTCATCTATGAGTGCTTGTACCTTTTCTGTATCAAGATCATTACCCATTGCTGTAAAACCATTATCTGCAACGTTAAGTATAAAGTTACGTCCCATAACGCCTAGTCCTACTAAGCCAAAATCATAAGTATTTTCCATAATTGATCTTTCTTTTACTACAAAACAACACCGCCTTGTAGCCGAAATTTTGTCTGTTACAATACACCACGCATCGCACATCAAAAATAGTGGAAAAATATTGGTTTTTTGTGGGTAAGTGGTGTCAAAGTCCGTTGGGAATGGTGTAAAGTTTCAATACTTTTGACCTTAAATAAAACTAGCTCATTATGCGCAAGACAGAGAATCAATTATTAGTCATTTTTGGCGCATCGGGAGACCTCACTGCCCGTAAATTAGTTCCTGCATTATATAAGCTTTATAAAGACAAGCATTTACCAGAGCACTTTGCTGTGCTAGGGGTGGCACGCAGCTTTATGACAGATGAGGAGTTTAGAAAACGTGTAGCATTAGAGAGTAAGTATCTTGATGATAGTGAGGAGTTTATAGCTGCATTTTCAGAAAAGCTGTTTTATGAGGACCTACATAAAAAGTACGATGTAGATTATAGGGAGCTTAACGAGCGTATTCAAGATCTTAATACGACGTATCAATGTGATAATAACATCATATTTTATCTATCTACACCGCCTAGTTTATTTGAGGCTATTGCAAAAAATCTAACAGCAAAGGGTCTTAATGATGAGCGTCTAGGGTGGAAACGCCTTATTGTAGAGAAGCCATTTGGTTACAGTCTTGAGACTGCAAAGTCACTTAATGAGGGATTACACAGATATTTTAAAGAATCACAGATTTATAGAATAGATCATTACCTAGGTAAAGAGACCGTTCAAAATATACTCGTCACACGATTTGCAAACAGTATTTTTGAACCTTTATGGAATCGTGATTACATACACCACGTAGAGATTACAAATGCAGAGAGTGGAGGCGTAGAGTCTAGAGGTGGTTATTATGACAAGTCTGGAGCACTTAGAGATATGTTTCAGAGTCACTTACTGCAGCTTGTTGCACTTATAGTTATGGAGCCACCACTAAGTGCAAATCCTGAGGAGATACGTAATGAAAAGATGAAAGCCCTTAAGTCTCTACGATTAATGACTGACCCAAAGGTGCTGGAAGAAAATACCATACGCGGTCAATATCTAGCCTCAGAGATAGAAGGAGAGAAAGTAAAAGGATACAGAGAAGAGGTAGATGTAGATCCAGATAGTACTACAGAGACCTATGCCGCTGTCAAGTTTTATGTAGATAACTGGAGATGGGCAGATGTGCCATTTTATGTGCGTACGGCAAAGCGTATGCCTACTAAGGTTACAGAAGTGGTGATACACTTTAAGTCTCCACACCATCAGATTTTTAAAAATTCTGATATGAATAAGGATAATAAACTCATTATACGCATACAGCCAGATGAGGGAATCTTAGTAAAATTTGGTGTAAAAGTACCAGGTCAAGGATTTGCAGTAGAGCGTGGTAATCTAGACTTTTATTATGAAAGCCTAGGTGACGAGTCACATATTATGGAAGCTTATGAGCGCCTATTATTAGACGCAATGCAAGGTGATGCTACCTTGTATGCCCGTGCAGATGAGGTAGAGGCAGCCTGGAGATTTACAGACCCTATCTTAGATCACTGGAAAAAAGGTGATGCAAAGATTTATGGATACTCTGCTGGTGTGTGGGGACCACAACACGCAGATGAGCTTATAGAAGGAAAGAGTATGTGGCGTAACCCTTGTGAGAACCTCGCAGACGATGCTGGATATTGCGTTATAGAATAACTAAAGAAACAAGATGAAACTACATATATCAAAAACTAAAAACGACGTTGCTCAAGATTTTGCAAAATTTCTAATAGACCTTGCAAGTGATAAAAAATTTATTACAGTAGCGCTTTCTGGAGGAAGTACCCCCAAAATAGTTTTTGATTACCTCGCGGCTAATTATAAGGAAACAGACTGGTCAAAATTCCACTTTTACTGGGGTGATGAGCGCTGCGTGCTTCCTACAGATGAGCAGAGTAATTATAAAATGACGGTAGATCACTTGTTTTCTAAAATCCAACTACCAGAGGCAAACATACACCGCATACTAGGTGAAAATATTCCAGAGGCAGAGGCGGTGCGTTACTCAAAAGAGCTAGAACAAACTCTAGCTTCTGAAAATGAGGTGCCACAATTTGACCTCGTGATTTTAGGAATGGGAGACGATGGGCATACGGCATCTATATTTCCGCACGAGATAGGTCTTTGGGATTCAGAAAACTGGTGTGAGGTAGCCACACACCCAGAATCTGGGCAGCAGCGTGTAAGTATTACAGGAGATATTATAAACAATGCAAAGACTGTAGCATTTCTTGTCACGGGAGCTTCAAAACAAGAAAAGGTTAAGGTCATTATTAATAAAGAAGATAACTTTCTTGATTACCCTGCAAGCCTAGTCTCACCTCAATCTGGGGAGCTGCACTGGTTTATGGATGAAGAGGCGACCTTGCAGTTGTAAATTGTCGGCCTTATTTATCTTATTTCTTTTAGAAGTCTTCTTGGGATAAGTATGCTTTCGCGAAAGCGTAATAAAAATCTACATCATACCTCTTGATTTAATTACTTTTGCACACTTAAATTTATACAATGATAGCAGTAGATAATCTTGCAGTAGAGTTTAGCGGAGATACGCTTTTTAGTAACGTTTCTTTCACCATAAATGAAAATGACAAAATTGCCCTTATGGGTAAAAATGGTGCGGGTAAGTCTACTATGATGAAGATTATTGCTGGTGTACAGAAAGCGACACGTGGTAACGTGCGTACGCCTAAGGATGCTGTCATTGCATACCTACCGCAACACCTCCTTACAGATGATGATTGTACAGTTATGGAGGAGGCTTCAAAGGCGTTTTCTACCGTGCTAGATATGAAGGCAGAGATGGATCGTCTCAATAAAGAGCTAGAGACACGCACAGATTATGAGTCTCAAGAGTATATGGATATCATTACTAAGGTGACAGATATCGGTGAGAAATTTTATGCCATTGAGGAGGTAAATATAGAAGAAGAGGTAGAGAAGGCGCTAAGAGGTTTAGGCTTTAAAAGGTCAGATTTTAATAGGCCTACCAGTGAGTTTTCTGGAGGGTGGCGTATGCGTATTGAGCTCGCCAAAATTTTACTTAAAAAGCCCGATCTTATACTACTAGATGAGCCTACTAACCACGTAGATATTGAGTCGGTAATTTGGCTAGAAGATTTCTTACTTAACAAGGCAAAAGCCGTTATTGTGATCTCTCACGATAAGGCGTTTATAGATAATATTACAAACCGTACCATAGAGGTTACGATGGGACGCATTTATGATTATAAAGCAAACTATTCTCACTATCTTGAGTTGCGTGCAGACCGTCGCTCGCATCAAATAAAAGCGTACCAAGAGCAACAAAAATTTATTGCAGATAACCAGGCCTTTATAGACAGGTTTAAAGGAACTTACAGTAAGACAAATCAAGTCTCATCTAGAGAACGTATGCTCGAGAAGCTTGAGATTATAGAGATAGATGAGGTAGACAACTCTGCGCTAGCACTTAAATTTCCGCCGGCACCACGCTCTGGAGACTTTCCTGTAAAGGTAAAAGAGCTCACAAAAAAATATGATGATCATACCGTTTTTAGCAACGCAAGTATGGATATCGCTCGAGGTGAAAAGGTGAGTTTTGTAGGTAGAAATGGCGAGGGAAAATCTACAATGATTAAAGCCATTCTGGGCGAGATAGAAGTAGAAGGAGACTGCGAACTAGGTCATAACGTAAAAGTGGGGTATTTTGCTCAAAATCAAGCAGCGCTACTAGATCCAGAGCTCACTATCTTCCAAACGGTAGATGAGGTTGCAAAAGGAGATATGCGCACACAGATAAAAAATATCCTTGGGCGTTTTATGTTTTCAGGTGATGCGATAGATAAAAAGGTAAGTGTACTCTCAGGAGGAGAAAAGACCCGTCTTGCGATGGTAAAACTATTACTAGAGCCTGTAAATCTCTTAATACTAGATGAGCCTACAAATCACTTAGATATAAAATCAAAAGATGTGCTTAAGGAGGCGTTACAAACTTATGATGGTACCCTCATACTTGTCTCTCACGATAGAGATTTCTTGCAAGGCTTATCAAAAAAAGTATTTGAGTTTAAAGAAAAGCGCGTGATAGAGCATTTTGAAACAATAGATGCTTTCTTAAAGCGTAATCGCATAGAAAACCTAAAAGAGATAGATCTTATGAAGTCTTAATACATCGTATTAGGATTTGCACTTTTTTCTGGCACCTGTTGTATAGAGTCCCAGTGTTCTACAATTTTTAGATTGTTGTCAAATCTAAAAAAGTCCATCGTGATGTATTGATCATTACCCGGCCATACTTGATGTGTGTGTAAGGCAACGAGGTCATCTTCGGTAATGGCACGTACAAAGTTAATTGACTTTTCGGGATACTCAGACTGCATTCTTTCAAAGTAATCTATAAACCCTTGTGTGCCATTTGCCACATCTGGATTGTGCTGTATATACTCATCTCCTACATAGAGCTCAACAGCCTTTTTAGGATTGCCCTCATAAGCCATTTTGTAAAAGTTAATAGCATTTTCTTTCATCTGTGCGCGTGTGTCCATAGCTTTTGCTTTAGTTAAAATTGGTTACCATCATTTACTTCTACCCAGTAACCGTCTGGGTCTTGTATATATAATTGTCTCACCTTATCCGGGCGTGTTGATATTGCGTTTTTAGTACCTGGCCAGTCATAATAATCTAGATTGTAGTTTATAATGCTTTCGCGAAAGCGGTCAAAATCCCGCACAGCTAGCGCCAGGTGTACTCCTTTTGGAATACGTTTATCTAGGCTATCTACCTCGATAATGTGTAACTCTTGTGTGCTGCCTAGTCTAAACCAGCGTATGTGGGGTTGCTCTGTGCCATCTTCTATTTCTTGTAAGCCAAATATCTTTTGGTAGAAATCAACACTTCTCTCTAGATCATTTACATTTATTGCATAGTGATCTATAGCCACTTCTATTTGTTGTGTTGTAGCCTCACTTGTGTCTATTGGTGCTTGCTCCTTACAACTCTGGATGAAAAAAGCAGTAGCAACAAGTGCTACTGCTTTGATATGTATATTTTTCATATTATTTACCTTGATCTACTGGTGGTGGTCCTGGAGGTACAATAGCTTCATAAACGGCATCGCCTTTGCGCTCTTTATACTCTGCTTTTACCTCTTCTACAAGTTTTGGGTTTTCAAAAAGATCTAGCATTGTCATACCCATTGCCTTACTGGCATAAGTCATCCCTTTATGCCCAATAGACATACCACCACAGGCTACAACTGCCCACGAGTGCCACGGTGTATCCTTAGGAGCTGTAGTTACACCTAGATTTATGTTTGCCACATTCCAGCTTACATCTCCTACATCTGTGCTTCCGCCACCTGGGTTTTCTCTAGTTTCTTCAAGTGGCTTGATAGCACTATCCATACCTACTTGTGGTTTTCCTGTTACTTCTTGTATCTTTTTACCAAAGGCGATTTCTTCTGGAGTGTATGTGATAGGGCCTAGCAGCTCTAAGTTTTTTTGCATTGCTGCACCACCGGTTCTGTTTACGAGCACTTCATAAATACCAGAAATGAGAGATACTTTGTAATCTACATTTGCGAGTATTGCTGCGCCTTCTGCCATTTCTTGTACGCGCTTGTATACTGGCATCATTCCTTTGCGTTCTGTGTCACGCACGCGCATCCATAATCTCGAGTAATCTGGGACCACGTTTACTACTTGTCCACCATCTTGTATATGGTAATGCATACGTACCGTAGGTTTTACGTGCTCACGGTAGTAGTTTATACCTGTTGTATAAAGTTCTAATGCATCAGAGGCAGAGCGACCATTCCAAGGGTCTGCGCTGGCGTGTGCTGCTTGACCAAAAAATTCTATTTTAAAATCTACAAGGGCAAGTGAGCTTTGTACATCTGCCTTAATTTCGGCAGCTGGGTGCCACGATACATTTACATCTACACCGTCCCAAACGCCGTCACGTACCATCCATATTTTTCCAAAGAATTTTTCTTCAGATGGGGTACCCATAAATTTTACAGTTCCTTTTATTTTTCCTGCTTCTATTTGCTCTTTAATAGCAATTGCTGCCCCTAGGCTTGCCGCACCAAACATATTGTGACCACAACCGTGACCAGCCTGCCCTTCATTAAGCGGATTCTTAGTAGGCTCTGTTCTTTGAGAGAGTCCTGGTAATGCGTCAAACTCGCCTAGTACACTTATCACTGGGCTACCAGATCCATAGGTAGCAACAAAGGCAGTAGGCATCCCAGCCACGCCGCGCTCTACGGTAAATCCTTGTTTTTCCGCATAGTCTGCTAGAATTTTAGCCGATTGTGTTTCTTCAAAGGCAGTTTCTGCCAGTGCCCAGATCTCGTCTGAGATGCGTATGAGTTCTTTTTCGTGTTTTTCGACAGAGGCAATTACGGCCTTCTTGTTTACAGACATCTTTTGAGCAGAGAGGCTCAACGTCATAAGTCCTAATGCGTAGAGGAGTACTTTTTTCTTCATAAAATGGTTGATTTATAGTAGCTTCTAAGATAGTAAAAAAGGATAAGACAAATTTCTTACCCATTATAGCTACTATATACATCTATTATACCTCCTCTAAAAGTGTACAGAGAGTATAATGTACCAGACAGTCACTGCCCACAACCAGCACATTATGATGTATAGAATGGTACGTAAGAGGGGAGAAGCGATGATTTTTTTTATAAAGTGAGCTGCCAGTCCTGCCCAGATGAAGCCTAACGACCAGAACATACCAGCACTTATAACCGCTGGCCAGACCCAGTCTCCCGTCCAGCTAGAAAAACTTGGGTACGATGTAAATAGAAAAGATACGGTGTAATATAGTGCAGCCCCTAGCGCTCCCATACTCAAGAGTCCTAGTGCGCAGGTGACTATTGCGGCAATTATAGAAAAACGGGTGGTAAATGATAAGGACTTCCAGTATTTGAGCACAAGTTGATGTCTATGTGTGAATGCTAAAAGTAAGGTAATATACGCTTTCGCGAAAGCGTAATTTTTAATCCCTGCTAGACAATACCTCCGTTTGCATTTATCACTTGGCCAGTGATCCATTGTGAGTTATCGCTTACCATAAGCTGTACTACCTTTGCGATATCCTCTGGCTGAGCAAGTCTGTTAAAGGGTGATTTACCTTCAAGCTCTTTTATAAACTCTTGAGATTTACCTTTTAAAAATAGGTCTGTCTCTGTAGGGCCAGGAGCTATACAATTTACCGTTATGCCTCTGCCTATCTCTTGGCTAACTACACGAGACATTTGCTCGATAGCCGCTTTTGTAGAAGAATAGATTGCATATGATGGTAACATCATCTTAGTGGTGCTGGAGGAAAAATTTATAATCTTCCCGCCATCTTGTAAGTGATTAAAAGCCTCCTGCATTGTATTAAATATTCCTCGTACGTTTACATCATATTGTGATGTGTAGTCATCTTGAGTAACTTCATTAAACGGCTTATTTTTCATAATGCCTGCACAGTTTATGAGCACATCAAGTTTGCCATAAACAGTAAGAACCTCCTTAAACATAGCTTTTACCTGCTCTATATCACTTACATCTGCTTTTATTTTTATGGCGTTGCCACCTTCGTTTTTTATAGCATCTAGTGTCTGTTGTGCATCTTCATCACTAGAGGCATAGTTTATCACTACTTGTGCTCCTTGTTGAGCAAGTAGTTGTGCAGTTGCACTACCTATCCCTTTTGAAGAACCAGTAATTAAGATGACTTTATTAGTAAGATTATTCATTATCAAGTGCTTTTAAAGTGTGCGTGTTAAGTAATTGATATATAGCTATCGCAAGTAATACAATTGCTATATACACGAGCATCATTTTTGGCTCTGGGCGTATCAAAAATTCGGTAAGTAGGCCACCTACCATTGTACCACTTAGTAGCAAATAGCCTGCTATATGAGTAGTCTCTGCTCTTTTAGCCACCGTAAGTGAGAGTGCAAGAAGTATTGCTGTAATTAACTCTACTACACCAGTTGTATATCTCGCAAGATCATTTGGTATTCCTATAACTTCCTCAAAATTAGAAAAACCTTTTACACTTTGCTCTAGTCCAATGAGTTTAGGTATTGCGAAATACCCAATGGCTATAATCGCTATAACGGTGAGTACCGTCGCTGTTCTTTTTGTTTTCATTCTTTTTTTTTTTCTCAAATATGCCAAGTATGAGTTGGCTTTCAAACTGTATTTGAGATTCTTTATGAAAACATTAGCGAGCGGTGTTAAACTCTATTTATTTTGTAAGGTTTAGAATATATAGGTATTACGCTTTCGCGAAAGCGTTCTAAGCAACCGCCTCTTTATACGTTTTAAGACAGCGCTCTCTAGCCTCTTTATGGTCTACCATTTTATCTGGATACGAAAGCTCTTGTAACTCAGGCACCCATTTATTGATATATTCCTTTTGCTTGTCAAATTTATCAACCTGTGTCATAGGGTTAAAAATTCTAAAGTAAGGTGCAGCATCTACTCCAGAACCTGCTGCCCACTGCCAGTTACCCACGTTTGAGCTCATATCATGATCGAGTAGCTTTTCGGCAAAGTAGGTTTCTCCCCAGCGCCAGTCTATAAGTAGGTGCTTGCACAAAAAGCTTGCTGTGAGCATACGCACACGGTTGTGCATATAACCTGTTGCATTGAGCTCGCGCATACCAGCATCTACTAGGGCATAGCCCGTCTGGCCGTTTTTCCATTTTTCAAACTCTTCTTCATTATTACGCCAGTCTATACGGTCATATTTTGATCTAAAGGCTTTGTCTTTAGTATGCGGGAAGTGATATAAAATTTGCATAAAAAACTCACGCCATATGAGTTCGCTCCAGAAAACCTCGTTAGTCTGAGCTATTGCTTTTTTTACCATTTTACGTACCGAAACTGTACCAAAACGTAAGTGCGGCCCCAATCGCGATGTCCCATCTTGTGCGGGAAAATTGCGTGTATCCTCATAGTTTTCTATAAGGGTAGGGGTTACGTCATAATCTGGCACCTCAATGCTAGATTTTTTAAAACCCATATCTGCCAGCGTGACATTAGGCAGTCTACTATGGTCTATAAGATTGTCAAGATACTGCGAGGTGTAATGTATGATGAGGTCTTTATCTTCATCAAAAGTCGCTTTCCACTTATTTTTAAAAGGTGTATAAACCACATAAGGATCGCCATCTCCTTTTACAATCTCATCTTTTTCAAAAATCACTTGATCTTTAAAGGTGGTAAATGAGATATCATTTTCTTCAAGTAGTGATGCAATCTTTTTATCACGCTCTAGTGCATACGGCTCATAATCTCTATTTGTAATTACTGCCTGCACATCATAATCTGCTATGAGCTCTTTAAAAACTTGCTCTGGAGTGCTGTAAAACATTGCCAGCGAGCTGTCGTGCTCTGCTTGCAGGGTGTCACGCATTTTTTGTAATTCATTATAAATAAAAGTAACGCGGGCGTCGTCTTCTGGGAGTTTATCAAGAATTTCTTTGTCAAAGATAAAAATAGGTAAGACCGGGTAGTCTCCCTTTAGTGCTTCTAGAAAACCTACATTATCATCCAGTCGTAAATCACGACGAAACCAAAATATTGTTACTTTTTTTGTGCTCATAGATTACAAATTTAAGGCTTTAAGAAATGGGGGTTTCTTAAAGCCTTGATTGGGTTTTTATACGCTTTCGCGAAAGCGTTTTAAACCTCTTTATTAAATACTTAGTTTACATTAAGTGTACTCATACCACCATCTACACCTATCACTTGACCAGTAATCCAAGTGCTGTCGTCACCTAGTAAGAAGGCTGCTGCATTTGCAATATCTTCTGAGGTACCTACACGTTTAAGCGGGTGGCGCTCGTTCATCATTTCTTTTTTCTTGTCGTTGCTTAAGAGACGCTTTGCAAGTGGTGTGTCTGTAAGTGATGGTGCTATTACATTTACACGTAGCTTAGGCGCATACTCCGCTGCGAGTGCTTTGGCAAATCCTTCTATAGCTCCCTTTGCAGCGGCAACACTTGTGTGAAAAGGCATTCCCACCTTTACAGCAACTGTACTAAAGAAAACAAGACTTGCTTGCTCAGATTTTTTAAGGTGCTCCATCACCTGGTGAACTACGTTTACCATACTCAAAAAATTAAGCTCCATATCTTTACGGAAGGTATCTACCGTGAGCATTTTAAAAGGCTTTAAGTTTATAGTACCCGGGCAAAATACAAAACCATCTAGGTGGTCTGGCAACTGGCTTAGGTCTAGCTCATCCTTTTCTGTGTCATACTCGATGTAGTTTACATCTAGATTACCTAGATTCTCATTAGTACGGGAAGCTACATATACCGTGTGGTCTTGGTATAGCTTGCTTGCGATTTCAAAACCTATTCCGTGGCTTCCTCCTATTAATAGTATGTTTTTGCTCATAGTGTTATTTTTATGCGTGTTAGGCTAGTATATCTTGTTTAAGTGTAGTTGCTGTTTGTTCTGGGTTTTTATAAACACCAAATTTGTCTTCGAGTGCTTTCTTTCTGTATTCAAAAATCTCTTCTAGTTTTGGTTTTACCAGATAAGGGTGTGCAAGTCTTCCTAAAAAGCCTGCAGGTACTTTATAGTCTACAATATCCTCCATCTCTACGCCGCCTGGTATCTCTTTTATAAAATGCTTGTGATGCCATAGGGCATAAGGGCCGTACTTTTGCTCATCTACAAAATAGGCACCTTCCTTTACACTTATGATTTCTGTAACCCACTGCATCTTAATATTTGCAATAGGGGTGACGGTGTATTGTATAAGTTGGCCAGCATACACCGGTCTATCTGCACCAGAGATGATATTAAAATTCATATAATCTGGAGTGATGGTACCTAGGTTACGTGCGTTTGATAAAAACTGCCAAGCCTCATCTACACTTATAGGTAGATTTTGCTTAGAATGTATTTGGTAGATTTTCATAGCTTATTTTCTGATTATAAAAATACAATCAAAATGTTTATCAAAACAAGCTATTTAGTTAAACAAAAATTAAATAATCGTGAGTTGTGCAAAGATTTGGGTTGAAGATGTGTGGGGTGGGTATGTATTAAGCATCACAACACTGCTCGTCTTTTACGAGCTTGCAACTTGCTACGGCTAGTATTGCACCTATAAATGGAGCGGTAACATATAGCCACATAGGTTCCCATTGCCCAGAAAATATGGCAGGACCTATAGATCGCGCAGGATTCATAGACGCATTAGTCATAGGTCCCGCAAACATTGCTTCTAGCAATACGACACCACCTATGGCAATACCCGCGATGATACCTATTTCTTTTGCACCTGTAGATACGTTTATGATGACCAGCATTAAGAAAAAGGTGAGGATTATCTCTAGTACAAAAGCCTTGTAATGCTCAAAGGAGGGAACGGTGCTTCCTAAAAATTCACTCTCAGGAAACAAGAACCACAACATCGCACCGGCAAGTGTAGCTCCTACTACTTGTGCAATGATATACTTAGGCACCTCTCTCCACGCAAATTTCTTTGCATAAGCAAAAGCTACTGTCACCGCAGGGTTAAAGTGCGCACCAGATATATCACCAAAGGCATAGATCATAGCCATCACAATAAGCCCCCAGGTAATTGCAACACCGGGGTGGGTAACGGCGCCGCCTGTAATCTCGTTTACTGTCATAGCGCCACAACCACAAAAAACCATTGTAAATGTTCCTATTATTTCGGCTATGTAGCGCTTCATATGTGCTGTTTTGCGGTAAAGATACAGAGCGTTATATTAAGGTTTTGTTAACATATGACGCATTTTAACATCTTATTTTTGTGTGAGGAAATTTTCGCGAAAGCGTAAAAAAATCCATAACCAATAAAATCAAGCATTATGAAAAAATTACTTTTTGTAGCCTTCTTAGGTCTTATGACAGCAGGAGCTACAGCACAAATTAAAACACCAGCACCTAGCCCAGCAGCAAAGGTGATGCAAACGGTAGGTCTTACAGATGTTACTCTTGAGTACTCTAGACCTGCAATGAGAGGACGCACTATTATGGGTGACCTTGTACCTTACGGTGCAATGTGGCGCACAGGTGCAAATGCAAATACAACCGTTGAGTTTTCTACACCAGTAACAGTTGCAGGTACAGAGCTTAAGGCAGGAAAATATGCAGTATACACAAAGCCTACAGCATCTACTTGGGAAGTATACTTCTACACAGATACAAATAACTGGGGTACACCTCAAAAGTGGGACGATAGCAAGGTTGCTGCAAAGGCAACGGCAAAGGCACAAATGAGCAATATGCCAGCAGAGTCTTTTACTATGGGAATCAACCACCTGTCTAACGATGGTGCACACCTTACAATGCAATGGGATAAAACGTATGTAGCTGTACCATTTACAGTACCGGCAAACGAGACAGTACTTGCGAGTATAGATAAGATGATGGCAGGACCAGGTATGGGTGATTACTATGCTGCAGCAGTATATCTTTCTAGCACTGGACAGTCACTAGATAAAGCAAAGTCGTATATGGACAAAGCGATGTCTATGAACAAAGATCCTAAGTTCTGGCAACTACGCCAGCAGTCATTATTACTTGCAAAGGTAGGAGACAAAAAAGGAGCTATAAAAGCAGCACAAGCGTCACTTAAAGGAGCAAAAGAAGCAAAAAATCAAGACTACGTAAAGATGAACACAGACTCACTAAAAGAGTGGGGAGCGATGTAATCATTGTTTAGTTCGCTTTCGCGAAAAAGTAAGAGCCCTCACACGAGGGCTTTTTTTATGTCTAGTGGTCACAAACTCCCTAGCAGATGCGTGTAAAAAAGAGCCATTCATTGCGCTTTTAACTTCACAGCTCTTTGTATCTTTGTGTAACTTTTAAAAACAAATTATGAGTTCATACGATGTAGCCGTTATAGGCTCTGGTCCTGGTGGATATGTTGCAGCAATACGTTGTGCACAACTAGGAATGAAAACAGCAATAATAGAAAAATATAGTACACTAGGAGGAACTTGTCTTAACGTAGGGTGTATCCCGTCTAAGGCGCTTCTAGATTCATCACACCACTATGAAGATGCCATCAAGCATTTTGAAGAGCACGGTATCGAGGTAGGTGATGTAAAATTTAACCTAGAGAAAATGATTGCCCGCAAGCAAAGCGTAGTAGACGTTACTACAAAGGGTATTGAGTTCTTAATGGGTAAAAATGAGATAGACGTTTACCAGGGTGTGGGATCTTTTAAAGATGCTACACACATAGATATCGCAGGAGAGAAAAACCTAACTATAGAGGCAAAAAATACCATTATAGCAACAGGATCTAAGCCTAGCACATTACCTTTTATAAACATAGATAAAGAACGTATCATCACTTCTACAGAAGCATTAAAACTTCCAGAAGTACCTAAGCACCTTGTTGTGATAGGTGGTGGTGTGATAGGTCTTGAGCTTGGTCAAGTATACAAGCGTCTAGGTGCAGAGGTAACTGTAGTAGAGTATATGGATCGCATTATCCCTACGATGGATGGCGCTCAGAGTAAAGAATTACTTAAAGTCTTCAAGAAGCAAAAAGTAAAATTTGCTCTATCTCACGGAGTTACTGCTGTAGAGCGTGACGGAGATGAGATTACCATAAAAGCGACAAATAATAAAAAAGGTGTAGATGTAGAGTTTAAGGCAGACTACGTACTTGTAGCTGTGGGACGTCGTGCCTACACAGACGGTCTTAATCTTGATGCTGTAGGTATCAAGACAGACGAGCGTGGTAAAGTAGAAGTAAACGAGCACTTGCAGACTAATGTGTCAAACATTTATGCTATAGGTGATGTGATAAAAGGTGCAATGCTCGCTCACAAAGCCGAAGAAGAAGGAACACTCGTTGCCGAAATTCTTGCAGGTCAAAAACCACATATAGATTACAACCTTATACCAGGTGTAGTATACACTTGGCCAGAAGTTGCCTCTGTAGGTAAAACCGAAGAGCAACTTAAAGAAGCTGGTGTAGCCTACAAGTCTGGACAGTTCCCTATGCGTGCATTAGGACGTAGCCGCGCGAGTGGTGATACAGACGGATTTGTAAAAATACTTGCAGATAAGGAAACAGATGAGGTACTAGGTGTACATATGGTAGGCGCTCGTGTAGCAGACCTTATAGCCGAAGGAGTAACCGCAATGGAGTTTAGAGCAAGTGCAGAAGATATTGCACGTATGAGCCACGCACACCCTACGTATGCAGAGGCTGTAAAAGAAGCTGCCCTCGCTGCAACCGAAGATAGACCTATACACATCTAGTCACTACTAGAATGATATACCATAAAAAAACCTGCTAGTGATAGCAGGTTTTTTTATGGTTTGTGGGTTATTACGCTTTCGCGAAAGGATATTAAAATACACTCAAATTATAAAGCAGTTAATTTGAAACTCAATTTTTGAAACAAGCATCGTTTTTTATAATTTCAAAAGATAAATCATAATAATTTGTTCGCATTTCTTGGTAACATTGAATTAGTGATAGTTTAGCAATATTTGATTTGTATTTAGAAACTGTAGATTGCAGTGGTCTATTCTTTATATGGCTAGTTACACACATTACATATTTAATACTATTACTATTTTTAAAAATATTTAAAAATTCCTCTTCATATAAACCATTATTTTTAGACTTAGATTGTAGTCCTTTATAGACAGCCCTTAAGTATTTATTATCTTCATCTTTAAGATCATTTTTTAATCTTCTAGCTGAGGAAATTATTTGACTGTATAGTTCTCTCATTGAAGTGCTAAAACCATATTTTACGTGGCATAAGTAGACTGTGCCGTTATCTATATGAATTATATCAGCAAGTTCTATTGATTCTGGATTTATGGCATCTAAAACAAGGTAGTCTTTCTTGATATAGCGATCGTTGTATGTGCCTTCGTTCTCTCTTTTTCCGTTAGATTTACTTTTCCATTCTTCATTTAATACTTTATTTTTTAGATCATATTCATTCAATATATCTGAACATCTCTGATTCATTTCTTGAATAAAAATATTCCTTAGTTGATACCATTTAGAGTCTAAATAGATATAAGTTCCTAGGCCTTGAATGTGAAGTTCTGTATTTAAATGGTAAATTAAAGCTGTCTTTAAAATAGCTTTCTTCGCATCGTTTTTGTAAGAATAAATATGGATATTATAAATGTAGTTACTGAAAGATTCTAGATTTTGGTCAAAATTCTGTTCATTAAGATACTTTAAGATTATCGGTAAAATTTCGCTTTTTTCACTTGTTGTTTCAATAGTTTTAAAATTACTCTTTCCTTTTTTTAATTTGACTTTATATTCATCAGCGCTATAAAAATCTTCTATCTTATTAGGATAGCAAACATCAAAATTTGAAATTTTTTTACTAGTAATATTTACCCTTTGATTAAATAATTCATTAATTAAGGCGGGTTTAAGAGAATTTTTGATTCTATCTTTATTATTTATTTCTTTATATGAACTAAAAAAATCATTTGCCTTTTTTGTTTCTATGTACTCTATAATTTCGATTAAAAGACCTAATTCTTGAAATGTCAATTTTTTATTAATGTTTAATCCACTAGATATATTTAAAATTATATTTTTAGATCTATTTGATAAGAATTGATTAAAATATAGTTCAGCAGTTTCAACTGCAATTTTAATTTTTAATTCAGTAGGGATTTTACCAAACTTAATATAATCCATTAAGCGATAATTGTCTTTAAACTGTTCTGACATACCAGCACGTAGACCAGTAACTCCTCTAGTTTTTATAGTAATTATTTGATCTATAACTGGATCCATTATTCTAGAATATGTGTTTAATCCATAAGAAGTATCTAAAAATGGTAAAACATATTTGTAAAACGTTCCTCCGATTATTGAGTAAATACCTGATTTAGTATTAACTAGTATTAATATTGAGGGTATCTTATACTCAAGAGAAATTCCTTCAGTGTATTCTTTCGGAATAAATTTAGACCATTCTGATTCTTTGTCAGACGATTGAATGACAATGAGTTTTGCGTCATAATCAAGTAATTTAATGTCTTTAATTATTGATTCCTTCTTGTTTAGAGCAAGGTGAGATACTATTCCTTCAATTACCGATTCCAGATTATGCTCTTTTTCAATCTTATATAATGTTGTGTTTTGTTTCAAATAATATAGGTTTTAAGGATTTTGTTATTAAGCTGGATGAAATTTTTAACCTAAAGTTTATTAGATTTATGTTATTGTCTTTTAATTGATTACATAAATATACACGCTATCAGAGTTTGAAATCACTATGTTTTTACTTTAGTTTTTATGGGTTATCAACATTATAGTTTCTCTTACTATATCCTCCCAATTTTCAACTATTTTGAACACCAAAGAAGAAATAAAATAAGGTCGTTTTGTATTTTTGCAGCTCTTAAAAAGAGTACATATGTGGTACAGACGCGCGCTTAAAATATCAATCATTTTCTTATACCTCATTATCATCGCAGGGGCGGTGGTACGTATGACGGGAAGCGGTATGGGTTGCCCAGACTGGCCGCAGTGTTTTGGGTACTTAGTACCTCCTACAGAAGAGAGCGAGCTGCAATGGGAGCCTAACCATAGTTATGAAGATGGACAGGTCATTATACGCAATGAGTCGCTGCGCGTTGCGCCAGCAGATTTTACTTCTGGAGCCACCTATAATGAGCAAAACTGGGACACTTATGACACGCACGACTATGCCAGCTTTAACGTATGGCACACCTGGATAGAGTATATAAACAGGCTTGTAACGGCACTAGCCGGTATCCCTATGTTACTTATGGTGATTCTCGCTTTCTGGTACTGGAAGGGACGCAAGGGGCTTATTTTTGCCACCTTTATGGTGTTGCCTTTAATGCTTTTTCAGGCGTGGCTGGGGAAGCAAGTAGTAGACTCAAACTTACTACCGGTAAAAATTACCATCCATATGATTGCGGCCCTCTTCATAGTAGCGCTACTCTTGTTCTTGTGGTATAAATCGCAGCATAAAGAGATGGGGATTACGCTTTCGCGAAAGCGTACTTATGACCCTGTTTTTAAAAACCTCATTGTGGTCGCTAGTATACTCACGCTTGTGCAAATTGCACTAGGCACACAAGTACGACAGTATGTAGATGAGCGCGTGGCAGAGGTAGGCTATGAGGCAAAGGAGTTATGGCTTAACCCGGCTACGGTATGGTTTTATGTACATAGATCGTTTTCTATACTCGTGACATTATTAAACCTATATATATTCTGGCGTAATAAAAACCTACTGCTAGGGCATACCAAGTTACTTAACTGGACACTCATACTCATAGCCTTAGAGGTGGTGACGGGAATCGCGATGTACTATATAGATTTCCCGTTTGGGAGTCAGCCATTACATTTAGTCTTAGCGTCATTACTTTTTGGGGTTCAGTTTTATATTTTGTTAGAAAGTTTCCCAAAAAGGGAGGCTATCACACCTACGATATAGGGATAAACCAAGTATCTTTACCATCTTAAAATTTGTACAATGATTTACCGTTTTAGAGCAATTCTAGACACAGAAGAAGATGTTTTTCGCGATCTTGAGATCGAAGCTGCGGCTACGCTTGAAGACTTGCATAATGCTATAAACCAGTCTTTTGGGTTTGATGGGGCAGAGGTTGCTGCTTTTTACCTAAGTGATGATACCTGGATGCAGGGCGAGGAGTTTGCCCAGTTTGAAATGGGTGAGGGTGAGAGCCAGTTGCGCCTTATGAATGAGACGTCACTAGACGGGCTTCTGGGAGAACACCAGACGCGTCTTATTTATGTATATGACTTCTTAAATATGTGGCGTTTTCTTGTAGAGCTTGCAGAGATTACAGAGCCAGAAGATGGCGTGACGTATCCTAACCTTATGTTTGTACAAGGGCAAGTGCCAGACCAAGCACCAGAGTTTGAGATGGAGCCACAAGACGAGGAAGATGAGGATGATGATGAGTTTAATGATGATTACAACATCGACGATTTTGACGATTTAAGTTTTGATGAGAACTGGAATTAGTATTCTTGTATCTCTTTATAACCTAACCTGTGTGCATCGCATACATCACAACACATACATACGACTATGATAAATTTATATAGCGCTCAGATAGAGTCACTATCTATACACCGTATAGGTAATAAAGGAAAGGCAGAAGGACTTTTTGTATCTCAAGACCCGTATCCTTTAAGTGATGAGCTTACTCCGCTTATTAAGGAGTTTTTCTTTAAGCCTTTTAGAGAAAAGGAAGAGAACTACTATAAGTTTTTTCACGATCAAGATTTAGAGTTTAATACGCTTTTTACGTTAGCAAAGAAAGTTTTTGATAACCCACACGGGACGCATTTACTCTCTGAGGATATTGCAAAACACTTATATGCACAAAGTGATCACCCGCACATTAAGGCTGGTGAGTTGTATATCGCACACCTAGAAGGCGTGCAGATAGATAATATCAAGACAGATGCCCTAGGTATCTTTAAGAGTGAGTTAAAGCAGGATTTCTTACAGTTTCGCGAAAGCGGGACAAACCTAGAGATGATACTTGAGCAAGGTATTAATCTTAATAAACTAGATAAAGGCTGTCTTATCTTTAACCATAAAGAAGACGAAGGGTATAAGGTACTCTCTGTAGATTCTAACCGTTATGACACAAAGTACTGGCTAGAGAATTTTATGGGTGTAGAGACCTTTGAAGATGATAACTTCTACACAAAGAAGTATCTTAAGTTTTGTCAAGACTTTGCAAAAGACGTGGTACTCCCTGCCGAAGATAAAAAGGAAGAAGTGCTGTTTATGAACCGCGCGGTAAATCACTTTGCAAAAAATGACACCTTTGAGGAAACGGCTTTTATGAATGACGTGATAGATAATCCGGATCTTATTCCAGAGTTTCGCCATTATAAAACAGAGCAGTCGCCTAAGTATAAAATAGAAGACCTTACAGACTTCTCGATAAGCAATAAAGCGGTTACAGCCCAGCGTAAGAAAATAAAAAGTGTGATTAATCTCGATACCAATATCCAGATTAAAATGGACTTTATTAACCCAGAAAGCGCAGAGAAATTTGTAGAAAAAGGATGGGATGAAGAAAAGCAGATGTACTACTACCTTGTGTACTTTAACAAGGAGCAGAACTAAGCCTTTCCATATTATATAAAAAAAGCGTAGCTAGATAGCTACGCTTTTTTTATGCTTTAAATCTCCTTTATGAGACGTTTAAGACTGATGTCTTCATAATTACGTTTTACAAACTCTAGTGCTGCACGTAGTACGGCTCCCATATTTGCAGCACGTTTAAATTTGAGATCACTTGTAAAGTCAAAAATATCTGCTCTTAGCTGGCGCACATTCTCACGAGGAGAGATATTATCTGTAGCCATTACACGTAGTAATCTCGTGAGTCTCTTTTTACCATTGAGAATTCTCCTTGCAAGTAGAGCTCTCTCTTCATTACGGTATTGCTCGATAGAGCGGTTGTCTAGTCGCTTTGCAACCAGTTGTACCAGTCTTATGTTTTCTTTAAAAATAGCAGGCTGATATACTTTAAAATTACCTTCAAAACACTGTTGGTCAAAATCTATTGCGCGTATTTTATAACGTACCGTGTCAAAATCGTGGGTAGGGATAATAACGTAGTTATAAGCTCTCATATCACCCAGTAGGGTAATCATACAGCGCTCGTTAAACTTTACAAACTCCTTTGCGATTTGTGTAAGACCTAGGTCGTCACACTCGCTGAGGTGATTTTTTATAAACTCATCACCAGGTATACCAGAGATGTGCTCTTCTATAAGCGTGTCTTCATATACCAGAAAGTTAATACGGTTAGGCGACAAGATGTGCTCAAGCTCAAGTCCATAAACTCTACTAGCATCTGCCTGCTTTACATAAAAGTATACGTAGTTATTATTATAAATATTAAGCACCTTAATACGAAAGGGCTTAGAGTTACCAAAAGTGCAAAAGTCTATACCCGCAATGCGTAGGTAGTCAAAGATATTCTCATTACCATCTGAGTGCAGCTGGGTATAAATACGTTTAAGATTATACTCTATCTCATCTTGTTCAAACTCGGGATAGTAAACACGTATCCATAGCGTGTCATTATCTTCTTTATCAAAAACACTCACACCACCAGAAAACCTAAGCAGATCTTCATAAGAGATCGTAACCTCAGATGTCCTTGCGTAGGTGTCTAGATAGGAAAGAAGCTTCTCATTTACGGGAAATGAGGGTTTCTTTTTAGACATCAGTTTGTTTTCCATTGCGGGGCGTTTTTATGTAAAGATACTAAAGGCGTGTAACAAAAGGTCTACATAGCCGTCTTGTAAACACTAGCAATCAAAAAACATACTTCATATTGGAAACAATCCTAACGATTAATAATCTAACGAAACATTACGGCCTTGTAAAGGCTGTAAATGACCTCTCGTTTACGATAGAAAAAGGAAACGTATATGGCATACTAGGCCCTAACGGTAGTGGTAAATCTACCACCCTAGGTATGGTACTTAATGTGGTAAACCCTACTTCTGGAAACTTTCACTGGTTTGATGGGTCAGACACCACACATAATGCTTTAAAAAAGGTGGGAGCTATTATAGAGCGACCTAACTTTTACCCATATATGACTGCGGCACAAAACTTACAGTTAGTCTGCAAGATAAAAGATGTCCCGTCAGATAAGATTCAAGAAAAACTTGAAATTGTAGGACTTCTAGACCGTATGCATAGCAAGTTTAGTACCTACTCACTAGGTATGAAACAACGTCTAGCCATTGCCTCTGCACTTCTTAACGATCCAGAGATACTTATACTAGATGAGCCTACAAATGGTCTTGACCCACAAGGTATACACCAGATACGTGAGATTATAAAGAAAATTGCCGCAGGAGGTACTACCATACTACTTGCCTCTCACTTACTAGATGAGGTAGAAAAAGTATGTACACACGTAGTTATCTTACGTAAAGGCGTAAAGTTATATTCAGGACGAGTAGATGCGATGAATGCCAGTCACGGCTTTTTTGAGTTGCGCACAGATAACTTATCTATGCTCGAGACCTATCTCAATGCTCACTCAGATTTTGGCGAGGTAAAGATAGAAGGCGACTTGCTCACTGGGTTTTTATTAAATCCGCTAGAAGCCAAAGAGCTCAACACGCAACTACACCAGCAAGGTATCGTGCTCACGCACCTTGTAAAGCGCAAAGAGAGCTTAGAAGAGCAATTCCTTGAATTAACTAAAAACTAAACAACCCAATGTTACGACTACTCACCATAGAATATCATAAACTCAGACATAGTAAGACATCACGTGTCCTTATCATAGGGTACTTTGTGTTACTATCTGCTATAGCACTGCTTGCCTCAATTAAGTTTAACCTTTTTGGAGCCGAGTTTCGTCTGGCAGACCAAGGTATTTTTAACTTTCCATACATCTGGCACTTCAATACGTATGTAGCGGCAATACTCAAATTTTTCTTAGCCGTTGTAATAGTATCTATGACCGCAAATGAGTACAGCAATAGAACGCTTAAACAAAACCTCATAGACGGTTTGAGTAAGAAGGAATTTATACTCTCTAAGTTCTTAACCGTTGTTGTCTTCTCAGCCATCTCTACTTTATTTGTGGCGGTACTCAGTCTTATCTTAGGCTTCTCGTTTTCAGACTTTACAGAGATGTCTATCATATTTTCTGACCTAGAGTTCTTATTTGCCTTTTTCCTTAAGCTGGTTGCCTTCTTCTCATTCTGTTTATTTTTAGGGATACTTATAAAACGCTCTGCATTTGCACTTGGCTTTTTATTAATGTGGTATTTCTTTGAAGGGGTAGTTCAGCTCATCTGTTTATTCTTTCAAGAGAAGTATGATATGGAAGGACTGCGCAGCAATGTGTCACAATTTTTACCACTTGAGAGTATGAGTAATCTTATAGAACAACCACTCACAAGGCTCAATATTGTACAGTCTGCAGCAAATCAAATTCAGGCAGATGTCCTTTCAGATTACACGGTATACTTTCACGAGATAGCTATCGTATCGGTATGGACGTTCTTATTTATATATGCAAGTTTACTATTGTTAAAGAAAAGAGACTTGTAGTATCACGCTTTCGCGAAAGCGTAATCAATCACAATGCAACCTCAAAAGGGTTGCATTTTTTGTATATTCATTTCAGAAAACGGCCCTAGCGGTGACTTAAAAACCTAATGCTTTAATAATCTTGAGAAAGTGATGGTAGTTGAAACCCCGTTTATAGCTGAAAATTAAAAGGATAATACCCTGTAAAGTACTGTGAATCTTAAAAAATAACCTATTTTCGCGAGAATGTCTATGACCTTTAAAGATCTCAATCTCGATAAATTTTTGTGGAATGCCCTAGATGATATGGGGTACACACAACCTACTCCTATACAGGTAGATGCACTTGCGCCTGTAATGTCTGGAAGTGACGTAGTAGGAATTGCTCAAACCGGTACAGGTAAAACATTTGCATACCTCTTACCTATACTAAGAACATTACCATACTCAAGACAAGAAAACCCTCGTGTACTTATTCTAGTCCCTACTAGAGAACTTGTACTACAAGTGGTAAACGAACTTGAAAAGCTCACAAAATACATAGATGTGCGTATTGCGGGTGTTTATGGTGGTTCTAATATCAATACCCAAAAGGCACTCATTGCTCAAGGGCAAGATATTGTGGTAGCAACACCTGGTAGACTATATGATCTAGCCGTGAGTAGAGTATTGCAACTTAAATCTATCCAAAAGGTAGTGATAGATGAGGTAGATGTGATGCTGGATCTAGGTTTTAGACCACAGCTTATGAACATTTTTGACATTCTCCCAAAAAGGAGACAGCACATTATGTTTAGCGCCACGATGACAGAGGATGTAGATGCGCTTATTAAAGATTACTTTAACAAGCCTCAGTTCATAAAAGTTGCTCGTAGTGGGACACCACTAGAAAATATAAAGCAAGTAGGGTATAAGATACCTAACTTCTATACCAAGGTTAACTTTTTACTAGAAGAGCTCGCTTCCGCGAAAGCGTACCCAAAAACGTTGCTCTTTGTAAGAGACAAGCGTATGGCAGACAGGCTATACCTCAAGCTTGAAGAAGCGTTTCCAGGGCAAGTAGACCTCATACACTCTAACAAGACGCAAAACTACCGTATAAACAGTATCAATGCCTTTTCTGAAGGTAAAGTACGTATGATGGTAGCGACAGATGTAATGGCGCGTGGTCTTGATATAGATGACATAACACACGTTATAAATGTAAACACACCTCGTTTTCCTGAAAACTATTTACATAGAATAGGGCGTACCGGTAGAGCACAAAAAGAAGGTACTTCAATAGTATTAAGCACTCCAGCCGAAGATGCTTTTCTAGAAGAGATAGAAGCACTGATGGGTGTAAAAGTACCTATAGAGACGCTGCCAGAAGATGTTCAAATCTCTAAAGAACTCACACCAGAAGAGCGACCAGAAGCTAAAGAAATTTTTAATCCTCATAAATGGAATAAAAATGATGAGGATGCTCCGGGACCAGCTTTTCACGAGAAGAGTGAGAAAAACTCTAAGGTAAATCTGGGAGGTTCTTACAGAAGAGAAATTGCAAAAAAATACAAGAAGCCTAAGACCAGAGGCGATAAAAACTATAATAAAAGAAATAAACGAAAGTAAACAATGAAGCGACTACTGCAGATGTTAGGGATCTGTCTAGCCGTACTACTATTACATTCTTGTTTTGACAAGAGTAAGTATGCCCCCGAGCCTTACCTAAGGCCGCTAGAGATAATAAAACTATCTGATCAAGACTATATGCACGTCTCATATCTTAAGGACGGTAAAGATGGTTACATACCTTGTAATGGTTATATACGTAAGGAGGGTGATGAGGTTTTTGTATTTGAGACACCCCTAGATGATTCAACATCTGTACAACTTATTGACTTTATACAAAATGATCTTAACGCGACCATAAAGGCCGTTATGGTGAGTCACGCTCATATAGATGGCGCAGGCGGTGTAAAAGCATTTAATGAAGCAGGCATACCTACATATGGCTCGTCAAAAACAGCAGCATTACTTGCTAGAGATACAATCACCTTAAGTAATACTTTTCAGCGTAAAGATAGTTTGATGCTAGGGAAGACCCTCGTAAAGATGGATTACTTAGGTCCTGCACATACAGATGATAATGCGATAGCCTATCTAGAAGGACCAGAGGTATTACTAGGCGGGTGTATGATAAAATCTCTAGAAGCAGGAAAAGGCAATCTAGCAGATGCAAACCTAAAGGAATGGGCAAAGACCGTAGCCACAGCAAAGTATCTGTATCCAGATGTAAAGCAAGTAATACCAGGTCACGGGATGCGTGGAGACAGCACACTGCTTACCTATACCATAAAAATGTTTCAGGAGGAAAAGCCCATAATTAAAGAATTAACAAACACCACTGAGCAGGAAACTGTTCAATTATAACTAATATATAATGGAGAATAATAAAAAAGTAGCAGGTCTAGCACCTATAGCCGTAGAGCTTGAAGAAGGAAAAAAATACTCTTGGTGTACTTGTGGACACTCTGCAAAACAGCCATTTTGTGATGGCGGACATAAAGCGGCAGAGAGTACCCCTAGTTTACGTTTTGAGGCAGTAAAAACAGGCACTGCCTATTTATGTAATTGTAAGATGACTAAAAATCCTCCTTATTGTGACGGGAGTCATAAAACCTGCGAGATAGGTTAATACGGTCATTTATAGATATAAAAAATCCCCTTGATATACTTCAAGGGGATTTTTGTTTTATAAGCTATAATCTTATGCAGTAAGCCCCATAGTCTTTGCTTTATCCATCATAAAGGCAACGGCAGCTTCTTTTTCGTTAGGTATCTCTCCTTCTAGTATAGCTTCCTTTATGGCTTCTTTGAGCGTTCCTATCTCACGACAAGGTTTTAGATTAAAGGTTTCCATAATTTCTTCACCAGATACTGGTGGCTGGAAGTTACGTATGTGATCGCGCTCCTCAACCTCTTTCATCTTCTCACGCACAACCTTAAAGTTGTTATGGTAGCGTCTAAAGCGTTTTGGGTTTTTTGTAGTAATATCTGCCTCACAAAGCGTCATAAGATCTTCTATATAATCTCCTGCGTCAAAAATGAGTCTGCGCACAGCACTATCTGTCACGTGATCTTCAGAGATAACAATAGGGCGTGAGCTCATCAATACCATCTTTTGAACAAACTTCATCTTGTCATTAAGAGGCATTTTAAGGCGCTTAAATAGTTTGTAAACCATCTTTGACCCTACAAACTCGTGCCCGTGAAAGGTCCACCCCACTTTTTTTGAAAACTTCTTAGTAGGTGCTTTTCCTATATCGTGTAAAAGCGCTGCCCATCTCAACCATAGATTATCTGTATGGCGAGAGATATTATCTACCACCTCTAGGGTGTGGTAAAAGTTATCCTTATGTTTTTGACCCTCTATCTCGTCTATACCCTTAAGAGCAACAAGCTCTGGCAAGATATAAGGAAGTAAGCCTGTTTTTTCTAATAATAAGAATCCTTTAGAAGGCACTGGGCTCAACATTATCTTGTTAAGCTCGTCTACAATGCGTTCATTAGTAATAATCTTAATACGTGCTGCATTACGTGTGATAGACTCCATAGACTTGCGTTCTATCATAAAATCAAGCTGTGTGGCAAATCTTATGGCACGCATCATACGCAACGGGTCATCACTATAGGTAATATCTGGATCAAGTGGAGTGCGTATTATTTTGCGATCCAAATCACTTATCCCTCCAAAGGGGTCAATTAAATCTCCATAACCCTCGTCATTAAGACGTATGGCTAGCGCATTTATGGTAAAGTCTCTACGGTTTTGATCATCTGCTAGCGTGCCGTCTTCTACTACTGGGTTGCGGCTATCTTTTGAGTATGACTCCTTGCGGGCTCCTACAAACTCTACATCTATCTGGTTAGAGCGCAACATTGCGGTTCCGTAGGTTTTAAAAACTTGAACTTTAGGTTTGTTAGGTAACAGTTCAGAGACTTTGCGAGCTAGCTTTATACCGCTCCCTACGGCTACAACGTCTATATCTTTTACCTCACCACGTTTAAGGATGTAGTCACGCACAAATCCTCCTATGACGTATGTCTCGAGTTGTAAATCATCTGCAGCGCGTGAGATGGTATTAAAAATAGGATTGTTTAAAGCGTTTTTAAGATTCATTAGGTATGTAAAATATAAGGCAAAGGTACGGCTTCATTCCCTCTTTGTAAAAGTAGTATGAGCTGTAAAAAGGGTTGCCTATGTAGTATGTTTATGTGGGGGTAAGTACGCTTTCGCGAAAGCGTAAAAAACTACTTTCTAATAATAGTTACTTTACCGTCTTCTGTAAGTTTTATAATAGCACTTGGTTTGCTAGATTTACGACTACGATCTATGTTTACTACATAATCTACACCATCTATAATCTCTTGTGAGATCTCGCTAAAGCTTTGTGGTGTAGGTTGTCCAGTAATATTTGCACTGGTTGAAACGATAGGTTTTTTAAACTTTTTAAGAAGAAAATTACAAAACTGATTGCGACACACTCTAAAGGCTGTACTGTTATCTGGTGCAATAACATTAGTCGCTACACGTATAGGATCGTCGTAGATAATGGTAGTGGGCTTTGCAGCATATTTAAGAATATCATAAGCTACCTCAGGTATATTTTCTACATACTGGTTGAGCATTTTGAAGTCACTTACTAAGCAGATTAGAGATTTACTTTCTGCTCGTTTTTTTAGGGCATATACTTTATCTACGGCGTCTGGATTAGTCGCATCACAACCTATACCCCATACGGTATCTGTAGGGTAGAGGATGAGACCCCCGCGTTTAAGTACTGCTAGTGCTGCGTCGTGTTCTTCTTTCATTTAGTTTATTTATTGAGTACCTCTCGGTATACGTTTATATATTGTCTCGCCGCCTCATCCCAGCAAAACTTTTTTGAGTGTGTTATACTTTTCTCTTGAAAAGCGCTTTTGTTGTGAGCTACCTCTGCAAGACCTGATGTTACTATTTCTGCCATATATTTGGCATCATAGTGATCCCAGTAAAAAGCGACATCACCGCCTACCTCTGGTAAGGAAGTGTTGTTAGATATAAAAGCAGGTTTGCCAAAACGCATAGCTTCGATTGCTGGTATACCAAAACCTTCTCTCAACGTAGGAAACATAAAAGCTTCACAATTTTTATAGTAATAAAATTTATCTAAGTCAGAGATACGTCCAGTGAGGTGTACACGATTTTCTAAGCCCAAATCTTTTATTGTTGCTTTTAGTTTTCCTTGTGCATATTCTGATGCCATTTTACCCGAAATCACCAGGTCAAATCCATTTAAATACTTGAGCATCTTAACCAGTGCGTGTTGATTTTTGCGTTCACATACGTCTCCTATAGTAAATAGGAATGGCCTGGAAGGTGATATCTCTGGAGTGTATGTGTCTGAAATTTCGACCTCTTTTATAGTATTTCCATTATAAATAATATACTCTGGAACCTCTGGCACTTTGAAATATCGATGTGTAGATTGTTTTGCAAAAGTAGATATGTAAGTAATAGCTGTCGCTCTATCTAGTTTTTCTTGAAAACGTTTGTTTCTCTTATGATTTAGATCAGATGAAATTTCATCTATGAAGTTTACATCGTGTACTGTGAGTACATAAGGTAAATCGCGTAGAGGTTCAATTTTCGTATTTTGATTGAGTGAGTGCCATACATCAAAACGTTTCCGTATACCAATACTTTTATTTCTTGTAAAGTTGTAATACTTTTTTATTGCTACATTTTGACCAAAATGTTCACTCCATTTATTCTTATCTCTTGCGTGTATTACAAATTGAAAATTATTTGAATTTTGACGTATGAGTGCGTCTATAAGATGCTTGTTAAATTGCCCGAACCCAGAAAATTCATTTTTGAGGTTATGGCTTTCTAAAAAGATAGAGGACTGATTTGACATAGCCGCAAAGATAGCAATACTAATGCTAGGTTTCATAGTTCACAAATCTGTACTTTTACCTCGTGAAACACACTTTTTCTGATACATATACAGGCGAGCAAGAGGAGATTTGCGCAATGATTGCAAATTTTGATACGCAAGGAAAATCCTTTGATGAGCGTGATCGTAACTCACTTAAACTATTTAATATAGGTGATGAGACGATTAATGTAAAGTCATTTAAAGTTCCTCACCTTGTAAACAAAATTGCTTATAAATTTTTTAGAAGCTCAAAGGCCGAACGCTCATTTACTTACGCACATAAGTTGCTGGATAATGGTATTTTAACTCCTGCGCCTATTGCTTATTTTGAAGAAGAAACTATACTCTTTGGCCATAGTTATTATGTAAGTAAGCATCTTAAGTACGATCTTACATATAGAGAGCTCACAACCGAAGGTATTTACAAGGGTAATAAAGAGATACTGGCAGCCTTTGCAAAGTTCACGTATACACTTCACAATAAAGGCATACATTTTCTAGATCATTCTCCTGGTAATACGCTTATAGTTATCAATGATGATGGCTATGATTTTTACCTCGTAGATCTCAATAGGATGAATTTTGGACCTATGGATTTTGAAACTCGTATGGCAAATTTTGCACGCCTTTCATATAATGAGAGTGATATTGCTATTATGGCAAAAGCTTACGCGAAAGAAAGTGGAGAAGATCAAGAAAAAGTTTACAAAGCTATATGCAATGCAACTCAGTCTTTTCAAGAGAAATTTCATAAAAAGCAAAAGCTCAAAAAGAAGCTAAAATTCTGGAAGAAAGCATAAAGTTGCGTCTATTGTATCTAGATTAATTCTTACTAGAGATATTAAGACAGCAAGTCGTTATTTAGTTCTACCTTCGCGATTATATAGAAGTGGCTGCATATAGGTCATTTCAGAAAACCTATTTATGTCATTTAAATCTTTGGGGCTATCTGACGCCCTGCTCAAAGCTGTGAGCGAAAAAGGCTATACAACGCCATCACCTATTCAACAAAAAGCAATTCCAAAAGTACTAGAAGGTAAAGATGTTCTTGCCAGTGCTCAAACAGGTACCGGTAAAACCGCAGGCTTTACACTACCTATGTTACACAACCTTATCGCAAACCCGCGACAAGGTAGGCGCAAAGTAAGAGCGCTTGTACTTACACCTACTAGAGAGCTAGCTGCTCAGATCTATGATAATGTGCGCGAGTATAGTAAGTACGTAGATATTAAATCTACAGTAATTTTTGGTGGAGTAAACCAAAATCCTCAAGTACGTACCATACGTCAAGGAGTAGATATCCTTGTGGCAACACCTGGGAGACTACTTGATCTTGAGAATCAAGGCCTACTTAGTCTTTCTGATATTGAGTTCTTAGTACTTGATGAAGCAGACCGTATGCTTGATATGGGGTTCATACACGATATTAAAAAAGTATTAAGACTAGTGCCTGCAAAGAGACAGAACCTGCTTTTTAGCGCTACTTTTAATAAAGATATTAAGAAACTTGCAAGTAGTATACTTACAAATCCGGTACTAGTAGAAGCAACACCAGAAAACACAACCGCCGAAAAAGTAGACCAGAAGACGTATAGAGTAGATAAGTCTCGTAAGACTGAAATGCTTATAAAGTTTATTAATGAAGGTAACTGGGATCAGGTACTGGTATTTACGAGAACAAAGCACGGTGCAAACCGTCTTAGTCAAAAACTAGATAAAGCAGGAATAACATCTGCAGCTATACACGGTAATAAAACACAAAATGCGAGAGTAAAAGCACTTGCAGGTTTTAAAAGTGGTAAAATAAGAGTGCTTGTAGCAACAGATATTGCTGCACGTGGTCTTGATATTCCATTACTACCTTATGTTATAAACTACGAGCTTCCTAATGTGCCAGAAGATTATGTACATAGAATAGGTCGTACGGGTAGAGCAGGAGCTAGCGGCCAGGCTATATCTTTAGTAGGGGTAGATGAGGTTGCTTATGTACGAGGTATAGAAAAACTATTAGGAGAAAAACTTCATAGCGAGGTGCTAGAAGGTTTTCAACCTACAGATACAATAGAGCAACTTAAAAAGGAGGCAGCCGAAAATAAAGCGCGTCACCAGCAAGGGCGCCGTAATAGTCGTAATAACAAACCATCTGGTAATAGAGGTGGAGATACTTCTAATAGCCGTTCTAATAAGTCTAGAAGAAGAAGATAGGTATATAGTTTTTACGAAGAATTTAATCAAAAGTCCTCTTGAAGATAAACAAGGGGACTTTTTTTTGGACTTTTCATAAATTTTGAAAATCATTAAGTAGGTGTTTAATCTATTGATAATAAGTGGTGTGTGTGGTTAATTGTGTTATGTAGACTTGTCTTAACAATTTCTTATTCTTATTTATTCTAAATAAAGTTGTGTAGACCACTTCTCTCTATTATTTTTGCCGTCGTAAACAAATTTACTATTTATAATAAGTCTAAATAAAAATGAAGAACTACTTACCAATAGCACTAGCACTTACGACAATTGCATTTACATCTTGTGAAGATGATGATCCAGTAATAACTGATGGAGGTACAGATATAGAAGTGACGGCACCGGCTACATACTCTTTTGAGAGAGATGGAGAGAGTTCTGTAAGCTTTTCTGGTCAAACTACTAGAATACAAATGGCTCAAGAGCTTGTAAGCGAGATGAGCGATTTTGACAATGCAACTGTAGCGTCACTATCTAATATGTTTTCAAATGAAGAAAACCCTTTTGAGAACGAAGATTTAAATGCTTCAGATAAAAGTATAAAGAGCAAGGTTGCTGCATCAGCAGATTATTATGCTGGTAATACTGCAGCATCTGCAACAGTAAAGGCATTTTTTGAAGCACGTCTTGCAGATCAAGTAAACGAAGTTTTTCCTGCTCAAAACACAGTTGCTACAGAAGGCGTAGCTGGACAAATTGCAGATGGAGAGAGTACAAGATATGTAAATGCTCAAGGTTTTGAGTACAACCAGATAGTTGCAAAGGGACTTATAGGAGCTCTTATGATAGATCAAGCGCTTAATAACTATTTAGGTACGGCTGTTCTTGACGAAGCTACTAATGTGGAAGATAATGATAACGGTGTTGTAGTAGAAGGGAAGTCTTATACTAATATGGAACACAAGTGGGATGAAGCATTTGGTTACCTATACGGTAATGCTGCAGATGCGGCAAATGCAAATGCTACAGCAGGAACAGATGACAACTTCCTTAATAAGTACTTAGGTAGAGTAGAAGGAGATGAAGATTTTGCAGGAATTGCTCAGGAAGTATTTGATGCTTTTAAACTAGGTCGTGCTGCTATTGTAGCCGGAGATTATGAGCTTAGAGATGAGCAAGCAGAAATATTAAGAACAAGATTATCTGAAGTAGTAGGAATACGTGCTGTATACTACTTACAGCAAGGTAAAAATGCGATAGAGGCAGAAAACTTTGGTACAGCTTTTCACGACTTATCAGAAGGATTTGGATTTGTATATAGCTTACAGTTTACACGTAACCCTAATACAGATGCACCTTACCTTTCTACAGAAGAGGTAAATACATTTATTAGTCAGCTTACAGCAGATAATGGTTTATGGGATGTTACTCCAGAAACACTTGATGCTATATCTACTGCTATTGCGGCACAATTTGATTTTACAGTGGAGCAAGCAGGAAGTTAATTTGAGTTTGTATGTTTTCAACAAGGGAGCCCATTGGCTCCCTTTTGGTGGTAAAAAGAAGAATTAATTATGAAAAGAATTTTTGGAATACTAGCAATTTCGCTATTCATTTATGCCTGTGGAGGAGATGACACTACAGTAAGTACAGATGATACAGATACTGTAACTCCAGTAACTTTTGATCGTAGTGCAATGCTCACAAACTGGGCAGATAATATTATAATACCAGGTTATCAAGACTTTGTTGCAAAAGTTAATACGCTAGAAGCGCAAGTAGCCTCATTTACAGATACGCCTAGTGACCTTACCGCGGTAAGAGCAGCTTGGCTAGATGCATATACCACTTGGCAACGTGTATCTATGTTTGAAGTAGGACCTGCAGAGACGGTTAACTTACGTCTTAATGTAAATATATACCCGGCGAATGTTGCTACTGTAGAAGATAACATCACAGCAGGATCTTATAACTTAGATCTTTCTTCTAACAGAGCAGCCAAAGGTTTTCCCGCAATAGACTACTTACTTTATGGTCTAGGTGAAGACGACGCAGCTATACTTGCAATATATAATGGTACTAATGGTGATGCTTACAAGCAATACCTTCTAGATATAATAGCAGATATGAAAACTCTTTCAACCACAGTACTTAACGAGTGGGAAGGAGATTACAGAGATACTTTTATTGCAAACGATGGTGCCTCTGCAACGGCATCTACAGATCGTTTTGTAAATGATTATATCTTTTATTTTGAGAAGCACTTAAGAGCAGGAAAAATGGGTATCCCTGGAGGCGTGTTTTCTGGAAGTGTTGAGCCTAATAATATAGAAGCACTTTATGCTGGAGGTGTCTCAAAAGATCTTTTTATAGTAGGACTTAACGCTACACAAGATTTCTTTAATGGTAAAGCATATAACAGTAGCGCACAAGGTGAGAGCCTTGCAAGTTACTTAGATGAACTTAATGCAATAAAGGATGGGGCAGATTTAAGCGAGATAATTAACTCTCAATTTGATGTCTCAAGAACTGTAGTTTCGGCTTTAGGTAACTTTGAGCAGGAGCTGGCTATAAACCCTCCTACAAATTTCTTAAACGCTTATGATGAGGTACAACGCCTTGTGCCATTACTCAAAGTAGATATGGTAAGCGCTATGAGTATAAGCATAGACTTTGCAGATGCAGATGGTGATTAGATAACTAATGAGTACACGCATAACAACATATTTTAATACCCAAAGAGAGGCCGCACCACTAGCGGTCTTTCGTGTGTTTTTTGGTGTACTAATGTTTGCGAGTATTGTGCGCTTTTGGAGTTATGGATGGATAGAAAAATTTTATATCACTCCTAGCTTTCACTTTACTTTCTACGGGTTTGAGTGGGTGAGACCCTTAGGTGATTATACCTACTTACTTTTTGCCATTTGTGCATTAAGTAGTCTTTTTGTGATGGTAGGTTATAAGTACCGCTGGGCAATTATAATTTTCTTTTTGAGCTTTACTTACATAGAGCTTATGGATAAGACAATGTATCTTAACCACTACTACTTCATAAGTATGTTGAGCTTCTTGATGATATTTCTTCCAGCTGGAGCTTACTTTTCTGTAGATGCTATTACGCTTTCGCGAAAGCGTAACACAACCCCACCACAATTCATCCCTGCTTGGACTATTGATAGTATAAAACTGCTTTTGGGTATTGTTTATGTGTATGCTGGTCTGGCAAAACTTAATAGTGACTGGCTCTTTAAAGCGATGCCGCTTAAAATATGGTTACCCTCTAAATTTGATATACCCGTCATAGGCAATCTTATGGGTGAGGAGTGGGTTCAGTATGCCTTTAGCTGGTTTGGTGCGGGTTATGACTTGTTTATTCCCTTCTTTTTACTGTATAAAAAGACGCGTCCTTATGCCTTTGTAATGGTGATAATCTTTCACGTGCTTACACGCGTGTTGTTTCCTATCGGGATGTTTCCTTATGTGATGATTGTAAGCGCACTTATCTTTTTTGACGCAGCGTTTCATAAAAAGATTATTTACGCTTTCGCGAAAGCGTTAAAATACCCCACAGCACTACTTAAAACGAGTAGGCAATACGTTGCTAGTTCTGCTATTTCAAAAAATTACGCGGTTGCTGTTGTTGTCATATTCTTTGTGATACAGATATTATTACCGTGGCGATACCTGGCTTATCCTGGTGAGTTATTCTGGACCGAAGAGGGTTATCGTTTCTCCTGGCGTGTGATGCTTATGGAAAAATCTGGGTATGCTCAGTTTAAAATTGTAGACGGTGTGACGGGCAGACGGTTTTATGTAGATAACACAGATTTTTTGACTCCGTTGCAAGAAAAGCAAATGAGTTTCCAGCCAGACTTTATTCTCGAGTATGCTCACTATCTTCGCGACCATTTTGAGAGTCAAGGCCATCAAGAGGTACAAGTATATGTTGAGTCATATGTTGCTCTTAATGGGAGATTGAGTACAACATATATAGATCCAGAGGTAAATCTGGCAGAAATAGAAGATTCTTTTAAACACAAAACGTGGGTTACCCCATTTACAGATGAGATTAAAGGTTTATAATACACTTATTTTTATACTTATAGCAACTACTGCCATTGCTCAAAGCAGCCTGAGCGGTACGATCTCTTCTCAAGATGGGAAGGCGCTAGGAGATGTTGAGATTTACTTAAGAGAAGCAAATCAAGTAGCTAGTACAGATGCGTCTGGAAAATACCGTTTTGAAAATATAGAAAACGGCACTTATAACCTCATCGTTTTTGGACTGGCCTATGAACTTGTAGAGCAACAAATACGTATAGAAGGAGAAACTGTAAAAGACTATACACTTACACCACTAGGTGAATCCCTAAGCGAGGTAGTACTCACAAGCCGAAGAGAAAAGATTTTTGCCTTACGATCTCTAAAAAAAGTAGAAGGAACTGCAATTTATGCGGGTAAAAAAAGTGAAGTAGTATTGGTAGATCAACTTACGGCAAACCTTGCTGCAAATGCCCCGAGACAAATATATAGCCAGGTAGTAGGCCTTAATATCTACGAGAACGGCGATGCAGGGTTGCAGCTAAATATAGGTGGCCGTGGTCTAGACCCTAATCGCTCTGCAAACTTTAATATACGACAGAATAATTATGACATAAGCGCAGATGTGCTGGGGTACCCAGAGAGTTACTATACACCACCAGCAGAGGCGCTTAAAGAGATACAAGTAGTGCGTGGTGCTGCATCTTTACAGTACGGAACACAGTTTGGCGGATTGATAAATTTTAAATTCAGAGAGCCCGTAAAAGACAAGAAGATTGAATTAATATCAAGGCAAACCGCAGGCTCGTATGGATTGCTTACCTCTTTTAATAGCCTAAGTGGTACGATAGGTAAATTGAGCTACTACACATATTTTAACTACAAAGAAGGTGACGGCTGGAGACCTAACTCTCAGTTTAATAGTCGTAATTATTTTGCACACGTGGCATATGAGTTAAGCGAGCGCACTACACTTACGGGAGAACTTACCCTTTTTAATTATTTAGCAAAACAAGCTGGAGGTCTTACAGATGCTCAATTTATAGAAAACCCTGACTTTAGTAACCGTGATCGTAACTGGTTTGATGTAGACTGGAAGGTGTACTCATTGCGTCTTGATCACGCTTTTAGTGATAAAACAGATTTTAGTTTAAATGTATTTGGACTTGATGCACAACGTAGCGCCGTAGGTTTTAGAACTAATAGAGTATCACAGCCAGATGATGTAGAAGAGCCTAGAGAACTTCTTGTAGATAATTTTACAAACTGGGGAGCAGAGGCAAGATTACTTAGCAGGTATCGTATAGGTGATAAGGATGCGGTCTTCTTGATAGGAAGTAAGTACTATGATGCTAGTAATAGCCAGCAACAAGGACCTGGAACTACAGCTGCCGATGCAGATTTTAGTTTTGCAACAGAGCAGTTTCCTAATTATGAACGACAGGCACAGTTTGATTTTCCTAATAAGAACTTAGCGGTTTTTGGAGAAAATATCTTTAATCTTACAGATAGATTTACGGTTACACCAGGCTTTAGATTTGAGTATATAAAAACAGCAAGTGCTGGTTCTTATAAAGACATCGTGTTAGATCTAGCAGGTAACGTGCTTGTAAATCAAGACCTGGCAGATAATCGTGATTTTGAACGTGACTTTTTATTATTGGGACTTGGTACTACATACCAGCTATCTCCTGCTGTTGAGTTGTATGGTAACTTTAGTCAAAACTATCGTTCTGTTACTTTTAATGATATACGAGTGGTAAATCCATCTTTTGTGGTAGATGAAGATATTAAAGATGAAGAAGGCTTTACCTTAGATATAGGGGCAAGAGGTCGCATAGATAATAAGTTTGCTTATGATGTAAGTGCCTTTGGTGTGCGCTATGATGACCGTCTGGGAGAAGTGCTTTTTGAAGATACAGATGGTAGTATAAAAAGGCGTCGTGGTAATATAGGCGATGCTTTTATTTATGGTCTTGAAGTTTTTACAGACTGGAACCTACGCAATACTTTTTTTGAAAGTCATAAAGAGTTTAAACTCAATTTATTTACAAACCTCGCGCTTACTAGTTCAGAGTATCTTAGTTCTGAGGAGATTGGGGTAGAGGGTAATGAGGTAGAGTTTATACCAGATGTAAATTTAAAAACAGGATTAAATTTTGGTTATAAGAACCTTACAGCAAGTGTTCAATATACGTACCTCACAGAGCAATTTACAGATGCTACAAATGCGCCACAAGATGTAAATGATAATCAGCGTGGTATAGAGGGGAGTATTCCCTCATATGGAGTGTTAGATGTTTCGGCAGCTTACTCTTGGAAACAGTTTAAGTTAGAGGCCGGACTTAATAATGCACTTGATGAGTCATATTTTACAAGAAGAGCAACCGGGTATCCTGGTCCTGGTATTATACCTGCAGAGCCTCTCACATTTTATACTACATTACAGATTAAATTATAAGCCTGTCTTTTACGAGATATGCTACATATAACAAAAGCCCTCTCATAAAGGTATGAGAGGGCTTTTGTTATTTATTAATAAGTAAAGTACTAAGCTTGTGCTTGTGGTGCCCACGATGCACAGAGCATACCTGGTGCAGCAGTTTTTGGGTTTGCACAATCACTTTCTTCATAGCGCTTGCAAGTAACACAGTTACGGTCATCCTTAAGAGCAGCCTTCATTTCAAAGCTGTCACAGGTATATGCTGAGTTTACGTGTACTTGGTGCTTGTTACAATAATTATCGTCTTTAAGTTGATCACAGTTTATACAGTTATGTGCGAGTTTAATAGCCATTTTTTTCTTTTTTTAAGTTCGTATTCTTTCCTAAAGTTATGAATAAAGGATGTTTGAAAATTATAAATAACTGTTAATCAGGTTGTTTGTATTTAGATTGAGTAAGAATAAAGAGATAGTTGCGGTAAAATTGTTTCAAAATTTCTTAGCGATATTCTATTTAAATCACTCATTTTAAGTGTCTTAAATGTAGATTTGATAGATGGGCGAGTTATATTGATTAATTAAGCGTATCTTTGCACGCAATTAATTGTTAGCGTGGATTTATAGTAGTACGCTTTCGCGAAAGCGTAAAAAACTCCACTCTCACCTCTTAAAACAATAATTGCTATGACTGCACACGAAAATAAAATTCTAGGAGAAGGGCTCACCTATGACGACGTACTTCTAGTTCCTGCTTTTTCTGAAGTATTACCTAGAGAAGTAAGCATACAATCAAAATTTACTCGCAACATCACTCTTAATGTACCTATTGTCTCTGCGGCGATGGATACGGTTACAGAGAGTCGTATGGCAATTGCTATTGCTCAAGAAGGCGGTATAGGAGTATTGCACAAAAATATGACTATAGATGAGCAGGCTATCAAGGTGCGTAAAGTAAAGCGTGCAGAGAGCGGGATGATTATAGACCCTGTGACATTACCTCTTAAATCTTTAGTAAGTGATGCAAAGGCTGCAATGCGCGAGCATAGTATAGGAGGAATTCCTATTGTAGATGATAATGGAAAATTGATAGGTATTGTTACAAACCGTGATTTACGTTTTGAAAAAGACAATGACCGTCCGGTAAGTGAGGTGATGACATCAGAAAATCTTGTTACTGCAGCAGAGGGAACCTCTCTACAACAAGCAGAAGAGATACTTCAAAATCATAAAATAGAAAAACTACCTGTTGTAACAGGAGATAATACACTTGTGGGGCTTATCACTTTTAGAGATATCACAAAACTTACTTTAAAGCCTAACGCAAATAAAGATAAATTTGGTCGCCTACGCGTAGCAGCTGCTATAGGTGTTACTGGTGATGCTGTAGAGCGTGCTGGAGCACTTGTAAAAGCTGGAGTAGATGCTATTGTTATAGATACAGCTCACGGTCATACTAAAGGTGTGGTAGAGGTCTTAAAATCTGTAAAAGCATCTTACCCAGAACTAGATTGTGTGGTAGGTAATATAGCTACTGGAGCAGCAGCAAAATATCTTGTAGAAGCGGGTGCAGATGCTGTAAAAGTAGGTATAGGCCCAGGATCAATCTGTACAACACGTGTTGTTGCAGGAGTTGGTTTTCCTCAGTTTAGCGCTGTGCTAGAGTGTGCAGCGGCTATAAAAGGAACAGGAGTTCCAGTAATTGCAGATGGAGGTATACGTTATACAGGTGATATCCCTAAAGCGGTTGCCGCAGGAGCAGACTGTGTGATGCTAGGTTCTTTACTTGCAGGCACAAAAGAGTCACCAGGAGAGACTATTATTTATGAAGGACGTAAGTTCAAATCATATAGAGGTATGGGATCTGTAGAGGCTATGAAGCAAGGCTCAAAAGATCGTTACTTTCAAGATGTAGAAGATGATATTAAGAAACTAGTACCAGAAGGTATTGTAGGTCGTGTACCTTACAAAGGTGAGCTTAACGAGAGTATCCACCAGTTTGTAGGAGGTCTTAGAGCTGGTATGGGTTACTGCGGTGCTGGTAGCATCGAGGCTCTTAAAGAAAATGGACAATTTGTAAAAATTACTGCTAGTGGTATAAACGAGAGTCACCCACACGATGTGACTATCACAAAGGAAGCTCCTAACTATAGTAGATAGAATTTTTTTAATTACGCTTTCGCGAAAGCGTAATTACATATAGTGAAATAAAAAAAGAGCCGTCTCAAATTGAGGCGGCTCTTCGCATTAAAAATTGGGGACTTATTAATTTTTAATGAATCGTAGCGACTGGCTTGCTCTATCTCCAGTAAGTTTAAGGAAGTATACGCCTGTCTGTAAATCTGAAACATTAAGACTGGTCATAGCATTTTTAAGGTCAAATGACTTGACTACACTACCTACGATATTAATAATCTGTGCATTATGAATAGTCGTGTCTGTTGGGTTTGATACGGTTAGTGAGCTTTGAGCTGGATTTGGATAAATAGTGACACCAGTTTCTATTTGAGCAGTGGTAGTAGAGAGTGCTTCGGCATTTATTGCCCACTCTAGAGTGTTAGACATAAGTTGCGCAACATCAGAACTGCTTTCCCAAAAATCTGCTCTAGAGTCTGAAGAGGGTGGATAGAGGTTTATAAATGCGCGTCTCGCATCCATAGGACCTATGTTTTCTTTAGTAATCACAAGAGGAGATCCATCTGTCCACTCTGCAACTACCGTTGCGCCACTAGCAACATATCCTTCTGCATTATGAAAAGATGCCATACCACCATCTATAGTATTGACCTCTGTAAGTATGTAACTATCTGGCTGGTGAATAGTGCCTAGACCTAAAAAAGAGTCGCTAGCTTGCCCGCATTGCATATACAGTTCATAGGGAGACCAGTTACCAGTAATAGGTATGTTTGCAGTAAAAGTGGCATCTACTACAGAACCACCACTTTCTAAGTACTCTGCGAGCACATTGCCAAAAGCAACAGGATCATTAGGCTCATTATCTGTAAAGGTAAATACAGCGTCATATGCTTGTAATTCTTCTAATGTAGGCGTGGCAGATGTTGTATTAAATGTGACAACATCGTGTTTGCCTATAGTTTCAATTTTTTCTTCAATATCAAAAAGCCATACAGCGTGTGCGGGTGAGGCAGCTATAAGAACGGTGGAGCTAGAAGAACTACGTAGGTTCTGATTGCCATAATGATTTTGATAGCCAGTAAGTGTGTCAGAAATTTGTGTTGCAGAGCCGCTCCCCTGTGCGAAACTCTGAGAACCAATTAGGAGTAAAAGGGTCGTAAGTAATGGTGTTGTAATTTTCTTCATAATAAAAGAGATTAATTACGCAATTGCGTTATGAATACTAAGAATGATTTGAGGGTAAGTAAATTTAATCGGATAAAGTGTTAGTTCACAGGTGTTTAACCTATTTATTTAGTCCGAATACACTTACGTTAAAATGTTGAAAGTCAGAATATTACAAGTTAATAATCTCATTTTTTCATCAATACAACGTTTTAGTGAAAAAACTGCTGTTTTTCTTACTTGTATTATTTTAGTATGCTGAAAATCAGGAAAAAGTAAAAAAGTCAGATAAAGCGTAGAGAGGTGACTAAAAAGAATAGGTTTATAGAAGTCAGAATTTACAAGTTGGGTGCAACCACACATATATAAATATTGAGATTTTAAGCAGTACTCTCCTTAAAATCCCGTACTTTTACACCCCGTAAACGAACCTTCAGAAAAACCTTTAATGGCATCTACAAAATACATCTTCGTAACGGGCGGAGTATCCTCTTCACTAGGTAAAGGTATTATCGCAGCATCACTAGCAAAACTTTTGCAAGCGCGAGGATACAGAGTCACTATTCAAAAACTAGATCCTTATATTAATATAGATCCTGGTACACTTAATCCTTATGAGCACGGAGAATGCTATGTGACAGATGATGGTGCAGAGACAGATCTTGATCTGGGACATTACGAGCGTTTTCTTAATGCACCTACCTCACAGGCTAACAATGTTACAACGGGGCGTATCTATCAAAGTGTGATAGATAAAGAGCGTAGAGGTGAGTTTTTAGGTAAAACAGTGCAAGTAATACCTCACATTACAAATGAGATCAAGGAGCGTATCCAGATTTTAGGGAAGAGCGGAGATTATGATATCGTTATTACTGAGATAGGAGGAACTGTAGGTGATATAGAGTCACTACCATATATAGAGAGTATACGCCAGCTCAAATGGGAGCTAGGTAAAAAGAACTCGCTAGTTATACATCTTACACTTATACCATACCTTGCAGCAGCAGGAGAGCTTAAAACTAAGCCTACCCAGCACAGTGTAAAAACACTTATGGAGAGCGGTATTATGGCAGATATACTTGTATGCCGTACAGAACACGAGCTAGGGTATGATCTTAAGGCAAAACTTGCACGTTTTTGTAACGTAGAGCAAGAAGCTGTTATAGAGTCTAGAGATGCTAGTACTATATATGACGTACCAAACTTGATGCTTGAAGAAGGTCTTGATGCAATCTCTCTTAAAAAATTGGACCTGCCAGACGCTACACAACCAGAACTTACGAGATGGAATGAGTTTCTAGCAAAGCATAAAAACCCAAAATCTGAAGTAACGATAGGCCTTATAGGTAAATATGTAGAACTTCAAGATTCTTATAAATCTATACTTGAAGCATTTATACACGCAGGTGCAGAAAATGAGGTAAAGGTAAATATAGAGAGCATACATAGTGAGCATATCACTCCAGAGGTGATTAAAAATAAAATTGCAAACCTTGACGGTGTGCTAGTAGCACCAGGTTTTGGAGAGCGCGGTATAGAAGGTAAAATTAAGGCAGTGCAATATGCAAGAGAGCATAAGATTCCGTTTTTAGGGATATGTCTTGGTATGCAAATGGCAGTTATTGAGTACGGAAGAAATGTTTGTGAGTTTACAAAAGCAAACTCAACAGAGATGGACCCAAACACTCCGCACCCAGTCATAGATATAATGGAGGAGCAAAAGAGTATCACAGATATGGGAGGTACAATGCGTCTAGGGGCTTGGGCTTGTAAGCTTGCGCCAGATAGTATTGTAAAAGACGTATATGGCGATGAAATTATTATGGAAAGACACCGCCATAGATATGAGTTTAATGACGCATATCGTGAGCGATTAGAAAAAGCCGGTATGAAAATTACAGGTACTAACCCAGATACAGGTCTTGTGGAGATTGTAGAAATAGAAGATCACCCTTGGTTTGTAGGCGTGCAATATCACCCAGAGTATAAGAGTACGGTAAGCAACCCGCACCCGCTATTTGTAGCGTTTGTGAGAGCAGCCGTTAGTTATGCTCAAGACAGTACGCGTGCCAGTATGGCATAAATAAACCCTTTGGCGAGTAAATTGCTTTGAGAAAATCACGCTTTCGCGAAAGCGTAATCAAAAAACACCCACCTAAACAGGATTAATGAAAAAGAACTTTGACACAAATTCACTTATTGGAATGCTCCTTATGGGAGGTATCCTTTTATGGATCATCTACTTTAATAAGCCTACAGCCGAAGAGCTAGAAGCTGAGAAAGCGGCACAAACAGAGCAGGTAGAATCACAAGATACAGATGTAGCTAGCCTGCCAGTTGCACAAACAGCTCCTGCAGTAGCATCAGACTCTATTACAAATATTGCATTACAAAACAGACTAGGTGCATTTGCATACTCTGGCTCATTACCATCTGCAAAGGAGGGAGCAACCACTACCATTTCTAACGATGTTTTAGAAATTAAAGTGAGTAATAAAGGTGGATATATAACAGAGGTGAAGATGCTACAGCATAGCACTTATGACTCGATACCTGTATACCTTATTAAAGATGGTAACAGTACTTTTAATGTAAGTTTTAGTACGTCTGATAACCGTAATCTTAATACTAAAGACTTGTTTTTTGAGCCTAGTCTTTCTAAAAACGGTAACAACGATGTGTTATCTATGAAGCTTAAGGTTTCTAATAACGAGTACCTAGAGTATCGTTACGAGCTTAAGGAAGGCGATTATATGATGGATTTTGGGATGCGTTCTCAAGGACTTTCTACTAGACTTAACACATCAAACCCTATGCGTATGCAGTGGGATTTTAAAGGGATGCGTCACGCACGTAGCCAGTCTTATGAAAATAGATACACGCGTCTTACATACAAGTATGAAGAAGATAAAACAGATAAGCTTTCACCAGCAGGAGATGATGATGAGATAGAAGAGGATCTTGTGTGGATGAACTACCGCCAGCACTTCTTTAGCTCAATGCTTATCTCTGAGACACCTTTTAAAGAAGCGAGACTTACCTCAAAAGATCTTTATAAAGAAGCAGACGATAGAGATGAAGAAACCATATTTACAAAACAGTATGGATCTGACGTTTTACTAGAAGCCAAAAACGGAGAGCTAGACTACGCAATGCAGATGTACTACGGCCCTACAGATTACACAATCCTTAAGTCTTATGATCAAGGACTAGATGAGGCAATGCCATTAGGGTGGGGGATATTTGGGTTCTTAAATAAGTACCTCGTTATCCCTTTCTTTGGGTTCTTATCTGGATTTTTACCAGCAGGTATTGCTATTATAGTAATGACTATTGTTATAAAATTATTTTTATCTCCTGTACAGTATAAACAGTACACGTCACAGGCTAAGATGAAGATTCTTAAGCCAGAAATTGCTGCTATCTCAGAGAAGTATAAAGATAACGCAATGAAGAAGCAGCAGGAGACTATGGCGCTGTATAGTAAGGCAGGGGCAAGTCCCGCTGCAGGTTGTTTACCAGCGTTATTGCAAATTCCAGTGTTTTATGCGCTATTTACTTTCTTCCCATCTGCGTTTGATTTAAGAGGAAAAAGCTTCTTATGGGCAGATGATTTATCTAGCTATGATGAGATTGCAAAGCTTCCGTTTGAGATTCCTTTTTATGGTGATCACGTGAGTTTATTTCCTATACTAGCTGCAGTTACTATTTTCTTCTCTATGAGATTAACTACAGGTAACCAGCAAATGCAACAGCCTACTCAAGAAGGTATGCCAGATATGAGTAAGATGATGAAGTATATGATGTACTTCTCACCATTACTTATGCTTGTTTTCTTTAATCAGTATGCAAGTGGTCTGAGTTTATATTACTTTATTTCTAACTTACTTACTATAGGTATTATCTTAGTTATTAAAAACGTGATTATCGACGAAGAGAAGATAAGAGCAAAGATAGAAGTGAAAAAAGCTAAGCCTAAGAAGCAAGGTAAGTTTGCAAAGAAAATGCAACAAATGATGGAGCAAGCAGAGCAACAGCAGAAAAACAAAAAGTAAGCTGCTTCTTTATAAATATCATATCAAAAACTCCTACCTCTTCAGGTAGGAGTTTTTTTAGTTTTTATGGGGTATGAGAGCGCTTTCGCGAAAGCGTAAAAAGAAAATGTAACAACTGCTGTAACAAAACCTATGATGTATCGTCTTCCTAATAACTAACCAATTAATCGATGGACCAACACTCGTTCATAAAGCTTGTAAATCCTTTTAAGGATAAGATATATCGCGTTGCAAAGCGATTGCTCGTATCACAAGATGAGGCGCAAGATGCTACGCAGGAAGTACTACTGCGACTATGGACAAAGAGGTCTAAAATAAAAGAATATCGAAGTGTTGAAGCATTTGCGATGACGATGACAAAAAATTATTGCTACGATAAGCTTAAAGCTAAGGGAAGCAATAATCTTAAAATCGTTCATAACAATTATGAAGATCACTCAGGTAATACAAGCAAGCATATTGAGGTTGCAGATGAGGTCGCGTGGGTGTTTAAACTTATGGAAGACCTACCAGAGCAACAACGACTTATTGTACAAATGAGAGATGTAGAGCAAATGGACAATGCAGAGATTGCCGTGGCACTCCAGATGAATGAGACCGCTGTGCGAGTAGCACTCTCTAGAGCCCGCAAAAAACTAAGAGAAGAATTGATTAAAAAACGAAATTATGGAATCTCATAATATAGAGAAACTACTAGAAGATTACTTTGAAGGAAGTACCACGCTCCAGCAAGAAACAAAACTACGTGACTACTTTACGGGTGATAACGTGGCGCCACATCTTAAAGAGTATGAAAGTATGTTTACAGCATTTGCCGTAGCAAGTGAAGAGACTTATGATAGACCTATTGTATTACCTAAGCAGCACAAGCCTAGATATAGATTTATGGCAAGTGCAGCAGCAGCGGTAATAGTAGGACTAGTAATCTGGACACAAGGTACTCAGGTAGATAATCGTATCTCTACAAATTATGAAAACGAAGAAGTAGCCATCTTAAAAACCAAGCAAGCTCTTGGTATGATGTCTCAAATGATTAACAGTAGCACCACACAGCTGGATGTGGTAGAAGAATTTGACAAAGCCTCTAGCACCTTATTTAAATAAAAATCAAAAAACAAAGAAGATGAAAAAGTTAATAATGATAGCAGCTCTTGCATTAGTAACCCTAGCAAGTAACGCTCAGAGCCCTTTTGATAAGTACGAAGATCTTAAAGGAGTAAGCTCTATAGTAATGAACCAGAAGATGTTTAAGCTACTCAGTAAAGTAGACCTTAACTCATCAGACCCAGAGATGCAGCAGTACATAAACCTAGTAGATAATCTAGAGAATGTAAAAATGTATACCAGTGCAAATGCAGGTATAATGGACCAGATGAACGCCTCTATGAAAGGCTACATAGCAAGCAGCGGTTTACAAGAACTAATGCGAGCAAAAGACGATGGTAAGAATGTAAAGTTTTACTATAAAGAAGGAAGTAGTGAAGACTATGTAAAAGAGTTTGTAATGTTCTTAAACGGAAATATGGAAGGTGAGCAACGCGCTGTATTCTTTCAGGTAACTGGAAACATAGATTTAAAGCAAATATCTAAGCTAGCTCAAGACCTAGATTTTAAAGGGAGTGAAGCTCTTAAGGAAGTTCAAAACGCAAAAAAGTCATAATATGTATAACACAATAAAAACAGTAGTAGCAGCCTTTGCGGTGGTGCTCACACTTGCAAGTTGTAGTAATAAACAATCGTTGCAAGAGTATTATGTAGATAATCAAGAAAACGGCGACTTTATTCTTGTAGACGTACCTACTAGTTTACTAGGTAAAAATGTAGAGGCGTTAAGTGAAGAGCAGCAAGAGGTTTTTAAAACCGTGCGTAAAATAAACCTAATGGCATACCAGACTAAGTCTGGTGACACGGCAGCAATGCAAGTAGAGCGCGATAAGGTAAAAGACATCCTTACCTCAGATGATTATGAGGAGCTTATGAAAGCCAGCGGAGATATGGGACAAATGCGTCTCTATTTTAAAGGAGAAGAAGATGCTATAGATGAGGTGATCTTCTTTGGTGCAGATGATAATAAAGGTTTTATGCTTGCTCGCTTACTAGGTAATGATATGAATATAGGAGATATGATGCGTATGGCAGAGTCTCTAGAAAAGAGTGATATAGATGTATCACAATTTGGAAGCATTATGGAAGTTTTTGATAATAAATAAAGTCAAAAAATGTTGAACGCATAAGCCCTATTTGGCGATAGGCTTTCCATATATAGAGGTACCCGCAAGGGTGCCTCTTTTTTTTTGGAGTATATTCAGCAGGTGTATTTACAAGAGCAGTATCCCGCTTTACGTTGCAATTCCTCGGGATGGCACAGCCAGCCCTGCGGGATTTACACTACAATCGGGGCTAGCTATGAGATTTATAGAGTACTCCCTTAGTACCTTATAATTGGCAAGTATATTTTCATCTAAACGTGTATCTTAGACAACCTAATTTTACGATATGAAAAAATACAGCATTCTTGCCATTTGTTTATTAGTCGCAACCAGCACCTTTGCACAGTTTTTAGATTCAAAAAAAGATCTAGTAACCTCAAAAGGATTTTTCACACTGCATTATGATGAGAGTGATGATAAGATATATGTAGAAGTAGATAAGCTAGATGAAGAATTTTTATACGTACACTCACTGCGTACAGGCTTAGGAAGCAACGACATAGGTCTAGATAGAGGGCAACTAGGTGGTAATGCAGTAGTAAAATTTCAGAAAGTAGGTAATAAAATAATGCTGGTACAGCCTAATATGCGCTATAGAGCAAATACTACAAATGAGCTAGAACGCAAATCTATAGAAGAAGCCTTTGCAAAGTCTGTACTCTTTGGGTTTCCTATAAAAGAGCAAAAAGGAGGGAAGTACCTCATAGACTTCACACCGTTTTTACTAGAAGACACACACGGTGTAGCTGCGAGATTAAAACGTGGTAAGGAAGGTACTTATAAATTAGACAAAACAAGAAGCGCTATGTATATGGAGCGCACAAAGGCTTTTCCAGAAAACACAGAGTTTGAGGCGTTACTCACTTTTAAAGGAAGCCCAACGGGAAGAAACATACGCTCTGTTGCACCAGATGCAAAGGCACTTACTGTGGTACAGCACTACTCATTTGTAAAGTTGCCAGATAATAAGTACGTGCCTCGTCCTTTTGATCCTCGTGCTGGAGTAAACGCAACTACATACCTAGATTATGCAACACCGGTACAAGAGCCTATAATAAAGCGCTATGCAAACCGTCATAGACTGGAGAAGAAAAATCCTAATGCAGCTATGAGTGAAGCAGTAGAGCCTATTATCTACTACCTAGATCCTGGTACACCAGAGCCAGTAAGATCTGCATTACTTGAGGGAGCAAGCTGGTGGAATCAAGCATATGAGTCGGCGGGATTTAAGGATGCATTTCAGGTAAAAATGTTGCCTAAGGATGCAGACCCTATGGATGTGCGTTACAATGTAATACAGTGGGTACACCGTAGTACTAGAGGGTGGAGTTATGGAGCAAGCGTGCGTGACCCACGCACTGGGGAGATCATAAAAGGTCACGTAAGCCTAGGGAGTTTAAGAATACGTCAAGATTTTTTAATCGCTCAAGCTTTGATGAATAAGCCTTTTGCAGAGCGTGATGATAATTATGAGCCTATGCTAGAGATGGCGCTCGCAAGAATAAGACAATTAAGCGCTCACGAGGTAGGTCACACTATAGGGTTTGCACACAACTTTGCAGCAAGTTCAAACGGTAGAGCCAGCGTTATGGACTACCCGCATCCTACACTTACGTGGGATGGAAGTGAAGTAGATTTTTCTAATGCCTATGCAACAGGTATAGGAGAGTGGGATAAAGTTACTGTACAGTATAACTACGGAGTGGCTCCTAAGGGAGTTTCAGAAAAAGACTTTCTCAATACTATCTTAACTAAAGCAGAGCAAAGCGGCTTACGTTATATAACAGATAGTGATGCAAGACCGCAGGGAGGAGCTCACGCTAAGGCGCATCTATGGGATAATGGCGCTAGTGCTTACCAAGAGTTAGATAAGATGCTTGCTTTAAGAAAAGGAGCTATCACAAACTTCTCTGTAGATAACATACGTAGCAATGAGCCCTACTCTGTGCTTGAAGATGTATTTGTACCACTATATTTTTACCACAGATATCAAACTGAGGCAGCGGTAAAAATGGTGGGAGGTCTTGAGTATAACTATGCTGTAAAAGGAGATAATAATCTTGACGTTACAAAAATTCTTGACGCTGGTGAGCAAAAAGCAGCGCTTAGTAGTGTTTTAATAACCTTAACTGCAACAGAGCTGGCTATACCTAAAGACAAGTTGGCCTTATTCCCTCCTCGAGCACAAGGGTATGGGAGATCACGTGAAAGTTTTAAAAGTAATGATGGCGTAGGCTTTGATGCTTTAGGCGCTGCAGCAACAGCAAGTGATATGACGTTGTCACTGCTTCTTCATCCAGAAAGAGCAAACAGACTTGTGCAACAGAAGGCGATAGACCCGTCTCAAATGGGACTTGATGGAATGCTCTCTACGCTTGTAAATAGCACCATATTCAGCAACGAGCAAGATTCTTATAAAGCAGGAGTACAACAAACTATAAATTACAATGTACTTAAACATCTTATGAATCTTTCGGCGCATAGTAAGTCTATACCACAGACTAAAGCTTTTACGAGAGCACAGCTTAAACAGGTGAGAGCAAAACTCGCTAGTCAAACTACAGATGCAAATGCGGCATTTATGGTAGATGAAATTGAGACATTCTTAAAAGCACCAGAAAAGTTTAAGGTGTTACCATCACCAAAAATTCCAGATGGATCACCTATAGGATGTATGTAAGTACGCTTTCGCGAAAGCGTAAACTTAAAACTCACCACCACATATTATAATTATATCATACACTAGAATTAATGAAAATAGATTTACGCTCAGATACACTCACAAAGCCTACTCCGGCTATGCTCGATTTTATGATGAAAGCACAAGTGGGTGATGATGTTTACAAGGAGGACCCTACAGTAAACGAGTTAGAAAGTCGCCTGGCTAGAATGTTTAAGATGGATAGCGCTCTATACTTTCCTACGGGGAGTATGGCAAATCAAGCAGCCATTAAGTTACACACACAGCCAGGAGAGCAACTTATAGCAGACCAATATGCGCACGTTTATAATTATGAAGGAGGAGGAGTATCCTTTAATAGTGGCGTGTCGTGCAAGCTTATTAATGGCACTAGGGGTATGATAACTGCATCCCAAGTAGAGGCAGCTATAAATCCGCCAGATTTTTATCATAGTCCGCTCACAACATTAGTGTGTCTAGAAAACACAACAAATAAAGGTGGAGGAGCTTGTTATGATCTAGAAGAGATAAAGAAAATTAAAGCAGTATGCAATAAACACGGTTTAGGTTTACACCTAGATGGTGCAAGATTATGGAATGCTCTTGTGGCAAAAGGAGAGGAGCCATCTAGTTATGGAGAACTATTTGATACAATATCTGTGTGTCTTTCAAAAGGTCTTGGAGCGCCTATGGGATCTGTATTAATAGGCAAGCAGCAATTTATGGATAAGGCAATGCGCGTGCGTAAAGTTTTAGGCGGCGGTATGCGTCAAGTAGGTTATATGGCGGCTGCAGGGCTGTATGCGTTAGATAATCACGTAGATAGAATGGTAGAAGATCACCAGCGAGCGCAAGAGATAGCAACTTTATTAAAAAGTCAAACTTACGTTAAATCTGTTGAGCCTACAGAAACTAATATTGTCATATTTAACCTTAAAGAAACAATTAATGAGACTTCATTTGTAAAGTATCTTTTTGATAATGAGATAGCTATAAGTGATATGGGCCAGGGTAAATTAAGAATAGTTACTCATTATGATTATAATAAAATTGCACACGCCCGTGTTCTAGACGTTTTAGGCAGATTTTGAGCGATTTATCATAATTAGAAAAATCACTAAAAATGCGTTAAGACGTGGAGATTGAGTTTTTTTGTGTTGTTGGTCGTTTTAAACGTGTATTTAATCCTTTTTAAACTTTCTTAAAAAAAAGTTAACGTCTTTATAAGGGAAAGCGGTTATTTTTGTACTTTTAAAATTGAATTCCAACACTTTAATCTTTTAACTATCAATTATTATGAAGAAAATTTTATTTTTATGTGCATTAGTAGGATTTGCATTTGCAAATGTTCAAGCACAAGATTTACCTACAAATCCAGAACCAGGTAAGTGTTACGTACGTTGTACAACTCCAGACATCTATGAGACTCAGAGTGTACAGATCCAAAAAACACCTGCTTACAAAGTACTTAAAGTAGTACCAGCTCAATACGATACAGTAACTGAGCGTGTAATGGTAAAAGAAGCTTCTAAGCGTCTTAGAATTATACCAGCTACTTACAAGACTGAAACAGTAACTTATGTAAAGAGTACTTCAGGTTCTTCTTTAAGAGTAGTTCCTGCTTCTTTTTCTAACGATTCTGAAACTATCGAAGTTAAGTCTGCTTACGCGCAGTGGGAATTAGGTGCTCCAGCTCCTGATTGTGCTTCTTCTAACCCAGACGATTGTCGTTACTGGTGTTACAAAGGATACCCAGCTGAGTATACTACAGTATCTAAGCGTGTACTTGCTGCAGATGCAACTGTACAGTCTACTCCAGGAGGTTCTGCAAACGGAACTTACACTAAGAGAGTTGTTGATCAGCCTGCAAGCGTAGTAGAAGAAGAAATTCCTGCTGAATTTGCAACTATCACAAAAACTGTTCTTGTAAAAGATGCTACTACTACTGAAGATGTAGTACCTGCAACTTTCAACACTGTTTCTAAAGAAGTTCTTAAGCAAAAAGGTGGTCTTACTACTTGGAGAGAAGTTGAGTGTGCTCTTGTTGAGTACCAAGCACTTCCTATCAACTGGAATACTAACTCTGCAACTTTAACTCCTGCTGCAAAAAACATTATCGATACTAGATTAATGCCATTACTTGCTGAAAACCCAGGTGTAAAATTAGAGATCGCTTCTCACACAGATTCTAGAGGAGCTGCTTCTTCTAACCAAGATCTTTCTGAGCGTCGTGCACAGTCTGTAGCAAACTACCTTATCTCTAAGGGAGTAAACAACAGTCTTCTTGTAGCAAACGGATTTGGTGAGCGTAAGCTTAAAAACCGTTGTGCAGATGGTGTTTCTTGTACTGAGCGTCAGCACGCTGCAAACCGTCGTACTGAGTTCCGTCTTATCAACAACTAAGACTTACATTAGCACTAGCTAATCAGTTATATATTAAAGCGCCTTCATAATGAAGGCGCTTTTTTTTGCTTTATACTCAAATAAGTGATTATAACAAAAAAGGCAACCACGGTATGTGGTTGCCTTTTTTAATGCATAATATATATTGTATTATTTAAACATATCCATTCCTGGTATATTAGGCATACCTTCCTTAGCAACGGCAGCCATTTCTGTGTCGTGTATACCTTGTGCCTTTTCTAGTGCCTTATTAAGGGTTAATACAAGATAGTCCTCTAGTTGTTCTTTATCTTCAAGTAACGCTTCATCAAGGCTAATCTCTTTTATACGTCCACTTGCTGTAACAGTAGTTTTAAGCAATTGGTCTGACGATACTTCGTCTATTAAAACTGTTTTAAGTCTTTCTTTTGTTTCTTCAGCTTTTGCTTTGGCTTCTTGTAGTTTTCCCATTAAGCCCATCATATCTCCAAACATAAGTATTGTTTTTAATCATTAGTGAGTACAAAGTTATTAAAAGCTTTGATGACCTATTTCATACAAGCCAGAATTGTTAGACAGATGGGTTGTACTTTTGCATTTCTATAAAATATAAAGCTCTTGATAAAAAATAATATACCACCTGTAGCCAAAAAAATCGCTGTTCAACTAGAAAAGCATAATGATACCCGAGTAGATGATTATTTCTGGATGAATGAAAGAGATAGTCCAGAGGTGTTATCACATCTTAAAGAAGAAAATAGGTATTATGATGAGATGACGTCCCATACCAAAGCTTTTCAAACTGAACTTTTTGAGGAGATGAAAGGTAGAATAAAAGAAGATGATACCTCTGTACCTTATAAGCATAATGGATACTGGTATTATAGGCGTTTTGAAACAGGTAAGGATTACCCATTATATTGTAGAAAAGAGGGAAATTTAGATGCCCCAGAAATCATCGTTTTTGATAATAATGAGATGGCTTCTGGTCATTCATATTTTAGTCAAGCTAGTTACTCTGTCTCAGAAGATAATACCATTGCAGCTTACGGTGTTGATACTGTAAGTAGACGCCAGTATACCATACGTTTTAAGAACCTCCTTACTGGAGAGATATTTAGTACAGAAATTAAAAATACAACCGGTGGTGCTGTATGGGCAAATGATAATAAAACTGTCTATTACTCTAGAAAAGACGAAGAGACACTGCGCTCTAATCAGATATTTAAACACACATTAGGTACAGATCCTAGTGAAGATGTGCTTGTTTATCAAGAAGACGACGAGACTTTTTATACATATGTCTTTAAGTCAAAGTCAAAAAAATATATTCTCATAGGTTCTGACAGTACGATGACGAGTGAGTTTAGATTTGCATCTGCAGCCCGAGGAACAACAGATTTTAAAGTTTTTCAAGAGCGTACACGAGGTCTTGAGTATGCAGTATCGCATTATGATAACGCGTTTTATATACAGACTAATAAAGATAAGGCTACTAACTTTAAGGTAATGAGAACCCCAGAAAACCAAACAGCGATGCAGCACTGGGAAGACCTTATACCTCATAGAGAAGACACGCTTATAGAAGATGTAGAGATTTTTAAGGAGTACTTAGTGATAAGTGAGCGCAGCAACGGGTTAAATAAGATAAGAATCAAAAGCTGGGATGATAGCGTAGACTATTACCTTCCTTTTGATAATGAAACTTATGATGCATACCCTACGACAAATATAGATTTTGATACTCCGGTACTCAGATATGCCTACAATGCTCTAAATACGCCTGCATCTGTTATAGACTTTGATATGAAAACTCAAGAAAAAACGGTTCTTAAAGAACAAGAAATTCTGGGTGGTAATTTCTCAAAAGATAACTATAAGATGGAGCGCATCTGGGCACCTGCTCAAGACAGTGCAAAAATTCCAATCTCTATCGTTTATCATAAAGATACAGTACTAGATGGAAACGCTCCGCTATTACAATATGCATACGGAAGCTATGGAAGTACCATAGATCCATCCTTTAGCAGTATACGTCTTTCTCTGCTTGACAGAGGTTTTATCTATGCCATTGCCCATATACGAGGTGGTGAGTATCTAGGTCGTAAATGGTATGAAGATGGAAAACTCTTAAAGAAGAAAAACACTTTTACAGATTTTATAGATGTTTCAAAACATCTAATAGCACAAAATTATACGTCTTCAAAACACTTGTATGCCTACGGAGGGTCTGCCGGAGGGTTGCTTATGGGTGCGGTAATAAATATGGCACCAGAGCTTTACAACGGGGTCATTGCTGCTGTTCCTTTTGTAGACGTAGTTACAACAATGCTTGATGATACCATACCACTCACCACCGGAGAGTATGATGAGTGGGGTAACCCTAATGATAAGGAGTTTTATGAATATATGAAGAGTTACAGTCCATATGATAACGCTTTCGCGAAAGCGTACCCAAACTTATTAGTAACAACAGGATATCACGATAGCCAGGTGCAATATTGGGAGCCAGCCAAATGGATTGCAAAGCTAAGGGAGAATAACACTTCTAATAACCAAATCATCTTTCAGTGTAATATGGATGCAGGTCACGGCGGAGCATCAGGACGTTTTGAGGCTCTAAAAGAGGTGGCGCAAGATTATGCGTTTTTGCTTGATTTAGAAGGGGTTACTAAGTAGTGGTGAGCGGTGTTGTTTATAACTGTGTGGAATAGAACCCATAAGAAAGAACTTATTTTTAAAAATTATGGTACTTTTGCCCTGTTTTGAGCACAAGTTTTAACCAGAAACCGCTCAAGGCGCTAACCTAGATATATGAACAAGGACTTAAATGTTTATGATAACGCGTTACAACTTATAGGTAACACACCACTCATAAAATTAAATAGCATTACGGCAGACTTTGATGGTGAATTTTTAGCCAAAGTTGAAGCTTTTAACCCAGGCCACTCATCAAAAGATCGTATAGCACTTCACATTATAGAAGAAGCAGAGCGTACGGGAGTACTTAAACCTGGTGATACCATTATAGAAACTACATCTGGTAATACAGGTTTTAGTATTGCTATGGTAAGTATTATAAAAGGTTATGAGTGCATACTCGCTGTAAGCTCAAAATCTTCTCCAGATAAAATTGATGCTCTTAAAGCAATGGGAGCAAAGGTGTATGTATGCCCGGCAAATGTAAGTGCAGACGACTCTAGATCTTATTATAGTGTAGCAAAAAGACTGCACGAAGAAACTAAGGGTTCTGTATACATTAATCAGTATTTTAATGAGCTCAATATAGATGCTCATTACTTATCTACAGGTCCAGAAGTGTGGAATCAGACAGAAGGGAAGATTACTCACCTCATTGCTTGTAGTGGTACAGGTGGCACAATATCTGGTACGGCTAGATTCTTAAAAGAGCAAAACCCAGAGATAAAAGTAATAGGAATAGATGCTTATGGGTCTGTGATTCAAAAGTATCACCAGACACGTGAGTTTGACGCTACAGAGATTTATCCATACAGAATAGAAGGTTTAGGTAAAAACTTAATACCTACAGCTACAGATTTTGACGCTATAGACGAGTTTGTAAAAGTAAGTGATGAAGAGGCAGCACATAGTGCTAGAGAGATTGCGACCAGAGAGGGGTTATTTGTAGGTTATACAAGTGGTGCCGCTATACAAGGTTTAAAGCAGCTTGCTGCACAAGGGGAGTTTACAAAAGATAGTAAAGTAGTTATCATATTTCCAGATCACGGAAGCCGCTATATGAGTAAGGTCTTCTCTGATAAATGGATGAGTGACCAAGGCTTTTTTGATAGTCAAAATGAAGAAGCTGTCGCAACTATAGAATACATAAAGTAATCTAAAATATTACGTATATTTAAACTCCTACCTCGTGTAGGAGTTTTTTGTTTTTGGCAATCATACTATTAGATTTTACTGTTAGGTAAAAATGTCAAAATTGTGTACTTTTGCACCTGTTTTCAAAACAAGCATATGAAAGATTTATTTGATAAAATTTACAAGGATAAGGGACCATTAGGTAAATGGGCATCAGTAGCAGAGGGATATTTTGTATTCCCAAAGTTAGAAGGGCCTATTTCTAACCGTATGAAGTTTCAAGGGAAAGAAGTGATCACGTGGAGTGTAAATGATTATTTAGGTCTTGCAAATCGTCCAGAAGTAAGAGCAGTAGATGCACAAGCAGCTGCAGATTATGGATCTGCTTACCCTATGGGTGCTCGTATGATGTCTGGTCACACAGAGCTACACGAGCAACTTCAAAATGAGTGTGCAGCCTTTGTACAAAAGGAAGCAGCTTACTTACTTAACTTTGGTTATCAGGGCATTATGTCTACTATAGACGCGCTGGTAGGTAAGGATGATATCATTGTGTATGATGTAGATACCCACGCTTGTATTATAGATGGTGTGAGATTGCATATGGGTAAACGTTTTACCTACAAGCATAACGATATGGCAAGTATCGAAAAAAATCTTGAGCGTGCTACAAAAATGGCAGAACAGACAGGTGGTGGAATCTTAGTGATTTCTGAAGGTGTGTTTGGTATGCGTGGAGAGCAAGGAAAACTAAAGGAAATAGTTGCTCTTAAGAAAAAATTTAACTTCCGTTTACTTGTTGACGATGCACACGGTTTTGGTACACTAGGTGCTACTGGTGCAGGAGCAGGTGAGGAGCAAGGTGTTCAAGATGATATAGATGTATACTTTGCAACGTTTGCAAAGTCTATGGCATCTACAGGAGCATTTATTGCTGGAGATCAAGAAATAATAGATTACTTAAAATATAACCTACGTTCACAAATGTTTGCAAAGTCACTGCAAATGCAACTTGTGGTAGGAGCACTTAAGAGATTAGATATGCTACGCTCTATGCCAGAACTTCGTGAGAAGTTATGGGAGAATGTAAATGCATTACAAGGTGGTCTTAAGGAAAGAGGTTTTGATATAGGTACAACACAATCTTGTGTAACACCAGTATATCTTAAAGGATCTGTGCCAGAAGCAATGGCACTTGTAAAAGACTTACGTGAGAACCACGGAGTATTCTGTTCTATTGTTGTATACCCTGTAATACCTAAAGGTCTTATACTTCTTAGAATGATACCTACGGCATCACATACGCTTACAGACGTAGAAGAAACACTTAATGCTTTTGAAGCGATACGTGAGCGTCTTGATAATGGAACGTACAAGAGACTTTCGGCAAAGGTGGCAGAGGCTTTTGGAGCTTAAGTCTTAAGCATAATAAAAATTAAAACCCGTTACTAGTTATAGTAACGGGTTTTTTTATGCTTTCGCGAAAGCGTAATAACAACTATTCACTTTCACTTACCATTGATAGTTTGTTATCAAATTGCAGCGTTCTTATAGGGAATGGAATATTTACATCATTTGCATCAAATGCTTTTTTAATAGCTAGCATCCCTTTGTGCTTTGCTGTGAGCTTCTCTTTTCCGTTTTGACAGTCTACCCAGTAACGACATACAAAGTCTATAGAACTGCCACCAAAGGCCGTGTAAAAGAATTCTACCTCCTCATTAGATCCATCTTGTGCAAATGTATTATTAATGGTCTCTTTAGTAAGCTTTTCTACCATCTCAAGGTCAGACTCATAGCCTACACCACATTCTATAACAATACGTGCGCGGTCTGTGATAGAGTAATTCTTTAGTGGATTATCTGTAATCGTTTTGTTAGGAATGATTACAATATTGTTATCTGGTTCACGTAGGCTAAAATTATTGAGTTTTATGTCTTCTACATAGCCTGTATATCCACTCGTTTCAATCCAGTCACCTATATTAACTCGTTTTCTAAAGGAGAGTATAATCCCTGCAATACCATTTGCAAGCGCTCCTTGTAGAGCCAGACCTATAACGAGTCCAGATACACCGGCACCAGCTATAAGTGTGTTGAGCGTTTTATCAAGATTAAGAACGCCTAAGGCAAGAAATAAGCCTACAAGCACAACGATTACGGCAAGGGCTCTACCTATAAGTTTTGTAATAGACTTTTGCGGTACATACTTCTTTACTACCTTTTGTGAGTACTTGTTTACTAGGCGTGATACAAAGTATGCGATCACAAGTACAAGTATAGCGACTGCTAGATTAGGAAGGTTTCTTATAAATGCTTCTACCCATCCCCATAATTTGGTTGATAGATTATTTAATGATTCTGTTATTTTATCCATTAGGTTTTTTTCTTTGGTTTAAAACCAAATTACCGTCAAATGTTAAAATTTCTATCTCATTTAACCTTCATTAACTAGTAAATATGGGTATTTCTAAAAAAAATTAAGAAAAATAGGAGTGCGCTTTCGCGAAAGCTATCTCGTCGCCTCTAGCTCTTCTTGCTCTGCAATGCGGGCAGAAATCCTCCCATCTGCTATGATCTCTTTGATGTCTTGAACTTCTTCTTTTGACATACTAGGGTTAGGAACGTCTACATCTACAAGCGGGAAAGCGATGTTATAATACATCGCAAAATGATCTGAACCAAAGCGTGGTAAACGCTTCATCTGGGTGACGTGCAAATCCTTTGAATAAAATAAATGATCTAGCGGAAATCTAAGCAACCAGTAGTTTGCGTGGAAGGATGGATACAACCCTCTTCCTACACGTGGGTCAAGATATCCTGTCATTTTACTAAAAAGGCGTGAGGTTTTAGACCATACCACATCATTGAGATCACCACATACTACGGTAGCGTCTTGTGACTCTCTACATTTTTTACCCACAAGCATAAGTTCTGCATCCCGTTCTTTTGACGTTTCATTTTCTGTAGGGCTAGGTGGAGCAGGGTGTATTGCTATGAGATTGAATAGCTGGTTTGCGTAGTTTATCTCACAATGTATGGAAGGAATATCCTTTTCTACTAGATAATGTACATCTGCACTCTTAAAGGGAATTTTAGAATAGATATGCATCCCATAAAAGTTATCTAGCGTAGCTTTTACAGTATGTATATACTCTGGAAATGCCATAGAGATAGCGTCATCCCACTTTTGGTCTGACTCCATCGTAATAAATATATGAGGCTTGCTTTCTTTTATGAGTTCTATAAAGGCATCATAATGTGTATTAGTTTGTAAAACGTTTGCTGTGACCAGCGTGAGTTGTTCTTTGTGAAATTGCTGCTTAGGCTTACGTCTGTGATAAAATGGCGTGTATGGTCTTATAAGAATGACCTGGTATAGTAGTACAGCAGCAATGGCAGTAATAGCAATTATTTGCAAGACATTAAATTGCTTCCAGAAAATAAAAGCAAGGGCAATGAGTATAACTTGTATAACAGCCGTTTGTAATCGCACAAAATCAAAAAACCTAACGGTCCAGTGAGATTTAGGCAAAAGTGGTAGCAGTGGTGCTACAATAAACAAACAGATAAGCCCTATTAACATAGTAGTAAATGTAAACAGGCTATATGATATTTACTATATTTTTTACAATACTTTGTGACGACAGCTTTTAGCTCTCGCCTAAAAGCTCTTTCATTTTTGCACCTAGGGCAGACCCTCTAAGGTCTTTTGCGATAATAACTCCATTCTCATCAAGTAAAAATGTAGCTGGTATTGCACGCACACCATAGCTTCTAGGTATTGGGTCTTGCCAGTAGTTTAAGTTAGAGACGTGGTACCAGTCCATTTTATCATCTTTAATAGCTTTTTTCCACCTAGCATCTTGCCCTGGTCTATCTAGAGATACACTTATAATGTTAAGTCCTTTATCGTGATACTGGTTGTATACATTTACAACATTAGGGTTTTCCATACGACAAGGTCTACACCAAGAAGCCCAAAAGTCTATGATCGTGTACTTTCCTAATGCATCAGATAAGGAAAGTTCTTTACCTTCTGGAGTCTTTGCGCTAAACTCTGGAGCTTTGTTACCCACACTAGCCAGAGCACTTGCAATACGTTGTGATTTGAGCTGTGCGATATAGTTTTCTACACTTTCACCTATAGGAGAATCTTGTATGTCTTTTGATAGGCTCTGGAAATAGGCATCAGACTCTTCTACCTTAAGAACTTTTGCATTAATAAGATCAGATAGAGCTATAATTGAGACCATCTTGTCTGTATTATTCTCTACTACGGCTTTTTTATCAACAATAAATTGCTCGTCTATGTCTGAAATTTTTTCACGCATAAGAGTGACCATTACGCCATCTGTCTCACGTTGCGCTTTTTGCATTTCTTTAATGTATTGTTGTTTTTTTACAGCAGTCTGTCTAGCGCTATTTCTGTAAGAATTAAATAATTCATTTTCTAAACTTCCTGTCACAATTGATGCGCCTAGACTATCTTTGTACAATTCTACAGTAAGAGGTTTTGCGTCCTTTACTAGTAAGAGTTGGTTATTTGGTTTTCCTTGGCTTAAGATTAAAATGCCTGTACCGTCAGTAATAGGTTTTTGAAAAGTAAACTTTTCTGCTGTTACAAGAGCAGTATCTACAGCTACACGTTTATTGTTAGAACCTAATTCTTCTAAGTAAAGCTCAGTGCCATCAGGCATTCCAGCAGCGGTACCTTGTATTGGAGAAATGTCATTATTCCCACAAGAATAAAGTAAGAAAAGTACGGCTATCGCTACTAATTGTTTCATAAATGATTATTTTAAGTAACAAAAATAAGAATAGTGCGTATAATAAAGAAAGAAAGAGGGCTATAGAAGCCAGAAGTTATGAAAACGAGTATGCAATTTAAAAATCAAGATTTTCCGTTGGACCTACGTTTTAGCGTGGAGAAGCTTATGGCGCACTACACGCAAGAAGCAGCAACAGATCATCTACAGGCTCAAAATAGAATTAAAGAGCTTACTCAAATAACACAAAAGTTTCCAGAGCTTGTAACAGGTATAAGCGATCTAGACAACTTATCACAATATCAAGAGCAGATAGATAATTTACTCTTAGATCTTTTTCCTGCAGTATTACAAGGCAATGAGATAAAAATAGTCTCAATGCCATTTCAAGAGACGGTATTACAATCTACAAAGCGATATAAGTCTATTATAGCTAGCGGAGGTGAAGAGTATACTCCAGAGATAACAAACTTTGATGATAACCATTATTATATAATGGGGTGCAGCATTATCTTAATGCAGTATTACGGATATAAGATTGATTTTAGAAGGCCATTTTATTACGAGATACCAGATGCAAGTGGTATGACACGTTCATATAGAATGCTATATAACGGAGACTTTGTAGGTATAGAAAAAAAGCCAGAAACTCCAGAAATCACAGAAGAGGATGTTGCCGTGTTACTAGATAACTTTGATAACATAGAGGTGTGGAAAGAAAAATTCCCTTCTCAAGGTTATATTTTTAAGGGCTTTGTAATTGCAAATCTATATGATGCTACGGTAGATGTATCCATATCAAACCTAAAATCTGGTCTATTACAATATGACCAAGAGAACACAAACTTTACAGAAGATTTTCATAAAATCTTTCAGGCAATATTCAATTTACCAGAAATCCAAATAGGTTTTTCTAACTATAATGAGCAAGAAGGTAAATTTGAGCTGGTACCCCTTAAAAAAATAAACAGCTATATCCTTTATGGTGAGACTGAGGCTACCTGTACATCTGCACTCTGTACAGGATCATATGACGCCGTTTTTAAGACAGGTAAGTATTTTGCAGTTTCAGACATCAACCATCATCATAAAAGTTTTCCAGACATCAAGATGTATGAAAACTTTAAAGATCAAGGTATAGGGAGTGTGATTCTTGCCCCTGTGAGGTATAAGGGCAAGTTACTAGGTATTTTTGAGTTAGCTTCTCCTAATGTAGGTGAGCTTAACACTATTAATGCAAATAAGCTAGAAGATGTAATGCCTTACATTGTAGAGGCAGTAGTTAGAAATAAAGAGCAGCAAGAAAATGAGATAGAACTCATTATTCAAAATGAGTGTACCTCAATACATCAGAGTGTCTATTGGAAGTTTGAGCAAGAGGCAAAACGCTTCTTAAAGTTGCAAGCTCAAGGAGATGCAAATGTTCAGTTTAGAGATGTTGTTTTTAAGGATGTATATCCGTTATTTGGTCAGATTGACATAAAAGGGTCATCAGAGTCACGTAATAAAGCAACCCAAAAGGATATCTTGTTACAGCTAGATAAGGCTATAGAAATTCTAAAAGAAGCGCGTAGCATTGAGAATTTACCCATATATGAGCAACTAGAGTTTAATCTTAATGAGTTTCTAATTGAAACTACTGAGCAACTTGAGGTAGACAGTGAGCGTAAAATACTTAACTTTTTAAAAGAGAATATACGCCCATTATTCAGTCATTTATTAAAACGCAGTGATAAGCTTAAATCACTCATCACATCATATAGAAGCCAGATAGAAGATAATCTAGGGCTTGTGTACCGACACCGTAAAGAGTATGATGAGTCTGTTATGTTGCTTAACAAGCGTATGGCGGCCGTACTCGAAAAGAAGCAAAAAACGGCTCAAAAAATGTATCCACACTTTTTTGAATTGTTTAAAACAGATGGAGTAGAGCACAATATGTACCTGGGAGAGTCTATAACAAAAGACGATAGCTTCAATAAAATTTACCTCTATAATTTACGCTTGTGGCAACTACAAGTAATGTGTGAGATGGAAAATGAACATTTCTCGCTTTCGCGAAAAATGGATCACCCACTAGAAGTTGCTTCTATGATATTAGTTTTTAACACCTCATTATCGGTACGTTATAGAATGGACGAAAAACGTTTTGACGTAGATGGTACTTATAACGCAAGATATGAAGTTGTAAAAAAACGTGTAGATAAAGCTTATATAAAAGGCACTCAAGAGCGTATTACACAAGCTGGTAAAATTACCATCGTGTACTCGCAATATGAAGACGAACAAGAATACTTACGTTATATAAAATTCTTGCAGACCAAAAATTATTTAGGATCTGAGATAGAGATACTTAAGTTAGAAGATTTACAGGCTGTTACTGGCCTCAAGGCATTACGCGTTAACGTACTTTACGCTCAGAAAAAGGGAAAAGCAAAAAAGAGCTTCTATACCTATGAAGATCTTATGGAAGAGATAAAAGCATAAATAATATATCTTAGGCTTTATTTATATAAAGCCTAAGGTCATATTAGTAAGATCTCCCACGCCTTCTACCACTGTTGCGGCTTTATCTCTATAGATAAAGAATACTGCAAACGTGATTACAGATATGATAATACCTATCATAAAGACATTATAGGTCATACGCAGCAACTTATATTTCCTGTCGAGTACGACTCCTAAGAAGTATAAATCTTTTGTAAGTGCAGAGTATATATACTCTTTATCTTGCAACATTTCTCCTATAGCCCACTCATAATCTTCAAGTTTCATTTTATGAAAATTTCCAAAGAAGAGTAGGTTTACCTTTTTCTGGCGCACATCTTCTTTGTCAAATTCACCACGAGTAACATTTGGTCTAGTAGCTATAATAGACATTACCATAGAGATCATTGCAAATAGCACAAATACGGCAGTAGGATATATTAAGTGAGCATTACTTTCATTCTCAAGTTTTGGGATAAGATTTGCAAGAGCAAGAGAGATCACAATAGCGTTTACAGAGAGTAAAATGTTTGCCTTCGTATCAGCAATATCACTAAGCTTGATATGATTACGCAAAGCGATGCGATACATAGACTGTATACCTTTCTCTGGGCTTGCATCTTTAAGTTGCATTTTAAGTTTTTCCTTCTTTTTGGCTTTTTTTGCCTTTTTACGAGCCTTTGTTAGGTCATTGAGGTTACTATCTTTCTTGGGTTTCCAGTTTTCTTGGGCATAGGTGGTATAGTATCTATGCTTAACTGTAAACATCTCTATATTAGCCTTTGTCCACTCCTCTGGAGTATATTCTTTTATATCTTTAATTTTAAGTTCTTGGCGTAAATATTCGCTAGCTTCAGGAAAGTAGTCTTTTGCAAAGTGTGATGCATCTGCATCTCTAAGCACCTTCTCTAGGTAGGTTTCTGGCTCTACTCGCATATCTGTTGCGAGTATTACTTTTTTAACTTCAGAGATGATATGATCATCTACACCTTCACCTTTTAAGAAGGTCTCAGCCATTTGTGCACTACGTGCTTCGTGCTCTTTTGTACCGTCTACATACCCTATATCGTGCAATAGTGCACCTAGTTGAAGAATGAGTTTTTCTTCATCTTTAAGGTTTTCTTCACTATTATCTATAATTTCTTGGGTACTTTTAAGGACTCTCTTAGTATGTACGTAATTATGATATATACACGTCTTAGGTAGTTCGTTATCAAAAAGTTGTGAGATATAGTTATCAGTTTTTTCCAGTAATTCGGTCATAGTGATCGTAAACGATTAGACTTCTAAAGTACATTAAAAATAGCCATATGAACAAATATTACGTTTTTCTTAACTTCTTACTCGCCCTCTTTTTAAGTGGTTGTGCGACGTATGCGCCTAAGTATGCAAATGAAGTAACTGAGCCTCAAAATTTTGATAGTAGTACGCTTTCGCGAAAGCGTATACATAAAACCTTTTACCTTATAGGTGATGCTGGTGGTGACAAAGACGGCGGTAGTACATATGCGCTTGATGCTTTCAAAAAAGTAATAGATACAGCAGATACAGAAAATGACTATGCAGTCTTTCTGGGAGATAATATTTATGATGCTGGATTGCCTAAAAAAGATCACCCAGAGCGCGCAGAAGCAGAGCGCAGACTTGATATACAAACCGCTGCTGTAGAAAACTTTAAGGGGAAAACACTTTTTATACCAGGTAATCACGACTGGTACGCCGGTGGAGTAGAAGGTGTAAAACGTCAAGAAAAGTATATCGAAAAGGCACTAGATGATAAAGAAGCTTTTCAGCCAGAAAATGGATGCCCTATCGAGATGAAAGAGGTAAGTGATGATGTGGAGTTAATGATTATAGACACGCAGTGGTATCTAGAAGACTGGGATGAAAATCCTACTATAAATGACGATTGTAGCATACGTACTCGTGAGGGGCTATTTTTAGAAATAGAAAATGAGTTTAAAAAGAACAATGAGAAAACGATAGTTGTTGTAATGCATCACCCTATGTATACAAATGGGGTACACGGTGGTAAATTCAGTTTTGATAAGCAATTATATCCTACGCAAGGTAAGTTTCCGCTTCCGGTGCTAGCTTCTCTTGTAGCACAGATTAGATCACAAGGTGGTGTTTCTATACAAGATAGATATAATAAACGCTACAATGAGCTTATGAAACGTATAGCGGTACTTGCTACAGATACAGATAAAGTAATTTTTGCATCTGGTCACGAGCATAGTATACAATATATAGAAAAGGACGGTATCAAGCAGATCGTGAGTGGAGCTGGGGCAAAAAACTCTGCAGCAGCACTGGGAGAAGATGGGCTTTTCTCTTACGGAGGTCAAGGCTTTGCAATATTAGATATTTATGAAGACGAGTCTTCGGCAGTACGATTTTATGCGGCAAACCAAGGAGAGCCAGAATTATTATTTACCTCACAAGTACATCCACCTCGCGAGCCGGTTAATCTAGACTCGCTGCCAGAGTTTTATCCAGAGACGGTAATGGCAACGGTATATGAACAAAATGATACAGACGTCTCAGATGTACATACGTCACTCTGGGGAGATCATTATAGAGAAGTTTATGGTACGCCAGTTACCGCTCCTGTTGCAACGCTAGACACGCTTATGGGAGGTTTTACAGTAGATAGAAAGGGTGGTGGGCACCAGACACGCTCTTTACGACTTAAGGATAAAGATGGGCGCGCTTATAACTTGAGAGCCGTACGTAAGAGTGCAGTACAGTTCTTACAGAGCGTGGCATTTAAGGATAATTTTATTCAAGAAGATTTTAGAGATACGTTTACAGAAGACTTAATTCTTGATTTTTACACATCTGCACACCCTTATGCTTCACTTGCGGTGGCACAACTCTCTGATGCGGTAGGTATATACCATACTAATCCGCGTTTAATTTATGTACCTAAGCATAAAGCTCTTGGTAAGTATAATGCAGATTATGGAGATGAACTATATCTCATAGAAGAACGACCAGACGAAGATTTTACAGATGTAGACTCTTTTGGTAATCCAGACAGTATAGATAGTACAGATGATGTATATGAAAATTTAAGAGATGATGAGGAGTACCAGATAGATGAAGCAGCTTACCTAAGAGCACGTATTTTTGATATGCTTATAGGTGATTGGGACCGTCACGCAGACCAGTGGAGGTGGGCTCGATTTGATTCAAAAGGAACAAAACTTTATAGACCTATACCTCGTGATAGAGATCAAGTGTTTTCAAAATTTGATGGAGCAATTTTAGGTCTTCTTAAAACGCTTATCCCAGCGGTAAAACAATTTCAAAACTATGATGGAGATCTAGAAAACGTAAAGTGGATTAATGAGGCGGGTATCAAAATGGATCGCGCACTACTCAAAAATGCCGTAAAAGAAGACTGGCTACGTGAGGCTACATATCTACAAGAAAATCTAACAGATCAAGAGATAGATGAGGCTTTTAAAGCTTTACCTCTAGAGGTGCAAAACCTAGGAGTTGATGAAATTAAAAAGAGCCTGCGAGAAAGAAGATCTAACATTGTAGATATAGCAGAGACTTACTATGACTATATCTCTACACTCGTAATTCTTACGGGAACAGATAAAGATGATCACTTTGAGATTACAAGAGGTGATGAGAGTACCAGAGTACAAATCTCTAGAATAAAAGATGGAGAGGTTAAAAAACCTTTTGTAGATAGAACAATTTCATCACAAGAGACTAGCGAAATATGGATTTACGGTCTCGATGATGATGATGTTTTTAATGTAAGTGGAGGAGGGAAGAGACCTATTAAAATGAAAATTGTAGGTGGTCAAAACAACGACATTTATGAGATAAAAGACGGACGTAGACTTAAAGTGTATGAGCATAAAACAAAGCCAAATACCGTAAAAGAAAAGAGCGGAGCAAATGTGAAGTACTCAAATATCTATAACTTTAATACATACGACCCACTCAAGAAAAAAAGTACAGCAAATAGTACATTACCAGCCATAGGCTTTAACCCAGATGATGGGCTTCTCATAGGCGTGACTAATGTATTTTCTACATATGGGTTTAAAAATGACCCTTTTAGCAGTAGGCATACACTTAATGCGACATATTCATTTGCGACAGAGTCACTTAATTTAAAATATGAAGGCGACTTTGCAAATGCTTTCGGACAATGGAATCTCGTAGTAGGAGGTAAGTTTACAAACGAGGCATTCTCTCGTAACTTCTTTGGTTTTGGAAATGAAACAGTAAATAATGACGACGATTTAGGACTCGACTTTAACCGTGTACGTAATGGCGAGATTGGTGCACACATAGGTGTAGAGAGTGATAATACCTTTGGTAGTAAACTACGTTTTGTAGCAAACTTTGAGCGTATAGAAATAGAGCAAACAGGAGGACGTATTATAGACGATGCTACACTATTTACCCCAGATACAGATAACTTTTTTGGAGGGCAATCTTTTATAGGTGTAGAAGGTTCATACAGTTATGTAAGTGCAGATAATCAAGCAAACCCAACTAGAGGTATGGAGTTTGAAACAGTTATAGGTGCTAAGCGCAACTTGAGCTCTGGTGATAGAATGTATGCATATATCAACCCAAAAATAGGGTTTTATAATGCGCTTTCGCGAAATAGGAAATTAGTCTTAAAAACACTCGTACAATCACAAATAAGAATAGGTGACGACTTTGAATTTTATCAAGCAGCCTCACTAGGAGCAAGAACAGGATTAAGAGGCTATCGCTTTAATAGATTTACCGGGGAGTCATCACTAGCAGCTTCTGGAGATATAAGATATAGTTTTGATCGTTTTAGTACAGGTCTTATCCCTATACAGCTAGGAGTTTTTGGAGGAGCAGATGTAGGTCGTGTGTGGGTTGATGGTGAAGAAAGTAAGAAATGGCACAACGACTTTGGAGGTGGTTTCTGGATAAATATGGTAGAAACCATATCTGGACAAATAGGAGCCTTTGCTGGTGAAGACGGGATGCGTATAGATTTTAGATTTGGAGTTAGATTGTAAAAATCTATAACTCAAATAGCTTTAACAAATAAAGGCTCCCAAGTGGGAGCCTTTATTTTAGTCTAATCTCAAGCATACCTTTACAAACCTAATGATAACCCAAAACCTAGTCTGCCTCCTTCTGGCCCGTAAAAATAATGTACATCTGTTTTAAGCACTGCAGCGGTAGTAAATTGTAATCCGCCGCCATAGCTGTAGTGTAATGTGCTATCTTCATTTCCACTAGTCCAGACGCGTCCCGTATCGTAACCTACGTATCCTTGCGTACGCAAAGGAAATAAAAAGGTACGCAAGGGTTTTAATTTAAAGCCTATATCTACAGATCCAGCAAGTGATTGCTCACCTCTAAAACGACCTTGTCTATAAGATCTCAATCCATTATTTGCACCTAGCCTTGCAAGTCTATAAAATGGAATATCATCACCAAATCGTAACTCACTAGCAATACTTGTTTTTAAAACTATATTGCGTGATCTATCTATAGCATTCCAGAATGTTATACTAGGATCTATGGCTCCCACATATTGCGATGAGGTAAGCTCATCTGCTACACTACTACGTATTGTAAAATGCATTCCTCTTGTGGTAAAAGCTTCATCATCTCTACTTTCATACTCATATTTCCCAGTGAGGGAGAGATACTCTGTACTTGCTAGTGCAGGAGTTGTGACATTTATACCTCTCAGATCTGTGTTTTCATAAGTAAGATCAAAAGCTGTAGAAGAGCCATATTCACCAGTATAGTATAGACCTATCCCACCTTGTAAATATTGAGTGTACACTCTATTATCATCAAAGCTATTTGCATTGTTCAAGCTACCATTACCGAGTCCAAAAAAATTCTCTGTATAATTTGCAGATGTCAAACGCCCAAAAGCTTTAAAATTCCAATCGTGAAAGAGGTGAGCCTTATGCCACTCTAGTGAAGCGTCTACCGCCTGTGTGAGTGATATATAACGGGCATCGAGCTCAATCTTTGTTGTAAAAGGATGCCTCTCGTAGCCCAATGTAGATTTTCCAAAAATAAGTCGCGGTGAGAAGCCCTCATCCGGATTGTAATTTGCCTCAAGGCCAAAAGTACCGCCGCTATCTGGTCTACGCTCGCTGTCATAAATATGATTCTCGTAAATATCATCTATGTGGCGAGTTGCCTTCCCTTTATTTGTAATCGAATTTTTATAAGACTTTTGATCATAAATGGTAACATTTTTTCCGCCATTTACAGTAAACGTGTCATTCTCTAGTCCTCCTACAAGCACTATTTTTATAGGACTAATAAGTGAGCCGTTTACTTCAAATATATCTTTATCATCAAGGCCATAAATCCATATGTTTTCTGTCACGTCTTTATCCAGTATTCGGTCAAAGAGTAGTGTGCCTTTCTTACCATCCTTAATACGATAAGCCATCACTCGCACATTTCCATTTGTCAGGTTTTCAATGATAAAGTGATCATCTTTATCAGTTCCTTTAAGAGATACAAACTTGCTTAAATGGCTATAATAGCGTTGTACGATATCGTGAAGATTACGCTTTCGCGAAAGCAAACTCTCCTGTATCTCCATCCACGTAGCATCTTGGATTTCTTTTGGAGCAGCTTTAAAAGCACTTTGCACAACCTCTTCTGTAATGCGTTCTTGAATATAAGTTACCTCCTCTAGCCAAAGCGATAGATCTGCTCGCTGTAATATGGCTCTGTCTAGGTTTACGGCACTCTCGCTAAATTGCTCAATAAATGGAATGTCTGCCCCATAGTTACCAAACTGTCGCATCCCGCTCATTATTTTTTGTGCTTTTTCTAAAAATGCTCCGTCAAATTTTGCAAACACCTGATCCCTATCTCTGGGTACAGCAAGATATTTTATGATACCATCTGCCTCATCTACCTTATCTTGGGCCCAGCGCCACTGGTCTTCGTGTCTATCCCAGTCTCCTATGAGCATATCAAATATGCGCGCTCGTATGTACATACGCTCATTAAGCTGGTTAGACTCATCCTCTCGTAGTTCTTTAAATAAATCTGGTGTGCTTTCTACCTCATTGCTAAATTCAAACATATGTGACTTATTAAAGTCACCACTAGGTTTTTCTACAATCATATAAAGCACATTACCGTGATCTTTATTAAAGTTGCCTAGTGCTTTTTGCTTGGGTATATAATATAGTTTTGGGTGTGTGTGAGGGATATCTATAGCACCAGCAAGTCTTGGTATTGCAAATGCGCCATAAGGATGCGCGGCTGTATAAAAGTCTTCAATTACAGTTGCGGGCACGGTATCTTCAAAATAATTTTCGGCATCAAGATCATTATACCCCGCCGACTTTAAAAAAGCAAGCGGATCTTTTGCAATAGCTCTCATATTATACTCACGCCCTTCTTTGTCCTCAAGGCGTAGACCATTAGTCTGATTTCCGCCACCAGCACGTTGCACCGTGAGGCCTCCATACAATGTGTCGAGCAGGGCGACGGGAGCTTCAACAGGCACTCCATATACATATCTATAATGCTTTCCCCAGAATTTTTCATACTTAGCACTTTTTATAACGCTTTCTTGGGGGTAAATAGATGCCACCATCGTTTTTGGAAAACGTGTAGGAAGGCTGTCTATGTTATAATCCTTAGGTTTTTGAAAAGCTGTTTTTGAGTATAGTTCTGTCAGGACCCCATCTTGTAATCCATAAAAATGAACAGAAGATGCGCCTCCCTCATACAGTCTCACCTCAGAAAAACCAGGTTTTGTAGACGTAAAAAGTCCTTTTTTACTCAATCTTGCAGGCTTTACAGAACTTCCCGTACCGGCAATGACTTGCTTTATTTCTCCCTGGTCTATGTATTGCATAGATCGCTCGTGTGAAGAGAGGATAATAACTCTAGGTGCGTCAAAACTAACGAGCTCTATATGAGACATAAGCTCGTTCATAAGTGGGTTGTATCTGTCTTGTTTTGATAATCCTCCTTGTGATCGTAAAAAAGACCAAAATGTTCCCACTCCTGGGATAAAGAGGTTTTCTGCCGTGGGACGATAAGTAACCTCTGCAGGTATTTCGCCTCCGTATACACCATTTGCATAGAGCGGGTGGTGCATCCCTATAATAATTGTTTTGTGACGAGCCTTGCGTATCTCGCTACTTAGTAATGTAGTAAACTGCTCGCGTGTCTTAAGCTCACACTTGTCGTTCATCTCTTTTACTTTACTCCAGTCTTCTATATACCACTGTGAGTTAATGAGAATGAGCTCAACTTCGTCATTAATTTCTATGGTTTCTAGTGGGCAACCATTTTTCGGTATAAAATGATCTTCTTCGTCATAAAAGTCTTCTATGGCATCTTCTATTTCTTCCATTCCCTTAAGACCAGTCTCGTTCCACTCAAGTTCTCCTGGTAAAAAGAGTGCGGTGCCCTTAAAGTTTTTTGTGATCTCAAGTTGTTGTAAAAGTTGTTTTTTACTGCGAGTATCTTTTATGTCATTGCGATGTAGGTTATCGCCCGTAAATAAAAAGTAATCTTCTTTTTTACTATGTTTTTTTATGTAGTTACTTACACCATTTAGTAATGACTCATTTGCACCGCGCGCATAGGCACCAGCGTTACCTAGCTGGAAGAAACTTACATAATTTTGGCTGGTGTCAACTGTTATGTTATGTGTTTGTTCTCTATACAAGTCGTGATGTACAGCACAAGATGCACATAGTACTATGGCCCCTAGCAGGAGGAATTTTGTGATTATAAATGAAAGGGAGTGTACTGTTTTATTCACGTTTTAATTTTATTCAATCTACACATCATTTTTCATAATTATCCTTAGCAAAAGATTAATGTTTGTTAAATAAAAACTGCCTATCTCATTAATGAAATAGGCAGTCTAAAGAAGCTTTATGTCTTTGTCTAAATGCGAATATAATTTTTGTTGAGGTTCGTATCTGCTATCATATCACGTGTAAAACTTAGATGCCCTTTTGTGGTGATAATTCTAAAGCGATAGTCTTTCATTTTTGTGAGTGTGTCTAGTAGTAGCCACTTGGTTTTAAGCAGCTGAGGTTTTGTAGATTTTAAACTCACCTCAAAGAAGTATTTTATGCCACGCTTTTCGGCCACGATATCTGGTATGATGGTGTTTCCGGTTTCTTGTCTTGTAAAGGATGTAGGCGTCTCATAGCCTGCTACATCTGCTTTGATATTTTCAAAACCTTTGTTTTCAAGATAGGTAATGGTCGTGTTTAAAAATGCGTTGTTTTTGTTTTCTTCTTTGTCTAAATGTATCATAACCCGTAAGATACAGTTGTAGTATCCCATTTTGTACTAAAAAAGGGTTAAAAGAAAACGACACAATGTTAAAACCTGTAGGGTGTAGTGGTGCGCTTTCGCGAAAGCGTAATTACCCCGAAGTGCTGTTTTATCTCACAATGAGTAAACGTGTTGTGGCAGTTGTACTTGTCATCACTTTTAAAATATATACACCGCTAGGTAGGTTATGAATGATAGGGCTACCACTCTGAAAGTTATCTTTATAAACCTCACGACCTAGAGTATCAAACAAGAATACCTCACCAGTTTCTTGAGGGGTAGTTATAGTAATTGCACCCGAAGATGGGTTAGGATATATAGTCATATCACTAAGCTTATTATCTTCAACCCCCAACGGATTAGTCCACTGCTCACCTACGTTTGTACCCCAGATATACTCTACAAGTTCTGGCATATCTATAAAGGGATTACGATTAAACTGCCAGTTATAAATAACGTTATTACGATTCATCTCATAATCATCTGGTGGGTCGTTACGGTGCCAGTCTAGTAAAATATCTAGGTCACCTAGAGCTCCCACAGTCGTATTTGCGGGATTGCCAGATACTACGTCAAGCCCGTTATAGCGTATGGTTAAGAAAAAGATACTACGCGCTACATCACCATAAAAACTACCTTGATTACCTGTAGGGCCACTGTACTCGCCGTAGTCTTGGTTACCGCGAGAGCTATTTTCTGGTCCATCTGCTGCACGCAGTGCGTGGGCATCACTATTTGCGTGGCGTAGTGAGTCTGCCTTTGTGGTTGTAAAAATGTCTATACCATCTGCTACTTGATCGTACTCTATGTCATTAAAACCTCCACGCGATCGTGGGTAGGTGTGCTCTCTGTTCCATAAGCCCTCATTACTACCTCCAGAAGTCTGAAAATCTAACTTAGGACGCTGCTGCTCTGTATAGACTAGCCATACCTGATTACTGTTAAGTGGGCTTTGGTCTGCCTCTTTTAAAATATCTATAATATCTGCATAGGTTTGCGCACGTACAATAGATGGATCTGCTATGATATCTTGTAAGGCTTGTATAAGTGCGTCATCTGCAAGTGTATCAATGGGGTCGTAATAGCCATCTGGTTGTGTACTCTCTACTTGGTCATAGGTAGGAGCGAGGGGAGTACCGTATGAGGCAGTTGTAAAGTCATTGTCTATGATACGTATGATAATATTATCATTTGCTCTTTTAAAACCATCTGGCATTTCGCCAAAGGTGATTTTCAGCTCCTCATCACCCTCATCGTCTTGATCGTCTATAATTGTAATGGTAGTTTGTCCTGTAGAAGCACCCGCTGAAATGGTAACACTTGTGTCACCCGTAAAATCTGCCGAGTTAAAGCCTGCATTGTCCAGGGTAAATGTAAATATGGTAGTGTTTGTAACGGCTGTAGTCGTGGTGAAGTTTATGGTAATCTCTTCACCTTCATTATAAGCTGTTTGAGAAGTACTAGCGCCTATAAAATTAAATACCACTCCAGATCCATCATTAAGTTGTCCTGGGGTAGGGGTTGTGACATCATATCCTCCCGTACTATTAAGTTGGATGGAGTTACTGGATGATGCACCATTACCACCTTCGTTTACTTGTGTGGTTTCTCCTAGTAGATTGAGGAGGTTTGTATCATTACTATCGTTAGTATCATAAACTAGTGCATCTACAAGATTTGCTGTGGTAGCAAGTGTACCTTCAGGAAAGTCTTGTTCGTCTCCTTGATATATTGCAACGGCATCTGCGCCGTTTTGTATCGTATTATCAAACAGTATAAAATCTGGTACAGGTACCACATTATTACTGCCTATAAGTACAATACCGTTTACATCTGCCACAAGGCCATCTAGATCAAGTGCAAAGTAGCTGCTATCACCGCCACTACTAGATCCATTAAATAAAACAAGCACATATCCGTCTAGAGAAGCTTCTGGAGTGGTAAGGAGTTCTATAAACTCTTGGTCATCTGTACTAGGTGTATCTGCATCAAGTTCATTTATAGTGACCTGCGCTATTAAAGGATTACAGCAAATAGAAATAAGAAAAGCAACTAAGTAAAAATGTTTCATACAAGAGATATTGTAGCTACAAAATTATTACTTAAGTGTTCTAGGGGTGTTAAGTGAGCGTTAAGTCCCTTGAGAACAAATTACTAAAACAACTAGTTTACACCCATATTGAGTAAGTTCTGCTCTTTGAGTTGACTTTTTGCACTTTTTATTTCAGAGTCTGTTGGTTCTTGGGGAAGTTGTAAACTTGCTCCTTGTGGCTCATAGGTAAGCTCTGAATATACTGGGAAATGATCAGATTTTATATGACCTGTGCGCTCTAGCTTTTTTACTCTAAACTCTTGAGAGGTAAAAAGGTGATCAAGAGGCCATCTCATCAGTATATTTTTCGCATTAAATGTGTTGTAAAAACCACGGCCTATGCGGGGGTCTAGTAGTTTACTCACTTTTCTAAAGAGCGAAGTCGTTCTTGACCAAGCCACATCATTAAAGTCACCCATCACAATTACGGGAAGCGTTCTTTTATTTACTGTAAATGCCGTTTTCATCATCTCTGTGTCTCTATCCGAACTCATAGGGTTGTGTTGAGGCATAGGTGGAGTAGGGTGTATGGCATAAAGTTGTATTTGGTCTCCGCTCTCTAGTGTAACAATGGCTTCCATAGATGGAACTTCCTTATCTACGAGGTGTCTTACCTTTTTTTGGGTAAGCGGTAGTTTTGAATAAAGTAGCATTCCATACGTATTACCACGCGGCTCAAGTAAATGGTGGGAGTATGTAGATGCGAGACTACTGTGTACCGCTTTTTTCCAGACTGTATCTGTTTCCATAAGTAATACAATGTCTGGATCATAATCTGCTACTTGAGATAGTAGAAGGTCATATTGTGTGTTTTTTTGTAAAACGTTTGCACTATATATTTTTATAGACTTGCTAGTGTCTGTGATTGTATTTTCTAGTGCTTCTGGAGCTGCAAGTGGTGTATAGTCATAAATCTTAACAAGCTGAAATATAAAACACGCAGCGAGAACACTCACAAAAATATAATCTCCTACATACTTGATATTAAAGCGTATAAAATAGGTGACAAGAGCTATAAACGTAAGCAGCGTAAGCTGCGCGTGCGGAAAATCAAAAATGCGTATCCACCAGTAGTCTATAGCAATAAGCGGTAATAAGGTGAGGATAATGGCTATAATACCAAAACCTTGTAGGAAGTTTTTAAGTGAGAATTTCATTTAATGTGATTGGTTAGTACAGTAAAGTTACTTCTAACCTAGCCTAACTATCTTAAAACCATATTAAATGGGATAGATTTAAGATTTTAATTGTTTCATAAAACAGAGACTATTTGCTACTCCTTTATATTGCCCATAGTTTGCGATACTAGTGTAACCTAACTTGTTGTAGAGTTGGACGGCATCTTGCATACGCTTACCAGTTTCTAGTACGGTATGTGTGGCACCTAGTTCTTGCGCCCATTCTTCTAGTGCATTTACAAGTTGTATTGCATATCCTTTACCTCTTGCAGTGTGGTGTACGTACATTCTTTTTATTTCAAAGCTTGTGGACTCAAACTTTTTGATGGCACCACAACCTACGGCAACGTTATCATCATAAATTACGAGGCAGTGTTGCAAGGTAGTTATGCCATTAAACTGGTTATAAAAATGGTGGTCGTCACCATCTACTTGAGCTAGATATGCATCAAGTAATGCGACTAGTTTTATAAAGTCTGGATGCGACGAGCTTGTACGTTCTAAAAGTATCATCACCTTAATACTACAGCGGTACCCATTGCAGAGACGCCTAGTTTTGTGTTTTGGCTTATAACCTCTACATCCATAGTGACTCCCACAATCGCGTGAGCTCCCATTTCCTTAGCTTTCGCTTCCAGTTTCTTGAGTACTTCTTGTTTGGCGGCATCTATTCCTTCTTCGCCACTTTTATAGACTTTACTCATACTAAAGGAATCTTTAAAACTGAGTCCCTTTGTATCAAAAAGTTTGGCATACATAAAACTTGTAATCACACCTAAGTACTGTGTGATCTCTCTGCCTTGTATACTGTTTGTAGTTGTTATAATCATTTATATGAGTTTGTATGTAAGTAGCTTTTAAAATGGTTTTGTTACGCTTTCGCGAAAGCGTAATTGAAAACAATCAAAATTACAGAGGTATTTAATAGTAAACAATCTCTTATATTAGTACTCTATGCTCACGACCACTGTTTACACCGTTACTGCCATTGTCTGTCTTATTACGGCTGTGGTTATACAGCGCATTTACTTTAAGGAATTACAACGCGGAGCTTCTTTGAAGGCTGTAAACGGTATAAAATGGTTTGGATGGGCCATTTTAGTTTGGGGAGTAGGCGCATTATCTAACCTTGTACTGGTAGGGATATTTGACAGTAATTACAGCAGTAGATCAATCATATATCTAGGTGTACTTTTTTCCTTAGTAAACTCGCTGTGTATTTTACTCTCATTACCATCTATAGAACATAACAAAGAGCGTAGCCTAGTTGTACGACTAGTAGAACGTTTTACAGAGCGTGAGTTTGTGCGCGTATTTTTAGGGATACTTATGATGATCTCTTTTGTTTTTATAGTAACCTCGTATAATAATACAGCTATAAGCAATACACTTATCTGGCTTATAGATATCCCTATTTCTATTGTTGTGGCGGTGGCATTACTTATCGAGTTGCATAAAGCATTTAATAATAGAGATATGCGATTTATGGTAATCCCTGTAATTGCTCTTTTTATCCTGATTGTAATTGCAGTGACGCATCGTATTATACCAAATAGCTACATAGAGAATACATCACTAGCAGCAAGTTGGGCAGCCATAGGTGCGGTAACTTCTATATCATTTAAGTTTCTCTTTATTTTATTATTTTCCATCTTGTTATATAGTTGGAAATTCTTATCAGAAAAAGAACAAGAAGAAAGTAGAGCGGCATCACTCACCCTTGAAAATAGTAGACTACTTAAAAATCAAGAGCAACTTACACTGGCAAATGAGAGCCATCTTGATACTATAAAAAGTATGAAGTCTGAGCTTAAAACGCTCAAGGCAGCACATAAGATTGAACTCTCAGACAGGCAAAAAGAAGTTTTAGGCAACTTAGGGTTATATGGCGATACAATGTCTTATGGAGAGATGGCAGAGGCGATGCACATCTCGCTAGATGGTTTTCAAGCCCATATACACCAAATCAAAAAGATGCTAAGCATAAGCGGAACAGGAGGTAAGGAACGACTAATTGCATTTGCAAAAGCAAATGACTTATTGCAGCACGCTTCTATAAAACAATAGGGTTAAGAAGTACTTAAGTACTTAACTATGTCTTTTTGAACACTGCGTAACCTTTTATAGTGAGCATAAGTATATGACTTTTGAGAAGATCAAAAACATATACTATGAATCTCTTTTTATGTATTCAAAACAGCTCTCTAGATGAGCGTATTAATGAACAATTTGATAAGGCAACTAGCTGGTTTGTAGATGCAGTAATGTGGCAAATTCCCATTACTGAAAATGTGGGCTTGCCTTGGGTACTTATCGTTCTTATTGCTGGAGCTACATATTTCACCTTCTATTTTAAGGCTATTAATGTAAGAGGTTTCTGGACTTCTATTCAGGTTGTGCGAGGTAAGTATGATGCAATAGAAAAGGGAGAAACGCATACGACCACAGTAGATTTACCAGATACTATAAGAGACGAAAGTGAGCAGGGAGAGGTAAGTCACTTTCAAGCCCTCACAGCAGCATTATCTGCAACAGTAGGACTTGGTAATATTGCAGGGGTTGCAATTGCACTTTCTATAGGTGGTCCAGGTGCAACTTTCTGGATGATTGTTGTCGGGTTGCTAGGTATGTCATCAAAGTTTGTTGAGTGCACGCTAGGTGTTTCTTATAGAGAAGTAGCAGCAAATGGAACTGTATATGGAGGGCCTATGTATTATTTGAGTAAAGGTCTCAGGAGTAAAGGATTCACAAAACTAGGAAAGGTGCTAGCTGTTATTTTTGCTATAATGTGTATAGGTGGGTCTTTTGGTGGAGGTAATATGTTTCAGGTAAATCAAGCATTTAAGTTATTTGAACACGTCACGGGAGCAGAGCAAAGTTGGTTTTATGGTAAGGGATGGCTTTTTGGACTAATAATGTCCATACTTGTGGGTATCGTTATCATAGGAGGAATAAAGAAAATAGCCACGGTTACAGATAAAATTGTTCCAGCTATGGTGGTGATGTATGTACTTGCCGTGCTCACAGTAATAGGGCTAAATATAGACGCATTGCCTGCAGCATTACTAAGTATATGGGACGGAGCATTTAGCCCAGAAGGTGTTACTGGTGGTTTTGTAGGTGTGATGATACAAGGCTTTAGGCGTGGCGCTTTCTCTAATGAGGCGGGTATAGGTAGTGCCTCTATCGCACACAGTGCTGTGAAGACCAATTATCCAGCAAGTGAGGGATTAGTAGCTTTGCTAGAGCCTTTTATAGATACCGTGCTGGTTTGTACAATGACTGCGTTAGCACTTATTATAACAGATACACTAGTGGTAGGGGCAATTTTGAATGATGAGCAAGGCGTCTTGCTCACGGCATCTGCGCTAGAGAGCGGGATTTCTTGGTTTCCTTATTTACTTTCTTTTGCAGTGATACTTTTTGCCTTTTCATCTATGATATCGTGGTCTTATTATGGGTATCAATCGTGGAGTTATCTCTTTGGGAGAGGTAAAAAAGTGGAGTATGCCTATAAGACGCTCTTTTGCATATTTGTAGTAATTGGTGGTGCAGCTAGTCTAGGAGCGGTCATAGGATTTTCTGACGCAATGGTATTTGCGATGATGGTACCTAATATGATAGGGCTTGTGATACTTGCTCCTAAGGTTGCAAATGAATTAAAGAAATATATGTCTGTCATTAACAAGCCATCATAATGCGTTAGGGATAGAGGCAATTGTTGAAGCTCCTCGTAGAGAGCGACTGCCGAAAGCCCGACCGACAGGTAACGCCCAACTATTAAAACTGCATAGGCACCTCGATAAGTAATATTTTAGAGTCAGATTGTGCGGTAATTTCTAGCTCGGCAATGTCATAAACTCCTATGGCATCACGTCTGTCTAGTAGTTCGCCAGCGGCGTGAGCACTACCTTCAAGTACAAAAATAAAAAGGCCGTTCCCTTTTTTATGTAATTTGTGTACAAGCGTTTGCTCTTGTGTAAACTCACCCATATGAAACCAAGCATCTTGGTAAATCCATACACCCTCATCACCTTGATTTGGTGATAGTATTTGTACAAATTCATTTTTGAGGTGATGCTCATTTATTTTAATCTGATCATATCGAGGCGAGACTGGACGCTGGTTAGGCATAATCCAGATTTGTAAAAACTGCACCTCGCGATCCTTATTTTTATTATACTCACTGTGATCTATTCCAGTCCCAGCACTCATCACTTGGATGTCACCTTGCTGTATCACCGTCTGGTTACCCATACTATCCTTATGCTCTAGATCACCAGAGAGCGGGATGGATACAATTTCCATATTGAGATGCCTGTGCATATCAAAACCTCTACCAGCCGCAACCGTGTCATCATTGAGCACACGCATCGCTCCAAAGTTCATACGATTAGGGTTATGGTAACTCGCAAAGCTAAAGGTGTGAAAACTCTGTAACCAGCCGTGGTTTGCGTTTCCTCGACTGTTTGCTTTATATAGAATCGTTTGCATAGGTGATAAATTAGGGGTTAAGTAGCTCTATTTTTTGTTATAAAGTTACGATATGTGAACTTGTTTTTAAATGTGATTGTTACGCTTTAGCGAAAGCGTAAACCTCATACTACTCTACGTAAGCTATATTTCTAATAGTGAGTTTCTTCTCGTCATTACCTAGCTGAAATGTAGGTGTTTCATCCACCTTTCTGCCAATAAGGGCTCTAGCAATAGGAGCGGTGAAGGCAATTTTTTTGTCTTTTACACTAGCCTCATCTACGCCCACAATCTGGATGGTAATGGGCTTAGTCATACCAGCGATGGTATAGGTGACTGTGGCGCCAAAACGTATTTCTCCCTCATCCTTTATGTGATCAAGTAGTCTTGCGCTCTGTATGCGTTCCAATAGTAAGTTGCGCTTCCCATTAAGAACTGCGAGTGCGCGCCTGCGCTCGCGCTCATCTGTCTCATCTAGGGTGGAGATTTTATTATCTAGCGTGCTAAGCTCTTCCTTAAGTTGCGTTAATCCGTGGCTAGTGACGTAGTTTGTCACACCATCTGGTAGTGCTGCCCTAGGCGGAATTATAGGAGTTTCTTCTTGGTCATCTTCTTTTACAAATCCTCTGCTCATCTTCTTTATTTTTCGTTCTTCATTAAGGCTATACTGCGCTCAGACCAGCTTATAGTGCGCGGTCCAAAACATTCTAAAATTGCATCTACACCTATCACACTTCCCTTAGATAGTCTGCCCAATACCGCTAGTGGTACAAAACTTTTACCTTCTGGTACTTCTACATAACCATAATCGTCTGTGCGTATGCCTAGATCTGTATGTTTAGGCTCAATCATCTCGTTGCCTAGTAAGTTTTTAATGATAGGTGTATCTACGGTGACAAGTTGTGGAGAATCTAGTACGGAGTTAAGCATTACATCTACGGTAACCTTATTACTATCAGATTTAAGTTGCCAGCCTCCGTCTACGTAAGTGATTTCTGGATTATTTACAAAGCCGAGATCTAACAATCCTGCTTTTGCAAGCGCAATAAGTTGTTGTATGCTTTCAACGGGTGGACCGTAAGAATATCGTTTTGATGCTTCGTCTAGCGCAATAACTTCGGCAACCACATCATCTGCGATTGCTGGATATGAGAACTCTCTGTAGATGGTAGGCTGGCAGTGTCGCCATACTTGACCTATAAAGTAGTCGAGGCTTACCGGTGCTTCTCCTACTGCCATTTCCACTTGTTGTTGCATCATTTGCAAGACAGGTTTTTGATGCGATAGGAGTAGGGGATGCGCTAGTGCTTTATTGTTGAGGTAGTTTATGGTTAAGTAATAAACTTCTTCTTCGGTAAGATCGTGTCGTATGGCTTTGTCTCCTAATTTTAAAAATAAGGGAGCCACAACAGCTGCCATTGCTTCTAGTAGGAAGTATTGATCCTTGGCAGGGTGATCGCCACAAGCTCCTTTATGTATCGCTTTCGCGAAAGCGTTTATAACATCATCACTTGGCATAAACCACTTATCTACCGCTTTATTTATAGGTTTTGGCACCATAGGAAGTCCATCTAAGGAAAAGGGAACAAACCGTTGTGGATGGTTTTTTCCGCCGTGAAAAGCTACTTCTTTGGTATCATTATCAAGTATCTCAAAATGTGCACCGCGCTGCAAGGTAAGCGCACGTATCTGATCAATCATTGCAAGTCCAAAACCTCTAAAAGCAACTACGCTCTCTGAGGTGATGTTTGCATTTATCATTTTTTCTACGGGATAGGCTTCTGTAAATAGGAGGGCGTTATCAGTTTGTGCAATGTGATCTTTCCACTCTTGCAGCTGCTCTGATAGTTCCGTATCCTGATGCCCAATGGTAAGTACTACTTCATCTATTGCGGTGATGGATGTATCTTTTGTATTTGCTGTGAATTCTGGTGGGATATAGGTGAGTTTAGTGACAGTCTCCTGTACAATATTTAGCAAGTCAAATCCCTTAAGCGCACTTGTAATAGTCTCAAAACGAGCATTAAGATAGGTTCCCATCTTTGCCCGTGGAGGAAACTGATCTGGATGCGTAGCTGGTGGATTTTGTTGTTTTTCTGGTAACCACTCCGTATATGAGGGAAATGCAGGGATAATATCATTACCTAGTTTTATTTCTGGTCTGCCAGGTAAGTCTTGTAAGGCACGCTCAGTAATATTAAGCCAGTTGCTCGCTACTTGCTCAGGATTCCATACCCAGCCTGCTCCAGGATATTTAAAAGGTTCAAATAAGGTAACTTTTATTTGAGCTTCTGGAGCGTTATTGTAGAGCGCGGTAAAAAGGCTTTCAAGAGCAAAAAGTCCTCTGGGACCTCCTCCTATTATGGCGTAGTGTTTCATAGGTTGGTTGTTAAACTCACCCTTTGTAAAAGGGCAAGTGTAACAAAGCTATGGCATTACTACGCTAGACGGTAGTTGTTTAAGATTGTGTTAGGAGTTATTTAAGACCCCATACTGATAGTTACATCATTTGCAAAGCGCTCGTTATTAACCACAAATCGTGTGTGCAACTCTTTAAATAAATCTATAAGCGGAAGCACAGGACTGTTCCAATTATCAAATTCTAGATGATATTTTGCTATCAAAAGATAATGATCATCCTCGTTTGTACCCGTAATTATAGGCTGGAAGCTATCTTCTTGAGCAATTTCTTTTAAGATTGCAATTTGACTGTTGTTTCTTAAAAACTCAGCCATTTGAGCGCTGTCGCTATTGATGTTAAAGCGCTTTGATTTACCTATAAAAAGTGATTTAATATGCGAGTTTGTAGTGAGTTCAAAAGTGTGACTCTCTGGCTGTTTTGGTAACTTCATAGAGATATGACCAGAAAATTCTTTTCCTGTGATATTGATGATGTTTATCTCAGTATCCCCTACAGGTATTTTTAATAAATACTGAACCTTAGGAAGGCGTATGCCGCCACCTATGCTAGTATCTTGATCTTGGTATAAAAAAGTACCTCCTTGCTCTGTCGCTATATTTTGAAAAAATGATTTATACATACCCTATATGTAGGAAAGTATTTCACTTTGTTACATCAACTACGTTTTTTTAATCTGTTAAAGTCTAAAAACCAACGCATACGTAAACTCAAGGTTTCTATACCTGTAGCATCACTAAGTGTATGTATTCCGTCTAAGTAATCTCCATCTACATTATCTGCAAAGGCAGTTTTACCTACACGATACCCTAGTGATAGCTCACTTGCGGGAGCAAACTGCCAGCGCGCGACAAAGTCAAGATTAAAAGCATTAAATGTGCTGTCAAAACTATCAGGATCTATAGAGAGGTTATTTACCGTCAGGTTTCCGTCCTGCTGTAAAGCGTATTGATTTTTATAATCTACTTTAATCCAGTAGTGACGTAGTCTTAGATTCATATTAATTTTTGCGTTTACCGCATAGTTGAGCTGTATTGCATTGGTGAGCTGGTTTATAGAACGCTGGCCTATGATGATCTGGTCCTCTTGATTTGTGATATAACCTATATCGTTAGGGTTATCTGTATAATCTTGCTCAAACTCTGCAAAGAAGTGTTGCCCCAGTCTTGCACGTAAACCATAACCCATCACGTACTGTTCGGTTTGTATGTTGTGATTTTTATAATCTACTGCTACAAAGTAACCAGCCCACGATAGATTCTTATTTCGGTTAGTTTGATATTCAAGAACGATCTCAGAGAGCGCAGGTCTATTAAAAACGCGGTCTTGTACTCGTGCTTCAAAAAAGTCTTGACGTTTTGAGACGTAGCTTAGCGTGACAAAGAGATTTTGGTTACCCTTTGTCGTAGCAAAACTTGAGAAGCGATATTGCGAGCGCTCACGTTCCATAAGGCTGTAATAAAATCGCTGCTGGTGATCTAGATCTAGTTGATACTGCTGGAACCATTTTTTTGGAGCAGTATTGCGATAATTTACATTCCCACGGAAAACCATACTGTTGTTACGCTGCAAGAAGCCAAAATCATTATTATCAAAATCTTCATCCTTTAAGTTCCAGCTCACGCCTCCCGTCCAGGCGCCACTTACTTTTGATACATAAGCATTATACTCGTGTCCAAAAATATTATCTCCGTCCAGCCCATATTGTTGTGACACGGCCTTCTTAAAGCTAGCCCTATAAGTGCGTTTTGCATTAAACCATTCGTATAAAAGTGCGCTAAAGTTACTGTCATAAGCACTTCCAGATCGTAATACGGAGTTATTTATGAGCGTGACAGAACTATTGTTTTTGAGTTGTTTATCTATGACCAGCGCATTATAATTTGTGAGCGGATTTGTAATTACCTCTCTTACTTCATCTGTAGATGTGTTTTTTATTTCCGCTTTCGCGAAAGCGGTTACCCCATTAAGCACCCCTACAGAGAGTCCGTTTTGTGACTTTCCGGTAAATTTCACAAGATTTATAATATTTGAACTTGTAGGATAACTAACCACCGTCTCATTATCTGAAAGCGTAAAAGCATTTGCATTTATAGGTCTACCACCTATGCGACGTGTAAAGAGGTAGCCGCCTTTATCAAAAAGCTCTGTACCTTCAATAAAGAATGGACGTTGCTCTGCAAACTGTACTTCAAAAGGAGATAGGTTGAAAACCTGGTCATCACTGCGTGCCTGGCTAAAATCTGGAATAACAGATACATCAAGCGTGTATGCATTATCAATCACATACTTTACATCGAGTCCAGGGTTAAGCGTGGTCTCTGTAGCGCCATCGCTATCTGTCTCGTGTACGGCAGATACAAAGGGTACAAAAGACAAGTTGAGCGGTGGCTTTACACGCTCGATACCTACAAGCGACCCAAACTGGTTGAGGTATCCATCTATAGTAGGATCTATGGGACTCCAGAAAGATTCTTCATTAAGCGCCCCAGAAAAACGCTGAAAGTTAATCGTAAAATCTGATAGGTCTTCTTTTGGGAAACGTATGCTATTCCAGGGGATGCGTATCTCAATGTCCCAGTGAGTATCGTGCACGGTGACTTCACTTTCCCAGATAACATTAAAATTTTCGTCTGCACCGGTGTTGCCAGATATTTTACTGTCAAACTGCACACCGGCTGCCGTCACAGTAAAGTCATAACCCTCGCGTGTCTGCCCAAAGGGATCAATTTGCACCCCAAAATAGTCTGCATTACCCACATCATCACGAGCGGTAAGGAGGCGTCTTATTTCATCTTTATCATTTGTATTGAGTACAGCGCCTACGTAGAGGTAATTATCATCATATAGTACGGCAATCTCTGTTGCTCGTAGAGAGGGTTGTCCAGCATTAGGTGCTTTTTGTGTAAACGTTTTGGTTTCTAGTTGTGCTTTCCAGACTGCCTCTGTGAGGTTTCCATCTATTTTAGGTGCCTCTCCTGTGCGATGCGCTTTAAGAGATTGCTGTGCAGTGACGCTTGTTGTGAGTAAGGTGAGTATAAAAATGAGTACTGTTTTCATAAGGTTGGTTCTTTTGTTTGATGGCACAAAAGTGAGATCATCTATTTGATAATCAGGTTAACCACGGGTTAAGGGCTAGGTTAATGTAAAAGCAAGAACAACAGTCGTTGTATTAACCTAAGAGCGAAGTACATACTGAGTAAGGGTTACAAGCAATTTTAAGGTTAATGCTCGGTTAACGATGGGTATTAATTATGTCTAACTGTACTTTCCCACTACATTTACAACATCAACCAGCTACAGATGAAAAGTAAATTCTCCTTATTAATAGCAATATCTGCACTAGCATTACTAGCGTTATGTGCCATACAAGCTTATTTAATAAGTAATACCTACGAGCTCAAAAAAACCGCTTTCTTTAATGAAACCTCAAATGCGGTTTCTGAGATTGCAAATGATAGAGAATTAGATTCTCTCTATGACGCACTTATAGAAGTAGACCTAGAAGATCACCTAGCAGATTACTTTAATGAGAGTATAACTAAGCGACAGGTGGTAGAACGATTTTACCGCAATGCAGATACTTATAACGAGCAGTATATGCAACGCTATGAAGCCTTGCAATTACAAAAAGAGTTGGGTTATGAGGTTGCTTATAGACAGAATTTGTTAAGCATTGTCATCATAGACTATCCTAATACAGACACCATTTTTCCTATAAAAGATAATGAGAGAAAACGCATTTTTGGGCAGAAGTTTAAAACAGGAATTTCAAGAAGTATCAACTATGCACGCACCTTTGATACAAATGAGTTTATAGACCGTAGGGGTGACAGTATAAGTATAAGCTCGTACGATTTTGAAGTGCGCACCACACAAGAGATACAAGTACCTAACTGGAAATCTCTGGTACTTAAAAGAATGTGGGTACTCATTGTAGGAAGTATCATTTTATTCCTTTTTGTAATAGGGTTACTGTACTACTCAATAAAAAACCTAATTACTCAGAAAAAAATTGCCGAGGTAAAAACAGACTTTATTAATAATGTCACTCACGAGCTCAAAACACCTCTCGCAACACTAGGTATCGCTACCAAAAGCTTGCGCAATGAAGCGATAAAAAGTAATCCAGATGCCTTTAATAACACGCTAGGCATCGTAGAGCGACAAAATAGTAGATTACAAAAGTTAATAGATCAAGTACTTACTAATAGCTTGAGCGCAGAGGAGCTACAGCTCAATAAAGAGCAGGTAAGTGATAATGTGTTTTTTAAGGACCTACTTTCAGATTTTGAGATTGCTACACAGCACGCACATCTCACAGTCTTAAACAAGGTCTACAGTCCAGAAGTGCTCTTGCGCATAGACAGATTTCACCTCACTACGGCACTTCTTAATGTGCTAGAGAACGCAGTAAAGTATGGTAAAGACCAAGTTACCGTGACGGTCATCACGCGCCTTGTAAATAGAAACTATTGCATTGAGATATCAGATAACGGGACCGGTATCTCACCAGCAGACCAGAAAGCTATTTTTGACAAGTTTTATCGCGCTGGTAATAGTGATGTACATAACGTAAAAGGGCTAGGTCTCGGTCTCTATTTTACACATCAAATTATTACTGCTCACGGGGGAACCATAACCCTTAAAAGCATAGAAAACGAGGGAAGCACCTTCACTATAAAATTGCCTTTATAATGATTGCAAAAAACAACATACTACTCGCCGAAGATGATTTTGATTTTGGGAGTATCCTCAAGCAATATCTCGAGATACACAATTTTGAAGTTACTTGGTGTAAAGATGGGGAAGAGGCTCATAACGCTTTCGCGAAAGCGCACTCAGAAGGAGTAACCTATGACATCTGTGTTTTTGATGTGATGATGCCTAAGATGGATGGGTTTACACTTGCAGAGAAAGTGATAAGTATTAACCCAGAAGTTCCCTTTGTGTTCCTCACCGCACGTAAGATGAAGGAAGACCGCATACAGGGGCTCAAACTTGGAGCAGACGATTATATCGTAAAACCCTTTGAGGCAGATATACTCGTGCTACGCCTTACTAATATTTTAAAACGATCTAGACCTAACCTCGCAAAGGTTAGACCAGATATAAATGAAATCACTGCGATAGGAAACTATCACTTTGATGCTCACAATCACACGCTCACCTTTGGAGAGACCGTACAATCTCTCACAGAAAAGGAAGCACAGTTGATTCAGTTTTTTTACGAAAACAAAAATCAGCTACTTCGAAGAGAAGATATTCTGTCTAAAATCTGGGGAAACGACGACTTTTTCTCAGGCCGCAGTATGGATGTCTTTATCAGTCGGCTTCGAAAATATTTTAAAGATGATTCTTCCATTTCAATTGCTAGCACAAGAGGTGTAGGATTAACCTTTACAATTGAATTATCAAAAAATGAATAGGTAATCGCTTTCGCGAAAGCGGAAGATTAAAAAAGTAACACAATGAAAACAGTAAGAAATATATGCACAGCAGCCCTTATAGGCTTAGGAATGAATGTAATTGCACAAACAGCTCCACCAGCTCCGCCAGCCCCACCTGCAACGGTTTATGAAGATGCAACCACCACGGTAACTACAAACTCTTCTAACGTATCTGTGATTACCCAAAATGGTAATTATGGAAGTGGCGGCAGTACGTCGTACTCAGTAAGTAACTCAAATGATGAGTACCGAGTAAAATCTCGTTATCCGAGTAACAGATATGCCGCTATAAAAGACTTCTTAGTAGCCGAAATGGGTACAAAAAATATGCAATCTAGCGGGAAGGATATGGTCTGGAGTCTTGAGGGTGATGAAGATACCGTTTATGAAATCGCACTGAGTGAGAAACGCCTCAAGATTGAACTAGATAAAACGATCGCTGCACCAGATATGATTGCAAAGTTTACAGATATGGGTAACATCTTACGTACCCTTGTTTCTGGAGGAAGCGAGCGACAAGAAATACAACGATTAGAACGCGATGCAGACCGTGCAAGACGTGATGCAGCACGTATGCAACGAGAGGCTGCACGACTAAGGGAGGTTTCTGTAAGAGATGCTGCACGGCTAGAGAGAGAGGCACTGCGCCTCTCTAATGAAGCAGAGCGACTAGGTCTTAACTCAAAAAGAGGTGGAGGTATAGATAGTTACGTGCGTAATTTACTAGAGTTACCTAGTACAAAAACGGCAGCAAGTGATGTGAATAGTAATATCTGGCAATGGCCAGTGGTACAAGAAGCCCTCATTAACACTCTAAATAATGAAGGACTACTTAAGGGTGAAGAAACTATTGTATTTGTAAAAGAAGATGCCGGAGCTTATGCAAACGGTACACGCTTATCTAGCACTCAATGGTCTAAGGTGAATAGCGTTTTTAGGAAATACGGTATGCAGGACGTTACAGAGGTAAGTTTCTATAAAAAGGGAAATCATATTGTTATTGTAGATGGCTTTACAGCTGTAGAAAAGATTGTAACGTGGTTAGTACGTAATGATTACATAGCTAGTTCTAGTAGATCTGTAAAAATGATGCTTAACGGAAGTTCGGTTATAGTAGATAATGTTGCCTTGCCTAACAGTGATGTCAAGAAGATAAACAACTACTTACTTACTGAGGGAGTAATAACAGCTCCGGGCAAATCGCTTGTGATAAAAGAGACCGGTATGTCGCTGGGTTACAGTTATGATAAAAGTACACTAGGCACCTGGGTAGGTAAGGACTAGTTTTTACTCCTCTTCGTCTTGAAAAGTATCTCTTGCGAGCAACTTTGCAGATACTTTGTAGGTTGCAGCGTAGGTAAGACCTGCTTGTTTTGTTTTTGAAGTTAAGAATGCTCTTTTAAACCAGCGATGGTCGGTAGCTCTTTTCTTTAAATCTTCGTGAGTGGTTGTAGCATATGGAGTCCCTTTGAAGAATGACTCAATGGTATAGATACCCAGCCCATAATGCTCTGCACGATCTAGTACAGTTTCAAAATCTGCTTCAGAAAATTGATAAGCAGTATCTGTTCCTGATCCATCATTTTCTGGTGTTAATCCTGCAAATACTTGTTGTTCTAAAAACTCTGATTTTTCCATAGTGCAAAAGTCGTTATTTAATCATCAAATCTATCACGATTTATAAAATAAGAATACCCTTATGGCGTTTTACGCACACCATCTAACAATGCCTTGTTAAGCACACCATCATCCTCTGACGATGAGGTGTGTAACACAGATATGTCACCTGTAGATTCAAGTACAACTGCCTCTACTTGCTCATAGGTAAGTACATTTGCCTCTCTAAGTTTGGCAATAAGTTGCCCTTTTTCTATACGAGCATACTTTAGGTTTTCTTCAAGAATGGTACTTCCGTCCATAAGGAGTAGGGGTTTATTTGATATAAGTTTGTTTATGGCAGGCACAGCACGCTGTAAGTAAGAAAATATAAATGTAAGAATCAGTAAGGCCCCCACAGCTACAGATCCGTGCGCAATAGAGGTGCTAGAAGTTAGTGTAGAAGATATGATACTACCTATTGCGATGGTAAATGCAAAATCATAAGCTGTAAATTTTGCAAAAGATCGCAACCCTATAATACGTGTTAATATGATGACTACTATAAAAATCATTAAGCTTCCGGCTATTGTTTGTAGTAGTGGGTCGTCTGTGCTATAAATCCAATCCATATTGTTGTTTTTTGAGCATAGTTTATTCACAAGTTGTGATAAGCTATTATTGGTTAGACTGTAAATTATTAAATAATCACAGTAAACCAACGACCCATAACAAAGGTTTAATATCTATTGTGAAGGTATTAACGTGCTGCTTATTATATATGCCGACAGATAGCTATGTATGAATTGACCAGTTGAGGTGGGAAGCGTGTATTTACGCTTTCGCGAAAGCGTAATTCTCAACTTAATACATTGAGCAATTATAAGTATGATTTCAGTTTATTAATACTTACTCTCAGACTTGTCATCCTCTTTGAGAGGTTCAAAAGTAATTGTAGCAGTAACTCCAAGTTCTGGTCCAGCGTCTATGTAAAGCTCATAATTTTTGAGAAGCTTTATTTTTTCTGGCGTGTGTGAAGAGATCTCGATGGTATCTATAATCTTCCCTTCTTGTTGTATCCTTAAGATAAAGTGAGAACTACCTGAATTGCTTATGATAGCGTAACACTCTTTACCATCATATGGATTTATGACGCCGTCTTGCCCCTGGCCTTTACCAGTGAGTAGCATACTTTCTGAAGCGCCTATCTCAACAGTTTCTTGAGCAAAGCTATCTAGTTGACCTAAAAAAGTAAGGCAAATAAGGAGGAGGAATGTTTTCATTTATAATAATTTAAGTTTTAATAACTCTTTTAAAGGTACTTATTAATTTACTTTTTAGGTAAGAACAGCTTTAAATTATCGATAGTTAAATTGTCAAGATGCCTCATTTTGGACTCGTCTTTTGTAATGAGATGTAGGTGAATGTCGCTGTCGTGATGGGTGAAGATACCCTTATGCATTGTAGAGAAAAATCCTATAATTTCTACTTCTTCGTCTTGCAGCGTGTAATTTGTTTGGCCTTGATGCGCTTCTTGTGGAGAAGAAACTTTTGTGTCTTTAGTCAAGTTTTGTATGTGTATCTCTGCCTTAGATACAGTACCCTCTAGTTTAAATGCAAATGGTCGCTTTGCTTCTTTTGTGCGTTCACTTACAAAGTCTTCTATATCTTTTATAGTCTTCACAGACGCGGGAAGATTTATCTCATACCAGTCTGTCACATTCGTATACACAAAAAAAGGAGCAGAGACTTCATAAGTAGGCGTTACCGTCATTGTAGTGTCTGAGTTCACTTTTGATAGATAGCTAGTACCGTTTACAATGAGAAGTTCGCCAGTGAGATAACTCTCAGGGCCTAAGCCATAAAGTCCTTTCTTATTTGTGATGGTATCTAGTAATATAGAACCTTCTAGTTCCCCTTTCCACATCACGTTTTTCATAGCGCCCACCACCTTTACATCTGGATACGTCGTGGCGGTTCCGGTTTCACCTTTTGAATTGCAGCTTGCTAGGCATATAGCAAATGTGAGTAGTAAAATGTATTTCAAAATATAGGTCTCTTAGGGTTTTATAGAGCACAATATAATACTAATTCATTTTATACTTCTGCCTGTACTGGCTTGGGCTTATGCCTTCTTTCTTTTTAAAGAGTCTTGAGAAATAAGGAGGGTATTCAAACCCCAGTTCATAAGCTACTTCAGAGATAGACTTCTGCGGATTGAGCAAGGTGTTCTTAGCCTCGTCTATTAGGTACAACTGTAAGTGTTCTGTTGTGGTTTTACCTGTTTCTTTTTTGAGGGTGTCGCTCAGGTAGCGTTGTGATACAGAAAGCTTGCCTGCGATTTGTTCTATACTGGGGATGCCGTTTTCTTGCAGCTGTCCGGTTTCAAAATAGGTGTCTAGCTGTTGATTAAATAGACTTAGTAAATCTGTAGAGAATTCTTTACGGTTTAAGAACTGACGTTCATAAAAGCGGTTTGCATACTTAAGTAGAGTACTAAGTTGTGAGATGATAATATCTTTACTAAACTCGTCTTGATTATTATGATACTCTGTATCTATGTTAGTTACGATAGACTCTATTTGCTTTTCTTCTTTTGGTGAGAGGTGTAGTGCTTCATTAACATTATAAGAAAAGAAGTTGTATTTCTTGATTTGAGCCACAAGCTCTGTACCTTTTATAAAGTCTTCGTGAAAGGTAAGAGAAAAACCTTTTTGATCATAAATCACACTACTATCCCATTGAAGAACCTGTCTAGGTGCAATAAAAATGAGTGCACCATTTGTAAAGTCATACTTAGTGCGACCATAGGTTAAGTCACCTTTTATTATTTTCTTAAGGCTTATGGTGTAGCAATCATTTGTGATAGGAGGGGAGCTTTCTCTTGGACAAGGTAGATATCCATCTCCCACGGTTGTAAAAACACTAAGCATAGGGTGCTCTGCTGGAGGTAATCCTAAGTAGTTAATATATGATGATAAGGTTTTAAAATGCTCCATATTAAAAAACTAATTGTACTAAGTCGCTTTTGTGAAGTTACTTATAACGTTTTAGATCTCTATTTTATTTTAACTATCTAGTAGCTATTATCCTTTTGTGCACTTACTAGATGCTTGTTATAATCGTTTATTCTTGCATAAGCCGTACCATCTATAAGTAAGATTACGATAAGCATTGCTATGGTAGTGATACTTATGGCACGCCAGCTAGGTGTGTTTACAAATATAATGAGCAATGCAGCTATAATAATTATGATGGGGATAGCTCTAAACACAACTGTAGTATACTCCTTAAGGGTTGCTTCTGTACGGTCTATCTCTGAGGTAATAAAAGCTGTTGCGTCCTGCTGGTATGCGGTCTCAAACTGTGTGATTCTAGCCTTATTTGTAAAAAACAACCCTAAACCTATGGTGACTAATAATACTCCCGCTACCAGTGTAGGTATAATGTATGCTCTTGCAATATCTGTTTTTCCCAGTTGCCAGAAGCCTATACTTGCAGCTATAAACACCACCCCAAAGAGTACAAAAAAAGGTGTAGAAAATAGCTCTGCTTTTGCCCAGTCTGTTGCGGCTTTTAATATATCCATATCTTAAGGTTATAGTATAATTTTAAGTCTAAATGTTTGTATAACACGTTATAAATTCCAGCTAAAGCCTGTTGCTTCTTCAGACACTTTCCATAGTTGCTCCATCACCTCTTTATTTTTTGCGTGTGGCTCTAAGGTACATTCACCCACGGGTCCCGTCCAGTAGTTTCTTCCTGTGGGGCCATAAAAGGCAGTTTGATTGAGATCTGGCTCTGTAGCACACATAAGTTCTGGATATGCACCCTTCTCTGCAGATTGTACAAAGGGTGATAGCTTCATAAGTTGCCACACAAAACGAGTCATAAGGCTGCCACTCGTCTTAATTAATGAGGTACGTGAGGCACCTGGATGGCACGCATAGGTTTTTACATTAGTCTTACCAGCTTTTTTGAGTCTGTCTTGTAACTCATAGGTAGTCATAATTTGTGCAAGCTTACTCTGGCTGTATACACTATTAGGGTTATAGTTATGATCCCAGTTCATATCGTTAAACTGTATCGTTTTTATACCCATTTTATATCCTTCACTACCTACGGTGACAATACGCCCATTAGATTGCTCTACTAGCGGAAACAACAAACCTTGTAATAAGAAATTACCGTAGTGATTTACACCTAGCTGACTTTCAAAACCATCTACGGTAAGTTGTTGTTGGGGAACTTGGGCAATGGCTGCATTAAGCATAAGGGCATCTATGCGAGGTACTGTTTTAAGTACTTCTGCGGCTGCTTTTCTCACAGATGCAAGTGAGGCTAGGTCCATCTCGATATTAGACACATTAACAGTATCTCCTACTTCTTGTTTTAAAGTAGCAATGGTATTTGCAGCTTTAGTATTATTACGATTAAGCATTACAACAGTCGCACCCTTAGCGAGTAAAATTTTTGCTGCTTCATAACCAGTACCACTCGTAGTACCTGTAATTAAAAAGGTTTTATCCTTAACATCTGTAATTCTTTCTGGCATCCATCCATTTTTTCCAAACTGATAATCTTTCATCTTGCTTCGTTTTTAATTACTGGGGCAAAGGTAAGAGTGAGAAGTGGGAGGTTTCTTATACAGATTTTCAGATGTAGTATAGATTTTGGTAATCAGTCCCTTAGAAGGTGCAAAAAAGTATAAGTGTATGTGGTGTTATGGTATTCCGCTTTCGCGAAATTTTAAAATCAACAAAAGCTCCCTAGATAAAATCTTGCTTTCTATTAGTATGTAGTCAATAATACTCTATAACCTGCTGAATGGTAGAAGGGTTTTAATTTGGAGAGGGTTGTTTTTTGTTAAGTGTTTTTGGTCAGTAAAAAGTATTATTCTAGCTTCAGGTAATTTCCATTTTCAAAACTTATAAGTTCTATTCCTCTTCCTTCTGATGAATACAAAATAAGCTCAATTGTGTTGTTTTCGTTTAAAAAACTGTTATTGAAAACATAAACATTTTCAAATTCAAATCCATTTACATTGATATTAACAATTTGCTCATTGGAAGGGTTTCTTAGAGTTTCAAAATATTCATTTTCAGTATTATCACTATTTTGAATACCATAATTAATATCAAATGAAGTAATATCATTAGACGTTTCCATATTTAATTGTATTGAAAACCCATTTTGACTAAAATTGATGAAATTTGTTATAGTTTCAACTTCCCAATATCCGCATCTTTCAGCTCCTCGAGATTCTTTCTCTATTTGAATAGTTCGCGGTTGAGTAGTGGCTCTTACTTGCTCACCATTTTCATTTACATAAAACAAATCTTGATAATTGTCAAATGGGATTAATGATTTTTCAAAATCCGAAAGTAAAAATGTATCAATAATTGAATCGTCACAGGTACAACTGCAACAAAGAAGTGTAAATAAAATGGAAAGGCCTTTTAGGTAGAATTTCATATTATTTAGTAGATTTTCTAATCTTAGAATTAAGTTCTGTTATGTGCTTAGACTTTAATTTAACCACTGCCGGTTTTCTTCATTTTTAGTTATTTCATAACTAAGTAAAACTGTGATTTAGTTCTTTACTTTTATTTTATCTAAGTCTATAGCTTGTTTACTGTCATTTCTTTTTATGTATGGATAAAATCGAAATCTATATTTAGTATTAGCGACTTTTGGTGTGCCGTGAATGAAATCGTGCAAAATATTTGTCAAATAGTATCTATCTCCATTTTCAAATTCCAGTTCCCAATATCCGAAATCAGATATAAGCATTGGCATTCTACTTCCTCGGTCTAGTGCATTTTTGTAATAAATACCTAAGTGATAGATGGATTTTTTTATCTCACTTTTTAAATACGCTTTTTTAATACCACAGTGAGTTATAATAATTTTTTCCTTTTCATTGTCTAGAGTGAAAATTGTGTTTTTATTTTCAAAATAATAGTTGAGGTATATTATTAATACAGGGATATTCAATAGTGCAATAAATCCTAAAAACATCCAAAGCCAAATTTCATTATAAATAAAATTAGTTCCGTTACGCCATTTGTAATAAATAGGTAAAAAGATAATGATGACTCCAAAAACTCTTAAGTTGTCTAGAGCTATCTTTCTAATTAGTTTGTTGTGTATTTTAAAGTGTTCTCTCAAATATTGGTTATGATATTACTACTCTATACAAGTCCAGTACATTCCTTGCTAAGTCTCTATTAATTTGTTTTTTAATTGTCGGCTTAAATATACATTTATTTATGAGGTTAAGGCCTTAGCATCGCATTGCTTACTTTTTTTTGTGAAGTATCCCGCTTTCGCGAAAGCGTAAATGTAAGAACGCGAAAAATCACCGATATCACAGCATCAAATAACCTTTTAAAACAAGCTATTACCATCATAAAATGAGGAAATCTTTATGATGAAAATTACAAATCACAAGAGTCCCAAAGCTACCGTTAAGCCTCGTCTAGACAAAGGTGATTTTTAACTCAGTTTTTTGTTGTTTAACTTTTTATTAAATTATTTTCAATTATTATACCCTTATTTTTAACTATCAATTTTATTGTATTGATATTTTGAAGATTCTTCAAAATTAGGTAGTGTCAATATTAAATTTAATATTATGAAAAATTACATTTTAAGTTCAGTTTTAGCGTTATTTATTTCAGTCTCTTTGTATGCTCAAGGGCCTCAATCAAATTTTAATGAAGGTGATGTTTTTCAAATAGGTACTGTAGATTATAATAATTACAAGCATATCAATTTTCCGAGAGCAAACTTTATTATAAAAAAAGGAGGAATTGCAAATTATGAGAATGTTAAGGGTCAAAGAGTGGTAATAACCTCAATTAAAGAGAAAAGTAATGGGAAGAAAGTCGCAACAATAAAACTTGCTGATTCAGGAAGGTTTTTTAACAGTCATAAATATATAACTGTAGATGTTGATGCGGCATTAAAAAATGAAGAGTTGTTACCTGTTAAATAAAAAATTCACTTTTAAAGGCTTTCTAAAATAGAAAGCCTTTTTTAATATAAGATCTAAAAGACTCTATATAGATTGTTGTAGATCAATAGTTTTAAGATTCTACTCCAGGCGCACCTAGAGTAACTTGTTTTCTTATTAAAAGAAGGGAAATGGCGTTAATCTTTATCTATTATTGCTGGTAAAATATATTCACTTATCATCTTATCAACATTAGTATGGGCACTGGGACTATTATATGCTGAAGCAGTTATAACGATAACAAATGGGATGTTTTTGAAAATAAAAATCTTATTTCCACCTCTTCCGCTACAATAAGATGCTTCATATTCTTTGTCGTTATATTTATAGACTTTATTCCAAAATAAATAGCCATAGTGACCATTTTCTGTTGGTCGTTTTACTTGCTTAGCTAAGCTCTTTTTAACCCATTGTTTACTTAAAATTTGCTTGCCATTCCACTTTCCATTATTCTTATATAATTGTCCGTATTTGGCAAAATCAATAGCTCTTAACTGTATCCCGCCAGCGGTATTACCAACTTTTTGAGGTGTGTATTGCCACTTATAATCAGTTATATCAAGAGGGTTAAATAGTTTTTTATCTGCATAAGACACTAAACCACTAGGGACAGATTGATGTATGACATCTCCTAGTACCACTACACCTGCTGTAAAATAAATGTAGTCTTCTCCTATAGTTCTATCTTGTTGCATAGGTAAATCAAGTGTAAATTTTACCCAATTTTTTGTAGGGTACATATTTTCTTCATTTCCAGGGTTACTATAGTCTGCATCATCACCAAGAAGCCCAGAACTCATTGTTAAAAGAGATTTTAAGGTTATGGCATCTTTTTTAGGGCTATAATTATCAAAAGACTTTAGGTTGTAAAAATCTTTTAATAAGACGTTTTCGTTTTTTATGAAACCCTCTTCAATTGCAATTCCCATGATTGTTGAAGCAATAGTTTTACCCACAGATCTTGGGTCGTGCAAGCTATTTCTGTTTTCACCATTAAAGTATTCTTCTATTAAAAGCTTATTTTCTTTTATAACCACTATGCCATTAATATCTTCAAAACGTCCTTGTGCAATTTTTTTGTTTAGAGCTTCTATTTTAGTACTGTTGTAAGTATCATTAGATAATTCCCAGCCACTATCAGGTTGTATTTTTTGAACGGGTACTAAGCTTTTATCTATAAAGGCTTGTGTGTTAATAGTACCTTTTGCAAGAATCTCGCCTATCTTTAATGTATCTTCTTTTATATATGGTCTTACTTCGATATTTAAAGAATGATTGCCTTCTAGAAGAACATCTTGACCTCCTCCTAGTTTCATAAACTTTGACCACATAAACCAACCCCAAAAGTCAATTTGTGTAGGATACACTAATGGTACTAAATGTTTGAGTTGCGTAGTTTTTGAGTCTATTGTTCCTGCTCCCTTGTTTAGGTTTTCTACATAAATTACTTCACCATCAACTAAAAATGAAAACTGAAAATTTCCCTTATTTAATAATTGATCTTGTGATAAGTGTGGTGCTAGCAGTTTAATACTTTCAATAAGGGGTTTTTCTAAGGTAAAGTCAATGCTGAGAAATTTATCTTTATTGAGAGTAAAACTGTTTGAATAATTATTTGATGTAGGCTTATTTTTTTTAAAGTCAACTTTTGTAAAATGCAAATTCTCTATTTCATTTGTTTGAGAATTTTTTGCGGTTGATTGCGTCCTACCTTTGCAAGATATTATTAAACAAGCAAGGAGCACTAAGTAATAGTTTGAGTTCATAAATGTTATTTGATTTTTGATTGAAATATTCATCAAATCTAGTACTTAAGTAAAGTATCAAAAGCCCCATATTATAGAATGGCACTAATTTTAATCCTTCTTAGGGGTACTTTTTATTGACTTTTTATAATATATAGGAGTTACGCCCGTAATATTTTTGAAAACCCTATTAAAAGTAGTTTTTGAATTGAAACCGCATTCATAAGACATTCCTAATAGCGTTATATGATTGTATTTATCACTGTGTAATTTATCAATAATGGCATTTACACGATATTCATTTACAAAGTCAGAAAAGTTTTTACCTAAGCCATCGTTTATTATTTTGGACAATAAATTGGGATGTATATTGAGATTATCAGCCAGAGACTTTAATGTTAATTCTGAATTAAGGTAAAAAAGATTAGTTTCCATCTGTTCTTTAAGCCAAGATGCTTTGGTTAATATTTCTTCAGAGGGACTTTTTGTGGTTTCTTGAGATGATTTAGTCTTGTAAATATCATTTTGTTTGTTAGCCTCAAGTAAAATTATTTCAGGTCTTAAAAATGCTTCTGCACTAATCCAAATTGTTATAATAGAGAGTAGCATATAAATAGGGTAATAGTCACTTATATCTAATTGAAAATCATAGATTATATAGTCTATAAACGTATAGGGCACTAATAAAAACCAAAGTATTGCAAATAAGATAAGTAATCTGTACAACCACCTTAAACTATATGCATCATTATTACTATAGTTTTTCTTGAGCCAAGAATGATAGGTTTTTATTAATCTAAGTGCATAAATACAATAGGTTATAATAGAGATAATTGCCAGAAGTTGAGTAATAGGCATTAGTATAAGATAAGTTTCTGTTTCTATACCAATAACATTATTTGAAAGAGCATCTTGACTAATAATAATATGTACGCATAGTTCTATAATTACAGGCAAGAAATGAATACTATCTCTCTTAGAAAGGTGATAACTAAAGTTAGTTGTCTTTTTTACATATAAATATAATAATGGACCAAGAGCTAATGAATAGTTCAACGGTATTAAGTAAAAATGTGGTAGATAATTTGTTATTTGAAAATCTATACTCAATACCCATATATTCCAAAAAACAATAATGAACGTTACTAGGCCCAGTAATACATTAGCCTTTTGATTTATCCGCCTAGTGAAAATAAGTAGTAGCCCAAATGTGAAACCTATAAATACAGATGCTATTATAATAAGGTTAAAAAAATTTAAATTGAATTCACACATTAATAAATGACGTTCTTTTTACAATACGAAGCTTATCAAAAGCTAGCCTTTGATAACGTGATTAGTAAAACACTCTTGGTTTTAATTTGTAAAGCTCGTTGTACAACTGGCCACTTTAAAACCAAGCGAAGCTCCCGGTAACGACCGGGATTGCTAGATAGCCTGTATTGTTTTGTTGTTTAATTGATTGGCTTAAATATACACTTATTTAAGACGCTATGGTTTTATCTTCGGGTGGCTCAATTTTTCTGGAGGGGATCCCGCTTTCGCGAAAGCGTACTTAAGATTCTCTGTAACGATAACTCATTGCGCTAAAAATAAACTTAGTAGCTTCTGGAGCTTAATTTCTTATCCCGTTCAGTTCGGTTTCCAATGCTGTTTTTATGGCGTTTTGGGTAGTTGTAAGTGTTCCGTTTAATAAATTCTCTTGTTCGTAAGGATCACTAGTAAGATCATAAAGTTGGGCATCGCCATCAATGGTTTGGAAAAGCTTATAATCACCATTGCTTATAGTCCAGAGGTTGTTTACTCCGTCATCTTTTTCACAATATTGATAATCTCTTATACTGGCTGACTGTGACAGTAGGGTTTTAAAACTTTTACTATCATTAATACTGCTACTAGAGACACCAGCTAGTTGTGCAATTGTGGTAAATACGTCTGTACTTGTTATTAAGTTGTGATCACTACCTGTTCTTAAAACTCCTTTGCCAGCTATAAATAGTGGTACATTTATACCACCTTGATTAAGGGAGCCTTTTGCCGTAAAGAAGCTATATGGATTTTGTGCTACCTCATTAGGGGTGCCATTATCTCCTATAAAAATAAGTACAGTATTGTCTTTTTCTTCTTCAGGTAAAGAATCTAGTAGTTTCCCTATCTGAAAATCTATAGCCTCTATTGCAGCCATATAGTATGGTGTTTCATCCATTCCATCTGTAAAAGGTGGCAAGTTGCCTTGAGAGTGCATATCGCTAGGTGGTACGTGATAAGGCGTGTGAGGGGCATTATAGGCTAGCCATAAAAACCAGGGCTTGTCTTGTGCATTTACCCAGTTTATAGCTAGGTCTGTAAATTTTGTAGTAGCATACGCTGTCTCGATATTGCTCACTCCATCTTCTGTAAGTAGCCAGTTATAGTAACTTTGTGGCTCACCTCTTAATAGTCCAGCGTAGTAATCAATACCAAATACCTCTGGATTAAAGGTGCTACTATTGCCAGAAAGATGCCATTTACCTATAATAGCGGTCGCATAGTCATTGCTACTTTCTTCGGTAATATATTGCTGCAAACTTCTTTCTGATAGATTAATCTCATCACCAGCCCATTTTACCCCTGTTCTATAACCGTATTTACCAGTAAGTATAGAAGCCCTAGTAGGGGAGCAGGTAGGATAAGACCAGAAATTAGAAAAAGAGAGTCCTTCATTTCTAATGGCATCTATGTGAGGAGTAAGAGGTTTTATGGTTCCTTCTGTAAATCCTGATATTGCATCCTTTCCTAAATCATCTGCTATAATAAATAAAATGTTTGGAGCATTTTCTGTGTTATCATTTGTTGACTGTGTTACTGATGTCTCATCTGTAGAGCTACAACCTAGAAGGAGCAGTAAAGAGCAGCTCAAAAAGTAAAATTTCATAAAATAGGAGATATTTAGTTGAAAGGGTTGCTGTATTTCTCATCACTTATCATTTGTATATCTGTAAGTGTATTAAGAAAAGCAACAAGAGCATTTTGTTCTGCTTGTGTGAAGTTAAACTGGCCCACCTCACCATTTGAGTTTACGAGAGGAGTGATAAGGCTAGAATGATTTTTTATCCCAGAACTATAATGGCTCACTACTTCCTCAAGGGTAGGAAATCTACCGTCGTGCATATATGGCGGAGTTATACCTATATTTTTAAGAGAAGGCACTTTAAACTTCCCTATGTCATTAGGATTTCCAGTAGCTTCATTTACACCTAAGTCTGTTGTAGATGTCGCATCTAGGCCATTTGTTGTAGCAAAAGAAGTAAGTGTAAAATTAATATTAGGTAATGGGCCTACAAAAGCTTCTGTTTGATGGCAAGCGGCACAGTTTGCCATCTCACCATTAGTAAGTTCTCTAGGTATAAAAAAGAGCTGTTTTCCTTGGTTTTCTTCCGTTGTAAAACTTGGAAAAGGAGCAAGAGGAGAAGAAACTTCACTTCTCGCTTGATCATACCTAGAGGTGGTACTTACCATACTTCTTACAAACTGAGCGAGCGCACTAGAAATTCTGTCTGTGTTAATTGTAGCGTCTCCAAAGGCTTCACTCATTAATGGTGGGTAATACTCTTGGTCATTTACTATCTGGACAAGCTCTGTGAGGGTTAGTCCCATCTCTACTTCATCTTGAAAAGGCATTAATACTTGTTCTTCTAGCGTTTGTGCTCGTTCATCCCAAAAAAACTGTCCGTCGGCATAAAATCTAGCATTTGCAAGACCCATAGAATGTCTTCTAGTAAATTCACCATCAAAACCTTCACTTAAAACACGTACGTCAGAAAAACCGTTTGCAGCTTGATGACAAGACGCGCAAGAGGTTGAACCATTTGCGCTTAATTTTTTATCATAAAAAAGTACTCTCCCCAGTGTTGCTCCTGCATCTGTAACTACGTTGTTGCTTGGCGTGTTGTCATAAGCCGTTACAGCCTGAAACTGGAACTGATCAGGAAATTGACTCTCTGTATAGTAATCAGGAAGTTCAATATTTGCATAGTTAAAATAATCCTCAGGTAAGTTTAATTCTGCTAGTTGATTATCATCTATTGGAGTATACTGCTCATCATCTGTAGTGCTACAAGAGCAAAGAACAATTACCATAAGTAAGAGCGTTGCGATAAGATTTTTCATAAAGAGAGAGTTGGTTAGTCCTTATGTTAAGACGCAGTTTTTATGAAAAGGTTTAATGGAGAGATATTACAAGCTCGTTTTGTGTTTGTAAAGTTATTTGATTTGAAATGTAAATACGCTTTCGCGAAAGCGTACATAGAACTATAACCACCGCAATTTAATTTCTTCCATCTTAATGGCAACTAGTATAATAGCAGCTACATCCTCCATTCATCGCCAAAAAACAAGCCATAAAAAAAGCCTCCCAAGATTAAAAGGAGGCTTCTACGCACTAATAAAACTAAGATTTTATAAGTCTATCGTAATCTATCTACAGATTTTACAAGATCTTCATCGCGCTTGATTGCCTTGTTTGCCAAGACTAGTAAAACGATAGAAACAAGCGGAATGATCATCCCAATACCCTTCTCAAGAACCGCCGTCCCTCCAGATAAGATTTGTGATCGATATACCAATACACCTAATAAAACAAAGTTTAATAAGATATTAAGACGTCCTAAGACGAATTGGTTTTGTCTTTTGCTCCATAAAAATATGGAAATAAATGAGAGTACAGCACTTACACTAAAAAGAGTAATATAAAGTACCTCATCTGCAGCCCATACAGCTTCACCCGTAGCATCTGCATATAGGCTAAAGGCATACGGCAAGCCTAAAGAGGCAAGCGCTGCAAGTAATAAATAAACGGTTTGAATACGTTGTATCAAATCTTTTACATTTTTTATATACCAGCAAAAATAAGTTTCATTTTGTGATATTGCTAAGAAAACTTTAAAAATAAAATTGTATCATTGTTGTATAATATCATAACAAGCTCTCCGCTTGTTATTTAATTACTTCAATATTCGTATCAAATTCTTCTTTTGATACATAATAATCACTCGATTTTTAATTTACTACATTATTAGATGTTTGACATTTCAGAATTAAAAGCAAAGAAGCTTCCCGAGCTTCAAGAAATTGCAAAAGGGATAAACGTTCCTAAGTTTAGATCCTTAAAAAAACTAGATCTAGTTTATAAAATACTAGACCTGCAAGCTGCAGACCCAAAAAAGGTAGAGGCCGTCGTGCCAAAAGGTAAGGAAGAAGCTGCTCCAGCACCTAAGCCTAAGCAAGAGCGTAAGCCACGTACACCTAGAGCACCTAAGGCTACTACAGAGGCAAAAGCTACCACTCCAGAAGACAAAAAAGAAGCCCCAGCACAAAAAGAGGCTCCAGCAAAGAAGGAAGCCGTAAAGCGTGAGCCAGCAAAAGCTAAGGTAAAAGATACAGAAGAGGCAAAAACACCTCAAAAACGCGATACTCATAAAGACAAGCGTTCTAATAATAATAACGATAAGCGCTCTAGCAATGACAACCGTCAGAGCAACGACAAGCGCTCATCTCGCGATAATAATCGTAACAATAATAATAACCGCAATAACAACCGTAATAACCGCAACCAGAAAGATGGTAATACACACGGTAACAACGGTAATAAGGATAATCGCAACCGCTACCGCGAGCCAGATTATGAGTTTGAAGGTATTATAGAGAGCGAGGGAGTGCTAGATATTATGCAAGATGGTTACGGCTTTTTACGTAGCTCAGATTATAATTACCTAGCATCACCAGACGATATTTATGTATCACAATCACAAATACGTCTTTTTGGTCTTAAAACAGGAGACACTGTACTAGGTGTGATACGCCCTCCAAAAGAGGGAGAAAAGTACTTCCCACTTATTAAAGTAAGCCGTATAAACGGTCTTAACCCTAACATTGTGAGAGATCGTGTCTCTTTTGAGCACCTCACACCATTATTTCCTACAGAAAAGTTTAACCTAGCAGAGCGTCAAGCCAGTATCTCAACACGAGTGATGGATATGTTTGCACCTATAGGTAAAGGGCAGCGTGGTATGATAGTATCACAGCCTAAAACGGGTAAAACAATGTTACTTAAAGACGTTGCAAATGCCATTGCTGCAAACCATCCAGAGGTATACCAGATTGTACTCCTTATAGATGAGCGACCAGAAGAGGTAACAGATATGCAACGTAATGTAAAGGGAGAGGTTGTAGCCTCTACCTTTGATAAAGAAGCACACGAGCACGTAAAAGTGGCAAACATTGTACTTGAGAAGGCAAAACGCCTCGTAGAGTGTGGTCACGATGTAGTCATACTACTAGATTCTATCACACGTCTCGCAAGAGCATATAATACCGTACAGCCAGCTTCTGGTAAGATTCTTTCAGGAGGGGTAGACGCAAATGCACTACATAAACCTAAGCGTTTCTTTGGAGCAGCACGTAATATAGAAGGTGGAGGGTCACTCTCTATCATAGCGACAGCACTTACAGAGACCGGTTCAAAAATGGACGAAGTAATCTTTGAAGAGTTTAAAGGTACTGGAAATATGGAGCTACAGCTGGATCGCAATATTGCAAACCGCCGTATCTTCCCAGCTATAGATCTTACCTCTTCATCTACACGTCGTGATGATTTACTACACAGTAAAGACACCTCACAACGTCTATGGGTATTACGTAAGTATCTAGCAGATATGAACCCAGTAGAGGCAATGCAGTTTATGAGTGATCGTATACGTAGCACAAAAAATAATGAAGAATTCTTGATTTCTATGAATCAGTAAGACCACTTCATAACCCTTATAAAAAACCTCTTGAGCTATCTCAAGAGGTTTTTTTGTTTAACGTGTTCGTTTAAGGAGCACTAGGGTAGGAGCATCTCATTAAAAGTAGTAACCCGCTTTACATTGCAATTCCTCATTGCGCTGCGCTACATTGCGGGATTTTCATTACAATCGGGGCTAGCGAGTATGGATATAGCATTTTTTTCTAAATGAAGAAGTGAGTTTGTATGTAGGGTGTTGTAGATAGTCTATTGTATATCAATGTTTTGAATTGTATGTGGGCTATGGGTAAATGTAAAAGCAATGCTAAAATTGTTGCTCAGCCCAAAAATTTACTTACTTTTGCCCATTAGTCTAGTAATCCCATAGATTAATAGATGTATATTAGACAAAACAATGATTTTAGATCAAATCTTTTTACAAAGAGACAAAGAGAAAAGTAAATCATACCAAAAAGATAAAACTTCAGAAAAGCCTATGCGTAGTATCGTAAAGGCATTAAGCTGGAGACTCGTTGGTACATTAGATACTCTTTTTGTTTCATACCTATTAACAGGTGAGTGGTTACTAGCCACTTCTATTGCCTCTATTGATTTTTTAACAAAACTTATTCTTTACTTTGCGCACGAGCGCATTTGGAATAAAATTAACTGGGGAAAAACCGCATCATAACTATGTACACAGCAAGTGATATAGACGCCCTCAACGCGCGCTTTGCAACTGCAACGCCGCAAGAGGTAATAAGCTACGCCATAGCACAGGCTAGCAAAGCTATTATAACAACAAATTTTAGACCCTACGAGGGAGCATTGCTACACGCAGTGACACAAGTAGCACCACAACTGCCTGTTGTATGGTGTGACTCGGGTTATAACACAAAAGCAACCTACACACACGCACAAGAGCTTATAGAGACGCTAGACTTACAAATAGACCTCTATGTGCCTAAACAAACGAGGGCTCACAGAGATATCCTTATGGGTATCCCATCTATAGATGACCCACAGCACGCAGTGTTTACAGAGCAAGTAAAGATTGAACCATTTACTAGAGCAATGGCGACACAAAAGCCAGATGTGTGGTTTACAAACTTACGCAAGGGGCAAACTGCTCTGCGCGACTCACTAGATATTTTTAGTGTAAGTAAAGCAGGCGTACTTAAAGTGAGTCCGTTTTATAATTATAGCGATAGTGATCTAGATGTCTACCTTAAGGAGCATAACCTTCCTAACGAGACAGATTATTATGATCCTACAAAAGTGCTAGCACACCGTGAGTGCGGCATACACCTTTAAAAAAATTATGGATATTACAACACAACCTATTATAGATACTAAGGCTACTCTTGCACTCAATCCATTAGAGAGTGAGGCGGTTTACATTTTTAGAGAAGTCGTAGCTCAGTTTGACCGTCCAGTGTTATTATTTTCTGGAGGGAAAGACAGTATAACGCTTGTACGACTAGCACAAAAAGCCTTTTTTCCGGCTAAGATTCCTTTTCCATTATTACATATAGACACTGGGCACAACTTCCCAGAGACAATTGCCTTTAGAGATAAGCTTGTAAAAGAGCTAGGTCTTGAGCTTATAGTACGTAACGTACAAGATGCCATAGATGAAGGTAGAGTGACAGAAGAGACGGGTAAATATGCCAGTCGTAATATGTTACAAACCACCACACTTCTAGATGCGCTAGAGGAGTTTAAATTTGACGCTGCTATAGGTGGTGCACGTCGTGATGAGGAAAAAGCAAGAGCTAAGGAGCGTATTTTTTCTGTGCGTGATGATTTTGGACAGTGGGATGAAAAGAACCAGCGTCCAGAGTTATTTAACTTCTTAAATGGAAATATTGATCACGGTCAGAATGTGCGCGTGTTTCCTATAAGTAACTGGACAGAACTAGATGTGTGGAGCTATATTGCTTCAGAAAAAATAGAAATTCCTAGTATCTATTTTGCACACCAGCGCAAGACCTTCTTAAGAGATGGTATGTTATGGTCTGCACAAGATGATGTAGTTTTTAGAGCAGAAGATGAAGAGGTTGTAGAGCGCACAGTGCGTTTTAGAACGGTAGGTGATATGTCTTGTACAGCAGCAGTACTCTCTACAGCAGACACTATTGAGAAAGTAGTAGGTGAGATACGTACCTCTACCATTTCAGAACGAGGTGCTCGTATAGATGACAAGCGCTCTGAGGCCGCAATGGAAAAACGTAAACAACAGGGATACTTCTAGGAGGTAAGGCTGTTTAACTTTTCGCGAAAGCGTAAAAGAAATTCAAAGATTAAGACACAATACAATGGACGTATTAAAGATAGCAACCGCTGGAAGCGTAGATGATGGTAAGAGTACTCTAATAGGGAGGTTACTATACGACACAAAATCGCTCACTACAGATAAGCTGGAGGCGATAGAAAAGAAGAGTAAGGCAAATGGATTTGATTATCTAGACTTCTCACTTGCGACAGATGGTCTGGTAGCAGAGCGCGAGCAGGGTATTACTATAGATGTAGCACACATCTATTTTAGCACGGCAAAGAAGAGTTATATCATTGCAGATACACCTGGACACGTGGAGTATACGCGTAATATGGTGACTGGAGCATCTACATCACAAGCGTCTATTATTCTTGTAGATGCACGTAAAGGAGTGGTAGAGCAAACGTACCGTCATTTTTTTATAAACGATTTACTACGTGTAGAAGATATTGTAGTTGCGGTAAACAAGATGGATCTTGTAGATTATAATGAGGAGGCTTTTAATAAGATTGTTTCAGATTTTGGAGCGCTTACACAAAAGCAACAGTTTAAAGCGCAACGTATCACTTTTGTACCTATAAGCGCTTTAAAAGGTGATAATGTGGTAAATGCCTCTACTGAGATGCCTTGGTATGACGGTGAGACTTTACTAGAACATTTAGAACAATTAAATCCTTCTCAAGTAGAAGAGGTGGGAGCAAGGTTTCCCGTGCAAACCGTTATACGCCCTAAGCAGGATCAATATCACGATTTTAGAGGATATGCAGGTAAAGTTTCTGGAGGAGCGCTAGCAGTAGGTGATTCTGTGACAGTTCTTCCTTCTGGTAGATCTTCTGTAATAAAAGATATTTTATTTTATAATGCATCTTTTACTAAAGTAGATGCTGGTAACTCGTGTACCATCACGCTAGAGGATGATGTAAACGTAAGTCGTGGTGATATCTTAGTTAAAAGTGCGCAAGCACCTAGTCTTACTAAAGAGCTACAGGCTACCGTATGCTGGATGGATAATAATGCACTCGTACCTGGTACAAAATACTTAGTACAGCAGGGTACGGCTCAAATTTTAGGAAAAGTAAAAAGTATAAATAGCATTGTACATACAGACTTTTCTGGTGTAGATGCTACAGATAAACTTGTGCTTAACGATATAGGTAAGGTAACTATACAGCTTAGTAAGCAGGTGCTTAATGATCAGTTTTTAGATAATAAGCAAACCGGGTCATTTATACTAATTGATACGCAGTCACACGCAACAGCGGGTGTAGGTTTTATAGGTTCTTAATATGTCATAGTTGTTGGATACTATTCGATATTAAAAAAGGCGCTTTATAGCGCCTTTTTTTGTCTTTCAACTCAATTGGTTGATATGAGTGTTATAGCTCGTTAGAGATTGTCTCTATTGTTTTTAGAGAGGTGTGTGCCCCTTAGACAAGTTTCATTTTTTATATTGCTAGGCCTCTGTGTCTAGCACTCCAGAAAGTACGTGATAACGAGGGTCATCTACACTTTCTTCAATTACTTTGTCAAATTTAGGAGAGGCTTTGCGCATTAAGTCTTTACACTCTGTACTGAGGTGCTTGAGTGTGATTGTTTTACCTACGGCTTCATACTTCTCAAGGAGTACAAAAATCGCTTCTAGGGCAGAGTGGTCTGCGACTTTTGCCTCTATGAAGTCAATTTCTATGTGGTCTGGATCACCGTTTATGTCAAACTTAGAATTAAAACTCTGAATACTTCCAAAGAATAATGGGCCCCAGATCTCATATACCTTTGTGCCATCTGCTTTAAATTTCTTTCTAGCTCTAATTTTCTTAGCGCTACTCCAAGCAAATGATAAGGCTGCTATAATTACACCTACAAATACAGCAATAGCAAGATCAAAAAATACAGTCACTGCAGATACTATAATAAGAACAAATGCATCTGATACTGGTATTTTCTTTAAAATTCTAAAACTAGACCAAGCAAATGTCTCAATAACCATCATAAACATTACACCCACGAGTGCAGCAATAGGCACTTGCTCTATAAAGCGGTCTGCAAATAAGATAAAAGTAAGTAGTGTTACTGCCATCATTACACCAGAGAGTCTACCACGACCTCCAGCGTTAATGTTTATTACTGTTTGCCCTATCATACCACAACCACCAGTTCCTCCAAAAACACCACTCACGATGTTACCAGCTCCTTGTGCGACGCACTCTCTGTTTCCATTACCTCTAGAGTCTGTCATCTCATCTACAAGGTTCATAGTCATCAAGGTTTCTATAAGTCCTACAGAAGCTGCAAGAAATGCATAAGGCGCTATAAATTTAAGTGTATCAAGGTTAAATGGCAGGTTGCTCCATAGGTCAAATACATTGAGCTTGCTTGAGATTTCTGCCATACCATTTAAACCGGCACCACCACCATCTCTTATAAATTCACCTACGTTTACAGCATCTAAGCCTCCAAAAATCGATATCAATGATACAATAACAATAGCTGTAAGTGCGGCAGGAATTTTAGGAGTTAGTTTTGGTAATCCCCATACAATGAGCATTGTAAGCAGTACAAGGCCTATCATTGTAAAGAGGGACTTGCCTTTCATCCAGGTTTTTACAACTCCTTTGTCTTTTACAGAGTAAAAGCCATCTTGTGAAGCGTTAAAAACTACCTTTTGTGTATTTGTATCATAAACTTGTCCGTCTGAGAGTACAAATACTTCCTTGTTTGTGGCTTTGTTTATGACTGAGTTTCCTTCTATTGTAAATAGTACGGTATTAGAAACTTTGTCTTTTACTTCATTATCAGATACGGTATAAACGAGCTCTTTTGAAGCTGTTTTACGCATATTGTCACCAGCGTAATCTTTCTTATTTTCTTTAAACATCCCTAGTTGTGCAAGAAATATAACGATGGCTAGACCGTTTACAAACCCCATCATTACTGGGTGTGGTATTAAACGCACAAACTTCCCTAGCTTGAATAAGCCAGCAAATACCTGAATAACTCCCATTAATACCACAGCGGCGAGTAAATAGAAGTACCCCATATTTTCAACAGGCTGATCAAATAGTAATCCCTTTGCGTGGCCTTCTTGAATCATCTGTACAAAAATCACAGCAACAGCTCCTGCAGCACCAGAGATTAACCCTGGTCTACCGCCAAAAAGTGCAGAGATAATACCAATAACAAATGCCCCAAATAAAGCAACAATAGGGCTTATTTGTGCTACAAAGGCAAAGGCAACTACCTCAGGTATCATTGCTAGAGAAACGGTGATTCCAGATAGAATATCGTTTTTAGGATTTGCAGTAAAGTTGTTAAAAATGCGTTTCATAGGTCGTTTTTAAGAAGCCGCAAAGATAGGGTATTCTTAAAGTATAGACAGTGCTCGTTTTAGGATAATTACGATACCTATTTTCGCGAAAGCGTATAAAAAACAAACCCTCACCATATGACTTGTGAGGGCTTGCGATGTAAGGGGGTTATTTTTTGGCTCTGTAGGTACTCAGTTTAAATGGAGCATAAAGCGGGCAAAATGAGATAAAACTTGTCGCGATAAATACTAACGCTAGAATGCCTAGTACAAGGGCAAGAGTGCCATTTATAACGTGGGTTGCATAAAGTATACCTATTATTACCGCTGCTGCAATACGTAAACCGCGGTCTAGATTTCCCATATTCTTTTTCATAATGTGTTGTTTTAGATAATAATACAGCACAAATGTAATGGGAGCTTTTCCATTAAACAGTGACTATGGTCACACTTACTTGATTTTTATGGTGCGTCCCTCTTGTGTGATATGATTTTCGGCCTCTAGTTTTTTTAAAATCCTGCTTACTACTTCTCGAGCAGTACCTAAGTCTGTGGCTATTTCTTTATGAGTGATATGTAATGTTTGAGAAGAGATTACACGTGTTTTTTCTTTGAGGTAATCTAGTATGCGAGTGTCCATCTTATCAAACAGGAGGTGGTTTACGGCATTCATCATATCAAGATAGCGAGCATCATAATTTTTAAAGAAAAGGGTGTTGAGCGCTGGATAGCTTTTAAGCCATTGTTGTACATTTTTGACAGGCAGAAGGAGCAATGTAGCCGCTGTCTCTGTGATAGCATAGCCACGGCTAGGTAATTGTGAGATGCCAGAAGAAAAAGAAATAATACAACTCTCTGCTGGATGAATGTAGTAGAGCAGGAGCTCTCTATCCCCATAACGAGAGTACACTTTTACAAGGCCTTCTATCACAATAGGTATAACCTTTGCATATTGTCCCTCACGTAGTAACTCTGTTTGAGCAGGGAGCTCTTTTATGATGCCGTGCGTGTTGATCTCTTCTATAAGTTCTGGATGAAATCTAGGGAAAAGCTCTTTTACAATCATAAGTAAATGTACTAGTTGATACAAAACTACAACTCGGTAGCTTATTTGTTCAATTGGGTCGTATGGTTTTTGTAATCCTTAAGTTAGAGTTCATATTTGTAGTGTCAATCAATAGCCGATATCCTCAACATCAAAATATATCAATTATGGACTATGCTACTTTCTTTAAGATATTTATCACGCTACACGCAGTAGGTGGGTTTATTTCTCTCATCTCTGGTACTATTTCTGTCATAGCTCGTAAGGGTAATGTGTGGCACAAAAAGTCTGGGATGATTTTTTATTATGGGATGCTTACAGCAGGTATTTCGGGTATTGTGGCTTCACTACTGCCAGATCACAACAATCCGTTTCTGTTTGTGGTAGGACTATTTAGTGTATATCTCGTGCTTTCTGGGTACAGAGCGCTTAGGTTTAAGAGCGTACGCAAAATGGCAGATCTACGCTGGGACAAAGTTATCTCTTGGTCTATGGCTATTATAGGTTTAGGTATGATAGGTTACGGATTGTATCTCGTTTTTAAAAGTTTTACAATGGGCTGGGTGCTTGTGGTTTTTGGCACCATAGGTTTACTTAATGCCATAAATGATTTAAGAGCAATGCGCGATTTAAAGCTTTTGCGCAAGAAATACTTACGACTACATATAGCAAAAATTTCTGGAGCATACATTGCTGCTTTTACAGCCTTTTTTGTCACAAATAGCGTGTTACCATCATTGTTGAGTTGGCTATTACCTTCGGTTTTTGGGATAATTTTCATCTCTTACTGGATGCGTAAGACGAGACTTGGCAAGAAAATTACAGCTGAGACTGTATAAATGACAATTGGGTAGATTACGCTTTCGCGAAAGCGTACTTAAAACCATCTTTACATCATCAATCAAAACAATACTATTATGAAACACTTACTTCTTATTATCGCATTATGCAGCAGTACCTTCCTTATAGCTCAAACTAAATATGAGCAGGGTATGCGCAAAGCAATGGAACTCTGGGATCAAGATAAACTTGATGAAGCTTCAAATCTTTTTGAGCGTATCGCAACGGTAGAAAAGGATAACTGGTTGCCCTCATACCACGTGGCACAAATAGCCATTGTGAAGAACTGGCGAGATTTTGAAAACCAAAATGAAACAACGCTCAAAGTAAATGGAGATAAGGCGCAGGAGTATATCAATGCAATGCGTACGATAGAAAAAGATAACCCGTATGCAGATTATCTACAAGCGCAGCTATATACCGTGTGGGTAGCTTATGATGGTATGAAGTATGGAATGAAATATGCCGGTACCATAGGCGAACTGTACCAGAAAATGGTTAAAAAAGATCCAGATAATCCCATTTTTATAGCAGATAAGGCACAGTGGGATATGGGGAGTGCAAAGTACTTTGGAAGCTCAATAGAACCGTATTGTGCAGAGTTAAAGCGCGCCATTGAGCTTTTTGCTACCTTTAAACCTGAGACGGAGTTCCATCCCAAAGGAAATGTAAAAAGAGCTTTAGAAAGTGCAGAGGCTTGTAATTAAGAAGAAATGAAGTATTATCTAACAGAGTTTGCAAAGGCAAATATTGTAGGCTTAACCATATTTATCGTTCATAGTATCATACTGTACGTGCTGGGTAACCCTTGGTATGGAGATGGAGTAATAACCTTTTTTATCCAAAACCAAATCTTTTCTGTAGCGCTGTATGCAGTAAATACGATGGTTATAGTAAACTTTAGAAAACGTTTTACCGCTACTCTGTGGAATTTTAAGGTGCTTACTTATGCGCTTATTGCGCATATTGCTGTGACTTTAGTTACGGTGTTTGTACTGCGATTACTACTTATTACGAAGTATTACAACATTCCTTTAGATCAATATTGGGCTAGTGAAGGTCTCGAGGATTATATATTTCCTTTTATAATAACAGCTGTAGCAACAACCTCGTTTTATGCGGTGAGTCGCTGGAAGAGAAAGCAAGAGAGTAAAGTAAAGGAATCTAAAATTATTGCAGGAGCCGCTTCTGCAAAGTTTGATGCACTTAAAAATCAGCTGGATCCTCATTTTTTATTCAACAGTTTAAATGTGCTAGCAAGTCTTATAGAGGAAAACCCAAGACAGGCAACCAAGTTTACCACTTCGCTTTCAAAAGTATACAGATATGTACTAGAGCAAAAAAATAAAGAACTAGTACCACTAGAGGAGGAGCTTGCCTTTGCTCGTACGTATATGAATCTTATTAAAATGCGTTTTGAAGACAGTATTGTGGTAGACATACCTGAGCAATCTTCTCACTCAGAGTACAAAGTGGTGCCGCTATCGTTACAATTACTATTAGAAAATGCTGTAAAGCATAACCAAGTAACTCCTTCAAATAAGCTTCACATAAGAATCTATGAAGAGGGAAATACGCTATATGTGACTAATAACATCCAGAAAAAACAAGTAGTAAAGAAGAGTAGCGGTGTAGGTTTACAAAACATACGCCAGCGCTACGGCCTGCTTACGAGTAGTGATGTTGTTATAAAAGATGATGGTGCAAACTTTCAAGTAGGTGTGCCGTTACTTACACAAGCTGGACAAGCTAGTTTTGAACCTAAACAAACAGAGTATCTAGAGGATAAACGTTATCAACGTGCAAAAAAGAAAGTAGAAGATCTCAAAGGATTTTACATACACTTCACTATATATGCGATTATGGTGCCTGTCTTTATTTATTTTAACGTGATGTCTACCAGTTTTCCTTGGGCACTTTTCCCTATATTGGGATGGGGCTGGGGTGTTGTAGGTCACGCCTCTGAGGTGTACGGCTGGAGCCCTATATTTAATAAAACTTGGGAAAAGCGCAAGATAGAGAGACTTATGGATGATGATGATTTCTAAGTTGTAAAACTAAGCTCCATAGAATAGGTCGATAATTTATTACATAAAAAAAGTGTCTTTAAGCCGTAGCCTAAAGACACTTTTTACATTCTGTAAGAAAGATGTTAGTCCTTTTTGAGGTGCTCTACATTTTTCTTCATTTGTATTTGTGCTCCAGAGTCTTTTGTTTTCATAGCTCTGTATTTGAAGTTTATAAACTCTACCAGTAATGAGAAGGCAATCGTAAAGTATAAATAACCCTTAGGGATGGCTCCTACGCTTGATCCAAAGATTTCTAGGTGTGATAGGTGCGCGCCTTCTGCAATAAGCATAAAACCTATTAAAATTAAGAATGACAGCCCTAAAATCTGTAAAGATGGATGCTTTGCAATAAAGTTTCCTACAGGGTTTGCAAAGAGCATCATTATCCCCACAGAGATAACAACTGCTATCACCATAATGATTAATGCATCTGTTGGATTGTCAGAGAGTCCGTTAGTCATCCCGACAGCCGTAAGTATAGAGTCAAAAGAGAATACAAGGTTGATAACTGCAATTTGTACAATGGCATTACCTAGCGTAGTAGAGCTCTTTTTTGAAATCTCTTCTTCTTCTAGTCCTGTTTCATCCACCTTCTCGTGTATCTCGTGTACAGACTTCCAGATAAGGAAGATACCTCCTGCAAGAAGTATAACCGCTTGCCAGCTTATCCCTCCTGTTATCCAGCTTGCGTTTATATGCCAGAAAGGAGCACTTAAGGCCACAAGCCACGATATCCCAAAAAGTAATGCGATACGCATACCCATTGCAAGTGCAAGACCAATATTAGTCGCTTTTTTACGATCCTTTTGCGGAAGCTTTTCTGCGGCGATAGATATAAAGATGATGTTATCTATACCTAATATAATTTCAAGAAAGGTAAGCGTAAGCAGTGCAATCCAAGCATCTGCAGTGGTAAGAATGTCAAACATTAGTTAGTTGTTTTTTTTGCGGTTCCGCGTTGTTTGTTGGTTTCTCCTACGAGGGAGTACTCAAAGGTATAAAAATCTCCGTCAGTAGCTATGATTTTCATATGGAGTGCTTTTTCCTCACTCATACTTTTTGGGTTCAACTTCTTAACGATGTACTCACAATCATTAATCCATCGCACAGAAGAGGAGTCTGCTTTACCATTAAAAAAATCTACTTCAAGAGTATCGTTACGTGTAAATGTTGTGGCTACAAGTTCGCCATCTAGAAGTGTCTCAAAAGTAAATGTGCCAGTCTTAAAATTTGCACAATCTCGCTCTGGACTTTTACAGCTTAAAGCGAAAAAAAAACAAGCAGCAATCGAGTAAAAAAAGATACGTTTCATAGACTACAAAAATAATATACAAAGAGTTGGAACTCGTAATTTGAAACCTCTTTTTTAGAAGGTTTTAAATTGCCGAAAATGAGCTAGGTTATTTAATTAGATAATGAGACAAACTACATTTCATAACTTTCAAAAGTTCCATCTTCTAAGAAAATAATCACTCTCTTAACTGCCGATTTTGATGAAGAAAAAGCGCCTATATTTTCTATGCTTTTTTGAGCTGTTTTTGGGGTCTGCTCTTCGGTAGTTTTTTGGAGCGAGTTGGAGAGTTTTTTTTGTAAGTTTTCTTGTGGCTCAATTATCGTTTTTTCTGGAGTAGTAGGGGGCGGTTTTGGAGTTGTTTTCTTCCCGTAAAGTAACCATTCTAATTCTATATTTGGAAAGGTGTCTACTACCTTCATAACAAAGTCTAAGCTGGGCTTGTTTCTGCCCGCCATAAGGTGGGAAATTGTTGCACGACCTACAGATAGTTTTTCTGCAAATGATGTGGCGCTAAGCTCGTGTGACTCCATAATTTTTTGAAGTCGCTTTGCAAATTTTGTATTGTCAAGTAGTGTTTCCATTTGTATACAACAAAGATACGTTACAATTGTAAACTATGGCGATCTATACTTGTTAAACATAAAATTTACTTATAAATAGATTAAAGTTTTAGTTTATATTTAAATATTTAAGTAACTGATTTGCAATGTTGAAATTATAATGAGTATGAATTTTATCTATTTGAACTGTATTTTACAATAGTAACGCTCCATTTGTATAAAGAATCCTTGTTTACAATTGTAATACAACACTTGTAAGAGCTAATTTCAAAAAAAGTATCTTTGTCATTCAAAGTAAGATTATGATATTATCTAAGGTTTTAGAAGAGTTTACTAGTTGCCGTGAGAAAGCTATTTCTGGTCGCTACATTTTGCCAGAATTTATTACAAATTTTGTTGAAAATTTACCAGAAGAATTTACTGTTTCTATAGAAGGTGATTCTGTAGAAAAACGTCCTATTTATTCTGTGAAATTTGGGTCTGGAAAAGCTAAAATTTTAATGTGGTCACAGATGCACGGTAACGAATCTACAACCACAAAATCTTTACTTGATTTTTGTAATTTTTTACAAAAAAATGAGCATCAAAATGATGTGAAAAATGTGCTTGATAATTGTACATTTTTTATGATCCCTATGCTTAATCCTGACGGGTCAAAAATGTGGACTAGAAATAATGCAAACGACGTAGATCTTAATCGAGATTCTCAAGATTTGAGTCAGCCAGAATCAAAATTATTACGTCAAATTTTTAATGATTTTAAGCCAGATTTTTGTTTCAACTTACACGGGCAACGAACTATTTATGGTTTTGAAAATACAGGCAAACCATCTATACTTTCCTTCCTTGCACCTTCGGCAAATGAGGAAAGAAATTTTACATTTTCGCGTAAGCAATCTGCTAGTGTAATCACACATATTTTTGAAAATTTACAAGACGATTTAAGTGGAAATATAGGCCTATATAATGATGCTTTTAATAACAATTGTGTGGGAGATGCTTTTCAAGAAGCTGAGGTGGCAACCGTACTTTTTGAAGCAGGTCATTACCCAAATGACTATGCTCGCGAAAAAACACGAGCATACATTTTTGCATCATTATGGTATGCTATTGAGGCTTGTCAAAAAGATATATCCTACCCTGTTGAGGATTATAAAATGATACCTGAGCATAGTAAGTGTTATTGTGATTTGCATAGCAAAGGAGTAGCTATTGAGAAATTGCAGTATAAAGAAAAGGTAGAAGATGGAGCTATTTTATTTACTCCAGAACCTCTTGAAGAGGTGCTAGGTACAGGTGTTTTTTGTCATCAAGAAGTAGATAATGCATCTAGCTTCAAACTTGTGTAGTATAGTCTCGATTTAAGGTAAAAAATAGGGGGTAAAAAGTTTACGATAACGTTTTAGTAAATAAGAGGCGCTTGTTGCAGAATAATCAGTAATATTCTATTATTTTTGCATTATATTCAAAAAACGCAGATACAATGGCAAAGTTCAAATTAGACGAAGTAGACCACCAGATACTCGATATGCTTATCGAGAATACAAGAACTCCTTTTACAGATATAGCAAAAAAATTACTCATCTCTGCAGGTACTGTACACGTACGTGTTAAGAAGATGGAAGAAGCGGGAATTATCACAGGTTCCTCACTTACACTAGATTACGGAAAATTAGGCTATTCTTTTATAGCATACGTGGGTGTATATATTAATAAGACATCACAAACTACTTTTGTGCTTGAGCGCATTGCTCAAATCCCGTTTGTAACTGTCGCTCACGTAACTACAGGTAAGTTTAATATCTTCTGTAAAATAAGAGCAAGAGATACGAATCACGCAAAGAATGTTATATTCTTACTAGATGATATAGATGGTGTATATCGTACAGAAACGATGATCTCGCTAGAAGAGAGCATTAATGACAAGAAAAGATTAATGCACTCTATCTTTCAAGATCTAGTATAATTAGAACCGCAGAATATTTTAAAACCCTTTCTCACAACGAGAAAGGGTTTTTTATTACTTTTAACTTAAATTTTTTAGACTATGACAACGCGAGCAGAAGTTAAAGAGCCAGAATATAACACCTACTATAATCAGTATATCTCTCAGGTACCAGAAGAAACAGATTTACTTGAGGCATTACAATCTGGGCTAGATTTTACCGTGTCGTTTTATAATAGTTTATCAGAAGAGCAATTACTCTTGCGTTATGCGCCTGGTAAATGGACTCCTAAAGAGGTATTGTTACACCTTATAGACACTGAGCGCATATTTTCATATCGTGCATTACGCTTTTCTAGAATGGACGCTACGCCTTTGCAGGGTTTTGAGCAAGATGATTTTGTGGCTTCAAGCAATGCAAATGAGCGTACTATATCATCTCTACTTGAGGAGTATGCTAGTGTGCGTCTAGCAAGCTTAAGTCTCTTTACATCTATGACAAAAGAGACTGTGCGTGTAATAGGAGAAGCAAGTCAAAGCCCGTTAAGCCCTCGCGCAGCAGGATTTATAATCGCGGGTCACGAGCGTCACCACATTACCATAATTAAAGAAAGGTATTTATAAGGTAGCTTGCTGTGTGCTCTCTAGATAATGATCAAAGGCCTTATATATAAGTTCGTTTGGAGCTTGTTTGTCTATAACGGCACTTCCTATACTTTCTAGAAGTACAAAATTTATATTACCATTTGTATTTTTCTTATCGTGCTTGAGGTATTCTATAATGGGTTCTATGTCCGCTTTCGCGAAAGCGACCTCCTCATACATATCATTAAGCGTAGTTGTAATATCATCTAGCGCATCCTTATTAAGCCCCGTAAGCTCCACCGAAAGGTAGCTCTCTAAAATCATCCCAATTGCTATTGCCTCTCCGTGTAAAAGCGTCTTTCTAGTGTCTGAAGCTAGGCAGTATGACTCAATAGCGTGACCGAGTGTATGACCGTAATTAAGGGTTTTTCTTATACTTTGTTCTCTAGGGTCTTGAAGTACAATTTCATTTTTTATGATGATACTCTCATAAATGAGTTGGCTCAAATCATCTGTGGTCATCTCGCTCAAGTTTTTAAGCTTGTTCCAGTAAGATTTATCTGCAATGAGTCCGTGTTTATACATTTCTGCAAGGCCAGAACGGAGTTCTTCTGGTGGTAATGTTGCCAGAAAGCCACCGTCTATAAGTACCATTTGTGGGTTGTTTATAACACCTATGAGATTTTTAAGTGTGCCTAGATCAACACCTGTTTTGCCACCTACACTGGCATCTACCATAGAGAGAAGAGAGGTCGGGATATTTATAAAGTCCATACCACGTTTAAAAGTACTTGCTACAAACCCACCTAGATCTGTAACAACTCCTCCACCTACGTTAATCACAAGTCCTTTTCTATCTGCATCTAGTGCTGCTAGGGCATCCCAAACTCCACTACAGGTTTCTATCGTTTTATTAATCTCACCGTGTGGTATCTCTATGACTTCTATAGGTATTTCGGTAGCTAGATTGCCTAAAAAAGGAGCAAGACAATCTTCGTGGGTATGATCATCTACTATTACAAATATCTTACTGTAAGAGCTTTGGAGTAATAGTACATTAAGGGCATCATATCCAGATTGATTAAAAACGATATCGTATGAGGCAGCTTGAATGGTAGTCATTATAATGTAATTTTAACAGTTGCAAATTACTCACTTTTGGTTTAAAAAAGTGTAATCTAGATGTATATTTGTCTAACTAATTTAAGCATATGCAAACCTCTCTTTTTGACAATACAGAAAATGCCTTTAAGCTCAAATCTGATAGTGAGTTAGAACGCGCGTACTTTCTTTTTAAAATGATTTCTAAAGAACCACTTGTGCGCATAGGTACAGCAGCAACTCGTTTTGCACTTAATGCAAACCTGCCTGTAGAAGGTCTTATACGATCTACTGTTTTTGATCACTTTTGTGGAGGTGTTAATGAAGAAGACTGTATGACATCTGTAGATAAACTGTACAGTGCAAATGTGTGTTCTGTTCTAGATTATTCTGTAGAGGGTAAGGAAGAAGAAGCTTCTTTTGACGAGTGTATGAATAAAGTAATAGGTCTTGTAGAGTTTGCAGATGAGAAAGATGCAATGCCTATCGTGGTTTTTAAACCTACTGGTGTAGGTCGTTTTGCAATCTGGCAAAAGCTTACAGAGGGAACGGCGCTTACCTCAGAAGAACAGGTAGAGTGGGAGCGTATTAAAGAGCGTATGCACGCTATATGTAAGATAGCAAAAGAGCGTGATGTAGAAGTGCTCATAGATGGGGAAGAATCGTGGATGCAAGATGCCGCAGATGATATGGTGGCAGAGCTTATGGCAACTTACAATAAAGAAAAACCCATTGTCTATAATACCTTGCAGTGTTACCGTCACGACCGCTTAGAGTACTTAAAAAAACTACATCTTGAAGCACGTGCTAGAGATTTTAAAATAGGTATGAAAATCGTGCGAGGTGCCTATATGGAAAAGGAAAATAAACGCGCTAAAGAAAAAGGATATCCAACGCCTATATGTAAAGATAAGCGCGCTACAGACGAAAACTTTAATGCGACGATGCGTTATATTTTTGAAAATATAAATGACATCTCTCTATTTTTAGGAACACACAATGAAGACAGTTCTTTACTTGCAGTGAAGCTTATGGGGGAGATGGGAATCGCAAAAGATGATAACCGAGTGTGGTTTGGACAATTATATGGTATGAGTGATCATATAAGTTTTAACTTATCTCTTGAGGGGTATAATGTGGCAAAATACCTTCCCTTTGGCCCTGTAAAAGATGTAATGCCATACCTCATACGTCGCGCCGAAGAAAATACATCTGTAGCGGGACAAACTAATCGTGAGCTAGAGCTTATTAAAGCAGAGCGTAAGAGAAGAAAGTTATAGTTATTCTACTATTTCCTTAGTATTGTTGTTTTCTCGGTTAGTATAAAGATCTATTGCCTTGAGGTAGTTAAGGCCGCCTTGAAGTGTTTGATCTATCATAAAACCATCTAGCTCCTTGTGATTATTTACTATCCACTGGGTAAGACCTTCCTTTTGCTCGGTCCATAATTTCCAGTCAGTATTGATAAAATCAACATTGTCAATCCTACTTATTTTACCATTAGTAAAATGTACTAAATGTTTAGTGACAAGAGGATTGTTTCTTAAAAACTCAAATCGTTTAGAGCTTGCAGATATAGTTACGAGAAGGTCATTTTCTTGTTGCTCAATATTAATAATCTTTACCTGAGGCACAAATACAGAATCCCATTTAAAATGAGTTTTAAAACTCTCTGGTGTAAAATTCATTATATAATCACCTTCTGTGATTGTGAGGCTGTCTGAGAGCTGAGTCTCTATTAATTTATAATCACCATTATTAAAGCCGCTGTAGTAATTTTTTACCGTCGCAATACGTGAAGTTTCTTTTGAGGAACAAGCACTTATAACTAGTAGTAGAAGTATAGCGTATGTTGCTGTTCTCATAGTGGTATAGCGTTATTCTTTAATTTCTTTTATAGAAACTATGCGTACCGACTCTTCACAATTATCTAGCGTCATTTTAAGATCTTTACCAGTTTCATCCTCTCCGGTAATCACATAAAAACCACAAGGCTCTTTGCGTGTCTCGCTTTCACCAAAGTCTACTTCTCCTAGTTTTAAAAGTCTATTTATAGTTACAGTGTCACGTTGCATAGACGCAAGCTCTGCTGTAGCATCTGGTGACAATGTATAGGGTTTAATTCGTAAGTTTTTTAAAACCCGCTGCTGCGGAAAATAGGCACAACTTGTTTTTTTACCGCTAAAAAAGAATGCGAGTACGATAAGTCCTATAGAAAAACCACCTAGGTAATAACCTATACGTTTTAGAATGTGCATATGCTTGCTAGAAAATCAAAAGGTTGATGTCTCGGTGAGAAAGATTAAACCAGTCTGCTACCGATTTTTTGGTTAAAATACCGTGGTAAAAATACAATCCATTTTTTAATCCTCGGTCAAAGCGCAGCTTATTTTCTATACCACCTTCCTCTGCAATATCTAGTAAGTAAGGAGTAAAAATATTACTAAGTGATACAGAAGCCGTACGCGCAAATCTAGCAGGTATATTAGGCACGCAATAATGAGTCACTCCGTGTTTTTTATATGTAGGAGCATCGTGTGTTGTTACTTCAGAAGTTTCAAAGCAACCACCCATATCTATACTTACATCTATAATGACAGCTCCATTCTTCATTCCTTCTACCATCACCTCACTTACAATAACAGGAGCGCGATTTGCGCCTCTTACAGCACCTATAACCACGTCGCATCTTTTTAATGCTTTTACAAGGTTTTTAGGCTGTATGGTAGAAGTGTATAGTGGTCTCCCTACATTAGTTTGTATAGAGCGTAGTTTAGTAATAGAGTTGTCAAATATTTTTACGTTTGCTCCAAGACCTATAGCAGATCTAGCGGCAAATTCTCCCACAGTTCCCGCACCTATTATAACAATCTCTGCAGGTGGCACACCACTTATATTGCCTAGTAGCATACCAGTACCTGTTTCTGAGCTAGACATAATTTCGGCAGCCATTTGTACAGCAGCGGTTCCTGCTATTTCAGAGAGTGTACGTACGGCAGGGTAAGTACCATCTTCGTCTTTTATAAACTCAAAGGCAAGTGCTGTGATGCGCTTGCTAGCAAGGGTTTCAAAATATTTTTTTTCTTGTGTTTTAATTTGCAAGGCAGATATGAGTACCGTCTGTGGGTTCATCATCTCGATTTCCTCTAGTGAAGGCGGTTCTACCTTTAAGATCATAGGGCAAGAAAAAACCTTTGCGGTATCTTTTGTGATCTCGGCACCGTTTTCTGAGTAATCTTTATCGGTATATCGAGCGCCCTTTCCAGCCTTAGACTCTACCATCACACGGTGACCATTTGCAGTAAGTGCACCTACAGCATCTGGCGTGAGACATACACGTCGCTCTTGAAAATGCGTCTCTCTAGGGATGCCTATAAAGAGCTCGCCACGTTTCTTTTCGACCTCAAGGCATTCTTCTTGAGGAAGTAACATTTCTTTGGTAAAAGGTGAGCTGCTCGTGTCCATTGTAGTTTGGTAAGTAGTTACTCAAAAGTAAGGAATTATTTACCAAAACTTTACTTATAGTCCCCTAGAGGTGCTTATGGAGATTTGTATTGCGCTTTCGCGAAAGCGTACTCACACCCGTACTAATTATTTGTAATGCGGGTGATGCATCTGCGTCTTACTAAGTATCTTTGCAATCAAAAATTAAAGGAGATGAACTACGCCGAAAATATATTAGGAACTATAGGAAACACACCTATGGTAAAGATGAACGCACTTGTAAAAGACTTGCCTTGTCTTGTCCTTGCAAAGTATGAGACTTTTAACCCTGGTAACTCTGTAAAAGACCGTATGGCTTTACAGATGATAGAAGATGCAGAGGCAGATGGAAGACTTAAACCAGGAGGTACAATTATAGAAGGTACATCTGGTAATACAGGTATGGGACTCGCTCTTGCGGCTATCATAAAGGGGTATAAGATGGTTTGTGTTATTTCAGACAAGCAGTCTAAAGAAAAGATGGACATATTGAGAGCTGTGGGGAGTGAGGTAATTGTTTGTCCTACTAATGTAGAGCCAGAAGATCCAAGATCATACTACTCGACATCTGCACGTCTGGCAAAAGAAACGCCTAATAGCTGGTATGTTAACCAGTATGACAACCCTAGTAACGCAAAAGCACATTACCAAAGCACGGGTCCAGAAATATGGGAGCAAACCGAAGGTAAGGTTACACACTTTATAGTGGGTGTAGGTACCGGAGGAACAATTTCTGGAGTAGGTAAATATCTTAAAGAACATAACCCTAATGTAAAAGTATGGGGAGTAGATACCTATGGATCTGTATTTAAAAAGTATCACGAGACGGGTATTTTTGATGAGAATGAGATTTATCCATACATCACAGAAGGAATAGGAGAGGATATTTTACCAAAAAACGTAGATTTTTCTATTATAGATGGATTTACTAAGGTGACAGATAAAGATGCCGCTGTATATACAAGAAGACTAGCAAAGGAAGAGGGAATGTTTTTAGGAAACTCTGCCGGGTCTGCCATAAAGGGGTTACTGCAACTTAATGAAGAAGGTAAATTTGGCCCAGATGACGTAGTGGTGGTACTTTTTCACGATCACGGTAGTCGTTATGTGGGTAAAATGTTTAATGATGACTGGATGCGTGAGCGCGGTTTCTTAGATCAAGAGTATAAAGTTGCTAGTGATCTTATTAAAAACCACATAAATAAACCATTAATTACTGTAAAAACAGAAGAGCTTGTATCACACGCTATAGAGCGTATGCGTGAGTTTAAAATATCTCAAATACCTGTAGAAGATACAACTGGCATAGTAGGATCTGTAGATGAGGCCGACCTTTTTAGAGCCTATATGGAAAATAATGATGTAGCAGATACACCTATTAAAGACGTTATGGGAGCTGCATATCCCGTAGTTCAAAAAACTGCAGTCATTTCTGAAGTGTCAAAACTTATCACAAAAGAAAATAATGCAGTGCTTGTAGACCTGGGAGAAGGTAAACATCACATAATTACAAAGCACGATATCATAAACGCTATCTAGTGGTTGCATAGATAAGGTGAGAGCTAAAGAGGTGGACATTGTCTACCTCTTTTTTTTGCTCTCTCATAGAAGTAATAGCGTATCCTTATAATGTTGATTTACAATCTAATTACTTGTAAATAGTAACATTAGTTGTGAGAATTTTCTATTTTAGAACCTTAATACTTGGTGTCTATGCAAGAAGATTTTCTTCATTATTTATGGAAATTTAAGAAGTACGCTTTCGCGAAAGCGAAAACCATCACAGGCGTACCTATAACCTTAGTAGCCACAGGACAACATAATGAACTCTCGGGTCCAGATTTTTTTAATGCAAGTTTGCATATAGGTGATCAGTTATGGGCAGGAAATGTAGAGATACACTTAAAATCTTCTGACTGGTATGCTCATCATCACGAGAGTGATCCAGCATATGACAATGTGATACTGCACGTAGTCTGGGAGCACGATGTTGAGATTTATAGAGCAAATAATGACGCCATACCCACTCTGGTTCTTAAAGATTATGTCTCACCACAGGCGCTCGAGAATTATGAAAAGCTATTTGCAAATCAATCTCAAAAGTGGATAAATTGTGATGTAGATATCAAGCGTGTGCCAGATATGATAGAAAATAACTGGCTGGAGCGTTTATATTTTGAAAGACTAGCTCGCAAAACCGACCTTATCAAGCCTTTGCTAGAGATGGTAAATAATGACTGGGAGGCTACATTTTTTATATTGTTACTCAAAGGCTTTGGGACCAAAATCAATGCAAGTTCTTTTCAATCAATAGGAGAGAAGCTCCCTTTTTCTGTAATACGTAAATGTGCTCCAGAGCCCTTTAAGCTAGAGGCGTTATTGCTTGGTATGGCAAACCTCCTGCCAGAAGATACTATAGATTCTTACCCTATACAGCTACAGGGTGAATTTGAATTTATACTACATAAATTTGCTCTTGATAGTAGTGGTATTTTGCCCGTGCAGTTTTTTAAATTACGTCCAGATAATTTTCCCACCATACGGTTATCCCAAATAGCGCAACTATATCACAAGCATCCTAATTTATTCAGTAAAGTGATGACCGCAAAAAACGTAGAGGATTTATACTTGCTTTTTGATATAAAAGCGTCCTTATATTGGGATACACATTATTCTTTTGGAAAAGAACAAAAGAAACGAGTAAAAAAGCTCACAAAATCTTTTGTAGATATTTTGCTTATCAATGCGGTCTTGCCGTTACGTTTTTATTATTCACAATATCTAGGGAAAGATGAAGGTGAGTTGTTGCTCAAAATGATACAAGCTATAAAACCTGAAAAAAATAGTATCATTAAGAAATTTGAACAGATTAGAGCAAAAACAAAAAACGCCCAAGAGACTCAGGCGCTTTTAGAATTAAAATCTCAATATTGTGATGTAAATAAATGTCTATCGTGTGCTATTGGAAATTTCCTCATAGCAGATAGTTGAATTCTATTGTATACGTGGTAAATATAATTTCTATTAATTATAGATTTTACTAATTAAAAATTAATAACAATAAATTAAAATTATTAAAATTCAGTTATTTTAAAGGTTTCTAATAGGTTTTTAAATTTAAACCAGCCACTTGTAGCGTTGATACCTTAAAAAACTCTTAGAGTCGCTTAAAATGAATATTTCGTAAAATTTTAATTTTTATGTCTCATTGTTTAATCTTTAAATTCACTCACGTAGTGCATTTTTACAGATGGATATTTTTGTTGAGTCATCTGTAAAGTAAAAGGGGAGTCGGCAAGAAATACGAGTTGACCTCTTTTGTCTTTGGCCATAAAACGCTGTTTAACTCTCAAGAATTCTTTAAATTCTTCGCTTTTTGGGTCTTCTGGATCTACCCAGCAAGCTTTTGATACGCCTAGAGGTTCATATGTACATTTTGCGCCATACTCGTGCTCTAGTCTATATTGTATTACTTCATATTGTAATGCACCTACGGTACCTATAACCTTTCTCCCGTTGAGTTCTAGTGTAAATAATTGTGCTACACCTTCATCCATAAGTTGATCTATACCTTTTGCTAACTGCTTAGATTTCATAGGGTCAGCATTGTTTATATATCTAAAGTGCTCTGGAGAGAAAGCAGGTATACCTTTATAGTGTAGTATTTCTCCAGAGGTTAAGGTGTCGCCTATCTTAAAGTTACCGGTATCGTGTAAGCCCACAATATCACCAGGGTAAGAGATGTCTACAATTTCCTTACGCTCTGCAAAAAATGCATTAGGACTTGAAAATTTTAGGTTTTTCTTATTACGTACGTGCAAGTATGGTTTATTGCGCTCAAAAACACCAGAAACAATCTTTATAAAGGCAAGTCTATCTCGGTGCTTAGGGTCCATATTTGCGTGTATTTTAAATACAAATCCAGAAAAAGCATCTTCATTAGGTAAAACAAGGCGCTCCTCGCTCATTTTAGGCCTTGGTGGCGGTGCAATCTTTACAAAACAATCTAAGAGCTCTCTCACTCCAAAATTATTTAATGCCGAACCAAAAAACACAGGTTGTTGATGTCCAGCTAGATAGTCTTCTTGATTAAACTCGGGGTATACGCCTTGTACAAGGTCAAGTTCTTCTCTTAAATCATTTGCAGATTTCTCACCAACGAGTTCATCTAGTATGCTGTCTTGCAGGTCTGATACCTTAATAGTTTCTTCTATATTCTTTCTACTATCACCACTAAAAAGATTGACATTCTTCTCCCATAAGTTGTATATACCTTTAAAGTCGTAGCCCATACCTATAGGAAAACTTAATGGAGTCACTTTAAGGTGTAGCTTTTCTTCTATTTCATCAAGCAGTTCAAAAGCGTCTTTACCTTCACGATCCAGCTTGTTTACAAACACGATCATAGGTATATTACGCATTCTACACACCTCTACAAGCTTCTCTGTTTGTGGTTCGACCCCTTTTGCTACGTCTATCACTACAATTACACTATCTACAGCTGTGAGTGTTCTAAAGGTATCTTCGGCAAAATCTTTGTGTCCTGGTGTATCAAGTATGTTTACTTTAATACCATTATATTCAAAGGCTAGTACAGAAGTGGCTACAGATATACCACGCTGGCGCTCTATTTCCATAAAGTCACTAGTTGCTCCTTTTTTAATTTTATTAGATTTTACCGCTCCGGCTTCTTGTATTGCTCCTCCAAAAAGGAGTAGTTTTTCTGTAAGAGTAGTCTTTCCTGCATCTGGGTGAGATACAATCCCAAAGGTTCTTCTACGTGCTATTTCTTTTTTGAAACTCATAAGATGTGCATTCTATTAGCTTGCAAATATACTATATAGTGGTTAGTGTTTAGTTATTGATACAGAGCACTTGTAATAGCTTGATTTGTGGTAATAAGTGTTTGATATGTAGCGTTTTGAGGGGTTCGCTTTCGCGAAAGCGTTAAGATATTATTTTGATATTAGAGGATTTAAGTTGCAAACATTTCTGTTGAACTGCTTTTTTTGTGTATTTTACCGAGTATAAAATGCAATTGGACTAAAAGTTGATTTTTCAAATTTCGAATTTCAATAATGACGTATATTTGTATCCCCAACTTAGAATGACATAAATTAACTAAATCTCAAATTGAGGTTTTTGAAGTTTTTTTTGATTTTTTTGTTGTGGTCTATTTTATTGCAAACCTGCACAAAACATAAGTAATGTGTTTTCTCACAGAACTTAAATCACTAAAATTTTTTTAAACCAATTTTGAGTCGAATTGATTTCGTACTTAAAATGTATAATTATGCTTTTGCATAATAATTGAATAAGATGAAAAGAAAATTACAATTAAGCAGTTTTATTAAAATCTCTTGTATTGCTATTGTTGCAATGTTAAGTTGTTTTGAGGTGAGCGCACAGTCGCAATCACCCTCAATTACTTCTGGCGTGACGTTTGATTATAGCGATGTTCAAGATGTTAATAATGATGGTTCTATTACTGGTTTAGAGAGAAATAGACCAGCTACTATTAGGTCTATTAGTGTTGGGTCAAATGTGTATAATACATTTGTAGTTCCTTCTAATTACCAGTTAACTAGGCTAGGAAGTTCTGGACATAATCCAAATGGAATTTACCGTAATGGAAGTCTTATCGTTAATACGAGTTCGACAGCTACACTTAATATTAATGATTCTAATACTTGGGATGATGCTGCATTAGACGCATTTCAGGACAAAAATTTAAATCATTATTTTACTTCAAATCCAAATGGAGCTAATTTTTGTGGTAATTTTTCTGCGGCTGCAACTACAAATGCTCAAAAGCAAACCTTGTTTTATAGTCCTGCAATACCATCTAATCAGGATGGTGTTCTTGCAGTTACTGAGCGTGGTGGTAACAACTGTTACTATATAGAGATGTGGGGAACGCCGGCAGGTGGTGGTCCTGAGCAAAAATTAGGAGAGACATTTGTGAGAACAAATGGAGACTTAAGAACTGCAAATGTGCAGCCTCCTAATCAAGGAACAGCAGCTAGTGGAGATGAGTCTGATTATTGGGCTTCTGGTAGAATGCTTGAAAACGGACAAACTATCGCAATAGCGCTTTTTGAGTTAAACGATATTGCACCTGTAGGGTCAAAAATTTCAAGAGTAGAATTTGTTGCTGCATCTAATGATCACGGAGATGGAAAGTTATTTATACTTCAGAAATATGCGGTAGATCAATTAGAGATAGGGTGTCTTGATGAGATGTTTGAAGGAAATATTGATCTTTCTAATAATGTGCCAGATGGTTCTCATTATACATTAGTAGATGGTCCTTCTCCAGCAGGAGCTGGATTTAATCTAAATGGAGATGGTACTTTTAGTTATACTCCTCAACCAGGTTTTACTGGTGATGTGGTTTTTGAATATCAAGTGTGTTTACCTGCGCCTAACTCTAGTGTATGTGATAGAGCTTTTGTAACTCTTAATTATGTAAGTCCTCCAGAGGCTGCGATTGTTGATTTAGATTGTAATGCAAACGGAACAACAAATCTAATAGTTACTAGTCCTTTAGGAAGTAACTTAGAATATTCTATAAATAACGGACCTTTCCAGTCTAATACTACTTTTTCAAATTTATCTGAAGGTTCATACATTGTAACCGTACGTGATATAAATACGGGATGTTTTCAAGCATCTACATCTGGTTTTGTTATAGAAAACCTAGAGGTAGCGGTACCTATTGATGTTACAGATGTTAGTTGTTTTGGTGGAGATGATGGTGCAATTAATCTTGAGCCATCTGGTGGTACGCCTCCTTATGAGTTTGAGTGGAGTAATGGAGCAACCACAGAGGATATAAGTGGTTTAACTGCGGGTTCTTATACCGTTGTTGTTACAGATTCTTTTGGGTGTGAGCTTGAGGCAACTGCAGTTGTAAGTGGTCCGGCGATGGCTGTAAGTATCGCTCCTGATACTGTGATTGCAGATGTTTCTTGTTTCGATGGTAACGAAGGCGCTATAAATATAACACCTCAAGGAGGAACAGCTCCTTATACTTACATATGGAGTAATGGTGCTACTACTCAAGATATTTCAAATCTAGAAGCGGGTTCTTATACAGTAACAGTAAAAGATTCACGACAGTGTGAGGCTGAGGCTACATTTACAGTTGAACAGCCTACTGCAGCATTAGCAGAGTCAGCTTCAATAACTAATGTATTGTGTAATGGAGATAGTACTGGTGTTGTTCAATTAACAATAACAGGAGGTACACCTCCTTACTCTTATGAGTGGAGTGATGGATCAACTTCTGCAACATTAGAAGATGTTGCTGCTGGTAGTTATTCTGTTACTGTGACTGATGCTAATGATTGTGAGCTTCAAGAATCTTATACTATTACTGAGCCAGACTCACCTTTAAGTATAAATCTTACGAGAGAAAATGCAACTACAGCTCAAAATTGTGAAGATGGAGTAGCAACTGCAGCGGTTACTGGAGGAACAGCTCCTTATTCATATCTATGGAGTAACGGTGCAACTGTTGCAACTATTTCAGATCTTTCTGATGGCACATATTCTGTAACTGTTACAGATGCAAACGGTTGTGAGCTTACTCAAAGTGTTGTTGTAGACTGTATAAACACTTGTGATGCAGTTATCGCTATTGGTACTGTAACAGATGTGTTATGTGCAGCAGAAGAAACTGGTTCAACTACTGTAAGTGCTAGTTCTGAGGCAAATCCAGACGCTCTTTTTACATTTACTTGGAGTAATGGTGAGGTTGATGCAGGTGTAACAGCTAGTACATTAAATAATATAGGTGCTGGTGTTTATACGGTGAGTGTTACTATAGATGGTACTGTGTGTCAGCCAGTAGAGCAAAGTGTGACAATATCTGAACCGAGTTCAGCTGTAGGGGTTGCGATTTCTACAGAAGATGAAACGGGCCCTGGTCTATCTAATGGTGAGGCTACAGCTTCTGCTAATGGAGGGGTGGCGCCTTATACATACTCTTGGAGTAATGGAGCAACCACAGCTCAAATTGAAAATTTAAGCCCTGGAGATTATACTGTAGAAGTTACAGATGATAATGGGTGTACAGTTGAAAGTACTGTAACTATTAATCCTGGAAGTTGTAATAACTTAGCAATTACTACAGGGGTAGAAGATGTAACTTGTAATGGTTTTTCAGATGGTTCTATTACATCAACGACAACCGGAGGAAATGGTCCATTCACTTATTCTTGGAGTAATGGAGCGACAACAGAAAATATTAATGATATAACAGCTGGTTCTTACACAGTTACAGTTACTGATACTTTTACAAATTGTACTGCTCAGTCTACAGTTACTGTAAACGAGCCAACGGTCTTAAGTGCTGGTATAGCTGTTAATAATGTATTGTGTTTTGGAGAGTCAACTGGTTCTTTAAACCTTACTGTTTCTGGAGGTACTTTAGATTACTCTTATGAATGGAGTAGTGGTCAAACTATTGAGGATTTAACAGGCTTACCTGCGGGTAGTTATTCAGTAGTTGTAACAGATGGTAATGGTTGTACAACTACAGCATCTGCTGTAATAAGTGAGCCTACTAGTGCTGTGACTGCTGATGTGTCAAGCACAAACGAAAACGGAGCAACTTCTAATGACGGTACGGCAACTGCAATCCCAGAAGGGGGTACGCCACCGTACACTATATCTTGGAGTAATGGTGAAACTTCAGAAACTATTAGTGGTCTTGATGCTGGTGATTATACAGTTGTTGTAACAGATGCTAATGGTTGTAGATATGAAGAAACAGTTACTGTAGCTTCTACAAACCAAGTTCCTGCTCCTGTAAACGATTCGGCAACTACAAATGAAGATACAGCTGTAGAAATTGATGTTACGGATAATGATAATTTTGGATCTGACGGTCCAAATGATTCTGTAATAGTTATAACAGAACAACCAGATAATGGAACAGTTACAGTTGATGATGGTGGAACACCAAATGATCCAACTGATGATTCTGTAATTTATACTCCAGATCCTGATTTTAATGGAACTGACACTTTCGAATATGAAATTACGGATAGCAATGGAGACTCTGAGACTGCTACTGTAGTAGTAACAGTAACTCCAGAGGCTGATGTTGTAGATGACGCTGAGACAACACCTGAAGAT
>NZ_CANMDS010000008.1 GCF_947496725.1 uncultured Dokdonia sp.
CGGCTGCAAAACTACAACCTTTTTTGACTTTACAAACTATCTTTTGAAAATAATTTGAAATAAATTTTAAAGCCAATCAAACAAACATTTATAAGAACTACCGCTTGCAGTCAAACGGGTGGCAAAGATACACAGAAGTTCAAGTCTGACAAGTATTTTTTAAATAAATTTCAAAATAATTTACAAACCACTGACCTTCTTTACCTTAAACAATATGAATTATATCTTCTTTTAGAATGAGGCTAATATTGCAGTAATTAAACGTGTACTATGGAGGGGAAATAGTCGAGGATATTATTTCGCGAAAGCGTAAAAGGTACACTACTCTAAAGTATATAGGTACTACTCTACTCCTTTATTCTTCCACTTATCTGATAATTCGAGAAATTTAAAATCTAACACACTAGGCTGCGGCTCAAGTATACCTGATTGAAAAGAACGCTGTAGTATATCTTCTATAAGGTAATCCTCTTGTTCTTGTTCTGGATTGAATTCTCTCTTAAGTGAAATATCAAAAGCGCTTGCGGTGGTGTTATACCAAAATGCTCTCCAGCCACTGCGTAGTCTCTTTATTAACTCGAAGGCTGTCTCACCTGTTTGACGATGTATGAGTTTAATAAGTATTTGCCCCTCTGTGCGTGTGAGTTTCTTAAGCTCTGCCGAAAATTCGCCTTCTAGGTACTTATGAATGATTTTTGTGTATTTCTTTCTAGCACGTTTTCCTTCTATGGAGTCAAGTCTATTATTAAGCGCGACCAGCCTATCTGCAGCGAGTTTTGCATAAGGAAAAACCTTTCTGGTTTTACGGCGCAGTATTAGGTATCGTCTTCGGTCTTGCTTATTATCAAATTTTAGCCTTTTAAAAACAATTACCTCATTAAGATCTATAGCGCTCCTTGGAATGGTGTCCCCTTGAATTATGTAATATTCAATTTCAACTTCTGTTGAATCTACAGGAGTTTCTTGAGCTTGTGCAAGCCCTGCTATGAATACTATTATATATAGGAGATTATGTATGCGCATCTTTTTTATTTCGCTTTAAGCTAAAATCATTCCAAAATTAAAGATTAGAGTGCTATAACGTCATTAACTCTTGGTTAATATTCTTACTTTTAAAAAAAATATTATTCTATGGCTTCAAAAAGCATTTTAAATAAAAAGTCTTTAGACTTTCTTGAGAGTTACCTCAACAACGCAGCTCCTACAGGCTATGAGTGGGATGGACAGAAATTATGGATGGATTATCTCAAACCATATGTAGATGAGTTTATCACAGATACCTACGGTACGGCGGTTGCGGTAATAAATCCTGAGGCAAAATATAAGGTTGTAATAGAAGGTCACGCAGATGAAATCTCTTGGTATGTAAATTACATAGCAGATAATGGTCTTATCTATGTAATACGCAATGGTGGTAGTGATCACCAGATTGCACCTTCTAAGATTGTAAACGTGCATACTAAAAACGGAATTGTAAAAGGAGTTTTTGGCTGGCCAGCAATACATACTCGTAATAAAGCAAAAGAAGAAGCACCAAAACCTGGCAATATCTTTATAGACATAGGAGCAAAAGATAAAGAGGAGGTAGAAAAAATGGGTGTACACGTAGGTTGTGTAATTACATATCCAGACACCTTCCATATTCTTAATGACGATAAATTTGTGTGTAGAGCGATAGATAACCGCGCTGGTGGTTTTATGATTGCAGAGGTAGCGAGACTTTTACACGAGAATAAAAAGAAACTACCTTTTGGACTATACATCACAAACTCAGTACAAGAAGAGATAGGACTACGTGGAGCACAAATGATTGCAGAGCGCATAAAACCAGATGTTGCCATTGTCACAGATGTTACTCACGACACGACAACACCTATGATAGATATGAAAAAACAGGGACACGCAGAGATAGGCAAAGGTCCTGTAGTTGCTTATGCTCCTGCTGTACAGCAAAAACTACGTGACCGTATTACAGAGACTGCAGAGAAGAAAGAGATTCCTTTCCAAAGAGCTGCACTATCCCGTGCTACGGGTACAGATACAGATGCTTTTGCTTATAGCGGTAGTGGTGTTGCCTCTGCTCTTATATCATTACCATTAAGATATATGCACACTACTGTTGAGATGGTACACCGTGAAGATGTAGAGAATGTAATAAAACTTATTTATGAAACGCTGCTTACTATAGAAGATGGTGAGACGTTTTCATATTTTGAATAAGTAGTAGTTACGCTTTCGCGAAAGCGTTTTTAATAAAAATCCCGCTCTATAATATAGAGCGGGATTTTTTATGTATACTATTAAACTACTCCTTTCATTAAGGAATCCACTTCTTGTCAAAGTTAGGTGCTCTTTTTTCTAAAAATGCATTTCTACCCTCTACGGCCTCATCTGTCATATATGCCAGACGCGTTGCCTCACCAGCAAAAACTTGTTGTCCCACCATACCGTCATCTGTAAGGTTCATCGCAAATTTGAGCATCTTTATAGATATAGGTGATTTTGCAAGAATCTCTTGCGCCCACTCGTAGGCAGTATCTTCTAGCTCTGCGTGAGGTATCACTGCATTTACCATACCCATCTCATAAGCCTCTTGAGCAGAATAGTTTCTACCTAAGAAGAAAATCTCTCTCGCTTTCTTTTGACCTACCATTTTTGCGAGGTAAGCACTTCCGTATCCACCGTCAAAAGAAGTTACATCTGCATCTGTTTGTTTAAAAATAGCGTGTTCCTTACTTGCAAGAGTTAGGTCACAAACTACGTGCAGGCTATGCCCACCTCCTACTGCCCATCCCGGGACAACAGCAATTACTGCCTTAGGCATAAAACGTATGAGACGTTGCACCTCAAGTATATTTAATCTATGGTATCCATCTTCACCTACATACCCTTCTTTACCACGCGCTTTTTGATCTCCTCCAGAGCAAAAACTATAAATACCGTCTTTAGAAGATGGCCCCTCGGCAGAGAGTAACACGACTCCTATAGATGTATCTTCATTTGCATCATAAAAGGCATCATATAATTCCTTTGTAGTATTAGGCCTAAACGCGTTGCGCACGTCTGGTCTATTAAACGCTATACGAGCAACACCGTTACTCTTTTTGTAAGTTATGTCTTTATATTCTTTGGCTGTTTGCCAGTTTGGCTTATCCATAATATGCTATTTTTACGTAAAAATAATTCTTTATTACTAGATGATGAAAAAAGTACTACTAAGTATTGTGGTTGTTTTTGCTTTCGCGAAAGCGTATTACGCACAAGAAAACACTACGGGTTCTTACATTTTTACAGATACTATTGATTTACAGGCTACACCAGTCATAAGTCAAGGAGTAACAGGAACGTGCTGGAGTTTTAGTACATCTTCATTTTTAGAAAGCGAGATTGCTAGACTTACTGGTAAAATGGTAGATCTTTCGGAAATGTACACAGTAAGGAATACTTACCCGTCAAAAGCTGAAAATTATGTAATGCGTCAAGGAAAGGCTCAATTTTCTGAAGGCGGACTCGCGCACGATGTCATTAATAGTGTTACGCGTTATGGCCTAGCACCAAACAGCGCCTACACCGGCCTGACACTTACAGACACCAAACATAACCACGCCGAAATGGTGGCCGTTATACATAGTATGCTAGACACTTATATAGATAATCCAGGAAGAACTTTAAGCAAAAAGTGGAAAACCGCAGTAGATAAGGTGCTGGATGTTTATCTAGGTGAGAATATTACTAATTTTTCTTATGATGGCAAAACATACACTCCTAATGAGTTTGCAAATACAATGAAGATAGTGCCTAGCGATTATGTAACACTAACTTCTTTTACTCACCAGCCATTTTACAAATCATTCATCCTTAATATTCCTGATAACTTTTCTAATGGTGCGATGTATAATCTTCCGCTAGATGAGTTTGTCTTAAATATAGATAACGCATTGAGCAACGGTTTTACAGTAACGCTAGATTGTGATGTGAGTGAGTTATCTTTTTCTTCAAAACACGGTGTAGCTGTAATTCCAGACAATGAAAGTAATAAGAAGCTCGCTGTACTAGGACCAGAGCTAGAAAAAACAATTACACAACAATACCGTCAAGATGAGTTTGAAAACTACAATACTACAGATGACCACTTGATGCATATTACAGGGAAAGCAACAGATCAAAATGGTAATGTCTATTATAAAGTAAAAAACTCGTGGGGTACAGAAACTGGAAGAACGAAGTATGATGGCTACATATATATGAGTGTGCCCTACATACGTCTCAAAGCTATCTCTGTGCTTATGCATAAAGAAGGGCTAGATAAAGCTACCTCAAAAAAAATGAGCAAAAACTAGTTATAGTTTTTGCTCATTTATATAGTATAAAGAACTTGGGTTAATCAATTATATGAATCCCATCTTCTTTTATTAAAATCTTACGATCTCTATATAGCGTCCCGATTGCTTTTTTAAAGCTCTTCTTACTAAGACCAAGTTGATTTTGAATATCTACTGGATCTGATTTATCGTGTAGCGGCATAAAACCATCATTAGCCTGTAACTCTTCATAGATATATTGCGCATTAGGCTCTATACTTTTGTAACCTTCTTCTTGTAAGATAAGATCTATTTTACCATCTGGTCGTACTTTTTTAACCCAAGCGTCTAGCTTGTCACCGGTTCTTATATCTTCAAAGATGTCTTCTTTATATATAAGCCCTTTGTGCTTTCCGTTTACTATAGCGTTTGCTCCTCTATCTGTAATATGTGAGATAATGATGTCTACCTTATCAAACTTCTTCACCTCTATATTATCATTAGAGAGGTACTTCATTGTTTTACTAGTCGCTGCAAGGCGATTTGTTTTCTCATCTAGATACATATAAACTATGTACCAGCTACCTACCTTCATAGGTCTTGCTTGTTGAGCAAAAGGAACAAAAAGTTCTTTTTCTAATCCCCAGTCTAAAAAGGCTCCTACATTATTTACCGCAGTACAACGTAAGTACCCAAAATTATTAAGCTCTATATAAGGCTTTAGTGTAGTTGCTACTGGTCGCTCCTCGTGATCTAAATAAACATATACATTAAGTTCATCCCAAATTTTATACTCTTCTGGCACGTACTTATTAGGTAACAAGACATCATCTCCTGCTTCATTAGAAAGAAAGAGCCCTGGCTCTGTCTCTCTGTCTATTCTCATTATGTGGTATTTTCCTATTTCTAACATATTCTTTTGTAAAATGCAAAAGTACAACTACTACAAAGAAAAAAGCGCCTTGACGTGAGTCAAAGCGCTTTCTACATACATTATAAAGTAGTCTATTTATAAACAGACTCTTTTTTGAAGTGCTTAGTAAGCATATAGTATACTACTGCACGGTATTTATTACGATTAGACTTTCCGTAAGTTTCAAGAACACTGTCTATAGCTTTATCAAGATCTGCGCTATCTGCAAGACCTAATTTTTTAATCAAAAAGTTATTCTTTACAGTAGCAATTTCTGTTTCAGAACTTCCTGATACTGTTGATGAGTCTTTGTTATAAATTGATGGTCCACATCCTATTGTTACTTTAGTAAGGAGATCCATATCTGCGGTCATACCACATTTGTTCTTTAAATCATCTGCATATTTTGAGATGAGTTCTGCTCTTTTGCTCATAATTTTTTATAGTTACTTGTTGATTAAATTATTAATTCACTTTAAAGATAAGGAAAAAGTTAAACTCTCTTAAAAAAATTTATTTTATGAACTTAAAGTAGTCAAGAAGCACTTCATCGTTAATTTTGCGCGGTGTAAAGATTTCTAGCAGCGTAGGTTGAGATGAAGATGCATATAGCTGTTTTTTTGCTGCTACACATTCCTCTTCGTTTGTTGCCTTGATATATCTAAAATTATACATCTCACAAAGCTTCTCTGCGGCTAAGTGGTGTGTTGTTTCAAAAAACTCATCAAAGTTATTTGTGTTCTTATCCTCATTAGGTAAAATTCTAAATATACCTCCACCACTATTATTAATAACTATAATCTTAAAGTCATTAGGAATATATTGATTCCATAATGCATTACTATCGTAAAAGAAACTAAGCTCTCCCGTTACTAAGGTTGTAATTTTATCACTTACCATCGCACCACCTATCGCTGTGCTCGTACTACCATCTATACCGCTCGTACCTCTATTACAATATACCTCTAGTGTTTTATTTACGTCAAAGAGTTGTGCATACCTTACCGTACTACTATTACCTAACTGCAATACAGAGTGATCTGGAATTATCTCTAATATGTGATCAAAGGCTTTAAAGTCACACCAATCCATTTGTGCAATGTACTCACTATGCAATCTATCTCTCTTTGCCCGTACAGCGAGCCAACTTTCTTGATAAGTACTTTCTTTAGGCTCGGTAAGTGCCTGCAGTTTTTCTAAAAAGAAAGAAGCACTTACCTCAAAGTGCCTATTAAGACAGAAATATGTATCGTATGCTTTCTTAGTATCTACGTGCCAGTGTTGCTCAGGTTGATAATTTCTTAAAAACGCTTTTACCTTTTTTGACACCACCATCCCTCCAAAGGTGAGAAGGATCTCAGGTTGCAAGTCTTTAAATCCAGTATCGTCTAGACTCCCTATAATGTTATCTATACGTGTAAAAAAATTAGGATGTGCTACATTAGACGTAGTTTCTGTAAACACAACAACACTTGGGTCATTACCTAGTAAATCTAGCAATGCCGGAGACATTGTATCTGGATCTTGCACTCCTATAATTACAAGTTTACGAGTTGCCTTACTCCAGTCTTGAGCATAAGGCAGTAATTCTTTATTAGAAAGTTCTTTTTCTATAAGCTTAGGTGCAATTTCTATAGGAGTATCTATAGATACATCTGTCATCTCATATAATGGCTCATAAAATGGCACGTTAATATGTACTGGTCCAGATTGTTCAATTGCTACATTAAGCGCTTTATTGATTTCTTGATTATTATGACGCTGGCTTTCCTTTATTTTTTGAGCCACCTTTGTATCTGTTACATCATCTGTAGGAACTAACTCAGAATACAAGTTTGCCGAATAAAGGATATGATTTTCAAACACATTTTTTTGTCGTATAGTTTGTCCATCACCTATATCTATGCGCTCTATGGGTCTGTCTGCACTTATTGCTATGAGCGGTATGTCACTATAAAAAGCCTCTGAGATTGCTGGATAGTAATTAAGCAAGGCGCTTCCAGATGTGCATACCAGCGCGACAGGTCTACCCGTTTGTTGAGCTATGCCCAAACCTACAAAAGCAGCACATCGCTCGTCTACTATACTATATGCCTTGATTTTAGGATTCTTTGTAAACTCTATCGTAAGTGGCGCATTACGTGAGCCCGGTGATATAATAACCGTATCAATACCTTTACTCAAGCAAAGGTGTACGATAGATTGTGCAACTGGAATTTTTGAATGAATCATTAATTACAAAAATACGACTTCTACACCGCAGTATACTAGTAGAAAAAATCAGTTTTATTGAAATTTCTATTAGAATAGTAAACACATACAATGACTATAAAACAGTTGCAACTGTCTGCAATTTATTTACAGTTTCCTCCCACTCTAACGCCGGCTTACTAGAAGCGGTTATACCACCACCTACATATAATTGTGCGCCCTGAGCATCTACTTCCATACAGCGTAGATTCACAAATAGATGCGTATGCTTTTTCACAGCGCCGTAGGCTAGATTCTCAACATTACGACGTGTGCTTGCTCGTTTTTTTTCTGTCTTTATATTGAGCTCTCCTAAAAAACCAGTATAATATGATCTATTATAATTCTCATTTTGTAAGATAAAATCTCTGGCCTCAAGCTTAGGCAAACCACATACGGCTGGCGTAGGGTGCAGTGCTTGTATTATAGATGCAAGCTTAGCATCATTATCGTGTACTATAGCAGTAATATCTGTTTTAAGATGCAATAAAGTACCAGCTTGATGCGTATGGGTTTCAGACACTTTCAAGTCTTCTACTACATCTCTAAGATTATATGCTATAGTATCTGTAACAAGCTGCTGCTCTTCTATTTCCTTTGCTCCCCAGCTTACCTCTAGAGTATCTTCTTTCTTCTGTGTGCCAGCTAGCGACATTGTATAAAGCTTTCTATTTTCGACCGAGAGAAGGGTTTCGGGTGTGGCGCCTAGCCATAATCCTACTTTAGGGTGATACCAGCAATACACAAAAGCTGTTGCGTAGCTGTCCAGCAATCTTTTAAAAATAGATATAGGTGACTCATAGTTGTGATTTATTTTTTGCTTTCGCGAAAGCACAACTTTCTTCAATCCAGTAGTTTCAATCTCATTTATACCACTTTCTACAAGTGCAATATGTTGCTCTTTTGCTCCTTGAGCCGCTTCAACCGAAGTTGTTACATTCTCCTCGTTAGATTGAGTAGTTACATACACATCTAGACGCATCTCATAAGACTGTGATTGCGGAATCAATATGGTTTCTGACGTAGTTGTGTCAAAAGGAGCAAACACAAATCCACTCTCAATAAAGTCTGAAACAGTATATAACTCATCTTCTTCTTGAAGCAAAGCAGTAACCTTTTTTTGGTTTGGCTTCCTGTATACCACAAAGGGTAATGCTTCATCAAAATGATTTTGAATCTCTATAAAGAATGCGTTTTGATCCATTACTTTCTAGGCAGGGCTATCGTTGTAAGTTTACACTTTGAAATAAGATTATCTTCTTCATCTACCACATCAATATTCCATAGCTGAGTGGTGCGACCTTTATGAATAAATGTTGCCTTTGCATACACCATTCCTTCACGTTTACTCTTTACGTGATTTGCAGAGATTTCAATACCTCTTATCGTATGTGCCTGGTCTAAAAACATAAAACTAGCTGCACTACCTACACTCTCTGCAAGAGCCACCATTGCGCCGCCGTGTAAAACACCGTCTGGCTGGTGAACTCTAGGGGTAACAGGCATTTGTGCTGTCAAAAAATCTTCACCAAAGTCTATATACTCAATGTCTAAAGTTTCCATTAATGTATTCTTGCAGCTTTCTGCCAGGCGTGCAAGCACTTCGTCTTTTGTGTAATTCATAGTAATATGTTAAATAATGTTCTATGCAGAACTTTCTGTATTCAAATTTCGTTAATATTGCGGACAAATTCCCTTAATTATGATTAAAAAGACCATAGCAATTACCGTATTACTCTTAACTTTTATAGCCTGTGATAAGCTAGATGAGTTAACAAAGTTTAATATAGATTACACCACAAACATTACAATACAGTCTACAAGTATACTAGACGCTCCATTTGATATTGTTACACCAGAAACTACTACAAACTCTCAACAAGAGTTTGAAAATAATAATACAAATGCAGACCTAGTAGAGAGTGTGAAACTCACAAAACTCACATTAAACTTACAAACGCCAGAGTCTGGTGATTTTGATTTTCTTAATGACATAGCTATCTACATAAATGCAGATGGACTAGAAGAGCGCCTCATTGCCTCTAGTACAAGTATACCAGAAGATGGGGCTAGAACATTAGATCTAGACGTAGTAAATACAGAGCTTAAAGATTATATACAAGGTGATACATACACATTGCGCACAGAGACTACTACAGATCAAACCATAGAGTCTGATCACGAGATTGAGATTTATACAAGATTTAGAGTAGATGCAAAGATTTTAGGACTATAATCTTATAACACCTATCACTTCTTAAAAATGTGTCGTACTTTTAAAGTGCGACACATTTTTTTATATATGAAAATCAAAACTCTCGAAAACAAGCGTGCAAAACTTCTCACCCTGGAGAGTTATCACTATCGTGATTTACTACCACTATCAAGTCAGGTAGACCTTAATGCATATGGAGGCTCAGATATTTCAACAGGGCCAAAATTAAAGAAGTATATCAAAGACGCCATTACCAGACGTCAAGCAGGTACTGCGCTCCCATTTATCATTTTTGACAAGGAGCTATGTAAGTTTGCAGGCTCTACTCGTTTTGGAAATATAGATAAGGTTAACAAAGTCGTTCATATAGGATGGACGTGGCTTGGAGAAGATTTTCGCGGAAGCGGTCTCAACCAGCATATTAAATTTTTAATGCTGCGCTATGCTTTTGAAAAACTCTCGTATGAGCGAGTAGAGTTTCGTATAGATGAGCGTAACACACGATCAAGAAAAGCCGTCGAAAAGCTGGGCGCAACCCTAGAAGGAATTTTACGCAAGGACATTATTACAAAAAATGGCCGTAGGCGCAACTCCTGCTGCTACTCAATTTTAAGAGATGAGTGGGAAGATATTAAAAACACTCGCTTTGTAGAAGTGCTTAACCGTAGTGAAGAATAGGGTTAAGAGTACGCTTTCGCGAAGGCGTATAAACACTACGCCTCTACACCCACAAAGTCAAATCGCACCATACCATCATCATCTATACTGGTAAGTTGTACCTCGTGTAGCTGGTTTACAAGCTCTGGGTTCCAAGGAGCTTTTACTTTTACATAGTTTTCTGTAAAGCCGTGTATATATCCCTCTTTATTTTCACTTTCAAAAAGTACTGTGCGCTTGGTATCTAGCTGTGATTCATAAAAGGCACGTCTCATTTTTGCCGAAAGGCCACGCAACATCTTACTGCGTTTGCTACGCACATTTTTTGGTACCACACCATCCATTGTGGCTGCTGGCGTATTATCTCTTTCAGAATAAGTAAATACGTGTAAGTATGATATATCTAGGCTGTTAAGAAAGTTATAGGTCTCAAGAAAATCTTCATCTGTCTCTCCCGGAAAACCTACAATCACATCTACACCTATACAGGCGTGAGGCATCACTTCTTTAATTTTTGCAACGCGATCTACGTAGAGTTCTCGCTGGTAGCGACGTCGCATTAAACCTAATATTTTATTACTCCCGCTTTGTAGGGGTATATGGAAGTGAGGCACAAAGGTGCGTGAATTTGACACGACCTCGATGGTTTCATTTTTAAGAAGATTAGGCTCTATAGATGAGATGCGTAGTCGCTCTATACCGTCTACCTTATCAAGCTCTTGTACGAGTTCTAGAAAAGTGTGCTCGTGTTTTTTGTTACCAAATTCTCCTTTACCGTAGTCACCTATATTTACACCTGTGAGGACAATCTCCTTGATATCTTGTGTAGCGATTTTGGCCGCATTATCCAGTACATTCTGTAAAGTATCACTTCTAGAGATACCACGTGCTAGTGGTATGGTACAATAGGTACATTTATAATCGCAACCATCTTGCACTTTTAAGAAAGCGCGTGTACGATCACCTATAGAGTAAGAGCTTACATAAAAGTCTGCATCTTGTATCTCACAGGCGTGTACCTCTCCTCCATCACGGGCACGGTCTGGATTGTTAAGCAAGTCGTTTATGTAGCTTGTTACATTAAACTTCTCTGTAGCTCCTAGTACAAGATCTACTCCGTCTACCGCAGCAAGTTCTTCTGGTTTGAGTTGTGCGTAGCACCCTACAGCTACTTTTACAGCATCTGGATTTGCTTTTTGAGCTTGCTTTACAATGTTTTTAAAACGTTTATCTGCATTTTCTGTAACACTACAGGTGTTTATCACATAAACATCTGCGGCTTCAGAAAAGTCTACCTTATCAAAACCTTCCTTGCCAAAACTGCGCGCGATGGTGCTGGTTTCAGAAAAATTAAGTTTACAACCTAAGGTATAAAAAGCGACTTTCTTTGTAGAAGACATTTGGACTATATTTGTGTACTGCTTAGCCTTAAAAAAGGTGGGCAAAGATACTCTTAATTATTTGCTTACTCAAATTGAAAAACACCCGCTCACTTTTACTCAATTATTCCTTACTTATACTTTGCATACTTAGTACTATAGGTTGTGACAAAGGTGATACGAGTGATCGTGATCATCAAGTTTTCAGATATAACGAGCAGTATCAAATTTCTACACTAGACCCTGCTTTTGCTCGTAACCCTCCTATAATATGGCCGGTTAACCAGCTATTTAATGGTCTGGTACAACTAGATAATGATCTTAATGTACAACCAGATATTGCAAAGTCTTGGGAAATATCTCAAGATGCGCTTACGTATACATTTATACTACGTGATGACGTGCGATTTCATAAACACCCTGCTTTTAACACTAAAGACAGTACACGCATAGTAACCGCTGCAGATTTTGTTTACTCCTTTAATAGACTACGTGACCCAAAAATTGCCTCACCTGGGAGCTGGGTATTGGGCAATGTGGCAAGTTACAGCGCTGTAAATGACACCACATTTACCATTACATTAAAGAAGGCCTTTCCCGCTTATCTAGGTTTACTTAGTATGCGCTACTGCTCTGTTGTTCCTAAAGAGATTACTACACATTATGGTAACGAGTTTAGATCTCACCCCATAGGCACTGGGCCATTTAAGTTCAAACGCTGGGAAGAAGGTGTAAAACTAGTATTACGTAAAAATGAGCTCTACTATGAAAAAGATGAGGATGGCAACCAGCTACCCTATCTTGAGGCGGTCGCCATTACATTTTTACCAGATAAGCAAAGTGAGTTTTTACAATTTGCACAAGGCAATATAGATTACCTTAATAGTTTAGATCCATCATATAAAGATGAGATTCTTACCGCTTCTGGCACTTTAAGAGCAAAGTATCAAGATCGCGTACAGCTTGAAAAAGTACCGTGGCTTAATACAGAGTACATAGGCTTTTACTTAGACAGTGACACGCCAGAGGTACAATCTGCTTTACTACGCAAGGCGGTAAACTACGGTTTTGATCGTAAAAAAATGATTACGTACCTGCGCAATGGTATCGGCAAGCCGGCTGTAAATGGTTTTATACCTAAAGGGCTACCTGGCTATGATCATATAAAAGGATATAATTATAATGGTACGCTTTCGCGAAAGCTCATAGCACAATACATTAAAGAAACAGGAGACACATCTCCAGAAATCACCATAGGCACAAACAGCCAGTACCTAGATATCTGTGAGTACATACAACGAGAGTTACAAAAGGTAGGTTTAAAAGTAAATATAGACGTGATGCCTCCATCTACGCTACGACAGATGAAGAGTAGCGGAGAGCTAGATGCCTTTAGAGCAAGCTGGATTGCAGATTATCCAGATGCCGAAAACTACTTAAGCTTATTTTATAGTAAGAACTTCACGCCAAATGGACCAAACTACACGCATTTTAAAAGTGCAACCTATGATAGTTTATACGAGCATAGTTTGAGCATTACAGATATAGGCCAGCGCAAAAAATTATATCGCACTATGGATTCTCTTATAATAGACAAGTCTCCTATTATACCGCTTTATTATGACGAGGTAGTGCGCTTTACTCAAAAAACGATTTCTGGTTTTGAACCTAATGCACAAAACTTTCTTGTGTTGAAATATGTGAAGAAGCAAAAATTATAACCCCTCATCAATAAAAATCAATAGCCATCGCACCAAAAGACACCTATAAAACAATACTAACCCCATCTGAAGAGACACTATTTAAGGATAGAAACAGCAAGTTTTTTGGCTACGCATTTCCGGTGACATCAGAGGCCGAAGTAAAAGAGCATATAGAAGGTCTTAAAAAACAACATTACCAAGCGCGTCACTGGTGTTATGCATATGTACTAGGTAAAGAGTACGAGCAATACCGAGCAAATGATGATGGAGAACCGTCTAACAGTGCTGGAGCGCCTATTTATGGACAGCTACAGTCTTATGATGTTACAAATGTGCTTGTTGTAGTCGTGCGTTATTTTGGCGGGACAAAGCTTGGTGTAGGTGGTTTAATAAATGCGTATCGTACAGGAGCTCAAAATGCACTAGAGGCTTCTCATATTGTAGAAAAAACAATAGACATCCCCTTTAAAGTACAATTTGAGTACCCACTACTTAATAAAGTAATGCGGTTAATAAATGATTACAAAGTGACTATCATTAACCAGCATATGGAAATGAACTGTATTTTTACACTCGCCATACGTAGAAAAGAGTCTAAAAAAGTGATTAATGCTTTTAATGAAGTGTATGGAATAACACTTCTAGAAGACGAAGATTAATTATAGCTTATCAAGTATGTATTGCGGACATCTCATAGGTCTGCCAGTTTCGGTATTAATAAAGATCAATTCTGTACTTGCGATTGTTAATAAATCATCATCTTGGTTAAAAACCTCATAATCGAATGTTATTCTCACCGTCGGTGTAGCGCGCAAGCTTGTAACAATTTTTAGGGTATCATCAAAGAGCGCAGACTTCTTAAACGTAGTTTTTAAATTATAAACTGGTAGCATCACTCCGTTCTCCTCCATCCACTTATAAGAGATTCCTAATTTCTCAAGCCACTCAAGCCTAGCCACTTCCAAGTATTGTGCATAGTTACTGTGATGGACAAAGCCCATTTGGTCAGTTTCAGAATATCTAACTTTCAGAAAAGTAATATGATTTTTCACAGAGTAAACGGTATTTTTTCGTAGTTTTAATCCTCAGTTCATATTGCAACAAAAATTGCGAAAAAACAACCCCTATTCAGTTTTTTTATTACTTTTTTTGTTCACATATTTGTGATGCTTTTAAAGGGTACTTTATCAACACGACGATAAACCTTTCAAAAGGCTTTCTAGACAACCGAAAACCTAATAATTTAACTAAACGAATGACTCTAACTGCGCAATCTGTATGGGATAACTGTCTCTCCTTTATAAAGGACAACATTACACCCCAAGCATACAAAACGTGGTTTGAACCGATTAAGGCGGTCAAACTCACAGATAACGCACTAAGTATTCAAGTACCTAGTAAATTCTTTTACGAGTGGCTTGAAGAACACTACGTAAAGCTCCTTAAAGTTGCTCTCAATAAAGTACTAGGTGAAAACGCCAAACTGGTCTATGTGATCAAGATGGAAAATACCTACGGAAACAATCAACCTTTTACAGAAAGAATTCCTAGTGCAAATCGTAGCACTATGAAATCACAAGAGGTAGATGCTCCGCTTAAAAATAAAAATCCAGAGCTTAAAAATCCTTTTGTAATTCCTGGAATAAGAAATTTACAAATAGAATCACAGCTCAACCCTAACTATAATTTTGAAAACTTTTTAGAAGGAGACTCAAACCGTCTTGCAAGATCTGCAGGTATGGCCGTGGCAAATAAACCAGGAGGGACTTCTTTTAATCCGCTTTTAATATTTGGAGGAGTAGGTTTAGGTAAAACACACCTTGCTCACGCAATAGGTGTACAGATAAAAGATAAGTATCCTGCAAAAACTGTTTTATACATTTCTGCAGAGAAGTTCACACAACAATATATAGAGTCTGTAAAAAAGAATAATAGAAATGACTTCATTCACTTCTATCAAGTTATAGACGTTCTTATTGTAGATGATATTCAACTACTAAGTGGTAAGGCAGGTACACAAGATGTATTTTTCCACATTTTTAACCACCTACACCAAAACGGAAAACAGGTAATCCTTACCTCAGACAAGGCTCCTGTAGATATGCAAGATATAGAGCAACGTCTCTTATCACGTTTTAAATGGGGATTAAGTGCAGAGCTACAACACCCTAGTTTTGAAACACGCATCGCCATTATAAAGCAAAAGCTTTATCAAGATGGTGTTGAAATGCCAGAAGAGATTGTAGAGTTTCTTGCAAATAACATTAAAACTAATGTACGCGAGCTAGAAGGTGCAATTATATCACTTATAGCACACTCATCTTTTAACAAGAAAGAGATCACTCTCGACCTTGCAAAAAAGATTGTAGACAACTATGTAAAACATACTAAGAGAGAGGTCTCTATAGACTATATCCAAAAGATTGTTTCAGATTACTTCCAGATGGATGTAGAAACATTACAGTCTAAAACACGTAAAAGACATATCGTACAAGCGAGACAACTAGCAATGTTCTTTGCAAAGAAGCTTACTAAAGCTTCACTAGCAAGCATAGGTTCACAGATAGGACAGCGCGACCACGCAACAGTTCTTCACGCTTGTAAAACGGTAGATAATCTAGCGAGTACAGATAAGCAGTTTAGAAAATATGTAGAAGACCTTGGCAAAAAACTCTCAGTTTAAAACCAGAATCATAAAATAGAAAAAGCCTCAAAATATATGTTTTGAGGCTTTTTTTTATGCTTTCGCGAAAGCGTACTAACTACTATAAACTAGCGTCTAGGTAAGTCACTATCTTCATCTTTAAGTGGCAATTGCGAACTTCCCATCAAGTATGCATCTACGTGATGTGCAGCTTGTCTTCCTTCTGAGATTGCCCACACAATGAGTGATTGCCCTCTACGCATATCTCCAGCAGCAAATACACCTGAAACACTAGTCGCATATGACGTAGCTTTTACGTTACCACGCATATCTGTATCTAAATGTAGCTGGTCTATAAGTGTCTTTTCCGGCCCTGTAAAGCCTAGTGCAAGGAAAGCCATATCGCAAGGCCACTCCTTTTCTGTTCCTGGTAATTCTTTAAGCTCACGTCTTCCATTGTCATTTGTAACCCACTCTACCTCTGAGGTTATAAGTCCCGTGAGATTACCACTGGCATCACCCACAAACTCCTTTGTAGAAATACTAAAAACTCTTTCTACCCCTTCCTTGTGAGAAGAACTGGTGCGCAAGCGCATAGGGTAATAAGGCCAGGGTTGCTCTGTAGGTCGCTCTATAGTAGGTCTATTAAGAATCTCAAAATTTGTAACGGTTTTTGCTCCTTGTCTATTACTAGTACCTATACAGTCTGAGCCTGTATCACCACCACCTATAACAATCACGTTTTTATCTGTAGCTACAATAGTTTCATCCCACTCAGTTATACCATCTTGTCGCTCATTGTTTTGTTTTAAAAAGTCCATTGCTTGATACACTCCTTTAAGATGCGCCCCTTTTATAGGTATAGACCTCCTCAAAGTAGCACCACCACAGAGTACAATCGCGTCATACTCATCTTGAAGCGTCTCTACACTTATGGTATGCCCTACATCTGCATTTGTTTTAAAAGTTATACCCTCATCTTTAAGTACAGCCAGGCGTCTGTCTATCACATTTTTTTCCATCTTAAAATCTGGAATACCATACCTTAAGAGACCTCCTACTTTACTATCGCGCTCAAATACGGTCACAGTGTGCCCAGCCCTATTAAGCTGCTGTGCAGCGGCTAGTCCAGAAGGGCCAGACCCTATCACTGCAACCGATTTGTGTGTACGTTTTTGCGGTGGTTGTGGGACAATCCATCCCTCGTCAAAAGCTCGTTCTACTATATTTTTTTCTATATTTTCTATACTTACGGGATCTGCATTTATACCTAGAACACAAGCCTCTTCACAAGGTGCTGGACATAAACGCCCTGTAAATTCTGGAAAATTATTTGTCGCGTGTAGTATAGTTGCCGCTTCTTTCCACCTTCCTTTATAGACTGCATCATTAAAATCTGGAATGAGATTGCCCAGCGGGCATCCCGAGTGACAAAACGGAATACCACAATCCATACAGCGGCCGCCTTGTTCTTTTAAATCTGCTTCTTCTAGCGGTACAGTAAACTCCTTATAATTTTTAACACGCTCTTCTGGCGCTATATATCCTTCGTCTTTGCGATCGTATTCTAAAAATCCTGTTACTTTCCCCATCTTCTAGTTTGCTAATGTTTTTTCTTCTTCTAATCTTATCAATGCCTTGCGGTACTCTTCTGGTAACACTTTCGTGAAATTTTTAATCTCTGTATCCCAGTTTTCTAACAGTCGTTGAGCCAGTGGAGAGAGCGTGGCGTTGTAATGATTTTCAACTAATTGCCTAAGCTCTTTCTTATCTTGATCTTCCTCAACTTTAAGGAAGTTAAGCCCCTCTGTGTTTGCTTTTCGCGAAAGCGTACTTGCTGTGTCATACACATAAGCAATACCGCCACTCATACCAGCGCCAAAGTTTCTTCCCACCTCGCCTAATATGACTGCAATACCTCCTGTCATATACTCACAACCGTGATCACCTATACCCTCTACAACGGCTTTTGCTCCAGAATTACGTACACAAAAACGTTCTCCAGCTTTACCATTTATATATGCCTCACCAGCGGTAGCACCATAAAATGCTACATTACCTATAATGACATTATCTTCTGGTATAATGGTCGCCTCTACCGGAACCTTCACTATTACCTTGGCCCCAGAAAGTCCTTTACCTATGTAATCATTTGTATTACCAGTAACTGCCAGTGTGAGTCCGTGCGTCGCAAAGGCTGCAAAACTCTGCCCTGCAGAACCCTCGAAGTTAATTTTTAAAGTGTTTTCTGGTAATCCATTCACACCGTAAATCTTAGATATCTCATTACTTAATATAGCTCCTACTGCTCTATCTTCATTTGTAATCTTAAGATCTAGTGTGGTTTTTTCTTTTCTAAAAAGTGCCGGGTGCGCCTGTGATATAATTTTAAAATCAAGCGCTTTCTCAAGGTCGTGATCTTGCTTTTCTACATTATGCAAAGGCTGTCCTTTTGAAGTGTCTACCTTATGTAATATAGGGGTAAGGTCTAAGCCTAACGCTTTGTACTGCTCTATGGAGTTATTGCGATCCAGCTTTTGCACTTGACCTACCATTTCATCTACCGTTTTAAATCCAAGCTTTGCCATAATCTCACGCAACTCTTGCGCTACGAAATACATAAAGTTTACTACGTGCTCTGGTTTTCCTTTAAAACGCTTACGTAGTTCTGGGTTTTGAGTAGCAATCCCTACCGGACAAGTGTTTAAATGACATACACGCATCATTATACATCCAGAGGCTACTAGCGGTGCTGTTGCAAAGCCAAACTCTTCGGCTCCTAGCAAACAAGCAATTGCTACGTCTCGGCCTGTTTTGAGCTGACCATCGCACTCAAGTCGTACACGCCCACGTAAATCATTCATCACAAGGGTTTGCTGTGCTTCTGCTAGACCTAGTTCCCAAGGTAAACCGGTATGTTTTAGCGAGGTAAGAGGTGTTGCTCCTGTACCTCCATCGTGTCCAGATATAAGTATTACATCTGCTTTTGCTTTTGCAACTCCAGCTGCTACAGTACCTACACCCACTTCAGACACTAGCTTCACATTAATACGCGCTTCTCTATTTGCAGATTTGAGATCATAAATTAACTGCGATAAATCTTCTATAGAGTAAATGTCGTGATGTGGTGGTGGCGATATAAGCCCTACATATGGTGTAGAATTACGTGTTTTTGCAATCTCAGGATTTACCTTAGGTCCAGGCAACTGTCCGCCCTCACCAGGTTTTGCTCCTTGCGCCATTTTTATTTGTATCTCGGCAGCGTTTGTTAGGTAGTTTGAGGTTACCCCAAAACGCCCTGAAGCCACTTGCTTTATGGCGCTGTTTTTCCAATCGCCATTTACGTCCTTATAAAAACGCTCTTGATTTTCTCCTCCCTCACCAGAGTTAGACTTACCATCTATACGGTTCATTGCTACGGCAAGTGTCTCGTGAGCTTCCTTACTAATAGAACCATAAGACATCGCACCTGTTTTAAAACGCTTTACAATATCTGTCCACGGTTCTACTTCATCAATATCTATAGGATCATAATTAGTAAACTCAAATAGACCACGTATGGTCATAAGCTGTTTAGCTTGATTATTTACACGATCTGCATACTCTTTATAAATAACAGGCTTATTGCTACGCACAGATTCTTGAAGCTTTGCAATGGTAAGCGGATTAAATAAATGTGCCTCTCCATCTCTTCTCCATCTATACTCACCACCTATCTCAAGAGGAAGATCTGCTGCGATATCTTTTGTATGATATGCTGTCTTATGCCTTTTACTTATCTCACCTTCTAACTGGTGTAGCCCTACACCTTCTATTCTCGTAACCGTGCGCGGGAAGTACTGATTTACTACCTTTTTACTGATACCTATACACTCAAAAAGTTGTGAGCTCCGGTATGAGTTAAGGGTAGAGATACCTATTTTATTCATCACCTTGAGGACTCCTTTGCCTACGGCTTTATTAAAATTTTGTATTGCTTCCTCTACATCAACATTTGCAAGTTTTAAATCTTCTGGATGGTTTTCTATAATCTCATTAACCATATATGGGTTTATGGCACTAGCACCATATCCAAATAATAAAGCAAAGTGATGCACCTCTCTAGGCTCTGCAGACTCTATAATGAGGCTAAAACTGGATCTCTTTTTATTGCCGCCTAGCCCATTATTTACATAAGAGCACGCAAGTAATGCTGGTATGGGTGCAAGCTCTTGAGATGTGTTTCTATCTGACAAGATAATGATGTTTGCACCTTCATCTAGCTGTTGAGAAACCTCTTGAAGTAAGTTTTCTAAAGCATCCTCCAAGCCATTGTGTCCTTTTTCTACCTTATATAAAATAGGCACAGAGACTACCTTAAAGCTCTCGTTATCTAAACTTTTGATTTTATCTAAATCTTGTTTTGAGATAACAGGATTTTGAATTTTTAGCTTCTTACAATGCTCTCCGTTTATTTCAAAAATATTTGAGTCTGCACCCAGCGTGAGTGAGATATCTGTAATTAACTCCTCTCGTATACCATCTAGAGGTGGGTTTGTAACCTGTGCAAAGAGTTGCTTAAAATAATTATAGATTAATTGTGGCCTCTCAGAAAGTGCCGCTATAGGAGCATCATTACCCATAGACCCTATAGGCTCTTTTGCCTTTGCAGCCATAGGCAATATAATCGTATTTATATCTTCTTGCGTGTACCCAAAGGTGAGTAAACGCTCCTTAAGTGGTGCTTCATTTAAAAACAAAGGGCACTCATTATAAGGTATATCCTTAAGGTGAATAAGGTTATTATCCAGCCACTCTTGATATGGGTGACGTGTTGCAATCTCTTCTTTTATTTCCTCATCATTTATAATACGACCTTGCGCCATATCTACCAGAAACATTTTACCTGGCTCGAGACGACCGTGCATCTGTACATTTTGTGGTTCTATCTCTACCACTCCAATTTCTGAAGACATTATCACATAACCATCTTTTGTGACAGAGTATCGAGAAGGTCTCAATCCATTACGATCTAAAACGGCACCTATATAATTACCATCTGTAAATGGTATAGAGGCTGGACCATCCCAAGGCTCCATAAGGCAAGAGTTAAACTCATAAAAAGCACGCTTTGCCGGAGACATATCATCATTTTTCTCCCACGCTTCTGGCACGAGCATCATCATTACTTCTGGTAATAATCTACCCGTCATAAGTAAGAGCTCTACCACCATATCCATAGAGGCACTGTCTGACTTACCTGGTAATACAACTGGAAGTATTTTCTTTATCTCCTCCCCAAATAGTGCACTTTCCATAAGTTCCTCACGCGCATACATTCTGGTCACATTACCCCTTAAGGTATTGATCTCTCCATTGTGACACATATACCTAAAAGGTTGCGCCAGATCCCAAGTAGGGAATGTATTAGTAGAAAACCGCTGGTGTACAAGCGCTAGTCTAGTCACCACACGAGGATCCATAAGGTCTTTATAATATACCTTAATATGTTGGGGCATTAATAGTCCTTTATAAATAATGGTCTTGGTTGAGAAGCTAGGTAAGTAAAAGAATGAGCTTTCAGATAACTTTGAGTTGTAGATAGTATGCTCGGCGATTTTACGAGCAGTAAATAGTTTTAAGTTAAACTCAAACTCTGGTGTAGGTTTTTGTTGCGCTTTCGCGAAAGCGGAATTATCTCCCTTACTCTCATAACTCACAAAGATTTGCTTTACAAAAGGCTCAGAAACTTGGGCAATCTCGCCCAGTATAGATTGATCTACCGGCACATCTCTCCAGCCCAAAATATTGATACCTTGATCTGTAAGGCTTTTTTCAAAAACCGAAATACAATATGCACGTTGATTTTCTTTACGAGGTAAGAAAACATTGCTCACGGCATACGTTCCTTCTTTAGGCAATGTAAAGTCACAAGTGGCTTGAAAATAATCGTGAGGGATGTCTATTAATATACCTGCTCCATCTCCTGTGCGACCATCTGCACTTACAGCTCCTCTGTGTTCAAGTTTTTCTAGTATCTCAAGTGCCTTATGAATAATATCATTAGACTTTACTCCTTTAAGACTACATATAAATCCTGCACCGCACGCATCGTGCTCAAACTCCCTTAAATATAACCCTTGATCTCTTAGCATAACTCCTTATTTATATGGTAAAACCATTATTACTTATGCTCAAGATAAATTTACTTATTGAAGTCTCAAAAAATGGTAATCATAATTATGACTATCACATTTTGACCCTAGTCAAATTTCTAATTACATATTTTTTGCCTTGCAAAATTGAGAATTTGCAAACCTTAATTTTTGTTAAAATATGCGAAAACGTTATCGCAATTTCAATCTATTTCTAAAAATTATGAATTATTCACATTAAAAAAGGCTATTTATTAATAAAAATAGAAAATTGAGAAGAACAAATATTCAGTAAAAACAGTATTTATTTATGATACCCCTAAAATTAAGGGGGTCAATTTGAAATTATGATAAAAATTTACACATAACCCCTAAAAATTAATATGTTAATATTTTTTTAAGATACTTTTAACGTCAAATCAACTGAAAATTATATTTTTATGAAATCTATTTGCACGCTTTTATTACTAACCATAAGCACAACATTTATGTTTGCTCAAGAAGAAACAGAAGACAAGAAAAAATTTACCGTAGAAGGTAGTGTCGATGTCTATTTTAGACAAAATATTTCTGGACCCAATGGTGAAGATGCTATCGCTCCAAACACATCTTTTGCAAACCGAAATGGATTTGCACTAGGTATGGCAAATGTGATAGGCTCTTTTGAAAGTGAAAACGGAAAAGTAGGTGCCGTGGCAGATCTTGTCTTTGGACCTCGTGGTGAAGAAGCAGTCTTCCTCTCTGGACCTTCTTCTAACATTGTAAACCAACTTTATGTATACTGGAACGTATCAGAAAAAGTAAAACTTACACTGGGTAACTTTAATACCTTCTTAGGGTATGAGGTGATATCACCTACTGCAAACTTCAACTACTCTACCTCGTATATGTTTTCTTATGGACCTTTTTCTCACACGGGTATTAAGGCAGACTTCACCCTCTCTGAAGATTTTAGTGCGATGCTTGCAGTACTTAACCAGACAGATGCAACAGAGTTTAACTTTGATAACGACTATACATTAGGAGCTCAACTAGGATACAAGAGCACGTACTTAAACTTTTTATACGGTAAGCAAGGTGGTAGCTCAGAAAGTACTTTTCAAGTAGACCTTACTACTGGATATGACTTATCTGACGACTTTTTCTTAGGACTTAACGCAACTTATAATGATACAGATGGTGCTTCTTTTTATGGCGTAGCACTATACCCACAGTTCAAAACTTCTGACGCATTCACCCTAGGTTTACGTGGTGAGTACTTTGCAGAAGGTGAAGGTGGTGCTGGAGCAATAGGAGGTTATGACCTAGAAGGTGATGCCTCTGTAGTGGCAGTAACACTTACAGGTAGCTACAGCGTAGGAGATCTTACTATAAAACCAGAATTTCGTCTAGATAGCGCTAGTGAAGACACATTTTTAGACACAGATCAAGATCCTAGCAATTCTTTATCATCTTTTGTAATTGCCGGAATATATAAATTTTAATAAACTAACTACTCATTACTAATTATGTTACAACTATTAAACTCAATAATGCCTAACCTCCTGTTAATACAAGATACTGTGAGCCCTGAAGATTTGGAAAATGCCATCTCAGGGATTAATGGAGACCTAGGAATGCTCTGGATGCTCTTATCTGGAATACTCGTATTCTTTATGCAAGCTGGTTTTACACTCGTAGAATCTGGGATGACCCGATCAAAAAATGCTGTAAACATTGCTATGAAAAACCTACTAGACATCTGTGTAGGTTCTTTAACCTACTGGATTGTAGGATACTCACTTATGTATGGAGACACTTCTAACGGATGGTTTTTCTGGAGTGGTCTTTTTCAAGGTGAAGGTGCAGATCTTTTCTTCCAGACTATGTTTGCCGCAACTGCCGCAACTATCGTTTCTGGAGCGATTGCTGGTAGAACAAAATACTCTACCTATATCATATTCTCTTTAATAATGACAGCAGTTATCTACCCTATTTCTGGTGGATGGCAATGGCAAGGAGAAGGCTGGTTATCTAACTTAGGCTTCATAGACTTTGCTGGATCATCTATTGTACACTCTGTAGGTGGATGGGCTGCTTTAGTAGCTGCTATACTAGTAGGACCACGTATTGGAAAATTTGTTGATGGAAAAGTGTTGGAAATTCCAGGACATAACCAAGTACTTGCAACGCTAGGGGTATTTATCCTTTGGTTAGGATGGTTTGGTTTTAATGGTGGATCACAACTCGCTTGGGGTGGTGCAGATGCCATAGGAGCTTCAAATGTGGTATTAATTACAAACCTATCTGCCGCTGCAGGTGGACTTGGTGCCCTCATCACTACGTGGATCTGGTATGGAAAACCACACCTTGCACAAACTTTAAATGGTGCCCTAGCAGGCTTAGTAAGTATTACCGCAGGATGTGGTAATATGAGTGCTGGCGGAGCAGCTTTAGCAGGACTTCTTGGAGGAATCTTAGTTGTTTTCTCTATTGAAATCATTGAGAAAAAACTTAAAATAGACGACGCAGTAGGTGCTGTTTCTGTACACGGTGTTGTAGGTGTATGGGGAACTATTGTTATTGGTCTTTGGGGTATAGATGGAGATACAGGCATAGGTCTTTTAAACGGTGGTGGCGCTGGCCAGCTAGGTGTTCAAGCTCTAGGAGCTTTTGCTTATGCTGCTTGGTCTATAGGGCTATCATTTGTTATCCTATTTATACTCAAGAAAACTATCGGTTTACGTGTAAGTAAGGAGATAGAAGAGCTAGGACTAGATCTAGCAGAGCACGGTACTATTGCATACCCAGGAAAAAGAAATAGAGGTGAGTAACAAAATTCTCACTTACATTTAATACTAACTAACCTTAATCATAGAGCCTCGACTATATACAGTCGGGGCTTTATATTTTTTATAAAACGGGGTACGCTTTCGCGAAAGCGCACTCAAAATAATTATCTTTCGGCTCAAAATTTTACAGATGTCAAAAACAAATATCCTTATGGTGTGCCTAGGTAATATATGTAGGTCTCCCCTAGCCGAAGGTATCTTACGTAACAAACTAGATAGCGAGCAATTTATAATAGACTCTGCCGGTACTGGTGACTGGCACGTAGGAAATGCTCCAGATACTAGAAGCATAAAAGTAGCTAGAGATAATGGTTTAGACATCTCACAGTTAAAAGGGAGGCAAATAGCAAAGAGCGATTTTAAAAAATTTGACCATATCTATGTGATGGATCAAAACAACCTAGAAGATGTACTAACGCTTGCCAGTACAGATGAGGAACGCCGAAAGGTTATAATGATTTTGGACACCGTTTTTCCCGGTGAGAAGGTAGATGTTCCAGATCCTTATAATGGTATGCAAGAAGATTTTGAAAGAGTTTATGAGATGCTAGACCAAGCCTGTGAAGAGATTGTAGGACAGCTACAGTAATAAATCTTCTTTGTGAGCAGCAATAGAATATGCGCTTAAGGTTGTGCATCTAGGTAAAGCTATTTATATTGCGTCTATCACGATCAGCTCCCCAACCATATGACTGACCGTAGACTTATCTATGAGCACATTTACAACTACCGGAAAATTATATCTCATACCTACTACTCTAGGCGATACAAGTGCTCTAGAGGTGATGCCTATCTCTGTAAAGAAAGTGGTAGAACTTATAGATACGTATATAGTAGAAAATGAAAAAACGGCACGCCGTTCTATTAAGGCTATCTCGCCTAGCAAGTCACAGCCGTCACTCACGCTATTTCAACTCAATAAATACACAGACGTATCTGAGATACCTTCATACTTAGAGCCTTGTTTACAAGGTGAGTCTGTAGGTTTACTCTCTGAGGCTGGCGTTCCTGGGGTTGCAGATCCCGGTGCAGAAGTGGTAAAAATAGCCCATCAAAAAGGAATACAAGTAGTACCACTAGTAGGGCCGTCTTCTATACTTATGGCAATGATGAGTAGTGGTATGAATGGACAAAACTTTGCCTTTAACGGCTACCTTCCCATTGATCAAAAAGAGCGCAAACAAGAGCTTAAAAGACTGGAACGCCTCTCATTTGAGCACAACCAGACGCAACTTTTTATAGAGACACCGTATCGTAATAATAAAATGCTAGAAGATATTTGTGCTACAGTACACCCAGATACACAAGTTTGTATAGCCTGTGATATCACCTTACCTACGGAATATATTATCACAAAAAGTGCTTCTTTCTGGAAATCTAATGCGCCAGACCTACATAAAAGACCTGCTATTTTTATAATACACAAAGGGTTTTAATTTAGCTAACTCAAATTAATAGGCTTAGGGAAACCGCGCTGTATTTTACGCACCATAGGCTCTAGTCCATTAACTTTTATTTCCATCATTTCTTGTAGCAACCTACCTAGCTTCCCTTCTGGAAAGCCTTGTTGCCTAAACCATACGTAATACGACTCAGGCAGGTCTACCAGGTATTTACCCTTATATTTCCCAAAAGGCATTCTGTAATGAGCAAGCTCAATGAGGTGATCTTGTTGTGACTTCATTATAGCTTGTTATAAACGTTTTCGCCGTTTACGTATGTTGCACCCACTTCAAGATTAGGTATTGCATCTTCATCTACGGTCATAATATCTTGATCCATAATGATAAAGTCTGCAAACTTACCTGACTCGATACTTCCTTTTTCTGCTTCTTCAAAGTTTGAGTAGGCTGCCCATACAGTCATTCCTTTTAAGGTTTCTTCTCTAGACAATGCATTTTCCATCTGGTAGCCTCCTTCTGGATATTGTTTTAAATCTTTACGAGCCACTGCTGCATAAAATGTGTAAAAAGGTGACACCTGCTCTACCGGAAAATCTGTTCCTAAAATAACAAGCCCAGATTGTTTAAGTAAGTCTTTATAAGCATAAGCGCCTTTTATACGTTCTGCTCCTACTCTATCTTCTGCCCAGTACATATCACTTGTCGCGTGCGTAGGCTGTACAGAAGGTAAAATTTTATCACTAAAAACGTCAAAATCTTCTGTAGACACTACTTGAGCGTGCTCTACCTTCCAGCGAGGATCTTTTTTTGAAGTAAGAACCTTATCGTATGCTCGTAGTACAACCACGTTTGCACTATCACCTATGGCGTGCGTGTTCATCTGGAAGTCTGCAGCAGCGATACGCTCTGCAAGTTCATTAATTTCATCTACTGGTGTTACCATTGCCCCAAAGTGACCCTTTTTATCACTATATGACTCTCGCATCGCAGCACCTCTAGACCCTAAAGCACCATCACCATACACCTTTACAGAACGCACATTAAGACGATCTGTTTTAATCTTACCAGAGCTTAAGTAGTGATCTAGGTTTTCTTTATTGTTAGACAACATCGCGTAGATGCGCATTTTTAAGTCTCCCTGCTGTTGCAAGCTGTCTATAAGCTCTACTATATCTTTATTAAGACCCGCGTCATTTACCGTAGTAAGCCCGTAAGAAAAACAAAGTTCTTGCGCCTCTAGTAATACTTGAGCATTTTCGGCTACGCTGGCTTGAGGCATTACGGCATCTACAAGCGTTTGTGGGTTATCTATAAGTACGCCAGTCACTTTACCATCTACCAGCACAATCTCTCCACCACTTACCTTTGTGGTGTTATCTATTTTTGCGAGATCAAGCGCTTTCTGATTTACAAGATATGCGTGACCATCTACACGCTCTAGTACCACTGGTGTATCTGGAAAAAGAGCATCTAGCCTATCTTTAGTAGGAAATTCTTTTACCGCCCAGTCGTTTTGATCCCAACCTCTTCCTCGTATAACGGTTGCTTCTGGATTTGCTTTGGCAAAAGCGGTTACCTTTTCTATAACCTCATCATAACTTTCGGTACCTACGAGGTCTGCAATTTGTAGGTTTTGCCCCAGTCCATAAAAGTGACAGTGCCCGTCTATAAGACCTGGTAAAACGGTTTTACCTGTAGCGTCTATAGTTTCGGTGGCTTGATATTGTGTTGTTATATCTGCTGTGCTTCCTACGGCAATAAACTTTCCATCTTTTACGGCAAAGGATTCCGCTTTCGCGAAAGCGTCATTAACCGTATACACATTTGCATTTGTGACAATAAGGTCTGCCTCCTGCTTGTTATCGCAAGAAATGAAAAGACTAAGAACTGATAAAGAAAATAAAAGTTTACGCATCAAAATATGGTTTAAAGCATAAAAATACGAAAGAGAAGTTATAAGTGATTACCTAAGATTATTAATTTGTAAATCTACTTGAGCATCTTGAGGAAACCTATAATTAGAGTGTAGTTGTACGTCTATATCATAGGTGATACCATATAAAGCAAGCACGGCATCTACCCGATCTTTTTTAAGTTTTGCCTCTCGAGATTTTAGTACGTACATATTGTACATCCCTATTGCTTGTGATATAATCTTAAGGGCAATTCCAAAAATTATAAATGGTATTAAGTATATTCTTAAACTATAAGAGCTTGATGAATGAAATGAATTATTAAGATCATTTATGTAAACTATAGAATAAGCAGCCAAACAAGTGACTCCCACACCTAGCAAGCCAAATATTATAGTATAGCTGTAGTTCCACCATTTATCTTTTATAGCGTGCTCATAAACAACGTTTACTTCTCTAAGTTGGTTCTTAAATTTTGTAGAAAACAGTTTTTTTGAGCAGGTACGATTAAAGGCTGGTTTTTGCTTTGTAAGATTGCAAATAGAACCTTCTTTTAGGTTTTTACGCTGGTGGTTACAGAGCTCGCAGTGCCAAGTGTTATTCAAAAGAAAAAAGGTTTTGCACTAATGTACAAAACCTCTTGTTTTTTAGTTTCGATTTTTTTCTAAAAATCTATGCGCAACCTCAACTCTGGTAATTGTGTTATGGTAATATCCCCACCTGTAGAATTAATGTTACTTATGCTATAATCTGGGCAACACCCTGAAGATTCTTGTGTTTGTACTGTTGCATTTATTGTCACATCAAAAACACCTTCTTGAACGATGGTAGCCACCTCTGGAAAAACATATATGACAAGCTCTCCATTTTGAAAAACGTAACCTTGGTTATATAAAAGCTCTAAGTCATTTTGTACGGTTACAGCAAATCCCTCTGGAGCTTCTCCATCTGTATCTGTGTATAATTGCTCTCCAGTTTCGGCATCAAAAAAGGTTATTACCATCGCTGGGCCTGGCGCACAGAGTACGTTTGCACAATCTAGATCATCTGAGTCGCAAGTAACTAGTGACAAACTTAATATGATAAGAACAAGTAGCTTTTTCATACCTAAGTGTTTTATAAGAATATTTTATATATGAGATCTCCATCACTATCATCTACGCTAGTCACATTTGTAAATGATACGTCTGTATAGTTATTTACATTACAACATTCTCCCTCTATAAATGTCACATCAAATGATAAGGTAGTCTCAAAGCCATCTGGCACGGCTATACGAAGCATCACATTGTTACGACTTTCAAAAAAAGTATTAAGCGCTATTTGTGCAGTTTCAAACTCTTGAGAGGTACCTGTAAAGAATACAAAATCCTCATTAGTTTCTAGATCTGTTATAACTACATCTTCAAGATTATAAGTGCCGTTAAAAAACACATCTTCTTCTGTCTCACTATCTAAAAATTGTAATAGTAAATTACCAGAGGCACAATCTACAAGACTACAATCTGAAAGACTAGCAGAATCTAAATCAGAACTGCAAGAAACAGTAGCTATAAACAAGGCAACAATGCCTAACATTCTTTTCATTATATAGGGTTTACATAAAGGATGCAGGTACTAGAGAAAGGTTGCTTTGTGATGGGTGTTATTTTTACTAAAAATCAAACTTATAAGTAGCACCTACCATACCTTGAAGTCCTTGCACTTCATAATTAAGCCACTTCTGGTAGTTACTATCTAGTATGTTATTAACTCTAGCAAAGGCAGATAGACGATTATTAAAGCGATAACCTACGTGCGCATTTGCATCAAAATAGCTTTCTAATGTTTCTATAGAGCTAGGCGTTAATATATCTACCGGGTCTTGACTAAATACAAGATCCTGACGCTCTCCTGTAAAAAATAAGTTTACTCCAGCAAACCATTGCTCTGTAATCTGATAATCTGCAAATAATGAGGCTTGTAGGTCTGGAAGGTTCCAAGCCTCTGCTTCTATATCTGTAGTATATGAGTTAAACTGCCCGTTGAGCTTCATTTTAAAATTTGCATTTACATCAAAGTTAAGCTCTGCAAAAACACCTAATGTATTAACATCATCATAGACGATACCAAAAGAGTTTCCATTCTCATAGCCATTTTGCCCAAAGTTGTTACCACTCTGCGAGTAAGGGTTATGCTGGTATAGCGCCTTCCCACTCTCTGATGCGTAGCTAGCACGTAAGTTATAACTTAGGGCTTCAGAGAGTTTTCCTTTCATACCTAAAAATCCATCATACTGCTTATTTGTAGGGGCTACTATAAGTGTAGGTGATATAAAAGGGTTTTCTTGAGCAAAGTCGTGGTAGTTATTCTGTATAAGACCTCCTTCAAGTCCTCCATAAGCAATAAAGTAATCGCCCGCTACTCTATAAGATGCAGCGATTTTTGGGTAAATAAAGAAGTCTGTCTCACTATTTTCTGTATCAAGAGATACAACACCTTCTACCCCTAGCTTTACCTCTAGGTCATCTCTTAGAATTACTAGACTTGGGTTAATACCTGCGTTTAAAAAGCTATAGTTAATCTCTGTCCCTGTGGTACCAAAGCTATTTGCAAAAGAACCACTCAGGTAATCTACAGACAGTTTTGTTGTAATTAACTCACCTGCTATAGGAAACTCAACCGTAGGTGCTACCACTGCTCTAAGCTCTGTACTCTCTAGGTCATCACCAAAATAACGCACCATTCCCGTAGCCTCCTTAAAGAAAGAATCTTTAAGACTTATAGAACCATTAAGACCAGCTGTGAGATATGAATGTGTTACATCAAAATCTTCTGTAAATAAAGGACCATCTGCTGGGCCTTGTAATTCCTTAAGCTCCTCCGGTATACCATACCAGTTATACACTTGATGCTTAGCATCTAGATCTGCACGCCAAGTAAGATCACGCTCTCTTGCTCCATAATTGAGATTGAGACGACTATCGTAAAAGAAATCGTCTACCACAGTACCATCTATGCCTCCTTGTGAAGAGTTATGATTTAAAAATACTCCAAAATCTTCTGTACGGCTTATTTGAAAATTGCTGTAAAACTCTGCTAGTACAGATGTAAAACTTCCAAAACCTAAGGTTGCGTAGTTATCATATAACTTTTCTTTTTTTGCTTTTTTTACAACAGCCGCCTTACCTTTTGCTGGTGTAAACGTACTCGCTACAGGTACAGAAAAGATACTGTAAGTCACTTTTTTCTTTGCTGTAGTAATAGAGTCGTTAAGCTGCGGCGTAGCCTTTACCTTAAAAGCGTCGCGTATGGTAGGCGTGTATGCCTTTACCACATTTACCACTTCTGTACCTATAGTAGACTCTTCTTCTTGAGCATAACTTACTTGCACAGCTAGAAGTGCTATCACAGCAACTATAAGTTTATATGATGTATGAAATGAACTATTCATAAAATGTGTTTTATTTTTTACGTTGTTAGACTAACGTGTTTAAATATATATTGTACTACTACTATTATCCTTTCTCTACCGAAGCATTTGTTCTTGCCTCTGCCTCTTTTATAATAGCAAGTTGCGTTTGTGCTTCTTCTACCGTTTCTGGATAATCTGCAAAGTTTGTGATTACACTCTCAAGTATATAAGTAGCTTGATAAGCATCACCTAGCGCATAAAAGTTTTTTGCCATAAGAACAAGACCCTTTGCTCCATACTCTTTGTAACCACTATAATCTTTTGCTAGTTTTTGAACAGCAACGTTAGACGCTTCATAGCTTGTTGCTTTATTTTTAAAATAAGCATCATAATACAAAGCCTCTGCCGCTAGAGAACCTGTTGCAATTTTTTGCACCTCTGCATAGGCTGTTTTTGCTCTTACCTCATCTCCTGTTTTTATAGAAGAACGTGCAATAATAATTTGAGCATCACTTTTTACAGTGTTGTCTATTTTTGAGTTTGCTAGCACTTTTGAAGCATAGATTACCGCTTGATTATAATCATCGCCCTCATAGTATGATTTCATAAGGTTAGATTGTGCAAAAATGATGTTTTGTGGGAAGTCTGCTTCTCTTTCTAGTCTTTGTAATACTGGGATGGCTTCTACATAATTTTCGGCAGTAAGGTATACTTGTCCCAGTCTTGCCAGTGCCTGCTCTGTAAACTCGCTACGCTCTTTGTCTATTACAAACTTGTAGTGTGGTATGGTTTGTTGGTATTCCGCTTTCGCGAAAGCGATCTGACCTACATAAAAATGAGCTTGTAACGCGTGCTGACCATTAGGATAATTAGTAAGGTACTCCTCAAAGAGTCGTGATGCCTGGTTTATATTATTTTCTACATACTGCTTCTCTGCAGAGGCATATGCAGCATCATCTAGCTCTGCATCTTCAACATCTATAAAATCTAGCGTGCTTACCCACTGGCCGTACTCATCTACACGACCTAGGTCTATATAAATAAGCTTTGCAGTAGTCACTGCTTGTAGTGCTTCTGGCGTACCAGGATAATCTGCCGCAACGCCACGTAGTATACGCAACGCCTCATCTGAGTTATTGTTATTATCAAGAATAAGTGCTTTTTTGAGCAGTGCTTTTGACACGTATGAGCTTCCCGGTAGATCCCTTACAAGTTTATCATAAGCCGCAATGGCCTGGTCATTATTATTTTGTGAGACATACATATTACCTAGCTCGTATAAAGCGTCATCACGATAGGTAGATCTCGGGAACTTAGTTGCAAAACTTTTAAGACCCGCTATCTTGTCACTATTCTTTTTTATAAAACCGTAGCTCATAGACTTTTGAAAAGTCGCATAATCTTGATCTGTCTCATTAAGTGCAATCGCACTATTATATGCCTCTAGCGCTGGCCAGTACTTACTGCTTATAAAGCGACTATCTCCCAGACGAAGAAAGGCGTCATTAAGTCGTGCTCTATCTTGTACATTTCCTTTTGTATAATTTTCAAAATAGCTGGCTGCTTGCTCATAATTTTTATCAGAAAAATATGCGTAGGCCAGGTTGTAGTTTATATCACCATATTCTGGAGTACTGGCAGCATTACTGCTTCCCAAAAACTGTTTGTACCCTATGATGGCTTCCTTAAAATCATTTGCAATATAATCGCTCTCTGCTTTCCAGTAGGTTGCTCTTGTAACGTATAATGGATCTTGTGGTTCTTTAAGCGACTTTGTAAAGGCTGCGCTAGCCTCTGGAAATTTTCCTTCGTTATATAAATCAAGCCCATATAAGAAGGCTACCTTCTGGTAAGCTTTCTTGTTATCAAAGCTGTTATTGCTCTCAAGCAATTGCATTGCCTCCTTATAGTTTTTTGAGGTGATGTAAGAATCTATAAGTAATGACTCTAGCTCGCTTTTTGCTGGAGATTTTGGGTACGCCTCCATATAATCTGCTATAACAGTAGGTGTAGGCTTATATGCATTACCTATCTCATAGCTAAGCTTTGCATAATTGAGACCACTGTCTTCTTTTATAGTCTCATTATAGTCCATCTCACTCGCATTTTTAAATGCGTTAAGTGCCTCTTGTTTTTTATCAAGCTTTATGTACGATTGTGCAAGGTGATAGTAAGCATTTTGTGCAACGCTGTTATTACCGTCTATAATTTTATTAAACTCATTTACAGCGCTCGCATAATCTCCTTGCCTGTAATAAGCATATCCTAGCTGGTAGTAATCTGTATTATTCCACTTCCCGCGTTTACCTTTATACTCTTTAAGATATGGTAATGCCTCGCTGTATTTATTCTGGTTAAAGTAACTCTCACCTATTATTTTGTTAAGCTCAGACTTCTCTTTTGGGTTTGCATTTGCGAGCTGAGATTTACCTTCTGAGATGGCTTGGTCAAATTTTCCTAGTTTAAAATTGAGGTCTGCTTTAAAATAGGCAAGGTCTTCATTATATGCACCACCACTCTCTGCTTCTACCTCATCAAAAAGTTCATTTGCCTGCTCATAGTCATCCCCCTCATATGCCATAAAACCGATATAATACTTAGCCTGTGCCCCGTATTTTTGAGAATCGCGCACACGATTTAAGTATTTTTTTGCTTCGTCAAAACGCTTACTCTTAAAATAAGCATACCCATTATTAAAGTAAAAAGTCTCCTTCTCTCCCTCTGTGAGCGTTGCCTCATCTACACGATCATACCATTTACGTGCATAAGCAAATTTGCCATTTTCAAAATAATACTGCGCTACGTCTAGAAAAGCACTATTGCGTTTTGTACTTGTAGGGTACTCTGTCACAAAAGCAAGCATCAAATTATCTGCTCCTTGCTGGTTAAGTCTCACAGCGGCATTTGCAATATAATAAGCACAGTCACCTTGTACTGTTGTATCATCAGTTTGTGCTTTTACTTCTTCAAAAAGTGTTTGAGATGCTAGGTACTGCTTGCTATTGTATAACGACAGTGCTTTATTAAACTGAGCGAGGTCATTTGTATAAATTGCAGATTGTTGCCCTACCGCAATACTGGTGTATAAAAATAATGCAACAAGTACGTACTTGATTTTGTGCATAGTTATGAGTTGTTTTATTGATGTTATGTGGGAAGAATTACGCTTTCGCGAAAGCGTAAAAACGCCCTTTTCTAGCCTGTTCAAAGTTATCTTTCTTACAGTAAGATAACGACCTAAATCTTTGTTAATTATGTGAAGTTGTAAAAAGGGTTTTTAACAATCTTGTTTAATAGCTCAAAATAGCGCTGAGCATCATATAACTGAGATACTTAAAGAAATTTTTAGAAGGTCATAAAACACTTTCATCTAAATTCCGTTACTTTGAAACTCAGACCAAAACTTATGTCACAACCCGTACTTCAATTATCACACGCCGCAATTTACCAACGAGAAAACCTCATTCTCTCTGAAGTAAATGTTACCATAGAGCCAGGTGACTTTGTGTACCTCATAGGTAAAACGGGATCTGGAAAAAGTAGTTTTATGAAAACGCTTTACGGTGACCTCCCACTTACAGAGGGTAAAGGAAACATAGTAGGCGTAGACCTTAACGGACTTAAAGAAAAGAATATTCCTTTCTTACGTCGTAAACTGGGCGTTGTTTTTCAAGATTTTAAATTGCTTAATGACCGTACGGTAATAGATAATTTAAAATTTGTACTCAAGGCTACCGGCTGGAAAGATAAAACAGCTATGGAGGCAAAAATAGATGCCGTTCTTGATAAAGTAGGGATGAAAAGTAAAGGCTTTAAATATCCTTACCAGCTATCTGGAGGTGAGCAGCAACGTATCGCCATTGCTCGTGCTTTGCTTAATGACCCAGAACTTATTCTGGCAGATGAGCCTACAGGTAACCTAGACCCACAAACAAGTGTAGAGGTTATGGAAGTATTGCAGGAGATTAATAAAAACGGCAATACCATCCTTATGGCAACACACGACTATGCACTTTTACTTAAATACCCTTCTAAGACATTAAAGTGTGACGGTAACAAGGTTTTTGAGGTTGTACAGAAGACAGTATAATCTTTTTATCAAAACAAGCTACCGGCTATCGTTTTTATAAGCGTAGTCATACATCATCTTAATATTGTATTTTCGTTTGCAGGTATGCTTTCCATTCTTATCCCTACATATAATACAGACATTACTGCACTTGTCACATCACTTCTTGATCAGACACGAGAGGCAGGAGTAGTCTATGAACTTATTTTTTGTGAGGATGCCTCAACCTTATACCAAGAGCAAAATAGTGCACTCACCGCACAACCCTACGTTCAAGCACTTATAAATAAAACCAACCTAGGAAGAACAGCCACACGGTCAAAGCTTGCCAAAAACGCACAGTATGACTGGCTTCTCTTTCTTGATGCAGATGTGCTTATAGATAACGATCAATTCATCAAAAACTACCTGACAGCATTACCAAGCGATGACTCTATCATAGTAGGTGGTACTTCATATATAGACGTACCACCAAAAAACAAAGAGCTACGCTGGAAATACGGTATAAAACGAGAGGCAAAAAATGCCAAAATACGAATGGAAAACCCATCGTATATTATCTCTCAAAATATACTTGTAAAAAAAGAAATATTCTTTAATCTAAACATTGTAGAGAGCAGGCGCTACGGACTTGACAATATATTCTCTTACCAGATTTATCATCAAAAAATTACTGTTTTACACATAGATAATCCTATTGTACATACGGGTCTTGAAGAGAATTTGATATTTCTAGACAAGTCACTACAGGCTATTGACACACTCATACATTATGAGCGTAGCGGGAGTGTAAGCAGAGACTTCACATCACTACAACAAGCGTATCAAAAATTAAAAAAACTCCGTCTAGACTTTGTATATCCTACAATTTTTAGTCTCTTTAAATTAGGCATACAAAACAACATCGTGAGTAATAGACCTTCGTTATTTCTATTTGACTTATTCAGGCTCAACTACTATATAAAAAGTCGAAAAAATGCCTAAATTCTCTGTGGTCATTACAGTATATAACAAAGCCTCTTTTGTAAAGGAGACCATAGAGAGTGTACTAAATCAAAGCATTCAAGACTTTGAGATTATAGTAGTAAACGATGGCTCTACAGATGGTAGTGATACTGTCATAAAATCTATAGCCTCAGAAAAACTTACATATCTCCCGCTTGCAGAAAATGTAGGAGCAGGTGCTGCACGCAACATAGGCATAAAATCTGCCAGAGGATCGTTTATCGCACTGCTAGATGGTGATGATTTATGGGCTCCCTCCTACCTAGCAGAAATCACAGCTCTTATTAATGTATATCCCGAGCACTATGTATTTGCAACAGCCGTGCTTAAGGAATATAAAAACTCAACAAGACCTAACAGTTATAGCTTTGAAAATCCAGACAACAAACCTTTTCTAGACCTTGATTACTTTACAAGCAGTTATAAAAACACACTTCTTACAAGCAGCTCAACAGTTTTTCACCGTTCTGTATGTGAGGATGTAGGCTATTTTAATGAAAAGATAAAAAGCGGTCAAGATACCGACTTGTGGATACGCATAGGTTTACAATACAGAATAGCCTTTAGCACAAAAGCGTGTGCAACCTATCGCTATGCTCCACAAAGCCTTTATAAAGGAACTCGCTATGTAAAAGATAGACCAGACTATCTAGCATATTTAGAAGAAGAAAAAACAAACAAAGGCCTCAAAAGATTCATAGATCTCAATAGGTACTCGCTCATCATAAGAGCGCGACTTTGGGGTCAAGAGAAAGAAGTAAATACCTATCTAGAGCATCTTGATATAAATAACCTTAATAATAAACAACGGTTTTTATTAAGTCTACCCACCTACGCCTTACGTCTTGCTTTTAAGAGTCAAAGCTTGCTTGAAAGAGCTGGACTCAAATTCTCAGCTTTTTAGGGACTTGTAATTCTCATAGTTACGTATATAGTCATCTTCGTCATACTCGTGAGATGCCAGCACGAGACATACTGCTCCAGAAGAAAAGTTTTCTAACTCTCGCCAGATATTTACATCTATGAGTAAACCTTGATTTGGCTTATTAAGCATTACACGCTCCTTTTCTTTTCCATTATCAAGCACTACTTCAAAACTCCCACTTACAGCAATGAGCAACTCCTTACACTCCTTATGAGCGTGACCTCCTCTATATGCTCCACTAGGCACATCGTGTAGATAATAAACACGCTTAATAGCATAAGGTAACACCTCTTTTTCTATCACGGCTAGATTACCTCTAGGGTCTGTAATTCTTGGTATTTCAATAAGGTTTTTCATAAGCTATCTAGTAATTTTTTCCAGTCTAGAGCAATGTGTTCTGCGGCTAGATGTTTTACACTTTTTTGCGCATTTTTCTCACATCTACTAGCAAGCTCGCCATCTAGCACAAATGTACGAATGGCGGTACTTAAAGCCACCTCATCATAATTTGCTACTAGCATACCGTTTATACCGTTTTGCACAATCTCTTTTGGTCCTGAGTCACAATCCACACTTATAACCGGAGTACCTAGCGCTAGTGACTCTACAAGTACCATTGGGAAGCCTTCGTAATGACTAGTGAGTAAGGTGCACAAGGCTCGCTCCACTACAGGCGCGGGATTAGATTGATACCCTATAAAGATGACTTTATCATTTATTCCAAGAGATTTTGAGAGTGTTGCTAGCTTTTTGGCATCTGGACCATCTCCCATAATCACGAGAGGTAGTTTTAAGTTCGCTTTCGCGAAAGCGGAAATCATCAAACTAAAGTTCTTCACATCATCTACCAGTCGTCCATACCCTAAAAGATACGTCTCTGGAAGACTTACATTGCTCTTGCCAAAAGTCATTTTTGGTATAGGATTATACACCTGGTGAATATGTTTAAAGCCGTATCTCGCTTTAATTCTTGCAGCAATACTTTTTGAAACTCCTACAAAGTGACTCTTACCATAAAACCATTTTGCAAGCATATCTGGTGCTGGAAAATATGTTTCTAATCGAGCACTTCGCACCATATAAAGTATCCTTTGGGCTTTATAAATGTACTTTATGTATACCCATTCTTTTAAGGCAGAAGATCGAGACCTGCTATCTATAACAAGATCAAACTGCTCATTATGTAAGTAATTCTTTAATCTTTTGAGGTGCTTATACTTTGTTACTAGGCCGTCGTCCTTACGCTTATCTGCGCCTAGATTAAATAATGTCCCTTCATAGGGATAAGAAACTCCATCTCTTATACAGATGATATGTACCGTATGCCCAAGACCTGTGAGTACTTGTGATAAAAATGCCGTAGACCGCTCTGCACCACCCCCAGATAGGGAGATTGTAACAAGTGCAATTTTTTTATGAGTATCTTTCGGCAACAGAAGGAGTTTTTGTTTACCAAATATAATCAATGCGCATCTTACTCGTAGGCGAATACAGCCGACTTCATAATTCTCTCAAAGAAGGTCTCACCGCATTAGGTCACGAGGTTACCCTTGTGGGTTCTGGTGATGGTTTTAAAAAGTTTCCCGTAGACATTACACTAGAAAGAGGTTACACCTCTGGCTGGAAAAAGAAGCTAAAACTGAGCATTCTTAAATTAGCCGGCATTGATATTTCAGAAAAATCACTGCATAACCACTTTACAAAATTAAAACCTCAACTTTCTGGTTATGACGTGGTGCAACTTATTAACGAGTCTAGTTTTAACACCACACCGTCATTAGAACTTGAGATAGCAAAGTATCTCAAGGCGCATAATAAAAAACTCTTTCTCCTCTCTTGCGGTACAGATCACATAAGTGTTACCCACGCTTTTACAGACGAACTGCCATACACAATTGCCACACCTTATATGGAGGGTAAACTCACAAAAACATCGTTTGCCCCAGCACTTAAGTACCTAGCACCCGCTTATAAAAAATTACACACGGCACTATATAAGCTTGTAGATGGTGTGATTGCTACAGATCTTGATTATCATTTCCCTCTTAAAATTCATCGTTTATACAAAGGGCTCATCCCAAACCCTATTAACATAGATAAGATACCTAAGCAGGAGATTGCATTTACGTATCCTATTACCATCTTCCACGGGATTAATAGAAATAACTATTACAAAAAAGGAAATGACCTTTTTGAGCAAGCGCTTGCTATTATAAACAAGAAGTACAACGAAAAAGTAAACATCATCACCACAGAAAATCTACCGTATGATGAATATATTACCGCTTACAATAAAGCACATATTGTGCTAGATCAAGTTTATGCCCACGATCAAGGTTACAATGCGCTGGAGTCTATGGCAAAAGGTAAGGTGGTCTTTACTGGTGCTGGCCCGCATTTTAAAGCACAATATCAATTAGATAAAACGGTGGCAATAGATGCGACACCAGATGTAAATGAAATTGTGGCAAATCTAGAAAAGCTCATAGCGTCACCTGCGCTTCTTGAAGAGATAAGTGAGAACGCACATCACTTTATAAAAACCCATCACCACTACACAAAAGTCGCCCAGCAATATCTTAAGACCTGGCAAGCTACCTAACTAAAAGAATGTAACTCCCGCAGCTACCGAGGATGTCACAACGCTTCCAGCAGCAATCACGGCATTATCACCTATGGACACACCTTTCCAGATGCTCACATTATTGCCTATAAAAACGTTTTTACCTATCGTTACTGCGGCACTTGGTCCAGCATCGGTTCGGCGTCTGGTGGGGTCAAGACTGTGAAAATTACAATTATAAATGGAGCAATTAAGCCCTATTGTTGTATCATCTCCTATCACAATCGTTCCTTCGTTTGCTATGGCGCAAAAATTATTATTTATCGCAACGTTGTTCCCAAAAACAATCTCACTTCCCTCCTTTCTTGCCTCTATATAAGCATAGGTATTGTAAAATGATGGAGAATTAATGACACCTATTTGTACGCTTTCGCGAAAGCGTATCACACCCTTCCCATTAAGTTGTGCGGGTTGATAAAGCATAGGTTTGCCGTCTACATAGGTAGTCTGTGAGAGCAACTTGTACTTCCAGATTCTAAATGATTGCAATATGTTACCTAGGCTACTCATTCGTTTTTGTAAAAAGCGGTTCCCGAAAGATAAACAGTAATACCAATAAATGCATAAAATAACTTAAACAATGTCCCATTGTAGCACCCTCTGCACCAAAATTTTGTACAAAGTATATTCCAGAAGTATAGATTATAACTAGGGAGATCACCTCGGTAATGAGGAATAATTTGAGATTATTTTTGGCAATAATTTGGTAGCCTATCACTAGTGAGGCAACCTTAAAAAAATCTCCTAGCAACTGCCATTTAAACAATGAGGTCATAGGCATAAAATCTTCAGTAAATAATAACTGAACAATAAATGAACGCAAAAAATAAATAAGCAACAACCCGAGCCCAAACAGGGGTAAGATGGTTTTATAAAACCCGAAAATCTCTTTTCTAAAAGCACTGCTTGTGGTGGCTTTTGATAATTGAGGCAAAATATATAGGGTCATTAATGTCGCTACAAACTTAAAATAGTAATCTGACACACGCGTCATAGCATCCCAGTAACCAGCTCCCTCTCCTATTTCTCTACGTATCGCGATATATACAAGCGGTAACACAATCATAGAGAATAAGGCCATAAGCGTGTAAGACCCTAGTTTGCGCAAAGCGCCTGTGTCAAATTTTGAGAATGAGATGTTTTTCAATACGCTACCTTCTTTTCCTAAAGCAACTAGCGTAATCACTAGTATCACCGCCGGACTAACAACAAGCGCAACTAGTGCTCCTTGTACACCATAGTATATGATGCTTAAGATAGTTATGGCAAGACCTATCAAGTTAGAAAAGATTTGAATCTTCACCACCTTCTTATAAGCCGACTGCCCATTAATAACAGCCAGCAAAATTCCGTTAAGTGTTATAAAAGGTAGCGCTATTGCCAGCCATTTAAACACATATGTGTACTGTGCCCCATCGCCAAAAATCTGAGTATTAAAATAAGCAGCCCCTACATATAAAATCGTCGAAACAATTATGGTAGCAATAAAACTAACGATGACAGCAGTAGACAATAACTTTGATAATGGATGACGCTCCTCATCACCTGTAGCAATATACTTTACTATACCGTTAGACAAACCTAGATTACCGGCCGCTTGCGTGGTAGTCATAAAATTGCGCAAATAACCCAGCAATGCCATACCGCGTTCTCCCAGGTAAATAGCGATAAGCTTTGACGTGATAAGGCCTCCCAGTATTTGTAAGCCCACACTTATTGCATTAAAAGAAGTAATCTTAAGTAAAAGATTATTTGCAATGCCGCTACGTAGTTTACCTAGCATTTAAAGTCGTTTATGGCTTTTATAATCTGGGTAATCTCCGTTTTAGCAAGCGATGGACTGATAGGTAAACTGAGCACCTCACTATGCAACTGCTCGCAAACCGGTAAGGACATAGATGCAAGCTCTTGTAAAGCCTCTTGCTTGTGTGGAGGCACAGGATAATGTATAATCGTTGCGATACCATTTGCCTTGAGATGTTCTTGTAACGCATCCCTCTGTGCACAGCGCACTACAAATAGATGCCAGACGTGATCCTTACCCTCAGACCATTGTGGCAAAATAATGTGTTCATTATTTATCCCTTCAAGATATTGCTTTGCAATCGCAATACGCTTACTGTTCTGCGTGTCTAGATCTCTAAGTTTTATTCTCAAAAAAGCAGCCTGCAGTTCGTCGAGGCGGCTATTTACTCCAGTATATTGTGCGACATAACGCTCTTTAAAACCGTAATTTCTATATTTTTCTACAACTTCGGCTAGCGCTTTGTCATTTGTGGTGATTGCTCCCGCATCACCTAGAGCACCTAGATTTTTTGTGGGGTAAAAGCTATGACCGCTCGCATCTGCCAGAGAGCCACTGCGCTTACCAGAAGCTGTAATTGCCCCGTGTGATTGTGCACAATCTGTAACGGTGAGTAGGTTGTACGCTTTCGCGAAAGCGTTAACCCTATCCATATCTGTAAGTCTGCCATACAAATGTGTAGGCATAATCACTCTTGTCTTTGACGTGAGCTTCTGTTCTAAATCGCTATAATCAAAGTTGAATGTATCAAGATTTGCCTCAACTAGTATAGGTATTAATCCCGCTTGTTTAACACCAATGATGGTTGCGATATAGGTGTTACTCGCAACAAGCACCTCATCGCCCACTTGTAGTTTACCTAGTATTTTATAGCCTTCTAGAATGAGTCTCAAGGCGTCAAGACCATTTGCTGTACCTATACAAAATTGAGTGCCACAGTAAGCCGCGTACTCTTTTTGAAAAGCAGTCACCTCGTTGCCCAGAATGTACCATCCCTTCTCTAAAAAAGAATCGAACTTATTTTTAAGCTCCTTTTCATAAGGTGCGTTTATCTCTTTTAAGTCTAAAATTGGAATCATATCAAGACATCTTTAAGTAGTGAATGATTCTGTACGGCAACTTTATAGAATTTGTGAACGTGGGTACGTGCTCCAAAACATTCTTTCCAGTAAGATAAGCCACTATTGAGTTTTGTGCCGCCCTCTTCGTTTGAAATACCAAAATCAAAATAGTCTTTATGTACAAAGGTTTGCTCTATGAGCTCATAAAACAAGAAGTCTAGCGTTCCTAACTCCTGCTTATTCTCTCCTGCCGAAATATATTGAACGTGTGCCGTGGTTTTAGTCTCGAATATAGTTGCTCCTCCTACTATCGTATTATTATGGTAGACATTAAACTGCCTTATGTTTTCTGGAAAAGAAGCTTGTAGCTTTTTTATTTCCTCTAGTGTATGTGTGGGTTGTGATTGATGTTTTTGCTTTAGGTTAGGTACGAGTATCTCGTTCCAAAAGTTGTCAAAACCTACTTCCTCTTTTATAACCAGACCTGCTCTGTCTGCTTTTTTTACTCCTTCCATACGATTAGATTGTATGGATAATTTATTCCTGTAATTTATCACAGACGCAGTATCTACCCGGTAACAGCTAGCACTAAGTAATTGTGCGATATACTCAAACTCATCACTGGGCATCACCGCATAAAACGTGGGAAGCTGTTTTAGATATAAAGATATGAAGCCTTGCTGCTGCGCATACTTTAATATTTCTTGAGTAATTGCTATGACATCTTGTAGTTTTTGCTTTCGCGAAAGCAAAATACCACCATACGTTAATCCCTGATGACTGTATAGATCATTCCCGTCTGCATTAGCCGGAAGGAGCGCAATAAGTTTTTCACCTTTATAAACCAGCAGCGAGTAATCTGTAAACCTATCGCTGTGATACTCCATAAAGGAACGGTCGTGTAGAAAGGTCGCATTTTTTGCCTGTGCTACAAATTTGTTCCAGCGCTGGACATCTGCGGATTGATATTTTTTTACAGTATAGATAGTTTGGTTGCGAGTTTTAGGATATTTCAATAAAAGTAAAACTATTTTTAATTCTATAGGATATGGTAAGAGATTAAATTACGCTTTCGCGAAAGCGCATAAAAAAACCCCACTCTTATAAAGCGGGGTTTATGATTTATAAGAATACTAAATCCTTAAGCAATCTTGTTACGCTTACGGTCTACTTCTTTTAAGTAAATCTTACGTAGTCTTAAGTGATTAGGAGTTACCTCTACATACTCATCTTTCTGAATATATTCTAGTGCTTCCTCTAGTGAGAACTTAATTGCAGGTACAATCTTAGCCTTATCATCTGCTCCAGAAGAACGTACGTTAGACTGCTTCTTTGCTTTTGTGATATTGATATTCATATCATCCTGACGAGAGTTTTCACCTATTACTTGACCTTCATAGATATCTTCACCTGGTGATACGAAAAACTTACCACGATCTTGAAGTTTATCTATAGAGTAAGGGATAGCTGTACCGTTTTCCATAGATACAAGTGATCCAGAAATACGTCCAGGGATATCACCTTTAAAAGGCTGGTATTCTTTAAAGCGGTGTGCCATAATTGCTTCTCCAGCAGTAGCAGTAAGAAGTTGGTTACGTAATCCTATAATACCACGTGATGGGATTAAGAATTCTATAATCATACGCTCACCTTTTGCTTCCATAGAAAGCATCTCACCTTTACGCATTGTTACAAACTCTACTGCACGACCAGAAACATTTTCTGGAAGGTCAATAGTAAGCTCTTCTACCGGCTCACATTTTACACCGTCTATTTCTTTTATAATTACTTGAGGCTGTCCTATCTGTAATTCATACCCCTCGCGACGCATTGTCTCGATAAGTACAGAAAGGTGCATTACCCCACGACCATATACTAAGAACTTATCTGCACTATCTGTATCGTTTACACGTAGGGCAAGGTTCTTTTCTAGTTCTTTAGTAAGACGATCTTTAATGTGACGTGATGTTACAAATTTTCCGTCTTTTCCAAAGAAAGGAGAATCGTTAATAGAGAATAACATACTCATTGTAGGCTCATCAATATCAATCGTTGCAAGACCTTCTGGGTTTTCAAAATCTGCTACAGTATCACCTATCTCAAATCCTTCAAGACCTACAATCGCACAGATATCACCTGCTTGTACTGACTCTACTTTAATACGACCTAAACCGTCAAAAGTGTGAAGTTCTTTGATACGAGTTTTCTTGATAGTACCATCGCGCTTTACAAGAGATACTTGCATACCTTCTTTAAGCTCACCACGGTTAAGACGTCCTATTGCGATACGCCCTGTAAAAGAAGAGAAGTCTAGAGATGTGATAAGCATCTGTGTGTTTCCTTCTTTAGTTTCTGGTACTGGGATGTGCTCCATCACCATTTCTAATAATGGCTCGATAGAGTCTGTTTCCTTCTGCCAGTCGTCAGACATCCAGTTATTTTTTGCACTTCCGTATACAGTAGGGAAGTCTAGTTGCCACTCTTCGGCACCTAGTTCAAACATAAGGTCAAAAACCTTCTCGTGTACCTCCTCTGGAGTACAGTTTTCTTTATCTACTTTATTTACAACCACACAAGGCTTAAGACCAAGGTCTATTGCCTTCTGTAATACAAAACGTGTTTGTGGCATAGGTCCTTCAAAGGCATCTACAAGTAGACACACACCATCTGCCATATTTAAAACACGCTCTACCTCTCCACCAAAATCGGCGTGACCAGGAGTATCAATGATATTAATCTTAGTACCCTTGTAGGTTACAGAAACGTTTTTTGAAGTAATAGTAATCCCGCGCTCACGCTCCAGGTCATTGTTATCTAATATAAGCTCACCTTTAGACTCATTTTCTCTAAAAAGCTCACAGTGATACATAATTTTGTCTACCAGGGTTGTTTTACCGTGGTCTACGTGGGCGATAATCGCGATATTCCTTATGTCCATAATAGGTTGTATTAATGCCGTGTTTTTGGCGGTGCAAAAATAGCTATAATTAATTAATTTATTTGCTATTACATTAATAGATATACATTAACGCAATTTCAAACGTTGTAAATCTCATTTTTATCGTTCTATAACCCACAGTTATGAAGTTGTTTTGACACTTTTGGGCGTTCCTCTACGAGGCAGGCTATACGCTCATACTCCTCGTCGCTACACAAGTGTCGTCCCTCCACTTGCTGCACTCCTGTGGGGTAACCGCTGCTATCCTTAACGCAAAAAAATCAAGGCACAAAAAAAGCCTCTCGTTTATAGAGAGGCTTTTAAAGTATGGTGTAAAACACCTTATATGGTAGTTTGTAACTGCGCTAGCAATTAAAACATCTCACGTCCAGCAAAGTGAAAAGCACTTTCTATAGCTGCATTCTCATCACTATCAGAACCGTGTACTGCATTTTCTCCCATAGAAGTTGCATAAAGTGCACGTATAGTACCTTCGGCAGCATCTGCAGGGTTAGTAGCTCCTATTAAAGTACGGAAATCTGCTACTGCGTTTTCTTTTTCAAGTACCGCTGCAACGATAGGTCCGCGTGTCATAAACTCTACAAGCTCTCCAAAGAATGGACGCTCATTGTGTACAGCATAAAACGTCTCAGCATCTGCCTTTGTCATTTGAGTAAGCTTCATCGCTACGATACGGAAACCACTAGCAGTGATTTTTTCTAAAATTGCTCCGATGTGTCCATTCTCAACGCCATCAGGCTTAATCATTGTAAAAGTTCTATTTGTCATATCTTTCATTTTCTGCAAAGGCTGTACGTTTATGTGCCTAAGCAATTTGTGTTGTCAAAAACCCTCACATATGTGAGAATAACTTATTTGTTTTCGCGAAAGCGTAAATACCTTCTTGAAATCGCGTGCAAAAATACCGATTTTTAATGTTATCACAATATTAAGTTTACAACTACCTAAAATCCCAAATAATTAATCACAAGCAGAAAACAAGCACAAGAGAAATTGTATCTTCGCTATCTATGAATCCTACGCAAATCACAACCACAAAAGAGTTACTTTCTAACTCAACAAAAATTGCCATTATACCCCACAAAAACCCAGATGGAGATGCTATGGGAAGCACACTTGCCCTTGCAGCATACCTTAATAAAAAGGGACACGAGGCTGTAGTCGTTGCTCCTAATGAGTATCCACATTTTTTAAAATGGCTTCCGGGAGATAGTGATGTATTATTTTACACCTCAAATACAGGCAATGCGAGAAAAGCTATCACAACAGCAGATCTTATTTTTACACTAGACTTTAACCACTTCTCTCGTGCAGGCGACCTTGAGGCAGAACTAGATAAAGTAAGTGCTCCCTTTATAATGATAGACCATCACCAGCAGCCAGACACTTATGCGGCTGTAACCTATAGTGACACAAGTATGAGTAGTACGTGTGAGATGGTATATCACTTTATAAAATCACTAGGCGATGAGGATGTGATTACTGCAGATATGGCTAGCTGTCTGTATACAGGTATTATGACAGATACGGGATCTTTTAGATTTCCGTCTACCACAGCTACAACACACGAGGTAATTGCAGCCCTTATTAAGAAAGGAGCAAATAATGACCAGATACATCAAAACATTTATGACACTAATAGTGAGTCTAGACTGCAACTACTAGGCGTTGCACTAAGCAATCTTGTAGTCTTACGTGAATATCGTACGGCATACATCACCATATCACAAAAGGAACTAGATGATCATAAATTTCAAAAAGGAGATACAGAGGGGTTTGTAAATTACTGTCTTTCACTAGAGGGCATTATATTTGCCGTTATATTTATAGAAAATAAAGCAGATCGTATCATTAAAATGTCACTGCGTTCTAAAGGTGATTTTTCTGTAAATGAACTTGCAAGAGCACATTACCACGGTGGAGGACATACAAATGCAGCGGGAGGTAAAAGTGATGAATCTCTTGAAGAAACCGTAGCGCAGTTTAAAGCATTATTACCTACGTATAAAGAACAGTTAACATAATGAGATACATATTTGTAATACTTTGTATAGCACTGCTTACCATCTCTTGTTCAGAAACTGTAGCAAGAAGGCCAGTTACTCAAAAGTCTGGGTCTTATGTTAAGACAAAAACTATCACCCGTAATATAGAACGTGTTGCTCAAGAAGAGAAAGCTTTAAAAAAAGTTATTGAGTCTGATACCATAAATGATTATCAAAGTTCGGCTAGTGGTTTTTGGTATACATACGTACAAAAAGACACCTTATCAAAACCTACACCTCAGGTAGGAGACCTCGTATTATTTAATTACAATATTGCCGCTATAAATGGCAAGGTACTTGTATCTCAAGAAGAGATAGGTAATACGGTTACTCAAATAGACCAAAGCAATCAAGACCTCATTTCTGGTATAAGAGAAGGTCTTAAACTTATGAAAGAAGGAGAGACAGTAACTTTTCTTTTTCCTAGCCATAAAGCTTATGGCTATTATGGTGTTGAAAATAGAGTGCCCAGCAATACTCCGGTGCGTAGTACCGTTACTTTGCTAGAAATTAAAAACCAATCAAACGATTAAGTAAATCATTAACAATGAAAAAAACAGGTATGTTATTAATTGCAGTCATTTTATCACTTTTCTCTTGCAACGACAAGTATCCAGATCTAAACGATGGTCTGTATGCAGAGATTGTAACAGATAAGGGAACCATCGTTGCAGAGCTTTATTATGAAGATGCTCCAGCTACTGTAGCAAATTTTGTTGCACTAGCAGAGGGTACACACCCTCTAGTAGATAGTGCTTATGCTGGGAAGCCTTTTTACAATGGTCTTACCTTTCATAGAATTATAAAGGACTTTATGATACAAGGTGGTGACCCACAAGGAACAGGTTCTGGCGGGCCAGGTTACAAATTCTTTGACGAGTTATCTCCAGAGCGTCGTCACGACTCTGTAGGGACACTCTCTATGGCAAACTCTGGTTACGGCACAAACGGTAGTCAGTTTTTTATCACTCATAAAGCAACACCACACCTTGATGGGTATGATGCAAATGGCGATCTTAAAAACTGTGAGAACCCACGCGTAAGCTGTCATACAGTATGGGGGCAGGTAGTAGATGGTCTTAAAGTGGTAGATGCTATCGCTGGTGTATCTATGAATGATCCAAGGGCAGGAAAACCTAAAGACCCTGTTTATATTCAAGAAGTAAACATCATACGTAAAGGTAGCGCTGTAAAAAATTATAACGCTGCAGAAACATTTACAAAAGAACTAGCTGCTTTTGAAGATAGAAAAGTAGCAGAAGCTGCAGAAAGAGCAAAACAATTTGCAGGAAAGAAAACCGAAATCTTTGCAAAAAGAGACAAGGCAGAAGATTTACCAAGTGGTCTTGCCATCTTCTTTGACAAAAAAGGAAGAGGTGTACAACCTAATACAGGACAAAAAGTTAAAGTTGAGTACGCTGGGTATTTTACAACGGGAGAACTTTTTGACACAAGTAGTGCAGAAATCGCAGAGAAAAACAATAAACTAGACGAGCGTCGTAAAGCCGTAGGGCAATACAACCCGCTAGAGACTGTATACAGTCCAGAAGCTAGACTCATAGCTGGTTTTAAGGAAGGACTCCAAAAAATGTCTGTAGGTGACAAAGCAACATTGTTTATCCCTTATCACTTAGGATACGGAGAACAAGGTTATCCAGGAGCTATACCTCCTAAGTCTGACTTAGTTTTTGAAATAGAATTATTAGAAATTGTTAAGTAAGCATAAATCTTACAAGCATAAAAAAGGGAGTCATAATTATGACTCCCTTTTTATATATAAACACAAGTAACCTACTAAGCCACTGGTATATCCTCTAATATCTCAATAACAAAATCCCAGTACTTCTGAGCACTTGAAATACTTGCTCTCTCATCTGGAGAGTGCGCTCCTTTTATAGTAGGCCCAAAGGATATCATATCCATCTCAGGATAGTTTTGACCTAAAATACCACACTCTAATCCTGCGTGACAAGCAGCTACGTGCGGAGCTTCATTATTTATTTCTTTATACTTTGCTTCAAGCACTTTTAAAATGGCACTATCCATATTAGGCGCCCATCCTGGATAATCTCCAGAAAGCGCTACATCAAAACCTGCAAGCTCAAAAGTAGCTGTAAGTGTATTTGCAAGATCATCTTTAGAGCTATCTACAGATGAACGAGTAAGACATCCTATTTTTATACTTCCATCTTTTACTATAACTCTTGCTATGTTATTTGATGTCTCTACTAGGTCTGCTATATCTGGACTCATTCTGTACACACCATTATGTGCCGCGTAGATAGCTTTGAGCAACTGTGCTTGTGACTCAAGACTCATCACATTATCATCTAGATCTATTTGCTTGATAGAAAGCTCTAGCTCTTTTTCTAGTGAAGCATATTCACCGTGTATTGCTGCCGCCATATCTGTAAAATCTGCTTCAAAAGCAGCTTTCTGATTTTCGTCTACAGCTATGATAGCTACGCTTTCTCTTGGTATCGCGTTACGCAAACTACCGCCATCTATACTAGATATACGTATTTCAAAATTTTCTGCGGCATTGTATAACAGACGGTTCATCATCTTATTTGCATTACCTAGGCCTTTTATAATATCCATCCCAGAGTGACCTCCGTTAAGACCTGCCACTTTTACTTCATAACCTACAAGACCGTCATCTAGTCCCTCTTCTGTATAGGTACGTGTAGCCGTGATATCTACACCACCTGCACAACCTACACCTATCTCATCATCTTCTTCTGTATCAAGGTTAAGTAAGATATCGCCTTTAAGAATTCCTCCTTTAAGACCCATTGCTCCTGTCATCCCAGTCTCTTCATCTATTGTAAAAAGCGCCTCAATAGCAGGATGCTCTATGGTAGTACTTTCAAGCACAGCCATTATGGTTGCCACTCCAAGACCATTATCTGCTCCTAGTGTAGTGCCTTTTGCACGTACCCAGTCACCATCTACATACATCTCAATACCTTGATTGTCAAAATCAAACTCGGTATCATTATTTTTTTGATGCACCATATCAAGGTGTGACTGCATCACAATCATCTTTTTATCTTCGTGACCTGCAGTAGCTGGTTTTCTTATGATCACATTCCCTACTTCATCCTCTATCGTTTCTAGGCCAAGCTTAGTCCCAAAATCTTTCATAAACGCAATCACACGTTCCTCCTTTTTAGAAGGTCGTGGTACGGCATTAAGATCGGCAAATTTATTCCAGAGTGCTTTTGGCTCGAGATTTCTTATTTCTTGATTATCCATTGTGTTCAAATTTTTCACAAAGATAATAGCTTGAAATAAGCTAGACCTATGATTGCTCCCTAAAAACTAAGGAAAGAAGAATGTATAAGATAATAATAAGAGGAACTCCTAAAAATTGAAAGAACACCAGTAATAATACACTGGCTAGTAAGAATAAGTAGCGCACTTTATTTTGGCCAAAAGACCAGTTTTTAAACTTCAACGCAAATAAAGGAAGTTCTGCATTGAGCATAAAACAACTTAATGCGGTAAGTAATATAAGGACATATGGGTTTTCTAATAACGCTTTCGCGAAAGCGTACTCCTCAAACATTATTATAAGCGGCAAGCTTAGTATAAATAAGGTATTTGCAGGCGTAGGAAGTCCTATAAAAGAATTAGTCTGACGATCATCTACATTAAATTTTGCTAGCCTATATGCCGAAGCCATCGTTATTGCAAAGCCTATATACCCTAAGTGAAAGTGCTGCTCTTCAAGTGCCGCTCCCCAAGGGATACCGCTAGCATCTTCTAGCAGTTGATACATCACCACACCAGGCACTACACCACTAGTCACCATATCTGCCAGTGAGTCTAGTTGCAATCCTACCTCACTAGAGGCATTGAGAATACGCGCAAAAAATCCATCAAAAAAATCAAAGAAAATCCCAAGAGCTACAAATATTGCAGCAAGTTCAAGCCTGTCATTTACAGCAAATACGACTGCGACACAACCGCTTAAAAGGTTGCCCATTGTGATGGCATTAGGTACGTAACTCTTTATAGACATTTTATAATTTTCGGTAAAAATAGGGAAGATATCTATACTAATGTGACTACAGGCAATATCTAGACGGTTTTATTGTTTACAATGTGTACTAAAAGTGAGATATTTGTCTCACAAATCCTGCTATTGAAAAAATCGCTTACCATACTATCTATACTTATTACAATGACTGCTGCTTCTCAAGCGGTACGTTCATACTCAAATGAGTTTTTGAATATTGGTGTAGACGCTGCCGCTCTTGGTATGAGTAATGCGGTTGTGGCAAGTACAAGTGATGTAAATGCGGGCTACTGGAATCCTGCAGGGCTAGTGAATCTAGAAGATAACCAGATCTCTTTAATGCACGCTTCTTACTTTGCAAACATTGCAAACTACGACTACATAGGCTTTGCAAAACCACTAGATGATAAAAGTGCCGTAGGTATTTCTATCATAAGGTTTGGGGTAGACGATATTTTAAACACCACACAGCTCATAGATGATCAAGGTAATATAGATTACAATCGTATAAGCTTATTTTCTACTGCGGACTATGCCTTTACGGTCTCTTATGCACGCGCGCTGCCACTAGATGGTTTAAATCTAGGGGTGAATGCAAAGGTGGTACGTCGTGTGATAGGCGACTTTGCAAATAGTTGGGGTTTTGGCCTTGATGTGGGACTACAATTTAAGAGAGGCGACTGGGATTTTGGACTTATGGCGCGTGATATTACCACTACCGTAAATGCGTGGAGCATAGATGAAGAGCAGTTTGCTACCATAAGCGATGCCGTAGAAGGGCAAAATCAAGAACTTCCAGAAAAAACAGAAATCACCATCCCAAAACTTCAAATAGGTATGGGTAGACAGTGGATTTTCCATTACGACTACTCCTTAAGAGCAGAACTGGATATGAATTTTAGATTTACTCAAACTAATGATATCATCTCTAGCTCGTCTGTAAGTGCTACTCCTGCCCTAGGCCTTGAATTTGGTTATGCAGAGCTGGTGTATGTGCGAGCAGGTATAGGTAATTTTCAAGAACTCACAGCACTAGATAATAGTACTACAGTGGGCTTCCAGCCTAATATAGGCGTAGGTTTTAAGTACAAAGGCATTCACGTAGATTATGCACTCACAGACATAGGTGATCAGAGCGCTGCTATATATTCTAACGTATTTTCTGTAAAACTAGATTGGGAACTTTTTAGATAGTCTCTTTCTTCCTTCTAGGGCGTGCCCCTATTCTTTCATCATTTCATTCTTCAAGTATAGTGACCGGGCTATACGTTCATACGCTTCGTGATGCTACGCTATCGCTCCACAACACTGCAGGGTAACCACTACTATCCCTCACGCAAAAAAATAATCGCTGCTAACTTTCATTGCACATTGCCAAATCAGTATCACAACAATCGAATTACTCCGCGACTAGATTATAATTTACACCTCATACCATAACTAAAAAAGCTCTCAGTATTAAATACTGAGAGCTTTTAATAATCGGTTTTATATATTTCTTATCGCTTCAACGTAAAGTGACCATTAACCGTTCTCTGTGTCCCTAGGTCATCTACCTCTGTAAACTCTACTCTAAACCAGTAGTCGTTACTCGGCATCGGTTGGCCATTAAAGGTACCGTCCCATCCTGGGCTTGTAGGACTCAGTTGTTTTAAGAGCTTCCCGTATCTATCAAAGATAAAGATCTTCGCATTCAGGTTAGGATCTACCCCTAGCCCTATGATATTCCACGTATCGTGAAAACCATCTGCATTAGGTGTAAAGAAACGAGGGTAATCGATAATCCCTATCTCAAACTCAGAGATCGAACAGTTACCACTTGCTAGTCTCCCAAAAATGGTGTGCGTCCCCGGAGTCACATTTGTAAAAGTTGTACTACTCTGGAACGGCCCATCATCTAGTGCAAACTCATACTCAGAGGTAGGATCTACGCCTGTGATGTTTATCACCTCTACCGTGTACAATCCGCTACTGTTAAAAGAAGGTTCTAGTACAATCGCCTCAAACACCGGTGCGCTCTCTGCCGTATATACCGCCTCTGCTAGGTAATCACACTCCGTACCATCTACATACGTAGCTGTGACCAGCACCTG
>NZ_CANMDS010000009.1 GCF_947496725.1 uncultured Dokdonia sp.
CAAATCATTTATGCTAGAGCGGTTAATACAGATAGCAACTGTGAGAGTACGATGGTGGTAGACTTTGAGATTTTTGTGCAACCACTACCATATACAGACCTTAGCAATGAGGGTGGACAGATTTGTGTGGATGAGATTACGGGTGAAGCGCTTGATCCATTTACGATAGATGGTACGGTAGAAGATCCTCAGATTGGGGTGAGCTATAGCTATGCGTGGACACTAGATGGCGCATTGATATCACTAGATCCTGTGGTGACTGTAGATGCTGCAGGAACCTACCAGGTGCTGGTCACAGCTACGTATGTAGATGGTACGGAGTGTGATTACCTAGCAGAGGCGGTATATACGGCAGAGAGTGCACCGGTGTTTGAGGCGATTGTACTAGAACCTTCTTTTAATAGTAGCGGATTGTACACGGTAGAGGTGATAAACATCACGGGAGCAAATCCTAACTCTGAGTATGAGTTTGCACTAGATGATGGCCCGTTCCAGAGTAGTACGACTTTTACAAATGTGACTCCGGGGACGCACACCATTTTTGGAAGACTAGCAAGTGGTAACTGTTCGATCTCTGAGTTTGAGATAGGGATTATAGATTACCCAAGATTCTTTACACCTAATGCAGATGGTTTTCACGATACGTGGAATATCATAGGGCTAGGGGTAGACCCTAACCTGAATGCGAAGATCTTTATCTTTGACAGATACGGGAAGCTCTTAAAACAACTGAGCCCTACAAGCCCAGGATGGGACGGTACCTTTAATGGCCAACCGATGCCGAGTAACGACTACTGGTTTAGAGTAGAGTTTACAGAGGTAGATGACTTAGGAACGCAACGTACCATAAATGGTCACTTTACATTGAAGCGATAGATAAACCATCACGTTGTGCTATAAAAAAACTCCCTACGGCTGTAGGGAGTTTTTTTATGGGATTGAATTAGATAGCTTATAATTCTATCCCTAATAAATTATACTACTACCCTACTCTCTAGCCCCGATTGCAATGAAAATCCCGCAACTGCCTGGCAACGCCGGCGTGAGGAATTGCAATGTAAAGCGGGAAACAACTTGAGAAAAAACTCCAAATATTTGAGCTCCTAACTCTTTATTTATTACTCGGGAAAAATATACCCTCTACGAGGAAGTATATACTATAAGGAGCACTTTTTATATACGTCTACTGTTGTGTACCAAACCAATAACACGATATGAAAACAAGAAACAACTCCATTTTTAACCTTATTGAGATTTTTAGACAAACGAAGAGTCGCGTCACTAAGCAATTATTCAAAACAGATTGTGAAACAAATTTTCACCACGATTATTACTGTGACACTCACACATCAAAATAATAAACTACATAGAATTATAAACTTTAAATAACATATTATGAGCACATTTAACGTACCAACAAGAGCAGAAGTAAGCGAGACAAATCAAGGAATTTTTGATCATCTAGAAAAAGCAGTAGGCTTTGTTCCTAATCTGTATGCAACTTATGCCTACTCTAATAATGCACTTAAAAACTACCTAGACTTTGCAAATGCACCTAGCTCGCTTAAAGCGAAAGAGAAAGAGGTTGTAAATCTTGCTGTAAGTGAAGTTAATGGATGTGAATACTGTCTCTCTGCTCACACCGCTATTGCTGGAATGAATGGATATAGCGCAGATCAAATTTTAGAATTGCGCGCAGGTAAAGCTACTTTTGACTCAAAGCTTGATGCCCTTGCACAACTTGCAAAAAACATTACTGAAAATAGAGGTAATACGAGTCAAAATGTACTAGACAACTTCTTTAAAGCTGGATGGACAAAGGAAAGCCTTATAGACACTATCTCGCTTGTGGGAGATAAAACAATTTCAAATTACATAAATAATACAACTCAAATACCTGTAGACTTTCCTGCTGTAAAGCCGTTATAGTATAACTACAGATATAAAAAAGCTCACTTTAAAGTGAGCTTTTTGTTTTTTTGAACATCCCAGGTGGGAGCGTTGTATGTTTTTTAAAAAATTTTGAGAAGTGTCCTGCATCATTAAAACCTACACCGTAGGCAACTTCCTCTACATTTTTATCTGAGTATATAAGCAACCGCTTTGCTTCAAGTATAATACGGTCATTTATAACTTGTAGTGGTGTTTTTTCTCCCACTTGTTTAAAGTGATTTGATAATGTTTTTGGTGATTTAAATAGCAAGCCTGCATAATCTGCTACTTTATGTTTTGACCTAAAATGCTGTTCTACTAGTATATGATACTGCCTTACAAGGTCATACTGACTTGTAGCAATATCTGGTGCTGGAATTGTGTTTTTTATAAGTCGGCTAGATTTAATTAAAAGTCTTTTTAAGAGAACCCTAAGCATTTCGCCTTGTATATGATCTCTAGTTTCAAACTCTTCCCTCATCATAAGAAACATTGCATCAAAGCTTTTAAGCTCTTTTTCATCTAAGGTAATTACGGGAGGCTCTGAAGAGCCATAAAATAAAAAGCCATTACAAGAAACCTCATCATCGTGCTCCCTTATGCAATAAAACTCTCTATTAAAAACTAGTGCTACAAGACCATCTCGCTGCTTGATTTCAAGAATATTAAGAGGTGTGCAAAAGATAACTTGCCCTTTTTGTAATGTGATTTTATAACCATCTATAAGTAGCTCTCTCGAGGCATCTCTTGCCCAGATAATTTTATACATACCAGAACTTGCTAGCAGCTCTTGAGATGGTGCACAATTAAAATTTGTAAGCACGAGTGTACTCTCTTCTTTGAGAGATTTATAAACAAGTTTCATAATAAAATATAGTGATATACAATGTACAAAATGTACAAGTACTAAGGAAGTATGTCTATACTCTTGCCACTACCCTTACAATACCTTTACTCATATAAAAATGACCAAAGATGAAAACGCTATATATCACACTACTTTTATTTTTGATTACCACAACTGTGGTATCTCAACATTATGTTACAGCCTCATACAATCCAGGTATTAAAACGGCATCTAGTACATCTACAAAGAGAGAGGTAAGCAGTAAGGTAGATTTTACCTACCATAATTTTATAAATGCTACTAAAAATTCAAAAAGCCACTACAAACTTGGCACAACTAGTTTAAGTAACAAATCACTTACTAAGATTTTCAAAAAAAATAGTCGCAACTCTCAAAATCTTAAGCAGTATAATTATCTACTCCTATCGCAGTATCCACTTCTGTATAGTAAACTTTCAGCTCAAGAAAGAAGCTTGCTTTACTTAAGATATAAGAAAACTTCCTTAAAAAATTATATTAATCAATTACCTAGTGTTTTATAGTAGCCCGCTTTCGCGAAAGCGTAACTTACTCATAACCTTCTCCTAAAAATTAATACAACAGTTCTAGTTTCATAAAAAATAGTTAAACTTTTAATTATAATAGTATTACTATCATATCTTTGTGATATGGAAAGATTACGCATACAAATTACAATAGATCCAGCCTTGTACACTCGTGATCCAGAGACCACAGAGCTAGGTCGTAAGATTGTGAGTAAGAGTATTGAGATGATAGATGATCTAGGTTTTGAAAAGTTTACTTTTAAGAAACTTGGACTGGCTATAAACTCTAACGAGAGCTCGATATATCGATATTTTGAAAGCAAGCACGCTCTTCTTGTATATCTTGTAAGCTGGTACTGGAGCTGGATAGAGTATAAAATTGTATTTGCTACGACTAATGTAAGTGACCCTTCTATAAAACTACTATCTTGTATAGAACTCCTTACTAAGGATGTAAAAGAAGACACGAGTATATCTTATGTAAACGAGGTGACACTGCACCGTATAATCGTAGCAGAATCATCAAAAGCATACCACACTAAAGATATAGATAAAGAAAACTCAAAGGGATATTACAAAACTTATAAGCGAGTAGTACAGCGTGTGAGTGACTTTGTTACAGATATACACCCTACGTATGAGTATCCACATATGCTTATCTCTACGGTAATAGAGGGCGCACACCACCAGCGCTACTTTTCAAAACATTTACCATCACTTACAAATGTATGTGAAGGAAAAAACAACATTACAGAATTTTATAAGGAACTAGTACTTAATGCTATAAAGCAATAACATTCTACTCAGACACGTCTCACTATGAATAAAGAAATGACTCCTTGGAAACGTTTTTTAAATATGCTTAAACTCGATAGACGAGATATAAAGCAAATTTTATTTTATGCAATATTTGCAGGTCTTGTTGCGCTCACGCTACCTCTAGGTATACAAGCGATTATAAACTTAATACAGGGCGCGCAAGTGAGTACCTCTTGGATTGTTCTTGTAATACTAGTTACACTAGGTGTTGCCTTTCAAGGTATATTGCAACTTATGCAAATACGCATACTTGAGAACATACAGCAAAAGATATTTACAAGATCATCTTTTGAATTTGCTTACAGATTTCCTAAAGTTAAAATGAGCGAATTGCGTGACTTTTACCCACCAGAGCTCGCAAATAGATTTTTTGATACACTTACAGTACAAAAAGGATTGTCAAAAATCTTATTAGATTTTCCAGCAGCGATATTACAAATCGTTTTTGGTTTAATGCTTCTGTCCTTTTATCACCCGTTTTTTATTATTTACGGTTTTTTACTAGTCATCTTAGTGTATCTCGTTTTTAAATTTACTGCATTAAGAGGTTTGGAAACCAGTCTTGCAGAATCTAAGGGTAAGTATAAAGTGGCACACTGGCTACAAGAAATAGCAAGATCACTTATAAGTTTTAAACTCTCGGGGCGCACCTCACTAGCTATGGAGCGCAATAACACACTCACCGAAAAATACCTTGAGGCTAGAGAGAGTCACTTTAGAATTCTGGTTATACAGTTTATACAAATGATAGGCTTTAAAGTGCTTGTCACTGCAGGACTCCTACTTATAGGTGGACTACTAGTTTTAAACCAGCAAATGAACATTGGTCAGTTTGTAGCTGCAGAGATTATAATCTTACTTGTAATAAGCTCGGTAGAAAAGCTTATTACAGGGCTTGAGAGTTTTTATGATGTACTTACGTCACTAGAAAAGATAGGGCAAGTGGTAGATAAAGAGATAGATCCTCAGGTAGGTTTTGATCCTTTTGAAAATCATAAAGACACAGATATTCAAATAGATAATGTAACCTACGCTACCCCACAAACGGGTGATATACTCTCAAACATAAAACTCAAAATAGAGACAAAAGAAAGGCTACTCATAGATGGCGTGTCTGGATCTGGTAAGACTACCTTATTAAAACTTATCTCTGGTATTATAGAGCCTACCGCTGGCGCTATTTATATAAACGATTTATCTCTCAAGGGGCTACGCCCTAATGCATATAGGTCTCAAATAGGGCAAGTACTCCCAGAGCAAAATCCTTTTGAGGGCACGATACTAGAAAACATCACATTTGGCAATAAAGAGATTTCTCAAGAGCGACTTAACGAGGTTATAAAAATAGTAGGCCTGCAAGATTTTGTGCGACAGCAGATTAATGGTTTGCGTACAATGCTCTTTCCGGAAGGACAGCAAATTCCGCATACCATATCTAAGCGCATCTTGCTTGCAAGGGCAATAGTACACGAGCCTAGAGTGCTACTTCTCAAAGATGCTCTTGAGCATTTTGAAAGTACAGAGGCACGCGCGATTATGGATTACCTCATCCACCCAGATAGACCTTGGGCGCTTGCTGTCTCTAGTAACAACAAAGACTGGCAATCTCAATGTACTCGATATATCAAACTCGAGAATGGAAAAATCATAACTCAAAAGAAAAACTAAATGCTTAATATATCTGAAAATCAACTTAACAAGAAGGTGGATATACGTGGGTATTCCGCTTTCGCGAAAGCGCAAAAAAAACAGCACTTTAAGTACTTTAATAGATTTCTCGTGGCCTTTGCGATTATAGGCGTGATTATCCTCTTTTTACCCTGGACACAAAATGTTACAGGAAAAGGATTTGTAACCACTCTCACACCAGACCAAAGACCGCAAACCATACAGTCTCAAATACCAGGACGTATAGAACAATGGTTTGTACGCGAGGGGGATTATGTCAAGAAGGGCGACACTATACTGCGCATTTCTGAAATTAAAAATGAATATCAAGATCCGCTTCTTGCCGAAAGAACTAGACAGCAGCGTGATGCAAAAAGTAATGCCGTAGGCTCTTATAAGTCTAAAGTACAAGCGCTAGAAAATCAGCTAGGGGCTTTACAGCGTGAGCGTGGTTTAAAACTACAACAGGCAGAAAACAAACTCAAACAGTCTCGTTTTAAAGTACAGAGCGATAGTATAGACCTAGTAGCTGCAAGAACTAATAGAGATATTGCTCAAACACAGTACGACCGTACCGCAACATTACAATCTGAAGGTTTAAAAAGTACAGCAGAGGTGGAAGATAAGCGTCTTAAGTTACAAGAGACAGAGGCAAAACTTATCTCTCAAGAAAATAAGTTACTTGCTAGTCAAAACGAGGTGCTTAATGCAAACCTAGAGATCTCTAGAACACAAGCTACCTATGCCGAAAAAATAAGCAAAGCTCAGAGTGATAAATTTACAGCCTCTTCTGCTCAGTATGACACAGAAGCACAGGTAAGCAAACTAGACAATGCATCTACTAATTATGAGATACGTAGCACATTACAATATGTAGTTGCTCCTCAAAATGGATATATAAACAAAGCCATAAAAGCAGGTATAGGAGAAACTTTTAAAGAAGGTGAGCAACTGGTAGGCATTATGCCAGCCGACTATGACCTAGCTGTAGAGACTTTTGTAAGACCTATAGATTTACCACTCATACATACTGGTGAGAGTATACGTGTACAATTTGATGGATGGCCTGCTATCGTATTTAGTGGATGGCCAGATGCCTCTTTCGGGACCTATGGAGGTACCGTGGTGGCTGTCGAAACTTTTATAAGTAGTAACGGAAAATTTAGAGTTCTTATCGCTCCAGATCCAGAGGCCGAAAGCTGGCCAAAAAACGTACGTGTAGGCTCTGGTGCACAAACTATTGCTTTACTTAATGATGTACCTATCTGGTATGAACTATGGAGACAGCTCAATGGTTTCCCTGCAGACTATTATTTACCAGATGGAAAAGAACCTGTAAAAGATAAAAAGTAATGAGATTATACACCTTCATTATATTAACAAGCTTGTTAAGTCTGTTTACTACTGTGAGTCAAGCTCAAGAGAATGTCTCAACCCTAGAAAACTCCTTTACTTTTGAAGAGTTTATAGGCTATGTTAAGCAGCACCACCCGCTTATTAAACAGGCAGAGCTTGTACTTACTACTGGCGAGGCAAACTTACTTAAAGCCCGAGGGGGATTTGACCCAAAAATTGAGGTAGACTATGACCGCAAGAAGTTTAAAGGAACTGAGTACTACGACCAGCTTAATGCTACTTTTAAAATTCCTACGTGGTATGGGATAGAGCTTAAAGGAAATTTTGAAGAAAATACTGGAGAGTTTCTCAATCCTAACCTCACCGTTCCAGAAGATGGATTGTACAGTGCTGGTGTCTCCTTTTCTCTTGCACAAGGACTTCTCATTAATGATCGTATGGCAACGCTCAAAAAGGCTCGTTTTTTTGAACAACAAACCCAGGCAGACAGGGACTTACTGGTCAATAATCTCATATTTGAAGGAAGTCTGGCCTATTTTGACTGGCTAGAGGCAGAAAATGAAAAACGCATCTACACCACCTTTTTAAAAAATGCAACGACTAGACTAGAAGCGGTAGAGCGCAGTGTACAAGAGGGCGATAAGGCTGCTATAGATATTACCGAAGCTCGTATTACAGAGCAAAACAGACGACTCAATCTCGAAGCCGCAACACTCAAAGCGCAAAAAGCTCGGCTTGTAGTGAGTAATTTTTTATGGCTAGACGGTATCCCATTAGAAATAAATGAGACTGTAAACCCAGTATTTCCAGATCTTACGGTACTTGATGCTTCACTCCTACTAGCTGGTATTACAGACGTTTCAGTTTTTATGGCAAATCACCCTAAATTGAGAAGTCTAGACGCAAAAATCAATAGTTTAGAAGTAGATAGATTTCTTAAGAAAAATAAGCTTTTACCTAAGGTAAATTTGCAATACAACTTCTTAACCCCAGATGGAGACCAACTCAATAGTCTCAATACGGCAAACTATAAAGCCTTTGTAGATGTAAGCTTCCCTATATTTTTACGTAAAGAACGTGGCGACCTTAGGCTTGCAAAAATAAAGGTGCAAGATGCAGAGTATGAGCGTAGCGCAAGCACTCTTTCTATACAAAACAAACTAGAAGCCACACAGGCAGAAATCACGTCTCTGGCTACGCAAAATATACTTATTGCAAATATCGTAACAGATTATGAAGCACTTGTAAAGGCCGAAGAACGTAAATTCTTTTTAGGAGGTAGCTCACTCTTTCTTATTAACTCACGTGAGCAAAAACTTATAGACTCAAGACTCAAGTCTAACGCACTACTAGTAAAACAACTCACTGCTAAGGCCAAGTTATATAACGCTGCAGGATTATAATTTTTTACGCTTTCGCGAAAGCGTTATTACTATACTACACAAATGAAAAGCGGCTAACTCTATAAGAATTAGCCGCTTTTTTAATTACTTACTATCAGTTACTATTCGGTGTCTGCACCGCTTTCTTTTACCTTTTTACGGTTATCGCTTCCTCTTCTATCTATGAGTTTATTAAATGGATCTATACCAGCTTCTACAGGTTTTTGATCTACGATGATATCAAAATTATTATTGATATCGCTCACCTTTATTTTCTGTAAGTATAGAACGTTCTCATCACCTGTCTCCTCATCTTCTTCTCCAAAGATACCAAGCTCTATGTAATCACTTAGTGGTAACGATACTATTGCATCTTCTTCTCCTTCTGGAGTATAGGTAATACTGTCTCCTTGTTTTGAAACAAATTGCTTTTTACCTTTTTTCTGAGAGTGATATTTACTCACAAATGCTTTTACATTTACAGCATACTTACCATCTGGAAGTTCTGTATAACTAGCCTCATCTACTTTATTATCATACAGTGTGATTTTTTCAAACATATCTGTAATAAGATATTGCAGCGAGTCTGGTGTTACCGCTCTTAAGTCATTTACAAACTCTGTAGCTGTAGGGTAAGGACTGGCTTTAAATTGATACTTCTCTGCAAACCTTTTGGCAACTCCATTAAAGACGTCTTCACCTAGATAGTCACTCATTGCATAAAGTACAAGTGACCCTTTTTGATAATGAATATACTGCTGGTTTTCATTATACATTAATGGCTGTTCTTTTATTTGCTCGGCTGTTCTACCTGTGAGATAACCATCCATAGCATCTTTTAAGAAACGACGCATTTGGGTTTTTCCATACGTTTTTTCTAACACCTTAAGTGAGCTATACTCAGACATACTTTCTGATAACAAAGTAGCTCCTTTTACTGGAGCGCCTATCACTTGGTGTGCCCACCACTGGTGTGCAAGCTCGTGAGCAGTTATAGACAGTGGGTAGTCTACCGCATCTTGATCCTCGTCATCTACATCTGCTACAAAACCTAAGCCTTCACTAAAAGGAATTGTATTTGCAAATGCTTGTGCAAAAGTTCCGTAAGCTTTTGGGAACTCAATAATACGCACCTGCTTATGCTGGTATTGAGTATAATTAGTCCCGTAATAGTCTAGCCCCTTTTTCATACCGTTCATCATACGGTCTAAGTTATATGTATGATCTGGATGGTGATAAATCTCAAGGTTAATACCATTATACACTTCTCTCTTCACCTCATAAGAAGCACTTAGGAAGGAGTAAAAGTTAAGCATCTTAGAGTCCATCTTATAGTGATAGTACTTACGCCCATCTTCTTCCCACTCTTTTGTGAGGTATCCTGGTGCGATTGCAATTTGATCTGGAGCCGTGCTCAAGGTTGCCTCAAAGTCTATCCAGTCACTGTATCCTCCTATATAGTTACGATCTCTTGCTCCAGGGGTGTCTGGGTCTGGCATTCTATCTTTAGGCGCGAGGTCATACTTTTTACGCACCTCTGTATTACGTATTTCAAAACGCTCATCATACCCTATAGAAGGAAACATCCCGTAGTTTACAAAAGTTCCGTTTGTAGAAATAGGAGACTTATCGTCTAAAAATTTGTTTTCCTCATTCTCCATTGTAAACTTAAATACCAGTGTATCTCCAGGCTGCATTGCTTTCGCGAAAGCGTACATTTTATAGTTATAATCTTGATTATCATAAACAATCTCTGCCTCACGATCTAGTGTAATTTCTGTAGGGTAATCTGTGAGGTTTACGTGTAGAGTGTCTATGGCTACTGAGTCTTTATTTACCATTGTAAATGTTGCCCCAGCTTTAAAATCACGTGATGCTGGATACATATCCATAAAAGTATTTACAGCAACAAGTCGTGGCTGAGGGATACCGGCATATTTACCTAAATCTCTTTCGGCCTGCACCCTTAATTCTTCTCTTTCTTTACCGGTGAGCAGCTCATTTTCAACATTATTAATGTACCAAGAATAACTACCTATCGCTAAAAAGACAATGAGACTTGCCACTGCTGTGGTAATGATGGGTGTAGTTAATCTCGCTTTCGCGAAAGCAAAACGCGCCTTTGCCGTAGCCCCCATACCACGCCTATAGAACAGTATAGCCGCCATAAGTAAGATGATACCAAAAGCAATCCAATATACCCTAAACACATAAAAACGAGGTAGTACGGTACCATAACCATCAAAATCTGACGGGCTAGGCGTTCCTCCAGAGTTAAAGTCAAAGATAGCTTGCTGGACACCTATCGCATTCTGAAGTAATGGAACTCCTATACCTATAACCAGTAAGGTTACCAGACCCACCCACTTATTTTTAATCAAAGTATGTACGAGTAATGCCAGTAATATCCACGGTACATATTTCCATACATTAATTAAAAATGCTTGAAATACGTAGAGATCTATCTGGTAGTCATAAAACCCTTTTAAGGTTTGAAAAGCGAGACCACAAAGTATTAATACAACTTGTAAAAAAGCTGTCATTAAGAATAATGAAATACCTCTAGAGACTAGAAAGACCCAATCTTTTGTAGGTGTTACATCTACAATCTGATTAATGTGAGCAGCCTTTGCTCTGTCCATTAAAAATCCAGAATATAAGTGTATGAGCAAGAATGAAAACAACACGATATATGCAGATGGCTCTGCGAGCATTGTCCACGTTTTTGGTAAGATTGCCGTATTATATATAAGTTGAGAGAAACTCATCATTACAAAGGTCAGTACAATAGCTAGAAACGTTATGATTATAAACGGCCAGCCAGTAATGATGTATTTAGTATCACTTTTTACGAGCTGCCATAGCGTTTTAAACTGCCCCACTATTGAGAAGTCTGTAGTGACAGCAGGCATCTCTATGCGTTGTATTTTACTAGAATTTTTCTTTACTGCTCTCACTGCCTTTTTCTTAAAGAAATTAAAGCGCATAGCGTGCTGCTGAAAGTTAAAACGTGCAATGATTAAAAAGAGGATTCCAAAAGATATACCTGCCCACAATAATCTATTGTAAAGCAAAGTACCCACCATAGGTATAGATTTATTGTTTTGCTCAACTGGTGTCCAGTACTCTGTAGCATCTGCTAGTGCCACATTTGCCATAGGGTCAAAAAGCGCATACCAGAACGTATCGTCTGCATTATCTGCCATACTTGTCGCTATAAGCTGTATAATAATCATCGTGAGTACGGTCATAAATCCAATGTTGAGATTACGAGTAAACACGACTATAGCAAAAACAATCGCACTGTAAAAAAGCACATTAGGAAATATGATAAAAGCAAACGGCTGCACATAATTCCATAAACTAAAAGGTCCCAAAAGCGCCTCATTAGATCCTGGAAGGACAGAGCCCACAAGTAGACCTAGTATGGTAGCGAGAGCTATTAATAAGTTAATGGTTATTGCGGCCGAGAATTTGGCAAGTAAGTACTGCACCTTCGTAAGCGGGTACGAGTACAAAACATTATGCATATTGTTTTTAAAATCTCGATCTATAGTGCCCCCTGTAATAGAAGGAATTAATAGATAAGCAAGCATTGCCAGCTGTGATAAAATACCCGTTATAGCCAGCGGACTATTAAGATAAACATTGCTAGTCACTGTAACATTATCACTACTAAAAACGCCTAAACCAGCTGCCATTATAAGTACAGCTAGTAAAAACATTATGGCAGAAAATATATAAAAAAGCGGTTTCTTAAACCACGTCTTTATCTCGTGTAGATAGATAGTACTAAACATAACTATGCTACCGTTTGAGATTGATTCTTATTGAGTGTTGTAAAATACACATCTTCTAGTGTGGCAGCTACTGGTTCAAAACCGTCTCCTGGCATACTCTCGCTATAAACGCGCACATCTAGATCGTTTGTATCATTAAAGCTAGATGATATTACATTATGGCTATTCTGTAATGATTCTACACCTTCTCTAGAGGTTGTAGTTTTCCAGATATGTCCCTCTAGGCTTTGCACTAATTCCTTTGGAGTGCTTTGCGATAAGATTTTACCTCCGTTAAGAATTGCCATATCTGTACATAATTCTTTTACATCATCTACAATGTGTGTAGAAAATATAACAATGTGGTTTGTCCCTATCTCACGTAATACATTTAAAAATCTATGACGCTCTGCTGGATCAAGACCTGCTGTAGGCTCATCTACAATAATTAGTTTTGGGTTATTAAGTAATAACTGGGCGATACCAAAGCGTTGCTTCATCCCTCCAGAATATCCTGCTACGTGTTTATTGCGCACATCACTTAGGTTAGTCACCTCAAGTGCTTTATCTACAATAGCTGTACGTTCTGCTTTATTTGTAATTCCCTTTAGGCTCGCAAAATAATGTAGCAAGTCACTGGCACTCATTTTAGGGTATACTCCAAACTCTTGAGGTAAGTACCCAAGTGTTTTTCTAAATTCAATTTTGTTGTTAAGTATATCCAGTCCATTAAAGTCTATCTCTCCTGTATCTGGCTCTTGTAATGTTGCAATAGTTCTCATAAGAGAAGACTTTCCTGCACCGTTAGGTCCTAGTAGACCAAACATTCCTGCCTTTATATCTATAGTTACATTATCAAGGGCTTTTACACCGTTAGGGTACGTTTTTGAGACATTCTTTAAACTTAGAATCATATATATGGTTTTTGTTAGTGCATAAGTATATCAATAATACATATTGTTACACCACAAGAGCGCATATAAAAGAATTAACCACCTGCTGCATATGCTCAATGACTGATAGTTCCTTTGTAAGTAATGCATTACAAGATAGTATAAAGAAAAAATAATGCATAAAAAAAGGCTCCCATTTCTGGAAGCCTTTGTGGGCGCTAAGGGATTCGAACCCCTGACTCTCCCGATGTCAAATCGGGATGCTCTGAGTATATTAATGAGCTATAACTCTCCTTTTATGAGCTTCTCAATCATAACCCTGCTTTTCCATTTTTTAATTTGCAGCTCTCGTTGCACAGCTTCACCCCTAGTCGTAAAAGTCTCTGTGTACTTAACTTCCCAATCTCTAGATTTGGAAGTAAAACCTCTACCACTTGACAAATGTTTCTTGAGTCGGTTTTCTACATCATTTGTAGAACCGATGTAATACCGATTAAGATTTGGTGAGAACAATATGTAAACGTAGAAATTCATAAAAACAAAAAAAGGCTCCCATTTCTGGAAGCCTTTGTGGGCGCTAAGGGATTCGAACCCCTGACCCCTTGGGTGTAAACCAAGTGCTCTGAACCAACTGAGCTAAGCGC
>NZ_CANMDS010000010.1 GCF_947496725.1 uncultured Dokdonia sp.
ACAATATTACTACAGAAGGTCATTGTAGTGGTCATCTGTGCAGTGTCGGTTACTAGGGCATATACGGTAGCGGTATTACTCGTATAAGCAGTAGGAGTTGCAATGGCAGGAGTACCAGCTTCCGCGGAAGCGAGTGAAGAAAACCACTCCACCGTATGCATTGTAGGGTCTAAGCCGCCTAAAATATTAGCTTCTTGCGTGCTTAAATCAAATAGCTGAAGCCCATCGGTATCGTCATCACACAAGGCGTATGGAAGCGCATCTTGGTTGGGCATCGGGGTGTTGAGCACACGCAGGGTAAGCGGTGTGGTGCTATAGCAACCGGCATCGTTAAAGACACGAGCATACACAATTTGCTCAAAAGGCTCATTGTTGATATACATCATAGCATCAAGCTCCTGACCTACTGGTGCATTATCTGCATCTGCCTGGGTGAGGTAATAGGCTACGGTAAGGGTTGGGTCACCACCGGTGATTTCGGCATCTCTAGAGGAGAGCACGAAGAAGTCAAAAACTCCGTCGTTATCATCATCACACTCCTCATAATCTGCAGGTGTTACGGGTACCGGCACTGGGAAGCTACGCACAGTAAGGTTTACCGTTGCATAACAAGCCGTGGTATTATCGGTCACACGAGCCACCACGATCTGAGGGTTGGTGGTCATTGTAAACATTGTTTTGTCTGGAATACTTGCATCACCAGCATCGGCCCCAGCCTGGTCTAGGTGATAGGTGATGGTAAGGTTTGCATCAAAACCACCCGTGATCTCAATATCTTTTGAAGAGAGGTCTACCGTGGTAAGCCCATCTATCACACCATCATCATCACAAACTTGAAGCTCGGTAGGTGTGGTGAGCACAGGGTTTTGGTTTACAATGAGCTCAAAGTTCATTGCCAGGTTGACAAAATCAAACGTAGTACAACCCGTAGTGGCATTCTCCAGACTGTAATAAATAGTCTGAGGGTTGCTGCTGTTTGAAAAAGCAGTTGTGTTAGCAATAGCATTCATCGCTGTGTAATTTCCTACGTTTTCATAATAAGTAACTATAATATTAGAATCACCGCCCGTAATCTGGGCATCGTTCTCGGTTAGATCAAATTGGGCAGCATTTGCGATAGGTGAACATTCTTCAAGTGAAGAGATGTTGGGTAAAAATGTGGGGTTAGCCTCCACATTGAGTAATACGTGTATCCCTAGACCACGACAGTCGTTTGCGGTATCGCCATCTACACGTACCCAGATGCCTTGCTGTCCATTTGCATCTGTATAGGTGAGGTTATTTGTATAGGCATCAATAGTTGCCGTGATAGGGTTGGTCTCTGTTTCTGCTTCTTGCTGGGTTTCGTAGTAGCTTACAGTAAGCATTTGTCCCGCAGGGAATAAAGCTAGCACTTGTGCTGTAGCATCAGAAAAATCAAATACTGACTGACCATCACTATCTGTATCACACTCAAAATATTCTAATTGAAAAGTATCAGGAATCTCTGAAGTATCTACCTCAAGATCAATCTGAGCCTGACGTGTACATCCATTTACGGTAGAAATAGTAACGCTTACGGATTCGTTGTTTTGTATTTGGTTTGTGTACGCTGTAGGATTAGCTATTGCAGCACCACTAAGGTCATAATATAGAAATGTCTCATTTTCGGAATCACTGCTTAATAACACTTGTGCCTCTGTTAGATTAAAGAACGCAAAGCCATCTTGATCAATATCACACTGACTTAGTGATACAGGAGAGTTTATAACGGGTAAAGGTGCTACAACTATATTAAAAGTAACAATAGCAAAGCAGGCATCGTTTTGAGTGTTTGAAACTCTTGCCGTGATAGGTTGTACTTCTGCGTCAGTATTAATGAATGTGGTGGGTAGAGCATCATTGTTTGCATTTGCATCTCCTGGATTATCGTGATATGTAACAGTAAAAATTGTAGGATCTTGACCATTGAGAATATCATCATCTAGTGTAGATAAGTCAAAGGTAGTAAACTGGTTTGTGTCATCTCCATCTGCACTGTCATCGCACACTATATACGATCCAGGGTCTGTAGCTGTAGCTTGCGGTATAATAGTTAAAGTAATGTCTGTAAAATCTGCGCAGTTATCGTTGCTTACATTATCTATCCTGGCAGTAATAGTTTCTGTGCCGGTAACAGTAAAATTAGTAGGAGTTGTAATTAGATTAGTTTCTGAAGAAGCATCAGTAGGAGTGGGATAGAAGTCTATATTAAATAATGTATCACTTTGAGTTCCTAAAATAATACTGTTAAGGGTTGTTAGGTCAAAGTTTTCTATTCCATCTGCAGAGCTATCATCGCAAATGTTTTGTGTAGGAACTGTATTTGCTGTGGGTTGACTGTCTACTATAAGGTCAATACCTGTAGTGTCAAAACAAATAGCACTAGAGTTACTCTCTATTCTAGCGTAAATGGTTGTGCTTGTTGTGTCATAAGCAGTAGGAGTAACAAAAGGCATTACATTATCAATAGCTTGTTGCTCTGTAGCGTGCCAGCTTACTGTAAAATTTGAAGCGCTTTGAGTACCTAAAATGATACTTTCGGTCAACATTTCTAAGTTGAAAATCGCGGTACCATCATTTGTATTATCATCACATATACGTACTGGTGGAACAGGGTTTGCTATTGCTTCATCTGTAATAGTTACGGTAAAGCTCAGTTCATCTGGACACATATCTGGGTCTGCGGGGTTTTCATCATAAACAAATACAGTGGTTGTTGTGGTGATGGGAGTTGTCCAGTCTATAAGCGCAGCAGTAGGGTCAGATTGTAGAGCTGTGTAATATTGTGGGTTGTTGAGAAAATTTCCCGAAAGGGTAGCAGGGTCAGCGAGTGTAAAAGTTTCACAAGCAGTAAGATCATCTATAACATCAATAGAAGGATTATCTACTAGGGTTATTGTGATATCAACATCTATAGGATCGCAATCGCCCACAGCAACGTAGTTATATATGAGTGAGGGATTAGATATGGGATCTGTAGTAGGGTCAAAAATATCTGTACCACTATCTAAAGGAGGTGTCCAAGTCCCTCCCGTGGGAGGATTACCATCAAAACGCTCCAGAAGATTTATGGGTCCAGCGGCAGTACATATATCTGTATCTGTATCTTCTGGTGTTACAGCAAATCCTGAGTAGTAGCCACCAAATCCTGCACTGTTATTTGCTCCTACTAAACCTATAGCTATAGGGCCATCGGCTACAACAGCTATGTCATCTGTGAGCATAGATATATTAAATGTTTCCCATTCTGTTGTACCTGGATTTGCAAGAGCGGTAGCAGGGTCTAATGTAGTTCCGTTAAGGGTTACTGTATTACCTACTCTAGATGTGATAAATACATTAGCTACGTACTGATCAAATATTGGTGAAACTTCATTTACACTTGGTATAGCATTCACATCGTTTTGAAAGAAGCAACTTAGTGGTGGCACAAATATCATACCTGGAGTGGCATCTGGCACATCCGGAATGGTAGGGTCATTTGCTCCAGCTCTACCTCCTATAAATTGATAAACATAAATGCCTTTACTCTCGCTTGCTTCAATAAACATATTGCGATGTGCAGAGCCATCATCAGGTAAAAATAGATTAGCTTGATTTATAAATATGTAATCACCAGCAGTACCTAAAGTAAAATTTGGCGTAGCCGAACCATTAATATATAAATCTGTATTGTCTTGCGTGATTACTACAAGAACTCGCTCTAGAAGATCATTTCCATTACCTCTTACAAGCATATACTCACTACCTACGAGGTTCTCAGGCACGATTTGATCCATCATTATATCACTACCATTAGCAATATTACTTGTGGGTTCATTACTATTTAAGTTACCTACATTTACAACAATAGGATGTGCGTCATCAGACTGTATAAGTGCACCTATAAATCCTTCGGCATTTGCAGTATTAACTAAACTTGAATATCCAGTAATTGTATAGCTTTCTCCCGCGTTTAGATTAATTACTAGTGGTGAATCCGTAGTTATATTGGGTTCAAAAACAAGATCATTATCGTACTCACTTATAGTAACAACCGTATTGTCTTCTTGGGCCATTATACTTGTAAAGAAACTGTGGTTGCCCGCATTGCTATTTAACTGCGATAAACCTACTCTAAAGCGTGATCCTAATGCGTCAGCTCCCTTTCCAGTTAGATAACCAGAATGATTTCCAGAGGAAGATTGAACCCTTAAGGATGTATAAAATAATTCAGTAGAACTTACAACTATCCCTTTGGTGCTTAAAGCTTGATTAAGTTCTGTATTAGTTATTAGAATATTGGCGCCAATATTAAAAGATGCGGGAGCCCCAGCAGATATGGTTTGTGTCCCTAGTACTGTTCCATTACCTAGGCTTATAGTGATAACTATAGGGTCTGTTGTAGCAGTTGCCGGATTATCATAAGGAGTAGAAAAATATAAATAAGCAGATGTAATATCTTGTCCTCCCACGTCTCTCGCGTGTACAGGCGGTATGTAATGAGTGCTACCCAGTTGTGCAAATACAGGAAGTGTACATAGCGTGAGTACTATAAGTAGGGCGTAGTTTTGAATTTTCATAACCTCTAGTTGGTATAAGGTGTGCCTTAAAAATAGTGATATTTTGACTATCAGGGTACTAGAGTGGAGGTAATTGTCTGCTTTTGGAGGTGTATGGTGTTGTATTACGCTTTCGCGAAAGCGTAAACACTCTTGTAAACTATAGAAGTAAACACCGTAAGTAAATGAGTTTAAAAACAAAAATCCCGCTCTTTTGAGCGGGATTTTATATAAGTGAGATGTATTATTAAATGAGGCTTGCGCCTTACTTTACTTTATTAATTATTGCTTCAAACGCTTCTGGGTGGTTCATAGCAAGGTCTGCAAGCACCTTACGGTTAAGCTCGATTCCATTTGCTTTAACTCCTCCCATAAACTGAGAATAAGACATACCGTGCATACGAGCACCCGCATTAATACGAGTAATCCATAATGAACGGAAATTTCTTTTCTTCTGACGACGGTCTCTGTATGCATAAGACATTGCTTTGTCTACTGCATTCTTTGCAACTGTCCATACGTTTTTACGTCTTCCAAAGTATCCTTTGGCTTGCTTCATCACCTTTTTTCTTCGGGCTCTTTTAGCAACTGAATTTACTGATCTAGGCATAATTTAATGTGTTTTTGTAGCAGGCGACACACACTGTGTGCTCTTGTGTATCTCGCTCTTAAGCGGCGAGACGGCCATACTCCAGGGTTTAAAAATAATTTGTTTTAACCGGTTAAAGTGATTACTTAAGGTTAAGCATCAATTTAACATTGTTCTCATCTGCTTCGTGTACAAGACCGTCGTGCGTCAGAGCTAGCTTGCGCTTCTTAGATTTTTTTGTCAAAATGTGACTCTTAAAAGCGTGCTTTCTTTTGATTTTACCAGTTCCGGTAAGCTTAAAACGCTTCTTAGCACTGGATTTTGTTTTCATTTTAGGCATCTGTTCCTATTTTTTAAATTATCTCACTTATTTTCTTACTAAACCCTCCTTACTCATTGAGTAGGAGGGTTTTTATAATAACTACAGATCTTGCGTTACACTCGAGTCTGTATTGTATTTATTTCTTTTTAGGTGCGATGAACATTGTCATACGCTTTCCTTCTAGTCTTGGGAGTTGCTCTACTTTTCCTAACTCTTCTAGCTCTTGAGCTAGTTTAAGAAGTAGTATTTCTCCTTTGTCTTTATAGATGATAGAACGACCTTTAAAGAAAACATACGCTTTAAGTTTTGCTCCTTCTTTAAGGAACTTCTCTGCGTGTTTCTTTTTAAACTCGTAGTCGTGATCATCTGTGTTAGGACCAAAACGAATCTCCTTGATTATCACTTTTGAGGCTTTTGCCTTCATTATCTTCTCACGCTTCTTTTGCTCGTATACAAACTTTTTATAGTCTATAATCTTACAAACTGGCGGAGCAGCGTTAGGTGATATTTCAACAAGGTCTAGCTCTAGTTCGCTAGCTAGTGCTTGTGCTTTTTGGATAGGGTAAATCCCTACTTCCACATTGTCTCCCACTAGACGTACTTCTTTTGCACGTATCTTTTGGTTGATTTTGTGTTGGTCTTCCTTAATGATCCTTGCAGGACCTCTCGATCTTTTTCTACGTATTGCTATGGCTTTTCTATTTTAAATTAAACTTAATCAAATGTTTTCATTGTCGATGCAATCTCGGTAGATACAATTTTCGCGAAAGCGTCTATAGTCATACTACCTAAATCCTCACCACCGTGTCTTCTTACAGATATTGTGCCATCTTTTTCCTCTTGCTCTCCTATAATAAGCATAAACGGAAGTTTTTGCATCTCTGCTTCCCGTATTTTCTTACCCATAGTCTCGCCTCGGTTATCTATAAGAGCGCGAATTTCGTGATTTTCTAGCAAATTTAATACATTCTGAGCATATTTCTCATATTTCTCACTCAATGTCAGAATTGTAGCTTGCTGTGGCATAAGCCAAAGTGGGAAATTACCACCCGTATGTTCTAATAATATAGCAACAAATCGCTCCATACTGCCAAAAGGGGCGCGGTGTATCATTACCGGCCTGTGCATCTCATTGTCACTGCCTTTATACTGTAATTCAAAACGCTCAGGCAAGTTGTAATCTACCTGTATAGTCCCTAGTTGCCAGCTGCGACCTAAGGCATCTTTTACCATAAAGTCTAGCTTAGGTCCATAAAATGCTGCCTCACCAGTTTCAACAACATAGTTAAGCCCTTTTGCTTTTGCAGCGTTAAGAATGGCACTTTCTGCTTTTACCCAGTTTTCGTCTTCTCCTATATATTTATCTGGATTTTCTGGATCACGTAAAGAGACTTGAGCTGTAAAGTCTTCAAACCCTAGTGAGCCAAAAACATAAAGAACCAAGTCTATTACTTTCATAAACTCTTCATCCAGCTGGTCTGGTGTACAGAATATGTGTGCATCATCTTGAGTAAATCCTCTTACACGCGTAAGACCGTGTAGCTCTCCAGACTGCTCATAGCGATATACGGTTCCAAACTCTGCAAAGCGCTTAGGTAGTTCTTTATAACTCCACGGGCGACTGTTATAGATCTCACAGTGGTGAGGGCAGTTCATAGGTTTGAGTAAAAACTCTTCACCCTCGTTAGGTGTTTGTATAGGTTGAAAACTGTCTGCTCCATACTTTGCATAGTGGCCAGATGTTTCATATAGTTCTTTTTGTCCTATATGTGGTGATACCACCATCTCGTAACCCTGTTTCTTTTGTGCAGCCTTAAGGAAGTTTTCTAAACGTTCACGTAAAGCAGCTCCCTTAGGTAGCCATAAAGGTAAACCTTGACCTACTCGTTGTGAGAAAGTAAATAGTTCTAGTTCTTTCCCTAGTTTTCTGTGGTCACGCTTCTTTGCTTCTTCTAGAAGTTCTAGGTATTGCTTAAGATCTTTTTGTTTTGGGAAAGAAGTTCCATAAACACGAGTAAGTTGTGGTTTGTTTTCATCACCACGCCAGTATGCACCAGCAACACTCATAATCTTTACGGCTTTTATGATACCTGTATTAGGTATATGTCCCCCGCGACATAAATCTGTAAAGTCGTCGTGATCACAAAAAGTGATAGTGCCATCTTCTAGATTTTCAATAAGTTCTACCTTAAACTCATTTCCTTCACCTTTATATTTGTCAAGAGCTTCTTGCTTTGTTACAGATCGCATTTTAAAATCGTGCTTTCCACGAGCAATCTCGAGCATCTTATCTTCTATCTTCTTAAAGTCTTTATCAGAAATAGTTTGATCACCTAGATCAACATCATAATAAAAACCATTTTCTATAGCTGGGCCTATAGTAAGTTTTGCCCCAGGGTATAACTTTAATATAGCTTGAGCAAGCACGTGAGAAGAAGAGTGTCTAAAAGCAGTCTTCCCTTCATCATCATTCCAGGTAAATAAGGTAATCGATCCATCTTCTGTAAGTGGGGTAGAGGTCTCTACGGTCTCCCCATTAAATTTTGCAGAAATAACGTTGCGCGCCAGCCCCTCGCTGATGCTCTTTGCGACATCCATAGGAGTAGCTCCCTTGTCTATCTGTTTTACATTGCCATCTGGCAAAGTGATATTGATCATAGTTCGATTATTTATAAGAAGCAAAGATAGGATGTTCGATGTAGGTTTACAATAACTAGGTAATCTGTTTTACATTATATATAGGACAAAGTTTTTTACGCTTTCGCGAAAGGTGTTTTGTGTTCAATTAATAGTATATCAGCGTTCTATGGTTTTAATAGCTGTTGTAGTTGGGTTTTTGAGAGCGATTTTAGAAATATTTCACATTTTTCTTGTCAGACTTGAACTTCTGTGTATCTTTGCCGTCCGTTTAAATGTGAGCGGTAGTTCTTATAAATGTTTGTTTAA
>NZ_CANMDS010000011.1 GCF_947496725.1 uncultured Dokdonia sp.
ATTGGCTTTAAAATTTATTTCAAATTATTTTCAAAAGATAGTTTGTAAAGTCAAAAAAGGTTGTAGTTTTGCAGCCGCTAACAAATGGAGGTTTATTTGTAGGAGTTGTTCTTAGAATTGTTGTTTTTATTGCTTCAGAAAAAAATAATTTTTTTTTCAAAATAAAGTTGTCAGTATTAAAAACAGTTGTATATTTGCACCCGCTTAGAGAAACAGTAACATATCTAGCGAAGTTCAAGTAATTTTTTTGAATGTTTTGGAAGGATAAAAAGGGGTTCGATTCCTCTTGCATTAACATTGATTTTCTAGTTTTTAGGGATTAGGAAAAGTTCATTGACTTATTGAATTGACAGCGCGTATTAATACTTTCGGGTATTATTACAAAGAATTTGAAAACTAGAAGTTTATTATTGACCGGATATTTCGAGTTGTGAGGAGTTAAATTATTAACAACACACGATGAAGAGTTTGATCCTGGCTCAGGATGAACGCTAGCGGCAGGCTTAACACATGCAAGTCGAGGGGTAACAGGAGTAGCTTGCTATTTGCTGACGACCGGCGCACGGGTGCGTAACGCGTATAGAATCTACCTTATACTGGGGGATAGCCTTTGGAAACGAAGATTAATACCCCATAGTATTATTTTTTGGCATCATTAAATAATTAAAGTTTCGGCGGTATAAGATGACTATGCGTTCTATTAGTTAGTTGGTAAGGTAACGGCTTACCAAGACTTCGATAGATAGGGGTCCTGAGAGGGAGATCCCCCACACTGGTACTGAGACACGGACCAGACTCCTACGGGAGGCAGCAGTGAGGAATATTGGACAATGGAGGCAACTCTGATCCAGCCATGCCGCGTGTAGGAAGACTGCCCTATGGGTTGTAAACTACTTTTATATGGGAAGAATAAGGTCTACGTGTAGATCGATGACGGTACCATAAGAATAAGCACCGGCTAACTCCGTGCCAGCAGCCGCGGTAATACGGAGGGTGCAAGCGTTATCCGGAATCATTGGGTTTAAAGGGTCCGTAGGCGGGCATATAAGTCAGTGGTGAAAGTCTGTGGCTCAACCATAGAATTGCCATTGATACTGTATGTCTTGAATTATTGTGAAGTGGTTAGAATATGTAGTGTAGCGGTGAAATGCTTAGAGATTACATAGAATACCGATTGCGAAGGCAGATCACTAACAATATATTGACGCTGATGGACGAAAGCGTAGGTAGCGAACAGGATTAGATACCCTGGTAGTCTACGCCGTAAACGATGGATACTAGTTGTTTGGCCTTCGGGCTGAGTGACTAAGCGAAAGTGATAAGTATCCCACCTGGGGAGTACGTTCGCAAGAATGAAACTCAAAGGAATTGACGGGGGCCCGCACAAGCGGTGGAGCATGTGGTTTAATTCGATGATACGCGAGGAACCTTACCAGGGCTTAAATGTAGTCTGACAGCTTTAGAGATAGAGTTTTCTTCGGACAGATTACAAGGTGCTGCATGGTTGTCGTCAGCTCGTGCCGTGAGGTGTCAGGTTAAGTCCTATAACGAGCGCAACCCCTGTGGTTAGTTGCCAGCGAGTAATGTCGGGAACTCTAGCCAGACTGCCGGTGCAAACCGTGAGGAAGGTGGGGATGACGTCAAATCATCACGGCCCTTACGTCCTGGGCCACACACGTGCTACAATGGTAGGGACAGAGAGCAGCCACTTAGCGATAAGGAGCGAATCTATAAACCCTATCTCAGTTCGGATTGGAGTCTGCAACTCGACTCCATGAAGCTGGAATCGCTAGTAATCGGATATCAGCCATGATCCGGTGAATACGTTCCCGGGCCTTGTACACACCGCCCGTCAAGCCATGGAAGCTGGGGGTACCTGAAGTCCGTCACCGTAAGGAGCGGCCTAGGGTAAAACTGGTAACTGGGGCTAAGTCGTAACAAGGTAGCCGTACCGGAAGGTGCGGCTGGAACACCTCCTTTCTAGAGCTTGTCCCTGTTATTGTGCGTTATATATTTTATATATGTAGCTATATCTTTAACAAACAGCAAACGACTTACAACCGAAAGGTTAGTAATAGGTTTTAGTTTTCAATAGCTGTCGATTTAATTATTAATAAGGAAGTAGGGATTGAGTAAGTGGGAATTAGTTTTTGCTAACAACTACCGCTTAATTACTATAGACTATTAAGACAGTCTCATAGCTCAGCTGGTTAGAGCGCTACACTGATAATGTAGAGGTCGGCAGTTCGAGTCTGCCTGAGACTACTTTTTATGCTTTCGCGAAAGCTTTATAAATCGTGATGTTCATACGTATTACATTTTGAAGGAAATTTTAGAAGTTGAGAATCATTACTTCGTCATTCGAAATCTGATGTCATCATCTTGATTTCATAGAAATGGGGGATTAGCTCAGCTGGCTAGAGCGCCTGCCTTGCACGCAGGAGGTCATCGGTTCGACTCCGATATTCTCCACATCAGCTATCAATTTTAAATTGTTGGCGATTAGTTATGAGTTTACTTGTAATTAATACCGTTCATTGACATATTGGGAAATAATTAAAGAATACGAGAAGTCGTGTATAGCCTAGCCGCTATATACGCAAATTAATAATAATATGAATAACTCATTATAATATAAAGGTTTATGTATTTTATACATAAGCCCTTAAAAGAGCAATTAAGTACAATAAGCTAATTAAGGGCGTATGGGGAATGCCTAGGCTCTCAGAGGCGATGAAGGACGTGATAAGCTGCGAAAAGTTGCGGGGATCTGCACACAAGAATTGATCCGCAAATATCCGAATGGGGCAACCCGGTATATTGAAGATATATCACCAGAAATGGGGCAAACCCGGAGAACTGAAACATCTAAGTACCCGGAGGAGAAGAAAACAATAGTGATTCCGCTAGTAGTGGCGAGCGAACGCGGATTAGCCCAAACCAGTAATGTTACGGCATTGCTGGGGTTGTAGGACCACGTTATTTTGTGCTTTATGAACTAGAATGCTTTGGAAAGAGCAACGATACAAGGTGATAGTCCTGTATAGGTAAAGACAGTTACAGATAGTGGTATCCTGAGTAGTGCGGGGCACGTGAAACCCTGTATGAATTTGTGGGGACCATCCCATAAGGCTAAATACTCCTGAGAGACCGATAGTGAACCAGTACCGTGAGGGAAAGGTGAAAAGAACCCTGAATAAGGGAGTGAAATAGAACCTGAAACCATACGCTTACAAGCGGTCGGAGGTCTTCGGACTGACGGCGTGCCTTTTGCATAATGAGCCTACGAGTTACTTTAACTAGCAAGGTTAAGATTTTTAGGATCGGAGCCGTAGCGAAAGCGAGTCTGAATAGGGCGACCATAGTTAGTTTGAGTAGACGCGAAACCGTGTGATCTACCCTTGGGCAGGTTGAAGCTTTGTTAACCCAAAGTGGAGGACCGAACCCGTTGACGTTGAAAAGTCTTGGGATGACCTGAGGGTAGGGGTGAAAGGCCAATCAAACTCGGAAATAGCTCGTACTCCCCGAAATGCATTTAGGTGCAGCGTTGATTTATAGTTTTATAGAGGTAGAGCTACTGATTGGATGCGGGGGCTTCACCGCCTACCAATTCCTGACAAACTCCGAATGCTATAAAATGTTAATCAGCAGTGAGGGCATGGGTGCTAAGGTCCATGTCCGAGAGGGAAAGAACCCAGACCATCAGCTAAGGTCCCCAAATGATAGTTAAGTTGAAAAAACGCGGTTGGACTGCTTTGACAGCTAGGATGTTGGCTTGGAAGCAGCCATTCATTTAAAGAGTGCGTAACAGCTCACTAGTCGAGCGGTCCGGCATGGATAATAATCGGGCATAAACTATCTACCGAAGCTATGGGATCCTGCACGAGCAGTGATCGGTAGGGGAGCATTCTGTTTGCGTTGAAGGTGTACTGTGAGGTATGCTGGAGCGTACAGAAAAGAAAATGTAGGCATAAGTAACGATAATGCGGGCGAGAAACCCGCACACCGAAAGACCAAGGTTTCCTCAGCTATGCTAATCAGCTGAGGGTTAGTCAGGGCCTAACGCGAACCCGAACGGGGTAGTGGATGGACAACGGGTTAATATTCCCGTACCTGCTCACATTAAAAGCGACGGATTCGAATAGTTGGTGCGCACAGACGGAATTGTGCGTTGAAGGGAGTAGTAATACCCCGATAGTACACTGAGACTACGGTCAAGGTGATAATCCAGCGAATCGAGTTCCAAGAAAAGCAAGTGAAGCAGCCTGTACCGTAAACCGACACAGGTGGTTGGGATGAGAATTCTAAGGTGCTCGAGAGATTCATGGCTAAGGAACTAGGCAAAATCGACCCGTAACTTCGGGAGAAGGGTCGCCCATCTTCGGATGGGCCGCAGTGAAGAGGTCCAGGCGACTGTTTATCAAAAACACAGGGCTCTGCTAAATCGAAAGATGATGTATAGGGCCTGACACCTGCCCGGTGCCGGAAGGTTAAGAGGAGGGTTTAGCTTCGGCGAAGATCTGAATTGAAGCCCCGGTAAACGGCGGCCGTAACTATAACGGTCCTAAGGTAGCGAAATTCCTTGTCGGGTAAGTTCCGACCTGCACGAATGGTGCAACGATCTGGACACTGTCTCGGCCATGAGCTCGGTGAAATTGTAGTATCGGTGAAGATGCCGGTTACCCGCTGTGGGACGAAAAGACCCCGTGAACCTTTACTATAGCTTCGTATTGGCTTTGGATAAGTAATGTGTAGGATAGGTGGGAGACATCGAAGCTGCGTCGCTAGGCGTGGTGGAGTCATTGTTGAAATACCACCCTTTACTTATTCGGAGTCTAACTTCCATAGGAAGAACAGTGCGTGGTGGGTAGTTTGACTGGGGTGGTCGCCTCCAAAAGAGTAACGGAGGCTTCTAAAGGTTCCCTCAATACGGTTGGCAATCGTGTGTAGAGTGCAATGGCATAAGGGAGCTTGACTGAGAGACCTACAAGTCGATCAGGTACGAAAGTAGAGCATAGTGATCCGGTGGTTCCGTATGGAAGGGCCATCGCTCAAAGGATAAAAGGTACTCCGGGGATAACAGGCTGATCTCCCCCAAGAGCTCACATCGACGGGGGGGTTTGGCACCTCGATGTCGGCTCGTCACATCCTGGGGCTGGAGAAGGTCCCAAGGGTTGGGCTGTTCGCCCATTAAAGTGGCACGCGAGCTGGGTTCAGAACGTCGTGAGACAGTTCGGTCTCTATCTACAGTGGGCGCAAGAAATTTGAGTGGATCTGATCCTAGTACGAGAGGACCGGATTGGACTGACCGCTGGTGTACCAGTTGTTCCGCCAGGAGCATTGCTGGGTAGCTATGTCGGGAAGGGATAAGCGCTGAAAGCATATAAGCGCGAAACCCACCACAAGATGAGATTTCTTTAAAGGGTCGTGGGAGACTACCACGTTGATAGGCTATAGGTGTAAAGGCAGTAATGTCATAGCCGAGTAGTACTAATAACCCGTAAGCTTATGTACACTTCCCCGGTCTTGTACCGGGGAGGAAACTCTTTTAATAAGCATTAGAATACGTTTTTTATATGATTATCAATTACTTGTTATTACTTTAATTACTTCCTTTTATGTTAAGATATTTTCTTTCGCCTTGAGCGAAAGGGTTTAAGATGATTTTATATCATTTTATTCTAAAACTAAGGTGGTTATAGCGACGGGGCTCACCTCTTCCCATTCCGAACAGAGAAGTTAAGCCCGCCAGCGCCGATGGTACTGCACTCGTGGGAGAGTAGGTCGCCGCCTTTTTAAGCTCCAATACAGAAATGTGTTGGAGCTTTTTTTATACAAGAAAGTCAA
>NZ_CANMDS010000012.1 GCF_947496725.1 uncultured Dokdonia sp.
CTCACCAGCTGTACCCGTCGTAGTTACTATCTCAATAACAGTGTCCTCATCACTTGGGTTACTTAAGGTTACAGGAATGGTTACCGTACCAGCATCTTCATCTACAATCACATCTTCGATAGTCACGGTTGGAGCATCATCGTTATCGATAATCGTTACCGTTCCACTAGGATCTGTATTATCAGTGTTACCACTTGTTACCGTTCCGTCTACTGTGAAGATTTCATCATCCTCATCAATCTCATCATCTTCAATAGGAATCACAACTTCTCCAGTAGTTTCTCCAGCAGGAATTATTACGGTTACAATTGTTTCTTCATAATCATCCTCACCAGCAGTACCCGTTGCAGTTACTATTTCAATAACAATATCCTCATCACTTGGGTTACTTAAGGTTACAGGAATGGTTACAGTACCAGCATCTTCATCTATTATCACATCTTCGATAGTCACGGTTGGAGCACCATCGTTATCGATAATCGTTACCGTTCCGCTAGGATCTGTATTGTCAGTGTTACCACTTGTTACCGTTCCGTCTACTGTGAAGATCTCATCACCCTCATCAAGTTCATCATCCTCGATAGGAATCACAACTTCACCTTCAGTCTCTCCTGCAGGAATCGTTACCGTTACAATCGTCTCTTCATAATCATCCTCACCAGCTGTACCAGTCGTAGTGACTATCTCAACAACAGTATCCTCATCACTTGGGTTACTCAAGATTACAGAAACGGTTGCCGTACCAGCATCTTCATTTACAATTACATCTTCGATGATTACTGTAGGCGCATCATCATTATCTACAATTGTAATTTCGCCTTGAGCGATATCATTATCTGTATTACCGCTAGTCACCGTTCCATTTACAGTGAAGATTTCATCATCCTCATCAATCTCATCATCTTCAATAAGAATTACAACTTCTCCAGTAGTTTCTCCAGCAGGGATTATTACGGTTACAATTGTTTCTTCGTAATCATCCTCTCCAGCAGTACCCGTCGTTGTTACTATCTCAATAACAGTATCCTCATCACTTGGATTACTCAAGGTTACAGGAATGGTTACCGTACCAGCATCTTCGTCTACAATCACATCTTCGATAGTCACGGTTGGAGCATCATCATTATCTACAATTGTAATTTCGCCTTGAGCGGTATCATTATCTGTATTACCGCTAGTCACCGTTCCATTTACAGTGAAGATTTCATCATCCTCATCAATCTCATCATCTTCAATAGGAATTACAACTTCTCCTTCAGTCTCTCCTGCAGGAATTATTACGGTTACAATTGTTTCTTCGTAATCATCCTCACCAGCAGTACCAGTCGTTGTTACTATCTCAATAACAGTGTCCTCATCACTTGGATTACTTAAGGTTACAGGAATGGTTACAGTACCAGCATCTTCATTTACAATCACATCTTCGATAGTCACGGTTGGAGCATCATCATTATCGATAATCGTTACCGTTCCACTTGGGTCTGTATTGTCAGTGTTGCCACTTGTTACCGTTCCGTCTACTGTGAAGATCTCATCTTC
>NZ_CANMDS010000013.1 GCF_947496725.1 uncultured Dokdonia sp.
GTGGTATTGATAAAATTAGTGACATCTGCCACTGCAAGCGTTGGGTCGTCTGGGTTCGCTTCCGCGAAAGCGAGATCTGTATACACTAAGATATCTACAGGCTCCCCTCCACCTATCTGAGCAATCACACCCGTAAGATCAAATCTCTCAAAACCATCGGTATCCGAACCAGAACCAGCGTCAATCACTCCATCACCGTCAGTATCAATATCTGTCGTGGCATCACATACCTCTACGGCATCTGGCATTGTGTTAGGCGTAGGTAATGGTAACACCTCAATGTCAAAAGTAGTCTGGTCGGTACATCCTGCTGCGCTAGCAACTACTGCCTGTATCGTCTGTGGGTTCTGAATGTTTGTATAAGCCGTAGGGTCTGCAATAGGCGTATCACTCATCTGGTCTGCAAGACTCGCATAATAGGTCACAGATAGTAATGGATCCCCACCGGTAAGACTTGCCTCATTAACGGTAAGGTCAAACACATTAAAGGTATCTGCATCATCATCACAAACCATTAGGTCTAGATCATCATTGGCTGGGTTTGCCGTAGGTGGGCTTTCTACAGAGATTTCAAAAGAGCTCACTGCAGCACATATATTTGGACTACCATCATTTACTTGTAAACGTACCCAGATTACCTCAAGTGGTGTCATCTGTGTTGCGTTATAGTTAGCTGGATCTATAATTGGGTTGTTACCCGTTTCTGCATCTGCTAGGGTGTTGTGATATGTGATGACAAGCGTGGTTGCATTTTGTGACCCTATGATGGCAACCTCATTTTGAGTAAGGTCGATAATTTCCATCAGGTTATTATCATCATCACACTCGGTAAGTGTTTCAAGGGCTGAAGGAATCTCAGGGATAGGATATACCACAAGCTCAAACTCATAAATCTTAGTACAAGCCGTTGCCGTAGCTGGGTTGGTGTCTTGTGCTACCACATACAGTGAGGTCATCCCTGTGATGTTGTTATAAGGAACGGTAATATCTATCTGCCCTGCACCCGTGTCTGCCGTGGCATTATCTAGGGTTTCATAAAAACGTAGGGTGATATCTGTGAGCGTTGCTAATAAGTCATCATTATACTGTTGCAAATCAAAGGCTCCAAAACCATCATTGTCTTCATCACACGCAATAGCCTCTGGTAAAGGTTCTCCAATAACTGGTAGCGGATTCACCTGTAGGTCTACTGTAGTCTCTGCACCACACATTCCTGCATCACTACTACTTACTAAGATAAAAAGCGTCTGCGGACTAGTACCATCATTTAC
>NZ_CANMDS010000014.1 GCF_947496725.1 uncultured Dokdonia sp.
GTCTCTGCACCACACATTCCTGCATCACTACTACTTACTAAGATAAAAAGCGTCTGCGGACTAGTACCATCATTTACATATGCCTCTGGTGTGGGAATAGCATTTGCAATACCTGCATCTAGGTCTGTTTGCGACTCATAGTAGGTCACGGTAAGGGTTGGGTCGCCACCGGTAATACCTGCATCAAGGCTGGTAAGGTCAAAAGTGGTAATCCCATCATCATCGGTTCCTACGAGGGCACCCGCACTATCACAGGCTTCAAAAAGCCCTGGTGGGGTGATGGTAGGAATCATTGCGATGTTTAGATTAAAAGTACCTACAACAGTGCAACCTGTTGTGGTGTCTTCTAGACGTACCCACAGCTGGGTTGCCGGTGCACTGGCAAGGTAATTTACAGGGTCTGCAATAGGCATATCTGCCGCACTGCCTACCATAGCTTCTGCACTGGCAAGCGTCTCGTGATACGTAAGAGTTACAGCTGCAGAGGTTTGTGTCCCGTAGATCACTGCATCGTTTTGTGTAAGGTCAAACAGCGCTTGCCCATCCCCATCATCATCACACTCGGTAAGGTCTGGGATGGTGGTAGGTACTACCGGTGCAGGTTGCACGATAAGCTCTAACTCCACGATACGGTAACACTCAGTGCTGGTAGCTGGGTCTGTATCTGTAGCACGTACATAAATAGTTCTTGATACGGTCTGGTAGGCTGCTGGGTTTGCAATGGCTGGTGTACCTAGCTCTGCAGCGGCAATTGTCTCGTGGAAACTAAGTCCCACAAAGGCCTCGCCATTTATAATATCTGTCGTTACTTGGCCGGTAAGATCAAAAATAGCATCCCCATCATTATCTGGGTCGCCATCATTTGCCATTGTATCACACTCTTCTATTGGTGCTATGGTGGTAGGTGATGGTAATGGATTTACCACTAAGGTTAAGGTGATGGTCTCATAACAAGATGTTACTATATCTTCTACACGTACAAAGATGGTTTGGTTTGCCATCACCACATTCTGATACATATCTGCAAGTGCTGGCGTGCCCGCATCTGCATCTGCTTGGGTGAGGTGATAGCTCACGCTCCAGTCATCATTACCACCAGTAATCTCATCGTCACGACTACGTAAATCAAAGCTTGCAAACTCATCGATATCACTACCGCTTTCTATATCATCACAGAGCTCGTATTCGGCAGGTTGGATAGG
>NZ_CANMDS010000015.1 GCF_947496725.1 uncultured Dokdonia sp.
GGAGGTGAGCCTGTAGATATCTTAGTGTATACGGATCTCGCTTTCGCGGAAGCGAACCCAGACGACCCAACGCTTGCAGTGGCAGATGTCACTAATTTTATCAATACCACATCTGGTAACCAAACGCTCTATGCACGTGTGGAACGAAATGTGCCAGGAGATGATGACTTAGACAGCGACGGAAACTTATGTTATGTGATTGTGCCTTTTGAAGTAATTGTAAATCCGCTACCTGTATTGGCAGAAGCGGGACCTATTGATTATACCTTCTGTGAAGAATTTGATGGTGATGATACAATGGGAAGTGTTGATCTTACGACCCTGGCAGATGAGATAGGGATTCTTGCGGCGCCACAGGTGACGAGTGATTTTACGATAAGCTATCACCAGTTACTGGTGCAGGCAGAGGCAAACACTGCAGCACTAAGTTCGCCATATACAGTGGCAGATGGAGAGGAACTGTTTGTGCGTATTGAAGATAACACCACAGGTTGTGTGAACTTTACAAGCATCATCTTTACGGTCGAGAGCCGTCCAGAGGTATCTCCAGCAGATAATATGGTACAGTGTGCCGATGATCTTGGGATTAATGTAGCGCCTAACCAAGATGAGGCCACCTTTGATCTTACGCAGCAGAATGCTATGATTACTGGAGGTGTGACTGCAACCTCTGTAACCTACTACACCAGCCTTGCAGATGCAGAGGCGATGGTAAATGCCATAGACACGCCTAGTGCTTATGTGAATACGAGTAACCCACAAATCATTTATGCTAGAGCGGTTAATACAGATAGCAACTGTGAGAGTACGATGGTGGTAGACTTTGAGATTTTTGT
>NZ_CANMDS010000016.1 GCF_947496725.1 uncultured Dokdonia sp.
ACACCTACCGAGCTTCAAGTTTGTGATGATGATGGTGTGATAGATGGACTTACCACAGTAGACCTCTCTTCAAAAGATATTGAGATCACGGGTGGTTTTGATGCAAACCTTACCATCACCTATCACCTAGATCTTGCTGGGGCTGATGCTGGTGATGCAAGTATTCCAGACAAAACAATGTTTACAATGACCACCAACCCTCAGATTGTGGTGGCTCGTGTGACCGATAATACCACGGCTTGTTATTCTACAGTCAACCTTAGTGTGCGTAGCTTCCCGGTGCCAGTACCCGTAACCCCTGCAGATTATGAGGAGTGTGATGATGATAACGACGGAGTTTTTGACTTCTTCGTGCTTTCCTCTAGAGACGCCGAAATCACCGGTGGTGACCCAACCCTTACCGTCGCCTATTACCTCACCCAGGCAGATGCAGATAATGCACCGGTGGGTCAGGAGCTTGACAATATGATGTATATCAACAATGAGCCTTTTGAGCAAAT
>NZ_CANMDS010000017.1 GCF_947496725.1 uncultured Dokdonia sp.
TCTAATACTTCTTGCTCATTTGTTACTCCGTCACCATCACAATCACCAGCTAACCAAGCAGCATCGGCTACTACAGTTTGACTCGTAAAGTCAAGATCACAGCTATCTAATGGATCTGTACCATCAGCAATCTCATCTGCATTAGTTACACCATCTCCATCACAGTCAGCAGCTAACCAAGCAGCGTCTGCTGTTAATGTTTGGTGAAGAATATCGAACTCACAGTTGTTTAATGGATCTGTACCATCAGTAACTTCGGTTCCATCAATCACACCATCACCATCTGAATCTGGGTTCTGAGGATCGGTTCCTTCTGTGATTTCATCTCCATTTGTTAATCCGTCATTATCACAATCAAGAGCATTCCAAGCAGCACTTGCTGTCTCTGTAATACTAGCTGTTAAGAAATCACAACCATC
>NZ_CANMDS010000018.1 GCF_947496725.1 uncultured Dokdonia sp.
GGTGCAGGGCAGATAGATATTACCGTTCCTTATAACAACATCACAGGGATGACCTCACTGTATGTGGTAGCACAAGATACCAACCCTGCTACGGCAACGGCTTGTACTAAGATTTATGAATTTGAGCTTGTGGTATATCCTATCCCTGAGATTCCTGCAGCCCTAGAAACGCTTACCGAGTGTGATGATGATAATAACCTGATGGAAATCATAGACCTTACTCAAAACGAGGTTGCCATCATAGGAACACAAGATGCAACCACGCTTGTCATTACATATCACAACACCCTGGCAGATGCAGAAACGGGTAACAACCCAATTATTGATCCAGCTAACTATAACGCAACACAGATGACACCACTTGAGGTAATCTGGGTACGTTTACAAGTAAATGATGGTAG
>NZ_CANMDS010000019.1 GCF_947496725.1 uncultured Dokdonia sp.
AATATATGTGCTGCAGTGAGCTCTTTTGAAATCTCTGTAGAAAGCCCACCTACGGCAAACCCAGCCAATGATGATCTCGACCTAATGGTTTGTGATGATGATGCAGATACCTTTAATGTGTTTGACCTTACGGTTAATGAGGCAAGTCTTACCGGTGGGGATCCTTTACTATCTGTGACCTATTATGCAAGTCTTGCAGACCAGATGAGTGATACTCCTATCGTAGACCCTACGGCTTATACAAATATTCAGAACCCACAGACGATACAGGCAGTAGTCTCTAGCGCAGCAGGATGTACCGACCAGACTACTTTTGACATTGAGGTGTTACCATTACCTACGCCTAACACAATGCCA
>NZ_CANMDS010000020.1 GCF_947496725.1 uncultured Dokdonia sp.
AAGTCTACCACCATCGTACTCTCACAGTTGCTATCTGTATTAACCGCTCTAGCATAAATGATTTGTGGGTTACTCGTGTTCACATAAGCACTAGGCGTGTCTATTGCATTAACCATCGCCTCTGCATCTGCAAGGCTGGTGTAATAGGTTACAGAGGTTGCAGTCACACCTCCAGTAATCATAGCATTCTGCTGAGTAAGGTCAAAGGTGGCCTCATCTTGGTTAGGCGCAACATTAATCCCAAGATCATCGGCACACTGTACTATATTATCTGCTGGAGATACCTCTGGACGGCTCTC
>NZ_CANMDS010000021.1 GCF_947496725.1 uncultured Dokdonia sp.
AGTGGCAGATGTCACTAATTTTATCAATACCACATCTGGTAACCAAACGCTCTATGCACGTGTGGAACGAAATGTGCTAGGCGATGATGACTTAGACAGTGATGGAAACTTATGTTATGTGATTGTGCCTTTTGAGGTGATTGTAAATCCACTACCTGTATTGGCAGAAGCGGGACCTATTGATTATACCTTCTGTGAAGAATTTGATGGAGATGATACAATGGGAAGTGTTGATCTTACGACCCTGGCAGATGAGATAGGGATTCTTGCGGCGCCACAGGTGACGAG
>NZ_CANMDS010000022.1 GCF_947496725.1 uncultured Dokdonia sp.
ACGATTATCGATAACGATGGTGCTCCAACCGTGACTATCGAAGATGTGATAATAGATGAAGATGCTGGTACTGTAACTATTCCTGTAACCTTAAGTAATCCAAGTGATGAGGACACTGTTATTGAGATAGTAACAACGACCGGTACAGCTGGTGAGGATGATTATGAAGAGACAATTGTAACGGTGACGATTCCTGCAGGAGAGACTGAAGGAGAAGTAATTGTTCCAATTACAGAAGACACGACAGATGAAGAAGATGAGAT
>NZ_CANMDS010000023.1 GCF_947496725.1 uncultured Dokdonia sp.
GCTCTTGATTGTGATAATGACGGATTAACAAATGGAGATGAAATCACAGCAGGAACCGATCCTCAGAACCCAGATTCAGATGGTGATGGTGTGATTGACGGAACCGAAGTTACTGATGGTACAAGTCCAATAGATAACTGTGATCTAGTAGTTGCTAGTCAAACATTAACAGCCGATGCTGCTTGGTTAGCTGCTGACTGTGATGGAGATGGTGTAACTAATGCAGATGAGATTGCTGATGGTACAGATCCATT
>NZ_CANMDS010000024.1 GCF_947496725.1 uncultured Dokdonia sp.
TTAGGCGCAACATTAATCCCAAGATCATCGGCACACTGTACTATATTATCTGCTGGAGATACCTCTGGACGGCTCTCTACCGTAAAGATGATACTTGTAAAGTTCACACAACCTGTGGTGTTATCTTCAATACGTACAAACAGTTCCTCTCCATCTGCCACCGTGTATGGCGAACTTAGTGCTGCAGTGTTTGCCTCTGCCTGCACCAGTAACTGGTGATAGCTTATCGTAAAATCACTCGT
>NZ_CANMDS010000025.1 GCF_947496725.1 uncultured Dokdonia sp.
ATTAGCTTCTTGCGTACTTAAATCAAATATTTGAAGCCCATCTGTATCATCATCACACAGTGCGTATGGAGTTGCATCTTGGTTAGGCATTGGGGTGTTGAGCACACGCAGGGTAAGCGGTGTAGTGCTGTAACAACCGGCATCGTTAAAAACACGGGCATACACAATTTGCTCAAAAGGCTCATTGTTGATATACATCATATTGTCAAGCTCCTGACCCACCGGTGC
>NZ_CANMDS010000026.1 GCF_947496725.1 uncultured Dokdonia sp.
GGTGAGGATGATTATGAAGAGACAATTGTAACGGTAACGATTCCTGCAGGAGAGACTGAAGGAGAAGTTGTAGTTCCTATCGAGGATGATGAACTTGATGAGGGTGATGAAATCTTCACAGTAGACGGAACGATAACAAGTGGTAATACTGACAATACAGATCCTAGCGGAACGGTAACGATTATCGATAACGATGGTGCTCCAACCGTGACTATCGAAGATGT
>NZ_CANMDS010000027.1 GCF_947496725.1 uncultured Dokdonia sp.
TCACACCATCATCATCACAAACTTGAAGCTCGGTAGGTGTGGTGAGTACAGGGTTTTGGTTTACGATGAGCTCAAAGCTCATTGCCAGGTTGACAAAATCAAATGTGGTACAACCCGTAGTGGCATTCTCTAGACTGTAGTAAATGGTCTGAGGGTTGCTGCTGTTTGAAAAAGCAGTAGGGTTAGCAATATCATTCATTGCCGTGTAATTCCCTACATTCTC
>NZ_CANMDS010000028.1 GCF_947496725.1 uncultured Dokdonia sp.
ACATTTGTAAAAGTCGTACTACTCTGGAACGGGCCATCATCTAGTGCAAACTCATACTCAGAGTTAGGATTTGCTCCTGTGATGTTTATCACCTCTACCGTGTATAATCCGCTACTGTTAAAAGAAGGTTCTAGTACAATCGCCTCAAACACCGGTGCACTCTCTGCCGTATATACCGCCTCTGCTAGGTAATC
>NZ_CANMDS010000029.1 GCF_947496725.1 uncultured Dokdonia sp.
CAAATCATTTATGCTAGAGCGGTTAATACAGATAGCAACTGTGAGAGTACGATGGTGGTAGACTTTGAGATTTTTGTCCAACCACTACCATATACAGACCTTAGCAATGAGGGCGGACAGATTTGTGTGGATGAGATTACGGGTGAAGCGCTTGATCCATTTACGATAGATGGTACGGTAGAAGATCCTCA
>NZ_CANMDS010000030.1 GCF_947496725.1 uncultured Dokdonia sp.
TCAAAGCTTGCAAACTCATCGATATCACTACCGCTTTCTATATCATCACAGAGCTCGTATTCGGCAGGTTGGATAGGAGTTGGTAATGGGTTTACAATAAGTTCTAAAGGAACAATATTACTACAGAAGGTCATTGTAGTGGTCATCTGTGCAGTGTCGGTTACTAGGGCATATACGGTAGCGGTATT
>NZ_CANMDS010000031.1 GCF_947496725.1 uncultured Dokdonia sp.
GGACAGATTTGTGTGGATGAGATTACGGGTGAAGCGCTTGATCCATTTACGATAGATGGTACGGTAGAAGATCCTCAAATTGGGGTGACTTATAGCTATGCGTGGACGCTCGATGGTGCATTGATATCACAAGATCCTGTGGTGACTGTAGATGCTGCAGGAACCTACCAGGTGCTGGT
>NZ_CANMDS010000032.1 GCF_947496725.1 uncultured Dokdonia sp.
GAGTAACAAATGAGCAAGAAGTATTAGACGGTACAGATCCAACAGATGGTTGTGATTTCTTAACAGCTAGTATTACAGAGACAGCAAGTGCTGCTTGGAATGCTCTTGATTGTGATAATGACGGATTAACAAATGGAGATGAAATCACAGCAGGAACCGATCCTCAGAACCCAGATTC
>NZ_CANMDS010000033.1 GCF_947496725.1 uncultured Dokdonia sp.
ACAATATTACTACAGAAGGTCATTGTAGTGGTCATCTGTGCAGTGTCGGTTACTAGGGCATATACGGTAGCGGTATTGCTCGTATAAGCGTTAGGAGTTGCAATGGTAGGAGTACCAGCTTCCGCGGAAGCGAGAGAAGAAAACCACTCCACCGTATGCGTTGTAGGGTCTAA
>NZ_CANMDS010000034.1 GCF_947496725.1 uncultured Dokdonia sp.
GTGTTACCATTACCTACGCCTAACACAATGCCAGATGCCGTAGAGGTATGTGATGCCACGACAGATATTGATACTGATGGCGATGGGGTGATTGACGCTGGTTCTGGTTCAGATACCGATGGTTTTGAGAGCTTTGATCTTACGGGTGTGATTGCTCAGATAGG
>NZ_CANMDS010000035.1 GCF_947496725.1 uncultured Dokdonia sp.
TCTTGTGCTACCACATACAGTGAGGTCATCCCTGTGATGTTGTTATAAGGAACGGTAATATCTATCTGCCCTGCACCCGTGTCTGCCGTGGCATTATCTAGGGTTTCATAAAAACGTAGGGTGATATCTGTGAGCGTTGCTAATAAGTCATCATTATA
>NZ_CANMDS010000036.1 GCF_947496725.1 uncultured Dokdonia sp.
GTAAATGATGGTACTAGTCCGCAGACGCTTTTTATCTTAGTAAGTAGTAGTGATGCAGGAATGTGTGGTGCAGAGACCACCGTAGACCTACAGGTGAATCCGCTACCAGTTATTGGAGAACCTTTACCAGAGGCTATTGCGTGTGATGAAGACAATGA
>NZ_CANMDS010000037.1 GCF_947496725.1 uncultured Dokdonia sp.
ACTTCTCCTTCAGTCTCTCCTGCAGGAATCGTTACCGTTACAATTGTCTCTTCATAATCATCCTCACCAGCTGTACCAGTCGTTGTTACTATCTCAATAACAGTGTCCTCATCACTTGGGTTACTTAAGGTTACAGGAACCGTTGCCGTTCCAGCATC
>NZ_CANMDS010000038.1 GCF_947496725.1 uncultured Dokdonia sp.
CTCCGTCACCATCACAATCACCAGCTAACCAAGCAGCATCGGCTACTACAGTTTGACTCGTAAAGTCAAGATCACAGCTATCTAATGGATCTGTACCATCAGCAATCTCATCTGCATTAGTTACACCATCTCCATCACAGTCAGCAGCTAACCAA
>NZ_CANMDS010000039.1 GCF_947496725.1 uncultured Dokdonia sp.
GCTGGTGTAGTTTCAGTATCAACGGAAGAAGAATTAGAAGGGACTTCATTAGTACACGATGTAGTTGTTACAGAGAGTGCAGATGCTGAAGTATATCCATTTGTTATTTCAAATGACAGTACTGAGGATGAGGATTACACGCTACCAACGGATGC
>NZ_CANMDS010000040.1 GCF_947496725.1 uncultured Dokdonia sp.
GCAAGCGTTGGGTCGTCTGGGTTCGCTTCCGCGAAAGCGAGATCCGTATACACTAAGATATCTACAGGCTCACCTCCGCCTATCTGAGCAATCACACCCGTAAGATCAAAGCTCTCAAAACCATCGGTATCTGAACCAGAACCAGCGTCAATCAC
>NZ_CANMDS010000041.1 GCF_947496725.1 uncultured Dokdonia sp.
AATGCAGATGAGATTGCTGATGGTACAGATCCATTAGATAACTGTGATCTTGACTTTACGAGTCAAACTGTAGTAGCCGATGCTGCTTGGTTAGCTGGTGATTGTGATGGTGACGGAGTAACAAATGAGCAAGAAGTATTAGACGGTACAGATCC
>NZ_CANMDS010000042.1 GCF_947496725.1 uncultured Dokdonia sp.
TGGACGCTCGATGGTGCATTGATATCACAAGATCCTGTGGTGACTGTAGATGCTGCAGGAACCTACCAGGTGCTGGTTACAGCTACGTATGTAGATGGTACGGAGTGTGATTACCTAGCAGAGGCGGTATATACGGCAGAGAGTGCACCGGTGTT
>NZ_CANMDS010000043.1 GCF_947496725.1 uncultured Dokdonia sp.
GCTAACCAAGCAGCGTCTGCTGTTAATGTTTGACTAGCAACTACTAGATCACAGTTATCTGTTGGACTTGTACCATCTGTAACTTCGGTTCCATCAATCACACCATCACCATCTGAATCTGGGTTCTGAGGATCGGTTCCTTCTGTGATTTCATC
>NZ_CANMDS010000044.1 GCF_947496725.1 uncultured Dokdonia sp.
GTGATTGACGCTGGTTCTGGTTCAGATACCGATGGTTTTGAGAGCTTTGATCTTACGGGTGTGATTGCTCAGATAGGTGGAGGTGAGCCTGTAGATATCTTAGTGTATACGGATCTCGCTTTCGCGGAAGCGAACCCAGACGACCCAACGCTTGC
>NZ_CANMDS010000045.1 GCF_947496725.1 uncultured Dokdonia sp.
ACCGTTGCAGTTCCAGCATCTTCATTTACAATCACATCTTCGATAGTCACGGTTGGAGCATCATCGTTATCGATAATCGTTACCGTTCCACTAGGGTCTGTATTGTCAGTATTACCACTTGTTACCGTTCCGTCTACTGTGAAGATCTCATCTTC
>NZ_CANMDS010000046.1 GCF_947496725.1 uncultured Dokdonia sp.
ATCGTTACCGTTACAATTGTCTCTTCATAATCATCCTCACCAGCTGTACCCGTCGTTGTTACTATCTCAATAACAGTATCCTCATCACTTGGGTTACTTAAGGTTACAGGAACCGTTGCAGTTCCAGCATCTTCATTTACAATCACATCTTCGAT
>NZ_CANMDS010000047.1 GCF_947496725.1 uncultured Dokdonia sp.
ATCAACGATGATGGAACAGTAACGTATACTCCAGATCCTGATTTCAACGGAGAAGATACTTTTGAATACACAGTAACTGTAACAAACCCTGATGGAACAACAACTACTGAGACTGCTACTGTAGTAGTAACAGTAACTCCAGAAGAAGATGT
>NZ_CANMDS010000048.1 GCF_947496725.1 uncultured Dokdonia sp.
GGAACCGAAGTTACTGATGGTACAGATCCATTAAACAACTGTGAGTTCGATATTCTTCACCAAACATTAACAGCCGATGCTGCTTGGTTAGCTGCTGACTGTGATGGAGATGGTGTAACTAATGCAGATGAGATTGCTGATGGTACAGATCC
>NZ_CANMDS010000049.1 GCF_947496725.1 uncultured Dokdonia sp.
ACTGTAACAAACCCTGATGGAACAACAACTACTGAGACTGCTACTGTAGTAGTAACAGTAACTCCAGAAGAAGATGTTGTAGATGACGCTGAGACAACACCTGAAGATACACCAGTAGTAATTGATGTATTAGATAATGATGGTTT
>NZ_CANMDS010000050.1 GCF_947496725.1 uncultured Dokdonia sp.
GTAATCAACGATGATGGAACAGTAACGTATACTCCAGATCCTGATTTCAACGGAGAAGATACTTTTGAATACACAGTGACTGTAACAAACCCTGATGGAACAACAACTACTGAGACTGCTACTGTAGTAGTAACAGTAACTCCAGA
>NZ_CANMDS010000051.1 GCF_947496725.1 uncultured Dokdonia sp.
CTGTCATTTGAAATAACAAATGGATATACTTCAGCATCTGCGCTCTCTGTAACAACTACATCGTGTACTAATGAAGTTCCTTCTAATTCTTCTTCCGTTGATACTGAAACTACACCAGCATCATCGTTATCTGTAATCGTTCC
>NZ_CANMDS010000052.1 GCF_947496725.1 uncultured Dokdonia sp.
TCAAAAGTATCTTCTCCGTTGAAATCAGGATCTGGAGTATACGTTACTGTTCCATCATCGTTGATCACTACAGTTCCGTTTGCAGGATCTGTAACATCAGTTACTTCTACATCAGCAGCAGGATCGAAACCATCATTATCTAA
>NZ_CANMDS010000053.1 GCF_947496725.1 uncultured Dokdonia sp.
GCTGCTTGGTTAGCTGGTGATTGTGATGGTGACGGAGTAACAAATGAGCAAGAAGTATTAGATGGTACAGATCCAACTGATGGTTGTGATTTCTTAACAGCTAGTATTACAGAGACAGCAAGTGCTGCTTGGAACGCTCT
>NZ_CANMDS010000054.1 GCF_947496725.1 uncultured Dokdonia sp.
GATGGAACCGAAGTTACTGATGGTACAGATCCATTAAACAACTGTGAGTTCGATATTCTTCACCAAACATTAACAGCCGATGCTGCTTGGTTAGCTGCTGACTGTGATGGAGATGGTGTAACTAATGCAGATGAGATTGC
>NZ_CANMDS010000055.1 GCF_947496725.1 uncultured Dokdonia sp.
TACTATCTCAATAACAGTGTCCTCATCACTTGGGTTACTTAAGGTTACAGGAACCGTTGCCGTTCCAGCATCTTCATCTACGATCACATCTTCGATAGTCACGGTTGGAGCATCATCGTTATCGATAATAGTTACCGT
>NZ_CANMDS010000056.1 GCF_947496725.1 uncultured Dokdonia sp.
TCTGTGAGCGTTGCTAATAAGTCATCATTATACTGTTGCAAATCAAAGGCTCCAAAACCATCATTGTCTTCATCACACGCAATAGCCTCTGGTAAAGGTTCTCCAATAACTGGTAGCGGATTCACCTGTAGGTCTAC
>NZ_CANMDS010000057.1 GCF_947496725.1 uncultured Dokdonia sp.
GCTGCTTGGTTAGCTGGTGATTGTGATGGTGACGGAGTAACAAATGAGCAAGAAGTATTAGACGGTACAGATCCAACAGATGGTTGTGATTTCTTAACAGCTAGTATTACAGAGACAGCAAGTGCTGCTTGGAA
>NZ_CANMDS010000058.1 GCF_947496725.1 uncultured Dokdonia sp.
GCTAACCAAGCAGCGTCTGCTGTTAATGTTTGACTAGCAACTACTAGATCACAGTTATCTGTTGGACTTGTACCATCAGTAACTTCGGTTCCATCAATCACACCATCACCATCTGAATCTGGGTTCTGAGGATC
>NZ_CANMDS010000059.1 GCF_947496725.1 uncultured Dokdonia sp.
TCATCCTCAGTACTGTCATTTGAAATAACAAATGGATATACTTCAGCATCTGCGCTCTCTGTAACAACTACATCGTGCACTAATGAAGTTCCTTCTAATTCTTCTTCCGTTGATACTGAAACTACACCAGCA
>NZ_CANMDS010000060.1 GCF_947496725.1 uncultured Dokdonia sp.
TCGGTTCCATCAATCACACCATCACCATCTGAATCTGGGTTCTGAGGATCAGTTCCTTCTGTGATTTCATCTCCATTCGTTAATCCGTCATTATCACAATCAAGAGCGTTCCAAGCAGCACTTGCTGT
>NZ_CANMDS010000061.1 GCF_947496725.1 uncultured Dokdonia sp.
TCGGTTCCATCAATCACACCATCACCATCTGAATCTGGGTTCTGAGGATCAGTTCCTTCTGTGATTTCATCTCCATTTGTTAATCCGTCATTATCACAATCAAGAGCATTCCAAGCAGCACTTGCTGT
>NZ_CANMDS010000062.1 GCF_947496725.1 uncultured Dokdonia sp.
AGGAACCGATCCTCAGAACCCAGATTCAGATGGTGATGGTGTGATTGACGGAACCGAAGTTACTGATGGTACAAGTCCAATAGATAACTGTGATCTAGTAGTTGCTAGTCAAACATTAACAGCCGA
>NZ_CANMDS010000063.1 GCF_947496725.1 uncultured Dokdonia sp.
GATCCTGCTGCTGATGTAGAAGTAACTGATGTTACAGATCCTGCAAACGGAACTGTAGTAATCAACGATGATGGAACAGTAACGTATACTCCAGATCCTGATTTCAACGGAGAAGATACTTTTGA
>NZ_CANMDS010000064.1 GCF_947496725.1 uncultured Dokdonia sp.
TCAAAAGTATCTTCTCCGTTGAAATCAGGATCTGGAGTATACGTTACTGTTCCATCATCGTTGATCACTACAGTTCCGTTTGCAGGATCTGTAACATCAGTTACTTCTACATCAGCAGCAGGATC
>NZ_CANMDS010000065.1 GCF_947496725.1 uncultured Dokdonia sp.
TTTGCAGGATCTGTAACATCAGTTACTTCTACATCAGCAGCAGGATCAAAACCATCATTATCTAATACATCAATTACTACTGGTGTATCTTCAGGTGTTGTCTCAGCGTCATCTACAACATCTTC
>NZ_CANMDS010000066.1 GCF_947496725.1 uncultured Dokdonia sp.
GAATCTGGGTTCTGAGGATCAGTTCCTTCTGTGATTTCATCTCCATTCGTTAATCCGTCATTATCACAATCAAGAGCGTTCCAAGCAGCACTTGCTGTCTCTGTAATACTAGCTGTTAAGAAATC
>NZ_CANMDS010000067.1 GCF_947496725.1 uncultured Dokdonia sp.
TTTGCAGGATCTGTAACATCAGTTACTTCTACATCAGCAGCAGGATCGAAACCATCATTATCTAATACATCAATTACTACTGGTGTATCTTCAGGTGTTGTCTCAGCGTCATCTACAACATC
>NZ_CANMDS010000068.1 GCF_947496725.1 uncultured Dokdonia sp.
GATGGTACAAGTCCAACAGATAACTGTGATCTAGTAGTTGCTAGTCAAACATTAACAGCAGACGCTGCTTGGTTAGCTGCTGACTGTGATGGAGATGGTGTAACTAATGCAGATGAGATTGC
>NZ_CANMDS010000069.1 GCF_947496725.1 uncultured Dokdonia sp.
AATTGATGAGGAAGCTGAAGTTTATGATCTTACTGTTGGCGGAGTAGCTGCTACAGGAACGATTACAGATAACGATGCTGCTGGTGTAGTTTCAGTATCAACGGAAGAAGAATTAGAAGG
>NZ_CANMDS010000070.1 GCF_947496725.1 uncultured Dokdonia sp.
CTGTCATTTGAAATAACAAATGGATATACTTCAGCATCTGCGCTCTCTGTAACAACTACATCGTGTACTAATGAAGTCCCTTCTAATTCTTCTTCCGTTGATACTGAAACTACACCAGC
>NZ_CANMDS010000071.1 GCF_947496725.1 uncultured Dokdonia sp.
TTAGGCGCAACATTAATCCCAAGATCATCGGCACACTGTACTATATTATCTGCTGGAGATACCTCTGGACGGCTCTCGACCGTAAAGATGATGCTTGTAAAGTTCACACAACCTGTGGT
>NZ_CANMDS010000072.1 GCF_947496725.1 uncultured Dokdonia sp.
ATTGTCTCTTCATAATCATCCTCACCAGCTGTACCCGTCGTTGTTACTATCTCAATAACAGTGTCCTCATCACTTGGGTTACTTAAGGTTACAGGAACCGTTGCAGTTCCAGCATCTTC
>NZ_CANMDS010000073.1 GCF_947496725.1 uncultured Dokdonia sp.
TCGAAACCATCATTATCTAATACATCAATTACTACTGGTGTATCTTCAGGTGTTGTCTCAGCGTCATCTACAACATCAGCCTCTGGAGTTACTGTTACTACTACAGTAGCAGTCTCAG
>NZ_CANMDS010000074.1 GCF_947496725.1 uncultured Dokdonia sp.
ATCTTCAGGTGTTGTCTCAGCGTCATCTACAACATCAGCCTCTGGAGTTACTGTTACTACTACAGTAGCAGTCTCAGTAGTTGTTGTTCCATCAGGGTTTGTTACAGTCACTGTGTA
>NZ_CANMDS010000075.1 GCF_947496725.1 uncultured Dokdonia sp.
TCTCTGTAACAACTACATCGTGCACTAATGAAGTTCCTTCTAATTCTTCTTCCGTTGATACTGAAACTACACCAGCAGCATCGTTATCTGTAATCGTTCCTGTAGCAGCTAC
>NZ_CANMDS010000076.1 GCF_947496725.1 uncultured Dokdonia sp.
GTAGCTGCTACAGGAACGATTACAGATAACGATGCTGCTGGTGTAGTTTCAGTATCAACGGAAGAAGAATTAGAAGGGACTTCATTAGTACACGATGTAGTTGTTACAGAGA
>NZ_CANMDS010000077.1 GCF_947496725.1 uncultured Dokdonia sp.
GTAATACTAGCTGTTAAGAAATCACAACCATCAGTTGGATCTGTACCGTCTAATACTTCTTGCTCATTTGTTACTCCGTCACCATCACAATCACCAGCTAACCAAGCAGC
>NZ_CANMDS010000078.1 GCF_947496725.1 uncultured Dokdonia sp.
GTAATTGATGTATTAGATAATGATGGTTTTGATCCTGCTGCTGATGTAGAGGTAACTGATGTTACAGATCCTGCAAATGGAACTGTAGTAATCAACGATGATGGAAC
>NZ_CANMDS010000079.1 GCF_947496725.1 uncultured Dokdonia sp.
GGATTAACAAATGGAGATGAAATCACTGCAGGAACCGATCCTCAAAACCCAGATTCAGATGGTGATGGTGTGATTGACGGAACCGAAGTTACAGATGGTACAGGTC
>NZ_CANMDS010000080.1 GCF_947496725.1 uncultured Dokdonia sp.
TGGACGCTCGATGGTGCATTGATATCACAAGATCCTGTGGTGACTGTAGATGCTGCAGGAACCTACCAGGTGCTGGTCACAGCTACGTATGTAGATGGTACGGAGT
>NZ_CANMDS010000081.1 GCF_947496725.1 uncultured Dokdonia sp.
GAATCTGGGTTCTGAGGATCGGTTCCTGCTGTGATTTCATCTCCATTTGTTAATCCGTCATTATCACAATCAAGAGCATTCCAAGCAGCACTTGCTGTCTCTGTA
>NZ_CANMDS010000082.1 GCF_947496725.1 uncultured Dokdonia sp.
TACAGAGACAGCAAGTGCTGCTTGGAACGCTCTTGATTGTGATAATGACGGATTAACAAATGGAGATGAAATCACAGAAGGAACCGATCCTCAGAACCCAGATTC
>NZ_CANMDS010000083.1 GCF_947496725.1 uncultured Dokdonia sp.
GTTCCTTCTGTGATTTCATCTCCATTCGTTAATCCGTCATTATCACAATCAAGAGCGTTCCAAGCAGCACTTGCTGTCTCTGTAATACTAGCTGTTAAGAAATC
>NZ_CANMDS010000084.1 GCF_947496725.1 uncultured Dokdonia sp.
TCAAAAGTATCTTCTCCGTTGAAATCAGGATCTGGAGTATACGTTACTGTTCCATCATCGTTGATTACTACAGTTCCATTTGCAGGATCTGTAACATCAGTTAC
>NZ_CANMDS010000085.1 GCF_947496725.1 uncultured Dokdonia sp.
TCATTGTCTTCATCACACGCAATAGCCTCTGGTAAAGGTTCTCCAATAACTGGTAGCGGATTCACCTGTTGGTCTACTGTAGTCTCTGCACCACACATTCC
>NZ_CANMDS010000086.1 GCF_947496725.1 uncultured Dokdonia sp.
GGAACGATTACAGATAACGATGATGCTGGTGTAGTTTCAGTATCAACGGAAGAAGAATTAGAAGGAACTTCATTAGTGCACGATGTAGTTGTTACAGAGA
>NZ_CANMDS010000087.1 GCF_947496725.1 uncultured Dokdonia sp.
GAATCTGGGTTCTGAGGATCGGTTCCTTCTGTGATTTCATCTCCATTCGTTAATCCGTCATTATCACAATCAAGAGCGTTCCAAGCAGCACTTGCTGT
>NZ_CANMDS010000088.1 GCF_947496725.1 uncultured Dokdonia sp.
TACTGTAGTAATCAATTCGATCCTGCTGCTGATGTAGAAGTAACTGATGTTACAGATCCTGCAAACGGAACTGTAGTAATCAACGATGATGGAAC
>NZ_CANMDS010000089.1 GCF_947496725.1 uncultured Dokdonia sp.
TTAGATAATGATGATTTCGATCCTGCTTCTGATGTAGAATTAACTGATGTTACAGATCCTCCAAACGTAACTGTAGTGATCAACGATGATGGAAC
>NZ_CANMDS010000090.1 GCF_947496725.1 uncultured Dokdonia sp.
TTAGATAATGATGGTTTTGATCCTGCTGCTGATGTAGAAGTAACTGATGTTACAGATCCTGCAAACGGAACTGTAGTAATCAACGATGATGGAAC
>NZ_CANMDS010000091.1 GCF_947496725.1 uncultured Dokdonia sp.
TTAGATAATGATGGTTTTGATCCTGCTGCTGATGTAGAAGTAACTGATGTTACAGATCCTGCAAACGGAACTGTAGTGCTCAACGATGATGGAAC
>NZ_CANMDS010000092.1 GCF_947496725.1 uncultured Dokdonia sp.
CACACCATCACCATCTGAATCTGGGTTCTGAGGATCGGTTCCTTCTGTGATTTCATCTCCATTCGTTAATCCGTCATTATCACAATCAAGAGC
>NZ_CANMDS010000093.1 GCF_947496725.1 uncultured Dokdonia sp.
TGTACCATCAGTAACTTCGGTTCCATCAATCACACCATCACCATCTGAATCTGGGTTCTGAGGATCAGTTCCTTCTGTGATTTCATCTCCATT
>NZ_CANMDS010000094.1 GCF_947496725.1 uncultured Dokdonia sp.
GTTGGATCTGTACCGTCTAATACTTCTTGCTCATTTGTTACTCCGTCACCATCACAATCACCAGCTAACCAAGCAGCATCGGCTACTACAGT
>NZ_CANMDS010000095.1 GCF_947496725.1 uncultured Dokdonia sp.
TCATTATCACAATCAAGAGCATTCCAAGCAGCACTTGCTGTCTCTGTAATACTAGCTGTTAAGAAATCACAACCATCTGTTGGATCTGTACC
>NZ_CANMDS010000096.1 GCF_947496725.1 uncultured Dokdonia sp.
GGTACAGATCCAACTGATGGTTGTGATTTCTTAACAGCTAGTATTACAGAGACAGCAAGTGCTGCTTGGAACGCTCTTGATTGTGATAATGA
>NZ_CANMDS010000097.1 GCF_947496725.1 uncultured Dokdonia sp.
GCATCTTCATTTACAATCACATCTTCGATAGTCACGGTTGGAGCATCATCGTTATCGATAATAGTTACCGTTCCACTTGGGTCTGTATTGTC
>NZ_CANMDS010000098.1 GCF_947496725.1 uncultured Dokdonia sp.
GTAATTGATGTATTAGATAATGATGGTTTCGATCCTGCTGCTGATGTAGAAGTAACTGATGTTACAGATCCTGCAAACGGAACTGTAGT
>NZ_CANMDS010000099.1 GCF_947496725.1 uncultured Dokdonia sp.
GGAACTGTAGTGATCAACGATGATGGAACAGTAACGTATACTCCAGATCCTGATTTCAACGGAGAAGATACTTTTGAATACACAGTAAC
>NZ_CANMDS010000100.1 GCF_947496725.1 uncultured Dokdonia sp.
GTAATTGATGTATTAGATAATGATGGTTTTGATCCTGCTGCTGATGTAGAAGTAACTGATGTTACAGATCCTGCAAACGGAACTGTAGT
>NZ_CANMDS010000101.1 GCF_947496725.1 uncultured Dokdonia sp.
GTAGCTGCTACAGGAACGATTACAGATAACGATGATGCTGGTGTAGTTTCAGTATCAACGGAAGAAGAATTAGAAGGAACTTCATTAGT
>NZ_CANMDS010000102.1 GCF_947496725.1 uncultured Dokdonia sp.
TCATCCTCAGTACTGTCATTTGAAATAACAAATGGATATACTTCAGCATCTGCGCTCTCTGTAACAACTACATCGTGTACTAATGAAGT
>NZ_CANMDS010000103.1 GCF_947496725.1 uncultured Dokdonia sp.
CAGAAGGAACTGATCCTCAGAACCCAGATTCAGATGGTGATGGTGTGATTGATGGAACCGAAGTTACTGATGGTACAAGTCCAACAGA
>NZ_CANMDS010000104.1 GCF_947496725.1 uncultured Dokdonia sp.
TTTAATGGATCTGTACCATCAGTAACTTCGGTTCCATCAATCACACCATCACCATCTGAATCTGGGTTCTGAGGATCAGTTCCTTCTG
>NZ_CANMDS010000105.1 GCF_947496725.1 uncultured Dokdonia sp.
GGAACTGTAGTAATCAACGATGATGGAACAGTAACGTATACTCCAGATCCTGATTTCAACGGAGAAGATACTTTTGAATACACAGT
>NZ_CANMDS010000106.1 GCF_947496725.1 uncultured Dokdonia sp.
GGATTAACGAATGGAGATGAAATCACAGAAGGAACCGATCCTCAGAACCCAGATTCAGATGGTGATGGTGTGATTGATGGAACCGA
>NZ_CANMDS010000107.1 GCF_947496725.1 uncultured Dokdonia sp.
TCGGTTCCGTCAATCACACCATCACCATCTGAATCTGGGTTCTGAGGATCGGTTCCTTCTGTGATTTCATCTCCATTTGTTAATCC
>NZ_CANMDS010000108.1 GCF_947496725.1 uncultured Dokdonia sp.
ACATCTTCTTCTGGAGTTACTGTTACTACTACAGTAGCAGTCTCAGTAGTTGTTGTTCCATCAGGGTTTGTTACAGTCACTGTGTA
>NZ_CANMDS010000109.1 GCF_947496725.1 uncultured Dokdonia sp.
GTAATCCTCATCCTCAGTACTGTCATTTGAAATAACAAATGGATATACTTCAGCATCTGCGCTCTCTGTAACAACTACATCGTG
>NZ_CANMDS010000110.1 GCF_947496725.1 uncultured Dokdonia sp.
TTAGACGGTACAGATCCAACAGATGGTTGTGATTTCTTAACAGCTAGTATTACAGAGACAGCAAGTGCTGCTTGGAATGCTCT
>NZ_CANMDS010000111.1 GCF_947496725.1 uncultured Dokdonia sp.
TTAGACGGTACAGATCCAACTGATGGTTGTGATTTCTTAACAGCTAGTATTACAGAGACAGCAAGTGCTGCTTGGAACGCTCT
>NZ_CANMDS010000112.1 GCF_947496725.1 uncultured Dokdonia sp.
TTAGACGGTACAGATCCAACAGATGGTTGTGATTTCTTAACAGCTAGTATTACAGAGACAGCAAGTGCTGCTTGGAACGCTCT
>NZ_CANMDS010000113.1 GCF_947496725.1 uncultured Dokdonia sp.
TTAGATGGTACAGATCCAACAGATGGTTGTGATTTCTTAACAGCTAGTATTACAGAGACAGCAAGTGCTGCTTGGAATGCTCT
>NZ_CANMDS010000114.1 GCF_947496725.1 uncultured Dokdonia sp.
TCTGTTGGACTTGTACCATCAGTAACTTCGGTTCCATCAATCACACCATCACCATCTGAATCTGGGTTCTGAGGATCGGTT
>NZ_CANMDS010000115.1 GCF_947496725.1 uncultured Dokdonia sp.
GACTTGTACCATCAGTAACTTCGGTTCCGTCAATCACACCATCACCATCTGAATCTGGGTTCTGAGGATCGGTTCCTTCTG
>NZ_CANMDS010000116.1 GCF_947496725.1 uncultured Dokdonia sp.
GAAGATGTTGTAGATGACGCTGAGACAACACCTGAAGATACACCAGTAGTAATTGATGTATTAGATAATGATGGTTTCGA
>NZ_CANMDS010000117.1 GCF_947496725.1 uncultured Dokdonia sp.
GTAATCAACGATGATGGAACAGTAACGTATACTCCAGATCCTGATTTCAACGGAGAAGATACTTTTGAATACACAGTAAC
>NZ_CANMDS010000118.1 GCF_947496725.1 uncultured Dokdonia sp.
ACTGCTGGTGAGGATGATTATGAAGAGACAATTGTAACGGTAACGATTCCTGCAGGAGAGACTGAAGGAGAAGTTGTAGT
>NZ_CANMDS010000119.1 GCF_947496725.1 uncultured Dokdonia sp.
TTTTTTTTTTTTTTTTTTTTTTTTTTTTTTTTTTTTTTTTTTTTTTTTTTTTTTTTTTTTTTTTTTTTTTTTTTTTTT
>NZ_CANMDS010000120.1 GCF_947496725.1 uncultured Dokdonia sp.
GGGGGGGGGGGGGGGGGGGGGGGGGGGGGGGGGGGGGGGGGGGGGGGGGGGGGGGGGGGGGGGGGGGGGGGGGGGGGG
>NZ_CANMDS010000121.1 GCF_947496725.1 uncultured Dokdonia sp.
TGCTGGTGTAGTTTCAGTATCAACGGAAGAAGAATTAGAAGGGACTTCATTAGTACACGATGTAGTTGTTACAGAGAG